>NZ_BMHI01000001.1 GCF_014640635.1 Flexivirga endophytica
ACGTCGGTGTCGGGCAGAGCCGTGAGGCCAGCGCATCGCGCGACCACCAGAACCGAACCGCCCCTGCCCTGCGTTTGCGCAGGTCAGGGGCTGTTCGCCGGAGCCGCCTGTCGGAATCGAACCGACGACCTAATCACGTCGGCTTTGCGTCTATCGCTTGATGCGCCCACTGGGCGAACGAGCCGCTGACCTGCGCAAACGCCGAGCGTGGGGGGACGCCGCCATCCGGTGGTGACCGACGACGACCGACCAGTACCGACCGTTTCACCGGAGCTTGCGGCGGCGTCGAAGCCGAGCAAGCTCCATTCCTTTAGCTCACCGCGCCCTCCTCCTCGCCGGTCCCGTCGTCGTCGAAGACGTTTCAGGGGTCTTCTCAGATGACGGTGTAGGTCGGCCGGGCGCGTCGGTCCGCAGATAGACGCCGAGGTCTCCCGACGACGGAGGTTCCTACGCCATCCATCCGAAAGACCTCGACGTGTCCGACGCTACCCCGCCGGCCGGCTTCGGCCGCCCTGACCTGAGCGCCTTCGCTCGACTCGACGGCCTCGGTCTGAGCGTGACCGGACAACGACTTGAACCGGATCGTGCGGTCCTCGCGTGCCGCGTGGTGGAACCAGATCAGTCTTGCCGACGGTGCGGCAGCGAAGGCGCTGCTCGTGACACCGTGATCCGGCGGTACTTGTGAAGTAGCACGGAAAGCGCCTCGGACTCTTCGGAGTTCGAGGCGCTTTCGTCATACCAGGGCAAAGCTGCGCAGTTCCCTCCATCGAGGGGCACAGTCCACTCCGCCGAGGGACGCGAGGGCACGGCGTCGGGGCAAGAGTGCAGGAATGACCACTCTCAGCACAGCCAGCCGCACCCGAACCTCGGACGACGACGCAGGATGCGCGGCGCCGCGGTGGGCCCGCCGGCTGGCACATGCGATCCCACTGCTGGTGCTGCCCTCGGGGCTGTGGCGATTGGCGGTGGCCTTCGGGTTTTCCATGGGCCAGTTGGATCCCGACGGCGACCGCTGGGTCTCGCACGGGTGGAGCTCGGTCTACGTAGCGGTCATCAGCCTCCTCTCCGAGGCTGTTGCGTTGACCGCGTTCGGCCTGGTCCAGCCGTTGGGCGAGGAGATACCACGTTGGGTGCCGCGTCTCGGGGGCCGCGCGGTCCGACCGAAGGCCGTGATCACCGCCGCCGCGCTGGGCTCGGTGGCGCTCGTGCTGATCTGGACGGTCGGCTTCTGGCCGGTGTGGACGGGCCACGGGCCGGGCAGTATGGCGAGCGGCACTTGGGTGGCCGTCTTCACCGCCTGCTACGCGCCGTTGAACCTGTGGGGTCCGGCACTCTTGGTGCTGACCTGGTCCTACCGACGTCGCGCTGTGGCATCTCGGTCGTGACCGGCGAAGCAGGCGGGTGCCTCGTCACTTGTGGCTGATGGTGAGCCGGAAGCCGGGGACCGGCACGGCATACGGCACCGTGACCTGGACCCTGAGGTCCCGGATGCGCGCCATCGCAGTCGCAACCGCTCGGGACACGGCCGCCGACGCCAGCCAGGCGAGTGCGACGACGGCGCCGCCGACGACCACGTCGACGACCCAGTGGTTGGCGGTGCCAACCACGACGACGGCAGTCGTTGCGGCATAAGCGAATCCGAGTACGCGGGCGAGCCACGACCGCGTCGCCGCAGCGATCGCGAGGCCAACCCACAGCGCCCAGCCGGCGTGCATCGACGGGAACGCGGCAAGCTGGTTGGTGGTGCTGCCCATGCCCTTCGGCGCGGACGCCTCGGCGCCCCACCATCCGACGTCGGCGTGCAGATTGAGCACATCGGTGAAGCCGCCGACGAGCCGCGGGGGAGCGGTCGGCATCGCCAGGTAGAAGATCAGCGCGACGAGGGTGGCGGTGACGAGTGCGGTCCGCGCCCGGAAGTAGACGTGACGGTGTCGGGCATACAGCCAGATCAGCACGGCCAGTGTCACCACGTAGTGGCCGGCGGCATACCAATAGCTGCCGAAGAGGCCGAGCCAGTCGTGGTCGACGAAGGCGGCGTTGATCCGGTGCTCCCAATCGGCGTCGAGGACGGCCTCGACGTGCAGCAGACCCTTGGCGCGACCGGCGGCGTCCGACAGGTTGTCATCGGCCAGCAGACGGCTGCCGGTGTAGCCGACGTAGAGGATGACGAGCAGCAACAACTCGCGCGCCGCAGAGCGTATGGCGGGTGACGCCCTCCGGTGCGGCGTAGCCGGGTGGGCGACCTGTGCCCTCCGGTGGCCGCGAGGCGGCGCGGACCGGAAAGTGAGGCTGTGTCCGATGGTCATCTTTCCCCCCGTCGATGCGGTGAAGTGGAGGGTTCATCCGTATGCATTCGACGCTACGCCCAACCGGAGGGATGCTCCACTTGAATTCGCTCGATGTGACGGGATGAACAGCCAGGGAGCCGTGGCTGCGAACCGATCTCCGGCCGCGGTGGCTCGCGATGGAACGATGTGTGGAATATACCCGTAGGGGGTATATGTTCGACATGGTCGACGCGCAACCGACGGGTGATGGAGAGGCCGATGGACCACCAGCACGATCAGCATCATGAGATGTCCGCAACGCACGAGCACCATGCCGGCGCGAACTTGTCGATGGCGGTCGCGGCGACCCTGCACTGCCTCACCGGCTGTGCGATCGGCGAGATCGCCGGCCTGATGATCGCGACCGGCGCGGGCCTGGGCAGCGGATGGTCCGTGGCGATCTCGATCGCGCTGGCGTTCGTCTTCGGTTACTCGCTCTCGACGCTGCCGCTCGTGAAGGTCGGTGTGGCGCCGTTGGCAGCGCTCAGTGTCGTGCTCGCTGCGGACACGCTGTCCATCGCGACCATGGAAGTGGCCGACAACCTCGTCATGCTCGTGCTTCCCGGGGCGATGAACGCCGGCCTGGTCAACGTCGTCTTCTGGGTCGGCATGATGATCTCGCTGACCGCTGCGTTCCTCGTCGCGGTGCCGGTCAACAAGTGGCTGCTGAGCCGCGGCAAGGGCCACGCGCTCACGCACGAGTTCCACGGTATGACGGCGTCCGACACCGGGTGGCGACGCCGGGTGCCGGCCCTGCCCACCGGGTCGCTCGTGGCGGTGCTGATCGCGTTCCTGCTCGGTGGGCTGACGGTCTCGATCGCCGACGAGGCGGGTTGGGGCCAGCACTCGTCAGGCCAGCCAGGGTCCGAGCTTGTCCGGGTTGCGGATGGCCCAGATGCGGCGGATCACGTCGTCGACGACGTCGAAGGCATAGATGCTGACGGTCGTCCCTTCGGCGTCCTTGGCGATCAGACCTGGCTGACCATTGACCGATCGCTGGTGCAGCGTCAGCTCGCCGATGCGGTCGGCGAGTTGTAGCCACACCTCGAGGACGGCGTCGCGACCCTCCAGAGGTTCACGGAAGGCGACAGCGCGGCCACCGCTGTCGGCCGTGGCGACCACGCTCGGGTCGAGCAACTCGACCAGTGTGTCGATGTCCTTCGCACGCCAGGCCGCCTCGAATCGACGGATCACGTCGGGGCGCCGGACCGCTGACGCCGCGTCGGCCCCGGCTGCGCGGACCCGTGAGCGTGCAGACGACGCCAGCTGACGGCAGGCGCCCGGACTGCGGCCGACGATCTCCGCAATCTCCGCGAACCGGTAGCCGAAGACGTCGTGCAGGATGAACGCCACCCGCTCGGCCGGCGTCATCGACTCCATGACGACCATCAGCGCCATGCCGACCGACTCGTCGAGGGTGACCCGGTCGACCGGATCGGCGGCGACGTCGTCGGAGGCTCCATGGGTCGCCATGTCCGGGCCCGGTAGTGGCTCGGGGATCCAGTTCCCGACATACGTCTCACGGCGCACCCTCGCCGAGGTCAGCTGGCTGAGGCAGATGCGACTGGTCACCGTGGTGAGCCAGGCGCCCGGGTTCTCGATCGCGGCGCGCTCCGACGGTGACATGCCGTACCAGCGGGTGTAGGCCTCCTGCACCACGTCCTCGGCCTCGATGAGTGAGCCCAACAGTCGGTAGCCGACGTTGAGCAGGTTCCGGCGCTCGTCCATGACCGAGCGCACTTCGACGTCGCCGGCCTCCGGGTCGATCGGTGTGCTCACGTCCTCAGCCTCCTGGTGGTCTCCTCTCATTCGACACGGTCCGGCGCTCAAATGTCAGGTCTGCCCGTGCACCTGACATTTGTGGGCGTCGCTGCGTCGAACCAGGCATCACCGATTCTCTGAGAGGACTTGTCAGATGCCAGACCTGCAACCAGTAGCCGACCGCGTCGAGATCGAAGCATTACGAGCGGAATTCACCGATGCGGTGATGATGCACGATCCTGCGCGCATCGCAGCACTCTTCACCGACGACGGCGTGCTACGGATGCCCGATGTCCCGCTGGAGTCGATCGGCTCCGCGATCGCCCGGGACAGCGAGAGACTCCAGGGCGCGTGGGACTTCTTCGTCCAGACCAGTCATTCCGGCGCTGTCGAGCTCAACGGGGACAGCGCGTCCGGACGCACCTACGTGCACGAGCTCGCCCGGTTGACGGACGGCCGAGAAGGGGTGAACTACGGCGTTTACCACGACCGGTATCGGCGTACCGAGAATGGCTGGCGGTTTGCCGAACGCACTTATGAGGTGCGCTATTTCGACCCATCGGCATTGGGCGGCACCGCAGTTGCGCCAGGCGCTGCGGCCGCGCACCAGTTCTCCAGTTGAGGGGTGGTTCGCAATGTACGACACGATCGTGTGGATCGTCGAGGCGCTGCTCGCGGTCTTCTTCCTCGCCGCCGGGATCCCGAAGCTGCTCGGTGCCGTCTCCGAGCGGTGGGACGGTTTCGACCGTCTGCCACGAGGCCTGACGGTCCTCATCGGCACCTGCGAGGTCGCCGCCGGCATCGGCCTGGTGGCTCCGGTGGTGTTCGACACGGCGGACTGGCTGACCCCGCTCGCGGGACTCGGTATCGCCGTGATCTCGTTGATGGCCAGTGGTTTTCACCTTCGGCAGCTGGAGTGGCTTCCGGCGCTCGAGACGGCACTGTGGGCCGCCCTCGCGGGTGCGGTGGTGTGGGCGCGTTGGGACGAGTTCGCCGATGGGCCGTCGCTGCCGCGGCATGACGTGCTGCCGACCGTCCTGCTCGTCCTGATCCTCGCCGTGATCGCCAATCTGGTGGTGCTCTCCCGCACCGCCACGCCGGGGAAGGCACCGGCCGCGGTCGAGGGCGCGAAGCCGGGTGAACCCGTGCGCTGAACGGCTGGGATGCTGAAGACTCGTCACCTTCGGTACCCGCGAAAGGCCATGCGATGGAGCACTCGACAACAACTCGGCAGTATGACGTCGCGGCGGTGCGGGAGCAGTTCCCGTCATTGCGCAGCGGGCGGGCGCACTTCGACGCTCCGGGTGGGACGCAGACTCCCGAGCCGGTCGCCCGAGCCGTGTATGACGCGCTGACCGCGCCGCTGTCCAACCGCGGCCGGCGCACACCGGCCGAGCGCAACGCCGATGCGATCGTGCTGGGTGCGCGTGCGGCGATGGGCGATCTGCTCGGCGTCGACCCGGGGACGGTCGCCTTCGGCCGCAGCGCCACGGCACTGACGTTCGAGATGGCGCGCACGCTGTCCCAGGGCTGGCGGTCCGGCGACGACATCATTCTCAGCCGGCTGGATCACGACGCGAACGTCGGCCCGTGGCTGATCGCCGCTGGCCGCGCCGGGGTGCAGGTCAGCTGGGCGGATTTCGACCCGGCCACCGGTGAGCTCGATCTGGCGTCCGTCGCCGATCAATTGACGCCGCGCACCCGGTTGGTCGCGGTGACGGCCGCCTCGAATCTCATTGGTACGAGGCCGGATCTGGCCGCTGTCGCGGAGTTGGTCCACGGCACGCCGGCCCTGCTGTATGTCGACGGGGTGCACCACACGGCGCACAGTTTCGTCGACGTGCCGGCGCTGGGTGCGGATCTCTACGTGTGCTCGCCATACAAGTTCCTCGGTCCGCACTGCGGGGTGCTGACCGGCCGGGCCGACCTGCTGCGCGACCTCGCGCCCGACAAGCTGCGGCCGTCGACCGACGACGTGCCAGAGCGCTTCGAACTCGGCACGCTTCCATACGAATTGCTGGCCGGGACCACGGCGGCAGTCGACTTCCTGGCAGGACTCGTTCCGGCCGAGGGCACCCGCCGGGACCGGTTGCGCGCCTCGCTCGCTGCGCTCGAGCAGCACGAGGACACGCTGCGTGCACGACTCGAGGACGGTCTCGCGCAGTTGCCGGGCGTGACGGTCCATTCCCTCGCCGGGCACCGGACGCCGACGCTGTTCATGACATTCGCCGATCTTCCGGCCGCGGAGGTGTCCGACCGTCTCGCGGCGGATGGCATCGACGCACCGGCCGGGACGTTCTACGCCTACGAGCCGGCGCGCCGGCTCGGTGTCGACTCCGGGCTGCGGATCGGCCTGGCGCCGTACAGCACCGAGGACGACCTCGATCGGTTCCTGACGTCGGTCGGCAACTGCCTGCGGTAGGTCAGCTCGCGGACGACAGGTGCGCGCAGCACAGGTCGGGCCGTACGAACGGGTCCAGCCGTTCCACCCGTATGGCGCTGTCGGACCCGTCGAGCACGCCCTGCATCAGCCCCAGATGTATGGCGCACACCAGCCCGCCCGTCGGAGTGGTGAAGTCGAGGAAGGGGCAGTGGTGCAGTCCGATCCGCGTCGATGACTGCGTGGATTTCGAGCGCTCGGGCGCGAATTCGAGCTCATCGAGGGCGTCGACGAGACCGGTGACCGGGGCGGCGCCGTCGGCATACACGCGCTCGGCGATGCGACGGCCCCACCTGCGACCGGCTTCGCGTGCGTGCTCCTGCGGGTGCGGCCGCGACTCGATGTCGGCGAGCAGCAACTGCGCCAGTGTCTCGGCGTGCTGCGGGCCACTGCGGTCCATCGCGGCGACCGCGCGCACCAGGATGGTCGGCCGGCCGGGGCCGTCCGGGGTTGCGCGAACCTGCTCGACCTGTCCGCTGGCGAGCAGCGAATCCAGGTGGAAGCGCACGGTATTGGGGTGCACGCCGGCTCGTTCGGCGACCTGCGCGATCGTCAACAGCTCGGCGTCGTCGCGCAACACCTGCAGGATCGTGGCCCGGGTGGCACTCACAACGACGTCACCCGCGCCATGGTCAGCACCACTACCGCGTCCTCCAGCGCCAGCAGAGCGTGCCGGCGTTGCGGTATGGCGACCAGGTCACCCGCCCCGAGGTCCCACTGCTCGTCCCCAGCGGTGAGCCGGGCGCGGCCACGCAGGATCTGCAGGAAGGCCTCACCGGGGTTCTCGTGCTCCGAGAGCTCGCGCCCGGACATGAGCGCGAGCACTACCTGTGTCAGCACCCCGCCTGGCGCGGCGTGCAGTGCACGGGTCGCCCGACCGCTGGATGCCGCAGCGGACTGGGCGAGGAGTTCGTCGGCGAGTGGTCCGAGAGCGACGGCGGAATCAGTCATGCCTAGAATTTACACAACATCACGTTGTGAAATCTCAACCGACCGGAAGCAGGCCCCATGTCCGACTCGAGCCCCGCCACAGATCCCACCACGGACGCCACCGCTCAGACCCTGGACGTACGGGGCATGCGCAAGCCGGACAAGCACCCGACGATCTTCGCGACCTTCGGGGATCTCGCGGTCGGCGACTCCTTCGTGCTGGTCAACGATCATGACCCGAAACACCTGCATGACGAGTTCGAGGCCGAATGGCCCGGCGGCTACGACTGGGAATACCTCAACCAGGAGATGCGCGACTGGCAGATCCGGATCACCCGGCGTTCGAGCACCCCGACCCCGCGGCCGCTCGGCCGGGCGGACGACCTCGGCGGCAAGCCGGGTGCGGACGGTGCCGTATGGCGCCTAGGTGGTCGCGACCGCGACCTGGACGCCAGCGTGGTCGAGGTGCCTGCCGGTGTCGCCCTTGAGCCGCACCGTGGTCCGGGCTGCGATGTACTGGCCCACGTCCTGTCCGGTGATGGTGTCTTGGTCACCGAGGTCGGGCAACTCCCCTTGGCGGCAGGGGAACTCGTGCACGTCCCCGCGGGATCTACCCGCGGCTTCAGCGCGGGCGACGATGGGCTCCGGGTGCTGTTGGTGCAGCAGCGCCGGCAGGAACTCAAGCTCGGCCTCTGACGACCACACCCTGAATGTCGAATGACGGATTCTTCGCCGACTGACGATCCGATCCGACCGTCAGTCGGCGAAGAAGCCGTCATTCGGCGGGGTCATGCTGCAACCTGGATCGGCACGGCCCGACTGCGTATGACGAGGACGCCGCGCCCCGGAGCCGGTCGTCCGGCCGGACCCAGCCGGGCGCCGAGCAGGTCGCCGTCGCGACGCCCGGGCTGCAGGATGACGCCGGTCTGCCTACGTCGCAGCTCTGCCACCGCACCGCGGTAAGCGTTGCTGAGCGTGTCGGATCGTCCACTGGCACAGACGATCCCGCCATGCCGACGACCGTGCTGCAGATAGTCGGTGACCAGGTCGTCGATCGGGGATCCGAGCATCTCGTCGAGGTCGTCGACCAGCAACACGCCGCCCGGGTGCTCGTTGAGCCAGGATGCGAGTGCCTCCGGCACTCCGGCGTCGATGACCTCCGTGTCCGGCGGAAGCGACGCCGGAGCCCGGTGACCGCCGACCCAGCACATGGGTCGGTCGGAGAGCTGGTGCGCAACCGTCGCCAGCGCGGTCGTGCGGCCGCTGCGTGGCGGCCCGGCAATGAGCGCGGCCAGCTCACCGAACCCACCGAACGGCAGCCCGATCGGTGCGATGTCGCTGCCGCCGATGCCGAGGACGACCTGGTCCGTGGGGGACGGCAGGTCGGCCCGTCGGCACTGCTCCGGCATCGGCGCGAAACGGTGCACCTCGCTGGCACGCATGCGCTTTGCGATCGATGAGATGTGCTGTGCCACAGCGGAACCCGTCAGGTCCACGATCGGTGTCGCGACCTGCAGCTCGAGCCCGTCCGGGCACACCACCGCCCGGCCCGGCGGCATCGTCTCGGGCAGGTCGGCGTCCCGCATGCCCAGCAGCACCGCGTCCCCGGAGTCCGCGAGCCGGAGGAGCAGCTTGCGGGGGAAACTGCTGACCACCCGGCCGGTCGCGAGGGTGCGTCCGCCGGTGGCGGCGGCATACAGCCCGACGGCGGAGCCGTCCCGGAGCAACTGGAGTAACTCATCGGTGAGCCGCCCGAGGGTCGTCTCCTCGCTGATCTCGGTGAGCGTCTCCCAGCCGTCGATGAGTAGCAGGATGCGGGGGAGGTGACCTCCTGAGCGTAGGTGCTCAGCGAAACCGCTGACCTGATCCCGCGCGAACTGCTGTTGCCGAGAACGGATTTCGCCGCTGAGCCACTGCACCAACTGGTTGATGCGGCCCGCGTCGTCCCGGTCGATGACGGCCCCCACCTGCGGCAGCGCGTCGAGGGATCCGAGGTTGGACCCGGCGTCGATGACATAGACCGCCAGGCCCTGCTGTGGCCAGGTGCGGGCGGCTTGCACGGCGATGGTCCGTAGCAGCGATGACCGGCCGCTGCGTGGTCCGCCGATGACCGCCAGGTGTCCGTCGGCGTCGAGGTCCCACGCGATCGGCCGTGTGGTCTGCTCCTGTGGGACATCCGTGAGGCCGAACGGGATCGCTTCCGACCGGCACGGCTCGCCGCCCACGCTGTGCGGCACCCCCCGCAGGTCGTCGACGGTCACGGAGGCCGGAAGTGGTTGCAGCCAGGGGGATTCGGGAACGTTGACGGCCAGCTCTGCACTCGCGGCCGTGACCGCTGCGACCACACGTTGCAGATCGGTCGGCCCTCCGGGCTCGTCGAGTGCGCTCAGCCGGGTCGGTGCGCGGCCGGCGTCCGCGACGGACACCTCGATGTCGGCCGTGTCGCCGGTGCTGCACCCGCCGATCCGGGCGGTCTGGAACGTCACCGGCCGCCCGCCGCCGGTGCGGATGATCGCACGGCCCGGGAGTGCTGCCGATATCTGCGCGGCATCGGCGGCGTCGATCACGTCCTGCGAGTCGGAGCTGTCACGCACGCGCAAAGCGATGCGCAGGTTGACGTTGGCCCGGATGTCCGCGGAGACCACGCCGGCGGGACGCTGCGTCGCCAGCACGAGGTGTACGCCGAGCGAACGCCCCACGGCGGCCAACCGGACCAAGCCGGAGATGAAGTCCGGCATCTCCTCGGCCAGGACCCGGAACTCGTCGATGACGAGAACCAGTCGGGCGAGTGTCGCCACACCCGGAATCCGTTGGTAATCCTCGATGTCCTTGGCCCCGACGGCGGCCAGCACCTGCTCGCGACGACGGACCTCCGCGCCGAGCGACGTCAGCGCCCGGGCGGTCAGATGAGCATCCAGATCGGTGACGAGGCCGACGGTGTGCGGCAGCAGTGCGCAATCCTGGAACGCCGCACCGCCCTTGTAATCGACGAGCACGAAGACCATCTCGTCCGGACGGTTCGCGAGGGCCAGCGACGTCACCAGAGTCTGCAGCAACTCCGACTTGCCCGCTCCGGTGGTGCCCGCGATCAGTCCGTGTGGGCCATCGGTAGCCAGGTCGATGCGGAGGACCCCGTCGACGGTCAGGCCCAACGGAGCGACGGTCGACCGGGGCGTCATACGCCATTGGTCGCGGACGCGTGTGGCGTCAGTGGCATCGCAGCCGGCGGAGCGCCATACGTCCAGCAGCGCGGCGCGATCGGGCAGTGCGCCGGAGCCGACGTCGGGAGTGGCGTCGCGGATGCCCGCCAGCCTGGTGGCGACGGCGCGGGCGAGCGTGGCATCGGGCAGGTCGGGGCAGCCGGTGGCGTTGACCGTGCCCGCGATCGTGACCGTGGTGCTGGTCGGGACACCGATCGACACCTGGCACTCGGCGGGTAGGTCTCCGTCATCACCGACCGCGATCAGCGCGACACCAGCACGTTCGACCTCCCGCAGCAGCGCGGTGACCTCCGGCCGATTGCTGAGCCGCGCGCAGTCGTCGAGTATGACGACGGTCGACACCACCGGCGTCTCGTTGTGCAAGCTCGGACTGTCGTTCTTCTCCGGCAACAGCTCGGAAAGTGCACGGGTGCAGGCATTTTCGTCGGTCTCGAGGTCGACGATGGTGCTCGCGGAGTGTGGTGTGCCGGTGACGTGCGGCAGGGCGGTGGCCCAGGCCCAACGCTTCCGGGCGGCGGTGCTGTCACAGACGATGACGAAGCGCAGGAAGTGCGGTGACTGCCACGCCGCCAACTGGAGGACGATCCCCTGCGTCATACGGGCACGATCGGCGGCAGCTCCGGAGACGCCGATCACTCGGGCGTCGTTGGCGGAGAAGGAGATCGGTGCGTTCGGCAGCAGGAGTGTCTCGGTGCCGCGGCCACCGCCGGTCACCCGCACCTGACTGGGGATCCGGCCGGTGCCGACCCGGCACACCAGGTAGTCGTGATGTGACGGCGCACGCGACCACAGCCGCCCGTCGCGTGCGATGGCGGTCCGCAGCGTCTCGCTGATCGGCGGCGTGATCCGACGCCGTATGCCGAGCTCGGTGTCCACCGCCGATTGCTTGTCGTCGTCGAGGCGGCGCAGCGCATCGGCATACTCCGCACGCTGCGTCTTGGCCCGGCTCGATCCGCCCTGGCGTTCGGTGACGTGTTGACCGATCATCATCACCGGGCCCAGCAACGCGAACATCAGGAACATCGCGTTGTGCATCACGACCACCATGACCAGCGCCAGGATCGCGGGCAGCACGATGACCGGCCACGGCAGTTTGTGCCGCTCGGGCTTGCGGGGAGGCGTTGGTCGATCGAGCTCGATCTCGTTGATCTCCAACGGTGTTCGCGGCGCTCGTTGGAACGGCACGCGGCACGAGTCATCGGTGAGCACGGAGTCGTCGGCTGAGAGTGAGCGTTCGAGCGCGAAGGTCGTCGACCCGGCACGCAGTCGTTGCCCGGCGCGCAACTCCACCGGGCGCTCCGCCGCCAGCGGCCGGTCGTCGATGCGGCTGCCGTTGGTGGACCCGGTGTCGGAGACCATCGCCCGGCCCTGGTCGAGCCCGACGATCAAGTGCGTGCGGGAGAGGTCCGGGTCCCGCAGCGTGAGGGTGTTGGACGAGGCGCGACCGATGCGTTGCACCTGCCGGCCCAGCGCGGTGCGCGCCCCGACCTCGGGCCCCTCGGTGACGACCAATTCGAGTAGATGACGGGAGTCGGCCGCGGTCGGGTGTCTGCTCAGTTGCACGCCGTTGATCAGCGGCGGGTGCCCGAGAGGCGTGTCCTCGGCAAGCAGTCGGCTGCCGGCATACAGCTGATCGGGCACGGCGATGCCACATCCGCTGATGGCCTCGCGTGCCGCCGACCAGGTCGTGCCCTCCGGCGCGCGCACACAGACGGTGATCGGGTCGCCGTTCGCGGGCACCAGGTGCACGCGCAGCGCGCGCTCGGAGGCGCTGCGCGTGGCGGTAGGAGTCTCGGTCGCAGCTGTGGTCATGTGGCGATTCTCAGCCGATCGGGGGCACCCCTGCTGCGCGGAGGACCGCCGCCTGTGGATAACCTCCACGGGCTGTCCGGGTGGTGGATGCTCAGGGGAGATCGATCGGAACGACGCCGGGGCAGGGTGTCCGAGGGTTGGTCACAAAGGTATGGCGTTGGTAAATCTTTTGGCCGATCGCGCCATCCCGGGCCGGTTCATGTGTTTTATGTCCAGGTTCACTGCGGACGTGGACGCGAGTTTCAGGGGAGGTGTCCGATGGATGGCGCAGATGTCATCGAGGACGAGATCCGCGAGCTGATCCGTCGGCAACGACTGGATCCGGCCCATGACCAGCAGGTGCTCCACGCCTTGGTGCGGGACGCGGTGCAGGACTACGAGGAGCGCAGCCTGCACGGCGGTCTGGCGCCGCTCGGCGACCGGGAGAAAGCCACTCAGCGCGTTCTGGACGCCGTTCTGGGTTACGGCCCGTTGCAGCCCTACCTCGACGATCCGACGATCGAGGAGATCTGGATCAACGAACCGGAGCGGGTGTTCGTGGCGCGCCAGGGCGTGTCGGAGCTGACGCCGACCATCCTGACCGGCGAGCAGGTTCGCACCCTCGTCGAGCGGATGCTGAAGCCCAGCGGCCGCCGCATCGACCTCAGCTCGCCGTTCGTGGACGCGACACTGCCCGACGGCAGTCGACTGCACGTGGCCATCCCGGACATCACCCGCAGCCACTGGCTGATCAACATCCGCAAGTTCGTGGCACGGGCCCGGCACCTGGACGACCTGGTGCGGCTCGGCACGATCACCGCCCCCGCTGCGAGGTTCCTCGGCGCGGCCGTCTCCTCGGGCCTCAACATCCTGGTCGCGGGCGGCACCCAGGCCGGAAAGACGACCACGCTCAACTGCCTGGCCAGTGCCATCCCGTCGATGGAGCGCGTCGTCTCCTGCGAGGAAGTCTTCGAACTGCAGCTGAGCCTGCGCGACTGGGCGGCGATGCAGTGCCGGCAGCCGAGTCTGGAGGGCACCGGTGAGATCCCGTTGCGCCGGCTGGTCAAAGAAGCACTGCGGATGCGCCCGTCGCGCATCGTGGTCGGTGAGGTCCGGCAGGAGGAGAGCCTGGACCTGCTGATCGCGCTCAACTCAGGACTCCCGGGTATGGCGACCCTGCACGCCAACTCGGCCCGCGAGGCCATCGTCAAGATGTGCACGTTGCCGCTGCTCGCGGGACCCAACGTCAGCTCCACCTTCGTTGTCCCGACCGTCGCTGCGTCGATCGATCTCGTGGTCCACATCGCGCTGGACCGGGACGGTGCGCGTCGGGTCCGCGAGATCGTCGCCGTGCCGGGACGGGTGGAGGGTGACGTCGTCGAACTCGCCGACATCTTCGTGCAACGCGACGGTCGCCTGGTGCGCGGCAGCGGGTTCCCCACGCACGAGGAGCAGTTCCACCGAGCCGGCTACAACGTGGCCGAGCTGTTGGGGGAGCGGTGAACACTGTTCTGCCGCTGATGTTCGGGGCGGGACTGCTGTGCATCTGGTGGTCGTTCTGGCCGCGCGAGGAGACTCCCGCGCAACGATCACGCGCGACGATGCGCGATCAGTTGAACGACGAGGTCGTGCAGTCCGCCATCAACGGACTCACCTTGACCCGGCTGCTGTGGATGTCCGGCTGTCTGGGCGCGTTCGTGCTGTTGGTGGTGATGGCAGCCACCGCGGTGCCGGCCATCGCGGTGGCGTTCGCGGCAATCGCGGCATACCTGCCGATCGCCGTGGTGCGTGGCAAGGCGCGTCGGCGCCGCAGCCAGTTGCGTGACCTGTGGCCGGACGTCGTCGACCACATCGCATCAGCGGTGCGTGCCGGTCTGGCACTGCCGGAGTCGCTGTCGCAGCTGGCCATCCGCGGACCGGAGGAGCTCCGGCCGGCGTTCGCGGAGTTCGCGCACGACTACCGTGCGACGGGGCGTTTCCACGAGTGCCTCGACGCGTTGAAGCATCGGCTCAGCGACCCAGTGGCCGACCGGCTGGTGGAGTCGTTGCGGATCGCCCGCGAGGTCGGCGGCACCGACCTCGGCAAGTTGTTGCGCACCCTGTCGACCTTCCTGCGTGATGACGCGCGCACTCGTGCCGAGCTCGAGGCGCGGCAGTCCTGGACCGTCAACGCGGCTCGGCTCGCTGTCGCGGCTCCGTGGATCGTGTTGGCAATGCTGGCAACTCGTGGAGACTCATTGGCGGCATACAGGGAGCCCGGCGGTGTGGTCGTGCTGATTATCGGCACCGCAGTGACGTTCGTCGCCTACCGCGTGATGCGCCGCATCGGACGACTCCCGGTCGAAGCACGAGTGCTGCGATGATCGCGACCTACACGTGGTTCGGCGCCCTGCTCGGGCTGGTCGCGGGCGTCGGCATCCTGCTGATGTATGTCGGCCTGCCCATCCACCGCAAGCCGGACCTCAGCTCCCGGATCGAGCCCTACGTCCGTGATGCCCCGATGCCGTCCCGGCTGTTGTCGACCCCTACCGACCGGTTGGACGTCAACCAGGTGCTCGCACCGGTGCTGCGCAGGATGGGCAAATACGTCGACCAGGTCCTCGGTGGGGCGACGTCGGTCCGCACCCGGTTGGAGCGCGCCGGTCAGCCACCGGACCTCGAAGGCTTCCGCGCCCAGCAGGCCCTGTGGGGCCTTGTCGCGATGGTCGTCGGTGGTCTCTACGTCTCACTTACGTTCGTCGGCGGTAGCGGATCACCGGCGCGGGCCATCCTGATCCTGTCGATCGCATTCGCCTGCGGGGTCGTCCTGCGCGACCAGACCCTGACGCGCGCAGCCGAGCATCGCGAGCAGCAGATCCTCGCTGAGTTCCCTGCAGTGGCAGAGATGCTCGCGCTCGCCGTGACCGCCGGCGAAGGCGCGGCCGCAGCGCTCGAGCGGGTCGCTGACCTGTCCTCCGGAGAGCTGTCCGGAGAGCTCTCCCGCTGCCTGGTCGATGCCCGCTCCGGATCCAGTTTGCCCGAGGCATTGCAGGGACTGGCCGATCGCACCGGCGTGCCGAGCCTGTCCCGATTCGTCGACGGCGTCGTCATCGCGGTCGAGCGCGGCACACCGCTGGCCGACGTGATGCGGGCGCAGGCACAGGATGCCCGCGACTCCAGCAAGCAACAACTGATCGAGCTCGGCGGTCGTCGCGAGCTGATGATGATGGTCCCGGTGGTGTTTCTCGTCTTGCCGGTGACCGTGCTCTTCGCGATCTTCCCCGGACTCGGAGTCCTCAACATGTCCATCTGAGGCTCGGCGTCCGACCGCGGATGCCGCGCCACCCCGTCACGGCAGTTCACATCACCAGGAGGAAACATGACCGTCATTGCGAAGATGCAGTCGCGCACCATCCGCGCCGTCTACACACTGCAGGAGCGCCTCGACACCGAGGATCGGGAACGCGGAGACGTGCCCGGCTGGGTGCTGATCACGATCATGACGGCCGGGCTCGTCACGGCACTGTGGGCGACAGCGCAGGGCGCGCTGACCGGACTCTTCAACTCCGCCGTCCACGGCGTCACCGGCGGAGGAAAGTAGTCCGTGCGGGCGCTCCGCCGACGCGTGTTGCAGCGTCAGCTGTACGGTGACGAAAGTGGCTCTGCCACCGCCGAATTCGCGCTTGTCGGTGCGCTCGTGGTGCTCTTCTTCCTCGCGGCGTTCCAAGTCGGCTTCTCGCTCTACGTCCGCAACACCCTGATCGAGAACGCCGCGGAAGGCGCCCGCTACGGAGCGCGCGCCGACGCGACGCCGGCGATGGGCGCCCAGCGCACCGCCGAGTTGATCCGTGCCGGTCTCGCCGATCGGTATGCCGACAATGTCTCGGCCACCACCGAGGTCGAGGGTGGTGCACGCGTCGTCAAGGTCACCGTGCGCGCACCACTGCCGATCGTCGGACCGTTCGGTCCGTCGCAGTCCTTGAACGTGTCGGGCCGGGCGTATGCGGAGGCACAACAGTGAGATCCGTGAGAAACGGCGCGCTGGCTCGTTGGCTGCGCCGGCGGCTGGGTGAGGCCGACGACCGCGGCAGCGCACTGATCGAATTCATCGTCATCGGCCTGCTGCTGACGCTGCCGGTCTTCTACCTCATCATCGCGCTGGCGCGGCTGCAGGCGGGGACGTACGCCGTCGCGGAGGCGGCCCGCGAATCGTCGCGGATGTTCGTGACCGCCGACAGCGATGGTGCCGGGGAGGCCAGGGCACGCGCGGCGGCCGGCATGTCGTTCACGGACCAGGGTTTCAGCGGTGAGGGGTCGATCAAGATGCGCTGTAGCAAGCAACCGTGCCTGAGTCCGGACTCGGTCATCGAGGGCGTCGCGGACCTGGACGTCGACCTGCCGCTGATCCCGGACTTCCTGCGCGGTGCGGTGCCGTCGAGCATCCACCTGCACTCCCGGCACGTCGAGGTCGTCGACCACTACAAGGCACGTTGAGCATGCTGCACGCACTGCGCGACCGGCTCGCTGACCGCGATGACGACAACGGTCGGGTGGTGCTGCTGATCGCCGGACTCTTCGGCATCCTCGCGGTGCTGATCGTGGGCGGCGTCAATGTCACCGCCATACAACTCGCCCGGATGCAGGTCATCGACGCTGCGGACGCCGCGGCGGCCAACGCCGCCGACGCCGTCGACGAGAGCAGCCTCTACAAGGGCGGCCTCGGCTCCGAGCTGACGTTGTCGGATCAGTCCGTCCAACGCTCCGCTGGTGCGACCCTCGCTGAAGAAGATGTCCCGGCCCACGTCACCGGGTGGCGGGTCACCGACGGCACCGGCGCGCAGGACTCCCGGACCGCGGTCGTGCGCGTCTCCGCCGTGGTGCACCCGCCGATCCTCGGCGGAGTCATGTCGGGGATGTTCGGCGACGTGCACATCACCGTGCAGTCGCGGGCCCGCGCCCACGTCGACTGACCGCCGGGCGGCCGCACCGCCCGTAATGTGTCGTTCGTGGCGGACAAGTGGCTCGTGCCGACCCCGGTGCGGCGTGTCGAAGCGCGGCCGGATGCGGCTGTCGAGCAGGGTTGGTTGACCGACCTGGCTCCCGTGCAGCAATTGCTGCGCGACGGTCTCGACCTGGCCTCGGCAACGGTGCTCGTCGGCGAGAACGGCACCGGTAAGTCGACGCTCGTCGAGGCGATCGCCATGGCGTTCGGGATGAATGGTGAAGGCGGGTCGACCGGTGCGATGCACACGACCTGGCGTAGTGAGTCCGCGCTGCACGACTGGATCCGCCTCGTACGGGGTGCCGGCGCGTCACACTGGGGATACTTCGTGCGCGCCGAAACCACGCACGGGCTCTTCACCTTCCTGGACAGCACCCGTCATGAAAACCACACCCGGGACCCGGAGTTCCACCGGCTGAGTCACGGCGAGGCATTCCGGACACTGTTCGGGACCAGCCGATTCCGCGGTGACGGCTTCTACGTGCTCGATGAGCCGGAAGCGGGTCTGTCGTTCACTGCCCAGCTACGGCTCGTGGGTGAGTTGATGGACATGCTGCGCAGCGACGGGGTGCAGGTACTCATCGCGACACATTCGCCCGTCATCGCGAGCCTGCCCGGCGCGACGCTGCTCGAGCTGGACGAGGGCGGCTACCACGAACGTTCTTGGACGGACCTCGAGTTGGTCATGCACTACCGCAACTTCTGCGACGACCCGAAGCGATATCTGCGACATCTGGAGTGACATCGCGCCGTGCGGTCATTTGCCCGGAAATGGTGCGTTGATGCCACACAGTTCCCGACGCCGTACGCTCTGAGGTTGTGGCTACTGACTTTCCTGTCGAGATCAAGGCGTTGCGCACGACCATGGGCACCGTCCGTGAGGTGACGGACCTGGACACCCTGCGCACCCAGATCGCCGATCTGGAGCAGCAGTCGGGTGCGCCTGACCTCTGGGACGACCCGGAGCACGCCCAGCAGGTGACCAGCAAGCTGTCCCGCGCCAACTCCGAGCTCGAGCGCGTCGAGACGATGGACCAGCGCATCGACGACCTCGAAGTGCTCGTCGAGATGGCGCAGGAGGAGAACGACGCCGACACGCTCGCCGAGGCCGAGAAGGAACTGACCGATCTGCACAAGGCGGTGGGGGAGCTGGAGGTCCGCACGTTGCTCGCCGGCGAATACGACCAGCGCGAGGCCGTCGTGACGATCCGCGCCGGCGCCGGTGGCGTGGACGCCGCCGACTTCGCCGAGATGCTGATGCGCATGTACCTGCGCTGGGCCGAGCGGCACGGCTACCCGACCAAGGTCATGGACACCTCGTATGCCGAGGAGGCCGGCCTGAAATCCGCGACCTTCGAGGTCAACGTGCCCTACGCCTACGGCAACCTCTCGGTCGAGGCCGGCACGCACCGCCTGGTCCGGATCAGTCCCTTCGACAATCAGGGCCGTCGGCAGACGTCGTTCGCCGCGGTCGAGGTCGTGCCGCTGATCGAGCAGACCGACTCCATCGAGATCCCGGACAACGAGTTGAAGATCGACGTCTTCCGCTCCTCCGGCCCCGGCGGGCAGAGCGTCAACACCACCGACTCCGCGGTCCGTATGACGCACATTCCCACCGGCACCGTCGTGTCGATGCAGAACGAGAAGTCCCAGATCCAGAACCGCGCAGCCGCGCTGCGCGTCATGCAGTCCCGGCTGTTGCTAATCCGCCAGCAGGAAGAGGCCGCGGAGAAGAAGGAACTGGCCGGTGACATCAAGGCCAGCTGGGGTGACCAGATGCGCTCCTACGTGCTGCACCCCTACCAGATGGTCAAGGACCTGCGCACCGAGCACGAGGTCGGCAAGACCGATGCGGTCTTCGACGGCGACATCGACGACTTCATGGAGGCGGGCATCCGCTGGAAGCGCAGCCTGGAGAAGGCGAACGCCCAGGGCTGACCCGGGAGCGGGTCCCGTTTCGGCGACCGTCGGTCTGTCGGGACGGGTTTGGGGGTTGGTTTGGTGCCGTGGGGCCGACCGTCGGTCCTTCGGGACAGGGCGAAGTAGGTCCTGTGACTCCTGAGGATTTTGTGACTCCCGGGCGCGCCTGACCGATCGCGCACGGGCTCCGGCATACGGTATTGCGGCTAGCAACCTGACCCTGCGAAAAGGCCTCCCGTCTCACATGATTCGCTTCGAACACGTCACCAAGCGGTATGCCGCGGGCGGCCCCGCCGCTCTCGACGACGTGAGTCTCGACATCGACAGGGGCGAGTTCGTCTTCGTCGTCGGTGCCTCCGGGTCGGGCAAATCGACCCTGATGCGGCTGGTCACACGCGAAATCACCCCTACTGCGGGATCGATCCTGGTCGCCGGCCGCGACGTGGCCCCGATGCCGGAACGCAAGGTCCCGTCGTTGCGCCGCGACATCGGCGTGGTCTTCCAGGATTTCCGCCTGTTGGAGGGCAAGACGGTCTATCAGAACGTCGCGTTCGTGCTACGTGTGCTGGGCAGCAAACGCCACCAGATCAAGCAACTGGTCCCCGAGACCCTCGACCTCGTCGGTCTGGACGGTATGGCGGGGCGCCTGCCGCACGAGCTGTCCGGTGGTGAGCAGCAGCGAGTGGCGATCGCGCGAGCCGTGGTGAAGAAGCCGCCGATCCTGCTGGCCGACGAACCCACCGGCAACCTCGACCCGGACACCAGCGCGGAGATCGTCAAGGTGCTCGACCGCATCAACAAGACTGGCACGACCGTCGCCATGGCGACCCACGACCAGGGCATCGTCGACGTCTTCCAGAAGCGCGTCATCGAGCTGAAGAACGGCGAGCTGGTCCGCGACGAGGCACGCGGGGGCTATGCCAGGGACGAGACCCGCGAACGAGAACGCGCCGCCCAGCGAGCCGTCGAGGCCCTCGAGCGGGACGAGGACTGACCGATGCGATTGACATTCCTGCTCGGCGAGGTCGGCAACGGCATCCGCCGTAACGCCTCGATGATCGTCTCGGTCGTCCTGGTGTCGATGGTCTCGCTCTTCTTCCTGGGTGCCGGACTGCTCGCGCAGCGCGAGGTCAGCGTCGCCAAGGGCTTCTGGTACGACAAGGTCCAGGTGTCGATCTTCTTCTGCACTCCGCAGTCGACCCAGGCCGAGTCCTGTGCCGACGGTGCGGCGACGCAGGCGCAGAAGGACCAGGTCAAGAGCCAGCTCGACGGTATGAAGCCGCTGGTGGAGCACGTCTACTACGAGAGCGCGCAGCAGGCCTACGACCGCTTCAAGAAGCAGTTCCGCAGCAGCCCCTATCTGTCGGACATCAGCGCCGACGCGATGCCGTCGTCATACCGGGTGAAGCTGTCCGACCCGGACAAATACAACGAGATCGTCGCCTCCTTCGACGGCCAACCCGGTGTCGAGGCGGTCAGTGATCAGAGCAGCGTGCTGAGCACGTTCTTCAAGCTGTTGCGGGTGATCAGCGTCGGCGCGGTCGCCCTCGCAGTGGTCATGGTGATCTGCGCGATCCTGTTGATCACCACCACGATTCGTCAGGTCGCGTATACGCGGCGACGGCAGGTCAGCATCATGCGGCTGGTCGGCGCGTCGTCGACGGTGATCTATCTTCCGTTCGTCCTGGAGATTCTGCTGGCGACCCTCGTCGGCGCGGGGCTCGCGGTCGGACTGCTCTGGGCGCTGGTGCATTACGGCGTCGAGGGTCTGTTCAACGACACCGGTTCATCGACCGGCAATCTGGTCAGCATGATCGGCACGACGGACGTCTGGGACTTCGCGCCCTGGCTGTTCGCCGGCGCGATCGTCATCGCGTTGGCCACGGCGTGGGTCACCCTGCGCCGTTATCTGAGGGTCTGAGGAGTTCGGGTATGCCGTCATACAACCGCACGACGCTCCGCCGAGGGCGGCTGATCGCGGGCCTGTGCGCGCTCGCCGTGATGTCCACCGCGATCGCCGCACCCGCCTCCGCCGACGTCGACGACCAGAAGAAGAAGTCCGACCACAAGGTCGCCACCACCCAGCAGAACCTCGACGACACCTCCGCCGAACTCGTCAAGGTCAACAAGGCGTTGCTCTCGACCAACAAGAAGGTCGCCTCGGCGCAGACGAAGCTGAGGTCCGCGAACAACAGGGTGACCAAGGCCAACAACCACCTGAGTGACATGCGTTCGCAGCTGGCGATCGCCAAGGCGGACGAGACCAAGAACCAGAACACGCTGGACGTCAACAAGACCAAGCAGGCCAAGTCCAAGGTGCTCGTGGGTGGCATCGCCCGGCAGAGTTACATGTCCGGTGGTCTCGGCAATCTGCAGCTCACCCTGAACATCCTCACCAGCCACGGTGACGTCACCTCGAAGCTGTCGGTCGCCGACATGGTGATGCGCCAGCAGGGCGGGGTACTCAGCAAGCTGGCCAGCGAGCGCGCCACGGGCACGGCGGCGGGTGATCGGCTCAGCGCCGCGCGGCGTCGGATCGCGACGCTGACCATCAAGGCGAGCAATGCGCAGACGGCGGCCAAGACCGCCCAACGCAAGGCCACCAGCGCTCGCAACACCGTGGTCTCCCTGCAGAAGAGGCAGACCAAGCAGCGCAACGCGCTCGCCAAGCAGAAGAAGACCGAGCTCGCCAACCTCAAGAAGCAGAAGAAGGAGTCCGCGCGTCTGGAAGCGATCATCCGCAACCGCAACATCGCGGCGGCCAAGGCAGCCAAGCGTGCGCGGGAGACCGCGATCCGCAAGGCGAAGCCGCCGGTGGTGCACCACTCCAGCGGTGGCGCGGCCAGTCGTTCGAGCGGTGGCGGTGTGCTCGCCGCGCCGGGTCCGCTCGGATCGATCGTGTCCGGCTTCGGCTACCGGGTGAATCCGGTGCTCGGCGTCGGCATGCTGCACGCCGGTGACGACTTCCCCTACGCCTGCGGCACCCCGGTGCACGCGGCGCGTGGCGGCACCGTGGCCAGCACCGGTTGGGACAGCGCCGGAGGCAATTTCGTGCTGATCGACCACGGCTACATCGGCGGCGCCAACATCGCCAGCTACTACGCGCACTTCGAGCGGTCTGCGGTCGTGCACTCGGGTCAGCACGTGAGCAAGGGCCAGCTGATCGGCTATTCGGGTTCGACGGGTCGCTCGACCGGCTGCCACATGCATTTCGGTGTGATGGCCAACGGCCGCTGGGTCAACCCCATCCCGTACATCTCCTGATCGGAGCGGGTTCCGCGAAACAGGAGTGTGCCGAGGGCGCGCCATACAACGCGATCGGCATACGCCGGGTGTTTGCAGCGACACCGGGAAACCGAGTTGCCCCCGCTCCGTAGACTGGTCCAATGGCCAAGAAAGCGAAGAAGTCCGACAAGGACGAGCCGGCCAAGAAGGTCGTCGCCAGCAACCGGAAGGCGCGGCACGACTATCTGATCGAGGACACCGTCGAGGCCGGCCTCGTGCTGACCGGCACCGAAGTTAAGAGCTTGCGCATGGGGCGTGCCTCCCTCGTCGACGGGTATGCCGACGAGCGGCACGGTGAGCTGTGGCTGGAGAACGTCCACATCCCCGAATACATCAACGGCAACTGGACCAACCACTCCACCAAGCGGCGTCGCAAGCTGCTGATGCACCGGCACGAGATCGACAAGCTCATCGGCAAGTCGCAGGAGGCCGGACACACGCTGATCCCGCTGTCGCTCTACTTCCTGAACGGCCGGGTCAAGGTCGAGATCGCGCTGGCCAAGGGCAAGCGGCAGTACGACAAGCGCCAGGCATTGCGGGAGCGGCAGGACAACCGTGAGGCAGAGCGGGCGATGTCGCGCGCCGTCCGCCGGGCGCACAGCCAGACCCGTTGACCGACCCAGGATCACTCTCACGGGGGATGCTTCTCACAGGCCGGCGACCTACGATCGAGGGATGAACGCGCCATACAGCCGCCGTCCCTGGCTGCGCTGGGCCGCACCCGGGGCCGCGCTCGCCGTCATCATCGCCGGCTCGCAGGCCGCCGCGCACTGGCCGGCCGACGCCGCCACCAACCTGCCGCCACGCACTGCCGCCCAGTTGCTGACCGATGTGCAACGCGCACAGCCGACCGCCTTGTCCGGCACGGTGACCGCCAAGATGTCTCTCGGCCTGCCCGACCTGCCGACCAGCGGTGGCAACCCGACCGATCCGCTCACCCTGCTGAGCGGGACGCATCAGGCCAAGGTCTGGTACGACGGCGATCGTCAGGCGCGCGTCGCCGTCCTGGGCGACTCCGCCGAGACCGACATCGTCAGCAACGACAAGGGCCTGTGGGTGTGGCAGAGCGCGGACCGGTCGGTTCTGCACGTCGCCGAGCCCTCGGGCGCCAAGGGCTTCAATGCGTATGGCGATCACGCGCGCTCCGATGACCGGGCGCGTCTGCCGGAGCAGCTGAGCACACCCGAGGGTGTTGCTGCGTGGGCACTGAAGATGCTCGACCCGACCACCTCGGTCACCACGACCAGCAACGACCGGGTCGCCGGCCGGGCGGCATACGAGTTGGTGCTGGCGCCGAAGACGAGCAACACCAAGATCGGCTCCATCCGTATCGCGATCGATGCCGACCATCACATTCCGTTGCGTGCCCAGGTCTTCGCCCGCGGCGCGAACAAACCGGCGGTCAACGTCGGCTTCAGCTCGATCAGTTTCACCAAGCCGTCGGCGAGCCGTTTCGACTTCACCCCGCCACCGGGCGCGAAGGTCACCACACCCAAGAAGGCGTTGCACGCAGCGCCGAAGGCCGTGCGGCACGACCGGCTCGGCGGCACTGCCAACACCGAGCTTCCGCGCGTCGTCGGCAAGGCTTGGTCGTCCGTGCTGGTCGGGAAGGTCCCGACGAAACCTGCTGCGAACACGAAGGATCGGAGCCTGCAGGACGCGTTGAAGCTGCTGCCCGAGGTGTCCGGCAGCTGGGGCCACGGCCGACTGCTCGACACCGCGCTGTTCAGTGCGGTCATCACCGACGACGGCCACTTCGCCGTCGGCGCGGTCCAACCGGCGACCCTGTATGCCGCCCTCGGCCGCAACTGACGAATTCACCGACGGCGCCGGGGATCGGCTCGTCGGCGCGGCGTTGGGTTCAGCGCTTGCAATCGAAACCCGCGGACTGACAAAGGTTTTCGGGGCTCAGCGTGCCGTCGACGGCATCGATCTGCAGGTGCCCACGGGGAGCGTCTACGGTTTCCTCGGTCCGAACGGCTCCGGCAAGACCACCACGATCCGGATGCTGCTCGGACTGGTGAGCCCGACCGACGGTGACCACGAGATCCTCGGCCATCCGATGCCGCAGGAGCTCACGACGGCGCTGCACCGGGTCGGTTCGCTCATCGAAGGTCCGGCCTTCCACTCCCACCTGTCGGGACTCGCCAACCTGCGTCGACTCGACGCCGCCGACGCTCGCTCCGACGCATCGAGCAGTGAGCGTCGGGTCCATGAAGCGCTCGACCGGGTCGGCCTGAAACCTGCTGCCAACAAACGGTTCCGGACCTATTCGCTCGGCATGAAGCAGCGGCTTGCGATAGCTGCGGCGCTGCTCGCGCCACGCGATCTGCTCGTGCTCGACGAGCCCACCAACGGGCTGGACCCGCAGGGGACACGTGAGGTCCGACATCTGGTGAGCACGCTTGCTGCCGAGGGCATCACCGTGCTGATCTCCAGCCATTTGCTCGGCGAGATCCAGCAGATCTGCTCGCACGTCGGCGTGATGCGTGCCGGGCAACTGGTGGCGCAGGGCAGCATCGAGGAGTTGCGTGCCACGCAGACGGCACAGTTGGTCGTGCACACGCCCGACCCGCGGTTGGCGGCCGAGGTGCTCACCCGCGTCGGCGTGGCCGCGGTCCGATACGAAGACGAGGTCGTGACAGGGGAGCCGGGAGCCGAGCCGCCAGAGCGCATCTCGGCCGCGCTCGCGGACGCCGGCATACGACTACGAAGGTTCGCGATCGACCGGCCCAGCCTCGAGGACCTCTACGTGTCCCTCACCGGTGAAGGATTCGAGGTGCGCTCCTAATGACCACCACACGAAGTTCTCCGCTCGTTCCTCGCTCCGATACTTCGCGGGGGGCCCGGAAAGTCGGGCGCTTCTTCCTGTCCGAGCTGGGCCTGATCATGGGTCGCCGACGCAACCAGGCCGGGCTGCTGGTGCTCGCCGCGATGCCGGTCATCCTCGGAGTGGCGGTCCGACTCACCGAGAGCAACCCGCGCGGCGACGGACCGCCCAGCTTCGTCGACGACATCGTCGGCAACGGAGTCTTCCTGGCCTTCGCGGCGCTGACCTTCGAGCTGACGCTCTTCTTCCCGTTGGCGATCGCGATGGTTTCCGGCGACGCTATCGCGGGGGAGGCGCACAGTGGCACGTTGCGTTACCTGCTGACCGTGCCCGCTGGACGCACGCGAGTGCTCATCGTGAAATACCTTGGCATCGTTGCTGGTTCGTTCATCGCGGCACTGACCGTGACGGTCGTCAGCGCGCTGGTCGGCATACTCCTGTTCGGCACCGGACCGTTGACGACACTGTCCGGGGACCAGATCTCCCTCGGCACCGGACTGTGGCGCCTGCTGATCTCCGCCCTGTATGTCGCCGTCGGTCTCTGCGCGCTCGGCGCCCTCGGACTCTTCGTCTCGACGCTCACCGAGCAACCGATAGCCGCCACCGTCGCGGTCATGATCGTCACGGCCACGATGTGGGTGCTCGACGCCATTCCGCAGATCGCCTGGCTGCACCCGTGGCTGCTGGTGCACCACTGGACGGACTTCGCCGAGCTGATGCGGAATCCGCCCGACTTCAGCGGGATCGGCGACGGCCTGCTCGTCGCGGTCGGGTATGCCGTCGTCTGCCTGCTCGCCGCGTGGGCGCGCTTCGACGGCAAGGACATCACGAGTTGACGTAGCCTCACCTGCCATGGGGCGAAAGAGCGGATGGCGGACGGCAGCCGTCAAGGGTGCGATCGAGGTTCTCGACCCGATGGGGCAGAGCCACTTGCGGATCACCCACCAACCATCGGGCACGAACGCGACCTGGCACCCGGAGAAGGCCGGACGGATACCGCGGGACGCCGAGTGCCTGATAGAGACACCCTGGGGCGAGCAGGTGACCAGTGCGACTGCCAAGGACACGCCCATTCGCCGGAAGTCCGCGCTCCGCGAGGTGACGCTGGGCAGTCGCCGGTTCGTCTATCGCCATACATCCGACCGACGTTCGGTCGTCGAGCGTGACGGCCTGCAGATCGCTGCCGTGCACAAGAGTTGGCAGCACGTATGGAGCGGGCGCCGACCGAGCTTCCGAGATCTCGGCTTCACCATGGATGCGCCGCCGACTCTCGATCCGTTCGACGAGGCGGTGATCGTGGCTTTCGCAGCCGTCATCGGCACGCCCGGCCACGAAGGCGCGTTCACCAGCATCTGTCGCTTCGTGCCGCTGCTGGTGCTCGAAGGACCCTGATCGACCGGCTCGGCCGGCTCGACTGGCCGTCCCCGGCCCGGCGACGTCAGTCCGTCCGGTGCTGCTCGTGCGCGGTGTGCGCGATGGGGTTGGCCAGTGTGCCTACCAACTGCAGGGCACCGGTCGGATCGGCGAGGTCGACCATCTGCTCGTTGTTCCGCAACTGCAGCCGATTGAGGCAGGAGTGCGCGAATTCGTCGGCGAACAGATCGAATCGGTCGAACCTGTCCTGCAACTGCGGCGCCGAGCGCTGATAGTCCGCTGCTGCCACAGCAACCGTGGCCCAGAAGGCAGCCGGATCGAGCATGTCCTCCGCGGCCAGGATTGCGCTCAGGTGTCGCAGGAAGCCGTCGAACACATCGGTGAAGATCGACAGCAGCTGGATGTCCTCCGGCACGTCGACCCGCACTCGTTCGACCTCCTCGGGAAGCGGGGTGTCGGCGGACATCACCGCGATCTCCTCGGCGAGGTCCTTCATGATGACCCGCTCGACCGCGCCGTTGTCGAGCACCAGGATGACGTTCTCGCCGTGCGGCATGAAGGCCAGGCCGTAGCGGTAGAAGCAGTGCAGCAGCGGCACGAGGTAGGCGTCGAGGTAGCCGCGCAGCCACTGCGTCGGGGTGAGTCCGGACTGCTCGATCAGGGCGCCGGCGATCGATCGGCCGTCGCGGTCGACGTGCAGCAGGGCGGCCATCGTCGACAGTTCGCGGCCGGGTTCGAGCTGGGCGACCGGACTCTCCCGCCAGAGCGCGGCAAGCATCTTGCGATAGGGGGAGTGGCGATCGGTCGCTGCCTCGAACTGCGCCGCGTGATAGCCGACGGCCGCGCGTTCGCGGATGATGCCGACGCCGGTGCGTTTCAACGAGTCGTCACCGGCGACCAGGTCGGCGAGCCAATCGTTGATCGCCGGAGTCGCCTTCATGTATGCCGCGGAGAGCCCACGCATGAAGCCCATGTTGACCACCGAGAGGGCCGTCTTCACATAGTGTTTCGTCGGGTCGGAGACATTGAAGAAGGTCCGCACCGACTGCTGCGCGCGATAGGCGTCGGTGCTTGCGCCGAGGAACACCAGCCGCTGCTGGGCGACCTCCGCAGCGAACGTGACCGACAGCTTGTTCCACCACTGCCAGGGATGCACCGGGATGAGTGTGTGGTCGGCCGGCCGCAGCCCGCGATCACGCAGCTGTCGGTCGAAGTCGTCGACCTGCGCCCCGAGCTCGGAGCGGACGAACTCGTCGTACGACGTGTCACGGCAGGAGGTGAAGGTAGCGAGGTCACGCCGCGCCGCCAGCCACAACAGGTGCACATCCTGCGCGGATTCCGGTGCGAATGCCTGGTGTTCGTGCGATCCCCAGCCGACGCGGCCGCTGTTCGCGATGAAGCAGGGGTGCCCACCCACCATGCCGGCCTCGATGTCCTGGAAACCGGCAGCGACCAGTTCTCGACTCGTCGGTGGCCGCCCGGACAGCTTGAACGCGACAGCCGACAGCGTTGCCGCGATCTCTTCGAGGTACACCGGCAGCACTTCGTCCGAGAGGCCGAGCTCGGTGCGGAAATCGAGCACGAACTGCAACAGGTCGAGCGGGCGGTCCTCACCGGCGATGGTGCAGGTCACCGTAGGGGTGTCGATCTGCCAGTGGTCGAGTGGGAGCAGGCGAGCCGTGAAGGAGTAGGTCGAGTCACCGTCGTGCGGGGTGACGGACCAGCGACCGCCGCCGAGCTCGCTCGGGGCCAGCAGTCGTTCGTGACTGAACTCGCTGAGGGCTTTGGTCAGCAGGAACCGGTTCGCGGCGGCCCAGTCGGCCGGGTTGAGATGAGCGCACGTCGTGTCGGCATGGACGGGGTAAGGGCTGATGGTCACGGGACTTTCCTGAGGGTCGTGGCGGTCCGGAATGCTTCGCGGGTGCACACGCTCAGCAAGGCGGTCTTCTCCGGCAGGGTGGTCTCACGTAGTGGCACGAAGCCGACGGCCTCGTTGAGCCGGTGGACTGCGGTGTTGCGTACATCCGGCTCGACGACCACCCGGCGCACCGAGTCGTCGGCGAAGATCGCCGTCAGCACGGCCGAGATGACCGATCGGGTGAAGCCGTGGCGGGGCCTATCTGTCGGGGCGACCAGGAAGTGCATGCCGATGTCGCCCGGCTCGGCGTCGTACGCGCCGACGAGTTCGACGTGTGCCGGGTCGTAACGCTCCATCAGGAATGCCGGCGTCCCGTTCACGTAGCCGAGGAAGGCGTCGTGGTGGGGATCGGCGGCGATGCGCCGGTGCTCGGTGATGACGTCCTCGACAGAGGCATCAGCCATCATCCAGAAACTCGCCTTCGGGTGCGTCACCCATGACTGCACGACGGCGGCGTCGGACGCGGGATGGACCGGCCGGACGGCGAATTCGCCGCGTGCGTCGCGGTAGACGGTGCGCGGTGTGGTGGTCACGAGACCGCCCCCGCGGGCGCGCCGAACTCCTGGAACGCGATCGACTTCTCGACCGGATAAGGCTCTCGGCCGGTCAGTTCCCGCACGATGCACGAGTTGCGGTAGGCGCCCATCCCGAGGTCGGGCGACGACACGCTGTGCACGTGCTCACCGGCGCTCTGCACGAAGACATTGCCTCCGTCATGGTCCACCGAGTAGTTGCGAGCGATGTCGAACCTGCCCCTGCTGTCGAAGCGGAGGCGGTCGCGGATCGGCGCCAGGAACTCCGGAACCGGGTGGTGGTAGCCGGTGGCGAAGACGAGGCCCTCGGTCTGCAGCGTGAAGGCCCGATCCTGTTCGTGCTGATGTAACCCCAAGGAATACGAACCTGATGCGGCGTCATAGGTGGCGCTCTCCAGGGTCGTGTTGGTGAGCATCCGAGTGGTCGGCGCCGAGTGCAGGCTCTGTGCGTAGAGCTCGTCGAAGATGCCGTTGATGAGGTCGGCATCGATGCCCTTGGACAGCGACTTCTGCTGCTTCGCCAACCGGTGACGATCGTCCTCGGAGAGCGCGCTGAAGTAGTCGATGTAGTCGGGTGAGGTCATCTCGAGGGTCAGCTTGGTGTACTCCAGCGGGAAGAACCTGGGCGATCGGGTCACCCAGTTCAGTTGATAGCCAAGGGTTTCCTGGTCGCTCAAGAGATCGGAGAAGACCTCTGCTGCACTCTGGCCGCTGCCGATGACCGTGATGCTGCGCTTGGCCTGGAGAGCATCCTTGCGGGGCAAGTAATGAGCGTTGTGAACTGCATCGCCCGTCAGGCCGTGCGCGGCCGGTGGCAGGTAGGGGCTGCTGCCGGTGCCCAGGACCAGCTTCCGAGCGCGATGCTCGACGAGCTCGGCGGAGTCCGAGCGTCGCGAGATGACCCGGTAGGTCGCGTCCGTCTCGTCATACGTGATGGTCTGCACGTCGTGCCCGAACCGGATAGAGCCCAGGCCGTCTGCGGCCCAGCGGCAGTACTCGTTGTATTCACGCCGCAGCGGGAAGAACGATTCCCGGATGTAGAACGGGTAGATCCGCTCGCGTTGCTTCAGGAAGTTCAGGAAGCTGAACGGCGACGTGGGGTCGGCGAGTGTGACCAGGTCCGCGAGGAACGGCACCTGCAGGGTGACACCGGGCAGCATCATGCCCGGGTGCCAGTCGAACGACGCACCGCGTTCGAGGAAGACACCGTCGAGGTCGTCGAGCGGTTCGGTGAGGCACGCCAACCCGAGGTTGAACGGGCCGAGGCCGACAGCGACGAAATCATGCGTGGTCATGGTGTGCTCCTCGCTTCAGGACGCCAGCGACGGCTCGGCGGGCAGCGGGGCAGACGCGTACGCGGCGATGAGCTCGAGCACCTCTGCGATGTCGTCGAGAGTTGTTCGTGGGTTGAGCAGGGTGAACTTCAGGAAGGTGCGGTCGTCGACGACGGTGCTTGCGATCATCGCCTCGGCGTTCGCCGAGAGTGCCGTCCGCGCAGCCAGGTTCGCCGCATCCAGCAGCTCCGGATCGAGCTCCGCGGCGTCGCTCGGAGCGAACCGGAACACGACGGTGCTCAGGTCGGACGTCGTGACGACGGTGAAGCGGGTGTCCGTGGCGATGAGTTCGTAGGCGGCGGAAGCAAGTTCGATGACACGGTCGAAGAGCTCGCCCACGGCGTCGGCGCCCATGACGCGCAGCGTGAGCCAGAGCTTCAGCGCGTCGAAGCGGCGGGTCGTCTGCAGGCTCTTGTCTACCTGGTTCGGGATGCCGGCGCGCGCCATACGTGCTGGATTCAGATAGTCGGCGTGGTGCCTGCCCGGGTCCATCCACTCGGCACGACGGACCAGGACCGCGCTGGCACTGACCGGCTGGAAGAACGACTTGTGGAAGTCGATGGTTGCGGAGTGCGCGCGCTCGATGCCACGTAGGAGGCTTCGGCGCGTGGGCGAGACCAGCAGTCCGCCACCGTATGCCGCATCCACGTGCAGCCACACGGATTCGGGCTGTCGATCGACGATGTCGGCGATCTCGTCGAGCGGGTCGATCACGCCGAAGTCGGTGGTGCCGGCGGTCGCCACGACCGCCATCGGGATCGAGCCGTCGGCTCTCGCGGCGACGATGGCCGAGCGCAGTTCGTCCGTGTTCATGCGTCGGTTGCTGTCGGTGGCGACCGCGTGGACGGCCTCGGCAGGCAGGCCGAGTAGCCGCGCAGCAGTGCGAACGCTGAAATGACTGTCAGCAGAGGTGAAAACGCGCAGTCGGGAGACCGCCTCGACTCGATCGACGCCCCGACAGGCGAGGGCATGCTCCCGGGCCAGGTAGAGCGCGTGCAGGTTGGACTGGGTGCCGCCGCTGGTGAAGATGCCGTCCGCGAACTGCGGGTTGAACCCGAGCCGTTTGCAGGTCCAGTCGATGAGGCGTTGCTCGATCAGGGTGCCGCCGCCGCTCTGATCCCAGGTGTCCAGCGACGAATTGACAGCACTCGCAATGGCATCCGCAGCCACGGCGGGCGTTGCGACAGGGCAGTTGAGGTGCGCGAGGTAGCGCGGATGATGGAAGTAGACCGCGTCTCGCAGATAGAGATCATCGAGTTCGCGCAGTGCACTGGATGTGTCGTCGAGGGGGCGGCTGAGGTCGATCGACTCGACGGCGCGCCGCGCGGCGCGATGGTCGACGCCCGAGAACGGCGCGGTGCAGTTCGTAAGCCGCCTGGACACGGTGGCGATGGCTCCGGCCAGATCACCTTCGTAGCGGTTGGGGCTGTGTCCGTCGAGCAGGAAATCGGCCGGGTCCGGGGGCAGGGGCATCGCGTCCTCTCATTGTTGGGTAGGCAAGCCTAACCTAACAAGACAGAGGAGCATTGGCGCAACGTGGCATCAGCCACATTCGAATTCGTATGGCGCACAACGGGATCGCGGCCGTCGCGCCATACGGGACACGGCGGGAGCGCGAAAGACCCCGAGAACGAGGCGTTCTCGGGGCCTTTCGGTGCAACGGGTCAGTCGACCGCCTTGCGCGTCAGCCGCCACTGGGTGACCGCGGAATACAGGGCAGCCAGGACGAGCAGCATCACGATCGACAGGATGAACACTCCGGCAGAGTGCTTCCACAACGGATCGGTCTGTGACGCCAGGATGTTGCGGACATCGGTGGTCGCGGCGGAGCCGGCATACCCCCACCGGGCGGGTGTCAGCCAGGAGAACTGCTCGAGGCCGATCCGTCCGTTGACGGGGAAGAGACCACCGCACAGGGCCAGTTGGGCCATGATCGAGATGACCAGCGCCGGCATCGCCTGCTCCGACGTCTTGACCACGCTGGACAACAGCAGGCCGAGCGATGCCGCGGCGAACGCCGTCAGCCAGCACGCGATGATGATCTCCAGCATCGGCGACCCGAAGAGGATCGCGCCGTCGGGCATCGGCTTGCGCAGGCTCACCAGACCGACCATCAGGATCGACTGGAGCAGGTTGAGGACACCGAAGATCGTCAGCTTGCCGGCGAGATAGGCCTGCGGCGACAAGCCGACCGCGCGTTCGCGGTGATAGATCGCCCGCTCGCCGACGAGCTCGCGGATCGTCGCGGCGGTGCCCATGAAGACCGCACCGATGATCAGGAAGACCAGCAGTTGCAACGGCTCGGTGGTGTGGAACTTCACCTGGCCCGGGCCGGTGCCCAGCGGTGGCTGTTGTTTCAGACCGTGGCTTCCGGGCACCAGCATCGCGACCAGCGCGAGCGCGATGGGCAGCAGCAGCATGAAGATCGAATAGCCCCGGTCCGCGAGTATGACGCGGACATGACGCCGGGCCAGCGTCGACAGCTGTGACGGGATGCTCTGCTGCCGCGGCGGCTTCTCCAAGGGCGGCGGCTCGCGGCGCGGGGCGCTGAGCGGCCCCTCGACCTGCTCGTCCTCCAGCGGTGACTCCTTGAAGCGCCGCTGGGCGCCGTCGGGGTCCGCGGTCACCGAGGTGAAGACGTCGGCGAAGTCGGCGCTGCCGAAGAACGACAGCATCTCGTTCGGGGGGCCGAAGTAGGCGACCTTGCCGCCCGGTGCCAGCAACAGCACCTTGTCGCACACGTTGAGGTTGGCGACGCTGTGCGTGATGACGCCGACCGTGCGACCGCCGTCGGCCAGCTGCCGCAGCGTCTGCATGACCTGCTTGTCCAGGCCCGGGTCCAGCCCGGACGTGGGCTCGTCGAGGAAGAGCAGCGACGGCTGGGTCAGCAGTTCGAGCAGGACCGAGGTGCGCTTGCGCTGGCCGCCGGAGAGTTTGTCGACGCGCGTGTGGGCGTGCTCGGTGAGGCCGAGCTCGGCCATCACCTCGTCGACGCGCCGGTTGCGCAGCTCGGCGGGCAGGTCGTCGGGGAAGCGGAGCTCGGCGGCGAAGCGCAGCGCCTGCTGGACCGTGAGCTGCCGGTGCACGACGTCGTCCTGCGGGACGACACCGATGCGGTGCCGCAGGTCCTGGAAGTTCTTGTAGAGGTCTCGTCCGTCGTAGTAGACCTCACCCTCGGTCGCGGGCTGCGAGCCGATCAGCGCCTTCAGCATCGTCGACTTGCCGGCGCCGGACGGACCGATGATCGCCAGCAGGCTGGAGCCCTCGAGCGCGAAGGACACGTCGTCCAGCAGCTTCTTGCCCTCCGGCAGGGTGAAGCTGAGGTGGTTGGCGACGAAGTTGACGTCACCTTCGTCGACGCTGGCGACCAGTTGCCCGTGGCGGACGGTGAAGCGGGAGTGGCCGACGGCCAGCAGGTCGCCCTCGCCCAGGTGGGCGCCCATGATGCGTTGACCATTGACGTAGGTGCCGTTGCGGCTGCCGAGATCCTGCACGTCATATCCGCCGTGCGACGGCACCAGGCGGGCGTGCTGGCGAGAGGCCAGCAGGTCGTCCACGACGATCTGGTTCTCGAGGCCGCGACCGATGGTGATGGCGCCGCCGTGGCCGCCCGCCGGGCCGGGATCGACCGGCATGACCTGTGGGGTCGAGCCGGTGACGGTGGCGTGGCCGGACGGCGTGATGGGCGCCCGCTGCTCGATCGGACCGCTGGGCAGTGAGTAGCGATCGAACACGACGCCGGTGTTGCTCGGCGCCGACGGGAGCGCGACCCGTTGCTTGCGCTCCCGGGTCGGCAGTGGCTGGCTGGTCGACCTGGCACGCGCCGACTGGGTCTGTTGCTGCGGCTGCTGCGGTCGCTGCGAGTGCGCGGGCAGTGACACCGCCGCGGCAGGAGCCGGCTGCTGGGATGCGCTCGGCGTGCGCACGCCTTGAGCCGGCGTCTGTGGAGTGCGTATGGCGGCTCCGCTCGGCGCCGCCTGGAAGCGCACCTCGGGTCCGGCCGCACCGCCGATCCGCAGCGTGCTGCCCGGGCCGACGGCCATCGGCGCACTGATCCTGGTGCCGTCCAGGAAAGTGCCGTTGGAACTGCCCCGATCGGTGACCGTCAGCTGCGTGCCGTCGAGCCGCAACTCCGCATGGCGACGGGACGCGAGGGCGTCGGTGATGACCAGATCACAGTCGAGCCCTCGGCCGATGACGACGGTCTGACCCGATTCCAACGGGACGGTCCGGCCTTCGCAGGAGACCCGGACGGAGAAGTTGGTAGCGATGACTGCTGCCCCTATGTACTCGATACGGCGCAGCGATGCTGCCGCCATGTGCATGTGTCAAGTTGACTGCACCCTATCGAGGATCGACCGCTCAGACGTTCAGCAGCCAGCCATCGCGTACTTCGAACGTGGCGGCGCCGATGCCGATGCGGTCGCCCTCGGACAGATGCGTGCGTTCGACGCGCCGTCCATTGACATAGGTTCCGTTGCGGCTGCCCAGATCTTCCAGGACCAGCCCGTCCGCGTCCGCGGTGATGCGCACGTGCTGCCGGGAGACGAGCATGTCGTCGAGCACGATGGAGTTGTCCCGGCCGCGGCCGATGGTGAGCGCTTCCGGCTCCGGCTCGGCCGCCGGGTCCGCGACAGCGGGCGTCGTGACGGTCGCCGCCTCGTTGATCGAGGTGTCGTGCTGCGCCGGGGCGTCGTACGAGGGCCACTGCTGCTGCGGTGCCTGTTGCGCGGGCATCTGCGGCTGCTGTTGAGGCAGCTGCGGCTCGGCGGCCGGCGGCTGGTAATGCTCGGCGACCGGGGCGGCGGGCGGCGCCGCCTGGTAGGACTGCGGAGTCGCGGACTGCGCCTCCTGGGAGGACTGCCAGTGGTCGGCGACCTCCTGCGCGGTCTGCGCGCTCCCGGCGGAGACCCATGGCTGGTCGTGACCGGCCGGGGGAGCGAACTGCTGCGGCTGCTCGTCGGCGGGCGGAGCGAACGGAGCCGGGCCGCGCCAGGGAGCCTGTTCGGGCTGCGGCGGGGCGGAACTCCAGTCGATCGGTGCCGGCTGGACGGGCTGCTGCCACTGCTGTTGGTCACCCCACGGCTGCTGGCCCTGGGGCGCATCCCACTGCTGGCCCTGGCCGTATGGCGGAGGCGCACCCTGCGCTGAGCCTGCGTCATACCCCTGACCGGGCTGCCCTGGGTATGGCGGTTGACCCCATTGCTGCTGATGATCCGGCTGCGAGGGGTCATACGGGTTGCTCATCGAGGCCTCCATACAAGCGACATCCGAGGTGGCTCGCGGCCGAGCAGGTTCCGCGGGCACTGATGCCCAGCGTAACCCGCGACGAAAGTGGGGCCGACCCGTTCGACTAACCTGTGAGTGAGGAGCCATCCACACGACTTCATACAGCACCCTGCGAAATGCCTCCGTGAGGAAGACGGGTCCCCGCGACGTATCGGAGCGAGGGACGAGCGGAGAACTTCGTGGGGTATTCGACTAGAGGCAGGTGCTGATGATCGACTCCACCAACACCCCGCAGGAACGCCCGCGCCCCGCGCACGGCCATCTCTCGACCGGTCGGCACCGGGTGGTGATCATCGGCTCCGGCTTCGGTGGTCTCTTCGCGGCGCGCAAGTTCGGCGGGGAGGACGTCGATGTGACGCTGATCTCCTCGACCGCCTACCACCTGTTCCAGCCGCTGCTCTACCAGGTCGCCACCGGCATCCTGTCCGAAGGACTGATCGCACCGACGACCCGCGAGGTGCTCGCCAAACAGAAGAACGTCGAGGTCGCGTTCGGCAAGGTGCGCGACATCGACCTGGACGAGCGGACCGTCACCGCAACGGCGCTCGGCGTCGAGACCAGCTACGACTACGACTCGCTGATCGTCGCTGCGGGGGCCGGCCAGTCCTACTTCGGCAACGACCACTTCGCCGACTTCGCACCCGGCATGAAGAGCATCGACGACGCACTGGAGCTGCGGGCGCGCATCTTCGGCGCCTTCGAGCTGGCCGAGCTGGCAGCCGCTTCCGGGCGGGACGAGGACCTGGACCGGCTGATGACGTTCGTCGTCGTCGGCGCCGGCCCCACCGGTGTGGAGATGGCCGGCCAGATAGCCGAGCTGTCCAGCCGCACCCTGCCGCACGACTTCCGGCACATCGCATCAGAGAAGGCGCACGTGATCCTGCTCGACGGTGCCGACAAGGTGCTCGGTGGCTTCGGCTCCCGGCTGGGCAAGAAGGCCGAGAAGCGCCTGACCGAGATGGGCGTCGACGTCCGGCTCAACGCCATGGTCACCGACGTCGACGCGTCCGGCATCGAATACCGCACTCCCTCAGGGGAAACCGAGCGCGTGCCCGCTTTGACGAAGGTCTGGGCGGCCGGTGTGCAGGCCAGCAGTCTGGGCAAGACGCTGAGTGAGCAGACCGGCGCCGAGCTGGACCGCGCGGGACGCATCGCGGTCAACCCGGACCTGACGCTGCCCGGGCATCCCGAGGTCTATGTCGTCGGCGACATGATCGCGCTGGACAACCTTCCGGGTGTCGCCCAGGTCGCCATACAGGGCGGGAAGTTCGCGGCCAAGCAGATCCTGCACCGGCTCAAGGGTGAGTCGACCGACGCGAAGTTCCACTACTTCGACAAGGGTTCGATGGCGACCATCTCGCGGTTCAGCGCGGTGGCCAGCGTCGGCAAGCTGCGCATGTCGGGCTTCCTCGCCTGGGTGATGTGGCTGGCCGTGCACCTCTGGTACATCATCGGATTCAAGAGTCAGATCACCACGTTCTTCCACTGGGCGGTGTCGTTCCTCGGCCGTTCGCGTGGGGAGCGCACAGCCACCGAGCAGCAGATCTTCGCGCGCAACGCGCTGAAACAGCTCGGTGACGACTTCGACCCGAAGCTGCGGCTGAGCCCCGGCCGGCCGATGCCGGAGCGTGTTCGCGCCTCGGACGACGAAGCGTCCTGACGCCATACACGAGACTGGGCGCCCCCGATCAGCATCGGGGGCGCCCAGTCTCGTTGTGGGGCAGTGGTTCTCAGCCGGCGGCGGGCTTGGTCAACAGGCAGCCGGCGACGGTGAGGTCGAGGCTGCGGTCGGCGGCCAGGCAGGTCGTGATCCAGTAGGTCTCCTGGGCGTAGCCCTCACCCTGGGTGGCGGTCGTGGTGCCGTCCTCGTTGACCTCGCACGGGTTGTTCATCGTGCACTGCTCGCCGTCCTCGTTGATGGTGTTGTTCACCGCGACGACCTCCCCGGAGGCGTCGTCGAGGACCGGTGATCCGGAGGAGCCGCCGATGATGTCGCAGCCCGGCATGCTGTAGCGGACCGAGTCGTGCATGGTCCAGTCCGCTTCCTTGAGCGTGTCGACGAATCCGTTGACCTCGCAGTGCCACGTGCGTTGCCAGTAGCCGGACGCGACCGTGATCGACGTCTTGTCGGCCGGTTTGCTGCTGGCCAGGGTGAGCGCCGCGATGCCCGTGTCGGCCGTGATCTCGTCATACGTGGCGTCCAGCTCGTAGAGGGAGATGTCGGTGCCGGTCATCGTGGAGTAGAGCAACCGGTCGGCGGCGACGGTGCCGACCGGGTCGCCGTCGGCGTTCAGCAGCTTGCCGGTCCGCGTGCTCGGTCGGTCGGTGATGACCTCGCCGGCGTCCGGCATACCGCCCTCGTAGCAGTGCCCGTTGGTGAGCATCAGCGCGTGGTCGGTGCCGGTGGACTGCGCGTAACGCACCAGCGATCCCGAGCAGTTGTCGAGGGCGATCGTGCCGGCCAGCGAGTCGCTCGCTGCGGCTTTCGTGCTCGCGACGCTCTTGGTCGCTTCGGGCACGGTGTGCGCGGATGCCGGTGCAGTTGTAGCGATTCCGGCGCAGCTGAGCATGGCGGTGGCCAGTGCCGCGTGGCGGAGAACCTTCATGAGGTTGGTCCCTTTCCCAAGGTGGTGACGGATGGGTCGGGGCACGACTCTGGTGTCCGGGCACCGTCCGCGTCAGGGAAGCCGGCCATTGATTACCGCGTCTTGGGCAAGTCCTGCACCGTCGCTGACCGGGTCCAGACGTTCCCTGTGAAGTCGCCGGGGTGCGGCATACCGACCGCCATACAACAGGGGAGGTAACCGGTGCGATCACCGAATGCCTCCCCCGTTGGGCGTTGTATGCCGCGGGTCAGCCCTCGTGCTTCTCCAGCGCGACGAGGACACCGGCAGCCGCGAAGTACTTGTTGGAGCCGAGATCCCGCACGGTCTTGATGCCGAGCAGGTCCTTCAACGCCTCGGTATGACGCGGCGTGAGACCGGCGAGCGCGTCGACCGGTGCATCCAGGATCTCCGCGAGAGTCTTGTCCTCGTAGGCCTTGTCGAGCTTCTTGGCGAGATTGACCGAAACTGCCATGGCACGTCCTCCGAAAGGTTCTGAGTGGTGTGTTGCGGCCGGCCCGAGGTGGGTCGGGACACCGTGATCGTCCCGCCTGCCGCCCGCGCTGACAAGACCCGACCCGAGACTCCCAGGAAACGCACGGCCAGAGCGGGTCCGTAGTGTGTGCCGACATGCGGCCCCATTACCCGATCGCGACTCGCCGGCTCGACAACGGACTGCGAGTCGTCGTGTCGACCGATCACTCCGTCCCCACCGTGGCGGTCAATCTCTGGGTCGGTGTGGGCTCCCGGCACGAACGCCCAGGGCGCACCGGTCTGGCGCATCTCTTCGAGCACCTGATGTTCCAGGGTTCGCAGAACGTCGCCGAGGGGGAGCACTTCGCGGCGCTGCTGGCGCAGGGCGCGCAGATGAACGCCACCACGTGGGTCGACCGCACGAACTACTTCGAGCTGGTGCCGACCGGCGCGCTGGAGCTCGCGCTCTGGCTCGAGGCGGACCGGCACGGTCGCCTGCTGCCGGCACTGACCCAGGACAACCTCGACAACCAGCGCGACGTGGTCAAGGAGGAGAAGCGGCAGCGCTACGACAACATGCCCTACGGCACCGCGTATGCCGAGCTGACCTCGCTGGTCTTCCCCGAGGGGCACCCCTACCACCACACGACCATCGGCTCGATGGACGATCTGGACGCAGCGTCGCTGACCGACGTGCGCGACTTCTACACCCGGCACTACCGACCCGACAACACCGTGCTGACCCTGGTCGGCGACGTGGACCCGGACGACGGATTCGCCCTGGTGGCAAAGTATTTCGATGAGCTCACCAGTGCAGACGTCCCCGCGGATCGACCGCTTGCGGAGCAGCTGCCGCCGTTGACCGAGCCGGGCCGGATCGAGAAGTTCGACCACGTGCCGTCCGACCGGCTCTACCTCGGCTTCCGGCTGCCGCACGGTGGGTCCGACGACTTCATCGCGACCGAGATCGCGTTCGACCTCCTCGCGGGCCTGGCCACATCCAGGCTCTACCGGCGGCTGGTGCGCGGCGACCAGTTGGTCACGCACGTCTCACGCAACACCGGCGCCCGCGTCGACGGGACGTCGATGGGCGCGCTGATCCTCGACGTCGCCGAGGGTGTCGCCGTGGAGCAGGTCGAGCAGGGGGTCGGTGAGCAACTTCGGCGCCTGGCGACCGAGCCGCCGACCGAGACCGAGATGGCGGCGGCGTTCGCGGACGTCGAACGCTGGTGGTTGCAGAGTCTCGCGCAGCCCGACGAGCGCGCCGACGTGATCGGCGGCCACACCCTGCTGTATGACGACCCGGACCACCTCAACACCTATCTCGACCGGGTGCAGGCGGTGACCGCGGCGGACGTCGCGGCGAGTGCCGCAGCCTGGGCGCAGCCCGAGTCGGCCGCGGTCGTCATCTACCGCAAGAAGGAGAACTGATGGTGCAGCCCCGCCCCGTCGTGCCGCTCGCGCAGCCGTGGGAGTTCCCGACCGCCGAACGTCACGTGCTCGACAACGGCATCGAGGTGCTGCTCTACAACCGCCCCGGCCAGCACATCACCTCGACCCGAGTGCTGGTGCCGACCCCGATCGCGGTCGAGCCGCGCGAGCTCGAGGGCGTCGCCACGATGGTGGCCCGCACCATGGACGAAGGCACCCGCAGCCACACGGCCGACGAGATGGCCGAACTCTTCGAGATCGACGGCATCGCCTACGGCGCCGGGTATGGCGCGCGCGGGCTCACACTGGAGACCGAGGCCACGGCCGCGAAGTCCGCGCAGGGCTGGGCTCTGATCACCGAGTGCCTGCAGGAGCCAGCTTTCCCTGCCGAGGAAGTCTCCCGGCACGTGGGCCAGCGACTGTCCGAGATCGAGCACGAGGCCGCAGCCCCCGACATGCGCGCGGCCAAGGAGTGCGCCGCGACCTTCTACGACCAGAGCTCCCGTGCGTCGCGTCCCGCCGGCGGGACCGCCGACACCGTTCGCGCGATCACGGCCGAGCACTGCGTGGACTTCCACTCCCGGTGGATCCGCCCCGAGGGCGCGACCGTCGTGGTGGCGGGCGAGTTCGACGCGATGCGGACGTTGCGCGAGCTGAACGCGACGCTCGGCACCTGGCAGGTGGACACCGCTGCACCGCAAGATGATTCGCTTGCCGCGTTGGTCGCCCCAGGTGCGACCCGGGTGCGGTTCGCGCATCGGCCCGACGCCGTACAGACCGAGCTGTACCTCGGTTCCCTCGGGCCGGACCGGCGGGTGGCGGGCGGCTGGGCGCCATACCCCGCCTTGAGCTTTGCGCTCGGCGGCTCCCCGAACGCACGGCTCGACGCGGTGTTGCGGGAGGAGAAGGGCTACACCTACGGGTTCCGCTCGGCGTTCCGGCCGCGCCACGAGGGTGGCATGTTCATCGTGTCCGGCTCCGTGCGCAGCGACGTCACGGTGGAGGCGCTCGAGCTGACGCTGCAGATCCTCGACTCGGCGGGGGAGGGATTCACCGAGGAGGAGACGACAGCGGCGACCGACTTCATCGGCAAGACCGCGCCGGCTCGTTATGCGACCGCGGATGCCGTCGCCGACGAAGCCGCGATGCTCCGATCCAACGGCCTCGGAACGGAATTCGTCTCGTCATACCTCGAGCAGCTGGCGGGTCTGCGGGCCGCCGACCTGGACGCGGCATGGGCGATGTGGGCCGACGAGCCGCGCACGATCGTGTTGGTGGGCGACGCCGAGGCGCACGCCGACGGTGTTCGTGCGCTCGGCATCGGTGAGGTCACCGTCATCTGACTGGTCGAACGTCGTCCTGAGTCTCGGAATGCGGGAGCAGGCGTCACGAGACCGCTCTTACGCCTTGTCCCGCTTCCTGCGGCGTACCGAACGCACGGTGAGCGGGCCGACGAGGCGTGGACCGGACAAGCGCTGCTCCAGCCGGCGGCCCTCCCGGCGCAGCGGTTGGGCGACGTATTCACCGAAGATGACGCCGGCCGCCAGTGCGAGGAGGACGACTGATGCGTTGATCAGCTCGACGAGACCATCGGACTGGCCGGCCGACAGATGCGCCAGGCCCCGATAGACCGACAGCCCGGGCAGCAGCGGCACCACACCGGCGACCACCAGCACCAGCGTCGGCACCTTGATCCGTGACGCGATGGTGTAGCTCACCAGACCGACGATGATCGCTGCCGTCGCAGCGGGCCACGAGACGCCCAACCCTGCGTGGTAGCCGGCGATGAACGCAGTGGCGGAGACCATGCCCAGGAGTGCGGTCGGCAGCAGCGCGCGGGCCGGTGCGTATGACGCGAAGGCGAACGCGCCCGCGCTGATCGCACCACCGAGCGCCATCTGCGGCCAGGGCGGATAGGCGCTGGCGCCAGGGGTCAGATTGACCAACTTGATCCCGATAGCCGTGGCGATGGTCAGGCCGCCACTGACGCCGGCGATGGCTCCGGCGGTCTGCAAGGTCGCTTCCAGGGAACGCGCCGCGGCGGTCAGCGGGAATCCGGTGAGCGCGTCCTGCACGGCGCCCATGTAGCTCATCCCGGCCAGCAGCAGGATGATGCCCGCACTGACGATGCGACTCGGGTTGTCGCTCAGGCCGGTGGCGATCACCACGACGGCGAGCATCGTCGCGAACAGTCCGCCGGCGACCTGCTGGTAGAACATCGGCAGCCGTCGCCGGCCGAGGTAACGCTGGATGATGTCGATGCCCATCGACCCGAAGAACGCCGCCGCGATGACGACGGGGGTGGCACCCAGCAGGAGACCGATGCCGAGCCCCATGACGCCCCAGCCGACCGTGACGACCTTGCGCGACCGCTCGTGGCCGGAGGAGACCAGCTGTGCCAGCTGGCTGCGCGCCTCGTCGCGGTCGATCCGGCCGGACACCAGGTCGCGGACCAGCCAGTCCACTCGGGTCAGGTCCTCGTAGTCGATCTCGCGCTGAGTCACGTTGCGCACCTGGATCATGCCCGGGTCCTCGGGCGACTGCTGGTGCGTCAGCTGCAACTCGGTGAACGTCACGCTCGCGCTCACCCCGCGCAGCCCACAGGCGATGCAGACGTTCTGCATCTGCACGCTCACATCGGCCGCACCGGCACCGGAGGACAACAGCAGTTCCCCGACCCGCAGCGCCAGATCGAGGGTGGGATAGGTGTCGTCGGTCGTCATCGTGGGTAAGTGTGACGGATGGCACGGGACACCCCGAAATCACCCTGGGAGCACTGGAATCCATCGGTCATAGAAGGCTCAGGGTATGGCAAATACGGGTGTCACGAGTTGACGTCCGCACAGCGTCTTGACAACGTCGTAGAGCTGTCCCGACGCCGTCGACAAGGAGCTGAATCCACCCGTGCAGACCCTGGAACCGACTGAGAAGCTTCAGGATTGGGAGGTCAGCGACGTTGTCGTGACCGAGCCCGGCATCATCCGGCGGGCGATCGGCGCTGCTGCGATCGGGAACGTCACCGAGTGGTACGACTTCGGCGTCTACGCCTATTTCGAACCGACCATCAAAGAGGTCTTCTTCGACGGCCTGAGCGACGCAGCGGGCACCATCGCGACGTTCGGGCTCTTCGCGGTCGCGTTCCTGGTCCGCCCGTTCGGCGGCATGTTCTTCGGACCGCTGGCCGACCGGATCGGCCGCAACAAGGTGCTCGCGATGACGATGGTGCTGATGGCCCTGGGCACCTTCGCGATCGGCTGCATCCCCAGCCGGAGCGCGATCGGCTTCATGGCGCCGGTGTTGTTGCTGGTGGCTCGGCTGGTGCAGGGCTTCTCGACCGGTGGCGAGTACGGCAACGCGATGACGTTCATCGCCGAATACGCGCCCGATCGCAAGCGCGGCTTCTGGGGCAGCTGGCTGGAGTTCGGCACCTTCACCGGCTACCTGCTCGGCGCGATCATGGTGACCGTCATGGACGGTCTGCTGTCGCACGAACAGTTGATCTCCTGGGGCTGGCGCATCCCGTTCTTCGTCGGCCTCCCACTCGGTCTGGTCGGTGTCTATCTGCGGACCAAGCTGGCCGACACCCCGGCATACCTGCAGTTGGAGAAGGAGTCGGAGGAGCGCGAGAAGGCCAACAAGGAGGAGCAGAAGTCCGGTGGCGAGCTGCGCGGCATCCTGCACCTGTGGCCCTACATGCTGGTCTGCATGGGCCTGGTGCTGGTCTGGAACGTCACCAACTACATGCTGACCTCCTACATGCCGACCTATGTCACCGACACACTTCCGTCCGGTGACCAGGTCTCGGACAACACCTCACAGGTCATCCAGATCGCGGTCATGGTCCTGGCGCTGGCGACCATCCCGTTCCTGGGGATGCTGTCGGACCGGGTGGGTCGCAAGCCGATCTGCTGGTTCGGGGCGATCGGGCTGATCGTGTTCGCCATACCGATGATCGCGCTGGTGCGCTCGCAGACCACGATCGGCATCTTCGCCGGGCTGCTGATCATGGCGATGCTGCTGATCTGCTTCTCGTCCACGATGCCGTCGACGTTGCCGACGCTCTTCCCGACGAAGGTGCGCGGTGGTGCGCTCTCGATCGCGTTCAACGTGTCGATCTCGCTGTTCGCGGGCACGACATCGGTCGTGGTCGGCGCGCTGGTGTCGCTGACCGGCGATCTGAACTGGCCGGCCTATTACCTGATCATCGCCGGTGTGATCGGTGTGTTCTCGGTGGCCTTCCTGGCCGAGCCCAACGGCCGCAAGATGTGGGGTTCCCCACCCGCCGCGGCCACCCGGGAGGAGGCCCGCGAGGTGGTGCGGGCGCTGCGTAAGAAGCTCAGTGAGGCCAAGGATCGCGCCGGAGGCCCCGGCAAGACGGTGCAGCAGCAGTAGTTTCGCCGACACCGGCCGGCGTGCCCCACCCGACCGATCGGACAGCCAACCCACCGAGCGGACAGGAAACCACTGAGGGGACAGGAAATCCGGGCCTCCATGGCCCGGATTTCCTGTCCGCTCGGCACTGTTCCTGTCCGCTCGGTACATAGAGTTGCCCGCAGAGAATCGCAAAGAACTATTTGCAAAGAAGTCTTTGCGGTGTATTTTCCTCGTATGACGAAACGCGAACGCCGTGAGATCAACAAGGTCCGGCCGGATCTGGACCAGCTGAAGGCCTTGGCCCACCCGGTCCGTCTCGCGATGATCGGTCGCCTGCGCGCGGACGGTCCGGCGACCGCGTCCTCGCTGGCGGCGCAGCTGGGACTGAACTCGGGCGCGACCAGCTACCACTTGCGCCAACTGGCCGACGCCGGTCTCGTCGTCGACGACGCGGACCGCGGCAACAAGCGCGACCGCTGGTGGAAGGCCGCCCACGAGTCGACCGTGACCGAGCCGTCGCAGGTCGACGACGTGGAGGAGCGTGCGGTGATGGGCGCATACCACGGCGTCGTCGCGCACCAGGCTGCTGTGCAGCTCGAGCAGGCCGCCGCCGAGGTGCCCGATCTGCCGAAGGAATGGGCCGACCTCGTCGGTGCGAGTGACTACAACGTCTACCTCACGCCCGAGCAGGTCCGCCGCGTCAAGGATGCCGTCCACGCCGTGCTCGGCGAGGTCGCCGAGACGGCCCGCGATCCGGAGTCCGCACCGGCCGATGCCGCGCCCGTCGTCTTCCAGTTCCACACCTTCCCGCGGCCGGGCACACTGGCGCACCGGGACGAGCCCGAGGGCGACGAAACATGAGCAGCCGCAGGCCGTTTGCGGCGCTCGCCGTCGCCGAGGCGTTCTCGATCTCCGGCACGCGGCTGTCCCAGATCGCGGTGCCGTGGCTGGTTCTCACGACCACCGGGTCTGCGGTCTGGACCGGTGTCGTCGGTTTCGCCGAGTTGCTGCCGTATGTCGTGGCCAAGGCCCTCGGCGGACCGATCGTCGATCGAATCGGCTCGAAAGCCGTTGCAGTGACCGCCGATTCGTGCAGTGTGCTGATCGTCGGTCTCATCCCGCTGTTGCACTGGCTCGGCATGCTGCAGCTCGGGTGGTTGATCCCGATCGCCGCGTTGATGGGGGTGGTGCGCGGTCCCTCGGACGGCGCCAAGTCGGCGCTGGTGCCTACCGTCGCCGAGCAGGGCGCGATCCCGCTGGAGCGCATCACCGGTGTCATGGGCGCGATCGAGCGACTGGGTGGCACGGTGGGTGCCGCAGCGGCCGGCGCGGTGGTCGCCGTCATCGGTGCTCCGCAAGCGCTGTTGGTCAATGCGGTCACCTTCGCCGTCGCGGCGATGTGCATCTCGCACGGCCTGCCGGATACGAAAAGTGCGCAGCCACAAGGTGATCCGGTCCGCGAGGAGGAGACCGGCTCGTCATACCGGCAGCAACTCGTCGAGGGCTGGCGCTTCCTGCGCGGCGACTCGGTGCTGGTCGGCATCACCGTGATGGTCTCGTTGACGAATCTGCTGGACCAGGCGTGGACGGCGGTGTTGCTTCCGGTGTGGGCACATGCCACCGGAAGCGGCGCGGGCGCAGTCGGCCTGGTGCTCGCCGCGATGGCGGGTCCGTCGATCCTGGGGGCCCTGGTAGCGGCGGCGGTGGGGGAGCGACTGCCGCGGCTGCCGGTCTACGTGCTCGGCTTCTTCGTGGCCGGACTGCCGCGCTTCGCAGTCTTCGCACTCGACGTCCACCTGTGGACGCTGGTGAGCGTCCTCGCTGCCGCGGGCTTCCTGTCCGGCTTCATCAACCCGATCCTGGGAGCTGTCACGTTCGAACGCATCCCGCCGCATCTGGTCGGCCGGGTGAGTGCTCTCAAGACCTCGCTGTGTTGGTCGCTGATCCCGTTCGGTGGCTTGCTCGGCGGTGTGCTTTCGGCGCTCATCGGCTGGCGTGCAGCCACCGTCGGGGTGGGTATCGCCTACTTCCTGATAACGCTGATGCCGTTGGTGCGCAAGAGTTTCCGCGAATTCAACAAGCGCCCCGCAGGGGAATGCGTCGCGAATCGCGCCGGGGATGATCCGGTCACGCAGGCGGATGCTCCAGCCCGCGACGTCGCGCCCGCCTGACTCGCCGACAGGACACCGCATGACCGAGAGGACAGCGGAATTGGGCCCAATTGGCCCGAATCCCCTGTCCTCTCGATCATCGCCTGTCCCCTCGGCGAGTGGGGTATGGCGGGTCGGGTCGGGTCGGGTCGGGTCGGGTGGGGTATGGCGAGGACGCTCAGGCGAGCTCGGCGGCGAAGGCGTCGGCCAGGACGCCCAGGCCCTCGAGCAGCAGCTCGTCGCTGATGACCAGCGGCGGCAGCAGCCGGATGACGTTGCCGAAGGTGCCGCAGGTCAGGATCACGACGCCCTGCTCGTGGCACCGCTTGGCCACGGCGGCGGTGAGCGCAGCGTCCGGCTCCTTGGTGCCGGGCTTGACGATCTCGACCGCAAGCATGCCGCCACGGCCCCGGATCTCGCCGATCGCAGGCGTTTTCGCCTGTATGTCGCGCAGCGCACCCGTCGCGAGTTCCTCGATGTGCTTGGCGCGGTCGAGCAGACCGTCGGCCTCCATGGTCTCGATCGCGCCGAGCGCCGCGGCGCAGGCGACGGGGTTGCCGCCATACGTGCCACCGAGTCCGCCGGGGTGCACGGAGTCCATCAGCTCTGCGCGGCCGGTGACGGCTGACAGCGGCAGGCCGCCGGCGATGCCCTTGGCGGTGGTGACCAGGTCGGGCACGACACCCTCGTGGTCGACCGCGAACCACTCGCCGGTGCGGGCGAAGCCGCTCTGCACCTCGTCGGCGATGAAGACGATGCCGTTGTCGGTGCACCACTTGGCGATTGCGGCCAGGAAACCCGGCGCCGGGACGATGAAACCGCCCTCGCCCTGGATCGGCTCCATGATGAACGCCGCGATCTGGTCGGCGCCAACAGCCTTCTCCGCCAGGGTGATTGCGCGCTGGGCGGCCTCTTCGCCCGTCATACCCTCCGGGTCGCGGAAGGGGTATGACGTGGGCACGCGGTAGACGTCCGACGCGAAGGGCCCGAAGCCCTTCTTGTAGGGCATCGCCTTCGCCGTCAGTGCCATCGTGAGGTTGGTGCGGCCGTGGTATGCGTGGTCGACCGCGACGACGGCCTGACGCCCGGTGGCGTAGCGGGCGATCTTCACGGCGTTCTCGACGGCCTCCGCGCCGGAGTTGAAGAGCGCGGACTTCTTGGCGTGGTCGCCGGGGGTCAGCTCGGCGAGCTTCTCCGCGACTGCGACATAACCCTCGTAGGGGCTGATCATGAAGCAGGTGTGGGTGATCTCGGCGACCTGCTGCTGCACATTGGCCACCACGCGAGGGTCGGAGCTGCCAACGGTGGTCACCGCGATGCCCGAGCCGAGGTCGATGAGCGTGTTGCCGTCGACGTCCTCGATGATGCCGCCGGCGGCACGGGCGGCATAGACCGGCATGGTCGAGGAGACGCCCGCGGCCACGACGGAGCTGCGACGTTCGGCCAGCGCCTGCGAACGAGGGCCGGGGATCGGCGTTTTCAGCTCGCGGCGTTGTGCGATGTCCGGTGCGGTGATGGTCATGAGGGCTCCTCTGCGTGCGACGTTGCGTGTTCAGTGTGCCACGCAGAGTTTCGAAATCGAAGAAGGGGCGCCGACTGGCACAGTTGGCCCCGAGTGGCACAGCTGCAGGTGTGCCACTCGGGGTCAACTGTGTCGCTGGGCGGAAGTGGGCTCGGCGGAAGTGGGCTCGGCGGAGTCGCCGATCCGGCGCAGCACTTCGTCGTGCAGCAGACCGTTGCTGGACAGGGCGTTGCCGCTCCACGGGCCGTCCTTGCCGTCCAGTCCGGTGAAGCGGCCGCCGGCCTCGGTGACGATCGGAACCAGGGCTGCCATGTCGTGGACCGCGAGCTCCGGCTCCGGTGCGAAGTCGATCGCGCCCTCGGCCACCAGCATGTGCGCCCAGAAGTCGCCGTAGCTGCGCACCCGCCATACGTCGTCCATCAGCTCGACGAGAGCGTCGCGCCGGTCGAGATCCGCCCACGTCCGCCAGCCGGCGACCGATGTCGACGCGTCACAGATCTTCGAAACACCAGAGACTGCAATGCGTTTCGCGCTCGACAACGATCGACCCGTCCACGCTCCCGTGCCCAGGCCGGCCCACCAGCGGCGACCGAGCGCCGGCGCCGAGACCAGCCCGACCACCGGCAGACCGTCGTCGACCAGCGCGATGAGAGTCGCCCACACCGGCACGCCGCGGACGAAGTTCTTGGTGCCGTCGATCGGGTCGACGATCCAGCGGCGCGGTCCGTTGCCCTGGGTGCCCTGCTCCTCGCCCTGCACCGCATCCCGCGGGCGGGCGCGCTTGAGCTGGGCGCGCAGCACCTCCTCGACCGCGATGTCCGCGTCGGTCACCGGCGTGAGGTCGGGCTTGGCGGTGACGTGCAGGTCGTCCGCGCGGAAGCGCCCGGTGCTCGTTGGCTCCACGGCGTCCGCGAGCACGTGGGCGAGGCGGAGGTCGTCGTCATACGTCGGCATGCACCCGAACCTATCGGCCGATCCGCCCGAACACGCCGACGGTGCTCAACCGGTCGCGCTCACGATCTCGCCCGGCGACCCCGCCGGACGACTCAGACCAGCGGCCAGCCCTTCTTGGCCAGCCGCTTGCGGACCCGATCCAGATCCGCCTCGATCGGGACGACACCCGCGATCTGCTGCATGATCTCCTGCGCTTCTTCCTCGGAGATCGGAGTCTTCGGCTCGCCGGGCACCTTGTTGGAGGCGATGAGCTCCTTGGCGACCTTCTTGATCTCCTTCTTGGTCAAGCGACGCTGCAGCAGCGCGAACAACGGCGGGAGATCGGTCGGCGGGACACCGTCGGGATAGCCCTCGCGCAGCCAGTCCAGGATGCGCTGGAAGAAGTTGACGCGCTCTGGGCTGTCGTCCTCCTCCTCGTCGTCCTCGTCCTCCTGATCGGCAGATGCAAGGCCTGCCGCGGGCCAGCCGACGGCTTCCAGCCGGGTGGCGACCGCTTGCACCTCGGCCTCGGTCGGTGGCACCGAGTTGACCTGCTTGAGGGCGTCGGCGACCGACTCGGCGGAGATCCCGCCGTCGGGGTGGTCGGAGATGAGCTGCGCACAGACCGCCTGCACGTCCGCGGGCTGCAGCGTGCGCTGCAGCAGCGCCAGCAGCGGAGGGAAGTCCTTGGGCGGGATGCCCTCGGGGTAGCCCTTGCGCAGCCAGTCGACGACGGAGGTCAGCATGTTGGTAGCCATTGCCATCAGAACAACTCGATTCCGAGGTAGTGGTCGATGCTCTTGTGGGTGATGTAGAGGACGCCCACCACCACCGCGGCAGCCACGATCGCGAAGATCAGGTATGCCGTCCAGAGCGCGGCGTGCTTGCCGAGCGTCATCGTGCCGTCGGCGTCCTCGTGCACGCTCCCGGCGTCCCACAGCCGCATGCCGAGCGTGAACAACAGTGGCAGCCCGGCGCCGAAGAGAAGTCCCGCGACCAGCACCTTCACGGTGCCGTCGACGATGTCCGCAAAATCGATGTTCATCGCTTCATCCCCTTGTCCCTGGCCGCCGTTCAGACGGTCGGCACCTTCGACTTCTTGCCGGATGCTGTGTCGGAGCCGCCTTTGGAACTGTCGTCCCAGTCGGCGTTGACGTTGTCGGCACCGACCTTCTGCTGCTGCGCGCGGTAGTAGATGTATGCCGCAAGGGCGACCAGGAGCACGAAGATCACGATCGCTCCGACCGCGCCGCCGATCAGGTGTCCGATGTAGAAGCTCACCGCGCCGCCGATCGCCGCGCAGGGGAGGGTGATGAGCCAGCCGGCGGCCATCCGACCGGCGACGCCCCAGCGCACCGTGGAGCCGGGCTTGCCGACGCCGGTGCCGATGATCGATCCGGTGGCGACGTGGGTCGTGGACAGCGCCATACCGAGGTTGCTGGAGGTCAGGATGATCGCGGCCGCCGACGCCTGCGCAGCCATGCCTTGCGGTGCCTCGATCTCGACCAGGCCCTTGCCCAGGGTGCGGATGATCCGCCAGCCGCCGATATAGGTGCCCAGTGCGATGGCGCCGGCGCACAGCACGATGATCCAGACAGGGAGGCCGTGTTCCTGGATCTGGTGGTCGCTGAGGCTGCCGTGCGCGATGAGCGCGAGGGCGATGACGCCCATGGTCTTCTGGGCATCACCGGTGCCGTGTGCGAGCGAGACCAGTGACGCGGTCGCCACCTGGCCCCAACGGAAACCGCTCTCCTGCTTGCCTTCACTGACCTTGCGGCTGAGCGCGTAGACGCCGAGGGTGCCGACCGCGGCGACCGCTCCGGCGATCAGCGGCGACAGCAGCGCCGGGATGATCACCTTGACGACCAGGCCGTCCCAGTTGATGCCGCTGGTGCCGATGGCGGCCAGGCCGGCGCCGATCAGTCCGCCGAAGAGCGCGTGCGAGGAACTGCTGGGCAGACCGAGCAGCCAGGTCAGCAGGTTCCAGATGATGCCGCCGATGAGCCCGGCGAAGATGATGAACATCGCCTCTTGGGCATCGATCCCGCTGATCAGGCCGCCGGAGTCGTTCTGGATCTTCAGCACCGACGTGGTCACGGTGACGGCGACCTCGACGGACAGGAAGCCGCCGACCAGGTTGAGGACCGCGGAGAGTGCCACAGCCGTCTTGGGCTTCAGCGCACCGGTGGCGATCGAGGTGGCCATCGCATTGCCGGTGTCGTGGAAGCCGTTGGTGAAGTCGAATCCCACGGCGGTGATCACCAGCAGGATCAGAATGAAGAGTTCGGCACTCACAGGTCACGAGTATGACGTTGCCTGCTGGGTCCTGCGCAAATCGGGGCCGAGTGGGCGTGGTTTTTGTTCACGGACTGTTCAACTGCTTCCCTACGTCGAGCATCCGTTGCAGGCCGCCGGCGATGATCCGGGCGTCGACCATGGTGGTGCCGACGGGCGGCAGCGCGGCGATCATCCGGGCCAGTACCCCGGCCATCCGCTCGGCGTCGATCGCGCGTGGCGGGTCGGTGGTCCAGCACGCCGCGAGCACGACGTATGACGCCTCGTTCAGCGACGTCTCCAGCAGGTTCCAGTCCTCGAGGGTCCGTGGCAGGTCGGTCTGCGCGAGTTGCAGGATCCGGCTGGCCTGCAACTGCTCATAGGACAGGTCGCGTCGGGCGGCATACCCGCGTTCGGTGCTCTGCTGCCCGTCGGCGATGAGCAGCAGCAACCGCTCGAGCGAGCGCAACGAACGCCGGAACTGCCTGCGCACCAACGCGATCGGTGCCCGACGGCCGGCCAGCCAGATCACCACGACGGACACGGCAGCGCCGATCACGGTCTCGAGGACGCGCTCGCCGGCGATCTCCCCGATGGGCCGGTATGGCGCAGCCGCCGTGCTGATCAGCAGCGCCATCGGCGTCACGAAGATCACCGCGAGCGCGTAGTTGCGCACGGCGAGCATCTGGATGCAGTAGACCAGGGCCAGCGCGATCACGATCAGGACGATGCCGCGCGGGTGCATCGAGTGGATCACCGCGAACACCCCGATGCCGACGACCGTCCCGCTGACGCGATGCAGGGCCCGGTGGGTCAGCGCGAGGCGATCGCGGGTCACGGACATCACCAGGGCAGTGGTCATCACCGCCCAGGAGGGATGCCCGGCGTGCAGCCCGTAGGAGGCCGCGCAGGTGAGCAGCACCGCTGCCGCCATACGACGTGCGGCCAGCCAGGGGAGTGAGGAACGCGAGAGCCCCCAGCGCAGCAGATAACTGGCGTCCGGCCGGCCCAGGTAGCGCCGTTGTTCGACACCGGTGACAACCACCTCCCGCCCCGGCAGATGCACGCGCACGACCTGCTGGATGATGGCCAGGTGCAGCCGGCGCAGCGCGGCGTTCATGCGGCGCCACTGACGCATCCGCGGCTCGCGGCCGACCGCGTCCTCCAGCACCATCGAGGCGCTGAAGACCGACACGAACGCCTGGTCGCGCAGCCGGGCCAGCTGGTGCCGCGGGGTCAGCGTCCGGTCGGCGTCGAGGTATGCCGCCACCGCGTCCTGCGCGGTCGACAGCGCCTCCTGCTCGACCTGCCGCCGCTCCGTGACGGTCTGCAGCAGCAGCGATGTCGCGGATGCGCTCACGCAGGCCAGGGCGCCGACCACCACGACCTTGCCGACCGACAGCCCGACCGTCGGCAGGTATGACGCGATGACCGGGCCGATGATCAGGAACATCGAACCGGGCGGCTCGGCGACCAGCGTGTTGTAGCCCAGCACGGTGACCAGCGAGATCGCCGTGAGGACCAGGGTCAGCAGCACCGGTTCGCTGCCGACCAGCGCGGCCAGGGTGATGCCGGCGATGTAGGTCAGGCACATCCCGGCCAGGATCACGATGCGTGAGCGCACCGGGCGGGTGCGGGCGACGAACCCCAGGAACGCACCGGTGATGCCGACCAGGCCCAAACTCGGACCGAGCAGCACACTGATCAGGGTGACGGCGACGGTGACGATCGCCACCACGTGCAGCGCGAACTTCCAGCGCCCCGGCGCAGGTTTGACCTCGGCGAAGGCGAGCAGGTGGCGGGTGAACGCCTCGGGAGCCGGCCGCACGGATTCAGCCCGGCTCGTGCTCGCCGTGCGGGTCGGTCTGCGCGTCGGAGTCGTGCGCATCGGGGTCGCCGGATCGGGTGCGCAGCAGACGACGCAGCGACTCGAGCCGGGTGCGGCCACTGGCGCCGGCGTGGCCGTCGGCGACCCAGGCGTCCAGGGCGCACTCCTCCTCGTCGTGGGTGCAGCCGCGCGGGCAGTCCTCGATAGCGGGGGCGAGGTCCGGGAAGGCGTGGATGATGTGATCGGGATCGATGTGCGCCAGGCCGAAGGACCGCACACCCGGGGTGTCGATGACCCAGCCGTCTGTGTTGCCGTGCAGGTCCGGCAGCGGCAACGCGATCGCCGACGTCGAGGTGTGCCGGCCACGGCCGGTGACCGCGTTGACGTGGCCGATGGCGCGTCCGATGCCCGGAACCAGTTCGTTGACGAGGGTGGACTTGCCGACGCCGGAGTGGCCGACCAGCACGGTCATCCGGCCCTGCAGCGCCTCCCGCACCTGCTCCAGGCCCTCGATGCCGTGGGCGGTGGTGCGCGTCACCACGTGCGCGACGTCCAGGCCGGCGTATCCGGCGAGGAACTTCTCCGGGTCGGCCAGGTCGGACTTGGTGAGGACGAGCAGTGGCGTCATACCGGCGTCGTATGCCGCGACGAGGCACCGGTCGACCATCCGTGGGCGGGGCTCGGGGTCGGCCAGGGCGGTGACGATCGCGAGCTGGTCGGCGTTGGCGACGATGACCCGCTCGTAGGGGTCGGTGTCGTCCGCGGTGCGGCGGAGCACGCTGGTGCGCGGCTCGACGCGGACGATGCGAGCCAGGGTGCCGGGGTCGCCGGAGGTGTCACCGACGAGCGCGACCCGGTCGCCGACGACGGTGCTGGTGCGGCCGAGTTCGCGGGCCCGCATGGCGACCACCGGGTGGCCATCGACCAGGCAGGTCCAGCGGCCGCGGTCGACGGTGGTGACCTGGCCGATGCGAGCGTCCTCGTGCTTGGGGCGTTCCTTGGTCCGGGGGCGGCTGCCCCGGCGGCCGGCACGCACGCGCACGTCGGACTCGTCGTAGACGCGCCCGCGCGGAGACATCGCTCATTCCCCGATCATGCGGGTCCAGCGTGCGGTGAAGTCCGGCATCGTCTTGGCGACGGTCCCGGCGTCCTCGACGACCACGTGGGGCACGCGCAGTCCGAGGACGGCCGCGGCCATTACCATGCGGTGGTCGCCATAGGTGTGGAAAGTGTTGCCACGCATGCGTTTCGGGCGTATGACGAGTCCGTCCTCGGTTTCCTCGACGTCCGATCCGAGACGACCGAGCTCGGTGGCGAGCGCGGCGAGCCGGTCGGTCTCGTGGAAGCGGATGTGGCCGATGCCGCGCAGGTGGCTGGGCCCGTCGGCGAAGGCAGCGATGGCCGCGACGACAGGGGACAACTCACTGGCCTCGTGCAGGTCGATGTCGATCGCCTCCACGCGACCGGTCCCGCGCACCGTGAGGCCCTCCCGGGTCAACTGCACGTCGGCGCCGAACTGCTGCAGGATGTCGCGCGCGTGGTCGCCGGCTTGGGTGGTGACCACCGGCCAGCCCGGGACGGTCACCTGGCCGCCGGTGAGCAGCGCAGCTGCCAGGAACGGGAACGCGTTGGACAGGTCGGGCTCGACCTCCACGTCGAGCGCGTGGATCTGGGAAGGCTCCACGCGCCACCTGTTGGCCTCGCTGTCGTCGACCAGCACACCCGCGTCGCGCAGCACCTCAACGGTCATCGCGATGTGTGGCAGCGACGGGACCTGCTTGCCGTCGTGGATCACGGTGATGCCGTCGTCATACCGCGCGCCGGCGAGCAGCAACGCACTGACGAACTGCGAGGAGCCGGAGGCGTCGATGTGCACGGTGCCGCCCGTGACCCGGCCGGTGCCGGTGAGCGTGAAGGGCAGGCCGTCTCCGTCGACGGTCACCCCGAGCGAGCGCAGCGCGCCCAGCACGGGGCCGAGCGGGCGACGCCGGGCGCCGTCGTCGCCGTCGAACGCGACGGTGCCCTCGGCCAGGGCCGCGACCGGAGGCAGGAAGCGCATCACCGTGCCGGCGAGGCCGCAGTCGATGGCGGCCGGTCCGTGGAGGGGCGCGGGCTCGATGAGCCACTCGGTGTCGTCGCTGCGGCTGTCGATGCGGGTGCCGAGCGCCTGCAGCGCCTCGCACATGAGTGTGCTGTCGCGCGACCGCAACGGCCGCGACAGTCGCGAGCTGTCCTGCGCGAGTGCGGCGAGCACCAGGAAGCGGTTGGTCAGCGACTTGCTGCCGGGCACGGGCACGACGGCGTCCACCGCGCGATCGACAGCAGGGGCGGCCCAGTCGCCTGCTGTGATGGTGGCGGTGGTGGTCGGATGCGGAGGTTCTGAACTCATCGCGCCAAGATTACCGAGCCGTGGCTACTTCGCGGAGCGCAGCTTGTCCAACGATGGCTCGATCTCCCGGATGAGCCACGGGATCGAGTAGACACCGGGGCTGTTCAGGGCGGTCGCGAAGTTGAGGTCGACGACCTGCAGCGTGCCCTTCTTCGCGGCCGGGAGCTGTCGGGCACCGGGCGCCGCGGTGACGTCGGCGGCGGTCTTGCCGTAGGCCCAGACGAAGAGCGCGTCGGCGGTCAGCTCACCGGTCCGCTCGGTGGAGAGCAGCTTGCGGTTGGTGTTGTCCTGGTTCTTGGCGGGTCGCAGGCCGAACGAATCGAGCAGCGAGCCGTTGCCGAAGCCCCACCCGTTGGCGTCATACCGCACCCAGTTGTATGTCGACCCGGCCGGCACACCCTTGCCGGCGTGGGCCATCTGCTGCTTCAGCCCGGCGACGAGTTTGCTGCCCTTCGCGGGTTTGCCGAGGGCATCGGCGGTCGACGCGATGACCTTGTCCCAGTCGGGGTTGACCGATTTTCCGGGCACGTCGACCGTCGGGGCGAGCGCGCGCAGCTTGTCGGACACGCCCGGCAGCTGCGTGAGCCAGTTGGCGACGATGATCAGGTCGGGCTTGTTGGCCGCGACCGCTTCGATCTTCACGGACTTGGAGTCACTGAGCTTCTGATGTTTCGCGGTGCCGACCTTGTCCTTCAGCCACGGTGTGTATGGCGCGCCGTAGGTGTCGATGGCCACCGGAGTGATGCCGAGGGCAAGGACTGCCTCGGCCGGCTGTGCACCGAGCACGACGACCCGGCTCGGCGCGGACTTGATCGTCGTCGTGCCGTGCGAGGTCGGCACCGTCCGGGGGAAGGCGGACTTCGCTGTGTCGCCGCCGGAGCTGGTTGCCGGTCCGGCGGCCGGGCCGCCGGACCCGGAGCCGCAGGCGGCGAGGGGGAGGCTGAGGGCGGCGGTGAGCAGCAGAGTGCGGCGGCTGGTGGGGAGGTTCATCGGGGCCTTCCGGTGACGGTCGAACGAGTCGGTTGCATAAGGTTAGCCAAACCTAACTTATGCGAAGTGCACTGGTCCCGCGCCGCGGCCACGTAGGGTTGCTCGCATGTGTGGCCGGTATGCCGCGAGCTTCGCCCCAGACGATCTGTTGCAGGACTTCGACATCGAGCAGGACCGCAGCGACGAACGCAGCAGGTCCCTGCTGGTCGCGCCGCAGGATCCGCCGGTCGGTGCTCCCGATTGGAACGTCGCGCCCTCCAAGCAGGCACCGGTGGTGTTGACCCGCGCGCCGCGGGACGAGCCGGGCGCCACGCCGTTGCGACAGCTGCGCCTGTTGACCTGGGGGCTGGTGCCGAGCTGGGCCAAGAACCCCAAGATCGGGCTGCGGATGATCAACGCACGCTCCGAGACGCTGCTGGACAAGGGTGCCTACCGCAACGCCGCTTTGGCCCGCCGTTGCCTGGTGCCTGCCGACGGCTGGTACGAATGGCAGGCGAGTCCGACGGTCACGGACCGCAAGGGCAAGCCGCGCAAGCAGCCGTTCTTCATTCACCGCGCTGATGGCCAATCCGTAGCTTTCGCAGGGGTTTACGAGTTCTGGCGGGACAAGTCCGCCGACGAGGGCGACCCGAACGCGTGGGTCGTCAGCTACACCATCGTGACGACTGCTGCCGAGCCGGGCATGGACCGCATCCACGACCGCCAGCCGGTCGTCCTCGACCGCGACCAGTGGGCCAGCTGGCTGGATCCGACCTTGACCGAGCCGGACGACGTGCGTGCTCTGCTCGAACCGCGCGCACTCGGACGCTTCGAGGCGTGGCCGGTCGGCAAGGCCGTCGGGTCGAGCCGCAACAACGGCCCCGCGTTGCTGGAGCCGGCCCCACGGTCCGACCTCGAAGGTGTGGTCGACCCGATGACCGGGGAGGTTCTTTCATGACGGTCCGAGCCCGACTGATCGACACTCCACGTGGTCCGGCCCGCGTCCACGTCGAGCGCCCGCCTGGCGGTTTGAGCGGCGGAGGAGCGAAGCGGGGGAGCGCGTCGAAGCCAGCCTTCCGTGGCTCTATCGTCCTCAGCCACGGCGCGGGCGGCGGCATCGACGCCGCCGACCTGGTGGCGTTGCGTGCCCTCGTCGATGACGGCTGGACCTACGTGCGTGTCGAGCAGCCGTGGCGGGTGGCGGGCAAGAAGGTCGCCACGCCACCGAAAACACTTGATGCCGCATGGATTCCGATCCTCGCGAACCTGACGGGCGGACGCTGGGCCTTGCCACGACCGCTGGTCGTGGGCGGCCGCTCGGCCGGCGCTCGTGTCGCCTGCCGGACGGCGTCCGACGTCGGTGCCGATGCGGTCCTGGCGCTGTCCTTCCCGCTGCACCCGCCGAACAACCCGGGCCGCTCACGCGCGTTCGAGGCGCAGTCCGTGCTCGACGCCGGGCTGCCGCTTGCCGTCATACAAGGAGAGCGTGACCCGTTCGGCCGGCCGGACGATGTGCGAGAAGCGCTCGGGTCGCAGCCGTCCATCACCGGGGTCCCCGGCGACCACAGCCTCGCCCGCGGGCGAGACCAGGTCCTCGCGGTGACTCGTGCCTGGCTCGACACGCTCTGATCGAGCGTGGTGGCCGAGGGGATCGTGAGCTTCGCCCTGAGGGGCCGCGAGGGACGAGCGGGCGTCTCGAAGGGGCACGAGCGACCGTCTCGAGGTCCCGCGCCTGGCTTGCCTCGCTGGTCGAGTAGGAGAGGAGGTCGGGGTCCCCGCGAAGTATCGGAGGAGCGAAGCGGGGGAGAACTTCGTGGGGTGACGTAGCGTGGCCCCATGAGCCTGACGATCGGATACAAAGCATCCGCAGAGCAATTCGCGCCCCGCGAGCTCGTCGACCTGGCGGTCGAGGCCGAGCGAGCAGGTCTGGACAGCGTTTTCGCGTCCGACCACTTCCAGCCATGGCGGCACGAGGGCGGGCACGCGCCGCACGCGTTGACGTGGCTCGCCGCGGCCGGCGCTCGCACCGAACGCATCGTGCTCGGCACCTCCGTGCTGACGCCCACCTTCCGCTACAACCCGGCCGTGCTGGCGCAGACGTTCGCGACGCTCGGCTGCCTCTACCCGGACCGCGTGATCCTCGGGGTCGGCACCGGCGAGGCCCTCAATGAGATCGCGGTCGGTCAGGACGGCTGGCCGGAGTTCAAGGAACGCTTCGCCCGGCTGCGTGAGTCGGTGCGGCTGATGCGCCAGCTGTGGACCAAGGGGCGCGTCGACTTCGACGGCGATTACTACCGCACCGTCGGCGCCACCATCTACGACCAGCCGGAGAAGCCGATTCCGGTCTACGTCGCGGCCGGCGGGCCGACCGTCGCCAAGTACGCCGGCCGGATGGGCGACGGCATGATCGTCACCTCCGGCAAGGGCATGGAGCTGTATGCCGACAAGCTCGTCCCCGCGATGCAGGAGGGGGAGCAGCTCGGCAAGCGCGAACCCGGAGCGGTGGAGCAGTTGCTCGAGGTCAAGATCTCCTACGACCGTGACCCGGATCAGGCGTTGGAGAACACCCGCTTCTGGGCGCCGCTGGCGCTGACGCCGGAGCAGAAGCACAGCATCGACGACCCGATCGAGATGGAGAAGGCGGCTGACGCACTGCCGATCGAGCAGATCGCTTCACGGTGGATCGTCGCCTCGGACGCGCAGACGGTGATCGACGGTGTGCGGCCGTATGTCGACCTGGGCTTCACCCACCTGGTGGTGCATGCGCCGGGGCACGACCAGCGACGTTTCCTGAGTCAGTTCAGCGAGGACGTGCTGCCGGCGCTGCGCTCGGAGTTCTGAGCGGGACTTCTGTGTATGGCGCGCTCAGGCGCTCTTGGTCGCGTGCAGTGCGCTGACGGTGGCCTGGTTGTCCGGGGCCGATGCCCTCGACGTCGACGTGATGGTGAGGACGGTCGCGGCGGAGTCCAGCGGATTGGCACGCTCGCGCCAGAGAGTGCGTGTCAGAAGAGCGACGACAAAACACAGTGAAGCGATGTAGAGCATCACCAGCGTCGCGATAAAGACGGTCACCCGGAGGAATTTATGACTTGTTAGGTCGCGCGTCAACCGATCCGGAAATATTGCAATCACGGGGATCTGAGGCCGCGCGCTGGGATATCCGGGCCGTTTTGTCCGCAAGCGTTGCTATACCGCCACTTTCCATCGACTTTACGTTGGCTTTACCGTTACTCGCGAGTCGCGAAGCGGTCGTCCTCGGCGTCGCCGGCGGGCGGGTCGGTCTCGGCATGCGAGCGTTTCGTCGGGGCCGGTGCCGCCGGCGCCATACGGGAATGTGTGGCATCGTGGCGTCGTTGACGAGGGTGTACCAGGGATCGTCTTCACAGTGAGGAGTGCAGCTTGTTGCACGCGCCCTTGACGCTCGCGGAGCCCGCGGGCTCGGCCGGCGGGTCGACGTTCGTCGGCACCGCGACCACATCCACAGGAGGTCTAGGCTTGACGTCGATGACCACTCAAGAAGGCAGCGACCTGCAGCCGAAGTCCGCTGAGGATCCCGACCTCGATGTCGCGAGCGAGTCGGACGCCGACCGTGTCGCGCGATTCGAGCGCGACGCGATGCCCTATCTGGACCAGCTCTACAGCGCGGCCCTGCGCACAACACGCAATCCCGCCGACGCGGAGGACTTGGTTCAGGAGACGTTCGCCAAGGCGTTCTCGGCATTCCACCAGTACAAGCCGGGCACCAATCTGAAGGCCTGGCTCTACCGGATCCTCACCAACAGCTACATCAACACCTACCGCAAGAAGCAGCGTCAGCCGAAGCAGTCCGATGCGGCCGACATCGAGGACTACCAGTTGGCCCGCGCCGAAGCGCACACCTCGCGTGGTCTGCGCTCCGCGGAGCACGAGGCGCTGGATCACCTCCCGGACAGCGACGTCAAGCGTGCGCTGCAGGAGGTGCCCGAAGATTTCCGGATGGCCGTCTACCTGGCGGACGTCGAGGGTTTCTCCTACAAGGAGATCGCCGAGATCATGGACACTCCGATCGGCACCGTCATGTCACGGTTGCACCGCGGCCGCCGGCAGCTGCGTGAGTTGCTGACCGACTACGCCGTCGAGCGCGGATTCATCAAGGAAGGGGCGTCTTCGTAATGGGCGCCGAATGTGGCGACTACTTGTCGCGGATCTACGAACTCCTGGACGGCGAGCTGGACGAGTCCGCTCGCACGCAGTTGCAGGCGCACTTGGACGAGTGCCCGCCCTGCCTGGACGAATACGAGCTCGATCGGATCCTCAAGGCACTGGTTCAGCGCTCGTGCGCGTGTGAGCACGCTCCGGACGCGCTGCGTAGCCAGATCCTGCAGCGCATCACCACCGTGCGCGTCACTCAGGTGACGCAGGTGCGCATCCAGGAAGGCTGACGCGCTCGCACTTCAAGTTGTATGACGAACGGCCCGGCCACACGCAGTGATGCGTGTGCCGGGCCGTTTCGTATGCCGAGGACTCAGGCACTGGGTCAAGAAGACTCAGGCGTTGGGCTTCTTGCCGTGGTTGGCGGCCTTGCCCTTGCGGCTGCGGCGCTTGCGGGCGCGCTTGCTCATGGTGAACTCCTGACGATCGAGCGGAAGCTGATGTTGCCGCGAACGCGGCCGAGCCATCATCTCACACGCTCGAAGGGTAAAGGTTTCGTCAAGAACGGGGTTCCTGGTCGTCTCGGGTTGCGAGATGTAGGTCACGTCGTGAGAAGATCAGGGTGGTTGACATACGGTCCCAACCCTGGGGGGCTGTACTGGGATCTGCATCGTGCCCGCAACGGCGAGGCAAGAGCGGAAAGGATCTGGACATGGATCACGCAGCATTGCAGGCGCTCCTCGCGTCACTTTCGGGCGGCGGTCAGATGAGCACGCACACGATCATCTGGGACCCCGTCAACTGACGTTGCCGAAGTTGGTCTGAGCCGCCGCTTGTGGGAGTGCGCGACAAGCCACCCCTTTAATCAGGAGACATGACTCGAGCCTGGCGCGTGACGCTCGTTATCGCGGCAGCGCTTTTGTCCGCTTGGCTCTGGTCCGTCTCGATCACTTCTCCGGACGTGCGCACCGTAACGGTGCTTGCGTGTCTGGCGCTGCTCGCAACCGCGGCTCAGTCGACCCGGTTGGCTGGCTCGGGCGCGAGTGTTTCTCTCACCTCCATCCTGCTCGGAGCCGCGATACCTCTTACGGGCCCGGTAGGTGCCGCGATCGTTGGATGTGTTTCTGGCGTCGACCCGCTCCGCAGGCGTCCGATTGTCGTTCGTACTTTCAACGTTTCGATGAACGGCCTCGTCGGCGTCGTCGGTGGTCTCCTCTACCTCGTGGTCGGCGGTCGAATCCGAGTCGCGAACGGGACGTCGCCGCTGCTGATCGTTGGTACTCAACTGCTCCCGTTGGCCTTGGCGACAATCGTTATGTTGCTGGTGAACGCGATGTGCGTTGGCACGATGATCTCGATCAACGGTGGCACGCCGATGCTGATGACCGTGCGCAGGCTGGTCGGACAGGTGGGACGTACCTACCTGGGTTATGGCGTCGTGGGCTTCCTCTTCGCCGTGTTGTGGGACCCCGTCGGCCTCGGGCTCGCAACGGTATTGGTGATGGTTGCGCCGCTCGCCCTCGCTCAGTGGTCCTACGCACAGCAGCACGCTGAATCGCTCGCTCATGAACGAACCGTTTCCGGCTTGGTCGCGGCGAGCGAAGCGCGGGATCCGATCATGCGCGGCCGCAACGAAAGAGTAGCTCGGGTCAGCGAACTCATCGGCAATGAGTTGCGGCTCTCCCCGGGCCAGGCGGATGCTCTGCACTTCGCCGCGTTGCTGCACGACGTCGGCATGGTCGCGCCGGTGGAACGACGGCACCCAGGATCCGATCCACGGCAGGACGATCTGGACCGCATCCGGGGCCACCCGACCCGAGGCGTCGAGATGCTGCGGTCCATCGAGTTCCTCGGCGACTCGATCACCGCGATCCTCCATCACCACGAACGCTGGGACGGTCGGGGCTACCCCGACGGGTTGGCCGGCAAGAACATCCCGCAATTGGCGCGCATTCTCGCCGTCGCCGACACGTTCTGTGCGCTCACCCCCAGGATCGGCGTGGACGAGACGATCCAGGTGCTTCGAGCGCGGGCCGGCCGGCAGTTCGACCCGGACTGCGTCGAAGCACTGGCCACGGTCGCAGACACGGCCCACGGGATCGCCGCGGTCAGCGATATCTCGGACAACGTCGGCGGTGCAGACCCCGTGGTCGACGAGACACAGTGGCTCGATCACGACCTCCCGGCGGTGTCCGACATGCTGGCGGGCGAGCGGGCCCAGCAATGAGACGCACAGTGGCCGGTTTCCGGACGCCGGCGGTCCTCTGGTCCATCGTGCTCATAGTGGTCTGCCTGGGCGCGGCTTTCCTGCAAGCGAACATCTCCGGTGACTCGACCCTGTTGGTGATGGGTTGCTTCGTGGTAGCGCTGGCCTGCGCGTCCTTGCTGCACCTGTCGCTCTTCGGTGGTCGGGTGAGCACTCCGGTGGCGACGGCGGTGGCGCTGAGCCTCGCGTTCGCCGGCCCCCAGCCGTTCGACGCGGCCGGGCGAGTGCCGGACTCGACGTTGGAGGTGCTCGCCGCAGCGGTGATCGGCCGGGCGCTCGGCGGTCTGCTGAGCTGGCGCTTCCTCGGCATACGCCCGACACCCGCGGCCAGGATCGGGCCGTTCATCGCGATCACCATCGCCTCGGTGCTCTACCGCGACGTGCCGTTCTTCTCCGGTGTCTCCGCCATCGACATGTATGGCGAATGGGGTTCACACCGTTGGCGATCCGCGGTCGCGATGGCCGTTGCCGGAGTGGTCGCGGGTGCCGTGATGCTGGTCGCTTCGGTCTACCTGCACCGCGGCGGGCGTTCGTTCCGGTCGGAGTTCGCCGAGGTGGCCCGCATCCAGTCCGCGTTGAACGCAGCCGTCATCTCGACGTCGATCGCGATCGCGCTGGGCATGTCGGCGCTCGGCGTGCTCGCCATACCGCTGATGTCGGCACCGTTGGTGCTGTTGCGTTTTGCGCTGCAACAGCAGGCATCGGTCATCGACACACGGCGGCAGACGATCGCCGCCCTGTCGCAGCTGACCGACATCGCCGGCTACACGCCCGGCGGCCACTCCGCGCGTGTCGCGGCACTCGCGCGGCGGATCGGTACGGAACTGCACATGACCGATCGCGAACTCGACGAACTCGAGGACGCCGCGCGCCTGCACGACATCGGGCAGGTGTCGCTCGCCGCGCCGATCCCGGGAGGCGCGACGATCGACGTGGCACCGGCCGACCAGCGGGGGATCGCCGACGAGGGCGCCCGGATCGTGCGTCGCACCGAAGTGCTCGACGGCGTCGCGGACATCATCGCGGCGCAGGTGGTGCAGTTCCGAGAGGTGCAGGAGTATGGCGAGAGCGTGCCGATGAGCGCCCGAATCATCAAGGTCTGCAATGCTTTCGAAGACCTGACCAGAGGCGACAGTGCCCTGCGGGACGCGGCGATCGAGCGCCTGACCCTCGGCATCGGCTACGAGTACGACCCGACCGTGCTGGACCTGCTGAGCAAGGTCACCACGCAGCACCACGAGCACCGCGCGCACTGAGACACACCAGCGGAGCCCCCGGAGAGGACCCTGGGATGCACACAGCGCGGGCGGATCGCTGACGATCCACCCGCGCTGCCTCGTGTCGGCTGCTCCGATCAGGCAGGTTTGGGAGCCTCCTCACCGGTGGCCAGATCGGTCGGGTCGTAGTCCTGCTCGATCCGTGGGTCGTTCTCTTCGACGAAGTAGTCCGCGACAGCGGTCTCGTCCCGCCCGGCGGGCACCTTCAGCGCGTTGAAGACGAACGTGAGCACGACCGCGATGATGACATTGATGATGACCGCGGTGAACGCGATGTAGCCGAGCTCGCCGATGACCGGGATGTTCGACAGCGATCCGCCGAAGTGCTTGGTGGCGGGACTGGCGACGTCATACGCACGCCAGGTGCCGTAGACCATCGCGACGGCCCAACCGGCCAGGAGCGCGTAGCGGTGCATCCACCGGGTGTAGAGGCCGATCACAATCGCCGGGAAGGTCTGCAGGATCCAGATGCCACCGAGCAACTGCAGGTTGATGGCGTTCTGCTTGTCCATGGCCAGCACGAAGACGAGCGCGAAGACCTTCACGACCAACGAGGTCAGCTTGGAGACCTTGGCCTCCTGCTTGACAGTGGCGTTCGGTCGCAACCACTCCTTGTAGATGTTGCGTGTGAACGTGTTGGCCGCGGCGATCGACATGATCGCTGCCGGCACCAGAGCTCCGATCGCGATGGCCGCGAACGCGACTCCTGCGAACCAGCTCGGGAACTGGTCCTCGAACAGCTGCGGCACCACCAGTTGCGCGTTGGGCTTGCCGTTGAGGCCGATCGGTTTGGTCCCGGCCGCGATGGCCACCCAGCCGAGCAGCGCGAGCAACCCGAGCACGAAGGAGTATGCCGGCAGGATCGAGGCATTCTTGCGGATCGTGTTGCGGCTCTTGGACGACAGCACCGCGGTGATCGAGTGCGGGTACATGAACAGCGCCATCGCGGATCCGAATGCCAGTGTCACGTATGCCCATTGAGCCTTCGGGCCGACGGTGTCGGTGAATTTCGCAGCCTTGCCGGCTGGTGACTCGGATTTGGCGTGCACGGCGTCGAAGATGTGGCTCCAGCCGCCGATCTTCGACGGCAGATAGATCACGGCGACGATGATCACCAGGTAGATCAGGATGTCCTTGACGAATGCGATGATTGCAGGCGCACGCAGACCGCTGGTGTAGGTGTACGCCGCGAGAATGACGAACGCCACGAAGAGCGGCGCGTCGTTCGCGAGCCAGTTGCCCTTGCCACCGACACCGGCGACTTCGAGGACGGCCTGAATACCCACCAACTGCAACGCGATGTAGGGCAGCGTCGCGACGAACCCGGTGATCGAGATCGCCAGCGACAGCTCGCGTGAGCCGTAACGGCCGCGGACGAAGTCGCCGGCGGTGACGTAGCCGTGCCGGTGACTGACCGACCACAGGCGCGACATGAAGAAGAAGATGATCGGGTAGAGGACGATCGTGTAGGGCACCGCGAAGAAGCCGCTGACGGCACCTGCGCCGAACATCGCCGCCGGGACGGCGACGAAGGTGTATGCCGTGTAGAGGTCACCGCCGAGCAGGAACCAGGTGATCCAGGTGCCGAAGTTACGGCCGCCGAGGCCCCACTCGTCGAGGGACTCCAGGTTGTTCCCACGACGCCACCGGGAGGCCATGAAGCCCATGACGGTGACGAGCAGGAAGAGCAGGACCAGGACGATCGTTGCCGGGACGTTGAGGCCGCCGCCCGGGTGTGACGGATCCGCTGCAGCGGGAAGGAAGTTCGTCATACGTCACCGTCCTTGGTGCTCGGAGTGTCGGCCGGTTCGAACGGCACAGGAGGACGGGCCTTGGTGACCAGTGCGTAGGCGACCGACGTGCAGATGACGCAGAAGATGACGAGTGCCATCTGGTACCAGATGAAGAACGGGAAGGCCCCGAGCTTCGGGGTGGTGCGTGAATACCAACCGACCGGCACGAGCGCGATCATCGGCAACAGCAGGACGATGCCCGCCAGAACCTGCAGGCGACGGTCCGCAGGCGGGGCTTTGTCCGGGTATTTGTGTTGAGTCATGGGGCGGTGCAACCTCTCGGAGTGAGTTGCTAACCGGAAAAAGCTACCGCCGGGACACGTGTTGCGGGTGAGATTCACACGATCCGAGACCGTATGTCAGGCGTACTCCCGAGTAGCAGCTGCGGTGTCCGAGCGCCAAGCACGCTGGTCGAGTGCCGGAGGAGCGAAGCGGGGGAGGTGTATCGAGACCAAGCACGCTGGTCGAGTGCCGGAGGAGCGAAGCGGGGGAGGTGTATCGAGCGCCAAGCACGCTGGTCGAGTGCCGGAGCAGCGAAGCGGGGGAGGTGTATCGAGACCACCGTGCGTCACGATTCAGTCGAACGTCGCCATACGCGCTTCTTCGCGAGGTCAGGAAGCAGGTCAAACCGTCCGGATATCAGCGCCTCTCGCTTTGCGCGACTCCAGTTCTGGACCTGCTTCTCCAACTCGTACGCAGTCCTGATGCTGTCGGACTCCTGAGCCCACATGAGTTCGACCGGCAGTCGTCGCCGTGTGTAGGCCGCACCTTCGCCGGCCGCATGCTGGCTGAGGCGACGTTCGAGATCCCGTGTGCTGCCGACGTAGTAGGAGCCATCCCCACACCGCAAAATGTATGTCCACGCCATAAGGGAGAGCATCGCCGCGCGTGTGCGGGCGATGCATCCTTATGGCTTCAACCTGTGGACAACTGTCGAGCACTTGGTCTCGATACACCTCCCCCGCTTCGCTCCTCCGGCACTCGACCAGCGTGCTTGCACTCCTCCGGCACTCGACCAGCGTGCTTGCGCTCCTCCGGCACTCGACCAGCGTGCTTGCGCTCCTCCGGCCACCGCCCGGAGTGTCAGTCGATCTTGAACTCGCCGAGCTCGTCCCAGTGGTCGCCGTCCATCTGCACGTTCCGGACGCGCGGGGTCTCCTGGACGTACTGCGGCAGCTCGCGCTGCGCGGTCTTGAAGTGCTCGGACGTCACGTGGGCCTCGGCTGCGTCATCCTTGAACGCCTCGATCAACACGTATTCGTTCGGGTCCTCGACGTTGCGGGACCAGTCGAAGAAGAGATTGCCGGGCTCGGCGCGGGTCGCGTCGGTGAACGTCTTGGTCAGCTCGATCCACCCTTCGGCATACTCGGGCTTCACCTTCCACTTCACGCAGATGAAGATCATCTCGGTCTCCTCGCACACTCGAGTTGTATGGCGCACTGCTCCGGGCGGCGCCGCCGGAAACCCACTCTGACATGCCGCCGCGGTGCAGCGGGAGAGGCGTTCTCACGAGGTGACAACATCCGAGCCGCCGCTCCGGATCGACCGGCGGGAACGCGGCCCGGCGACGTACAGTCTGAGGATGAGTCTGGTGGACGACGGCGTCCCTACCCGTGGCGGCTCGGTGCGGCGCACGCTGCAGATCCTGGAGCTGGTCGCAGCCCGTGGCGGCGCCAGTGCGAAGGAGATCTCCGACGCCATCGACCTGCCGTTGCCCACGGTCTACCGGCTCGTGAGGGAGCTGCTCGACTCCGAATACCTCGTCCACATCCGGACCGAGAAGCGCTTCGAGCTCGGCTACAAGCTGCACCAGCTTGCGCTCAGCCTGCACCAGCAGATCGGTGTCCCACGCCCCGTCCGCACCGAGATCGTCGCGCTGCACCAGCGCATGGGCGCCGCGGCATACTTCGCGATCCACCGGGGCTCGCAGATCGTCGTGGTGCAGACGGCCGAATCGCCGGCGGCCCCACGCCTGAAGCCGATCGACTTCGGCTTCCACGAAGCCGCGCACGCCACCGCGCTCGGCAAGATCCTGCTGGCCGATATGGACGACGAGCAACGCGAACGCCACCTCGACCCCGAGCCGATGCCCCGCTTCGGCCCGGGCACGCTGATCACACACGGTGAACTCGCCGAGCAGCTGGCGAAGGTTGCCGACAGCGGGATCGCCTGGGAGATAGAGGAATTCCAACCTGGCGCGTCCTGTTGCGCCGCAGCGGTGCGCAGCGCGTCGGGCAGCATCGTCGGGTCGGTGGCGGTCTCGGCTCCCAAGGAACGCTTCGCGCAGCGCCGGGCCGTGGTCGAGCACGAATTGCGGTGTACGGCGTCCGCCGTGAGTCGGTACTACCGGTCCGGTCACACGGGCTGAGGGGCTGCGCTGGGGGGTCTCGATACGCGGCTCGTCCCTCACCGCACCCTTCGATACGTCGCTCGTGCCTCGCGACTACTCAGGACGACGCTCGACCCGCGTTGCTCGTGGCTCGTCCCTCGCCGCACTCGACCGGCCAAATGCGGGTTATCGCCTTGCGAGAACGACTCTTGGGCGAGTCGGCCGAGGCTACCTACTGTGAGCCGCATCACAGTCTCACGCAGGAGGTAGCGATGGCAACGGACTCGGGCATCGACGAAACGTCCGTCGGCGCTGACGACCGCGCAAATCTGGTGCAGCTACTGCGCACGGCATACCCGCATCCGCGGTTCCCCGACGGTCCGTACGAGCGCACCGCGGACGCGATCCTTGAGCAGATCGGCGAATCCGTTTGGCACCGCACGCTGCTCACCCGTGGGCTGCGCACTTTGGACGACGCTGCTCATGGTCCCTTCCGCGACCTGGACGACATCGCGGCGAGCGAGCTGCTGCACGCGATAGCCGACGCCGAGTTCTTCGTCTTCATCCGTGGCGTCGCCGTGCCTCTCCTGTATGGCGACCCCGAGGTGTGGGCGGCACTCGGCTACGAGGGGGAGTCGTTCTCCAAGGGTGGCTACGTGAACCGCGGATTCGACGACCTCGACTGGCTGCCGGACCCGCGGGTCGAGGAATACGACGGCTCCGACGAATTCGTCGAGGTCGCCGATCAGGACCAGCTCAAGAAGGCGTGAATCATGAGCGAAGCAAACGACAAAGAACACGGCCGAAGGACAGGGTCCGACGGAGGAGGAGCCTGTCATGAGTGACAACAACGCATTCCAGATCGCGTATGACGACGAGGCGGTCGTCATCGTCGGCTCCGGCGCCGGCGGCGGCACGCTCGCCTACGAGCTGACCGCGCGCGGCATACCGTGTGTCGTCCTGGAGGCCGGCGCCTACCTGAAGCCCGAGGACTACGAGAACGACGAGTGGCCAGCGTTCAACCAGATGGCCTGGCTCGACAAGCGCACGACGTCCGGTTCGTGGCGCGTGGCCCGCGACTTCCCGAACCTGCCGGCCTGGATCGTCAAAGCCGTTGGTGGCTCGACGACGCACTGGTCGGGTGCGACGCCGCGCTTCAAGGACTACGAGTTCAAGACCAAGACCTATTACGGCGGCGTGCAGGGCGCGAACCTGCTCGACTGGCCGATCACGCTCGAAGAGCTCGCGCCCTACTACGACGCCGCGGAGAAGGCGATGGGGTCGACGCACCGGCACGGACGGCCACCGCTGCCGGCGAACAACAACTACAAGGTCTTCGCGAACGGCGCCGAGTCGGTGGGCTACAAGTTCTACGCGACCGGCCCCTACGCCACCAACGCCGAGCCGTATGACGGCAGGCCCGCCTCGATCCAGGACGGCTTCAACTTCCAGGGCGACAAGAACTCCTCGAAATGGTCGACCGCGGTCCGGGAGATCCCTCGTGCCCTCGCGACTGGCAAGCTCGACCTGCGCACGCAGTCCCAGGCAGTCCAGATCACCCACGACGCGAAGGGTCATGCCGACGGCGTGCTCTACCTGGACAAGGACGGCAACTTGCACCGGCAGCGGGCGAAAGTCGTTTGTGTTGCGGGCAATTCGATCGAGAGCCCACGACTGCTGTTGATGAGTGCATCGTCGCTGCACCCGAACGGGCTGGCCAATTCCTCCGGTCAGGTGGGCCGCAACTACATGCGGCACACGACCGGCTCTGTCTACGCGACGTTCGACAAGCCGGTCCGGATGTATCGCGGCGAGACGATGGCCGGCATCGTCGCGGACGAGGCACGACTGGACACCGCACGCGGCTTCGCCGGCGGTTACTACCTGGAGACGCTCGCTCTCGGGCCGGCGTTCATGGGCGCTTTCGTGGAGCCAGGAGGCTGGGGCGCCGACTTCGCCGCATTGCTCGACGCCTACCTGAACACCGCCGGACTGTGGATCGTGGGCGAGGACCTCCCGCAGGAGACCAACCGCATCACCCTCAACACGGCGGACCAGGACCAGTGGGGCCTGCCGGTCCCGAACGTCCACTTCGACGACCACGCCAACGACGTCGCGATGCGCGAACACGCCTACTCCAGAGCGGATCTGATGTACGAAGCGGTCGGCGCACAGAGCACGCACCACACGCCGCCATACCCCTCGACGCACAATCTCGGCAGCTGCCGGATGAGCGCTCGTCCGGAGGACGGTGTCGTCGACGCGCACGGTCAGGCACATGATGTGCCGGGGCTGTTCGTGTCCGACGGTTCACAGATGACCAGTGGTGCGGCGGCGAACCCGACGTTGACGATCGTGGCACTGGCGATCCGACAGGCGGAGTTCATCGCCGACGAACTCGCGAAGGGTGCACTCTAAGCCGTATGACGGACACATCGACCCGCCTCCGGAGCGCGCTCTCCGGCGTCGAGGTCCTCGACCGCCCGCTCGACCTGCGCGCACGAGCACACGACGCGTCGCACTACCTCCTCATCCCGTCGGCGGTGGCCGTCCCGCGCGACGCCGTGCAGGTCTCGGAGGTCATGCGGGCGTGCGGGCGGCTCGGCATACCGATGACGTTCCGCAGTGGCGGCACCTCGCTGTCGGGCCAGGCCGTCACCGATCAGGTGCTGGTGGACACCCGCGCGGGATTCCGTGGTGTCGAGGTGCTCGACGACGGTGCGCGGGTGCGGGTGCAACCCGGCATCACTGTGCGCGCGGTCAACGCCCGCCTCGCCCGGCACGGGCGACGACTCGGGCCGGACCCGGCGAGCGAGATCGCGTGCACCATCGGCGGTGTCGTTGCCGACAACTCCTCGGGGATGCAGTGCGGCACGGAGTTCAACTCCTACCGCACCATCGAGTCGATGGTCTTCGTGCTGCCGTCCGGCACGGTCGTCGACACGGCGCGCCCGGACGCCGACCAGCTGCTGCGTGACCGGGAACCGCTTCTGCACCAAGGACTTTCTAAGCTGCGAGACCGCGTCCGCTCCAACCCGCAGTCGGTGGCGACCATCGAGCGGCAGTTCGCCATCAAGAACACCATGGGGTATGGCGTCAACTCGTTCCTCGATCACCACGATCCCGTGCAGATCCTCAGCCACCTGCTGGTCGGGAGCGAAGGCACCCTCGGGTTCGTGGCGTCGGTCGTCTTCCGGACGGTGCCGGTCCTGCCCGAGATCGCCACCGGGCTGTTGGTCTTCGACGACCTGGTGTCGGCCTCGGCGAGCGTCGACCGGATCGCCGGAGCGGGTGTGGCGACCGGAGAGCTGCTCGATGTCCGCTCATTGCACGTCGCGCAGGCCGATCCGGAGTGCCCCGCCGAGATCTCCGGCCTGCAGCTGGACCGACAAGCGGCCGTGCTGGTGGAGTTCCAAGCGACCACCGACGAGGAGCTGTCCGAGCTGCGGGGCATGGCCGAACCGGCGCTGGTCGATCTCCCACTGCAGGCACCCTTGCGACTGACGACCGACCCGATCGCGCGCGCCGCGTTCTGGAAGACCCGCAAGGGCCTCTTCAGCGCAGTCGCCGGAGCGCGTCCTTCGGGCACCAACGCGCTGCTCGAGGACGTCGCAGTGCCGGTGCCGCGTCTCGGGGAGTTGTGCACGAACCTGTCCGAGCTGTTCCTCAAGCACTCGTATGACGACTCGGTCGTCTTCGGGCACGCCCGCGACGGCAACCTGCACTTCCTGCTCGTCGAGCAGTTCGACGACAGCGCGAAACTGCAGCGCTACGACCGGTTCACCAACGATCTGGTTGACCTGGTCCTCGGCCTGGACGGCACACTCAAGGCGGAGCACGGCACCGGCCGGATCATGGCGCCCTTCGTCGAAAGGCAATACGGCGCGGAGCTCTTCGAGGTCATGCGTGAGGTGAAACGGCTGGCTGACCCGGGCGGTGTCCTCAACCCCGGAGCGGTGCTGACCGACGATCCGCGTGCGCACCTGAAGGACCTCAAGGTCGCTCCGAAGGTGGAGCAGGAGGTCGACCGCTGCGTCGAATGCGGCTACTGCGAACCCGCCTGTCCGTCAAAGGACTTCACGGTCACTCCGCGGCAGCGGATCGTCCTGCGTCGCGAGCTGGAGCAGGCACGGCTCGACGGTGACGACGGACTCGTCGCGTCACTGTCGCAGGACTACGAGTACGCCGGGATCGAGACCTGCGCAGCGGACGGCATGTGCGGCACCGCCTGCCCGGTGCACATCGACACCGGCGATCTCGTCCGGCGGCTGCGCGCGGAGAGCGCTACCTCCGCCGAGGACCGCGCCTGGGGATTCGCCGCCAAGCACTGGTCTGCCGTGACCCGCGGCGGCTCTGCGGCACTGACGGCCGCGTCCGTCATACCTGCGGCAGTGCCGATGGCGTTGACCCGCGGCGCGCGACGAGTGGCCGGCGACGACCGGGTGCCGTTGTATGACGAGGGCCTGCCACGTGGTGGTCGGAAGCGGCCGCAGGTGTCGGAAGCGGCGCCGGAGGCGGTGCTCTTCCCGGCGTGCATCAGTGCGATGTTCGGCGCCGCTTCGGGTGATGGCGCATCCGCTGCCTTGGTCGAACTGTGCCGGGCGGCAGGCGTTTCCGTGCGTACGCCCGAGCGCATCGACAGCTTGTGCTGCGGCACGCCGTGGTCGTCGAAGGGCCATACCACCGGCCATCGGCAGATGCGCGACCGGACACTGGACGCGCTGGCGGACGCGACGGACGGCGGACGACTGCCGGTGGTCGTGGATGCGAGTTCCTGCGCCGAGGGCCTGATCAAGTTGCTCAAGGACGCGTCGCCGGCCATCACGGTCATTGATGCCCTGGACTTCGTTGCGTCAACCGTCCTGCCCAAGCTGTCCGTGACGTCCCGCGTCCCGCGCCTGGTGCTGCACCCGACGTGCGCGACGACGGTGCTCGGCTCGACGAGGTCGCTCGTGCGGCTCGCCGAGGCCGTCTCGGATGACGTCGTCGTGCCGACCGATTGGGGCTGTTGTGCATTCGCCGGTGACCGCGGGCTGTTGCACCCCGGCCTCACCGCATCGGCGACGGACCCCGAGGCCGCTCAGGTCGCCGCGCTCGACGACCTGCCGGGCACGGCATACGTGTCGGCCAACCGCACCTGCGAGATAGGTATGACGCGCGCCACCGGCAAGACCTACCGGCACATGCTCGAGGTCCTGGCCGAGCACACCTGAAAGCGGTGGCCGAGGTCCCGCTACTGCCACGTCGCCCGTGCCCCGGCATCACCAGCCCGTATGACGGCAACCATCACACCCAACGACACGACGACCGTGACGACCGGGATCACCAGGCGAAGCCAGCGCGGCGCGAGCCCCTCGCCATACCGCCGCCACAGCCAGTTGCCCAGCGCCACGACCGTGAGGGCGATGCTCCACGGCAGGATCTGCTCGGCGAGGTGCTCGTGCCGGCGCAGCAGCGGGTTGCCCGCGGTCCCGCCCAGCTGGTCGGCGAGTGCGTGTCCGGCAGCGACGGTCACCGGTACCAGCGCGGTGCCGACGGCTGCGAGCAGCGTCGGAACGATCCCGAGTCGGGCTCGCGCAGCAGGCCACAAGGAGTGGAGGATGGTGCAGAGAGCGGCGAGCGGCAGCAGGACGACGACGGCGTGCACGAGCAGTGGGTGCGCGGGCAGGCCGCCGACGTCATAGGTGGTGTTCATGCCGGTGACACGGTGTGCGGGCTTCGCCGGTTCGATTGAACCGATCGGTGCCCCGGTCTCGTGTCATCGACGGAGGTGGTGATGGTCACGGACCCGGAGGTGCTCGATCAACTGCACCGCGATCACGCGAATGCGTTGTGGGCGTATGTCGTTCGGCTCACCAACGACCGCGCTTTCGCGCAGGACATCGTGCAGGAGACCATGCTGCGCGCCTGGCGCGAGGGCATCACGGACGCGTCGGACACCAACGCGACGTCGGCGCGTGCCTGGCTCTTCACCGTGGCCCGACGGTTGGTCATCGACGAGGCACGGTCGGCCCGGCGCCGTCGGGAAGTGGTCGCGGAGGCGTTGCCCGATGGACACACCGGCGACCAGGTGGATGCCGTCTTCGACGCCGCGCTGATCGTCGACGCGCTCACATCGCTCAGTCCGCCGCACCGTGAGGTGGTGGTGCGCGCCTACTACGGGCGCGCGACCGTGACCGAGATCGCCGCCGACATCGGTGTGCCACCGGGAACGGTCAAGTCGCGCATGCACTACGGGATGCGCGCGTTGCGACTGGCACTGCAGGAAAGGGGTGTGACGCGATGACCGGCGACCACGACGAGTTCGCCGACTGGGACGCGGCCTACGTGCTCGGCGCGCTCTCGACGACCGAGCGGGCGGCATACGAGCAGCATCTCGCCGACTGCGAGAAGTGCGCGGAGGCGGTGCGGTCGCTGGCCGGCATACCCGGGCTGTTGGGGAAGGTGCCGGCCGACGACGTTCCGGGTGAGGTGACCGAGCCGCCGCCCGCCGACCTGCTGTCGCGGACGCGGTCCGCCGCCGAGGACGAGGTGTCCAGGGTTCGACGCCGTCGTGGCCGCGCCGCGTCCCTCGTCGCGGTTGCGGCATCGGTGGCGCTGCTCGTCGGTGGCCTGGCCGTCGGCGGTGTCGTCTGGTCGCAGCAGGGTGACTCCGTGCGGCCGGCAGACACCGTCGCGATGGACCAGGTGCACAGCAACCCCCTCAGCGCGACCGTCCAGCTGCGTGACCGTCCGTGGGGCACCGAGGTGGACATGAAATGCACCTACCCGGAGTCGACGCAGTGGGATGGCAAGGCCGTCTACGCGCTGTATGTCGTCGACGACGCCGGGCACGCCACGTCGATCTCGACGTGGTCGGCCGGTCCGGGCACGACGTCCAAGCTGACAGCCGCGACTGCCGTGCCCCGGGCGCAGATCGCCCATCTGCAGGTCCGCACGAGTAACGGCACGGTGTTGCTCTCTGCCGACCCGGATTGAACCATCTGCCAATGGTTTTCGTGTCACCAGCACACAGAGGCTCACTCTGCGTTGGTCGTTGCGAGTCGCAAGCTCCCTGCAACGCCAACGCATCCCAAGCCTCCTGTGCTTGCTCAGAATCAACTTCAATATCACGAAACGAGAGGCGGAGACTGATGCGTTCGACACGAGGACTTGCGGTCATGGGTGCGGCTGGGCTGATGGCGACCCTGGCCGCCTGCGGCTCCAGCGGATCGTCGGGGGTGTCCGCGCCCGCGGCGTCATCCGGCATGGCGACCTCGGCCGGCTCCAAGGCCCCGGCCACGAGCGCGACCTTGAAGGTCGCGAAGACGTCCTTGGGTGAGGTCGTCGTCGGCCCGAACGGCCGGACCGCTTACATGTTCGGCAAGGACGTCAAGAATTCGGGCAAGAGTTCGTGTACGGGTCCGTGCCTGAGCTACTGGCCGCCGGTCACCACGACCGGCGCGCTGAAGGCGATCGGCGTCAGCGGGAAGGTCGGCACCATCACGACGGCCGACGGCAAGAAGCAGGTCACCCTCGGTGGCTGGCCGCTCTACTACTACGCCGGTGACGGCGCGGCGGGAGACGTGAAGGGGCAGGGCAACGAACGCTTCGGCGGCGTCTGGAGGGCCCTGACGGCCGGCGGCGCGGAGGTCACCGCGACGGCGCCGCCCAGCAGCACCGGCGGCGGTGGCAAGGGCGGCTACTCCTACTGACGCAGCGGGGCCGTGGGGGTGTGTGCGTGTCCCGAAGGGGCGACCGTTGTCAGTTATTTGCGGGTTCGGGGCGGAAGTGTGTGCCGGAGGGGCGACCGTTGTCAGTTATTTGCGGGTTCGGTGCGGAAGTGTGTGCCGGAGGGGCGACCGTTGTCAGTTATTTGCGGGTTCGGGGCGGAAGTGTGTGCCGGAGGGGCGACCGTTGTCAGTTATTTGCGGGTTCGGGCCGGAAGGCTGTTCCGAAAGGGCGACCGTTGTCGGTTGGGCACGGAGTGCCGGCCTGCGGACACAAGTGGCAAAGGTCGCTGGAAGCGAACGGGTGTCGGAGGCCGCTGAATCGGGAGCGCCATACGAAAGGCGCCGGACCCCAATGGGATCCGGCGCCTTCAGTTGTATGACGAAGAGACACCCCACGAAGTGCTCCGCTCGTATCTCGCTCCGATACTTCGCGGGGGCCCCGTCAAAGGCTCAGGCCTTCTTGGTCTCCCAGAAGATCTTGGCGATCTCGTCGATCTTGGCGAGCAGGTCGTCGGCGGTCTTGACGTCCCATGAGGCCTTCGTGCCGCCGGCACCGGCCAGCTTGGTGGCCTCGTTGACCAGGGTGTGCAGCTGCGGGTACTTCTCGAAGTGCGGCGGCTTGAAGTAGTCGGTCCACAGCACCCACAGGTGGTGCTTGACCAGCTCGGAGCGCTGCTCCTTGATGATCGCCGCACGGATCTTGAAGTCGATGTCGTCGGCGTGCTCGGCGGTCTTCTCGATGATGGCCTTGACCGACTCGGCCTCGATCCGCGCCTGAGCGGGATCGTAGACGCCACACGGAAGATCGCAGTGTGCGCTGACCTCGATCGTGGGGGCGAAGATTCGGCGAAGCATGTGGTTGTCCTTCCGTCGTGTGCATCGGACGTATGGCGGGAGCGTTTCACTTCAAGCAGGCTTGAAGTCAACGGGATTCGCCTGAACGGCGAGATCCACACTCCTTGCTACGAACCTACTCGGAGCGCTGGTGTGGACTGAACCCCCCTGAGTCAGATGCGACGCGGTCGCATATGAGTCCCGAGACTCAGCCGACTTCGGAGACGTCCGGCACCACGAGCTTGCCGATGGCGCCGGGATTCCAGCAGACCTCCCAACGGAAACCGTCCGGATCCGCGAAGTACCCGGAGTAGCCACCCCAGACGCGCCCCTCTGCCGGGGTCACGTCGGCGCCCGCAGCGGCGGCTTCGGCCAACACTGTGTCCACGGCCGCACGGTCGACGACGTTGTGCGCCAACGTCACCGGCGGTATGCCGGACGCCGGCCGCCCACCGACCTCTGCGGCGAACGCGTCGGCCTGCCACAGCGACAGCACCAGGTGCTCGGCGACCTGGATCATGATGACCTCGTTGCCGTCCTCGAACTCCGGCCGCCAGCCGAGCCCGTCGACATAGAAGGCCCGGGTGCGTGCGAGGTCCGCGACGGCGAGGGTGATGAAACTGACTCTGGGTTCCATGCCGTCAGTCAAGCAGTTGCCACCGACGCCCGCACACACGATTGACGGTTGAAGCAGTCGCTGACGCTCTCGTACCTCGCCGCTCCTCGGCCACCGCGTGGGGCTATGCGCGCTTCACGCGCAGCAGCACCACACCGAGCACATCGGCGGTCGGGATCTCGCCGACCAGCCACGAGTCGACGCCCTCGGCGGGGTTGTCACGCTCCACCCACCAGCCGTCGCCGACGGTCCGGGTGACGCGCTTGACCGCGATCGGGCGGGGCCCGTCCGGGCCGTCGGGCAGCCGTATGACGTGCGCCCGGCCGATGCGGGGGCGCACGCCATACAGGACCAGCAAGCGGTCACCGTCGACGTAGGTCGGCTCCATCGACCGACCCCGCACGACAGCGAATCCGACTCTCACTCCGGCGGTTTCACGAGCTCTGCAGCAGCAGCGGCGTGCTGCTCCTGCTCGGCGATGATCCGGCTGAGGAACGTCTTGGTGCGTTCATGCTGCGGATTGCGTATGACGTCCGCGGGCTTGCCCTCCTCGACGACGACGCCACCGTCCATGAAGACCACGCGATCGGCGACCTCCCGGGCGAACGCGATCTCGTGGGTGACGACGACCATCGTCATACCGTCGTCGGCGAGTTCGCGCATGACTGCGAGGACCTCGCCGACCAGCTCCGGGTCGAGCGCGGAGGTCGGCTCGTCGAAGAGCATCAGCTTGGGCTTCATCGCGAGTGCCCGCGCGATCGCGACCCGCTGCTGCTGGCCACCGGACAACTGCGCCGGGTAGTGGTCGGCGCGCTCACTGAGCCCGACGCGCTCCAACAGCTCACCGGCCTCGATGCGTGCCTGCTTCTTGGACACTCCACCCACCTGCACCGGACCCTCGATGACGTTGTCCAGGGCCGTCTTGTGCGGGAAGAGGTTGAAACGCTGGAAGACCATCCCGATCTGCCGCCGCTGCTGCGCTATGTGCTTCTCGGACAGCCGGTGCAGCGAGCCGCCGGACTCGCGCAGCCCGAGGAGATCGCCGTCGACATACAGCCGGCCGCCGTCGAAGATCTCCAGCTGGTTGATGCATCGCAGGAACGTCGTCTTGCCGGATCCGGACGGCCCGAGCAGGCAGACGACCTCGCCCTCGGCGACCGTCATGTCGATGCCCTTGAGCACATCGACACCGTGGAAGTGCTTGTGCAGATTGACCGCTTCGACCAGCGGTCGCGTCTCGGCGTTCACATGCCACCTCCACCGGCGCGCAGGGACAGCATCCGTCCGCGCCAACTCTGTTTGTTGCCACCGGTCTGGCCGCCGAAGCCGCGACCGAAGTAGCGCTCGAGCATGGTCTGGCCGACCATCAGGATCGAGCAGACGATGAGATACCAGATCACCGCGGCAACGAGGGCGGGCATCACCAGATACGTAGAGTTCGCAACGGCGTTCGCCTGGAAGAACAGCTCTGTGGTGACCGGCACGGCCGACAGCAGCGAGGTGTCTTTGACCATCGCGATGGTCTCGTTGCCGGTCGGCGGCACGATCACCCGCATCGCCTGCGGCAAGATGATCCGGCGCATCGCCTTGCCGCGGCTCATGCCGATCGCACTGGCCGCCTCGTGCTGGCCGGTGTCGACCGACAGCAGTCCGGCGCGCGCGATCTCAGCCATGTATGCCGCCTCGGACAACCCCAGGCCGATGATGCCGACGAGGATGCCACTGCTGACGGACTTCACGTCCAGCGTGTAGAAGTGCACGTCGGTGAACGGGAGCCCGAAGTCGAGCTTGGGGTAGAGGTAGAGCACGCCGACACCGAGCACGACCAGCAGCACGTAGCGCGGCACGGCTCGGAAGAACCAGGTGAAGACGAACGCCACTCCGCGCAGCACCGGGTTGGTCGACAGTCGCATCACGGCGAGCGTGATGCCGAGCACGATGCCCACCACCATCGCGCCGAGGGTGCAGATGATGGTGCCCTTGACCAGGCCCTCCAGCACCGGGCGGTATTCCATGACCCGCCAGACGAAGTGCCAGTCCCATTTGGAGTTGGTCACGAAGGAGTTGATCATCATCGCGGCGAGGATCGCGATGACGACGACCCCGACCCACTGCCACGGGTGACGGACCGGTCTGGCCTCGACCTTGCCCGGACGCTCGGTGGCGGCCGGCTTCTCGGAAACAGTCTGTTCAGCCATCGGCCACCGCCGGGTTCGCTGCGAACATCTCCACCGCTCCACTCTGCTGGCCCCACTTGGCCAGGATCTTCTGGTAGCTGCCGTTCGTCGCCATCTGCGCGAACGCGCGGGCGAGCGCGTCGCCCAGCTTGTCCTGGTTCTTCGGCAGCACGACGCCGTATGGCGCAGAACCGGTGATCTTGCCGGCCGCCTGCAGCTTGTCGCCGGTCTTCTTCACGGCATACAGGGCCACGGGGGAGTCGGCGGCCATGGCGTCGACCTTGCCGGCGAGCAGGTCGGTGGTGACCTTGGACTGCAGGTCCTCGACGACGGCCTTGACCGGCTTGCTCTTGCACAGGCCCTTGTTGATCGCCTTGAGCTCGTCGGCCTGGGTGGTGCCGGTCTGCACGCCGACCGAAAGACCGCACGGTTTGGTCGCATTCACGTGTCGCGGGTTGCCCTTGCGGACGACCCACTGGGTGCCGGCCGAGAAGTAGCTGACCATTGTCACCTGCTTGAGGCGGGCGGACGTGATGGTGAATGACGAGGTCGCGATGTCGTACTTGCCGCCGACGACGCCGGGCAGGATGTTGTCGAACTTCGCGTTCTTGAAGTCCGCCTTGAGCCCGAGGCACTGCAGCGCACCGCGCAGCAGGTCGACATCCATGCCGACGATCGTCTGGCCGTTCGAGGCGAGGAACTCATTGGGTTCGTATGACGCGTCCGACGCCACCGTGAGGGTGCTGCCGGGCTTCACGTCCGGCGGAAGTGCGTCCTTGAGGCCGCCGGAGGAGCAACCCGTGGTGGAGGACTGCTGGCTGCTCGAGCCGAGCCCGAGCGACGTCGCGCCGCACCCCGTGAGGAGTGACGCGACCAGCCCGCCGGCGAGCACCATCGGCCCGAGTCTGGTGGTTGAGCAGCGCGGGGGACGAGCGCGTGTCGAAGCCTCCACCCCGCTGCGTGACCATGCCGACATGTGGAGTCCTTTCGGAATCTGAGGGTGCCCGGACACCTCACGGTGGCCGAGTCACCGGGCGCGTAGCGGGGGAAGCGTACCGGGGTCCCGTTCCGGCACCGCGCGCTCGGTCCGGCAATACTCCCAGCGTGACCTGTTGTGTCGTGGGTCACGGTATGGCGAATCCGTCTCGCATACGAGACATCGCGGAAGCACCTGGCCTCAGCCCGATGGTCAGGTGCTACGAGGTGCTACATTTGCATCATGAAGACCATCAGTCAGCGTGAACTCCGCAATGACAACGCCACGGTGATGGACGAAGTCGGCCGCGGTGAGAGCTACACCGTGACGCGCCGCGGCGTCCCGGTCGCTCGGATCGTTCCGTTGACAGGTGACAACTCCGACCTGCGTTGCATCAGGCCGGCCAAGAAGCGCTTCATGCCCGGTGGCCTACGTCGCGTCGCTGCGACGGTGCCTACCTCCGCTGTCGTCGACGACCTGCGGGAAGAGCGGTGACCCGGTGGTATTTGGACACGTCGGCGGCATTGAAGCTGCTGGTTGACGAGTCAGAGTCGGCCGAGCTCGATTCCGCGATCGCCACCGCGTCCGATGTCGCCTCGTGCTACTTGCTCGAGACGGAGTTGCGGCGTGCGATCGCGCGCTATGACGGCCTCACCCAGAGTGACGCCAGCGATCTACTCGACCGTGTCGACCTCCATGAAGTTCCGCCGTCGCTCTTCCGCGAAGCCGGTCTACTACCTGGAGACGCCCTGCGCTCGCTGGACGCTCTGCACGTGGCTGCCGCCATACGCCTGGGCGTAGACGTCGTGGCGACCTACGACAGAAGGATGCAGCAGGCTGTGGTTGCGGCGGGAATGAGAGTTGTCGCATCCGGGCAGGACAGCTGACAGCTGGGTCAGCTCGCGCGGATACCGTGAGGGCGGGACGAGCCGAGGAGGGGACCGTGAGTGCAGGCCTGATCCTGGTGGTGTGCACCGGCAATGTGTGCCGTTCGCCCTACATCGAGCGGTTGCTCGGTGCAGCGCTGGCGCCGTATGACGTCGAGGTCGCCAGCGCCGGCACGCATGCGCTGGTCGGGGCGCCGATGGACGAGGGGTCGGCGCGGCTGCTGGCGGCGGCCGGCCGGTCCGCGGACGGATTCGTGGCCCGTCAGTTCACCGCGCAGCTCGCGCGGCCGGCCGATCTGGTCCTGACCGCGACCCGTGACCATCGCAGCGCTGTGGTGCGCACGACGCCGAACGCGTTGCGTCATACACATGCGATCGCGGACTTCGCGGACCTGGTGGCTGGTGCCGAATTCGACACCGTCGACGGTCGATCGGCTGACGAGTCGTTCGTCGCCCAGCTGGCGGCGGGTGCGTCCCGCAGGCGTGGATCGGTGCCCGTGCGCAGTGCCGAGGACGCGGCGATCGTCGATCCCTACCGACGACCGTGGGAGGCGTTCGAGCAGATGGCGGCGCAGGTCGATCTGGTGTTGCCGCCGATCATCGACGCGGTACGTCGCCTCGACATCGTCGGGTGATTGGCCGGCAGGTCTCAGCGCGCGGTGTAGTGCGCCGTGACCTGGGCCGTGGACAGTGCTGTCGGGTAGATCGCCGCACCGTGCAACGTCCCCGCGATGTGCGTGCCCAGCAGTGGCGCACCCGGCCATCCGGTGAGCGTCGAGTTGCCGAATCGCCAATAGCCTGAGTAGTTCTGGGCAGCGGTGATGCCGCTGTCGCCGGCGACGCGCCCGCCGTCGACGTAGAGCGTGAGTCCGGCGGACGAGAGCGTCACGTCGGCCAGGTGCCAGGCGCCGTCGTTGTAACTGCCGGCGCTGGTCACCGTCTGCACCGTCCCACCCGGCGCCGCGCCGGCGACGAGCTTCCCAGCCGTGGTCAAGTAGAGCTGGCGGTCGTAGGAAGTCGATGCCAGGACCTGGGTGTTCCCGAAGCCGATCAGTGAACCGCCGAGCGAGCTGGTCGTCTTGAACCAGATCTCCTGGGTGTATTCCTGCGGGCCGGCGATCGGGCCCGGTGTCGAGACCATGCCGATCGTCCCGTCAAGGGTGACGCCGGTGGTCTTGTCGCGGGTGCACGGGCCGGTGGCGCCATACGAGACTCCGGCGCCCAGGGTCGTGTAGTAGCTGCCGTTGCGCTTGTTGCCCGAGGCGTCCTTCGCCGTGGCGCCCGAGGACTCACCGAGCGGGTAGTAGAGATGGGGCTTGTCGGCGAGCACCGCGGCTGAGCACGTGTAGTAGGCGGCCGTCCAGGACGAGGCGATGTTCGCGGTGCTCGCAGTGAAGAGGCTCGCCGCCTGCGCGGGTGCGTTGGTCGCGACGGTGACAGCGGCCAGCGCAGCGGTCGTCAGTATGACGAGGGTCCTGCTTCGCGGCAGTCCGGTCCGTGGCCCGCGAGCTGCTCCGGCACGCGCTGCGCGCAGCTGCGCTCGACTCTCCAGCACGGCGGGTTCGTTGCTGCGAGAAGGGGTTTCAGCGCTGCTATAGGCTGTGCGCGCGGTGCCGTCGGTGTCGTCCTCGGACGGGTTGTTGTCGTCATTGTCCGGCCGGTCGCGTCGCCCGATCGCGCCGAGCGCGACCAGCACGACGGCCAGCCCGGTGGGCAGCAGCGGCGCGAGTTGATGGGTGCGCAGCCAGTATGCCGGGGCGCCGATGAATGGCACCCGCAGGGAGCCGACCGCGTGAACAGCGTTGCGCGACACCGGTGTCGAGTCGTCGGCGCGGTTCGCGTCTCCGCGCAGCACCAGCTGACCGTGGTCGTTCACCTTCGCGAGTCGGTGCAGGCGCAGCCGTCCTTCGTGGTCGGGGTCGTCGACCAGCAGCACCTGCCCGGGTCGCACCGAGCTGCCGGAGATCGGCCGGGATGCGACGACATCCCCCGGACGCAGCGCAGGCTCCATCGAGCCGCTCATGACAACGGTGACGTGCCATCCCAGAGCTGCCGGCAGCACGGCCCACAGCGCCATACTCGCGATCATCACCAACAGGCCGCGGCAGAGCGCGGTGATGATGAGGGACACCCAGCTGGGCGGTGTGGTGGTTGCCATGGGCCTCTCGCAGGTGGTGGATGGAGTCAGTGGACCGCCGGCGGCAACCGCTGGTGAAAAGCGTTGCCGCCGGCCGGTTCTCAGGAGTTCTGGGCTTCCCAGGTGAGGCCGATCGACGCGGTGCCGCCCTGCACGGAGTTCGGCGCTGCCGGGTCCAGCGTGTAGGTGATCTGGTAGACGCGGGTGTCCGAGGCGCTGCCCGTCGGTGCCCAGGTGCCGAGGCCGGTCGCGTAGTTCGTGGCGGTCTTGCCGAAGGTGTCCAGCGTGCCGCTGTAAACCGTGGCGCCGGAGGCGAGCGCGGTGAATCCGGTGCACGATCCGAAGCCGCCGCCGGTGCCCTGGGCGATGGTCAGGTTGATCGAGCTTGCGAGGGCGTTGGTGGTGCTCGGTGTAGTGCCGTAGAGCTTCACGGCCGAGGCCAGTGAACCGGTCGAGGTCACGGCGATGCACTTGGTCCCGGTGGAGCCGGGCTTCAGGCCGGTGGCGTTGAACATCGCGGAGCTGGTGTCGTCGTCGGACAACGCGACAGTGCCGGCGGTCCAGTTGCTCGACGGGTTGCTCGTCTGTGCCGAGAACGCGGAGTAGGACGCCTGCCACACGATGGCGGCCGATGCTGCGAGCCCGGCGACGATGGCGCCGGCGGTCAGCAGACGGGCGTTGCGACGGCGGGTGGTGGTGGAAGAGGACATGGGTGATCGCCTTTCGGGCCGATGGAGGTGATGGTGCTCGCAGGCGGACCGCCTGCCGCGGCGAGTGATCGGGAGCCTGTTCGTCCTCGCGCACTCCGCCGTCCCGCAGTCCGTTCAGGGACTCGTCGCGGCGTCATCCAGTAAAGTAAGGGTAAAAAGTACGTCTGTCAAACTGTTCGATCATCACACTGTATGATCAACGTAATATTGAAGCGTAAATCACACCGGGAGCCCCACCATGCCGCAGCAGCCCGACCCGAGAGCCGCGAAGCTTCGCGCGCTCGTGCTTGCCGCCGAGCACTTCCGGCAGGTTGTTGCCGAGCGGTTCGGGATCGGCTTGACGGAGGCTGCGGCCATGAGTCATCTGCGCGCCCATGGATCACTCAGCGCACGTGAGCTGGCCGAGGCCACCGGCTTGACCCCGTCGACCGTGACCGCGTTGCTCGGCCGGTTGGAGGCAGCCGACCTCGCGGAGCGAGCGCCCCATCCGACCGATCGCCGTCGGATCGTGGTCGCGCTGACCGCGGAGGGCAACGCCTACCTCGATCGATCCGAGGCCTGGCTGGCCGATGTGCTCGACGGTGTGGAGGGTGCCGATGCGGAGGAGGTCGACCGTGTTCTCGACGGACTCGGCGCGGCGTTCGACGCGCAGTCCGCGTTCATCCAGGAGCCCGCCGCGCAGGAGTGAGCGCGCTCAGGCGAGGCTTTCGACATACCGGACGCAGTCGTCGTATGACGGCAGCAGTCCCTGGCCGCCCGCGTCCGCGAGTGACGGCGCGGCGGTGTCCTTGGGGGAGAGGACCGGCTCGATGCCGTCCGGGAAGCTCAGCGCCAGGTCCGGGTCGAGCGGGTTGATGCCGTGTTCGCGCTCGGGGTTGTAGGCGGCCGAGCACAGGTAGATGGCGGTCGAGTCGTCCTCGCGCGAGACCAGGCAGTGCCCGAGACCTTCGGACAGGTAGACCGCACGGCGGGTGTCGGTGTCGAGCTCGACGCTGCGCCACTGGCCGAAGGTCGGCGACCCGACCCGGATGTCGACGACGTAGTCGACGAACGACCCGCTGACCGCGGTGACGTATTTGGCCTGGCTCGGCGGCACGTCGGCATAGTGCACGCCGCGCACTGCGCCCTTGCAGGACACCGACACGTTGGTCTGGACGACGTCGAGCCGATGTCCGATGCGCTCGGCGAGCTTGTCGCCGCGGAACCCTTCCATGAAGACGCCGCGATCGTCAGGGAATTGGCGTGGCGTGACGACGAAGGCTCCGGCGATGTCCAGTGCTTCGATGTCCATCAGCGGACGTCCTCCAGGAGTCGGTGCAGGTAGGCGCCGTAGCCGCTCTTGGCGAGCTCGTCGGCGTGATGTGCCAGGCCGTCGTCGTCGAGCCAGCCAGCGCGCCAGGCGACCTCTTCGACGCAGCCGATCTTCTGGTCCTGCCGGTCCTCGATGACCTGGACGAAGTGCGCGGCGTCCATCAGTCCCTCGAAGGTGCCGGTGTCGAACCAGGCAGTGCCGCGCGGCAGCACGGTCACGGTCAGTGCGTCGCGTCGCAGGTAGGCCTCGTTGATGCCGGTGATCTCGAGCTCCCCGCGATCGCTGGGTTCAAGGCTGCGGGCGAGCTCGACAACGTCGTTGTCATAGAAATAAAGGCCGGGCACCGCAAACCGGGACTTCGGCTTTTCCGGCTTCTCCTCGATGGAAAGAACGGTGCCGTTCGTGTCGAATTCGACAACGCCGTATGCCGAGGGGTTGGTGACGTGATGGGCGAAGATGTGTCCGCCGGAAAGGGCCTCGGTGGACCGCCGCAACGCGGTGCCCAGGCCCGAGCCGTAGAAGATGTTGTCGCCGAGGACGAGTGCGACGGTGTCGTTGCCGATGAAGTCCGCGCCGATGAGGAACGCCTGGGCCAGACCGTCCGGTGAGGGTTGCACGGCATAGCTGAGGTTGATGCCCCACTGGCTGCCGTCCCCGAGCAGCCGCACGAACTGCTCCATGTCGTGCGGCGTCGTGATCACCAGAACGTCGCGGATCCCTGACATCAGCAGCGTGGACAGCGGGTAGTAGACCATCGGTTTGTCGTAGATCGGCATGAGTTGCTTGCTGATGCCGCGGGTGATCGGGTGCAGGCGCGTGCCCGACCCGCCGGCGAGAATAATCCCCTTCACGCAGCCGACCCTAGTCGGCGCGGCTGGGCCGGGTGCGCAGGTCGCCCGAGGACGCTGCGGCTGGGGGCCCTTACCTCTTCACGAGAAGGTCGCAACCCTTTCATCAGTAAAGTTTTCGTAAAGCCTTGTTCTGGTAACAGTAAAGCGGTAGCTTGCACTGCAACAACCTTCAACTACTGCGCACGGCCGGATCACACACCGACCCCTCACGGACCGGGACGCCTTCACACGAGGCGCCGCCGCCTGCTTCTACGCCCGAAATCCAGTTCCTGGACGACGACGTTTCTGCATTTCTTCGCACGGCCCCAGGGGAACACATGTCATCAAAGGCTGAGCAGTTCTTGCTTTTCAAATGCCTGTCCTCGCAGGCAGGTGGCGCGAAGGGAATCCGGTCATGACGTGGGTGCCAGGGCGTGGACGCCCCGTGGTCATCCCCGAGGACACCACCCCGCTGCGCGGCGCCGGGATCGACGCACGAGTCCGCGTCGCCTGGCTGCTGCGGCTCAATCGGCTGGCGAAAGCACCCGGCCCGGCCGGCCGCTTCGTCGACATGCTGCGGGCGCAAGGTTGTGCGCTCGGGCCGAGCACGTTGTGCCGCTACGAGACGGGTGTCGAGGCGGTCCCCAAGTCCGTCGTCCGCAGCTACGAGAAGACGCTGGAGCTGCCGGCCGGTCAGTTGCTCGGTGTGTGTTTCGGCATCGACCGGATGTTCGGTCCGGCGCTGGCGCCGGAGGGCGCACGGGGCATCTCCCGCACGGCGCTCAGTGACGCACTGGGTGAGTGGGAAGCGCGGGTGGCGATGGGCGCCATGACCGGCCCCGACTGGATCCACGTCGCGGACGCGATCACCCGCCCGACCGGGCCAGTGCTTCCGCTGTCGATGCTGCACGGTTGGGTGGACCAGCTCGTCACGGAGACGATGCGGTCCGTCCGGCACGCCTACGCGACCCGGATCCATGCACTCACCCTGCTGCTGGGCGACCGCGCGGCCGGCCGGGTCGTGCTCGATGCCGTTGCGCGGATGGTCGCGCAGCCGGGCGCGCAGTCGGTCACCAACGTGATCCCGGTCCTCGGCAGCAGCCCCGATCCTGCGGTGTTGCAGTGGCTGGTCCAGCACTTCGAGCGCTCGGACGGCGAGCAGATGTGGGGCGCGGCATACGGCCTGCTCAACCAGATCTGCAACGGGCGTATGCCTGCGGACATGGTGCCGCGCATCGCCCGCGCCGCGCTCGGCGCAGCCGGCGACGGGCCGAGTCGTGGCGGTCCGGCTTTTGCTGTGGCGCAGCGTCTTTCGGCGACGCTGACCCAGCAGGTGGTGGCACGGCTCGGTTACTACGCGGCACCCACCGTGGCCGGTGCGCGGGTGCAGAGCCCCGCCGGGCTGAGCGCCTACCGGTCGGCCGCACTGCAGGAGTCCGGCCTGGACGATCCGTTGCTGGACCGGCTGCTGCGTGAAGCGCTGTCGCCCGACTTCGTCGAGCGGCGCCATCACTCCTCGCTGATGCTGGCCGCCAGCCCCTACCGCTCGGTCGTTGCGGAGGTCGCGACCGAGCAAGTGGCCGATCCGGCCGGCCCGTATGCCGCCCACGCGGCAGCTCACGCACTCGGCTACCTGGCCGGGGCCGAGCAGCGCGATCGGTTGCTCGACCTGTTGGCCACGGTGCCGGAGGAGCGGGCCGCGATGCTGGTCGCGCTGGCGCATTCCGGTGGAGTCCCGGCGCACGTCGATCTGGTTGCGTTCGCGGCGGAGCCGGAGCTCGTGTCGACGGTCGTCTACGCGGCCGGGATGAGCAACCACCCGGATCTGGCTCGACTGGCAGCCGGAGCGCGGACAGCCGGGGTGCAGGCGCAGCGCAGTGCGATCTGGTGGCAACAGACGGGTGCCGCCATCTCCGAGGTGCCGGCTGTCCTCACCGCCCCGGAGTGCCTGACACTGGCCGGCTGACTCGCGCCACTCCGCAGCAGAACTACTCAGCCGTGGTGAGTAGCACGACCGATCCGTGGAGCACCTAGCGGCACCAGGATCGACACCATGGTCCTGACGGTGGGCGGCGCGGTGCGCGCTGCGGGTGTGCTGCTCTTCGCAGTGGTGGCGTTGTGGCTCTTCGGATGGGAGGGCGGACCGCGTGATGCCGTCATGGCGGTCCGGCCAGTCCTGCTCGTCGCGGTCGTGCCGGCTGTGTGGGCACGACTTGACCGGAGGCTGCTGGGCGCGGTCGCCGCCGAGTGGGTGTGGGCACGGGCCGCAGCGTTCGTAGCTGTGGTCGCCGCAACCGCCGGCGTGCTGCAGGGATGGCCGATCATCATCGATGCACTGCTGGCGGTGATCGCCGGTGCCATCGTGGCGGTGCCTGCCTGGGCCGCGATCGCCGGCATCGGTCGTGTGGACGTCTCGCAGCAGTCGGTCTCGCGACCTGTGTCCCGGGCCGCGATGACGCTCGTGGCCACGGGCGGAGTAGCGGCATTGCTCGCAGCCCCGGTCGCCGCACTTCTCTTCACGGCATACATTCAGTGGACTGGATGCTTCCTCGCCTGCCAGGAGCCGAACCGTGCGGCCGGCCTGGCTCTTGCTGTGATCGCTGCGGTGCTGATCGGCGATGTGATCGCGTGGGGTGTGGCGGCCTGGCGCCGCTTTCCACGGGTGCTCACGAACGTCGCAGCTGTACCGGTGATCGTGGCTGCTGTGCTCGCATTCCTGGTCTCCTGATCGTCGGGCATCCGTCAGAACCACCGCTGTTGCACAGATACCATTCGGTTGTGCAGGTACTGGTCACCGGCGGAGCCGGATTCATCGGGAGCAACTTCGTTCGGCTCGTTGTCGGCTCCTATTCACACGTCACTGTGACGGTGCTCGATGCGTTCACGTATGCCGGGGACCGCGCCTCGCTGGCCGGTCTCGAGGACCGTGTCAAGATCGTCGAGGGTGACGTCGCGGACGCCGAGACGGTGGACCGGCTGGTGGCCGACGCCGACGCCGTCGTCCACTTTGCCGCGGAGTCGCACAACGACAACTCCCTCGCCGACCCGTCGCCCTTCGTGCGCACCAACCTGATCGGCACCTTCACATTGTTGGAAGCCGTACGACGCCACGACGTGCGCTACCACCACATCTCCACTGACGAGGTCTACGGGGACCTGGAGCTGGACGACCCGCAGCGTTTCACCGAGGCCACGGCATACAACCCGAGCAGTCCCTACTCCTCGACCAAGGCCGGCAGCGACCTCATGGTCCGCGCGTGGGTGCGTTCCTTCGGGGTTCGCGCCACGATCAGCAACTGCTCCAACAACTACGGCCCGCGCCAGCACGTGGAGAAGTTCATCCCACGGCAGATCACCAACATCATCGACGGCGTCCGTCCCAAGCTGTATGGCGACGGCCTCAACGTCCGCGACTGGATCCACGTTGATGACCACAACCGCGCCGTGTGGACGATCCTGGAGCGCGGCGAGCTGGGCCAGACCTATCTGATCGGCGCCGACGGCGAACGCACCAACAAGGACGTCATCGAGCAGATCCTGGTCGCGATGGGTGAGGACGCCCACGACTACGACCACGTCACAGATCGGGCCGGCCACGACAGGCGCTACGCGATTGACTCCATGAAGTTGCGGCGCCAGCTCGGCTGGCGCCCGTGGTTCGGCAACTTCCAGCGCGGCCTTGACGACACGATCGCCTGGTATCGCGACAACGAGTCCTGGTGGCGCCCGCAGAAGGCCGCCGCCGAGGACCGTTACGCCGGTCAGTCGGTCATCGGCCAAGGTCACTGATGCGCTGGCTGGTGACCGGTGGTCGTGGCATGTTCGGCACCGACCTGGTGCAGCTGCTGGCCGAGCGCGGTGAGGAGGTCGTCGCGGTCGGCTCGGCCGAGTGCGACGTGCGTTCGCTGGAGGCGGTGCGGGCCACACTGCAGGGCTTCGATGTGGTGGTCAACGCCGCCGCGTGGACCGCTGTCGACGATGCGGAGACCCATGAGCCAGAGGCATTTGCGATCAACGCGGTGGGCGCTCGCAACGTCGCCCTGGTTGCTGCCGAGACCGACACGCGGATGGTGCACATCTCGACCGACTATGTCTTCGACGGCACCGCGACCGAGCCCTACGAGCCGGACCACCCGCAGGACCCCCGCTCGGCCTACGGGCGCTCGAAGGCGGCAGGAGAGTGGGCGATCCGAGCCACCAACCCGGACGCGCTGATCGTCCGCACCGCCTGGCTGTATGGCGAGCACGGCCCCAACTTCGTCAAGACCATGCTCCGGCTTGCGGGTGAGCGAGAGACACTGAAGGTCGTCGACGACCAGATCGGCCAGCCGACCTGGACCAAGGATCTGGCGGCGTATGTCGTCGAACTTGTCGATGGCAAGAATCCTGGTGGCTATTACCACGGCACGGCGGCAGGAACGACGAGCTGGCACGGCTTCGCGCAGGAGATCTTCCGGCTCGCAGGTCTTGAGCCGAGCCGAGTCGAAGCATGCACTTCTGCGGAGTTCCCGCGCCCGGCGCCTCGGCCCGCTTACAGTGTTCTTGGCCAGGTGGGGAGCGACCGCAGACCAGAATGGTCCGCGTCTTTGAAAGAGCTGCTGGAGAGCACGATTTGAAATCTCATTTCTCGGGTGAATGCCCGCGGGTAGCGGTTATCGGCACCCGCGGTTTTCCGAGCTATTACGGCGGTTTCGAGACCTTGGTTCGTCGGTTGGCCCCCTATCTCGCGGAACGCGGTTGGGAGGTCGACGTCTACAGCCGGCCCGGGCACGTCGTTGACGAGAAGATCCCGCCTGGCGTGACGCAGCGATTCACCCACGGCGTCGAATCGACATCGGCGAGCACCCTGTCCTACGGACTCACCGCCTGCGCCGACGCGGCTCGCCGCAAGCCGGATGTCGCTCTGGTCATGAACGTCGCAAACGGCTACTTCCTTCCGTTGCTGAAAGCGCGCGGGATACCCGTTGTCCTCAACGTCGATGGTCTGGAGTGGGAACGCGAGAAGTGGAGCACTCCGGCCAAGCGTGTCTTCCGCGCGGGCGCCACGATGAGCGCAAAGTTCGCCGACACCCTGGTCGCCGACTCCCTCGAGATCGGCCGCCACTGGCGGGAGAACTTCCAACGCGACACCACCTTCATCCCGTATGGCGGAGACGTCCCGGACTCGCCGAACGCGCACCGCGTGCGGGAGCGTCTGGGCCTGGAACCCGGCAGCTACGTCCTGGCTGTCGCCCGGTTCGTTCCGGAGAACACCATGCAGGAGTTCTTCGACGCTGTGCGTCTCATGGACTCATCCATCCCGGTTGTGGTCGCCGGCAGCGCTTCGCCGGACGACCCCATTCAACGCGCTGCCGCCGCGCTAGCGGCGAAGCGCAGCAACGTGCACCTGCTGGGGCATCTGCGGGATGACGAACTGCTGCACGCCCTCTGGTCGAACGCCGGCGTCTACTTCCACGGCCACAGCGTGGGCGGCACCAACCCAGCACTTGTCCAGGCCATGGCCTGCGGTGCGCCCGTGGTCGCTCGCGACACGGTCTTCAACCGCGAAGTCCTCGGTGATGCGGGTGCGTTCACCTCGGTGAACGCGAGGAACATCAGCGATCGCCTCACCGAGCTGTTGTCTGACGCCGGCCGGCGCGCATCGTTGTCCTCGGCCGCTCGCGATCGCGGGGACGAGCACTACTCGTGGGAGCAGGTGCTGGGCGCCTATGAGCGGTGTATCTCGGAAGTGGCCGGCTCATGTCTCGCCTTGTCCGGCCGTCACGGGGAATCGAGATGACGACTGGCGCCGCCGCAACGAGCGCCGCGCGTGGATCGGCTGGTCAGGGAGCAACGACGGAGCGGTACAGACCGAGCAATCCGCTCGTCGCGGTGGTACTCATGCTTGTCTTGTGTTCAGTCGTATATCTTGAGGTCTCGCCCCAATCTCTTCGAACACTCCTCCTGTATGGGTGTCTGTTGCTGGGAACCATCGCCTTTTATGGAATGTGTGCGGAGGCGCCAAGGTCGTGGCTAATTGCCACCGCGTTTACCTTAACCGTTTTGGTTCCAAACAATTTTTACAACGCTGAACTAGGTGCGTCAGCAGGCAACACGATCCAGCTCATCTCGCCCGCTCTGTTGCTTTTTGTGGCATGTTTCATGCGGCAGAACGATCGAGGCGGGCCAGCGCCTCGTGCCCTGATTGAGAAAATGCCAGGATACAGCTGCTTTGCCCTTTACACTGGGTATGCTGCAGCCACGATCGTCGCTTCAGACTCGGTGCCTAGAAGTCTCGTGTGGCTGTTCGCATTCGCGATTCTGGTGCTCATGCCGATGGTCAGTCGTCTTAACTGGGACCCACGCCCAATTATCCTGCGTACGTGGTTGGTCTTGGGAACGTTGACAAGCTTTTATGCACTAATCGAACGTCTGCTCGGTCGCAATGTCCTGTTCTCGACCATCTATTCGGCTGCGGCGGACCCTGCTGGGACGGCAGTGCAGCACTGGTCCGACTACCGCGCACAGGCGTCGTTCGGCCATCCGATCTATGCTGGCATGTTCTTCGCTGCCACAGCTGTGCTGGCATACCTCTCATTCTTCGAATCCAATCGTGATCGCCGATTTCTTATACTCGGTCTTCTGTCATCTGCAGCCCTCATCTGTACGGGAACCCGCGGTGCAATCATCGGCCTCGTTGCTGGCGTCGCTATCGGATTGCTGCCGAAGCTCAAGAGGCAATCTGGAACTCGGATCGCACTATCCTTGCTCGGTCTGGTCGGCACGTTCATAGCAGTCGTCTCAACTGGCGGCGGCGAGAAGATCTGGCAGGGCGTTACCGGACGTTTCACCAGTCAGGAGGCGGCGGTTTCCGCAGGTGGCCGTCAGTCGGTCATTGATCTTTCTCTGAAGATTGCGGAAGAGCACTCATGGATGGGCGCGGGGGTCGGGACGTCGCGGTCGGTGTTTCGGCACGCAGGATCGACGATTCCGGTTGAGAGCGGACCACTGCAGGTGCTGGTGAGCGAGGGCATTCCAGGACTGCTGCTCATGACGCTAGGACTCCTCACGGTCGGTTACGCGCTGTGGCGGTCGGGGCACGGCATCGAACTCGGCCTCTTAGTCACGTCAGTCATCTGTCTGAGCGGATTTAACGGGTTCGAGGATGTCCCAACGACGATGACTTGGTTGGGGCTAGCTCTCCTCGCAGCGCGCAGTGCAGCCTCCGGCGGCGGCGGGCTCACCCCGCGCTCAACCCCCGCATCCCCGACCGACGTCGCGGCTCAGGCGATGAAGGTGGTTGGCGCACATGGCCATTGATGCCGAACAGCCTGCACTTCGGCTCCTCTTTGACGCAAACTGGTGGCTGAGCGGTCCCCCGTCGGGTCGAAACGTGTTACAGAACATCGTCGGGGCATGGATAGAGACGTACCCAGATGATGAACTCACGCTGCGTTGCCGTGCATCGGACGCCACTGCCATAGCCGGCAGCGTCGATTCGCAAGCGCACCGCATTAGCGTCACAACGATTCCGGACTGGATCCCGACCGAAGCAGTCGCAAGCTTCCTATCTGGCTCACGCGGGTCAGTTTTTGATGCCGTCATCACCCAGAATTTTGCTGCACCTGCAAGAGGCTGCGTCAGTGCAGTCTTCCTTCACGATCTGCTATTCGTTGATCACCCTGAATGGTTTAGCCTAACTGAGAGACTCTACTTAGCTGGACTTCCACCGACGCTCAAGTTTGCAGATCTAATCTTCACCTCGTCACAGAGTGAAACCGCACGCATTTCTCGGTTGTTGCCAACCATGACGTCGAAGCTGGTCAAAGTGGGCCTCGCTGTCCCTAAGGGGCTATCGGACGCCGAATCAGTCAAGCCCTCCGGTGCACCTCACGGCGAGCAGTTCATCCTCTGTGTCGGTCGACTGAACGTTCGTAAGAACCTTGGACGTCTCATTTCGGCGTATTCGGGCAGTGCAAGCTTGATTAAGTCGCATCGGTTGCTGATCGTTGGCGAAGCAGATGGTCGGAAGGAGGCTATCGAACTGCAAGGCAACGTACAAGACAGGATCACCTTCTTGGGGAGAATTACGGACGGCGAATTGAGGTGGCTGTACGAGAATGCGGCGCTCTTCGTATTTCCTTCGATGGACGAAGGATTTGGGCTGCCGCTCGCCGAGGCGGCTCAATTCTCTGTGCCAGTGGTTGCAAGTCGCATTCCACCATTTACGGAGATGGATGTTGCAATCGGATACTTTGACCCGAATTCCGTCACAGAGATGCGGGCGGCGATCGAAGACGCGATCGCCACCCCGAAGAGCTCTGCAGCAAGCCTGGACGCATGGGATGCGATCGTCAAACGAATGCGACAGGCTATTATCGAGCGGAAAGCGGAACCGAAGGAGTCCCGAATTCGTCGAGTAGCTAACCGCATGTACAAGGAGTCCCGAGGGCTCGGCGACGGGATTGATAGAGAGGTTACCGACTTCGACGTCGTGCAATTTGCTGGGCGCAAACTGCTTCAGCGCGCCCGTGGCGCTACCCGAGGGTATCCGTCTACATACGTCGATCGTGGGGCGAGGTTGCTTAATCGTCGACATCTGACGCTTGGTGAACGGACGTCGGTTGGCCAGGATGTGTTAGTGGACGCGATGTCCAGAGACGGCATTCAGATAGCGGACGAAGTGACTATCGACCGCGGCGCTGTCATCCGCGCGAGCGGGGTCATACGAAATCTCGGGATTGGCATTATGATCGGCCGTCGGTCGGCGATTGGAGTGAACAACTTTATCCATGGAGGGGGGGGCGTCTATATCGGACAAAACGTCTTGCTCGGTCCTGGGGTCCAAATATTCTCCGAAAACCATATAACGTCTGACGTCAACACGCCGATAATTGAACAGGGTGAATTGCGTGACTCCGTGCACATCGAGGACGACGTTTGGATAGGTGCTGGCGCGATCGTCACCGCCGGAGTGCATATACGGCGCGGAGCCGTGATTGCTGCAGGTGCCGTCGTCACTCGAGACGTTGCGGAGTTTTCGGTTGTGGCGGGGGTTCCAGCGCGAGAGGTATCAAGGCGGCTGTGAATGCAAAGAGGCTTGGGAGGGGCGTACGTGACGAAACTGCGGTTGTGGTTGTCACGTATAACAGTTCGCGCGTAATCAATGGTCTTCTTGACTCTGTAGCGCAACTGAGTTCAGGAATCCGACTGATTATTGTCGACAACAACTCAAGTGACGACACCGTGATCCGGTGCCGATCTCACTCGGTCAATCCACATGTCATTTTGAATCACGAAAACGTGGGATTTGCGCGAGCGGTGCGGCAGGCGGTTTCATTATCTAGTGAAGAATTCTTGCTGCTCCTGAATCCCGATGCACGATTAGGACCTGATGCATATCGCAACCTACTCGAGTATGTGCGCAGTCACCGCCGATGCGGTGCTGTCGCGCCACTAGTGAATGAGCGAGCAAATGATGTCGCTGTGCCTGCCGGGTGGGCTCCCACCCTGCCGCGGATGATTCTGCACATGTCTGGGATATCACGCCTTGCGCGCATCAACTTCTCGTTGCGTGGGCACTATCTCCTTCGCAATCAAGTCGCCGACGAGATGGCCGTGGATTGGGTGACCGGTGCGTGCCTGCTGACGCGTCGCGATGCCTGGAATAGCGTTGGCGGCATGACGACGCGGTGGTTCATGTACGCCGAGGATCTGGACTACTGCCTTAGGTTGGGTGACGCGGGATGGAGGGTCGTGCTGCTCGGTTCGACCGAGGCTGAGCATGCCGCAGGACTAAGCTCCGCTGGAAATGACGGCCGAATAAGAACTGAGTGGATCGTTAATCTGGCGGAGCTCTATGACCTGCATTTCGGTCGCGCACGAGCGAAGCGTGTAGCGTGGCGGGCGGTGGTTGCGTCCGGGTTCTTGGCAAGATCTGCGATAGCTCGCTCGGCTTATGACCGAAGGCGTTTCCGCGCCTATGGGCATGCGGTGGCCAGGTCAGCGAAGGGTAAGCGGTGACCGCCAGAGCTGGAGCTCGCAGCCTGGCCTCCAAATATGGGCGGGCAGTCGCGGCGCCGGTTCTGGTGAATGCGGGCTCTCAACTTAGCGGACTGATCCAGTATGTGCTCTTGATTGTCTGGACTGGCGCTGGACACACTACTGACTACTTTTTTTTGCTTCTTGCATGGACAAGCGTCCCCATGCAACTGGTACTGACCGGTGTTTGCTATCCACTTTTACTGAGAGGTGCAAAGGAGGCCGCTTGTAATTGGATGAAATTCAGCATACTGCTCGTGCCATTATCGAGCGCCCCTGCCGTTGCAATTTATACGTCTCGGTTGGGAGATGTACAAGACGCGTTCCTATTGACTGTCCTGACTGTCCTCTTCTCGGGTCTTGTCTTGGTGGCGACCTATGATGGGTTTCGTGAGGCGGTTCGTGGGGACGCTTTTCCTCTTTCGGCGGCTACCTTCTTCGGAAGCCTGGGAGCAATATTTGGTCTCTGCGCATTCAAGGTAACCCATGCCGGTGCTGGTACCGTCACGATGCTCGTCGGGGCGATCTTTGGAGAAATCACTTTCCTTGTGATGCGCGCCTTCCAGCGATCCGCGCGGCTCGGGGCGCACGCCCGTGGTGGCCCGAATGCTCGGGTAAACTCTGCGACAGCAGTCGATTCTGTGGCTGAAACCAACCGACAGGCTTCGGGTTGGTACCTCGGCAAGTCTATTGCCGGATACGGTGGTGGTTTGACGTTGCAGTCGTATGCAGCCAGTCTCGCGCCAGCGTTTCTTTCATATTTTTCAGTCGCGCAACGGGTAGTTGGTGGATGTGCTGGTGTCTTTAGCAATTCAGTGTTGCCGTTCCTTGTGCATGGAGAGACTCAGCACTCGCGCGAGGCTGGTCGAGTGACTTTGGCCGTTTCTGCTGCGGCCTCGTTCGCGGGGATTGGTATTGCTGCTTTCATCGGAGTCGTGCAATCCGAGCGGGACGCCGGGTTGGTTCTGCTTTTGACTGCTTGGATGAGTACGTCTTTATACGCTGCTGGTATGCAGCGTCTCGCATATCGACTCTTGCCGGCGAAGGTATCTGCTGCCCCGATTGTTACATCTTTGGTCGTCGTTCTAATGATTTCATTTCTACTCTCTATCAATCAATTTAGCCCAGCGGTACTGTTGGTGGGCATGGTCTTGCTTGATGGAGTATCCTCGATCATTTTTGCTGTCCGCTTGTCGCTCCGGAATTCGGCTGCTTCGATGGCCCTTGGAGCGTTATCGTTATCTGTTATAGGAGTTTCGCTGATGGGACATGGCTCGTTCTGATGAAACGGCTCAAGGTTTCGTTCTTCCCAGTAGCGCGTACGGCGCATCTCGAGCGCCTAGCTAATTCTTCGGCAGATGCCCTTTACTACTGCTCGACGAGGGCCGACTGGCACCCAGCGGCCACTCCTTCTGGGAAACTGGTTCAGCTCAAGTCCGTGTTTGGGGTCGCTCGCGAGGTATTTTCTGGCCGTCTATCCGTGCTAGAGGTCGCTGAGCCGCTTGCGATTCCGCTGCTGCCCCGATTATTAGTGCTGGCGGCGGCCAAACGACTGGCTCCGCGTTCGCGTCGTCCCTTGGTCGTTACATACGCGATCGAAAATGTGAGCCAGATTTCCAAACTTTCGACGCGGAGCCGTTTGCCGGAATGTGTGTCGAGGACTGTGCTTCGAGCAACGTGGTCGATGGTGTTCGGCTCGATCGATCGGATCGCGTTTGGAACAGCGGGGAGCTCTGATATGTATCGCGTAGAGCTCGGTCCTCGACTGTGGGCGAGGGTATCCGCACGAACGGAGATACGAACAATCGAAGGCCTGCCGCAACCTTTGTGCTCGGCTCCAAAGAAGGATCGAGGGCGTGTGATCTTCCTTGGCAGCTTCGAGGAGCGAAAAGGTCTTCAGGACCTGTTGCGTGCATGGCCCGCCGTAGCTGCCCAGGCTGGAACTGAGCTTGTGATTGTCGGAAAAGGGTCTCGTGCTCAGGAGGCGTTTGTTCGGACTTGGGCAGAGCATCGACGGGGTGTGACCGTGCGATTCGATCCGCCTCGCTCTGACATCCGTGCGGAGTTAGAGGCTGCGAGTGTCCTAGTGTTAGCGTCTCGCCGGACAGCTACGTGGCGAGAGCAAATCGGACTGCCCATACTCGAAGGCCTCTCATATGGGTGCACAATCGTGTCAAGCGACGAGACTGGGATTGCGCAGTGGTTGTCCGCACATGGGCATCGAGTCGTTGGCTCGCGTTACTCGCCAAGTGAGCTCGCATTGGCGATTGTGAGTGCCGTAACGAATCCGCTGCCCCCGATGGATGTGCTGGAGAGTCTTCCGAAGGCCGATCAGCGGACCGCAGCCGACAGTTGGCTCTTGCGGTCTTGAGTTCAGTGGCGAGCCAGTCAGCGATTAGCCGTCGAGTTGTAGCCAGCTCTGCCAGCCGGCGTGCAGGACCAGCCAGGCGATGAGGCCGTAGCCGGCCTGGCCAGGGTGGATGCCATCACCGGAGGCGAGGTCGGCGTGCCACTGGTCGTGACCGAGCAGGGGGCGGAAGCAGTCGACATACGTGATGCCACGGCGGGAGCAGACGTCGGACTGGGCGTCGACGAGGATCTGCAGGCGGTCGTTGGTCTCGGCGTCGATGGTGGGGGACGGGCCGACGACATACGAGGAGATGGCGGACGACGACGCGTCGTCGAGGATGTTGGCGAGGTTCAGGCGGGAACGCGCGGTGGTCAAGCCCTGCGCGATGTCGTTGAGGCCGACACTGACCACGAGGCGGCGTTCGTTGGCCTTCTCCCAGCGCGGCTCACACTCGGTCTGCCAGCGCGCCAGCACGTCGGTGGAGCTCTGGCCGCGGATGCCGAGGTTGTAGCTGGCGAGGTCGATGCCGGAGGTGGGGGTACGGGCGACCACGCGAGAGACCCAGCCGAGGGCCTTCGGATCGCCCAGTCCTGCGACGAAAGAATCTCCGACGAAGCACAGGCCCACGTGACGGTCGCCTTCGGTGACGTGAAAGCGCGTGGTGGGGCTGAAGTCAGGTTCGCTGCCGTCGTGGTGATTGGTCACGTCCGTCATTGTCGCGCATCAGTGCACGTGAGCCGTGAAGGGCATGCTCGCGAGTCGCGAAGTCCGGAATGTCGCACCGGGGACGTCGAGTCAGTCGTCGTCCTCGTCATCATCGTCGAGACGCGCCAGCCAGGTGGCGAGCCGTTCGACCGGTGTCTCGAAGTCCGGGTTGAGATCGACGAAGGTGCGCAACTGGTCCGACAGCCAGCCCAAGGTGACTTCCTCGTCGCCACGTCGCGTAGCGAGCTCTTCAATGCCCCTGTCCGTGAAATACACCCTCGAAATCTATAGCGGAACCTGGGCCGAATCGACACGAACCTCAGAACCCGATATGTGCTCACGACCTGTCGCGAAGGCCGTGTTGGTGTGCTACTTCTGCTCACCGACGACGATGTCGCCGAATTGGAGGGCATCGGTGACTGAGGAGTCAGCGCGCTGACCGGTCGTCCTTCCGGGCGGAGGACAACACTCGCTGGACCGCCGCACGGTTGTTGCCAGCTGCGTAAACGGCGAGATCGCCGGCATCGGTGTAGCCGGCCCAGGCGTTGTCGCCGGCGGAGTGGACACCGGGCTTCTGCCCTGGATCGAAGGTGGCGGACGTGTAGAAGGCGACCCCGCGATCGATGTCGCACTGGGCCGCGCCCGCGGGTGCCCAGTGCTCGAAGGCGAACTCGCACCCGCGCATGTCGACTCGTTGCCACGACGCGGGGATATCGACCCGCACGGCTCGATACCGGATGGTCTTCCTGTCCTGCGTAGTACTGACCACCACGGCTGGTGATCCCTCCGGCGCGGCACTCGGCACGTCCGCCGATGCCTTCAATGGGTGCTCGGATGCTCGGTGCCAGAGCAAGCCCACCGCGAGGAGGCCGACGCAGACGAATGCCGCGACGAGTAGGTTTGTGCGCCGCTGGCGTAGTGCCGTGTTCATGGCTCACTGTGGCACCGCCAACCGCATCGTGGCTGGTCGGATCCTGCTCGGGCAGTCGCCGGCCGCTGTCGAGTGGTTCGCCCGAGCGATCGATGGGCAGGAACTCCTTGTTTCGTCGCGACTGCTGCGCACGGAGCTGACCAGACTGCTGCGTAGGGGGCGCTGCCGTTGGACCGGCGGGGGCGAGATCACCGCTCGCCTGGCGACCATCCCTGTGGACCACGCGACGCTCGCGGGGGCGGAGGCGATCGTGCCGCACGTGAATCCACTGGACGCGATCCATCCGGCGTCGGCGTTGCAGTCGGGGTTGGACGATCTCATCATCGTCAGGCACGCCAGGAACATGTCGCATGTCGCGCAGCAGTTGGGGTTCGCAGTGTTCGACCCGGTCGAGAGGTGACAGCTCGCTGAGACGGATACGAATCGGGCCGCACACCATGTGGCGTGCGGCCCTTTTCGTGGTGATGGTCCCTTGGTCTCGATACGCCTCGCCGAGCGGCTCGGTTACTCGACCAGCGGGTGTCAGCGGTCGAAGGCTTGCTTCATCAGCTGCTCACGCTGCTCGTCGTGCCGCTTGTGCGAGCCGGTGGCCGGGGCTGCCGACGCGGGACGGGAGACCAACCGCATTGGACGTGTCTCGCCGAGCGGGGCGAGCATCTCCGGCAGGTTGAGCGCCATGAAGGGCCAGGCGCCCTGGTTCTTCGGCTCGTCCTGCACCCACACGACCTCGGCGTGCGGGTACTTGGCCAGCTCGTCGGCGATGTCCTGCGCCGGGATCGGCGCGAGCTGCTCAACACGCACGATCGCGGTCTGCTTGTCCTCGCGCTTGGCGCGCTCGGCCTCCAGGTCGTAGACCACGCGCGACGACGCCAGCAGCACGCGGGTCACGTCCTCCGGCTTCGGCGACTCGTGGTCGGACATCACCGGGCGGAAACGTCCGTTGGTGAAGTCCTCGGTGTTGGAGGTCGCGGCCTTCAGACGCAGCAGTTGCTTCGGCGTGAAAACGATCAGCGGCTTGCGCGGGCGAGCCGCGGCCTGACGGCGCAGCAGGTGGAAGTAGGACGCAGGCGTCGACGGGTAGGCGATCGTCATGTTGTCCTCGGCGAAGAGCTGCAGGAAGCGCTCGATGCGCGCCGACGAGTGGTCGGCTCCTTGGCCCTCGTAACCGTGCGGCAGCAGGAGCACGACCGACGAACGCTGGGTCCACTTCTGCTCCGAGGAGCTGATGAACTCGTCGATGATCGTCTGCGCTCCGTCGACGAAGTCGCCGAACTGCGCCTCCCACAGCACGAGTGCGTCGGGGCGTTCCACGGAGTAGCCGTATTCGAAACCGAGCGCGGCGTATTCACTCAACAGTGAGTCGTAGACCCAGAACCACGCCTGGTCGGAGGAGAGGTAGCGCAGCGGAGTCCACTCGTTGCCGTTCGTGTGGTCGATCAGCACCGAGTGCCGCTGCACGAACGTGCCGCGGCGGCTGTCCTGGCCGGCCAAGCGCACCGGGGTGCCTTCCATCAGCAGCGAACCGAACGCGAGCATCTCGGCCATGGCCCAGTCGATGCCGCCGCTGGTCGTCATGTCCGCGCGACGCTGCATCAGCTTGGCCAGCTTGGGGTGGACGGTGAAGCCGTCCGGCGGGTTGGCCCATGTCTTGCCGATGGTCAGCAACTCTTCGCTGGGGATCGCGGTGTCGAAGACGCTGCCGTCCTCGCGGGTGTCGTCCTCCTCCTGCGCGGAGGGACGCTCGAGGCCACCGTGGCCCTCGGCGTCGGTGCCGACCGAGCTGTCCGCGGCCGGCGCAGACAGCTCCTGCTTGGCGGCCTTGGTCTCGGTGAAGACCCGCTCCAGCTGTTTCTGGTAGTCCTTCAGCGCTGCCTCGGCCTCCTCGGGTGTGATGTCGCCACGTCCGATGAGCGCCTCGGTGTAGAGCTTGCGGACACTGCGCTTGGCCTCGATGAGCTTGTACATCATCGGCTGGGTCATCGACGGGTCGTCGCCCTCGTTGTGACCGCGGCGGCGGTAGCAGATCATGTCGATGACGACGTCGCGGTTGAACTTCTGCCGGTATTCGTAGGCGAGTTCGGCCACCCCGACACACGCCTCCGGGTCGTCGCCGTTGACGTGGAAGATCGGTGCCTGGATCATCCGCGCGACGTCCGTGCTGTATTGCGAGCTGCGGCTCTGCTCCGGCGCGGTGGTGAAGCCGACCTGGTTGTTGACGACGATGTGGATCGTGCCGCCGGTGCGGTAACCGCGCAGCTGCGACAGGTTGAGCGTCTCGGCGACAATGCCCTGACCGGCGAACGCCGCGTCACCGTGCATCAGGATCGGTAGCACCGTGAAGGCAGCACCGGCCAGGTTGATGCGGTCCTGCTTGGCGCGAGCGATGCCCTCGAGCACCGGGTTGACCGCCTCCAGATGCGACGGGTTGGCCGCGAGGTAGACGCTGGTGCTGTTGCCCGCATCGGAGGTGAAGGTGCCCTCGGTGCCGAGGTGGTATTTCACGTCACCCGAGCCCTGCACCGACTTCTTGGACTGCTGGTCCTCGAACTCTCTGAAGATCTGCCCGTAGGACTTGCCGGCGATGTTGGCCAGCACGTTGAGACGGCCGCGGTGCGGCATACCGATGCAGACCTCATCCATCTTGTCGTCGGCGGCCTCGGAGATGATCCGGTCGAGCACCGCGATGGCCGACTCGCCACCCTCCAGCGAGAACCGCTTCTGGCCGACGAACTTGGTCTGCAGGAAGGTCTCGAAAGCCTCCGCCGCGTTGAGCCGGCGCAGGATGCGCAACTGCTCGGCGCTGGACTGCTTCTCGTAACCCTTCTCGACCTTGCTCTGCACCCAGGCCCGCTGCTCGGGGTCCTGGATGTGCATGTATTCGATGCCGATCGAGCGGCAGTAGGCGTCGCGTAGGATGCCGAGTATCTCGCGCAGCTTCAGGAACGGCTTGCCGCCGAAACCACCCGTCGGGAACGTGCGGTCCAAATCCCACAACGTCAGACCGTGCGTCGTGACGTCGAGGTCGGTGTGCCGGCGCTGCTTGTATTCGAGCGGGTCCGTGTCGGCCATCAGGTGGCCGCGCACGCGGTAGGCGTGGATCAGCTCCTGGACCCGGGCGACCTTGTTGATGTCGTCGTCGTGGCCCGCATCGATGTCCTGCACCCAACGGATGGGCTCGTAGGGGATCTTCAGCGACTGGAAGATCTCGTCGTAGAAGTTGTCCTGACCCAGCAGCAGCTGGTGCACGACACGCAGGAACTCACCGGAGACCGCACCCTGGATGACGCGGTGGTCGTAGGTGGAGGTCAGCGTGATGATCTTGCTGACCGCGGCTTCGTTGAGGGTGTCGGAGCTGGCGCCCTGCCACTCGGCCGGGTATTCGAGTGCGCCGACGCCGATGATCGCGCCCGCGCCCTTCATCAGCCGCGGGATCGAGTGCACGGTGCCGATGCCCCCGGGGTTGGTCAGGCTGATCGTGGTGCCCTGGTAGTCCTCGAGCGTCAGCTTGTTGCCGCGCGCCTTGCGGACCATTTCCTCGTATGCCGCCCAGAACTGCGCGAAGTCCATCTCCTCGGCGCCCTTGACGCTGGGCACGACGAGCGTCCGTGATCCGTCGTCCTTCTGCAGGTCGATGGCCAGACCGAAACCGACGTGACCCGGCTTGATCAGCGTCGGCTTGCCCTTGTCGTCCTCGCCGAGCGCGTAGTTCATCTCGGGGACGAGCTTGAGCGCCTTGATGATCGCGTAACCCACGAGGTGGGTGAAGCTGACCTTGCCGCCGCGGCTGCGGGACAGGTGGTTGTTGATGACGATGCGGTTGTCGATCAGCAGCTTGGCCGGCACGGAGCGCACGCTGGTCGCGGTCGGGACCTCGAGGCTGGCCTCCATGTTGGAGACGATGCGAGCGGCGACGCCCTTCAGCGGGGTCGTCTGGCTCTCGGCCGGGTCGACCTCGGGGACCTTCGGGGTGGCCGCGTCACGCGCGATGACCTTGGCGTTCTTCAACTCCCAGTCGCGGGGGTTGGGTCGAGGAGCTTCCTTGGGCGCGCGGCGCGCTGCGCCCTTGGGCGGCTCGGTGGTCGCACGGTTGCTCGTCGCGTCGGGGCCCTTGCTGTCGGCGCCGGTGGTGTCTGCGCCTCGCGGCTGCGCACTCTCCGGCGCGGCCTTTGCAGCCTTCGCGGGGCCGGCGGGCTGCTGTGCCGGTGCGCTCGAACCGGCCGGCGTGTGCCCGTTGCCCGTGGCCGACGTGTCGGGGGTTCTCGGCCGGTAATCCGCGAAGAAGCTCCACCACGCCTTGTCGACGGAGTTCTTGTCCTGCTTGTACTGCTCGTAGAGCTCGTCGACGAGCCATTCATTGGGTCCGAATGTCGCGAGTGGGTCAGGCGACTGGGATGACACGCGAATGCGCCTCTTTCGTCAAGGTCGGCACGGCCATGCTTCAGGTCCGGCTGTGCGGGTTTCGGCGTATGACGAACGGGGATCGCCACACAGGTCCAGCCTAACGCTCACGGCTCTTTTGGCCACACCAGGTCAACGGCGTGTGCTATGGCGGATTTTCCGCGGACTTCGGGGCGTGTCGGCCGTGTGCGCGACGGCGGCGGCGGGGCGCCGCGAAGCATCCGAGGAAGGGCGTCACGGCTGCGCTCCCGGGTCGTCAGGCGGCGACCAGGGCACCCCAGTCGACCAGTTGCGAGAGGAACACCTCGACATCAGGTCGGACGGTGTCGGCAGGGATCTGCCAATGCAGACACGCCGCCGAGGCGAGTTGCTCCGGCGAGGTGCCCGTGTCCTGGATCAGGGTCCACAGTGCGGCCGCTGTGTCCCGCAGGGCGAGCACCTTCGACGTCGGGCTGTGCAGTGGTAGGACGAAGAGGATCTGCTGGTCGTCGGTCCACTCGGCAGCGTGCGGCGCGACCATCGGAGCCGTCGTTCGTGAAGGCGATGAGTGCGATAGCCGAGAGTTGGCGCCCGCGTCCTCGACGACGCTGAGCAGCCGACCGGGCACGACCGGCTGCGTGGAGCGCAGGGCTTGGCGTGCTCGCAATATCTGCCGGACGGCGCGAGGGGCGAGGCGCGCTGCACGGGACAGGCGATGTCTGTGCGCCGAGACCAGTCTCGTAAAGCCCTGCGCGCTCTCCGGGTGGTCGGCGTACATATCTGCTCGAGTGGGAACCACAGCCCGGAACAGCACGCGCAGTCGCTGCTTTCCACGGGTACGGAGGGCGAGCAGCATCCAGCTCTCGGTCCGGCTGGGACCGGTCTTCAGCTGCCACAAGGCGTAACCGACGGACGGCCGGGCGGGCACGTCGATCGGGTCACCGACGCGCCGGAAGAAATCCTGTGTCGGCTCCGCGGACCCGGTGGCGACCACCAGCGCGCGGAGGTCGGCACGCTCGTCATCGGTCAGTCCGTCGTGGTACATCGTCTGGGCCGTCGCGATCTCGTGGGTGTTGCGCGCCAGCCCGGGGGACCGTAAGCCGTGCAGGAGGAGAACCAGGAACTGTGCGGTGCGATTGGGTGTCATCGCGGGCACACCGGCGAACGAGTGCTCCTCGCGGCTGCTCCAGAGTGCTTCGAAGGAGGCCGAGGGATCTGCGAGCATGCCCGGGAAATTGGTGTGCAGGTCGATGTCACACGGCCAGGAGTCGTGAATGTAAGTGACTGAGTGCGTGGTGAATTCGCGTGCGGCGGTCGAGACTGGCCGCAGGCGCCAGCCCCGTGCCCGCAGACCGGCCTCCATGGCGGCCAGGTCCTCCGGAAGGCACAGCACATCGACGTCCCCGGAGACATGCGTCGTGGACCGCAGGCGTTGCTGGCCAGCCGTGGGGCCTTTGAGGAACAACGCTCGCACGCCGGCATCGTCGGCGACGGCCTGACAGAGCGCGTGGGCAAGGCTGACCCCTTGTTTCATGGGCATGCTCTCGGTGGCGAGCATCGGGTCAGTGTGCTCCCTCTCGTTGTAGGACCGCACGGACCGTGCGCGCCAAGATTGCCAGATCGCCTGTGACGGACCAATTCTCGACGTAATAGAGGTCCTTCTGGACGCTCTGCGCCCAGGTGAGCTTGGACCGGCCACCGACCTGCCAGGGGCCGGTGACCCCGGGCTTGACGTTGAGGCGGCGATGCACGTGCTTCTCGTAGCGACGCACCTCGTCGGGCAATGGCGGCCGGGGGCCGACGAGGGACATGTGGCCGATCAGCACGTCGAAGAGTTGCGGCAACTCGTCGAGTGAGTAGGTGCGGATGAACTTGCCGACCCGGGTGATGCGTGGGTCGTCCTTCATCTTGAACAGGACACCGCTCGCATCGTCCGGCACCAGGTCCGCGCGCAGCTTCTCGGCGTCGACGACCATGGAGCGGAACTTCGTCATCCGGAAGAGTTGTCCGTTGACCCCGACCCGGACCTGTCGGAACAGCACCGGCCCGCGGTCCTCGAAATAGACGCACGCCGCGAGCACCACGAGCACCGGCGAGAGGAGTACAAGCACAACGACGCTGATCGCAATGTCCAGCATGCGCTTGACGAGGAACTTCCGTCCGGCATACGTCGGGGACTCCACGCTCATCAGTGGCAGGCCCTCGATCGGGCGCCGGTGGATGCGCGGGCCGGCGACGTCGGTCATCGTGCTGGTGAGTGCCAGCCGGATGTCGGTGCCCTCCAGTTGCCAGCCGATCTGGCGGACCTCCTCTGGGGTCATGGCGCTCTGGCCGGCGACGATCAGGGTGTTGATCGAGCCGTCCAGGGTCGACACGTCCGCGATCGGTCCGACGTTGTCGACCTCGGTGCCGTCGGAGAGGACGAAGGGCGACTCGTCGGTGCCGATCACCGAGACGAGCGCAGCCCGGTAGCCGGCGGCCGGGTGGCGCGCTATCACCGATGCCGCGCGCCGAACCTCCGGCGGGGTGCCGATGATGAGTGTTTGATCGCAGTAGTCGCCGTGTGCCCGACGGCGCACGATCCAGCGGCGGACGATCGCCCGCTCCAGAAGGAGCAGCAACAGTCCCAGCGGAAAGGCGATGGCCAGGTAGCCGCGCGCGAGGTCGAGCTTGGCGAGTAGCGCGACGATGGCGATGGCACCGAAGAGGCCAAAAGTCGCGCGGGCGACCCGGCGGAATTCGTCGTCGCCCACGCCGAAGAGCTCCACGCGATAGCACTGCTTCGCGTGCAGCGCGATGACCCATGCGATCGCGAGGCATGCTGAGAAGAAGGTGTAGCCCAGTGGTCCCGATGCGGTCCCCACCTGCGCGGCGTCGGTGTTCTCGCCGAAGCGGAGGAGGACGGCGATCACGATGGCCACGACGATGACCACGACGTCGAGGGCTGCCACGACGGTCCGGAAGTGGTGGCGCTGTTTGGCGATGTTGGTGCTTCGCGTTGGACGGCCGGTCCGCTGCGCCGAGCTCAATGAATCAGTGACATTCACGCAGCGCCTCCTTGTCTGCTCCCGGCCAAAGGAGTGCGCGAAGCCGCCTCCTCCCGCCCGAATCGTATCGGCTGCCTTAGCTTTGGGAGGTCGAGTTCCGACATTTCGCAGGCGGACTCCGGCATAATCCGCACCGGTTGCAACTTGCGACATATCGTGTTTACCATGAACGCGATATGTCGTGACCTAGAAGAGGAGACGCGATGGCGCAGCAGTGGGAGCTCGACGGGCCGAAGGTGCTCGACATCGGCGGTGAGGGCGAGCGCGTCACGCGCTTGACGGTCGGGCTCGTCGGTGGCCACGTCGACGTCGTCACCCATGATGCCCCGACGGCGCAGGTCGAGGTGCAGGAGGTTGTGGGTCCGCCGCTGAAAGTGACCTGGAACGGCGACAAGCTGCAGATCAGTCATGTGAAGGTCGAGGGCGGCAATCTCTGGGAGACGCTCAAGGGCTTCGGCGGCAGCATGCAGCTCAAGGCGCGGGTGTCGATCGCGATCCCGCGCGATGCCCGGACAGACATCAACACCGTCAGTGCCGGGGTGGTCGTGAGCGGCATACATGCACGGACGTCGCTCAACACCGTCAGTGGTGATGTGACCGCCGACGACATCGACGGTCGCATCGAGATCAATGGCGTGTCAGGCACTTTCGAGGGTCACCAGCTACGTGGGCGGCTCGAGGCCAACACTGTTTCGGGCAGTATGACGGTGCACGACAGCGCCCTCCACCCGATCGAACTCAACGGCGTTTCCGGCGACATCACCCTGGACCTGACCAATCAGCAGGCGAAGGTCGAGTCCAACACCGTCTCGGGCGATGTGACCGTGCGGGTGCCGGCCGGTGGCGGCTACCGCGTCAACGTGTCCACCATGAGCGGAGCCGCGATCGTCGACGGGGTGAAGCTCGGCGGCAAGTGGCACCGCGGCGGGGAGGCCCGCGACGGTGACGAGTCGCTGCGGCTGTCCGCCTCGTCGGTGTCCGGCGACGTAGTGGTGCTGCGTGCTGAGCCGACCGGCGGCGGTCCGTCGCTCGACAAGGAGTCCTGAGATGGCGCCGGTATTTGCGCACGGGCAACTGCGGCTCTACCTGCTGTCGCTGCTGAGCGAGGGTCCACGACACGGCTACGAGATCATGCGTGACCTCGAGCAACGCTTCAACGGCCTCTACACACCGAGCGCCGGCACGGTCTATCCGCGTCTGGCCAAACTCGAGGAAGAGGGATTGGTCAGCCGCGGCGATGACGGCCGCAAGGTGACCTACACCATCACCGACGCCGGTCGCGCCGAGGTTGAGCGACGGCAGTCCGACCTGGGCGACCTCGAGACGGACCTCGACCGGTCGGCCAGCCAGCTCGCTGAGGAGGTCCGCTCGCGGGTCAAGGGCGAGTCGGCCGACCTGCGCGCCGAGTTGAAGGCCGCTGCTCAGGAGGCCCGCCGCGTCGCCAAGCCGGCCAGCGGCGAGCAGATGAAGGGCAACGCGGGCCACGAGTTCGAGCGCGCGATCAACGAGCTGCGGCAGAGCGCGCGGAAGGTGATGCGCTCACGCCATACCAGCCAAGCAGTGCGCGTCGAGGCGCTGCGGATCGTGCACGAGGCCCAGCGGCGGATCGACGAACTCAAGTAGTAGGAGCTCTTGCGGGTCGAGTGCCGGGGGAGCGGAGCGGGGGAGGTGTATCGAGACCGCCACGGGTCTCGATACGGACTCGCCCAGGGGCTCGCCCTACTCGACCGGCGTGGCCGCATGAAAGTATGTGCGCGACATGTTGGTGGAATGGCTCCTCATCCTCGCCGGGGTCGTGCTGACCATCGGTACCGCGCTCTTCGTTGCTGCCGAATTCAGCCTGGTCGCTCTCGACCGCCCGTCGGTGCAGCGAGCCGTCGACGCGGGTGACTCCCGTGCCGGCGTCGTGCTCGCGTCGCTGCGGCGGCTGTCGACACAACTATCCGCGGCGCAGGTCGGCATCACGATCACCACGCTGGTCCTCGGTTATCTGGTCGAGCCGTCACTCGGCTCCCTGCTCGAGGGACCGCTGGACGCCATCGGCATCTCGGGGACCGCCTCGGCCGCCGTCGCCACCGTGCTCGCCCTGGTCATCGCGTCGCTCTTTTCGATGATCTTCGGCGAGCTCATCCCGCAGTTCCTCGGCATCTCCGCGCCGCTGCAGGTCGCGAAGATCGTCGCCGGCCCGGTGCGGATCTTCGCGACCGTGACCAAGCCGCTGATCGTCATACTCAACGGATCCGCGAACGCCGTGCTGCGGCGCTTCGGCATCGAGCCGCAGGAGGAGCTGAGCGCGGCGCGCACCCCGCAGGAGTTGTCCTCGATGGTGCGGCGCTCGGCGGAGGCGGGGACCCTCGAGGAGGGCACCGCGCAGCTGCTGACCAGGTCGCTGGACTTCGGCGAACGCACCGCATCCGACGTCATGAGTCCTCGCGTGCGTTGTGTGTATGTCGAACGCGACGCCACCGCCGCTGACGTGGTGGATCTGGCTCGTAGCACCGGACATTCGCGCTTCCCGGTCATCGGTGACGACTGGGACGACGTCGTCGGCGTGGTCCATGTCAAGAAGGCCATCGCGGTGCCGCAGGACCGTCGTGATGACGTGCCCGTGACCGCGCTGATGATCCGGCCGGTCCTGGTCCCCGAGACGATGCACCTCGACCCGCTGCTGCTGCTGTTGCGCGCCGGTGGCTTCCAGCTGGCGATCGTTGTCGATGAGTATGGCGGCACCTCCGGTGTCGTCACCCTTGAGGACGTCATCGAGGAGATCGTCGGTGAGGTCAGCGACGAGCACGACCCGCGAGTGGACGTGAGTCGCCTGCTGCCGGACGGGTCCTGGACGGTGCCGGGACTGTGGCGCCCGGACGAGGTGCGGGACCGCATCGGGGCGACGATCCCCGAGGGTGTCTACTACGAGACTGTCGGCGGATTCGTGATGGCCGCCGTCGGACGCGTGCCGCAGGTGGGTGACGAGGTCGCCCTCGACGGTTGGTCGCTGCGGGTCGTCGCCATGGACGGCAGGCGCGTGGACCGGGTGCGGCTCGCTCCCGTCATACCGGCCGGGCCGGAGGTCACCGAATGAACCTCATCCTGTCGCTGGTCTTCCTGCTCGGCAACGCGTTCTTCGTCGGTGCGGAGTTCGCGGTCATGGCCGCACGGCGCTCGCAGCTGGAGCCGCTGGCGGCGTCCGGTTCGAAGCGCGCGAAGCTGAGTCTTGAGGCGCTGGAGAACGTTTCGTCGTTGCTGGCGTGCGCGCAGCTGGGCATCACGGTGTGCTCGGTCTTGCTGGGTGCGGTCGCCGAGGACGCGCTGCACCATCTGATCGAACCGATCTTCACCAGCATCGGCGCACCGCACGGTATGGCGACCGTCGTCGCGCTGCTGCTGGCGCTGCTGATCGTTGCCTACCTGCACGTGACGCTCGGCGAGATGGTGCCCAAGAACCTCGCCATCGCCGGACCCGACCGGGCCGCACTGATCCTCGCGCCCGCGTTGTTGTGGGTGACGCGGGTGCTGGGGCCGATCATCCGCGCGCTGGAAGCGATCGCGAAGTGGGCCGTTCGCCGGCTGGGTGTGGAGCCGAAAGACGAAGCCACGTCGGCATTCTCGGCCGAGGAGGTCGAACTCATCGTTGCCGAGTCGCAGCGCGAGGGGTTGTTGTTGGAGGAGCAGTCGGCGCGCGTGCAGGGAGCGTTGGAGTTCACCGATCGTGTCGCTGCGGACGTCGCGGTGCCCGTCGACGAGCTGGTCACCGTGCCGGTCGGCGCGACACCGGAGGACATCGAGCGGCTGGTCGCCAAGCACGGCTTCTCGCGCTACCCGGTGCTCGACCGGCGGGGCGTGATCGCCGGCTACGTGCACCTCAAGGATGTGCTCTACGCGACCAACGAGGCGTATGCCGAGCCCGTCCCCCCGCGCCGCATCCGACCGCTTGCGACCGTCGCTCCGTCGGACGAGGTCGACGACATGCTGGTCACCATGCAGCGCAGTGGTGCCCACCTCGCGCGGGTCGTCGACGACTCCGCGTCCGAAGTGCTGGGTGTGATCTTCCTGGAGGACGTGCTCGAGGAGCTCGTCGGTGAGGTGGACGACGCCACCCAGCGGTAGCGTGACAAGGACTTCCGATCGAGGAGGAGCCCATGTCGGCATACCCCGTGCTCCTGCACACTGCGATCGATGCGCGCGACTGCCGGGCGCTCGCGGAATTCTATCGGCAGCTGCTCGGCCTGCGCTATCGCGACGGCGAGGAGCCGCCTGCGGACGGCACATCGGATGACGCCGACTGGCTGGTGCTGCTCGACGACACCGGGCGTCGGGTGCTCACCGTCCAGGAGAAGCAGGACACCACGCCGCCGACGTGGCCGGCCGAGGACGTCCCGATGCAGATGCACATGGACTTCAAGGTGCCCACGATCGAGGAGCTCGAACGCCATCGGCAGCGGGCGGTCGAGCTCGGTGCGCGGGTGATCCTCGATCGTTCGACTGATGAGGGCGAGCCACTGTATGTGCTGGCCGATCCGGCCGGGCACCCCTTCTGCCTGCTGGTGCAATAGCGCGCGGAACTTGTCGCTCAGGGCTGCGCGTCGTCCCCTGATGCATCGGGCGGCAGCCACGAACGCAGCGCCGCCGCCTCGCGCGGCAACACCGCCGGGTCGTCATCCGGGACGAATTCCAGCAGCAGATCGAGCGGATCCGCCCGCTCGCGCAGCAGCGCGGTCACTCCCTGCCAGAGCTGCGCGCGATCGGCGAGCGGCAGCCGATCGGCGAACGGCCACCACGAGAAGACGTGCACCGCGCACACCCGATCGACCAGTCGGCGCAAACCGTCGATCGCGTCGGTCGCCGGCTCGTCGACCCGCGGTTGCCAATACGTAGCAAGGTTGTCGTGTCCGACCTCGTCCAGCAGCCGCAGAGTCGACTCCACCGTGTCGGTGAGGGTCAACCGGTGCAACTCCAGGCCGATCTGTATGCCGCTGACAGCCCCCACCTCCGCGGCGTGCCGCAGGTCCCGGACGATCCGATCGCGTTGCCCGGCAGGGCATTCCGCGGATCCGGCTGAGCCGGCCCATACGCGGATCCGCGGTGCTCCGATCCGGGTAGCGGCCGACACCAGCTGCTCGATCGATGGTGGTGGGCGATCCGCCGGCTCCGGAGCCGGATCGTTGTCACCCGCGCGCCAGTAGCTGCCGTACGAAGTCACCGTGAGCCCGGCCGCGGCCGTGAGCCCCCGCACGTTGTCGAGCGCACCCGCATCATCCGGCGGCGCGTGCACGTCGGATCCCCACTCGATGCGATGCAGGCCGGCGGCGGCGGTGGCCTCGACCAGTTCTGCCGGTGGCAGCTGACGGAAGGTCACTGAGCAGATGCCAGTGTGGCCCATCCAACCGTCGGGGTTCATGGCCCGCCTTCGTCGAGGTGCGTTCCTTACGTGTCCAAGGTTAGGCAGCTCACCGCAGACGCAGCGGCGACGGCCGACTCAGGCCACTGAGTCCGCCGACCCGGCTGTGGCTTCCGCGGTCTCCTGCATCGCCAGCTCTGCATTGATCTGCGCGCCCGCCATGGCGCCCGCAGCGGCGGCGGCGCCGACCTGCGCACTCAGGTCGGTGACATTGCCGGCGGCCCACACGCCGGGCACCTCGGTGCGTCCCATGGCGTCGGCGGGGACATGGACGCCCATGCCAGAGGGGTGCTCGACGGCCGACAGGCCGAGTGACTCGACCACGCCGCCACGCGCCACCATGTGCGTGCCGGCCGCGATGACCTCGCACGGGACGACCTGTCCGTCGACCAGCGCGACACCGGTGATGGCGTCGTCGGCGGTGACGACCGACTGGACGCGGCCCTCGACGATCCGCACCCCGCGTGCTGCCAATTGTGCAAGTTGCTCGGCCGAGAAGTCGATCCCGTTGCGCAGCAACGTGATTCGGTCGGACAACTGGCGCCAGAGCACTGCGCTGTGGAACGCCATCGGTCCGGTGGCCAACACCGCGATGTCCCGATCGCGCACCTCCCAGCCGTGGCAGTAGGGGCAGTGCACGACGTCGCGGCCCCAACGCTCGGCGAGGCCCGCGATGTCCGGGAGCTCATCGACCAGACCGGTGGTGAGCAGGATCCGGCGGGCGTGGGTGCTGCGTCCGTCGGCGAGGGTCACCGCGAATCCGGTCTCGTCCCGGGTGACCGCCGAGACCTCACCGGCGACGACGGCACCGCCATACCGGCGAACGTTCTCGGTGCCGAGCCGGAGGTACTCGGCGGGCGGCATTCCGTCATACGCGAGCAGTCCGTGTATGCCGTCGGCCGGTGCGTTGCGTGGGGAGCCGGCGTCGATCACTGTCACGGATCGCCTTGAGCGGCCGAGCATCAATGCGCCGCTGAGGCCGGCGGCGCCGCCGCCGATCACCACGACGTCCTGGTCTGTGGGAAGCATGTCTGTAGTCATACGAACAGCCTGCGCGGCACATGTCGTGGTGGCAAATCTTGTTGCTGATATGGCAAACTGGTCGTATGGCGAACAGGATGGCGAACGAGGACTCGGACACGGCACTCGAAGCGGTCGGCCCGCGACTCAGACAACTGCGCGAGCAGCGCGGGCTCACGCTGGCCGACGTCGGACGGGCGACCGGTGTCGCGGTGAGCACGCTGTCCCGGCTGGAGTCCGGCGGCCGCCGCCCGACGCTGGAGCTGCTGCTGCCGCTGGCGAAGATCTACCGGGTGACGCTCGACGAGCTGGTCGACGCGCCGCCGACCGGTGACCCGCGGGTCAACATGCGACCGATCAAGGCGCACGGGATCACGATGCTGCCGCTGAGTCAGCGACCGGGCGGCATCCAGGCCTACAAGATCATCGTGCCGCGGCGGGTCGGCCGGCACGTGGAGCCGGAGCTCAAGACGCACGAGGGCTACGACTGGCTCTACGTGCTCAGCGGCAAGCTTCGGGTGGTCCTGGGCGAGCACGATCTCGTGCTGCAGCCGGGTGACGCCGCCGAGTTCGACACCCGCACACCGCACTGGTTCGGGGCGGCCGACGACGAGCCGGTCGAGTGCCTGAGTCTCTTCGGGACGCAGGGGGAGAAGGCGCACGTGCGCGCGAAGCCGCGGGGCTGAACGTCCGCTATGTGTTCAGAGCCGGGCCGCCGTGCGGACCAGGTCCGCGACCGCCACCGACCGGCTGTGCGGTGGCCAGGCGATCACCGTGGTCACCTGTGGGGCGTCGACGACCGGTATGGCGGTCAGGTCGTGGCCGAGGTTCGTGCGTGCGGACTCGGGCGCGATCACCGACGCGCGGCCCAGCGAGACGAGTTGTTGCAGCTGCGCGTGGTCGCGCACTTTCGGGCCGGGACCGTCCGGGTAGCCGCCGTCGGCCCGCGGCCATCGCGGCTGCGGCAGTCCGGGGAGGTCCGTCACGTCGCTGGTGCGCACCTGCGGCCGGCCGGCGAGCGGGTGGCCGGCCGGCAGCAGGACGACCTGACCCTCGGTGCTGAGGGTTTCGTGGTCCAGTCCGGAGAGTGAGTCGAACGGGCGGTGCAAGAGCGCCACGTCCGCTCGGCCGGTGCGCAACAGCCGACCCTGCTCTCCGGGGCCGCACAGGAGCATGTCGACGCTGACGGAGTTCGGCTCGGAGGCGTAGGCATCCAGCAGTTTCGCGATCAACTCCGTCGACGCGCCCGCCTTGGAGGCCAGGACCACCGCAGGCCTGCCATCGGCGACCTCCGCGGCGCGCCGGGTGCGACGCTCGGCAGCGACGACTGCGTCGAGAGCCGCCCGTGCCTCGTCGAGCAGCACCGCGCCGGCACCGGTGAGAGTCACGCCGCGACTCGTCCGCTCCAACAGCGTCGCGTCGAGCCGGCGCTCGAGTTGAGCGATGGCGCGGGAGAGGGGTGGCTGGGCCATGCCGAGCCGCTGCGCGGCGCGCCCGAAGTTCAGCTCCTCGGCCACCGCGACGAAATAACGCAATTCCCGAGTCTCCACGGCGACCACGCTACGCCGGAGGCGATACCCAAGAGGTATCGCCGCCGACCTGATCGGTCTTGGCGCAGAAGCGGTCGTCGAGCCGAGGATCGATGCATGAGCGAAAAGACGATTGCGCTGGTGACCGGCGCGAACAAGGGCATCGGATACGAGATCGCGGCCGGACTCGGCCGGCTCGGGTGGCGAGTGGGTGTAGGCGCCCGTGACCAGCAGCGCCGTGAGGACGCGGTGGACAAGCTGCGCGCGAACGGCGCGGACGCGTTCGGCGTGCCGCTGGACGTGACGTCCGACGACAGCGTCGCCGCGGCCGCCCGGCAGATCGAGCACGACGAGGGCGGATTGGACGTCCTGGTCAACAACGCCGGCATCACCGGCGGGGCCTCGCAGTTGCCCACCACCGTCGAGCCCGCCACGATGCTGCAGGTCGTCGACACGAACGTCGTGGGCGTCATCCGCGTGACCAACGCGATGTTGCCGATGCTGCGCCGATCGGCGTCGCCGCGCATCGTGAACATGTCCAGCAGTGTCGGGTCGTTGACGCTGCAGACCACGCCGGGCGCCTTCGTCGGCCCGATCGCGGTCGCGTATGCGCCCTCGAAGACGTTCCTCAACGCGGTGACCGTGCAATACGCGAAGGAACTCGCAGACACGAGCATCCTGATCAACGCCGGATGTCCCGGATTCTGCGCCACGGACCTCAACGGCTTCCGTGGCACCCGCACTCCGGAGGAGGGCGCGCACATCGCCATACAGCTGGCGACTCTGCCGGACGACGGACCCACCGGTGAGTTCTTCGACGAGGCCGGACCCGTCGCGTGGTGAACGCCGCCACTTGAGCGGTGCCCCCGTCGGCGCCTCGTGCGACCTCGTTCCTCGGTCGTCCGATGCGCCTGTTACTTCTGCCGGGGGCACAAAAAAACCAGCAGCAAGCTGCTGGAATTTTGTGCCCCCGTCGGCGCCTCGTGCGACCTCGTTCCTCGGTCGTCCGATGCGCCTGTTACTTCTGCCGGGGGCACAAAAAAACCAGCAGCAAGCTGCTGGAATTTTGTGCCCCCGGCAGGATTCGAACCTGCGCTCCCGCCTCCGGAGGGCGGTGCTCTATCCCCTGAGCTACGGGGGCGTGCGGCGAACCGGACGCAAGGACTCGTTCCTCATCATCGCATCAGCCGCCTGTGCCATGGCCCGTCCTGCGGCCAGCACGTCGCAAAGATTATCAGCCGCCGGGTGGTGCTCACGACACGGTTACGCGTGACGCGCGATGTTCAGCCGTCGGACGAGGCGGTATGGCGCATCGGCGCCGCCGTATCGTGTCGCCCGTGACTTCCGCTACCCGACTTGACGCCCACGTGTGGCCGAGCGGCCTCAGTGAGAACGCCGGCGGCGAGCTGGCCCTGCACGGGCATCCGCTCAGTGAGCTGGCGACGACATACGGCACGCCGGCCTACCTGGTCGACGTGCCGGATCTGCTCGCCCGCGCCTGCGCGTTCCGGGACGAGTTTCGGACTGCGTTCGAGGCGATCGGGACGACGTGTGACGTGTTCTACGCCGGCAAGGCGTTCCTCTGCTCCGCCCTGGTGCGCCTGCTGGACGCCGAAGGACTGAGCCTGGACGTGTGCACCAGCGGTGAGCTCGCGGTGGCCGCGAAGGCGGGCTTCCCCGGCGAACGCACGGGCATGCATGGCAACAACAAGTCCGTCGCCGAGATCGAGGCCGCTGTCGACCACGGCATCGGCCGGATCATCGTCGACTCGATGGTCGAGATCGATCGGGTCGTCGCCATCGCCCGCAGCCGTGGCGTCCGCGTCGGGGTGATGCTGCGCGTCAAGACCGGGGTCGAGGCGCACACCCACGAGTTCATCGCCACCGCGCACGAGGACCAGAAGTTCGGCTTCTCGCTGTCGGGCGGGCAGGCGGCCGAGGCCGCCGGCGAGGTGCTGCGACACCCGGATGAGTTGCAGTTGTTGGGATTCCACTCGCACATCGGCTCGCAGATCTTCGACTCCGACGGCTTCCGGGTCGCGGCGCAGCGCCTCATCGCCATACAGCTGCAGATCGCGCAGGACTACGGCGTCGTGCTGCCGGAGCTCGACCTCGGTGGCGGGTTCGGCATCGCCTACGTGCCCGAGGACGAGCCGCTGGCCCCGCGCGAGATGGCGACTCAGCTCGCCGCGATCGTGCAGGCGGCGTGCGAGGAGACCCGGACTCCGGTGCCGCGCGTGTCGATCGAGCCCGGCCGCGCGATCATCGGACCCGCCGGGATCACGCTCTACGAGGTCGGCACGGTCAAGCCGGTGCAGGCCACCGACGAACTCGTCCGCACATACATCTCGGTCGACGGCGGTATGAGCGACAACCCGCGGCCGGCGCTCTACCAGGCCGATTACGTTGCCACGCTTGCCAATCGGCGCAGTGAGGCGCAGCAGACCCAATCACGCGTCGTCGGCAAGCACTGCGAGTCCGGCGACATCGTCGTGCGCGACCAGCAACTTCCGTCCGATGTGCAGCCCGGAGACCTGCTCGCCGTCGCCGCCACCGGCGCCTACTGTCGGGCGTTGTCCAGCCAGTACAACCACGTCACGCGGCCGCCCGTGCTGGCGGTCACGCCGGACGGCGTGCGCACGTGGCTGCGCCGCGAGACGATTGACGATCTGTTGGCCCTCGAAGGGGAGTAGAAACGTATGGCGAAGCCACTGAGGGTTGCGCTGCTCGGCTGCGGAGTGGTCGGCAGTGCAGTAGCCCGACAGCTGACCGATGACGCCGCGGACCTCGCCGCTCGTGTCGGCGCACCGCTCGAGCTGATCGGTGTCGCAGTTCGGGACGTGACCAAGCCGCGCCCCGAATCCGGTGTGCCACCAGAGCTTTTCACCACGGACGCGGAGTCACTGGTCTCCAATGCCGACCTGGTCGTGGAGCTGATGGGTGGGCTGGAACCCGCGCGCACGCTGCTGCTTCGGGCGATCGAGCACGGCGCGGCGGTCATCACCGCCAACAAGGCGCTGCTCGGCGCCGACGGACCCCGCCTATATGCCGCGGCGGACGCGCGCAACGTCGACCTGTCCTTCGAGGCATCGGTCGCGGGCGCCATACCGCTGCTGCGACCGTTGCGGGAGTCGCTCGCCGGCGATGACGTGCAGCGGGTCATGGGCATCGTCAACGGCACCACGAACTACATCCTCGACAAGATGGACCGCACCGGTGCCGCGCTGCCCGACGTGCTCGCCGAGGCACAGGAGCTCGGGTATGCCGAGGCCGACCCCACCGCCGACGTCGAGGGACACGACGCGCAGGCCAAGGCTGCGATCCTGGCTTCGCTCGCCTTCCACACCCGCGTCTCCAGCGATGACGTGCACTGCGAAGGGATCATGGGGATCACCGACGCCGACATCCGCGATGCGCGCAAGATCGGTTGTGTCGTCAAGCTTCTCGCGATCTGCGAGCGGACCCCCGACGGAGTCAGCGCGCGCGTGCATCCGACGCTGGTGCCGCGCTCGCACCCGCTCGCCTCGGTGCACGACGCATTCAACGCAGTCTTCCTGGAGACGGCGCTGGCCGGTGAGCTGATGTTCTACGGCAAGGGAGCCGGAGCGGCGCCGACGGCGTCGGCCGTGCTCGGTGACCTGGTCCAGGCCGGCCGTCATCGAGTGGTCGGAGGGCACGGCCCGCGGGAGTCGGCATACGCCGAGTTGCCGGTGCTGCCGATCGCTCGGACACAGACCAGCTACTTCATCCGGCTGGACGTGCTGGACCGCCCAGGTGTGCTCGCACGAGTCGCGAATGTCTTTGGCGCACACGATGTTTCGATCGAGAGCATGCGGCAGGGCGTGCGCCGGTCGGAGGAAGGTCTGGCGATCCTGCAGCTGGTCACGAACCAAGCGGCGGACGAGTCGTTGGTCGCGACCGTCGAAGAACTTCGCAAGCTCGATGATGTGCACGAGGTCAGCTCCGTGCTCCGTGTGGAAGGAATGTAATGGCACCTGGCGACCGAAGGGCGCAGCAACAACTCAGGCTGGAGGCGTGGGGATGAGGAACGAATCTGCACGCCGCCAGCAGTGGCGAGGCGTTATTCGTGAGTACGCCGACAGGTTGCCCTCGTTGGAGGGTGCGCCGGTCATCACGCTGGGGGAGGGTGGTACGCCGCTGATCCACGCGGAGTGGCTCAGCGGCGAGGTGGGCGCGGACGTGCACGTGAAGTTCGAGGGCCTCAACCCGACCGGCTCCTTCAAGGACCGCGGCATGACGGCAGCGATCTCGGCAGCCGCGAAAGCCGGTGCGAAAGCAGTGATCTGCGCGTCCACCGGCAACACGTCCGCTTCGGCGGCGGCATACGCCACCAAGGCCGGTATGACGTGCGGCGTGCTCGTCCCCGAGGGCAAGATCGCGATGGGCAAGCTCGCCCAGGCGATCGCGCATGGTGCGCAACTGCTGCAGGTCGACGGCAACTTCGACGACTGCCTGACGCTGGCGCGCAAGCTGGCCGAGGCCTACCCGGTGGAGCTGGTCAACTCGGTCAACCCCGCACGCATCGAGGGCCAGAAGACCGCGTCCTTCGAGGTCATCGACGTGCTCGGCGACGCGCCGGACATCCACTGCCTGCCGGTCGGCAACGCCGGCAACATCACCGCATACTGGAAGGGCTACCGCGAATCCGCGGCACTGCCAACCGGATCCGACGGTGCGACCACGAAGACGCCGAAGATGTGGGGCTTCCAGGCAGCTGGCGCGGCGCCGATCGTGAAGGGCCACCCGGTCGACGACCCGGACACCATCGCGACAGCGATCCGGATCGGCAATCCGGCGTCGTGGCAGCAGGCGATCGCGGCACGCGACGAGTCCGGCGGCCTGATCGACGCCGTGACCGACGAGCAGATCCTGCACGCGCACCACATCATCTCGAGCAAGGAAGGCATCTTCGTGGAGCCGGGTTCGGCCGCGAGCATCGCCGGCCTGCTGATGATGCACGAGCGCGGTGAGATCCCGGCCGGTGCGACGATCGTCTGCACCGTTACCGGGCACGGCCTGAAGGACCCGCAGTGGGCGCTGCAGGACGCCGACGGGCAGCAGGTGCAGCCGACCAAGGTGCCGGTCGACGCGGTGACTGCTGCGCGGGCCCTCGGCCTGGAAGGCTGACCGGGACTCAATTCCATGGATTCTGAAGTGTTTTCGCCCGGTTCCTCGGTCACCATCGAGGTGCCTGCGAGCAGTGCCAACCTCGGCCCGGGGTTCGACTCGATCGGTCTTGGGCTCGGCATCACCGACACGGTGCAGGCCACGATCGGCGGTGACGGCTTGCACATCTCCGTCGAAGGCCACGGCACCGGAGCCGTGCCGACGGACGGCACGCACCTGGTCTGGCGCTCGGCGCTGGCCATGTGGCAGAACCTCGGCATCGAGCCGCCGACCGACCTGATCCTGCACTGCCGCAATGCAATTCCGCACTCTCGAGGTCTGGGATCGTCGGCCGCCGCGATCGTCGCAGGTATGGCGACGGCACTCGCGCTGGTCCGCGAACGCATCGACAACCCGGCATCACTGGCGCTGCTCAGCAACCTCGCCGGTCAGTCCGAGGGCCACCCGGACAACGCATCCGCGAGTGTGTATGGCGGCCTGACCGTCTCCTGGGCCGACGACGAGGGCGCGGGGTGGCGCACGGTGCGTCCGCAGCTGCATCCCGAAGTGACGTCGGCGGTGCTCCTGCCGGAGGCGACGCTGGCCACCGACACCGCGCGGGCCGCGCTCGGCGAAAGTGTTTCGCTGTCGGCTGCCGCCTCCACCGCCGGACGTGCTGCCCTGCTGGTGCACGCGCTGACCCAGGAGCCGGAGTTGCTGCTGCCGGCCACGCGGGACTGGCTGCACCAGGAGCCCCGCAGGGCGTCATACGAGCAGAGCATGGGGGTCGTCGACCAGCTGCGAGCACGCGGGCTCGCAGCCACGATCTCGGGTGCCGGGCCGGCCGTGTTGGTGCTGGGTGCAGGGGAATTCGCACTCGGCGCCGACGAGTTGCCGGTGGGCTGGCAGGTGCTCCGTCCGGGAATCGCCACATCGGGTGTGCGAGTCGTTTCGCATTCCGCACCCGTGACGGTGTAAGTTTGGTTTTGCATCGACGGCCCAAGCCGACCGAGTGACAGTTTCGTCCCGGATGTCGATGCCTCACCGCAACGTCGCTCGCCGATTCTTTCGGCAGTGCGCATCCCGGTGATGAGTGTTACTTCGCTTTGAGAAGCTAACTATTTTTGGCACACCCCACACCGGCCTCAGCGCCGGACGAACGAGGGGGAAGGAACCTTCGTGACCGATACCACCGAACTCTCCGCGCCCGCAGCGGCGCCTGCTTCGAGCTCCAGCGGCACCTCCAAGGGCAGCCTGAGCACGATGAAGCTGGATGAGCTCAAGCAGCTCGCGGTGACCATGGGCATCAGCGGCACTTCCAAGATGCGCAAGAGCGATGTGCTCTCCGCGATCCGTGAGCGCGGGGGCGAGAACAAGTCCGCTGCTCCCGACAGTGCGCAGAGCACTCCGCGCCGGTCGCGCCGGGCGGCCTCCGCTCCGGCCGGCCCCGCTGAGAGCGCCGCGCCCCAGACCGTTCCGGCCGACAGCAAACCGGCCGACAGCAAGCCTGCTGACGACAAGCCTGCCGACTCCAAGCCCGCAGATTCCAGGCCCGCAGATTCCAGGCCCGCAGATTCCAGGCCCGCCGACAACGCTGCCGACAAGCCGGCGGAGCCGGCCGACCAGCAGCGCAACGAGCGCGACGGCCAGCGGGCCGACAACGGCGACAAGCGTGGCGACCACAACCGTGCCGACAGCGGCGACAGCGACCGCGGCAACCGAGGCAACAACCGTCAGGGCGACCAGCAGCAGGGCGGCAACAACCGCCAGGGGGACCAGCAGCAGGGCGGTAACGACCGCGGCAACTCCGGTGACCGCACCGACCGCGGCAACGACCGCAACGACCGTGGCAACCGCCAGGGTGGCAACACTGACCGCGGCGACCGCAACAACGACGGCGACCGCCAGGGCGGCAACAACCGTCAGGGTGGCAACCGCCAAGGTGGCAACACTGACCGCGGCAACCGCAACAACGACCGCGGCGACCGGTGGAACGACGACGACGGTGGCAACCGCAACCGTCGACGCCAGCGTGGCCGCGACCGCAAGCGCGGCCGTGGCCGCGGTGCCGACGACTTCGGTGACGTGGACACGCAGGTGCGCGAGGACGACGTCCTGGTCCCCGTGGCCGGCATCGTCGACGTGCTCGACAACTACGCGTTCGTCCGCACGAGCGGTTACCTCGCGGGTCCCAACGACGTCTACGTGCCGATGGGCATGGTCAAGAAGAACGGCATGCGCAAGGGTGACGCCGTCACCGGTGCGATCCGTGCGCTGCGCGAGGGCGAGCAGCTGCCGGCCCGCCAGAAGTTCAACGCTCTGGTCCGCCTGGACACCGTCAACGGTATGACGCCCGAGCAGGCCAAGCAGCGTGTCGAGTTCGGCAAGCTGACCCCGCTCTACCCGCAGGAGCGGTTGCGCCTCGAGGACGACCCGAAGCACCTGACCAACCGCGTCATCGACCTGGTCGCACCGATCGGCAAGGGCCAGCGTGGCCTGATCGTGGCCCCGTCGAAGTCCGGTAAGACCATGGTCATGCAGGCGATCGCCAACGCGATCACCACCAACAACCCCGAGTGCCACCTGATGGTCGTGCTCGTCGACGAGCGTCCCGAGGAAGTCACCGACTTCCAGCGTTCGGTCAAGGGTGAGGTCATCTCCTCGACCTTCGACCGTCCCGCGACGGACCACACCGAGGTCGCCGAGCTCGCCATCGCGCGTGCCAAGCGACTTGTGGAGCTGGGTCAGGACGTCGTGGTGCTGCTGGACGGCATCACCCGCCTGGGCCGCGCCTACAACCTGGCCGCCCCGGCCAGCGGTCGCATCATGTCCGGTGGTGTCGACTCGGCTGCGCTCTACCCGCCGAAGAAGTTCTTCGGTGCCGCCCGCAACATCGAGAACGGCGGCTCGCTGACCATCCTGGCGACCGCGCTGATCGAGTCCGGCTCGCGCATGGACGAGGTCATCTTCGAGGAGTTCAAGGGCACCGGCAACTGGGAGCTGCGCCTGTCGCGTCAGCTCGCGGAGCGTCGCATCTACCCGGCCGTCGACGTCAACCAGAGCAGCACCCGCCGCGAGGAGATCCTGCTCGGCGGCGACGAGCTGAAGATCATGTGGAAGCTGCGTCGCGTGCTGGCCGCGCTCGACTCGCAGCAGAGCATCGAGGTGCTGTTGGACCGGTTGAAGAAGACCGCGTCCAACACCGAGTTCCTGATGCAGGTCCAGCAGACCAGCTCGATCAAGCTCGACGACGAGGACTGAGCCTTTTCGCTCCACCCCTCGCACGACAGCGACGGCCCCGCACGAGCAAGCTCGTGCGGGGCCGTCGCTGTCGTGGTCGTCGTTCCGCGGGCGTCCGCTTGTCGTGCGGTCGGGTCATCGTGGCCCGTTGCGATAGCCCACCTGTCGTTCCGTCGTCTGTTCGAGGGGCGCTTTCGTCATACGGCCACCATGCCGAGTGACGGCTTCCTCGGCGAGTGACGGCCGTATCGGACCGTCATCCGGCGAGAGAGCCGTCCTTCGGCAAGGGGTTGGCCGAGTGTGAACGAGCCTCTGGCCGGACGAATCAACTCAACTCGACGTCGTCGGCCATCACGTACATCACGCGGTGCCCGAAGTAGACCAGGTAGTACTTCGTCGTCCCGACGATGTCGATGTGGTCGCCGGCGGTCGTGACGTCATACGTCTTGGCCTTGTAGTAGTCGGTCGGCACGTCCTGGTCCGCGATGACGTACTCCTGGCCGGCGGCCCAGGTGTAGCTGAACGGTGAGATCGCCTGCACGTCGTCGGGATTGCTGTATGCCGAAGCCTCCGGGTAGGCACGGCCGTAGACCTGGATGTCCCTGCCGTCCTTCGGCACCGCCTTGACGCCCTTCTTCAGCAGCCGCGCGGTCGGCGCCGCGGCCGGGTTCTGGAACCACGCCTTCTGACCGAGATACCAGATCGCGGTCCAGTCGCCATACACACCGGCGACCACGAAATCGGTGCCGGTGTTGGCCCGCGCTCCGACGTCGTCGGGCTTGGTGGTCGCGGGCGAGCCGTCCGGCTTCATACCGATGTCGTTGACCAGCGGTGCGCCCTCGTCGGGCTGCAGGTGCAGGGCGACGAAGTTGGTCGCCGCCTGCGGTCCGTCGACCACACAGATGGGCGGGTTGTTGGTGTCGCAGCCGGTGATGATCTGCTCGTTGCCGTCGAAGCCGGGCAGGATCCGGATGACGTCGCCGACGTCGAGCTTCCTCTTGATGCCGGTGCCGCGGGTGAGCGGCGCCTTGAGCAGCTCGAAGTAGTGCTCCCAGTCCCAGAAGGGACCCGGGTCCCAGTGCATCGACTTGATGCCCGCCGTCGTGGTCGCCGGCACCTGGTCGTGACCGATGATGTGCGCGCGGTCGAGCGGGATCTTGTATTCCTGGGCGAGATAGCGGATCAGTCGCGCCGACTTGCGGTACATCGGCTCGGAGAACCACGTCGGCCCGGAGACCGCGAAGCCCTCATGTTCGACGCCGATGGAGTGCGAGTTGACGTACCAGTTGCCCGCGTGCCAGCCCACGTCCGCGGCCTCGAGGTGCTGGGCGATCAGGCCGTCGCTGGAGCGCACCGAGTAGTTCCAGGCCAGGTAGGTCGGGTCCTGCACCAGCTTCAGGCTGCCCGCGTAGTAGCCCTCCATGTCGTGGATGACGATCGTGTTGAGCGCGGGGGACACCGGGCGGCGCGCGAGGTCGTGGTTGCCGTAGTCGGTGGGGTCCTCGCTGAGTTGCTCGTACGGCGCCGGCACCCAGTCGACCGGGAGACCCTTCGGGGCGTCGATCGGGTATGGCGCAGGCTTGGCCGTCTTGGCGGCGGTCTCGACCCGGCGGGTGAGGACAGCGCGCTGGGAGGTGACGCTGCCGACCTTGCCGGCTTTGAGCTCCAGGCGCACGCCGGAGGCCTTCTTGGCGACACCGGAGCGCAGGTCGGCGATCACGTCGTCGGCGAAGCCGCGCTGGCTGGCGGCCGTGGTGAATCCGCTGCTCGCGGCGATCGCTTCGTACCAGGTGGCGGGGTCGGTGTGCGTGCCGACCGCGTGGCCGAGGGTGCGCTGGGCGTTCGCGAGGACTGCGGCGGCGCCCGTGATGTTGGCGGCCGGGTCGGTGCGCAGGATGTCCTCGGACAGGCCGGACAGCTTCGCGGCGCGACCGAGGGTGTCGATGACGCCGGCCGTGCTCGTCCCCTTGCCGGCGGCCGCGTCGCGCTGTGCCTGCGCGGCGGTTCCGTCGACCAGGTGCATCGGGCCGTAGCCGAGGCTGGTGCTCGGTGCGCCGGCGTGGTCCTCCCAACGAGTCTGGCCGTAGGAGATCGCTGCGAGCACGGCGGCGGGGACGCCATACTTCGTGGCCGCAGCGGTGAACTGATCGTGTTGATCGACCGCGAGGGCCGGAGCGGCCGTCGCAGCGGTCACGCCGGCGGCGACCGGCACCGCGACCGCGGCGACCAGGAAATTTCGTCGGGACATCGGCTTCGTCATGGTGGCTCCGTGATCATCAGGGGCGATCGGCCCGGGATGAGCCGACTGTTTCACCCTGTCATGACAGCGCGCGTAAATGGTTTCCAAAGCTCGGCGAGTTCGCGCGTGCGGCCGACCGGGCACAGGAAGGCCCGGTCGAGCGGACTCGACCGGGCCTTCCTGTCACTCGCGAGGAGTTGTCGCCAAGGACTCAGCTCAGCTCGACGTCGTCCGCCTGGACGTACATCACGCGGTGCCCGAAGTAGACCAGGTAGTACTTGGTCTTACCGACGATGTCGATGTGGTCGTTCGGTGTGTTGATGTCGTAGAACCATGCCTTGTAGTAGTCGGTCGGCACGTCGGTGTCCGCGACGACATACTCCTGGTCGGCGCCCCACACGTAGGTGTATGGCGAAACGCCCGCATCCCAGTCGGGATCGGGGTATGCCGACGACTCGGGGTAGGCACGTCCGTAGACCTGGATCGCCTCGCCGCCCTTCGGCTTCGCCTTCACGCCGCTCTTCAGCAGGCGCGCGGTCGGACTGCCGGCCGGGTTGAGGAACCAGACCTTGTTGCCGAGGTACCAGATCGCCGTCCAGTCACCGTCGACGTCCGCCACGACGTAGTCCTCGCCCGCGGCCGCGCGAGCGCCGACGTCCGCCGGACCGGAGCCGGACGGCCCGCCACCCGGGTGCAGGCCGATGTCCTGCGCGAGCGGCGAGTCGGCTTCGGGTTGCTGGTGCAGCGTGACGAAATTGGTGCCGGGTTGCGGACCGTCGACCACGCAGATCGGCGGGTTGTTGGTGTCGCAGCCGGTGACGACCTGCTCGTTGCCGTCGAAGCCGGGCAGGATCCGGATCATGTCACCGGCCGAGAACCGGTTGATGCCCTTGGTGCCGCGCGTCAGCGGCGCGCCGAGCAGCTCGAAGTAGTGCTCCCAGTCCCAGAAGGGGCCCGGGTCCCAGTGCATCGACTTGATGCCGTTCATCGTCGTCGCCGGCACCTGGTCGTGGCCGATGATGTGCGCGCGGTCGACCGGGATCTGGTACTTCTTGCACAGGTAGGCGATCAGGCGTGCCGACTTGCGGTACATCGCCTCCGTGAACCACGTCGGCCCGGCGGTCGCGTAACCCTCGTGCTCGACGCCGATGGAGTGCGCGTTGACGTACCAGTTGCCCGCGTGCCAGCCGACGTCCTTGGCCTCGAGGTGCTGCGCGATCATCCCGTCGTCGGACCGCACGGTGTAGTTCCAGGCCAGGTAGGTCGGCATCTGCACCAGCTTCAGCGCCTCGTCATACGAGCACTCGGTGTCGTGGATGACGATGGTGTTGAGGGCGGGGGAGACCGGCCGGTTGCCGAGGTCGTGGTTGCCGTAGTTGCCCGGGTCCGAGCTCAATTGCTCGTATGGCGCCTCCACCCACTCAACCGGTAGGCCCTTTGGGGCGTCGATCTTGCCCGACGTGGCCTGATCGGCGGCGGCCAACCGCTTGCTGAGGACAGCGCGCTGCGAGGTGACGCTGCCGACCTTGCCGGCCTTGAGCTCCAGGCGGACACCCGACGCCTGCTTGGCGACGCCAGAGCGCAAGTCGCTGATCACGTCGTCGGCGAAGCCGCGCTGGCTGGCAACGGCGGAGAAGCCGCTGGTCGATGCGATCGCGACGTACCAGGTGGCGGGGTCCGTGTGTGCGCCCGTCGCGTGACCGGCCGTGCGCTGTGCCGCGGCCAGCACGGCGGCGGCGCCCATGATGTTGGCGGCCGGGTCGGTGCGCAGCGTGTCCTTGGACAGGCCGGTCAGCGTCGCCGCATGACCGAGGGTGTCGATGACTGTCGCCGCCCGCTTGCCCGCCGCGGCGTCCCGCTGAGCCTGTGCCGCGGCGCCGTCGATCAGATGCATCGGGCCGTAGCCGAGGCTGGTGCTCGGGGCGCCGGCGTGGTCCTCCCAGCGGGTCTGGCCGTAGGAGACAGCCGCGAGGACAGCCGCGGGAACGCCGTATTTGGTTGAGGCCGCGGTGAATTGGTCATGCTGATCCACAGCAAGGGCAGGCCCCGCGGTGGCGACTGTGGCGACCGGCACGGCGAGTGCGGCCACCAGGAAATTACGTCGGGAAAGTGGATGAGTCATCGTGTCTCCGTGATCATCAGGGGGAACTGTCGGCCCAGGGGAGAGCTGACTCTTTCACCTTGGCACGGTCTCGCGTGTAAATGGTTTCCGGAGAGCGCTCAATTTCGGGGTGGTCCGGCGGCGACCCTGCGGCGCAGCTCGTCCACCGTCTTGGGCGTGTCCGGTAGGTCCCACCACGACTCGATCCACCAGGTCGCCCCGGCCGCCTCCCAGGCCGCAGGGTCGCCCTCGAGATCGACGAAACCGCGGTAGGAGTCGGCCTCGATCACGACGTCGTAGGGTCGGTCTGCCAGGCCGTCCGTCGCGCGGAAATCACGCACGCGCCGGACGATCTCGGCGAACGACTCCGGCGTGATGTCGGCCGGCTCACCCGCGCGGACCACTGCCGGGAAGATGCCGTCATACCGTGCGGCGCGAGCGAGTGACGGCTGGCGTTCGCGGCCGGCGACCAGAGCCCCAACGACCCATATCGGCGGGTGCGGGCGTTGCACCGGCGGTGGGGGCGCGAGCTCGGTGACCGGCCTGGCGCTGAAATGCGTGCCGTCATAACTGAACGGCTGCCCGGCCAACAGCCCGGTGAGTATGTCGAGTCCCTCGTCCAGCTTCTGGGCACGGATCTTGCGGCCCTCGTCCGGCTCGAAGGACAACCAGTTGGCGTTGGGTGCGCCGAGTCCGACGCCAAGGAGCACTCGGCCGTCGGAGAGGCGGTCGACGCTGCCCACCCGTGCTGCGAGGTCCCACGGTCGGTAGCGCGGCAGCGGTGTGAGCAGCGTGCCCAGTCGGATGCGCTCGGTCGATACCGCGGCGGCCGCCAGCGTCGCCCAGGCGTCGTGCCGGTAGACCGCCTCCCAGCTGAACACGGCGTCCCACCCGTGCTCCTCGCCCAGCTGCGCCAGCTCGACGAACTCCAGCTCGGTCGTGAAGGGGACGACATACGCGAACTTCATCCTCGGCAAGCTAGTGCTGTCCACCGACACCCGGTTGATCCACATTGCGGCCCGGGCCCGACACCACCCTCACCCGAATGACGGCTTCTTCGCCGAGTGACGGCGCGATGGGACCGTCGCTCGGCGAGAGAGCCGTCACTCGCGGCGGTTGCGCACGGAATATGTCGGGAACGGTTCTCGTTTGGACTGTTGGTCTGCCAGCTGGCAGAATCAACGGTTGGTCCGCCGGTTCACGCTCCGCATCCGCGACAGCGACCCGGAGGGCGCAAGATCGCGAGGAGATTCCATGAAGAAGGACATTCACCCGTCCTACAACGAGACCCAGGTGACGTGCACGTGTGGCGCCACCTTCACCACGCGCAGCACCGCAGAGGGCGGCTCCATCTCCGCCGACGTGTGCTCGCAGTGCCACCCCTTCTACACCGGTAAGCAGAAGATTCTGGACACCGGTGGTCGTGTTGCTCGCTTCCAGGAGCGCTACGGCAAGAAGACCGCGGCCAAGTAGCTTTTTCGACGCCGGTCCTGACCCATTGCGGTCAGGGCCGGCGTTTGCGTTGTCAGACCATTCACCGCACCAGGTTCCGGAAGGCACCCCATGATCGAGTCAGCAGCAGCCGTCGCCGAGGAATACGCCGACCTCGAGCGGCAGCTGGCCGATCCGGCCGTGCACGCCGATCCGAAGGCGCTGCGCCGGCTCAACAAGAGGTATGCCGCCCTCGCGCCCACCGTGGCGGCGTACCGAGCCTGGACCGCGGCGCGTGACGACCTGGCCGCGGCGCGCGAACTCGCCGACGAGGATGCCGCGTTCGCCGAGGAGATCCCCGCTCTGGAGGAGACGGTCAGCGCGACCGAGGACAAGCTGCGCAAACTCTTGCTGCCCCGGGACGAGGACGACGACCGGGACGTCATACTCGAGGTGAAGGCGGGCGCCGGTGGCGCCGAATCCGCCTTGTTCGCAGCCGATCTCGTCCGCATGTACCTCCGGTATGCCGAGCACTCCGGGTGGCGTGCGGAGATCACCGACGGCACCGAGTCCGACCTCGGGGGCTACACCGACGTGCGACTGACCATCCGCGCCAAGGGCCAACCGGAGCCCGGGCAGGCGCCGTGGGCGAAGCTGAAGTACGAAGGTGGCGTGCACCGGGTGCAGCGGGTGCCCGTCACCGAGAGCCAGGGGCGGATCCACACCTCCGCAGCCGGTGTCATGGTGATGCCCGACCTCGACGAGGGTGACGACGACGAGATCGTCTTCGGCCCCAACGACCTGAAGATCGACGTCTACCGGTCGTCCGGCCCTGGCGGCCAGTCGGTCAACACGACCGACTCGGCGGTCCGGATCACCCACCTGCCGACGGGACTTGTCGTCTCATGCCAGAACGAGAAGTCGCAGCTGCAGAACAAGGAAGCCGCGCTGCGGGTGCTGAAGGCACGGTTGCGGCAGATCGCGCAGGAGGAGCGGGAGGCCGAGGCGTCGGCCGCCCGGCGCTCGCAGGTGCGCACGGTGGACCGCAGCGAGCGGATCCGCACCTACAACTTCCCGGAGAACCGCATTGCCGACCACCGCACCGGCTACAAGGCGCACAACCTGGATGCCGTCCTCGATGGCGATCTCGGCGCGGTCATCCAGTCGGCGATCGACGCCGACGACGCGGCCCGGATGGCGGCCGTCGCCGAAGGGTCCCGCACATCGTGAGCCACGCATGACCGAGGTCCGCGCGCTGCTCGCGTCCGCGACAGAGCGGCTGACCAGGGCAGAGGTTCCCAGCGCCGCCAACGACGCGCAGCTGCTGCTGGCGCACGCCTGGGACATCTCCGTCGGTGAGCTGCAACGTCGCCGGTTGCTCGGCGACGAACCGCCGGAGCCGGTGGAACGCCGCCTCGTCGATCTCCTCGAGCAACGCGCGATGCGCGTGCCCCTGCAACACCTCACCGGTATGGCGCCCTTCCGCGGCATCGAACTACGTGTAGGGCCAGGGGTTTTCGTGCCACGACCGGAGACCGAGCTGCTGGTGGACCTGGTGCTGGCGGAGGTCGGCGACCGGCCCGAGGCGCAGGTCGTCGACCTGTGCACCGGCTCCGGCGCCATCGCGCTCGCGATCAAGCACGAGGCGCCCTCGGCGACGGTGGACGCCGTCGAGCTGGACCCGATGGCGCACGCCTGGGCGGCCCGCAACGCGGAGTTGCTCGGCCTCGACGTGCAGGTGCTGCAGGGTCCGGCCGAGTCGGCGTTGCCCGGCCGGGAAGGCACGCTGGACGTGGTCGTGAGCAACCCGCCATACATTCCGGTCGGGATGGTGCCGATCGACCCCGAGGTGCGCGACCACGACCCCGAGGTTGCCCTGTACGGCGGCAGCGAGGACGGCCTGCGGATCCCGCTCGACGTCGCGCGCCGGGCGCACGCGCTGCTGCAACCTGGTGGTCTGCTGGTGATGGAACACGCTGACAGTCAAGGGAACTCGCTCCCGGCAGCGCTGGATCACGCCGGCTGGTCGCACGTGGTGGATCACCTGGATCTGGCAGGCCGCCCCCGCGCGGTGACCGCGCGCCGGCCAGGCTGATCGAGTAGCGACGAAGGAGCGTATCGAGATCCGGCGCACGTCCCGCGCGGTCGTAACCTTGCAGCATGACCGGACGCTGGGGTGTGTGGGCAATGCTTCTCGGGGCGATCGTGCTGGAGGTCGGAGCGACGCTCAGCCTGCGGGCGTCGGACGGCTTCAAACAGCTCGTCTGGCTGATCCCGATCGTGATCGGCTACGGCGGATCGTTCGTGTTGCTCGCGCAGGTGCTGAAGCAGGGTATGCCGGTAGGCATCGCCTACGGCATCTGGTCGGCGATCGGCGTGGCACTGACCGCGCTGCTCGGCAAGGCGATCTTCAGTGACCCGCTCACCGCGAAGATGGGCCTGGGCATCCTGCTGGTGATCGGTGGCGTGGTCCTGCTGGAGAGCGAATCGGCCCACTGACGCGCGCTTTTCGAATCTTGTCGAGACCGAGCGGTCATTCAACCGTTGTCGACGATGGTCACGCCGGCCAACTCGACGACGATGTCCTGAGCCTGCTGACCGGTGATGATCGCGCCCTTCAGCGCGTGCAGCCGGTCTAGGTCGCACGGTCCGAGCGCCGCACCACGCAGGTCGGCTCCGTCGAGCTTCGCGTCATACAGATCGGCATGGCTCAGCTCGCACCCGTCCAGCACAGAAGAGCGCAGGTCGGCGCCACGCAGCACCGCCTCGGTGAAGCGACACCCCGTCAGGTCCGTGTGCGAGATGACCGCACCGATCAGGTTGGCAGCAAAGAGATTCGAGCGCTGCATGGTGAATCCGAGACCGCGCGTGTGCGGTAGCGAAGCACCCATCAGGCGACACCCGGTGAAGCTCGCGCCGCCCAGGGACGCGCCGTCCAGCCGGACCTCGTCGAGCACGCAGTCGACGAACGCCACTTCGGTCAGGTCCGCGTCGCGCAGGTCAGATCCGCGCAGGTCACAGCGGATCAGCGACACCGCATCGGTCGTGGTCGCCAGCGCGGTGAGGAGATCACGCCCGTCATACGTCTCGTCGATCAGCTCCATGCGGGGAGTCTGACACCACCACCCGACGCAGCCCCCTCCGCCGAGAGGACACGCTATGACCGAGAGGACATGCGATACCCGCCTCACCAGCCACTTCCGTCACAGATCGCCTGTCCCGTCGACGAAAGGCTGTCCTCTCGGCGAAGGGAGTAAACGGTTTGCGGTGACCGAAGCGAGTCCGTTGGATGGCTGGCATGGTGCAGATCAGGCAGCTCACGGCGGAGGATCCGGCGTTCGAGGCGTGGCACGCCGGGATCCGGGCAGCGCACCGGGCCGGTCGTGAGTCGTCGTGGTGGGAGTCACCGGAGTCCACCCGCGTCTACCTGGGTCGGAAATCAACACGGTTCGCACGCATGGCGATCGGCGCCTTCGACGGTGCCACTTGCGTCGGCGGCGCCGAACTAGCCATGCCGCTGCAGCACGACATCGAGACGATCTCGGTCGAACTCGGAGTCCCTCCCCTGCATCGCGGCCGTGGAGTCGGCACGTCCCTCGCGGCATACGTGGAAAACATTGCGGCACAACACGATCGGACGGTCCTGCAGGCGGAACTGCACGTGCCCGCCGGGATGACGGTCGGCGACACCGACGGCGGACGCTTCGCGTCGGCACGCGGCATGCGCTCGGTCAGCGCAGAGGACCGGTTCCTGCTCGAGCTGCCCGTCGACGGTGAGCGGGTCGCCAAGCTGCGCGCCGTCGAGGACGGTTATCGCATCACGTCCTTCGTGGACCGGGTGCCGGACGCGTATGTCGTCGAGTGGGCACGCATGCAGACGCACATGAACCAGGACGTGCCGATGGGGGAGCTTACCCACACACCGCAGCAGGTCGACGTCACGCGGATCCGTGATGCCGAGCGCACGTTCGCCGAGCAGGGTTGGACGCGACTGCGCTCGCTGGCACTCACCCCGGACGGATCGGGTGCGGGATACACCGAGATGTTCGTGTCGCGGTATGACGACGAGTTCGTCATACAGGACGACACGTTCGTGGACCGGTCGCATCGCGGCCATCGTCTCGGGGCGCGGCTGAAGCTGGCCAACCTCGACAATCTTGACGCGCTGCGCGCGCGGACGGGCGCCGGCCGGCGCTGGGTGCAGACCTACACCGAGCAGCACAACACCGCGATGCAGCACACCAACGATGCCTTCGGCTTTCGTCGTGTCGACGTGCTGCACGAGCTCGAGGGTCCTGTCGGCGGGCGTGGGTAACTTCACTCCATGGCTATCGCACGCACACCCACCCTGGTGATCGACTGTCACGACCCCGGACAGCTGGCGACGTTCTACGGCACGTTGCTCGACTTCGCCGTGAAGATCGACGACGACAACAGCTGGGCCGAGATCTACACGGAGAGCTGGCCACCGATCAACTTCCAGCAGGTGGCCGACTACCACCCGCCGCAGTGGCCGGGGCAGGAGCATCCGCAGCAGATGCACCTCGACGTCGAGGTCGACGATCTCGACACGGCGGAGGGGCAGACCCTCGAGCTCGGTGCGACCAAGCACGAGGTGCAGCCCAATCCGTCGTCGTTCCGCGTCTTCCTCGATCCGGCCGGGCACCCGTTCTGCCTCTGCATCGCCTGATCTCCGGTCGTTGCGGCGCGCAGCGGCGGATGCACGAGACACGTCCGCTGCGCCCCGGGGGCATCTGACAGACTTGCGCGAGTGAGCCCAGTCTTCGATTGCAACGTCCCCGAGTCACGCGACGAAGGCATCAGCACAGCAGCCGAGGCGATCTTCCGTGGCGAGTGTGTGGTCGTGCCGACCGACACCGTCTATGGCCTCGCCGCAGACGCCTTCAACCCGACCGCCGTCGCGCAGTTGTTGGAGGCCAAGGGCCGCGGTCGCGACATGCCGCCGCCGGTGCTCATCCCGTCCCGGCAGACCGTCGACGGCCTCGCGATGTCCGTGCCGTCATACGCCGGGCGGCTGATGGACGCCTTCTGGCCCGGCGGCCTCACCCTCGTCTTCCGCGCCCAGCAGTCGCTCGCCTGGGACCTCGGCGACACCAACGGCACGGTCGGACTGCGTATGCCGGACGACGAGATCGCGCTCGCGCTACTGGAGAGCACCGGCCCGCTCGCGGTGAGCTCCGCCAACCGCACCGGCAAGCCGTCCGCGACGACCGTGACCGAGGCCGGTTTCATGCTCGGGCACTACGTCGACATCTACCTCGACGGCGGCGAGCGGGCCGGTGGCGTGCCCTCCACGATCCTGGACTGCACCAAGGCCGACCCGGTCGTCCTGCGCGAGGGCTCCGTCAGCAACGAGGAGTTGCAGAAGGTGCTCGGTGACGTGGAGTTGATCACCGGCCGCGCTATCAACTCACCCGTTGAACCGACCGACGAGGCCGGCACCGAGGACGAGACCGACTCATCCGACGCGTCGCCGGTCGACCTCGCCAAGCCAGCCGAGCCCGACACCGAGCCGGACACGGAGCCGGACACGGAGCCGGACTCCGAGCCGGACTCCGAGCCGGACTCCGAGCCGGACTCCGAGCCGGACACGGAGCCGGACCGCGCAGCGGCGGATCCCGTTGCGCCGGACGAGATCCACTCCTCCGCCGATGCACCCGACCAGCCGCCGACGCTGGGCGATCAGTGGCGCGAGACTTCCCCCGAAGACGACAAGTGACGACGAATAAGGTGTCCGACATGACCACGCCCTTCTACGGTTCCGACTTCGACGCCCTGCAGCAGTTCGACCCCGACATCGCCGGTGTCCTGATCTCCGAACTCGATCGCATCCGCGGCGGCCTGCAGCTGATCGCCAGTGAAAACATGTCCAGCCCCGCGGTCATCACCGCGCTGGGCTCGACGCTGACCAACAAATACGCCGAGGGTTACCCGGGCCGTCGCTACTACGGCGGTTGCTCCGAGGTCGACAAGGCCGAGACCCTCGCGATCGAGCGCTGCAAGTCGCTCTTCGACGCCGACCACGCCAATGTCCAGCCGCACTCCGGCGCCAGTGCCAACCAGGCGGTCTACGGCGCGTTCATGAAGCCCGGCGAGACCATCCTGTCGATGGCACTGCCGATGGGCGGCCACCTCACGCACGGCACCAAGGTCAGCTTCTCCGGCAAGTGGTTCAACGCCGTCAACTACGGCGTCGACAAGGAGACCGAGGACATCGACTACGCCGAGGTCGAGCGTCTCGCCAAGGAGCACAAGCCGAAGATCATCCTGGCCGGCGGCTCCGCCATTCCGCGGCTGATCGACTTCGAGTTCTTCCGCAAGCTGGCCGACGAGATCGGCGCGATCTTCTGGGTCGACGCCGCACACTTCATCGGACTGGTCGCCGGCAAAGCGATCCCCAGCCCGGTCCCGTATGCCGACGTCGTGTCCTTCACCACGCACAAGGTGCTGCGAGGACCGCGTGCCGGCGCGATCGTCTGCAAGGAGGAGCACGCCAAGGCGATCGACAAGGCGGTCTTCCCGATGATGCAGGGCGGCCCACAGATGCACTCCATCGCCGCCAAGGCGGTCAACTTCAAGGAGTGCGCGACGCCGGAGTATGCCGACTACGCCAAGCAGGTCATCGCCAACGCACAGCAGTTGGCGACCTCGCTGGGAGAACACGGCATACGACCGACGACCGGCGGCACCGACACCCACCTGTCGCTGCACGACCTGCAGGGCATCGGTGTCACCGGCGCGGACGCGGAGAAGCGCGCCGACGCCGCGGGCATCGTGCTCAACAAGAACGCCATACCTTTCGACCCGGCGAAGCCCAACATCGCCTCGGGCATCCGCGTCGGGGCACCGTGCGTCACGACGCAGGGTATGGGCACCGACGAGATGAAGCAGATCGCGGACCTGATCCACACCGCGATCACCGAGGGTGACGGCACTCCGGAGCATGCCGCCGCGAAGAAGGTGCGTGCCCAGGTCACGGAGCTTGTCGAGCGGTTCCCGGCGTACCCTCGCTGAGTCAGCTCTGCCCCGCGGTCTCGATACGTTCCTCGCACTACTCGACCCGCAAGACTCGACCAGCACATCCACAACCCGAAGGACCTCGCTCCGCCGTGAAGTTCGTTCAGTGCAGGCAACGGAGCATGAGCCTCCGTGCGTGAATATCTGCTCATCGCGATCGTCGCGGCGGCGATCACCTTCATCACCACTCCCGGCATCCGCTGGGCTGCAGTCCGCTGGAACGCCGTCACGCCGGTGCGTGGCCGGGACGTGCACACCGTCCCTATCCCACGCCTCGGCGGGGTGGCGCTGCTGCTCGGCTTCGCCGCGGCCATCCTGGTCGCCAAGCAACTGCCCTATCTGGGCACCAAGATCGACTATTCGTCGGTGCTCTGGGTCCTGGCGGCCGCGGCGATCGTGACCGCGCTCGGCGCCATCGACGACCTGCGCGAGCTGGACCCGCTGACCAAGGTGGCCGGCACGATCGTCGCGGCGCTGGTGATGTCGGTCTTCGGGGGAGTGCAATTGCTGTTCCTGCCGATCCTCGGCACCCAGACCTACTTCCCGCAGTCGGTGCTGTTCGGCCTCACCGTGCTGGTGGTGCTGGCCACGACCCAGGCGGTCAACTTCGCCGACGGGCTTGACGGTCTGGCCGCCGGCACGACGGCCATCGCGGCAACGGCGTTCTTCATCTGGAGCTACGCGACCCGGCAGAACTACGACTACGGCGTCTTCACGCTCGCGACCTTCATCTCGGCGGCCGTCGTCGGCTGCTGTATCGGCTTCCTGCCGCACAACTTCCACCCGGCCAAGCTCTTCATGGGCGACGCCGGGTCGTTGTTGCTCGGTCTGCTGCTGTCGGCCGCGCTCATCTCGTTCACCGGCAACTTCGATCCGGGCAGCAGCAACGGCTCGGCCGTCGCGATCCTGCTGCCGATCGCGTTGCCGGTGCTGGTCCTGGCGTTGCCGGTGCTGGACGTGCTGCTCGCGTTCGTACGACGCGGTGGGAAGTTCTGGCACCCGGACAAGAAGCATCTGCACCACCGGCTGATGCGGATGGGCCATCCGCACCGGCAGGCTGTGTTGCTGCTCTACCTGTGGTCGGCGTCGGTGTCCGGGGGAGTGCTGCTCTTCAACTTCCTGTCGACCCCCATCGCGACCGCCGTGCTGGCCGGCCTCATCGCCCTGTGCCTGGTGCTGACCCTCGGGCTGCCGCGGCTGGCCCGTCACTGAGTCGCCGCGGGCGCCATACGGTTGCGGTCGAACGCCTCTGGACCTCTGCAGTCATGTTCGGATTTCCCTCTGCCAGGGAGCTTGTGATAACTTTCACAAGCAGGACGACGAGGTGATAACAGCCTCGAATGCCTACTGTGCGACGCCCCTTCGACGCCCACGAACCAGGCAGATTGGTACGAGCCCATGACGGACTCCCGACCGGAACCGGCCCCGGATCCTCCGGCCGTTCCGTTCGCGACGATGCTGCGATCCGGCATCGTGGCCAACGCCATCTGTCTGCCCGTGCTGGCCATCGTCTTCTGGGCGATCAACGGACCCAAGGGTGGCGGTAGCGCCGCGATCGGCGTCCTGGTCGCCCTTGTCTTCTTCGCCGGCGGGCTCGGCATTCTGCAGCACGTCCCGGACGACAACACGATGATGCTGATGACCAGTGCCCTCGCGGTCTACCTTGGACAGGTCATCTTTCTCGGCGTCATCATCCTGCTGTTCTCCGAGCGGGACTGGATCGATGGCTGGGCATTCGGTCTCTCCGTCCTGGTGACCGCGCTCGTGTGGCAGGTGGCCCAAGTGGCCGCTTACCTGCGTGCGCCCAAGGCGGTCTACTCCGAGCTGGCCACCGACACCGCCGAGGGGAGCACCCGATGAGTGGAGTCCGTATGTCGCAACAGCACGACGACGCACCGCGCCCCGTAGAGCCGAAGAAGCCGACCGAGCCCTCGAAGTACGCCCAGTCCGGAGGGCTCTTCGGCACCTTCCTGGCGAGCTCGTCGGACTGGAAGACCGAGCGTCCCGGCATGACCGAGTCGGTCGGGGTGAGTGCGCTGAGTTATCTGCTGAGCGGACCGGTAGTATTCGCCTTGATCGGCTACGGATTGGACCGCTGGCTGCACACCGGCTTCCTGGTCCCGATCGGCCTCCTCGCGGGGATGGCCCTGTCGATCTACCTGATCTGGTTTCGGTACGGTGCGGAATGACAGCCACGATTCAGCTGTCGGTGCGCGTTGCCGTCGGGCGACATACGTCACCCAGTGAACCCAGCATCAGACCAGAGTTCCTGACCAACCTGAAAGAAGACTGAGGAGCGCCTGTGAGCTTTAGCCCACTAGCTGCGGTGAAGACGGAATCGTTCGAGCCGCCGAACCCGCAGGAGTTCTACCAGCGGTTCTTCGGCCACGGCGACTGGTCGTTCACCCGCCCGATGGTGCTCTTCCTGGTCGTCGGGGTCGTCGTGTGCACCTTCCTCGTGATGACGACCCGCAAGGCGGCCATCGTTCCGAGCAAGGGCCAGTGGCTCACCGAGCAGGTCTACGCACCGATCCGCAACGGCATCGCCCAGGACATCATCGGCACCAAGGAGTTCCTCAAGTACGTGCCGCTGCTCTTCGCGGTGTTCTGCACCCTGCTGCTGAGCAACCTGATGAGCGTCATCCCGTTCTTCCAGTTCCCGCCCACGGGCCGCGTCGCGTTCCCGATCGCGCTGACCCTCTTCGTCTACGTCATCTACCAGGCGATCGCGTTCAAGCGCAAGGGTGTCGTCGGCTACCTGAAGAGCCTGATCCCGCCCGGCCTGCCGATGTGGATCCGCCCGATGATCCTGGTGCTGGAGATCATCACCTACTTCATCACCCGCCCGGTCACGCTGGCACTGCGACTCTTCGGCAACATGTTCGCCGGCCACATGCTGCTGCTGCTGTTCATCACCGGTGGTGAGTTCATGCTGCTGCACCAGGACGGCTTCCAGTACAAGATCTTCGGCATCGGGTCGTTCCTGATGGCGGTGCTGATGACGCTGTTCGAGATCCTGATCGAGTTCCTGCAGGCCTACATCTTCACCCTGCTCGCGGCGACCTACATCGCCGACTCGATCGCCACGGAGCACTGAGCGCCGATTGCGCGCACAGCTCCTCAGCTACTTACAACCGAATACAGCACCACCCACCAACTTCTGACCGGTCCCGCCGGTCGGAGCAATGAAAGACAAACTCAGAAAGAGAGACCATCGTGCAAGGCAACATTGCGATTCTCGGCTACGGCCTCTCCGCTATCGGCCCCGGTGTCGGTATCGGTCTGATCTTCGCCGCCTACATCAACGGCGTTGCTCGCCAGCCCGAGGCTCGCGGCATGCTGCAGTCGATCGCCATCCTCGGCTTCGCGCTCGCCGAAGCGCTCGCCATCTTCGGTCTGGTCCTCGCGTTCGTCTTCAAGTGACAGACCGCGTCACCACACCGATCGCCATCAGCCCAGTCTCTTAGGAGAGAGTCATGCACAGTGTCGCCGTAGCGGGGCTCGCCGCCTCCAGCGACCACGACGTCGCGGAGAGGGCTCCGATCCTCCCGCAGTGGTCGGAGTTGATCTTCGGACTCGTCGTGTTCGCCGGGATTCTGTTCGTCATCTGGAAGTACGTCGTTCCGAAGCTGGAGCAGGCGTACCAGGAGCGGACGGCCGCCATCGAAGGCGGTATGGAGCAGGCCGCCGAGGTCCAGAAGCAGGCGGAGGAGGCCAAGTCGCAGTACGAGGCCCAGCTCGCCGACGCTCGTGCCGAAGCAGCCCGCATTCGCGAGGAGGCTCGGACCCAGGGCACGCAGATCGTCAGCGAGATGCGCGCCCAGGCAAACGCCGAGTCCGAGCGCATCATCGAGAGCGCGCACAAGCAGACCGAGGCCGAGCGTCAGCAGGCCCAGGTCGAGCTGCGCAGCCACGTCGGGCGGCTGTCGACCGACCTGGCCGGCAAGATCGTCGGCGAATCGCTGCAGGACGAGACCCGCCAGCGCGGCATCGTCGAGCGCTTCCTCGCCGACCTCGAGTCCGGTGACGTGAAGCCGGAGAAGGTCGGCACGACGCCGAGCGAGGGTGCCTGATGCAGGGCGCTTCGCGCGGATCGCTGCTGGCCGTTCGGCAGGAGCTGAGCTCGCTGCTGGGGTCGGGCTCGGACGCGAACTCGATCGGTGACGAACTGTTCGCGATCGCAGAGGTGCTCGGGTCCAGTGCCGGGCTGCGGCGAGCGCTGACCGACCCGACGGCCGAGGCGTCCGCGAAGGAAACTCTCGCGGACCGGCTGTTCGGCGGCAAGGTCGGCGACGCGGCGCAGCAGGTGCTGCGCAAGGCGGTCGGCCAGCGTTGGGCCGGTGAGCGTGACCTCGGTGACGCGCTGGAACAGCTCGGTGTCGAAGCCACGCTGACGTCGGCAGAGCGTGCCGGACGTCTCGACAACGTCGAGGACGAGCTCTTTCGCTTCGAGCGCACGATCGCCGGAGACGCCGGTCTGCGGGACGCGTTCGGTGACCGCCGACGCTCCGGCAAGGACAAGGCAGACCTGGTCGGCACGTTGCTCGATGGGAAGGCCGCCGCGGAGACGACTCGCCTGGCTCGCCAGGCAGCCGCCAACCCCGGTGGTCGTCGGGTCGAGCGGGTGCTGGAGTCGTATGTCGCAGTCGCCGCGCAGCTGCGCGACCGGCTCGCCGCGACCGTGACCTCGGCAGTGGAGCTCGGCGAGGCCGACCGGTCCCGTCTGGGCCAGTCACTGGCTCGCGTCTACGGCCGTCCGGTCCAGCTCAACGTCATCGTCGACCCGAACATCGTCGGAGGCCTGCGGGTGCAGGTCGGCGACGAGGTCATCGACGGCACGATCGCAACCCGACTGGAGGACGCCCGCCGCACCATGGCGGGCTGACCCTCGCAAGAGACCTTCCGGCACATGACGCCGGAGCAAGAACTGAACGGGCCGTCGGCGGTCCGCCCACGTGGAGGAGAAACAACATGACGGAGCTTTCGATCCGTCCGGACGAGATCCGGGAAGCACTGGACGGCTACGTCCGGTCGTACGAGCCGGGTGCCGCCAGCCGTGAGGAAGTCGGCACCGTCGTGGATGCTGCTGACGGCATCGCGCACGTCGAGGGCCTGCCCTCGGCGATGACCAACGAGCTGCTGGAGTTCGAGGACGGCACCCTGGGCATCGCGCTGAACCTCGACGTCCACGACATCGGCGTCGTCGTGCTGGGCGACTTCGGTGGCATTGAGGAGGGCCAGCAGGTCAAGCGCACCGGCGAGGTGCTCTCCGTGCCGGTCGGCGACGCCTTCCTCGGCCGCGTGGTGGACCCGCTCGGCCACCCGATCGACGGACTCGGCGACATCAAGACCGAGACCCGCCGTGAGCTGGAGCTCCAGGCTCCCAACGTCGTGTCCCGTAAGTCGGTCCACGAGCCGATGATGACCGGTATCAAGGCGATCGACTCGATGACCCCGATCGGCCGTGGCCAGCGTCAGCTGATCATCGGTGACCGCAAGACGGGCAAGACCACGATCGCCACCGACACGATCATCAACCAGAAGGCAAACTGGGAGACCGGCGACCCGAACAAGCAGGTCCGCTGCATCTACGTCGCCATCGGCCAGAAGAACTCCACCGTCGCCGAGGTCCGCCGCACCCTCGAAGAGGCCGGTGCGATGGAATACACCACCATCGTCAACGCGCCGGCCGGCGAGGCCGCGGGCTTCAAGTACCTCGCACCGTTCACCGGTTCGGCCATCGGTCAGCACTGGATGTATGACGGCAAGCACGTCCTGATCGTCTTCGACGACCTGACCAAGCAGGCCGAGGCCTACCGCGCCATGTCGCTGCTGCTGCGCCGCCCGCCGGGCCGTGAGGCATACCCGGGTGACGTGTTCTACCTGCACAGCCGGCTGCTCGAGCGTTGCGCGAAGCTCTCCGACGAGCTGGGCGCCGGCTCGATGACCGGTCTGCCGATCATCGAGACCAAGGCGGGCGACGTCTCGGCATACATTCCGACCAACGTCATCTCGATCACCGACGGTCAGATCTACCTGCAGGCCGACCTCTTCAACGCCAACCAGCGCCCGGCGGTCGACGTCGGTGTGTCGGTGTCGCGTGTCGGTGGTGCCGCCATGACCAAGGCGCTCAAGGCCGTCACCGGTTCGATCAAGGTCGACCTCGCCCAGTACCGCGAGATGCAGGCGTTCGCGATGTTCGCCTCCGACCTGGACGCTGCGTCCCGTCACCAGCTGGCACGTGGTGACCGTCTGATGTCGCTGTTCAAGCAGCCCCAGAACAGCCCCTACTCGCTGTCGTCGCAGGTTGCGTCGCTGTGGGCGGGCACGACCGGTCAGCTGGACGACGTGGCAGCCACCGACATCAACCGGTTCGAGGCCGAGTTCCTCGACCTGCTGCGTCGCGAGCACCAGGACACCCTCGACGCGATCGACGAGACCACCAAGCTGGACGACGGTGGCAAGCAGGTCTTCGAAGAGGCGATGAAGAAGCTGAAGTCGCAGTTCCAGGGCGGCCCGGACCACGGTGGCGAAGGCGCCGAGTCCCACGACGAGATCGCCCAGGACCAGATCGACCAGGCGAAGATCGTCAAGAACAAGAAGAGCTGACTCCTCGGCGGCTGACGTGAGGATCGGTATCTCACCCTCACGTCAGTCGCTGGAATCCGATGGCCGCCCCGCGGCCGACGGATGACCGACAACTTTCGAGAAGGAAGGGGACAACATGGGCGCGCAGATGCGGGTTTACCGTCAGCGCATCCGGTCTGTCCAGGCCACCAAGAAGATCACGCGTGCGATGGAACTCATCGCGGCATCGCGTGTGGTCAAGGCGCGCCAGCGGGTCGAGCAGTCGACGCCATACGCGATCGCGCTGACCCGTGCGTGCTCCGCCGTGGCGACGCACAGCAACACCGACCACGCCCTGACCACCGAGCGGGACGAGCCGAAGCGCGCCGCGGTGCTGATCTGCACCAGCGACCGCGGTCTGGCGGGTGCCTACTCGGTCAACGCCATCAAGAAGGCCGCCGAACTCATCGAGCGGCTTCAGGGCGAGGGCAAGGAGGTCGTCCCCTACCTGGTCGGGCGCAAGGCGGTCAGCTACTACAAGTTCCGTCGTCGCGAGTTCGCGCAGGAGTGGACCGGCTTCACCGACAGCCCCGATTTCGAGGTTGCCAAGGAGGTCGGCGACGTCCTGACCGAGCAGTTCGTCGACGGCAGCGCCGAAGGCGGAGTGGACGAGGTCCACATCGTCTACACGCGATTCGTCAGCATGGTGAACCAGGAGCCGCAGGTCGTGCGCCTGCTGCCGCTGGAAGTCGTCGAGGGCGAGGCCGATGCCGACGGCGACGGCGTGCCCGACGGTCCGCTGCCGCTGTACGAGTTCGAGCCCAGCGCCGACGACGTGCTCGACGCATTGCTGCCGAAGTACGTCAACGCCCGGATCTACAACGCGTTCCTGCAGGCATCCGCCTCCGAGCTCGCCGCGCGTCAGCGTGCGATGAAGTCGGCGACGGACAACGCCGAGGAACTCATCAAGACCTACACCCGCCTCGCCAACCAGGCGCGGCAGGCCGAGATCACCCAAGAGATCAGCGAGATCGTTGGTGGCGCCAGCGCTCTCGCGGACGCCTCCTGAAACGTCTGACGAGAAAGAGATAGCCAATGAGTGAGACCAACGTTCTCGACACGAAGGCGGAGGAGACCGCACCGGGCGCCGTGGGGCGTGTGGCACGGGTCATCGGTCCGGTCATCGACGTCGAGTTTCCCGCCGACGGTATGCCGGAGATCTTCAACCTGCTGACCCTCGAGGTCGACCTGTCCGCTCCGGGCGAGGAGACCGAAGGCAAGAAGCAGATCAAGCTCGAGGTCGAGCAGCACATCGGCGACAACATGGTTCGCGCCGTGTCGCTGCAGCCGACCGACGGCGTCGTCCGCGGCCAGGCCGTGCACGACACCGGCGGCCCCATCACGGTGCCGGTCGGCGACTCGACCCTGGGCAAGGTCTTCAACGCGACCGGTGAGTGCCTGAACCTCGAAGAGGGCGAGCAGCTCGAGGTCAACGAGCGTTGGGGCATCCACCGCAAGGCGCCGGCCTTCGACCAGCTGGAGTCCAAGACCCAGATGTTCGAGACCGGCATCAAGGTCATCGACCTGCTGACGCCATACGTGCAGGGCGGCAAGATCGGCCTGTTCGGTGGTGCCGGTGTCGGCAAGACCGTCCTCATCCAGGAAATGATCGCCCGTGTGGCACGTGACCACGGTGGTGTGTCGGTGTTCGCCGGTGTCGGTGAGCGCACCCGTGAGGGCAACGACCTGATGGTCGAGATGGAGGAGGCCGGCGTTCTCGGTCAGACCGCCCTCGTCTTCGGTCAGATGGACGAGCCGCCGGGCACGCGTCTGCGCGTCGCCCTGTCGGCGCTGACGATGGCGGAGTACTTCCGCGACGTCGCCAACCAGGACGTGCTGCTCTTCATCGACAACATCTTCCGTTTCACCCAGGCCGGTTCCGAGGTGTCCACGCTGCTCGGTCGTATGCCGAGTGCGGTGGGTTACCAGCCGACGCTGGCCGACGAGATGGGCGAGCTGCAGGAGCGGATCACCTCGACGCGTGGTCACTCGATCACCTCGATGCAGGCGATCTACGTCCCCGCAGACGACTACACCGACCCGGCGCCGGCGACGACGTTCGCGCACCTGGACGCCACGACCGAGTTGTCGCGTGACATCGCCTCGATGGGTATCTACCCGGCGGTGGACCCGCTCACCTCGACCTCGCGCATCCTGGACCCGCGCTACATCTCCACCGAGCACTACGACACCGCGGTGCGCGTGAAGCAGATCCTGCAGCGCAACAAGGAGCTGCAGGACATCATCGCGATCCTCGGCATCGACGAGCTCTCCGAAGAGGACAAGATCCTCGTCAACCGCGCTCGCCGGATCCAGCGCTTCCTGTCGCAGAACACCTACGTGGCCAAGCAGTTCACCGGCCTCGAGGGTTCGACCGTGCCGCTCGCCGACACGATCGAGGCGTTCAACAAGATCGCCGACGGCGAATACGACCAGACGCCCGAGCAGGCGTTCTTCATGTGCGGTGGCCTCGACGACGTCGAGAAGAAGGCCGCCGAGCTGGCCAAGGAAGACTGAATCACGAGTCGACCTGCGTCATACGAGCAGTAGCGAAAGGCCCCGGACCAGTTGTGGTTCGGGGGTTTTCGCGTGTCCGTGATGGTTGCGAGGGCGTCCCGAAGTGCCGACGGTCGTGGGTTCGGGACGGGATTTTGCCGGGAGGGCGTCCCGAAGTGCCGACGGTCGTGGGTTCGGGACGGGATTTTGCCGTGAGAGTGTCCCGAAGGACCGACGGTCGGTATGCCGGGACGGGTGCGTGCGGAAATCGCGTCTCGAAGGACCGACGGTCGGTATGCCGGGACGGGTGACCCGGGCAGTTCGGCACGCTGCGCTGATCAGCCCCGCACGCCGCTTCACCCGCCACCGCCCAGCGTGCGTCGGACCCGTCCAGCCACGCCATATGCTGTGCGCCTGTGAGTCTTCTTCCCTCCTGGACCCTGCACGGTGACGGCAAATCGGTTCCGGCGGGGGAGGTGGTCGCACCGGACGAGCGGCTGACCTGGCCGCGCACCGCCGGCATCGGGCTGCAGCACATCGTCGCGATGTTCGGCGCGACCTTCCTGGTGCCGCTGCTGACCGGCTTCCCGCCGTCGACGACGCTCTTCTTCTCCGGTCTCGGCACGATCATCTTCCTGCTGCTGACTGCCGGGCGGGTGCCGAGCTATCTCGGCTCGTCGTTCGCGTTCATCGCACCGATCGCCGCGGCCAAGGCCGATCACGGTATGGCGGGGGCGCTCGGCGGCATCGTGCTGGCGGGTGTCGCGCTCGCGGTGATCGGTCTCATCGTGCAGGTCGCCGGCGCGGGGTGGATCCGGGCGCTGCTGCCGCCGCTGGTGACCGGCGCGATCGTCGCGCTGATCGGCCTCAACCTGGCCGGTGCGGCCAAGGACAACTATGTGAAGGCGCCGGTCACGGCGACGGTGACCGTCGCGCTGATCTGCCTGGTGACGGTCCTCGGCAGGGGCATCCTGGGCCGGCTGGCGATCCTCGGGGGTGTCACCGCGGGTTACGTGACCGCCTGCGTGCGCGGCGAGGTCGACTTCGATGCGGTGAGCAAGGCCGACTGGGTCGGATTGCCCACCTTCCACAGCCCGCACTTCGACACCGGTGTCATCGCGCTCTTCGTGCCGGTGCTGCTCGTGCTCGTCGCCGAGAACATCGGGCACGTGAAGTCGGTCGCCCAGATGACTGCGCGCGACCTGGACGACGTGCAGGGGCGGGCGCTGTTCGCCGACGGCATCTCCACCGCGCTCGCAGGCGTCGGCGGTGGGTCGGGCACGACGACATACGCCGAGAACATCGGGGTGATGGCGGCGACCAAGGTCTACTCGACGGCGGCCTACTGGTTCGCGGCGCTCGGTGCCCTCGTGCTGAGCTTCTGCCCGAAGTTCGGTGAGGCGATCGCGACCATCCCGGTCGGCGTCCTCGGCGGAGCGGGCGTGGTGCTCTACGGCATGATCGGGCTGCTCGGTGCGCGGATCTGGATCGAGGCACGCATCGACTTCGGCAACGCGATCAACCTGACCCCGGCCGCGATCGGGCTGATCATCGGCATCGCGGACTTCACCTGGACGATCGGCGACGTGCAACTCGCGGGCATCGCGCTGGGCACCATGGCGGTGTTGGTCGCCTATCACCTGATGCGCGCGATCAACACGGTCAGCAAGGTGCTGCCGGATCCGACCACGCCGGCCCCGATGGTGCAGCTGGATCGGAACGATGGACTCGCGCCCGAGCCGACCGTCGACCTGGTGAAGTGAGCGAACCGGACCATTCTTGTCACCGCCCGGTGGCAGGCTGGGAGGTATGACGAAGAACCCGACTCCGGGACGCATGGGTGGCACCTCGGACCGTCCGGCGCGTTTCTTCGCCGATGCGGCCGAGTTCGGCGCGTGGCTGGCGGCGCACCACGACACCGAGACCGAGCTGTGGATGGGCCTGGCCAAGAAACACGTGGCCGACCGTGGCCTGACCTGGGCCGACGCGGTCCCGGAGGCCCTGTGCTGGGGCTGGATCGACTCGGTCGCGCAGCGGATCGATGACGACTTCGTGCGCCAGCGCTGGACGCCGCGTAAGCGCACCAGTCACTGGAGCAAGGTCAACCTCGAGCTTGTCGAACGCCTGCGCGGGGAGGGCAGGATGCAGCCGGCGGGCCTGGCCATCTGGGAGGCGCGGCGCAGAGAGGCAGCGCCATACACCCACGAGCGGGAAGGGCCGCTCGAGCTGCCGCCGGCCTACGCCGCGCAGCTGGCGGCGTCGCCTGCTGCGACCGCTTTCTGGCAGGTGACCACCAACAGCTACCGCCGCGTGTGCGTCAACTGGGTCCTCAGCGCGAAGCAGCAGACGACACGCGACCGGCGGATGGCACAGCTCGTCGGGGACAGTGCCGCGGGGCGACTGATCCCGAGCCAGCGCTACGGCGCGACGCCCGGCTGGGTCGAGCGCGCGGCTGCCGCTGCTGCTGCGGCCGGCTGACGGCTCAGGCCGCTACTTCGGCGTGTCCGGCGAGTGCGAGGCACCCGCCCAGCGTGGCGATGAAGCCCAGCACGGCGACCGCGGCGAAGCCGTGGCGCACCGAGTCGCCCAACCAGGCGAGCCCGATCACCGCCGGTATGACGGTCTCCACGGCGAAGGTGATCGCTGCGACGCTGGTGGTCCGGCCGCGTTCGAGCGCGAAACCGTAGGCCACGACCGCCACCGCCCCGGCCAGCACCAGCGCCCAGAGTTGTGGCTGAAACACCGTGCGCCACAAGGGATTCGATGCATCGAGCACCCGTGCCACGATCCCGGTGAGACCGAAACCGAGGCCACTCGCGGCCGCCAGCACCAGTGATGATCTCGCACGGTCGCGATCGGCCAGGCCCACGGCGAAGGTCAGCGCCACCACCACGGCGCCGGCGAGCAACAGCCAGCCGCCGGTGGCGTCCATCCGGTGTGCCGGACCTTCGTGCGCGCCGACCGCCAGCAGCACCAGCCCGGAACCGGTGACCACGAGCGCCCCGATCTCCAGCGCAGCGAGCCGCAGGCCGAGGAACGCGACCGCCAGCACGGCGGTCACGCCGACGGAGGACGCCAGCATCGACTCGACCAGGAAGAGCGGCAGTGTCTGCAGGGCGGCGAGGCTGGCGATGAACCCCGCGCCGTCGAGTGCGAGGCCCACGGCATACAACCGGCCGGCGCGAGCACGTGCCGGCCAGGACGAGGCGTGCGGGACTGCCGCCATACGCCGCACACCGACGGCCTGTAGGACGGTCGCGGTGCCATAGGCGAGTGCCCCGAGGACCGCACCCAGCAACGCCAGCATGCGGTGATGGTGTCACGGCATGCTGCATCCCTCGCTCAGGTCACAACGCCTTGAAGTCGATCTTCTCGGCGAGCACCGGCCGCAGCCGCTCGGCATACGTGGTGGTGAGGTGATGGTCGTCCCGATAGACGATCGTGCCGTCCACGACGATCGGGCAGACGTCGTCGTGGCACTCCCACGGCCGCATGTCGATGTAGTCGGCGCCGTGCTTGGCTGCGGTGCTCTTCCATGCCGCATCGCGCGCGACGGTGACCTTGTCCGGGCTCTCGGCGCAGGTGCTCAGGTTCGCCGTGCGTGAGCCGAGGCAGGTGCCGGCGTCCTTGGGCAGTCGCGACTGGTCGGAGATGATGTCGACCTCGTCGGTGACGGTGTGCAGTTCTTCGAGGGTGCGTGCCGCACCCGCCTTGAAGAGCTCGGTGCCCTTGGCACCAGGCATCTCCTTGCCCGTGTCCGGGTCGAGGATCGGGGTGTCCAGGAGGCCGCTGAGGATGACGAGCTTCGGCTTGATCTGCTTGATCTGCTGCATGGCCCACGTGCGGTAGGTGTCGCACTGGTCGTAGGCGATGCCCTTGTAGCGCAGGTGGACATCCGCCGGCATGCAGCCGGCCTTGGTCAGCGGGATCAGCTTGATGTGGTGCTGCTTCGCCATCGCGCTCAGCGGCTTCAACCACTGCGCGGCGTGCGAATCGCCATAGATGACAACGGTTGTCGTCGCCTTGGTGTCACCGGAAGGACACAACTTGTGCGATGTCTTGTCCCGAGTGCCGGCCCAGCAGTCGTCCGAGGGCTCGGTCTTGTCGTCCTCCAGGTGCACGAGGCTCGGCACGAGCTTGGTCGGCAGCGCATCACCCGCCTGCGCCTTGTCGCTGGCCTTGGCCACTTCGGCGCGCAGCGACGACACGGCGGACGGCTTCTTGGCCTCCTTCTGGGCGACCTTCTGCGCCGCGGCCGCCGTCGTCGAGGACTGCGCCATCGTCGACTGGTAGATGACCGCCGCCGGAGCGAGGACCATCGCAAGAGCGGCCGGCCACAGTGCCAACGCGCGGACGGTCGTATGGCGCCCTCGTCGCTTGGTCGACCGGAAGGGCGTCTCCACCCAGCGGTAGCTCAACCAGGCCAGCGCGATGGCCACCACGATGAGCATCAGCTTGTACCGGATGCGCAGCTGGCCCCCGGCATACGCATTGGCGAGGATCAGCACCGGCCAGTGCACCAGGTAGACGGAGTAGGAGATGTCCCCGATGAACCGCACCGGCCGGATCCCGAGCACGAGCGTTGCGCCGTAGCGCGGCCCGTCGATACCGCCGGCGAGGATCAGCACGGCACCGAGGACGGGCACCAGGGCAGCGACGCCGGGGAAGGGCGTCGCGGGCGTGTAGACCACCGCGGCGAACAACACCGCCGCCAGACCGGTCCAGGACATGACTGCCTTCACCCTGTCCGGCAGGTGTCCGACGTGATGCGCGGTGAGCGCCAGCAGCGAGCCGAGGCCCAGCTCCCAGCCGCGGGTGAAGGTCGAGAAGTATGCCGACTGCGGCGACGCGGCGGTGTCGTGGATGGACCAGCCGAGCGAGATGAGGCTGAGCAGCGCGATCAGGACCGTCGCGCGGCGCAGCGCCTGCGTCCGGCCGAGCGCGATCCTGGCCCGCGTGGCCCGCGGGCCGCGGCTGATCAGCTTCTCGCGTCGGCGCCAGGGGAGCACGAGCATCAGCGCGATGAGCACCGGCCACACGAGGTAGAACTGCTCCTCGACGGCGAGCGACCAGAAGTGCTGGACCGGCGTCTCGAACGTCGCGGCGGCGAAGTAGTCGTTGCCGGCCTGCGCGAAGTGCAGGTTCGCGGCGAAGAACGCGGCCCACCTGACGTCGGTGGCGACCTTGCTGAGGTCGCCGTCGGTGTAGACCAACGTCGACACCAGCAACGTCAGCAGCAGGGTGACCGATGCGGCGGGGAGGATGCGGCGGGCGCGCTTGGCGTAGAACCCCGCGAACGACACCCGTCCGGTGGAGCGCACCTCGCGGGCGAGCAGTCCGGTGATCAGGAAGCCGGAGACGACGAAGAAGACGTCGACTCCGATGTAGCCGCCGGCGAGGATGTGCTTGATCTCGGCATGACTCGCGACCACCAGCAGCACCGCGATCGCGCGCATGCCCTGGATGTCCGGACGCTGGCCGTGGCCCTCGGACCGGTCGGCACTGCCGGACCGCGCGGACGTGGCGGCGCCGCGGGAGCCGTGCGCCGGGCCGCGGGCATGCGGATCCGAAACATCTGTAGCTGATGGGAGCGCTGTGGCCACCCGGACACCCTTTGCTCAGATCGACGACGATTGCCAAGCCCATTTGTCAATGGGCTCATGATCACGATTCCATAAATTCCGGGTGAATGGCCAGTTGAGAATCGTGCATGCGTGTCATCGCGCCGTCGATGATGCCCGAGTCGGCGCCCCGATGGTGGGATGGGGCCGGGGAAGTTTCCGGCTGCCGAATTCATCGTGACCGACAGGGAGCGCCCCGGCCGCCCCGGACCCGGCGGGGGACACAATGGGTGCCATGGCGACTATCGCGGACTCGATCATTCGCACGCTCAAGGCAAGCGGCGTCCGCCGGCTGTATGGCGTGCCGGGCGACTCCCTCAACGGGCTGACCGACGCACTGCGCCGCGACGGCGACCTGCAGTGGGCGCACGTGCGCAACGAGGAGGTCGGCGCGTTCGCAGCCGGGGCGGAGGCGCAGCTGACCGGCGAGCTCGCGGTCTGTGTCGGCAGCTGCGGACCGGGCAACGTCCACCTCATCAACGGGCTGTATGACGCCGGCCGCAGCCACGCGCCGGTGCTGGCGATCGCCGCGCAGATCCCGCGGGAGGAGATCGGCAGCGGCTACTTCCAGGAGACCCACCCGACGCAGATCTTCAACGAGTGCAGCGTCTACGCCGAGTTGGTGTCCTGCGCCGAGCAGTTCCCGGTGGTGTTCCAGCAGGCGCTGCAGGCGGCGATCAGTCGCCGCGGTGTCGCGGTGATCGTGGTTCCCGGCGAGATCTTCATGGAGGAGTGGTCCGCGCCCGACGTGCTGCCGGTGCGAACCCGAGAGTCGGTCGTGCTGCCGCCGGCGCAGGACCTGGAGGCCGCCGCCGAGATCATCGGGAAGTCCAAACGTCCCGCCATACTCGCCGGTGCCGGGTGTGCCGGTGCGCACGACGAGCTCGTGGCGTTCGCCGATGCGATCAAGGCTCCCGTCGTGCACTCGCTGCGCGGCAAGGAATGGATCGAGTGGGACAACCCCTACGACGTCGGGCTCACCGGTCTCATCGGCTACGACTCCGGCTACCGCGCGATGGAGCACTGCGACGTGCTGATCATGGCCGGGACCGACTTCCCCTACCGGCCGTTCCTGCCCGACGACGTGCCGGTCATCCAGATAGACGTGCGCGGCGAGCGCATCGGGCGGCGTGTCCAGGTGTCCAACCCGCTGGTCGGGACGGTGCGAGACACGTTGCCGCAGTTGCAATCCCGCATCAAGGGTGAGCACGACAGCAGCTTCGCGGACACTATCGTCAAGCACCACCGCAAGCGCCGCGCGAAGCTGGACGAGCTGGCCGAGCCCGGTAAGCCGAGGGAGACGCCGCTGCACCCGCAGTTCGTCACCGACGTCATCGACAAGGCGGCCACCGACGATGCGGTCTTCACCTGCGACGTCGGGACGCCCACGGTCTGGGCGGCGCGCTACGTGCGGATGAACGGCAAGCGCCGGCTGCTCGGCTCCTTCAACCACGGGTCGATGGCCAATGCGCTCGCCCAGGCGATCGGCGCTTCCGCGGCATACCCGCAGCGGCAGGTGGTGGCGCTCGCGGGCGACGGCGGCCTGGCGATGCTGCTGGGCGATCTGATCACGCTGCGGCAGCTCAACCTCCCGGTGAAGGTGATGGTCTACAACAACAGCGCGCTCAGTTTCGTCGAGCTGGAGATGAAGCAGGCCGGGCTGATCAACTTCGGCACCGGTCTGGACAACCCCGACTTCGCGGCGATCGCGGACGCGATCGGCATCCGTGGCTTCCGCGCCGAGCGCACCAAGGACGTCCAGGACTGCGTCCAGGACGCGTTCAAGCACGACGGCCCGGCGCTGGTCGACCTGCGGGTCGCCCGGCAGGAGTTGTCGCTGCCGCCGAAGATCACGCTGTCACAGGTCAAGGGCTTCACCCTCTACGCGACCCGCACCGTGCTGTCAGGGCGGGGCAGCGAGATCGTCGAGCTGGCGCGCACCAACCTGCAGCAGCTCTGAGCCCCCAGCGGATCGAGTAGCCGCCCGCGCTGATCGAGTGCCCGGAGGAGCGCAGCGGGGGAGGGTGTATCGAGATCAAGCACAAGGGATGCCGATTGGGTCGGCGCCCGCTCGGACAAATAAGCTGGCCCGCATGTGTGGAATCGTCGGCTACTTCGGCCCAGGTGGCAACGCAGCTCTGCTGCAACGGATGAACGACTGCCAGGCGCACCGCGGGCCCGACGGCGAAGGCACCTTCAGCGACGGTCCGGTGGGCCTCGGCCACCGCCGATTGTCGATCATCGACGTGGCGCACGGCCAGCAGCCGATGACGACCGCCGACGGTCGCTACACGATCGTCTACAACGGCGAGGTCTACAACTACCTGCCGCTGCGCGAGGAGCTGCGCGGGCTCGGGCACGAGTTCAGCACCGACTCCGACACCGAGGTCGTGCTCGCCGCGTTCGCGCAGTGGGGCACCGAGGCGTTCGACCGGTTCAACGGCATGTGGGGCCTGGCGATCTGGGACGGCGAGGAGCAGCGCCTGACGCTGAGCCGTGACCACTTCGGTATCAAGCCCGTCTATGTCGCCCAGCTCGGCGACACCCTGGTCTTCTCCTCGGAGATCAAGTCGATCCTGGCGTCCGATCTCTACGACCCGAAACCCAACGACCGCACCGTTTTTCGCTACCTGCGCTTCCGCATCCACGAGGACGGCCGCGAGACCTTCTTCGACGGCATCGAGCGGCTGGAGCCGGGCGAGGCCATGACGATCGATGCCAGCGGGACGAAGCGGGCGCCATACACCCGTCTGCGCGAGGAACTCGCCGAGCTCGCCAAGGAGCAACGCCCGTATGACGACGCGGCCGCCGCCGACTACAAGGCGCGGCTGATCGAGGCGGTGCGGCTGCGGCTGCAGTCCGAGGTGCCGGTTGGCACATCGCTGTCCGGTGGACTCGACTCCAGCGCGGTCGCGGTGATCATCAACCAATTGCTCAACGCCGGCGACGAGACGACCACCGAAGCCGTTGGCGCACAACAGAACACCTTCTCCGCGGTGTTCCCCGGCTCACTGAACGACGAGGAGAAGTACGTCGACGCAGTGCTCGACATCTGTCGCGGGCACGTCGACGCCCACAAGATCAAGCCGACGGCTGACGAGTTCAAGGCCGACCTGCGCGACTTCATCCGTGCGCAGGAGGAGCCGCTGATCTCCTCCGGCCCCTACGCGCAGTACCAGGTGATGCGCGAAGCGACCCAGCACGTCACGGTGCTGCTCGACGGCCAGGGCGCCGACGAGATGATGGCCGGCTACATCCCCTACTACTTCGTCTACCTGCGCCAGCTGAAGGCGCAGGGCGCCAAGCTCGCGGCCGCGGAGCTGTCCAAGAGCCTGGACGTCATCTACCGGCTCGGTCGCTTCAAGATGCAGGCGAAACTCAAGGGCCGCAAGGGAATTCCGATGACCCAGCTGCTCGCGAACGACTTCGTCTCGGCGCACGCGGCGGAGACCTACACGGTCGAGGGCGCCAACCTCAAGAAGCGCCTCATCGAGGACCTCTTCATCGGGTCACTGCCGTCGTTGCTGCGCTACGAGGACAAGAACACCATGCGCTTCTCACTCGAGGGTCGCGTGCCGTTCCTCGACAAGGAGGTCGTGAAGTTCATCTTCAGCCTGTCCGACGAGGCGATCATCAAGGGCGGCTGGAACAAGCGCATCCTGCGCGACGCAACCCGTGGCCTGTTGCCGGACATGATCAACCGCCGGCGCAACAAGATCGGCTTCACCACCCCGCAGGGCGAGTGGTTCATGCGGCTGAAGAACCACTTCTACAACATCTTTCTCTCGGAGTCGTTCGCGAACCGGCCCTACTTCGACCAGTCCGAGGTGCTGCACGCCTTCGAGGGCTGGATCAAGGGCACCAACGACGTCGACTCGATGGTCTTCTGGCGGATGCTCAACGTGGAGATGTGGCTGCAGGAGTTCTTCGACGAGAAGGAGCCGGAGGACGACAAGCCGGCTCGCATCAAGACAGACCTGGAGCCCAACGAGGGCAAGCAGCTGGACCTGGTCACGGCCTCCGGCCAGACGGTGCGGCGGTACCCGCTGCGCACGGAGCTGTTCAGCCGTGACGACGACCTCGACAGCCGGGTCATGGCGCAGATCGACCGGTTCTTCGAGACGCTCGACGCCGACTCCGAGCACGCCGCGGAGCTGGCCGGGAAGCGTTGGTACTACTTCATTTCCGAGAAGATCGTCGCAATCACCCAGGGTCGTTCCTACTTCATCTGGGACATCAACGTCGGGCGTCCGGCGCGCGTGCTGTCCAAATACGTCACGCGCACGCCGGCCGGCATCGGCCTGGGTTCGCCGTTCACCATGCAGCTGGCGATCCAGGAAGCCGGCCTGCCTCGGGTGCTCTACGCCAGCGCCGGGGGAGCGGTCGGCAAGCTCGTCGGCAAGCGCGGCATGTTCTACGAGCTGGTCGGCGGCGACATCCGGGCGATCGACGGTCCCACCGAATACTCGGCATACCCCTCGAACGTCTCGGCCAAGCTCGCGCCCAAGGACCCGAACGACGTCGCCGCCCGGCTGACCGCCGCCATCCGTGCGCGCGTGCCGGCGGCATACAAGGACACCTTCGGGGGCACGATCGTCATGGATGCCAACGACATCGGCCGCAACGTCCTGGGCAGTGACGTCCCGGGCGACTGGTCGCGTTTCGAGGAGATGTTCGCCGACAACCCGCTCGGTCAGGGCGGCGAGCAGACCCCGATGGCGATCGTCGTCGAGCACTGACAGCACCGCCGGATCAACCCCTTTCGCCGAGAGGCTCACACAAGTACCGAGAGGCTCAGAAGAATCACGCCGGGCCGCGCGATTCTTCTGAGCCTCTCGGCGTTTCTGAGCCTCTCGGCGATGGTGCGGCGGTCAGTCCGCGGCCGGCTCGGCGGTCGCGGACTCACGCTCCACCTGCCGCTTGCGGTAGGTCAGGTTGAGCGCCTCGACAGCCATCGCGAAGGCGATCGGGCCGTAGATCACCGGCTTGTCGATGTGTACGTCGAAGCTCTCCGCGATGAGCGTCGAGCCGATCAGCACCAGGAAGCTGAGCGCCAGCATCTTGACGGTGGGGTGCTTGTTGACGAAGGCACTGATGCGGCCGGCGAAGATCATCATCAGACCGATGGACAGGGTGACCGCGGCGATCATGATCGCCAACTGGTCGACCATGCCGACCGCCGTGATGACTGAGTCCAATGAGAAGACCGCGTCGAGCAACAGGATCTGCACGATGACGCGCGCGAAGGTCGAGGTTGCGCCAGCGGTACCGGCGGGTGCGTCGTCGCCCGCGCCCTCGAGCTTCTCGTGGATCTCGGTGACGGCCTTGTAGACCAGGAAGAGTCCGCCGAGCAACAGGATCATGTCGCGTCCGGACAACTGGAGCGCGTCCGCGTCGCCGATGGAGAAGATCGTCGCGGTCAACCCGATGATCCAGGACGCGACGGCCAGCAGCACGATGCGCATCAGCAGCGCGAGCGCGAGTCCGATGGTGCGCGCCCTGGCACGCTGCCGCTCCGGCAAACGGCCGGTCAGGATCGAGATGAAGACGACGTTGTCGATGCCGAGTACGAGCTCGAGGGCGAACAAGGTCAGGAAGGCGACCCACAGGTCGGGACTGGTCATGAAGGCCATGGGGTCGGTTCAACGGAGCGCGTCCCGGAGTGGTTCCCGGGCGGCGTCGGCCCGTTCCGCGGGATCGTGCACCGAGCACCCTCCGACGCCCGGTAAGCTGTAGTGCAAGGTCCACCCTGTCCGTCCGGTGGATTCTTCGCCGTACATCTCAAGGAGCTGACTCTTCGTGAGCCTGCAGGTCGAAATCGTCGCCCCGGACCGCATCGTGTGGTCCGGCGACGCCAGCCAGCTGTCCGCCCGGACCGTCGAGGGTGAGATCGGCATCCTGCCGGGACACGAGCCGATGCTCGCGGTCCTCGGCAACGGTGACGTCCTGGTCGATCCCGTCGGTGGGCAGCGCGAAACCGTGACGATCGACGGCGGCTTCATGTCGGTCGACAACGACAAGGTGACGCTCGTCGCCGAGCGCGTCGACGCAGCCGGCCTCGGGGCCTGAGAAGGAGCACGGATGATCGCGACGATCGACTGGGTGGCAGTCGGTCTCGCGTGCCTGCTCCTATTGGTCGTCCTGGGGCTCGCGTCCCTCATCGTCCGTCGTCACCTCATCGCTCGCGGTGAGCCGCTGGCCATGGTGGCCGTGGAGCGTGGCGAAGGCTGGAAGCTCCGCATGACCCGCTTCAGCACCGACTCGGTGCAAGGGTTCTCGGTGATCGGGGTCGGCCTGCGGCCGCGTTTCGTATGGCGCCGCGGCGATCTCGATCTCGGCGCACCCAGTGTTCTTGCACGTAACAAACCGATCGCCATCACCGACCCCGTGCAGGTCGAGTGCACCGTCGGCGACGAGACCTTCCTGATCGCGATCGCACCCGGCGACTACACGGCGCTGCGCTCCTGGTCGGAGTCCGCACCGCCGGGCCTCAACGCCAACGTCGCGTGACTGCCTCTCGCAGCCGACTCGCACACTTCCCGCCGAGTGGCACACCTGCAGGTGTGCCACTCGGCGTCAGCTGTGCCAGTCGGTGAATCGTGGACGTCGTGGCTGACGGGCCGGGTCCCACCGGCGCCATCCGGGATCTCCTGCCGGGGGCACGCCCGCGGCATACAGGATCTGACGCAGTGGCTCGCCATGCCATGCCTCTCGCCATCCCCGGCGCCCGACTCCGAGGCCGGTGCGCCGGACACGCCCCTCCGGGCGCTTCTCCTTCCACAGCACGTCCTGCGCGATGTACTTGACCTTGCCGTCGAACTCTCCGACCAATCCCGGCCAGCCGAAGTCGGCGTAGCTGAAGCAGCCGCCGTCGTCCTCGAGCTTCACCTGCAGGCCGGTTGCGCGAGGCCGAACTCGTACATGCGGGCGCGGCTGAGTGACTCACCGGGCGACTCCGACCGCCCGTCCGCCAGATGTATGGCGAGGGCCGCCCGTCGCCGGCCACGGGCGCCCGACGGAAGGCGCCCGACCTCGTCGTCCAGGTCCGCCCAGGAGCATTTGTCGGAGTACAGCGCGGCATCAGCGACGACCAGTTCCTGCGCCAGCGTCCCGATCCGCGCTCCGCGCAGCTCAGGATCTCCCGCGGTCGTAGCCGCTCGACGTCATCGTGCATTCGTCGATCGTGGCGGCGTGCCGGTCGACGGTATGACGCGCCCGGCGGATTACTGCTGTTGCTGCTCCTCGCGGCCGCCGCCGGGCTGCCACAGCACGTCGCCGCCGGGCAGGTTCGCCACCCGCGCCGCGAGGAAGAGCAGGTCGGACAGCCGGTTGAGATATTGCGCGGTCAGTGGGTTGACGCCCCCGGTGCCCTTCGCACTGCCGGCAGGTGCCTCGGCATCGCCATACGTCTCGATGGCCAGCCAGGCGGACCGCTCCGCGCGGCGTGCAACGGTGCGGGCAACGTGCAGATGCGCCGATCCCACGGTCCCGCCGGGCAGGATGAACGACCGCAACGTCTCGACCTCGTCGTTCAGCCGGTCGCAGTCGGCCTCCAGATCGTCGATCCACGGCTGCTTGACCCGCAACGGGGGGAATTCCGGCTCGACGGTCAGTGGCGTGCACAGGTCGGCGCCGACATCGAAGAGTTCGTTCTGGATGCGGTGCAACATCGCCACCAGGTCCTCGCGCAACTCGCCGGCGGCGACAGCGAGTCCGATGACGCTGTTGGTCTCGTCGGTGTCCGCGTATGCCGTCAGTCGCGGGTCGTTCTTCCCGGTTCTGCTGAAGTCGCCGAGCGCGGTGGTGCCGGCGTCGCCGGTGCGGGTGTAGATGCGGCTGAGGATGACCATGAGGCCATCGTGGCAGACGGTTCTGATGGCGCGCCCGGCCGGCGTGCGAGCGCTGCGCGAGAGGGCCGGTTATCAAACCGTGACCTGATCCTGGGCAACAAAAACGCATTGCCATGCGTCAATGAATTCGGAAGCATCGAACAAACAGGGGCTTTCGAAGGACGTTCAGACACCCTGACGGGGAAGGTGGCGGAACGATGACGCGGTTCGTGGATCACGAAGCGAGGATCGACGTGCTGAGCCACGGGACGGAGATTTCCGTCACCGGTGAGCTCAATGTGCACACGGTGGCCGATGTGCGGCTGGCTCTGGGCCGGGCGATCGACGATGGCACCGGTGACCTGGTGGTGCACCTCGGCAATGCCGAGATCGGGGACGCAACGGGCCTGGGCGTCATCGTCGGCGCCCACCACCGGGCACAGCGCGCCGGTCGCCGGCTGGTGTTGGCCGACGCGTCGATGCGCCTGGAGCGCTTGATGCGGGCGACCGGCCTGCACCGAGTGATCCCACTGTCCGTGCAGCGACTGCCGCAACCGGTCATCCTGCCGGCCTGAACGGACTGCTCAGCTGACCGCGGTCGCCGCCGCCCGCCGTGGGTCGGCAGCCGCACCGAGTTCATCGGAGTCCGTGCCGTATGCCGCACCGACCCCGCCGAAATACATGTCCAGTTGTTCGTGCTCGACCGCAACCACGCGTGCGCTGGCGACACCTGCGGCCAGGTCATCGTCCGGCTCGTAGTGCGCACGGGCACCACTCGCAGTGAGCTCCACGTGCAACCGCGGCGCGTCGATCGCTGCCGCGAGGTCGGCCCCGTTCAGGCAGTGGCGGCCGATCACCTGCGCAAGAGCGGTGGTGATGCGGTCGGCGCCCGGCGTGCCGATGGCCAGCGTCACACCGGAGGCGCTGCGCGCGGTCACCGGCGACATGTTGGACGCGAGACGGGTGCCCGGCGAGAGCGCGTGCAAGCCGAGCCGATTGAGCTCCGGCTCGCCGAGGCAGTTGTTGAGGATCAGCCCGGTGCCGGGCACTGTCACACCAGACGAGTAGCCCGCGGATGTCGTGATGGCACAGGCGTTTCCGTCACTGTCCACGACGGAGACATGTGCGGTGTCCTTGCTCGTGGGCAGCGACTCCAGACCCGTCGTTTCCAGCGCGAGCAGCAGCTCGGTCCCGGCCGCCCGCAGGTCGGTCGCTCGGTCCAGGTGCTCGGCTCGGTAGCCGAGGACCATCTCTTGTATGTCGACGAGCGTCGCAGCGGCCATCCCGCGCTCCGCGATCAGCCGCAGCATCGCGGTCAGGACGGGGCCGCCGATTGACGGCGGAGGGTTCAGCGCGACGTCCCACTCGCCGATGACGGCACGGCTGGCGGGGCGGATCACCGGTCGGTAGGCGGCCAGGTCGTCCCGCCCGATGAGGCCGCCTGTGGCTGTCACGTGTGCGGCGATGGCGTGTCCGATGGACCCGGTGTAGAGCTCCGAAATGCCTTCGTGCGCAACGAGTTCGAGGGTGTCAGCGAGGTCGGCATTGGTCATCCGGGTGCCGGGCCCGGCCGGGTCCGCCCCGTCGAAGTGCTGTGCCTTGGTCTCCGCGTCGAAGGACCACAACCCATGACCGGTCAGTTGCAGGTAATGACCCGCGGCCTGGCCCAGCACGAATCCCTCGCGGGCTGCAGAGATCGCCGGAGCCAGGATGTCGCGCCAGGACGCTCGTCCGAACCGCTCGTGCGCCAGCTGGTATGCCGCGAAAGACCCTGGTGTTGCGGCGGATCCGGACCCCGCGCCGATGGTGATGCCACCCCCATAATCCAGCGGTATGGCGCGCAGCCCGCCGCCGAACCGCCCTGGCGCTGCGCTGCGGCCCGGCATCTCGCAGTTGCCGTCGATGACCTGCGGCTCACCGTCGGCCGGCCAGACGTTGACATAGGCGCCGCCCAACGCGCTGACGATGCCCGGCTCGGTCACGTAGGTGACCGCGTGTGCCGCGATGGCGGCGTCGACAGCGGTGCCTCCCATCGCGACGACGTCGATCCCGGCCTGCGCGGCGAGGGCGTTGGGTGCGGCGATGGCGGCGCGCGTCATACCCGACCGGGCGGAGCGTTCACTCATGCTGGCACCTCCATCTTCTTCGCGTTGCGGACAAGCTTCTCAAGTCAACCGGGGTCCTCGCGAAGTATCGGAGGAGCGTGTCGGGGTCCTCACAAAGTATCCGGGGGAGCGAAGCGGAGGAGGAACTTCGTGGGGTGGTTCAGAAAAGTCGGGAGTCCGCGTCGTCCATGCCCTTGAGGGCTTCGTAATCCAAAGTGACACAACGGATCCCGCGATCCTCGGCAAGGACGCGAGCCTGCGGCTTGATCTGCTGTGCCGCGAAGACGCCGCTGACCGGCGCCAGGTGCGGGTCGCGGTTGAGCAGCTCGAGATAGCGGGTCAGCTGCTCGACACCGTCGATGTCGCCGCGGCGCTTCAGCTCGACGGCGACCGTCGCACCGTCCGCGTCCCGGCACATGATGTCGACGGGTCCGATGGCGGTCATGTATTCGCGCCGGATCAGCGAGTAGCCGTCGCCGAGGGTCGTGATGTTCTCGGCCAGCAGCGCTTGCAGTTGCGCCTCGACGCCGTCCTTGATCAGGCCGGGATCGACTCCGAGGTCGTGGCTGGAGTCGTGCAGGATCTCGTGGATGCGCACGTGCAACCGGTCCTCGGACTTGGCGTGCTGCACCGACCACACCCCGGCGACGCCCTCTTCGGCCTCGTCCGCGGTGGGCTCGATCTCAGCCATGGCGCACGGCGGCGACATCCAGTTCAGCGGCTTGTAGGAGCCGCCGTCGCTGTGGATCAGCACCGATCCGTCGGCCTTGACCATCAGCAGCCGGGTGGCCAGGGGCAGGTGGGCGGTCAGTCGGCCGACGTAGTCGACACTGCACCGGGCAATCACAACGCGCACGAGAGACGACCCTAAACCCCTGCGGCAGCCCGCATGAAGTCCTCTGTGTCTCCTGTCTCCGCGAAGAACCGGCATCCTTCCCGCGGGGACCTCGGGGCACGGCACGGCGCCCCTGAGAGACTGACCACATGGTTTCTGTCACAAAGGTCGCGGTCATCGGGCTCGGCACCATGGGTGCCGGCATCGTGGAGGTTTTCGCCAAGGGTGAGTTCGCGGTCTATGCCGTGGACGGCACCACCGAGCTGGCCGAGCGCGGCCGCGGGTTCGTCACCAAGTCGCTGGATCGCGCGGTGAGCAAGGGAAAGCTGACCGAGGCGGACCGGCACGCCACTTTGGACCGCATCACCTTCACCGCCGAGTTGACCGACCTCGTCGATGCCGACCTCGTCATCGAGGCGGTGCCGGAGCGGATGGAGATCAAGCACTCCATCTTCACCGCGCTGGACGACATCGTGCGCCCGGACGCGATCCTGGCGTCCAACACGTCCAGCCTGTCGCTCACCGAGATCGCCGCCGGAACCCGCCACCCGGAGCGGGTCGTCGGCATGCACTTCTTCAATCCGGCACCGGTGCTCAAGCTCGTCGAGGTCATCAGGACGGTGCTGGTCGACGAGTCGGTCGCCGACACGGTGCGCGAGCTGGCGCTGCAACTCGGCAAGAAGCCGGTCGTGGTGGGGGACCGCGCCGGATTCGTCGCCAACGCGCTGCTGATCCCCTACCTCTCCCGGGCGATCGCGCTCTACGAGACCGGCAAGGTCAGCCGGGTCGACCTGGACAACGCCGGGCGCGTCGGCATCGGTCTGCCGATGGGTCCGCTCACCCTGTGCGACCTGGTCGGCCTCGACGTCGTCCATGAGGTCTGCAAGGTCATGTACGACGCGACCAAGCGCCCCTCCGACGCTTCGCCCTCGCTGCTGCGGCAGCTGGTCCTGGCCGGACGGCTGGGGCGGAAGACCGGTCAGGGTTTCTACGACTACTCGGCCGATGCGGGGGTCGACGAGGACGCCGGCACCGATGCGATGACGACATCCGCGGCGGTCGTCGGAGAGGGCGAGTTGGCAACGCAGCTGGTGGACGCGTTCGCCGGCGCCGGCGTCACCGTCACGGCGGTCGACGGCCCCGCAGCCGGCACCGCGGACCTGGCGGGGACGCCTCTGGTGGTCGTCGTCGGCGGTGGCGCAGACGGCGGGTTCGACACCGAAGGGGACGAGGTCGATGACTGGCTGGCGACGGTCACATCGACGGTCGACGCCCGCACCGTCGTGCTCACGGCCGACGAGGTCAGCGAGTTCGTGCTCGCCGGTGTGCTGGGCGAGGACATCGCCATACTGCCGCTGCGGCTGCACCAGGAGACCAAGGGTGGTCAGGTCGCTGAGGTCGGTGTCATCCTCGGCACGACGCCGGACCAGGTGGCCATGGTGCGCGCGACGCTGGCCGCCGCGGGGTTCGTGCCGATCGCAGGTCCGGCGCGGCCGGGCGTGGTGGTCGACGCACTCCTTTTCCAGCACCTGAACGACGCGGTCGCCATGGTCGACGCAGGCTACGCGACCCCGCAGGACGTGGACACGGCCATGACGGCCGGTTGTGGCTACCCCCGCGGGCTCTTCGCGATCCTCGACGAACTCGGCGCGGACGTCGTCGCCGACGGTGTGGTGGAGCAGTCGGTGCTGGACCCGAGCGTGGTGCCCAGCCCGCTACTGCTCGAGCACGCGGCGCGTGACCTGCCCTTCCTGAGCTGACCGCCCCGGACCGTGCCCCGCCGCAACCGTCGTCCGAGCCGCCGATCGGGTCAGCCCGATCGGCGGCCGGACGTGTCGCGGGTGCTGGAGAGCGGCATACGCCGTGAGTCGTATGGCGGCAGGTCTTACGTCGTCCGTCCGGTGCGGGGCAATGCAGCCGGACGCAGCTACGTCTGCCCGGGCTGCCAGCAGTCGCTCGCATCCTCCCTGGAGCACGTCGTCGTGTGGCCGGACGACGGACTGGGAGACGTGTCGGACCGGCGGCACTGGCACACCGGGTGCTGGTCGGCGCGGGACCGTCGGCCGCCGCAGGGATCGTGGCACTGACCGGAGGCACGGTCCCCGGCCGGGCACACAAGCTGCGCGGCTAAAGTGGCGAACATGACTTCGTCTGCAGCAAACACCGCTGTCATCGTCGCCGGCGCACGCACACCGATGGGCAAGTTGCAGGGGTCGCTGTCCGGGTTCTCCGGCGCGGACCTCGGCGGCTTCGCGATCAAGGGTGCCCTGGACAAGGCCGGTGTCACCGGGGACCAGATCGACTACGTGATCATGGGCCAGGTGCTCACCGCGGGCGCCGGTCAGATGCCGGCGCGGCAGGCGGCCGCCAAGGCCGGGATCCCGATGACCGTGCCGTCACTGACCATCAACAAGGTCTGCCTGTCCGGGCTGGACGCGATCGCGCTCGCCGGCCAGCTGATCCGTGCCGGCGAGTTCGAGATCGTCGTCGCCGGTGGCCAGGAGTCGATGAGCCAGGCGCCGCACCTGCTGCCCGGCAGCCGGGGCGGTTTCAAGTACGGCGACGTGACGATGAAGGACCACATGGCTCAGGACGGCCTGTGGGACGCCTTCACGGACCAGGCGATGGGCGCACTCACCGAGCAGGCCAACACCGGTGAGCAGCAGGTGACCCGCGAGGAGCAGGACGCGTTCGGCGCTCGCAGCCACCAGCTCGCGGCCCGCGGCTGGAAGGACGGGATCTTCGACGACGAGGTCGTCAGTGTGCAGATCCCGCAGCGCAAGGGCGACCCGATCGACTTCAAGACCGACGAGGGCATCCGCCCCGAGACCACTGCGGAGAGCCTGTCCGGGTTGCGCCCGGCGTTCGCCAAGGACGGCACCATCACGGCCGGGTCCAGCTCGCCGATCTCCGACGGCGCGTGCGCTGTCGTGGTGATGAGCAAGGCCAGGGCCGAGGAGCTCGGGCTGGAGTGGCTGGCCGAGATCGGCGCACACGGCGTCGTCGCCGGCCCCGACTCCTCATTGCAGTCGCAGCCGGCCAACGCGATCAATGCCGCCTGCGAGAAGGAGGGCATCAAGGCCACCGACCTCAACCTGGTGGAGATCAACGAGGCGTTCGCGGCGGTCGGCATCGTGTCGACGCGCGAGTTGGGTGTGGACCCCGAGGTCGTCAACGTCAACGGTGGCGCGATCGCGATGGGTCACCCGATCGGTATGTCGGGAGCGCGTCTCGTGCTGCATCTCGCCCTGGAACTGCAGCGTCGCGGTGGCGGCGTCGGTGCGGCCTCCCTGTGCGGCGGTGGCGGTCAGGGTGACGCGCTCATCGTCCGCGTGCCCCAGCGCGTCGAGCTGGACTCGCAGGCCCGCAGCTGACGCGGCTGACTCGCCTGACCCAGTCGAACAACTGACTACCGTCGTTACTTTCTCGCCCGAACGGCGTTTCTGGGCGAGGAAGTGACGACAGTAGCGATTTTGTGCGCGGAGGACTGCGCCGTGCCCGGCATACACTCAGCGGGTGAAACCCCTTCAGCCTGCGATCGTGCTCGTCGGCGATGCGAACGCCGAGCAGATGCAGCGCGAGTTCAACCGTTACACCGACGACTACCGCGTGGAGTTCGCTCGCGGTCTCGGCCCGGCGATGGGCCTGGTGCAGTCCCTTCAGGCACAACACGTCGACGTGGCGCTGCTCGTCGTCGAGCTCAGCCTGCCGGACGCACCCGGCCTCATCACGGTGGACTGCCTGCACGCCGTCAGCCCGCAGTCCAAGCGGGTGATGCTCTACGGGTTCGGTGAGTTCCGGGGGAGCCGGGAAGCGTTGCGGGAGGCGCAGGTCGACGGCCGGATCGAGGCCAGTCTCCTGGTGCCCCGTGGCGAGCGGGACGAGGAGTTCCACACCGCCGTCACCGAATTGCTCTCGGACTGGGGCTGGAACTCCCATCGCCCGGTCGTCGCGGCCGCCCGCATCATCGCTCCGGAGAGCAACAGCGGCGCGGGCCGGCTGCGGGATTTCTTCGATCGGCTCGGTGTGCCGGTGCTCAATGTGACGCCGGAGTCGCCCGCGGGTGAGGAAGTGCTGCAGGACATCGAATGGCCGGACGGGACACCGGCATACCCCGTAGTCCACTCGACTCTCGGCGGGGCGATGGTCCAACCGACGATCGAGGATCTGGGCCGGATCTTCTACGCGATGGAGGAATTCGACGCGGACGACATCTTCGATCTGGTCATCATCGGCGCCGGACCGGCCGGACTGGGTGCCGCTGTGTACGGCGCGTCCGAGGGGTTGTCCACCGTGGTCTTCGACGCGGACGCCGTCGGCGGGCAGGCCGGCTCCAGCTCGATGATCCGCAACTACCTCGGCTTCCCACGCGGCATCTCCGGGATGCGGCTGGCTCAGCGGGCCCGCTCGCAGGCGGCGCGGTTCGGCGCCAAGCTCTATTCGGCCCGTGCCGTACGAGGTATGACGCTGCCGGCCAACCCGGGCGGGCACCACCTCATCCACCTGCAGGACGGCGACGTCAAGGCGCGATCGGTGGTCATCGCGGCCGGCGTGCAATATCGCCGGATCGGCGTCGACACCATCGAGGAGTTCGTCGGCCTCGGGGTGCATTACGGTGCCGCGACCAGCGCTGCGCGCGGCTGCGAGGGCAAGGACGTCGTGGTGGTCGGCGGCGGCAACTCCGCGGGGCAGGCGGCGGTGCACCTTTCCCGGTTCGCGCGGTCGGTGAAGATCATCGTGCGTCGCCCCGACCTCAGCGAGACGATGTCGGAGTACCTCATCCGGGAGATCGACGCCAACCCCCGCATCGGTGTGAAGGGCTGTTCGGAGGTGATCGACGCAGGCGGCACCAACAAGCTGGAGTGGATCACCGTGCGCGACAACGAGACCGGCGCGCAGTTCCAGAAGCCGTGCGCGGGATTGTTCCTGCTGCTCGGCGCGCATCCGTCCTGTGACTGGCTGCCGGACGAGATCGCCCGGGACACCAAGGGATTCGTGCTCACCGGTCGCGAGGTCCCGATGGACGCCTGGATCGACAACTGCCCACCGGAGCCGTTGGGCACGACCGTCCCCGGTGTGTTCGCCGCGGGCGACATACGATCCGGCTCGATGAAGCGCGTGGCGTCGGCGAGCGGCGAGGGCGCGGCCGCCATACCGTCGGTGCACTCCTACTTGGCGTCGCTCGCACCGCAACTCGACACGGCGCAGGCGCCGCCCGCGTAGTGGAATAGCCTGGCAACATGCTCTTCGCCTTCTCCATCGCACCCGGCACCACCGACGACCCCGACGGCTCGGTCAGCGAAGCCGTCGCCGAGGCCGTGCGGGTGGTGCGCGAGTCCGGACTACCCAACGAGACCACCTCCATGTTCACCACCGTCGAAGGTGAGTGGGACGAGTGCATGGCGGTCGTCAAGGCCGCCTGCGAAGCGGTCGCAGCCAAGAGCCCGCGCGTGAGCCTGGTGCTCAAGGCCGACATGCGCGCGGGCTTCACCGGCCAACTCACCGAGAAGGTCGAGCGGGTCGAGGAGCGTCTGAAGTCCCAGCAGTGAGCAACGACCCGCGGGCTGACTTCCGGGTCGAGCGGCTCACCGACGCCGACGCCCGCGAGCTGGCGACGCTGCACATGCAGGTATGGCGCGACACGTATGTCGGCATGCTGTCCCAGGACTACCTGGACGGCATGGAGCTCGAGCCGCGGATCGCACACTGGCGCAAGCGGATCGGTGTCACGAGCGCGCGCGAGCACGGCGCCGCCGACCAGGACGATGGCGTGCGGCACCGGTCCAGGCTGGCACGGCACCTGCCGAGTGGCCGGATCGCCGGGTTCTGCATGATCGGCGGCCCGCGTGACGCCGAGGCGCCGGTGCCGCAGGAGCTGGGTGCGCTCAACGTGCTGCGTGAGTTCCAGGGCACCGGGGTGGCGCGGCTGCTCGTCGACGAGACGCTCGGCGACCGTCCGGCATACCTCTGGGTGGTGCGCGAGAACCTGCGGGCGCAGGCGTTCTACCGCAAGCTCGGCTTCGCGCCGGACGGTGGCACCAAACGCGACGAGACGCTGGAATGCGACGAGATCCGCATGGTGCGTCCCGCCGCGCCCGCTCATCGGTAGAGCAACGGCTTGATCTTGGCGCTGTCCATGTTGGTCTTGTCGTACCAGTAGAAGCCGGTGTCGATCTGCTTCGGCACCGGTTTGCAGTGCAGCGCCTTGATCGCCGCCGAGACGGTCTTCTCGCCGATGGCGATCGGGTTCTGGGTGATCGCGCCCGCTTCCAGGCCGGACCGGATGGCGTCCAATTGCGCGCCGCCGGAGTCGAATCCGACGATCACGACGTTCTTGTTGCCGCTCTCCTTGGCGCCTTGTACGACGCCGGCCGCTGATCCCTCGTTGGAGCCGTAGATGCCGGCCAGGTGCGGATGCGCGGCCAACAGGGCCTTGGCGATGTTCGCGGACTTCGAGACGTCGCCACCGCCATACTGCGGCGTGAGGAGCTTGACCTTCGGGGCGTGCTTCTTCATCCATTCCACGAAGCCGTCGCGGCGCTCGATGCCCGACACGCTGGTCTGGTCGTGCACGACGAGCGCGACGGTGCCCTTGTAGTGGATGCGCTCGGCCATGTTCTTGGCGGCTGCGGCGGCCGCCACCTTGTTGTCGGTCGCGGCGGTGGTGAGCGGCACGGGGGAGTCGACGCCGGAGTCGAACGCGATCACCGGAGTCTTCTTCTGCTGCAACTGCTTCATGATCGGCGCGGACGCCTTGGAGTCCAGCGCGGCGAAGCCGAGCGCATCCGGCTTCTTGGTCAGCGCCGTCTTCAGCATGTTGATCTGGTCCTGGACATCGGACTCGGTGGCCGGGCCGTTGAACGTGATCCGGGCGCCTTCCTTGGCCGCCTGCTTCTTCGCGCCCTTGTAGACGGCCTGCCAGTACTGCTGCTGAAAACCCTTGGAAATGATGGCGATGTAGGGCTTCTTGCCGTCCTTGATCGGCGTGCACCCGGCCTGCACACCGTGTGACGCTGCGGCCGTGCCGCTCAGGTCGTCCTTGTAGTCGCTGGCTCGCATACAGCCGCTGGTGGACATCGCGATGAGGGCCACTCCGACAGCGGCGACCGCCCAACTGTGGCGTCGGGCAGTGTCTCGTGCAGTCACTTCAGACCACCTCCGCGCTGCGCTTGCGCAGCATGTCGACGTAGACGGCGGCCAGGATCACGACGCCGAGGATGACGTACTGCCACTCCTGTGGGACGCCCATGATCTGCAGGCCGTTGTTGAGCACTCCGATGATGAGAGCACCGATCACCGAGCCGACGATCGTGCCCTTGCCTCCGGCCAACGACGTGCCGCCGATGACCACGGCCGCGATCGCCTGCAGCTCCATCCCGCCACCGGCGGTCGGGCTGGCACCGATGCGTGCGGACGAGAGGATCCCGGCGCACGCGGTGAACACGCCTGCGACCCCGTAGATGACCAGCTTCCACTTGCGTACGTTGATGCCGGACAGCTCGGTGGCCTCTTCGTTGCTGCCGATCGAGACGGCATACCGCCCGAAGACCGTGCGGTTCAGCAGCACCCAGGCGATGACGGCCAGGCCGAGGAAGATGAGCACCGCATTGGGGAAGTTCGGGATGAGCTCACCGCCGGACAGGTCGGCGTATGGCGGGAACTGCGTGTTGGTGTAGATCGTCGCGCCGTTGTCGCTGATCACCAGCGGCAACCCCTGGCAGACCAGCATCATCGCCAGGGTCGCGATGAAGGGCGGCATGCCCAGGATTGACACGTTGAAGCCGTTGACCAGACCGATGACCAGCCCCACGAGCAACGCCATCAGCAGTCCGAGACCGAGCGGCAGGTCCCAGGTGATCAGGAAGGTGCCGGCCGCCATACCCGTCAGTGCAATGCCCCAGCCGATCGACAGGTCGATGCCGCCGGTGACGATCACGAACGTCGTGCCGAGCGCCAGCACTCCGATCAGCACCGACGAGAGCAGCACGTTGTTGACGAGGTTGTCGTAGGTGAAGAAGTTGTCACCTGCGATCGCGAAGAAGATGGTGATGATCACCAACCCGGCGAACGCGGCCAGCTGCTGTAGGCGCATTCGCACCTGCGGGTTCATCCCGCGCGCTGCGGGAGGGACGTCCTCCGGTGGCTTCTTGTCCAGCAAAGCGCTGGCGGTCTCGCTCGGCATGTCGTGCTCCTCGGGACGAACTTCTGTTTCGAATGCTGTATGGCGACAGGTGAGTTCGCGCTGTCACACGGTGGCGGTGGGTGCCGGTGTCTCGGTGGTCGCAAGGTGCATCACCGACTCCGGCGTGGCGTCCTGCGCAGTGAGTTCTCCGGTGATGCGTCCCTGCGCCATGACGACGACGCGGTGACTGAGTCGCAGCACCTCGGGCAACTCGGAGGAGATCACCACGATGGCCTTGCCCTCGGCCGCGAGGCGGCCGATCAACGCGTAGATCTCCTCCTTGGCTCCGACATCGATGCCTCGTGTCGGCTCGTCGAAGATGAGCACGTCGCAGTCCTTCAGCAGCCACTTGGCGATGACGACCTTCTGCTGGTTGCCGCCGGAGAGGTTGCCGACCATCGCGCGCACCGACGGCGTCTTGATCCGCAGCTCGTCCACCAACCGGCGGGCGTCCGCGGCGGCCGGTCGGTCGTTGACGAATCCGCCGCGGGAGAACCTGGACCCCATCGAGGGGAGGGCGATGTTCTGGGTGACGGTCTGTTGCAGCAGCAGGCCGAGGCCTTTGCGGTCCTCGGACAGATAGCCGATACCCGCCGCGCCGGCCTGTGCGGGATTGCGCGGTGTGACGTCCTTGCCGTGCACGCTGATCACGCCGGCGGTGCGACGGTCCGCGCCGACGACCGCACGCGCGACCTCGGTGCGGCCGGCACCCATCAGTCCCGCGAATCCGACGATCTCACCGGTCCGGACCTCGAAGTTGATGTCGCGCAACAGTTTCGGGGTCTCCACGCCGCGCACCTGCAAGGCAATCGGCGCGTCCTCGGCGGGGGTGTCCGCGCGAGCGTGCTGGGCCGGCTCGCGGTCGCGTCCGACCATCAACGAGATGACCTCGCGCATCGTCGTGTCGGCGGCGTCGAGGGTGCGGATGAACTGCCCGTCCCGGATGACGGTGATGCGCTCGGAGATGGCCTTGAGCTCGTCCATCTTGTGCGAGATGTAGATGACCCCGGTCTCGTCGGTGACGAAACGTCGGATCAATTCGTGCAAAGTGGCGACTTCCGCGTCGTTCAGGGCGGCGGTCGGCTCGTCCATGATCAACACCCGAGCATCGAGCGACAGGGCTTTGGCGATCTCGACCATCTGCTGACCGGCGACCGAGAGTCGTCCGACGAGGGTGTGCGGATCCAGGGGTAGCTGCAAGCGGTCCAACAGGTCTGCCGCTCGCTGCTCGAGGATGCGCGGGCGCAGCAGGAAGCGCCCCTGCGGCTGCTCGCGTCCGATGAAGATGTTCTGCGCGACGGTCAGGTCCGGCATCAGGTTGAATTCCTGGAAGATGATGCCGATGCCTGCCTGCTGAGCCTCCTTCGGATTCGCGAATCGCATTGGTGTTCCATCGATTCGCAGCTCGCCATCGTCGGGCTGGTAGACGCCGGAGAGCACCTTCATCAGGGTCGACTTGCCGGCGCCGTTCTCGCCGACCAGGGACAACACCTCGCCGCGTCGCAAGTCGAGGTGCATGCCGTCCAGCGCCCGCACGCCGGGGAAGGTCTTGGTGATGCCGGACATGGCGAGCAGCTGCACCCCACGAAGTTCCTCCTCCGCTGCGCTCCCCCGGATGCTTCGCGGGGACACCGCCCCCTCGCTCCGACGATTCGCGGGGCGTTCGGCATGCGCGTCCTGTGTGCTCATCGAATCTCCAGCGGGTGTCGAGGACAGGTGCTGTTGTGGCGGTCTCGCTGCGCGTGACCTGATGTGACCTGCGCCGCATGCTACCGAGACACATCCGATGGATGGGCCCGTGCGGCGGATCTGTTCAACAGGTGAGAAAACGATTTCTTATCCATGCTGGCACGTGCACTTGCGTTGTGGGGATGACGGCGACGGGCGATCCGTCGGGTCGGCGCTGGTGGCGGGCCGACCGAGGCGGCGAAGGGGGCGGCGCGCGTGGCGGGCACATGAGGGGTAAGTAACAATGGACGAATGACTGACCAGCCCATCACCCCGGCGTCGCTGCGCGGTGCCGTCGACCTGTCCGCCCTCGCGCGCCCGGCGTCCGCCAGGCCGACGTTCGGGCCGAGCTCCGTCACCGGCGAGTCCGATGCCAATGACAACCTGGTGATCGCGGTCGACGACGCCACGTTCGCCGACGCCATGCAGACCTCGGCACAGGTCCCGGTCATCGTCGCGCTCTGGTCCGGTAGCCGTCCGGACACCAAGAGTCACATCGACGCCCTCGCCCAAGAGGTGCGGTCCTACGCCGGCCGGATGCAGCTGGCGACGGTCGACATCGACGTGTCGCTGCAGATCCGCCAGGCGCTGCAGGTCCAGCAGGTGCCGATGGTGCTCGCCATACTCGCCGGTCAGCCGGTGCCGCTGTATGTCGGCGATCAGCCCGCCGACGCCATCCGCCAGGTGCTCGACAAGGTGCTCGAGGCCGCGGCGGCCAACGGTGTGACCGGGCGGCTCGAGGCCGCCCCAGCGAGCGACGAGGACACGGCGGAGGACGCGGAGCCGGAGCTGCCGGAGATCCACCAGCGGGCGTTCGACGCCATCGAGCAGGGCGACTTCGACGCGGCGACCGCGGCATACGAGCAGGCACTGAAGGACAACCCGGCCGACGACGAGGCCCGCCTCGGTCTCGGCCAGGTTGGTCTGCTCAAGCGCACTTCCGGAGTCGACCTCAACACCGCACGCGAAGCGGCGGCCGCGGCGCCGACCGACGTCGAGAAGCAGACCCTGGTTGCGGACCTGGACGTGCTGGGTGGGCACATCGAGGACGCGTTCGCCCGGCTGATCGACTTGGTCAAGGCGACAGTCGGCGACGAACGCAACGCGGCCCGCGAGCACCTCGTGCAGCTCTTCGACGTCGTCGGTCCCACCGACGAGCGCGTCAAGAAGGCCCGCACCGCCCTCATGTCCGCGCTGTACTGAATCCTTTCGCGCGGCTCCTCACAACAGCCCCAACGGCGCGGCTCGCAGGCTCGCTCGCGCACGCCGGACCTGCTGGTCGTCGCCACGCGGCCTCGTTTCGTGCGGCCATCCTTCATGCTGAATGACGGCTCCCTCGCCGAATGACGGTCATATCGGGCCGTCATTCGGCGAAGAAGCCGTCACTCGGCGGCAGTGGTCGCAGGATGCTCGTATGCCGATCGAAGGCCGAGCCTCGCCAATCCGGTACGTCGATCGCTAGTAACGGTCAGTCGTCGCGGCGCCGAATTCCTTGGCTGACGTGAAGAACTCCGTCGAGGGCCAAGGCAACGGCTCGGGCCCTCGACGCCAGGTGAGGTGCACGAGCGCCACCTCGTCGTCGGACTCCACGACCACCTCGTCCTGCGCGAATGCCAGTGCGATCACCGTCCACGAGCGCCCATGCAGCGGATGGCCCGCTGACACTTCCCGGACCAGTTCCTGCTCAAATGCGGACGCTCGTTTCCGATCGCGACGGAGATCTTCGAAGTCTTCGCCGAACTCATACGTCGTCGTCCACGGCATGACGCGAGATTACGCAACTCGGTCGCGCCGCTCCGCTGGCGCCCTTCATGCCGAAGGACGGCTCCCTCGCCGACTGACGTTCCTATCCGGCCGTCACTCGGCGAAGAAGCCGTCAATCGGCGCGGGTGAGTTCGTCGAGTATGGCGAGATCGTCCGCGGTCGGCTTCCAGCGCAGGGCCGCCGCGTTGGTGCGGACCTGCTCGCCCGACGTCGCGCCGGAGATGACCGACGCGACGGCAGGCTGCGCCGCCAGTCCGGCGATCGCGACGTCGAGCACCGAGAGGTCGCGCTCGGCGGCATACGCCTTGAGCGCCTCGATCCGGTCCCAGTCCGCGTTCGCCAACCACGGCGCCGGTCCGGAGGTCGCCCGTGATCCGGCCGGCGGCTCCTGGCCGCGGCGGTACTTGCCGGTGAGCAGGCCGTATTCGAGTGGGAAGAACGGCAGGACGCCCAGGCCGAAGGTCTCGGCGGCCGGCACGACCTCGTCCTCGATCGACCGGTCGAGCAACGAGTATCGGTTCTGGACCGACACGAAGCGCTCGAGTCCGACGGTGCGTGCGGCCCAGTCCGCGTCCGCGATCTGCCAGCCGGCGACGTTCGAGCAGCCGACGTAGCCGACCTTGCCCTCCTGGACCAGATCGGTCAGGGCCGACAGGGTCTCCTCGATCGGCGTGACGTCGTCCGGCGCGTGCAGTTGGTAGAGGTCGATGTAGTCGGTCTGCAGTCGGCGCAGCGAGCCCTCGACCGCGCGTCGGATGTAGCGACGGGAGCCGCGCACGCCGTGATCGAGACCGTTGAGCCCACCGGTGTCCATGCCGAATTTCGTTGCCAACACGAAGTTTTCGCGACGTCCCCGGAGGGCGGCACCGAGCAGTTCCTCGCTGGCGCCGTTGCCGCCATACGTGTCAGCGGTGTCGAGCAGGGTGACGCCGACGTCCTGCGCGGCGTCGAGTATGGCGCTCACCCCCGCCGCGTCCACCCGTCGCCCGAACGCGTTGCAGCCGATGCCGACCGCGCTGACCATCAGTCCTGAGTCGCCCAGCGGGCGGTAATCCATCGTCACGCGATCGAGCCTACGGCCATGCGCGTCGGCGTCGACGCGCTCGGTGTGAATCACCCATCCCGCAAACTCGATCCGTCGAATCCCTTGCACTTCGCCGCACGTGCGTCAGGATGAGCGGGTGGGTGAACGCGTCGAGTTGCCGATGCCCGGGACGGACCTGTCGCTGGGCGTCATCCGGCACGGCCACTGGGGCCGCCCGGTGCTCGTCTTCCCCAGCGAGGCGGGCAGCGCCGAGGACTTCGAGAGCAACGGCATGGTCGAGGCGGTGCAGGACCTCGTCGATGCTGGACGCGTCTCCTTCTTCTGCGTGGACTCGGCCGACCGGTGGACCTGGTCGGACAACGCCGCGACCACCGAGGAGCGCGCGAGCCGGCACCACGGCTACACGCGCTGGCTGGAGAGTGCCGCGTTGCCCTGGATCGCGGAGCAGGTCGGCGGCGAGCGACCGCTGATCACCCTGGGCGTCTCGATGGGCGCCTATCACGCGGTCAACTTCACGCTCACGCATGCGCATCGGGCACCGCTCGCGATCGGCATGTCCGGCAGCTACGACGTCACGTCGTGGCACGGGCACGGCGAGCACGGTGACGCCACCTACTTCGCCAATCCGATGGCGTATGTCGCCGGCATGCACGGCGACCACCTCGATTGGTTGCGCGACACCGCCAGCGTGCTCCTCGTCGTGGGGGAAGGGCCGTTCGAGGTGTCGCCGACGCAAGCACTCCCTTCGACGACCGCCTTCGCAAACCTGTTGTCGGAGAAGGGCATTCCGCATCAGCTGGACGTGTGGGGACATGACAGTGCACACGACTGGCCGTGGTGGCAGAAGCAACTCGCCCACCATCTGCCGCGGTTCTGCTGACGGCATCAACCACCACATCGCGAGGGAACGGAGCGCACGATGACCGAGCACTTGATCGGCCTGCTGCTGGGTGCCGAGGAGGACTGGCCGCGCGCGTTCGAGGAGCTCATCCGCCGGGTCGGTCCGGTCACGGCACCGGACGGTTCCCGACACGACATACGCACCGAACGTATGACGATCGAGCCCTTCAACCTGCGCGACAAACCGAAGACCGACCTGGTCATCGACCGCCTGGCGCACTGGTACTACCACCCGCGCGAGTGGCTCAAGAAGGCCGCGCTGATGGACGACGTCTACCTGCTCAACAGCCCGTTCACCTTCCAGTCGATGGAGAAGCACTCGGCATACTGCGCATTGATGCGGCTGGGGATGAATGTCCCCGAAACCGTGCTCGTGCCCTACAAGAACCCGATCGATAACGTGCGCTGGGCCTACACGTCGTCGAAGTACAACCGGTCGTTCGACCTGCCTTCGGTGGCGGCCGAGCTGGGCTATCCGATGTTCATGAAGCCCTTCGACGGCGGTGCGTGGCGGGGCGTCTCGATGATCCGCGACGAGGCGGATCTGCAGCGCAGCTATGACGAATCGGGCGAGATGCTGATGCACCTGCAGCGCGCGGTCGACGGTTTCGAGGTCTTCGCGCGGGCGCTCACGATCGGCCCCGAGACGATGGTGATGAAGTTCCGGCCTGACGAGCCGATGCACAACCGATACGAGGTCGCCTACGACTTCCTCACACCCGATATCGGCGCCGAGACGCACACGATCGCGCAGACGGTCAATGCCTTCTTCCGGTGGGAGTTCAACAGTTGCGAGATGTTGGTCAAGGACGGAGTCGTCTATCCGATCGACTACGCCAACGCCTGTCCGGACGTCGCCGTGACATCGCTGCACTACTACTTCCCGTGGGCGATCAAATCGCTGCTGAAGTGGTCGATCTTCTGCGTTGTCACGGGACGGAAGGGCTACACCCAGGTCGACCCGGATCCGTGGTTCGAGATCGCCGACCGAGGCGACGACTACCAAGCGAAACTTGGTGCATATCAACGTCTCTCGGACAAATACTTCGAGACGGAGCGCTATCGCGAGTTCGTGGACTCATCCCTCGCCGACGTCGACGAGATGGTGCTGGACTGGGTGCTGTCCGACGACTTCGACCGGCTCCTGGTCGAGACGGTCAAGTCGACCTATCCCGAGCACGAGCACGAGCGCTTCCTCGGACACTTCCGCGGCCTGACCGGGCTGTGGGCCAAGGACGAGGAGAAGCTGCTCGGCTGATCGCGGTCGGCTACAGCAGCTGCAGCAGGGAGCCGAGCACGCCGTCGAGCTCGGCGAGGAGCTCCTCGCGCGGGGGTTGCTGCTCGCTGAGCACCCAGTCCACGGCGATCTGTATGCCGGCACCCACCAGCGCGTCCCCGACGAAGCGGCGTTGCCCCGGGGTCGGCTCGAGGCCGGGAATCGTCGGGACCAGCCGATCGCAGAGCTCGTCACCCACCGAACGCGCGTGTCCGCGGTAGAGCTCGTCCACCCGAGCACTGACGCCCAGCACCTCGAAGAGGTGGACACGTGACTCCACCGGGTTGTCCTGCACCCAGCGCAGGAATCCGTCGATGAAGCCGCGCACCACCGTCACGGGGTCATTTCCCTCGGCCGCGAGCACCGCGCGCCGCAGGTCGGCCACGACCACTTCGTAGACCGCGCAGAGCAGGTCCTCGAGGGTCGCGAACGATTCGTAGAAGTAGCGCTTGTTGAGGCCGGCGACCTCGCACACCCCGCCGACGGTCGCATCGCGGTAACCGGTGGTGCCGAAGACCGAGATCGCCGCCGCGATCAGCCGCTCGCGCCGCGCGGCCTCGCGGGTCGCTCGGCTCTCGCCGGCATACGGGCGTGCCCGCTCGCTCTTCGAGGTGTTGCTCATGAAGGGATCTTGACAACTTCGAGGGCACATCGCAAACTGGTACGGCTTCGTACCAGAAAGGACGACATGGTTTCCTCCATCTCCGGCGACACGGCCTTGAACGCCGGCCGCCGGGCTCGTGAACTCGCCGAGCTGTCCTCCGGTGACGGGGTCGATCTGCTCGTGATCGGTGGCGGTGTCACCGGAGTCGGCATCGCGCTCGATGCCGCGACCCGTGGGTTGAGTGTCGCCCTCGTCGAACGTCACGACCTGGCCTTCGGCACCAGCCGCTGGAGCTCCAAACTCGCACATGGTGGACTGCGCTACCTGGCCAAGCTGGACGTCCCGATCGCCTGGGAGTCAGCCGTCGAGCGCGGTCACCTGATGACCGACATCGCACCGCACCTGGTCCGGCCGATGCCGATGATCCTGCCGCTGCACCGTGGCGTCAGTCATCGGGACACCGCACTGCTCGGCGCCGGTTTCGCCGCGGGCGACGTGTTGCGTATGGCGGCTCGCACGCGGGCCTCCCTGTTGCCGCACCCCAGCCGGATCTCGCAGAGCCTCGTCCGCCGGATGGCGCCCGCCACCACCTCGCACGGCCTGCGCGGCGGACTGCTCAGTTGGGACGGCCAGCTCATCGACGACGCCCGACTCGTCGTCACGATCGCTCGGACGGCGGCCTCGTACGGCGCCCGCATCATCACCTACGCGGCGGCGACCGCGGTGGAATCCGGCCGCGTCGAGGTGACGGACGAACTCACCGGTGACCGGCACACGATCCGTGCCACACAGGTCGTGAACGCAGCCGGGGTCTGGGCCGACGAGTTGTCCGAGCGGGTCCAGCTCGCGCCGAGCAAGGGCTCGCACCTGCTGGTCCGTGCCGAGCGGCTGAGCCACCCGCGGGGGCCGCTGTCACGGCCCCCGTCCCCGGCCACTTCGGCAGGTTCGTCTTCGCGGTGCCGTGGCACGACGACCTGGTGATGATCGGACTCACCGACGATCCGCACACCGGCGCCATACCCGACCGCGCGCGTCCCGATGAGGGGGAACAGACCTTCCTGCTCGACACCCTCAACGCCGTGCTGGAGCAGCCGCTGACACCGGACGACGTGGTGGGCAGCTACGCCGGGTTCCGCCCCCTGCTGAAGGGCGACGGCGGCTCGAGCGCCGACCTTTCCCGCAAGCACGCGTTGATCCGCGATGCACGCACCGGTGCGTTGACCATCGTCGGCGGCAAGCTCACTGCCTACCGACGGATGGCGCAGGACGCCGTCGACGCCGCTGTCGACGCGGGCGGCCTCAGCGCCGGCCCCTGCCGTACGGCGCATCTGTCGCTGGTGGGAGCGGGCACCACAGGGCCGGGCCTGCCCGAGCAGTGGATCGCGCGCTATGGCACGGACGCGACGACCGTTGCGTCATACGGCGCGACCGGCGGCACCCTCGACCGGCCGGTCCGCGACGGAATCCCGTTGACCGGTGCGGAGATTCGGTTTGCCGTTGATCATGAACTCGCAGTGACGGTGAGCGATGTCGTCGACCGCCGCACCCGGTGGGGCCTCGTGGACGAAGACAGGGACGACCTCGTTGCTGCCGTTCGGCGGCACGCCCCCGAGCTCATCGACATCGACCAGGAAGAAGGATGACCACCATGGACAACACGCGACCCAGGATGCGCTGGTGGGGTTGGGGTGAGGACGGCAACGACGGTCCGGTGAAGCCCGGTGCCCGCGCGATGTTGACCGAGGCCTGCGGTTGGCCGGACGGCGTCGACAACCCGCCCATCGAGCTCGATGCGGTGCAGTTGCCCACGAGCACGCTGCCCGACGCTGCGCGCGAGAAGTTGGCGGCCGTCGTCGCAGCGGACCACATCCGCGAGGACCGCGCCACGCGGGTCTCGCACGCCGCGGGACGTAGTTATCCCGACCTGCTCCGGTTGCGTGGCGGCGACCTGCCCTACGCACCCGACGCGGTGCTCTACCCGGCGTCGTCGCAGGACGTCGACCGACTGCTCGCGATCTGCCACGAGGAGCGCATCGCCGTCGTGCCGTTCGGCGGCGGCACCAGCGTGGTGGGCGGCGTCGACGCCTTCCGTGGTGGTTTCGAGAGCTGCGTGTGCATCAGCCTGGCTCGTCTCGACCGCATCGTCTCCATCGACGAGGAGTCGCTGACGGCGACCGTCGAGGCCGGTGTGTTCGGACCCGACCTCGAGAGTGACTTGCAGGAAAAGGGATTCACGCTCGGTCACTTTCCGCAGTCGTTCGAGTTCAGCACCGTCGGCGGCTGGGTCGCGACACGTTCGGCCGGTCAGCAATCGACCGGTTACGGCCGCATCGACGAGAACGTCTTCGGTCTGCGCTGCTCCACGCCGACCGGCGTCGTCGAATTACGCACCACCCCGGCGACCGCGGCCGGCCCCAACCCCCGGCAGGTGTTCGTGGGCAGCGAGGGCACGCTGGGCATCATCACCGAGGCCACCCTGCGGATCAAGCGCCAACCGGAGGCGACGGTCCCGGACGCGTGGTTCTTCCCCGACTTCGCCTCCGGTGCGGCGGCCATCCGCCGTCTGGAGCAGGAGGGCCTGCGCCCGGACATCGCCCGGCTGTCGGACGTCAACGAGACGGCCTTCGGCTTGGCCCAGCTCGGCAGCGAGCTGCAGCGCAAGGGGCTGCTCGCCTACCTGCGGGTCCGCGGCATCAAGACGCCCTGCCTGATGGTGCTGCGGTATGACGGCAAGGCGTCCGATGCCAAGGCCCGCAAGTCCGCCGGCCGTGCCATCGCCAAGGAACTGGGCGGCGTCAGCATCGGCGGCGCACCCGAGACCATGTGGGAGAAGCACCGCTTCTCCACGCCATACCTGCGTGATCAGTTGCTCACCCACGGTGTGCTCGTGGACACGATGGAGACCTCGGCGCCGTGGAGCGAGGTGCAGGATTTGCACGACTCCATCCGTCGCGACATGGAAGCAGCGCTGCTCGAGCGCGGCACCCCGGGCTTCGTGCTCTGTCACATCTCGCACCTCTACACGGCCGGATGCTCGCTCTATTACACGGTTTTCGCACGTCAGGAGGCGGGCGCCGAGATGGATCAGTGGCGCGCGCTGAAGACGGCGGCCGGCGACGCGATGATGGCCGGCGGCGGCACGATCACCCATCACCACGGTTGCGGCGCGGACCACGCGCCCTGGCTGCCGAAGGAGACCGGCGAGCTGTGGCCGCGCATGCTGCGTGCTGCCAAGGCCGAGGTCGACCCGGCCGGGATCATGAATCCCGGCAAGCTGATGAACGGTCCGGAGGAGCTGTGAGCACCACGTCGTCGGTCCCCGTCATCCTCAACCCGTCAGCTCGCAACGGGGCCGTGCTCGAGCGGGTCGAAACGTTGCGCACCGCATTCGACGCGAACGGACTGAGCGCCGAAGTCGTCGAGAGCACGAGCGAAGCACACGCCACCGAGCTCGCCGCCGGGTTCGCCGCGGACGGCGTCCCTGTCGTCGTCTCGCTCGGCGGTGACGGCATGGTGCGCGCCGTGGCGGCCGGACTCGCGGGCACCGAGTCCGCGCTCGGCATCGTCGCAGGAGGTCGCGGCAACGACTTCATCGGCAAGCTCGGCATCCCGAAAGACATCGCCGAGGCCGCGGCGATCATCGCGAACGGGCAGGACCGCACGATCGACGTCCTCGACCTCGACGGCCGCATCTGCGTCGGCAACGTGAGCATGGGGCTGGACTCCGCCGTGCAGCACTACGCCGACTCCGCGCAGCGGATCAAGGGTCACTGGGTCTACACGTATGGCGTCGCGCGTGCGATCCTGCAGCCGTGTCGCATCAACCTGGTGCTCACGATCGACGGCGAACGCACGGAGTTCCGTGGCTATTCAGCAGGATTCGCCAATTCGGGTCGCTACGGCGGTGGCCTCAAGCTGTCGCCGGAGGCCGAGGTCGACGACGGCCTGATCGACGTCGTGCTGCTGCGTGACGTGTTCCTGCCGAAGCTCGGACTGGAGCTGGTGCCGTTCAACCTCGGCAAGCACAACCTGCACCCGGACATCGGCTTCAGCCACGCTCGGGAGGTGCACATCGACACGGCCGAAGGCGCTGAACGGGTCGAGATCTTCGCCGACGGTGACGCGGTCGCGCACACACCGGCGACGCTGCGCATCCGTCCCGGCGTGCTGAAGGTCCGGGTGCCTGCTCAGGGCGCCCATCGGGCGAAGTAGGAGCTGATCAGGAGGGTTCAGTCTCCGAGGTCAGCGCGGATACGCGAAAGCAGCTGGTCCGCAGGGAGATTCGCGTCCAACACATGCTCGCCCGGTATGCCGAGAGGGTCGTCCCCGGTCCACCAGGCGCGCATGTGGTCGGCGGTCCAGTCGTCGGCGTCCGGGCTCGCGGCGTGCCGAGCGATGGTCTCGTCGAGGTCCACCCGCAGGTAGTAGACGAGGTTGCGACCGTGGTGGTCGGCCAGGAGCTGCCGGATCATCTCGCCATACTTCCGCGACCAGAGGATGCCTTCCAGGACAACGTCCTTGCCATGGTCCAGGCAGAAGCGGACGTTGAGGTCGATCAGCTCGACGGCCGCCGTGAGTTCGAGCTTGTCACGGTCCTTCAGCATGATGCGTCGCACGTGGTCCTGGCCGACCACGGACATCGGCCGTTCGCGCAGTGCCATTGCGAGGCTGGACTTGCCCGCTCGGGAGTTCCCGCGCAGCACCACGAGCCGGGTGTCGGGTGACCCGACGCGTTGACTCACTGGGCGCCGGGTGTCGTGTCGTCGGGGACGTCGAAGTCCTCGGTGTCGACGAGAGCGTCCTCGGCGCAGGCCAGGATATGCGAAACCGTCTGGGCCACAGTGAGATCCGTGTTGTCAATCCACAGTCCGACCCGCCGCGTGCCGTGCTCCACGGACTTCACCAAGCCCTCGACCGTGAAGCCGTCGCGGTAGGCATTCTTGCCACGGGCGTACTCGCGTGCCCGAATGGTATCCGCGTCCGGCGTCAGCATCACGAAGTGCACCGGCTCCGGTGCCGCGATGACCAGGAAGTCGTCCATGAAGGTGCCGAAGATGTTGTCGGCGACGACCGCGTCGAAGCCCGCCGAGCGGTAGACGTCGGCCACGGTGAGCGCGCCGGCGTAGCGGAGAAAGAGTTGCTCGACAGCGGCGACCGTCGGTGGGTCGGTCATCGGGGAGCGGTCGGTGACGACGAAGTCGCCGATGGCATCGCCGTCGATGAAGACCGCTCTGGCCAGCCGGTCGGCCAGGGCGCGTCCCACCGTCGACTTTCCGGCAGCCTGGGCGCCAGAGATCACGAAGAGCCGCCCAGGGGTGGTCATCGAGGTCATCGCGTCACGTTATAGCCGTATTCGCCGACGGGGCAACGGCTATCCGTCGAGTGCCGCGGACACGATCTCCTTGGCCTCCGACTGCACCTCGGCAAGGTGCTCGGCACCGCGGAACGACTCGGCGTAGATCTTGTAGACGTCCTCGGTGCCGGACGGACGGGCAGCGAACCACGCATCCTCGGTCGTCACCTTCAGGCCGCCCACGGGAGCGTCGTTGCCCGGTGCGCGAGTCAGCTTCGCGGTGATCGACTGCCCGGCCAGCGAGGTGGACTTCACGTCGTCGGGGGAGAGGGCGCCCAGCTTGGCCTTCTGCTCGCGAGTCGCCGGCGCGTCGATGCGTGCGTATGTCGGATCTCCATGGGTCGCAACGAGTCTCGCGTAGTGCTGGCTCGGCGTCTGATCGGTGCGGGCGAGGATCTCGGACGCGAGCAGCGCCAACGCGATGCCGTCCTTGTCGGTGGTCCAGACGGATCCGTCGGTGCGCAGGAAGGATGCACCGGCCGACTCCTCTCCGCCGAAGCCCACACTGCCGTCGAGCAATCCGGGCACGAACCACTTGAAGCCGACGGGGACCTCCCACAACTCGGCACCGAGAGAGGCGACGACCCGGTCGATCATCGACGACGAGACGAGCGTCTTGCCGACACGGTCGGAGGACCAGCCGGGGCGGGCCCCGCCATACAGGTATTGGATCGCCACTGCGAGATAGTGATTGGGGTTCATCAGCCCGCCGTCCGGCGTGACGATGCCGTGCCGGTCGGAGTCCGCGTCGTTGCCGGTGGCGATGTCGAAGGCGTCGCGCTTGTCGATCAGCGACGCCATCGCGTATGGCGACGAGCAGTCCATCCGGATCTTCTCGTCCCAGTCCAGGGTCATGAAACGCCAGGTCGGATCCACCAGCGGATTGACCACTGTCAGGTCGATGCCGAAGCGGTCCGCGACAGCTCCCCAGTAGGCGACGGACGCACCGCCGAGCGGGTCGGCACCGATGCGGACCCCGGCCGACTTGATCGCGTCGAGGTCGACGAGGTTCGGTAGGTCTTCGACATACGTCGCCATGAAGTCGTAGGCCCCGGCCGTCGCCCGGGCCCGACCGAACGGCACTCGCGCGACACCGTCGAGGCCGGCGCGCAGGTAGTCGTTGGCGGCCTGGGCGATGACCTTGGTGGCATCGCTGTCCGCGGGACCGCCGTGTGGCGGGTTGTACTTGAATCCACCGTCGGCCGGCGGGTTGTGCGATGGCGTCACGACGATGCCGTCCGCCAGTCCGGAGCCGCTCGTGCGGCCCGCGTTCGCGCGCAGGATCGCGTGCGAGACGGCGGGAGTCGGGGTGTAGCCGTCCCCGGAGTCCACCAGCACCTGCACGTCATTGGCGGCGAGCACCTCGAGCGCCGAGGCCCAGGCCGGTTCGGACAGCCCGTGGGTGTCGCGGCCGATGAAGAGCGGGCCGTCATACCCCTGATCGCGGCGGTAGTCGACGATCGCCTGTGTCGTGGCCAGGATGTGCGCCTGGTTGAACGCGCCCTTCAGCGACGAGCCGCGGTGCCCGGACGTGCCGAAAACCACTTGTTGGTCGACGTTTTCGGGATCCGGCTCGATCTCGTAGTAACTGGTGACCAGATGCGGGACGTCGACCAGGTCGCTCGCAGCAGCAGGTTGTCCGGCTCGCGTGTCGCTCATTGCTCCACCTTGCCATGAGACGGAGCGTCGTGGCATCGCTGCGCCATACAGCGGGCGTCTCGCTGTTGCCGGACAAGTGGTTGATCGCCATCTCCCCACGGGGCGATGGACATGGCTAGCTTCGAAACATCCACGTTTTATGAAGGGAAGCTATATGCGTTCACACATCGCTCTTCTCGGCGCCGTCACCCTTGCCGCAGGAGCCATCGGGGGTCCCGCCTTCGCGTCCGGCAACACCAACACCCATCGCAAGGTCGTGGCACACAGCGTTCAGTCACCGGGGCGATCCCTCGGTGCCGCGTCGACAGCTACCACCGAACATTTCATCGTCACGTTCAAACTGCGTGATCAGGCCGGAGCCGAGTCCTTCGTGCGTGCGGTCTCGGATCCCAGCAACCCGCAGCACGGCAAGTACCTGTCGCCGTCCCAGTTCACCAAGCGTTATGCCGCGTCGAAGTCCGACGTCCAGAAGGCCGTCACCTGGCTGCGCAGCCAGGGGCTGAAGACCGGCGCCGTCTCCAAGAGCCGCAGCTACGTCGAGGTGAGCGGATCGGTCGCCGCGGTCAACAAGGCCTTCGGCACCTCCATGCACACCTACACCAAGAACGGTCGCACCTTCTCGGCGCCGGCGAAGGCGGTGACGATGCCCAGCAGCGTCGCGGGGGTCGTGAGCGGCGTGGTCGGCCTGGACCACTCACGGGTCCTGCACACCACCAATGTGCGCACCAACGAGGCCTCGGCCCAGCACAAGACCGCGCGAACACTGTCCTCGCTCGGGGCCAAGCCGAACGCGAAGTCCGGTGCGAGTGACGCGTGCTCGTCCTACTACGGCCAATACCACCTGCCCCTGTCCCGAAGGCGGCGCAGCCGTTGAAGGGCACCCAGCCCGGCAGCCTGTGCGGTTACACCCCGCAGCAGATGCGGGCGGCACGCGGTATGACGGCCAAGAACACCGGCAAGGGTATGACGGTCGGAATCACGTTGTGGTGCAACGACCCTCGCATCGAGGCCGACACGAACACGTGGGCCAAGAACCTCGGCTTCCAGCTGTTGAAGAAGAACCAGCTGACGGTCATCGAGCCCGACGGCGGCTACGACCCGCTCTACTGCGACGACCAGGGGTCCGGCGGTGTCAACGGCGAGCAGGCCCTGGACGTGCAGTCGATCCACGGCGCCGCACCTGACGCGAGCATCGTCTACTCGGCGGCTTCGCGTCCCTTCGACGACGCGCTGATGACCTCGATGCACAAGCTGATCGACGACAACAAGGTCGACTCGTTCACCAACTCGTGGGGCGGCAGCGAGGTGGACGACCCCGCCACCAACGACGCCTATTCGGCCATCTTCATGCAGGCGGCCGCGCAGGGGATCTCGGTGCTGTTCTCCTCCGGTGACTACGGCGACAACACCAACGGCGACCAGCAGACGACCGCACCGTCGCCGGACTACCCGGCGGCGAACCCGTGGGTCACCGCGGTCGGCGGCACCTCGCTGGCGACGGCCAACGCCAAGGGTTCGAAGGTGCAGTTCGAGCAGGCCTGGAACACCTCCTACAACCTGCGGCAGGACGACGCCTGGAGCGGCTGGCAGTACCGGTATGGCGGTGGTGGTGGCGTCAGCAAGTACCACGAGGAGCCCTACTACCAGAAGGGCGTGGTACCAACCCGATTCACCGGAGTCGACCCGCACCGTGCCTACCCGGACATGGCCGGCGCCGGCGATCCCTACACCGGATATCTGATCGGCTACCACGACGGCGACGCCGGCAACAACTTCTCCCTGGAGAAGATCGGCGGCACGAGCTGGTCCTCACCCTGGACCGCGGGCACGCTCGCGCTGGCCGGCAAGCGCGTCGGATTCCTGAACCCGGCGATCTACGCCAAGGGCCACGCCGGCCTGACCGACGTCAAGGGCAACGCCCTGCGGCACGGCTTCGAGTACAAGACCTCCGGCACCGTCGCCACGGTCGGCATCAACTCCCAGCAGGTCCAGGACCAGACGCTGGTCTCGGACCGCGGGTACGACAACCTGACCGGCTTCGGTGTGCCCAGTTCGACGAAGGAGTTCATCAACGCACTGAAGTGATTCCGTTCAGCAGCAAGTGAATTGAGGCGCCTCCCGGTCAGACCGGGAGGCGCCTCGTGCATGCAGGTTGAGTAGCCCAGGGGAGCGCAGCGGAGGAGGGCGTATCGACACCGCGGCGTCGTGCTGGTTCGGGTATGCCGGATGTGCGGTATGGCGCACGCTCGGCACAACGGAAACAACCCCGCCGGTGATCAGCCGCGAATCTCGGTCTCGCCGCGACTGATCCGAAGGGACCACCGCTCTTCCCAGGTGTAGACCACCCGCAGATGTTGACGATCGACCGCGCCCTGCCAGAACTCCACTCGGGCCGGTCGCAACCACCACAGCCGCCAGTCGCCGGGCTCGATGCCGGCACGTGCCTGCGGACTGCGCGCCGCAAGATCCGCCTCACACTCGGTGGCATCGGCGGGGGCGACTTCGCCGCGGATCCGCACGGCACGCAGGATCGGTTGCCACCAGAGATTGAGCGCTGCCGTCGGATGGGCGGCGATCTGCCGGCCCTTGCGGGACGACGCCGTTCCGGCGAAGGCGAACCCACGTGGTCCCGCGTCCTTCAGGATCAGGGTGCGGCTGTCCGGCACCCCGTCGTCGTCCATCGTGGACAGGGTCATCGCAGCCGGCTCGGGCACCTCCAGGCCGACTGCCGTGTAGAACCATTCGCGGAACAACTCCAGTGGATCAGCCGGAAGCCGACCGAGCTCGATCGACGGAGCCGTCCCGGTCAGTGACGGTATGGCGCGCAGGGTGGCGACCATGCTGTCCGGCGAGGCACTCGATCTCGACGAGCTCCGGCGCTCGACCCGCTCCGGCGCTCGATCAGCGTCGGACAGCGTCATCGGATCGTTTCTCCGGCGTGAACCAGATCGCGGACAACGGCGGGACGGTGACGACTGCGGAACACGGCTGGTCGTCGTATGGCGTGTCCGTCGCGTCGACGCCGCCGAGGTTGCCGCGGTTGGAGCCGCCATACCGCTCCGCGTCGGTGTTGAGCGTCTCCAGCCAGCGACCGGGGCGGGGGAGTCCGACCCTGACGTCGCGTGCCTCCGCGCCGCTGTAGTTGAGCACCGCCGCGACGACGTCGCCATCCTGCTCGGGCGTGTCGAAACGCAAGTAGGAGAAGAGATTCGCGTCGGCAGCGTTCGCGTCGATCCACCGGAAACCCTGCGGGTCGTGGTCCAGCTTCCACAGTGCCGGATGCTCGGTGTAGAGCCGGTTGAGGTCCGACACGAGGTGTGCGACGCCGAGGTGCGCTGGCTGATCCAGCAGCCACCAGTCCAGACTGCGCCCGTCGGCCCATTCGGCCTCCTGGGCGAACTCGCAACCCATAAAGAGCAACTGCTTGCCCGGGTGGCTCCACATGTCGGCGAGCAGCGTCCGGACGCCGGCCAGCTGCTGCCAACGATCACCTGGCATCTTGCGCAGCAACGAGCCCTTGCCGTGGACGACCTCGTCGTGACTGATCGGCAGCACGAACTGCTCGTCCCACGCGTAGACGAGCGAGAACGTCATCTTGTTGTGGTGGTATTTGCGGTAGATCGGTTGCTGCGCAACGTAATCCAGCGTGTCGTGCATCCAGCCCATGTTCCACTTGAAGCCGAAGCCGAGCCCGTCCTGGCTGGTCGGCTTGGTGACACCGGGCCAGGAGGTCGACTCCTCGGCGATCATGACCGTGCCGGGCATGCGTCGGTATGCCGTGGCGTTGGTCTCCTGCAGCAGCTGCATGGCCTCGAGGTTCTCCCGGCCACCGTGCTTGTTCGGCAGCCACTCGCCCTCGTTTCGGGAGTAGTCGAGGTAGAGCATCGAGGCCACACCGTCGACCCGCAGGCCGTCGGCATGGAACTCCTGCATCCAGTAGACGGCGTTCGCGACGAGGAAGTTGCGTACCTGCGGTCGGCCGAAATCGAAGATGTAGGAACCCCATTCGGGGTGCCAGCCGCGTCGTGGGTCGGGGTGCTCGTAGAGCGCCGTGCCGTCGAAGCGGGCCAGCGCCCACTCGTCGGTGGCGAAATGCCCGGGAACCCAGTCGAGGATGACACCCACGCCGGCCTGGTGCAGTCGGTCGACCAGGAAACGGAAGTCGTCCGGGTGTCCGAGCCGGGAGTTCGTCGCGTAATAACCGGTGACGTGGTAACCCCAGGACGGCGGGTACGGATGCTCCATGACGGGCATGAACTCCACATGGGTGAAGCCGAGTTCCGTGACGTACGAAACGAGTTCGTCAGCCAGCTCGCGCCACGACTTGCCCTGCCGCCAGGACATCGGGTGCACCTCGTAGACGCTCATCGGGCGTTCGTGCGCCGCGGTCGCGGCACGTTGCTCGAGCCACCCTCCGTCACCCCACTCGTAGGTCGAGGCGGTCACCACGGATGCGGTCGCGGGAGCCGTCTCCGCCTGGCGGGCAAGCGGATCCGCCTTCTCCCGCCAGATCAGATCGGGTCCGAGAATGTCGAACTTGTAACGCGTTCCGGCTCCGATGCCGGGGACGAAGAGCTCCCAGACTCCGCCGCTGAGGCGGCGCATCGGGTGTCCCTGGCCACTCCAGGTGTTGAAGTCGCCGACCAGCCGGACTCCGCGGGCGTTCGGCGCCCACACCGCGAACGAGGTGCCCTCGACGTCTCCCTGCGGACTCTCGTAGCGGTGCAGGTGTGCGCCCAGCACGGTCCACAGCTGCTCGTGGCGACCCTCGCCGATGAGGTGCAGGTCGATCTCGCCGAGGGTCGGCAGGAACCGGTAGGGATCGTCGGTGACGTGCTCGACGCCGTCGTCATACGTCGTCACGACGCGGTAGTCGGGCACCTCCGCGGTGGGCAGTTCGCCACTCCACAGCCCCTCGTGGTCGTGGTGCAGGTCGGCCCGGGTGCCGTCGGGAAGCTGCACCTGCACGGTGCTCGCCAGTGGCCGGAAAACCCGCACCAATGCACGCGATCCGTCGAGGTGCGGGCCGAGTAGGCGATGTGGGTCGCCGAACCGCCCGGCGAGCAGTTCGTCCGCGACCTCGGTCCGAATGGCCGTACTCGCTGCGGTGCCTTCACTTCGGTCGTCGCTCATGCCCTCGGTCGCGCCTCTGCCCTCGGCTCCGGGCCTCACTGCGTTCGTGTCCTGCACCCCACGAAGTTCTCCGCTCGTACCTCGCTCCGATACTTCGCGGGGACCCCGCTTCTCGCCTCGGTCGTCGCTCATCGCGTCACTCTTCCTCGTAGGCAGTAGTCGCAGGATCGCGCTGCGTGGGATGTCCAGCCAATCGGGCCGGTTGCGGATCTCGTAGACGACCTCGTAACTCGCCTTGTCGATCTCGAAGAGCTCGATCAGGCGCCGGTATGGCGCGAGGTCGATCCCAGTCTGCGCGGCGTATCCGTCGAGGAACGCCGTGCGAGCCTGGTCCGCCCACTCACGGCGGTCCGTCACTGCGTCCCGGTGCTCGACCGAGCCCGCCGCGTAGTCGAACGATCGGAGCATGCCGGCGATGTCCCGAAGCGGCACGTCGGGCTCGTTGCGCTCGGCCAGAGACCGCAACGGCTCGCCCTCGAAATCGAGCAGGATCCACCCGCGTTCGGGCACATCGAGCGCCTGGCCGAGATGCAGATCGCCGTGAATGCGTTGCAGCGCAGGCCAATCGGCGTCTCGTGCGCCGTCGAGCAGCGCGTCGAAGTCGCTGGTCCGGTCGTGCAACTCAGGGACGGACTCGGCAGCCAGCGCGAAGCGGCGTCGCATGGCGTCGAGCGATCCGCGGATCGACTCCGGGGAGCTTGGCGCCACCGGCATCGCCTCGGCCAACTGATGGTGGACCTCTGCGGTCGCGGCACCCAGGGCGTAGGCCGATGCCGCGAACGACCGGTCGTCGCCCGCGGCTTCGAGCGCGACCCGCCAGGCGTCCTGAACGTCGGGGAGGAACTCCTGCGCGAAGGCGAGATGGCCCTGCATCCGGCCGGACCCGTCCGGTGACGGCCAGTCGCCGCTCAACGACGCGATCATCTGCGGCACGCGCTCGCTGCCGACCTGGCTGAGCGCGGCCTGCAACGTGACGTCCGGGTTGTCGCCGGGATGTATGACGCGGAAGACCTTGATGATCAACGGTTCCTCGTCGTCCGACGCGACGATGATCGAGGTGTTGGACTGCTCGCCGGACAGCACCGTGGACGTCCGGACCCGTGGCACTGTGGCATGCCGAAAACCGCTGCCCCGCACGGTGACCGGGGCGTCGCGATGCCCGACAGCGCCCGACGCGTCGTGCGTCTCCAGCTCGGCCTGCCGCCCACCGGTGATCATCGTGCGCAGCAAGGTCGCCACGAAGACCGGGTCGTGGCACCCGTCGTAGACCCACCGGTGACCGAGCACCGAGTGCTCCATCTCGCCGATCAACGCAGAGTCGGCGCCGGCCAGCGGTGCGCCGCGATAGGTCATCGGCACCTGATAGACCACCGGCACGGGACCGGAGTCGTCGGCGACGATCTGGACCTCGACCCCCACCTCACCGGCCGGGTCGTCGAAGCGGTAGCCGCCGAGGATGGTCAGTCGCGGGTCGCTGCCCTTGCCGGCATACCAGCGACGGTCGCCGATCCAGCCGCTGATCAGCTCGAGCTTCGTCGGCGTCAGCGTCGCGCCGGAGTGCAGGATCGCCACGATCAGTCACTTCCCGGCAGTTGCAGTGAGAGCCAGAAGAAGTCGCGGGACCCGAGCGTGAGTGTGAGGGTTCCGTCCGCTGCGACCGGCGTGAAGTGGCCGCCTCCGAACAGGTCCCGCACCCGCGCGTCGGCGAACTCCTCTGGCAACGAGACCGTCACCGACTGCGGCCTGCTCGACACGTTGTTGACGCACAGCACGCTGCGGGTCTCGATCTCGTCGTCGGGGTCGTCCTCGTCGTGCACCGTGCGGGTGAATGCCAGGATCGTGTCGTTGTCGGCATCCACCGTCCGGTAGTCACCCAGCCCGAAGACGGGGTACTGCTTGCGAATCGCAAGCATCTCGCGGACCCAGTGCAGCAGCGACGACGTCGACTCCATCTGAGCTTCGACGTTCACGTTGTTGTAGTGATAGACGAGGCTGGAAATGATTGGCAGATAAAGCTTTCCGGGGTCAGCGGTCGAGAATCCGGAGTTGCGGTCCGGGGTCCACTGCATCGGGGTGCGCACCGCGTCGCGGTCCGGCAGCCAGATGTTGTCGCCCATGCCGATCTCGTCCCCGTAGTAGAGGCACGGGGACCCCGGCATCGACAGCAGCAGTGCGTGGATCAGCTCCGTCTCGGCGCGCGAGTTGTCCAGCAGCGTGGCCAGCCGGCGCCGGATGCCCACATTCGCCCGCATCCGCGGGTCGGGGGCGTACCAGCCGTACATCGCGGCGCGTTCGTCCGGCGTCACCATCTCCAGCGTCAGCTCGTCGTGGTTGCGCAGGAACGTGCCCCACTGCGCGCCACGGGGTATGGCGGGAGTCTCCGCCATCACCTCGTTGATCCGGGTCGCCTTCTCGTCCCGCAACGCGTAGTAGAGCCGCGGCATGATCGGGAAGTGGAAGCACATGTGGCACTCGGGGTCGTCCTCGGTGCCGAAGTAGTCCACCACCTCGTCGGGCATCTGGTTGGCCTCGGCCAGCAGCATCCGACCGGGATACTCCTCGTCGACCATCGCACGCAGCTTGGCGATGAATTCGTGTGTCTTGGGGTGGTTCTCGCCGTTGTGGCCCTCCTCGATGTAGAGGTAGGGGATGGCGTCGAGACGGAACCCGTCGATCCCGAGGTCCATCCAGAAGCGCACGATGTCGAAGATCTCCTCGTGCACCTTGTCGGTCTCGAAGTTGAGATCCGGCTGGTGGGAGAAGAAGCGGTGCCAGAAGAACTCCCGGCGGACCGGGTCGAAGGTCCAGTTCGACACCTCGGTGTCGACGAAGATGATGCGCGCGTCGGCATACTTCTCGTCGGTGTCGGACCACATGTAGTAGTCCCCGTAGGGGCCGTCCGGCTCCGAACGCGACGCCTGGAACCACGGGTGCTGGTCGCTGGTGTGGTTGATGACCAGGTCGGTGACGATGCGGATGCCACGGGCGTGCGCCTGCGACACCAACTCGGTGAACTCCGGCAGCGTCCCGAACTCCGGCAGCACCGCCTTGTAGTCGGCGATGTCGTAGCCGCCGTCACGCAGCGGTGACGCGTAGAACGGCGGGATCCACAGACAGTCGACGCCGAGCCACTGCAGGTAGTCGAGCCGATTGATGACGCCGGTGAAGTCGCCCGAGCCGTTGCCCGTCGAGTCGCCGAAGGCGCGCACCAGCACCTCGTAGAAGACCGCTTTGCGGAACCAGTGCGGGTCGTGGCGCAAGCCCGGCTGCGGGAGGTTGAAACCTGTTGATGCCACGATGTTCTAGAACCTCCTGAGGTGGACGATGTGCAGTGGTTCGGTGTCGGGTCCGAGCCGGACGTAGTTGTCCGAGCCCCATTCCCAACTCGCGTCGGTGATCAGGTCGTGCGCCACGAAACGGTCACCGGCGGACAGGCCGAGCGCTCCCATGTCGAGTCGGACCGTCGACTGCCGGGTGGCGTGCGGGTCGGTGTTGGCCACCACGATGATCACGTCGTCGCCGTCCTTCTTGGAGAAGGCCAGCATCTGCCCGTCGTCGACGTGGTGGAACGTGATGTTGCGCAACCAGTGCAGCGCCGAGTGCTCGTGGCGGATCAGGTTGAGCCGCGTCAGGTACGGCGCCAGCGACTGCCCCTCGCGGTCGCCGCCGGCTTCGTAGCGCGACCACTCCCGGTCCTTGTATTGGTATTTCTCGTTGTCGATCTGCTCCTCCGCGCCCGGCCGCGCCACGTGCTCGATCAGCTCGTAGCCGGCGTAGATGCCGTAGGTGGGGGAGAGCGTCGCCGCCAGCGCGGCCCGCAGCTTCCAGGCGGTCGGCCCGCCGTACTGCATATATGGCGTGAGGATGTCGTGGGTCGTCGGCCAGAAGCTGGGCCGCATGTATGGCGCGGATTCGCGCGCGAGCTCCTCGACATACTCGCGCAGCTCGGCGGCCTCGTTGCGCCAGGCGTAATAGGTGTAGCTCTGCTGGAAGCCGACCTTCGCCAGCGTGGCCATCATCGCCGGACGGGTGAACGCCTCGGCCAGCCAGACGATGTCCGGGTGCTCACGAGCCACATCGGCGATCAGCCACTGCCAGAACTCCACCGGCTTCGTGTGCGGGTTGTCGACCCGGAAGATCGTGACCCCGTGGTCGATCCACACCTGCACGACCCGGCGGACCTCCGCGTAGATGCCTGCGGGGTCGTTGTCGAAATTGACCGGGTAGATGTCCTGGTACTTCTTCGGCGGGTTCTCGGCATACGCGATGGACCCGTCGGCGCGGGTGGTGAACCACTCGGGATGCGCCGCGACCCACGGGTGGTCGGGGGAGCACTGCAGCGCCAGGTCCAGCGCGACCTCGAGATTCTGCTTGCGAGCAGCCGCGACGAAGGCGTCGAAGTCCGCGAACGTGCCGAGGTCCGGGTGGATCGCGTCGTGGCCGCCGTCCGCGCTCCCGATCGCGTATGGCGACCCGGGGTCGTCCGGGCCCGCCGTCAGCGTGTTGTTGGGACCTTTGCGGTTGGTCTGCCCGATCGGGTGCACCGGCGTCAGGTAGACGACGTCGAATCCCATCCCCGCGATCGCGGGCAAACGCTTTGCTGCCGTCCGCAACGTCCCGGAGGTCCACTTCCCGGTCTTCTCATCGAAGCGGGCACCCTCGCTGCGCGGGAAGATCTCGTACCAGGCGCCGCTCAGTGCCCGGTCCCGCTCCACCCACCAGCTGTATGACGCGCTAGGGCTCACGTAATCACGCAGCGGCGTCGCGGACATCACGCGCCCAACGTCACTGGAGGTGCCGGCCGAGATCCGGGCGCCGGCGGGCTGCTCGGTGTCGCGCAGCCCGTCCACGGCGGCGGTGAGGATCCGGCGCGCCGTCGCGTCGTGGTCGACCTCACGAAGTGCCCGTTCCAGCAGCAGGGCACCCTCCTCGAGCATGACCTCGGTGTCGACCTCGGCTGCGATCTTGATCACGGCGTCGTGGGTCCAGGTGGCGTACGGATCGGACCACCCCTCGACACAGAAGGACCACACTCCGGGACGATCCGCGCTCACTTCACAACGCCAGGTGTCCAGCCCCGGATTGGTGCAGGTCATGGGCACGTAATGGGTGGTGCCGTCCGGGTCGGTGAGCGCCGCCGTGGCGTTCACCGCGTCGTGTCCTTCGCGGAACACCGTCGCGGTGACCGGAAATGACTCTCCGACAACGGATTTGGTCGCGAACGCGCCACCGTTGACGGCCGGCTGGACATCGACGACCGGAATCCGGCCGACTTCGCACAGCTGCGTTTGCGGCGAGGGCGTGGCCCGGCTGGAGGTCGGCCGCGCTGCAGCGGCGGGCTGCTGATCAGTCACTTGAGCGACGCTACAAGATCTGCGGCCGTCGCGGACACCAGTGGCGTGGTGACCGGAGGCGTTCGGGACGTCAACGGCAACGAATTCACGTGGGGCGTTCCCGCCCCTACGATCGGTGCCGTGAAAGCCATTCGTCGTTTCAATGTCCGCACCGCGCTGCCCGAGCAGTTGGCCCCGTTGTCGGACCTCGCGACCAACCTGCGCTGGTCGTGGCACCGTCGCACCCGTGATCTGTTCCGGGACATGGACCCGGTCGTCTGGGACAGGGTGCACGGTGACCCGGTCGCCCTGTTGGCCGGCCTGACACCCCAGCGGCTGGCTGCGCTTGCGGCCGACGCGGAATTCGTCGGACGGGTGCGTGCCGCGGCGGACGGCCTGTCGACATACCTGACGGCCCCTGCCTGGTACGACGAGTTCGGACAGCAGAACGACGCCGCGGCGTCGATCGCCTACTTCAGCGCGGAGTTCGGCATCACGCACGTCCTCCCGCAGTACTCCGGCGGCCTGGGCATCCTCGCCGGCGATCACCTGAAGTCCGCCAGTGACCTCGGGGTGCCGATCGTCGGCGTCGGCCTCTTCTACAAGGAGGGCTACTTCAACCAGCAGTTGTCCGCCGATGGCTGGCAGCTGGAGAGCTACCCGCTGCTGGACCCCGACGGCCTGCCCCTGACGCTGCTGCGCGAGGCCGACGACACGCCCGTGGAGATCACCCTCGCGCTGCCCGAGGACCGCACCCTGCACGCCCGGGTGTGGCGCGCCCAGGTCGGCCGGGTGCCGTTGTTGCTGCTGGACTCCGACGTCGAGGCCAACGACCCGTCGGCCCGCGAGCTGACCTCCCGGCTGTATGGCGGGGGCGGTGACCAGCGGCTGCAGCAGGAGATGCTGCTGGGCATCGGCGGTGTGCGGGCGCTGCGCGCCTGGAGCCGCCTGACGCAGGCACCGCACCCGGAGGTCTACCACTGCAACGAGGGCCACGCCGGATTCCTCTCGGTGGAACGGATCCGCGAGATGGTGACCGGCGCCGGGCTGGACTTCGAGCAGGCCCGTCGGGCGGTGCGGGCGAGCAACGTCTTCACCACGCACACGCCGGTGCCGGCCGGCATCGACCGGTTCGACGCCGAGCTGGTGCGCACCCACTTCAGCGGCAGCGCGCAGCTGGCCGGCGTGCCGGTCGAGCAGATCCTGCCGTTGGGGGCCGAGGACTACGAGGGTGGCCAGGACGGCATCTTCAACATGGCTGTGATGGGCCTGCGGATGGCGCAGCGCAGCAACGGGGTCTCCCAGTTGCACGGTGCCGTGAGTCGCTCGATGTTCGAGCAGCTGTGGCCCGGGTTCGACGATTCAGAAGTCCCGATCACCAGCATCACCAACGGCGTTCACGCTCCGACATGGATGGATCCGCGCGTCATCGAGCTCGGTCGCAAATACCTCGGTGAGACCGATGTGCGCGAGGCGATCGGTTGGGACCGTGTCGCACGCGTGCCCCGGACCGAGATCTGGGCGGTCAAGCGCGAGCTGCGCCGCCAGCTGGTGCTCGACGTGCGTGACCGGGTCCGCGACTCGGCACGCTTCCGTGGCGCCAGCGACGCCGAGCTCGGCTGGCTCGACAACCTGCTCGACCCCGACGTGCTCACGATCGGCTTCGCCCGACGGGTGCCGACCTACAAGCGCCTCACCCTGATGCTGCGCGACCCCGAGCGCCTGGCCAAGTTGCTGCTCGACCCCGAGCGCCCGGTGCAATTGGTCATCGCGGGCAAGTCGCACCCGGCCGACGAGACCGGCAAGAAGCTCATCCAGGACATGGTGCAGTTCACCGACGACCCGAAGCTGCGGCACCGGATCGTCTTCCTGCCCAACTACGACATGCAGATGGCGCAGTCGCTGATGCCGGGCGTGGACGTCTGGTTGAACAACCCGCTGCGTCCTTACGAGGCGTCGGGGACGTCGGGGATGAAGGCCGCGCTCAACGGCGGCCTGAACCTGTCGATCCTGGACGGTTGGTGGGACGAATGGTTCGACGGCAGCAATGGCTGGGCGATCCCTTCGGCGGATCCAGCACACGACACCGCCAGCTCCACCATGGACCCGGAGCGCCGTGACGACCTGGAAGCCGCCGCGCTCTACGACCTCATCGAGACCCAGGTCGCGGCACGGTTCTACGACCTGGACGGTCAGGGCGTCCCGCAGCGTTGGCTGGAGATGGTCGAGCACACCATGGCCGTGCTCGGGCCGAAGGTGCTCGCCACCCGCATGGTGCGCGACTACACGACCAAGCTCTACACGCCCGCCGCGATTGCCGGGCGTGCAGCGGCCCGCGACGACTTCGGACTCGCGAAGGACCTTGCGTCATACAGCGCACAGGCGCGGGAAGCCTTCGCGCACCTGCGGATCGAGCATGTCGAGGCGGACGGCGTCACCGACGCCCCGCTGCTCGGTGAGCGTCTGACCGTGCGGGCGTATGTCGCACTCGCCGGCCTACGCCCGGAGCAGGTGCTGGTGCAGATCGTGCACGGCCGGGCCAGCGACACCGATGAGCTGCACGACACCGACACCACCGAGCTCTACCCGGTCGAGGATCTCGGCGACGGGCGGGCGCGCTTCGAGGGCGCGGTCACCCTGGGGCGCACCGGGGCGTTCGGTTACAGCGTGCGCGTGCTGCCGCGGCATCCCGGCCTGGCGAACGTCGCCGAGCTCGGGCTGGTCGTCAACGCATAAGCGGGTCGAGTGCCCGGGGAGCGCAGCGGAGGAGGTGTGTCGAGACCACGCCTGCAGATGGTGCGCTCCACCGCGCTATCTGCACGCCCCGGACAGGGCTAGTCTCGAAGAGAGATCTCGGGAGGGCCCCATGAGTCACGCAACCGCAACAGCAGTTACCGCACCGGTGCATCAACTCGTCGTGCCGATGCCGGAAGTGGTCATTCCCGATGTGGGCGCGTTGGAACGCGTCCAACTGGCTGGCGCGGGCCAGATCGTGGTGCGACAGCGCGCCGGTTGGATGAGCGTTCCCGCTACGTCGATCTCGTGGGCCGGTCCTGCCAAGCGGGCCGCGCTGAACACGTCCTTCCCACTCAGCTGATCCGACTCTCCGCTCCGGTTGCACACATCGCGCGGTAGACCGTGCGATGTGTGCAACTGGGGCGGGCGCTACCGGCTCTCCAGGAACTCCTTGGACTTGGCGATCGCGAAGCCCCACGCCTGGGAGGGCGTTGCCTTCGGCGGTAGCGCGATCTCGTCGGGGTTGGTGAGGAAGTCCAGCAGGAACGGCCCGTCGTGCGCGAGTGCCTCCTGTATGGCGGAGTCGACGTCCTCCGCTCGCGAGACCTGGAGCGCGCGCAGGCCGAGAGCCGCTGCGACTTCGGCGATGTCCGGGTTGTCCAGCTCGGTCCCGAACTCCGGCAGACCGCCCTGCTCCTGTTCGAGCTTGACCATCCCGAGACGTCCGTTGTCGTAGACCACGAACGTGACCGGCAGCCGGTAGGTCACCGCGGTCCGCAAGTCCCCGAGCAGCATCATCAGGCCGCCGTCGCCGCAGTTAGCGATCACCTGGCGCTTTCGATCGAGCGCCTGTATGCCGAGTGCCTGCGGCATCGCGTTGGCCATCGAGCCGAGGTTGTAGGACCCGACCAGCTTGCGGTCGCCGCGCATCTGCACGAAGCGGCTGAGCCAGACCGTCGACATACCGGTGTCGCTGGTGAAGACGGCGTCGTCGGACGCGTGCCTGTTCAGGGCGTCCGCGACGACCTCCGGGCGGATGCGTTCGTCCGGGTTGTCGGCTTTGCTGCGCAGCTTGCCCAACCATTTCCGGTCGTGGCCGGGATCGGTCAGCCTGGCCTGATCCTCGAGCCACTTCGCGTAGGCGTCGGTCGCGGCGCGCAGGTGCTTGTCGCTCTCCTTGGTCGACAGTGATTGGTTCAGAGCCCGCAGCGTCGGCCCGGCGTGCCCGACGAGCGCGTGATCGACCGGCGTACGACGGCCGATGTGTCCCGCCCGCGAGTTGAGCGCGATCACCGTCTTGCCCTGCGGATACCAGTCCCGATAGGGGAAATCGGTGCCGATCAGGAAGAGCACGTCGCAGTCGTCGAATGCCTTCTTGGTCGACGGATTGCCGATCAGCCCGGACTGGCCGATCTGGTAGGGGTTGTCCGCGTCCAACCCGGCTTTTGCCTTGAGGGTCAACACCATTGGAGCCTTCAACCGCTCGGCCAGTGACAACACCTCGGCGCGGTCCTGCGCAGCGCCGCACCCGACCAGCAGCGTCACCTTGTCGGCAGCATTCAACACGTCTGCGGCGGCCGCGACCTGATTGGCCGGTGCCGCCACCTCGGCGGATTGCGGGGCGAACTTCGGCGGCCGGTCGTCCTCGACCTCGAGCGAGCCGACGTCTCCGGGCAACGTGAGCACCGCGACTCCCTGCTCGGCATACGCGATGTTGACCGCCTGCTCCAGCAGCTGTGGCAGTTGGCCGGGACTGGTGATGGTCTGCGCGAAATCGGCCACGTCGGCGAACAGGACGTCGTTGTTGACCTCCTGGAAGAAGTCGCTGCCGATGTCCGGCGTAGGAACCTGCCCACAGATTGCCAGCACCGGAGCGTGCGACTTCTTGGCGTCATACAAGCCGTTGAGCAGGTGGATCGAGCCGGGGCCGACGGTGCCCATGCAGACCCCGATGCGTCCGGTCATCTGGGCCTGGGCGCCGGCAGCGAAGGCGGCAGCCTCCTCGTGGCGGACACCGATCCACTCGATGCCGTCTCGGCGGCGGATCGCATCGGTGATCGGGTTGAGCGCGTCACCAACGACGCCCCAGACCTGGGTCACCCCGTGGTCGGCCAGTGCTGCAACGATCAGTTCGGCGATGTCGCTCATGCGGGTTTCCCTTCCCCGGCGCGGTAGGTCGAGATCTGCGGAGTGAAGGCATCGGCGCTGGCGGCCTGCCAGTCCTTCGCCCATTCCTCCGGCGCCGCTTCGAGCAGTTCACCGGGCTGCAGCCAGGTGAACAACTCGGCATAGCTACGGCTCTCGTTCGGTGAGATGTTGTGCCGGAGCATGTGCGGGCTGAGTTCGTGCGGTTCGCGGGCACCCAGGGTCGCCATGATCTGGGCGGCCTGCTCCACGGTCGCCTGGTGATAGCGGTGCACGCGCTCGCTCTTGTCCGGCACGTCGAGCGCCCGGGCGCGCCGCGGGTTCTGGGTGGCGACTCCGACGGGGCACTTGCCGGTGTGACACTCCTGTGCCTGGATGCAGCCGACAGCCATCATCATTGCGCGCGCGGCGTTCGTGTAGTCCGCTCCCTGGATGAGCCGCTTGACGATGTCGGCACCGCCGGCGATCTTGCCGCTCGCGCCGAGCTTGATGTTGTCTCGCAGCCCCGTGCCGACCAGGGCGTTGTGCACGACCATCAGGCCGTGGGTCAGCGGCATACCGACGTGGTCCTCGTACTCCAGCGGTGCTGCTCCGGTGCCGCCCTCGGACCCGTCGACGATGATGAAGTCCGGAGCCGTGCCGACCTCGCGGATCGCCTTGCAGATGGCCAGCACGTCCATGCGCGACCCGACACAAAGCTTGAAGCCGGCCGGCTTTCCGCCGCTGAGGTCGCGCATCTTCGCGATGAACTCGATCAGCTCGACCGGGGTGGAGAAGACCTTGTGCCGCGCCGGGCTGACGCACTTCTCACCCTCGGGAACGCCTCGGAACTGCGCGATCTCGGCGGTGACCTTGGCGGCGGGAAGGACGCCACCGATACCGGGTTTGGCACCCTGGCTCAGCTTGAGCGAGACGCACTTGACCTGATCGTCGGTGGCCTTGTCCCGGAAGAGCTCCGGGTCGAAGTCACCGTCCTTGGTGCGTGCACCGAAGTAGCCCGAGCCAATCTCCCAAACCAGGTCGCCACCGAACTCCTGGTGGTATGGCGTCAGTCCTCCCTCGCCGGTGTCGTGCGCGAAACCGCCGAGTCGAGCACCCTTGTTGAGCGCACGGATCGCGTTGGCGGACAAGGCGCCGAAACTCATGGCCGAGACATTCAGCAGCGACATGTCGTAGGGCTTGCTGCAGTCCGGTCCGCCGACCCGGACACGCGGCGGGTCCTCGGGCTTCTCGAGCGGCGCCGTCGAGTGCACCAGCGACTCGTAACCGGCGCGGTCCACGTCACGTTCGGTGCCGAACGGTTGCTCGGCCATCGTCCCCTTGGCGCGCTGGTAGATGATCGACCGGGTGTCGCGGTCAAAGGGCCGACCGTCCCAGTTGCGTTCGATGAAGTACTGCTGGAGCTCCGGTCGGATGTCTTCCAGCAGATAGCGCAGGTGGCCGACCACCGGATAGTTGCGAAGCACCGAGTGCTTGCGCTGCACGAGATCCCGCACTGCCAGGCCCGCCAGCGACCCTGCCGTCGCCAGGGCTGTTGCCTGCTGCCATCGCACCATTCGTCTGCTCCTCGTCTCCGTCGAATACCTGGGACACCGTTCAGCCCGGCCATCGTGTGGGCCCCAGCTGCGTACTTGCTGAGCATGACGGGTCCGTACGATGTGCGGGTGCTGTTGCCCCTCACCATCGTGCTTATCGCATTGCTTGCGGTCTTGGCCATCGATGCGGCATATCTGACCGCGCGCGGCAAGCCGGTCGACAACCCGATGTTCTTCCTCGCCTGTGCCGCCGAGCTCGCGGTCATCGCGCAGCTCGTGGTCGGGATCGCCCGCATCGGGGACGCCGACGCGCACATGTCCAAGGGACTGTTCGTCGCCTACCTGGCAGGGCTCGTATGTGTCCTGCCAGTGGCTGGTTTCTGGGGGATCGCAGAGCGCGAGTCCCGATGGGGGACAGGCGTTCTCCTCGTTGCGACCCTCGGCCTACTGGTCATGGTGGCTCGCCTTCTACAACTCTGGAATGGCGTATGACAGACACCCCGAACTCCTCCAGCTCCAAGACTCGGATCAACAGTGGGCCGGGCCGCATGCTGGTGGCGGTCTACGGACTGCTCGGGCTTGCGGCAACAGGTCGCTCGATCCTGCAGATCGCCCAGACCTGGCCGGACCAGCATCTGCCCTATTGGCTGTCCGCGGTGGCGGCGGTCGTCTACCTGGTCGCGACCGTCGCGCTGGCTCGAGCGAGTGCTCGCGTTGCCCTGGGAACGATCACCTTCGAGCTTTTCGGCGTTCTCGCCGTCGGCATCTGGTCGTATGTCGACAAGGCTGCTTTCGTGGCACAAGGCAGCGCCGGTGACACGACGGTGTGGTCCAAGTTCGGGCAGGGCTACGGCTACGTGCCGTTGATCCTGCCGATCCTCGGACTGTGGTGGCTGCGGCGCAACGAATCACGCTGATCGGTCGCCCTGGCCCTGGGGCGTGCACGGATCTCCCCAGTGTCGGGGTGTGATCGGTCTGGCGGGCCTGGCGTGTGCACAGGTCTCCCCAGTGTCGGGGTATGACGGGCTCGGCCGGTCCGGGGTGTGCACAGGTCTCCCCAGTGTCGAGGTATGACGGGCTCGGCCGGTCCGGGGTGTGCACAGGTCTCCCCAGTGTCGGGGTGTGACCGGTTTGCCGGGTCCGGGGCGTGCACGGGTCTCCCCAGTGTCGGGGTATGACGGGCTCGGCCGGTCCGGGGTGTGCACAGGTCTCCCCAGTGTCGAGGTATGACGGGCTCGGCCGGTCCGGGGTGTGCACAGGTCTCCCCAGTGTCGGGGTGTGATCGGTCTGGAGGGCCTGGCGTGGGCACAGGTTTGCCGGGTCCGGGGTGTGCACAGGTCTCCCCAGTGTCGGGGTGTGACCGGTTTGGAGGGCCGGGGTGTGCACAGGTCTCCCCAGTGTCGAGGTGTGACGGGTTTGCCAGGTCCGCGGCGTGCACGAGTCTCCCCGGTGTCGGGGTATGACGGCCGACCGAACCCACCTCAGGCGTGAGGGCCGCCGACGGTCAGGATCGCCCGTGTCGAGACGCGCACCGCGTCCTCCAGCCAGGTCGGCATCGACGCCGTCGAGTCGCGCCGCCCGATGTATGGGCGCACCAGACCGTAGGGACTCTGCTGGCAGGCCGTCCGCACGACCTGGAGCCGATGCTGGGTCGCGCGGCCGTAGTAGCGGCTCGCCAGGCGCGCCATGACGCCGAAGACCTCGTCGTTCAGGTGCTCGACCGTGTCCCGCAAATCCGTGGGAGCCGTGGAGACCAGGGCGGGCTGGCGGTAGAGCGTCAGGACGTTGGCCTCGGCGGGATTCTCTCGACAGAACCGGGGCACGTGGATCGCGGCGGTCTCCAGCGCGACGGCCGCGTCGGGCGACCCACCCAACTCGAGCAGATCAGCCTGAAAACGACGGATCCCTCGAATCCACAGGCGAGTCAGTAACTCTTCCCGAGAGCCGAACCGGTGATAGATCGACCCGACCGGGGCACCGGCGGCCGCAGCGATCTGCCCGATGGTTGCGCTCGCGCCATGGCTGAAGACGCTCTCGCGGGCCGCGTCGAGCAGGTTGTCATCGGTGAACTTCGCAGGTCTTGCCACCCGACGACTGTATCGCGTAGTTTACGAACATGAAATCTAGAATTAGTATTCTAAAAACGACAAAAGTCACGACGCCATGGGTGCGTTGGGATGGTGACTGGCTGGTCGACGAGCACCGGCGAAGGATCGAGGGCGGTGTGCCGACGGGGTTCCTGGGCGGACTGTTGGACCCGGCCGCCCGCCTGTGGCCCTCGGATGCCTGGCCGCCGCTCGTGCTGGACGACGGCCTCCGTGTCGGGTCGGACGGAGGGCATGGGCCGATCCGTTACCGCGTCATCGACTCCGACTCCCGGCGGGTGCGATTCTCCTTCGGCGGGGATCGAGAGGGCTGGCACGAATTCCGCGTCGAGGGCGTCGAGGGCGACGTCCTGGTGCACGAAGCCCGGCTCCATCGGCCATCCGCGACAGATCGCTGTTTCGTCATACAACTCCATGACGCACTGATCGAGCATCTGTTGGATGACGCCGAATCGGGCGGCGCGCGATATCCGCGCAGACGGTGGCCGGGTGGTAGCCGCTGGCGCTATCTGCTGGCGGCTGCGGCGCGACCGGACCCGGACTCCGGGCATCGGTCGGTACGACGCCTGGTGGCCGGCGTCATCGGTTCAACCGGGGCGTTGCACCTCGTCTGGGCTGCCGGCAGTAGCTTCCCGGCGCGGACCCGACGCGAGCTGGCACACGCGGTCATCGGTACGACGGGCAAGTCCGGGGGACTGCCGTCGGCCGTCCCGACCGCGGCTGTGGGCGCAGCCCTCGTCGGTCTGGCCGGTCTGGTTGTGGCGCAGCCGTATTCGGATGTGTTGCGAGCTGCAGGCATCCCCTCCACTCGCCGGCTCGACGTGGCACTGCGCATCGCAGAGGCGGTGTTCGGCGCGCGAGGCGTCATTGGACTGATCGGGCCGACCGGAAGCCGGCATCCGCGCTACCGCGTGCTGAATGCCGTCGTGTACTCGCCGCTGTGTCTCCTGCTGGCCGCAGGGTTGCACGCGCTGCTGTCGGGGGACGAGGCCGCCGCGGTCTCCTCGCACTAGCCTTGGCCGGATGGACGCGTTTACGCCGGCTCGCGGGCACCGACCTGGAGCGCAGAGTCTGCTGACGCGAGTAAGTAGACTGCGTGGCAATTCGCCATGACAAGGGAGGACCCGATGGCCGCCAAAGCCACGATGGCCGACATCGCCAAGCAGCTCGGCATCTCCCGTGCGGCGGTCTCGTATGCGCTCAACGCACAGCCCGGGGTGGCTGCGGACACGCGCGAGGCCGTGCTGAAGCTGGCGACGGATCTGGGTTGGCATCCGAGCGCCAGCGCCCGGGCCCTGACGGGTTCGGACATCAAGGTCATCGGTCTTGCGCTGTCTCGCCCGACGGACACCTTCGCTGTTGACTCGTTCTTCTTCGAGTTCCTCGCAGGCGTCGAAAGCGTTCTGGTAGAACGTGGTTGGAGCCTGTTGCTGCGTGTCATCGGAGATCTCCCGGAGGTCGAGATCGAGACCTATCGGCGGTGGTGGGGCGAGGGGCGCATCGACGGCGTCATCCTCGTCGACGAGCGTCATCGCGACGAGCGCATCGCTGCTGTCGAGGAGATCGGCCTGCCCGCGGTCCTGTGCGGCGGGCCTCGCAAGGGGATCGAGCTTCCGTGCGTCTGGACCGACCAGGCCGGTGACGCAGCGCTGATCGTGGAGCACCTCTCCGGACTCGGGCACCGACGCATCGCCCACGTGAGCGGGCCGCGGGACTTCGTGCACGAGCGCGGTCGCCAGCGAGGGGTGCGGACGGCAGCCGCACGACACGGCATTTCGGTCACCACGATCGAGGGAACGTATGCGCCGGGGGATGCACGTGCCGCGGTCGATCAGCTGATGAGCGAGCCCGACCCGCCGACCGCGTTCATCTTCAGCAACGACCACATGTCGGTGGCCGGCCTGCAACAACTGCGGGCCCTCGGCAAATCGGTGCCGACCGAAGTTTCCGTTGTCAGCTGGGATGATTCGCCCCTCACGCAGGCAGTCGAGCCGCAGCTGACGGCGTTGTTCCGCGACAACCAGGCATACGGCCGGCAGGCCGCGGAAGCGCTGCTCGGACTGGTGGCAGGGCAGCACCCGTCCCTGGTCGCGGTGGCACGCTCGCAGCTTCGGGAGAGGTCGAGTTCCGGCCCGATCGGCTGATCGTCCGGCATGCATCACGTGGTAACGATCCGATAACGGCACTATCTACTTACGCGAGTAAGTGGTCTGATGTGACCCGCGCGACAAACCGTCGCGCATGGGTGGCCCGGAGGTTTCCAATCGTGAAGACACGTCTCATTCCAGCGCTGGTGGTCGCGGCAATGGTTGCCAGCACGGCCGCCTGTGGCGGCAGTTCAGGGTCCGGTTCGTCGGACGGCGGTGGTGGTGATTCGGGTTCGGGCACCACGCTGACCTACTGGGCGAGCAACCAGGGCTCGTCCATCGATGTCGACAAGAAGGTCCTGGGCCCCGAGCTGAAGAAGTTCGAGAAGCAGACCGGCATCAAGGTCGACCTGCAGGTCATCGGGTGGCCGGACCTGCTCAACAAGATCCTCGCCGCGACATCGAGCGGCAAGGGACCTGACGTCCTCAACATCGGCAACACCTGGGCGCCGTCCTTGCAGGCGACCGGGGCATTCCTTCCCTTCGATTCGAGCGCGCTCACCGCCATCGGCGGCAAGTCGAAGTTCGTCCCTGCGTCGTTCGCCACCGGTGGGGTGAAGGGCAAGGACCCGACCTCGGTCCCGCTCTACTCGCTGGTCTACGGCCTCTACTACAACAAGAAGATGTTCGCCGAGGCCGGCCTCAAACCGCCGACGACGTGGGAGGAGTTGCAGACCGACGCCAGGAAGCTGACGGACGCGGACAAGGGCACCTACGGCATGGCGATGGAGGGCGGCAGCTACACCGAGAGCGTGCACTTCTCCTTCATCTTCGGCCAGCAGCACGGCGCCGACCCGTTCGATTCCAGCGGCAAGCCGAACTTCACCTCGCCCGGAATGGTCGCCGGGGTCAAGCAGTACGTCGACCTGATGAGCAACAAGGTCGTCAACCCCAGCAGCGTTCAGTACAAGAACGGCCCGGAGGCTCCCGGCGACTTCGCCAAGGGCAAGGCCGCGATGCTGATGAGCCAGAACAACGCCGACAACACCCTCGTCGCGGACGGGATGAAGACGAGCGAGTACGGCGTGGTCGCCATACCGGCGCCGACCGGCAAGAAGGACACCGCGAGCTTCGTTGCCGGCATCAACATGTCGGTGTTCAAGAACACCAAGCACAAGGACGCCGCGCTCAAGTTCGTGAAGTTCATGACCAGTCCGGCCGAGCAGAAGATCCTCGATGTGCCGTTCGCGGCTCTTCCGGTGAACGCCGGCGCGACGCCGAACTTCACCAAGAACGCGGCGGAGGCCAAGACGTTCCAGAACATCCTGGCGACCAAGGCCGTTCCGCTGCCGCTGGTGGCGAACGAGTCGCAGTACGAGACGAATGTCGGCAACGCCGTCAACCAGCTGATCGCACAGGCCGCCACCGGCAAGGCACCGTCGGAGAGTGACATCAAGGCCGCGCTGCAGCAGGCGCAGGACAAGATGGCGTCCGCCGGCTGATGACGTCCCGCCCCACCGTGAAGCGAGCCGGCGGGCGTGGCAACGCCCGTCGGCTCACTCCCTACTTCCTGATCGCCCCGGCGATCATCCTCGAGCTGCTGATCCACATCCTCCCGATGATCGTCGGGGTGTGGATGTCCTTCGTCGGGTTGACCCAGGCATTCATCGCCAACTGGTCGACCGCGCCGTGGAAGGGCCTGTCGTCATACAAATTGGCGCTGGACTTCTCGTCGCCGATCGGCAACAGCTTCCTGCATTCCTTCGAAGTCACCTGTCTCTACACGGTTCTCGTGGTGGGCTGCGCATGGTTCCTCGGTATGTCGGCGGCCCTGGTACTGCACCGCAACTTTCGCGGCCGTGGCTTCTTCCGGACGTTGTTCCTCGTCCCCTACGCGATGCCGATCTACACCGGCATCATGACCTGGAGCTTCATGCTCCAGCGGGACAACGGTCTGGTGAACCACGTGCTGAAGTCGCTCGGGTTGACCAACGGGGACAGTTTCTGGCTGATCGGCAGCAACGCCTTCTGGTCGATGGTCATCATCGCTGTATGGCGCTCCTGGCCGTTCGCGTTCCTGATGTTGCTCGCCGGGCTGCAGAACATCCCGGACGACGTCTACGACGCCGCGTCGGTCGACGGTGCCGGCATCTGGAAGCAGATCCGTTACATCACGATGCCGGCACTGCGGCCGGTCAACCTGGTCATGGTGTTGATGCTCTTCCTCTGGACCTTCAACGACTTCAACACACCGTTCGTGCTCTTCGGCGCACAGCCACCGAAGTCGGCCGACATCATCTCCGTGCACATCTACGGAGCGTCGTTCGTCAACTGGGACTTCGGGTTCGGCTCGGCGATGTCCGTGCTGCTTCTCGCGTTCCTGCTCGTGGTCACGGGTGCCTACCTGCTCATCTTCAACCGGAGGTCACGTCGTGCGTGAACCGTTGTCGTTCAAGGTGTTCCGTGTCGTGATCCTCACGGTGCTGACGCTCTTCGTGCTGGTGCCGATGTGGGTGCTGTTCACCAGCTCGGTCAAGCCGCTCGGCGACGTGCAGGGCAAGTTCGAATGGTGGCCCAGTCACGTGACGTTCCAGCCGTTCAAGGACATCTGGAGCACGGTGCCGCTCGGCAAGTACTTCCTCAACAGCGTGATCGTCTGCTCGATCTCGATGGTGCTGAGCGTCATCGTGGCGATCTTCGCCGGCTACGCGGTGTCCCGCTGGACGTTCCGGGGGCGCAGCGTCTTCACCACGACCATCCTGTCGACGCAGATGTTCCCTGGCATCCTCTTCCTGCTGCCGCTCTTCCTGCTCTTCGTCAACATCGACAAGGCGCTCGGCTTCACGCTGCTCTACCAGACGCGGGTCGGTCTTATCGTCACTTACCTGACGTTCTCGCTGCCCTTCGCCATCTGGATGCTGGCGGGCTACTTCGACGGCATACCAAGGGAATTGGACGAGGCAGCCCGAGTGGACGGTGCGTCGACGCTCACGACGTTGCTGCGCGTGGTGCTGCCGGCCGCGCGGCCGGGTGTGATCGCGGTCGCGGTCTATTCGTTCATGACGTCATGGGGTGAGGTCCTCTTCGCCTCGCAGATGACCAGTCCGAAGACGCAGACCCTGTCGATCGGGTTGCAGAGCTACTCCACCCAGATCAACGTCTACTGGAACCAGGTCATGGCTGCCTCGCTCGTGGTCAGCGTGCCGGTGGTGCTCGCCTTCCTCCTGCTCCAGCGCTATCTGGTGGCCGGCTTGACCGCGGGTGCGGTCAAGTGAGGGAAGGGGTCGAACGGCCGCTGCGCTTCGTGCCGGACTCCGGCGCCGGCCGGGTGTGGTTCGGCAGCAACTTCTGGTCCCGCGGCGGCGGGCCGTTCATGTGGCAGTCGTATGACGAAACCCTCGTGCGGGAGGAGTTGGCCACGATGCGTGGCGCGGGTCTCGACGTCACCCGGTCGTTCCTCTTCTGGCCGCATGCGATGCCGGAGCCGGGGCGCCTCGACCCGGAGGTCATGGACCGCTACGCGCGCTTCCTCGACCTGCACGAGGAGCTCGGGATGCACACGATCCCAACGTTTCTCGTCGGTCACATGTCCGGCGAGAACTGGGACCCGTCCTGGCGCGGCGACCGGGACCTCTACACCGACACCTGGATGGTGGCGCAGCAGTCCAGCTACCTGTCTCAGGTGGCCGCCCGCTTCGCGACGCACCCGGCTGTGGTCGGTTGGCTGGTCTCCAACGAGATGCCGATCTACGGCGGCCCCGCGAAACGCGCCGACGTGACCGCGTGGGCCCAGTTGATGGTCACGGCGATCCGCGCCGGCGATCCGGTCAAGCCGGTGTCGATCGGCGACGGCGCATGGGGTCAGGAGGTCACGGGCAAGGAGAACGGCTTCAGCGTGCGTGACCTGGCCGAGCTGACCGACTTCGTCGGCCCGCACGTCTACCCGATGGGCGACGACGTCGTCCGGCAGCACCTGCGCTCAGCGTTCGTGTGCGAATTGGCGAGCGTGGCAGGGCTTCCGGTGGTGCTAGAGGAGTTCGGGGTCAGCTCCGACTTCGCCTCGGACGCGCATGCCGAGCAGTACTACCGGCAGGTGCTGCACACCACGCTCCTCGCGGGTGCGACCGGTTGGCTCGCGTGGAACAACACCGATTTCGACAACCTGCCCGAGCAGGATCCCTATCGGCACCACCCGTTCGAGCTGCACTTCGGACTGACCCGGGTGGACGGGTCACCGAAGCCGCAACTGGACGAGATCACCGCGTTCCGTGCGGTGGTCGACGAGCTGGACCTGCCGCACTGCACCCGCTGGCCGGCGCAGGTGGCCTTGCTCGTCTCGTCATACCTTGACGCCCCGGAACACTGGACCTTCGAGGAGAGCGAGCGCACCGACATCGCGGCCGCGCTCGAGCAGGCGTATGTCGCCTGTCGGGAAGCCGGACTCGGGCCGGCGTTCGTGCGGGAGCAGGAGCTGTTGCCGACCGAAGCACGGCTGATGATCGTCCCGTCCGTCAAGGCGCTCACCGTGCCGACCTGGTACGACCTGGCTGATCACGCCCTGGCGGGCGGAACCGTCTACGTCTCCTACGGTTTGGGCGATTCGCCCACGCAGCGGGGGCCGTGGTGGACCGGGCTGGAGCCGACATTCGGCGTGCGCCACACACTGCGCTACGGCATGGTCGAACCCGTCCGGGACGACGTCGTGGAGGTCCGCGTCCTGGCCGAGTTCGGCTCGCTCACCGCAGGGGAGACCTTGCGTTTCGACGCCGTCGGCTCGCCCGGTGGGCGAAGCATCCTGCCGGTCGAGGTGCTCGACGCCGACATCATCGCCGTGGATCAGCACGATCGGCCGGTGCTGACTCGTAAGTGGCACGGATCGGGTCAGGCCGTCCTGTGCACCCTCCCGGTCGAGTACTTCGCCGCCAACGCACCGCGCGTCAACCCCGAGGACACCTGGCGGTTGTATGACGCACTCGCGGTTGCGGCAGGTGTCGAGCGTCCGATCAACGTCGCCGATCCGCGCGTGCTGACCGATGGACTGACCCATCGCGACGGGCGCGAATTCGGTTGGCTGATCAACCTGTCCGACGACACCGTCGAGGTGGACACGTATGGCGTGGAGCAACTTTCGCCATACGAAGTCGCCGTCGTCCAGCTTCCCGACACGCCCTTCGCGCTGTCGAGCACGAGCGCCGCAGACTACCGTCAGACCCAACGCATCACGCCCAAAGGAGAAACACCGTGACCGTCCAGTTTCCTGCCGAGTTCACCTTCGGGGCAGCGACTGCGTCCTACCAGATCGAAGGCGCCGTCGCCGAGGACGGCCGCAGGCCGTCGATCTGGGACACCTACAGCCACACGCCCGGCAGGGTCGCCCGTGGCGAGAACGGCGACGTTGCATGTGACCACTACCACCGCTTCGGCGAGGACGTCGCCCTCATGAAGCAGCTGGGGCTTGACAGCTACCGCTTCTCGCTGGCCTGGCCGCGTATCAAGCCCGACGACGGGCCGGTCAACGCGGCCGGGCTGGCCTTCTACGACAAGTTGGTCGACGAGCTGCTCGCCGCCGGCATCGAGCCGGCCGCGACGCTCTACCACTGGGACCTGCCGCAGACGCTGGAGGACAGGGGCGGCTGGCGCGAGCGCGACACCGCCGAGCGCTTCGCGGAGTATGCCGCCGTCGCAGCCGGTCACCTGGGCGACCGGGTGAAGAAGTGGATCACGCTGAATGAGCCGTTCTGCTCCTCGATCCTCGGGTATGCCGACGGCGTGCACGCACCGGGCGCGCAGGAGGGTGAGGGCGCCCTCAAGGCCGCGCATCACCTGATGCTCGCGCACGGACTGGCCACCCAGCAGGTCCGGTCCGCGGTGCCTGACGCACAGGTGGGGATCACACTCAACCTTGCTTCCGTACAACAGGTTTCGGACTCACCGGCGGACGCCGAGGCGGCTCGCCGCAACCTGCTCATCGGTAACCTGATCTTCACCGACCCCGTGCTGGCCGGGACCTACCCCGACCACGCCCGTGAGGTGTGGGCGCCGATCACCGACTTCTCCTTCATCCAGGACGGTGACCTGGCGACCTCCCACCAGCCGTTGGACTTCCTCGGCGTCAACTTCTACTTCCCGAGCCGGCCGAAGGCTGTCGCACACAACGAGCCGGACCCGGCGAAGCGCGTCGCGTCCGACCTGGGCGTCGAGTCGGTCGTGCACGACGGCGAATACCTCACCGAGATGGGCTGGCCCGTCGACGCCGGTGCGTTCACCGACTTGCTGACCTGGCTGCAGGACGCCTATGGCGACGCCCTCCCGCCGATCTACATCACCGAGAACGGCATCGCCTGCCCGGACGTCGTGCGCGAGGACGGTTCGGTCGACGATCAGGACCGCATCCGCTACGTCGGCGATCACCTCAAGGCCGTCAAGGCCGCGATGGACAAGGGCGTCGACATACGGGGCTACTACCTCTGGTCACTCATGGACAACTTCGAGTGGGCACGCGGCTACCAGCCGCGCTTCGGGCTGGTGCACGTCGACTACGACACGCTGAAGCGCACCCCGAAGGCGAGCTTCGACTGGTACCGCAACGTCAGCGCGACACACGAGGTCCCCTGACCGAGCGGACAGGAAAGCGCTGAGCGGACAGGAAAACATGCGCGAAAACGTCGCATTCTCCTGTCCGCTCGGTATGGATGCTGTCCGTTCGGTCAGGTGGTCCCCGGTCGCGGTGCCGGAACGGGGGAGAACTTCGTGGGACCTACGCGCCGAGGAGTATGGCGAACGACCCGGCACGGACGGGTAGTTCGTCGCCGACCGGGATCGACATGCGGGGCAACTCGTCGGGGCGCTCGTAGCGGCTGTCCCAGGCGAGCTCCCACCTGCTGACGCCGGTCTGCTCCGGCACGCGCACGGCGGTGTCCTGCGCGCGACCGTTGAGGACCAACAGGATCCGGTCGTCGTCGACGTCGGAGCCGTCGAAGACGACCTGCAGGATGCGCGTGCCACCGTCGTTCCACTGGTCAGCGGTCATGATGGATCCGTCGGCGCCGTGCCAGTGCAGCGCCGCCAGCGCGTCGCCGTCGATCGGATCACCGGGGAAGAACGCGCGCTGCCGCAGCACCGGGTGCGCCGCGCGGAACTCCGCCAGGAACGTCGTCGTCTCGATGAGGTCCCGTTGCCACGTGGCGAGATCCCAGTCGTACCAACTGATCTCGTTGTCGTGGCAATAGGCGTTGTTGTTGCCCTGCTGGGTGCGACCGAACTCGTCGCCGCCCAACAGCATCGGCACTCCGGCCGACGTGAACATGGTCGCCAGCAGATTGCGGACCGCGCGCCGGCGGAACGTCTCGACACCCTCGCCGGCCGTCTCGTGTCCTTCGACACCGAAGTTCCACGAGCGGTTGTTGTCGCTGCCGTCGTGGTTGTCCTCGCCATTGGCCCCGTTGTGCTTGCCGTTGTAAGAGGTCAGGTCGGCCGCCGTGAAGCCGTCGTGGGTGCTGACGATGTTGATCGAGGCGAGCGGCGACCGGGAGCCGAAGAGATCCTTCGAGCCGGCGATGCGGGTGCCGAGGTCTCCGACGCCGTGGCCGGAATGACCTGCCTGGTCGGCAGCGAGGTCGGTCAGCCAGAAGCTGCGGACCGTGTCGCGGAAGCGGTCGTTCCAGTCGGCGAACGGTGCCGGGAACTGGCCGGTGCGCCACCCGTGCGACCCCACGTCCCACGGCTCGGCGATGAGTTTGACCCGTGACAACACCGGGTCGGTGCGCAGGGCCATCAGGAAGGGGTGGTCGGGGTGGAATGCGTCGTCGAGGCCACGGGCGAGTGCGGGCGCCAGGTCGAAGCGGAAGCCGTCCACCCGCATCTCGGTCGCCCAGTAGCGCAGCGAATCGAGCACCATCCGAACAGTTTCGTGGTGCCGCATGTCCAGCGTGTTGCCGCAACCGGTCACGTCGACGTCGTCGCCCCGTTCGTCCAGGCGGTAGTAGGTCTCCGAGGAGAGGCCGCGCCAGGAGACCGTCGCGCCGCTTCCGCTGCCCTGCTCGCAGGTGTGGTTGTAGACGACGTCGAGGATCACCTCGATGCCGGCTGCGTGCAGCAGCTTGACCATGCCCTTGAACTCGTGGATCGCCTCCTGCGGAGACCGTGCGGACGCATAGGCCGGGTGTGGCGCGAAGAATCCCAGCGTGTTGTAGCCCCAGTAGTTCGTCAGCCCGCGCTGCACCAGTTGTGGCTCGGAGGTCAACGCGTGCACCGGCAGCAGCTCAACGGCGGTGACACCCAACCTGGTCAGATGCGCGATCGTCGCTGGGTGCGCGACGCCCGCGTAGGTGCCGCGCAAGTGCTCCGGCACGTCGGGAAGCTGCTCGGTGAGGCCACGCACGTGCGTCTCGTAGAGCACGGTGCGGTCCCACGGGGTGTGTGGGGGCCGGTCGTCACCCCAGTCGAAGCCGTTGCCGACGACCACGCTTCGCGGGATGTATGGCGCACTGTCGCGCCCGTCCTGCACACCGTCGTCACCGGACAGATCGGCGCCCACCGTGTGACCGAAAACCTCCGGACGCCAGTCGATCTCGCCCACCACACCACGCGCATAGGGGTCCAGCAGCAGCTTCGCGGGGTTGTAGCGGTGGCCGTGCGTGGGATCCCACGGGCCGTGCGCGCGGTAACCGTAGAGCTGTCCCACCCCGATCCCCGACACATGTCCGGCCCACATGCCGTGGGCGTGCTCGTGCAGGGCGACGCGGTGTTCGGCACCGGTGTCGTCGAAGAGGCAGACCTCGACGGCGGTCGCTGCTCCGGCATACACGCTGAACTCGACGCCCCGGTCGTCGACGGTCGCGCCGAGCGGCGGCGGCGCGTCGGGGGAGGTCCGTGCGGTTGCCGCGGAGGTGTCGTTCGTGAGGTCAGGCACCTACGGGAGAGTAGTCACGTCAGGGCCGTCTACGGCGGAGCCTGCATCCGCGGCAGCTATTTCTGATTCTCCGCACTACCCGGGGAGGTGCTACCGAGCGTTCTGGTGAAGTAGCGTGGGTCATATGACAGATCCGACTTCTTTGCCCAACTTCTCCCCACCCGCCCCGGCCTCGTCCGCTCCGGCCGGTGGCGGTCAACTGCAGGAGCGCGTGATGGCCGCTCTGCAGGAGGAGGGCTTCCGCCCCGAGCTCGACGCTGACGGCGACGTCAGTTACAAGGTCGAGGGCCAGCAGCTCTTCGTGCGCTGCGTCGACGGCGAGCCCGCGATGATGCGCGTGTTCGGCCAGTGGCAGATCACCGACGACCTGCCCCAGGACATCACCAAGCAGCTGCTCGCGGCCAACGACGTGTCGCTGAGCCTCAACATCGTCAAGACCGGCCTGGCCAACGGCAACCTCATCGTCACCGGCGAGCACCTGGTCTCCGCCGCGGAAGACGTCAAGACGTTGGTCCAGTCGACGACCCAGATGGTGCTCACGGCCGTGCAGCTGTGGCACCAGGCCGTCACCAGCGACGGCCCGCACGCGGCCAACTCGTCCGAGCCGCCCGCCGTCGCCCAGGCGATGGCGGATGCCGCCCAGGCCGATGCCGCTGGAGACCAGCAGTAATCAGTAACTCTCGAACACACCCACCGGGGCCGGTGGTGGCGCTAATGTCAGCGTCACCACCGGCCCCGGCGGTATGAGGAGGAGCACGGCACATGCGTGAGCTGGCGAGCGATCAAGGGCTCAGGGCGAATGGCGGGGTCCGACGAAGGAGGAGCACGGCATGAGCACCCAGCAGGTCCCGGTTGCGCCGGGCAGTGAAGCAGCCGAGCGCAGCCGGCTCGTGGCTATCACCGTTGCGGTCGTCGGCCTGGTCGGGATGTTCGTCGCGTTGTTGGGCTGGACCGGCGTCGCCAAGGACGTCGACAGCACCATCGGTCTGCCGCCGTGGCTCATCTTCGTTGTCGGTGCGGTCGTCGTCGTCGGCGCGGCGGTCTTCGACCTCGCCGCAGGAGCCCGTTCCGATGTCTATGTCGTCGCTCCCGACCAGCAGCTGACGACCATGCAGTTCATCCTCAACAAGCTCGCCCCATGGATCATCGTCGCGCTGACCGTCGTGGGGATGATCGCGATCTGGCTGCGTCACCACTGAGCCTCGTTCGTCGGGGACTTCGGTGAAGGGCACTCGCGAAAGCTTGTTACTCGCGGGTAGCATGCTGCGGGTAACGGACGGATCGGCTGCGGCATACGATCGCCGCAGGCAAGGGGCTCAGCCCCCGGACTCGCCCGAGAACGCTGACTGACGTCAGACACCCGCACCCTGATGGAAGAGGACGATAGACACATGAACATCGTGGTCTGTGTCAAGTACGTGCCGGATGCGCAAGCCGACCGCACGTTCAATGAGGACAACACGACGGATCGTTCGAATGTGGATGGTTTGTTGTCGGAGCTCGACGAGTACGCCGTCGAGGCGGCGTTGAAGCTCGTGGAGGGCAGTGAGGACGAGGTGACGGTGTTGACCGTTGGCCCCGATGGTGCTGCCGACGCGATCAAGAAGGCGTTGCAGATGGGTGCGCACAAGGGTGTGCACGTGCTCGACGACGCGATCCACGGCAGCGATGCGCCGGCGACGTCGCTGGTGCTGGCCGAGGCCGTGAAGAAGGCTTCCGGCGGCACTCCGGAGCTGGTGTTGATGGGTCTGGCGTCCACGGACGGCACGATGAGCGTGGTTCCGGCGATGTTGTCCGAGCGTCTGGGTCTGCCGCAGGTGACGCAGCTGTCGACGCTCGAGGTGGCCGACGGTGTGGTCAAGGGTCGCCGGGACAGCGACACCGCGTCGGACTCGTTCGAGGCGCCGCTGCCGGCCGTGGTGTCGGTGACCGACCAGATCAACGAGCCGCGCTACCCCTCGTTCAAGGGGATCATGGCGGCCAAGAAGAAGCCGGTCGAGACGTGGTCGCTGGCGGACCTGGGTGTCGATGCCGGTCAGGTCGGTCTGGACAACGCGGCTACGAAGGTGACCTCTTTCACCGCGCGTCCGCCGCGCGAGCAGGGCGAGATCGTGACCGACGAGGGCGACGGCGGCACCAAGCTGGCCGAGTTCCTCGCCAAGGCGAAATTGATCTGACCCTCGTTCCTGACTGACTTTTGGGCGCAGGTATGACGATGCCGGGACGGACGAGCCTGCGAGTCCGCCCGGAGGAGGAGTGCCTGCCAATGACATTCTTTTGCAAGGAGATTCATCATGGCTGAAGTCCTCGTTCTCGTCGATCACACCGACGGACAGGTCAAGAAGAACACCGCCGAGCTGCTGACGCTCGCGCGTGCCCTGGGTGTGCCGTCCGCGGTGTTCATCGGCAGCAGCGTCGAGGCCGCGCGTCCGCGGTTGGCGCAGTTCGGCGCCGCCAAGGTCTACGTCGTGGACAACCCCGACGTGACCGGCGCGGTCGCGGCGCCGCTGGCCGAGGCGCTCGCCGCGGTGGCAGAGCAGGCGTCACCGGCGGCGATCCTGCTGCCGACCGGTGGCGTCAACAAGGAGGCCGGTGCCCGCCTCGCGGTCAAGACCGGTGGCGGTCTGATCACCGACGCGACCAATGTGCAGCCCGGTGACGGCGGCGTGGCGACGACGCAGTCGGCGTTCGCGTCCAACTACACGGTGGAGTCGCTTGTCACCAAGTCGCCGGCGATCGTGACGGTCAAGGCCAACGCGGCCGCGCCGGCGGCGGCGCAGGCCGGTGCGACGGTGGTGCCGGTCGAGGTGACCGTGTCCGAGGTGGCCAAGGCCGCCAAGATCACCGGCACCGAGGCCAAGGCCAAGTCCGGGCGCCCGGAGCTGACCGAGGCCCAGATCGTGGTCTCCGGTGGCCGCGGCACCAGCGGCGACTTCTCACCGGTCGAGGCGTTCGCCGACACCCTGGGTGCTGCGGTCGGTGCCTCGCGTGCGGCGGTCGATGCCGGCTGGTACCCGCACTCCAACCAGGTCGGCCAGACCGGTAAGCAGGTCTCGCCGCAGCTGTATGTCGCGTGCGGCATCTCCGGTGCGATCCAGCACCGGGCCGGGATGCAGACCTCCAAGACGATCGTGGCGATCAACAAGGACGAGGAAGCCCCGATCTTCGAGCTGGTCGACTTCGGCGTCGTCGGTGACCTGTTCACCGTCCTGCCGCAGGCCAACGACGCAGTGCAGGCCGCCAAGAGCTGACCGACGTCATACGAGCAACGGCTCGGCATCCCGCAAGGGGTGCCGAGCCGTCGCCGTTGCTCAGCCCTTCAGCGGCTTGAGTGTCAGCTTGGAGTCGGACCAGACCGACTGCGCCTTGGTGCCACCGGGTTTGCTGAGCTGCACCAGCCGCAGTCCGTGTATGGCGCTGCCCTTCGGCGCCCAGAAGACGATCGTGTAGTCCTTGGAGTGGCCCTTCTTCACCAGTGCGCTGGTGAGGGTCTCGCCCTGGCTACCGAGCTGGGAGCTGCGGCACGACCGACCGGTGCCGTCGACGAGGGCGAAGGCGCGGCGGTCGACATACGCGTCCGCCCCCTTGGCCGAGACACGCACCGTGATGTCGATGGCGTCGACGTCGTTGGGCTGGGTCGGTCCGGGCTTGAACGCCCTCCGATGGGGCTTCCCGGCGCGCACCGACTCCGAGACCACGTCGTCGCCGTGGCTGATGGTGTCTCCGAAGGCGGTCTGGTCGCTGCCGGAGGTGGACAGCTTCGCCTTGCCCCCGTCGCAGGAGTTCGAAGCCTTGGTGGCCGCCGGTGTCGGCGCCGTCGCCTGCCAGGCCAGGCTCGCCGAGGTCGCATCGGTGGCGGGCAGATATCGCACTCCGAGCAGGCCGGTCGGCATCGACCCGGGGACGAGGAAGGCGACCACCCCGGACCCGGTGTGCGCTTCATCGACGGTGAGCGCGACGAAGCCGTCGGACAACGGGTTGATCGAGGGCTGACGGCACACGTGGCCCGAGCGGTCGACGAGCTCGAACTGGCCGTGGTCGACAGCGAACGTGCCGTTGGTCCGGACGGCTGCCTTGATCGGCACCTGGACCAGCCGGTAGCCGTGCCGGCCGGACGGCACCGAGCTCACCCGTGGCCGCCCGGCGCTGATCTCGAGCGCCGAGGACGATCCGGTGGGTGCGGCCGTGCCGAAGGGTACGGCGGTGCCGGTGACGTGCGCCCCGGACTTCGAGGAGCAGAGGGTCGGGCCGGCGGACGTGGTCGCGGTCGTGCTCGGCGCGGCCCCGTCGTGGCTCGACGAACTGCAACCCGTCAGCGCGAGCGAACCTGCGCACGCGACAACGGCGAGCAGTGTGCGGGAGCGAGGCTGTGAGCGGCGTGCGAGTGCTGACACACGGCACAGTGTCGCAAATTCCGGCAACCGGTGGCGCACGAGCACCATCGGAGGCCGCGCGTACCCTTGACGGGTGAAGTCCCTGGCATACCTCGACCACGCGGCCACGACCCCGGCGCGACCGGAGGTCATCGCCGCGATCACCGAAGAACTCGCCACCGGCGGCAACGCCTCGTCGTTGCACACCGTCGGCAGGGCAGCGCGCAAGGTCGTGGAGGAATCCCGCGAAGCTGTCGCGCACGCGCTGGGGTGCGGCCCCTCGGAGGTCGTCTTCACCTCCGGCGGCACCGAGTCCGACAACCTGGCGGTCAAGGGCACCTGGTGGCAACGACGTGGCGGCGACCCGAAGCGCAACCGGCTGCTGATCGGTGCCACCGAGCACCACGCCGTGCTGGACGCGGTCGAGCACCTGGTCCATCACGAAGGCGCAATCGTCGACTGGATCGACGTCGACCGGTCGGGCCGCAGCGACCCGTCACAGGTGCGCGAGCTGATCGAGCGGGACCCGGACTCGGTCGCCCTCGTGTCCCTGATGTGGGCCAACAACGAGGTCGGCGCCATCCAGCCGGTCGCCGACGTCGCATCGGTGGCACACGAGCACGGCATACCCATGCACACCGACGCGGTGCAGGCGATCGGACAGGTCCCGGTCGACTTCACCGCTTCCGGCGCCGACCTGCTCACCGCGAGCGCGCACAAGTTCGGCGGGCCACAGGGCGTCGGCGTGCTGGTCGCCCGGCGAGACGCGTCGCTGGTGCCGCTGACGCACGGCGGTGGCCAGGAGCGCCAGCTGCGCAGCGGCACCCTCAACACCCCCGGCATCAGGGGTATGGCGGTCGCGGCGACCCTGGCGATGCAGGAGCTCCCTCAGGAGCAGGAGAAGCTGGCTGCGTTGCGGGACAAGCTGATCCGCGGTGCGCTCGATCTCGGCCTGGACATCGAGGTGACCGGCGCACACGAGGTCGGTGACGTGACGGCGCGGCTCGCCGGCAACGCGCACCTGCGGGTGCCCGGGTGCGACGGCGACTCGCTGCTCTACCTGCTGGACGCCGCCGGCATCGAGTGCTCGACCGGCTCGGCCTGCCAGGCCGGTGTTCCGCAACCCAGCCACGTGTTGTTGGCGATGGGCATCAGCGAGGACGACGCACGCGGCGCGCTGCGGCTCACCCTCGGGCACACCTCCACCGACGCGGACGTCGCGGCCTTCCTCGCGGCGTTGCCTGCCGCGGTCGACCGCGCCCGTCGGGCGCGCTCGGCGAGCCGGGGTGGTCGCTGATGCGGGTCGTCGCAGCAATGAGTGGGGGAGTCGACTCGGCAGTCGCCGCGTCGCGCATGGTCGAGGCCGGCCACGAGGTCGTCGGAGTGCATCTCGCGTTGTCCCAGTCCGCAGCGACGCTGCGGGAGTCGGCGCGCGGCTGCTGCACGATCGAGGACGCCGGTGACGCACGCCGGGTGGCGGACAAGGTCGGCATACCGTTCTACGTCTGGGACATGGCGCAGCGGTTCAAGGAGGACGTCGTCGAGGACTTCGTTGCCGAATACACCGCCGGACGCACGCCCAACCCGTGTCTGCGCTGCAACGAGCGGATCAAGTTCGCGGCGCTGTTGGACAAGGCGCTCGCGCTCGGCTTCGACGCGGTTGCGACCGGCCACTACGCCCAGATCGTTGACGGCCCGCACGGCCGCGAGCTGCATCGCGCCGTCGACATGGCCAAGGACCAGTCCTACGTGCTGGGTGTGCTCGACGCCGACCAGTTGGCGCGCTCGTTCTTCCCGTTGGGCGACACCACCAAGCCACGGATCCGCGAGGAAGCGGCGGCCCGCGGCTTCTCGGTCGCCAAGAAGCCGGACAGCCACGACATCTGCTTCATCGCCGACGGCGACACCAAGGGCTGGTTGACCCAGCGGCTCGGGGAGCAGCCCGGCGAGATCGTCGACACCGACGGCGACGTGGTCGGCGAGCACCAGGGCGCGTTCGCCTACACCGTCGGGCAGCGCCGCGGGCTGGGGCTCAAGGTGCCGCGCGAGGACGGCGCCAAGCGCTACGTCGTCGACGTGCAGCCGCGCACCAACACGGTGGTCGTCGGCACCGAGGACCTGCTGGGCATCGACGTCGTGGTCGGCGACCACGCCCGTTGGTGCGGCGCCGAGCCCACGGGCGAGCTGCAGGTCGGTGCCCAGCTGCGGGCGCACGGCGAGGAGTTCGCCGGCCGGGCCGTTGCCGAGGACGGACGCGTGACCGTGCGGCTGGACCGCCGGGCACGTGGTGTGGCACCCGGACAGTCGGTCGTCCTGTATGACGGCACGCGTGTCGTCGGGTCCGCGACGATCACGTCCACCGGTCGCTCCTGAGCCGCGTTCTCGAGGCGTCCCGGTCATGACGACCCGGTGTCCGGATGAAACCGATCGGGTTACGCGCGCGTCAGGATGACGTAGGCCCGACGCGCCACCAGCTATCGTTGCGGCCGATCACCCAGGAAGTTACGTCTGAGCACGCCTCAGGGACACGAGAGACTGCGCAATGGCTTTGATCCACCACCGCCCGACCCGTCCGTTGCTGGCCGTCGCCACCATCAGCACGCTCTGCCTCGGGCTCGCAGCCTGTGGTGGCAGCGACTCCTCGCTCACGGTGACACCGGGCACATCGACCTCGTCGAGCACGTCGGCGGCGCCGACCCCCGACCCGAGCACGTCCTCGACGAGCCCCTCGTCCGAGTCGCCCACGAGCTCGTCGGAGTCGAGCTCCAGCAGCGCAGCGACCACGGCATACAAGGCGGGGCAGTGCCTCGACAACACGATCGACTGGGGAACGGCGTCCTGCGATCAGCCGCACAAGCTCGAAGTCATCTCGGTCGTCAAGACGTCCAAGGACGCGGACGACATCGTCAAGCGAGGCGTGCTGCGGACCTGGTCGTGCAACAACGCGCTGGCCGGTTACCTCGGCAGCCCGAGCTCCGGCTTCGCGCGGATCCTGGCCCAGCCGGTGCCGGCGTCCACCGACCCGAACGCCGCGCACCAGATCGTCTGCGCGGCCGCGGTCACCAAGCCGGACGACTCCGGTTACGAGGAGATCAGCTACCGCCTGAAGAACCGCATCAAGGACAAGGGCTACACCAACTACCGCATCTGCACCAGCGATCGGCCGAGCAAGACGGACTCGCCGCACATCGTTCCGTGCACCCAGGCGCACAAGGCCGAGACCATCGGCGGTTACGTGATCGGCAAGGCCGACGGGAAGTACCCCGGCAGCAAGACAGTCGACAAGCGGGCCCTGGCGAAGTGTGTGCCCCTGGCCAAGACCTACCTCGGCGGTGCCCGCGGTGACGTGATCGCGTCGGCCAACAGCACCGGCAAGTCCGGCTGGCAGCGCGGCACGACGATGACCGCCTGTTTCGTGGAGGCCACCAAGGGCACTTTCACCAAGCCGCTCAAGGGCATGAAGAACAAACCACTGTCCGCATATAAGTGATGGCACGCCGATCGCTGGGCCTGGCCGCCGCCGCGCTCGCGGTCGGCGTACTGGCCGGGTGCGGGTCGGACGGTAGCGTTGCCGTGACGACCGACCGCCCACCCGTAGCCTCGACGGGTAGCAGCGCAGGATCGGCTTCGACGTCGAGTCCGGCGGAGGACTATCTGCAGGGCATCACCGTGGGCGACTGCTTGGACCAGCCCGCCGGCGAATGGAAGAGCGGGGACTGCGCAAAGGGCCACGAATTCGAGGTCTCGGCGATCGTGCCCAGCAAGTGGGACAAGCACGACGCCGTGGCGCGCAGCGCGTTGCGCACGTGGACCTGTAACGAGGTGGCCGCGGCATACCTGGGTGGGCCGATCGTTGCGACTTTCTTCCAGGCAGTGCCGCTGCCGACAGCGGCCGACCCCAAGTCAGCCGACCGGATCGTCTGCCTGACTCACCAATCGGCCCCCGACGAGAAGATCGTGCAGACCTTCGGACCGATGCGTGGCCAGTTGTCGGACCCGGAGAAACTGGCGTCTCGGCGCGTCTGCCTCGCCGAGGTGACAACCCACTCGGGCACGGCGGAGCCAGTGCGCTGTTCGCAGGAGCACGCCTCGGAGGCCGTGACCGATCTGTCGCTGGGCAAGCTCACCGATCCCTATCCCGAGGAGAAGGCGCTACGCGCCACGATGCGGAAGGTCTGCACCCCCGAAGTGCGCGAGCACCTCGGTGGGGTCGAGCGCAAGGACCTTGTAGTTGGCGCCCTCGGCCCGTCCGAGTCACAGTGGAACGCCGGCGATCACGACGCGACCTGTTTCGTCAACATCAAGGGCGACAAGCTGACCAAGTCCGTCAAGGACATCAAGACCAAACCGCTGAAGGACTATCGATGAATGCAGTAGCGGCGAGCGGGATCGGGTCGCTGCCCGGCACCGACGTCGAGGGCGCCGCGCGTGCGGTTCGTGAGCTGTATGGCGACGGCGGCCTGCCCTACCTCGTGGAGCTGCCCGCCCGTGGCCCTGGCGCCGACCTGATCGGGCGCACCGCGGCGCAGCTGACCGGCCTGGCGGTCGACCTGCAGCCCGCGGGATGGCGGCTCACCGATGCCGCCGGACGGGACGCCGCCCGTGCCCGCGCCTACCTGCGACAGGACCTCGACGTGCTCGCCGAGGTGTATGACGGCTACACCGGCGCCCTCAAGGTGCAGTTCTGCGGCCCGTGGACGCTCGCGGCGACGCTGGCGTTGCCGCGTGGTGAGCGCGTGGTCAGCGACCCCGGTGCGGCACGGGACATCGTGCAGTCGCTGGCCGACACCGTCGTGGAGCACCTGCAGCAGGTCCGTCGACTGGTGCCGGGGGCCGTTGCGACCGTGCAGTGGGACGAGCCGGCGCTTCCGGCGGTGCTGGCCGGCCGCCTGCCGACAGCTTCGGGTTACGGGCGGGTCCGTGCAGTCGACCCGAACGTCGTGCGCGACGGTCTTTTGCGCCTCACCGAAACCGTTGGGCGTGAAGCGGATTCGCAGATCATGCACTGCTGCGCGGCCGATGTTCCCGTGCCGCTCGTGCGGCAGGTCGCCGGGCTCGAGCTGGGCTTGGACACCTCACTCATCAGGGCGGCGCAGTGGGACGGCATCGCCGAGCTGGTGGAGTCCGGACGGCGCCTGTGGGCGGGTCTGGTGCCGACCGATTCGACCGCGCGGCATCCACGACAGTCCGGCGGAAGGACGGCCAATGACGCAGAGCCTGATGGAAGGGCGAGGTACGAGTCCTTCCATCAGCACGTCGACCCGTTCGTGGGGCAGTGGCACCGGGTCGGTCTCGAGCCCGCGTTGCTGGAGCAGGTCGTTGTCACGCCGGCGTGCGGGTTGTCCGGTCTCTCGCCGGCCGAAGCGCAGCGGATCGGCCGGCTCACGGTCGACGCGGCGCACGCCATACGCGACCTGGCCGAACGCTGATCAAGTGCCTGCACCATTGTCTGCGCCGTACGGCAGGATTGGGCGGGTGAGCGAGACGGACGGCATACCGGTGGAAAAGCGGCACGAGTGGACCGAGCTCGCTGAGGAGGCCCGCGGTCACCAGTTCGCCTACCACGTGCGCGACGCCCCGACGATCAGCGACGGTGCCTATGACGAGCTGATGCGGCGTCTCAACGCGTTGGAGGAGGAGTTCCCGGCGCTGCGCACCCCCGACAGTCCCACCCAGCAGGTGGGCGGCGCGATCTTCAACACCGACTTCACAGCGGTCAAGCACGCCGAGCGGATGCTCAGCCTGGACAACGTGTTCAGCGCCGAGGAGTTGGGCGCCTGGATCGCCCGGGTACAGCGCGAGGTGGGCGACCAGCCGCTGCATTTCCTCTGCGAGCTGAAGATCGACGGGTTGGCGATCAACTTGACCTACGAGAAGGGCCGCCTCGTGCGTGGCGTCACGCGTGGCGACGGCACGACCGGTGAGGACGTCACTTCCAATGTCCGCACGGTCGAAGGCATTCCGCACCGTTTGTCCGGTGACAACATCCCGGAGCTCGTCGAGGTTCGCGGCGAGATCTTCATGGGCATGTCCGACTTCGAGCAGCTGAACGCCGCGCTCGTCGAGTCCGGCAAGCCGCCGTTCGCCAACCCGCGCAACACCGCGGCCGGTTCGCTGCGCCAGAAGAATCCGCGGGTCACCGCGAGCCGTGCGCTGCGGATGCTGGTGCACGGCATCGGTGCTCGCACCGGGTTCGACATACAGCGGCAGTCGCAGGCCTACGACCTGCTGCGCGAGTGGGGCCTGCCGGTGTCGAGCCACTACAAGGTCGTCGACTCCGCCGCCAAGGTGCAGAAGTATGTCGAGTGGGCCGGCGCCAATCGGCACTCCGTCGAGCACGAGTTGGACGGCGTCGTCGTCAAGGTCGACGAAGTGCCGGTGCAACGCGCGCTGGGTTCGACCTCGCGCGCCCCGCGCTGGGCGATCGCCTACAAATACCCGCCGGAGGAGGTCAACACCAAGCTGCTCGACATCGAGGTCAACGTCGGCCGGACCGGGCGCGTGACGCCGTTCGGGGTGATGGAGCCGGTCGTGGTCGCGGGCTCGACGGTCGCGAATGCCACACTCCACAACGCTTTCGAGGTCAAGCGCAAGGGTGTGCTGATCGGCGACACGGTGGTTCTGCGCAAGGCCGGTGACGTCATACCCGAGATCCTCGGGCCGGTGGTCGACCTGCGCGACGGCTCGGAGCGCGAGTTCGAGATGCCCACCCACTGCCCGTCCTGTGGCACGGAGTTGGCCTACGAGAAGGACGGTGACAAGGACATCCGATGCCCCAACTCGCGCACCTGCCCGTCGCAGCTGCGCGAGCGGCTCTTCAGCCTCGCCGGGCGGAGTGCCTTCGACATCGACGCGCTCGGCTGGGAGGGCGCGGTCGCGCTGCTCGAGTCCGACGTGATCACCGACGAGTCGACGCTGTTCCGGCTCACCCGTGAGCAGCTCGTGCAGGTCCCGATCTACACGCGTGCAGCGAAGAAGACCGACTCCGAGGACGACATCGTCGACGGGAAGGTGTTGTCCGCCAACGGTGTTCGGCTGCTCGACAACCTCTCGACTGCCAAGGAGCAGCCGCTCTGGCGGGTGATTGTCGGACTCTCGATCCGGCACGTCGGCCCGACCGCGGCACGTGCGCTCGCGACCGAGTTCGGCTCGATCGAGGCGATCCGAGCGGCGAGTGTTGAGGACTTGGCAGCCTCCGACGGCGTCGGAGGCGTCATCGCACAGGCCGTCATCGACTGGTTCGAGGTCGACTGGCACCGACAGATCGTCGAGCGGTGGGCCGAGGACGGCGTGCGGATGGCCGACGAGCGCGACGAGTCGATCGTGCAGACACTGAGCGGACTGACGATCGTGGTGACGGGTTCGCTCGAGCGCTTCAGTCGTGACTCGGCCAAGGAGGCGATCATCGCGCGCGGCGGCAAGGCGGCCGGTTCGGTCTCCAAGAAGACCTCGTACGTCGTGCTCGGCGCCAACGCCGGCTCCAAGGCCGACAAGGCCGAGCAACTGGGCGTTCCGACGCTGGACGAGGAAGGCTTCGAGGAGCTCCTCGAGAACGGCCCACCGGAAGCCGACGACGCCGAGTAGGGACGGCCGACTCGAGACCAAGTGCCGTGTCGCGAATCAGCAATTTGGGCAAGGAGTTTCACATGAGCGAAGCAGTCCCACTGCACGTCGCGCTGGTCCACATCGACCGCGCACTCAACGGTATGTCGGCAACCCTGCGCGAGCTGGGCGACGACCTGGCGAACGCGCAGACCGGTCTGCCCGGTGGCAACACGGCATACCAGATCGTGCGGCACTGCTGCGGCGTCCTGGAGTTCTGGGGCGGCCAGGTGCTGGCCGACCGGACCATCTCCCGGGACCGCCCGGCCGAGTTCACCTCCTCCGGCACGGTCGACGAGCTCGTCGCGCTGGTCGAGCGACAGGGGGCGGCCTTCCGTTCTGATCTGCAGGGTTTCGACGGTGAGGCGGTCCCGCGCGGGACGCTCGAGGAGCACAATATGGACCGGGACGAGGTCCGCACCCAGGGCGGCGTGCTGATGCATGTCTACGAAGAGCTTGCACAGCATCGCGGGCACCTCGACATCACGGCCGATATCGTGCGCTCCCGCGTCTGAGGACGGGCGCCGCTCAGACCATCGCCGAGCCCTCGTCGATTCGTGTGCACGCCGCCCTCGTCCGGGCCGGTGTCGGTCCCTGAATCGATCGTCCGCCCCGCGAGAGCGACGAGTTCTTCCTCGTCACCGGTCAGTTGGCGGGCCGAGGGCGGCATTCCACTGCTCCTGTGTGGCGACGCTACCCGCGCTCTTCGGGCTCGACGAGCTTGCCGCTCTTGGCCAGCTCCGGATCGGTGCACGACGACAGGTCGAAGCAGCACGGGCGTCGCTTGCCGGACCGCAGTTTGGAGACTCCGACCTCGACGCGACGATCGCGAGTCACTGGGTTCTTGGTCGCGTTGATCCAGCGGACCCACTCCCACCGTGCCATCGGCGTGATGTCGTCCCACAGCTCGCTGACGTCACTCGCTTCGGAGATTGCGGCCGAAAAGTCCTCGGGGACATCGGGTTCCGGCCAGGACTTGGTCGGCTGGATCTCCAGGTCGACCGATGTCCCCGCTGCGAGATCGAGTTCGCTGCGCAGTCCGTCATCGATCGCGATCCAGTGGCCGCGCCGGCCGTCGGGTTCGATCACGGTGGGATGGGTGTGCCCGTCGACCAGCACAGTGGCAGCCACCTGCCCTCGCGACGGCAACGCCATGCTCGTGTCGTCGGGCAGCCGGACGATCATCCGGTCGCCGATGAGTTCGGTCTCCCCGGTGCACTCGACGATCGTGGGCTCGGACTTGGTCGCCATACCGGCAGGGTAGTGCGACTCTCGCCCGTGATGGCCCCAACGCGGTGCGTCGCACCGCACGTTCTGCTGGTCCGAACTCCCGGACGCAGCTCAGACCGGCTTGCGTGCCAGCACCAGAAGCGCGTCATTTTCGATGCGGACGCCGCCCGAGCCGACGAGCGCGGAGAGCTCAGCGCGCACCGCGGTTCGATGAGCGTCGTCGAGCACGAGATATCGCGAGTAAGTGAAGAGCAGGTCCAGCCAGGCATCTCGGGCATATCGCCGGTCCTCGTGGAACGTGCGTCGCTCGACGGTGAACCCGATGCCGCGCAGCAGACCGTCAACGGATGCCTCGCGGTTCTCCGACGGTCGTGCGCTGCCCACGGCGGTCAGGTGGCGTTCGTCGACCTCGGAGATGCGTTCGCGGGGCGGATCGATCTCGGTGAAGCGGTTCCACAGGAGCGCGAGTCCACCACCGGGCCGGAGCACGTCCCACGCCTTGCGTGCGGCAGAGGCAGGTTCGACCCAGTGGAAGGACTGCGCGAAGGAAACGACATCGAAACTGCGGTCGGAGGGGTCCCACGCCTCGAACGTCGCGACCTCTACGTCGAGGTCACCCGCCCGGGCGACCGCCGCCATGTGCGGATCGGGTTCGACCGCAAGGACATTCGCCCCGGCCGCACGCAGCTGTCGGGCGGCGATACCGGTGCCCGATCCCACATCGAGCACCTCAGGGGTGCAGCCGGCGCTCGCCTGAACGCCGGCCTGAACCTCGGCGAGGACGGTTTCGATCAGAGCCGGCGGGTATGCCGGGCGGTGCTCGTCATACTCCGCAGCGACCGCTCCGAACGACTCGGCACGCGACCGGTCGCGATGGAGCTGTTCGGCGTCGCGCGTCCTGTCGATCGGCGCCGGACTCAATCGGCATCCGGGGCGTAGGTGGGCGCGTCGCTGCCCGCCCCGGGGCCGGCGGCGAACGCGCGGTAGGCGTCGATGATCATCGAGACGCACTGCTCCAGCTCGAGCAGGGGCGTGTTGACCTGCAGGTGGTAGAGCGTCGGGTCGTCGATGTCCCGGCAGTACAGGTGCTGCACGTATTTGGCGCGGGCGGCGTCGACCTGCTCGAGGTTCTTGGCAGCCTGCTCCGGGGAGACCTTGCCCTCGCCGAACTTCTCGGCAGCCTTGATGCGTTCCTCGGGGCTGCCGTAGAGCCGCACCCGCAGGACATCGGTGCGGTTCTGCAGGGCGGCGGCGCCACCACGGCCGAGGATGACGGCGCCATCCGTCAGCGCCTCGCACATGATCTTGTTCGCCTCGGCCCGGAACTCCTCGGCGGCCGCACCGTCGGCGGCGGCGATCGCAGCGCCGCCACTGATCGTGTCGGCCAGGGGAGCGAGGTTGCGGAAGAACCGATCGGCGAAGCTGAGCTTCCGCTCGCCCTCCTCGGCTTCCTGCAGCGAGACATCGAGCTCGCCCGCGACACGGGCGCTGATCGCGCGGTCCAGCATGGCGAAACCGAGGCGTTCTGCAACGCGAGGTGCGACGACTCCGCCCCCTGCGCCGTAGGCGGACGAAATGGTGATGCCGGGCATGACAGCCTCCTGTGCCGGGTGGATGATCTTCATCGAGCTCGGAGAAACTTCGTTCAGCTATCAAGTTGTATCACTGCGTGTGACCAGTGTGACGCCTGAACGTATCCCGCAGCAGACCTACTCCGGAGGAAATGCGCGAAGTCACGCGAAATAGACTGTCCCCATGTCTGACCTCTCCCGCGACGAGGTAGCCCACGTCGCCATGCTCGCCCGCATACAGCTCACCGACGCCGAGCTCGACCGGCTGGCCGGTCAGTTGGACCAGATCGTCGGGTTCGTGGCCACCGTCGGCGAGATCGGCGCCGACGACGTGCCGCCGATGTCGCACCCGCTGCCGCTGGAGAACGTCACTCGTCCGGACGAGGTCCGCCCGAGCCTGACGCCCGAGCAGGCGCTTGCCGCCGCACCGCACGCGCAGGCCGAGCGATTCGCCGTGCCGCGCATCCTGGACGAGGACTGAGAGCCGAGAAGAACACGATGACTGATTACACCCGGCTCACGGCTGCCGAGATCGCCGACGCACTCGCCAGCGGCACCACCACCTCGGTGGAGGTCACGCAGGCACACCTGGACCGCATCGCCGAGGTCGACGGCGCCATACACGCCTTCCTGCAGGTCGACGCCGAGGGCGCGCTGGCCGCCGCGAAGGCGGTCGACGAAGCGCGCGCGGCAGGGGAGAAGCTCGGGCCGCTCGCGGGCGTCCCCATTGCGGTCAAGGACATCGTCGCGACCAAGGGCCTGGAGACCACCGCCGGCAGCAAGATGTTGCAGGGCTGGATCCCCCCGTATGACGCCACGATCGTCACCAAGCTCCGCGCGGCCGGTATGCCGATCCTCGGCAAGACCAACATGGACGAGTTCGCCATGGGCAGCTCGACCGAGCACTCGGCATACGGCCCGACCCACAACCCGTGGGATCTCGACCGCACGCCGGGCGGATCCGGCGGTGGCTCGTCGGCCGCCGTCGCTGCCTTCGAGGCGCCGCTGGCGATCGGCACCGACACCGGCGGGTCGATCCGCCAGCCCGCGTCGGTCACCGGCACCGTGGGCACCAAGCCGACGTATGGCGGAGTGTCGCGCTACGGCCTCATCGCACTGGCCAGCTCGCTGGATCAGGCCGGGCCGTGCACCCGCTCGGTGCTCGACGCCGCACTCCTGCACGAGGTCATCGGCGGGCACGACGTCATGGACTCGACGTCCATCGACGCGCCGGTGCCGCCGGTGGTCGAGGCTGCCCGTCAGGCCGACGTCTCGGGCATGAAAATCGGTGTCATCAAAGGTATTTCGGGCGAAGGCTTCCAGCCGGGGGTCAAGCAGCTCTTCGAGGAATCGGTGCAGTTGCTCGTCGACCGCGGCGCCGAGGTCGTGGAGGTGGAGTGCCCCAGCTTCGAGAAGGGCCTGGCCGCCTACTACCTGATCATGCCGAGCGAGGCCAGCTCCAACCTGGCGCGCTTCGACGCGATGCGTTACGGCCTGCGGGTCGGGCCCGAGGGCGTCGACAGCCCCAGCGCCGAACAGGTCATGGCGGCCACTCGTGAGGCCGGGTTCGGCGATGAGGTGAAGCGCCGCGTCATCCTGGGCACCTACGCCCTATCATCCGGCTACTACGACGCCTACTACGGCCAGGCGCAGAAGGTCCGCACGCTGATCGCGCGGGACTTCGCGGCGGCATACGAGAAGGTCGACGTGCTGGTCACCCCGACTGCGCCGACCACGGCGTTCAAGCTCGGCGAGAAGCTCGACGACCCGATGGCCATGTACCTCAACGACGTCGCCACCATCCCGGCGAACCTCGCTGGCGTTCCTGGCATTTCGATACCCAATGGCCTGGCGTCCGAGGACGGTCTGCCCAGTGGTTTCCAGATCCTCGCGCCGGCCACCAAGGACGAGCGGCTCTATCGCGCGGCCGCGGCGCTCGAGGCAGCGCTGCACGAGAAGTGGGGCGGCCCGATCCTGGCGCAAGCCCCGGCACTGACAGCAAAGGCGGGCAACTGATGACCGACGCAGTCGTCGACTACGACGAGGCTCTCGCGACATACGACCCGGTGATGGGTTTCGAGGTGCACGTCGAGCTCAACACCGCTACCAAGATGTTCTGCGGGTGCGCAACGGGATTCGGCGCCGAGCCCAACTCCCAGGTCTGCCCGGTCTGCCTCGGCCTGCCCGGCGCCCTGCCGGTCGTCAACGACAAGGCCGTCGAGTCTGCCATCCGCCTCGGCCTCGCGCTGGACTGCAACATCGCGTCCTGGTGCCGCTTCGCCCGGAAGAACTACTTCTACCCGGACATGCCCAAGAACTTCCAGACCAGCCAGTATGACGAGCCGATCTGCTTCGACGGTCACCTCGACGTCGAGATCCCGGCCGCATCCGGCAAGGGCACCGAGATCTTCCGTGTCGAGATCGAGCGCGCGCACATGGAGGAGGACACCGGCAAGTCGCTGCACGTGGGCGGTGCCACCGGCCGCATCCAGGGCGCCGAGTACTCGCTGGTCGACTTCAACCGCGCCGGCATACCGCTCATCGAGATCGTCACCAAGCCGATCGAGGGCGCGGGGGAGCGGGCACCCGAGATCGCCAAGGCGTATGTCGCCACGCTGCGCGACCTGGTCAAGGCGCTCGGCATCAGCGACGTGAAGATGGAGCAGGGCTCGGTCCGCTGCGACGCCAACCTTTCGCTGCGACCGATCGGCACCGAGAAGCTCGGCACCCGCACCGAGACCAAGAACGTCAACTCGCTCCGATCGATCGAACGCGCGGTCCGTTACGAGATCAGTCGGCAGGCTGCGGTGCTGAACGACGGCGGCACGATCACTCAGGAGACCCGGCACTGGCACGAGGACACCGGCGTCACGACGGCCGGACGTCCCAAGTCCGACGCCGACGACTACCGCTACTTCCCGGAGCCCGACCTGGTGCCGGTCGCACCGCGCGCCGAGCGGGTCGAGGAGTTGCGCGGCACGCTGCCCGAGCCGCCCGTGCAGCGCCGCAGGCGCCTGCAATCCGACTGGGGTTACAGCGATTTGGAGATGCGTGACGTCATCAACGCCGGCGCGCTCGACCTGATCGAGGCGAGTGTGGCCGCCGGTGCCACGCCGGCCGGTGCCCGCAAGTGGTGGACCGGTGAACTCGCCCGCCGCGCGAACGCCGAGGAAAAGAGCGTCGAGGACTTCAACGTCACCCCTGCGTATGTCGCCGAGCTCGACGGACTGGTCAAGGGCGGCAGGCTCAACGACTCGATGGCCCGACAGGTCCTCGAAGGCGTCATCGCCGGCGAGGGTGCTCCGACCACGGTCGCCGACGCCCGCGGCTTGGAGCTCGTCCAGGACGACGGCGCTCTCGAGGCCGCGGTCGACAAGGTCATCGCCGCCAACGAGCCGATCGCCGCGAAGGTCCGCGACGGCAAGCTCAACGCCGCCGGTGCGCTCATCGGTCAGGTGATGAAGGAGCTGAAGGGTCAGGCCGACGCCGCCAAGGCCCGCGAACTCATCCTCGCCAAGCTCACCAGCTGACCGCGCTCTTCTCGCCGAGAGGACACCCATTCGTCGAGAGGACAGGCGATTTCGGCCAATCTGGCCCGAATTGCCTGTCCCCTCGGTGTGTTGCCTGTCCTCTCGGCGCAAGGGGTGGGTACGTCGAGCCCGGGCTCTGCTGGGTCGAGTGTCCCGATTAGGTTCAATGCATGGCTGTCGTGTCGTTACCGGAGGAACATTGGGTGGCCGCGCTGGCCGACGTCGAGGGCGTCGAGCCGGTCGTGTGGGACATGAAGGACGCGCCACCACGAGACGACATCGCGGTGGTCGTGCCGCCATACATGGGCAACCCGAAGCGGCTGGCCCGGCTGGCCGAGCTGCCGAAACTCGAGGCGGTGCAGCTGGTGACCGCGGGCTTCGAGCACGCAGTGCCCTACCTTCCCGATGGTGTCGCGCTCGCGAACGGCCGGGGGATCCACGACACGTCGACCGCGGAGCTCGCGGTGGGGCTGGCGATCGCCGCGCAGCGCGGCATACCGCAGGCGGTGCGGGCGCAGGAGGACGGGGAATGGCTGCGGCTGGCCGGTATGCCGTCGCTCGCGGACCGGCACGCGTTGATCATCGGCTACGGCTCGATCGGTGTTGCGATCGCGAAACGGCTTGTGGCGATGGAGGTTTCGGTGACCGCCGTCGCGTCCCGGCCGCGCGCCGGTGACGACTTCGTCGACAGCGTTCACGGCATCGAAGAGCTGCCGACGCTGCTGCCGGAGCACGAGATCGTCTTCCTCATCCTGCCGCTGACCGAGCAGACGCATCACCTGGTGGATGCGCAGTTCCTGGCCCGTATGCCGCGAGACTCGCTCCTGGTCAACGTTGCGCGCGGCGGGATCGTCGACACCGACGCGCTGGTCGAGGCGTGTGCCGCGGGGCGGGTGCGGGCCGCACTCGACGTGACCGATCCGGAGCCGCTGCCGCCCGAGCATCCGTTGTGGCGCACCGAGGGCGTGCTGATCACCCCGCACGTCGGCGGTGCCTCCACTGCGTTCGAGCCGCGTGCGCTGCAACTGCTGCGTGGGCAGCTCGCTCGGTTCGCGGCGGGCGCGCCGTTGCGCAATGTCGTGGTCACCGGGCAGAGGTGAAATGCTGCAGCCATGAGCGAGCGAAGCGAGCGCCCAGAAGGCATTAGGTCGGATGCCGGCACCCGAGGAACGAAGGGTCCGGCATGACGTCGGCATCCCGTCAGCTGATCCTCGTCCGGCATGCCAAGGCCGCCGAACCGCGCGACGGCCAGGCCGACCACGACCGCCCGCTCACCCAGCGCGGGCACGCCGACGCGGAAGCGCTCGGCCACTGGTTCAAGGAGCAGGGGCTGCGGGTCGACCTCGTGCTGTGCTCGACCGCAGTCCGGACCAGGGAGACCTGGGCGGACGTCGTCGCCAGTAGCGGGCTCGGCGCGCTGGTGGCCAACGACCAGCGCATCTACAACGCGTCCGTGCAACGACTGCTCGGCGTGATCGCCGAGGAGGGCGGACCGTCCCGCTCGATCGCAGTCGTCGGGCATGCCCCTGGTATGCCGGGCCTCGCGGCCGCCCTCATCGAGGGCGCGCAGGTCGAGGAGGGCGGCCCGAATCTCGAGGGCGGGTACCCGACGTGCACGGCAGCGGTGCTACAGGTCGCGGTCAAGTGGAAGGACCTGGCACCCGGGACGGCACGGCTCAGCGCCATACACACCGCACGGACGTCCGGTGATTGAGATCACCGTCCCAGTCCGTGGACGTCCGCGTAGACTGTGGCGATGCCAGCTCTGAGGTCTCGGACAACCACAGTCGGTCGTGCAGCATCGGGCGCGCGTTCGCTCTGGCGAGCGACCGGCATGACCGACGGCGACTTCGGCAAGCCGATCGTCGCCGTCGCGAACTCCTACACCCAGTTCGTCCCGGGTCACGTGCACCTGAAGAACATGGGCGAGATCGTCGCCGAGGGGGTGCGTGCGGCCGGAGGCGTGGCCCGTGAGTTCCACACCATCGCGGTGGACGACGGCATCGCCATGGGCCACGGCGGCATGCTCTATTCGTTGCCGAGTCGCGAGATCATCGCCGACTCGGTCGAATACATGGTCAACGCGCACACGGCCGACGCCTTGGTCTGCATCTCCAACTGCGACAAGATCACACCCGGCATGCTCAATGCCGCGATGCGGCTGAACATCCCGACGGTCTTCGTCTCCGGTGGGCCGATGGAGGCAGGCAAGACGGTTTCGGTGAACGGCGTCGTGCACCCGTCGTCGGACCTGATCACCTCGATCTCCGCCTCGGCCGACGACAACGTCGACGAGGAAGCGCTCGCCGCGATCGAGAATTCCGCCTGCCCGACCTGCGGCAGCTGCTCGGGCATGTTCACCGCCAACTCGATGAACTGCCTGACCGAGGCGCTCGGCCTCGCGCTGCCGGGCAACGGCTCGACACTGGCGACGCACTCGGCGCGCCGGGCGTTGTTCGAGCGCGCCGGGTCCGTCGTGGTCGATCTGGCCAAGCGGTACTACCACGACGACGACCACTCGGTCCTGCCACGCAACATCGCCACGTCGGCGGCCTTCCGCAACGCGATGGCGCTCGACGTCGCGATGGGCGGCTCCACCAACACGGTGCTGCACATCCTGGCCGCGGCGCAGGAGGGCGAGGTCAAGGACTTCGACCTGACCACCATCGACGAGATCAGCAAGCGAGTGCCGTGCCTGTCCAAGGTCGCGCCCAACTCGTTCTTCCACATGGAGGACGTGCACCGTGCGGGCGGCATACCCGCCATCCTCGGTGAGTTGCGTCGCGCCGGACTGCTCGAGCCCGACGTCAGCACCGTGCACTCGCCGACCATGGAGCAGTGGCTGGACGACTGGGACATCCGCTCCGGCAAGACCACCGACGAGGCGCTCGAGCTCTTCCATGCGGCGCCCGGGGGAGTGCGCACCGTCGAGCCGTTCTCGACCGACAATCGGTGGGCTGACCTGGACACCGACGCCGAGAACGGCTGCATCCACGACAAGGAGCACGCCTACACGACCGAGGGCGGCCTGGCGATCCTGCGCGGCAACCTTGCGGCCGACGGCGCCGTCATCAAGACCGCCGGCATCGACGAGGAGCTGTGGCACTTCGAGGGTCCCGCGCGGGTCGTGGAGTCCCAGGAGGAGGCGGTCGACGTCATCCTCAACAAGATCATCCAGCCGGGCGAGGTTCTCGTCGTGCGTTACGAAGGCCCTGCAGGTGGCCCGGGCATGCAGGAGATGCTGCACCCGACCGCGTTCATGAAGGGCACCGGCATGGGCAAGAAGTGCGCCCTGGTCACCGACGGCCGCTTCTCGGGTGGGTCCAGCGGCCTGTCCATCGGTCACGTCTCCCCGGAGGCTGCCGCAGGCGGCGCCATCGGCCTGGTGCGCGACGGCGACCCGATCCTGATCGACGTCGTCAGCAGAAGGCTGGAGCTGCAGGTCGACGACGAGGAACTGCAGCGTCGTCGGGCGGAGATGGACGCCTCCGAGCGCCCGTGGCAGCCGGTGGCCCGCGATCGCGTCGTCAGCAAGGCACTGTGGGCGTATGCCGCCATGGCGACCTCGGCCGACCGTGGCGCCGTGCGTGAGCTGCCCGGGAGCTGACCGAGCGCCGACTACCTCTCAGTGGGTGCCGGTGATGCCGCCGTCCACCGGGATGTCCGCACCGTTGATGTAGCCCGCCGCATCAGTCGACAGGAATCCGACGAGCGCGGCGATCTCCTCGGCCCGGCCGAGGCGCTGCTGTGGGTTCGGCGCGTAGTCGGCCACCAGAGACGCCTCGATCTCATCCCAGCTGCGACCGGCCGACTCCGGCCGGCTCGCGAACAGCCGCTGCATCGCCGGCGTGAGGATGACTCCGGGGCTGACCATGTTGACTGTCACCCCGGGGGCCACTGCGGTCCGGGCAAGGCTGATCGTGGCGTTGGCCAGAGCTGCCTTCGCGGCGGAGTACTCGATCATCGTGGGGATCGGCGTGCGCGTGGCGCGTGTGCCGATGAAGACCACCCGACCGAAGCCACGGTCGCGCATCGGCGCCAATGCCGCGGTCGCCAGCTGAACGGCGGACACGACATTCGTCTGGTAGGCCGACTGCCAGTCTGCAGGCGTTGCAGTGCTGTGCGTGTGCTCGGCATACGGCCCCGCGCAGTGGACCAGGACGTCGAAGTGACCGGCGTCGACCTGGGCGGCGAGCGTCCGGACCTCGTCGGGTCTCGAGACGTCGCCGTGCAACGACTCGACCGTTGCGTCGAGCTTTTCCGCCGCGGCTGTTGCGGATCCGCGGGTGCGGCCGTGGACCGTCACCTGCGCGCCGCGACGTAAGAGGTCCTGCGCGACGGCATACCCGATGCCCGAGGTGCTCGCGGTGATCAGGGCGCGGCGTGTTCGTTGTTCCATCCCGACGACGGTACGTGGCAGGTATGACGGCGTCAGAGTGCCAGCTTCATCATGCGGTCGGTCGTGACGAAGCCGAGCGACTCGTAGAGGTTGATGGCGACGTCGTTGCCGCCGAAGACGTGCAGCGTGAGCGTGTCGAGACCGTTGTCCCGTGACCACTGTGCGGCTTCCTGCATCAGGGCGCGGCCGTAACCCTTGCCGCGGGCGGCGGGTTCGACCTGTATGTCGTAGATGAACGCGAATTCTTTGCTTTCACCACGACGCGCCATCCAGAGGCGTCCGACCCGGTCCCCGGCGTCATCCGTTGCGATCAGGACCGCGTGCCCGGGCGCCAGTTTCCCGTCGGGAAAGAGCTGCGCAGTCTCCAGCTCGGCCTGCCGGTGGGCCTCCTCGAGCGGCACACCGCCGTTGGTGTGTTTGTCCTCTGCATACTCGCGCATGGTGCTCGCTATGTAATCGGGGAGCTCGTCATCGGCGATCGGTCGTACCTGCATGCACGGCACCTTAGCCGGGTGTGACTGCTGTGACGAATGACACAGATCGGCGCGATTCGGCCGCCGAATGTCTCAAAGTGATAACGAAGAATCCCGGCCCAAACCCGCCCGGGGCGAGTATCGTCTACTTGTCGACAATGTGTCGTCTTGGCTGGTCAGCGACGCTTTCGAGAGGAGTTTGACCGTCCTTGGCCCCCCCATTACCTGCGCCAAACCTGTGATTGAGATGTGCCGGACGGCGACATAGCCTCCAGAGGTCCCGTTCTCCCGGAGGTGCGTTCGGCGTGGCTCCCCGTGTGTCGAAAGGCCCCAGAAACATGAGACTGCGTACACGACGTGCAACCGCCGCTGCTGCTGTGCTGACAGCAGGTGCTCTCGCCCTTTCCGGGTGTGGTGGTTCAAGCGGTGGCGGTGGCGGTGGCGGTGGTGACACCCTGTCGTCGCTGAAGAAGGCCGGCAAGGTCACCGTCGGCATCAACGGCGAGAATCCCTACAGCTTCATCGGCAAGGACGGTAAGCCGGACGGCGCCACCATCGCGCTGGACAAGGCCGTCTACAAGAAGCTCGGCATCAACAAGGTCGAGGCCAAGAAGGTCGAGTGGGACGCACTGATCCCCGGCCTCAATTCCGGCCAGTACGACGAGGTCAGCGCCGGTATGTCGATCCTGCCGGATCGCTGCAAGAAGGCGGCGTTCAGCTACCCGGAGATCACCTACGAGACGGCCTTCCTGGTGCCCAAGGGCAACCCTAAGGGGCTGCACACCATGCAGGACCTGAAGGCGAAGAAGGTCAACCTGGTCACCGAGAACGGCGCCATCGAGCAGGGCTACGCCAAGACGATGGGCATCCAGACCCAGACCGTCGGATCGCCGCAGGACGGCCTGCGTGCGGTCGAGAACGGCCAGGCTGATGTCTTCGCGCTGACCGCGATCTCGCTGCGCACGCTGGTCAAGACTCAGAAGGCGCAGAGCAAGGTCGAGGTCACCAAGGCGTTCACCGCCGAGGTCAAGGGCAAGCTGCAGATCGGTGCGGGCGCCGCCGTCTTCCGCAAGGACGACACCAAGCTCCTCAAGGCCTACAACAAGGAACTCAAGAAGATCATCGACGACCCGAAGCAGTTCAACAAGATCGTCGGTAAGTACGGCTTCACCGAGGCCGAGCGTCCCAAGGGCAAGACGACCGACACCAAGTACCTCTGCTCCGGCAAGCTGCCGGACGCGAAGTAAGTGATCGGACGATCGGAGCACAAGGATCGTGCCTGATTTGTCGTCCATCGCACCGGCTGGCGTCGTCGAAACCCTCCAGGACCACTGGCACACGCTGCTGGACGGGTTGAAGGTCACTCTTGAGCTGTCCGTGTTCGGCGGCGCTGTGGCGTTCGTTGTCGCCGTCGTACTCGGCCTCGCGGCCATCTCCCGGCTCGCCGTGGTCCGGACGGTGTCCCGCATCATCGTGGAGTTCTTTCGCGGCACGTCGCTCGTCGTACAGCTGTTCGTCCTGGTGTACGTGTTGCCGCAGGCCACCAGCGTGGGTTCGCATCCGCTGCTCTTCTGCGTCATCGCACTGGGCCTCAACTACGGTGCGTACGGCTCCGAGGTCGTGCGCGGTTCGCTGAACGCCGTGCCACCTGGTCAGTGGGAGACGACGACAGCGCTGTCCATGTCGTGGCTTACCAAGATCCGGCGGGTTATCTGGCCACAGGCGTGGGCGCTGATGCTTCCGGGGCTCAATAACCTGATGGTCATGCTGGTCAAGGGCACCGCGATCGCGTTGTTCATCGGCCTGCCCGACCTCACGTCGGTCGGTGACGACCTGCGCAAGTCCGGCGTGGATGCCTGGACGGTCTACGGCATCTCCTTCGTGCTCTATTACCTGGCGGCATTGGCGTTCTCGGCCTTCCTGCGTCATCTGGAAGTTCGTGCGCAGCGGCGACTGGGCATCAGACCCTCCAAGGTCAAGACGGCCCAGGCGACAGCGGAGGCGGTGGCCTGATGAGCTCGTCCGTGAAATGGGACTGGAGCCTCGCAAACGAGGCCTTCCCCGACATCCTCAAGGCGTTTCTCGAGGTCACGCTCCTCGTCACCGTCGCGGCGTCAATTCTGTCCGCGCTCCTCGGCCTGGTCTGGGCCGTTGCGTTGCGGGAGCTGCCCGGTCCGCTCAGCAAGGTCCTGGGGTGGCTGCTCGGCGTCATACGGATGACGCCCCTGCCGTTGCAGTTGCTGATCGTGACCTACGGGATCGTCACGCCGCAGGGCTGGCTGGCCCACCTCGATGGCCCGGACCAGCTGAACCACCGGCTGATGATCATCGGCATCGTGGTCTTCGCGGTTCACTATTCGACCTACATGGCCGAGTCCTATCGCGCAGGCATTGAGTCGCTGCCCAAGGGGCAGTGGGAAGCCGCGACGGCGCTGTCACTACCGCAGAGTCGGACATGGCGCGTCGTAATCATCCCGCAGGCGCTGCGAGCGACGCTGCCGTCACTCGGCAACTGGGCGATCGCGATGTTCAAGGACACGCCCTACCTGCTGGCGATCGGTGTCATTGAGATGGTGACCCAAGCCAGACAGATCGGCGGGGACCACTTCGACTACATCGAGGTGTTCACCATTGCCGGGCTGATCTTCCTGGTGGCGAGTTATCCGACCGCCATCCTCATGCGCCGATTGGAGAAGAAGCTTGCCTACTGACAAGACCGACGGTGCGGGTGCGCCCGACCTGTCCAAGCAATCGGGCGCGGCGGTCCAGACCGGACCGGATTTCGACGGCAACGGCCGGCCGCGCATCGCTTTCGAGGACGTCTCGAAGCAGTTCGGCAAGAACGTCGTCCTCAACGACCTCAATTTCAATGTCGCCAAGGGCGAGCGGGTCACCCTGATCGGCCCGAGCGGTTCCGGCAAGACCACGATCCTGCGGCTGCTGATGACTCTGGAGGAGCTCAGCGGCGGTTTCATCTACGTCGACGGCGATCCGCTCACGCACCGGAAGAACGATGCCGGCAAAAGGGTGGCCATGAAGCCCAAGGAAATCTCCGTCATCCGCAAGCGGATCGGGATGGTCTTCCAGCAGTTCAACCTCTTCCCGAACATGTCGGTGATCGAGAACATCACCGAGGCGCCGATCCACGTCCTCGGCCAGTCCAAGGACGAGGCGCGGGAGAAGGCCAAGAAGCTGCTCGACCAGGTGGGCCTCGGCGACAGGGCCGAGGAGCACCCGACCCGGTTGTCCGGCGGCCAGCAGCAGCGGGTGGCGATCGCCCGGGCGCTGGCGATGGAGCCGGAGATCCTGTTGCTCGACGAGGTCACCTCGGCGCTTGACCCCGAGCTCGTCGGCGATGTGCTCGGTGTGCTGCGCGACGTCGCCAACAGCACCGACATCACCATGCTGCTGGTGACTCACGAGATGCAGTTCGCTCGCGACGTCTCGCACCGCGTGATGATGTTCGACGCCGGGCACATCATCGAAGAGGCGGAGCCCGACGCGATGTTCTCCGACCCGCAGCACGAGCGCACCAAGAAGTTCCTGCAAGCGATCCTGTAGTGCCTTTGGCAGGTACTCCTCCCGCCGGGTTCGCACGCTCACCCGCCGGGCATCGTCGTACCTGCGATCCCGACACCCGTTCAAGCCGCCCCGAGGTCGTTTCCTCGGGGCGGTGGTGGTTTACGTCACGTCCATATTTTGAGATCGCTATCTCAGAATGTTGACGCTCCATTGCGGTCGCACGACACTGGAGCGGTGGCACGAATTCTCGTACTTCCAAAGCGCGCAAGCTGATTCATTCGGCTCGCGCGCTGACCCTCACTGCCCGGACTCCGGGATGAGGGTTTTTTTATGCGCGAGCGTGCTTCCGAAGAGTTAAGGACGACAAGGTGACGACGCACAGTCCGGCCGAAGGACGGCCAACAGCATCAAGAGCTGACGCGGAGATGAGGGACGAATCTGCGCGTCAGATCCCGACCCCTGCGGAGGTGGCGCCGGCGGCGAAGCAGCCGGTGCCCGCGGAAGAAGTGACCGGCGCACAGAGCCTGGTGCTCGCGCTCGAGTCCGCCGGGGTAGAAGTCGTCTTCGGGCTGCCGGGTGGTGCGATCCTGCCGGCATACGATCCGTTGTTGGACTCGACCAAGGTGCGCCACATCCTGGTCCGCCACGAGCAGGGCGCCGGGCACGCCGCCGAGGGATACGCGTCGGCGACCGGCCGAGTCGGTGTCTGTATGGCGACCAGCGGCCCCGGCGCGACCAACTTGGTCACCGCGATCGCCGACGCCTACATGGACTCGGTTCCGATGGTCGCGATCACCGGGCAGGTCAGCTCCAAGACGATCGGCACCGACGCCTTCCAGGAAGCCGACATCCGCGGCATCACCATGCCGATCACCAAGCACAGCTACCTGGTCACCGAGCCGGGCGGCATCGCCGCCGCGATCAAGGAGGCGTTCCACATCGCCTCGACCGGCCGCCCCGGTCCGGTGCTCGTCGACGTCACCAAGGACGCGATGGTCGGCAAGACAACGTTCGAGTGGCCGGCCGACGTCGCGCTGCCCGGGTATCGGCCGGTGACCCGGCCGCACCACAAGCAGATCCGTGCGGCGGCCAAGCTGATCCGGGAGGCCCAGCGCCCGGTCTTCTACCTCGGTGGCGGCATCGTGCGTGCCGAGGCGGCGGAGGAACTGCGTGAACTGGTCGAGGTCGCGGGGATCCCGTTGGTGACAACGCTGATGGCGCGCGGAGTCGTGCCCGACAGTCACCCGCTGCACCTGGGTATGCCTGGCATGCACGGCTCGGTCGCCGCGGTCACCGCGCTGCAGAAGTCGGACCTGCTGATCGCGATCGGCACCCGCTTCGACGACCGGGTCACCGGCCACCTCCCGTCCTTCGCGCCCGGCGCCAAGGTCATCCACGCCGACATCGACCCGGCCGAGATCTCCAAGAACCGCGTCGCCGACGTCCCGATCGTCGGGGACGCCAAGGCCGTCATCGCCGACCTGATCACCGCTCTGCGGTCCGACCAGGACGCCGGCCGGGGCGGCGACTTCACCGCCTGGGCCGAACGCACCCGCGGCTGGGCGGACACCTACCCCTTGGGCTACAGCCCTGCCGACAATGCGACGGCGATCCCGCCGCAGTACGTCATCGAGCGGATCGGCGCGCTCACCGGACCCGAAGCGGTGTATGCCGCCGGTGTCGGCCAGCATCAGATGTGGGCGGCACAGTTCGTGAAGTACGAACGCCCCAACTCCTGGCTCAACTCCGGCGGCCTCGGCACCATGGGCTACTCGGTGCCGGCCGCGATGGGCGCGAAGGTCGGCGAACCCGACCGCGTCGTCTGGGCGATCGACGGGGACGGCTGCTTCCAGATGACAAATCAGGAGCTGGCCACCTGCATGATCAACAAGATCCCGATCAAGGTCGCGATCATCAACAACTCCAGCCTCGGCATGGTGCGGCAGTGGCAGACGCTCTTCTACAACGAGCGCTACTCCAACACGGATCTGCATACGTCCGCCGCCGGGTCGCGCATCCCCGACTTCGTCAAGCTCGCGGAGGCCTACGGGTGCGTCGGACTACGCTGCGAGAAGACCGAGGACGTCGACGCGACCATCGCGAAAGCGTTGGAGATCAACGATGTTCCGGTGGTCATCGACTTCGTGGTGGAGCGCGATGCGATGGTGTGGCCGATGGTGCCAGCCGGTGTGAGCAACGACCTGGTCACCACGGCGCGGGCAATGACACCCGTGTGGGACCGCGACGACGACGCAGAGGGGAGCCGCTGATGGCGCGCCATACCTTGTCGGTGCTGGTGGAGGACAAACCCGGTGTGCTGGCACGCATCTCGGGTCTCATCTCCCGGCGCGGCTTCAACATCGACTCGCTTGCGGTGGGACCGACCGAGAACGACGAGGTCTCCCGTATGACGATCGTCGTCGACGTCGACGAGACCGCCCTGGAGCAGGTGACCAAGCAGCTCAACAAACTCATCGAGGTGCTCAAGGTCGTCGAACTCGAGGAGACCGGGTCGGTCCAGCGGGAGCTGGTGCTCATCAAGGTCCGGTGTGACGCCGCGTCGCGCGCCGAGATCGTGCAGATCACCCAGATGTTCCGGTGCAACGTCGTCGACGTCGGGCTCGATGCGGTCGTCATCGAGGCGACCGGCACGCCCGGCAAGCTCGAGGCGTTGCTCGAAGTGCTCGATCCGTATGGCGTCCGCGAGATCGTTCAGTCCGGTCTCGTCGGTGTCGGTCGCGGTGGCAAGTCCATCACCGACCGGGGTCGGCGCAGCGCGTAGCACAGAACGGTGAGCCGAGGAGCTCGTGACGAACGAGCGAGCGTCTCGAGGCCTCGCGGTTTGAATTCGTCTACATACCAACCAATTTCACATATCAACCAAGGAGATTCCAGTGGCCGAGATGTACTACGACGACGACGCCGACCTGTCGGTGATCCAGGGCCGCAAGGTCGCCGTCATCGGCTACGGCAGCCAGGGTCACGCCCACGCGCTCAACCTGCGTGACTCCGGTGTCGACGTCCGGATCGGCCTGCGCGACGGCTCGAAGTCGAAGGAGAAGGCGGAGAACGAAGGGCTGCGTGTGTTGCCCGTCGCCGACGCGGTCAAGGAGGCCGACGTCGTCGTCATCCTCGCGCCCGACCAGGTGCAGCGCACCCTCTACGCCGAGGAGATCGAGCCGAACCTGAACCCCGGCGCCGCGCTGGTCTTCGGGCACGGCTTCAACATCCGCTACGACTACATCAAACCGAAGTCCGACGCCGACGTACTGATGGTCGCCCCGAAGGGCCCCGGCCACATCGTGCGTCGCGAGTATGTCGACGGTCGCGGCGTGCCGGTCGTGCTCGCGGTCGAACAGGACGCGTCCGGCACGACCTGGGACCTGGCGAAGGCCTACGCCAAGGGCATCGGTGGCCTGCGCGCCGGCGGCATCAAGACGACCTTCACCGAGGAGACCGAGACCGACCTCTTCGGCGAGCAGTCCGTCCTGTGCGGTGGCGCGTCGCAGCTCGTGCAGTACGGCTTCGAGGTGTTGACCGAGGCCGGCTACCAGCCCGAGGTCGCCTACTTCGAGTGCCTGCACGAGCTGAAGCTCATCGTCGACCTGATGATCGAGGGTGGCATCGCCAAGCAGCGCTGGTCGATCTCCGACACCGCCGAGTTCGGTGACTACGTCTCCGGCCCGCGCGTCATCGACCCGCACGTGAAGGAGAACATGAAGGCCGTGCTGGCCGACATCCAGGACGGCTCGTTCGCCAAGCGGTTCATCGACGATCAAGATGCTGGCGCGCCGGAGTTCAAGGCGTTCCGCGAGAAGGGTGCCCAGCACCCCATCGAGGCGACCGGCAAGAAGCTGCGCGGCCTGATGAGCTGGCTCAAGGACAGCGACACCGACACCGACTACGTCGAAGGATCAGCCGCCCGCTGAGTCCTCGGGTCTGCTTCGACTCCCGACCCGGGGCCCATCACGAATGACGGCTTCTTCGGCGAGTGACGGCCCAATTGGGCCGTCACTCGTCGAGGGAGCCGTCATTCGTGGTTCAGGGGCGTAGGCGGGAGATGAGGCCGCGCAGCCGAGTCGGCACTCGCACGGCACGCTGGGACCGGTCGGTGGCGCGCTGCGCTTCCGCGGACACCTTGGCCACCCGTTTGTCGATGGCGGCCAGCTTCTTCTCGGCCCGCGTGGCACGCTGCTCGGCGGCTTCCGCGCGCCGCACGGCTGCCGCGGCCCGCTTCTCCGCCTGGTCCACTCGCTCGGTCAACTGCGCGAGCTGATCGTTGCTGTGGGCCTTCAGCCGGCCCAGGTCACGGCGTAGTTGGGCCTGTTGCTGCTTCTGCCGGTTGCTCCGCTCCTGCAGCACCGCGTGCCGATGCGCCACGTCCGCGGGTCGGTCCTGCCAGGTCGGCCGGACCGGTGGCGGGAAGTCGATGCGCCGGATCCGGGCTTCGTAGTGCGCGCGCGCCGACTCCTGTCCGGGGTCGTAGATGTGCTCGAAACCGTTCTCGTGGATGAAATCGCTCAGCCGCTGGAAGCGTTCGGTGTGGCCACGGTTGAACTCCGAGAAGTCGGCCAGTGCATAGAGCTCCTGCACTGTTGCGGGCAACGGTTCGGTGCCGCGAACGACATACGGGATGCCGTGATAGCGCGCCAGCTCGAAGGTGCGTGAGTCGTGCGCGAGCATCACGCACGGTGTGCCACCGAGGACGGCCGCGATGTTGCCGTGTGCGCGAGCCCCGAAGGAGAAGTCCATCTCGGCCAGCCGGTCGATCCACGGGTAGGCGTCGAGGTAGAACTCGGCCTGACCGGAGGCGAACTGCTGGTGCGAGGAGTCCAGAGGCAACCGCAGGTCGGCCTCGGAGTATGGCGCCGTCGCCCACAGCATCAGCTCAAGGGTCCCGTGCTCCTGCGGCAGGTAGGTCGCGAGGTAGTTGTGCTCGGCATCCTCGATCAGGTCCCCGCCGAACGGGTCCTTGGTCTCCAGGTTGTAGGCGATCGGTGCACCCGGCTGCAAGGTGTCCGGGACCTCGACCCGGTGACCGGGGCCGTGCAACGTCATCGAGGGACAGCCGACGACGACCACGTCGTCGAATCCGAGCGAGCGCAGGTATGCGGCACTCATCTCACCGCGGACCGACAGCTTGCTCGAGCCGTCAAGCACCGCCCGAGCGAAGCGCCGGATGGTCGGCTCCATCTTCCGCAGCGACGCCGGATCGCCGTCCGGGGGGAGCTGGGCGCCGCCGGACAGCATCAGGAACGGGATGGTCAGCCGCTCCAGGAACTGTGCGGTGCGCAGCAGTTCGTTCTCGAACTCGGGTCGGAACGCGTTGGCCAACGGCAGGATGAAGCCGTCGTACTCGTCGTTCACCCGGTCCGCCATAGCCGCGTTGATCTTGTAGCGGTTGGCGTCCACGACCGTGTCCCGTGTCGAGAAGAGCTTGTGCGATGCCGCCCCGTAGACGAGGTTGCCGTTGTTGGTGCCCAGGGTGTTGCGGTCGAGTGTGTGGAAAGCGTCCACGGCTTCGAAAGGTGTCTTTCCGAGCCGCATGAGGTACCGCTTGCTCATAGTCTCCGACTCCGCCCCACGGGGATGCGTGACAGCCGCGGACGGTCGGCTACACGGCACTCGGTCCTGGCAGACTACTCACGCGCATGCGGCGGCAGGTTCGAACGCGTGAAACTGACCTGAAACCGCTGCGAATCCGAGGTCGGTTGAAGTTGTCCTCATGCCCCGGCGCCGTGCCGGCGGCTGTGACCCGTGAAGGGTCACCGTTCCATCCGACGGGGAGACAACCACCATGACCCGACTGGCTGTCGAGGCCACCGGTCTCGTCAAGAAGTTCGGCAGCCTGCGCGCTGTCGATGGGATAGACCTCCAGGTGCGTCCGGGCGAGGTCTTCGGCGTGCTCGGCCCCAACGGCGCCGGCAAGACGACGATGCTGAGCATGCTCGCGACCCTGCTGCGCATCGATGCCGGCTCCGCGAGCATCTTCGGTGTCGACGTCCGGAGCGAACCGCACAAGGTGCGGCAACTGATCGGACTGACCGGGCAATACGCCTCGGTCGACGAAAAGCTCACTGCGAGAGAGAATCTCGTGCTCTTCGCCCGTATCCACGGGCAAGGGAGTGCCGCGGCACGGCATACGGCCGACGACCTGCTCGAGCGCTTCGGCCTGACCGACGCCGGTGACCGGCTGCTGGAGAAGTTCTCCGGTGGCATGCGGCGCCGGCTCGACCTCGCGGCGAGCCTGATCTCCTCCCCACCGCTGATCTTCCTCGACGAGCCGACCACCGGGCTCGACCCGCGGACGCGGGGACAGATGTGGGACACGATCCGCGACCTCGTCCGGCAGGGTTCCACGATCCTGCTCACGACGCAGTACCTCGACGAGGCCGACCAGCTCGCCGACCGGATCGCCGTGATCGACAAGGGCCGCAAGGTCGCTGAGGGCACCTCGGGGGAGCTCAAGGCGTCCGTCGGCCGGTCGACACTGGCGGTCCGGCTGGCGGATCCGGACGACATGGACGCCGCTGCGCGAGCCGTCGCGCAGGTCCTGGGCCGCCCGGCCAGTCGCACTCCCGAGGCTGCGCGTCTCACCGTGCCGATGGAGCGTGCGGACGACGCCGCCGAGGCACTGATCGCACTGCGTCACGGCGGGATCAGCATTCAGGAGGTCAAGGTCGAGGAACCCACGCTGGACGAGGTGTTCCTGGCACTGACCGGAGCACCCGCCACCGCCGAACCTGAGATTGCCGGCGACGACCGCACGGACAACGCTGCCCACGCGCAGCACGACCAGATGGAGGTCAGCCGATGACCACGCTCACCTCGACCGGCGACGTCGCGTTGCCCGAGCTGCAGCCACGGGTCAGCCCGCGCGAGACGCTGCGGCAGATCCTGCTGATGGCCGGTCGCGCCCTGCACAAGATGCGCCGCAACCCGGAGCAGTTCTTCGACGTGACGCTCCAACCTCTTTTGTTCACACCTATGTTCGGCTACATCTTCGGTGGTGCCGTCGCCGGAGGAGTGTCGAAGTACTTGCCGATGTTGATCCCCGGCATCCTCGTGCAGACCGCACTGACGACGTGTATGGCGACCGGCGTGACGCTGCGCGAGGACATGGAGAAGGGTGTCTTCGACCGCTTCAAGTCCCTGCCGATGTCCCGCGTCGCACCACTCGCCGGTCCTGCGGTGGCCGACACGATCCGCTACACGATCGCCACCACGCTGACCTTCGGGGTCGGCATTGCGATGGGCTACCGGCCCGGTGGCGGGGTGCTCGGTGTCCTCGGCGCGGGTCTGTTGGTGATCTTCGCGGCCTGGTCACTGTCGTGGGTCTTCACTTTCCTGGGCACCATCATGAAGTCGGCGCAGGGTTTGCAGGGCATCTCGATGATGGTGCTGTTCCCGCTGACGTTCCTGTCCAACGCCTACGTACCGACGTCGACCATGCCCGACTGGCTGCAGGCGTTCGTGAAGGTCAACCCGGTGTCGCACGTCGTGTCAGCGCTGCGTTCCCTGGCGAACGACGGCGCCGTCAACGGAGAGGTCGGCTGGGCGCTGCTGGCCTGTGCGGCGGTGGTCGCGATCTTCGTCCCGCTCGCGGTCCGCGGTTATCGACGTCAGCTCTGACGCCAGCTCTGCGGAAGCTCATCGAGCCAGGTGCTGAGTTGCTTGAGCAACTCGTCGCGGCCGGCGCCGGCATACGTCTTCGTCGCGGAGGCGTATGCCGGCGCGTCCGTCTGTATGGCGAGCTGTTCGGCACGATCGCGTGACATGGCCGGGGGCGTGCGTGAGACCCCCAGCGCGTCCGAGAGTGCGACGCCTCGTGCGGTGTGCCTGCGCTCAGCGGCGGTCGTGGCGGACGCTGCGAGCGCGTAGCTCAGTCCGAGCACGGCACCGCCGCACACCGGTAGATCCACTCGGATCACCAGCGAGGTCGGGCTGATGATGTCGGCCGCCACGTCCCGCAAGGACTCGATCAGCTTGCCCGGGAGCTCGGTGACCGCGTCGAACCGGCCGTTGGCGGCGTGCGAGGCGAGGCAGGCGGCGCGGGCGATCGTCACCCACGGCGTGGTGGTCTCTTCGCCGATGAACGGCGCCAGATGAGAACGGGTCTCGGCGTGTTCGACCGCGGCGCGGTAACGGCGGAGGGCCGAGTCGACCTGACCGCCGGCGAGCTCCAGCTCGGCGCGGATCGTCAGTCCCATGGTGCCTTCACCGAAGGAGTCCGCCGCCGGATCGAAACCCGCGGCCTGCAATTGGTCCTCCGCTCCGGACAGGTCATCGCGGTGCAGGCGCAGCGTCGCCAGCATCCACCGGATCGAGGTGATGTCGCCCTGTGCGCCAAAGCGTGCCAACAGCGGCAGCACGCGCTCGGCCATCGCCTCGGCCTCCGCGTATTCGCCCAGGGACGAGGCGAGCTCGGCGACTCGAGACTGGTTGACGAGGGTGCCCCAGAGACTCGACATCATCGCCTCGTCCTGCACGCCCCGGCGCGCGGTCTGCAGTGCCTCCGTCACGCGACCGTCGTTCTCCAGGATGTGCGATGCGAGCAGTATGGCGGTGGCTCGCAGCATCGGGTCGGCGGAGTCGGCCAGCTCGAGCGCCCGATCGGCATCGAGGACCCGAGCGCCGATCGGGAGCCGGCCACCGCTGTCCGTGACGAGTCGCCCCAACGCCTCGACGACACCTGTCCGGCTCGCCGGAGGGAGGCGCTGCACGAGCACCAGCGCGCGCAGGCCGGTCGGGTTGCCGACGATGGTGAGATTGACCGTGGCGAGGACCAGTGCTTGACGAGTGATCTCGACGTCGTCCGGGTCCGGCCGGTAATGGCTGATCACCCGGACCGCGTCGGCGGCCGGTCCGAAGACCTGCTCGTGGCGCGACTGGACCGACCACAATGCGGCCAGCGCACCGAAGAGCGCAGCCGTTCCGGCCGGGTCCTCGCGATCCACGGCCGCGCGCAGTGCCGCGGCGAGGTTGTCCTCCTCGGCGAGCAGGAACGCCAGCGCATCGTCCGGCGCCGGACCGAAGAGCACGGGCCCGTGCGTGCGGGCGGCTCCGGCGGCCCACACGATGACTGCGCGGAGCGCTGCCTCGGTGCAGTCGGTGCGCTTGAGTTGTTCGGCACCGAACTCGCGCACCGTCTCCAGCATCCGGAAACGGGGCCGGCTGTCGCGGTCCGCGCGGCGCAGCAGTGACTGGTCGACCAGGTGCTCGACGATGTCCACGGGGTCGCCGGCGGTCGAGCCGGCCTTGGCGAGCACATCGCCCGCGGCCTCGAGATCGAAGCCGTCGGCGAAGACCGAGAGTATGGCGAGAGCCTCCTGCTCGGGCCTGCCCAGCAGCTGCCAGCTCCAGTCGATGACCGCCTGCAGGGTGCGATGCCGGTCAGGTGCGTCCCGAGCGCCGCGGTTGAGCAGGGCGAAGCGATCGCCGAGCCGATGCTCGATCTGCTGCACGGACAGGACATTGGTGCGTGCCGCGGCGAGCTCGAGGGCCAACGGCAGTCCGTCGAGACGGGCGCACAGGCGGCGTACGACGTCGTCGGGCAACTCGATGCCCGGCCGCACCGCCCGGGCACGTTGTGTGAAGAGCTCGACCGCGATGTCCGGGTCGAGTTCGGCCAGCGGGTAGGTGGTCTCGGAGGACAGTCCCAGTGGGGCGCGTGTGGTGGTGAGGATGTGCAGGTCGGGCAGCATCGCCACGAGAGCACTGACCAGGCGGACGGCCCCGTCGAGGACGTGCTCGCAGTTGTCCAGCACCAACAGGGCCGAACCGCCGGAGAGGTTGCGCGCTATCGCGGTGGTCAGGTCCGTGGGTGCCTCTGTGGCGCGCCCGGCGCGCGTGCTCACCCCGGTCACTCCGAGTGCGGAGGCCACCTCGGCCACCACCCGGTCCGGGTCGGTGACGCCCGCCAGCCCGACGAACTGCACGGATCGTTGCAGTGCTCGACGGCTGACGGCGTGTGCCAGCCGGGTCTTGCCGAGTCCGCCCGGTCCGAGGATGGAGGTCACCCGAGCGCTCTGGGTCAGTGCCGTGAGCGCGTCGATGTCGTCATCCCGGCCGAGCAGGGGATTGGGGTCGTGCTCGACACCGGTGCGGACCTGCGGGCGGTCGCTGTCCAACAGCTCGCGGTGGACGGCCTGTAGTGCCGGCCCGGGATCGGTGCCGAGTTCGTCACGCAACGAACGGCGGTGGTGTTCATAGCGATCCAGCGCCGTCGCACGGGATCCGGTGGCCGCCTCGGACCGCAGCAGGGCGGCGAGGACGGCTTCGTCGCGGGGCGTGTCCTCGAGGCAGGAGGCGAGCAACTCTCGGGCCTCGGCGTGGCGGCCGACGGCCGTCAACGCCAGCCCGCGTTCGCGACGCAGGAGGATCAGGTGGGGCAGCGAGTCCTGCCGCAGGCGCTGCACCGGATCGTCCGCGTTGGCCGCCGCATCGAGATCGTCGACGGTCGGCTCCGGCCACAGTGCAAGGCCGGCGTCGGCGTGCGCGAGTGCCGCTGCTGCGTCGCCCTCGCGCGCGGCCCTGCGGGTGGCCGATGCGCGCAGGCGGAGCGCGGTCGCGTCGATCTCCTCCTCGTCGAGCGCGAGACGGTAGCCGGTCGGTGTGCTGCTGATGACGTCGTGGCCGAGCGCCGACCGGGCGCGCGACACCAGGACTTGGAGGGCTTTGTTCGGGTGCTCGGGGCGCTGCTGGGGCCAGAGTTCGTCGATGAGCCGGCCACTGCTCACGCCGGTGCGCAGATCGGCGGACAGACACGCGGTCAGGCGTCCGATCGCCACGCTCTTGATGGGTGTGCCGTCGAAGGAGACCTCCGGCAGCACGATCAATCGGACACTCACTCTCTGAGCCTAATAGGCGCGGGTCTCGCCGTACGTCACAGTCGCATCATCCAAATGATGAGATTTGGGTATCGAAGAGCGGACGCTGAGGCGTAGCTTTGGCTACATGAAGCGGAGCCTCATCCTCATCGGCTGCCGCGGCGAGCTCTAGGTCAGCACCTCGCCGCGGAGATCCCGCGCTGCGCTGACGACTCGCCAAACTTTTCGCACTTCCGCCCGGCCTGGTTCCACACGGGGGAGCACCGTGGCCGCGCATTTCACGTGAAGGACCGCATCATGACCGAAGAACAGCTCGAAACCCGACGCGCTCTGCAGGAGTCCATGGACCTCCGGGACTGACCGCGTCGCAATAGACGTGCGGGAATCGTCGGGTGTTGGCGAATTCCCGCGCACCGCATCGTGTTCAGCGCTCGATGCATTCTCCTAAAAGGGCCCCGATCGTGATCCGGTCGGGGCCCTGGTGCGTCTCGCGTCGGCCGATGTCCGACATACAAGATTCCAATATCGAATGACGAGACGTCGCCCTACCCTGAACGTATGACGACAGCTCCCACGCAGCACATCAATCTGGCGGTCATCGGCGGCGACGGCATCGGGCCGGAAGTCGTCGCCGAGGGGCTCAAGGTCCTCGACGCGGTGTCCGACGCGAAGGTCGAACGCACGGAGTACGACCTGGGCGCGCAGCGGTGGCACGCCACCGGAGAGACGCTGCCGGACGGTGTACTCGAGGAGCTGCGCGGCCACGACGCGATCCTGCTCGGTGCTATTGGTGACCCGACGGTGCCCAGCGGCGTGCTGGAACGGAACCTGTTGTTGCGTCTGCGGTTCGAGCTCGACCACTACATCAACCTGCGGCCCTCGAAGCTGTTCCCCGGCACGTCGTCCCCGTTGGACATCGCCAGGGTGGCACCGGACGGCATCGACTTCGTCGTGGTGCGCGAGGGCACCGAAGGCCCTTACACCGGCAACGGTGGCGCGCTGCGCGTCGGCACGCCGCACGAACTCGCGACCGAGGTCAGTGTCAACACCCGCTTCGGCGCCGAGCGCGCGGTCCGGGACGCCTTCGCCCGGGCCCAGGCTCGCGAGCGCAAGAAGCTCACCCTGGTGCACAAGCACAACGTGCTCACCCACGCCGGTCACCTGTGGCGACGCACCGTCGAGGAAGTGGGAGCCGAGTTCCCCGAGGTACAGACCGATTACGCGCATGTGGACGCTGCGACGATCTACCTGACGACGGACCCAGGGCGGTTCGACGTCATCGTCACCGACAACCTCTTCGGCGACATCATCACCGACCTCGCGGCAGCGGTCACCGGCGGCATCGGCCTGGCGGCATCGGGCAACATCAACCCCGACCGCACCGCGCCCAGCATGTTCGAGCCGGTGCACGGATCGGCCCCGGACATCGCCGGCAAGGGCATCGCGGACCCGACCGCCGCGATCCTGTCGGTCGGTCTGATGCTCGCCCACCTCGGGCACGATGCCGACGCCCAACGGGTCCAGGACGCCGTCTCGGCCGACCTCGCCGAGCGGGGAAGCACGCCCCGGTCCACCACCGAGGTCGGCGACGCGATCGCGGCCCGACTCGGGTAGCACGCGCGGCCCGGAAAGCCTGTGGCCCACGTCACCACCGCGTGCGAGCGGTCGGTGGCGTGGGCCTACGCTATTGCTTGGAAGTCCAACCAAAAGAGAGTTATCCGGAGGAAGTCATGGGCCTGCAGTTCACGGTCACCGAGCGGACCGACCGCGTGAGCGAAGCCGACCGTGCGAAGGTCCTGGCGGACCCGGGTTTCGGCAACCACTTCAGCGACCACATGGTCCGGATCGAGTGGGATTCCGAGGCGGGCTGGCATGACGCGGGCGTCGCGGCATACGGCCCGTTCCAGCTGGACCCGGCAGCCGCCGTCCTGCACTACGCGCAGGAGATCTTCGAGGGCATGAAGGCCTACCGGCACGCCGACGGCTCGGTCTGGACCTTCCGCCCCGAGGCGAATGCCGCCCGATTCGCCCGCAGCGCAACGCGATTGGCACTCCCGGTGTTGCCGGAGGAGGACTTCGTCCAATCGCTCAAGGAGCTCGTCGCGGTCGACAAGGCGTGGGTGCCCGAGGCTGGCGACGGTGGCGAGGCATCCCTCTACCTGCGGCCCTTCATGTTCGCGTCCGAGGCGTTCCTCGGGGTGCGGCCGGCCAGGAAGGTCACCTACGCGGTCATCGCGTCCCCGGCGGGCGCCTACTTCGGCGGCGACGGCGTCAAGGCGATCAACCTCTGGATCTCCACCGACTACGCCCGCGCCGGCGAAGGTGGCACCGGCGGTGCCAAGTGCGGTGGCAACTACGCGTCCTCGCTGGCCGGCCAGCTCGAAGGCATCGCGGCCGGCTGCGACCAGGCAGTGTTCCTGGACTCCTCGACGCACACCTACATCGAAGAGCTCGGCGGCATGAACCTCTTCCTGGTCTACAAGGACGGCCGCATCGTCACGCCCGAGCTCACCGGCTCGATCCTGGAGGGTGTCACCCGCAGCTCGATCCTCGAACTGGCCAAGGACCTCGGCCTCTCGCCCGAGGAGCGGCGCATCCCGATCCAGGAGTGGAAGGACGCCGCCGAAAGTGGCGAGCTCGCCGAGGTGTTCGCGTGCGGGACCGCCGCCGTCGTCACCCCGGTCGGCGAGTTGCGCTGGGACGGCGGGTCCTGCGACCACCGCCGTGACGGTCACGTCGACGAGGTCGCCGGCAAGATCCGCTCCACGCTGCTGGACATCCAGTACGGCCGGGTCGAGGACACCCACGGCTGGCTGACCCGTCTCGCGTAACTCACGTCGGACCGATTCCCGGGGGTCTCACATCTTCCCGAAGCTCGTCGCGAGCGACCTGGACGGCACCCTGCTGCGACCGGACGCGACGGTGTCACCACGCACCGCAGCGGCTTGGTCGCGGCTGCCCGAGATCGGCGTCGAGTCGGTCGTGGTGACCGCACGACCACCGCGGTGGCTGCACGCGCTGGAGGCGGTCGTCGGCGACCACGGCGTCGCGATCTGCGCCAACGGCGCGTTCGTGTACGACGTGCCCGGTCGCACCGTCCGGCAGGCCCATCCCATCGAGCACGCGCAGGTGCTCGAGATCGCCGAAGTGTTGCGGGGGAGCTTCCCGGGCATCGGCTTCATGGCCGAGCTCGCGACCGGCGTGCACATGGAGCCCGACTATCCGGGCGCCGACACCGAATGGCTGCCGGAGGTCGGCGTCGAATGGCTCCCGGACGGATCCGTGCGGGCGCCCGTCGAGGAGCTGGACCCGAACGCCGTCGTCGGCAAGTTGCTGGCCCGGCGTGAAGTCCTGGACGACGAGCGCTTCGTGTCCGCCGTGAGCCGGGTCCTGGGCGATCGCGCCGTCGTCGCACAGTCGCATCACGGCGGTCCCGCCGAGATCTCGGCACCTGGAGTCACCAAGGCGAGCGGCCTGCAGCACTGGTGCGACTCCCTCGGCATCGACGCCACCGAGGTGTGGGCGTTCGGGGACATGCCGAACGACCTGCCGATGCTGCGCTGGGCGGGCACGTCATACGCGATGGCGAACGGTCACCCCGACGTGATCGCCGCCGCTGACCGGCTGTGTGACAGCAACGCCGAGGACGGCGTCGCCCGCGTGCTGGAAACGCTCCAGCCGGGATCAGGGGGCTCGGCGCAGGCTGATGATGCCCGGTCGCGTCCGTAGCTGGCGGCGAAGTTCCTCCGGGCGTGGTGGAAGCGGCCCGACCAGGGACATGTCGCCGCGCAGCACGTTGATCAGCTGTGGCAGGGCGTCGAGGGCCGTGTGCCGCCGGACGGTCCGGAAACCGAGCATCCGGAAGATCCGGCCGTGAGCACCGATTCTGCGCTGGCTGCGCAGCAGCGGACCCGAAGGCCGCCTCCGAGCCAGCACCGCCATGCCCATGAAGACCGGCGACGCGAGCACCAGCGCGACGGCGGCGATCAGCCGTTCGAGCACATGGCCCACGCTGACGAGGCATCGACCGACGACCGTTCTCGGCGACTTGCTTCGAATGCGGCGCAGGTGGGGTGCGGCTGCAGGCTCAGGCATGAACATGAGGACCGGAATTCGTCGCTCGGCGGGCGCTACGCGGCCGGGTGGCCACCCACTCGTCATACACGGCCTGCGCCTCCTGCGCTCCGTGGTTGCCGTGCAACCGGTTGATCGAGGCCTGGAGCCAGCGGATGTAGCGGTACAGGTCCGGCGCGTCCTGCTTGGAAGCGAGGGCGCGGGTGAGCTCTCGCTGCAGCTGGCGGGGGAGTTCGGCGGCCAAGGTGCCGCGGTCCGGCTGGTCCATGAGTGTGCTCCTGTCCGAGAAGTGTTGCCCGTCATCAGGAGAAGACACCTCACCCCCGAATCCGTGACGCGAGGTCCGTGAACCCGTCCCTGACGGGCGATCACACCCGCCCGGTCGGCCGTCGCGTCACGTTTCGTGGCCTCGTGCGTCATACCAGGTACAGGGGCCGCGAACGGCGAGCGACAGTGTCAGGAGGACGGGACGTGACGGATGATGAGCCACGCATCGGGCCGGACCCCGGTTCGGAGGAGTTTCAGACGCTTGCTGCTGCGGTGCGCACGTACAGCCGGCTGGTGGCCCAGTCCCGGTCCCAGCCGATGAGCATCGATCCGGTGGACCTGCTGCACGCGCTCTCCGACGTGGGCGAGGCGTCCGTCGCGATGGTCCGGAACGCGGGCGCCGGCTGACCGGTTGATCGATCTGGCGGCGAGGTCGATCAACCGGGAGTCGACCGCACGCGGCCGCGTTGTGCGAGAATCTGGGCGCCACCTGGGGAGTTCGGGCTCCTGATCCGACGGTGGCACCTCCCCGAAGAAGAGACGCGATGACCGTTGCGGCAGAAGCCGATGACACCGACCTGTTGATGGCGGTGCGCGACGGCGACCCACGAGCGATGGCCGAGTTGTGGTCGCGGCACTATCCCGCGACGCTCGCTGCCGCACGCCGGGTGAGCCGGCAGCCGAAGGACGCCGAAGAGCTCGCCTCCGACGCCTTCTCGGGAATGCTCCACGCGATCAGCAACGACGGCGGCCCGTCGGCGTCGGTGCGTGGTTACCTGCTCACCTCGGTCCGCAACCAGGCGGCCAACCGCGCACGGCGCGCGTCGTCGAGCGATGTCCTCACCGACGAGATCACCGACTTCGAGAACGCCGACAGGGATGCCCTCGACCCGGTCGCGCACCACGCCGAGCTCGGACTGGTGCGTGAGGCGTTCGCGACGCTGCCGCCGCGGTGGCAGATGGTCCTGTGGCGCACCGCGGTCGACCATGAGAAGAACGCCGACCTGGCTGAGGAACTGGGCCGGTCACCGAATGCGATCGCCGCACTCGCGCGCCGTGCACGGACCGGTTTCCGGACGGCCTACATCCGGGCACACGGATCCACCCACGGCATCGCCCCGGAGTGCGCGCCATACGTCCCGCGACTGGTGGAACTGCTGCCCGAGGCGGACACCGTCGCCGCATCCGACGTGCGCGAGCACGTCGAGGACTGCCCCACGTGCGCCCGGCGGCTGGCGGATCTGCGGATCGTCGACGCCGACCTCGGCGGCGCGTTGCTCCCCGCTCTGCTGACACTCGGTCCGGGTATCGCCTGGGCGACCGCCGGCCATGTCGCGCCCGCCGCCGGAGGTGTCTTCTGGCTCAAATGGGGCAGCGGCGCCGGTCAGTCCCGCAAGCTGGCGATCGGCGGGGTCGCCACGGCTGTCGTGGTCGCCGGCACCTGCTCCGCCTTCGCGCTCACCCGCACCGGATCGAACCCGCCGCCGCAGGCGGCCACGCACTCGGTGAGTCGGAGTTCGCAGGCGCCGTCGAGTGCGGGGTCCGCGCCGGGAGCGGCGGCAGCCGGGTCCGGCAGCGCCGCGGCGGCCAAGAACAGGAACAAGAGCACGAGCACGAAGGCGAGTGCGTCGTCCGCGACGACGGCGTCGACCGACTCCACGGCGCCCAGCTCGTCGCGTGATCTACCCTCCTCGGCCGCGTCCACCACACGATCGGCGCCGCCCGCCGGGACCACCAGCTCACCGGTCAGCCTTCCGTCGTCGACCCGGCCCGGCAGCTCCACCCCGCCGATCGTCGTCACGACGCCGCCGGTGCGGACCACCACGCGACCGCCGAGCCACAGCCCGAGTCCGACCCCGACGCGGCCCTCGCCGCCATCGGCGACGCCGACGGTGCGGCCGAAGCCGACCCGCACCAAGCCCCCGCAGCCGACGCCGCCTCCGCCGGTCTGCCTGCCGCTGCTGTGTTGGCCCTGGAACTGGTGAGTCGCGCCGGTGTGGTCAGCCACGCCCTCAGCCGTCCGTATGGCGAGACGCCGGTGTCACGCCTCGGATGAGTGGTGGCAAGCTGTGCCCGTGGCACTCTTCGTGACCGCGGTTACCACCGCATCGGTCATTATCAGCTAGCGCGTCGGACCCGGTCCGACGCGCAACCTCCCGTTACCCCGGGAGGTTTTTTCGTGTCCGGGCCACCCACACCCGGCGCGAGCGGAGGACCGGCCCGCCGCGGCCACGTTCCACACCACGCATAGTCACCCCACGAAGTTCCCCCCCCGCAGCCTCCGATACTTCGCGAGGACCCCGACCAGCCCGCCTCGAAAGGCGCAACGATGACCGACTTCCACGTCTACGACACGACCCTGCGGGACGGCGCCCAGCAGGAGGGTCTGAACCTGTCGGTGGCCGACAAGTTGGCGATTGCGGCCTACTTGGACGAGTTGGGTGTGGGCTTCATCGAAGGCGGTTGGCCGGGCGCGAACCCCAAGGACACCGAGTTCTTCGCCCGCGCCCGCACCGAGTTGCACCTGCAGAACGCCACGCTGGCTGCCTTCGGGTCGACCCGCCGGGCACATGCTGTGGCGGCCGACGATCCGCAGGTGCGTGCGCTGCTGGATGCGCAGACCGATGTCGTCACGCTGGTCGCGAAGTCGCACTCCCGGCACGTCACCGAAGCCCTGCACACCACGCTGGACGAGAACCTGGCGATGGTCTCGGACACTGTGAGTTTCCTTGTCCGAGAGGGTCGTTCGGTCTTTCTGGATGCGGAGCACTTCTTCGACGGCTATCGCACCGACCCGGCATACGCACTGGAGGTCGTGCGGATCGCCGCCGAGGCCGGTGCCTCGGTGATCGCGCTGTGCGACACCAACGGCGGCATGCTGCCGCCTCAGGTGACCGATGTCGTCGGCGACGTGCTGACCTGCACCCAGGCTCGGCTCGGCATCCACTGCCACAACGACACCGGCTGCGCGGTCGCCAACTCGCTGGCCGCGGTGCAGGCCGGCGCCGACCACGTGCAGGGCACCATCAACGGGTATGGCGAGCGCACCGGCAACGCCGACCTGGTGACCGTCGTCAGCAACCTGCAGTTGAAGCTGGGCCAGCAGGTCGTCGCACCGGAGCGTCTCGGCCGCGCCCTGCACCTCAGCCATGCCATCAGCGAGGTCACCAACGTCGTGCCCTACGGGCGTCAGCCGTATGTCGGGGCGAGTGCTTTCGCGCACAAGGCCGGCCTGCACGCGTCCGCACTCAAGGTGGATCCCGACCTCTACCAGCACACCGACCCGGCGCTGGTCGGCAACTCCATGCGCACCCTCGTGTCCGACATGGCCGGCCGGGCGAGCATCGAGCTGAAGGCCAAGGAGCTCGGGTACGACCTGACGCACGACCCGCAACTGGCCGCTCGCACCGTCAAGCGGGTCAAGGAGCTGGAGCAGCAGGGCTGGACCTTCGACGCGGCCGACGCGTCCTTCGAACTGCTCCTGCGCGAGGAGGTCACGGGCGAACCGCTCAGCTACTTCGACGCCGAGTCGTGGCGGGTCATCATGGACTCCACGGGCGGCAGCGAGCCCTCCCTGTCAGAAGCGACCGTCAAACTGTCCGCCGCCGGCAAGCGCACCGTCGCCACCGGCGAGGGCAACGGCCCGGTCAACGCCCTGGACCACGCGTTGCGCCAAGCGCTCGCCGACGCCTACCCGGAGCTGGCGGCCTTCGAGCTGATCGACTTCCGGGTGCGCATCCTGGACGCCTCGCACGGCACCGACGCCACGACGCGGGTGCTGATCGAGACCAGCGACGAGAACGGCAGCTGGCAGACCCTCGGCGTGGCACCGAACATCGTGCACGCCAGCTGGGTCGCGCTGGTCGACTCGTTCACCTACGGACTGCTCAAGCGCGGCGTCGAGCCTCGAAAGTGATGCCGAGAGGACAGGCAACGATCGAGAGGACAGGCGATTCGGTCCGAAATCGGCCCAATCGCCTGTCCTTTCAATGCATCGCCTGTCCTGTCGGCGAAGGGGGCGGCGAGAGCAAGTCGTCGCAGACGGCGATCAGGCGACGGCGCAGCTCTTGGCCGCGGGCGGCGAATTCCTTTTGCCGGCGGACGTATTCGGCCTTGCCCTCGGGTGTTTCGATGCGCACCGGTTGGTATCCCAGCTCACTCAGGTCGTATGGCGAGGCCTCCATGTCGAGCACCCGCACGTCGCGAGCCAGCTCGAAGCACTCCAGCACCAGATCACTGGGGATCGCCGGCGTCAGCTTGTAGGCCCACTTGTAGAGGTCCATCCCGGCGTGCAGGCAACCAGGTTGCTCCAGGGCGACCTGCCGCTCACGGGTCGGCTGCACGGTGTTGCGCGGTCGGGCGTCCTCGGTGAAGAAGCGGAAGGCGTCGTAGTGCGAGCAGCGCACCGTATGGCGCTCGACGACCTCGTCGGTGCCGGCGCTGCCCAGCCGCAACGGCCAGTCCTCGTGACGTATGTCGCCGGACCGGTAGACCATCGCCCACTCGTGCAGCCCGAAACAGCCCAGGGCCGGTGCGCGTCCCTCGGTCGCGGACAGCAGCGAACTGATGAAGCGCACGGTCGAGCCACGCTTGGCGAGGAACTGCGGCAGGTCGACCTCCGCGGCGCCGTCGACCTGCCGGTGCAGCGGCCAGCTCGCCCGGTCGCCGGCGTCCTCGAGCGCGACCCCGACACCGGGATGCCAGCGCCGCAACCGGCTGGGACGGTGGGAGTAGTAGGTGAAGAGGAAGTCCTCGACCGGATGAGCGCGCCCACCCCGGCGGCGCTGCCGATGCGCGGCCGTCAACTCGTCGACCCGGTGCTCGTGCGCTGCGGCGAGAGGGGCCCAGGCGGCATACGGGAGACGGGTCGACATCTACTCGAGTTTATCTTTCGCGAAGTCGGTGGTCCGGGTCGCTTCCGTCGTTACAGTGAATCTGCTCAGGCCGTACCGAGGCTCATGCTGCCTCCTGTGTCTGTATCGAAAAGGAGCCACCCCCATGCGCCGTCAGCTCTCCGTTGTCGCGGCCGTCGGCATCGCCGCGGCAACCGTCTCGCTTCCGATGACCGCAGCTGACGCCTCGCCGACGCGGACGACGACGGTCGTGCGGGCCGCGACGACGACCGCCCCGCAGTGGTACCTCGCGCTCGGCGACTCGCTCGCCGCCGGGTACCAGCCCGGCAAGGGCGATGACAAGACCGGCGGGTATGTCGGTGGGGCACTGCAGATGCTCAAGCTGCAGAACCCCAACATCGGACTGACCAACTACGCGTGCTCGGGGGAGGACACCAAGACCTTCACCAGCGGCGCGATCTGCGGCGGCAACGACCCGGCGAAGAGCCAGCAGGCCAAGGCGCTGGCCTTCCTCAAGGCGCACGCCAACACCCGGGGCGTCATCACGATCGACTTGGGAGCCAACGACATACAGCGTTGTGTCAAGGGCACCAACATCGACTTCGCCTGCCTCCAGGGCGGCCTGACGGACGTCGCGACCAAGCTGCCGGCGATCCTCCAGACACTGCACAAGGCCGCGCCCAACTCCAAGATCGTGGTCCTCAACTACTACAACCCGTTCCTGGCCGCCTACCTGCTCGGCACGCAGGGCCAGCAGATCGCCAAGGCGTCCGAGGGGTTGGCGACGACGTTCAACGGCGAGATCGCCACAGCGGCCAAGACGATCAACGCACCGGTCGCCGACATCGCCAAGGCCTTCCTCAGCGATGCCGACACCCCGATGGTCACCACCTCGTTCGGGAAGGTGCCGACCAACGTCGCGCGCATCTGCACCTGGACGTGGATGTGCAGCATGCAGAACATCCACGCCAACGACGCCGGTTACACGTTGATGTGGTGGACGCTGGCTCCCCACCTCAAGCCGTGAGCGGAAACCCGAACGACACGATCGACTGTGCGGTCGGAGTCGGGGTCCCCGCGAAGTATTCGGGGGAGCGGGTCGGGGCCCCCGCGAAGTATCGGGGGAGCGAAGCGGAGGAGAACTTCGTGGGGTGACGAAGCGGAGGAGAAACTTCGTGGGGTGACTATAGGGTGACTCGGTGCGCATCGCGAGATACACCACTGGTGAGGACCCGACGTTCGGACTGGTCGACGGAGCAGGCGAGAAGATCGCCGAGATCTCCGGCGACCCGCTCTACACGAAGATCCAGCTGACCGGCGTGACGACGACCGTCGACGAGGTCCGGTTGCTGTCACCGGTGATCCCACGCTCGAAGGTCATCGGGATCGGCCGCAACTACGCCGAGCACGCGGCGGAGCTGGGTCACGACGTGCCGGCGGAGCCGCTGATGTTCCTGATCCCCAACACCGCCGTCGCCGGGCCCGGCGACCCGGTCGTGATGCCGCCGCAGTCCGAACGCGTCGACTACGAGGGCGAACTCGCGGTCATCATCGGCCGCATGTGCAAGGACATCGAGCCGGACGAAGCACGGTCGGTGATCTTCGGCTACACCTGCGCCAACGACGTCACCGCACGGGATCTGCAGAAGTCCGACGGTCAGTGGTCGCGTGCCAAGGGCTTCGACACCTTCTGCCCGCTCGGTCCGTGGATCGAGACCGACCTCGACCCGACGCAGCAACACGTTGTCACCCGGCTCGACGGCGAGACGGTGCAGGACGGCACCAGCGCCGACATGATCTTCGACGTCGCGACCCTGGTGTCCTACGTGTCCAAGGCGTTCACCCTGTTGCCGGGTGACGTCATACTCACCGGCACTCCGGAAGGTGTTGGTCCGGTGCAACCCGGCCAGCGGGTGTCCGTCGAGATCGGCGATATCGGCGTCCTGGACAACCCGTTCGTCCGGCACGGGGCCGAGGACTGAGCTCGCGCTCCGGTGTGACGAGTTCGACTCTTGAACCGGCGAGTACGTACTCGAGAACGCCTTAGGCTGGAAAGCGTGTCCGATACGCCGATTCGTTCCTCATCGTCGACCAGGCCCGCGCCTGATGAGGCGTCCTCCGGCCGCGCTCACGCACCGATCGGGATCTTCGACAGCGGGTATGGCGGTCTGACCGTCGCCCGTGCGGTGCTCGATCAGTTGCCGCACGAGTCGATCGCCTACCTCGGCGACACCGCCCGGGCGCCATACGGACCACGACCGATCGGTGAGGTGCGTGCGCTCGCGCTGGAGTGTCTCGACCGGCTCGTCGACCACGGCGTCAAGGCGCTGGTGATCGCCTGCAACACGGCGTCGGCGGCCGTGTTGCACGACGCCCGTGAGCGGTATGACGTCCCACTCGTCGAGGTCATCCGTCCTGCTGTCCGGCGTGCCGTGCGTGCGACCACCAACGGTCGGGTCGGTGTCATCTCCACCCGAGGCACCTACCAGTCGCGGGCCTATCCGGACGCGTTCACCGCAGCGCCCGATCTGCATGTCGCGAGTGTGCCGTGCCCGCGTTTCGTGGAGTTCGTCGAGGCCGGCGTCACCGGTGGCCCGGAGCTGCTGGAGTGCGCGCGGTCCTATCTGCAGCCGCTGAAGCAGGACGATGTGGACACGCTGGTGCTGGGTTGCACGCACTACCCGTTGCTGACCGGCGTCATCTCCTACGTCATGGGCGAGGGCGTCACCCTGGTGTCGTCCGCGGAGGAGACCGCCAAGGACCTCTACCGGGTGCTGGCCGACGCGGACCTGCTCCGTGCGGACACCGACGACACCCCGGGGCATTCGTTCACCACGACGGGTGACCCGGACGAATTCCGAAGACTCGCAAAGCGATTCCTCGGTCTTGGGCCGGAGTTCGACCACGTCTTCACCGGCAATTTCCGGCACGGAAGTTCTTCACGACAAGGACAGGAAGCATGAGAGCCGCCGCGTTGCAGGGAGCTTGCGACCTGCGACGCAGACGGATCTCAGGCCTCATGGTGCAGCAGAAGGAAGTCTCATGAAGCTGACGATCGTGGGCTGTGCCGGGTCGTTCGCCGGACCGGATTCGCCCGCTTCCTCCTATCTGTTGCAGGCGCAGCACGAGGGCCGGACCTGGAACCTCGTGCTGGATCTGGGCAACGGCGCACTGGGTTCTCTGCAGCGGTTCATCGACCCGTTGGCCATCGACGCCATCGTGCTGTCCCACCTGCACCCCGATCACTGCGCGGACCTGTCCGGGCTGCACGTCGTCCTGCGCTACCACCCCGTGCACCCACAGACCGTCACCGTGCCGGTGTGGGGTCCGGTCGGCACCGACCTGCGCGTCGCCCGCGCCGCCGGTGTCACCGATGAGGAAGCCACCCAACCGGCGCTGCTGAAGCCGGAGTTCGACTTCCGCGAGCTCGCCGACCTGACGTCGTTCACGGTCGGGCCGTTCACCGTGACTGCACACCGCGTGAACCACCCGGTCGAGGCGTTCGGCCTGCGGGTCGAGGCCGATGGCAAGGTGCTGGCCTACACCGGCGACACCGACAGCACGCCCGCGTTGACCCCGTTGCTCACCGGCGCCGACCTGGCGCTCGCGGACTCGGCGTTCTGCGACGAGACCGACGACGCCGAAGGCATCCACCTGTCCGGCCGGCGTGCAGCCGAAGCCGCCGTCACCGCCGGTGGTGTGCGGCGGCTGATGCTCACACACATCCCGGCGTGGCACGACCGTGAGGTATGCCGCAACCAGGCCGCCGCAGTGTGGCCCGGAGACGTGGAGCTCGCCGAGCCGTTCGCGTCATACGACGTTTGAAGGAAGCGGCGTCGGTGGAGGCCCTTGGACCCCTGTCAGAAGTCGCAGGCTCCGTTCAAGTCGGCGTATGACGCGATGACCGCGGCCTCCGCACGCAGGCGCTCCGCACTGTCCGGGGCGGCCGCTACGCACTCGTCCGCGGCGGCGTGACGCTCGTCCACCTCGCTCCGCATGATGTCCCGCAGTTGCGTAGGGGTGAGTTCGCGGCGAGCGGTCTCCGTCGTGCCGACACCGACAGAGGCGTCCTCGATCGCGCCGGCACTGGCGGCGGTCGGCACCGACTCCGCGTTGTCGATCGCGGACAGCGCCGAGCGCAACGCTGACATCGCAGTCCGATCACGTTGCCGCAGAGCGGTTTTCAGGTCGTCGCGCAGGAGGTCTCGCAGCTCGGTCGCATTCATCGGGTCATCTTGACAGCCAGCACAACGATCGCGACAACGATTATCGCCAGCAGCACCGCGAACGCGATCTTGACCTTGCTCCACGGCCGGCGTCCCTGGACCTCTCCGGTGACGCCGTTGATGAAGACCTGGAACGGCTTGCCCTCGAAAGTCACTGTCATCAACCACACGGGCAGCAACAGCTGGGCGAAGGTCAGGGCGTTGAAGCTGGTGCGGACCTGGTCGATCTGCTGCTCGTCGCCACCGATGTCCCGACGGATGGTCGAGCGGATGACGTTGTCCATCTGACCTCTCGCGCCGTGCTCGAATCGCTGCTGCGCGTCCTCGTCGTAGGTGCGGCTGAGGTGGCCGGCTACATACTGCGGGGAGTAGGGCTGCGCCGACGGAATCGGCCACGGCTCGAGCTCGACGACCTTCTTGTGATCCAGACCGGTGTTGGCCGGCTCGAGAACGTCCCGGAAGTCGTTGCCGACACGGCCGGAGGTGGGCCACCATCGCGTGCGCGTCTCCGTATGCCGGTCCTCGCCGCTGCCGACCGTCACGGTGTAGTGATCACCGCGTTGGCCGGTGTAGTCGGTGACGGTCTGGGCGTCATACGTGAAGTAGCTCAGGTAGATGCTGGTGAACGACCCGAGCTCGCGGTAGGTCTTGAACTCGCGCGGCGCGAACCACCGGCTGTTGATCCACTCGAGGATCTTGGTGTGTGCGGTGTCCTGATCGATCTGGAACGGGAGCACGCCGTCCACGGGGAGACGCTCGGGTGCCTTCTGTAGGTCGTTGCGCTGGATGGGTGTCGCGCAGTAAGGGCATTTGGTGGCGGTCAGCGTTCCCTCGAATGACGTTGTGCCACCGCAGTTCTGGCAGACGACTTCGCGCGTCAGCGATTGCGGTCCACCCCGCTCGCCGGCCCGGACGCGCTCCGCGAGTTGCTGCATGGCCTGCCCGAGATCGCGTTTGGTGACGGTGCCCCGGGGTGCGCTGAGCGCCTCGTGGTGTCCGCACGAGCGGCACACCAGCTCATGGTGACCGGGGTGATAGAAGAGGTTGGCGCCGCACTGCGGACACGGGTAGGTGCGGGTTTCCTCCGACACCTGGAACTGCGCCGGGTCCTGCAGGGCACCCGGATCGGGCAGCGGCGCCGGTTGCGGGAGAGGGGGCGGCTGCGGCAGGTTGACAGGTTGTGGCAGCGGCGGCAGCCGGTCGTCGGTCATCGCGTCATTCGGCCGGCGGGGCGGGTGGCGTTGCCGGCGGAGCGGTCGGCGGCAACGGTGGCGGGGTGGGGGCGAACAGTGGCGCGAGCTCGGGCACCTTGCCGGCGGCGGCCCAGGCCGGCATACCGGCCGCCCACACCAGCGACTGTGGCGCCACTTGGCCCGACTCACGCAGCTGATCGACGGTGAACGGCCCCTGCTGCTGACCGTTGACCGCCAGATAGAAGGTCTTGCCGCCGGGCAGCGGCGGGGGAGTGCCGGCCGGTGCGCCGCCGAGCGAGCCGGCGGTCTGGCCGGCCATCTGGGCGCCCATCGCCGCACCCATGCCGGCGGCCATCATCTGGCCCATGGCGCCGCCACCCGGATTGCCGGCCGCGGTCGTCATGGCTTCGGCGGCCATCGCCTGCTGGTAGCGCTGCATGTCGCCGAGGTTGCCGGTCCAGCCGGAAGCCTCGACACCCTTGGCGACGCCGCGGGTCATCGCGTTGGTGATCTCGTCCGGCAGCGAGATGTTCATGGTGATCGAGTCGATGCCCAGGCCGTATTCGTCGTCGACGCGCTCGGCGACGAAGTCGCGCAGCTTGCCGGACAACTCGACCTGCTTGCCCTGCAGGTCGATGACGCCGAGTTTGGTCTCCATGATCATGTCGGAGAACGCGAGGGTGATGACCCGGCGCAGCAGTTCACCGATCTCGTCGATGTCGACGCGGCTGTCGGTGCCGATGACCTCCCGCAGGAAGATCGTGCGGGTCGACCACCCGCACGATGCACAGGCCATTGGCCCGCAGCTGCACCATCTTGAAATCGGGATCCCGCACGGTCACGGGATTGGCTGTGCCCCAACGGAAATCGGTCACCGGACGGGTGTTGATGAAGTAGACCTCGCTGCGGAACGGGCTGTTGAAGCCGTGCTGCCAGCCCTGCATGGTCGCCAGCAGCGGGAGGTTCTCGGTGGTGAGCTCGTACATACCAGGGCCGAACCGGTCGGCCAGCTTGCCGGTGTGGACGAAGACGGCTTCCTGTCCCTCGCGGACGATCAGCTTCGCGCCGTTCTTGATCTCGTTGTTGTAGCGCGGGAAGCGCCACGCCAGTGCCGAGTGTGAGTCGTCGATCCACTCGATGATGTCGACGAGTTCGCCCCTGAGCTTGTCCATGAGTCCCATGACGGACAGCTTAGGTATGGCGCGCGTCCGCCGCAGCGACGACGGCGGGATCCGGCCCGGTCTCCGGCTCCGGATCAGTTCGTCGCAGATCGCGGCTGCTTCGCCAGGCAAGTGGTGCGAGCGCGCAGCAGGCGAGGACCGGTGCACAGCCGAGCAGCACCGGCTTGATCCCGAAGTAGGCTGCGAGCGGCCCGGCGAGGGCGCTGCCGAGCGGCATACCGACGAACGAGACGAGCATGTCCCAGGAGGCCACTCGGGCGAGCAGATGGTGCGGAACGTGATCCTGGATCGCGGTCTCCCACATCACGCTGAAGAACATCAGCCCGGCATACCCGATGAGGCCGGTGACGATCACGGTGTCGAGCCGACCGGGCCAGACGTAGCCCGCTGCCCACAGCGGCATGAGTGCGCAGGTGAGCCAGCCGATGCGCAACGGATATTTGGGGCTCACCCGGAAGGCGATGGCGCTGCCGATCAGGCCGCCCGCACCCTCTGCGGCCGCGATGAAGCCGAACGCGTGCGCGCCGCCGAGGTCGCGCAACGCGATGACCTGAACCAGCACGAGGAGGACGCCGTTCGCGACGTGATAGACCCCGGCTGCGACGACGCCGACGAACAACCAGTCGCGTTCGCGCATCGCCCGCCAGCCGGTGCGCAGGTCGGTGACGAAGCTATCCCGATCGTCACCGCGTATGACGACCGCGCGCACCCGCCATACAGTTGCACACGAGGCGAGGTAGGTCGCGGCGTTGATGAAGAAGCCCGTTGGGGCGCCGGCGAATCCGACGATGATGCCGGCGAGTGCGGGACCGACGATCAAGCTGACACCCTGGAGCACGCTCAGCACGGCGTTCCCGCGCTGGCGCTGGTCGACGCGCACCAGGGTGGGCTTCAGGGACTGCATTGCCGGCTGGAAGAAGGCCCCCGCGGCTCCGGCGACCACGGTCAGCGGCGCGAGCATCGCGAACGACGCGAACCCGGTCGCGAAGACCAGCCCGGTGAGGGCGGCGACGACCGCGCGCACCAGGTCCGACCAGATCATCACCGAGCGCGGCGAGAGCCGATCGCTCCACACGCCGCCGGCGAGCGTGAAGATGGTGCGGCTGACCATGAGCACGGCCATGAGGGAGCCGAGCTCGCCCACCGATCCGCCGTGCAACAGGATGCCGACGGAGAGCGCGATCGGCTGGAATGCGTTGCCCAGCCACGACAGGCCCTGGCCTGCGGCGACCAGCCGGAAGTCGCTGGGGAGCCGATGAGTGTTGCCCGAGGTCATGGATTCAAGAATAGTTCGGTGACGAACTGTTCGTCAACGAATTATATGTTGACGTACTAACCTCGGGGGTATGACGAAGGGCCAGGACTCGATCGACCTGCACGTGGCGCGCTGGGCTGCGCTGTGGGAGGGCAACCCGGCCTTCGACGGTGAGATCGAAGGTGCGATGACCCGCATGCAGTTCATCCTGCGGGCGAAGAATCGGCGCGATGCGGCAGCGTTCGCCGGGCAGGACTTCACGATGGAGGACTACGACACCCTGCATCATCTGATGGTGCAGCCCTATCCCACGGAGGCGACGCCGACGCAGCTGGCCGAGGCCGTGGGCGTCACCAAGGCGTCGATGACAGGTCGGCTGGATCGGCTGGAGCGGTCGGGGATGATCACTCGTGAGACCGACAGCGCGAACCGGCGCCGGGTGCTCGTCCGGCCGACGCGGGCGGGGCGCGAAGCGTGGGACAAGTACGTGCACGCCGGGATGCGCCGTGAGCAGGAGGTGCTCGGAGCGCTGAGTGCCAAGGAGTTGGTGGCGTTGAATGCATTGCTGCGCAAGGCGATTCTCGGCCTCGAGTGATCCGAGCCGTCCACTGATCGAGCGGCATACCCCTGCATTGAGGGGCATATCGATTCCGCCCGATTCAATATGCCGCTCAATCACAAGGTATGCCGGTCAATCAGACGGGAGGGGCGTCCTCCTACGCTGGCACGCATGACTGATCACGTGACCCGCCATGACGGCCGAGCCCCCGACCAACTGCGCGACGTGCGCATCACCCGCAACTGGCTCGACCACGCCGAGGGCAGCGTGTTGGTGGAGTTCGGCAAGACCCGCGTGCTCGTAGCGGCATCGTTCACCGCCGGCGTCCCGCGCTGGCTGGCCGGACAGGGGACCGGCTGGGTCACCGCCGAGTACGAGATGCTGCCGCGCTCGACCAACACCCGCTCCAGCCGTGAGTCGCGCAAGGGCAAGGTCGGCGGACGCACGCATGAGATCTCGCGGCTGATCGGTCGTTCGCTGCGCGCCGTCATCGACACCAAGGCACTGGGCGAGAACACCATCGTGCTCGACTGCGACGTGCTGCAGGCCGACGGCGGCACCCGCACCGCGTCCATCACCGGTGCGTATGTCGCGCTGGTCGACGCCGTGGCCGACGCGCGCGAGCGTGGCCTGATCGCGGCGAAGGCACAGCCGCTGACCGGTTCCATCGCCGCGGTGAGCGTCGGCATCGTCAAGGGTCAGCCGGTCCTGGACCTGGACTACCCGGAGGACTCGACCGCCGAGACCGACATGAATGTCGTCATGACCGGCGAGGGCGGTTTCGTCGAGGTGCAGGGCACCGCGGAGGGCGCGCCCTTCGACCGGAACGAGCTCGATGCGTTGCTCGCCCTGGCCGAGAAGGGGATCGGCGATCTGACGGCACTGCAGCAGGAGGCCCTCGAGGCTCCCGCTCGGGAGCGCGCGAAGTGACCAAGCTCGTCCTCGCGACGCGCAACGAGGGCAAGCTGCGCGAGATGCGCCAGCTGGTCGCGGAGGTGCCCGCGCTGTCCGATGTCGAGGTCGTCTCCGTGGCGACCTTCGACGGCGTCGACGACGTCGTGGAGACGGGCGTGACTTTCCTGGAGAACTCCTCGTTGAAGGCTCATGCGGTCGCGAAAGCCACGGGACTGCCTGCGATCGCAGATGACTCGGGACTCGCGGTCGACGTGCTCGGCGGCTGCCCGGGTGTCTTCTCGGCCCGCTGGTCCGGCACTCACGGCGCCGACCAGGCGAACATCGACCTGCTGCTGGCGCAGACCGGCGACGTGCCGGCCGAGAAGCTGACGGCACGGTTCGTGTGTTGTGTGGTGCTTGCGCTTCCCGACGGCACGGAACGTTCGCGCATCGGTGAGCTGCCCGGCCTGATCACGCGGAACCAGCGCGGGGACAACGGGTTCGGCTACGACCCGATCTTCGAGTTGCCCGATGGGCGTTCCCTGGCCGAACTCGGCGCGGAGGAGAAGAACTCGATCTCACACCGTGGCAACGCGCTGCGCGCGCTGCGGCAGGACATTACGGAGTTGTTAGGACAATAGGCCGTCCGCGGCGCCGGTGCGACGATGGAGACGTGCTACACGAACATGTCGAAGCGTCGCAGGACTCCCGGTCGTCGGGGTCGCCCACGACACGCCACGGGGTGCTGGCCGCTGCCGGTGGTTTCGCCGCGGGCGTCGTCACGGTGGGCATCGCCGAGTTCCTTGCCGGTGTCCTGCTCCGCCAGGGGTGGAGCGACGGCACGCCGTCCCCGGTGCTCGCGGTCGGTGGCGCGTTCATCGACCGGACGCCGGCGTGGCTGAAGACCTTCGCGATCGACACGTTCGGCACGAACGACAAACACGTGTTGCTCGGCGGGATCGCCGTCGTGCTGGTCCTGCTCAGCCTGCTGATCGGGTGGTTGCTGCCGCGGCGCTTCACGGCCGCATTGACCACGTTCGTCGTTCTCATCATGGTCGCGGCGGCGGCCGTCACCTCGAGGCCGCATGCAGGCGCCGTGGACCTGGCGCCGTTGCTCGTCGGTGCGGCCGCCGGCCTGATCACTCTGCACCTGTGGCGCGAACACGTGTTGCGGGTCCACGCCGGCGCCGACGCGCCCCGTTCGATCGACCGCCGGTCGGTGCTGCTCGGAGCGGGAGCTGCCGGCGTCGCCGTGCTGCTCGGATCGGTCGGTCGTGCCTGGGGGAACGGCGCTCGCGCGGTGCAGGCCGCACGTGACTCCTTCGTGATGCCGCACGTTCGACGGAAGGTCACTCCGCCTCCCGGCGCGTCGGTGGGGGTGAAGGGTGTGACGCCGTACATCGTCCCGAACGGTGACTTCTATCGGATCGACACGGCGCTCGTTGTGCCCCAGGTCGACCCGGCGTCGTGGCGCTTGCGCGTGACCGGAATGGTCGAGCACGAGATCGAGATCGACTGGGACACCTTGCTTTCCAAGCAGATGCAGGAGGCCATGGTCACCCTCATGTGTGTCTCCAACGAGGTCGGTGGGCACCTTAACGGCAACGCTGTCTGGACGGGTTGGCCGGTCCGTGAGTTGCTGAAGCAGGCAGGCGTCAAGCCGGGGGCCGACATGGTGCTGTCGCGCAGCGTCGACGGATTCACCGCCGGGACTCCCTTGGAAGCGATGACCGACGACCGCAACGCCCTGATCGCGGTCGCGATGAACGGCGAGGCACTGCCGGCCGAGCACGGCTTCCCGGTGCGGCTGGTCGTCCCCGGCCTCTACGGCTACGTCTCTGCGACGAAGTGGCTCAGTGAACTGAAGCTGACGACGTTCGAGCAGGATGCCGGCTACTGGACACCGCGTGGCTGGTCGGCACTCGGCCCGGTGAAGACCGCATCACGCATCGACGTCCCACGCAGCGGTGCCAAGGTCGACGCAGGCACCGTCGCGGTCGCCGGTGTGGCATGGCGTCAGCACGTGGGGATCTCAAAGGTCCAGGTCAAGGTCGACGACGGCGGCTGGCAGGACGCCCGGCTGGGTGCCGCCGGCAACTCCGACGTATGGCGGCAGTGGGTCTACCAGTGGGACGCGAAGCCCGGGCACCACACGCTCACCGTGCGTGCGATCGATGCCGACGGTGGCGTCCAGATCGAGGAGCCCGCGCCGCCCGCGCCGAACGGTTCGACCGGATATCACTCGATCTCGATCACCGTTCGGTGAGAAGCTCACTCGGTGATCGATCTCGCGCCCCGCTCCGGTCTACCGACGCCGATCCGTGTACGCCGTGCGGGCGCTGATGATCGAGAAGTTCTCCAGCGGCTGTGGCTGATGTACCGGCACGACATGTCCGGGGTGGTCGGATCATTACCCTGCGCCGACGGAAGTTTCCGCAGTGAGTGGCTCGAATACGCGCTGACCCGATCAGACTGGCACGCCTGGATGTTGACGATCGGTGAGCATCCGGGTGGCCTTGCCCTGGTCCGGGCTGTCAACGAGCCGGTGCGCGTGCTGAACAGTTTCTTCGTGGTGTCGGGAGCTCGACGATTTGGTCTGGGCTTCGATCTCGCCCGGGTCGTCGTCGGGGAGTACCCGGGCCGATGGGACGTGGCCTACCAGGACGCGAACGCCGCTGCCGTCGCGCTGTGGCCCGCGGTCGCGGGCAGCTTCGATGCCGGATACACGGTCGAGCGGCGGGCGGTTCCTGGCGACTCCGACGTCCCGCACGATGTCTGGGTGTCTTTCCGCACCGCCTGATCAGCCCGACCAGGCAGCCAGGTCGAAGCGCCCGGTCGTGAGACCCAAGCCCCGCAACGTTGCGCCGAGTTGGTCGACTGCGTCGGTCCCGACCCGGGCGCGCCACTCGGCGACTGCGAGTTCGAAGGCGGTCGCCGACAGGCTCAGGAACTGGATGCCGCGCTCAGTCGGACGCACGATGACGCGTCGCGCGTCGATGGTGTCGTTGGTCCGCGTGACGTAGCCCTCGCGTTCCAGGGAGGTGATCGTCTTCGCGGCGGCCTGCTTAGTGACGCCGAGCCGGGTGGCGAGCTCCGCGTTGGTCGCGCCACCGCCGATCGCCTGCAGGGCGAAGCCGTGTGTCGGGCGCGCGCCGGCGTGACCCTGCTCCGCGAGGCGGCGATGAGTCTCGTCGACCAGCTCGCGGAAGCCGGCGAGCAGCAGGAGCGCCAGGTGCCAGCCAGGGACTTGATTGTCAACTGGGTTGTCTATATCGTCAACCATGTTGTCTATCATAGGAGATGCCATGCAGATCGTGCGTGCAGCACAGCGGCGAACAATCACCACTCCGAACGCGACCATGATCACCCTGGCGTCGCCGACCCTCGGTGGAGCGGGGTCGAGCCTGTGGCTGGTCGAGATGCCGCCCGACATACGCGGCCCTGAGCATTCGTTCGCGGGGGAGGTGCTCTGGTCGATCACCGCGGGGTCGGCGCGTGTGCTGGTCGACGGCGTCGAGTATCCACTCGAGGCGGGCGACACCGTCGTGGTCCCCTCGGGTCAGCTGCGGCAGTTCACCGCAGGTGCAACGGGTTTCAGTGGTGTGGTGACGGTCCGCGACGGCGAGGTGACTCGTGGCGACGGTGAGTCGGCGGGGGTGCCGCCCTGGGTCGCCTGAGCTCGTGTCGCGCGGCTGTGTCCAACTCGACCCGGTGGAGAGTCCGGTACGGCGAGAGCAGAGTTTCCCGTACCGGGCTCGACACGGGGGAGACCGGTGTCCGGCCGGACGAGAGTTGCCCGTGCGGGTGTCGACACCGGGGAGGTCCACGCACGGCAGGTTCGGACGTCAGCCGCGCAACACCTCGACGAAGTGATCGACCGTCGGCACCGGGTCGTAGAAGCGGTGCAGCGCTTCGCGCCACAGCTGGTAGTCGTCCGACCCACGGAATCCGACGGTGTGGTCGGTGAGCTGCTCCCACTGCACCTGAAGCAGGTATTCGTTCGGCCGCTCGATACAGCGTGTCAGCCGGAGATCGCGAAAACCCTTCTGCCGGCTGATGATCGGTATGGCGCCGGCGAAGGCCCGCTCGAACTCGTCCTCCTGCCCGAGGCGGACGGGAAGGACAACCGATTCGAGGGTCGGCGAAGCGGTGTAGTCGTCGGCAGCGCGCGGGCTCATGGCGACGAACCTACTTCGCGGGGACCGCCTGCGGGCGGGCACCCCGCGTGGCACGCTGATGTCATGACTTCGATCTCGCTGCCGGACGGACGTGCCCTCGACATACGAGTGAACGGAGCCGACGACGGCCCCGTTCTCGTCTTCCATCACGGGACACCCGGGTCGGTGCTGCCACGCCGGGTGATGATCGAGCAGGCCACTGAGCGTGGCATCCGACTGGTCACGTATTCCCGTGCAGGGTATGGCGATTCGTCGCGCCGAGCGGGGCGCACCGTGGCCGACATCGCGGACGACGTGACCGCGATCCTGGACCACGTCGGGGTCGAGAAGGCGATGACCGCCGGCTGGTCGGGCGGTGGCCCGCACGCGCTCGCCACCGGTGCGCTGCTGCCCGACCGCATCACCGGGGTGCTGAGCATCGCGGGGGTCGCGCCATACGACGCGGACGGCCTGGATTTCCTGGGTGGCATGGGCGAGGGCAACATCGACGAGTTCGGCGCTGCGCTCAAGGGCGAGGCCGATCTGCGGCCGATGCTGGACGGCATGCGGGCGGAGCTGAAGGAAGCCACACCCGAGGCGATCCTCGGCGAGCTCAGCACCCTGCTGCCCGACGTCGACCGCAAGGAGATAACCGACGAGGCCGGCGAGGAGATGGCCGCGAACTTCCGCGAGGCGCTGAAGAACGGCGTCGACGGCTGGACCGACGACGACCTGGCGTTCACCGTGCCGTGGGGGTTCGACCTCGCGGCCATCACGGTGCCGACGTTCGTCTGGCAGGGGAGCGCGGACCTGATGGTGCCGTTCGCCCACGGTCAGTGGCTCGCCGCGAACGTGCCGGGTGCCACCGCGCACCTGCTGGAGGGCGAGGGACACCTGTCGGTCGGCGTCGGTGCCATGCCGCAGATGTTGGACGAACTGCTCGCGACTCACTGAGATGTGGTGCGGCCGGTGAGATTCGAACTCACACTGTCGGGTACCTAAAACCCGTGCCTCCTGCCAGTTGGGCTACGGCCGCTCGGACGAGGAGTCTATGACGTCGCCCGAGCGGCGCGTTCACGCGGCGCGGAAGATCCCGACGAAGAACATGTCCTCGCCCGGCTCCGGCCGCAGGTCGTATGTCGCGAAGCGCGACTCGAGCTGCCAGCCGCCCGCCTCGGCGTCGGCGATGAACTCGTCGGCCGGGTAGTTACGCCGCCCGGAGCCACCGCCCTGGTGGAAGCCCACGAGCAGTCGTCCTTCCGGTGTCACCACCGTGCGCAGCGCCGCGAGGACGGGTCGCTCGGAGTCCTCGGCGAGGAACGTCATGACGTTGCCGACGCACACGATGAGGTCGTATGCCGACGGAAATTCCTGAGCCGCAAGCGAATCCGGGCTGACGTCCTCCAGTCGGACCTGCGCTACCGGCAGTGCCGGATAGGTCTTGCCGGCCTGCGCCAGCAGCTCGGCGTCGAGGTCCACGCCATACGCGTCGTGGCCGGCCTCCTCCAGGGCAGCGGCGATGCGTCCCATGCCGCAGCCGGCGTCGAGGACCCTGCCGGAGCGGGGGAGCAGCGTGTCGGCGAGTCGTGCCTCACCGGTGATGTCCACGCCGTCCTTGAGCAACTGCGCGAAGCGGGCGCCGTAGCCGTGGTGACCCTGTTCCCAGCGGGAGACTCTCGTCATACGAGCTTCAGCGCCTTGGAGAGGGATGCCACGTGTCCGGTGGCCTTGACGTTGTAGCGGGCCAGCTCGACCTTGCCGTCGGGGCCGACCACGATCGTGGAGCGGATCACGCCGACGACCGTCTTGCCGTAGAGCTTCTTCTCGCCATACGCGCCGTAGGCCTCGAGTACCGCCTTGTCGGGGTCGGCGAGCAACGGGTAGGTCAGGGACTCCTTGGCGACGAACTTCGCCAGCTTCTCCGGCTTGTCCGGGGAGATGCCGATGACTTCGTAGCCCGCACCCTGCAGGGTGGCAAGCGAGTCGCGGAAATCGCACGCCTCCTTGGTGCAGCCCGGTGTCATCGCTGCGGGATAGAAGAAGATCACCAGGCGCTTGCCGCTGAAATCGGCGAGCGAGACCTGTTTCCCGCTGTCCGAGGTGAGTGTGAATGCCGGTGCCTGGTCGCCGATCTCGAGCCGAGCCATCTGTAACCTCCTGGGTGCTTCGCCGCCACACAGAAGTGTGGGCCGCTGCGAACGTCATTCGATATCCGTTATCGTCTCAGGCGAGCCCGACGTACGCGGCGGCGAGTGTATTGAACGAACTTCGAGTCGAGGAGAAACCATGGCTGACAAGGCCCCCGCGAAACCTGCCACGCGTTCCGCCAAGGACATCGAGGCGGATCTCGCGGCGACGCGCGAGCGCCTGACCGGCACGATCGACGAATTGGCGTTCCGTGCACAGCCCAAAGAGCTCGCCAAGCGCCAGGTCGAAGGCGCCAAGCTCAAGGTCGGCGGCTTCACGCACACGCCCGACGGTGAGCTCAACACCCAGAAGCTCGGCTTCGCCCTCGGTGGCGTGGCCGCGGTGCTGCTGACACTGGGCATCCTGCGCCGCGCGCGTGGCTGAGCCCTCCGGGGGCAACCTGCCCATCAAGATGCTGCACGACCGCGTGCTCGTCTCCGTCGACGGTGATGGCGGCGAGCGCAAGTCGGGCGGTGGCATCGTCATCCCGGCGACCGCCTCGGTCGGCAAACGTCTTGCCTGGGCCGAGGTCGTGGCGGTCGGTCAGCACGTGCGGCAGGTGAAGGTCGGCGACCGGGTGCTGTTCGATCCCGAGGACCGTGCCGAGGTCGAGTTGCAGAGCCGCAACTACGTGCTGCTACGAGAGCGCGACCTGCACGCAGTCGCCGCGCAGCGTGTCGAGACCGGCAACACCGGTCTGTATCTCTAGCCGAGCACTTCGGCGCGAGCCTCTTCGAAGGCCTTCACGCACGCCCGCACGTCGTCCTCGCTGTGCGCTGCCGACAGCTGCACGCGGATGCGCGCCTTGCCCTGCGGCACCACCGGGTAGGAGAACGCGATCACGTAGACGCCGCGTCGCAGCATCGCGTCGGCGATCTGGGCCGCTTGGCGTGCGCCGTCCTCGCCCTCGAACATGATCGGCGTGATCGGGTGGCTGCCGGGCAACACCTCGAAGCCGGCCTCGCCCATCATCGTCCGGAAGAGCACCGTGTTGGCGTTGAGCTTCTCGCGCTGCTCTCGCGAGTTGCCCGCGATCTCAAGCGCTTTCATGGACCCCGCGACCACGGACGGTGCCACGGCGTTGGAGAAGAGGTAGGGCCGTGACCGCTGCCGCAGCAGGTCGACGATCTCCTGGTGTGCGGCGACATAGCCACCGGACGCGCCACCGAGCGCCTTGCCGAGCGTGCCGGTGACGATGTCGACACGGTCGATGACGCCGCAGTGCTCCGGTGTGCCGCGGCCACCCTCACCGACGAAACCGACCGCGTGCGAGTCGTCGACCATCACCAGGGCGCCGAATTCCTCTGCCAGATCACAGATCTCGGCGAGCGGTGCGTAGTAGCCGTCCATCGAGAAGACCCCGTCGGTCACCACGACCGTATGGCGCGCGCCGGCGGCCTTCGCCGCTTCGAGCTGCGCGCGCAGGTCGGTCATGTCGGCGTTCTGGTAGCGGAACCGCTTCGCCTTCGACAGCCGTATGCCGTCGATCAGCGACGCGTGGTTCAGCGCGTCGGAGATGATCGCGTCCTGTGCACCGAAGAGCACCTCGAAGATGCCACCGTTGGCGTCGAAGCACGACGAGTAGAGGATCGCGTCCTCCGTGCCGGTGAACTCGGCGATCTGCCGCTCGAGATCCCGGTGCTGCGTCTGGGTGCCGCAGATGAAGCGCACGCTCGCCATACCGAATCCCCACTGGCCCAACGCATCTCGGGCGGCGGCGACCACGTCGGGGTGGTCGGCCAGTCCGAGATAGTTGTTGGCGCAGAAGTTGAGCGCCTCGGCGCCGCCGGTCTCGACCTTGGACGACTGCGGGGAGGACAGCTCCCGCTCGTGCTTGGTAAGCCCTGCGTCCTCGATCTCCTGGAGTGTCGCGACGAGCGCGTCCTTGTTGGCGTACATATCTCCTCAGCTCCAATCCATGACGACTTTGCCGCAGTCCCCGGACCGTGCGGCGTTGAACGCGTCCTGCCACTGCTCGGCGGGGAAGCGGTGGGTGATGACCGACTGCACGGCGTGTGCCAGCTCGGGCGACGACTGCAGCATCGCGCTCATGGCGTACCAGGTGTCGTACATCTCGCGGCCGTAGATGCCCTTGATCGTCAGCATGTGGGTGATGACCCGGCCCCAGTCGATCGCGAACGGGTCACCCGGCAGGCCAAGCATCGCGATGCGGCCACCGTGGTTCATGTTGTCGATGAGTTCGCTGACAGCAGTGGGGTTTCCGGACATCTCCAGGGCGATGTCGAAGCCCTCGCGCATGCCGAGGTCGGCCTGTGCGTCGGCGATGCGTTCGCGGCTGACGTTGACGACCCGGTCCGCGCCCGCGGCCTTGGCCAGCTCCAGCCGGTAGTCACTGACGTCGGTCACGACGACGTACCTCGCGCCGACGTGCTTGGCGATCGCGGCACCCATGACACCGATCGGTCCGGCTCCGGTGACGAGCACGTCTTCGCCGGCGATGGGGAAGGACAACGCAGTGTGGGTCGCGTTGCCGAACGGGTCGAAGATGGCACCGACGTCCGGGTCCATGTCATCCGGCTGCACCCAGACATTCGTGGCCGGTATGACGACGTAGTCCGCGAAGGCGCCGTTGCGGTTGACGCCGACCGAACTGGTGCGGATGCACAGGTGCCGCCGGCCGGCGCGGCAGTTGCGGCACTCGCCGCACACGACATGCCCTTCGCCGGAGACCCGCTGGCCGACCTCGACGCTGGTGACGCCGGGTCCGATGTCGACGACCTCGCCGAAGAACTCGTGACCGATGATCAACGGGGGTTCGACGGTGGCCGCGGCCCAGTCGTCCCATCCCTCCAGGTGCAGATCGGTGCCGCAGAGGCCCGCCCGCCATACCTTGATCTTGACCTCGCCCGGCCCAGCGGTCGGCTCCGGAGCATCGATCAGCTCCAGGCCCGGCCGGGCACCTGTCTTCGCCAGTGCACGCACGGCGGACAGTCTGCTACGTGCGGCTGTCCAGCATGTGAGCGGGGTTACAGGCTGCCCAAAAGTCCTGTGGCCACATCAGATCCGAGCGCATCAGATGTGAGGTCCCGTGCAGGTCTCACTCGGCCCGGACATCGCGACGGCTCGGTGTTGTCGAGTGCTGGTCGCTGTCGCGGTGCCGGGGCGCGTCCGGTCGCCCTTGCCGCGGTGCGTGTGCTCCTCGGATTCGTCTTCCTGTGGGCGTTCCTGGACAAGGCGTTCGGCCTCGGTTTCGCGACACCGCGGGCGCGGGCACGGGTGCACGGAGGGTCGCCGACCAGCGGGTTCCTCGCCGGCGTTGACGGCACCTTCGCCAATGCGTCCCACTCGATGGCCGGCCAGGCGTGGGTGGACTGGGCATTCATGTCGGGCATGTTCCTGGTGGGCACCGCCCTGCTGCTCGGGATCGCTCTGCGCCCCGCGGCCGCGGGAGCGACCATGCTGATGGGCTCGTTGTGGCTCGCTTCGCTGCCGCTGGAGAACAACCCGGTGGTCGACGAGCTCATCCTGTATGCCGCAACGGCGATCGCGCTCGCCGCTTGCGGAGCCGGTCACACGTGGGGTCTGGGTCGGCAGTGGTCCGCGATCGTGGGTGGGGTCGGCCTGCGCTGGTTGGCCTGAAACTGCCTGATCGGACCGATGTGAGATCGGGCACGGGCGGCTGAGAGCGATCGGGACACGACGAAGGCCAGGACACGACTGGTGTCCTGGCCTTCGGTGTGGTGCGCCATCAGGGACTCGAACCCCGAACCCGCTGATTAAGAGTCAGCTGCTCTGCCAATTGAGCTAATGGCGCTCGTTCAACGCCTGAGAAAGATAGCAGGACCGACCGGCAGAAATGAAATCGAGGGGGCGTGCGCACGTCCGTACCCCGGTCTCACCCACAGGCTGCGCTAGGTTGCGAAGCTGACGCCTGTCTCTGACCCCGATCGAAGGACACCCTCCGATGTCGATGCTCTTGTTGGAAGACGAAGAAGTAGAGCGCCCCAGGGATACACCGGACACCTACGCGAAGAACGACTGGAAGGTCGCGCTCAAGCGCGCCGCAGGGAAATTCGGCTCCGACGGGTGCACCGATCTGGCGGCCGCGCTGACCTACCGTTCGATGCAGTCGCTGTTCCCCGGACTGATCGCCATCCTGTCGCTGCTGAAACTCTTCGGCAACGGAAAACAGACGGCCAATGACGTCGTCAACAAGCTCGCCGCCATCGTGGGCAAGGAGCCGGGTGACAAGTCGCTCGACACCATCAAGAGCTTCATCGAGAACATCACGACGCAGGGCGGCGGCGGCATCGCGTTCGTCGTCGGCATCCTGCTCGCCCTCAACTCCGCATCCGGTTACGTCGCCGCGTTCAGCAAGGCGACGAACAGGATGTACGGCATCCGCGAGGGCCGCTCGACGATCAAGCTGAAGGCGTCGCTGTTCGTCGTCACCGCCATCGAAGTGGTGCTGATGCTGGTCGTGATCTTCGCGATCGTCACCACGGGATCGGTGGCCAAGGAACTGGGTGACGCGGTCGGCCTCGGTCAGACGGCGGTCACCGTCTGGGACTGGGCCAAGTGGCCGTTCGTCGTCTTCATCGTGGTGCTGATCATCGGGATGCTCTACTGGGCTGCACCGAACGTGCGCAAGACCAAGAAGGACCTCTTCACGTGGGGCGCCCTCATCGGCTTCGTCGTCTGGTTGTTGGCGTCAGCGGCGCTCGGCATCTACATCACACTCAGCCACGGCGCGAGCTACCAGAAGACGTACGGCCTGTTCGCCAACGCGATCATCTTCCTGCTGTGGTTGTGGATCACCAACCTGGCGGTGCTGTTCGGTGCCGAGGTCGACGCGGAACTGTTGCGCACCCGCCAGTTGAAGTCCGGACTTCCGGCCGAGGAGATGATCCTGCTGCCGCCCAAGGACGACGCGACCTTCGCCAAGCAGGACCTGAAGGCGGCCAGGGAATACGACACCGCGCACGAGTTGCGCCTCAGCGCGATGCGGGACGCCACCGGCGACCCGCACATCTACGGCCGGGCGGCACTGGCTGCCGGTCACGCGGCCCAAGCGGTGGGTGCTGCCAGCACGTCGCAGCGCTCGGGTAAGACTGGTCTGGTGGGTCCCCGCGACGCGACCGCGCCGCGGGCCGACACCAAGAACGACGGAGAGGTAGGCGCGATCGCCGTGGGCACCGAGGAACAAGCCGCGATCGAGGAAGCACGACTGCAACGACGTGACACCTTCTTGCTGCAGGCGCAGAAGTCGCGCGTGGTGCGCGACCGGCTCGACCGGCAGCGGGCGAAGGCCGAGAAGAAGGCCAAGGAACGCCGGGCACAGGCCGAGCGCGAGCAGAAGATCCGCGACTCCTACATCACTCGCAAGCAGCGCTGGGAGTCCGTCGCCACGGTGCGTGCACAGTACGACCCGCCGGAGACGCCGGAGCGGGACCAGGTCCTCGCCGAGCGTCAGGCGCGGCGGGCGGCATACGACGTGGAGCAGGCGGAGAAGCAAGCCAAGGCCGCCCAGCGGCCCCCGGAGCCGGAGAAGCCGAAGCGCGAACCCAAGCACCACAAGTCCGAGCCCCGGCCGTCGGTGCTGCACACCGAGATCGAGCAGGAGCAGTTGGATCGGCGTGCCGAATGGTTCGCGAAGCACCCGAAACGGTCCGTGGGCTGAAATCCCTGACCGTTATCCCTTTTTGTCCCCGGCCCGGTGGGGTAGACAAGTGGTGGCGGCGCCACCGGGCGTCGTCGCGAGCTGCCGCTCGCAAGCACACGGCCCGATGACGGGCCGCGAGATTCGCAGGAGGACTCATGACTGATTCCACGCAGGATTCTTTCGGCCAGGAAGGCCCCGCCGACGGTGGTGCTGCCGGTTCGCCTGGTGTGCAGGATGGCGGCGCCGATGGCGGTGCGGGTCAGGAGGGCCCGGCTGATGGTGGTGCCGGTGGCACCCAGGGTGTGCAGGATGGCGGCGCCGATGGCGGCGCCGATGGCGGTGCGGGTCAGGAGGGCCCGGCTGATGGTGGCCGGTGGCACCCAGGGTGTGCAGGATGGCGGCGCCGATGGCGGTGCGGGTCAGGAGGGCCCGGCTGATGGTGGTGCCGGTGGCACCCAGGGTGTGCAGGATGGCGGCGCCGATGGCGGTGCGGGTCAGGAGGGCCCGGCTGATGGTGGTGCCGGTGGCACCCAGGGTGTGCAGGATGGCGGCGCCGACGGTGGAGCAGGCTTCAACAATTGAGCGCATTGCACGCTGAGTCGGGCGACCCCGGCACCGATTTCGGTGCCGGGGTCGCCCAGGCCAGGCTGCTCGACGTCCCGCCATCCGAATTCGCGACGGGCGTATGGGCGAAGCGCGCGCTGCTGACCCGCGGTGCGGACGACTACTCCGATCTCTTCTCCGCCTCGGCAGTTGACGAGCTCCTCTCGCGCCGTGGGCTGCGCACGCCGTTCCTGCGGATGGCGAAGAACGGCGCCACGCTGGCCGACGCCGGCTTCACCGCACCCGCCGGGGTGGGCGCGACGATCGCCGATCAACTCGACGACACGGCTGTCTGGCGACAGTTCGCCGACGGCGCGACGATCGTCCTGCAGGCGCTGCATCGCACCTGGGACCCGATCGGCGCTTTCACCTCGCAGCTGGCGACCGAACTCGGACATCCGGTGCAGGCGAACGCCTACATCACGCCCCGTGCCAACCGTGGATTCGACGACCACTACGACGTCCACGACGTCTTCGTGCTGCAGATCGAGGGCACCAAACGCTGGATCATCCACGAGCCGGTGCATCCGGACCCGTTGCGGGACCAGCCCTGGACCGATCATCGGTCCGACGTCGCAGCGGCGGCTCAGCGCGATCCGGTCATCGACACCGTGTTGCATCCGGGGGACTGCTTGTACCTGCCGCGCGGGTGGCTGCACGCCGCCGAGGCGCAGGACGAGATCTCGATCCATCTGACGCTCGGCGTGCACGTGTGGACCCGCTACGCCGTCGCCGAGCAACTCATGAATGACGCGCTCGCGCGCCTCCGGAACGACCCTGCCGCGCGCCGATCCCTGCCCGTGGGCGTGACGGGGCCGGACGACGTCGTCGAAGCAGTGCGTGAGCAGTTGCGCACGGCCCTCGAGCAGGCCGACGCGGCACCCGCGTTCGCGCGCAGTCGCAACGGTCAGAGCCGGCCCGCGCCGCTCGGTCCGCTCGCCCAGCAGACCGCCTGTGACGCGCTCGACGAGTCTTCGCTGGTCCGGTTGCGCGGCGGCCTGGCCGCACGCCTCGATGGCAACCGGCTGCACACGCGGGTCGGCTGGCTCGACTTCGAGGCCGAAGAGCTGCCTCGCATGATGGGCCTTCTCGGCGAACAGCCTTGTGTCGCAGCGGATCTGGGCCTCGAGTTGGCGCGTCGGCTGCTGCGTGCCGGGGTCGTTCTGCCTGCTCAGCCGTGAGCCGCTCGGCGAGCTTCCGCTGCGCGGCAGAGGCCCGTCGTCGCGGCGATCAACTGGCAGGGACGGCGGCGCAAGCACACGGTTGGGTGCTCATCGAGCATCCGGGGCCGTGGCCGTTCGCCGGCTTCGCAGAGCTCGACATCGACACCGACCTCCAGCACGCGCTGCGACAGGCCGCACTCGCCGCCGGGATGCGAATCCTGTTGATCCGCAGGCATGGTCGCCAGTCGCGTGACGGAGCGCGGGCCTGGGCTGTGCTGCGGTATGACGCCCGCGGCGACCACCGTCAGGAGTGGGGCAACTGGACCGAGGAGGCCGACCTGGCCGACGTCATCCCGGCGATCGAACGCCGTGGACGGGTGGGGCTGCCGCCGGTCTACCTGGTCTGCACACACGGCATACACGACGCGTGTTGCGCCATACGGGGTCGGCCAGTGGCGCGTGCGCTCAGTGACGCGTGGCCCGAGCAGACATGGGAGTGCAGCCACGTCGGCGGGGACCGTTATGCCGCAAACGTTCTGGTCGCTCCGGATGGGGTCTGCTTCGGGGGCGTCACCGCTACCTCGGCGGTGACCGCGCTGGAGCAGTTGCGCGCCGGCATCGTCTCGGCCGAGCACCTGCGTGGTTATGCCGAACTCGGGCCCGGCCCGCAGTATGCCGTCGCCGAGGTGTTGCGGCGCTACGGGCCGGCGGGCCGTCACGACATACAGGTCCTCGCCGCGGTGCGTGCCGGCGACCGCTGGTCGGTCACCCTCGAGTGTCGTGCGCCGCTGCCGGAGCGGGTGCAGGTGGAGTTGCGCGCTCTCGCGCTGCCCGCGGCACAGCTGACCTGCCTGGCACCGGCGGAGACGCACGGCCTCGCCTACGAGACCGTCGCGCTGACGATCCAGCGCGAGCCCGAGAGCTGACGGATCATCGCGAATTCGCCTGCTGTCGCTGTAGTTTCGCGATGTCTTGACGAAGTGACCGGATCTCGGACAGCAACCGGTCGTCATCGCGCTCGACCTGCTCGGTGATCCACGAGGCGAGGGTGGCGGTGACCGTGCCGAGCAGCGCGATGCCGGAGATCATCAGCGCAGCGCCGATGAACCGCCCTTCCGTCGTCACGGGGTAGTGGTCGCCATACCCGACGGTCGTCATGGTGGCGATCGTCCACCATGCCGAGTCGCCGAAGGTGTGGATGTTGCTGCCCGGTGCATAGCGCTCCACGTCCAGGCACGTCAGGGACGCGGTGAAGCCGACCAGGAACGTCGTCGCCACGATGTATGCCGCCACGCGGCCACGCAGCGACGCCACGGTCATCCGGTTGAGCACCCGCAGCATCGGCACGATCCGCAACAGTCGCAGGGGCCGCAGCATCGGCAGGATCAGCGCGGCGAAGTCGACGATGTGCCGGATCATCCACTTGCGCTTGTTGTTCGACTTGCGGAACTCGACGACGTAGTCGAAGACGAACAGTCCCCAGGTCAGCCACTCGACCGCGTTGCACAGGTGCCGCTCCGCCGGTGCCAGACCGGTGTCGAGGATCGGCACCGCGTAGGCGGCCAGGAAGGCGGCTGCCGCCAGGAGCAGGGTGAACTCCCAGCGGGACATGGATCGCATGCCGTCATCGTGTGAGGAGTGGCTGGGCGTTTCCCTCGGGAAGTCCGACCGCAGGCTGGGAGCCGTCTGACTCGGAAGACGCAAGAAGCCCCCGGCCTCGACGGGCCGGGGGCTCTGCCAGTGGGGTGAGTGACGGGACTTGAACCCGCGACATTCGCGACCACAACGCGACGCTCTACCAGCTGAGCTACACCCACCATGACTGCTCCCGAACGGAAGCAGCGCGGACCATCGTACCTGCTGCGAAGGGGTGGTCGTTACCAACCCTCGCGAGTCAGCTCTCGGCGGTGAACTTCGCCGCGATCTTCTTGGCGGTGTCGCTGTCCGGGCCGGGCTGCGGGACGAAAACGGCCTCCCGGTAATAGCGCAGTTCTTCGATGGATTCACGGATGTCGGCGAGCGCCCGGTGCCCGCCGTTCTTGGCCGGAGCGTTGAAGTAGGCCCGCGGGTACCACCGGCGGGACAGCTCCTTGATCGACGAGACGTCGATGATCCGGTAGTGCAGGTGTCCTTCCAACCGCGGCATGTCCCGAGCGAGGAAGCCGCGGTCGGTGGCAACGGTGTTGCCGCCGAGCGGCCACTTCGCCTCCTCGGACGCGAACTCCCGCACGTAATCCAGGACCTGCTGCTCGGCTTCTTCCATCGTCACGCCGGAGGCGAGTTCTTCCAGCAGACCGCTCGTGGTGTGCATGGTTCGCACGAACTCGTTCATCTGCTCCAGCGCCGCCTGCGGGGGCTTGATGATGACGTCCACACCTTCGCCGAGCTGGGTCAGCTCGAAGTCGGTGACCAGCGCAGCTACCTCGATCAGCGCATCGTCGGTCAGACTCAATCCAGTCATTTCGCAGTCGATCCAGACGATCCGGTCGGTGCGTGCCTTGTCTTCGCTCACCCGATCACTGTAGGGAAGTCGATTCAAAACAGGCACCTCAGGGATCACAAGCGCGCATCGGTGCGCGAGGTTGCGGGGGTGTGATGCGCCGTGGCGTCATACCCTGCCTGCGTGCTGCCGCCACCACGCCCCGATCGGCGCCCTGCGCTGCGCAGGTGGCTGCTGGTCGCGCTGGTCACCATCGGCTTCGCTTCGGGCGGTCTCAGCATGCTCCTGCTGATCGACGACCAGTCGGGGCTGGTCGCCACTGCGTTCGGAATCGTGCTGTCTTTGGTCGTCGTCGGCATCGTGGTGCCGGTCTTCCTGTGGTTGGACCGCTTCGAGCGCGAGCCGACCGGCATGCTCGTCTTCGCCCTCCTATGGGGCGCGTGCATCGCAACCTTCAGTGCGTCGGTGCTCAACAACCTCGGCTCCATCCTGCTCGATCCGATGCAGTCGCATCACAGTTCGGCCGCGGTGTGGCTCGCGCCGGTGATCGAGGAGTCGATGAAGGGGCTCGGCCCGCTCCTGCTGTTGTTCTTCAAGCGTCGCGAGATCGACGGTGTGCTGGACGGCATGGTGTATGCCGGGCTCGCTGCCGCCGGCTTCGCCGCGGTCGAGGACGTCGTCTATCTGGCGGCCGGTTACGCCAACGCCGGAGACCAAGGTCTCTTCTCGACGTTCCTCGTGCGAGTGGTGATGAGCCCGTTCGCCCATCCGATGTTCACCGTCTGCACCGGCATCGGTATCGGCATTGCGGCGACGAGCCCGCACTGGTGGCAACGGTTGACCGCGCCGCTGACCGGCTGGTGCTGCGCGGTCGCCCTGCACTGCCTGTGGAACATCGGTGCCGTCCTCTCCGACGACGGCTGGCTGCTGTTCTACCTGGTCCTGCAGCTGCCGCTCTTCGTCGCCTTCGTCACGCTGATCGTGCTCGCCCGCCAGCACGAGGCGAAGCTCATCTCCCGTGAATTGGGCACGTATGTCGACGCGGGCTGGCTCTCCGGGCCCGAGGTCGTGATGTTGTCCTCGATCAAAGAGCGCCGCTACGCGCTCGCCTGGGCGGAACGGCACGGCGGCGACGAGGCGGTCGCGGAGATGCGCGAGTTGCAGGACGCCGCGAGCGAGCTGGCGATGGTGCGTGCCCGGCTGGACCGGGGCGACAGCAGTCCACCGGTCGTGCGGTCCGAGCACCAGTTGCTCGAACTCGTCTCGCAGCTGCGCGTGCGTTTCCTCGGGACCGCGCTCTACCGTTATTACGAGGACCGGGAGATCACGGTCCCAAATGCAGTGAATCAGAAATAGGGCAGTTGCCCACACCGCACTAGCGAGGTCGTCATGGCGCTGTGGTCCACGCGAGCACGACGGCCGTATGCCGACCGCGCGGCGGCCGGTGCCGCGCTCGCCGAGCAGTTGAGCAGGTATGCCGCGAGGTCCGACGTAGTGGTGCTGGGGCTGCCGCGGGGCGGCGTACCGGTCGCGGCGGTCGTCGCCGACCGACTCGGTGCCCCATTGGATGTGCTGGTCGTTCGCAAACTCGGGCTCCCACGTCATCCGGAGGTCGCGATGGGCGCGGTCGCCGGCACCGCGGACGGACTCGAAACCGTCCACAACGTAGGGGTGCTCGATCAATCGCACGTGCCGGACGAGGAGTTCGCGCGGGTCCGCGACGAGGAGGTCGCGGAGTTGCGACGGCGGGAGGAGCTCTACCGCGGGTCGCGGTCGCCGGTGCCGTTGCGGGACTGCGTGGTGCTGCTGGTCGACGACGGCCTGGCGACGGGCGCGACGATGCGAGTGGCCGTTCGCGTCATACAACAGCAAGGGGTGGCGCTCTCGGTCGCCGTCGCTCCCGTCGGCCCGCCCGACGTGTGTGCGGCGCTCGCGGAGGAGGTCGATGAGTTGGTCTGCCCGTGGCAGCCGCGGGATTTCGCGGCGGTGGGTGCGGCATACCGCAAATTCGGGCAGACCTCCAACGACGAGGTGCGACGATTGTTGGGCGCGCACTCGTGATCCCGTAGGTCGCTCAGCCAGCGCCCGATGTGGTGTCTGCGGTAGTCAGAGCGACCGGAGGTGCAGCAGTCGTCGGGAACAAGCGAAACCGTGACGTTTCCAGCACTCCTTTCTCCTGAGCGTTCCGGCTCGGCTGCACGCGCAGAGTGACCGACTGGCGGTGATCGGCTGGTCGGATGTAGTAGCACTGGTCAGTCTCGGGGCAGTAGATGCAGACGTAATCGATTTCCGATATATCGACTCGTTTTGTGTGGGTGCCGTGTCGATCCGCCCAGACCGAGCGAAAATTGACTGAGATGGCTCCGGAACGTGACGACCGGTATTTCACCTGGATGCGATGGAACTGACCCGACCCATATGCGACAAGGTCGAACGGCGCGTGTTCGGTGGCCGGGAACAGCACTGTGAACCCGGACGCGACGAGATCGGCATAGGCTTTCGCAGTGCCGAGGTCTCCCTTGTCCTTAGTGTGATGGGCTGCCATGGCAGGACGGTAGTTCTGGCCACTGACAGTCGGCTCCCCGGAACGCAGTCCGGTAATCTGCCAACGTTTGCCCCCGTAGCTCAGTTGGATAGAGCAAGTCACTTCTAATGTCTAGGTCGCAGGTTCGAGTCCTGCCGGGGGTGCGAAACGCCAGCAGCTTGCTGCTGTCCCTGACGTCCGCGCAGGAACTCCTGCGGCAGGTGTGAGTGCTGTTACATCAAGAGATTCACGGAGCGTGCGGCGGGCCAAGTTGAGTCGCGGTCTCCGACCCTGGATCATGTCCCGTGTGTCGGAGGACGTCGAGGGTGCGCGATTGCTGGCCGCGTTGCAGTCTCTGCGACGGGGGGTCGACGCGACGGCATACCCGCTGCAGCTGAGTGATGTCGAGGGAGCACGGCGCGAGCGCGGTGAGCTGCTCGCCCAACTCGACGACTACATCCTTCCGCGAGCTGCGGCACTCGACGCGCCACTGCTCGCCGTCGTCGGGGGATCGACCGGTGCCGGGAAATCGACCCTGGTCAACTCGCTGGTCGGCGAGACCGTCACGAAGAGCGGAGTGCTGCGGCCGACGACCCGTGCGTCGACGCTGATCCACCACCCCGCAGACGCCAAGTGGTTCACCGGCACCCGTGTCCTGCCGGGCCTCGCGCGGCTCACCGGCGACCAGCCCGAGGACGGCGATCCCGGCACGCTGCGACTGGTCGCCGGCAACGTCCCCCAGGGCCTCGCGCTGCTCGATGCGCCGGACATCGACTCGGTCGTGTCGGCCAATCGGGATCTCGCCCGACAGTTGCTGTCCGCGGCCGATCTGTGGATCTTCGTGACCACTGCCATGCGGTATGCCGACGCGGTGCCGTGGGATCTGCTGCAGCAGGCGATCCGGCGCGGCACATCCGTGGCCGTCGTCCTCGACCGCGTCCCGCTGGACGCGATGGAAGAGGTGCGCGCCGACTTCGCGTCGATGCTGATGGAGCAGGGCCTGGGCCAGTCTCCCGTCTTCGCGATCGCCGAATCCGAGCTCGAGCCGGGCGGTCTGCTGCCCGGCGTCGAGGTGGAGCGCATCAACGGCTGGCTCGCATCCCTGGCCGCCGACCAGCACGCGCGCAGCATCGTCATACGGCGCACGCTGCAAGGTGCACTCGACTCGCTCGACGACCGCGCCGCAGCCCTGCAGGCCGCACTGGAGCGGCAGGACGCCGCCCGCGACGAATTGAGCACGGCCGCCCGCGACGGCTATGCCGCCGCACTGGACGGCGTGGCCGAAGGCATGCAGGACGGCACGTTGCTGCGCGGCGAAGTGCTCGCCCGTTGGCAGGAGTTCGTCGGCACCGGTGAGGTGTTCCGGCAGCTCGAGGCAGGCGTCAGCCGACTGCGTGACCGGGTCGGCGCCGCGCTGCGGACGAGGTCACGCCAGCAACCGGCCGACGATCTGGGCGCAGCGCTGCAGACGGGGGTCGCGGCACTCTTGCACGCGCATGGCGAGACCGCGGCGATCACCGTGGCGCGGCAGTGGCGCCATACACCCGGGGGAGCGGAGTTGGTGCAGGCGCACCCCGAATTGTCTTCTGTTTCTGATGGATTCGCGGCGGAGGCGGAGAAGTTGGTCCGGTCCTGGCAGGACGACGTGCTGGCGATGGTGCGCGAGGAGGCCGGCGGCAAACGCACGACCGCGCGCTTCCTCGCCTTCGGGGTCAACGGCATCGCGGTGCTGCTGATGCTCGTCGTGTTCTCCGCGACTGCCGGACTCACCGGCGCGGAGGTCGGCATCGCGGGTGGGTCGGCGATCCTCGCGCAGCGGCTGCTGGAGGCGGTTTTCGGAGACCAAGCCGTCCGCACCTTGGCCAACAAAGCCCGCAGCCGGCTGATGACCCGCACCGAGGAGCTGTATGACGCCGAGCGCACCCGCTTCGAGGACGTGCTCACCGAGACCACCGCGACCGGCGCCTCCGCGCCCACGTTGCGCGCGGCCATCGACCAGGTCCGGGTGGCGCGATGAGCAGGAACGACACGGCGCGGGCCGAGCAGCAGAAGGTCGGCTGGGCCGACGTCACCGCACATGCCGACGCCCTCGGCGATGCACTGCGCACCGGCGGCGAGCAACTTCCCTCCGAGGACGTCGCGCACGCACAACAGGTCCTGCGCAAGATTCCCGCCCGGCAGGGGATCGTCGGCGGTCGGACCGTTGTGGTGCTCGCCGGCGCGACCGGTAGCGGCAAATCGAGCCTCTTCAACGCCCTTGTGGCAGAGCCGGTTTCGCGGATCGGCGCCCGGCGCCCGACCACATCGGTGCCGACCGCGGCGATGTGGGGGAGCGAGCCGAGTGGCGAGTTGCTCGACTGGCTCGGCGTCGGCACCCGGCATCAGGTCCCGCGCAGCGCCCGGCGCGCGGAAACCCTCGACGGGTTGGTGTTGCTGGACCTGCCGGACTTCGACTCTCGGGTCGCGCAACACCGTGCGGAGGCCGATCGGGTGATCGAGCTGGCGGACGTCTTCATCTGGGTCACTGACCCGCAGAAGTATGCCGACGCCGTGCTGCACGACGACTACATCAAGCGGCTGTCCGGCCACAACACTGTGTCGCTCGTGGTGCTCAACCAGATCGACCGACTCGACCGGGCGCAGATCTCCGAGTGCGTCGACGACCTGCACCGGCTGCTCGCCGCGGACGGGTTGGCCGGCGTGCCGATTCTGCCGACGTCGGCGGTGCGCGGGTTCGGTGTCGACGATCTCGCCGGCACGATCGGCTCGGTCGTGGCCGAGCGCAACGCAGCCGAGCAGCGGCTGCTGGCCGACGTGCGCCGCGCTGCCCGGACTTTGAGCGCCGGCGTCGCGCCGACCGAGGTCGACCTGCGCGAGCAGGACGACACCGAACTCACCGACGCGCTCAGTCGGGCGGCCGGGGTCCCGGCCGTCGTCGACGCCGTGCGCCGTGACTACCAACGTCAGGCCGAGCACCATGGCGGCTGGCCGTTCACCCGATGGGTGCACCGGCTCCGCCCGGAGCCGTTGAAGCGCCTGCGGCTGGACGAGGCGCACACGATGAACCGGTCGGGCGCCAAGCTCGCGCTGGGCCGCTCGTCGTTGCCGCCTCCCGGGCCCGCGGCGCGGGCAGCGGTCGACGTGGCCACGCGCAAGCTCGGTCGGCACGCGGCGCAGGGCCTGCCCGCATTGTGGGCGGACGCGGCGCAGGAAGCCGCGACCCCGGGCGACGAGCATCTGCACGACACGTTGGACCAAGCTGTCATCGGCACCGATCTGCACGAGAAGCGTCCGATGTGGTGGTCGGTCGTGTCCGGTTTGCAGTGGCTCTTCGCTGCGGTCGCTCTGGTCGGACTCGTCTGGTTCGGGCTGTTGGTCGCACTCGGTATGGCGAACGTCGACGCCTCGTCGCCGAAGTGGCTCGGCCTGCCGATCCCGTTGCTGATGCTCATCTTCGGGTTGCTCGCCGGCGTGCTGCTCGCGCTGATCTCGCGGTGGGCCGCGGCGCGGGGCGCGCGTCGGCGCGCCGAACGGGTACGTGCGCGGTTGCGGACGTCGATCGCCGCCGTCGGGTCGGAGCAGATCGTCGAGCCCGTCGGGCGGGTCCTCCAAGCGCACCGGGAAACCCGCGAGTCGCTCACCGCGGCGGCCCGCTGACCCCTGATCCACATCCCGGCGTCGCCGTCACCGTCGTCCACAGCTTGGTGGTGCAGGTGTCGCGACGAGTCCGACCCGACGTGAGGCTGGAGGTCCACGGCGACGCATGCGGAGGGCTGCGTCGCATCGACCAAGGGGTTCGACATGAACGAAACACACGTGACCATCCGCGGCAACCTGGTGGCCGAGCCGGACCGGATCTCCAGCGCCAAGGGTGACTTCAGCACGTTCCGGGTCGCGGTCAACGAGTTCTACCGGGACCAGGTCGGCGGCGGCTATGTCGACGGCCGCAGCTCCTTCTACAAGGTGGTGGCGTTCCGAGCCGTCGGCTCCAACGTCCAGCAGTCCCTGAAGAAGGGCATGCCCGTGCTGGTCCACGGCATCCTGCGGATGAGCCAGTGGCAGACCTCCAACGGCGAGACCCGCTCCGCGCCGGAGATCGAGGCCATCAACGTCGGGCCCGACCTGCGCTACGGCATCGCGACCTACCAGAAGGTGCCCGGGCAGAACCAGCGCGGCGGCGGGTCCGAGCAGCCGAGCTGGCGACGTGACGGAAACCCCACGACCGACCCCTGGGGCAATGCATCGGCGGAGGCTGCACCGGAGTCCGCGGTGGCTGACCTGACGGGCGACGCGGCCGAGGAGGAGCCGATGCCGTCGTCGGGTCCGCTCGTCGAGCAGCAGGCGAGCTGACCGTCGCGCCCACCACGATTTCGGTGGCGGGGCCCTGCCCCGATAGCCTGATCCGCATGCCCGAGTTCATCTACACCATGACCAAGGCGCGCAAGGCTGTCGGGGACAAACTGATCCTCGATGACGTCAGCATGTCCTTCTACCCAGGCGCGAAGATCGGCGTCGTGGGGCCCAACGGCGCCGGTAAGTCCACGATCCTGAAGATCATGGCCGGCCTCGACCAACCGTCCAACGGTGAGGCCCGGCTGTCGCCCGGCTACAGCGTCGGCATCCTGCTGCAGGAGCCGCCGCTGAATGACGAGAAGGACGTGCGCGGCAACGTCGAGGAGGGCCTCGGGCAGATCAAGGCAGACCTCGACCGGTTCAACGAGATCTCCGAGGAGATGGCGCAGCCGGACGCAGACTTCGACGCGCTGATGGCCGAGATGGGCAAGCTGCAGGAGAAGATCGACGCTGCCGACGCCTGGGACCTGGATTCCCAGTTGGAGCAGGCGATGGACGCGCTGCAGTGCCCGCCCGGCGACGCCGACGTCACCGTGTTGTCCGGTGGTGAGCGCCGCCGCGTCGCACTCTGCAAGCTGCTGCTGTCCAAGCCGGACCTGCTACTGCTCGACGAGCCGACCAACCACCTCGACGCCGAGTCGGTCAACTGGCTCGAGCAGCATCTGGCGGCGTACCCCGGCGCTGTGCTCGCCGTGACGCACGATCGCTACTTCCTCGACCACGTCGCCGGTTGGATCTGTGAGGTCGACCGCGGCCGGCTCTACCCCTACGAGGGCAACTACTCCACCTACCTGGAGAAGAAGCAGGAGCGCCTGCAGGTCCAGGGTAAGAAGGACGCGAAGCTGGCCAAGCGGCTGCGCTCCGAGCTGGAGTGGGTCCGGTCCAACGCCAAGGCCCGTCAGACCAAGAGCAAGTCGCGGCTGGCGCGTTATGAGGAGATGGCGGCGGAGGCCGAGCGCACCCGCAAACTGGACTTCGAGGAGATCCAGATCCCGCCGGGCCCTCGGCTGGGTGCTCAGGTCATCGAGGTCAAGGACCTCAAGAAGGGCTTCGGCGACCGCGTTCTCATCGACGGGCTCTCCTTCACGCTCCCGCGCAACGGCATCGTCGGCGTCATCGGTCCCAACGGTGTTGGCAAGACCACCTTGTTCAAGACGATCGTCGGCTTCGAGGAGCCGGACGACGGCGTGGTCAAGGTCGGCGAGACCGTCGACATCTCGTATGTCGACCAGGGCCGTGGTGGCATCGACTCGGAGAAGAACGTCTGGGAGGTCGTGTCCGACGGCCTGGACCACATCCAGGTCGGCCAGGTCGAAATCCCTTCTCGTGCCTACGTTTCGCAGTTCGGGTTCAAGGGTCCCGACCAGCAGAAGAAGGCCGGTGTGCTCTCCGGTGGTGAGCGCAACCGCCTCAACCTGGCCCTGACCCTCAAGCAGGGCGGCAACCTGCTGCTGCTCGACGAGCCGACCAACGACCTGGACGTCGAGACGCTGGGTTCGCTGGAGAACGCCCTGCTCGACTTCCCGGGCTGTGCCGTGGTCATCAGCCACGACCGGTGGTTCCTGGACCGGGTCGCCACGCACATCCTGGCTTACGAGGGCACCGACGAGAACCCCGCCAGCTGGTACTGGTTCGAGGGTAACTTCGCGTCATACGAGGACAACAAGGTCGAGCGCCTCGGTGCCGACGCGGCGCGTCCCCACCGCGTGACGCACCGTCGCCTCACCCGCGACTGAGCGCCCGCTTCGACCCTCGCACAGAACGGGCCGGGTCCACCGAGCAACTCGGTGGACCCGGCCCCTTCGGCGCTGTCTCCGGTGCGTCCACCCACCCAACCCGGGCGATCCATTTCGCCGAGAGGACACCGGATGGCCGAGCGGACAGGCAATTCCGGTCATTCGAGGGCCGAATCCACTGTCCCCTCGGCAAACGGCTGTCCTCTCGGCGGGGTTGGGGTCAGGCGTTTTCGCGCGCGGCGAGCTCCTGGTCCGACAGCAGCACGCAGAACTCGTTGCCCTCGGGATCGGCCAGAACGGCCCAGCCGCGATCGGGTTGCCGTCGGTCGTCGACCATGGTGGCGCCGAGACCGAGGATCCGATCGACCTCTTCGTCACGGCTGAGGTCCGTGGACCGCAGACAGAAGTGCACTCGGTTCTTGATCGTCTTCTCTTCCGGCACCTTGAGGAAGAGCAGGAAGGTGTTGTTCGGTCCGATGAGCCCCGCCTCCTCGTCCCCCGGGCGGGACGGGTCGTTCTCCTCGAGGTGATAGTCACCGAGGACCTGGCTCCACCACATCATTTGGGCGTAGGGGTCGGCTGCGTCGAAACAGAAGTTCGCGGCTCGTGAAGTCATACGGGCCATCGTGACGTGGGCGATCGGCATCAGCAACCGAGATTTCGCGGCCGGACCTGCCATTGAGCACGACTCGACCCGTCGAGCGGACAGTTGTTGCTGCGAGATGGCGTGCTCGCGACAACAAGTGACCACTCACGGGCAGGTCAGCCGCGCTCGCCGACAGGTGGAGCTGCCCAGGGACTGCCGAGCGTGGCGCCTCAGCTCACCGATGCCGCAGCCGGTGCTGCAGGTTCGCCTTCACCATCGGCCAGGTGCGCGCGACGATGCTGTACTGCGCGGTGTCACGCACCACGCCATAAGCATCCATCGAGTCGGCACGCAGGATGCCTTCGAGTTCGGCGCCGAGCCGTTCGATCGCGGTCCGCGACTGCAGGTTCATCTTGTGCGTGCGATAACGCACCGCCTCCACGTCCCAGGTCTCGAACGCGTGCGTCATCATCAGGAGTTTGCTCTCGGGGTTGGTGCCGGTGCCGTGGACCGACTCGCGGTTCCAGGTCGAGCCGATCTCCAGTCGCGGGACGGACGGCACGATGTCCATGAATGTCGTCATCCCGATGACGGCGTCGTCCGAAACCCGGATCGTGGTGAACGGCATCATCGTGCCGGCTTCCTGCAGCGCGAGCCGTCGGTCGATCTCGGCAGGCATGCCGTCCGGTTCAGGCACGGAGGTGTACCACCGGTCCCAGAGTTCACCGTCGGACGCGGCCTCGACGAGACCGTCGTGATGGTCGTGCTGCAGGGGCTCGAGACGGACAAGGCGTCCTTCGAGGGTCACCGGGGTGAGCGGGAGGGAAATCGTCATGGGAGCAGGCCATCACATTCCGGAGTAGTAAGATAGACCAGAATCTGCTCTTTCCGCAGGCCAGTATTCTGGCAACATGCCACGTGTTGCGCCACCGACCACCTTGCACCTCCCGAAGCAGGATCTCCGGACCGCGGAGACCGTCGCGGCCCGGTTGGTGCGGATGATCGGCGCCGGTCGCCTCGCTCCCGGGGACCGACTTCCGTCCACGCGGGCCCTGGCACAGGCCTCGGGCGTTCCGAGGTCCCGGATCGTTGCGGCATACGAGTTACTGGGCGCGGGAGGGTTCGTGCGCATCAAGGCGGGATCCGGCGCGGTCGTCGCGGCGGACGCCGCGGCGGCCGAGAGCGCCGCGGGCGCGCCGCGCCGATCCACCGGCACCTCGACGGTGAAGCGGACGGCGGCAGGTGGGCAGCGGCCGCGGTTCAACCTGATGCCCGGTGCACCCGACACGTCCCTGATCGACCGGCGCGACTGGCGGCGTGCCTGGCGGGTCGCGAGTCGTGAGGTGCCGGAGGTCGACAGGTACCGCCCGAACGAGCACCCTGAACTCGTGACTGCCCTGCGGCACCATCTCCGGCAGGTTCGAGGCGTCGTCGCCGACGAGGCAGACATCGTGGTCTTCCCGGGTGTCACCGCCGCGCTCACGGCAGTCCTGGATGCGATGGCGGGCGCGATGCCTCTGACCCGGGCGGCCATGGAGGACCCGGGTTACAGCTGGGCCCGAGCACCGTTGCAGGACAGTGGTGTCGACCTCGAGCTGATCGAGGTCGACGATCAGGGACTGCGCGTCGAGTTGCTGCGACCCACGCATCAACTCGTCTACGTCACGCCGGCACATCAGTATCCGCTCGGTGCCCGGATGCCCGTCGGTCGTCGGCACGATCTGCTGCAGTGGGCGCGGGAACACCAAGCGATCGTGATCGAGGACGACTTCGACGGCGAGTTCCGCCACGACGCCGCACCGCTCGGGCCGTTACGAGCCATGACGGGCGCCGACGAGTCCGTGGTTTACATCGGGACAGCGTCCAAGACGCTGACTCCTCAGCTGCGGCTCGCGTGGGCCGTGCTCCCGCCGCAGCTGAGCGCAGCGGTCCGTGACGCCGCGCGTCGGCGACGCAGCGACTCATGCGGCGTGACCGCCCGCGCGCTGGCGAGTTTCATCGAATCCGGTGCGATGGCAAGGCATTTGGCCCGCACACAGCGGACGTATGCCGCTCGCCGGCGTCGTCTGGTGGCCGCGCTGGAGGAGCAACTGCCGCAGTTGCGGATCAGTGGCGCAGACAGCGGGATGCACCTGGCCGCGCGCTGGAATGACGGACCGGTGGACACCGATGTCGTCGCGGGGCTGGGCCGGCGGGGTCTGATGACGTCCGCGCTGTCGACATACGGGATACGGCACCGACCCAACGGGCTGTTGCTGGGATACGCGCAGTTGCCGGAGACGGCGGCCGCCGCAGCGGTCGGCGAGATCTCCCGCGTGCTCGGGCAGAGCGGCGGTTAGTGGATCACTTCGCGGTGGCGGTCGCCGTCGAATCGACCTGGGGTGCCGGCTCACTGCCGGTCGGAGCGCCCGAAGCCGGCGCCTTCTTGCTGTCGTCGAACACGAGCATGCTGCCGCCGTAGCACGCGACCCAGACCTGATGCGTGACGTCGTCATAAGTGATGCCGATGGGGGAAGCGTCGGTCGGCACCTGCTGGACGACCTTCATGTCGGCAGTGGTGATCTTGCTCGCGGACTTGCCGAAGTAGTTGACGACATACAGCGCCGTGCCGTCCTGCGACATCGTCATGCTGCGTGGTTCCGGTCCCGAAACCACTTCGGCGACAACCTTGTCCGTGGCTGTGTCGATCTTGTAGACGCGGTTGGTGCCGCTCGCGGCCAGGTAGAGCGTCTTGCTGTCCGGTGACAGCACGAGGTGCCGGGGGCGGTTGACGTCCATGATCACGTGGTGCTCGCCGGTCTCCATGTTGACCCGGAAGACCTTGTTGCCGTACATCGCCGCGACGTATGCCGTCTTGTTGTCGGGCATGATCACGATGCCGCGCGGCTGCGCAGCCAGCTTGATCACCTTGGTCTGCTTGGCGGTCGCCCGGTCGATGATGCTGATGGTGAAGTCACACCAGTTGCTGATCACGACCTTCTTCTGGTCGGGGGTGATCGCGACGAATTTCGGCACCGCGCCGACTTCGATCGCCTGGTCCCAAGCCATCGTCCTGGCGTTGAAGCGGTAGACGAAGCCGTTGTCGAAGCCGCTCTTGGGAGAGCACTCATCCTTGGCGAACCCCTTGAATCCGGGGCCACTCATCACATAGTTGGAGACGTAGGCGTACTTGGCGTCCTTGGTCCAGGCTGCCTCCACCGGGCCGCCCTGGGCGACGCCCTTGTGCTTGGTGAAACCGAACTTCGACAGGTCGAGGGAGTCCGGCAGTCGCTTGACGAGCTTGTGGCTGGTGCTGTCGTAGACGGTGATCGAGTGGCTGTAGATCATGTTGTTGGCCAACACCAGGCCGTGCCCGCTCGCGTCGACCGACTTCGGGGTGATGCCGCCGGTGAATCGGTCGATCTGTCGCAACCGGGTGGCCGAGGACGCCATGCGCTGAGTCACCTCAGGCGTCGGCGACTGATGACTCCGTGTGGTCTTCCCGCCGATCGGGTGCACGGTTGTCGCCCGGCCCTCCGCCTGGGCATCACCCGGTCGGAATGTCTCCCACAGTGCGATCACCGAGACTGTGAGCACCATGCACATGCACGCCGCGAGTGCGAATGCGATCCGCCTGCGGCGCACGAATACCTGGTCCTGGCGCCAACGGGTTCGTTCCCCCATTCCACGAGGGTAGGCCGCACGGCCCGCGAACGCGCGGATGTCTCGCCCGGCGAGCCGAAATCGGCCTCAGGCCGCAGGCTTGCGACCCTCCAGCCAGAAGCGCTTGCGGGTGGCGCGGAAGGGTTGCCCGGAGATCGGGCCCCGTTGATGCAGGTGGAGCAACTCGTCGGCATACCGCTCGACGGTGAAGTCCTCGGGCACGTCCCACGGCACGAGTTGCACGTATGCGACGAGCGCCGCGATGTCGGCGAAGACGTAGTGCCCGACCGACTCCGCGCCGTCGACGACGTCGAAGCCGGCATCGGCCAGGCCCGCCCGGAACCGGTCGTAGGTGACTTCGGGCGCGCTGGGTGACATGCCGAACGCGCTTCGTACTTCACCGAGTTCGTCCCCGCCGACCTGCTGGGTGACGAAGACACCACCGGGGGAGAGGATCCGCCATACGTCGGCGGGTTCGTAGGCCTCGTGCCGGTTGAGGACCAAGTCGAAACTGCCGGCCGCGAACGGCAGGTGGCTGCCGTGCTCGTCGGGGTCCGACCCCACCACACCCACGTCGTATGGCGCCAGCCCGCGCCGGGCGACGCCCAGATTGGGCAGCCAGCCCTCCGATGCGACCGTGTGCGCGGGCAGGACGTCGGCGAAGCGGGCCAGGAACTCCCCACCGGCGGTGCCCATGTCGAGCACGCGCGTGGCGGAGGCGAGCGCGGTGCGCCATACAGCGGCCAGATCCCAGGGCTCGCTGCTCTCGGACATCCGGCCGTCGAGCGAGCTGAAGTCCCAGCCCTCGGGCTGGGCCCGCTCCTCGGCGGCCCAGGCGGCCAGCAGCTCTGCGTCGCTGTTCATCGTCCGGTCACTCCTTGACCCGGACCATGCCCTCCTGCGCCACCGAGCAGATCAGTTTGCCGTCCAGCGAGAAGATCTTGCCGAGACCCAGGCCGCGCCCACCGGATGCCGACGGCGACTCCTGCTCGTAGAGCACCCAGTCGTCGATCCGACCCGGGCGGTGGAACCACATGGCGTGGTCCAGGCTCGCCGGACGCAGCCGAGGATCGGCCCAGACCAGGCCATGGCGGCGCAGCACCGACTCCAGCAACGAGTAGTCGGAGGCGTAGGCCAGCACCGCCGCGTGCAGCAACGGGTCGTCCGGCAGCGAGTCGACGGCCTTCATCCAGACGTTCTGGTGTGCGGCGTGCTGGCGCCCGGGCACCAGGTAGATCGCGCCCTCGACGGTGCGCACGTCGAGCGCGCGACGCTTCCAATGCTCGACCGCCGGGTGGTCGATGCCTTCGAGTTCCTCGGCGGTCGTGCGCACCCGATCCGGGTCGGGTACCGAGGGCATCGCCGCCTGGTGGTCCAGCCCTTCGGCCGGCTCCTGGAAGGAGAGTGTCGCCGACAGCAGCGTCTTGCCGTACTGCATCGCGTAGACGCGTCGGACCGAGAAGGAATTGCCGTCGCGCAGGTTCTCCACCCCGAACTCGATCGGGTGCGTCGAGTCGCCAGGCCGGATGAAGTAGGCGTGCAGCGAGTGGATGGGGCGGGTGGTGAACCCTGCATCGGCCACGGTCCGGCCGGCCGCGATGACGCTCTGCGCCAGCACCTGGCCGCCGAAGGCGCGCCCGTGGGGCGTCACCTGGCTGCGTCCGGAGAAGAGTTGCAACGAGCGCTCGCTCAGGTCCATCTCGGGCGCGCCGTCCGGGGCGGTGATGACCGAGTTGGAACGCGCTTCGCCCACCGACCGCAGGTCGAGGGCGTCGAGCAGGTCCTCGACGGGCGGCAGCTGAGGGGTCGTGGTGTCGTCGGAGGTCACCGGGGGAGCGTATCGATCCACCTGGGACGATGTCGGCATGGCTGCCCGTCCTCGCCCCTATTACGTCGATGTCCCACTTCGCTGGTCCGACATGGACGCGCTCGGTCACGTCAACAACGTGCAGTTCCTCCGGCTGCTGGAGGAAGCGCGCGTGATCGCCTTCGCGCAGTGGTTCTCCGGCGTCGAGACGGGTCCCGACGGCCGTCCGCCGCTGCTGATCGCACGCGCCGAGGTCGAATACCTGCGCCAGTTGCACTGGCGTAAGGAGCCGATCGTGGTCGCGGTGTGGGTGTCCCAGCTGGCGGGTGCGTCGTTCGACACCAGTTACGAGGTGCGCTCCTCACGGGAAGACGATGCCGACGTCTACGCCGTCGGTGAGACGACCCAGGTGGTCTTCGACATGGAGACCCAACGCCCGGTGCGCATCGCCGACGAGCATCGCCCGTTGCTGCAGGCGCACGCGGGCCCGCCGGTGCAGATGCGGCGCCGCCCGAAGGGGCGAGCGTGATCCTGCGGCTGGCGGACGCGGAGAGCCGTGCGGATCTGGTCACGTATGTCGGCCGTGCACGCCAGCTCGACGACAGCGGTGCGATGCGGCTGCAGGCGATGGGCGGCGTGCTCGCGGCCTGGGTCGGCGTGCTGTCCGGCCAGGGGCTGACGCGCGCCGGCACAACCCTCGGATTGCGGGCACTGCCGCTGGCGGAGCCCGCTCAGCTCGACGTGGTCGTCCCACTCGCCGGACTGTCCGATCGGTTCGCGCGCGAGCCGCAGGGCACCGAGCTGCCGGTGCCGCCGACAGAGGTACGGGCCGACTGGGCAGCGGTGTCACCGCCGCAAGGGGGCTGGCAGCGGGTCGGCGAAATTCCCGTCCAGGCGCTGAATGACGTTGCGGCCCAAGGGATCGCCGAGATCGCGGCAGGTGCGCCGGAGGGGTCCGGTGCGCATGCGGTTGACGCGTTGCGGCGGGCGGTCTGGTCGCGGCCGATGCCCACCGCGGGTGACGTGGAGGGTATGCCGGCAGCGGTCGCCTTCGCGTCATACGCGCTGGGTTTCGCGGTCGGCCCCACTGCCCAGGTGTATGCCGCCGGCCACTGGCATCGCGTCACCACGCCTGCCGGGCACGTGCTCGTCCGCTAGGTCTCGATAGGCTCCTTCGTCGCTACTCGACCGGCATGGCCAGCCACACCGCGGTGTCGGTGTGGACCTCGAGACGCTCATCTCGATACGCCGCTCGTTCCTCGCCGGCTACTCGATACGACGCGTCCCTGACTCGCCTTCGTGACGCTCGCTCGTCCCTCACGAGCTCCTCAGGACGAGCTCGGCCACCCAATGTTGGGGAGCTGGTCACGAGAACCTCACTGCTGGAAGGCAATTCGACCGGGTCCAGACCGAGGTTGAGGATCACCCGCACCGTGGAGGCACCGCTGGTGACGTCGTAGGCGACGACATCCGCACCGAGGTCGACCTGGGTCGCGGAGCCCTCACCGAGCCGCAACTCCCGGCGCAACCGCAGCAGCGTGCGGTAGAGCTCCAGTGTGGACCCCGACACGCCGTCCTGCTGGTCGACAGCTAGGGCGCCATACGACTCCGGTTGCGGTAGCCACGGGTGACCGCCCGGTCCGAATCCGTAGGAAGTGGAGTCCTTCTCCCAGGGCATCGGGATGCGGCAACCGTCGCGCCCGGCTTCCCGGTGGCCGGTGCGCTGGTAGGTCGGGTCCTGGCGCACCTCGTCGGGCAGGGTCGTGTGCTCGGGGAGGCCAAGCTCCTCGCCGTAGTAGACGTAGGCGCCGCCGGGCAGTGCGAGCATCAGTGTCGTGGCAGCTCGAGCACGTCGCAGCCCGCGCTCGGCGTCCGGTTGCGGATCGGTCGCGAAGATCCCGTTGGGGCGGGGCTGGCCGACCGGCAGCGCCAGCCGGGTCGCGTGCCGCACGACGTCGTGGTTGGACAGCACCCAGGTTGTGGGCGCGCCGACCTGGTCGTTCGCCCGGTAGGACCGCGCGATGGCCTCGGTGAGGTCGGCCGCTCGCCACGGGGTGATCAGGAAGTCGAAGTTGAAAGCCTGCTGGAACTCGTCCGGGCGCACGTAGTGGGCGAGGCGCTCCGGCGGCTCGACCCAGGCCTCCGCGCACATCGCGCGTTCGCCGGGGTAGGAGTCCAGCACCTTACGCCAGCCGCGGTAGATCTCGTGGACACCGTCCTGGTCCCACATCGGTGGAGGTGTGTGGTCCTCGGTCATGTCGAGCATGTTCATCGGCCCGTCCCAGTCCGGTAGCCCCGGAGCCTTCACCAGGCCGTGCGCGACATCGACCCGGTAACCGTCGACGCCGCGGTCCAGCCAGAAGCGCAGGATGTCCTCGAATTCGCTTCGTACGACGGGGTTTTCCCAATTGAGGTCGGGCTGCTTGCGGTCGAAGAGGTGCAGATACCACTGACCGGGTGCGCCGTCGGACCCGGTGATGCGGGTCCACGCGTCACCGCCGAAGACGCTCTGCCAGTCGTTCGGCGGCTGCTCACCGGCCGCGCCGCGACCGTCCCGGAAGACGTACCGCTCGCGTTCCGGGGAGCCCGGCGCCGCGGCCAGCGCGGCCCGGAACCACGCGTGCTCGTCGGAGGTGTGGTTCGGCACGAGATCGACAATGACCCGCAGCTCGTTGTCGTGTGCGACACGCACCAGTTCGTCGGCGTCGGCGAGGGTGCCGAAGAGAGGGTCGATGTTGCGGTAGTCCGCGACGTCATACCCGGCGTCCGCCTGCGGCGAGGTGTAGAAGGGCGACAGCCAGACCGCGTCCACCCCGAGCGCCCGTAGGTAGGGCAATCGAGCGGTGATCCCCGGCAGGTCGCCGACGCCGTTGCCGTCGGCATCGGCCCAGGAACGCGGGTAGATCTGGTAGATCACTGCGCTGCGCCACCACTCGCCGTCTGGGTGGGCGGCGTGTACGAGGTGCTGGGAAGGCGTGGTCGGAACGGTCACCCGGTCAAGTGTGACGACCGATGGCCGATCTCGAAAATCGAGCCGAGGTCACTCGTCCCAGCTGTTGACCATCGAATACGCGGCGCGGGTGAGGTAGTCGCGCAGCATGGCGTCGTGGGTGGCGTCGAGCTCGAGCGTGTCGACGGCGTTCAGCATGTGCAGCAACCAGCGGTCGCGCTGGGCGGGGGTGACGGCATACGGGACGTGCCGCATCCGCAGCCGTGGGTGGCCGCGCTGCTCGCTGTAGGTCGTCGGGCCGCCCCAGTACTGCTCGAGGAACATCCGCAGCCGGTCCTCGGCGGGACCGAGATCGTCCTCGGGGTAGATCGCCTTGAGCGGCTCGTCCTTGGCCACGCCGAGGTAGAACTCGTGCACCAGCTTCCGAAACGTCTCGTGCCCGCCGACCTCGTCGTAAAAACTCACGTCCAGATCCTCTCAGGTGCCGATCGAGGGCCCGTATGGCGGCAGGTGCGGCCCACGCACGCCGGCCTCGTCGAGGGCCATCTTGGCGCGCTCACGGATCTCCCGGGCGACGCCGTACTGCTCGTTCGGCACGCAGGTGGCGATGATGCGCAGCGTGACCGACCCGCTGCTCATCTCCTGCACACCGGCGACCATCGGCTCCTCCAGCAGCCGCTCCTTCCAGGGGGACTCATCGTCCACCTCGGCGGCGACCCGACGCAGGACCTGCAGCGCCTTCTCGACCGACTGGTCGACGCCGATCGGTATGTCGACGAAGGTCGTGGCGTAGCCCTGTGACTTGTTGCCGATGCGCAGGATCTCGCCGTTGCGGATGTACCAGACCACACCCTCGAAGTCGCGGATGCGGGTGACCCGCAGCGTCACCTCCTCGACGGTGCCGATGGTTCCGCCGGTGTCGACGACGTCACCGACGCCGTACTGGTCCTCCATGATCATGAAGATGCCGGACAGGAAGTCCTTGACCAGGCTCTGCGCACCGAAACCGAGTGCGACGCCACCGACCCCGGCGGAGGCCAGCAGGGGCGCGAGCGGCACGCCGAGCCGCGCCATCACGGTGAGCGCGGCGACGCCGAAGATGATGATCGTCGCCACCGAACGCAGCACCGAACCCATCGTGGCGGCGCGCTGCTTGCGGCGCTGGTTGTCGAGGCCGGCGGCCTGACGCAGCATCCGGCCCGTGCGGCCGGTGCGCTCCGGCCGCGACCGGTTCTCCATGGCGCGGACCGCGCGGTCGATCGCCCGGACGACGATCCAGCGCAGCGCGATCGCCCCGACGATGATGCACAGGATCATCAGCGGAGCGCCCACAGCCCACTCGAGGGTCGATTGCTTGTCGGCGGCAGCAAATCGGAACGGCATGGCCCCACATTGGGGCCAGCCGTCACAGCTTGGCAAATCCCCTCTGACAGACTGCTCCCATGCCCGAAGCCCCCTCCGAAGCACTCGCTCGTCTCGCCCGCGCTCACGGCGTCGCGACCGAATACTGGGACTGGCGTGGCAACCACGTCACCGTCGCAACCGACACCATTCGCGCGGTGCTCGCAGCACTCGACATCGACGCGGCCGATGGTGCCGCGACCGAACAAGCCCTCGCCGACAAGGATCTCGAGGCCTGGCGCCGGGTCCTGCCACCCGTCATCGTCATGCGGGAGAGTTGGACGCCTTGGGTGCCGGTGCACGTGCCCGAAGGTGACGCCGTCGAGGCGCGAATCACCTTGGAAGACGGCACTATCCGCGAGCTCCAAGCGATGGAGCCGGGTGAGACGCGGGAGATCGACGGGCTGCCGACCAGTGAGGTCACCGTCGAGTTGCCCGGCGATCTGCCACTCGGCTACCACCAGTTGCAGATCACGTATGGCGCAGGGCGCGACACACAGGCGACGGTCATCGTCACCCCGGAGCGGTTGGAGTTGCCCGCAGCCCTCGCGCATGACCGCGCGTGGGGACTGACCACGCAGCTGTATTCCGTTCGCTCCGAACGTTCTTGGGGTCTCGGCGATGTCGCTGACCTGGCCGAGCTCGGCACCTGGGCGGTCCGCCAGGGTGCCGACTTCGTGCTGATCAACCCGGTACACGCCGCCGAACCCGTCTCGCCGATGGAGCCGTCGCCATACCTGCCGACGAGCAGGCGCTTCGTCAATCCGCTCTACATCCGCGTCGAGGAGGTCCCCGAGCTGGGCTACTTGTCGGCCGCGCAGCACCAGCTGGTCGAGTGGCACAGCGACGACGCGCGCCGGCTCAACAAGCTGGATCACCTGGACCGGGACGGCAGTTGGCAGTCCAAGCAGGCCGCGTTGCGGATGATCTTCCGGACCGAGAGCACCCACCGTCGGCGGCGTGACCTGGAGAGCTTCATCGAGCGCGAGGGACAGCCGCTGGTCGACTTCGCCACTTGGTGCGCCATCACTGCCGAGCGGGGGACCGAGTGGCCGGACTGGCCCGCCAAGCTCCAGGACCCGCGCAGTGACGCGGTCGCGGCGGAGCGGCAGCGGTTGGCGGAGGACGTCGACTTCTACTGCTGGATGCAGTGGGTCGTGCAGTCGCAGTTCCTCGACGCACAACGCGAACTGCGTTCTGCCGGAATGTCACTCGGCGTCATCCAGGATCTTGCCGTCGGCGTGCACCCGCGCGGCGCAGACGCCTGGGCGCTGGGCGACGTGCTCGCCCAAGGGATGTCGGTGGGCGCGCCGCCGGACGACTACAACCAGCTCGGACAGAGCTGGAGCCAGCCGCCGTGGCGACCGGACCGGCTCGCCGAGAGCGGTTACCAGGCCTACCGTGACCTGCTGCGCACGAGCCTGCGGATGTCGGGCGGCCTGCGGGTCGACCACATTCTCGGCCTGTTCCGCCTGTGGTGGGTGCCGGAGGGCAAGAAACCACTCGAGGGCACCTACGTGCGCTACGACCACGAGGCGATGGTCGGCATCTTGGCGTTGGAGGCGCACCGGGCAGACGCAGTGGTGATCGGCGAGGACCTCGGCACCACGGAGGACTGGGTGCGTGACTACCTGGCCGACCGTGGGGTTCTCGGTACCTCAGTGCTGTGGTTCGAGCGCACGGATGACGGTGGGCCGCGTCCGCCCGAGGCCTATCGGACCCTGGCATTGGCCAGCGTCACCACGCACGACCTGCCGCCCACTGCCGGTTACCTGCAGGGCGAGCACATCACCGTCCGCGGCGAGCTCGGACTGCTGACCCGGCCCCTCGCCGAGGAGCAGAAGATCGACGCCGAGCAGCGGGAAGCGGTGCTGGCCGAGTTGCGCTCACGGGGACTGTTGCGTCCGGGTACCTCGGTCGACGACCAGGTCGACGCGCTGCACAAGTTCCTCACCTGGTCACCCAGCAAATTGCTCGGAGTGTCGGTCAACGACCTCGCCGGCGACGTGCGCACCATCAATCAGCCCGGCACCGACGAGGAATATCCCAACTGGCGGTTGCCGATGAGCGGACCCGACCGGAAGCCGACCACCCTGGACGACCTGATGGTCTCCCGGCGCGCAAAACGCTTGATCCGCGCGGTGACTCGCCGTGGCGACAGCTGACAGCGGTCAGTCGGGCAGCACTCTGCCCAGGTAGACGTCCAGCAGCGCGCCCAACCGGCTCGGGTCCGGCCGCCTGCCACGACTGACCGCGTCGAGGGTGAGCCCGTCCGTCAGCGCGAGCAGGAGCTGCGCTTCCCGGTGCAGATCGGCCCTCGACGGTCGGGTTCCGGTGTGTTCTGCGGCAAGCGCGAAGGCGTCGGCCAGCTGGGTGGTGATGTGCTCGAGCGTGCCGCGCTGCACCTCGGCCAGCTCTTCCGATGTCGCAGCACGCGCGGCGAATGCGACATACACCTTCGCCTCCCGCGTCCTGGTGGCGTCCAGGGGGAGTAGCTCGCGGAGTATGGCGGACAGGTTCTGGCGCACCTCGGCGCCGAGTTCGACTGCGGCCACTCGCATTTCGGTGGTCTCGACCACATGGCGGAAGGCCGCCATCAGCATGTCCTCCTTGCTGCGGAAGTGATGCTGCACCGCGCCGATGGACACTCCGGCGGCGCGGGCGACCTCGCGCACGGTGACCGCGTCGAGGCCGTCCGTCGCGATGATCGAGCACATGGTCTCCACCAGTCGGGTAGCAGGTGTCGCTCTTGACGTCTCGGACATGAGGGCTACCATACAGACGTATGGACCAATACAAGCGTATGGCATGGCGGATCGGGGCGATGGGGATCGCATCCGCGGTCCTGCTCGCCATCCAGGTCGCGCAGGTCGCACTCGGCTGGAACGGAGCGACCACGGCGTGGGTGTATGCCGTGGTGCTGCCGCTGAACATCGTTCTGACACTGACGTTTCCGAGCGGCAAGGCAACCGTGGTGCGCTTCGTGCAGCGGTGGGTCGTCAACCCGCCGGTGCGGTTACTGCTGCACCTGGGGGCGATGCCGATGGGCTACGCGCTGCTGGAGACACGCGGCCGCAGGACGGGCAAACCGCGGCGCACCCCGGTCGGCAACGGCCGGCAGGGGGAGGTCTTCTGGATCGTCGCCGAGCACGGTCGGCGGGCGGGCTACGTGCGCAACATCGCGAGCGACCCCAGGGTACGGATCCGGATGCGGCTCGGTCTGCGCTTCCGTTGGGTCGAAGGCATCGCGTCGATCCGCCCCGATCTCGACCCGATCGCGGTGCAGCGACGGCTCGCCGCGTGGCACCCGCTGCGCGCTCTCAACGCGGTGCAGGTGCAAGTGCTGGGCAGCGAATTGCTCGTGGTGCGAGTCGAACTCGACCGGCCCGTCGTTGTCCGTCGGGGTGTGTGCCAGGCAAGGCCAACGCACCGTGACGACAAGCCGACGCCCGCGCAGCGACGACCAGATCAGGCGGTGGCACGAGCGAACTCGTGAGCTGTGCCACCACCCGATCTGCGAGGAGCGGAGAGCAAAGACTCAGCCGTCGTGAGACTGGGCGGTGAGGGCCACCCGGACGATGTCGCGGTTCTCGGCGACCAGCCGGACCAGTCCGGCCGGGGCGTCCTGGTTGTCCGCGAGCCACTGCTCGGTCGCGTCGATCAGCTCCTGGCTGGACAGCGCGATCGGGTAGAGCACGGTGACATAGTTGGACGCCATCGCGTAGGTGCGCGCGTCCCAGACCTCACGCAGCGCCGCGTGATAGCGCTCGACATACGGCTCGAGGAGTGTGGTGTCGTGCACGCGGCCGAAGCCGAGAGCGACTGCCCGTGCGGTCTCGTTGGGCAACGTGTCGGTCTCGACCAGCTCGTGCCAGGCCTTCGCCTTGGCCTCCGCGGTCGGGTATGCCGCACGGGCGCCGGCGGCACGCGCGATGCCGGTCGCGGTGTTGTCGGCAGCCAGCTGCGCGTCGACCTCCGCGTCGGTGGCGGCGCCGGCGGCAGCCAGCGAGGTCAGCAGGGTCCACTTCATGTCGGTGTCCAACCGCAGGCCCTCGAGAACCTCGGTCCCCTCGAGCAGGCCACGAACGTGGGCGACATCGGCGTCGTGGCGCGCGAGGCGGGCGAACGCCTGCGTCAGCTGCAACTGCGCGTCGCTGCCCGGCTCGGCGCCGGACATCAGCTTGCGGAAGCCTGTTGCGATCTCGTCCGCGGCCTCTGCGCGGTGCTCGGGGCGCAGGAACGATGTGGTGTGCCCGAAAGCACCGGACGTCAGGAACGCGGTCGTCGCACCGGTGACCTGCGTGATCATCGTCTGCCGGAGCGTGGAGTCGGTCTCGGTGGCCAGCGCGTCGACGCCGTAGCGGATGTACTGCCGCGGCGGCAGTTCACCGTCTCGGGTCATGTCCCACAACGCGCCGAAGATGACGGCGCGCGCCAGCGAGTCGGTGATGGCCGTCGGGTTGGCCAGCGCGGTCTCCAGCGAGTGCGGGTCGAGGCGTACCTTCGCGTAGGTGAGGTCCTGGTCGTTGACCAGCAGCAGGTCGGGCATCGGCTTGCCGACCAGCTTCGCGACGTCGGTCAGCTCGCCGTCGACGTCGACCTCCACCGACTCCTGGGCGGTCAGGGCCCCGTCGGCGAGGGTGTAGCTGCCGATCGCCAGTCGGTGCGGGCGCAGCGTCGGGTAACCCTCCGGTGCGGTCTGCTGGACCTGCAGTCTGGTGATGATGCCGGCGTCGTCGACCTCGACGATCGGGCGCAGGATGTTGGCGCCGGAGGTCTTCAGCCACAGCTCACGCCACGTCGACAGGTCGCGGCCCGAGGTCGCCTCGAGCTCGCCCAGCAGGTCGTCGAAGGTGGTGTTGCCCCACTTGAACTTCGCGAAGTACGAACGCAATCCGGAAACGAAGGGCTCGACACCGACATACGCGACCAGCTGCTTGAGGACGGACGCGCCCTTGGCGTAGGTGATGCCGTCGAAGTTGGCCTCGACGTCCTCCAGGTGGCGCATGTTGGCGTAGACCGGGTGCGTGGACGACAGCTGGTCCTGCTTGTAGGCCCAGGTCTTCTCGGAGCTGGAGAAGGTGGTCCAGGCGGTGTCCCACTCGGTCACCTCGGCCTGGCACCAGGTGGAGGCCCACTCGGCGAAGGACTCGTTGAGCCACAGGTCGTCCCACCACTGCATCGTGACCAGGTCGCCGAACCACATGTGGGCGAGCTCGTGCAGCACGGTCAGCGCGCGCCGCTCGATCAGCGCGTCCGACACCTGGGTGCGGAAGACGTAGGTCTCGGTGATGGTGACGCAACCGGCGTTCTCCATCGCGCCGGCGTTGTACTCCGGCGTGAAGATCTGGTCGTACTTCGCGAACGGGTAGGGCTCACCGAACTGCTCCTCGAAGAACGCGAAACCCTTCTTGGTGACCGCGAAGAGGTTGTCGGCGTCCAGGTGCTCGCGCAAGGACTTGCGGCAGTAGACCGCGAGCGGCACGGTGCGGCCGGTCGCCTGCACCTCGTCGCGGACGACGTCGTACGGGCCGGCCACGAGTGCCGTCACGTATGACGACAGGCGCGGCGTCGGCTCGAAGCGCCAGGTGGCGGCGGGCTCGGCCTCGCCGCTCGGCCCGGTGTAGGTCTGCGCGGCGGCCTCCGGCTCGGGGGTCGGCTGGTTGGAGATCAGCTGCCAGCGCGCCGGCGCGGTGACGGTGAAGGCGAAGGTGGCCTTCAGGCTCGGCTGCTCGAAGACGGCGAAGACGCGCCTGCTGTCGGCGACCTCGAACTGCGTGTAGAGGTAGACCTCGTTGTCGGTGGGATCGACGAAACGATGCAGCCCCTCGCCGGTGTTCATGTAGGCGCCGGTGGCCACGACGGTGAGGTCGTTGGCCTCCGCCAGCTCGGGGAGGCTGATCCGCGCACCGTCGAAAGCCGTTGCGGGGTCGATGGTTTCGCCATTCAGCGTGATCGACTCGACGGACGGGCCGAGGAAGTCGATGAACGTCGGCTGGGTGTCGGTCGCGGTGAACCGCACGCGGGATGTGGTGCGGAACGTCTCGGGACCGGTGGTGAGGTCCAGTACGACGTCATACGACTCGACGGCGAGTGAGGACGCGCGACGCTGCGCTTCCTCACGAGTGAGGTTGGTGTTGGGCACTACGAAAGCTCCGTCATCAAGGATGGGGAAGTTGATCAGGACAAGAAACAGGAGGCGTGAACTGAGTTGTGCTGCTGGGCGGCTTGCTGCCCAGCAGCACAACGCAGGATATGCCTCATGGGATGTGCGTCATCCTCGCACGACGGTCGGCGCGCCGACGCTCGAAGTGGTTCTGCTGCTGGTGCCGCGGCAGGCCCGAAGGTCAGTCCATCTCCACCGGGACGGTCCCGAACACCTGCAGGCTGCCGATCCAATAGACGACGTAGAGGGCCATCAGCACGACACCGTGCCAGCGCTGCAGCCGACCTGTCGAGATGAAGGCGGCAGCGAGCCAGGTGAACACCGCCAGTGCCGGGAGATGCCACTTCAACACGTCAGTCCCGACCACGAGGCTGCCTGCCAGCGCGATCACGCCCAGCTTGCCGGTCGCCGCGAAGATCACACTGCCGACGATGTTGGCGACCCCGACCTCCGGGGCACCCTTCCGGATGGGCTCGACGGTCAAGAAGATGTCTTCGATCGTGAGCACCGCGGTGGCGATCGTGGCGCCGAAGACGGTCTCCTCGAGATCGAACTGCTCCAGGATGCCCTCGGTGCCGATCCCGAGCAGGGAGGCCCCAGCGATCAGCCCGACGAGAGCCAGGAGCGCCAGCCCGAGGCCGGGCCAGCCACCGATCACGCTCGCGAAGGGCAGTTTCTCGGAGAGGTCGCCGTTCGAGCCCGCTCCATCTCGTCGCGCGGTGTCGGCAACGGCGTTGCCCCCGGTACGCTCCGCGACCATCGTTCCGCCTGCGCCGGCGGCGCCTGCTTCCTGCAGAACGAAGGCCTCGTGCAACTCGGCGTCCCGGAAGACCGGACGGTCCGCCCGGGACTCCTGGACCACGACGTAGGCCAGAAATACCGCATACGCCGCGATCAACAGCACGCCATGAACCACGCTGAGCGGGGCGGCCAGCGAGAACCCGAGCATCACCAAGGGCGTGAGGGCGAAGCAGAAGAGGTAGTTGCGGGGAATGCTGACCTTGCACGGTGTGAGGATCGCCGCCAGTGCGAGCACCAGCCCGATCATGGAGAGCGCGGTGCCGAACACCACGCCCACCGCGACGCCGTCGAGATCCTCCATGTTGAGGGCAACGCCGAAGATCACGTCGTCGAACTCGATGCCCGTGAAGACGACGGCGAGCAGGAACAGCGACACGCGCAGCCCCCGTGCGACCCCGACCAGGTAGCCGATCAACTTCTCGGCGCTGTAGACCAGCAGTACCGCACCCGCCAGGAAGATCAGGATCGATGTCATGGTGGTCCGCCCTCAGCTCAGCTCGGTCTCGTCCCGATTCGCCAGGTGACGGCGGCGAGACAGTAACTCGTCGGAACCTATCCGGGGCGCAGTCGGGCGTACAGGGGTCGCCGCGGGCTCGTGTTCCGGTGCCGTTCGCGTGCCTCGACGCACCGCTCGTCGCACATCTGCATCGCAGTCGCCGAGGCGACGGCTGTCGTCCACAGCCCGAACGTCGCTCCGGATGAGCGCACTCGGTGGTGGGTGGCAGGATTGGACCGTGACGAAAGACGATGCGCAGCAGCGCCAGCCCGCAGAGATGTTCTTCGACCCGTTGTGCCCTTGGGCGTGGATGACGTCGCGATGGCTGATGGAGGTTGAGAAGGTCCGCCCGATCGAGGTCACGTGGAGCGTGATGAGCCTCTCGGTCCTCAATGAGGGCAAGGACGACCTGCCCGAGAGCTACCGCGAACTGCTCGACCGCGGCTGGGGCCCGGTCCGGGTCGTCATCGCCGCGGCGCGTGAGCACGGCGACGAATACAAGAAGAAGCTGTATGACGCCATCGGCACCCGCCTGCACCCTGGTGAGATGGGCGGCACGGACGAGGGCCAGCGCAAGGCGGTCGTCGAGTCCTTGGAAGAGGTAGGACTGCCGGCCGAGTTGATCGACTTCTACGACAACGTCCCTGGCGACGAGATCGACAAGGAGCTGCGGGCGTCCCACGAACGCGGCATCAGCCTGGTCGGCGAGGACGTCGGCACCCCGGTCGTGTCGTTCGGCGACATCGCGTTCTTCGGCCCGGTGGTGACGCCGGCCCCCAAGGGCGAGGCTGCCGGCAAATTGTGGGACGGCTGCCTGCTCGTTGCGGGCACCCCGGGTTTCTACGAGATCAAGCGCACCCGTACCGCGGGTCCGGACTTCAGCTGAGGAGCAGCAACGATGCGAGTGCACATCGGTGGCGACCACGCGGCATACGAACTGCAGCGGGCGCTGGTGGGTTGGCTGACCGAGGAGGGCCACGACGTGGTCGACCATGGGGCCAAGGAGTATGACGAGCTCGACGACTATCCGGTCTTCGTGCTGCGCGCGGCCGAGGGCGTCGCGGCCGACGCGGGCTCGCTGGGCGTCGTGCTCGGCGGCTCCGGCAATGGCGAGCAGATGGCCGCCAACAAGGTCGAGGGCATCCGCGCCGCGCTGTGCTACAACGCGGAGCTGGCGCAGCTCGCGCGACAGCACAACAACGCGCAGGTCATCTCCATCGGCGGCCGGTTCAACACCGTCGATGAGGCCAAGGAAATGGTGCGGGTGTTCCTGGAGACGCCGTTCTCCGGAGCGGACCGTCACCAGCGCCGGATCGACATGGTCGAGGACTACGAGAAGGCCGGTCAGCTGCCCCCTGAGCGGTGACCGCGAACCTTATCCCATGGATTTGGTTTGGGATGGGTAAGAAGTCGGTAAATTCTATCGATCTCGGTGCCAGTCGGGCGTCAGGATCACCGCATGGCCATCGATCTCTCGCTTGCTCCGCGACGGCTCGCCCGTCCGTCTGCGGCGACCGTTCGACCCGGATCTGATGCCGCGACCGGCGCACTCGTGTGCCTCGTCATGCTCGTGGGGCTCGCCACGGTTGCCTGGCCGAGCGATGTCACCTTCGCGTTGTTCATCCCGCTCGCGGTCGCCGCGCGCATGGTGCTGTCGAGTCGTCGCACCGCGTTGGTGTTCGGCGCGGTCGGGGCCGTCTACCTGATCAGCGCGATCGACAGTGGCCGGCCGGAGTCTTTCGCGCTCGGGTTGGTCCTGGCCGCCACGATGGGCGTCGTATCGGTCGTCGACCGGCGCCATACACGTGCCGGGGTGACCACCGCCGTCGGTGGCTCGATGCTGATGGACCTGCGTGAGCGCCTGCGGGTGCAGGGGCAGCTGCCGATCCTGCCGAAGGGCTGGAACGTCGAGGCCAGCGTGCAGCCGGCCTACGGCGACTCGTTCTCGGGGGACTTCGTGGTCGGCAACAGTCCGACGCGTGATCGCTTCGACCTGGCGCTGGTGGACGTCTCGGGCAAGGGGTGGACCGCCGGCACCCGGTCGCTGCTCCTGGGCGGCGCCTTCGCCGGCCTGCTCGGCGCGATGGAGCCCGACAGGTTCCTGCCCGCCGCCAACGACTACCTGATGCGGCAGGGCTGGTCCGAAGGCTTCGCGACCGCGGTGCATGCCTCGGTCGATCTGACCAGCGGCAACTACAGCCTCGGCTCCGCCGGGCATCCGCCGGCCATGCACTTCCATGCAGGCTCCGGTCGCTTCGCACCGATCGATGGTGCGTCCGGTGTCGCGCTCGGGATCCTGGACCGGCAGTCGGCCGACGACTTCGTGCGTGTGACGGGTCGCCTCGAGCGCGGCGACGCCCTGTTGCTCTTCACCGACGGTGTCATCGAGCAGCCGGGTATGGACATGATGCAGGGCGTTGACCGGATGCTCGGTCACGCCGACCGCGCGCTCGCCGTCGGCGCTCGGGGTGCGGCGACCCGGATCTGCACCATGGGCAGTGGGGGACTGGCCGACGACCGCGCGGTCGTGGTGATCTGGCGCGAGTGATCGCGCTGCTCGACTCCCCGTCAGGACAACGTTGAAGGGCCCGGGTGTGAAACCCGGGCCCTTCAGTGTTGCTTGCGGTGGATCAGAGGTCGCCGAGCTTGTCCTTGGCGGCGTCCTGGCCACTGTCGATCTTGTCGGAGTACTTGCCACCGGTCTTGTCGTCGATGGCGTCCCCGGCCTGGTCGACGCCGTCCTCGATCTTGTCCTGGTTGTCCCCGGCGAGGTCGGAAATCTTGTCCTTGGCGCTGTCGAAAAGACCCATTGGATATCTCCTTCGAATTACCGCCGGCCGATCGCCGACGTCCTGACCCTTGCACCCTCGCACATTTTCCCGGCGAGAGTCGATACCCGCAACGACGATTTCTACTGATTGGTAAGTAGCGCTCGCGGGCCAGTGAATCAACGGCGACGGGGCCGGAAACGAAGGACCACACCGAGACGACGGCGAAGAGACGCTGCCGATCGGGCCGAGTCGGTAACGAAGAACAATGGCGCAGCGACGATGCCGGCGGCGCGAGCCTGCGAGCGCCGGGGGAGGAGGAGCGCAGCCCAAGGAAACAGCCGCTCGACAGAAGAAGGAGGTCCCAGGCGCGATCGCGCCTGGGACCTCCTTCTTCTGTCGAGCGGGCGACGAGAATCGAACTCGCGTAATCAGTTTGGAAGACTGAGGCTCTACCATTGAGCTACGCCCGCGTGGTTGAAACGACCGCCGATGTGCGGTCGCGCTAACCGAGGCGTTAGCCTACTGCCCGCCCGCAAGTGCGCCAAACCGGCTCCGCGTGCGGCGTATGACGGGGTATGGCGCAGCTTGGTAGCGCGTCCGCTTTGGGAGCGGAAGGCCGCCGGTTCGAATCCGGCTACCCCGACAGCTAGCATTACCTGTTAGTGCGGCGCGTGTCGTCGTAGTAGATCGGGCTTCGTGCGCCGGAGCCGAACCACCACCAATTTGGAGTCCCTGCAGTGAAGAGTGCCGTCGAGAAGTTGGGTCCGACCCGCGTCAAGCTTTCCGTGGAGGTCCCTTACGAGGAGCTGAAGCCGAGCGTCGACGAGGCGTACAAGGCCATCGGCTCCCAGATCCAGGTGCCAGGCTTCCGCAAGGGCAAGGTGCCGGCTCGGATCATCGACCAGCGCATCGGCCGCCCCGCAGTGCTGCAGGAGGCCATCAACGAGGCACTGCCGACGTTCTACAGCCAGGCCCTGGTCGAGAACGAGCTGCGCCCGATGGGCCAGCCGGAGGTCGAGGTCACCGAGGTGCCAGTCGACGACGAGCAGCCGCTGAAGTTCGACGCGGAGCTGGACACCGCGCCGGAGTTCGACCTGCCCGACTTCTCGCAGATCACCGTCGAGGTCGACCCGTTCGAGGTCGCCGACGAGGACGTCGACAAGGAGTTCGACGCGCTGCGTGAGCGCTTCGGCACGCTGGCCGGCGTCGACCGCGCGGCTGCCGACGGTGACTCGGTAACCATCGACCTGAAGGCGACGATCGACGACGAGGACATCGACGACGTCTCCGGCATCAACTACGTGATCGGTTCGGGCAACATGCTCGAGGGAATGGACGAGGCGCTCGCGGGCCTGTCCGCCGGCGACACCAAGACGTTCAAGGCACCGCTCGCCGGTGGCGAGCACCAGGGCCGGGACGCCGACATCACCGTGACGGTGCAGGCCGTCAAGGAGCGCCAGCTGCCCGAGCTCGACGACGACTTCGCGCAGATGGCTTCCGAGCACGACACGCTCGACGAGATGCGCGCCGAGGTCACCGAGCAGGTCACCCGCACCAAGCGTTTCGAGCAGGGTGTGCAGGCGCGCGACAAGGCGCTGGACCACCTGCTGGAGACCCTCGACCTGCCAATGCCGGAGAAGGTCATCGAGAGCGAGGTGCACCAGCACCTGGAGAACGAAGACCGCCTCGAGGACGACGAGCACCGCGCCGAGGTCGACGAGTCGACCCGCAAGTCGCTCAAGACCCAGCTGATCCTGGACAAGCTCGTCGAGCGTGACGACGTGCAGGTGTCGCAGGAAGAGCTGATCGAGTACATCGTCATGTCGGCCTCGCAGTACGGCATGGACCCCAACCAGTTCGCACAGACGCTCGACCAGCAGGGTCAGGTGCCGGCGATCATGGGCGAGGTCGCCCGCCGCAAGGCGCTGGCATCGATCCTGGACGAGATCAAGGTCGTCGACACCGACGGCAACGACGTCGACCTGAGCGAGCTGGACGACGACGAGGACGAGGACACCGAGGGCGCGACCGCCGAGGCGGCCGACGAGTCCGACGAGTCCGCGGACGACAGCTCGCAGGAGCCGTCGGACGAGAAGAAGGACGACGCTACCGTCTGAGGCGTCACCCGCCATACCTCCGCTGTATGACGAAACCCCTTCCGCACCGCAGGCGTGGGAGGGGTTTCGCACGTCCGCAGCCGGCCACAATTCCGCCGTGGGCGAACATGGCCCGAACCGGGGAGTTAGTTCGGTGGTGCGGGCGTTAAGGTCCAGTGAGATCACACATCAACGAAATGATGGAGACGCGGTGAGCAACGCACAGGAGGTGTCCATGGCCACCGAAGGACAAGTTGGCTTGGACGATCAGATCTACAACCGGCTGCTCAAGGAACGAATCATCTTCCTCGGCTCCGACGTCCGCGACGACAACGCCAACGCGATCTGCGCCCAGTTGTTGCTGCTCGCGGCGGAGGACCCGGAGAAGGACATCTGGCTCTACATCAACAGCCCCGGAGGTTCGATCTCTGCGGGTATGGCGATCTTCGACACCATGAACTGGATCCCCAACGACGTCGCCACCGTCGCGATGGGTATGGCGGCCAGCATGGGCCAGTTCCTGCTGTCGGCCGGCACACAGGGCAAGCGTTACGCGACGCCGCACGCGCGGGTGATGATGCACCAGCCGTCCGGTGGCATCGGCGGCACCGCCTCGGACATCAAGATCCAGGCCGAGCAGCTGGTCTTCATCAAGAAGCAGATGGCCGAGCTGATCGCCGAGCACACCGGTCAGACGGTGGAGCAGATCGAGAAGGACTCCGACCGCGACCGCTGGTTCTCGGCGGAGGAGGCCAAGGACTACGGCTTCGTCGACCACGTCTTCGAGCGGTCCACCGACGCACCGGGTCGGAGTAACTCATGATCAACAGCTTTGGAGCACAGATGAATTCGCCGTATGCCGGGGTGAGTGTCCCGCAACCGAGCAGCCGTTACATCCTGCCGCAGTTCGAGGAGCGCACGTCCTACGGCATGAAGCGCTCGGACCCCTACAACAAGCTGTTCGAGGACCGCATCATCTTCCTCGGCGTGCAGGTCGACGACGCATCCGCCGACGACATCATCGCCCAGCTGATCGTGTTGGAGAGTCAGGACCCGGACCGGGACATCCTGATGTACATCAACTCTCCCGGTGGCTCGTTCACCGCGTTGACCGCGATCTACGACACGATGCAATACATCCAGCCGGACGTGCAGACGTTCGTCATCGGTCAGGCGGCTTCGGCCGCCGCGGTGCTGCTGGGTGCGGGCTCACCGGGCAAACGGTTCGCGCTGCCCAACGCGCGCATCCTGATCCACCAGCCCTCGATGGAGGGCGCCGGCGGCACCGCATCGGACCTGGAGATCACCGCCAACGAGGTCTTCCGGATGCGTGAGTGGCTGGAAGCGACCTGGGCCAAGCACACCGGTCGCACGCCGGAGCAGGTCAAGCAGGACATCGAGCGCGACAAGATCCTGACCGCCGAAGAGGCCAAGGAGTACGGCCTCATCGACCAGGTGCTGAGCAGCCGCAAGGCCTCGGCGCAGTAGTTCGCAACGTTTCGCACGGCACGCTGGTGTCGTGCCGAATGACGGCTTCTTCGGCGAGCGACGGTCTGCAAGGGGCCGTCGCTCGGCGAGGGAGCCGTCATTCGCGTTCGCGCCGGCGCCGTGCGGTGGCCGGAGGCCGCGCCAAGCATTCCGCCCTGAGCGGACAGGCGTGACTTGATGTGCGACACCGGGTTTCAATGGAACCTGCATCGGTCGGCGCACGGTAGCGTCGGCCGGACACAGATCACGACGGATCGTCATCCGCGCCCGGATGACAGCACGACATACGCAGCACCACATACGCAGCACGGCATACGACTGGAGGGCACGTGGCACGCATCGGAGAAGGCGGCGACCTGCTGAAGTGCTCTTTCTGCGGCAAGAGCCAGAAGCAGGTCAAGAAGCTGATCGCCGGACCAGGCGTCTATATCTGCGATGAGTGCATCGACCTGTGCAACGAGATCATCGAGGAGGAGCTCGCCGAGACCTCCGAGCTCGGCCTCGAGCAGTTGCCGAAGCCGCGCGAGATCTTCGACTTCCTCGAGCAATACGTCATCGGCCAGGACAACGCGAAGAAGGCGCTGTCCGTGGCGGTCTACAACCACTACAAGCGCATCCAGGCGGCCGACCAGCCAGCGGCGACCAAGAAGGACGGCCCGCCGGTCGAGATCGCCAAGTCCAACATCCTGCTGATCGGCCCGACCGGCTGCGGTAAGACCTATCTGGCGCAGACGCTGGCCAGGATGCTCAACGTGCCGTTCGCGATCGCCGACGCGACCGCATTGACGGAGGCCGGCTATGTCGGCGAGGACGTCGAGAACATCCTGCTCAAGCTGATCCAGGCTGCCGACTTCGACGTCAAGAAGGCCGAGACCGGCATCATCTACATCGACGAGATCGACAAGGTCGCTCGCAAGAGCGAGAACCCGTCGATCACCCGCGACGTGTCCGGAGAGGGTGTGCAGCAGGCGCTGCTGAAGATCCTCGAGGGCACCACGGCGAGCGTGCCGCCGCAGGGCGGGCGCAAGCACCCGCACCAGGAGTTCATCCAGATCGACACGACCAACGTGCTCTTCATCGTGGGCGGCGCGTTCGCCGGCCTGGAGAAGATCATCGAGGCGCGCACCGGTCGCCAGGGCCTGGGATTCGGTTCCGACCTGAAGTCGGCCAAGGACCCGATGACCAGCTTCTCGGACGTGCTGCCCGAGGACCTGATGAAGTTCGGGCTGATCCCGGAGTTCATCGGCCGCCTGCCGGTCATCACGTCGGTCGAGCCGCTCGACCGCGCGGGTCTGGTGTCGATCCTGACCGAGCCGCGCAACGCACTGGTCAAGCAGTACGAGAAGATGTTCGACATCGACAACGTCGAGTTGGAGTTCACCGAGGACGCCGTCGAGGCGGTCGCGGAGCAGGCGATGTTGCGCGGCACCGGTGCCCGTGGCCTGCGCGCCATCCTCGAGGAGGTGCTGCAGCCGGTCATGTTCGACGTCCCCAGCGATGACGACATCGCCCGGGTCGTGGTCACCCGCGAGGTCGTGCTCGACAACGTCAATCCGACGATCGTGCGTCGTGAGACGGCTCCGGCCCGCAAGCGCACGCAGCGCAAGGAATCCGCCTGACACGGAGCCGACTCAGCTCCGGAGACGCCCGGCACCGATCACCGATCGGTGCCGGGCGTCTCCTTGTCCTCGCCGCCGGTCAGGCGGATCATGACCAGGATCGCGACGATGAGCGCGAGGAGGGCGGCCGTGGCGCCATACGGCATGATCTCGTTGTTCGTCGGCTCGATGAGCAGCGTGAGGCCGGCGACGAGCGTCGTCGCGAGGCCGACCAGGATGGTGCGGGGCACCCAGACGGCGAGTATGGCGCGAGGGATAGGTGCCTGATCCGGTCCACTGGCGACCAGCGCGACCGCCACGTGCGCGACCAGCAGCAGCCACGCCGCGGGGATCACCCACCACGACCCGGCGTCCATCCCGCTGGTGAGCCATTGCAGGATCATCGCGGCAAGCAGCAACAGTCCCGAGAAGCTGTCGCTGTTGCCGAGGAGGACCACTCCGGCGACCAACGTCGCAGCGAGGCCGTACCACGACATGGTGCCGGCGACGTCGGTGATGACGAGCAGCACGAGCGCGGCGAGCAGCGCGGCAGCCAGGGCGTTGACGCGGTCCCGGTGCAGCTGGACGATGCGCTCCATGCGGGGGAGGAAGTTCACCGCCGCACCACCCGTGGTTGCGGACGGGCGGACAGACGTGACAGTGCGGGATCAAGGCTTCCCGGGCCACGCCACGCGGTGACCGGCACGCCGAGCCGCTGGATGGCGCGGATCTCGCGGTCCCGCTCCAGCAGCCGCAGCCGAGTGGCGATCGCCATCCCGGCGTCATCGGTCGGCACCTCGCCGGGGAAGCAGTCGATGACCAGCACGGTCATACCGCGCTGGGCCAGCTTCGCGGCCAGCGCGAGCGGCATCGGGCTGAGTAGAGGACTGACCAGCAGCAGCACACCGCCGGGACGGATGCGCGTGCGGATGGACGCCGTGCGGAAACCGGTGCCTACGCCGCGCTCGATGCCGGCGAGGCAGTCGACGACCCGTCGGCTGTGCAGTGTGCCCATGCCCATGGGTAGGCGCACGGGTTGCATCCCGCCGACCACTTCGAGGCCGACCCGGTCACCACGGCCGAGGAAGTGCGTCGCCACGCCCGCGGATGCGCGCACCCCGAGGTCCAGCGAGCTCGCGTGCTCGGTCTCGGCATCGGCGGCGGTGAAGTCGGCGGACGCGTCGAGCACCACGAGCACCTCGGTGTCCTGCTCGGCGAACGAGGTCCGCACGTGCAGGGTGCCGGTGCGGGCCGAGACCGGCCAGTGGATCCGGCGCAGCCGGTCGCCGGTCTGGAACTGTCGGATGTCCGCGAATTCGGTGCCCTCGGCCTTGGTGTTGCTGCGGTTGACGCCGATCAGGCCCTGGGGGTGGGGCAACGCGCGCTTGCTGTCGAAGGTCGCCGTGTCCGGCCGGGTGGTGACCCGGACCGCGGGTACCCGTACCGTCCCGTAGCGGAAGCCGCCCCACGACCCGAACACCGCGACACGCGTGCCGAGGATCTCCCGGGTACCCCACCGTTTCGGTCGCCACCGCAGGGTGCTGGTGACGTGACCGCTGTCGAGCATGCCGGCGACCGCTCCGGACTCCGGGGTCATGGTGAGCATGCGTCGGTCACCGACATACGCCGCGAACTGCTCGGCGTCGGCGCAGTCGATGCGCAGCGTCCAGGCCTCCGTGCTGCCTTCCAGCGGCGAGGTCGCCGACACCGTGCCACTGATCGACGGTATGGCGCGAGGGCGCGTCGCCAGGGTCCACACCGTCACGATGAGCAGGGGTGTGCCGAGCACGAGCAGGTCCGACCGGCCGAATACGACGGCGGCACCGAGCAGGACCGCGCCCAGCGTGGCAGCACGCAGGAACACCGGGGTGATGTGCCACCCAGGATCGGTCTGCGGGCGAACCGTGCGCGATGCCATCGCAGCGATCAGTCCTTCGCCGTCACCGGCGCCGGCACCGTGCCGAGTAGTCCGCGCACGACGGAGGAGGCGGTCACCCCGCTCATCCAGAGCTCCGGTTTGATGGTGACGCGGTGCGAAAGCACCGCCAGGGCAACAGTTTTGACGTCCTCGGGGGTGACGAAGTCGCGGCCACGGACCACCGCGAGCGCGCGGCCGACCAGCAGGAGCGCGAGCGAGCCACGGGGGGAGGCACCGATGAGCACCTGGGCGTGTTCGCGGGTCGCGGCTGCCAGGCGCACGCAGTAGTCGACGACCGAGTCCTCGACCTGGAGCTGCTCGATCGCAGCCTGCATCCCGAGTAACCCGGCCGCGTCGGTGACCGGGTCGAGGGAGATGTCCTCCTGCTGGCGCTGCATGCGCCGCTGCAGCACGTCGATCTCCTCCTCCTCGGTGGGGTAGCCGAAGCTGACCCGGGAGAGGAAGCGATCCAGTTGTGCCTCGGGGAGTGGGTAGGTGCCTTCGTACTCAACGGGATTGGCGGTCGCGATGACGTGGAAGGGATGGGGCAGGTGGAAGGTCTGTCCTTCGACGGTGATCTGCCGCTCCTGCATCGCCTCCAGCAGCGCGGCCTGGGTCTTGGGCGGTGTCCGGTTGATCTCGTCGGCCAGCAGCAGGCCGGTGAAGAGCGGTCCCTTGCGGAAGTCGAAGGTCGCATTCCGCTGGTCGAAGATGAAGGATCCGGTCAGGTCGGCGGGCAGCAGGTCCGGGGTGAACTGCGCCCGTGCGAAGTCCAGCCCGAGGGTCTGCGCGAGCGACCGGGCCGCCAGCGTCTTGCCGAGGCCTGGGTTGTCCTCCAGCAGCACGTGACCACCGGCGAGGACGGTCGCCAGCACGAGCTCGAGCGCGCGGCGCTTGCCGACGACGGCGAGCTCGATGCTGTCCAGGATCTGCTCAGCACGCGCGGTGGTCTCGGCGATGGTCGGTATGGCGGTGGTTTGCTCGGTCACAGTGCCTCGATGCGGTTGATGATGTCGGTCACGGTCTGGCGGCCCACCGGCGGAGCTGGTTGGGCGGCGAGGAACTCGGCCAGCACGGGGTCGGTGCCGGCGAGCAGCTCGGCGTCGCCCGGGACATGCGCCGCGCCGCTCTCCGCGGCGCGCATCCGTAGTCGGTCCAGCGAGACGTCACGCAGGATGCCCTGGAGTCCCGCGGCGCTCGCGTTGGGTGCGCCGTTGTCCTTGCTGACGGCGGCGTCGTCGATCAGCCGTCGCAAGTAGCTGATGCGGGAGTCCGGGCTGGTGCGCATCCGTCGCCCGATCGGGTCGCCCTCCCACTCGGTGGGATCCCACTCGACCCGGCGGTCGCCCGCCCACCAGCAGATCGCGAAGAAGGCGCCGACCGCGGCCAACAGGCCGAGTGGGTCGGGACGCAACTGCAGCCACGAGGTGAAGATCCACAGCCCGAGCCAGCAGGCCACGAAGATCGCGACCCGACGCACCCATTGACGTCGGCGCCCCGCCCCGGGGTCGTCGTGCGGTGACGTCATACCCGCTCCTGGGTGGTGGGCAGGGAGCGCTGCAGGGTGTGCAGCGCCTTGAGTGCGGCCGCACGGTCGGTCTCGGACACCGGGTGCTGGGAGTAGCGAGCCTCCCGGTAGAGCGCGCCGAGCGTGCGCAGGGAAGGACGGTCGATGTCCAGCGCGTCCAGCACCCGGATGGTCAGCTCGGCCGAGGTCTCGCTGGGGCGCCGTCGGACACCGGCGGCCGCGACCGACTGCTCGAGATCGACCCAACAGGCGATGATCGCGTTCGACGGCGTGCCCTCGTGCAACCGCTGCCGCTGCCGGTGCGTCGCTTCGGTGACGGCATCGAGCACGGCGTCGTCGACGTCGGGCAGCGGACCCGCGTGCTGGACGTGACGCCGGTGCCGCCACCGGCGGATCAGGGAGACGACGACGGCGGCCAGCACCCACAGCAGGCCCAGTAGAAGGAGGCCCAACATGACGTCGGTCAGAACTGTGCCGAGGGCACTCGAGCCGTGCTGGCGGGACGGTCGAGTCTGGTAGCTCCTGGTGCCGCCTGGAGGAGTCGGCGGTGTGTAGGTGCCGTACCGGATGTGGATGTTCGGATCGCGCTCCGGGGCGTGCAGGATCGGTGTGTTCCGCGCCGTGGTGATGACGATCAACACGATGAGGGACAGGGCCGTGCCTGCTGCGACGAGCAGCAGGCGACGGTCCCGTCCCTTCGGCGGTTGGTCCTCCCCAGAACTCACCGCTCCAACGTAGGACTCGATCGTCCGACGCGTGGTCGAACGCAACCCTTTCGTTACGAGTAGTCCTCGGCCGGCGTCAGTTCCTCGCGGCGCGGTCCGCCCGGGGGACCGTCACTTCTTGCGGGGCGGCGGCGGGACCAGTTGCACGTCTCGGACCTCGAGTGCGTCGGCGGCGTCATACTTCAGCGAGCCGGTCAGCTTGCCCGCCGCGCGCAGGTCGGCCTCGGACGCCCGCACCAGCGCCTGCAGGTCCGCCGGGGCGGCCAGCGTCAGTGCGGTCACCTCGGCGCGCATGCCGAGCTTGGCGTCGGACTTGGCCTTGCGGATGCCGGCCAGTGCCTCGCCGACCACGTGCAGCGCTGTCGGGTCGCCGGTGGAGGGGCCGCACTCCTCGGGTGTCGGCCAGCTCGCGCGGTGGACCGACTCGGAGTGCCACCAGGACCAGACTTCCTCGGTCGAGTAGGGCAGGAACGGCGCGAAGAGACGCAGCTGCACGTCGAGCGCGATCCGTAGTGCCGCACGGGCGCTAGCGGCGGCGGCGTCGCCCTGGCTGCCGTAGGCGCGGTCCTTGATCAGCTCGATGTAGTCGTCGCAGAACGTCCAGAAGAACGCTTCGGTCAGCTCCAGGCTGCGGGTGTAGTCCCACGACTCGAAGTGCTTGGTCGCCTGCTCCACCAGCGTGTGCAACCCGGACAGCAGTGCCAGGTCGAGCGACTCAGTGACCGCGGCAGCGAGGTCGCCCTCTACCTCGCCCATGCCGAGGGCGAACTTGCTGGCGTTGAGCAGTTTCATCGCGAGGCGACGGCCGACCTTCATCTGACTCTCGTCGTATGCCGCGTCCATGCCCAGGCGTCCCGACGCGGCCCAGTAACGCACGGCGTCGGCGCTGTGCTGGGTCAGCACGTCCTCCGGCGTGACCGCGTTGCCCTTGGACTTGGACATCTTCTTGCGGTCCGGGTCGAGGATCCAGCCGTTGATCGCGGTGTCGGTCCACGGCACCGAGTCGTGCTCGAAGTGGCTGCGCACCACGGTCGCGAAGAGCCAGGTGCGGATGATGTCGTGGCCCTGCGGGCGCATGTCCATCGGGAAGATCTTGGCGAAGAGCTCTGCGTCGTTGCGCTCGCCGGCGTTGCTTGCCACCGGCCAGCCGGACACGATCTGCGGGGACAGCGAGGACGTCGCCCAGGTGTCCATGATGTCCGGGTCGCCGGCGAATCCGCCTGGCACGCCGCGTTGTTCGGCGGTGTAACCCGGCGGCACATCGGTCGCGGGGTCGATCGGCAGGGTGTCCGCCGCGGCCGGGATCGGGTGCTCGTGGTCGATCTCGCCGTCGGCATCGAGGGGATACCAGACCGGGAACGGCACACCGAAGAACCGCTGCCGGCTGATCAGCCAGTCACCGTTGAGACCTTCGACCCAGTTGGCGTAGCGGCTGCGCATGAAGGCCGGGTGGAAGTCGATCTGCTCGCCGCGCGCGATGAGCGCCTTGCGCAGGTCCGCGTCCCGGCCTCCGTTGGTGAGGTACCACTGGCGGCTGGTGACGATCTCCAGCGGCTTGTCGCCCTTCTCGAAGAAGTTGGCCTTGCGCTGGGTCTTCTGCGGCTCGCCGTCCAGGTCTCCGGACTCGCGCAGTGCGTCGACGATCGCGATCCGGGCCGAGTGGACCGTCTTGGTGGCCATGCTCTCGGCATACAACTGCTCGCCGGGACCGCCGGCAACCCAGGCCGGTGTCTCGCCCTGCAGGCGGCCGTTGCGGGTGATGATCGAGCGCATCGGCAGTTGCAGCTCGCGCCACCAGGTCACGTCGGTCAGATCACCGAAGGTGCAGCACATCGCGATGCCTGCCCCCTTGTCCGGCTCGGCCAGGCGGTGGGCGAGCACCGGGATCTCGACGCCGAAGAGCGGTGAGATCACGGTGGATCCGAAGAGCGCCTGGTAGCGCTCGTCGTCGGGGTGGGCGATCAGCGCCACACATGCCGGGATCAGCTCGGGGCGGGTGGTCTCGATGTAGACCTTCTCGTCGCCGCGGTGGAACGCCACGCGGTGGAACGCACCCGGGTAGTCACGCGCCTCCAGCTCGGCCTGCGCCACCGCTGACTGGAACGTCACGTCCCACAGGCCCGGTGCCTCGGCCTGGTAGACCTCGCCGCGCTCCAGGTTGTGCAGGAAGGCCTGCTGCGCCACAGCGCGGGACCGGTCGTCGATCGTGCGGTAGGTCTGTGACCAGTCCACCGACGCGCCCAGCCGGCGGAAGAGCGACTCGAAGGCCACCTCGTCCTCGGCGGTCAGCTCCTCACACAGCGGGATGAAGTTGGCGCGGCTGATCGGCACCTGGTCGGCGGCCTTGACCGACTTGCCCTCGGCGCCGCGCAACGGCGGCGTGAAGTCGGGGTCGTATGCCGCGGAGTGATCGCCGCGCACGCCGTAGTAGTTCTGCACACGCCGCTCGGTCGGCAGCCCGTTGTCGTCCCAGCCCAGCGGGTAGAAGACCTCTTTACCCTGCATCCGCTGGTAGCGGGCAACCACATCGGTGTGCGTATAACCGAAGACGTGGCCCACGTGCAGACTGCCGCTCGCGGTCGGCGGCGGCGTGTCGATCGAGAACACCTGGTCGCGGGGGAGCGACAGTGCGCGCTCGCGGTCGAACTTGTAGGTGTCTTGCTCGCGCCATACAGCCGCCCACTTGTCCTCCAAGCCGTCCACGGTCGGCTTGTCGGGGATCTGGGGGGCGTTCCTGCCGGCGGCGTCAGTCATGCCGCACATGATCCCATCCACGCGCGCGGAGTGACCAATCGGTTTCGCGTATGGCGCCGCTCTCTTCTGCCGAGTGACGGCTTCTTCGCCGAGTGACGGCGTGATCCGACCGTCAGTCGGCGAGGAAGCCGTCACTCACCGGTGAAGGAGAGCGTCTCGTCCAGACCCTCCTGCAGGCAACGGCGCAGCTGCGGCAGGTCCTTCACGGCCCGCCCGTCGACGTTGACCGCGATGCACGCCGTGTCGACGCAACTGAGCAGGGACGCCGAGATCGCCACTCCGGGCAGGGGACCGAACGCGAAGATGCCGGTAACTTCTGCACCCGCCATGTATGACGTCCGGGTCGGCCCGGCATTGACGGCTATGGACGCGTCGGCCACCGCCCCGGACCGCTGCAGCGCGACGAGCAACTGCGAGGGCAGGACGCCGGTCACCGGCGCGGCCGCACGCAACGCGTCCAACGCCTCCTCGGTGTGCAGGGACAACACCTCGCCACGCACCGCAGCGATTCGGTCGGCGGCGTCGGCGATGCCGATCGGCGCCGCGATCATCGCGCCGGCGAAGCGGTTGCCGCTGCTCGGGTCCTCTGCGCGGTTCAGCGAGACACGGACGCTCATCGACAGGTCCTCGAGCTCGACGCCGTGCTCCTGGTGATAACGCCGCAGCCCGGCCAGCACCGCCGCGATGAACACGTCCTGCAGCGATCCGCCGACGGCGCGCGCCGATGCGGTCAGACCGTCGAGCGGCGTCGTCAAGGTGAGGAACTGCCAGTCGGTGCCCTCCCGGTCGGTGAGCAGCGGCGACGGCAGGGCCGGAGCCCCAGCGGTCAGGCGACGCACCGACGCGGCATACCGCATGCCCTCCGACACGGCGCCCAGCGGATCACGGATGGCGGCGAACCCGCGGCCCGCAGCGGTCAGCGCGCGGCGCGGTGCACCGACCAGGCTGCCGAAGCCACCGATCGCGCTCAGCCGGATCGGGTCGGTCGGTGCCGGTTGAGGTGCTGCGCTCGGCGCGGTCGGCTTGTCCGGGGTGTGCTCGCGGGTGCGCGACAACAGCATTGACAACAGCTGCACGGTGCCGGGCGTGTCGGCGAACGTGTGATGGATCCGCAGCACGCACGCCGCGCTCCCGTGGGTCATCCCGGTGAACAGCGTGGCGTCCCACAGCGGTCGGTGGCGGTCGATCGGCGCCAGCGCGATCGCCTCGGCTGCTTGTATGACGTCCTCGGTCCGGCCGTCGCCGCCGAGGTCGCGGCGATGGACGTGACGGTCGATGTCGAAGTCGTCGTCGTCGACCCAGACCGGGGCGGTCGTCGGCACAGCTGGCTCCATCACCCGTTGACGCAACCGGCGGACCAGCTTCGTGCCCCACTCGTAGGCGGCGTGGAAACGCTCCCAGTCCGGCTCCTCGTCGAGCAGGATCACCACACAGTTGGTCGCGGACAAGGTCGGGTGCCGCTCGGATCGCCAGAGGATGGTTTCCACCGGATCCAAGGTCGGGCGGTGTGACCAGGCGGCCGCAGCGGCCCAGCGTTCGCGGTCCGTCCGGTCGTCGATGTGCCCGCTCGCCATCAGTCCTCCTGCCTCGGCCAGTTGGCAAGGGTCTGCTCGAATGCCTTGTGGAGCTTGGTGATTCGTCTGTCCATCGTCTTCACCGTCCAGTCGGTCTCCGGTGGCAGCACCGCGACGTCGACGCGTCCCGGCTTGAGCACGAAGGAGTGTTTGCCGAGCAGTTCACCGGTGTTGCGCAGCACGATCGGCACGATCGGCACGCCCGCCTGAACGGCCAGGTGGAAGGCGCCCTTCTTGAAGCGGCCGAGCGCGCCCGTGGCGGATCGGGTCCCCTCCGGGAAGATCATCAGCGAGGTCCCGGAGCGGATCCGTTCGACCACCGGCTCCAGTGCCGCGCGGGCCTCCGCCGAGTTGGACCGATCGATGTAGACCGGGTCGAGCAGCAGGCTGCCGGCGAGCGCGCGGGGGTCGAGCCGAGCTTCCTTCTTGGCGACCACGGTGAAGTCTCGCTTGAGCAATGCACCCACGACGACCGGGTCCAGCGAGCTCTGGTGGTTGGCGACGAAGACCGCCGGGCGGTGCGACCAGAGCCGCTCCTCGTCGAGCACGTCGAGTGAAACACCGGCCATGGCCAGCGGCAGGCCGGTGATGAGCCCGGTCGTGGCGTTGAGCCCGCGCTGGCGGTCCCCGCTGAGCAGCCCGATCGTCATACCGGTCGACGCGGCGGCGTTGAGCCCGCCGAGTGCGGCCGCCGTGCGGGCGATCGAGGTGAGCGATCCCTTGGCCGGGTCGCGCAGGTTCAGGATCGGCCAGCCGAGACGTTCCGCGGCCGCCCGCAGCCCACGGTGCGGGTTGAGGGCGACCGGGGAGCCGACCGACGACAGGAACGCGACGTCCTCGTAGCCGTTGCCGTAGGCGTAGGACCGGGTCAGCTCCAGTCCGTGCTCCTTGGCGAAGGCGCGCACTGCTGCGGCCTTGTGCCGACCCCACAGCATCGGTCCTTCGGTCTCCCCGGTGAACACGCCGTTCTCGACGGCAAGCCGAGTGCAGACGAGGTTCTCGATGCCGAGTTCCGTTGCGATCGGAGCGATCTGGTACAGCGTGGCGGCCGAGGCGACCGCCACCGTGTGGCCGGCCGCGAGGTGCGCTCGCACGAGTGCACGGGACTCGGCACGGATCGTTCCGGCGATCTTGCGCAGGAACAGGCGTTCGCCGGCTGCGACGTAAGCCTCCTCCGACTGGCCACGCAAAGACGCGAAGAACCGTTGCGAGATCTTCGTCGGATCGCCACCGAGCACCTCACCGTCGACGACGTCGACGATGCTGCGCAGCAGGTCGATCGGCGTGATCTCGCGCTTGCGCAGCTGATCGCCGAAGAACGTGGTGCCGGTGTAACCGGCGACCAGGGTGCCGTCCAGGTCGAAGAACGCTCCGACCTGCGGACCCTGGGGGCCGGCCTCGATCCGCTCGATCGCCGTCCGGACCGGCTGGGACAGAGCGCTCTTCGGAGTGGTCATCGACGCAACTCGCTCCGGTCGGCGAATGCCGGCGGAGTGGCGCCGACGCGTCGCCCGGCGAGCTCGCCGATCAGGGCGACCCGGCGTACCGAGTCGGCGATCTCGGCGGCGAACGTCTCACGTCGGGCAGCCACGTCGTCTCCCGCTTCCAGTAGGTGGCGGTGACGCGCGAGCGCCAGCGCGGTCTTGTAGAGCTCGAGCGACACCGACTCCGCCGAGGCGATCCGTCGCTGCAGCGCCCACTGTTGGCCGACCGCGAGAGTCTCCTGGAGCAGGTCGTCCTCGTCGACGGCGGCGTCGCCCTGGGCGGCGAGTCGGTCAGCCAGCACGAGATAGGCGTCGAGGAACGGCCGCAACACCAGATGCGCGACATGTGGCCTGGCCGAAGCCAGCAGACGCGCGGCGGCGTCCGGGTCGATCCGGTCGATCTCCTCGCCGGCGGTGATGCGCAGCTCGGCGCGCAGGTCCTGCTCGAACTGGTCGCGGCCGGGGAAGAAGAACTCGAACTTCAGCAGGTCACGCAGCCGCTTGGCCTCCTCCCAGCCGACCTGCAGCTGACCGCCCTCGGGGAGCTTGGTCTCCGGATCGAGCTCGGAGACGGTCAGCATCGCCAGCTCCAGAATGGCGCGGTCCACCAGGATGTGGATGACGGTGTTGCGATAGAACGCGGCGACCAGGTGCTGGTCGGGGCTAATCCGCCATACGGGCTCGGTGCCTCGGTCGTAGCCGGTGAGCACGCCGCCCATCACGAGGTCCTGCAAGGCCCGCCGCACGGTTGAGCGGTCCCGCAGGTTGGCCGCACCGGCCACCGGCCACTTCCGTGCCTCGATGTATGACGCGAGCGGATGCACGGTCTCCAGCACTTCGTCGAGGTTGAGCGCCCGATCCTCCCCGAGCAGCGCGAGGCACACGATCGCGGTGACAGTGACCGGAGTGGCCCGGTTGAGCCGGTGGCTGATGTCGAGCGCGATCCGCTCGATCGCCTGCGAGGTCGTCAGGCCGTCCGCGTGCAGCGCTTCGAGACGTTTGCGCAACGGGAACGGTTCACCGATCGTCAAGTAGGCCCGGCCCATGCGGGCGCGTTGCACGGCAGCGAACCGCACCACGAAGCCGAGGCTCTCGGGCTTCTTGCGACCACCGGTCGCCTCTGCCGTCATACCGGCCACCTCGTGCAACTGGTCGTAGACGATCGACACCGGCACGACCTGCGCATCGATCTGGTCGGCACCCTCGACCGCGTTGACGATGTATTTGAGGATGCCGTGCACCGGTGGTCGCAGCTTGCCGGTGCGGGTCCGGCCACCCTCGATGGACCACGCCAGGTTGCGATGGTTCTTGACCAGCTGGCGGACGTAGGACTTCAGCGTCAGCCGGTAGATCGGCAGGTTGCCGGTGGAACGGCGGATGAAGACCATGCCGCTGCGGGCGACGATCTGACCCAGGACCGGCAGGTCGAGGTTCGCGCCGCCGAAGGTGAAGGTGGGGCTGAAGCGTCGGGCACGCAACACGTTGGGCACGGCCACACCGTCGAGATAGGAACGGTGGCTGAACGCGAGCGCGAGACTGTTGGTGCGGTCCAGCTTCTTCAGCTTCGCGATCTGTTCCTCGTCGACCAGCACGTCATACGCACGCAGGAACCAGTCGCCGGCACGGCTCCAGTTCTTGGTCGTGAATGCCCCGTGGCTTGCTGCCATCTCCCGTAGGTACTCGGCGGCCTCGGCGCGGACCTGGTCCACCGGCCGCCCCTCCTGCGCCGCGGCCCGGCTGAGCCGATCGGCGAACCACGGGTCGTGCAGGAGCTCGTCCGCCTCCTGCGGCGGTGCGGGCATGGGCAGCGCGCGATCGAGAGCGTCGCGTGCTCGCCAACCAAGACTCATTTCAGTGGCCTCCTTTGCGGGGTCGACCGAACCTTCGCACACTTCCACGCCGGTGCGCATGGGTCACGGCGCGGCGCCACTCGCGAGATATTACCGAGAAGTACCCGGGCGGTCAGTGGTCCGCGATGGCGTAGATGTCCGGTCGCAGCCTGGAGTACATCAGCAGGTCGACGCGGCGGCCGCCGATCTCCTCGTGGGCGCGCAAGAGTCCTTCGAGCGCGAACCCGGCGGATTCCGCGGTGCGGATCGACGCGGTGTTCCACGGTTCGATCCGTGCTTCGAGGCCGGCACAGCCCGCTGATCGACCACGCGAAGCCGGCCAACGCCTTCAGAGCATCGGCGGCGACTCCACGACCCCGGGCGCTCGGCGCGACCGAATAGCCGACGCCGGCCCGGCCGTGCTGCAACTCGCGGACCCACAGGCCGGCACCGCCGAGAGCCGCGTCGGTGTCGCGGTCGGCGACACAGAACGAGAAGCCGGCGCCCTCCTCGAGTCGACCGCGCTGACGGTCGATGTAGGCGCGGGCCTCGTCGTTGTCGGCGTCGGCGGGCAGCGTGCCGATGGTCGGCACGTAGGGATCGGTCGCCAGGTCGCGCACCATCGCCACGTCACGGTCCTCGAACGCACGTAACCGGACAGCGCCATACACCAGCGCCTGGGTCGGCCACCGCAGGTCGTCCTGGGACTTCGTCATACCCCGAACCTATGGCGGTCGCCGCGTCCACGCATTGAGATTCCGTGCGCCGCCGCGGGTCGCGGTCGACCGGGCGTGAGGCACGGCACGTCAGGGCAATACCGCATGTTCGGCATGCCGGGCGCTAACGTCGGGGTGGAATGTCCGACCACCGGAACACTGTGGAGTGAGTAATGCCAGAGGTCAGCGCGGTGCAGCCGTTCATCGACACCTTCCCGCCCGATGCCGGTGTGCGCGTCCCCGACGCCGACTTCATCACGTATGGCGAGGGTCAACTACCGTCCGCGCTGATCGGTCTGTGGCGTGCCCACGGTCTCGGTTGGTATGGCGGCGGGCGTGTCGCACTCGTCGACCCCGGCACCTGGATGCCGGTGCTGCAGACGTGGTTCGGCTCGAGTGTGACCAGCACGCCGTTCGCGGTGACGAGCTTCGGGCACATCTATCACTACGACCGGGTCGGCGGCCGCGACCGGATCCAGTGCCTCGACCCGCACTTCCAGCACAACGCCGTCGTCGCCGAGGACGGCGCCGACTTCTTCACCGGGCATCTCACCGGCTCGACCTCGCACCTGTCCGACCTGCGCGAGCTGCACAAGGCGGCCCGGGAGGCGCAGGGCGAGCTCGGGCAGGACGAGATCTACTACTTCGAGCCGATCCTCGCGCTGGGTGGGCAGGTCAACCTGGACAACCTGCAGAAGGGCAACGGGCCGGAGCACGTGAGCGACATACACCGGCAGATCGCGGCACGCCAGCCACACTGAGGCCTGACGACACCTGCCGTTGACACTAAGGGCGAGTAACCGACGACTGTCGTCGGTTACTCGCCCTTACTGGCTGGTAACGGCGAGTAACCGACGACAGTAGCGAGGATGAGCTCGGGCCGCCGTCACGACGTGTGGTGGACCTCCTGCAACCCGTAGACGTGCGTCGGGATGCCTTCGTAGCGCGCCTTCAGTTGCAACGCGAGATAGAGCGAGTAGTGCCGTGACTGGTGCAGGTTGCCGCCGTGGAACCACAGCGCCTCTTGCTGGGTCGGCTTCCACATGTTCCGTTGCTCGCCCTCCCACGGACCGGGGTCCTTGGTGGTGTCGGAGCCGAGGCCCCAGACCTTGCCGACCTTGTCCGCGGTCTCCTGGTCGATGATGTCGGCGACCCAGCCGTTCATCGAGCCGTAGCCGGTGGCGTAGACGACCAGGTCCGCGGGCAGTTCGGTGCCGTCCTCCAGGACCACGGAGTTCTTCGTCAGGTGGTCGACATTGCCGTGTGCGAGCTTGACCTTGCCGTCACACACCAGCTCGGCAGCGCCCACGTCGATGTAGTAGCCCGAGCCACGCCGCAGGTACTTCATGAACAGGCCCGACCCGTCGTCGCCCCAATCGTGTTGGAAGCCAACCTTTTCCAGCCGGTCGTAGAAGTCCTTGTCACGCTCGGCCATCTGCTGGTAGAGCGGGATCTGGAACTCGTGCATGATCCGGTAGGGAAGCGAGGCGAAGATCATGTCCGCCTTGTCGGTGGTCACACCGGACGCGACCGCGCGCTCGGAGTAGAGGTCACCGAGGCCGATGTCCATCAGCGACGCGGACTTCACGATGTGGGTCGACGACCGCTGCACCATCGTGACGTCGGCGTCGTGCTCCCACAGCGCACCGCAGATGTCGTGCGCGGAGTTGTTGGAGCCGATGACGACGACCTTCTTGCCGGTGTAGGCCTCCGGGCCGGGGTGCTGGCTGGAGTGCTGCTGCTCGCCCTCGAAGACGTCCATGCCCGGGAAGCTCGGCAGGTTGGGCTTGCCCGACATACCCGTGGCGAACACCAACTGTTTCGGCTCCAGGACGATCTCTTCGCCGTCCCTGTCGACCACCACGCGCCAGGTCTTGCTGTCCTCGTCGTATGTCGCCGACGTGACCGACGAGCGTGACCAGTAGGGCACGTCCATGACCCGCGTGTACATCTCCAGCCAGTCGCCGATCTTGTCCTTGGGCGCGAATACCGGCCAATTCGAAGGGAATTGGAGATATGGCAGATGGTCGTACCAGACGGGGTCGTGCAGGCAGAGGCTCTTGTAGCGGCCGCGCCATTGGTCCCCGGGCCGGTCGTGTTTGTCGAGCACGACGTGGGGGACCTTCAGCTGGCGCAGGCGAGCTCCGAGGGCGATGCCGCCCTGGCCGCCGCCGATGACGACGACATACGGCTGCGCGGTCCGGCCGAGTGCGGACTCCTCGTCCTGCTTCTTCTCCAGCCACGACTTACGGCCGCGAGCGAGCTCGTGCTCGACTCCCTTCGGCCGGCGGTCGCCCTGGTCCTCCTCGTGGCCCTTCAGCTCACGCAGGCTGGTCAGCAGGGTCCAGCCGCGGGGGGCTCCGTCCTCGTCCTTCAGCCGCAGGTGGCCCTTGGCCCGGCCGACCGCGGTCTCGAAGGTAATCCAGCACTCGATGACGCCGCCTGCCTCGGTGGCCTCCTCGCTGAGTTGCCAGTCGCTCGGGTCGGTCGTGTCGAGGGTGTGCTGCAGCAGGTCGCGTATGCCGTCCCGGCCCTCCACAGTGCGGATGTTCCAGGTGAACGACACCAGGTCGCGCCAGAAACTCTCGGTGCCGAAGAGGCCGACGGCGGCCTCCACGTCCCGTGCTCGCAGTGCTGCGTCGAAATCGGCGAGCCAGGCCTGCGCCCGCTGCTGCGGAGTGGCTGTCGTGGCCGTGTCCGGTGCCACGGTCCGGGAGTCCAACGTGTCGGTCATCGCAGGTCCTTTCCATTGACTGTGACCTACAGCACACTCCGCGGCTACGCTGGGTGGAAGCGTTGCAGCACGTTGCAACGCCGTTCGCGGCGTCGCCTAAGGAGTTGCCCGTTGTGACCGACTACAACGCGATCTCTCCCGGGACCGACCTGGCCCGCTACGCGCGAGAGCTGATGCGGATGCACGACACCGTCATCGGCGGCGGCCGGGCAGCCATCCAGCCACGGCCGGTCGTGTCCCGCTCCTGGCGGCGTGTGCTCGGGCTGGGCCTCGTGCCCGACCGGTCGGGCGCTCGCGACCCCCTCGGCGTGGAGCGGCTCGAGCAGTTGCGCTCGGAGTCGCCGCTGCGGCTGGTGATCGACGACCTGGCCCGGGTGATCTCGAGCGTGGCGGACGCATCCCACTTCCTGATGGTCGTCACGAACGGCGACGGCATCATCCTGTGGCGCCGGGGCGACACGCGCGTGCGGCGGCGCGCCGACGAGCTGGGCTTCAGCGAGGGCGCTCGGTGGACCGAGTCGGAGGTCGGCACCAACGCGATCGGCACCGCGCTGCAGGAAGGAAGTCCCGTCCAGCTCTTCTCGGGGGAGCATTTCGAGCAGGCTCAACACCCCTGGTACTGCACGGCGTTCCCCATCCACGACCCGCGCAGCGGCGGATTGCTGGGCATCGTGGACATCAGCGGCCCAGCGCTCACGCTGCACCCGGCGATCAGCGCGCTGGTCGAGACCGCTGTGCTGCTCGCCGAGTCCCTGCTCCGACGTCACCATGAGGCGGCCCTCGAACGGCTGCGCCTCGTCGCCGAGCCGATCGTGTCAGCGGCCGGAAGTCCCGCGCTGGTCGTCGACGACGCCGGCTGGGTCGCGCACAGCGCCGGCGTCGCGGTCCGCGACCGCATCGCGGTGCCCGAGCTGGACCGGCCGATCGCCGTCCCCGGCCTCGGATTGTGTATGCCGGAACGCCTCGACCTCGGCTGGTTGGTGCGGCCGGCCGCGACCGACCGGAGGATCACTGCACACCTGCAGCTCGGCCGGAAGCCGGTCATCGAGATCCACGCCGATGCGCAGCCGTGGCGGACAGCGCTGTCGCAGCGGCACGCGCAGATCCTGCAGCAGCTGGCGGGCGTGGGCCGCGAGGGGCTCACGCCATACGACCTGAGCGTGGCGCTGTTCGGCGACGGCGATCACACGGTCGCCGCACGCGCCGAGGTATCGCGGCTCCGGCGCACGCTCGGCGCGATTGTTGACGGCAGCCCCTACCGGATCGCCGACGGTGTCGAGCTGACAGTGGCGCACTGACCTCGACAAGGTTGCCCCCTTCGCCGAGGGGACAGGCGTTGTAATGAGAGGACAGGCGATTTGGCGGACTTTGCCCGAAATCGCCTGTCCTCTCGACAATTGGGCGTCCTCTCGGCGAAGGGCTACGAGCGGGCGTCCTGCTGCACGTTGACCAGCGGCATCACGTGATCGGCGTATGCCGCCAGCGTGTGCTCCTTGTCGTCATGCTGCAGGTAGACCGCGAACTGGTCGACACCCAGGTCCCGCAGCTCCTCGATCCGCTTGACGTGCTCCTCGGGCGGGCCGATGACGCAGAACCGGTCGACGATCTCGTCCGGCACGAACTGGGTATGGGTGTTGCCCGCCCGCCCGTGCTGGTTGTAGTCGTAGCCCTTCCTCTCGGCGATGTAATCGGTCAACGCCGCTGGTACTCCTGAGGATTCGCCATACCTGCTGACGATGTCCGCGACGTGGTTGCCGACCATGCCGCCGAACCAGCGGCACTGATCGCGCGCGTGCTCCGCCGACTCCGCGCTGCCGTCCGTGACGTATGCCGGTGCGGCGACGCAGATCGTGATGTCGTCCGGGTCGCGACCGGCCTCGGATGCGGCGGCCCGCACGGCCTCGACCATCCAGGCGGTGATCTGCGGGTCGGCCAGTTGCAGGATGTAGCCGTCGGCCACCTCTCCGGTCAGTTTCAGCGCTTTCGGGCCGTAGGCGGCGACCCAGACCTCGAGCTGCGACGCGGTCGCCCACGGCAGCCGGAGGGTCGACCCCGCATACGGGACGGCGTCCCCGGACGCCATGCCCCGGATCACGCCGACCGCATCACGCAGCGCGGCTAGGGTGCTGGGCCGGCCGCCCTCCACTCGCACGGCCGAGTCGCCACGGCCGATGCCGCACACCGTGCGGTTGCCGTACATCTCGTTGAGCGTCGCGAACAGCGACGCCGTGACGGTCCAGTCGCGGGTGGTCGGGTTGGTGACCATCGGCCCGACCGTGACCCGACGGGTGCGGTCCAGGATCTGTCCGTAGATCGGGTAGGGGTCCTGCCACAGGATGTGACTGTCGAACGTCCACACGTGACTGAACCCGAGCCGGTCGGCCTGCACTGCCAGATCGACCACCCGCGCCGACGGGGGAGTGGTCTGCAGGACGACGCCGAAGTCCATCAGACGAGGTACTGCGACAGGGAGCGCTTGATGAACTGACCGCGGCCTGGCGACCCGCTGAATTCGCCTGCGTCCAGGACGATTTCGCCGCGCGAGAGCACCGTCTCGACCTTGCCGGTGAACTCCCAGCCCTCGTAGACCGAGTAGTCGACATTCATGTGGTGGGTCTGCGCCGACACGGTCTGCTTGGCCTCCGGGTCGTAGAGCACGATGTCCGCGTCCGAGCCCGGGGCGATGACGCCCTTCTTGGGATACATGCCGAACATCCGCGCCGGCGTCGCCGCCGAGATCTCCACCCAGCGGGCCAGACTGATCTCGCCCTTGGTGACACCCATGTGCAGCAGGTCCATGCGGTGCTCGACGCCCGGCAGACCGTTGGGTATGGCGCGGAAGTCGTCCTTGCCCAACTGTTTGTCGGGGACGAAACAGAACGGGCAGTGATCGGTCGCGACGACCGACAGGTCGTTGGTGCGCAGCCCGCGCCAGAGCTTCGCCTGCTCCTCCTGGGGCCGTAGCGCCGGGGTGCAGACGTATTTGGCACCCTCGAAATCCGGTCGTGCCAGGTCGGATTCGTCCAGGAAGAGGTACTGCGGGCAGGTCTCGCCGAACACGTTGCGACCGGCATCCCGAGCCTCCGTCACGACGTCGACCGCGGCGCCGCTCGACAGGTGCACGAAGTAGAGCGGGGCACCGGTGACATCGGCCATCTGGGTGGCCCGGTTGACCGCTTCCGCCTCCAGCGCGATCGGCCGGGTGAGCCCGTGCCACTTGGGCTCGGTGTGTCCTGCGGCGATCGCCCGGCTGACGATCTGGTCGATCGCGGTGCCGTTCTCGGCGTGCATCATGATCGTCGCGCCGTTGTCGCTGGCGCGGTACATCGCCTGGATGATCTGGTCGTCGGTCGACAGGAACACGCCCGGGTAGGCCATGAACAGCTTGAAGCTGGTGACGCCCTGGTCGACCAGCACGTCCATCTCCTTCAGCGAGGAGTCGTTGACGTCGGCGAGGATGGCGTGGAACCCGTAGTCGATGCAGGCGCTGCCCTCCGCCTTGGCGTGCCAGGTGTCCACCGCTTCCTGCAGCGAACCGCCCTTCTTCTGCACCGGGAAGTCGACGATCGTGGTCGTGCCGCCCCAGGCCGCCGCCCGGGTGCCGGTCTCGAAGTCGTCGACGCTGAACGTGCCGCCGAACGGCATGTTCATGTGGGTGTGCACGTCGATGCCGCCGGGCAGGACGTATTTGCCCGAGGCGTCGATCGTGCGGTCGGCCTCGATGCCCAGGATGTTCGCAGTGCCGGGTGCCAGCACGGCCGAGACGGTCTCGCCGTCGATCAGTACGTCGGCGGACGCGGCTCCCTGGGGTGAGACGACCTTGCCGCCGGTGATGAGTGTTGTCGTCATACTGTGACTCCTTCGTCCTCCTCGGCCACGTTGGCGGCCGAATCGTCATACGAGACAGGTGCTTTCAACAGTTTCATCAGCACTGTGTGCAGAAGGGCGCCCGCGACGAGACCGATGATCCAACCGTAGTCCGCCAGGGGCTTCAGGAAGGGAATGATTCCGTCGACGGGGAAGGGCCCGGTCTTGACGCCCTTGGCGTTGATCCCCGAGTGGGAGCCACCACCGGCGAGGATCGCGGCGACGGCGAAGGACACGACGGCGATCCAGTTCCAGCCGCCGCGGTACCAGTAGAGCCCGCCGTCCCGCTTGTAGAGGTCCCGGATCACCAGCGTCCTGCGCCGCACGAACCAGTAGTCGGCCAACAGGATCCCTGCCACCGGCCCGAGGATCGCGCCGACGAAGTTCAGCCAGGTGAAGATGTAGATGTCCGGGTTGGACACCAGCTCCCACGGCATGATCAGCACCGAGAGCACACAGGTGATGAGTGCGCCGCGGCGGAAGTTGACGTGCTTGGGGGCGGCGTTGGCGAAGTCGTATGACGGACTCACCAGGTTGGCGGCGATGTTGACCGCCAACGTCGCGACCATCACGGTCGCCAGCGCGAGCAGTGTGCCGACCCAGTTGTCGATGCGCGCCGCCAGCTGGATGGGGTCCCAGATGACCTCGCCGTACACCTTCTCCGACGCGGACGTGACGAAAACCGACAGCAGCGCGAAGAACGTCATGGTGGTGGGCAGTCCGTAGGTCTGGCCGAGCATCTGCTTCTTCTGCGAGCCGCCGAACCGGGTGAAGTCGGAGATGTTCAGCGACAGCGTCGCCCAGAAGCCGATCATCCCCATCAGGGACGGCCCGAACACCTTCCAGAAATCCTTCCCGTGCAACGTGCCCGGCTGGGAGAGGATGTCGCCGACGCCGCCCGCCTTGATCCACATGTAGATCAGCAGGGCGACCGCGGCCACGAGGACGACGGGGGCGGCCCAGTTCTCGAAGTGCTTCAGCGTGTCGATGCCGCGGACGATGATCGCGATCTCGATCAGCCAGAAGACGAAGAAGCTCAACCACTGGGTCCACGGGAAGTCGCCGATGTGCCCGGCGTCCGCCCAGCCGTCGCCGAACATCTTGCCGGCCAGCAGGAAGATCCCCTCACCGCCGATCCACGTCTGCACACCGAACCAGCAGGTGGCGGCGAGCGCGCGGATGAGTGCGGGCAGGTTCGCGCCGAACACCCCGAACGAGGACCGGGCCAGCACGGGGAACGGTATGCCGTACTTCGTCCCGCCGTGGCCGTTCAGCAGGATCGGGATGAGCACGATGACGTTCGCCAACAGGATGATGAAAACGGCCTGTTGCCAAGACATTCCGGCCGCGACGAGCCCTGATGCCAGGAGCCAGGAGGGGATGTTGTGGCTCATCCCGACCCAGAGGGCGGTGTAGTTGTAGGTGTGCCACGTGCGTTGGGAGACCGGCACCGGGACCAGGTCCTCGTTGGCCAGACCCGGGTCCGTGAGAGCCCCGCTGTCGGTGAGTTCGACCCGTCCGTCGGGATACTCGAGCTGACCGTCGCGGGCGGCGGATGCGGAATCTGTGGTCATGCGCGGCTCCTCAAGGCGGACGAGAATGCCGGTCACAGTATCGGCGCGCACAGGGCCTGGACTCGTTCACTGTGTCACGCATCACAGCTGCCGCGTTGCGTGTTGTATCGGCGTCTTTCGGCTGCATGCGAGCGACGGATCAGGGAGAGTAATGGGGAGAACCGGCTCTCCGGACGCAGCGCGACCATGACCAGTTCCGTCAGAGAGGCGGTCCGATGCAGTTGATGACCCTGGCCGAGGTGATCGAGCTCGCGGCCAGCCGTGAGGGCCAGCCGGAGGTGCTGCACGGTCACGAGCACCTCTCGGATCCGGTCCGCTGGTGTCACGTGGGCGAGGTGCCGGACATCGGCACGATGCTCACCGGCGGCGAAGTGGTGCTGACGACCGGTGTGATGTTGGCCGAGGAACGCGATCAGATCGAGTATGTCGAGAAGATCGCCGAGGCCGGCGCGACCGCGGTCTTCCTCGGCATCGGTCGTGCCTTCGACGATGTCCCACGCGCCATGCTGAAGGCCTGCCGCTCGGCGGATCTGCCGTTGATCGTCATGTGGCGTCCGGTCGCGTTCGTGACGATCACCGAGCAGGTGCAGACCACCATCCTGGCTCGCACGACGAGTCGCTCCACCATCTCCGAGAACGTGCGGGACACGTTGCACCGGTTGACGATTCAACGTGCTCCGATGCAATCGCTGGTCGACGAGCTGGCCGGACTTGCCGGGTGCCCGGTGGTCGTGGAGAACACCGCCCGTCAGGTGCAGCTGGCCGCCGGCGAGGCGGGCCTGCGCGAGGTGCTGCGGGACTGGACCCGCTTGTCGCAGTACGTGTCTCGCTTCGCTGGGGACGACGACGTGCACATCACGCCCGACGGGATCGTCGCGGCGCCCCTGACGCAGGAAGGACGACCGTGGGGCACGTTGATCCTGTTCGCCCACGGTGAGCCCGCCGAACGCTCGGAGGTCGTGGCCCGCCGCGGAGTCGAAGCGCTCAACCTGCACAAGCTCGTCGCGCCCAGCGGTGGCGACTGGCAGCGCGAGGCACAGGAGGTGCTGCTGACCGATCTACTCGGCGGGCACGGCGGCGCCGACCTGTTGGAGCTGCGAGCCCGGGCATCGGGGTTCCGGGTGCGGCACTGCCGGTTGACACCGCTGGTGATCCGGTTGGGCAGGAACGAGCGCGAATGCGCGATGTTGCTGGAACAGGTCCGGTCCGTCGCGGGCCGTTGCGGCGTCGGCGCCCTGCTCGGCCCGGTCGAGCACGGCACCGTGCGGATGCTCGTCTCGAGCAGTCAGTCCGACGACCCGATCCGCAGGGTCGACGAATTCGCCGAGCAGCTCGCCGTCGAGTCCGACTGCCGGATCGAACTGGCCGCGGCCGGACCCGTCGTCGACGGGCTGAGCGGGCTCGGGCGCTCGTTCGCCCGGGCCCGGCAGACCCTACGGGCGGCCGCGCGCCTCGACTGGCGGGACAGCGTCGTGGTCCGGCTCGCCGATCTGCGGTTGCCCGGCCTGGTCGAGGCGCTCGCGGCCAGTCACGACGTGCAGGACTTCGTTGACCGGGAACTCGGGCCGCTGCTGGACAGCCCGGACCTCGTCGACCTGTTGGAGACCTTCATCGCCAACGGTCTGAACAAGTCGTCGACCGCGCAGGCGCACCACCTGTCCCGGCCGGCGGTCTATCGCCGGCTGGAGCAGATCACCGAGCGGCTCGGCATCGACCTGGACGACGTACGTGCGGTTGCGGGCCTGCACGTGGCACTGCTCGCGCTACGCGCCCGTGGCCAGTGACCCCTATAGCGGGTCGAATAGCCCCACCAAGGTGGTCGAGTAGGGCGAGCCGCTAGGCGAGTCCGTATCGAGACCCCGCCATACAACTCAGCGCTCGGTGATCGAGGTGTAGGTGTCGGGGCGACGGTCGCGGTAGAACGCCCAGGTGGCGCGCTGCTCGCGGATCGCGTCGAAGTCCAGGTCGCGCACGACGAGCTCCTCGACCTGGTCGGAGGCGACGTCGCCGACGAACGCGCCGCGCGGGTCGGCGAAGTATGACGTGCCGTAGAAGTCGTCGTCGCCCAGCGGCTCGATGCCGACCCGGTTGAGCGCGCCGACGTAGTACATGTTCGCCGCCGCAGCAGCCGTCTGCTCCAGCTTCCACAGGTGATTGGACAACCCACGAGAAGTGGCCGAGGGGTTGAAGACGATCTCGGCGCCGGCCAGGCCGAGCCCGCGCCAGCCCTCGGGGAAGTGCCGGTCGTAGCAGATGTAGACACCAACTTTGCCGATCGCCGTCTCGAAGATCGGCCAGCCGTCATTCGCGCCCGGGCGGAAGTAGAACTTCTCCCAGAACCCGTGCAGCTGCGGGATGTGCGTCTTGCGGTACTTGCCGAGGTAGGTGCCGTCGGCGTCGATGACGGCGGCGGCATTGAAGAGCACGCCGGGCTGCACTTCCTCGTAGATCGGCAGGATCATCACCTGGCCGGTCTCTTTGGCGATCGAGCTGAAGCGCTGCACGATCGGGCCGTCCGGGATCGCCTCGGCATACTCGTACCAGGCCTTGTCCTGGACCTGCGCGAAGAACGGTCCCATGAACAGCTCCTGGAAACACAGCACCTCGCTGCCCTGCCGGGCCGCCTCGTGCGCGATCTCCTCGTGGGCGTCGAGCATCTTGTCCTTGTCCCCGCGCCAGTGGGTCTGGAACAGAGCGGCTTTGACGGTGGTCATGGGTGGCCTCCCTCGGTCGGCTTCGTCGGTGATGAGGTGGACGCTAATCGTGCGAGTGAGTCCCAGAGCCGCCCAAGCTGTCACGAGAATGTGCGGCGGTGTTACACGGTGTCGATGACCGATCAACGGGTCAACAGCTGGAGAATGCGGGTTCCGGTCGTCGATCGAACGGTCACGGTGCCGCTCGACCGCAGCACTACCTCGACTGCGACGGTCGTTTCGCTGTGCCGAAACTGGCGGGTCGGGCGCACACCTCCCGTGGTGGAGACCTTCTGGTCGATGGCGTGGCATGGCGGTGCGGTGATCACCACCAGCTGTTCGCCTTTGGCGAAGCGTGCCCGTTTCGCCGTCAGGCGAGTGATCACCGGCCACTTTTCGCCGGCGGAGATCTGCACGCCGCAGACCATGAGCGGTCCTCGTGACGCACTTACGACCGGTGTCGACACCAGTGCATCACTGGACCGACTGGTCGGATCCGTTGCTGAGCCACCGGTGCCCGTCGTCGTACACCCGGATGCGACGAGACAGACGAAAACGACGGCGGCAGCACACCGTGCTGCCGATGCCCCACGGGGTGTGGGAATCGGGTGTCCTATTCTACGAATAGGCCTTCCATGTTGTGGTGAAGGCATCTCCGCTAATCGTGCCAGGGACCGAAAGATCGTCTCCCGAACTCCCAACCATCGTTTCCGGCGAACCTGAGATGTTGTATTCGCGACTGCCCTGCGGCGACTCGTCGTATCCGCCGTTGAACATTTTCACTGATTTGAAGTCGGCGAGACGCGGTAGTGATGTTCCGATGGTCGGCCGCTCGACAATCCATTCCGCCGAGTTGCCCGGGGCGGTCGAAGACTGCGACCCGGTGACGCATGTTGCCTTTGTGTAGTCGCACAGGCCGAACTCTGCACCAGTTGTCGTGCTCCAAAAGACGTCGGTCGCGACATCGTCGCCGATCTTGGGCACGAGATTCGTGACTTCCTGCTCCGACTCGCCCGGGACAATCTCGAACCAGAAGTAGTCGGTTTGGGTGCCACCGGCAGACACATCCTGCTCGGTGCCATCGTGAATTAGCTTGCCAGTGGACGTCGTGCCACCGATACCCGGCCAGATTGCTGAATACGCGGCGTGTCCACCGCCTGAAACGGTGGGGACATGCCATTCGGCGTCTGCATAGTTTGGTGCACTGGTCGTCTTGATGTAGCCAGACCAGTTGCTCGAGGCCGCTAACGTGAGAGGGGTGGTGTGATCAACTCGTGCCTTGCAACTCATCGTCGGCAACCAGTGGACGTGGTGTGCGGCGGCACGAGCGAAGAAGGCCGATCTCGCTGGCGCACCGACGTCTTGCGCGGTTAGTTCTCTCCCGCTGCTTGGCGAGACAACGGTAAGGTCTGACCCGCATCGGCTGTGTGTTCGGTGAAGCGGAGTAGCCGAGGCAGCTGCGTTGGAAGGTGTCCCGCCGGTGGCCAGGAAGCCCGATACGACTAGGACAGTGAAACCGGATGCTTTCACTCTCATCATGGGCACTCGCGCCCCGTTCTCACCCGAAGCCAGAATCCTGGTGTTGTTTCGGCTTACTCCCTAACCCTGTGTGTAGCCTGACCCCCCATCGTCCGACCTGACCCGCAGCTTGGGAGAATCGGCTGGCGAGGTGGTAGCCCGCGGAACGTCAGGTGAGAGGCGTGTTGCTCCCGCCGTCAGCGTGCTGGTCGAAGCGTGCGCAGGCGTCCGACCAGCCGTAGCCGAACGGTGGTGCGGTATGCACCGTTGTTCGGACGGACTGCTGCCCTCCTGCAGTGCTGGCTGGCGTGACGCTCGTGGTCGCGGTGAAGATCGGTCACCGCGGATCGACCTACGTCGATCTCGGCCGGATGCTCACGCACTCATCCTGTCCAGACACTGACCCAGCGCTGGTCCGAGGGCATGAGCGACGCGCGGAGTGACGCGTCGAATGTTACGAGTGCCGTGTTTTTCGACGCAGCAAGGTTGACGAGTTGAAGATCGGTGACCTGCCTGCGGCCCATGAGTACGCGGGTGTCGATGACGGGATCGGCGAGCGAGCATGAGTCGGGAAGGTACTCCCATCCCGGCACCTGGCGTATGGCGCTCAACTGCCCCAGCGCCTCGCTGCCGCTGACCCTTCGTCCGACGACCTGCTCGGTCAGCAGTAACCGAACCAAACCCGACTCCGTGACCGGACACGTGCTCCACTCATCGAGCTCGGCAAATCGCTCATGCGCTACCGCATGATGGATGTGCTGGTCCCAGGTCAGCGCGAGCAGCACATTGACGTCAAGAAGCATGGTCGGGCTCGGGCTCGTCGTCGCGGTGCAAGACCACTGCCTCGTCCGTCACCGGATGCCCGGGCACTCCCGTCATCACCGGGAAGCCCGATGCGCGCGACCGCCGCGAACGGGGTGCCGTGATGCCGGCGAGAGCGAGCTCGGAGACGGCCTTGCCGAGTGAGATGTGGTCTGCGTTCGCCTTGGCCCGAGCTGCACTGAGCACTGCGGGGTCCAGATCGAGGGTGGTGCGCATGGCAGCATCATAACATCAGTGCACCAAATGCTGCCCGGTCCAACGGAAGGTGGCCTCCGTCCCTATCGAGTTGGAGGCCGGCGTGGCGGGCGAATACACTTGGCTGCAGCAGCGTTCGAGCCGTCATCAGCGGCGAGCTTCCGGAAGAACAGCGCGGTCACGCGCCCACTAGAACCGGACGGGACGAGCCCGTCACAGCTCATGCAAGAGCGGTCGTATGACGAACCCCTTCGCCATACGACAAGCGAGGTGGTACCGCGGAGCGGCCCGGCAGAAGCGGGCAGCGTCGTCCTCGAGCAGGACGAGACGACCGTGAGAGAGACGCACCGCATGACCTATCCGAAGGTCGACCTGACCGCATCGCAGACCGGCGACGTCAATGCCGTCGCATCCTCCGCGGACTTCCCGGCGATCGAGCAGGCCGTACGCAAGTATTGGGACGCCGATGACACCTTCCGTGCGTCCGTTGAGCAGCGCGATGCGGGCAAGGACGGCACCAACGAGTTCGTCTTCTACGACGGCCCGCCCTTCGCCAACGGTCTCCCGCACTACGGCCACCTGCTGACCGGCTACGTCAAGGACCTCATCCCGCGCTACCAGACGATGCGCGGCAAGCGCGTCGAGCGCCGCTTCGGCTGGGACACCCACGGGCTGCCTGCCGAGCTCGAGGCGATGAAGCAGCTCGGGCTGAAGACCAAGGACGAGATCCTCGAGATGGGCGTCGACAAGTTCAACGACGCCGCACGGGCCTCGGTGCTGCGCTACACCGGCGAGTGGCGTGAGTATGTCGAGCGGATGGGCCGCTGGGTCGACTTCGACAACGACTACAAGACGCTGAACCCCGACTTCATGGAGTCGGTCATCTGGGCCTTCAAGCAGCTCTTCGACAAGGGGCTGATCTACGAGGGCTTCCGCGTGTTGCCCTACTGCTGGAACGACGAGACGCCGCTGTCCAACCACGAGCTGCGGATGGACGACGACGTCTACCAGATGCGGCAGGACCCGGCGGTGACCGTCGGATTCCGTTGCACCAGCAGCACATTGGATGTTCTGAAGGATACGCTCTTCCTGGTGTGGACCACCACGCCGTGGACCCTGCCGGCCAACCTCGCGGTCATGGTCGGGCCGGACATCGACTACGTCGTGGTCGAGACCGATGTGCCGACCGGCACCACCCAGCGATACGTGATCGCGCACGCGCGGCTGGCGGCATACGCCAAGGAACTCTTCGGCGATGCCAAGGCCGACCCGGAGCCGTATGTCGTCGCGCGCCTCTCCGGCAACGACCTGCTCGAGTCGGTCTACGCGCCGCCGTTCGGTTACTACGAAGGCCACGAGAAGGCCTTCCGCGTCGTACCCGCCGACTTCGTCACGACCACCGACGGCACCGGATTGGTCCACACCGCAGGCGCTTTCGGTGAGGACGACATGGTCGTCACCGACCGCGAGGGCATCGTGCCGGTCATGCCGGTCGGCCCCGACGGCCGTTTCACCTACCCGGTCTCCGAGTACGAAGGCATGCTGGTCTTCGACGCGAACCCGCACATCATCGACGACCTGAAGGCAGCGACGAATGCCTTGCGGGACGGCCGTATCGAAGGACTCGGGGCCCCCGCGAAGTATTCGGAGGCTGCGGGCCCCGACGAAGTATCGGAGGAGCGTAGCGGGGGAGAACTTCGTCGGGTGCAGGGAAGCGGGGGAGAAACTTCGTGGGGTGAGGTCACCGGGGGCACCGTGCTGCTGCGTCGCGAGACCTACGAGCACTCCTACCCGCACTGCTGGCGGTGCCGAAACCCGTTGATCTACAAGGCAGTCAGCTCCTGGTTCGTCAGCGTCACGTCGTTCAAGGACCGGATGCTGGCACACAACCAGGAGATCAATTGGGTGCCCGGCAACGTCAAGGACGGGCAGTTCGGCACGTGGCTGGCCAACGCCCGCGACTGGTCGATCACCCGCAACCGCTTCTGGGGCAGCCCGGTGCCGGTGTGGAAGTCCGACAACCCGGAGTTCCCGCGAGTCGACGTCTACGGGTCGTTCGAGGAGCTCGAGCGCGACTTCGGAGTCAAGGTCGACGACCTGCACCGGCCAGGCATCGATCAGTTGACCCGCCCGAATCCCGATGATCCAAGCGGGAATTCGACGATGCGCCGCGTCGAGGACGTCCTCGACGTATGGTTCGACTCCGGGTCGATGCCCTACGGCCAGGTGCACTACCCCTTCGAGAACGCCGACTGGTTCGAGCACCACTTCCCGGCCGACTTCATCGTCGAATACATCGGCCAGACTCGCGGCTGGTTCTACATGCTGCACATCCTGTCGACCGCGCTCTTCGACAAGCCGGCCTTCAAGAACGTCATCTGCCACGGCATCGTGCTCGGCAGCGACGGGCAGAAGATGTCCAAGTCCCTCTCCAACTACCCCGACGTCTCAGAGGTCTTCAACCGCGACGGCGCGGACGCCATGCGTTGGTTCCTGATGAGCAGCCCGATCCTGCGCGGCGGCAACCTCATCGTCACCGAGCAGGGCATCCGCGACGGTGTGCGGCAGGTGCTGCTGCCGTTGTGGAGCAGCTGGTACTTCTTCAGCCTCTACGCGAATGCTGCTGGGACCGAGGGACATTGGTCGACCGAGTCCACGAACGTCATGGACCGCTACGTGCTGGCCAAGACCCGCGAGTTGGTCGAGACCGTCCGCATGGACCTCGACGAGTTCAACGTCGCCGGCGCGTGCGACGCGGTGCAGAGCTTCCTCGACGTGCTCACCAACTGGTACATCCGCCGCTCCCGCGAGCGCTTTTGGGGAACGAACGGCGCCGACGGGGACGCACAGGCTGCCTTCGACACCCTCTACACCGTGCTGGAGACCGTATGCCGGGTAGCTGCTCCGCTGCTGCCGTTCGTCACCGAGCAGGTATGGCGCGGGCTGACCGGTGGTCGCTCGGTGCACCTGACCGACTGGCCGGACTCCACCGATCTGCCCGCCGATGAGCAGCTCGTCACGGCGATGGACCGTGCCCGCGCGGTCTGCTCCACGACGCTCTCGGTCCGCAAGGCCCAGCAGTTGCGCGTGCGGCTGCCGCTGGCGACGCTGACCGTGGTGGTCAAGGACGCGGCAGCACTGGCCGACTTCAGCGCTCTCATCGCCGATGAGGTCAACGTCCGAGAGGTGCGCCTCGTCGACCTGGCCGAGGCCAGCGAGTCCGACTTCGGCATCGAGCAGAAGCTGACCGTGAATGCCCGCGCAGCCGGCCCTCGACTGGGCAAGGACGTGCAACGCGCGATCAAGGGCAGCAAGTCCGGGGACTGGTCGGTGGCCGAGGACGGCACCGTCACCAGTGGCGGATTAGCCCTGCAGGAGAGCGAATTCAGCCTCGAGTCGGTCGTGACCGACCAGGCCCAGGCGCACCAGGTCGCCGCGATGCTGCCCGGTGGTGGCTTCGTGGTGCTCGACACCGACGTCACCGACGAGTTGCGCATCGAAGGCCTGGCCCGCGACATCATCCGTGCGGTCCAGCAGGCCCGCCGTGATGCCGGCCTGGAGGTCAGCGACCGGATCAGCCTGGGCGTCACCGGAGACGACGACGCCTGGCAGGCCACGGTCACCCACCAGCAGCTGATCATGCGTGAGACGCTGGCGGTGCAGTTCGGCTCCGCCGGCGCGGGTCACGAGCTGCCCGGTGCCGTCGACGCGGATCTCGGCGGCGGCAAGCACGTGTCGATCGCGGTCAAGCGTGTCGAGTCGGCGACAGAGGGGACGGCGCGATGAAGAGGACCGCACGATGAAGATTGCCAGCGGTGTGCTGCTGCGTGCGGCGACCGGGGACGACCTGCAGGGTGTCATCGAGGTGGGCCAGCAGACCTGGCCGGCCACCTACGGTCCCATCGCGGGCAAGGACTACGTCGCGATGGGCTTGGCCAAGTGGTGGACCGCAGATGCGACGATCCCCGCCATCCGAGCCGGACGGGTGACGGTCGCCGAATACGACGGCGAGATCGTCGGTATGACGTCCGTCGGGCCGCTGGACGGTCACCTCGCGTTGTGGAAGCTCTACGTGCTGCCCGAGTTCCACAGCGCCGGCATCGGCGGCATGCTGATGCGCGCCGCCATCGCCAAGGCCAAGGCCGACGAGTATGACGAGATCGTGTTGTCCTACCTGGACGGCAACGACAACGCGCGCTCGTTCTACGAGCACTACGGCTTCACCGAGACCGGACGCGAGAGCACCGGCGGCGGTGTGCCCGACTCGATATGGATCCACCTGCCACTCGGCGGGGACCCGGAGGACGCAACCTTGGATGGTGCACATGGCTAGTGGTCGACCCGATGCCGCGCAACGCGAGGCCGCACGTAACCTCGAGATCCGCAAGCGGCTGCGCGAGGTCGAGGACGCGATCCTCGCCCGCACCCCGGAGTCCAGTCCGGAGCCGTCGCTCGAGCGGGTGCGCCGTATCATGGAGCTGCTGGGTGACCCGCAGCGGTCGTTCCCGGTGGTGCACCTGACCGGCACCAACGGCAAGACGACCACCACACGGGCGATCGAGCGCATCCTGCGGGAGACGGGCCTCGCCACCGGCCGGTTCACCTCGCCGCACCTGCACAACGTGCGTGAGCGGATCGCCTTGAACGGCAGGCAGATCGACCCGGAACGCTTCATCGCGACATACGACGACGTGCTGCCCTACGTCGAGCTGATCGACAACGAGGCACGCGCGGCGGGGGAGCCGACGACGACCTACTTCGAGATCCTGGTCGTGATGGCCTACGCCGCGTTCGCGGACGCTCCCGTCGACGTCGCGATCGTCGAGGTCGGCCTGGGCGGCGAGTGGGACGCCACCAACGTCGCCGACGGTGACGTCGCGGTCATCACGCCGGTGTCGCTGGACCACACGCGGCTGCTCGGCTCGACCGTCGAGGAGATCACCCTGGAGAAGCGCGGCATCATCAAGCCCGGCGCGATCACCGTCGTCGGTGACCAGGACCCGGCGGTCGACGAGCTGATCGCCGAGCGGGTGGCCGAGGTCGGTGGCGCGGCCAAGCGCGAGGGCGTCGACTTCGAGGTGCTCGAACGCGATCAGGCCGTCGGCGGCCAACAGTTGACCGTCCAGGGTCTGGCCGCGGTCTACCGCGACCTCTACCTACCGCTCTTCGGTGATCACCAGGCACACAACGTTGCGACCGCGATCGCCGCGGCCGAGGCGTTCCTCGGCGGGGGAGAGCAAGCCCTCGACATCGACGTGCTGCGCACCGCGCTGGCCGATCTGGACTCGCCGGGCCGGCTGGAGATCGTGCGGCGCTCGCCGACCGTGCTGGTCGACGCGGCGCACAACGCATCCGGCGTGCGCGCCCTGCGCGACGCGTTGAGCGACTCGTTCACCTTCGTCCGACTGGTCGGAGTGCTGGCGATCTTCGCCGACAAGAACGCCGACGACATGCTGTCCACGCTCGAGCCGGTGCTGGATCACGTTGTCATCACTCGCAATTCGTCACATCGCAGCATGCGAGCCGAGGAGCTCGGTGCCATTGCGGTCGAGATCTTCGGCGAGGACCGTGTCGACGTCGTGCCGGGCATGGCCGACGCCATTGACCGCGCCGCCGAGCTCGCCGACGAGGGCGGTGTCGCCGGCGGCGTGCTCGCGACCGGGTCGATCACGACGGCCGCGGACGTGCGTGCGCTGCTCGGCGTGACCGAGGCATAAGCATGATCGGCAACCTCCTGGTCCATGGGGTCGGTGACCGTATGACGCGCCGGTTCGCCGGCCTCGTGGTCGGTTCGCAGACCGTGGTGGTCTTCCTCGGCGCGCTCGTCGCCTGGGCGATCGCCAAGGCGCAACACGACACGGCCCACACGTCATACCTCGTGATCGGGCTGGTGCTCGCCGTCCTGTGCATCGTCGCGGCCGGGACACTGCGGCGTCCCTGGGGTGTCACCCTCGGCTGGGTCGTCCAATGTGCGACGCTGCTGGCCGGCTTCGTGCTGCCGATGATGTTCGTCGTCGGCGTGATGTTCATCGCCCTGTGGGTCACCGCCCTCGTCCAGGGCCGCAAGATGGACGACCTGACCGCCCACCACGAGGAGACTTCCGGATGACCTGGATCGAAGCGATCGTGTTGGGGATCGTGCAAGGACTCACCGAGTTCCTGCCGATCTCCTCCTCGGCGCACCAACTCATCGTCGGCCGCCTCTTCTGGGACAACGACGGTGGCGGGTCCGCCTTCACCGCCGTCAACCAGCTCGGCACCGAGACCGCGGTCATCGTCTACTTCTGGCGCGACATCGTGCGGATCATCAAGCAGTGGGCGCTCTCGGTCACGGGCAAGGTGCCGCGCACCGACCCTGACGCCCGGATGGGCTGGCTGGTCATCGTCGGCACCATCCCGATCGGCATCCTCGGCCTGGTCCTCAAGGACTTCATCGAGGGCGACCTGCGCAATCTGTGGGTCACCGCGAGCATGCTGCTGATCTTCGCGATCGTCATCGCCGTGGCCGACAGCACGGTCGACGCGAGGACCCATTCCTCCTCCGAGCGACAGGTGCCCGTGCCTGCCGGCACCGCCTCCGGGGACACGGTCGACGGCACGGGCCTGGCTGCCGACGGCGAAGAAGTGGAGCACGGCAAGACGCTCGACGACCTCACCGTTAAGGACGGCATCCGATTCGGGCTGTGGCAGGCGCTGGCGCTCATCCCTGGCGTATCCCGCTCCGGCGGAACGATTTCCGGTGGTCTGTTGATGGGTTACACCCGCAGTGCCGCGGCGCGTTACTCCTTCCTGCTCGCCATACCGGCCGTGGTGATCTCCGGCCTGTTCGAGCTGAAGGACCTGCACGGCAGCGACGGTGACGGCTGGGGCCAGATCGCGGTGGCGACGCTGCTGGCGTTCGTCGTCGGGTATGCCGTGGTCGCGTGGTTCATGCGCTACATCTCGCACCACAACTTCCGGCCGTTCGTCTACTACCGGATCGCGCTGGCGGTCTTCCTCTTCGGACTGCTCGTCCTGGGCAAGGTCGCGGCGTAGCGATTTGGTTCGCTCCAGCCGGTTTCTCGCTACTGTCGTTACTTTCTCGCATAAACCGCTCTGTACGGCGAGAAAGTAACGACAGTAGCCAGTTGTTCGTGGCGCCTTTGGCCCGTGCGAGAAACCCCACGAGTGACGCCATACCGGCCGTCCGATTGAATGTGAGCCATGGAACGCACCCTCGTCATCGTCAAACCCGACGGATTCGCCCGTGGCCTCACCGGTGAAGTCCTGCGCCGCATCGAGGCCAAGGGCTACACCCTGGACACTCTGCAGATCATGACCGCGGACCGCGACCGGCTCGCGCAGCACTACGCCGAGCACGAGGGCAAGCCGTTCTACCAGCCGCTGGTCGACTTCATGGCCAGTGGACCCGCGACGTTCGCGATCGTCAGCGGGCACCGAGTGATCGAGGGCTTCCGCGCGATCGCCGGCGCCACCGACCCGACCGCCGCCGCACCGGGCAGCATCCGTGGCGACCTCGGTCGCGACTGGGGCCTTGCGGTGCAGCAGAACATCGTGCACGGCTCGGACTCCCCGGAGTCGGCCGAGCGCGAGATCGGCATCTGGTTCGCCCAACGCTGAGACTCGTTCCTCGTCTCGGCGTTGTGCTCACCTGTGCTTGACGTGCCGTCCTTCGGCCGGGCCCAACCCTGAGACTCGTTCCTCGTCTCGGCGTTGTGCTCACCTGTGCTTGACGTGCCGTCCTTCGGCCGGGCCCAACCCTGAGACTCGTTCCTCGTCTCGGTGTTGTGCTCACCTGTGCTTGACGTGCCGTCCTTCGGCCGGGCCCAACGCTGAGACTCGTTCCTCGTCTCGGTGTTGTGCTCACCTGTGCTTGACGTGCCGTCCTTCGGCCGGGCCCAACCCTGAGACTCGGCTTGCCCTCGTGTCGGTGCGGTTGTTCTACGCGCTCAACGACTATCGATTCGTGGCGAGCGATGATGAGAAATTCGACCTCATCGTCGACATCGCCACCGATGCCTTGGCGGGAGTCGCTGAGATCGCTGCGCGTCTGGAGCGGTACGCCGGCCCGGCCTGAGTTCACGGTAAGCTCCGCACTGGACGCGATCCCTGCAGGGGAAGCCGGTGCGAATCCGGCGCTGACCCGCAACCGTGTGCCGACCTGGCGTCATACGCCGGCGGCGAGCCGGAGCACCTGTGCGTCCACGGGCGATCTCGTCGCGGCCCCGCGAGAACGCCCCGATTCACCTCCGCGGGCCGCGCGATCTCGTGGAAGGCATCTCAATGACCACCTCTCTTCGCACCCGTGCGGGTATCACGGGCGCACTCGCCCTGACTTGCGCCGGCCTCACCAGCCTCGCCGTCGCGGCACCGGCGACCGCCGCCACGCCGGACGGCGCCACCGGCGCACACTTCCTGGCGTCCGAGCTCGCGGCCGGTGGCGACCACCTCTCGGTCAGCTCCGGGGGCAGCAGCTTCCCCGACTACGGACTGACGATCGACGCGGTCCTCGGCCTCGACGCCGCCAAGAACGGCCAGTCCGCGGCGACGCGCGCGGCGTCATACATCACCAAGAACGCGGCGGCCTACCGGACCGGTGGCGACACGAAGGAGCTGTATGCCGGTGCGACTGCCAAGTTGCTGGTCTTCGCGCAGGCCCAGGGGCTGCCCGGCGACACCTACCTCAACGATCTGAAGACCCTGGAGCAGAGCACCGGCCAGTTCAAGGACAAGTCGGCATATGGCGACTACTCCAACACCATCGGCCAGTCACTGGCGATCATCGGCCTGACGCGCGCCGGCAAGCCGGATGCCAAGGCTGTCGACTTCCTGGCCAAGCAGCAGTGCAACGACGGCGGCTTCCGGATGACGTTCGACGGCTCGTGCACCGGTGACACCGACGCGACTTCTCTCGCGGTGCAGGCATTGAGCGCCGCAGGTGGCCACGACGCGGCGATCGGCAAGGCCGTCAACTTCATCGCCGGCAACCAGCAGGGGAGCGGCGGAGTCGTCGAGCCGGCCGCCCAGGCCGCCCCCAACACCAACAGCACGGGACTCGCTGCGGTCGCCTTCACGCTGGCCGGCAAGACGTCGGAAGCGGCGAAGGCCAAGTCCTTCGTCAGTGGCCTGCAGTTCGGGTGCAGCGCGCCAGCAGCACTGCGTGGCGGCTACGCGTTCGACCAGAAGTCGTTCGACGCGCAATCGGCCAAGGGCAGCAAGGCGACCGCTGGTGACAAGGAGTTGCGCGCCAGCACACAGGCGATGCTCGCCGTGAACCCGCAGCCCTACCTCGAGGTCAGCGCCGGTGGCGCGGCCACGGCTCCGGCACTGTCCTGCGCGACCACCGCGCCGAGCTCGACCGCGACCGCCACGTCGACGACCACCGGCCCGCCGATCATCACCGACGGGCCCGCCGCCGGTGGCAATCACGGCGTGCTGCTCGCAGGTGCCGCGGCCCTCGGTGGAGCCGCGCTCGCCGGTGCGGGCCTGCGTCGCCGACTGCGCTCCGAGGACTGAGCCACTCGCGCCGACAGGACAGGAAAACACTGAGAGGACAGGTAATTCCGGCCGATTACGACCGGATTGCCTGTCCTCTCGGTGCGTTTGCTATCCGCTCGGTAAGCAGTTCGCGACCGTCGTGGGGAAGGGGCCCCGGCGCGCTATTTCATCTCGTCGTCGAGCCCGGCGATGGCCAGCTCGAGCAACTGCGCGAGCTTGTCGCGCTGGCCGGCCGGCACGTGGGACAGCACGTCGGACTCGACCATGTCGGAGTGCCGGATCACCTGGCGGAACATCTCCCAGCCGTCGCGGGTCAGGTGCACCAGGATGCGGGTGCGGTTCTCCTGGTCGGGCTCGCGCTCGATCAGTCCACGCTCGGCCATCCGGTCCAGGCGGTGCGTCATCGACGACGGCGCGACCGCAGCGGTGTCGGCGAGCTGGGACGGTGTGGAGATGTGGTCGTCGGCCTCGGCGGCGAGATGCCGGATCACCGCCCATTCGCCCGCGGTGAGGTCGAGGTCGGAGAGGTTCTGGGTGTACCACTGCGACAACCGGCGATGCAGGCCGTGCACCGCCGTGATGACGCGCTGCACCTGCTCGTTACCGCCCGCCTCGACATACGCGGCGACTTCGGTCTCGTAGCGGCTTCGCTCGCTCTTGGCAGTCCGGTTCATCAGGCTCCATTAGAGCGTATGACGACCGCTGCGCGGTGCACGCCCTCGCGCGGGCCGCTTCGATTAGGGGCGCGCGCTCTCGTGCTGATAACCTTGCATCGCCGTGAAACCGGCCGCGGACCAAGAGCGCCCTGGTGGAAATGCCCAGGAGCACCGCGCAACCAAGAGACGAACGGAGATCGCCCACTCATGCCTCTGGACACCGCCACCAAGGCGCAGATCATGACCGACTACGCGACCAAAGAGGGCGACACCGGTTCGCCCGAGGTCCAGATCGCGATGCTCACGCAGCGCATCACCGACCTGACCGAGCACTCGCGTCAGCACCCGCACGACCACCACAGCCGGCGCGGTCTGCTGCTCCTGGTCGGCAAGCGCAAGCGCATGCTGCGTTACCTCGAGGACGTTGACATCGAGCGCTACCGTGCGCTGATCAAGCGCCTCGGTCTGCGACGCTGAACAGGGTCGCTTGACCACCAAGACTTATGCCGACAAGGCGGTTACCCATCCGGTAGCCGCCTTGTTGTCGTAGGCGGGTGCTGCCCACCGGCCCGACAAGGATGCGGCCGACTCGCGGCATACACCCGTAATGAAGGAGAGCACCACGCACAACGACGATGCGTGGTCAGAAGCAAGAGAACAGGAGGACCCAATGGAGGGTCCAGAAATCACTTTCGCCGAAGCCGTTATCGACAACGGCAAGTTCGGCACGCGCACGGTCCGTTTCGAGACCGGACGGTTGGCCAAGCAGGCAGCCGGCGCGGTCGTCGCCTATCTGGACGACGAGACGACGCTGCTGTCGACCACGGCCGCAGGCAAGCACCCCAAGGACCATTTCGACTTCTTCCCGCTGACGGTCGACGTGGAGGAGCGGATGTATGCCGCGGGCAAGATCCCGGGCAGCTTCTTCCGTCGTGAGGGTCGCCCCTCGACCGACGCGATCCTCACCTGCCGGCTGATCGACCGTCCGCTGCGTCCCGCCTTCGTCAAGGGCCTGCGCAACGAGGTCCAGGTCGTCATCACCGTCCTCGCGCAGAACCCCGACCACCAGTACGACGTGCTGGCGATCAACGCCGCTTCGGCGTCGACGCAGATCTCGGGTCTGCCCTTCTCCGGTCCGATCGGTGCCACCCGCGTGTCGCTGATCGACGGCCAGTGGGTCGCGTTCCCGACCTACTCCGACCAGGAGAACTCGGTCTTCGACATGGTCGTCGCCGGCCGCGTGGTCGAAGATGACGTCGCGATCATGATGGTCGAGGCGGAGTCCAACGAGGCGACCTGGGGCCTTGTCAAGGACCAGGGGAAGCAGGCGCCGACCGAGGAGATCGTCGCGCAGGGCCTGGAGGCCGCCAAGTCCTTCATCCGTGTGTTGTGCGAGGCGCAGGACAAGGTTGCCGAGAAGGCCGCCAAGCCGGTCCAGGAGTTCCCGCTCTTCCTCGACTACGAGGACGACGCGCTGAACGCCGTCGAGGCCGCTTCGACCGAGAAGCTGCGCGGCCTGCTGTCCATCGCGGACAAGCAGGACCGTGAGTCGCAGCTGGACGCCTACAAGGAGGAGCTCAAGACTGAGCTCGCCGGCGAGGGCAAGGAGTTCGAGGGCCGCGACAAGGAGATTTCCGCGGCGTACCGCTCGGTGCAGAAGCAGCTCGTCCGCGAGCGCATCCTGCGCGAGAAGGTCCGCATCGACGGTCGTGGGCTCGCGGACATCCGTGCGCTGTCGGCCGAGGTCGAGGTGCTCCCGAGGGTGCACGGTTCGGCACTCTTCGAGCGCGGCGAGACCCAGATCATGGGCGTCACCACGCTGAACATGCTGCGCATGGAGCAGCAGCTGGACACGTTGTCGCCGGTGTCGCGCAAGCGCTACATGCACAACTACAACTTCCCGCCCTACTCCACAGGTGAGACCGGCCGCGTCGGTTCGCCGAAGCGTCGCGAGATCGGCCACGGAGCGCTCGCCGAGCGTGCGCTGATGCCGGTCCTGCCGACGCGTGAGGAGTTCCCCTACGCGATCCGTCAGGTGTCGGAAGCGTTGAGCTCCAACGGTTCCACCTCGATGGGTTCGGTCTGCGCGTCCACGTTGGCGCTGCTCAACGCCGGTGTGCCGCTGCGCGCGCCGGTCGCCGGCATCGCGATGGGTCTGGTGTCGGCCGAGGTCGACGGTAAGACCGAGTTCGCGGCGATGACCGACATCCTGGGAGCCGAGGACGCCTTCGGTGACATGGACTTCAAGGTCGCAGGCACCCGTGAGTTCGTCACGGCCATCCAGCTGGACACCAAGCTCGCCGGCATCCCCGCCGACGTGCTGGCCGGTGCGCTGACCCAGGCCCGCGACGCGCGCCTGCACATCCTGGACGTGATGCACGAGGCGATCGACGCTCCCGATGAGATGTCACCCTTCGCCCCGCGTGTCATCGCGGTGAAGATCCCGGTCGACAAGATCGGTGAGGTCATCGGCCCGAAGGGCAAGATGATCAACCAGATCCAGGAGGACACCGGCGCCGACCTGTCCATCGAGGACGACGGCACCGTCTACATCGGTGCCACCGACGGTCCGTCCGCCGAGGCCGCGCGCGCCGCGGTCAACGCGATCGCCAACCCGCAGATGCCCGAGGTGGGCGAGCGCTTCCTGGGCACCGTCGTGAAGACGACGACCTTCGGCGCGTTCGTGTCGCTGCTTCCGGGCAAGGACGGCCTGCTGCACATCTCCGAGGTGCGCAAGCTGGTCGGCGGCAAGCGGATCGATGCCGTCGAGGACGTGCTGAAGATCGGCCAGAAGGTCCAGGTCGAGCTCAAGGAGGTCGACCCGCGCGGCAAGCTGTCGCTGGCTGTCGTCCAGGCGAACGACGAGTCCGCTTCCGAGGCCGCGTCCGACGAGGACGTCGCCGACGACGCACCGGCTGCTGCTCCGGCTGACCTTGAGTCGGACGCTGACGCCACAGCACCGGTGGACGCCGAGGGTGGCGACGAGAAGTCGGACCGCGAGCCCCGCAAGCGCAACCGCCGTCGCGGCGGTCGCGGTCGTGGCAAGGACGGCGCCGAGGGGTCGAACGACTCCGAGTCGGTCGCCGTGGAGGACTGATCCTCCGGTAGGCAATCGCTGAACGGCCCGGTCGCACCTCGTGTGCGGCCGGGCCGTTCCGCGTCTGCTGCGGTTCCGTCAGACATGTCGCGCGGTATGACGCGCGTTGTGTACGACGCAGCGGATCGGTCGGCACTGGTCACTCGCATAGGCTTCGCCGTATGACGATCCCGTTGCTGCTGACCTGCCCGGTGGGGTTGGAGGATCTCGTGCGCGGTGACCTGCGGGATCGGGACGATGTGCGATCCGAGCTGCTGGAGCCGGGAGCCATCCGGTGCGAGTCAGGTGTCGAACGTGAGCAGTTGCCCGCGATGGTCGAACGGGTGGGCGTGCCGCTGGCCGACGTCGCATCCGTGATCAGCGCAGCCGCGCTCATCGGTCTCGAGACACCGGCGTTCCGGGTGCAGGCGAAAGACCCGAGCTTGCGGTCGGAATGGATCGCGCGCGTCGAGGCACTCGGATGGGTCAACGCGCCCGGCGAGTGGATGCTCAACATCGACGTCGAGGCCGGGAGGATCGACCTCGGACCATGGCACTGGTCACGACGCATCGGCCATCTGCAGCGGCTGCCCGCGACGACGCCGGGTCCGGTCGCTGCCGGACTGTTGCGCCTGGCGAAACTGCGTGTCGGAGACCAGTTGCTCGACCCGTGCGCCGGTGTCGGCACAGTGCCGATCGTGGACGCGCTGCTGCGTGGGGGACCGGCATACAGCATCGAGCAGGATCCGCAAGCGACCCGGCTCGCCATCGAGAATGCAGCGAATCTGTCAGTGCAGCAGTCGGTTTCAGTCCTCGAAGCGGACGCGACCGACCTTCCGCTCGGTGACGGCAGTGTCGATCGGGTGGTCAGTGACCTGCCCTTCGGCAAGCGCATCGGCAGCAACGAGCTCAACAAGACGCTCTACCCGGCGATCCTTCGCGAGGTCGAGCGCGTGCTCACCGCCGACGGACGTTGTGTGCTGTTGTCCGACGACAAACGCGTTTTCACCGAATCCGTCGCGCACGCACGGGGTTTGAAGGTGTCGGGGGAGCGGGTGATCCGCTACAACGGGGTCACACCCACGGCATACATCGTGCGGCGGAGTCGCCGTCCGAAGAAGAAGGGCCGTGCATGAGTCGGCACCAGCATGCGCAGGGTGTCCGGCTCGGCTTCGCCGAGGCGCCGGACCGCGTTCGCACATGGGCTGGTCGGCAGATCGGCGGCGAGCTGATCGCGGTGACCGACTGCGTCGGCGGTATGTCGCCCGGGCCGGCCGCGCGGATCGGATCGTCAGCGGGCGCAACGGCGTTCGTCAAAACATGCGGCCCTGAACTCAATCCGATCACGCCGGAGTTGCTACGGGACGAAGCACGGATCCTCGCGGTGCTTCCTGCACACCCGAACCTGCCTCGGCTACTCGATGTGTATGACGACGGCGATTGGGTCGCGTTGCTTATCGAGGACCTGCCCGGCGGGGTGCCCGACGTGCCGTGGTCGGCAGACGACCTGCGTCGTGCGAGTGACGTCCTGTCAGCGGTGCGCCCGGTTCTCGGCCGTGTCGCGTCGAACTGGGTGCCGTTGGCCATCGAGAGCCCGATCTTCGCCGACGGCTGGAAGTTGCTGGCGGATCGACTTGATCAGGTCGATCCTTGGTGGGCGAAGCATCACGACGAGCTCGCGTCACATGCAGAGCGTGCTGTCGCTTTGATCGACGGAGATGCGTTGCTGCACTGGGACGTTCGGGCCGACAACCTGATCTTCGGCACCGACCGTGACGTGCTCGTCGACTGGGGTCAGGTACGACGCGGCGCGGAGTGGATGGATCCAGCCCTGCTGGCGATGGACTGTGCGATGAGCGGCAGCACCGTGTCCGCGGCGGCCGACTTCTTCGCCGAGGAACCTGTCTTGGCCGACCGTGACCCGTCCGATCTGACCTCCCTGATGGCGGCCGCCGCAATGACCTTCGCCGCGCGGGCGATGGACGAGCCACCGCCCGGTCTGCCCACCATTCAGGCGACTCGTGCCCGTTGGGCCGAGAATCTCCGCCGCGAACTGGACAAAGTCCTCTGATTGAACGGCACACCAATGCATTGACCGGCACCGCAAAGCGGGCACATTTGCTGTGCCGCTCGTTACGTTGGTGTGCCGCTCAATCCAAGGGCGCCACGGCATTCGGGCGAAACTGTCGGGCGCTGCGAGACGTTTGGAGAACGGAGGGTCCGATGCCGAGGAGTTCGTATGCCGCAACCGTCCGCCCGCCGGGCCGACACCTTTCTGCTTCCAGGAGTGGCCGAGGCCTATCGCGCCCGGCCGCCATACCCCCAGGAAGTGATCGACCGGCTCGTCGACCTGGCCAGCTGCGGTCGGGTCCTCGACCTGGGCGCTGGTGAGGGGTCGATCGCGCGTCGGCTTGTCGGTCGGGTTTCCTCGGTCGTGGCGGTTGAACGGTCGGCTCCGATGATCGAGGTCGGCCGCGCGCTACCTGGTGGGTCGGCCGTGGCCTGGCATTGCGAGCCAGCCGAAACGTTCACCGCCACAGGTCCGTTCGACCTTGCGGTGGTGGGCGAGGCGATGCACTGGTTCGACCTGCCGGCCGTCATCGGCAGACTGCGCGACGTTCTCCACCCGAGCGCTCCGCTCGCGTTGGTCGATCGATCGACCCGGCACGGCCGGATGCCCGAGATCATCGAGGTGATCCAGCGCTTCTCCACTGCGGAGAACTACGACCCGGCATACGACGTCTCCGACGACCTGACGGCGCGGGGACTGTGGACGCCACGCGGCCAACTCACCCCGGCGCGAGAGTTCCGGCAGAGTCCGGAGAACTACCTGACCTCCCTGCGGTCGACGTCCAGCCTGGCCCGGGCCGTCATGGCGCTCGAGGACAACGTCGCCTTCGACGCGGAGGTGCTCGACGTCGTGCGTCCGATCACCGACGACAGGGGACTACTCACCCTCACGGTGACCGCCACGTTGACCTGGGGAGAGGTTTCTCATGATGCAGCTGAACGGCCTTGAGGAGCAAGAGGTTTCGCGGTCGCTTGGCCCGGCCACTGTATGGCGTAGTCGGTGCCGCCCCCGCGGCGTAACCGCACATACCGCAGCAGCTCACGCAGTATGCCGGCGTTGCCCATCGCCCAACCGGGCAGTGGCGCGAGGTCCGGTGGATCGGCGCGGTACTCGTAGTTGGACCATCGGGCGCCAGTGTCGTCGACGGTCGCCCGCGTGAGCAGGTCGGCAACGAGGGAGTCCGCGAAGCGGAAGTCGTCACCGCGTTCGACAATGCGATCACACGCTGTCGCGAGCACACCCGCTGTCCCACAGCAGTGTCCGTTGTTGTCCCAGAAGCCGCGTCGCAGCCGTGCTGGAAGGCCGGATCCGACGACGGTGGTCCAGCAGCGATCCTGCAGGTCGGTCCATCGGGACTCACCGGTCAGGTGTCCGAGCAGCCGGAAAAGCTGCGCGTCGCCGGCCGGGCCGTTGCACCAGCCGTAGCTGTAGCGCTCGATGATGTCCGGTCGGTGTGGCGGATCGGATTGTGGGACAAGGAGATCCGCGGTGCTTGCCGTGTTGCGCGAGACGACGTCCTCGGCGGCCAGCACGGCGAGTTCGACGAGATCCGGCCGTCCCGACGCGCTTCCGATCGACGCCAGCGCGAACGCGATGCCAAGAGTGCCGTGCGCCATGTGGTGCGAGCGCGGTGGTGTCGGCCGGACCGCCCAGTTGACGCCATGGGGGGTGCGGTCCGCACTGTTGACATAGGGGAGCACCGCCTGCACCGCAAGCTCGTAGTCTCCGGCCTGCAGCGCACCCAGGCCGATCCCGGCGTTGCCCATCAGCAGCTCGAACATCGTGTTCCAGCGCTCTCCGTCGAAGGACGCACGGATCCGCGCCAACGCACGACCGGCTGTGCCGATACGGCCGAGCCGATGTAGGCAGAACGCCATACCGGCGAGCCCGAAGTAGAGGGACGCATCGTCGACCGAGTCGACTGCGACGGCCAGCTCGTCGAGACCACGTTCCACCGCCGCGTCATACCGATCGTCGCCGAAGTGGGTGCGAGCTTCGTGCAAGGCGAGCACGACACCCGAAACCCCTTGGTACAGCGACAGATCCGCGTGGTCACCGGGCACTGCGGTGAGAAGCCAGTCAGCCGCGGAACGCGCGAGCCGCTCGACATCCTTCACCGCCGGCTGTATCGCGCTCACACCAGGTCCAACTCGAGCGCGCGCAGCACCGCCCGGGTGCGGTCACGCACGCCCAGCTTGGCCAGCACCGTTGACACGTGGTTCTTGACGGTGCCGGGCGCGAGGTGCATGGCGGAGGCGATCTCCTTGTTGGAGAAACCGCCGACCAGCATGCGCAGCACCTCGCGCTCCCGGGTCGTGAGTTCGATGTGCACCGGCAGATCGACCGGCGCAACGGCTGTGTCCGCCGACCCGAGCCGGTCCAGCAGTCGCTGGGTCACCGAGGACGCCACCATCGATCCCCCGGCGGCGACGATCTCGACTGCCGCGACGAGGTCGTCCAGCGACACGTCCTTGAGCAGATAGCCGCGCGCCCCGGCCCGCAGCGCCTGCAACACCTGCTCGTCGTCCTGGAACGTCGTCAGCACCAGACACGGCGGCGGATCCTCGCGAAGGCCCAACTCGCGCAGCACCGCGATGCCGTCCAGCACCGGCATCCGCAGGTCCAGCAATATGACGTCAGGGCGCTCGATATCCAGTGCGTCCAACGCTTTCCGGCCGTCCGCCGCCGAACCGATCACGTCGATCCGTTCGCTCAACCGGAGCAGCCCGACGATGCCGTCGCGGACGATGGTCTGGTCGTCCACCACGAGCACCCGGATGCGATCGGCTGTCGTCATACCTGCTCCTCGATCGCGCGTTCGCCGGACGCCGCATTGTCTCCCACCGGAGCCGACGCCTGCACGACGAATCCGCCACCGGGCACGCCGCGCCATACGACCGAACCGCCAAGTGCGGTGAAACGCTCTCGCATGCCACGCAATCCGTTGCCCTCCACCGTGGTGTCGGCGCCTCGACCGTTGTCACGGACCACGACGGACAAGGCGCCGTCGGCCCGCTCCAAGGCAACCCATGCCTGGGTGGCCGCCCCGTGTCTGGCGGCGTTGGTGAGTGACTCCTGCACCAGCCGCACACACGCATGGCGCAGCGCGTCGGGCACGTGGTCCAGAACGGCGTCGTCGCTGACCTCCACCTGCATGCCCGGCCAGTTGTCGGCCAACGCCCTCGGCGAGGCTGCCCCGCTCGACCCGCCGTCGCGCAGCTCGCTCACGACGCTGCGCACCTGGGCCAGCAACTCCTTGCCGGTGCGTTGTGCGTTGTCCAGATAGGGCTGCGCCTGTTCCGCGGGCAGGTGCCGGGCGGTCTCGAGGGTGAGCGTGAGACCGGCGAGTTGGTGACCGACGACGTCGTGCAACTCCCGTGCGATGCGCAGCCGCTCCTCGGCGGCGCTCTGCTCGCGCAGTCGCGCCTGGGCTTCGCGCAGCGCCCGGTTGGCGCGCTCGGCCTCCAGGTTGGCGCGTTGGACGACCGCGGTCTGTTCGACGCCGATCAGCACGAACGCGTCGACGATGAGGGTGAGCACGGCATACCAGGTGCAGGCAAGGAGCGAGGCCTGCCCGTTGACCAGCGCCATCAGGGCCGTGCTGGCCGGCAGCAGCACCGCGATCGTCGCGATCGAGACGCGCAGCGGCACGAAATTGGCCCAGACGGCGGTCGCGACGGCCAGCAGCATGAGGCTGAAGCCGTATGTCGAGCCGAGCGCCGCGCCGACGTATGCCGCCACGACGAACGCACCGACCAGCAGATAGGTGCGGGGCGTCCGCCCGAAGGCGATGGGTGAGCCGGCCACCAGGACGAAGATCACGACGACCAGCACGACGCACGTCCAGTAGACGACCCGGAACGGTGCGGCGAGCGCCGGCAGACCGCCCAGGAAGAGCGGCACCACCGCGAAGATCGCGATGGCGATCATGCCATTGACGAACTGCAGTCGCTGGATCATGCGCACAGCTCGACCTTAGGGTGCGCCGGACCGCTGCAACCGTGCCGATGGTCACGATGACGGCTGGTGGACACCACCAGCACATGTTCCTGGGAAGTTCTAGAGTGCGGTCCCGTGAGTTCCTTGCATCCTTCCTTCAAGCCGATGTTCGACGACGTGCTCGCCCGCAACGCTGGCGAGGCGGAGTTCCAGCAGGCCGTGCACGAGGTCATGGAGAGCCTCACGCCGCTCGCCGACAAGCACTCGCACTACACGCAGTGGTCGATCCTGCAGCGCATCTGCGAGCCGGAGCGGCAGATCATCTTCCGCGTGCCATGGGTCGACGACAGCGGCGAGGTGCGGGTCAACCGCGGCTTCCGCGTCGAGTTCAACTCGGCGCTCGGCCCCTACAAGGGCGGGCTGCGTTTCCACCCCAGCGTCAACCTGTCGATCGTGAAATTCCTCGGCTTCGAGCAGATCTTCAAGAACGCCCTGACCGGTATGCCGATCGGCGGCGGCAAAGGCGGCTCGGACTTCGACCCGAAGGGCTGCAGCGACGTCGAGGTCATGCGCTTCTGCCAGTCGTTCATGACCGAGCTCTACCGGCACGTGGGTGAATACACCGACGTGCCGGCCGGTGACATCGGCGTCGGTGGCCGCGAGATCGGCTACCTCTTCGGGCAGTACAAGCGCATCACCAACCGCTACGAGTCCGGTGTGCTCACCGGCAAGGGGCTGTCCTGGGGCGGTTCGCAGGTACGGACCGAGGCCACCGGTTACGGCACGGTCTTCTTCGCCCAGGAGATGCTCGCCGCGGAGGGCTCGTCGCTCGACGGCATGCGGGTCGTCGTCTCGGGCACCGGCAACGTCGCGCTCTACGCGGTCGAGAAGGTCCATCAGCTCGGCGGCAAGGTCGTCGCCGTCTCCGACTCCAGCGGGTATGTCGTCGACGAGCAGGGCGTCGACCTCGAGGTCCTGCAGGAGATCAAGGAGGTCCGCCGCGGGCGGGTCTCGGAGTATGTCGACAAGATGGGCGACCGGGCACGGTTCGTCTCCAACGGGTCGATCTGGGACGTTCCGTGCGACGTGGCACTGCCCTGCGCGACGCAGAACGAACTCGACGAAGCCGGTGCGAAATCGTTGGTGGCAAACGGTGTTCGACTCGTCGCCGAGGGCGCCAACATGCCGACGACCCCCGCGGGCACAGCGATCCTGCGGGATGCCGGTGTGCTCTTCGCGCCGGGCAAGGCCGCCAACGCCGGCGGTGTGGCGACAAGTGCCCTGGAGATGCAGCAGAACGCCAGCCGCGACTCCTGGAGCTTCGCCCAGACCGAGGAGCGGCTGCAGGAGATCATGCGCAGCATCCACGAGACATGCGTGACGCAGGCGGAGGCGGTCGGTCGCCCGGGCGATTACGTGACAGGCGCCAACCTCGCGGCATACATCAAGGTCGCGGACGCGATGGTCGCCCAAGGCGTCATCTGATCTCCTTCACGGCACCCCTTCGCCGAGAGGACATCCGTTTGTCGAGAGGACAGGCGATCTGGGCCGAATTCGGCCCAGATCGCCTGTCCCCTCGGTCATCGCCTGTCCTTTCGGCGTATGGGGTAACCGTGCCGAAGGTCATGGGTCACGGTCATGCCTGCTGACACTGCCGACGACGGGCGCACCACAGCACGCTCGGTGCTATGGAAGAAATCGCTCGATTCACCGACGTGACACGCACGTTCCGCGGCACGGTCGCTGTGGATTCCGTTGACCTGATCCTGCGACCCGGCGAGATCGTCGCGTTGCTCGGTCCGAACGGCGCCGGCAAGTCGACCTTGCTGGACATGCTGCTCGGCCTGCGCGATCCCTCCGCCGGCACGGTTCGTGCGTTCGGTATGCCGCCGACGGCGCGCCGCGCTCGAGCCCGGATGGGCGCGATGCTGCAGGACACTACTGGCCCGGTCGGCCTCACCGTCGCCGAGACCGTCCAGCTGACCCAGCACCTCTACCCACAGGCCACCCCGCTCGCTGAACTGCTCGCTCTGGTCGAGCTCAGCGACAAGGCCGGTCGGAGGGTGGGGGAGCTGTCCGGCGGTGAGCGACAACGACTTTCGCTGGCTCTCGCGCTGACCGGCTCACCGGATCTCCTCGTCCTCGACGAGCCGACGGCGGCTCTCGACGTGGCCGGGCGCCGCCGACTGTTGCGGACCATCCGCGACCTGGCAGCGCAGGATCGGGCGATCGTGCTGGCGACCCATGATCTGCGTGAGGCGCAGGAAGTGGCCGACCGAGTCGTGGTCCTGCACCACGGACGCAAGATCGCCGATGCGTCGACGCAGGAGATCGTTCGCCGCGTCGGTGTCAGCAGGATGCAGCTGACTACCGACGCCCCAGCCGCGTGGGTGGCGAACTTCCTTGGTGTCACGGAGGTTTCGTCCTCGTCGGACGGCCGGCTCGAGCTACTGACCGCTGATGCCGAAGGGTTGCTCGGTGCACTCTTCTCCGCAGGCCACCAGGTACGAGACCTCACCGTGGCGGACGCCGACCTCGAGTCGGCCTTCCTCACCCTCACTCAGGAGCCCGCAGCATGAGCATCTCCACGAAACCGGAGCCCACCATCGTCGAGCCCCGTATGCCGCTGGGCTTCTCCGCAGCCTTCGCGATCTTCCGCGCGGAGTGGCGCGGCGGCTGGCGCAGCGGTTGGTTCATCGCGCTCATCACGATGCCGATGGTGCTGTTCGTGCTCTTCGGCACGACCATCCGGGGTGACCTCGACGGCGGCGTCCCGGTCGCGGCGATGCTGATGGCGTCCTTCACCTGTTTCGGAGTGGTCAACCTGTCCATCTTCGCCGTCGGGGTCGCGGCGGCCGAGCAGCGCGGAATGGGTTGGATCCGCAGGCTGCGTGCATCGGCTATGCCGTTGTGGTCCTTCTTCGGGGGCAAGGTGTTGCTCGGATGCGCAGCTGCCACAGCGGTGTTGGTCGGCAACTCGATCATCGCGCGCATCGTCGGGGCCGGCGTGCCGATGACCCACCTGCTCAGGCTGTGGCTGGTCATCCTCCTCGGGACGTTGTGCCTCGCACCCTTCGGCTTCGCGCTCGCCTACTGGGTGCGACCGGGCGCCGCCGGGGTCATCGGCAACCTGGTCTTCCTGCCGTTGTCCTACACCTCCGGGTTCATGACACCGGTCGATGCGTTGCCCGGTCCGGTCGCCGCGCTCTCGACCTACCTGCCCACCTCGCACTGGGGCAATCTCGCCTGGGGCGCCATCGCGACGCCGGCACAGGCGGCCGACTTCGGTGTCCGCGATCCAGGGCGGCCGCTGCTCGACCTCGCCGTGGTTCTCGCGTGGGCGATGGCCGCGTCGCTGGTGGCCGCGGCGGGCTGGCGCCGGGATCGCAGCCGGGACCGGATCCGCGGCTGAGGCATGCCAGCGACATCCTGACGTGATGCTCGGGGTCCCCGCGAAGTATTCGGAGGAGCGGGCCCCGACGAAGTATCGGGGGAGCGAAGCGGAGGAGAACTTCGGTGGGTGCAGGTGCGCAGCGGGGGAGAAACTTCGTGGGGTTTAGCGGCCGATCGATCCGCCGACATGTGCCGCGACGGCCAGCGCGTTCGCGACGTGCTCGAGCTCGTCGGCCACCAGACCGGCCGTGACCCGGATGTGCGGAGCGGGTCGGGCCGGGTCGATCCCCAGTTGGAAGGGCGAGCCCGGCGCGGCGCCGATGCCACTGGCCGCCAGACTCTGCAGCGCCGAGACCTCGTTGAGGACCGGCACCCAGATGTTGATGCCGTCGTCGCCGCCGACGACCACGTCGTGTGACCGCAGTGCGTCGGCCAGCCGGCTGCGCCGTGAGGTGTATGCCGCCCGAGCAGCCCCGACCTCCTGCTGGCACGACGGGTCGGTGAGCAGTGCCAGCAGCAACCGCTGCAACAACCGGCTGGACCAGCCCTGACCCAGTTGCCGACGCTCCTCCAGCGCCCGGATCAGTCGCTCCGGACCGCCGACGGCGGCGAGCCGGAGGTCGGGGCCGTAGGCCTTGGAGAAGCTGCGGATGTGCAGCACGCGATCCGGCAGCAGGCTGCTCAGGCTGACCAGATCGGAGCCGGCGATGCCGTCCAACGAGTCGTCCTCGACGACCAGTACGGTCGTCGGGGCGATGACCGCGGCGAGCTCCTGAGCGCGCTGAGGGCCGAGCGACACCCCGGTCGGGTTCTGCCCGCGCGGCTGCAACACCACCAGTTCAGCTCCGCCGGCCAGTGCGGCCGCGAGGCTCTGCGGGACCAGCCCGTGCTCGTCGAGCGCCACTGGCACCGGATGCATGCCGCCGCTCTCCAGAAGGTCGAGGAACGGTGGAAATGCGGGGTTTTCGATGGCAACGCGGGTGCCGTAGCTGCCGAGCAGTTGCAGGATCGCGGCCATGGCATCGGTCGCACCGTCGACGATCGTCAGCCGTTCCGGCAAGCCCGGCCACGTGGTGCGTATGACGTCCGCCAGCTCCGGCACCACCGGGTCGTCCAGGTAACTGTGCGGCGAAGAACTGTCGCCGAGGGCGCGCAACGAATCGCCCCACGAGGGGAGCAGGTGCGGATCCGGGACACCGGTCGACAGGTCGAGGGCGAAGTCGACGGGACGGCCGATCGCCCGACGGTAGCGGCCGCTCGAGAGCGGGCCGGACGGTTCGGCGATGAACGAGCCGTGCCGTCCCTCGGTGCGGATCGTCCCGGCTCGCCGCAACGTCGCCCACGCCGAGCTGACGGTGGTCGGCGAGAGCTGCAGCCCCTCGGCGACCGAACGGATCGGTGGTAGCCGCATGCCCGGGTCCAGTGATCCGGCCGCGACGGCTCGCGCCACGGCGTCCGCCAACCCGCGAGCAGTCGGTTCGGACAGTCGTTGCGCCAGCTCGTTGATCACTTATGTGACATTACATAATCACTATTGTCTGGGCAATGTCTGGCACGTAATGTGCGACGCATGGCACACGTACAGCACTGGATCGAGGGCGGCCTCACGGCCGGGGCCTCGACCAAGACCGCACCCGTCTTCAACCCCGCCACGGGAGAGCAGACCGCTGAGCTGGCGCTCGCGACTCCCGCCGATGTCGATGCGGCCGTCGCTTCGGCGCGCGCAGCGGCCGACTCCTGGAGTCACACCTCTCTCGCCGCTCGGACCAAGGTGCTCTTCGCCTTCCGCGAACTGCTCGCCGCCCACACCGACGAGTTGGCGGCCCTCGTCACCTCCGAGCACGGCAAGGTTCTCTCCGACGCCGCCGGTGAGGTTGCCCGCGGCCTGGAAAACGTCGAATACGCCTGTGGTGTAGCGAATTTGATGAAGGGCGAATTCTCGGAGCAGGCGTCCACCGGCGTCGACGTCTACTCGATCCGCCAGCCGGTCGGCGTCATCGCCGGCATCACCCCCTTCAACTTCCCGCTGATGGTGCCGTTGTGGATGTGCTCCAACGCCATCGCCTGCGGCAACGCCTTCATCCTCAAGCCGAGCGAGAAGGACCCGTCGGTCTCGCTCCTGCTCGCCGACCTGTGGCGTCAGGCCGGCTTGCCGGACGGTGTCTTCACCGTGCTGCAGGGTGACAAGGTCGCGGTCGACGGTCTGCTGCAGCACCCCCAGGTCGATGCGATCAGCTTCGTCGGCTCGACGCCGATCGCGCAGTACATCTACGAGACCGGCACCAAGGCCGGCAAGCGCGTCCAGGCGCTTGGCGGCGCCAAGAACCACATGATGGTCCTGCCCGACGCGGACCTGGATGTCGCTGCGGATGCAGCGGTTTCAGCGGCATACGGCGCTGCGGGCGAGCGCTGTATGGCGATCTCGGTCATCGTCGCCGTCGGCGCCGTCGCCGATCCGTTGATCGACGCGATCAAGGAGCGGCTCCCCTCCCTGCAGATCGGTCCGGGTGACAAGGAGGGCTCAGAGATGGGCCCGCTGATCACCGCGGCACACCGCGACAAGGTGATCGACTACATCGACCGCGGTGAGAAGGAGGGCGCGAAGGTCGTCGTTGACGGCCGGACCGGCCGTAGCGAGGATGGCTTCTTCCTCGGTTGCACACTGCTGGACGACGTGAGTCCGGAGAACGTCGCCTACACGGACGAGATCTTCGGCCCGGTGCTGGCGATCGTGCGGGTGGACACCTTCGACCAAGGCCTCGACCTGATCAACAGTCACAAATTCGCAAATGGCACAGCCATTTTCACCCGTGACGGCGGTGCGGTGCGCAGCTTCCAGCGCGATGTGCAGGTCGGCATGATCGGGGTCAACGTGCCGATCCCGGTGCCGGTCGGTTACTACTCCTTCGGCGGGTGGAAGGCCTCGCTCTTCGGCGACACCCACATGTACGGCCCGGAAGGGATCAACTTCTGCACCCGTCGCAAGGTCGTCACCAGCCGCTGGCCCGACCCGGGCAGCTCTAAGATCGACCTCGGCTTCCCGACCAACTCGGACCACTGAGATGGCTGGCGACCTCGACACAGCAGCGGCCGATCAGGTCCGCGCGGACGACCGCGCGCATGTCTTCCACTCCTGGAGCGCGCAGGCTCACGTCGATGCGATCCCGATCGCCGGCGGATCCGGTTCGTACTTCTGGGATTATGAGGGCAAACGCTATCTGGACTTCTCCTCGCAGCTGGTCAACCTGAATATCGGGCACGGGCATCCCAAGGTCGTGCAGGCGATCCAGGAGCAGGCGGCCCGACTGGCCACGATCGCCCCCGCGCTGGGCAGCGACGTCCGCGGCGAGGCCGCGCGGATGATCGCCGAGCGCGCGCCCGGTGACCTCGATCGGGTGTTCTTCACCAACGGCGGCGCCGACGCCAACGAGCACGCCATCCGGATGGCGCGCCTGCAGACCGGTCGGCCGACCGTGCTGTCGGCATACCGCAGTTACCACGGCGCGACCGGCGGCGCGATCGCGCTCACCGGCGACCCGCGTCGTTGGGCGAACGAGTCCACCGGACAGTCGGTGGCGCATTTCTTCGGTCCTTACGCCTATCGCTCGGCGTTCCACAGCGACTCCGAGGAGCAGGAGTCCGAGCGTGCCTTGCAGCACCTGCGCGACGTCGTGCAGTTGCAGGGGCCGGACACGATCGCCGCCATCATCCAGGAGTCGGTGGTCGGCACCAACGGCATCCTCGTCCCGCCGCCGGGCTACCTGCAGGGCGTGCGTGAATTGTGTGATGAATACGGCATATTGCTCATCGCCGACGAGGTGATGGCGGGCTTCGGTCGATGTGGTGAGTGGTTCGCCATACAGCACTGGGACGTCGTGCCGGACCTGATCACCTTCGCCAAGGGCGTCAACTCCGGTTACGTCCCGCTCGGTGGGGTGATCCTCGGTCCGCGCACCTACGAGCGGTTCGCCGACCGGCCCTACCCGGGCGGGCTCACTTACTCCGGTCACCCACTCGGTTGTGCGGCCGCGGTCGCCTCGATGAAGGCGTTCGAGGACGAAGGCATCCTGGACAACGTCCGCAAGCTCGGCGAGACCGTCGTCGAGCCGCGATTGCAGCAGCTCAAGGACAAGCACGCGAGTGTCGGTGAGGTGCGTGGCCTCGGCATGTTCTGGGCGATCGAGCTGGTGAAGGACAGGCAGACCCGTGAGCCGCTCGTGCCGTTCAATGCCTCCGGCGAGGCAGCAGCGCCGATGGGTGCGTTCGCGGCCGCGTGCAAGAAGGAAGGCCTGTGGCCGTTCACGCACATGAATCGGACGCACGTCGTTCCGCCCTGCACGATCAGCGAGGACGAGTTGACCGCCGGTTTGGACATCATCGACGCCGCACTGGACGTGGCGGATCAGCACACCGCCGGCTGATCTGACGTTTCGCCGATGCCGAGCGGAGCCATACCTCCCGCTCGGCATCGACGTAGGTGTGCCCGGGACACCCGTCGACTCGGGACCGGTGTTGGCGGGTGAGATCTACGGCACGAAGAAGGCGGCATTCAACAAGTCGAGAGTCAAAGAACAGCCGACAAAGAGTTCCAAAGTGCTTCGGGCATATGGAAACCCGGTCAAGAGCTCGGATGGCACCGGCCCGTGGCTGCTTGCGGTCAACAAGGGCACGGCGACGAAGCAGGCGAAGGACCCACAAGCGACCGCATCGGTCTTCGTGAAGAGTGCGCAGGGCTGGTGTCTGGACGCGAGCATCGGTGCCATCGACTCCGAAAGGCTCCCCGCTGAGAGCAAGAGTGCGCCTGCCCTGGCGAAAGCACAACGTCAGTCTGCAGCCAACGCGGTCCCACTCGTTGTCGATGCGCTCACCACCGGCTCGGTGTCGGCGGCGGCTACCTGATCCCGCCCAAGCACTGAATCACCGCGCCAACCGGTCGATCTCGCGCCGGATGTTCGCGCGCGCCGCTGCGGTCCACGCGTCGCGCGCGAACGCTGTGCGGTAGACCTCGGCGCGGTCGACGAACACGGTGAGGATATCGCTGCGCCCGGTCGCGTATGCGGCATCGGGCACGTGCGCGTACTCGGCGCGCACCTGCGCGCAGTATTCGTCGAACCGCCCCGCCGGCGCGGCGAGGATCGCCAGGTCGGCATCGGTGAAGGCGTCGGCCAGCGGTCCCGGCACATCGGTACCGTGCTCGATGGTCAACAGGATCAGCTCGACGACAGTCCGTATGGCGTTGCCGTCAACGCCAAACGATGCCAACAGGTCTCGCGCCAACTGCGCACTCTCGCGTTCGCTGTCCCCGGGCGGAGCCTGCACGTCATACACCGCGTCGTGCAGCCAGGCAGCGACGTGGGCGACACGACGGTCTCGCTCGGCGACGCCGGCCGTGGCACCGAGCCGGTCCACCGCGGACAGCATCTCGCGCAGGTGCTGCGCGGTGTGGTAGCTCCGGTGCGGTTCACTCCATCTGGCCAGCAGGGCGCTGCCCTCGCGGCGCACCTGCTCACGGTCCGCGGTCGGCGCGAGGGCGGCCACGTCGGCGATCCAGGTGTCGAGCAGTTCAGCGTCCGGCATACCTCAATCGTCGCGGTTGCCGAAGCGGTCCGCCAGCCGGGGATCGGTGAGCCACCACGGCTTCTCGGTGGCGGCACCGTCCGGAGGTCCGCTGTCGGGCGCTGCGGGAGCCGACTCCTGGCCGGCACCGGCGCCGGTCGCTCGCAATGCCTCCGCCCGGTCCAACTCGGCATCGGTGGCTCGTGCCTCGGCCGCGTCACTGCGCAACCACTCGATGAAGACGGCCGCGATCATCGGTATGCCGATCGACTCCGCGACGGCCAGCAACGCACCACCGGCATACTTCTGGTCCATCGTGTGACTCAACCCGCCGCGCAACGCGTCAGCCGCGTGGGAGAAGCCCGGAAAGTGGGGCAGCAGAAGGGAGTTCGCGGTCATGACGAGGACGCCCGGGACGGCGTCGGCGACGCCGTCGAGGAACGCCAGGAAGGCACGGACCGGGGGAGTGGCCCACGCCGGCAGCAGATCGTCGCCGAGGGTGGGCAGCACGTAGAGGAGCCCGACGATGAGCAGCTGCAGGATCAGCAGGGTGCCGATCAGTTGGGAGCGGACGGCGTGGGCGCCATACGGAGTGAAGAAGACCGCGAGGATGCCGACGAGGTCGAGCAGGAAGCTGACCACCGGGAACGTGAGCACCCGGACGACCCGGGTTCGGATCGCGCGATGGACGACGGTGTCGGTTCCGCGCGCGGCGGTGAGCAGGCGTAGCGGATCGCCGAGCGCGAGACCCATCGGCGTGACCGTGCCGAGCACTGCGACCTGGGCGGCGAACATCCACAGGAACGTCTGCCGATAGACCCCGACGACGCCGCAGGTCACGTAGACGAGCGTCCCCACGCCCATCACGAGGTATGCCGCCACCCGCCACCACGGCCAGCGCACGCCCCGCTGTCGAGCCGCGACCAGCAACCATAGGTAGCCGCCGAGCAACAGCAGCGCGATCAGGACACCGACGATGTCGAAGCGCCACGCCATCAACCAGCGTGAGACGCCGAAGGGTTCAGGGGCGAGACCGGTCACCTGAGAAGTATCACCGGGTAACCGCAACGTCAGCTGAAGATCCGGAGTCTTCTGATGCCTGCTCGGCGAGGTCGTCGTGGATGTACTTGCTGCCACGCATCACGCTGGCGACCGCTGCGACGACCATCATGGCTGCGGCGGCGGTGAACACCACCACCAGGCCGTCGTGGAACGGCCCCGACAGCAGGTGCGGGAAGAACTCCTTGCCGGTCAGCGTCGAGGCGTTGGAGGCCGGGATCTTGTCCAACGTGCCGGTCGGACCGAGCAGGCTCTCGATCGGGTTGTAACCGAGGAACGCGGCGAACATGGAGCCCACCGGCGGCAGGCCGGCGACCTGGCCGGCGACACCGGTCGGCACCTGCTGGGAGATCAGGCCGGACCGCATCGCGTCGGGCAGGTTCTGCGCGAGTCCGGCGATCATCAGTGAGAAGAAGATGCCGATCGACAGCGACGTGCCGGAGTTGAAGAACGTGGCGCGCATACCTGAGGCGGCGCCGCGCTCGTTCGCGGGCACGGAGTTCATGATGGCTGTCGTGTTCGGCGCGGAGAACATCCCCGAACCGACGCCATTGACGAAGAGCAGCACGGCGAAGATCCAGTAGTCGAAATTGACTGGTATCAGCAGGAACCCGACGAATGTCGCGGCCGTGATCAGCAGTCCGCCGCTGGCGAAGGCGCGGGCGCCGAAGCGGTCGGACAGGAAGCCACAGACCGGGCCGGCGATCAGGAAACCGATCGTCAGCGGCACCAGGAAGATGCCCGCCCACAGCGGCGTCGACTCGTAGCGGTAACCGTGCAGGGGGAGCCAGATGCCCTGCAGCCAGATGATCAGCATGAACTGCATGCCGCCGCGGCCGATGGACGCCAGCAGTCCGGCGAAGTTGCCCGCGCTGAACGCCTTGATCCGGAAGAGGCGCATCGCGAACATCGGCTCGGCGACCTTGGTCTCGATGATGCAGAACGCGATCAGCACGACCGTGCCGCCGATGAGACCGGCGAGGACCCATGGGGAGGTCCAGCCCATGGTGTGCCCGCCATACGGCTGGATGCCGTAGGTGATCGCCACGAGGATCGCGGTCACCCCGACGGCGAAGGAGATGTTGCCCGGCAGGTCGAGGCGGCCGCCGCGTTTGGTGCCGAGCTCGTGCAACGACTTGTATGCCCAGACCGTGCCCAGTAGCCCGATCGGCACGCTCACCCAGAAGATCGCCCGCCAGTGCCACTCGGACAGCACGCCGCCGATGATCAGCCCCAGGAACGAGCCGGCGATCGCCGAGACCTGGTTGATGCCGAGCGCCATACCGCGCTGGGTGGCAGGGAAGGCGTCGGTCAGGATCGCGGTCGAGTTGGCCATCAGCATCGCGCCGCCCACTCCTTGCACGATGCGCCAGATGATGATCCACATCGCACCGGTCCCGCCGTCGGCCGGATCGAGCGACAGCAGGATCGAGGCGACGGTGAAGACCACGAAACCGAGGTTGTAGATCTTGACCCGGCCGAACATGTCACCCAGCCGTCCGAGCGTGACGACGAGCACCGCCGACACCACGAGGTAGCCCATCAGGGTCCAGAGCAGGTAGCTGATGTTCCCGGCGCCGAGGGGATCCAGGTCGATCCCGCGGAAGATCGCGGGCAACGAGATGATCACGATCGAGGAGTTGATCGTCGCCATCAGCACGCCGAGCGTCGTGTTGGACAGCGCGACCCACTTGTAGCGGGGATGGTCGGCCTCGAACCGGCGGCGTGGGCCGCGGGTGCGCTGCGTGCCCTGGTCAGGGGTGGAAGCTTCGGTCACGTCGGATACGGGCTTTCGGGTGGATTTCGATGCGGTCGGTTCATCCCTCGGCCCGAAGTCATTAGCCGAGGTAACTAACAACATAGCAGCGGTATGCAAGATGGTCACCGTCGCTGATCGCTGCATGGACAGGTCCGGACGGACGCTCGAGGAGGCGTCTACCCTGGCCGCGTGACCACATCGCTTGCCGTCGCCGTCATCGGAGCTGCCGGTCGTATGGGCGCCACCACGTGCGCCGCGATCGAGGATGCGCCCGACCTCACCCTCGTCGGGCGGTATGACGCCGGCGACGACCTCGGGGACCTGGGGGGAGCGCAGGTGGCGGTGGACTTCACCGTGCCGGACTCCTCGCCGGCCAACGTCGCACACTGCGTCGAGCGGGGCGTGCACGCCGTGGTCGGCACCACGGGCTGGACCGCTGAACGGCTCGAGACGCTCAAAGACACTCTGGCCGCACATGATTCGGTCGGTGTGCTCATCGCGCCCAACTTCGCGATCGGCGCCCTGCTGATGATGTCGTTCGCCCGGCAGGCAGCGCGTTTCTACGAGTCGGTCGAGATCGTGGAGACCCACCACCCCGGCAAGGTCGATGCACCCTCAGGCACCGCGGCGCGCACCGCCGAGATCATCGCCGCCGCACGGGCAGCGGCCGGTCTCGGTCCCGTCCCGGATGCCACGACCAGCGACCCGGACGGAGCACGAGGCGCCGAGGTCGGTGGCATCCGCGTGCATGCACAGCGGCTGCCCGGACGCGTCGCGCACCAGGAGGTGTCGTTCGGCGCAACAGGTGAGGCGCTGACGATCCGGCACGATTCCTTCGACCGCGTCAGCTTCATGCCCGGCGTGTTGGCGGGCGTGCGCGCCATACCCGAACACCCAGGCCTGACCATCGGACTCGAGCACTTCCTGGGCCTGGACTGAATCCTCCCGCACACTGTGCTTGGCTGGTCGTATGACGACCTCGAGCGAGTCCGTGACCCTGACCGTCATCCGCAACGATCCCGACAGCGGGCCGGGCCGGATCCTCGACTGGGCCGCGAGCGAGGGCGTCGAGATCGACCTGATCAAGGCCGACGAGGGCGACCAGATCCCTTCTGCCGTAGACCAATTGGATGCCGTGGTGATGCTTGGCGGCGGCTTCCTGCCGGACGTCGACGAGGAGAAGCCGTGGTTGCCTGCCGAGCGGGCGCTCGTGCGCGACTGCATCGACCGTCAGGTGCCGGTGCTCGGCATCTGCCTGGGCGCCCAGCTCCTCGCCCACGTCGGCGGAGGACGTGTCGAAGGCGACTTCGGTATGCCGGAGAAGGGCGTCACCGAACTCGTGCCGCAGCCGGACGCGGCGGACGACGAGCTCTTCCGGGAGTTCTCCGCACCGACGTTCGGCATCGAGAGCCACCGCGACCAGATCACCGCATTGCCCGACGGCGCGCGGCTGCTGATGTCGAGCGAGCGGTGCCGCAATCAGGCGTTCCGGCTCGGGGACCGGGCCTGGGCGACCCAGTGGCATCCCGAGTCCAGCGCCGAGCGCGTCGGCACGTGGAACGACGACAAACTGCGTGACCTCGGCTTCGACGCGGCGGACGTGAAGCGGACCGCGCAACAGCACGGTGACGAACTGGAGAGCACGTGGCGCGCGTTCTTCGGCCGGTTCCTGGACGTCGTCAGGACTCCTCGCGCGCCTCGGTGACGCGCAGCGGGCAGGATTCAGTCGACGAGTTTGGCGCGAAGTCCCTTGATCCGGCTCTCCGACCAGCCGACGGATCGCAGCCAGCCGGCCACCGAACCGTAGTCGGCGTCGATCGCCTCGAGCACCCGGGCGATCGTCTCCGGGCGGGAGTGGTGCGCGGTCATGGGGACACCGCGCAGGTTGTCGGAATAGCCGGGCAGTTGCTCCAGTCGCCGGACGATCCGCTCGGTGCGCTCGGTGCTGGCGGCGTAGTCGGCGATGATCGCCTCGCGCGGCACGCCGGCCACCGACAACGCCATCGCGACGACCGTGCCGGTCCGGTCCTTGCCCGCCGCGCAGTGCACCACGGTCGCGCCCTCGCTGGTCGCGATGACGTCCAGTGCGGCGGCCACCGAGTCCGGACGCCGGTCGAGATAGCCGAGGTAGTGGCTGGCCCGGGGGTTCTCGTTGCGCTCGGGCTCCTCGGCGTTGTGCCAGGGCAGCACCAGCACGTCGCGCGCGTCGATGTCCTTGTCGTCGGGGAAGAGCGAGTGGTGGTGATGCGTAACGGTGTCGATCTCCCGGAGCGGGCCGGGCCCGGTGATGCGCAACTCGACGTCGCTGCGCAGGTCGACGATGTCGGTGACGCCGTGCTCGTGCACGAGAGCCTGTATGTCGGCCTCGGTGAGATCCTGCAGATTGTCCGAACGCACCAACCTGCACGGCTGCACCTCGTGGCCGTCCGCTGCCGGCAGGCCGCCGAGATCGCGCATGTTCGCGACTCCGTCGAGGTCGATCCAGGCGGGCTGCGTCTCCGAGTGGTTCGTCACGCCTCCACCGTAGAACGTCAGCCGATGCCGGCTGCTCGCAGCAGTGCCGCAGTGGCAGCGGCGGCCACGACGACGACCAGGAACGGGGCCCGCAGCAGGAGGCAGCCGATGGCGACGGCGAGCCCGGCCGCCCGTGCGTCCAGGATGAGCGAGCCGTGGTCCGCGGTGAACGTCTGCACCGCGATGAGAGCCGCCAGCAGCGCGACGGGCAGGTAGTGCATCACCCGGTCGGTCAGCGGATGGTCCAGCACGGACTGCGGCACGACATACCCGGCGAACTTGGTGGCGAAGGAGAGCGCGCTGGCCAGCAGCACCGTGGTCCAGAGACTCATCTAGATTTCCTCGGCGGTGGTGACGTTGCGGTCCGGCAGGAAACCCGCGACGACGGCCGCGAGGGCGGCCACCAGCACGGGTATGCCGGAGGCCGTGTGCGGCGCGACGGCCAGTGCGATGAGTCCGGCGGCGACCGCGACGAGTTGGGAGCGACGGGTCTGCAACCGGGACCACACCAGCGCACAGAAAGCCGCGGGGGCCGCGGCGTCCAGACCGAACCGCGCCGGGTCGCCCATGGCATTGCCGAGCGCGGCGCCGACCGCGGACATCAGGCCCCACAGGACGAAGACCGACAGTCCGGTCCACCAGAACCCCACCCGTGACAGCGCGCGATCGGGCTGCGTGATCGACACGGCGGTGGACTCGTCGATCGTCAAGTGGGCCGCGGCTGCGCGTCGCCAGCCGGTCACCTGCAGCAGCTTGCTGACCTGCAGTCCGTAGAAGCCGTTGCGCAGGCCGAGCAGCGTCGACGTGCCGATCGCACTGGCCCCGGATCCGCCCGCACCGAGCACACCGACGAGTGCGAACTGCGAGCCGCCGCTGAACAGCAGCAGCGACAGCGCGACCGCCTGCCAGAAGCTGAGCCCGGCAGCGACCGCGAGCGCGCCATAACTGATGCCGTAGGCGCCAGTAGCGATGCCGACCCAGATCCCTTTACGGGCAACGGCTTTCGACTGCTGGCCGGGGGTCGGCGGTATGTCGTCGGCCTGGCGAGCGGCCTCATCTGTCATGGAGCCGTGGCGGCGTCCGGGTCGGTCAGCGACGCTGCCAGCCGCACCTCGCGTGCGGTGCGTCCGTCGGCTGCGACGACGCGGTCACGCCAGGCGCCATCGGGTTGCAGTCCGGCTGCCGCGACGAAAGTTCGAGTCTGCTCGTCGTCGGCGAGCACCCACATCGTCACGGCCGCGAAGTCACCGGCACGGAGGGTGTCGACGGCGGCATTGAGCAGCCGCGAGCCGTTGCCCGCGCCACGCCGATCCGGGCTGACCCCGAAGGTGAAGATCTCGCCGGTGCGGGTCGTCGGCTCTGACGGCTCGGACGCCTCGGCGGGCTCCTCGGCACTCTCGCAGGGACCGATGGCCGCGAAACCGACGACGGTGTCGCCCTCGGTCGCCACGAGCAGCCGGTGCAACGGCGTCGGCGGATTGCGCAGCGACTGCCGCCAGGCGGGCTCGAACGCCGCCGGTTTGAAGGCGTCGCGGACCTCGCTGTCGACCAGCGGTCCGTAGGTGGCACGCCATACAGCCGCCTGGACGTGCGCCACGGCGGGGACGTCGTTCGGTCGGGCGGTGCGCACCCCGGCATCGCTGGTGGGGGAGTTCATCCGGTCAGCTTTTCATCCTCGCCGGACCGGGCCGCGGCGGCCCTACGGTGGGTGCCTGACCGGCATACCCGTTCGATCTGAGAGGCTTCCCTCGTTGTGAGTCTGTTGAAGTCCTCCGGAGAGCGGCATCGCCGCCCGCAGTTCCATCCGCTGACCGTCGCCGGCATCCAGCGGCTGACCGAGCGTGCCGTCGCGATCACCTTCGACATCCCGGAGGAACTGCGCGACACCTTCCGCTTCGAGCCGGGCCAGCACCTGACGTTGCGTGCCGAGATCGACGGGGTGGACGTGCGCCGCTCCTACTCCATCTGTATGTCGCGCGCCCAAGCCGCAGCGAGCGGCCAACTGCGGATCGCCTCGAACGAGGTCGACGGCGGCGCGATGTCGGTCTGGCTCAACCGCGTGGTGCAGCCCGGCGACCGGATCGAGGTGCTGGCACCGCTGGGCGACTTCACCTGCCCGACCGTGGACACCGAGCGCGAGCTGGTCGCGATCGCCGCCGGCTCCGGCATCACACCGGTCATCTCGCTGGTGCGCACCGTGCTCGAGGAGGAGCCGGGCTCCCAGGTCACGCTCATCTTCGGCAACCGCACCGCGGAGACCACGATGTTCCGCAAGGAACTGGAGTGGCTCGCCGACAACTGCTCGGCGCGCTTCGACCTGATCGAGGTGTTCTCCCGTGCCACCTCGGCGACGGATCCGCTGCTCAACGGCAGGATCGACGGCGCGAAGGTGCGGCAGATCCTGCGGCGCTCCGGGGTCGCGGTGTCCGAGGTGGACGAGTGGTTCCTGTGCGGCCCGATCGGCATGGTGCATGACGTGCGCGCGGCCGTGGTCGCGGACGGCGCCGACCCGGCGACGGTGCACCACGAGGAGTTCTTCCAGGAGTCGATGCCCGTCCAGGCGCCCGGCAGCTAGTCGAAAATCGTTGTAGCGGAGTCGTTTTCGAAAAACGCCCGCACCAGCGGCCGGTGCGCCGGAATGATCGGCAACCGGGCGGCCTCGACCTTGGTGAACCACGCGGACTCGGTGACCTCGTCGGACGTGCCCGCAGTGCCGTCGATGACGTGGGCCCGGAAGCACACTCCGAAGATCGCCCGCCGGCGCCCGTCGGGGTAGACGATCACGACGTCCGGATTGCTGTATGCCGACAGGACCGAGTCGACGGCGACCTGCAGGCCGGTCTCCTCACGCGCCTCGCGGACGGCGGCCTCGGACCACGTCTCACCGACCTCCGCGCCGCCGCCGGGCAGGCACCACAGCCCGTTGTCCTCGCGGCGGGTCAGCAACAGCCGCTCGCCGTCGCCGATGGCGCAGCTGGCGCCGGCCTTGATCTCGGTCGCGCCTGCCTCGGCGGACCCGGCGATGCGCGGACCGACCTCGACCTGCGCACGCGGCTTGCGCCGCTCGTAGGTCAGCACCGTCCAGCCGTCGTGCGGCTCGCGTGCCGCCTCCCGCCAGGTGGGGGAGTCGGTGAGCGGCCAGCCCGGGAAGTAGGTGTCACCCTCGGGCTCCAGCGGGATCTCCGACAGCACCATCCGGTCGGCGTATGGCGCGAAGAGCGCCCACACCTGAGCGCCACCGGTGACGAAGAAGTCCTGATCACCGACCAGGAAGAGCGTCTCGTCGACCGAGCGCGCGACCTCCACGCCGTCGGCGGACCAGTCCGGGTCGCGGGTCAGCACGATGTGCCGACGCCCGGGCAGCAGGCCGTGCGACTCGAAGGTGCGGCGGCCCATCACCATCGGGTGGCCCATGGTCGCCGCCTTGAAACCCTTCTGCTCGCCCGGAACCCGCCACGGCATCTTCCCGTCCCGACCGACGACGCCGTTGCGCGCGACGGCGGCGATGAAAGAAATCGTCATGCGCGGTCCCCGCGAAGTATTCGGAGGAGCGGCCGGGTCCCCACGAAGTATCCGGAGGAGCGGAGCGGGGGAGGAACTTCGCGGGGTGCCGGAGCGGGAGAGAAACTTCGTGGGGTGCTCATACGGCGATCGGCGCCTTGATGGAGGGAGCTGCCACGTAGTCCTCGAGCCTGATGTCCGGCAGGTCGAAGGCGTCGAGGTCGCGGATCTGCGGGTTGAGCCGCAGCGTCGGCAGCGGTCCCGGCTCCCGGGTCAGCTGCAGCCGCGCCTGGTCGAGGTGATTGAGATAGAGATGCGCGTCGCCCATGGTGTGCACGAACTCACCGGGCACCAGATCGGTCACCTGCGCGACCATCGCGGTCAGCAGCGCGTAGGACGCGATGTTGAACGGCACACCGAGGAAGATGTCGGCCGACCGCTGGTAGAGCTGGCAGGACAGCGACCGGCGCCCGTCCGCGGTCTCGGCGCCGACGTAGAACTGGAACATCGTGTGGCAGGGCGGCAACGCCATGTCGTCGACGTCCGCGACGTTCCAGGCGGAGACGATGTGGCGCCGGGAATCGGGATTGGTGCGCAGACCATCGACGAGCCGGGTGATCTGGTCGATGGACCCGCCGTCCGGCGTGGGCCACGACCGCCACTGGTGGCCGTAGACCGGACCGAGGTCGCCGTTGTCGTCGGCCCACTCGTCCCAGATGGAGATCTTGCGGTCGTGCAGCCACTGCACGTTGGTGTCGCCGCGCAGGAACCACAGCAACTCACCGATTATCGAGCGCAGGTGCAGCTTCTTGGTGGTCAGCGCCGGGAAGCCGGCGGTCAGGTCGAAGCGCATCTGGTGCCCGAAGACCGACAACGTGCCGGTGCCCGTGCGGTCGTCCTTGCGAGTGCCTTCGGCGATGACCCGGTCGAGGAGGTCGAGGTACTGCTTCACACCGTCAGACGCTATCAGCGGGCTCCGACGGCGAGCGCCGAACGGCCCCGTGATGACGCGGCTGTGGCCGCCTGTCACGACCTGCAGGAGTTACCACGTGGACGGTCGTTACAGAATGTGATCCAGATCACATTGGACGGTTGTAACACTTTCCCGGGAAGCACGATGTAACCGTTGATCGCGTCGTCACCCGGACCCCCGAGCGGGTGACGACGCGATTACTCATTTCCGGGCCGGATGCCGCCGGTACGCCGCGAGTGATCGCCACACGGAAGGCCCCCGCACGCGACCCCTGCACGCCGCTAGCCTTGACGACATGACGCACCCCTCCGGCAACCCCTTCGGCACGATGATCACGGCGATGGTCACGCCGATGCATGACGACGGCTCGCTCGACCTGGACGGTGCCCAGAAGCTCGCGACGCACCTCGTTGACCAGGGGAACGACGGCATCCTCGTCAACGGCACGACCGGTGAGTCCGCGACCACGACCGACCAGGAGAACAACGACCTGGTGCGCGCGGTCGCCGAAGCGGTGGGGGACCGCGCGGTCGTGATGGCGGGCGTCGGCACCAACGACACCGCGCACTCCGTCGCAGCGGCGCGCAACATGGCCGCCGCCGGCGCGCAGGCCGCGCTCATCGTCACCCCCTACTACAACAAGCCGCCGCAGGCCGGAGTGCTCGAGCACTACCGCACCGTCGCCGCAGCCACGGACCTGCCGGCGATGGCCTACGACATACCCGGACGCACCGCCACCGCGCTGGCCCCCGACACCATCCGCGCGCTGGCCGAGGTGCCCAACATCAAGGCGCTCAAGGACGCCAAGGGCGACCTGGCGATGAGCGCACCACTGATCCTCGAGACCGGACTGCTCTGGTATTCCGGCGACGACGCCCTCAACCTGCCCTGGCTGGCCCTCGGTGCGACCGGCATGGTCAGCACCGTGGGCAACGTGGCCAGCGCCAAGCTCGTCGCGCTGCTGAAGGCCGTGACCGCCGCCGACCTGCCGGCTGCCCGGGCGATCAACCACGAGCTGGCGCCGCTGGTCGCCGCCGTCATGAACGTCACCCAGGGCACCATCCAGGCCAAGGCCGCACTGCGCCTCATGGGCGTGATCGACTCCGACTTCTGCCGGCTCCCATTGGTGCCGGCACCCGAAGAGCACCGCGCGATCCTGCGCGATGCACTGACGACGCAAGGACTGATGTGAGCCATCCCCATCCCGAACTCGAAGAGCCCCCGGCACTGCCCAAGGGCGGTGTGCGGGTAGTCCCGCTGGGCGGGCTCGGCGAGGTCGGCCGCAACATGACGGTCGTGGAGTATGACGGGAGACTGCTCGTCGTCGACTGCGGCGTGCTCTTCCCCGAGGACCACCCGGGCGTCGACCTGATCCTGCCCGACTTCGACTACATCGCCGATCGCCTCGACGACATCGAGGCGATCGTGCTGACGCACGGCCACGAGGACCACATCGGCGCCGTGCCCTACCTGCTGCGCCTGAAGCCGGACATCCCACTGGTCGGATCCACCCTGACGCTTGCGCTGATCGAGGCCAAACTCAAGGAACACCGGATCAAGCCCTACACCCTGGCGGTGAAGGAGGGCGGCAACGAGAAGCTCGGGGCGTTCGACTGTGACTTCATCGCTGTCAACCACTCCATCCCGGACGCGCTCGCGGTCTTCGTCAAGACCGGTGGCGGCAACCTGCTGATCACCGGCGACTTCAAGATGGACCAGCTGCCGCTGGACGGCCGGATCACCGACCTGCGTGCCTTCGCCAAGGCGGGGGAGGAGGGCGTCGACCTCTTCCTCACCGACTCCACCAACGCCGAGGTCCCTGGTTTCACCACACCGGAGCGCAACATCGCACCGGCGATCGAGCGGGTCTTCCAGCAGGCCGAGCGCCGGATCATCGTGGCCTGCTTCTCCTCGCACGTGCACCGCGTGCAGCAGGTGCTGGACGCCGCCGCAGCGCACGGCCGCAAGGTCGCGTTCGTCGGCCGCTCGATGCTGCGCAACATGGGCATAGCAGCCGAGCTGGGCTACCTGCACGTGCCCGACCGGGTCCTCGTCGATCTGAAGAAGATCGACAAGTTCGCAGACAACCAGATCGTGCTGGTGTCGACCGGCTCGCAGGGTGAGCCGATGGCTGCGCTGTCCCGTATGGCGGCCGGCGATCACAACACCATCGAGATCGGTCCGGGCGACACGGTGCTGATGGCGTCGTCCCTCATCCCGGGCAACGAGAACGCCGTCTATCGGGTCATCAACGGCCTGATGCGGCGCGGCGCGAGCGTCATACACAAGGGGAACGCGCTGGTGCACGTCTCCGGGCACGCCAGCGCCGGCGAGTTGCTCTACTGCTACAACATCGTGCGGCCGCGCAACGTCATGCCGATCCACGGCGAATGGCGTCACCTGGTCGCCAACGGCGATCTCGCGGTGGCGACCGGCGTGCCCGCCGAGCGGGTGCTGCTCGCCGAGGACGGCGTCGTGGTCGACCTGGTCGACGGACGCGCCCGCATCGTCGGTGCAGTGCCGTGCGGCTATGTGTATGTCGACGGGTCCCTCGTCGGCACCACCGACGAGACGATGCTCAAGGACCGCCGGATCCTGCGCGACGAGGGCTTCGTGACGATCATCGTGGTCCGCGACGCCGACACCGGCAAGATTGTCAGTGGCCCGGAGATCCAGACCCGTGGCTTCGCCGAGGACGACGAGGTCTTCGACAAGGTGCGCCCCAAGCTGGAGGCGGCGCTCGAGGAGGCCCGCGAGAAGGGCATCAGCGACACCTACCAGCTGCAACAGGTGATCCGGCGTGCCGTCGGTGGCTTCGTCGGCGGCAAGTTGCGTCGCCGGCCGATGATCATCCCCATCGTCATCGACGCGTAAGGACGGCGAACACCTCGCTACTGTCGTCACTTTCTCGCTCGAATCGGCCGTTTCCGGCGACATAGTGACGACAGTAGGGATCTATTCGGCGCCGGTCGTGACGGCTGGCAATTCCAGCGCCTGCCGTGCCGCGTCGCCCCAGCCGGTGGGGTCGTCGCCGTCCGGGATCATCGCGAGCGAGATCCACAGCACGAGCGTGTCCCACCAGGCGGCTTCGGCCGGCGTCAGGCGACATACCGACTGATAGCCGGCGAGGAACTCGGCGCGCACCTCGGCCGTGACCGGGCCCCAGTCGTCGAACTTCGTACCCAACAGCACCGCCGAGCGGGCAAGCTCCGCGATGCGGTGCTCGGGGCACGCCTCCTCGAAGTCCAGGACGGCGGTTACCGTCGATCCGGTGACCAGGACGTTCGCTGCGCGGAAGTCGCCGTGCACGAGCTGGGTCGGAAGCGGATCCGCGGGCGCGACCGCCAGCCGTTGCCGTAGGACGTCAACTGCCTTCCGGGGTGCCCGCGGGTGGTCCGACCCGAGCCAGTCGCTGATCTGTTTGTCCAACGTCTCCGCCGGGGGCGTGAGCTCCGTGAGACGTTGACCGTCGGGGTATGACGACAGCGCCTCGTGCAACCGGGCGAGCACGGCTCCGGCGGCTCGTACCTGGTCCGGCGACGTGACGTCCAGCAACTCTCCGTCGATCTCCCGTTGCAGGCCGAGCGAGACGCCGTCGACCTCAACCTGATGTCGACCGTCGAGCGTTTGGGCCGGTGCGGAGACGGGCTGTCCGCGCCGATCCAGCCACGCGGTCATCTCCGCGAGTGCGGCAAGGCGGTCGAATCGATGCGTCGCGATCGACCACTTGGCGACCCGGCGCCCGTGCGGCGTGTGGAACCAGACCAGTGCGTTGTTGAAGCTCATGGTGATGCGCTCGCAGGGCCCGGCCTGGATGCCCCAGTGTTGTTCGACGGTGCGGGACACCCAGTCGGCCGCGGCTGCGGCGTCGGCGAAGTCGAACCGCTCGGCCAGCACCGTCCCCGGGTTGTCCGGCTCCCACAACATCTCGATTCTCGGAGGAGCGGACTTCGTCATACGAGCAGCATCGCCGAGATGTGAGTCGCTGCCGTTCTGACGCACCGGAGGCGACAACAACTCATATCTCGGCGGGTATGACGGAAGCCCCGGCCCACCAGATGGTGGACCGGGGCTTCCGGGGTTGTCAGCGCCGTGAGGCTGCTGACGGACGATCAGATCAGGCCGGCAGGTTCAGGTGCTGGCCGACGAAGATCAGGTTGGCGTTGTTCACGGTGCCCTTGTTGGCCGCGAACAGCGCCTGCCAGCCGCCCTTGACCTGGTAGGTCTGGGCGAGCTCGCTCAGGGTGTCACCGGACTTGACGGTGACGGTCTTGCCCGAGAGGGCGACCTTCGGCGCGGTGTAGACCTTCTTGGGCGCCGTGTAGGTCTTCTTCGGAGCGGTGTAGGTCTGCTTGGGCGCCTGCGCGCGCTCGTTGGAACGCGACACCTTCGGCGCGGTGTAGGTCTTCTTCGGAGCCTGGTAGGTCTTCTGCGGGGCCGGCTTGGGGGCCGGGGCCGGGTTCACGTTCGGCGAACCGCCACCGCGGGTCAGACCCGCACGCACCGAGCAGACCGGCCAAGCGCCGGGGCCCTGCGAAGCGAGCACCTTCTCGGCGACCGAGATCTGGGCCGACTTGCTCGCCAGGTTGGCGTTCGAGGCGTAAGCGCCACCGCCGTAAGCGATCCAGGTCGAGTGGGTGAACTGCAGGCCACCGTAGAAACCGTTACCGGTGTTGATCGCCCAGTTGCCACCGCTCTCGCAGGCGGCGACGCGGTCCCAGGTGGAAACCGACGCGGCGTGTGCGTCACCAGCGGTGGCGACGCCGGCAGCGGCCAGAGCTGCAGCGGCGGCAACCCCGATGCCGACGATGCGGGTCTTGGTCTGAGTGTTCTTGCTGAGGTCCATTGATTCCTCTCCTGACGTGCGCATACGGGGTTAGCTGTCGGGTCGGGCTGTCAGGTGCCCGGCAAGCCGTTTTTGGCCTGCTCTCACCCCAAGGCCGCTGTCGCGACCGAAATGGGTTCCCCATCCTCGTTGTGCCTCCGGGACCATCCCGGATCTTGGTGGCCGCCCAACGAGGTTGTGCGCAGCGGTCCACAGGCAGGCGAAAACGTGCTGGGTTGCGCGTTTTCGTTGATGGAAGGTTCTTCGCCAGGGGGACGAAATTTCAACCACCGAACGTCGAAGGTACGTGGTCCGGACGCGATTTCCAAGTCGAACGTGACCATTTCGTGACTTTTTTTGGAAGTGTCGCGAGGGTCACACGAAATCGTGTTGCTTGCGTCACACCAGTCACGCCGATCGCGTGGTCGTCGCACCGGCGGCGTAGGTGAGAATGCGCCTGTGCCACAAGACCGTTCAGACAGACGCCTCCGCCGGCGGATCGAGGCGAGGACTGCGACCTGGTGGGTGCTCGTCGTGCTGCAGGTATTGATCGGTCTGGGCGTGGCGGTGCGGTGGCTGGACGCGACCTGGCAGGTGCCTATCGTGCAGGCGTTCTTCCCCGTCATCGGTATGGCGGCGGTGGCTATGTTCGTGCTGGTCGCGGCGCTGCGCTATCGCGTGCTGGGACTCTGCGCGCTGCTCGTGGCCGTCCCACCCCTCGTGCTCGGTATGACGTCGCTGCACAGTGACACCGTGGCGGCCGGGCCGCACGACGAGGTCGTGATGACGATCAACCTCGAGTACGGACACGCCGACCCGGCACGGGTCGTCGCGGCCGCCCGCGAGCGCCGGGTCGACACGCTGGTGCTCGAGGAGTGCACACCGAGCGAGTTGCGGGCGCTGCGCCGGCACGGACTGGACGACCTGCTGCCGCACCAGGCGGGCAGCGCGGGACCGGGCCTCACGGGGACACTGGTGCGCAGCACTCATCGGGTCCGGCTCGTGGCGGAGCACTCGGCCGGCCGGTTCGCCGGCAGTCCCGACATACAGGTGGTGACTGCGCAGGGCGACTATCGGCTGCGTGCCGTGCACACGCCGGCGCCGTTGCCGGACATCGTCGGCGACTGGCGGTCCGCGCTGCGGTCGCTGACTGCCTGGCGCGATCGACTTCCTGACGATCAGCGACTGGTGCTGGCCGGCGACTTCAACGCGTCATCGGCGATGCCCGGCTACCGGAAACTCGCCGACGGACTGACCGACAGCAGCCGGGCGACCGGGTCCGGCTGGCAGCGCACCTGGCCGCACGGCACCTGGTTGCCACCGTTCGTGCAGCTGGACCACGTGTTGAGCCGCGGGTTCGCCGTGGTCGCCGACGGGACGGTGCCCATCGCGGGCACCGATCACCTCGGCTACTGGGCGCGGCTGCGGATGCAGCGGGCCGAGTAGCGCGGAGCGAGGACGCGGAGCCAGGATTTGAAAGCGAGAAGTTGGAAGCAGGAAATGGAAGCCAGCAGTCACCAGGGGAGTGGTTCGCTGAGGTCCCGCGGATCGGCGGGGGCGGACCAGCCCTCGTCGGTGTGCACGTAGGACAGCGCCGGGCCGTGCTCGACGAGCCGTCGTACGGCGGCGACGAGACGGTCGACGTGCTCGCCCGTGGTCGCCAGGCCGAGGCTCGCACGTACCGCGGACGCGCCGACCCCGACCGCCGCGTCGCACAGCAGGTGCGCGCAGAAGCGACCGTCCCGGACGGCGATGGCGTCCTCGTCGGCGAGTACCTGCGAGACCAGCGACGGGTCATAGCCATCGACCGTGAACGTGACGACACCGACGTTCGGCCGGTCGCCGAGGACCTCGACGACCCGTACGCCGTCGATCGCGGCCAGGCCGGACCTCAACCTCGAGTAGAGGTGTGACTCGTGCGCACCGATGCTCGCGCGGTACGCCCGCAGCGTGGCGCAGGCCGCAGCGATCGCGATCGCGCCCACCGCGTTCGGTGTGCCGCCCTCGTGGCGCGCCGGGCCGGTCTGCCACCGGGTGCCGTCGTGCGAGACCCGGGCTGTGGCGCCACCCGCCGGCAGGTAGGGACCGGCAGCATCCAGCCAGTCGCTGCGTCCGGCGAGCACTCCTGCGCCATACGGGGCATAGAGCTTGTGTCCGGAGAACGCGATCCAGTCGACGTCGAGTGCTGCGAGGTCGATCGCCACGTGCGGCGCGTACTGAGCGCCGTCCAGGACCGTTCGTGCCCCGAACTCCTTCGCCACGGCGACGAGCTCGGCCACCGGCCAGATCTCGCCGGTGACGTTGCATGCACCGGTGATGACGACCAGCCGGTCGCCTGCGGGGGACTGCGCGAGAGCGCTGCGCAGCAACTCGATGGCGTGTTGTGCGCTGTTCGGCACCGGGAGCCGGGTGGTGCCGGCGTCGCGCCAGGGGAGGAGGGCGGCGTGGTGCGCCGACTCCCAGGCGAAGACCTGGGTGCCTTCCGGCAGACAATGCGCCAGCAGCCGCAGCGCGTCCGTGGTGTTGCGGGTGAAGATGACCTCGTCGTCGGGGCGCGCACCGACGAAATTCGCGACCTCGTCCCGCGCGGCCTCGAACCAGCCGGTGGTGACGCGGCTGGCGTAGCCCGCACCACGATGCACGGAACCGTAGCGACGCTGGGCGCGCTCGGCCGCCTCCGCGACGGCGGTCAGCGCCGGGGTGGTCGCGCCGTGGTCGAAGTTCGCGTAGTCGGTGACCGTGCGGTGCACGGTCGGCACGCCGAGGTCCGCGGAGACCGTGGTCGGCAGGCCGTCCGTTGTGGTGCGACGGTGGCTGCCTGCGACTGTGGGCACGATGCGCCGCCGGGTGCGTGTGTTGTCCTGCGGGGAGTCGATCTGAGTGTCGATGCTGATGGTGCTCAACTGGCGCTCCTTGGCCGATCAGGGATCGACGAGGGCACGTGCTGAGCCGATCCGCGCTTGCCGACGCGTTGTCGCGACGGCCCGGTCGTCACCCGGAGCACCCCACCGCGGTGGAGGGTTGCCGCTCAGCAAGCCGGGGCTTGTCGCTGAGACTCATGACCTGCCCGCAAGCGTAACGGAACCTCGCAGCCGTGGGCCAGCACCGTCCGCTTTCTGGAACGTCGCCGACCGGCGTGTCGCGGCGCCGGCGGCGTGTTTCACCTGGGGCTGGAGTGACTCTCGCGTACGGTGTTTTCGTGGCTACCCGTCCGTCTACGTCGACAACGACCGCGCGCGCGTCCCGGAGCAAGACCGGGACGAAGGCGACCGGTTCGCGCTCCCGTCCCGCGTCCGGGCGCACCTCGACCCGCCCGCCCGCCAAAAAGGCGACGGGTGCGAAGGCGCGGGCCGGCGGCAAGCCGGCCGGTGGCGGGCTGCCGTTCCCGCTGCGTGCCGCTCGCGGCACCTGGATGGGTGTCGCGCACGTCGCGGGTGGTGCCGCCCGCCGGGTCGGGCACTCCGCCCGGGACCTCGAGCCGGAGTTGCGTCGCGACGGTCTCGGCTTCGCACTGATCGCCGCAGCAGTCGTCATCGCCGCCCGTGAATGGTGGGGGCTGACCGGGACGGCGGGTGACGTCATACACGCGATCGTCGCCGGCACGTTCGGTCTCGGCGCTCTCGTGCTCCCGCTGGTGCTCGTCCTGATCGGGGTGCACCTGATGCGCTCGCCGCGCGGCGACCAGGGGACCAACCGGGTGATGGTCGGGCTCGCGCTCTTCGCGATCGCGGTCTGCGGCGTCACGAGCATCGCCAAGGACATACCCCAGCCGAGCGACACCGACGCGCTGCGCGGTGCCGGCGGCATCATCGGCTTCCTGGCCAGCAGCCCGTTGGTCGCTGCGGTGCACACCATCGGTGCGATGGCTCTGCTGCTGATCCTGGGCTTCTTCAGCGTGTTGGTGATGACCGCGACGCCAGTGACGATGATCCCCGAGCGCCTGGCGATGCTGCGTGTCCGGCTCTTCGAGCACGGCGGGTCGTATGACGAGGACGACGACACCGTCGACGCCGTCGCGCAGGACCTGCACGGCGACCAGATCGACGGTGGCAAGCGCAAGCGCCGCCGCAAGGCCACCAAGGACGACAGCAACGATCCGGCCCTGGACGGCGACGAGCCCTTCGAGCAGGCGGCGACGGTCGTGCCGCGTCGGACCAAGGGCGGACGCGTCTTGCGCCCCGGTGAGAAAGACCCGAGCAAGGACGGTCCGAGCGACGGAAAGGTCTACGACGTCAACGCGGACGGCGCGGGCGACTCGTCGGCGAACGCCACGAAGAGCCGCGGCACACCGGGCGACACGTCCGCGATGCCGCTGCCCGGCACGACCGGCACGCCACCGGAGTCGATCGCCGTCGCGCCGGGCCTGCAGGCGCCGCCGACCACACCGCTGCCGCAGCGGGTCGAGCAACTCCAGCTGGCGGGCGACGTCACCTACACACTGCCGGGCAACGAGTTGCTGAAGCCGGGCACGCCGCCGAAGGCGCGGTCGGCCGCCAACGACCGGGTCGTCGAAGCACTCACCGACACCATGAACTCCTTCGGCGTCGACGCCCAGGTGACCGGATTCAGCCGTGGCCCGACGGTCACGCGCTACGAGGTGGAGCTCGGCCAGGGCACCAAGGTCGAGCGGGTCACCGCACTGTCCAAGAACATCGCGTATGCCGTCGCGTCGGCCGATGTGCGCATCCTGTCGCCGATCCCGGGCAAGTCGGCGATCGGTATCGAGATCCCCAACACCGACCGCGAGAAGGTCAGCCTGGGCGACGTGCTGCGCAGCGGTGCGGCGCGTGGCAACGAGCATCCGATGGTGATGGGCGTCGGCAAGGACGTCGAGGGCGGTTACGTCGTCGCCAACCTGGCCAAGATGCCGCACCTGCTGGTGGCCGGTGCGACCGGCGCCGGCAAGTCGTCCTTCGTCAACTCGATGATCACCTCGATCATGATGCGGTCCACACCGGATGAGGTGCGGATGGTGCTGGTCGACCCCAAGCGCGTCGAACTGACCGGCTACGAAGGCATTCCGCACCTGATCACGCCGATCATCACCAACCCGAAGAAGGCCGCGGAGGCCTTGCAGTGGGTCGTCCGTGAGATGGACACCCGGTATGACGACCTGGCCGCCTTCGGCTTCAAGCACGTCGACGACTTCAACAAAGCGGTGCGCGCCGGCAAGGTGACACCGCCTCCGGGTTCGGAGCGGGTCATGCAGACCTACCCCTACCTGCTGGTGATCGTCGACGAGCTCGCCGACCTGATGATGGTCGCGCCGCGCGACGTCGAGGAATCGATCGTGCGCATCACCCAGCTCGCCCGAGCCGCCGGCATCCACCTGGTGCTGGCCACGCAGCGACCCTCGGTGGACGTCGTCACCGGTCTGATCAAGGCCAACGTGCCCAGCCGGCTGGCGTTCGCGACCTCGTCGCTGGCCGACTCCCGGGTCGTGCTCGACCAGCCCGGTGCCGAGAAGCTGATCGGCCAGGGGGACGCGCTGTTCCTGCCGATGGGTGCTTCCAAGCCGATGCGTGTGCAGGGCGCCTGGGTCACCGAGACCGAGGTGCAGGAGGTCGTCGCCCACGTCAAGGGGCAGCTGAAGCCCAACTACCGCGACGACGTGGCTGTCACGGCTCCGAAGAAGGACATCGACGAGGACATCGGCGACGACCTCGATCTGCTGTTGCAGGCCGCCGAGCTCGTTGTCAACAGCCAGTTCGGGTCCACGTCGATGCTGCAGCGCAAGCTGCGAGTCGGCTTCGCCAAGGCGGGCCGGCTGATGGACCTGATGGAGAGCCGCGGCATCGTCGGCCCGTCCGAAGGCTCGAAGGCGCGCGACGTGCTGGTCAAGCCCGACGACCTGCCGACGACGCTTGCGCTGTTGCGTGGCGACGACCCGCCTGCGGCGGAGCAGCCGTATGACGCCGCGGCGGACGGCGACACCGGCGACAGCGAGGACGCGTGGCAACTCACCGACCGGCGGGAGTGACAGCAGTCCCGGGGGCGTCGACCATGTTGCGCCGGTGGCGGCCCACCTGATGGGTTTGACCCTGGCCCGTTTCCAGCTGAAGCCGAACGACGCCGAACACGCGGAAGGCGAACGATGACCGACGACGAGAACGACCGCACACAGGAGATCCGCCGGGACGGGGACCGTTACTCGTCCCCGGACCAGGGTGGCTCCGCCGGCCCGGAGCCCCGTCGGGGTGGGCGCGACGACACCGCTGTCTTCGACGCACCGGCAGGTGGTGCTCCCTCGGCCGGTCCCTTTGCGCAGGGCGCGCGCCCGGCGCCCGGTCCACAGGACCCGGGTCGTCCGCCGCAACAGGCGGGTGCCTATCCACCGGCCGGTGGCGGTTACCGGCCGCCCCCGCAGGCCCAGTCGTATGGCGCGCCGATGGTCCCGACGGATCGAGGTTCCGGTGGCTTCCCGGCAGCGATCATCGCAGCGGTGGTCGCGACCCTGCTCGCCGTGGCCACCTCGTTCGGCGCCTACCAGATCCTGAAGGAGCACTCGAGCATCGACAGCCGGAAGGTGCCCGGCTTCGTGACCTATCGCATGAACATGCTGCCCTGGCCGTCCGGCCGCGGGGGCGACCTGACCACGGCCTTCGTGGTCGGAGCGCTGATCGTGCTGGTGGTGACGTTGCTGCTGATGATGGCCTCGGCGATGTCGACCCGGGCAGGCAACGGCGGTTTCGCGCTCTTCCTCGCCGCGTGGATGGCGACGGTGCTCGCCGGTGCCATCGCCGAGCCGGTCGTCGGCGTGATCGCGCGGCAGGGTTCCTATCCCACCGGTATGTGGCAGAACGACATCAGCAACGGAGTGTTGTGGGGTGTGCTGTTCGGTTGGATCGCCGCGTTGGTGCTGCTGATCGTGCACGCCATGCGTCGCAAGGGCGGCGCGGGCAGAGTTGCCTGACAGTCGCTTCGCGCCTGACCGGCAACTTTGCCCACATCCGTACCTGCTCTATTTCTGACTAACGGCACTAGCCGGTCACACGCTGAGGCGGTACCCCTGGCCCGGGTCGGTGAGCAGATAGCGCGGCCGGGCGGGTTCCGGCTCGAGCTTGCGGCGCAGGCCCGCGACATACACCCGCAGGTAGTGCGTGTCCTTCTCGTAGCCCGGGCCCCACACCTCCCGCAGGAGATCGGCCTGGCTGACCAGATGCCCGGGCTGGATCGCCAAGGTTTCCAACACATGCCACTCGGTCGGCGTCAGTTTGATGGGCGCGCCGTCGCGCTGCGCGACGCGGTCGGCGAAGTCGAGGGAGAAGTCGGCGGTGCGGACCGGCTGTGCGCGCGGGGTCGCGACGGTTCGGCGGCGTATGGCGGCGCGTACGCGCGCGAGCAACTCGTCCATGCCGAACGGTTTGGTGACATAGTCGTCCGCTCCCTCGTCGAGTGCCTCGACCTTGTCATCCGAGTCGTGCCGTGCCGACAGCACGATGATCGGCAGGTCGCTGGTGCGACGGACCCGCCGGATCACCTCAACGCCGTCGAGGTCGGGCAGGCCGAGGTCGAGGACGACCACGTCGGGGGCATCCTCGGCGATGCTCTGCAGCGCGGTGCGCCCGTCGAAAGCATGCTGCACGCTGTAGTCGCGGGCGCGCAGGTTGATGCTGAGCGTGCGCACCAGGGCGGGTTCGTCGTCGACCACCAGCACCTTGATCATCGGGTCGCTCCTCGGGTGCTGTCGGTGTCGGCCGTGACGGGCAGTCGCACACACATCGTCAGACCGCCGGCCGGGGTGTCCTCGGCGTCCAGTGTGCCGTCCATCGCCTCGGTGAGGCCCTTGGAGACCGCCAGCCCCAGGCCGACGCCGTTGCCGCGAGGACTGTCGCCATACCGCTGGAAGGGCGCGAAGATGCCGGTGCGTTCCGACTGGGGCACGCCGGGACCACGGTCGACGACACGCAGCTCGACCCATTCACCCAGTCGTTCGCCGGTGAGCACGACCTCCTGGCGGCCCGGCGAATAGCGCAGCGAGTTCTCCAACAGGTTGGCCAGCACGCGTTCGGCGAGGCCAGGGTCGGCCAGGCAACTGAGGCTCGGGTCGGGCAGCCAGGTGCGCACTCGTTCAGGTGTGCTCAGCGAGTGCCTGGTGACCGCGAACAGGTCGGCGACGAGTATGTCGTCGGTGCGTGCGGTGATGTTGCCGGATTGGATCCGGGACATGTCGAGCAGATTCTCGATCAACCCGTCGAGTCGATCTGTCGCACCTTCAACAGTTTCGAGCAGTTCGCGCTGATCGGCGGGTGACAGCTGTATGTCGGTGCTGCGCAGGCTGGACACGCCGGCCTTGATCGCCGACAGGGGAGTGCGCAGGTCGTGCGAGACCGCCGCGAGCAGCGCGGCCCGCGATCGGTTGTCCTTCGCGAGCCCGGCCGCTGCGGCGGCCTGTCGGGCGAGTTCGTTGCGATGGAGGATCGCGGCCGCGACGCTTGCGTAGGCCTCCATCAGCCGTTGCCGACCGGCATCGACCACGTCGCCCTGCAGCACCAGTTGGTGCTCGTCGTCGATCGGTGCCCTGCTGAGCCGGGCATCGAGATCGGTTAGGGGGACGTCACCGCTGACGACGACGACCTGCCCGGGTACGCCGGTACGGGTCGTCCGGACGATCGCCGCGCCCGCCGTCGAGAAGATGTCACGAGCCTGCTCCAGCAACTCGGGCAAGGGGTCCTTGACCGCGAGCAGCGAGTGCGTCAGCTCCGCAAGGACTCGCGAATCATATTCCGCTGCAACGGATTGCGCCGTGCGGCGCGCGGCGAGATGCACCACGGAGGCGACGGATGCGGCGACCACGAGAAAGAGCACCAGCGCGGCGACGTTCTGCGGTTGGTTGATCGTCAATGCACCGGTCGGGGGAGCGAAGAACCAGTTGAGCACCAAACTGGCCAGCACCGCCGCCGCCAGGCCGGACCAGATGCCGCCGACGATGGCGGTCACGACGGTGAACGCTAGGTAGATCAGCACGACGAGGGGCAGCGCGTGCCAGTGCCCGGTCGCGTTGAGCAGGGTGGTGAGCAGTGCGAGGCCGACGGTGGCGAGCAACCAGCCGGCGATCTCGCGTTGTCGTCCGACACCTCCCCAGCTGATCGCAGGTCGTTTGCCGCTGTGCGCGAGGTCGTGCGTCACCATGAGCACGTCGATGTCGCCGGACCCGTCGACAACGGTGTCCCCGACGCCGCGGCCGAAGATCCGTTGTAGGCGGGTCCGCCGAGACGCTCCGATGATGATCTGCGAGGCGTTGATGCCGCGGGCGAACTCCAGGATCGCCTCGCCCACGTCGGACCCTGTCACCGTGTGCATCGTGCCGCCCAGCTCGGCCACCAGTTGCCTTGTGGCTGTGGCGGATTCGGGCGGGACGTCGCGCAGTCCCGTGTCGGGCACGACCTGCACGGCATACAGCTCACCGCCGGCGCCGCGCGCAGTGATGCGCGCGCCTCGTCGCAGCAGGGTCTCCTGCTCCGGACCGCCGGTGAGGGCGACGACGATGCGTTCGCGCACCGGCCACGTGGACGCGATGTCGTGGTCGTCGCGATAACGGGCGAGCGCCTCGTCGACCCGGTCGGCGGTCCACAACAGCGCGAGCTCGCGCAACGCCGACAGGTTGCCGGCACGGAAGTAGTTCGCCAGTGCGGCGTCGACGCGCTCGGCGGGGTAGACATGCCCGTGGGCCAGCCTTCGGCGCAGGGCCTCGGGCGCCATGTCGACGAGCTCGATCTGGTCGGCCGCCCGGACGACGGCGTCCGGCACGGTCTCCTGCTGACGGATGCCGGTGATCTGGAAGACGGCGTCGTTCAACGACTCCAGGTGTTGCACGTTGACCGTCGAGAGGACGTCGATGCCCGCCTCGAGCAGCCGGTCCAGGTCCTCCCAGCGACGCTGATGCGGACCGGACACCCTCCGGTGTGCGAGCTCGTCCACCAGGACCACATCCGGCCGGCGACGCAGGACCGCATCGACGTCGAGCTCGTGAAGTGTGGTGCCGCCGTGCCGGATCTCCTGCGGTGGGACGGTTTCCAGTCCCTCGAGCTGCTCAGCGGTGTAGCTGCGATCGTGGGTCTCGACGATGCCGACGACGACGTCGGTGCCGCGTTGCCGCCGGCGGTGTGCCTCCTGCAGCATCTTGACGGTCTTGCCCACCCCGGGGGCAGCACCGAGGTAGATGCGAAGTCGGCCGCGCGTCATACGACGATTGTCCCGTGGCGGGTCCGGCGCGTTGCGGTGGGCGCTCATCGGCCGTCACTTCTCACCGGTGTGCCGCAGCAGCGACAGGTTGAGCCGCAGGACGTCGACCCGCGGTTCGCCGAGAAATCCTGCGGCGCGGCCGGTGGTGGCGGCGTCGATCAGGCGCTGCACGGTGCCGACCGGGAGCCCGCGCGTCGCGGCCACGGTTCGTGCCTGCAACCGCGCGTATGCCGGGGAGATGTCCGGATCCAGGCCACTGGCGCTCATGGTGAGCGCGTCGGGCGGCGGCGTGCCACCGAAGCGAGACAGCGCGTTCCGGCGTGCGGAGACTGCGGCTCGCTGCCGTTCGTCGCTCGCGGCGAGGTTGGATCCGCCGCTGGCGTCACCGGAGTAGTCGGTGGCCGACGGGCGGCCGTGGAACCACTGGGGGCCGGTGAAGCGCTGGCCGATGAGCGAGGAGCCGATGACCCGGCCGTCGTGGCGTATCAGCGATCCGGTCGCCTGGTCGTGGAAGGCGACGCGTCCGACGCCCCAGACCGCTGCCGGATAGAGCACACCGAGCAGCACGGTCAGGACGAGGAAGACGCGCAGTGCAGCCAGTGTCTGGCGGCCGACGGTCAGCGAGGAGGTTGCCATCTGAGGTCACATCCCGGGGAGGAGTTGTACGAGGAGGTCGATGAGTTTGATCCCGATGAACGGGGCGATGACCCCGCCGAGTCCGTAGACCAGGATGTTGCGGGCGAGGAGTTGGTCCGCGCGCAGCGGCCGGTAGCGAACTCCCTTGAGGGACAACGGGATGAGCGCCACGATGATCAGGGCGTTGAAGATGACCGCGGACAGGATCGCCGAGTTCGACGAGTGCAGGCCCATGATGTTCAGCGCCGACAGTCCGGGGTGGCTCGCGACGAACATCGCAGGGATGATCGCGAAGTACTTCGCCAGGTCGTTGGCGATGGAGAAGGTCGTGAGCGCCCCTCGGGTGATGAGCAGTTGCTTGCCGATCGCGACGATGTCGATGAGCTTGGTCGGATCCGAGTCGAGGTCGACCATGTTGCCGGCCTCCTTGGCGGCGGAGGTGCCGGTGTTCATCGCGACGCCGACATCCGCCTGCGCCAGCGCCGGGGCGTCGTTGGTGCCGTCGCCGGTCATGGCGACCAGTCGCCCGCCTTCCTGCTCGCTCTTGATGAGGCGCATCTTGTCCTCGGGGGTCGCCTCGGCCAAGAAGTCGTCGACACCGGCTTCATCGGCGATCGCCTTGGCAGTCAACGGATTGTCGCCGGTGATCATCACGGTCCGGATGCCCATGTTGCGCAACTGCGCGAAGCGTTCGGTCATGCCGGGCTTGACCACGTCCTTGAGATGTATGACACCGACGGCATCGATCGGAGCGCCGGTCGCCCCGGCCGCGACCACGAGGGGAGTGCCGCCGGCGGCGGAGATGCGGTCGGCGACGGCCGACGCCTCGTCCGCGCCGGACCCGCCCGAATCGCGCACCAGGCGGCATACCGAAGCTGCCGCACCCTTGCGCAACTGTGTGCCGTCCGCGAGGTCGAGGCCGCTCATCCGGGTCTGCGCGGTGAACGGAACGACCACCGCGTCGGAAGGAGTATCCATCGTCATACCAAGGCGTTCCGCGGTCCAGGTGACGATCGAGCGACCCTCCGGTGTCTCGTCGGCGAGCGATGACAGATGAGCGAGACGATGCACCGCGTTCACGTCGTTGCGTCCGACAGCGACGACGTCGGCGGCCTGGCGGTTGCCGAGGGTGATGGTGCCGGTCTTGTCCAGCAGCAGGGTCGACACGTCGCCGGCGGCCTCGACGGCGCGACCGGACATGGCGAGTACGTTCCGTTGCACCAGCCGGTCCATGCCGGCGATGCCGATCGCGGACAGGAGCGCACCGATCGTCGTCGGGATGAGGCAGACGAGGAGCGCGGCGAGCACCAGCACGCTCGGTCGTTGGCCCGACCAGCCGGCGAACGGCGGGATCGTGCTGACCGCGAGCAGGAAGATGATCGTCAGGACGGTGAGCAGGATGCCGAGGGCGATCTCGTTCGGGGTCTTCTGGCGTTCGGCACCTTCGACCAGGGCGATCATCCGGTCGATGAAAGTCTCGCCCGGCTTCGCCGTGATCTGTATGACGATGCGATCCGACAGGACGGTGGTGCCTCCGGTGACCGCGCACCGATCGCCGCCCGCCTCGCGAACCACTGGGGCGGACTCGCCGGTGATGGCCGATTCATCAACGGTGGCAATGCCTTCCACGACATCACCGTCGCCCGGGATCACCTGACCGGCCTCGACCACCACGTGATCGCCCAGCCGCAGGTCGGCTGCCGCGATCTCCTCCTCGCCGGCAGGGGTGAGCCGCCGCGCCGTGGCCGTGGCACGGGTCCTGCGCAGGCTGTCGGCCTGCGCCTTACCGCGGCCCTCGGCGACGGATTCGGCCAGGTTCGCGAACAGGATGGTCGCCCAGAGCCAGATCGCGACGAGCCAGGCGAACCACGACGGGTGCACACCTGCCAGCACGGTCGTGAGGGCGGCGCTGACCCAGACCACGAAGAGCACGGGCTGGTGCCACAACCGGCGTGGATCGAGCTTGGCGGCGGCGCCGGGCAGGGCCGGGCCGAATTGCCGCCAGAGGGAGGATCCAGCGGGCTCCTTCGGCATGGATTGCGTTGTGGGAGAGGCGAGTTGCACGGTCATGACAGAGCCTCCGCGAGGGGTCCGAGGGCGAGCACGGGTAGGAAGGTGAGGCCGGTGACCAGGAGGGCCACCCCGACCATCAGCCCGGCGAAGAGCGGCGTGTGCGTCGGCATCGTGCCGTCGGTGGTGGGTCGCCGATGTTGTGCGGCGAAGGAGCCGGCGAGGGCCAGCACGGCGATGATCGGCAAAAAGCGGCCGAGCAGCATGCAGGCGCCGAGGGTCAGGTTGAGATAGGGCTGGTCGGCACTCAGTCCGCCGAACGCGGAGCCGTTGTTGTTCGACGCCGACGCGTAGGCGTAGAGGATTTCGGTGAGGCCGTGTGGTCCGGTCGCGAGGATGGCCCCCTTGGCGCCCGACACCAGCAGCGCTGCCCCGGTGCCCAGCAGGACGAGCGCGGGCGTGGTGATCGAGTAGAGCGCGGCATACGTGATCTCCTTGCGCCCCACCTGTTTTCCGAGGATCTCCGGTGTGCGGCCGACCATCAGTCCGGCGATGAAGACCGCGAGGATCGCGACGACAAGGGCGCCATACAGGCCGGAGCCGACGCCTCCGGGACCCACTTCGCCGAGAAGCATGTTGGTCAGTGCGCCGCCACCGCCGATCGGGCTGAACGACTCGTGCCACGAGTCGACGGCACCGGTGGAGGTGGCGGTGGTCGAGGTGGCGAACAACGCCGACGACCACACGCCGAAGCGGACTTCCTTGCCCTCCATGGCACCCGTCGGGGAGCCGGCCGCGGCCTGCTCTGCCCACGTGATGACGACCAGCATCGAGGTCCAGAGGAAGGCCATGAAACCCAGCACGGCATACCCCTGACGCTTGTCGCCGACCAGCCGGCCGTAGGCACGCGGCAGCGAGAACGGGATCATGAGGATGAGGAAGATCTCGACGAGGTTGGTGAAGCCGTTGGGGTTCTCGAACGGGTGCGCCGAGTTGGCGTTGAAGAAGCCGCCGCCGTTGGTGCCCAGCAACTTGATCGCCTCCTGACTCGACACCAGACCTGACTCGATGGTCTGGTGGCCGCCGGTGATCGTCTCGACGACCTGCGGCGCCGCCAGATCCTGTATGACGCCACCGGCCAGCAGCAGCACGGCTCCGAGGAACGCGATGGGCAACAGGAGGCGGACGGTCGCACGGGTGAGGTCGACCCAGAAGTTGCCGAGCAGCCCGGTGCGGCGCGCTACCAGGCCACGGATGAGCGCCACGGCCACTGCGATGCCGACCGCTGCCGACACGAAGTTCTGCACCGCCAGACCGAGCGTCTGGACGAGCGCGCTCGCTCCGGACTCGCCGGCGTAGCTCTGCCAGTTGGTGTTGGTGACGAAGGAGATCGCGGTGTTGATCGCGGTGTGCCAGTCCATGGTGGCGCCACGATCGAGGGGGAGTCGGCCCTGCCAGGTGCAGAGCGCCCAGAGTGCGACGACACTGACGCCGGAGAAGGCGAGCACCGAGACGGCATATCGCGACCAGCGTTGCTGCGACTGCGGATTGACGCCACTCAGGCGGTAGAACGCCCGCTCGACCGCGAGGTCCTTGTCGCTGCTGAAGACCCGTGCGATGTAGTCGCCCAGCGGCACGTGCACCGCCGCCAGCGCCGCCACCAGGACGGCGACGGTCAGCAGCCCGCTCGCTTGCTCGCTCATCAGAACTTGTCCGGACGGACGAGGGCGTACACGAGGTAGGCCAGGAGTGCGAAGGCGACGACCCCCGCGACGAGATATTCGGTCATATCTGTCAGGGTTCGCCGGTCGGTGGACCGATTCCGCGGCGTTGATGCGGTTTTTGCGGGCCTTGACGCGTTTTTGACGGGCCGGTCGGCACGGCGTTATGGGCATAACCAGGTCCTGCAGAGTGCGGTGGAGCGCACTGTGTGCAGGACCACGGCCATGTGCCGGCAACGATCGTTTTGCGCCCTGCAGGAGGTGCAGTTGGGCGCACTCTTCGCTGGTCCGAAGTGGGCGAGCGTGGAGATGTCCGGTTAGGGCCAGCAGGAAGTGCGGTGGGACGCACCTGTTGCTGGTCGCGACTGTGCGTTATCCGGTGCTTGGGGTCTCGGGGCCCGCAGATGGTGCGGAGGACGCGGCGCACGATCGGCAGGACGCCGCAACGTAGCTGCGAAGTCAGCCGCATCCACATCTGCCCGGCAACGGCCCGGTTGTCCACAGCTCCAGCGGTTTTCGCCCCGAGCCAGTGTTGCGGCACGGACGCTTGTGCGGTGAGCAACGAAGCGGCAAGCACTGTCCACGTCGTCGTCGGTCGGCCGCGGGTGTACGGCGCGGATCGGCGTGCGATCGCCCGTGAACTCGCCGCCGCGCATGGGGGAGTGGTGCATCGGCTGGCGCTGGCCGAGCACGGGATCGATCGGTTCGCGGTCCGGAACGAGGTTGCCGCCGGGCGGTGGTTCAAGGTCGGCCGCCATACGGTGGCGATTCACTCGCCGGAGCTGAACGAAACAGCGCGCTGGTGGCGAGCAGTGTGGGAGAGCGGGTCGGGTGCTCGACTGGATGGAGTGAGCGCGCTCGAGGCGAGCGGGATGACGGGTTATCACGCTTCGGTGATCGACGTGACGGTGCCGAAGTCGAGTCACACGCATGCGGTTGAGCGCGTTCGCCTGCATCTTCCACGGGTGCCGGCGCCGGTGGTCGGAGCCGGGATCAGGAAGGTCGCTCCTGACATAGCGACGATTCACGCCGCACAGTGGGCGGCTACGGACCGGCAGGCTGCGCTGGTCATCTGTATGCCGCTGCAGCAACGACTCACCACGCCGTCGCGGTTGCAGTTGGCATGGCACGGCGTCCAGCGTTCGGCACGACGGAAGCTGCTCGATGGTGTCATCGGCGATGTCGCGGACGGCGCACACTCACTGGGCGAACTCGACTTCACTCGGATGGCGCGCCGGGTCGGACTGCCGCCGCCCAGTCACCAGTCTCTGCGTGACGGACCGGACAGTCGGGTCTATCTGGACGTGTCGTGGGACGACGTCGGACTGGTCGTCGAGATCGACGGCGGACACCATGCGCTCGCGCTCAACCCGATCGATGACGCTTTGCGGCAGAACGATCGCGTCACGGCGGGCGAACGCGTGTTGCGGGTGCCCGTGATCGGTCTTCGATTGCTCCCGCAGAAGTTCATGCAGCAGGTGCGGCATACCTATGACGTGCTGCGCGCCGAGGCCAGCCGTCCGAGGATGCGCTGAACTCCGGCGACCGTCCAGATGCGCAATGCACCTCGCTGCCGCGTCTCAGTTCGAAGCGTGCGGTTCCCGGATACCGACCTGGGAACCGTGGCGAGGCGGAGTTCCAGCTGGCCGTGCACAAAGCGAATGGGTCCCGGCTGCTGACCTGCCCAACGTGCGGAAGACGCGTCGCACGATCTGCCGGGCAGAGATGCTGTTTCGGGCGGCCACTGTTCTGGGACCAGCAGGATGTGCGGTGGAGCGCACGTGCTGCTGGTCCCAACTGGGCAGGCGTGGAGATGTCCGGTTGGGGCCAGCAGGACGTGCGGTCAGGCGCACTCTTGGCATAACGGGCATGCGCAGACGGCGCGATCAGCCGTCGAGTTCCTCGATGGTGGCGACACTCGGGCCACGGGTCTGCTGCAGGTCCCGCGCGACGGCTTCGGCATCCCGCAGCACGCGCAGCACATTGCCGCCGGCGACCTTCGCCAGGTCCTCGTCGGACCAGCCGAGGTCGGCCAGCGCCGCGAAGACCTTCGGGTATGACGAGACGTCGCCCATGCCTTCCGGCAGCACCGTCACGCCGTCGTAGTCCCCGCCGACTCCGAGGTGATCGATGCCGGCGACCTCACGGATGTGCACGAAGTGCGCCACGACGTCGTCGAGGGTCGCGACCGGCATCGGGTGCCGGTCCGCCCATTGCTCGGAGAACTTCTGGAACGAGGTGACGTCCGTGGGGACGACGCCGGCGTCCCGCGCGGCCTCGCCCGCATCGACCCGCCACTGGGCGCACGCCGGCGACACGAACGCCGGCACGAAGGTCGACATGATCACGCCGTTCTTGTCGCGCAGCGTCTCGAGCACGTCATCGGGTGCATTGCGTGGGGAGTCGCACACCGCGCGGGCGGAGGAATGGCTGAAGATCACCGGTGACTCCGAGACCGCCAGCGCCGCGCGCATGGTGTCGGCGCTGACGTGCGACAGGTCGACGAGCATGCCGATGCGGTTCATCTCGCGCACCACTTCGACGCCGAACCGCGACAGCCCGTCGTGCACCGGCTCGTCGGTCGCGGAGTCGGCCCACGGGTTGTTGTCGTTGTGCGTCAGGGTCATGTAACGCACGCCCAGCACGTAGAGCATCCGCAGCGTCGCCAACGAACTGTCGATCGACTGTCCGCCCTCGGCGCCCAGCAGCGACGCGATCCGCCCGGAGGTGAAGACCGACTCCACCTCGTCGGCCGTGCGCGCGAGTCCGAAGGTCTCGGGCCAGCGGCCGATCATCTGGTGTACGGCGTCGATCTGCTCGAGCGTCTGGGTGACAGCCTCACTGCCGGGCTGATTGGACGGCACGTAGACCGACCAGAACTGCCCACCGAGGCAGCCCTCGCGCAGCCGCTTGATGTCGGTGTGGGTGCGATCGGCGGTGCCGGCGGCAAGATCCAGCTTGTCGAAGTCGTAGCGCACCAGATCACGGGCTTCCCACGGCAGGTCGTTGTGCCCGTCGATCAGCGGATGCTTCGCGAGAACGGCGCGGACGCGGTCAAGGGTGGGGGAGGTGTCGGTGTTCGCCATACTCGCCATCCCATCATGAAGCCACCCCGAAAGATCACGGGTTCTCTGACCTCGTCCCGCGTCCCATACAGTTGGTCGCATGGAATCCCGCAGCGTTGCTCTGGTCACTTTGGGCTGCGCACGGAACGAGGTCGACTCCGAGGAGTTGGCGGGCCGGCTCGCCGGCGAGGGCTGGACCCTCGTGGACGACGCCGCCGACGCCGATGTCGCTGTGGTCAACACCTGCGGCTTCGTGGCGCAGGCCAAGAAGGACTCGATCGACGCGCTCCTGGAGGCCAACGATCTCAAGGAGCACGGCCGGACCCAGGCTGTCGTCGCGGTCGGCTGCCTCGCCGAGCGGTATGGCGCACAACTCGCCGAGCAGTTGCCCGAAGCCGACGCGGTGCTCGGATTCGACTCGTATGTCGACATGTCCAGCCACCTGCGCGCGGTCCTCGACGGTCACGCGCCCGCCTCCCACACGCCGTCCGACCGCCGCAAGTTGTTGCCGATCAGCCCCGTGGACCGCCAGGGGAGCAACGTCTCCACGCCCGGACACGGCGACCTGCGCCGCCCGGACGACGTCGAGATCGCGTCACCGGCGTCCTCGCCACGGGTGATCCGCGCTCGCCTCGACGGTCGGCCCTGGGCGCCCCTGAAGATCGCGTCCGGCTGCGACCGGCGCTGCGCGTTCTGCGCGATCCCGTCCTTCCGTGGCGCGTTCGTGTCGCGCCGCCCCAGCGACGTGCTGGCCGAGGCACGTTGGCTCGGGCAGCACGACGTGCGCGAGGTGTTCCTGGTCTCGGAGAACTCCACGTCATACGGCAAGGACCTGGGCGACCTCCGCCTGCTCGACACGATGCTGCCCGAACTCGCCCGCGTAGAAGGCATTTCGCGTGTGCGCGTGTCCTACCTGCAGCCCGCCGAGATCCGCCCTGAGCTGCTGGACGTGATGACCGCGACACCGGGCGTGGTGCCCTACTTCGACATCTCGTTCCAGCACGCCAGTGGACCGCTGCTGCGCAAGATGCGTCGGTTCGGCGACCGCGAGTCCTTCCTGCAGTTGCTGCAGGAGGTTCGGCGGCGGGCGCCATACGCCGGGATCCGCAGCAACGTCATCGTCGGTTTCCCGGGAGAGACCGATGCGGACCTGGCCGAGCTCGAGGCGTTCCTCACCGAGGCCGAGCTCGACGTCGTCGGCGTCTTCGGTTACTCCGACGAGGACGGCACCGAGGCCGAGACGTATGACGCGAAGCTCCCGGACCACGAGGTCGCGGATCGGCTCGCGCACTTCCAGACGCTGGCCGAGCAACTGAACGAGCAGCGTGCCACGGACCGGATCGGCGAGACCGTCGAGGTCCTGATCGAGTCCGACGGCACCGGGGACGGTGATGACGGTGAGGTGCGCGGCCGCGCCGGCCAGCAGGGCCCCGATGTGGATGGCGAGACCATCCTCGCGATCGCGCCGGGCTCCGTCGCGATCGGCGACATCGTGACCGCGACCGTCACCAGCACGCTCGGCATCGACCTGATCGCCACACCGACGGCGGCCACCCGGTGAGCGCTGAGCGCCGAGAAGGCCGTCCGACCGCCCGTGAGGGCGTCGAGCGTGGGAGGGCTTATACCCGTGAGGAACTCGAGCGGCGCCGGGCGGAGTTCGAGCGCCGTCGCGCCGAGTTCGAGCGGCGTCGCGCGGCGGGGGAGCCCCTGCTCGCCCCGCCGCCACCGGACCCGGCCTCGGCGCCCAGCAGCGGCGTGAGCAACTGGAACATCGCCAATGCGCTGACGATGTTCCGGATCGCGCTGGTCCCGGTGTTCGGCTGGTTGCTGTTGATGCACGGCGGTGACAACACCGGTTATCGGCTCGGCGCGGTGGGAGTCTTCGCGCTCGCGTCCATCACGGACCGCATCGACGGCGATCTGGCCCGGTCTCGCAATCTGGTCACTGATTTCGGCAAGATGATGGACCCGATCGCCGACAAGGCGCTCATGGGTATGGCGCTGGTCGGCCTGTCGATCATCGGACGCCTGCCGTGGTGGGTCACCGCGGTCATCCTGATCCGCGAGGTGGGCATCACCGTGCTGCGCCTGCTGGTGATCCGGCACGGAGTGCTGCCCGCCAGTCGCGGCGGCAAGCTGAAGACCTTCCTGCAAGCGATCGCCATCGGACTCTTCCTGCTGCCGATCAGCGGCTGGTTTGACGTCGTGGCGTGGAGCGTGATGCTGGCCGCACTCGCGGTGACGGTCGTGACCGGTGTCGACTACGTGTTCCGCGCGATCCGGTTGCGCAAGAACAGCGAGCGTTCCCGGCTGCGTCGTGCTCGCCGCGCCGCTCGGCGAGGCGACTGATGCCGGTGCAGGGCGAGGCGCTGATCGGGGCGCTCGTACGCCGCGGGGACACGGTCGCAGTGGCCGAATCACTCACCGGTGGCCTCGTCTGCGCCGCGCTGACCGCGGTGCCGGGCGCGAGCGCGGTGGTGCGCGGCAGCGTCACGTCATACGCCACGGATGTGAAGGCGAGCGTCCTCGGAGTCAACGCACAGCTGCTGCGTTCCGGCGGCGCCGTCCAGGCGGAGGTCGCCCGACAGATGGCGCACGGCGTACGACGCCTGCTCGGCGCCACCCATGGCATCGCGACCACCGGAGTCGCCGGGCCCGATCCACAGGACGACGTGCCGGTCGGCCGGGTCTTCATCGCGGTCGCGTGGGACGACGCGCCCGGGGTGCCACTGGACGAGGTGCGGATGCTGGACCTGACCGGCGACCGGGCCGCCATCCGCGAGCAGACCGTCACGGCGGTGCTCGAGCTGCTGGAGAGCTGCGTCGCCGAGGGACGGGAATGAGTGACCCGGGCACCGTGGTTGAGTCCGGTGAGTCCGTTTTCCACATGCCGCACCGGCCCGGCGTCGGTGTCGGGCGTTAAGCTGACTACAAGAAGGCAAACCGTCGATGTCACCTGGGAGGCGCCATGATCCTGCTTCGTCGCGAGCTCGGTGACGTGCTGCGCGGTGTTCGCCGCGACCAGGGGCGCACTCTGCGCGAGGTGGCCCGGGACGCACAGTTGTCGCTGGGTTACCTCTCGGAGATCGAGCGGGGCGAGAAGGAAGCTTCCTCGGAGTTGCTCGCCGCGGTCTGCGATGCCCTGGGTGTGCCGATGTCCGAGGCCCTGCTGAGTGTTTCCCAGCGGTTGGCGGCCGCCGAGGGGCTGGCCGCCCCCGTTCCGCTGCCGGTGGCCGACCGATCGCCGGTCGTCTCGTCGGCAGCCTGACTCATCCGCCGGCCTGACAGCCGGCGCAGAAGCCGAGTCGTCGCTGCTCCGGTGCCTCTCCGATGGGTCCGGCGCGCAGCAGACGTCCACACCTGGGGCACGGCTCGCCCTCTCGCCCGTATGCCGAGACCTGTTGCTCGAATGCCGGACTCGCTGCGGCTGCGGTCAACAGCCGGTGCGCCGTCCGCACCACATCGTCCAGCTGTATGGCGGTCACGGCATCCACTGTCGCCCATGGGCTGACCCGCGTGTGGAAGAGCGTCTCGGTCGTCCAGATCGTGCCGAGGCCGGCCAGGTTGCGCTGGTCGAGCAGCGCAGCGCCGATCGGCCGATCCGGCTGAGCGCGCAGGCGCGCCGTAGCTTCCCGCGGATCCCAGTCGGTGCCGAGCAGGTCCGGGCCGAGATGCCCCACGAGCCGGCGCTCGTCCCGGGTCCGGACCAGATCGAGCATGCCGAGGCGGTAGCCGATCGCGGTCCACTGTGCGCTCGCGAGCAGCGCCCGGATCGCAGTGCTGTGAACGGTCTTCGCAGTCATCTCCTGGGTGGGACGCACTCGCCACCTGCCGTCCATCCGCAGGTGGGAGTGCAGCGTCATACCGGAGTCGAATCGGTGCAGCAGATGCTTCCCACGGCTGACGACCTCGAGTGTCGTCATACCGTGCAAGGAGCGACCCGCGAGAGTGGGCCAGCGCAGCTCGCAACCCACCAGTGGCTCGCCGCGCAATGCGTCGTCCAACCGTCGCGCGGCGCGACGGACCGCATCACCTTCGGGCACTACCGCACCTGCTCATCTCCCGATCATCTCAACACTGGTATGACGAGCGCAGCCACCGCGCTCCGTACGCTGACCTGCATGACCGACACCGTCCCGCCCGTGGCCGCGCCCTGGTGGCAGCGGCACCTGCTCGACGTGCTCGTTGGCGTCGGCGCGCTGGCCATCATCGGCTCCGCAGGCCACCTTGACACGCACGGTGCCGAACGCGGCATCGACCCACTGGCGATCACGCTCGGGCTCGTCGGCCTGGCGGCCGTCGTCGCCCGCCGGGTGTCCCCATTGGTCAGCCTGGTCGTGCCGTGCGTCGCGCTCGGTGCATACCTGCTGATCAACTATCCCAACGGGCCGACCTACTTCCTGCTGCCGTTGGGTGTCTTCTGCTTCGGGTTCCACGCAGCGCGACCGTTGGCGCACCGGCTGATGCCGGTCGCGATCCTTGCCGAAGCTGCCTGTGCCTATTTCGGTGGCGGGGACGACACCGCGGTGCGGGTCACGATCATGCTGAGCTGGGGAGTCGCGGCCGTGCTGCTCGCCGAGTGGTTGCGGACGCTGGCCGACCGAGCCATCGAGCGACGAAACGCGTTGCAGCAGCAGCAGAAACGAGCGGCTGTCGAGCAACAGCTGGAGTTGGCGCGTGACTTGCACGACAGCGTCGCCCACGCGCTGACGGCGATCACCGTCCAGGCCGCCCTCGCCGAGCGGTTGGCCCGCGACCAGCCCGAGCGAGCCGCCGAGGCGGCACGCGCCGCCCGACTGGCGGGTCGGGATGCCCTTGTCGATCTGAATGCGATCGTCGGCTCCCTGCGGGAGCCAGGAGTCGCGCCGACGCGTCCGCAGCACGGTGTGGACGAGATCGACCAGCTCGTGCAGCGCGCGCGGGAGGCCGGCCTGCTGGTCGAGGTCGAGCGCGCGTCGCTGCACGATGTGTCCGACGAGGTGCAGGCGGCGGCATACCGCGTGGTGCAGGAGGGCATGACCAACGCGGTGCGCTACGCGCCCGGCGCACACGTCCGACTGACGATGGAGAGCGAGGGGACCGAGCTGAGGGTGTCGCTCACCGATGACGGTCCGGCGCCGGGCGCCTCGGTGCAGCCCGCCGGTGGCGGCCACGGTCTGGTCGGTATGGCGGAGCGGGTCCGCGCGACCGGCGGGGTGCTGCGGCACGGTCCGCTCCCGGACGGCGGCTACCAGGTCGAAGCACGGTGGGAGACAGCATGATCCGGGTGGTGATCGCCGACGACCAAGCCCTGGTGCGGGGCGGCTTCGCGGCGCTGATCGGCCTCGAGCCGGACATCGACGTGGTTGCCGAGGTGACCACTGGACGCGAAGCAGTCGCTGCCGCCCAGGAGCACCGACCGGACGTGCTGCTGATGGACATCCGGATGCCCGACATGGACGGACTGGAGGCGACGCGTCAGATCACCGATGACGCGTCGTTGTCCGGGGTTCACGTGGTGATGCTGACGACCTTCGATCTTGACGAATACGTCTTCCAGGCCTTGCGATTCGGCGCCAGCGGCTTCCTGGTCAAGCACACCGAACCGGACGAGTTGATTCGTGCGGTGCGAGTGGTGGCAGGCGGGGATGCGCTGTTGTCGCCGACCGTCACCCGCCGGTTGATCGCCCGATTCGCGACCGCGGAGCCGCCGCCCGATGCGACGCTGGGACCGCGACCGGTGTCCCCTCTCGCAACGCTGCTCACCGAACGGGAGCGGGAGGTCGTCGGCCTGGTCGGCCAGGGCCTGTCCAACGACGAGATCGCGGGTCGCTGGTTCGTCAGCCAAGCGACCGTCCGCACCCACGTCAGTCGAGCGATGACCAAGCTGCACGCACGGGACCGCGCGCAGTTGGTCGTGATCGCCTATCAGCACGGACTCGCCGAACCGCCACCTGCGTCCGACGTGCCCTGACGTGCTCGCCCGTCCCTCCACACCGAGCGGACAGGATCAGAACCGAGCGGACAGGATCAGAACCGAGCGGACAGGTAAATCCGCGTCGATACGCTGGATTTTCCTGTCCGGTCAGCGGTTTCCTGTCCGCTCGGTGAGGAGCCTCAACATTTGACGTACGGCGATCTCCACGCCGGTGCGATGTGCGCGAGACAGGAACGCGACAGCGTTGAAGCCATGAGCACACATGGAGAACTCGAAGTTGTTGCGGTTGAGGGCCTGACCAAACGCTATGGCCGCCGCACAGTCGTCGACGATGTCGACCTACATCTGACCGCCGGTTCGATCACCGGGCTCATCGGCCCGAACGGCGCCGGCAAGACCACCATCATGTCGATGCTGCTCGGGCTGGTGCGGCCGTCTGCCGGACGCGGAACCATACTCGGGCACGACCTGTCCCGACCGGCGGACTACCTGCCGGACGTCGGTGCGCTGATCGAGGGTCCTGCCTTCTTCGGCAACCTCTCCGGACGGGGCAACCTGGAGTACTTCGCGCGCCTCGGCGGACACGACCGGTCCGGCATCCCGGCCGTCCTGGATTTGGTGGGTCTGCAAGGGCGAGAAGGGGATTCGTTCTCGTCATACTCGCTGGGCATGAAGCAACGCCTCGGCATCGGGGCTGCCCTCCTGAGTAACCCGAAGCTGGTCATCCTCGACGAGCCGACCAACGGTGTCGACCCGGCGGGCATGCGAGACATCCGTGCCATGGTGCGGCGCATCGCGGCGGACGGTCGGACGGTGTTGATCTCCTCGCACCTGCTGGCCGAGCTGGAGCACATCTGCGACCGAGTGATCGTGCTGGACCAGGGCGGTCTGCGCTACTCCGGGTCGTTGACCGAGCTGCCCGCATCGCGCCCCGAAGTGATCCTGTTGCGGGGGTCCGGACAGTCCGACGACGAGGCACTGCACCGGATGCTGAGCACCCAGGGCCTGACGGTCGAGCGCCGGGCGGAAGGTTTCGCCGTCGACGTCGGAGAGATCGACCCGGCGCAGCTGGCCGGTCGGATCAATCGCAATGCAGCCGAGAGTGGGATCCACCTGGTCGAGCTGCACCATCAGAAACAGTCACTCGAGGACCGGGTGCTCGACCTGGTCGGAACAGGAAGTCGATCATGAGCACAAGCACCAGCACGCGCACTGAAGTCGTCCAGTTCAGCAGCCCGGTCCGAGCGAAGCCGGCGCCGGCACTCGCGCGCGCCTTCGTGGCTGAGTGGATCCGCTTGTCCAGCAAGCGAATCTGGCTGATCGCGTTGTCTGCGACCGTCGTCTATTCGGCCGTGTTGACGGTCGTCATGATCAACACTGCTCCCCAGCGGGCGCCCGCTGGTATCAGCATCCAGGCGCTCGGCGAATCCGGCGGTGGCACGCTCGCGGTGCGGACGGCTGCAGCCTTCACGTCGGTGCTCATCCTCGCGGTGTTCGTCGGCATGAGCGCCGGCTCGTTCGCACGCGGCACGTGGCGGGCCTCGCTGTTGCAGCAGCCGCGGCGGCTCACCCTCGCCGTCGGCACGTTCGGCGCTCGCATCGCGATCGGCGCGGTCATCGTCGCGGTGTTGTTCGTGGCAGGCATGGTGACGGCATACGTCGTGGCGCCCGGGCAGGGCATCGACACCGGCTCCTGGCTCGATGACACCTCGTTGCGGATGGCGGTCGACGACTTCCTCGGAGTCATGGTCTTCGTGATCGGTTGGGCACTGCTCGGCACCCTCATCGGCATCCTCACCCGATCGGTCGCAGTCGGCCTCGGTGTGGGCATCCTGTGGGCGGGGCCGATCGAGAACGTCCTCGGCGACAACCTGACGTTCGGCTCGCACTGGTTCCCAGGGCTGCTGCTGCGGTATGTCGTCGCACCCGAAACGGCGACCGTCACCGGTGCGACGTTGGCCCTGCGGCTCGCCCTGTATGCCGTGGTGGGCGTGCTGCTGGTCGGCGTCATCCTCCGCCGGCGCGATGTCTCCAGCTAGCGTCGGATCCGCAGGCCTTTCGGGGACACGTGAAAACCGTTGTCGGTCAAGGCGGTTGCCAACGGGTGATCCGAGCCCAGCGCGGGCTTGCCGTCGATGCCCTCGACGGTGAGTCCGCGCAGGCGCGGGGTGCCGCGGGTGTCCGGAGGCAGCACGACGGTGCGAGCCAGTGCCGCCGCGGCGGCGGCCAGCCGGCCCGCGTCATCGGTGAAGGTCAGCACCTTGCGGCCACCACGCTCGACATACAGGATCAGGTCGCCCTCGACCAGCACGACCATCGCCCCGGCCCGACGGCTGGGCCGGTGATCGGCCCCCTCCACGTCGCGATTCGGCCAGGGGAGTGCGGCCCCGAACGGGTTGGCGGGGTCGGCAGCGGCCAACACTCGCGCGGTCTCCGGCTCGGCCGGCGCGATGTCCCAGGGATTGCGTGGGGGAGCGGTCGTGCGGCCGGCTGCCCGCAACCGATCCACAGCCCCGGCACTGCCGAACTGCGCCGCTCCCAGACCTTCGATGAAGTAACCGCGACGGACGCGCCCCGTCTCCTCAGCAGCCGCGAGCACGCGATAGACGGTTGCGAAACCACCGGTGACCGACTCCGCCTGGACGGCGCCTCGCGTGACGATCCCGTGACGATCGAGTAACACCTCGGCAAGCGCGAACGCCCTTGCAGTCTGGTCTGATTCGAGCTGTGGTAGTCGGGACCACCGCCCGGAGACCGTCGGCGGTCCGGTGCGTTGTGCGGAGGTCGGGCGTGTCAGTCCACTGCGGGATCCACGTAGCCCGGTGCCGATGCGGCCGTGTCGGCTCTGCCGCGGACCCTGCGAGCGTGACTTGTGCGCGGTGCGGCCGCCGGCGAGCAATGCACGCACCGGCGCGAATGTGTCACCGCTGACCTGCCCGGACCAGACCAGATCCCACAGATATGCCTGCAGGTCACTGTCGCTGCTGCGGGCATCGGTCGCGTTGACCACGTCGGCCAGGGCACGGAAGAAGAAGGAACCGCCGCTGTCCAGAGCTGTCAGCATCTCGCGGTGCGCGGGCGCCAGGTCGACGGTCTCGTCGGGTGGCGCCAAGGTCAGTGGGGCGGTGTCGGCCAGGTGCAGCGACACCCAGCCGTCGTCCCCGGGCAGTGCGGCGTGGCCCTGCCAGAGCACCTCACCCCCCGCCATCAACTCGTCCAGCATGCCCGGGTGGTATGACGCCACGCGCTCGGGCAGGATCAGCGTCTCCAGGGCGCTTGCGGGCACGCGGGCACCGCACAACTGCTCGATCGCACGCAGCAATCCGTCGGTGCCGCGCAGTCCGCCGCCGACGCCCTGCCAGGCGGGGAGGAACGAGGCGAGGTCCCGGGCGGGCACCGGCTCGACCTCGGCTCGCAGCGACGCCAGGGACCTGCGCTTGATGCTGCGCAACACCTCGGGGTCGGCGAAGTCGATGCCGTGGACACCGCCGCCCAGCTCGGGCGGCCGCAGCTCGCCGTCGACGAGCCGTCCGGAGGACACCAACCGACGCAACGTGTCGTGTGCGACAGCACGGCCGATGCCGAGTGCGGCCGCGACCTCGGTCTCCGGGAACGGCGCGTGTGTGCGGGCATAGCGTGCCACCAGCTCGCCCAGTGGGTCCTCGGTCGGCTCGAGGAAGACCGCGGGGACACCGGCGGGGAGCGCCAGCCCGAGCGCATCGCGCAGCCGGGCCGCGTCCTCGATCGCGGCGTAGCCGACCGTGTCCGACCACCGCACCTCGATCAGCCGGCGTGCGGCGACGAGCTCGGCCAGCCAGTCCGCCACCTGCGCACGGGAATCGACGCGGGTGCGTTCCTCGATCTGCGCCGGGGTGAGCACACCGAGCACCCGCACCAGGTCGGCAACGTCCTCGGCGTCCCGCGAGTGCCGCTCCGGTGCGAGGCGTTGCAACTGTTGCTCGACCTGCGAAACGACCTCTGCATCCAGCAGATCGCGCAGCGACGCACCCTCGCCGGTGCCGAGCAGGTCGGCCAGCAACGACGGGTCGAGCGCTAGAGCCGCGGCCCTACGCTCGGCAAGCGGCGAGTCACCTTCGTAGAGGAACTGCGCGACGTAGCCGAAGAGCAGGCTGGTCGCGAACGGCGACGGGCTCTCGGTGTCGACCTGCACGACGCGAATCCTTCGTGCGGTGATGTCGCGCATCAGCTGCTCGAGACCAGGCACGTCGAAGACGTCCTGGACACACTCGCGCACCGCTTCGAGCACGATCGGGAAGGACGGGAAGCGGGAGGCCACCTCGAGCAGCTGAGCCGACCGCTGCCGTTGCTGCCACAGAGCCTGGCGGCGGCCAGGGTTGCGCCGCGGCAGCAGCAGTGCCCGTGCAGCGCACTCACGGAATCTCGCTGCGAATAAAGCGGATCCGCCGATCTCGGATGTCACGATCTCCGCAACCTCGTCGGGATCCTGCACGATCAGCTCGACGAGCCGCTCGGCTGCCGTCGCATCGGTGTCCGGGTCGGAGTCCGGCAGACGCAGCACGATGCCGTCGTCGCCGTGCATCGCCTGCACCTCGACACCGAAGCGTTCGCGCATCCGGGCCGCGATGGCCAGCGCCCAGGGTGCGTGGACCGGTGCGCCATACGGCGAATGGATCACGACCCGCCAGTCGCCGAGCTCGTCACGGAACCGCTCGACGACGATCGCCTTGTCGTGTGGCACTTGCCCGGTCGACTCCTGCTGCTCGCGCAGGTAGGCGAAGAGGTTGTCGGCGGCCCACTCGTCGAGTCCCGTGGCGCTGACCCGAGCACGTGCCGCGTCGTCGGGGAGCGCGATCAGCTCGCGGACGAATCCGCCGACGGCAGTGCCGAGTTCGAGCGGACGACCGGGTGAGTCGCCCTTCCAGAAGGGCAGCTTGCCCGGCTGACCTGGGGCAGGCGAGACCCGCACCTGGTCGTGGGTGATGTCCTCGATCCGCCAGCTGGTGGTGCCGAGCGTGAAGACGTCACCGACACGCGACTCGTAGACCATCTCCTCGTCCAGCTCGCCGACCCGCCGGCCGGGGCCCTCGCCGGCGGCGAGGAAGACGCCATACAGACCACGGTCGGGGATGGTGCCACCGCTGGTGACGGCGAGACGTTGGGCACCGCGGCGCCCGCTGAGCGTGCCGGTGATGCGATCCCACACGATGCGCGGGCGCAGCTCGGCGAAGTCGTCCGACGGATAACGGCCGGCGAGCATGTCGAGCACCGACTCCAGGACGCTGCGCGGCAAGCTCGCGAAGGACGCGCTGCGATGGACGAGCTGCTCGAGATCATCGACCGACCAGTCGTCCATCGCACACATCGCGACGATCTGCTGGGCCAGCACATCGACCGGATTGCTCGGCACGGCAAGGGATTCGATCATCCCGGCCTTCATCCGGTCGACCACGACGCAGGTCTGCACGAGGTCGCCGCGGAACTTCGGGAAGAGCACGCCGCGGCTCACCGCGCCGACCTGGTGACCGGCACGGCCGACCCGTTGCAGGCCGCTCGCCACGCTCGGTGGTGACTCGACCTGGATGACCAGATCGACGAGTCCCATGTCGATGCCGAGCTCCAGCGAGCTGGTCGCGACGACCGCCGGGAGACGACCCGACTTCAGTGCGTCCTCGATCTCGCCGCGCTGCTCCTTGCTGACCGATCCGTGGTGGGCGCGTGCCAGAACGCCTGGTGCGCCGGCGGATTGGCCGGCCTGGGCCATGACTTGCGCCGGTGCCCCCGCACCCCACGAAGTTCTCCGCTCGTTCCTCGCTCCGATACTTCGCGGGGACCCCGCATCGTCCTCCGACCCTTCCGGCAGGTCGTCGGGTAGTTCGTTGCGATCGGCCCAGATCTCGTTGAGTCGTGCGGTGAGCCGCTCGGCCAACCGTCGCGAGTTGGCGAAGACGATCGTCGATCGATGCTTGGCGATCAGATCGACAATGCGTTCCTCGACGTGCGGCCAGATGGACGCACGCTCCACGGGATCGGTGGACGGACCCGTGACGTCGTCGGTCACCCGGCCCAACTCGGTGAGGTCCGGCACCGGCACGACCACCTCGAGGTCCCAGGACTTCTCGGACGGTGGTTGCACGGTCGTCACGGGACGGCCGCCCGCGAGATAGCGCGCGACCTCCTCCACCGGGCGCACGGTGGCGGACAGGCCGATGCGCTGCGCGGGCTGGGGGAGTATGGCGTCCAGCCGCTCCAGCGACAACGCCAAGTGCGTGCCACGTTTGGTGCCGGCGACGGCGTGCACCTCATCGACGATCACCGTCTCCACCCCCGAGAGCGCCTCCCGGGCCGCCGAGGTGAGCAGCAGGAAGAGCGACTCCGGTGTGGTGATCAGGATGTCGGTCGGCCGGCGGGCGAATGCGCGCCGCTCGGTCGCCGGGGTGTCACCGGACCGCACCGACACCGTGACGTCGGGCTGCTCGAGCCGGAGCCGGTCGGCCGCGTGCTGGATGCCGACCAGGGGCGATCGTAGGTTGCGCTCGACGTCGACGGCCAGCGCCTTCATCGGCGAGACATAGAGGACCCGGCATCGTTTCAACGCCTCTTCGGGTGCCGGTGTCGCGGCCATCCGGTCGATAGCCCACAGGAACGCCGACAGCGTCTTCCCAGACCCGGTCGGTGCCACGACCAGGGTGTGATCCCCGTTGCTGATCGCGTCCCAGGCGCCGGCCTGTGCGGGCGTCGGCGCGCTGAACGACCCCTCGAACCACGCGCGAGTGGCAGGGGAGAAGCGGCGCAGCACGTCATCGGTCATGGAGGTCCAAGCTTTGCATCACCCACCGACAGCTGATGGTCGAGACCGACGAAGAAAGCTGGTCGAGTAGCGAAGCATCTGCTGGTCGAGTGCCGGAGGAGCGAAGCGGAGCAGCGTATCGAGACCCGCCACGCTCGTCGGGTGATCGCCTTGATGGTCGCCGGCTGCGCCGCCGTCCCGGTCTCACTCCGCTTCGTTCCGCTAGCGCTCCACTTCGCTGCATAGGCCCGGGCCGACGACGCAGCCGGCTCCCCGTTCGGCTCGCGTGATCGGTTGGCTGCAGGAATTGTTCTGTGCCGTCACCGTGGCTGGTCATCTGATCTGTTGGCCGCCTTGGTCAGCCTGTCGCTCACCTTGGTTGGTCAGGCTCTATCCGCATGGTGTGCAGCGCCGTCGCCAACATGCGGTAATGGCCTGCCAACAGGAGGAATTCGACGCAGCCGCGGTCCCCCACCTGACCGTGCAAGCGCTGCCAAGTGGGATCGGAGAGATCGTCGTCGGCGATCAACTCGTCGGTTGCTGCGATCAGGCTCTGCTGGCGCTCGCTGAAGTATGACGCCTCGGGCGTCGCGCTCAGCAGCTGCTCGATCTGGTCCGCGGTCAGTCCCGCGCGAAACGCGATCGACCGATGGTGCGCGGCTTCGTAGTCGCTGCCGCGCAGGTGCGCGACCCGCAGGATGACCAACTCGCTGTCGCCGCGCGGCAGCGACCCGAACGGCATGAGCGTCCCGGCGAACGCGAGCCAACCCCAGAACGTCCGCCGGCCCCGTCCCAGCACGGTGAAGATCGCCGGCGGAGCTGTGCGCGTGACACGACCCGCAAGTTGGGCGAACCCAGCGGCCAGCGGACCGTTGGTCCGCCACGTTCCCGGTCGGACCCGCGCCACCCCAGTCGCTGGTCGAGTAGCCCGGGGGAGCGCCGTCGGGGGCCCCGCGAAGTATTCGGGGGAGCGAAGCGGCGGAGAAACTTCGCGGGGTGACGGGGCGGAGGAGGGCATATCGAGGCCCGGCGATCCCGTCGTCATACCTTGCCCTCGATCCGCGAATCCGGCTGTGCCGTGGTGAATTCCGTGTGCTCCTCGCGAGCCAGCTGCAGTGCGCGCTGCAGGTCCGGCATTGGCTTCAGCTCCGCGACGCGCTGCGCGATCATCCGGCCGGGAAGTAACGGTGCGATCCACCACGGCGCCCAGATGAACCGCGATCGGCGGTTGATGCCACGCTCCAGTGCGTTGATCGCGGCCGACAGAGGTGTGATGACAGTGGCCGACTTGCGGCCGCCCAGCAGCGTCGAGCCCGCCCGGGTGCTGAAGCCCCGGCTGGTCATGTCCGTGTCCAACTCGGCGTAGTAGGCGACACCGACCCGTGCACCGGTGCCGTGCAGCTCCCAGCGCAGCGTGTTGCCGATCGCCTCGACTGCTGCCTTCGACGCGGAGTAGGCACCCATCAGCGGCGCCTGCACGGCGGCGGCGAGGGACGAGGTCGCCAGTGCGTAACCACCCGGGTGCGCGATGTGCGGCGCCGCGGCGCGCAGCGTGTAGTAGGTGCCGAGCGTGTTGACGGCGAGTGTGCGTTCCATGACGTCGGGGTCACCGCCGACGATTGGGAGCTGCTTGGCAATGCCGGCGTTGGCGATCACGATGTCGAGGCCGCCCAACTCGCCCACGAGCTCTTCGACGACGGAGTCGACCTGCTGGCGATCGGCGACGTCCAACTCGCGCCAGGGTCCGCCGGTCTCGTGCGCGACCTCCTCGAGCAGTTCGGGTTCGAGGCCGGCGACGGCGACCTGCGCGCCGCGTTCGGCGAGGCGCCGGGCGAGGGCGGCACCGATGCCGCGCGCGCCGCCGGTGATCAGGATCTTCTTGTTCTGCAGTCGATCAGTAGCCATGATCGACCAACTTACGTGCCGGTAGCCTTCCGCGGCCAGGGTCCGGCTCGAGAACCGAGTGGCGCGGGCACCCCGCGGCGGCACTTACCCTTGTGCGGTGAAGCATTCCGAGTACAGGCGACTGATGACCGAGGAGTTCGGGTCGGCATACGCCGGCGTCCTCGGCAACAGTCACGTCCTGCAGGTCCTGGGCAATCGGACTCCGGACGAGGCCATCGCCGACGGGGTGAAGTTCCGTGAGATCTGGGCCGCGGTCTGCGACGACCTGCAGGTGCCCGAGGAACGCCGGCTCGGCCGCGACATGCCGATTCGTGAGCGCCGCGACGTCTGAGCTGACCTGACCTGAACGGACCCGCCCCCTTTTGCCGAATGACGGCTTTCTCGGCGAGTGACGGCTTGATCGGACCGTCACTCGGCGAAGAAGCCGTCATTCGGGAGGGTCATCGGACCGGCGCGCCTGGACCGAGCGGTATGCCGAGCGCCCACCAGACGAAGAAGAGGATCGTCCAGGTGACGGTCATCGCGATCGCCAGCGGCAGCGTGTATGACGCGAGCGTTCCGATCCCGGCCTTCTTGCGATAGCGCTGCAGGAAACCCAGCGCCATGATGAAATACGGGCTCATCGGCGTGATCGCGGTCGATCCGGAGTCGGCGATCCGGAAGATCGCCTGCGTGGTCTCCGGCGGCACCGACAGCAGCATCAACGTCGGCACCAGCACCGGCGCCGCGATGGACCACATCGCCGATCCGCTGGTGACCAACACGTTCACGACGCTCAGCAGCGCGAGCACCATCAGGAAGATGATCGGCGCCGGCACGTTGGCCTGATCGAGCAGGTCGGCGGACTTCACCGACATCACGTCGCCCAGGTGGGTCCAGTCGAAGTACGCCAGGAACTGCGCGATCGCGAAGAACAACACCAGCACCGGCGCCATCTGCTTGATGCCCTCGGCCATCAGCCGCGGCGTGTCACCGACGCCCTTCAGCACGCCGGTGCGCAGCCCGTAGACCATGCCGGTCGCCCCGAAGAGCACCGCGATCACGAAGGCGATGCCGTCCAGGAAGGGCGACTCGGCGATGCTGCCGTGCTCACCCCGCAGCGGCGACCCGGACGGTATGACGACAGCCGCCACCAACACGAGCAGACCGAGCAGGGTGAGGCACGCGGCACGCACGGCCGACCGCTCCCTGTCGGACAGGTGCAGGTCGCCGATGTCCTCCAGGTCGACGTCGGGGTCCGGGTCCAGGTCGGGTCGCTTGGCCAGCACCCAGCGGGTCACCAGCGTGATGACCGTCGCCAGCAGCAGGGAGGATGCGATGTTGAAGAACCAGTTGCTCACCGCCGAGACCGTCACGTCCTTGTCGATGATCCGCGCGGCGGAGGTGGTGATGCCGGCGAAGATGGTGTCGTTCGGGGTGGGGATGGGGCTGGCGTCATACCCGGACGCGATGGAGGTGTACGCGACCACGATGCCGAGGACCGGAGAGCGACCGACGGCGCGAAAAGCCAGGCCGCCCAACGGAACCAGGATGATGTATGCCGCGGCGGACGCGACGTGCGAGACCGTCCCCAGGAAGGCGACTGCGAAGACGACCGCCGACGCGGGCACCCGTGAGACGCCGACCTTCATGACGGCGGCGAGGAAGCCGGTCCGCTCGGCGACCGCAACACCCATGATGACCACGACGATCGTCGCCATCGGTGGGAACGTCGCGAAGTTCTCGATCGCGGTCGACATCGCCATGGCCAGACCGTCGCCGCTGAAGAGGTTGCGCACCGAGACCGTCTTGTCGTCGCTCGGGGACACGACGCTGACGCCGGCGCCGGCGAGGATCGCGCTGAGGACGCCGAGGATGAGGGCCAGGATCCAGAAGAGCCAGAAGGGATTCGGCAGGGCATTGCCGGCCTTCTCGACGATGGCCATGGCGCGGATGATGCGCGGTAGCCGCTCCTCCTGCGCCCCGTCGGGCGCGGCCTTGGTGGGGGCGGTCATGACGTGGCTCCGTTCGGTGCGGTCAGACGGTGCTTGCTGAAAAAGCGCCACATCACGTCCTGTGCCGCGATGGTGTGCGTGACGTGCCCGCCACCGGAGTAGGTGTGTGTGCCCGGCCAGACGTGGCCCCCGCCGGTGACGGCGACGTGCTCGACGTCCGTGCCCGCCGCACAGTGCTCCCAGTCGAAGACCGTGACGTCGGTGCCGATCGTGCGAGTGGACGGATTCGGGTCGCACTTGTCGCGGGCAGCCCAATCGGCGACGTAGGAGCGGATGGCCGGCAGCTTCCGGTCGGGATCTCCGGCATACGGGATGGTCGTGTCGCCGGTGCCGTGGATGTCAAGAACTGCAGTGGGTTTCGCGTCCGCGCAGCCTTCTCGGGCCTGCGGGTAGAAGGCTCCGGAGTCCGGGGCGAACGCGGCGAAGCGGTCCGGCAGCCGACAGGCGAGCAGCCCGACGAGTCCCGCGCCGTTGGACTTGCCGGTGGCGTAGCTGCGGGTCGGGTCGACGCAGTAGTCGGACTGCAGCTGATCGAGCAGGTGCGAGGTGAACTGCACGTCGTCCACTCCCGGCGGGGCGTATGGCGCACCCTCCCACGCCTGCCGATATCCGGAACCGGTGCCGATCGCGCCGTTCGGGTAGGCGACGACGGCGGGAAGGGAGGAGAGGCCGGAGAAGCCCTCGATCTCGGTGCCGGTGCTGCCGCGGCCGTGATACGCGATGATCAACGGCCAATTACTATGGCGCTCATAGCCTTTCGGTAGGTGCAGAATGTAGGTGCGGTCACGTCCGCCGCTGCTGATCGTGTATTTCGCGCTCGCGTCGGACTCCTGGTCGGTCGCCTTGGAGCAGGAGTGCGCGGACAGCCGGTCTGCAACAGGCCGGACCTCGGCGGGGGAGATGCTCCTCGCAACCGCCGGAGCGCCGACGGCACCCGTGACGAGCGCGCTGATGGTCAGAACAGCGGTCCGCTGTCGAGTCTTGTTCATGGAGAGTTCCTTTCGGCCGGATCGAGGTACGCGAGGGCGTGCTCGACCCACCGGTCGGCCCAGGGGAGGCGACCGGTCATGACGGGATGTGGAGGTCAGGCGGCGAGCCACTCCTGGACATAGTCGACGAGTGCCGTGGTGACGGCGTCGACGATCGCGCGGCCCTGGTCGGCCGTCGCGGTCGTGGGGTCGCCCAGCACGCCGTTCGCGCTGAGCTGGTCGTACCGTCGCGCGAGCGACGGTGCGGTGCGTCGCGCTTGGCGCGACAGAGGATCCAGTTGGTCGAGGGCGGTGGTGCCCGGGACCAGCCGGTCGGCGTGCACCAGATGCGGTGCGACATGCAGCATCTGGGCGGTCTCCGACTCGCCACAGTGCCCGGTCACCTCAGCTCGGTCCATCTTCGCGGTGACGGGTGCAGCGAGGGAAGCTATTGCGGTCCAAACGAATTCGATGTCCGGACGGTCGTGCAGCAGGTCTTGCGCGAGCGCGCCGAGGGTGGCGTTGTTGCCCGCGTGCCCGGTGATCACCAGGATCCGGCGCCACCCGTGCTGCGCGAGAGAATCGACATACTCGCGAGCCACCGTGAGGAAGGTGGCCGGACGCAGCGTGACGGTGCCGGCGAAGCCGAGGTGGTGCGGCGACACCCCGACGGGCAGGCTCGGCCCGATCACGACCCGGCCCGGAAGCGCTGCGGCCACCCGGTCGGCCATGTCCTCGGCGCGGATCAGGTCGGTGGCCATCGGCATCGCGGGTCCGTGCTGCTCGAACGCGCCCGCAGGCAGGATCACGACATCACCGCGCGCGACGGAAGCGGCCGCGTCGTCGGTGGTCAGTTCACCCAATCGGTATGACGTGTCGGTCATTTCGCGCCCTTTCCGGCGGAGCCGTCGACCAGGACGTCGCGGATCGACTGCAGGTGGGAACTCGTCAGCTCGGACGCACGGTCGGCGTCGCCGACCCGAATGGCCTCCAGGATCTGCTCGTGCTCGGCGTGGTCGCGCTCGCGGTCGTCATACCGATGACGGATCTGGACCTGCTCGCGAGATCGTAGGTGCAGCAACGCTTCCAGCGTCTCGGCGACCAAGCGGTTGCCGGTCGCGGCGGCCACCGCGACGTGGAAGTGCAGTGCCGGACGCTCGTCACCACGCTGCGGGGTGAGTGCATTGGTCAGAGCGCCCTCGAGCACCTCGAGGTCGACGTCCGTGCGACAGCGGGCCGCCTCTGCCGCGATGGACGGCTCGAGCAGGAGGCGCGTGGCGATGAGCTCTTCGATCGAGTCGCGACCGGCGTGCTGGTTGACGACCATCCGTCGCTCGAAACCCGCACCGACATACGTCCCCGAGCCGTGCCGGAACTGCACGACGTCGGTGGCCTCAAGGCGGCGCAGGGCTTCGCGCACGGTCGGCGTCGTCACCTCGAATCGCTGGGCGAGCGCCCGGGACGACTCGAGGGCGTCGCCGGGGCGCAGCCCTCCGTCGACGATCAGGTCGACGATCTCGTCGGCGAGGCGGCTGGTCAGCGAGGTCTGTGCGGTCACGAAAGTGACTAGATCACTTGATGACCTGATGTGTCAAGGGTCACACCCCACATCGCGAATGACGGCTTCCTCGCCGAGTGACGGCGAGATCGGACCGTCATTCGGCGAAGAAGCCGTCATTCGGCAGATAGGTGGCGCCGGTAGATTCGGGGGTATGCCGCAAGCTCCGCGCGATCGGGTGCGCGCCTGGGATCCTGGTGTCGCCGGGATCCGTGAGGTGCTGCACGCGTCATGGGCCGACCACAGTTATCCGGCGCACACCCACGACGCCTGGACGCTGCTGATCGTCGACGACGGCCTCATCGGGTATGACGTGGACCGACACCGTGACCGTGCGGATGCCGGTGTCGGCGTGACACTCTTGCCGCCGCACGTGACACACGACGGGCATCCGTTGACGTCGAGCGGATTTCGCAAGCGGGTGGTCTACCTCGAGGAGGCGGTGCTGCCGGAGCGGCTGATCGGCCGCTGCGTGGACGCGCCGCTGGTGGCAGATCCTGTTGTGCGGCAGGCGGTTTCGGAGCTGGACGGCTCTTTGTCCGCCAATGACCCACTGGCGGCAGAGTCCCACCTCGCGCTGGTGACAGAGGCGCTCAAATGGCATCTGGACGGACGGCCCGCGGCTGGTCGGGACGATCCGCCGCGGCGGGCGCGGATCGCGGCGCAGGCACGGGATGTGCTCGACGCCGACCCGGTCGGTGCGCCGTCGGTCGAGGAGTTGGCCGCCCGGCTCGGGGTCAGCGCGGCTTACCTCGTTCGCTCCTTCACGAAGGAGTTCGCCATACCGCCGCACCGGTACGTCACCGGACGGCGGCTCGATCTGGCGCGTCGCAGACTGCTCGACGGTGAGCCGGCGGCCTCGGTGGCGGTGGCGACCGGTTTCTACGACCAGGCGCATTTCCACCGGCACTTCCGGCGGCTGCTGCGGACCTCGCCGGGTAGCTTCCGGGCCTCGATGGCCTGAACCGGCCAGGGTGCCGAGAATGCGTCCGGTTGAGCGTCGGAGACCTCACGAGAAGCGCGGCGCGGCCGACCCGGCCGCATCCCGGATCAGCTCTTCTTGAGCTCTTCGGCAAACATCACCAGGATCCCGCTGGGGCCGCGGACGTACGTCAGCTTGTAGACGTCCGCGTAGGTCGCCACGCCGCGCAACGGGTGGTAGCCGTGCCGCTGTGCGATCGCCACCGCTTCGTCGACGTCGTCCACCGAAAACGCGACGCGGTGCATTCCGATCTCGTTCGGTCGGGTCGGCTCGGTCTCGATGGCGTCGGGATGGATGTACTCGAATAGTTCCAGGCAACCGTTGCCGTCCGGCGTCTGAAGTACGGCGACCTTGGCGTGGTTTCCGTCGAGCCCGACAGCAGTGTCAGCCCATTTCCCACTGACGGTGTCGCGTCCGAGAACGCTCAGGCCGAGATCGGAGAAGAAGGCGATGGTCTCGTCCAGATCGCGCACGGCGATGCCGACGTTCTCGAACTTGATGGGCATGAGCTCTCCTCGGTGGTGTTCGTCGCTTCCGCACCTCGGCCCGTAGCGCCGTCATACGGAGTCGGCTGCGTGAGTGCAGAACATCTCAACATGGTCGATGGCAGCCTGCAATGCGTTCCTGAGTGGAGTGATCTCCCCGGCAACTTGCAGACCGTGATCGCCCACGGAGCAGCCGGATCTGTCGGCGCGATGGTGACCCAGCTCGCCCGAGAGGCCGGGGCATATGTCATCGGCACCGGACGTGGTGCCGATCGCCAGAAGGTGCTCGATCTCGGAGCGCAGGAGTTCATCGACCTGGACAGCGACACGCTTGCCGACATCGGCAGCGTCGACCTCGTCTTCGACGTGATCGGTGGCGACGTGCAGAAGAACTCCGCGCCGTTGATCAAACCCGGTGGAGCGCTCGTGTCCGTCGTCGGGCCGGTTGAAGCTCGCCCGACGGACGGCCTCGCGATCGACTTCGTCGTCGAGGCTGACCGCCTTGGGCTGACCGAGATCGTCCAACGCGTGCGCGACGGGCGGCTGCGCACGAACATCGGAAAGATCGTGAGCCTCGACGACGCTGTCGCCAGCTTCACCTCGACTGCACGCCACAGCGGAAAGACCGTCATTCGTGTGCTGGAGAACGGGCGCTGACGGCGACGGGCGCTGACGGCGACGGCATCGGATCAATTTCGTACAAGACCAGTGGCGATGACCACCGACACGATGACGGCATGTATGACGTCACCGAGCACGAGACCACCTCCGACCTGCTGACCCCGCCCTTCGCGACGAAGGTCGCCATCCTGCTGCGGGACGACCTTGCCGCCTGGCAGCGGATGAATGTCACGGCCTTCCTGGCAACGGGCATCGCGGCCGCGAACCCGGAGCTGGTGGGGGAGTCCTACCGCGACGCTGACGGGGGGACCTACCTGCGGTTGCTCGGTATGCCGGTGCTCGTCTTTGAGGGCGGCGCACGGGACCTCGCCAACGCACGCAATCGCGCGGTTTCTCGTGGGCTGCGCCCGGCGATCTACACCGAGGAGATGTTCAAGACCGGGTATGACGCCGCCAATCGCGCGGCCACCGCGGACGTGCCGGGCGAGGAGTTGAACCTGGTCGGGATCGCGGTGCACGGGCCGAAGAACGGCGTCGACAAGATCCTCAAGGGCGCGCATCTGCACCCCTGAGGAGTCTCGTCGAGGAGCGACACGCCACGCCGCAAACCTTCGTACGGATGTTCGGGAAACTGCGTTAGGCTCATCCACAAGTCCTCGAACGACGACCCGTTGTCCACAGTGCATGGACATGACAGATCGGGTTGTCGGTGCGGGGGCCTAGCGTCTGACACGTTCCAAAGCCCGAGCTGCACTGACGGGCTGCGGACGGTCGCCGGTGGACGCGACCCACCTACGAACTCTTTGAAGGAGTGCCGCACATGGCAGCAAAAACGGCGAACGCCGGTGACAACAAACTCAAGTCGCTGGACACCGTCCTTTCCCAGATCGAGAAGGCCCACGGCAAGGGCGCAGTCATGCGTCTGGGCGATGACATCCGGCCGCCGATCGACGTGATCCCCACCGGCGCCATCGCGCTCGATGTCGCACTCGGCATCGGCGGACTGCCGCGCGGTCGCGTGGTCGAGATCTACGGTCCGGAGTCCTCCGGTAAGACCACGGTCGCCCTGCACGCCGTCGCCAGCGCGCAGCGCAACGGCGGCATCGCGGCCTTCATCGACGCCGAGCACGCGCTCGACCCCGAATACGCCAAGAAGCTCGGCGTCGACACCGACGCGTTGCTGGTCAGCCAGCCCGACACCGGTGAGCAGGCACTCGAGATCGCCGACATGCTGATCCGGTCCGGTTCGCTCGACATCATCGTGGTCGACTCCGTCGCCGCACTCGTGCCGCGCGCCGAGATCGAGGGCGAGATGGGCGACAGCCACGTCGGTCTGCAGGCGCGACTGATGTCTCAGGCGCTGCGCAAGATCACCGGTGCACTCAACAACACCGGCACCACCGCGATCTTCATCAACCAGCTGCGCGAGAAGATCGGCGTCATGTTCGGCTCACCGGAGACGACGACCGGTGGCAAGGCGCTGAAGTTCTACGCCTCGGTCCGGCTGGACGTGCGCCGCATCGAGACGCTGAAGGACGGCACCGACGCGGTCGGCAACCGCACCCGCGTCAAGGTGGTCAAGAACAAGGTGTCCCCGCCGTTCAAGCAGGCGGAGTTCGACATCCTCTACGGCCACGGCATCTCGCGCGAGGGTGGCCTGATCGACATGGGTGTCGAGCAGGGCTTCGTGCGCAAGGCCGGCGCTTGGTACACCTACGAGGGCGACCAACTCGGCCAGGGCAAGGAGAACGCGCGCGGTTTCCTGCGGGACAACCCCGACCTGGCCGACGAGCTGGAGAAGAAGATCAAGGAGAAGCTGGGCGTCGGGCCACGGGTCGACAAGCCTGCCGAGGAGACTGACGCGCCGGCGGTTGCGCCGGTTGCTGCCGCAGTCGACTTCTGATCCTCGTCTCGGCCACCGATCGGGCGTTTCGGTGGCCGAGACGACCTTTCCGTATGGCGAGAGGCTCCGCAGCCATGAATCCCTTTGACAGTGCACCGGATTCGCCGCCGGACTTCGTCGACCCGGCGGAAGTCATCGTCGGTCCGTGGGCCGGCTCCGGCGACCGAGACGGGCCACCCAGCAGTGCCGATGCGAGCGACGGTGCCGTCCCCTCACGCACCGGGCCGGCCAAGCGCCGCTCCCGCGCAGCGACGAGCGACCGCGGGCGCCGCACCGCACGACAGGCGCGCAATGACCGCGAGCCGCCGTTCGACAAGGCGGGTGACGACGCAGACCCCTACGACGTGGCGCGCACCATCGCGCTGCGTCAGCTCACCTCGGCGCCGCGCAGCCGCAAACAACTGGCCGACAAGCTGCGCGAGCGCGGCTGCGACGACGACATCGCCGCGACCGTGCTCGACCGGTTGGAGGAGGTCGGACTGGTCGACGACGCCGCCTATGCTGCGACCCTGATCCAGTCCCAGCAGACACGTCGAGGCCTGGGTCGACAGGGGATCAGTCAGGAGCTGCGCCGCAAGGGGGTCGCCTCCGAGGTCATCGACGAGCAGCTCGAGAGCATCGACGACGATGACGAGCGGGAGCGTGCCCAGGCGCTGGTCGACAAGAAGCTGCGCTCGATGCACGGGTTGGATGCGACGGTCCAAGCTCGGCGATTGGCGGGAATGCTTGCGCGCAAAGGTTATTCGTCATCGATCGCCTGGTCGGTGATCCGCGAGGCGATCGCCGACGCACCGGAGCACCAACCCGACTGAGGTCGCTCAGGCCGCGGTATGGTGCGCTCCCTTCGGGCTGACATGGATCACCGCAAGGGTGAGCCGTGGGACCTGCGTGCTCAGCCGTCGTTCGACATCGTGCGCGATGTCATGCGCCTCCGACACGGTCAGGTCAGGGTCGACGACGACGTCTGCGTCCGCTTGCAGCGCATGACCGATCCAGCGCAGCCGCAGCTCGCGCACGTCACGTACACCGTCGGTTCCGATGATCGCCGTCTGTGCGCGCTCGACGAGGCTGCTGTCGACGGCATCCATCAACCGGGCACCGACCTGCTTGACTGCCGACCGCAGCACTCCGAGGATCGCGATGGCGATCAGCAGCCCGACGACCGGGTCGGCCCACTTCCAGCCGACGGCAGCGCCGACTGCCCCGAGCACGACGGCGAACGACGTGAATCCGTCGGTCCGAGCGTGCAATCCGTCCGCAACGAGTGCGGCCGAGCCGATCTGTCGACCGACCCTGATCCGATAACGCGCAACGACTTCATTCCCTACGAATCCGATGACTCCGGCAGCGGCGACCGCCCACAGGTAGGAGATCTCGCGCGGGTGCAGCAGGCGATCGATCGCCTCCCATCCGGCCAGCACGCTGGAGAGGGTGATCATGGCGACCACGAAGAGGCCGGCCAGGTCCTCCGCACGGCCATAGCCATACGTGAAGCGGGAGTTCGCCGGCCGCCGCGCCAGCCCGAACGCCACCAGCAGCGGTACGGCGGTCGCCGCGTCCGCCACGTTGTGCATCGTGTCGCCGAGCAGGGCCACCGAGCCGGTGAACAGCACGACGATGCCCTGCAGCAGTGCGGTGGCCGCGAGGACCGCGAGGCTGATCCAGAGTGCTCGGCGGCCACGGGCATCGGCCTCGAGCGCGTCGTCGACCTGGTCGGCCGCGTCGTGCGAGTGCGCGCCGAAGATGTCCGAGGCCGCGTGCCGGATCCGACCGAGCAGCCCGGCGTCGTGGAGGTGCCCATGCTCATGCTCATCGTCGTGGTCGTGGTGATGCGCGTCCTGGTGGCCGTGCCCCTGGCGGCCATGCCCATGGTTTTCGTGGTCGTGCTGCGACTGGCGCTGCCCCGTCGTCATGACGCGCTTCCCTCGGCCCGATGATGGGCGGGCACGTCGTCCAGCAGATGCTCGACGTGGCCGATCGTGTCGATGACGAGTTGGCGCACGTGGCCGTTCTCGACCCGGTAAAGCACCGAGGTGCCCACCTTGCGCGTCGTCACCAGTCGCGCCATCCGCATCTTGGCCAGATGTTGCGAGACCGCCGGCACCGGCTTGCCCAGCTGGGTTGCCAGCTCAGAGACCGACTGCTCCTCATCGAGCAGGAGCCCGGCCAGCTGCAGGCGGGTCGGATCGGCCAGCATCCGCAAAACCTCGACCGCAAGAGTGACGACGTCATCGCCCCACGCCGGCGGTTGCGTACTTGCATGCATGCGCAAATAGTAGATGATCAGTCCGAGGATGATCGCCGCGCAGGGGGACGCAGGCCGAGCTCCTTGCGCAGGGCGCCGGTGATCCCGAGCAGTCGCGGGTCGGGCCGCCGTCCGGTGATCATCGTCAGCTGCACCGACATACGGAAGGGCAGTCGGTCGATCGCCTCATCCGGATGCAGATCCATCGCGACAGCGCTGCGCGGCAACACCGCGAGATGGCCACGACGGCGAGCCATCGAGATCGCGGTGGCAAGGGTGACGCCGCGACGGGCATCCGCGCCGAGGCGCTGCAGTCGGTCCAGCAGTTCGTCCAGCCGCAGGTCGAACGTCGAGACGATCACCGGTCGGTCGCGCAGCGGCATACGGCCGCTGGACATCGGCTGCACCCCGGCCGCACGGAAGAGCGCCAACGGGTCGAGGCCGATCGGGTGCGCCACCACGCCACTGGGCAAGGTGACCTGGTCCGCGATCGCGACGAAGGCGGCATCCATCGTGCCCTCGGCGACCCACTGGACCAGCGTCGGACCGTGGTCCTGGCGTTGCTCGATCGCAACCTCGGGGAGTAGGGCGTCCAGCGCGGGAAAGAGCAACGAGGTCAGGCTGGCGAAGCTGCCGACGACGAGCGGACGGTCGGACGCGGCGGCGCGAGCCGCGCCGAACGCGCCCTCGAGATGGCCGAGGATGTGGTCGGCCTGGCGGGCCAGTTCGGCGCCGGCCGTCGTCGGTCTGGCGCCGGTGGTGTCCCGCTCGAACAGTTCGATGCCGATCCGCCGTTCGAGCCTGGCGAGTCGGGCACTGGCCGACGGCTGGGTGATCCGCATGCCGCGTGCCGCGCCGCCGACGGAACCCGCCCGCAGCACCTCCCGCACAAGCCGTAGGTCATCTACTTCAGGCACGGATGGCATAGGCCAAGCCTATGACCGATCGGCGCCGATCCGCATCTACCGCTGACCCCTGGTCGGGCCGGAGGATCGATGCATGACAACACAGATCGACAAGGAATCGGCACTCGGCTGGCTGCGCCGGTGGGACGACCAGCAGGCCACCTACTTCGTGGACCGGGAAGAACGTTTCGAGGTGATTGTCGACGTCGTCGAGGCGGCAGTCGGACGCCCGGACCCCCTGGTCGTCGACCTCGGTGTCGGCCCGGGGTCATTGGCCCATCGGCTGCTGCAGCGGCTTCCCGCTGCGACGGTGGTCGGGGTCGACATGGACCCATTGCTGCTGGGACTCGCCGAATCGGCATACGGCAGCGACGGTTTCAGCGTGGTGCAAAAGAACCTCACCGAACGAGGCTGGTGCGGGCGGCTGGGGCTGGACCGCGCGCCGGATGCGTTCGTCAGCACGACGGCCCTCCATTGGCTCGGCGCCGACGACTTCGCGGCTGTCGCAGACGAGGCAATCCGGCACCTCGCGCCGGGCGGGGTCTTCGTCGACGGAGATCACTTCTACGAGCCGGAGCACACGCCCCGGCTCGACGCCGTGCGACGAGACGTGGCAGCCGGCGCCGCGTGCCGTGCCGGACGCGTCGATGCCGAGGACTGGGGGGCATGGTGGGATGCAGTGGCCGAGGCGCCGGAATTGCGGGCGCTCGTGCAGCGCCGGGCGGCGGAACAGTTGCAGACCAGTGAGGATCGTCGCCGGCAACGGGTGGCGTCGCTGTCCGATGTGCGACGTGCGCTGCAGGACGCGGGATGCGCCGAAGTCGGCACGGCCTGGCAGAACGGCGACGACTTCGTCGTGGTCGGGCTGCTGTAGACATATTGAAATGAACTGGACGTTCGATATAGTGGACGGTATGCCGCCGTCCTCGCTCGCAGCGTCCGTGGGAACGCAGCTACGCCTGCGTCGCGACCAACGCGGTATGTCCGCCGCTGAGCTCGCCCGGCGCGCCGGCCTGTCCAAGGCCACGCTGTCCGGCCTGGAGTCGGGGCGAGCGAATCCGACGATCGACACCCTCGACGCGGTCGCCGTCGCGTTGGGCGTGCCGCTGGCCGATCTGCTCGCGGAGACCGACGACGCAGGCGCGCACATCGTGCGCGCGACAGACGCTGACACCTCGGGACCGCATCGTGAGTTGTTGCGCAGGGTGAGCGGGGGTCACCAGGTGGAGATCTGGCGACTCCGGCTCCCCGCGCACACCGAGTTCGACGGGGTCCCACACGCGACCGGCACGCTCGAGCATCTCGTGGTCGCGTCGGGGAGTCTGTCCGCAGGGCCGACGAGCGATCTCGTCGAACTCGGCCCCGGCGACCTGCTGGCGTTCCCCGGCGACACCGCGCACTCCTACCGAACCACCTCCGAGCCGGCGGACCTCACCGTCCTCATTGCCTCGCCGGTCAGCCTCTGAACGGATGATCCGTATGTTCCTCGTCTTCCCACTTCTGCTCGCGTGGCTCGTTGCCGTCATCAGTCCAGGACCGGATTTCCTTGCGGTGCTTCGCACTTCGGCTGCACAAGGTCGGTCGGCGGGAATGCGGGTCGGCTTCGGGGTCGTGTCCGGCATCGCCTGCTGGGCGACGCTCGCGATGTGCGGGCTGAGCGCGCTGCTGGCGCGTTACGAGCACCTCTACCTCGTCGTGCGCAGCGTGGGTGCGGTGCTGCTGATCGGGTATGGCGTCCACATCCTGTGGTCGGCGCGCAAGGCCGGCCACGGCGCCATACAGGAGCGGCGGCCGAGCACCGGAAACTATTGGCGACTGGGCCTTTTCACTAATGTGGCCAATCCGAAGGCGCTTGTCTTCTTCGGTGCTCTCTTCGCCACGTTGATGCCTCGGCACGAGGGTGTCGGCGTCCGTGTCGCGGTGCTGAGCGTGATGCTGGCGATGGCCGTCGGGTGGTTCGCCGTCGTCAGTTGGTGCGCCGGATCGCAGCCGGTCGTCGCGGCATACCGGCGACTGCAACGGACCATCGACCGGATCGCCGGTGGGCTCTTCACCGCGATCGGCATCACGCTCGTCCCGCGCTGATCCGGGTGCGAGACCCGCACTAGCGTGAGTGCCATGTCCGCCATCGACGATCTCATCGACCGACTCGACCGCTCCCGGGTGCTGACCGATCCCGACGTCATCGGGTCCTACGTCCACGACGAAGCGGAGTGGGCGCCATACAGCGTGCCGCTCGCTGTGGTGCGTGCGACGAGCACCGACGACGTGCAGCAGACCGTGCGCTGGGCGCTGGAGCACCACGTGCCACTGGTGCCGCGCGGTGCGGGCACCGGCCTGTCCGGCGGCGCCAACTCGACCGAGGGTTGCGTCGTGGTCGGCCTGGAGAAGATGAACGCCGTGCTCGAGGTCAACCCCCTTGAACGCATCGCCGTCGTGCAGCCCGGCGTCGTCAACGATGACCTGCGTAAAACCGTTGCGGAGCAAGGACTTTGGTACCCGCCGGACCCGGCCAGTTCGCCGTGGTCGACCATCGGCGGCAACGTCGCCACCAACGCCGGCGGCGTCTGCTGTGTGAAGTATGGCGTGACGCGAGACTACGTGATCGGTCTCCAGGTGGTGACCGGCACTGGCGAGGTCGTGCGGCTGGGGCGGCGTACGGCGAAGGGGGTCGCGGGTCTTGATCTCGCCGCACTGTTCGTCGGGTCCGAGGGCACGCTCGGCATCGTCACCGAGGTGACCGTGAAACTGCGACCGTTGCCCGATCCGGGACGGACGGTGCTCGGATACTTCGACAACATCGTCGATGCCGGTGTCGCGGTGCGCGATGTGGCAGCCCGGGGACTCACACCGTCCGCGTTGGAAATCGTCGACCGGATCTGCCTGGAGGCCGTCGACGAGATGACCGGCATGGGCCTGGCGTCCGAGGCGAACGTCGTGCTGATCGGCAAGGTCGACGAGCCGGGCGAAGCGGGCGTGGTAGCGGCACGGGAGATGGTCGCCGCCTTCGAGACCGGGGGAGCGACCTTCGTCGCCGAGACCTCGGACGCCGAGGAGTCCGACGCGATGATGGCCGCGCGGCGGCTGGCCTACCCGGCGATGGAACGCAAGGGCCCGCTGCTCACCGAGGACATCGTGGTGGCCAAGGAACACGTGCCGGAGATGCTGCGCCGGATCGAGCAGATCTCGACGGAGGTGGGGATCACCATCGCGAGCGTCGCGCATGCCGGAGACGGCAATCTGCACCCGCTGATGGTCGCCGGTCGCGACGACGACGAGGAGCGGGAGCGTGCGCAGACCGCCTTCGACCGCATCATCGACGAGTGCCTGAAGCTCGGTGGCACCGTGACCGGTGAACACGGAGTCGGCCTGTTGAAGATGCCCGGCATGGCCCGTGAGCTCGGCCCGGAGATCATGGCGATGCAGCGCGCGGTCAAGGCGGCGCTGGATCCGCAGGGCATCTTCAACCCCGGCAAGGTCTTCTGAGTCAACGCTGTCCCGATCGAGAGTCTGCCTGTGGACAACGGCTTTTCGGCACTACGGTCGATTAGCTTCGCTGGCATGAACGCATCGTCAGAAGGTCCGATCCCACCACGGACGCAACAGCCGCCACCGCCGGGCCGACCGCAGCTTCAGCAGGTGGACGGGATGCAGTGGCGAGGGCAGGGCGCCATACCTCCTCAGCAGTGGCCGCCCGCTCCGCAATGGCGACCGGGCATGCCGCAGTGGCGTCCGGGTGTGCCGATGGTGCCGCCACCGGTGAGTGCACCGGGGCAGGGCTGGTGGACGGCCTCCGCGGTGCTGGCATTCATCGGTGCGGGCAGCGCCGTGGCCACACTCGGCGGGATCATGGTGCTGGTCGGCTTCCTCGGTCTCTTCGTGGCCGCACAGGGCGGTGAGGAGGGGCTGCACCAGATCTCGGCCGACTTCCTCCAGACCACTTCGTGGTTGTTCTACCTCTTCCTGGCCCTGCAGATCGCGTCGACGGTGGTGGGCCTGTGGGCCGGGCAAAACTGCCTGCGCGGCAAGGCATCCGGAGCCTTGATGGCCATGCTGCTCGGCGTTGTCGCAGTGGGCGAGGCGATCTGGCTCGGTCTGACGTTCGCGACCCCCAGCAGGATGGTGATGGGCATCGCGGCCGGGCTGGCACTGATCGTGTGTCCGGCGATCGCGCTGCGATTCCCGCAGCTGCGCCGGCGGTGAGCCGTCAGTCCGCGCAGGGATCGACCCCCGGCTGCCCCGGCCGCTCGATCCCGCGGGAATCCAGGATCGACTCCAACAACGTCGGTTTGGCCGGCATCAGACCGTCGACGCAGGCATTGATCATCGCGTTGTAGGTGGCTGCGTCGTCAGGGGCCGTGCCGCTGAACCACACGTGCACGGCATACCCGTCGGCATGTGCCCGCGCGACGAACGACTTCGTCACCACCGGGATCCCGGAATAGGTCACCGGGACCTGGAGCGCCACGGTGCCGGCCATCGGCCGCACGCCGAAGAGGAAGTACTGCAGCAACTCGTTCTGGCCGGGCGCGAGCGGGATCTGCGAAGCGAGCGAGTGGAAGTAGGCCAGCGCCTCGTCATTGAACGACGTGACGATGACGTCCGTGCGACCCGTCTTGTCGAGCAGGGCGGCGAGCAGCGCGGCCGTGCGCTTGTATGACGCGACGTCCGAGTCGGAGGTGCCCTTGATCTCGATGTTGATCGGGGTGTTCGGGAAACGCTGCAGCACGTTCTTCAGCGTCGGGATCTCAAAGTCCTTGTTCTGGTAACCCGGCACCTTCGGGTGGCCGTGGCGGGCACCGCGCAGCGGGTAGGCGCTCGCGGGCTGCCCGTGCTCGGCGCTGTGACCCGGCACGAACCAGTACGCCGCATCGAGCTGCTTGATCTGCCCGAGCGTCTTGTCGACCACGTAGCCGTGGCCGTTGGTGGTCTGGTCGACGGTCGCGTTGTGGATGACGACGACGTGCCCGTCCTTGGTCGACTGCACATCGAGCTCGATGTCGTCGGCGCCCAGCCGCACCGCTCGCTTGAACGCATACATGGTGTTCATCGGCGCCTCGTCCTCACCTCCGGAGTGCGCCATGTTCATCACCCGGCGTTGCAGCCAGGGGTTCTCGGGCGCTGTCGCGGCCCGGGCGGGGACGGTCAAGGTCAGGGACACCAACATCGCCACCAGTGCGGCGAGCAGAACACGCAGCCTCATCCGTCCGAACCTAGCCCTGGCGGACGATCGCCGCAGGTGTATCGCGTGCCGGGCGGCGGCGATTCCGGGCGTGTCGGGCCGACGCCGTACCCTTGGACGGTCATGACTGGTGATCTGAAGACCTATGAAGTGCGCACCCACGGGTGCCAGATGAACGTCCACGACTCCGAACGCATCGCCGGATTGCTGGAAACCGCGGGGTATGTCGACCGCTCCGGCCTAGCCTTCGGAGACCGGCCGGAGCAGCCGGACGTGGTGGTCTTCAACACCTGCGCGGTCCGCGAGAACGCCGCCGGCAAGCTCTACGGACAGCTCGGGCAGTTGCGTCCCGCGAAGGACGCCAACCCCGGCATGCAGATCGCCGTCGGCGGCTGTCTCGCGCAGAAGGACCAGGGCGACATCGTCAAGCGGGCACCCTGGGTCGACGTCGTCTTCGGCACGCACAACGTCGGCTCGCTGCCGGTGCTGCTGGAGCGGGCGCGGCACAACGCCGAGGCACAGGTCGAGATCCGCGAGTCGCTCGAGACCTTCCCGTCCACGCTGCCGACGCGGCGCGACTCGGCATACAGCGGCTGGGTTTCCATCTCGGTCGGCTGCAACAACACCTGCACGTTCTGCATCGTGCCGTCGCTGCGCGGCAAGGAAAAGGACCGTCGCCCCGGCGATGTGCTCGCCGAGATCCGGGCGCTGGTCGAGCAGGGCGTCGTCGAGATCACCCTGCTGGGCCAGAACGTCAACACCTACGGCGTGGAGTTCGGGGACAAGCTCGCGTTCGGCAAGCTGCTGCGGGCCTGCGGCGAGATCGACGGCCTGGAGCGGGTCCGCTTCACCTCGCCGCACCCGGCGGCGTTCACCGACGACGTGATCGACGCGATGGCCGAGACACCCAACGTGATGCCGTCGTTGCACATGCCGTTGCAGTCCGGCTCCGACCGGGTGCTGAAGGCGATGCGTCGATCCTACCGGTCCACCAGGTTCCTCGGCATCCTGGACCGTGTGCGCGAGCGGATGCCCGACGCGGCCATCACCACCGACATCATCGTCGGCTTCCCGGGCGAGACCGAGGAGGACTTCGCCGAGACGCTGCGCGTCGTGCGCGAGTCCCGCTTCTCATCGGCCTTCACCTTCCAGTACTCCATCCGCCCCGGGACGCCCGCTGCGGACCTGCCCGACCAGCTCCCGAAAGCCGTTGTGCAGGAACGCTTCGACCGGCTCATCGAGCTGCAGGAGGAAGTCTCCTGGGCGGAGAACCGCCGGCTCGAGGGCGAGACCGTCGAGGTGCTGGTGTCGCCGGGCGAAGGTCGCAAGGACGCCGCGACCCATCGCATGTCCGGTCGTGCCCGCGACAACCGGCTGGTGCACTTCGCCGTCCCCGACGGTGTCGACCGGCCGCGTCCGGGTGACCTGGTCACCGTCAGCGTCACGTATGCCGCGCCCCACCACCTGGTCGCCGACTCCGGAGCAGAGGGCGGCACCTGGGAGGTGCGCCGCACTCGCGGCGGCAACGCCTGGGAAGCGTTGCAGGATCAGGCCACCGACGGTGCGACCCGCAAGCCGGCCGTCGCACTCGGTATGCCGGCCATCGGCGCTCCCGCGACCACGCCCGTCGCGGATGGTTGCGGCTGCAACTGACTTCCGACGCCGATCGCCCAACCTGGGAGCCCGCCCGAGGAGCAGATCGAGATCAACGCTGCCAGGACTCGCCCTCGGCAACGGTTTCGATCGATCGGACACGCGACATCGGTGAGCGCACCATGAGCGCGACCGAAAGGATCCCGAACGCTCCGGCCACGACGAAGGCGGCACGGGTGCCGATGGTCGTCGCGATGAAGCCGCCGAAGAGCGCCCCGATCGGTCGTGAGCCGTAGTTGATCATCGAGTAGGCGCCCGCGACCCGCCCGCGCAATGCATCGTCGGTGACGGTGGCGCGCACCGAGTTGTTGTTGATGTCGAACTGCAACACCGCCCACGCTGCCACGAACGCGCCACCAGCGAGAACCACGAAACCCGTTGTCGGACCGCGCAATACGGCGAGCGCGGCATACGGGACAACGCTCAGTCCGCCGCCGATCACCATGGCCGGTCCGGTGCCGATCAGCGCGGCGAACCGGCCGGCCGTCAATGCGCCGGTCAACCCGCCGACCGCACCGACGCTGAGTGCGAGTCCGATCCTGCCCGGGCTCATCTGCAGGTCGCGTGTGGCGAAGAGGATCAGGACCGCTCGGGCGGTGAAGTCGCCGAGATTCATCGCGGTCGATGCAATCAGGCTGGCGCGTAGGTAGCGATGGCCGAACAGGTAGCGGACACCTTCGCCGAGGCGTCGGCGATAGGACGCGTCGCCCGTGGACGGCGCGGCGGCCGGGACCCGCGTGCGCACCTGGCTGATCGCAATCGCCGATACGAAGAAGGTTGCGGCGTCGACCGCCACTGCATCCGCCGGGCTGAGCGCCTGGATCAGGACGCCGCCCGCGGCCGGACCGAGGAGTGCGGCCATCGACAGGGTGCTCGACAGTAACGAATGCGCCTCGACATACTGGGTTCTCGGCACCAGGCGGACGAAGAAGCTCTGTCCGGAGCACCCGCCGAGCACGCTGCCGGAGCCGAGCACGATCGCGCACCCGTAGAGCACCGCGAGGTTCAATCCGCCCAACGCGTAGGCCGTCGGAACGGCGGCGGCGCCGAGGCAACGGCCCAGGTCCGCAGCGATGAGCAGGTGCTGTTGCCGACCGTGCTGATCGACCCACGTGCCGACGAACAGCGAGAAGAATTGTGGGAACCACAGCAGGGCGGTCAGCAGGCTGACCTCCGCAGCCGAGGCGTCGAACGCGACGACCGCGACAAGGGGCAGCGCAAGGGCCGAGACCTGATCGCCGAGCGCGGAAACGGCGTAGCCGGTCCAATACGTGCGAAACCCGCGGTCGCGCCAGATGCGTGCGGTGTCAGTCTGATCCGTGCCTGTGATCGTCATCGTCGACCGCCTCCGGCATGGTGTATCGAAGGATCCGCACCGGTCGCGCGTCAGCAGGACGGTCGGACGAGGGGCGCCTGGCCAGCGGCGCCAACAACGCCTCGATCGCGTCGTCGAGCGCGGCGATCTCCTTCGGCGTCGCGTGGATCCGGGTGTTGTATCGGCCCGACACTGCGAGCCACTCCGGAGCGAGCGAGGAGCGCGTCGTGCGCCATCGCTCGACGAGCCCACCCTCGGAGGCCTCGATGGCGTCGCTGAGTGCGAGACCCGGCTCCGGGTCGTCGGGGTCGACCTGGAAGCGGAAACCTGAGCCGACAGCGCGCCACCAGCGGGACCGACCCCCGCCGTGGTCGGCCGGATCGTCCTCGACCAGTCCGTGCTCGGCGAGGTGGCGCAGGTGCCAACTGGTGACTGACGGGCTCGCCCCGACATCGGGGGCCAGCTGACTGGCCGTAGAGGATCCGACGGCGCGCAGCTTCGCGAGGATCGCGAGGCGTACCGGATGGGCCAGTGCCCGCGCACCGTGAGCGTCGAGTTCGACATCGTTCAAGCGATTGGTCATCCGGCCTCCAATGAGAGTGATGTATCGATAGAACTCTCTCAAAGATGTTTCGTCAACCGTCCAGTCACGGATTCTTCACGGCGACGTCGCCAGCGCCCGCACCTGCCGGGCCGGCTCGGACAGCGCAGCCCCACGCGCCCAGATGAGGCCGACCTCCCGGGCGGCGTCGATGCCGGTGACCGGCAACGCGGTGACACCGGTCGGCAGCTGCCGGTTGGGGGACTCGGGCAGCAGGGCGATGCCGATGCCCGCTGCGACCAGGCCGGCGACGGTGTCGAGTTCCTGACACTCCACGGTGATACGTGGCTCGAAGCCCACCGCAGCGCACGCCTCATCGAGCAGCTGCCGCATACCGAAACCAGTTGCCATGGCCACGAATTCGCGGTCGCGTACCTCGGCGAACCCGACGGAGCGGCGCCGCGCCAGCGGATCGGTCGACGGCACGGTGAGGTGGACCTCCTGGCGTAGCAGCAGGCGCCAGCTCACCGGCGCATCCCGCGGTCGGGGCGAGACGATGCCGAGGTCGATGTCGTCGGCCACCACGGCCGAGGTGATCGTCTCGGCGGCGTCCTGCACCAATTCGAACCGAACACCCGGGTCCGCCTCGCGGGTGCGTTGGATCAGGTCCGGCACGAGCCAGGTCCCGAACGAATGCAGGAACCCCAGCCGCACCACGCGCGGTCCGTGCGACTGCAATTCGCGGACTGCCTGCTCGGCTGCGGTCAGTTCCGCGTCGGCCCGGCGGAGGTGCTCGGCATACACGCGGCCGGCGTCGTTGATCCGCAGCCGTTTCCCGTTGCGGTCGAAAAGGGTCGTGCCGAGCTGTCTCTCGAGGCGACCCAGTCGCCGGGACAGCGTCGGCTGCGGGATGCGCAGGCGCGCCGCGGCAGCCGTGACGTTCTCCTCCTCGGCGAGGACGACGAACCATCGCACGGCATCACGCATGCGAGCACTTTATAGCGCAGACGCATAACAATACGAGAAGAGATTCATTTACGTATGACGTCGCGGCACGCCAACATGGATCCGGTGACAACAGTTCAGCAGACCCCCGCAGCCGCCGGATACCGCCGTGGCGATGCCGGCTACCGGCGGATCACTGCTGCGCTCTTCGCCGCGGGTATGACGACGTTCGTTGCGATGTACTGCGCACAGGCTGTGCTGCCTTCACTGGCAACGGAATTCAACGTCAGCCCTGCGGTGTCCGCGCTGAGCGTGTCGGCCACCACCGGTCTGCTCGCGCTCGCGATCATCCCGGCGAGCGCGCTGTCCGAACGTTTCGGCAGGACCCGCGTGATGACCGTCTCCGCGGTGGCCTCGGCCGTCATCGGGCTGGTACTCCCGTGGTCGCCGTCGATGCAAGTGCTGGTCGTGCTGCGAGCGCTCCAAGGGGTCGCGCTCGCGGGTGTCCCCGCCACGGCGATGGCCTATCTGGCGGAGGAGGTGCACCGCAAGCATCTCGGCGCCGCGATGGGCCGCTACATCGCCGGCACGACGATCGGCGGTCTGGCCGGGCGGCTGGTCGCCTCCTTCTCGCTCGACGCCACCACCTGGCGATGGGCCCTGGAGATCGCTGCCCTCGTTGCCCTCGGATTCACCGTCGTCTTCGTCCGACTCGCGCCGGCTTCCCGCTACTTCGAGTCACAACCTGTCGGACTGCGCACGACCTCTCGCGCGCTCGGCGAACACCTGCGCACACCGGCACTGCTCGGACTCTTCGCGACGGCGTTCTTGCTGATGGGCGGTTTCGTGTCGGTCTACAATATGCTCGGATTCCGTTTGCTGGCAGCGCCGTTCAACCTGTCCGAGGCGGTCGCGGGATCGGTGTTCCTCATGTATCTGTCGGGTACCGTGTCGTCCGCGCCGGTCGGCTGGCCGATCGCTTCGGCCGCTCGCAGACGCTGCTCACCGCGGAGATCGTCTCGGCTGCGGGTCTGGCGCTGACGCTGCCGAACAACCTGCCACTTCTACTGGTCGGCGTCTTGCTGTTCACCGCAGGCTTCTTCGCCGCACACGCCACCGCCAGCGGCTGGGTGGGTCTACTCGCCCGACAGCACCGCGCCGAAGCGAGCGCGCTCTATCTCTTCGCCTACTACGCCGGCAGCTCGGCACTCGGCGCCTGCTCCGGCCTCGCCTACGCGGCGGGCGGCTGGAACGCCTCCGTGGCGTATGTCTGTGTGCTTCTGGCGCTCGGATTCGCGGTCGCGGTGCTGGTCGCGCGTCGTGCCCGCCGGACAGCGCGCTAGGCTTGTTTCATGCACATCGTCAGCACCGCATGGTGGTCGCCTTCCCCGGCGGCCCGCTGACGAAACCCGTTTTCCACCAGAGCCGCCCGGTCGGGCGGCTCTTTTCGTATGGCGCTCCCGGCCGGGCATCAACCGACAAGGAGCGCACCATGACCACTCTCGATGACACTCCGCTCGACACCGAGCTGCACACCGACGCCTCGTATGCCGCGAGCCACGCCCGCAGCGCGACCCTGCACGAGCTGATCGACGACCCACGGGCGCGTGGTCGCGAGAACCTCCGCGTGCTGACCGGGGATCGGCCGACCGGTCCGCTGCACATCGGGCACCTCTTTGCCACGTTGCAGTCGCGAGTCGCCATACAGGACAAGGGGATCGAGACGATCGTCCTGGTCGCGGACTATCAGGTGATCACCGACCGGGACAGTGTCGGCGACGTGCGGGCGGCGACACTGGGGCAGCTGGCCGACTACCTCGCCTCGGGCATCGACCCGGCCCGGTCCACGATCTTCGCGCACTCGGCGGTGCCCGAGATCGGGCAGCTCACCCTGGCGTTCCTGTCCCTGGTGACCGACGCGGAGCTGCGACGAAACCCGACGGTGAAGGACGAGCTCGCCGCCACCGACGGCCGTCCGCTCTCCGGGCTGCTGCTGACCTACCCGGTGCATCAGGCCGCTGACATCCTCGGCGTGCACGGGACCGTCGTGCCGGTGGGCCGCGATCAGCTGCCGCACGTCGAGCAGACCCGGGCGATCGCGCGACGCTTCAACAGTCGCTACGCCGCCGGGGAGGAGTACTTCCGCGCACCGGACGCGTTGCTGACCGATCTGCCGGTCGTCCCGGGCCTCGACGGCCGGAAGATGTCGACGAGTCGGGGCAACGGCATCTCCCTGGGTATGACGGCCGACGAGACCGCTACGCGGATCCGCAAGGCCCGCACGGATTCCGAGCGCCGGATCACCTTCGCACCGGAGGGCCGGCCGGAGGTGTCCAGCATGCTGCGGATCGTCGGGCTGTTCACCGGCGAGGCGCCCGAGCGGGTGGCCGACCGCATCGGCGACGGGGGAGCGGCAGCCCTGAAACGGGAACTCACCACCGTGGTCAACGACGGTCTCGCGGAACACCGGTCCCGCCGCGCCGAGTTGGCCGCCGACCCGGCATACCTGGAAAGCGTGCTGCGACAAGGCAATGCGCGTGCCCGCGAGCTCGTGGTGCGGACTCTGGATGACGTCCACGACCGGATCGGGCTGCGCTACTGACGCCGCGCCGAGAGTGCAGCAGCTGTCGTTTGCCGGCGCTGGTAACGACCACTACTGCACTCTCGGCGTGGTTCCGGACGTCAGTCGCCCTTGACGTTGACGATCTGCCGCAGGGTGTGCCGGACCTCGACCAGGTCGGCAGCATCCCGCATGACGACGTCGATGTCCTTGTACGCCTGCGGGATCTCGTCCAGGAATGCATCGGTGTCCCGGTACTCGATGCCGGCCATCGCCTCCCGCAGCTGGTCGCCGGTGAACTTCTTCCGAGCGGCCGACCGCGAGTAGGCCCGACCTGCCCCGTGCGGAGAAGAGTTGAGCGCGACCGGGTTGCCCCGGCCGACGACGACGTATGACGCCGTGCCCATCGATCCCGGGATCAGGCCCGGCCGCCCCGCCTCGGCGTTGATGGCGCCCTTCCGGGACAGCCACACATCCTTGCCGAAGTGCCGCTCCTGCTCGGTGTAGTTGTGGTGGCAGTTGATCCGCTCCTGCTCCACCACCGGCTCACCGACCCAGTGCGACACGTCGTGCACGACCCGGTCCATCATCTCCTCCCGGTTGAGCAGCGCGAAGTGCTGCGCCCACCGGAGCTCGGCCAGGTAGGTGCCGAACTCCGGCGTGCCCTCGACCAGGTAGGCGAGGTCCTTGTGCGGCAACGGAATCCACCACTTCTCGCACTGCTCCCGCGCGACCTTGATGTGCCGCTGCGCGATCCGGTTGCCGACACCCCGCGACCCGGAGTGCAGGAAGAGCCACACCCGGTCCTGCTCGTCGAGGCTGATCTCGATGAAGTGGTTTCCGGAGCCGAGCGACCCCAGCTGCACATCCCACTTCTTCGCGTATGACGCCGGGTCGAATCCGGCGTCCCGCGCCATCGCGGACAGCGCGTCGAGCCGAGTCTGCGTGTGCTCCCGCGTGATCCGGTGGTTGTATCCACCGGCCGACAGGGGGATGGACCGCTCGATGCTGTGCCGTATGACGGACCGGTCCTCCGGCAGCTCGCCGACGGAGAACTGGGTCCGGACGGCGATCATGCCGCAGCCGATGTCGACGCCGACGGCGGCCGGGATGATGGCCCGCAGGGTCGGAATGACCGACCCGACGGTGGCACCGAGCCCCAGGTGGGCGTCCGGCATCAGCGCAAGGTGCGGGTGGATGAACGGCATCGTCGCGGTGAGCTCTGCCTGCTCCCGGGTGTTGCCCTCGAGCAGCGAGGCCCAGTTGAAGAGCCGGTCGTTGATCTTCTGCATGATGAATTCCTTTGCAAATAATACAAATACGGCGCCGGTCAAGGACCGACGCCGTATGGGAGAGCGGGGTCGGTCAGGTCTTGACCGCTTGCAGGGTGTAGCTGGCGGCGAGGCGCTCGGGTCGTTCGGTGAGGCGCCATTCGCCGTGCTCGTCGACCGACATCAGGCCGGGCAACGCGCACCACGGCACGCTGTCGTGCTCGACGAGCCCGGTCAGCTGCAGCCCGTGGCGCAGCAGCGCGGTGACGATCTCGCCGAGCCCGTGATTCCAGTCGATCCCGGCGTTCGCGGTGAACACGTGGTCGGTGGCGACATACGTGCCGCCGTCGGTCCAGGTATTGCCCTCGGGTTGCTCGAAGTAGGAGTAATTCGGCTCCAAGCCGTCCTCCTCGAAGGTCCACAGCATCGGGTGACCCTCCCGGATGAAGAGACGGCCACCGGGCCGCAGCAGCGACGCGACGACCTGTGCCCAGCGGTCGGCCGACGGCAACCAGCACAATGCGCCGATACCCGTGTAGACCAAGTCGAAGGTGCGGTCGCCCAGAGCTTCCGGGGCGGAGTAGACGTCCGACTCGACGTAGTCGATCGGTGCCCCTGCACTTGACGCGATCCTCCGTGCCTCTGCCAACGACGCAGGGGAGAAGTCGAGGCCGGTCGCCCGCGCCCCGAGACGGTGCAGCGACAACGTGTCGGTGCCGATGTGACACTGCAGGTGCAAGGTTTCGAGACCGCGGATGTCGCCCAGGCGCTCCTCGTCGAAGGCCACCACACCGCTCAATCGCCTTGTGCCATCGATCAGTTCGGACACGGCGTAGTCCGGGCTCACGGCGTGTGCAGCGGCCCGGTCGTCCCAGTTAGCGCGGTTGAGCGCGAGGTAATTGGTCACGACCCAAGGGTGCGGGAGATCGGACCGGTAGGCAACCGAATTGGCTGAGCGTCAGGCGGACTGAGCCGTCTTCACCAGCCGCTCGTAGGCGACGACGCACGCGGCGCAGACGCAACACTCCGTGGCGTGCATCGACCCGGAATTGCGGACGGTGCCGGGAGCGAGCAGCGGCTCAAGCTGCCAGCCGGGGAACGAAAGGGTCTGCAGGAGACCAGGTTCCGGTGCTGGATCGCACTCATCGGCACGACAGCAACGACACGAGGTGTAGCCGCCGTTGCCGCCTGAGTGCCAGGTCTGCTGATGCCCGCACGATCGGCACAAGTGGACCAGGACACTCATGCGGCCGCCGCCCAGGGGTCCACTGGTTTCGTCATACGACGAGCGTGGGCCTTCGACCTGGTTGAAGGTCAAGACACGAATCCGCCGAGCGGCCTAACTGGCTGCTCGGCGGAATCCGTTCACCGTGTTGCGGTCTCGAGACGGCCTCGCCCAGCGGGTCGGCCCCTTCGACCCACAGGCCGTGCGCGTCAGCGGTGCTGGAGTTGCGCGATGATGCCGCCGAAGTCGGGTGTGCCGAGTCCGGTGGCCGGGTTGTAGCGCGTGCCCGCGGTCCCTGTGTAGTAGAGGTTGTCGTTGCTGGTTCCGCTGGTGTTCAGCGAGTTCAGCGGTGACTTCTTCCCTGCGGCGAGGTTGTAGAGCGCCGGGTTCAGGAACCCCACCCGGTGTCCGAGCGCCTGGTCCATCACAGCGGCACTGCCGTTGAGCTGCGGTGCCACGAAACTGGTGCCGCCCCAGCCGCCCTGCAACTCGTTGCCGGCACCCGCGCTCGGTTCGTAGAGCACGTAACCGGTGTAGGGGTCGGCGTCGGCCGAGACGTCGGGCTCGGCGCGACCCGTTCCGTGACCCGTGGTGACCGCGGGGTCAGCGGTGAAGCTCCAGTTCGTCGGCTCGGTGATGCCACTGACCGACTGGTATTCGGTGGGCGTGAGGTACGGCACCGCGGAGAAGCTGCCCACCAGGCGACGCTGGTATGACGGCTCGGTCTCCAGGGTGCTGTATCCGCCGCCACCACCGCCGATCTCCTTGATGGCCTCGGCGGCCTCGGTGGTGTTGTGCAGTTTCGCCAGTGGTGACCACAGGTAGTCCCAGCCCCACGCGCGCTCGTCGGTGACGGACACCTGCGCGGAGTTGCCGGTCTTGCTGCTGGTCAGTGTCGCGGACCAGGGGAGCGTCGTGCCTCCCGCCGACGTGATGAACGGGCTGTCCGCGGGTGCGTCGACCGACAGGTTCGTGGTGCCGAGGTCGCGGCTCGCGTCATACGCGCCCTCATCGCCGGCGGAGGCGAAGACGGACTGACCCTGGACCGCCATCTCGAGGAACGCTTCGTCGAAAGCCGCCTGGTACTGCGGGGTTTCGACGCCGGAGGCGACGGACGCCTGGATGATCGTCTCCGACTCGCCCCAGCTGGCCGACACGGAATCGGCGGTGTTCTGGGTGGCTGCGGTGAAGAACGCATCGGCAAAACCGTTGTCGGTGTTGGGTGCCTGGTAGACCGTCACGTCCGCACCCGGTGCGACGCCGCCGGACTGCTCCACATCCAGGTCTGTCTCACCGGTGCCTGCAGCGTCGCTCGGCGCGCCGGGACCGCCGTCGATGTTCTGCACCGTGACGGCCCGACCGGTGTCCGGCAGGTGCATCACGTTCGACCAGAAGTACTCCGGAGCGCCCTCGTCGAGCGCGGCGAGGGTCACGATGCCGACGGTCTGTCCGGCGCCGGTGTTGCCGGCCTGCTCGGTCTTGGCCAGGCCATAGCGTTGTGTGTAGTCGGTGGGGGTGTTGCAGGCGCCGGGCAGGCCGGTGAGAGCGGTGCAGTCGATACTGTTCGTGGCCGCTTGCTTCGCACGGACCCCGGAGTTGACGTGCTTGGCGTGGGAGACGAACGGGCTGTAGTTGGACAGTCCGAGCACCGCGAGCACGCTGTCGGCCACCTTGCGCGGCAGCTTCGGCTGCTGCTTCGTGCCGTGCACGGTCTGCGCGGGGATCCGGCCGGAGTCACCGGTCCCGCCTTGCGCCGGAACCTTGTAGTCGTGCTGCTGCACCGCCAGCGCCTTGTCGAACTGGCCGGCGGTGCCGGAGGCGGCGATGTCGACGTTGTCGGCATACACGGTGGTCTTGATGCCGAATGACGCGAGGTACGAGTTGATTTCGTCGATCGTTTGCTTGCTCTGGCCGTAGCTGTGAGCGAACTGCGACACGCTCAGCTGGTGTCGCACACCGTGCTCCACCTGCGCGTCGAGAGCACCTTTGTGGCGTTCCTTCAGCACGAACGACACCTGCTCGGGAGTGCTCGGATCGGTGTCGCCGAACGCCTTCGCGCCCGGGACGGCGGCGACGTTCGTGCCGGCCGCCACGGCCACTCGGGTGTTGCCGGCGTCCGTGGCGTGCGCCGCGCCGGTGCCGAGGCTCGCCGCGAAGGCGAGCGCGAGGACACCAGCGCCGGCGACCGTGGTGACGCGCGTGGTGGAACGGGATCTGGGCATGTGGCTGCTCCTGGGACTCGCGGGTGGCGCGGGATGGGCGCCGGGCCGAACGTAGATCCGGCTGAGCCCACGAGCAGGGCAGTAGGAGAGAACTCACATCGTTTTGGCGGTGACTTCGCGGGTAGTTCCCAGGCGTGGTTCACCCACGCTCGGCCCCATTGGTGCTAGGTCAGTCCTCGTCGTCCTCGATCGGCTCGTTCCAGTCGTCGCGGTGGGGCAGCAGGGGCATGCCCTCCTCGGTGGCGACTTCTTCTTCCGCACGGTCGTAGTCGTCGTTCTCGGTGCTCATGACCCCACTGTCGCGCACTCCGGCTCAGGAAGGAACCGCCCCGGGCAGTTTCAGCAGGCCGGACCGCTGGTGCAGGTGGCCGCCGACTCGCCAGTGCGCGAGCAGCGCCTGCTCCAGCCGGGTCGAACCGGTGAGGTCGGCAGGGTCGGCATACGGACGCCGGAAGACGAAGTTGCGCACCGACTCGTCTCCGTCCGTCGGCGCACCGATCCGCCGCCATCGCGCACCGAATCGTGCGATGTTGCTGTCCGGCACCAGCTCGAGCAACTGCTCGTCGAGCAGCCAGCTGGTGCAGCGGGCGACCGAGATCGGCGGCAGCTCGGGGAAGTGCTGCGCGAAGAACGGTTGCATCCGCGCTAGGGACGCGTCGACCTCCGCCGGCCGGAGCGGACCACTGTCAGGGATGTGTATGCCGGCCACCACGGATCCGGTGACAACCGGCAGGCACGCTGTCCGCACCACGGCCGCCGATGCGTCCAGCACCTCCAGATCGGCCTGCAGCCGACCGAAGTCGAAGATCATGCCGCGCAAGTGCAGGGAGATCCAGTTCTGGACATGGAGTCCGGTGTGCCCGAAGGTGCGCTCGAAGACCCGCAGATGGCGTCCGACATCGGCAAGGATCGCGCGCGAGCCGCTGTCGGGGATGGCACGAGTCCGATGGAATGCCAAGGTGTCCGGCAGCGTCGCGGCGAAGGCCACCGGGTAGAAGAAGCGCGCCTCGACCGGCTCGTCCGGATCCTGCGGGTCGAATGCGGCGGGGAGGAACATCTGCTGCGGCGCGAGCATCCGCCCCATGCCCGCCCTCAGCCGGCCCACGACCTCGCCGATCCGACCCAGTGCGATGGGGTCCGCACAGATCCGCTCCGCGGCGGCGACGAAGTCGGCGCGGTCCGGCTGTTGCACGGCGAAGTAGTCGAACGCACGCTGGAGTGCGGCGCCGCGAACGCGGGCACCGAGCTGATCGACGGTGGGTTGCGAGGTCACCGGCTCATCGTAGGAGCGTGCACGCGGCCGGCAGCCGCGGCTTTGCCAGACTGAGTCGTATGACGCCCCCGCTCCCGATCATCGCGATCGTCGGCCCGACCGCGACCGGCAAGTCCGACCTCGGCATCGCGCTCGCGCACTCCGTCGACGGTGAGATCGTCAACGCGGACGCGTCACAGTTCTACCGGGGGATGGACATCGGCACCGCCAAGCTCACGTTGCCCGAGCGGGAAGGGGTGCCGCACCACCTGCTCGACGTGCTGGACGTGCACGAGGAGGCCAACGTCGCGGCATACCAACAGGATGCGCGCGAGGTGATCGCCGGGATCTGCGAGCGCGGCCGGGTGCCGATCCTGGTCGGCGGCAGTGGTCTCTACGTGCGGGCTGCGCTGGACGACCTGCGGATCCCGCCCACCGACCCTGCGGTTCGGGCCCGGTGGGAGGCCCGACTCGACGCGGTCGGCGCCCCGGCACTGCACGCACAGCTGGCCTCGTCGGACGCACCCGCAGCGCAACAGATCCACCCGAGCAACGGTCGCCGCATCGTGCGCGCGCTGGAGGTCATCGAACTCACCGGCGAGCCGTTCAGCGCAACCATGCCGACGCGCGAATTCGTCTCTCCGGCAGTGATGCTCGGCCTGCAGATCGATCGACCGACGTTGCACGACCGGATCGGTGTCCGCATCGAGCGCATGTGGCACGACGGACTGCTGGACGAAGTGCGCGGGTTGGATCGCATCGGACTGCGTGAGGGTCGCACCGCCAGCCGTGCCATCGGCTACGCGCAGGCGCTGCAGCAACTGGACGGCATACTCACCGAAACACAGGCACAGGCCGAAACAGCGACGTTGACAAGGAAGTTCGCACGCCGTCAGCAGTCGTGGTTCGGCCCGGACCCACGCATCCACTGGCTGCCGTATGACGCCCCGGATCTGCTCGACCGCGCGCTGGCGACCGTCCGGGCAGCCGCCCCGGCGTCCGGGCCGTGACACCGGGATGACGCGGCGACGCCGGATGACCTTAGATGGACGGGTGACGACCATCAGTTTCGCCAAGGGCCACGGCACCAAGAACGACTTCGTGCTCGTGCCGGCGCTGGACGGCACACCCGCAATCACAGCCGACGACGTGGTGTTCCTCGCAGACCGGCGCGCGGGTGTCGGCGGCGACGGAGTCATCCGGGTGGTGCCCGTCGAGCACGCACCGGAGGACATCCGCGCTGCAGCCGGGGACGCGCGCTGGTTCATGGACTACCGCAACCAGGACGGCTCGCTCGGCGAAATGTGCGGCAACGGCACCCGCGTCTTCGCGAAGTACCTGCTCGACAACGGCCTGGAGAGCGGGCGGGACTTCGACATCGCGACCCGCGACGGCGTCAAGCGGATGACGGTCGTCGACGGAGGCTTCGAGGTCGACCTCGGTGTATGGCGCCTCGCGCGCGCCCCGGAGGCGGACGAGCGCGGCTCGGACAGCGTCGTGCAGGTCGTGGGTGCACCCGACCCGCTGCCGGCGTTGAGCATTGACATGGGCAACCCGCACACCGTTGTGGCACTCCCTCCCGAATTCGACCTGAGCACACTGGACCTCGCGCACCAGCCGCGGGTCGACCCGCTTCCCGAGCACGGCACCAACGTCGAGTTCGTCCGCGCGATAGGTCCCGGCCACATCGCGATGCGCGTGCACGAGCGCGGCGTCGGCGAGACCCAGAGTTGTGGCACGGGAGCGGCTGCGGCGGCAGTCGCCACCTGGTGGTGGGCCGGGCAACCTGCGGATCAGCTGCGCTGGCGGGTCGATGTGCCCGGCGGGCAGCTCGGTCTGCGCATCGAGAGTGATCGCGCCTTCTTGTCCGGTCCGGCGGAGATCGTGGCGACCGGGACGGTGCAGCTTCCGATAACTCCCTCGCGCAACGCCTGACCGCGCCATACGGTGCTGGCATGACGTTTGTTCTGGCCGAACAGGAAGCTCGCGGAGTGAGTCTTCATGGGGCGGCCTGACGGATTCAACTACGTCCGCCAGGGCAACGAGGTGCTCATCACGCATCACGGACGCCGCGCGACCACGCTGCGTGGGCGGCGCGCCCTCGACTTCCTCGAGGACGTCGAGATGGGCGACCCGCAGGAGCTGATGGCGCGGCTGACCGGGAACTACCGGCATGGCAACGAACGTCAGGGCCGCCGCAAGCGCTGAGAGTGTCTGTCAGGCGCGTGCGGACACCTGCAGGATCCGGAAGCCCCTGACGCTGGTGAAGCGCTCGGTCGGGAAACCTTGCTCGACCAGCCAGCGCTGCAGCGAGTCGGAGCCGAGATTGCGCTGCACGACCAGGTAGGCCACGCCGCTGGGAGCCAGTCGCGGCAGCCAGGCCAGCAGCAGATCGTGCAGGACCGATTTGCCCACCCGGATCGGCGGGTTGGACCAGATCAGGTCGAAGCGCACGTCGGCGGGCACCGCGTCAGCCGTCCCGACCTGCACGTTGGAGAGTTCGAGTGAGGACGCGTTGCCGCGTGCCAGGTCAAGCGCGCGCTCATTGACGTCGACGCCCCACACCTGGGCGTCGGGGGATCGCAGGCCCAGCGAGAGCGCGATCGGCCCCCAGCCGCAACCGAGATCGAGGAACGTGCCGGTCAGCGGCGGTTCGGGCGCGTGCTGCAACAGGACGGACGTGCCCTGGTCAATCCGCTCCGCAGAGAAGACACCGGGCGCCACTTGCACCGGACGCGTCACGCCGGCGAGCGGCACATTGATCGTGCGCCGCTCGTCGGCGCTCGCCGGACTCGCCGAGAAGTAATGGTCGGGTGTGTCGCTCACGCCCAGAGGGTAGTCGTAGGCATGCGCGTGCGGCATAAAGCGTTCGCCCGGTGCGTTGAACCCTGCGACGATATGGAGAACATGACGGAACGCAACACTGATGGAGGCGCAATGACCGCCCGCTCGCACGTGCTCGATGGTCGCGCCGAAGCCCTGGCCGAAGCGACAGACCGCGATGCCAGGCACGACCCGCGGTATGACGCCGACGGCTTCCTCATCGAGGAGTCGTATGACGGCGACCAGTTCGACCGTGAGGACCGCGCCGCGCTGCGCCGTGTCGCCGGACTGTCCACCGAGCTCGAGGACGTCACCGAGGTCGAATACCGGCAGCTGCGCCTGGAGCGTGTCGTGCTGGCCGGTGTCTGGGGTGAGGGCACCGCGCAGGACGCCGAGAACTCCATGCGCGAGCTGTCCGCGCTCGCCGAGACGGCCGGCTCGACGGTGCTCGCCGGCGTGCTGCAGCGCCGGATGAAGCCGGACCCGGGCACCTGGATGGGTTCGGGCAAGGCCGCACAGCTGCGCGACATCGTCATCGAGGAGGGCGCCGACACCGTCATCGCCGACACCGAGCTGACACCGAGCCAGCGTCGTGGCCTGGAGGACGTCGTCAAGGTCAAGGTGATCGACCGGACCGCGCTGATCCTGGACATCTTCGCCCAGCATGCCAAGTCCAAGGAGGGCAAGGCGCAGGTGGAGCTGGCTCAGCTGCAATACCTGCTCCCGCGACTGCGTGGTTGGGGTGAGTCGATGTCCCGGCAGGCCGGTGGCCAGGCAGCCGGTGGCCAGGGCATGGGCTCGCGTGGTCCCGGTGAGACCAAGATCGAGTTGGACCGCCGCCGCATCAACACCCGCATCGCCAAGCTGCGTCGCGAGCTCAAGGGCATGAAGACGATGCGTGACACCAAGCGTGGCTCGCGCCGCGCCGGGCATGTGCCGTCGGTCGCGATCGCCGGTTACACCAACGCCGGCAAGTCCTCGATCCTCAACCGCCTCACCGGCGCCGGGGTGCTGGTCCAGAACCAGCTCTTCGCGACTCTGGACCCGACGGTGCGCCGGGCCGAGACGATCGACGGCCGTGGTTACACGCTGGTCGACACCGTGGGCTTCGTGCGCGAGCTGCCACACCAGTTGGTGGAGGCGTTCCGGTCGACCTTGGAGGAGGTCGGTGACGCCGACCTGGTGCTGCACGTCGTCGACGGCTCACACCCCGACCCGGAGTCGCAGATCACCGCCGTTCGTTCGGTGCTCGCCGATGTGGGGGCGCACGACGTCAAGGAGGTCGTGGTCGTCAACAAGGCGGACATCGCCGATCCTGAGGTCGTCGATCGCATCCTGCGGGCGGAGAAGCACGCCATCGCGGTGAGCGCTCGTTCCGGCGCCGGATTCGCCGAGCTCGCCGAGTTGGTCGCGCAGGAGCTGCCCCGTCCGGAGATCCGGATGGAGTTGCTGTTGCCCTACGACCGCGGTGACCTGCTGTCCCGGATCCACGACGATGGTGAGGTGCTGTCCAGCGAGCACACCGGCGACGGCACGCACGTCCACGCCAAGGTGACTCCGACGATGCAGGCGGAGCTGGCCGACTTCGCGGTCTGATACCGCGACCCTCGATGGTGCCCGACCGGATCCGTTCCGGCCTGGCACCATCGTTGCTGTGACGTCACCAGCAGACACCGCCGAACACGACCGCATCGCCGCCTCACCCGGCGCCGACGACCCCTGGCGACTATGGGGTCCGTACGTCTCGGCGCGTCAGTGGGGCACCGTCCGCGAGGACTACTCCGCAGACGGAAATGCCTGGGACTACTTGCCGTTCGATCAGGCGCACCGCCGTGCCTATCGCTGGGGTGAGGACGGTATGGCGGCGGTCTGCGACCGCTTCGGTTTCCTCAACCTCGGCGTCGCCCTCTGGAACGGCAAGGACGACCGCCTCAAGGAGCGTCTCTTCGGGCTGACCAACGCCCAGGGCAACCACGGCGAGGACGTCAAGGAGGTCTGGTGGCCCACGGACGCGACGCCGACGCACTCCTACGCGTCGTGGCTCTACCGCTACCCCCAGGCACCCTTCCCGTATGGCGAACTGGTCGCCGCCAATGCCGCGCGCGGCAAGGCCGATCCGGAGTTCGAGTTGACCGACACCGAGGCGTTCACCGAGGACCGGTTCTTCGACGTCGCGGTGACCTACGCGAAGGAGAGCCCGACCGACCTGTTGATGCAGGTGGACGTCACCAACCACGGCCCCGATCCCAGCACCGTGCACCTCGTGCCGCAGGCGTGGTTCCGTAACACCTGGGCCTACGGCCGAGACGATCGGACCCCGTCGATGCAGCTCGTCGATGGTCAGGTCCGGATCACGCACGACTGGTTGGGGACCTACCGCTTGGAAGCCATGGAGGGATGTCGGTCTCGGCACACCTCCGCCGGCGCTCCGGTTACTTCACCGGCACGTGCGCGGATCCTGTTCTGTGACAACGAAACCGACAACGTCGGACTCTTCGGGTCGGAAGCACGCACCGACTGCCCGACGAACGGCATCGACCGCGCGATCGTGCACGGGGACGAGTCGGCCACCCGGGCCGACCACGGCACCAAGGTTGCGTTCTGGTGGCAACTGGACGACATCGCGCCGGGGGAGACGCGCACGGTCGGGTTGCGTCTCGGGGCCATCGCACCCGGCGCCGGGCGCACGTCGGCACCCTTCGACACGCCCGCGTTCGGCGGCTTCGCGGATTTCGACGACGTGCTCCGGCAGCGCCGCGCCGAGGCTGACGACTTCTACCGGGGCGTCATACCGGCGACGGCGACCGAGGAGGAGGCGCTGATCGCCCGCCGCGCGTTCGCCGGCCTGATGTGGGGCAAGCAGCTCTACCGCTACGGCGTGGGCGAATGGCTGGAGGGAGACCCGACCGGTCCACCGCCACCACCGCAGCGCCGGCAGCGCGGCGGGCGCAACATCGCCTGGTCGCACCTCGACCTCGCCGACATCATCTCGATGCCGGACGAGTGGGAGTATCCGTGGTTCGCCTCCTGGGACCTCGCCTTCCACACCGTGCCGCTGGCCCTGATCGACCCGGCGTTCGCCAAGGACCAGATCGACCTGATGGTGCGCGAGTGGGCCCAGCATCCGAACGGCCAGCTGCCGGCATACGAGTGGAACTTCGACGACGTCAACCCGCCGGTGCACGCGTGGGCGGCCTGGCAGGTGTATTCCCTTGCGGGAGATGAGGATCGCGAGTTCCTCGCTCGTGTCTACAGCAAGCTGCTGATGAATTTCTCCTGGTGGGTCAACCGCAAGGACGCCGACGATTCCTACCTCTTCGAGGGCGGCTTCCTCGGCATGGACAACATCGGACCCTTCGACCGGTCACAACCACTGCCGGACGGCATGCGCCTGGAGCAGTCGGACGCCACCAGTTGGATGGCCTTCTACTCGTTGTCGATGCTGCGGATCGGCGTTGAGCTGGCACACCATGAGCGCAGCTGGAGCGCGTCTGTGCGGACCTTCTTCGAATACTTCCTGCGGCTGGCGCGTGCGATGACGGACTTCGGCAGCAACGGGATCTCCCTCTGGGACGAGGACGACGGCTTCTACTATGACGCGATCGTGCGCCCCGACGGGTCCAGCGAGCGGCTGCCGGTGCGCTCCCTGGTGGGCCTGTTGCCTTTGGCCGCAGTCGAATCCGTGCACCCGGTCATCGCCCGGCAGTTGCCCGATCTGTTGAGTGAGGTGCACTGGCTGGAGCGACGCGACACCGGGCTGGCCGATGTGCTGGCGCATCACGAGCACCACGACGACAACCGGATCACCCTCTCGCTGGTGCCGCCGGAGCGTCGTGGACGGTTGCTGGCACGGATGCTCGACGAAGGCGAGTTCCTGTCGCCGTACGGCATCCGGTCGCTCTCGGCGGCATACCGCACGCCGTTGACGGTCGACGTCGACGGCGCTGACTTCACGGTCGGCTACACACCTGCCGAGTCGGACAGCGCGCTCTTCGGAGGCAACTCCAACTGGCGCGGGCCCGTGTGGTTCCCGATCAACTTCCTGCTGGTGGACGCGCTCGCCACGTATGCCGATGCCTATCCCGACGAGCGGGTGGAGCACCCGACGGGCTCCGGCGTGCAGCACACGCTCGCCGAAGTGACCACCGACGTGATGGACCGGCTCGTCCGGTTGTTCCGGGCCGACGCGAACGGTCGACGTCCCGGCACCCCGAAGTGGTACCCGAGCGGGCCGCTGTGGGACGGCCACCCGACCTTCAGCGAGTACTTCCACGGTGACGACGGCTCCGGCTTGGGCGCCACGCACCAGACGGGATGGACCGCGCTGGTCGCCTACCTGATCTGCCGCGGCACCGCGCCGTCCGATTGACCGGCATACCTCTGCATCGACCGGCAGACCGAGCTGCCCGCAATCCGTATGCCACTCGTGCCGTCGGTATGCCGCTCGATCGGCAGGGCTGTGGACGGTGCGCACCGGGTATCGGCACGGCATACCCTGTGGGGATGCCTGCCGATCTCGACGCCCTGATGCACGCTGCCGTCGGAGGAGTCGGTGGCAGTGACCGGCCCGGCCAGCAGCAGATGGCACGCGCCGTCGACCAGGCCGCGCGGGACGGATCCCACCTGCTGGTGCAGGCAGGCACCGGCACCGGCAAGTCGCTGGCCTATCTGGTGCCCGCCATCCGGCACGCCGTGGAGACGGGCCAGCCGGCCATCGTGGCGACCGCCACGCTCGCGCTCCAGGCGCAGATCGTCGACCGCGACCTACCTCGCATCGCCGATGCACTTGCCCCCGAGCTCGGCCGTCGGCCGACCTACGGTCTGGTCAAGGGACGCCGAAACTATCTGTGCCTGCACAAGATCGAGGGCGGCTACCCCGACGACGAGGACTCACTGCTCGACGTCGGAGAGGTCGATCGCGCGGCCGGCCGGATCGGCGAGGAGGTCGTGCGCCTGCGCGAGTGGGCGCAGGAGACCGACTCGGGCGAGCGCGACGAACTCGTCCCTGGTGTCAGTGAGCGGGCCTGGCGGCAGGTGTCGGTGTCGGCCGAGGAGTGCCTGGGTTCGAAATGCCCGATGGTGCAGGAGTGCTTCGTCGAGCGCTCCCGTGCCGCCGCCAAGGACGTCGACGTCGTCGTCACCAACCACAGTTTCATGGCGATCGACTCCTTCGAGGGCCGGCAGATGCTGCCCGAGCACGACCTGCTGGTCGTCGACGAGGCGCACGAGCTGGTCGACCGGGTCACCTCCACCATCACCGACGAGGTCACCGGCGGCATGATCGCCACTGCGGCGCGCCGCTGCGGCCGGATGGCGGACGCGTCGACCATGCGCGAAGCCGGCGAGATGCTGCAGGAGTTGCTGGGTGGTGTGCAGGAGGGGCGCCTGCTCGGCATACCGGACAACCTCGCGCTGGCGCTGACCCGCGTGCGCGACGCCGCCCGCTCGGTGCAGAGCGAGTTGAAGCCCGCGTCGCCGGCGGACAACGACGCCTCCCGCCAGGTCGCGCGCGCCGCGATCGACGAGATCTTCGACAACTGCGACCGCATCCTGGAGGGCCGCGAGCTCGACGTCGTCTGGGTGTCGCAGGATCAGCGACGCGGCGCGATCCTGCGGGTGGCGCCGATGAGTGTCGCAATGCTGTTGCGCGAGAAGGTTTTCGGTGATCGGACAGTCATCATGACGTCCGCGACGCTCGAGCTGGGCGGCAGCTTCGACTCGGTCGCGGGGACACTCGGGCTGCGCGGCGACGGCGGACCGAAGTGGACCGGCCTCGACGTCGGGTCACCGTTCGACTACCCCCGGCAGGCCATCGCGTATGTCGCCTCGCAGCTGCCACCACCCGGCCGCGACGGTATGTCGACGCAGGCGATGGACGAGATCGAGACACTCGTGCGGGCTGCCGGTGGGCGGACCCTCGGACTCTTCTCGTCGACCCGCGCCGCGCGGGCAGCGGCGGAGGAGATGCGCACCCGGTTCGGCGACGAGATCCCCGTGCTCTGCCAGGGCGATGACCAGATCCGCACTCTGGTGGGGCAGTTCGCAGCGGACCCGCGCACCTGCCTCTTCGGCACACTGACCCTGTGGCAGGGCGTGGACGTCCCCGGTCCGTCCTGCCAGCTCGTGATCATCGACCGGATCCCGTTCCCGCGCCCGGACGACCCGCTGGCATCGGCGCGGTCCCAGGAGATCGCCCGCCGTGGTGGCAACGGTTTCATGTCGGTGTCGGCCACCCACGCCGCGCTCCGGCTGGCGCAGGGCGCCGGCCGGTTGGTGCGTAACCACGACGATCGCGGTGTCGTCGCCTTCCTCGACACGCGGATGATCACGGCGCGCTATGCGGGATTCCTGCAGAAGTCCCTGCCGCCCTTCTGGCCGACGACCGATCGCGCCCTGGTGCTCAAGGCGCTCAGGCGCCTCGACGAGACCGCGGCCGACCGCTCCGCACCCATCGACGCCGAGCAGGTCGAGCAGGCCTCCGTCGAGGCGGCGGAGACCGCGGCCGACGTCGTCCATGACGCTCCCGCAGAGCTGGCGCCGCAGCCCGACCGCCAGGTCGAAACCGTCGCGGCCGAACCCGAACCCGAACCCGAGCCCGAGCCGGCGGCGATCGCAGCTGCTTCGTCGCCCCCGGCCCCCGCGTCAGCCGTTGACACGGAGGGCGTGGCGCCCCCGGCGGGCGGCTGGAGCCCCGAGGACGACGAAGAGCTGCGCGACGGTGCCGACCTCGGGCTCGCACCGGAGGAGCTTGCCGAGCACCTCGACCGGCCGCTGGAGGAAGTCCGAAACCGGTTGGTACAACTGCGGATCGGCTGACCTCTCCGTCATACGGCTGCGATCACTCGTCGATGATCTTCACCTTCGTCGACGGCTTGCCGTCGACCGCCGCGGCCAGCTGCGGCACATACCGCTTGAGCACCCACGGGATGGACAGCGGGGTGACCATGCTGAAGGCCGACGCGTAGGTGCTGGCCTTCTTGCTGTCGCTCACCGAGCTCGGCACGTAAATCGTGCGCCCCTCCTTGTATGCCTTGGTCTGCTCGTAGAGCCCGCCGAGCTTGGACTTCACGCTCGCCGGGCTGTCCAGCCAGACGACCACGTCGAAGTCGATCTCCTTGGTGCGCTCGGCGCTGATCGAGCCGCCGAACGTCTTGCCTCCGATGTCCTTGAACTTCGCCGGGAAGGTGAAGCCGAGCGCGTGCTGGATCTGCGAGCGGATGTCCGAGGGACCGTAGATGTAGGCGCCTTCGTATGGCGTCGCCACGACTGCGGTCTTGCCCACGAACTGCGGGTGGGCCTTCTTCGCGGCGGCGAGGTCGCCCTTGACGCTCTTGACCAGCTTCACGCCCTCGTCGTGCTTACCGAGCGCGTCGGCGATCAGCTGCGCGGTCTCGTCCCACGGAGTGCCCCAGTCGACATGTCCCTTGGGTGCGGCGATGGTCGGCGCGAGCTGGGACAGTTTGGTGTAGTCGGCCTGCTTCAGGTCGGAGTAGATCGCGACGATGAGGTCGGGCTTGAGGGCGGCGATCTCCTCGATGTTGATCTTCTTACTGTCCAAGACCTTCGGCAGCGGCGAGTCGCCGAGCTTGCCCTTGGCCCAGGGGTAGATCTCGCCCTTGGCGGCGCCGAGCCAGGTGGTGACACCGACCGGTACGACGCCGAGCGCGAGCAGGGAGTCCTGCTCCAGCAGGCCGACGCAGACGACGCGCTTGGGAGCCGACTTGATGGTCGTCGCGCCGTACTTGTGCTGCACGGTGACGGGGAACGACTTCCCATCGGCAGGTCGGTCGACCGCCTTCGTGCCGGACGTCGCAGGTCCGCTCGCGGTCGACCCGCCGGACCCGCTCCCGCAGGCCGTGAGCAACGCACCGAGGCCTGCTGAGAGGGTCAGGGCTCCGGTGCCGGTGAGGACGTGACGACGGGACGGTTGCATGGTTCTCCTGACAGCGATGGTGTGGGAAGGTTGGTAAGGCTAACCTACCTTTGCTGTCGGAGCGACCTCCGGTCCACACAGTGGGGGCGCGTTCGCCATACGTCTTTGGTAAGGCTAACCTTCCCGAAGAGACAGCTGCGGCCGGACCGGTCGCGAACCCGCAGCCGACGGAGTAGTAGTGACGATCCTGGAGAAGGGCAGCACGGCGAATTCGCCACTCCCACAGGTTGATTCATCAACCTCGTCCAAGGCTCGCAGTGGTTCCTGGCTGGTTGTCGGGGTGCTTGTGGCGGCGGTCCTCTGCTGCGGTCTGCTCAGCTTGATGATCGGGAATGTCGGCATCAGTCCGGCGCGCATGCTGCACGTCCTCTTCGATGCTGACAGCACACAGGCGTCCGCGATCATCCACCAGCTGCGGCTGCCGCGGACCGTGTTGCTGCTGGCTGTCGGCCTCGCGCTCGGTGTCTCCGGCGCGCTCATGCAGGGGCAGTCGCGCAACCCGCTCGCCGACCCGGGCCTGCTCGGGGTCTCCGAGGGTGCGTCGCTCGCCGTCGTACTCGCGATCTTCTGGCTGCACATCGAGTCGCCCGCGGCATATGCGTGGTTCGCGCTGCTCGGGGCCGGCGTGACCGCCTGGCTGGTCTTCGCGATCAGCGCCGTCCGCGGCGGCCCCTCGCCGTTGACCCTCGTGCTCGCCGGCGCCGCTGTCAGCGCGCTGGCCTCGGCGATCATCACCTCGATCATCACCTCGAACGTCTCGACGCTGGACCAGTACCGCTTCTGGGTCGTGGGTTCGGCCAGCGGCCGCGGGATCGAGGTGTTCTGGCAGGTGGCGCCGTTCCTGGTGGCCGGACTGGTGCTGACGGTGATCTGCACGCCGGCCATCAACCTGCTCCAGTTGGGTGACGACGCGGCCCGGGCGCTCGGTGTCCGGCCGGGCCTGCACAAGTTCCTCGGCATCTGCGCCGTCATGCTGCTGACCGGTGGCGCCGTCGCCGCCTGTGGTCCGATCGGTTTCCTCGGGCTGGTGGCGCCGCACGTCGCGCGGTTCTGTTGTGGCCCCGATTACCGCTGGGTGGTGCCCTACGCGGGACTCATCGGCGCGATCGTGCTCACCCTCGCCGACATTCTCGGCCGGGTGATCGCCGGCGGCGCGGAAGTGCAGGTCGGCATCGTGATGGCGCTCGTCGGTGGCCCCGCCTTCGTGCTCCTCGTCCGCCGCGCCCGGTTGGTGCAGCTATGAGCACCATGACCACATCCCGCAGTCCGCAAGCCGATCCGACGGTGCACGCACCGGCGAAGGCGGGCGGGCTGAGGCCGGTGCTGCGCATCGGCCCGACGTCCTGGCGGGTGCACCCGCGAGCCGCCCTGTGCGCCACCGTCGCCGGCGTCCTGGTCCTGCTGCTGCTCGTGGTCAACCTGTCCTACGGCGACCTCAAGATCCCCTTCAGTGACGTCGTCCGTGCGTTGCTCGGCGACTCATCGGGCGTCAACTCCTTCATCGTGCGTGAGGTGCGGTTGCCCGAGGCGGCCGTCGCGCTACTCGCCGGGCTCGCGCTCGGGCTGTCCGGCGCGCTCATCCAGACGATCGCGCGCAACCCGCTGGCCAGCCCGGACGTCATCGGGGTCAACGCCGGCGCGGCGGCCGGTGCGGTCGGCTACATCGTGCTCTTCTCCGCAGCCGATTCCGGTGTGCCGGCTGGGGTGTCGGCAGACCTCGCCCTGCCGCTCGCCGCCTTCTGCGGCGCACTGATCGCCACTGCGTTGCTGTATGCCGCCGGCTGGCGTGGGGGGCTCGACGGCCGCCGGTTGGTGCTGGTCGGCATCGGCATCGCCGCAGCACTCACGGCGTGCACCTCCTGGCTGCTGGTGACGGCCCGGCTGCAGACCGCCGCGTCGGCGCAGGTGTGGCTGTCCGGATCGCTCACCGGCGCGAACGGCAGCAACGTCACCTGGCTGCTCGTGGTGATCGTGCTGGTGGCTCCCGTCGCGCTGTGGCTGGGCAGCACCCTCAACATCGTCGAGCTCGGCGACGACACGGCACGCGCTCTCGGCATACGAACGACGTCGGCGCAGGCGCTGGCCCTGCTGTGCGCGGTGTTGCTCGCAGCGGTCGCGGTCTCGGCGGTCGGCCCGATCGGCTTCGTCGCATTCGTCTGTCCACAGATCGCGCGGCGGCTCGCGGGCACGTCCCGCCCACCGCTGCTGACGTCCGCGCTCGCGGGTGCGGTCCTGGTGCAGGCCGCCGACGTGATCACCCGGCTGTGGCTGACCGGCCTGGCCGTCGGCGTCGTGACCTCCCTGATCGGCGCGCCCTATTTCATCTACCTGTTGATCCGCAACCAAAGGCAGGCACCATGAGCACCCCACGAGGTTTCTCCCCCACTCCGTCACCCCAAGAAGTTCTCCTCCGCTTCGCTCCTCCGATACTTCATGGGGACCCCGACTCGCTCCTCCGAGTACTTCGCGGGGACCCCGCATGACACAGACATCCACGGCCGTCCTCGAGCACGCACCGGCGGTGCCCGGCGCCCGGCTGAGCGCGGCCAACATCACCGTCGGGTATGGCGAGGAACCTGTCGTCCACGACGTGTCGCTGCACGTCCCGGACGGCAAGGTGACGACCATCATCGGGCCCAACGGTTGCGGCAAATCGACTCTGCTGCGGACGCTTTCGCGGTTGCTGTCGCCGAGTTCCGGGCAGGTGACCCTCGACGGCGCGCCGATCGGCGCACGCTCGGCCAAGGAACTCGCTCGTACCCTGGCGCTGCTGCCGCAGTGCCCGCTGGCGCCGGAGGGCCTGTTGGTGCGTGACCTGGTCGGCCGCGGCCGCCATCCGCATCAGCGGTGGTTCCAGCAGTGGTCGCACGGCGACGAGGACATCGTGACCGACGCCATGCGCTGGACCGGCATCCTCGACCTGGCCGACCGTCCGGTGGACGCGCTCTCCGGTGGTCAGCGGCAGCGGGTCTGGATCGCGATGACCCTCGCCCAGCACACCGATCTGGTGCTGCTCGACGAGCCGACCACCTATCTCGATCTCGCCCACCAGGTCGACGTGCTGGACCTCGTCTGCCGACTCAACCGGGAGCGCGGTGCCACCGTGGCGATGGTGCTGCACGACCTCAACCTGGCGGTTCGCTTCAGCGATCACCTCGTCGTCATGCACCACGGATGCGTTGTTGCACAGGGCGACCCGGTGGAAGTCATCGACGCGGACCTGCTGCAGCAGGTGTTCGGGCTCGACTCGGACATCGTCGCGGACCCGCGGACCGGCATACCGACCGTTGTGCCACGAGGCAGGAAGAGTCAGGCGGGCTGAGCTACCGCAGCACGACCGTGCTCGAGCCGTTGGGGAAGACCCGGTGCTCGGCGTGCCAGGTGACCGCCCTGGCCAGCACCTGGGCTTCGACGTCGCGGCCGGCGACGACCATGTCGGCGGGGGAGTAGCCGTGGTCGATGCGGGCGACGTCCTGCTCGATGATCGGGCCCTCGTCGAGGTCCGGCGTGACGTAATGCGCTGTGGCGCCGATGAGTTTCACGCCGCGCTCGTGCGCCTGGTGATAGGGCCGGGCGCCGCGGAAGCTGGGCAGGAACGAGTGGTGGATGTTGATCGCGCGACCCGCCAGCCGCTCGCACAGCTGCGGTGAGAGCACCTGCATGTAGCGGGCGAGGATCACCAGATCGGCGCCGGACTCGTCGATGAGCGCGGTCAGTCGCGACTCGGCGGCGTCCTTCGAGTCCCGAGTCACCGGGATGTGATGGAACGGTATGTCGTGCGAGGACACCAGTTTCTGGAAGTCCAGGTGGTTGGAGCCGACGGCGACGATGTCTATCGGGAGCGACCCGACCTGTTGGCGGTAGAGCAGGTCGTTGAGGCAGTGCCCGAGCTTGGAGACCAGCACCAGTGCCCTGGTGGGCTGCTCCGCCGGGAAGAGGCCCCACGTCATACCGAACCGTTGGGCTACGGGCAGCAGTGACTCCCGCAGTGTCTGCTCGGCCACCGGTCCGTGGACCTGCGCGCGGATGAAGAACTGTCCCGTCAACGCGTCGCCGAACTGTTGGCATTCGTCGATGTTGGCGTCGTGGCCGACCAGCGCGGTGCTGATCGCGGCGATGATGCCGGGGCCGTCGGGGCACGACGCGGTGAAGACGTAGGATTGGCGCTGGCTCATGGGCGAACTTTAGAGCCGCGATGGCTGTGCCCGCGTGTGTGTCCGCTGCAGGTGGCAGAGTTGGGGGTATGACGGACGTCCCGCCGCTGGTGCTGATCACCGGACCGGAGCAGATCCTCGCCGAGCGCGCGGCGAGCAGCACCATCGCACTGCTGCGCGAGAGCGACCCGGAGGCCGAGCTGGTGCGCATCGAGGCAGCCAGTTACGAGGGCGGCGAGTTGCAGCTGCACACCAGCCCCAGTCTTTTCGGTGGCAGCAAGATCGTGCTGGTGCGCGACCTCGACGAGGGTCGCGACGAGCTGATCGCCGACGTCCTCGACGTCGTCAAGCTCGGCCCCGCCGACGCGACTCTGATCGTGCAGCACAAGGGCGGCGTGCGCGGTAAGAAGGCACTCGACGCGCTGAAGAAGAACGGCGCCCGGATCATCGACGCACCGGCCATCAAGAGCGATCGCGACAAGTCGGCGTTCGTCACCAACGAGTTCCGTTCGGTCGGGCGCAAGGTGGCGCCGGACGCGGTGCGTGCCCTGCTCGAGGCCGTCGGCAAGGACCTGCGCGAGCTGGCCTCGGCGTGCAAGCAGCTGTGCGACGACACCGAGGGCATGGTCACGGTGGAGCTGGTGCAGCGCTACCACGGCGGCAAGGTCGAAGCGACCGGCTTCCGGGTCGCTGACGCGGCGATCAGCGGTAACCTGCCCGAAGCGCTGCGCCTCACCCGGCACGCGCTCGCGTCCGGCCTGGACCCGGTGCCGATCGTCGCTGTGCTGGCCAGCCAGTTGCGGCAGATCGCCCGCGTCGCGACCGCCGGGCGTGGGCCGTCGGGTGCCCTGGCCAAACAGCTCGGCATGGCGCCCTGGCAGGTCGACCGCGCGCGCCGGGATGCGAAGGGTTGGGACGGAGAGCGGTTGGGCCGCGCCATACAGGCGGTGGCTGCGGCTGATTTCGACGTCAAGGGAGGCGGTCGTGACCCTGTCTACGCGCTCGAGCGCGCCGTCATGACCATCACGCAGGCACGCAACGCCTGACCGCTCATGCCGAGCGAGTGCCGTGACGGACGAGCGGCGTACCGAGATCCCGATTTGGGCCGAATCATGCGCCACTGGTAACTTTGACTCTTGCGTGCGCGCTCTGGTCGTGCGCGTATGCAAGCAGTACCGTCGCGACAACATCGCCCGGGTGTCCCCACGCCCCATCCGTCGTCGCGTCCGTCAACCCTCATTGACATTCTGATTTTCTCGATCGACCAAGGAAGTACTACACGTGGCAAACATCAAGTCGCAGATGAAGCGGATCAAGACCAACGCGATCCGCACTGAGCGCAACCGCGCCTACAAGTCGGAGCTGCGCACCTGGATCCGGCACACCCGCCAGGCCGTCGAGGCCGGCGACAAGGCGAAGGCCACCGAGATGCTCGCCGCTGCGTCCAAGAAGCTGGACAAGGCCGTGAGCAAGGGCGTCATCCACAAGAACCAGGCCGCCAACAAGAAGTCGGCGCTGGCGAAGGCCGTCAACGGCCTCGACGCCTGATCGGCTCTCACGACGCGAGGTCCGGCGCCGTCCTGCAACGCAGGCGGCGCCGGACCTTTGTCTTTGCCGGGTAGCCGTGCGGTAATCTGTCGTTCGTGCGGCAGTTGCTTCTTCTTAGCTCGCCGCGTCGACGCTAGGCGGACTTCGGCGCGGCTGACCCCTCCCTGCGACGAGGGGTCTTTTCCTTGGGTTCATGACAACGCAGCGCGAGTCCGACGCGCACGCCACTTGCTCACTTGTAAAGGACAGATCGACCATGACCGACGAGCAGCCCGCACACCGCTACACGCCTGCGCTGGCGAACGAGATCGAGCGCTCCTGGCAGGACCACTGGGAGGAGCACCGCACCTTCGAGGCGCCGAATCCCGCCGGGCCGTGGGCCGATCCGCAGGCGGTCGGGGACCGGCCGAAGTTCATGGTGCAGGACATGTTCCCTTACCCGAGCGGCGACGGTCTGCATGTCGGGCACCCACTGCCGTTCATCGCGACCGACGTCTACGCCCGCTATCAGCGGATGACCGGCAAGAACGTCCTCTACACCCAGGGTTTCGATGCGTTCGGCCTGCCGGCCGAGCAGTATGCCGTCAAGACCGGGCAGCATCCGCGCAAGACGACCGAGGACAACATCGTCAACTTCACCCGGCAGGTGCGCATGCTGGGTCTGTCGCACGATCCGCGGCGCAAGATCCAGACGATCGATCCGGGCTTCTACAAGTGGACTCAGTGGATCTTCACCAAGATCTACAACGCCTGGTACGACGACCGCGCCGGCAAGGCCCGGCCGATCGAGGAGCTGACCGCGGCATACGAGTCAGGCGACGTCCCGACCCCGAACGGCCGGCCGTGGTCGGAGCAGACCGACGACGAGCGATGTGAGGCCATCGACAGCCGGCGGTTGGCCTACAAGAAGGAAGTGCCGGTCAACTGGGCGCCGGGGCTGGGCACCGTGGTCGCCAACGAGGAAGTCACCAACGAAGGCCTGACCGAGCGCGGTGACATGCCGGTCTTCCAGCGCAGTCTGTCCCAGTGGATGATGCGGATCACCGCGTATGCCGATCGACTGGCCGACGACCTGGACCGCGTCGACTGGACCGAGTCGATCAAGGTCATGCAGCGCAACTGGATCGGCCGCTCGCACGGCGCATCGATCGAGTTCGCGGTCGATGACGCCCACGACCGGATCGAGGTCTTCACGACTCGTCCCGACACCATCTTCGGTGCGACGTTCATGGTGCTCGCCCCCGAGCATCCGCTGGTCGACTCACTGGCACCGGCGGCGTGGCCCGACGGCACCCAGCCGTCCTGGACCGGCGGCGCGGACACTCCGCGCGAAGCCGTCTCGGCATACCGGCTGGCGACCTCTCGCAAGTCCGAGCTGGAGCGGCAGACCGAGGACGCCAAGGCCAAGTCCGGTGTCTTCACCGGTGCGTTCGCGACCAATCCGGTGTCAGGAGAACGTGTCCCGGTCTTCATCGCCGACTACGTGCTGATGGGTTATGGCACCGGTGCCGTCATGGCGGTCCCCGCCGAGGACCCACGCGACTGGGACTTCGCCAAGAAGTACGACCTGCCGCACGTGCGCACCGTGCAGCCCGCAGAGGGCCACGACGAAGACACGGCCTATACCGGCCACGGCCCGATGATCAATTCGTCCAACGATCGGGTGTCGTTGGACGGCAAGGACACCGAGGACGCCAAGCAGACGGTCATCGATTTCCTGGAGAGCGAGGGTGTTGGTCGCGGCACCGTCACCTACAAGCTGCGCGACTGGCTGTTCAGCCGGCAGCGCTACTGGGGCGAGCCGTTCCCGATCGTCTACGACGAGGACGGCGTCGCCCACGCGCTGCCCGAGTCCATGCTGCCGGTGGAGCTGCCGGACGTCGCCGACTACTCACCCAAGACCTACGAGCCCGATGACGCCGCCTCCAACCCGGAGTCGCCGTTGAGCCGTGCGACCGAGTGGGTCGACGTCGAGCTCGACCTGGGCGATGGCCCGAAGAAGTACCGCCGAGAGACCGACACCATGCCCAACTGGGCCGGATCCTGTTGGTACGAGCTGCGATACACCGACCCGGCGAACTCCGACCGCTTCGTCGACCCGGAGGTCGAGCAGTACTGGATGGGTCCCGGCCGCGGTGCGGGCGAAGGTGTCGCGGGAGACCCCGGCGGTGTCGATCTCTACGTCGGTGGACCCGAGCACGCAGTGCTGCACCTGCTCTACGCGCGCTTCTGGCACAAGGTGTTGTTCGACCTGGGCGAGGTCAGCTCGGAGGAGCCGTTCCGTCGCCTGTTCATCCACGGTTACGTGCAGGCCTATGCGTTCCGGGACGGTCGCGGGCAGCCGGTGCCGGCGGCCGAGGTCGTCGAGCACGGCGAGGGCAAGGACCTGACCTTCACCTGGAACGGCGCACCGGTCAGTCGCGAATACGGGAAGATGGGCAAGTCGCTCAAGAACGTCGTGACTCCCGACGAGATGTCCGCCGAGTACGGCGCAGACACCTTCCGGGTGTTCGAGATGTCGATGGGCCCGCTGGACATTTCCCGCCCGTGGGAGACACGCGCTGTCGTCGGGTCGCAGCGTTTCCTGCAACGACTGTGGCGCAACGTGATCGACGAGGAGACCGGCGAGCTGCGCGTGTCCGACGAGGCTCCGTCGCAGGAGCTGGGTCGCGCACTGGCGAAGGCGATCGATGGCGTCGGCAAGGACTACGAGTCGCTGCAGTTCAACACGGCGATCGCCAAGCTGATCGAGTTGAACAACGCCCTGACCAAGGCGTCCGCGGAGGCGCCCGCGCCGCGCTCGGTCGTCGAGCCGCTGGTGCTGATGACGGCACCCGTCGCACCGCACATCGCCGAAGAACTCTGGTCCCGGCTTGGCCACGAGTCGTCGTTGTCGCACGAGGACTTCCCGGTGGCAGACGAGTCGATGCTGGTCGACGAGACCGTCACGTGCGTCGTCCAGGTCCAGGGCAAGGTGCGCGATCGCCTCGAGGTCTCGCCGGACATCTCCGACGCCGACCTGGAAGCACTGGCACGTGCCAGCGAGAAGATCGCAGCAGCGGTGGGGGACAAGCAGATCCGCAAGGTGATTGTGCGCGCTCCCAAGCTCGTCAACCTCGTCGTCGGCTGAATACATGTCCGTAGCAGTGGTGACCGACTCGACGGCATATCTGCCGTCGGGCGTCGCCGCCGTGCACGGCATCTCGGTCGTGCCGATGCGCCTGGCCATCGGCGGGGTCTCGTATGACGAAGGCCGTGGCGTCACGGCCGAGGAGGTCGCGCAGGCGTTGCGGGACTTCGTCCCGGTCTCGACCTCCCGGCCGTCGCCGGCGGTCTTCAGCCAGGTCTATGACGCACTGGCCGAGGCCGGGCACGACGCGATCGTGTCGGTGCACGTGTCGTCGCAGATGTCGGCGACCTTGTCATCGGCACAGCTTGCGGCGCGCGACTCGCGCATCCCCGTGACGGTCATCGATAGCGAAACCATCGGTATGGCAATGGGTTTCGGTGTCATTGCGGCCGCGGAGACAGCGGCGTCGGGTGCGGCAGCCGCAGATGTCGCGGCGGCGGCACGGCGCCATACAGGGGGGTCCACGACCGTCTTCTATGTCGACACCCTGGAGCACCTGCGGCGTGGCGGGCGGATCGGCCGTGCGTCGGCACTGATGGGATCGGCGCTCGCGATCAAACCGTTGCTGACCGTGCGGGACGGGCACATCGAGCCGTTGGAGCGGGTGCGCACGACCAACAAGGCACTGGCCCGGCTGGTGCAGCACGCGGTCGACACCGTCGAGGAGCTTCAGGAGCAGGACGACCTCGACGGCGTGGACGTGGCGGTCCACCACCTCGACTCGCGTGACCGCGCCGAGACCTTGATCGAGCAGCTGGCCGAACGACTGCCGAAGGCGCGACGGATGTTGCTCGTCGAGCTCGGTGCGGCGGTGGGCGCGCACGTGGGTCCGGGCACGCTCGCCGTCGTGGTGACGCCCCGATTCATCGGGCGCACCCGCATCGTCGGTTCGTCCGACTGACCGAAGACCTCGCGCCCGTGTGTGGTGCGTTGTCCACATCCCCTTCCGCGGGCCTGGTTTTCCACAGGCGGGCCGTCGGCCGCGGCGCGGACTTCGTTCTGCTGCCTAGTGTTCCACGCATGGAAGTTCATCTTCAGCATGCACCGCAGGCGTGGGAGTAGGCCCGATGGCACGCTCACGTGGGGAGGAAGGCACACCGGACCGGTTGGCGGCGGTGCTCGAGGAGATCGAGGCGGTCCGCCGGGCACCGGGGTGGGTGCCGTCAGAGGAGTCGGTCGTCGACGAGCCGCGGTCCAGGGTCGCTGACCTGCCGCGACGGGTCGCGGCGACGCGGCGCGCGGAACGCACCGAGCCGACCCGGCGAGGGGGCCGGCATGCCGCCGGGGTCGGCGGCGACGAGTTGCGGCCGCGTGAACCGTTGCTGCGGCCGCCGGAGCCGCTCATCGGCGCGCAGGTGGCACCGAGTCGACTTGCGGTCATCGGGGCGCTGATCCTGCTGTCGGTCGCCGCCCTGGTTTTCGGCGGGCGGGTCCTGTGGGCACGTGCTTCGGCGCAGCCACACCCGGTCGCGGCGACCGGATCCTCGTCGGCATCGGCCGGCACCGCTCGGTCGACCGATGCAGGACGTCCGTCGGCCCGGGCAGGGTTCGGTGTGGCCTCGAAGTCGGCCAGTGCCGCGCCGTCGACGCTGGTGGTGCAGGTGGTCGGCCAGGTGCGCAAGCCCGGCGTGGTTCACGTCAAGGCCGGTTCGAGGGTGCAGGACGTTGTGTCCGCAGCCGGCGGCGCACTGTCGGGTGCAGACCTGTCGGCCATCAATCTGGCTCGGGTGGTGGCCGACGGTGAGCAGATCCAGGTGCCCAAACCCGGTGAGCACCCGTCACCGCCACAGCAGCCGGCCGGGTCGGCGCCATCCGGTGCCGGTGGCCCGAACGCCGCAGGAGATACCCCGAGCGTCGTCGATCTCAACACCGCCGACGAGACCGCTCTGGAGGGCCTGCCGGGAGTGGGTCCGGTGATGGCGCAACGCATTCTGCAGTGGCGCGCCGACAACGGCCGGTTCAGCACGGTCGACGAGTTGGGCGAGGTCAGCGGCATCGGCGACAAGACGCTGGAGCAGTTGCGTCCGCTGGTGACCGTCGGTTGACGGGCTGTGCGCGTCCTCGACGCAGTCGTCGAACGGGTCCGTCGCCGGACTGAGGGCGGCTCGGCGCAACGTCAGTCCCTCGACCTGAGGTTGTTCACAGCGGCAGCAGTGGCCTGGCCGGTCACTCTCGTCGCGCTCCGGTTGCCTGCTGTCGCGAGTGCAGCGATCGCCGCAGCCGGTGCGCTGCTCGCGGGTGGGCTCGTGGTGCGGGGGCGCCGCGGCGCTGTGCGGGCGGGGGACCGCGTCGGTCTCGGCCGACACGGCGGCGTGGACGGGCCGGCCGGCCCCGATCGCCGGGGTCGGGTGCTCGAGACGGTCGCATTGGCAGCTGCCGCGGTCGCGGTCACCTGCACCGCGACCGCGGGGCACCTGATCACCCGTCAGGCGGGCACTGTCGACCGACTCGCCGCACAACGCGCGATCGTCCGCGTCGAAGGCGTCGTCACCTCCGACCCTCGGCCGGTGGCCGCCGGCCTGAGCGGTCACCGAAGCCTGGTCATCGCGAAGTTCTCTGTCCGGCAGATCATCGGCCGCGGCATGCGCAGTGCGCCGCACACACCCGTTCTGGTGCTGGGCGACGAACGATGGCTGTCGGTGCACTGGCACGAGCGAGTCGCGGTCGCGGGCCGCCTCCGACTGGCGGACCCTGGCGAAGACATCGAGGCAGTGCTGACCGCGCGCGGCCCACCCCGGGTCGTGGGCGGCGCCGGGCCGCTCTTCGACGCCGTCGAATCGGTGCGCAGTGACATGCGCACCGCCACCGAGGGACTGCCGTCCGATCCGCGCGGGCTCGTGCCCGCGCTTGTGATGGGTGACACCTCACGCCTGCCGCAGGACCTCAACGACGACATGCGGGCCACCGGTATGACGCATCTCAACGCGGTCTCCGGCTCCAACGTCACCATGGTGCTGCTGGCCACGATGTGGGTCGCGGGTTGGCTACGCATCCGGGGCAGATGGCGGCTGGTCGTCGCTGTCGTGGCCCTGGGACTGTTCGTGCTCCTGTGCCGCCCCGAGCCATCGGTCGTGCGGGCTGCCGTGATGGGTGTCGTCGGGCTCGTCGGTATGTCGCTGGCCCGACGCACCGCGGGTCCGCCGGTGCTGGCCGCGGCCGTCCTGGTGCTGCTGGTGATCGATCCGTGGCTCGCGGCCTCCTACGGCTTTGCGCTGTCGACACTTGCCACCGCGGGGCTGCTCTTCTTCGCGCGGCCGTGGGCCGATCTGATGGCGCGCTTCCTGCCACGACCCCTGGCGCCCTTGGCGGAGGCGGTCGCCATACCGATGGCGGCACAGGCGATGTGCGCGCCGGTGATCGTGCTGTTGCAGGGCTCAGTCAGTCTGATCGGCATACCGGCGAACGTGCTGGCCGCTCCGTTGGTCGCACCGGCCACGATGTGTGGCGTCGTCACCGTGTTGCTGGCACCGGTGAGCGTCGACCTCGCCCGGCTGACCGCGTGGTTGGCGGCGCTGCCCACGGCTGGCATCGCGTGGGTGGCACACACCTGCGCACGAGTGCCGCTGGGCATGCTGCCGTGGCCGGACGGAGCGTTCGGCGCGGTGTTGCTCGCCGTGCTCACCCTGGTGCTGTTGTGCACGGGCGCGTGGTTGCTGCGCACCCTGTGGGTGCGTCCCTACCTGGCGGGCGCGGGTGCGGTGCTCGCGGCCGCCGCTTGGGCGCCGACCCCGGTGAGTGGCTGGCCGCCACCCGGTTGGGTCTATGTCGCCTGCGACGTCGGCCAGGGCGACGGGGGAGTGCTCGCGACCGGCCCCGGGCACGCACTGGTGGTCGACACGGGCCCCGAACCCGCGGCCATGGATCGTTGCCTCGACCGATTGCGGATCGAGGTGGTGGACGCGGTCGTCCTCACGCATTTCCATGCCGACCACGTCGGCGGTTTGCAGGCGGTCTTCGACGGTCGACAGGTGCGGGCGCTCTACGCCACCCCGGTGTCGTCGATCGACCCGACGAACGCCGACGACGAGGCGAGTGAGGAGCCGTTGGTCCGCTCGATCGCCGCGCGACACGGCCTGGCCGTACAGACCTTGGCGACCGGCGACATCCTGGACATCGGTTCCGTCCACGCACTCGTGCTCGGTCCGAGTCGTCTGATCCACGCTGGTTCGGTCCAGAACAACGCCAGCGTGGTGCTCGACGTGCGGACCCACGGTCTGCGGTTGCTGATGACCGGCGACATCGAGAAGGAAGCAGCTGCAATGGTACTCGCCCAGTTGAAGCGACTACCCGACGCGCCAGGCGTCGATGTGTTGAAGGTGCCGCACCACGGTTCGGCCAACCAGGATTCGGAGCTCGAACACTATGTGCGCGCGCCGCTCGCGGTGATCAGTGTCGGCGCGCACAACGACTACGGGCATCCGGCGCCGCGCACTCTCGATCTGCTGCGGGACAGCGGCTCGACGGTGGAGCGCACGGATCGCGGCGGCGACATCGCGATCATCGCCCGCAACGGCGCGCCGCTGGTGGCCCGGCAGTGACCGGGTCGGTCAGCGGCAGGCGCTCAGGAGCAGAGGCTCTTGGTGCGTGCGGCTTCGCACAGCGCGTCCAGGGTGGCAGACACAGCCGGCACACGTTGCAGGTCCGGCGTGGTGACGGCATACACCGAGCGCCGCGACGCGGGATCCATCGGCAGGGTGACCACGCCGGTGTTGCCGGCCGACCGGCGGATCAGGTCGGGGATCAGTGCCACGCCCAGGCCCTCGGAGACCAGGCCGAGCACCGCGACGTAGTCCTCGGTCTCGAAGGCGACATCCGGGTTGAACCCGGCGCGCTCGGCGAGTGACAACAGGTGGCCGCGACATCGTGGGCAGCCGGCGATCCACGGCTCACCGGCCAAGTCGGCGAGCTTGACCTTCTTCGACTTCGCCTTCGGGTGGTTCAGCGGCAGGGCCAGTCGAACCTCGTCGTCGAGCAGTTTGCGCGTGACGAACGCGTCCAGGTCTTCCTCACCACGGGCCAGATCGGTGCCTTCGTAGGCGAAGGCGACCGCCACGTCGCACTCGCCCGACCGCAGCGCGGCCAGCGATTCCGGCGGCTCGGCCTCGGTGAAGCTGACCTCCACGTCCGGGAAGCGTTTCTTGACGAGTGACAGTGCCCGCGGCACCAGTGTCGACGACGAAGACGGGAAGGCCATCAGTCGCACCCGGCCGGCGCGCAGACCGGCGATGGCGGCCACCTCTGACTCGGCCGCGTCGAGCGCGGCCAGCACCGGATTGGCGTGCCGCGCGAGCACCTGGCCGGCCTCGGTGAGCCGGACGCTGCGGCCGAGGCGCTCGACCAGCACCGTGCCGGTGCGGTCCTCCAGTCGTCGGACCATCTGCGAGATGGCCGGCTGCGAATAGCCCAGTGAGGCCGCTGCAGCCGTGAAACTGCCGTGGTCGCTGATGGCCTTGATGACTCGGAGTCCAGCGGCGTCGATCATGCACCAGAGAATAACATTTCGTTATCCTGATCGACGAATTTTCCCACATTGCTAATCCATGCTTCTCGCGACGCCGCGTGGCCGCCCGCCAGGTGGCGGTCATCGGCGGCTCGGCCTGCCGCGCGGCCGGCAGCGCTCCCGCGCGATGCGATGTGAGATCTTGGCAGCGTGGTGACCACGGATCCGGCAGCCCTGGCCGAGCTGGTGAGCGGTGGCGGCGTGCTCGCGCTCACCGGAGCCGGCCTGTCGACCGACTCCGGCATACCCGACTATCGCGGCGCCGACGGCAAACGGCGCTTCCAACCGATGACCGCGCAGGAACTACTCGCGACGCCTGCTGCCAGGCAGCGTTATTGGGCACGTTCGTATGTCGGCTGGCCACGCTTCGCGGCAGCGGAGCCGAATGCCGGGCACACGGCGGTGGCGAGCCTGCAAGGTGCCGGACTGGTGGGACCGATCATCACCCAGAACGTCGACGGCCTGCATCAGGCCGCCGGCTCCCGTGGCGTCGCCGAGCTGCACGGCAGCCTCACCCACGTCGTGTGTATGCACTGCGGTGAGCGATATGACCGGTCGATGGTCGACGAGTGGTTGCAGCTGGCCAACCCGGACTTCGATCGGTCCGCCACCGGCGCGCTGCGGCCCGACGGCGATGTCGCGATCGCCGAGTCGCTCATCGGTGACTTCCGGCTGGCGCACTGCGTCGTGTGTGGCTCCGACCTGTTGAAGCCGGACGTGGTGATGTTCGGCGAGTCGGTGCCCAAGGATTTGGTCGAGCAGTGCTTCGCGCAGGTCGAGGCCGCCCGCGTGATTCTGGTGCTCGGGTCGTCGCTCGCCGTGATGTCCGGGTACCGCTTCATCCGGCGTGCCGTTCGGCGGGGCATCCCGGTGGCCGTCGTGACCCACGGATGGACGCGCGCCACCGACGAGGAGGTGTCGGTGCGCATCGACGCTCCGCTGGCAACCACGCTCACCGAACTGGCCGACTCGCTGGCCGGGCGTCGCGCGTCCTGAGGAGCACTGCCGGCGCCCGGCCGCGAAGGGCCGGCGTGTGGTGGGTCAGACGCGGCGCAGGACCGCGGTGACCTTGCCCAGGATCGTCGCGTCGTCACCATCGATGGGGTCGTAGGCGTCGTTGTGGGGGAGCAGCCACACCTTGCCGCGGGTCCGCTTGAACGTCTTGACCGTCGCCTCGTTGTCGAGCATCGCGGCCACGATGTCACCGTTGGTGGCGGTCGGCTGCTGCCGGACGACCACCCAGTCGCCGTCGCAGATGGCTGCGTCGACCATGGAGTCGCCGACGACCTTGAGGAGGAAGAGGTCGCCTTCGCCGACGATCTGCTTGGGCAACGGGAAGATGTCCTCGACGACCTGCTCGGCGAGGATCGGGCCTCCGGCGGCGATCCGCCCGACGACCGGAATGTATGACGCCTCGGGTCGCAGGTCGCCCAGACCGGTCTCGTCGATACCGGACTCCTGGGCTCCTCGGACACTCGATCCGCCGCGATAACCGCGGGTGTCTGTGGCGTCCGGGTCGATGACCTCCATGGCCCGCGGCCGGTTGGGATCACGACGCAGATAACCCTTGCGCTCGAGCATCGTCAGCTGGTGTGCGACGGAGCTCGGGCTGGTCAGGCCGACCGCGTCGCCGATCTCGCGCAGGCTCGGTGGATAGCCGCGCCGGTCAACGGAATTGCGGATCACCTGCAGCACCTTGCGCTGCCTCGTGGTCAGACTCTCACCGGTGCGGTCCGGAAGTTCGTGCACCTCAGCCATCGCTGTCATCTCCTCCTCGGCGAACAGTTCGCTCGAAGCGATCGGCGAGCGGCCTTCGCGGGCCGTTGTCGGGGCCGTTGTCGGTGGTCGGTGCTTGCCTTGGCTTCGTGAAAACAGCGTATGGGTTTCGGACACAGTTTCCAAACATCTGTACGACGCGTGTCTCGACGACGTCGAACGTTCGTGCTATACATCGGACAGACGTGCGATCGCACGCCTGTTCGGATCGGGTCCGTCATCCGAGCGGTGTGCACGAGTTCGCCCCGGAGCTTCAGGAGGAACAGATGAGTGCAGTTGCGTGGACCGAAGCGCCGGCCGACCTGCGTCAGGGTCGTCGGCACCTGCGAGCGGTTCCGACCGGCCCGGCGGCCCGTGGCGGCGGCCCCGTGGTCGGGGTGCGTGTCGAGCCGACCGGGTTGCGGTTGACCGCCCGCGGCCGCCGCCTCGTCGGCGTCCTGGTCGTCGTGGCTCTGCTGATCGGCGGTGGCGCGGCCGCACGGGCGTGGGCCACGACGCCGGCTCCGACGGTGCCCACCGTGACCGTGCACCAGGGCGAGACGCTGTCGGGTGTCGCACACCGGGCCTACCCGTCGATGCAGGTGTCCGATGCGGTCACGAAGGTGGCTCTCGCCAACGACCTCAACGGACTGCAGGTGAGCGCCGGACAGCAGCTGCGACTGCCGCGCTGAGTCGACACCGAAGCTCTGCTGCACGGTGGCGACACGCGGTGCTCCGACCGCCTGACCAGCGGTTTTCCGGCCCTCGGAGTCGAGTCTTGCACTTGGGGTGGGATCGGCCTAATATCCCTATATCTAGTAGTTACACGGATGAGATTCGTCCACATCTAGTCCACAAGCAGAGCGCGGTCGTCCCCAGTTCGTCCACCGATTACCCACAACCTCATCCACAGGGCGAGGTCCGGCGGTGACGGATTCGGGGCACCGGATCACGCGGAGAGGAGTCGTTCGTGCATTGTCCGTTCTGCCGACACGACGACAGTCGCGTCGTCGACAGCCGCACCAGTGAGGACGGCACCTGCATCAAGCGACGCAGGCAGTGCCCGAGTTGCGGCAAGCGGTTCTCGACCACCGAGACCGCGAGCCTCACGGTCGTCAAGAGGTCCGGTGCGAGCGAGCCGTTCAGCCGTCAGAAGGTGCTGCTCGGCGTCCGCAAGGCCTGCCAGGGCCGTCCGGTCAGCGAGGACCACCTGGCGTTGCTCGCCCAAGAGGTCGAGGAAGCCATCCGGGCGCAGGGCGCCGCCGAGATCGACGCGCATGACGTCGGTCTGGCCATCCTCGGTCCACTGCGCAGCCTCGACGAGGTCGCCTACCTCCGCTTCGCCTCCGTCTATCAGGCATTCGACGATCTCGAGGACTTCGAGTCGGCGATCGCGCTGCTCCGGGCGGAGCGACCGGCCACGGGCGTGGAGCCCGACCCCCAACACGTCGACGAGTGAACCGTCACCACCACTCGTTCCAGCACCGACGTAGCAGTACAACCACATCGCACACACCGCACAGCAGCAGTCGACCACCTGAGGTGGAAAGGAAGTTGGACATGACCGACACGGCAGATGCCAGCCCGAAGGCACAGCGCGCCGCACGCAAGGGGCTGACCGTCGAGCGCATTTTCACCACTCCCGGTGTGCACCCCTATGACGAGGTGACCTGGGAGCGCCGCGACGTCGTCCAGCAGAACTGGAAGACCGGCGAGACGATCTTCGAGCAGCGAGGCGTCGAGTTCCCCGACACCTGGTCGCTGAACGCCTCCACCATCGTCACCACCAAATACTTCCGTGGTGCCGTCGGCACCCCCGAGCGGGAGAGCAGCCTCAAGCAGCTCATCGACCGGGTCGTGCTGACCTACGCCCGCGCCGGCAAGGAGAACGGCTACTTCGCGACCGACGACGATGCCGAGATCTTCGAGCACGAGTTGACCTGGTCACTGCTGCACCAGGTGTTCAGCTTCAACTCGCCGGTCTGGTTCAACGTCGGCACCAAGTCGCCGCAACAGGTTTCGGCCTGCTTCATCCTCTCGGTCGACGACTCGATGGACTCGATCCTCAACTGGTACAAAGAAGAGGGCTTCATCTTCAAGGGCGGCTCGGGTGCCGGCCTCAACCTCTCCCGCATCCGTTCGTCCAAGGAGCTGCTGTCCTCGGGCGGCACGGCGTCCGGGCCGGTGTCGTTCATGCGCGGCGCCGACGCGTCGGCCGGCACGATCAAGTCCGGCGGTGCGACCCGTCGCGCGGCCAAGATGGTCGTGCTCGACGTCGATCACCCCGACATCGTCGAGTTCGTCGAGACCAAGGCCAAGGAAGAGGACAAGATCCGCGCGCTGCGCGATGCCGGCTTCGACATGGACCTCGGTGGTAAGGACATCACCTCCGTCCAGTACCAGAACGCCAACAACTCGGTGCGGGTCACCGACGAGTTCATGCGCGCGGTGGAGGACGGCAGCTCGTTCGGGCTGCGTGCCCGGCACTCCGGTGAAGTGATCGAAGAGGTCGACGCGCGCACGCTGTTCGACAAGATCAACAAGGCGGCATGGGAGTGCGCCGACCCGGGTCTGCAGTACGACGACACGATCAACGACTGGCACACCAACCCGGAGACCGGTCGGATCACCGCGTCCAACCCGTGCTCCGAATACATGTCGCTGGACAACAGCTCCTGCAACCTGGCGAGCCTCAACCTGCTGAAGTTCCTGCGCGAGGACGACACCTTCGACGCCGCGACCTTCCAGAAGGTCGCCGAGCTGGTCATCACCGCGATGGACATCTCGATCTGCTTCGCCGACTTCCCGACCGAGTCCATCGGTGACACCACGCGTGACTACCGTCAACTCGGCATCGGCTACGCCAACCTCGGTGCGCTGCTGATGGCCACCGGCCACGGCTACGACTCCGAGGGCGGTCGCTCGCTCGCCGCCTCGATCACTTCGCTGCTCACCGGCGCGTCCTACAAGCGCTCGGCCGAGCTGGCCGGGATCGTCGGCCCCTACAACGGTTTCGCCCGCAACGCCGAGGCGCACCAGCGCGTCATGCGCAAGCACCAGGCCGCCAATGACGCCGTGCGGACCCTGGACGCCATGGACTCCGAGGTGCACCGTTTCGCGACGAAGGCATGGGCCGACGTCATCGAGATCGGTGCCGAGAACGGCTTCCGCAACGCACAAGCCTCGGTGCTCGCGCCGACCGGCACCATCGGCTTCATGATGGACTGCGACACGACCGGCATCGAGCCGGACTTCTCGCTGGTCAAGTTCAAGAAGCTGGTCGGCGGCGGCTCGATGCAGATCGTCAACCAGACGATCCCGCGGGCCTTGAAGAAGCTCGGCTACCAGAACGAGCAGATCGAGGCCATCGTCGAGCACATCGCCGAGCACGGCCACGTCATCGACGCGCCAGGTCTGAAGCCCGAGCACTACGAGGTCTTCGACTGCGCGATGGGGGAGCGGGCGATCGCTCCGATGGGCCACGTGCGGATGATGGCGGCTGCCCAGCCGTTCCTCTCCGGTGCGATCTCCAAGACCGTCAACCTGCCGGAGACGGCGACCGTCGAGGACATCGCAGAGGTGCACCTCGAGGGCTGGAAGCTCGGCCTGAAGGCACTGGCCGTCTACCGCGACAACTGCAAGGTCGGCCAGCCGCTCTCCGACGGCAAGAAGTCGAAGAAGACCCAGGACGCCGAGCCGGAGAAGGTAGTCGAATACCGTCCGATCCGTCGCCGGCTGCCCAAGCGCCGCAAGAGCGAGACCACCTCGTTCGCGGTCGCGGGTGCCGAGGGCTACCTCACCGCCGGCACCTACGAGGACGGCAAGCTGGGCGAGCTCTTCCTCAAGCTCGGCAAGCAGGGCTCCACGCTCGCCGGCATGATGGACGCTTTCTCGATCGCCATCTCGGTCGGCCTCCAGTACGGCGTGCCGCTGGAGACGTATGTCGAGAAGTTCACCAATCTCCGCTTCGACCCGGCCGGCATGACCGACGACCCGGACGTCCGGATGGCGCAGTCGATCATGGACTACGTTTTCCGCCGGTTGGCACTGGACCACCTCGACTTCGAGACCCGGTCCTTCATGGGTATCCACACGGCCGAGGAGCGGGCCCGCCAGCTGGAGACCGGCTCCTACTCCCCGGAGGTCGAGGCCTCGGACGAAGAGGTCTCCGACGAACTGGACTCCTACTCCCAGTCGATCGGCGCCACCACGCGTCGCGACGACGAGAGCAGCGAGGCGAGTGGCACCGCCAAGCAGACCGAAGCGCCGGAGGCGGACGTCCGATCCGGTTCGGGTGCCGCCGACGCACGAGCGGTCTCCGGTGAGATCCACTCGTCGGCTGAGTTGCTCGAACGCTTCCAAGGCAAGGCCGCCGACGCGCCGATGTGCATGACCTGCGGGACGAAGATGCGCCCGGCCGGCTCGTGCTACGTCTGCGAAGGTTGTGGCTCGACCAGCGGTTGCAGCTGAGACGGAAAGAGGACGATTCGTCCTGCGACGGTGAGGCTCGCCTGAGCCGTCGATGACGGCGATGACGTCGAACGATAGGACCGCCCCACGGCACTGCGCCGTGGGGCGGTCTTTGCGTCGCCAGCAGGCACCCGCGAAGCGTCTGCCGGCTCTCCCATCAGGGCACGTTTCGCGCCATACCGCTCGGAGCGTTTCGAGTAAACGATTTCCCAGAGTAGTCTCCAGTCCCGGGGAGCAGAGCGCCGCGGGAATCGGCCCGCGCGACAACGAGGAGGATCGCCATCGTCACCATCAAGGACGTTGCGGCACGTGCTGGTGTGTCGGTGGCGACGGTGTCCCGCACGCTCAACAATCAGGAGACCGTCGACGCCGACCTTGCGGACCGGGTCCGCGCTGCCGCCGCCGAGCTCGGTTATCGACGCAATGGACTGGCCCGGAGCCTGCGCCTGCAGCGCGCGGATGTGTGGGCGCTGATCATCTCCGACATCGCGAACCCGTTCTTCACCGCGATCGCGCGTGGCGTGGAGGATGTCGCGCAACGTGAAGGCTTCTCGGTCGTGCTCTGCAACACCGACGAGGACCCCGCGAAGGAAGCCCAATATCTCGAGGTCGCCGAGCAGGAACAGGTCAGCGGAGTCATCCTGTCTCCCAACGAGATCGGCAGCGACATCTCTCAGCTCACCCGGCTCGGCGTTCCGGTGGTCGCCGTCGACCGTCCGTTGCGCGAGCGGGTCGACTCCGTCCTGGTGCGGTCCGCGGCCGGCGCGCAGGAAGCGACCGAGCACCTCATCGACGCAGGCTGGCGCCGGCCGGCCTGCATCACCGGCCCGGAGACCGCGCAGACCGCCATACAGCGACTGACCGGCTATCGGCGTGCGCTCGTCGCTCGCAAGAAGCGGCCGGCGGCGAGCCTGGTGCGGCACGCCGACTACCGCGCGGACCGAGCCGCCACCGCGACCGCAGAACTCATGGACGGGCGCAACCCGCCCGACTCCTTCTTCGTCGCCAACTCCGAGATGGCACTCGGTGTCCTGCAGGAGCTGCGCCGACGTGGACTGCGGGTGGGGGAGGACGTCGGTCTGGTCGCGTTCGACAATGCGCCGTGGACCGCGTTCACCGATCGGCCGTTGTCGGTCGTTGCCCAGCCGGCATACGAAATGGGTGTGCTGGCAGGCGAATTGCTCATCGAGCGGGTCGGCGTGCCCCTTGATCAGCAGCCCGCGCCCCGCGTGCGGCGGCTGCCGACCGAGCTCATCGTGCGCGGCAGCTCACTGCGCCCCTGAGATCCAGCGTGGGCGTGATCTACTTCAGGCCGCTGCTCTTCATCGAGTCCACCAGCCACCGCTGCCCGAGCAGGAAGACGATGATCGTCGGCAGCACCGCGACCAGCGAACCGGCCAGCACGTAGTTGTATGCCGACGCGTATTGCCCCTGCAGGCTCGCCATACCGGTCTGCACGACATACAGGTCGGGGTTCGAGGTGATGACCAACGGCCACAGGAACGCGTTCCAGTTCGCCAGGAAGAACAGCACCGACAACGAGGCCAGGGCCGGGCGGGACAACGGCAGCACGACGTGCCAGAACAACCGCGGGTAGCCGCACCCGTCGAGCGCCGCGGCGTCCTCGAGTTCGCTGGGGAAGTTCAGGTAGTACTGCCGCAGCAGGAAGATGCCGAAGGCGTTGAAGATCATCGGCACGATGAGCCCGGCGAAGTTGTCCAGCATGCCGAGCGTCTTGGCGATCAGGAAGAGCGGCACCAGGATGACCGGCAGCGAGACCAGCATGGTCGACACCATCGCTCCGAGGACCAGGCTGTTACCGCGAAAACGCAACCGCGCCAACGCATATGCCGCCATCGAGTGGAAGAGCAGCGCCGCGGCGGTGACGACGACAGAGACGATCGCGCTGTTCATCAGGTAGCGCGGGAACGACACCTCGGTCAGCACGTACTTCAGGTTGTCCCACGTCCAGTGCGACGGCATCCCGGAGGAGAAGGACTCGCCGGACGGCTTGAAGGCCGTCAGCAACAGCCAGAAGATCGGGAAGAAGGTCAGCAGGGCCAGCGCCCACGCGACCACCGCGCGCAGCGTCGTGCCGTTGCGCCACCGCCTGGTGCGACGCACGGTCGTGGGGCTCGAACTGTCAGCGAGCATGGAAGCGTCCTCCTCCGGTCGCTTTGAACAGCACAGCGGTGACGGCCACCAGGAACGCCACGAGCATCACCGTGATGGCGGCCGCGTAGCCGAAATGCCCGAAACTGAAGGCCTGTTGATAGATGTAGAAGACGACCGTGGACGTCTGGTTGTCCGGGCCGCCCTTGGTCAGCACGTAGACCAGATCGAACGCCTGGAGCCCGGTGACCGAGGCGACCAGTGACGTGATCAGCACGAAGAAGCTGGTGGGTCCGAGCAGTGGCCAGATCACGTGGCGGAATCGCTGCCACGCTCCCGCGCCGTCGACGCGGGCCGCGTCCAGGTGCTCGCCCTCGATGTCGTTGAGGCCGGCCATGAACAGCAGCATCTGGTATCCCATCGAGTACCAGACACTGATGAAGACGTATGTCGCAAGCGCCCACTTCGGGTCGCCGAGGAACGACACGTCACCCAGGCCGAACGGTCGCGCTGCATGCGTGAGCACACCCTGCTTGTCGACCAGCAGGAACTGCCAGAGCAGGCCGATGACGACCAGACTCAGCGCGTTGGGCAGGAAGAACAGTGTGCGGACCGCGGCCACGCCCGGGAACTTGTTCCAGACCAGCAGCGCCAGGCCCAGGCCGGCGACGAAGGAGAGCGGCACGAAGAGGACGACATACTTGACCGTCACCCAGATCGCCCGCGAGAGCATCGGATCCGACAGCATGCGATGGAAGTTGTCCAGGCCGATCCACCGGTAGTTGCCGAACCCGTCTACGTCGAAGAGCGACAGGGCGAGCGCGAAAACCATTGGTAGCGCGACGAAGAGCAGCAGGCCGACGGCGTCCGGTGCGAGGAACAACCACGCCGCACGGGTCTCCCGGCGCCGTCGGGTGGTCCCTGTGCCTGATGCCGTCGATGTCGATGAGGCGCGTTCGGACAGAGCCTTGGCTGACGTTGTCACAGGATCGAGCCACCTCGATAGGTCAGGAGAAAGTTGTCGATCACGTCGGAGGCTTCACGTGCCGCCTGCTGCGGATCCTTGCCACTGAGCTGGGTGCCCTGTATGGCGTCCGAGATCGCCTTGTAGACCTCGGGCGGATAGCGGGGCTCCGAACGCAGCGTCGGCGCGATCTGCGTCGCGAACGTCTCGAGTACGCCGGACGTGAACGCATCGTGGGCCTCCGCCGCCTTGCGTACGCTCGCGCGTGGCGGCAGGTTCGTCTTGGCGACCGTGTTCCACTTGCGAGCACGGTCGATGCCGGCCCGGTCGGTGCTGGCCAGCGCCCATGCGACGAACTCCGCGGCCGCTTCGGGATTCTTGCCCTTCGCGTTGACGGCGAACGCCCACCCGCCGCCGTCGGTGACGTGCTTGCCACCGTCCGGAATGGGCAATGGGAAGATCCCGTAGTCGAACTTCGGTGCCTGCAGTTTCAGGTCCGCGACCGCCCAGATGCCGGATTGCTGCATCGCGCAGTACCCGGCCGCGAGGTTCGACGGGGTGTCGCCGGAGCCACCGCCGAGCGCGGACTTCGGAGCGATGTGCCGGCGCTGCGTCTCCTGCCAGAAGCCGAGCGCGTTACGTGCGGCGGTGGAGTCGAAGGTGCTCTTGCCGTCCTTGACGGCGCCACCGCCGCCCTGCCAGAGGAACGGGTACCAGACGAAGTTCTGGTAGTAGCCCGGCAAGGTCTCGAACATCGCACCGAAACGGCTCTTCGTGGTGAGCTTCGTTGCCAACGAAAGGAATTGGTCCCAGGTCTTCGGCAGGTCGCCCTCAGCGACATGGGCCTTCTCGAAGGCTCGTCTGTCGTAGTAGATGACCAGCGGTTCGATCTCCATGGGCAGCGCGTAGACGCGCCCGTCCACGGTGCGGGTGTCGAGCGCACCCGGGACATAGTCGGCACGCACACCCTTCGGGAGGAACGGCGTCAGGTCCAGCAGGGCGCCGCCGTTCTGGTAACGCAGGAAGTCTCCAGGACTGAGCAGGAAGATGTCTGGGCCGGAGCCCGCCGAGAATGCCGTTTGCAGCGTATTGCCGTTGATGTACGCCGCATTGGCGATGAACCGGGGGCGGACCTTGACGTCGTTGTTGCGGTTCCACTCGCCGATGACGGAGGTGAACCAGTCGCTCGTCGGGGAGGGTGTGGGGCTGGGACCGTAGAAGTTCCAGAAGGACAGCTCATCGGTGTTGTTGTCGTCGCCGCACCCGCTCAGCAGTGCGGCGGCACCTGCTCCGGCGACGGAGCCGAGGAGCGCGCGCCGGCTGGGCCGGCCGGCGGTGGGTGGAGGCGGCTGGACCGGTCTCGTCATGTGTCAGGAGCCCTCAATCGGTAACGAGGCTTGCCGGGGCGGAGCAGCAGCTCCGAGAAAACGATTACTGACCATACGGACCACGCCTGCTCGGGTCAAGGGGTCATTGTGATGCAACTCACTGGAAGCGGTTGACGCGCCGATGGTGCTGGTGCACGCTGTCGTAAGTGAGAAAACGTTTTCTCACACACCGCCGACTGCACAATGCCGTTCGAGTCACATACGGAGATGCCATGACCGACAAGAAGTCCGAGTCGCCGAGTCGCCCCAGCCGGCGCTCTGTGCTGCAGTTCCTGGGTGCAGGGGCGGCAGTGCCCGCCATGTCATCCCTTGCTGCTTGCGGCGGCGGCTCCAGCGGCGGGCCGGAAGCAGCCGGCAAGGGCGAGCTGTCGCTGGTCTACCTCGGTGACGCCACGCAGCAGAAGGCCTTCAACCAACTCTTCGACGCGTTCAACAAGGCGCATCCCGACATCAAGATCAAGGCGAACGGCATCGCGGCCAAGGACTGGGGTTCCTTCGCCAACACCGTCTCGACGCAGATCGCCGGTGGCAAGATCCCGGACATCGTCGACGTGGCCACCGAAGGACAGCAACTCTTCTCCTCCAAGGGGCTGCTCGAGCCGCTGGACTCCTACATCAAGAAGGACAGATCAGTCACCGACGCGTTCTACGCCGGAATCGACCCGCACCTGAAGGAATGGACGACGAAGTACGGCTCGCCGGACGGCAGGACCTACTTCATCCCCGGTGGCTACAACACCGTCGTGATGTATTGCAACACCGAGGTTTTCAGCAAGGCCGGCGTCGATCTGCCCGCGCCGGACTGGTCCTGGGACGAGTTCGAGAAGGCGGCCAAGCAGATCAAGGAGAAGACCGGCGCCTACATGCTCGGCATCGGTTACGGCTTCCCGTTCGTCGACATCATGCCGTGGCTGCTCACCAACGGTGCGTCGACGATGGACGCCGACTGGAAGAAGGCCACCTTCGACACACCCGAGGCGATCGAGGCGGCGACCTTCGTCAAGAAGCTGCTCGACGCGGGGTACTCGCCGAAACCGGGCGGGTCGTTCGACGCGCCCTCGGCATACGCCAAGGGCAAGCTGGCAACCCTGGGCGGTGGTCGCTGGCCGACGCTGGACATCCGCCGGCTGAAGATGGTCGACAAGACGCACATCGTGAACTGGCCGAAGAACAAGGAGAACGGCTCCCCGGTCGGCTGGGACGGCTGGCCCATCCTCAAGGCGTCCAAGAAGAAGGACATGGCCTGGACGTTCCTGAAATGGTTGATGAGCAAGGAGGCCGGTGAGTTCTACGCGAGCATCGGTGGCACCAACGTGCCGGCGCTCACCTCGGTCGCACAGAGCAAGGTCTTCACCAAGGATGCGCCGAAGGGCTCGGAGCTGCTGTCCAAGGCGGTGTCGTACGGCGCCCCGATCCCGAGCCCTGCCAAGGGAGCCGAGGTGCAGACCGCTGTCACCAAGGCCTGGCAGGCCGCGCTGACCGGGACCTCGTCGGTCGAGGCAGCGCTGAAGAAGGCGAACACCCATATCCAAGGGCTCCTGTGACCACAGCCCCTGGTGAGCAGGTCACCACGACGGGCGCGGGCCATCGCGGCTGGGTGGGTGTCGCCTTCGTCAGTCCGGCAGCGCTGCTGTTCGTGGTCTTCATCCTGGGCCCGTTCGTCGCCGCGATCATCCTGTCCTTCTACAGCTGGGACATGCTGACGCCGTCGAAGTTCAACGGCATCGGCAACTTCACCCAGATGTTCAGCGACGCGACGCTCTACAAGGCGCTCGCCAACACGTTCATCTTCTCGATCGCCTCGGTGATCACCCATCTGATCGGCGGGTTCCTCCTGGCGCTCGGCGTGAACAGACTCGCCAGTCGTGCGCTTTCGTATTTCGTGCGGACGTCGTTGTTCTTCCCGTTCGTGATCTCCTGGGCGGCCGTCGCGTTGCTGTGGAAGTACGTGCTCGATCCCACCTTCGGGATCGTCACCTACTACCTCGGCGAGATCGGCATAACGTCACCGGACTGGTTCACCGACCCGCACTGGGCGCTCCCGGCGATCATCGCGATCGACTGGTGGCACACCATCGGCTTCACGTTCATCATCATGTTGGCCGGACTGCAGACCGTCCCCGGCGAGCTGATCGAGGCCGCCCGGTCCGATGGCTGCAACGGTTGGCAGGTGCTGTGGAACGTCACGATCCCGCTGATGTCGCCGACGATCTTCTTCGCCGGCGTGATCACCTTCATCGGGGCGTTCCAGATCTTCGACCCGGTGCAGATCATCACGCCCAACGGCGGTCCGGACAATGCGACCCTCACGATCGTGATGTACCTCTACCAGAAGGGATTCCAGTCCTTCCAGGTCGGTTACGCGTCCGCCGTGTCGCTGCTGGTCTTCGCCATCATGGCCGCGGTCACCGCGCTGCAGTTCTGGGCGAGCAAGAAGTGGGTGCACTCCGTATGAGTGTGGATCTGACCAAGCCCACCGGCGTCGAGACCGCCGACGACCCAGCGCCGAGGCCGCGCCGCCGGCGTCGCCGTTTCACGCCGGGGCAGGTGCTGCTGGGTGTGGTCCTGGCCGTGCTGGGCGTCGTGATGCTCGCGCCGTTGGTGTGGTTGCTGGTGCAGAGCTTCACCGAGGAGGGCGATGCGTTCGGCATACCGCCCGGTTGGCTGCCGAAGCCCTTCACGACACAGAACTTCCAGGACATCGACGGGCTGATCCCGTTCTGGCGGATGGCGTTGAACAGCCTCATCGTCGCCGTCATCTCGACCGGTGGGTCGCTGCTGGTGAGTGTCCTTGCGGCATACGGCTTCTCGCGTCTGCCGTTTCGTGGACGGGACCGGATCTTCGCACTGATGCTCGCGGCACTGATGGTGCCGGTGCAGATGACGATCATCCCGGTCTTCATCCTGATGCGGAACCTGCACATGATCGACACACTGCAGGCGCTCTGGCTGCCTGCGCTGATCAACGTCTTCTCGATCTTCTTCTTCCGGCAGTACTTCAACACCATCCCGAAGGAGTTGGACGAGGCAGCACGGATCGACGGTGCGAGCCACCTGTGGATCCTGTTCCGGTTGATCGTGCCCCTCAGTGGTCCGGCGCTGGCGGCGATGGCGATCCTGACGTTCGAGGCGTCGTGGAACAACTACTTCGGTCCACTGATCTTCCTGTCCAGTCACGACAAGATGACGTTGCCGATCGGCTTGGTCACTTTGCAAGCGGGACAAGGCGGTTCGTCGGTCGTCGTCTTCGCGGCGATCACCGCGGTGGTGGTGCCGGTGCTGGTCGTCTTCCTGATCTTCCAGCGTGCCTTCGTCGCGAGCATTGCATCGGCGGGGATCCGCGGATGAGTGCTGTGGGGAGTGTGCCCGCCCAGCAGCGGGTCCTCTTGCGCAGGTCGATGCGAGGGCTCTGGTCGCACCTGCCGTTGCTGACCCTGGCCAGTGCGGCGGTGTGCGGCAGCGCGTGTGTCGCCGCGCTGGTCGCTCCGGGAGCGACGCCGTTCTCCGTAGTGGTCATGGCGATGTTGGTCGCACCGGCCGCGGCCGCGATCGGTGCCGTCGCGAACGCCGTTGTGGGAGTGGACGATGCGACCTTCCGCCAATGGTGGCGGGCGTGCGTGGTGGGGGTTCGCCACGGCATACCAGCTGTCCTTCCACTGGCCGTCGCCGGCGCGCTCTTCCTGGTCGCCGTCCAGGTCTGGCAGCGCACCGGCCAGCCGGTCGTCCTCGCCTCCGTCGGAGTGTCGGGTGCGGTCATGGTCGGCCTGCTGCCATTGACCGCTGCGATGTTGCACCTCGTGACCGGCCTGCCGCACCTGAGCCGCACCGCCCAGTGGCGGACCGCGGTCGAGCTGTCGGTGCGCTGGCCGGTGCGATTCCTGGCCGCCCCGGTGCTGCTTGCCTTCGGTGCCTGGCTGGCAACGCAATTGAGCGCCTCGTTGCTGCTGCTCGCACCCGCGCCGGCGGCGCTGGTGGGCGCCGCGGCGTTCTGGACGAGCGCGGTCGAGACCGGCCGACTGTCGATCGAATTCACCGAAAATGATGTCTTGGAGAGGGAATCCGTATGACGTTCAATGACCTCGCCCGGCTGCGCGACGTGCAGACGTGGTCGATCTCGCCCGAGAACTTCGACGGCCGCAAGGGCGGTGGCGCCCGAGCGACCGAGGGCACTGGCGCGGCATGTGCCGCGGAACTCGGGGTCGGCTGGAAGGTCTCTCCGAGCGTGGACGTCGGTGGTCGCGAGACGTTCGAACTCGCCGCCATCGACCAGCCGGCCACGATCACACACATCTGGCTCACCACCCACCGCGACAACTGGCGCAGCCTGGTGCTGCGCGCCTACTGGGACGCCTCGGACGAGCCGGCGATCGAGGTGCCGCTCGGTGACTTCTTCGCCAGTGGCTGGGGCAGCTTCGCGCAGGTCTCGTCGAGCATGATCGCCGCGAACCCGAACGGTGGTTTCAACAGTTACTGGCCGATGCCCTTCACGAAGTCCGGTCGTATGACGATCGAGAACCTCTCGCCCGACACAGCGACCGTCTACTACCAGATCACCTATGAGACGGGCCGGGACCAGCGCGACAACGGTTACCTGCACGCACAGTTCCACCGCTCGAACCCGCTGCCGTACAAGGAGACCCACCCGATCGTGACCGACGTGCAGGGTCGCGGGCACTTCGTGGGGACCTACCTGGCCTGGGGAGTGAACAGCCCCGGCTGGTGGGGCGAGGGAGAGATCAAGTTCTATCTCGACGGTGACGCGTCGGAGGGCCATCCGACGATCTGCGGCACCGGCACCGAGGACTACTTCGGCGGAGCGTGGAACTTCGACGTTCCCGGCAGCGGCTACACGGCATACACCACGCCATACCTGGGAATGCCGCAGGTGATCCCTCCCGACGGGCTCTATCACTCCCAGCAACGCTTCGGCATGTATCGCTGGCACGTGCCGGATCCGATCCACTTCGCGAAGGACCTGACGGTCGACATCCAGGCGCTCGGCTGGCGGCCGCATCACCTCTACCGGCCGCTGACCGACGACATCGCGTCCACGGCCTTCTTCTACCTCGACCGGCCGGTGACCAACAGACCCGCCGTCCCGACCGCGGAGCAGCTCGAGATCACCGGAGAGCCGATGGAGGCGCTGCTATGACGCCGCGGCGGATACGTGCGGCCGGCGGTTTGCTCGCGGCACTGGTGTCGTGCACGGCGTGTGTCGGCGCCTCCTCGGCGGCCAAGGCGCAGTCGGACCGCGGCGACCAGCCTTCGGTGCGGCTGGAGGTCGCCGATGCTCCTACGGTCAAGGGCGGCGCCGACGGTGACCTGTGGCCGAACTGCTGGGGCCGCGACGGGCAGGTGTATGCCGCATACGGTGACGGAAAGGGTTTCGGCGGCTCCGGATCGGACATCGGGGTCACCCGCATCTCCGGCACGCCGGAGAGCGGGCTGGACGGCACCAACCTCGCGCAGGGCGACGCCCTCGGGCAGGTGTGGTCCGGCTCCGGCTTCACCCGCAAGCCGACGGGTATGGCGTGCGTCGGTGACAAGAAGTACCTCGCTGTCGAGGACCTCTCCGGCGACTTCAACCAGGCGCCGGCATCGACCATCGCGTCGTCGAACGACGGCGTGCACTGGGAATGGGACACCAAGAAGCCGATGTTTTCCGACGGTGTCTTCACCACGGTGATGTTCCTGGACTACGGCAAGGGCTACCGGCACGCTCACGACGGCTATGTGTACGCCTATGGGTTGGACGGCAACTGGCGCGACTCCTACAGCGATGTGGTGCCGGATCCGACCGAGCTCTTCCTCGCCCGGGTGCCGCGCGACGACGTGCAGGATCGGTCGAAATGGGAGTTCTACCAGGGAACTTCGCACGACAAGCCGACGTGGACCACGCGCATTGCGGAGAAGCAGCCGGTGCTGACCGACACCCGGCGCAGCCTCCTGGGCCACTCGGTGATCAGTCAGGGGGGCGTCGTCTACCTGCCGTCACAACATCGCTACCTCTACACGTCGTGGACCGAGAACACCTTCGAGTTCTATGTTGCGAAGCAACCATGGGGTTCGTGGACGCACACCAATTCAGTTGATTTCGGTGCCTATCCGTGGACGACGGACAAGTTCGGTGGTTACGGACTGTCCTTGCCGTCGAAGTTCATCTCCAAGAACGGCAAGTCCGCCTGGCTGCAGTCCAACGTGTGCCCCTGCGCGCCCGCGGGCATGTCCGACTACGACTTCTCGCTGCGCACCGTGCAGATCGTGGGTGACACGCGGCGATGAAACTCTCGCAATGGCCGGTGACCCGGTCCTACGACGGTGCGCAGTGTGAACGCATCGCGATGCCCGTCGGCGGAATCGGCACCGGCACCGTCAGTTTCGGTGGCCGCGGGCAGCTGCTGGACTGGGAGCTTTTCAACCGCCCGGCGAAGGGCAACGACCCGGGTGCCTTCCTGGCGCTGCGCACCGACGACGGTGAACGGGTCGTCCAACGGGTCGTCGAATCCACCTTGCTACCAGGAGAGTTGGCAGGTTCCTGGGGGAGCGGAGTGCCCCACAGCGGACTGCCCCGCTTCGCAGGCGGCAGGTTCGAGGCGGCATACCCCTTCGGGAAGGTGCGCCTGCACGACCCGGACGTGCCGCTGCACGTCACGGTCGGTGCGATGAACCCGCTCGTCCCCGGTGCCGCGGACGACAGCGGCATACCGCTGATGCTGCTGCGCGTCTCGTTGCACAACCCCGGCTTGCGACCTGTCCGGGCATCGCTGTGCCTGAGCATGCCGAACGTCGTCGGTCACACGCCGGGCGAGCAGTTGCCCGACGGCAATGTCTTCACCGCCGAAGAGCTCGACGGCGCAACGATGCTCGTCGGCCGTGGCACCCGGGTGTCGGCCGACGCGGAGTCGTGGGGAACCCTCGCGGTGGCGACCAGGGGTCGACCGGCGTCGAGCCTGCGCACCACCTGGGCGCACCGGTCATGGGGTGACTCACTGCTGGACTTCTGGGATGACCTGTCGGCGGACGGGCAGCTCGACGAGCCGCTGGAGCCGGCGCGGGTCCCGACCGCGTCGCTGGTGCAGGGCGACGTGGTCGAGCCGGGTGACACCGTCGAGCTGACATTCGCCGTCGCGTGGCACTTCCCGAACCGCCGCGCTTGGACGCACGCCTTCGCGCCCGCGCCCCGCTTCGGTTACGGCGACGAGATCGTGGGCAACCACTACACGCAGCGGTATGCCGACGCTGCCGAGGTGCTGCGTGTCGAGCTGCCCCGGATGGACGACTTGGAGCGCAGGACAAGCGAATTCGTCCAGCTGATCGCCGGGTCCGACCTGCCCGGGCCGGTGTCCGACGCGGTGCTGTCGACGCTCTCGGTGCTGAAGTCGACCACCTGTTTCCGGATCGCGGACGGCACGTTCCTGGCTTGGGAGGGCAGCAACGACGACCACGGCAGCTGTCACGGGAGCTGCACCCACGTGTGGAACTACCAGTACGCTCTCGAGGCGCTCTTCCCGGATCTCGCATGGAGCATGCGCGAGGTCGAGTTGCTGAACAGCATGGACGAGCGCGGCATGATGAGCTTCCGCGCCGAGCTGCCGCTGCAGACCAACGGGACCGGCTGGCGGGTGGCCGCTGCCGATGGCCAGATGGGCGCGCTGGTCCGACTGCACCGCACCTGGCAGCTGACCGGCGACACCGACCACCTGCGTCGGCTGTGGCCGGCGGCTCGGCGGGCACTGGAGTTCGCGTGGATCGCCGACGGGTGGGACGCGGACCAGGACGGTGTGATGGAGGGCTGCCAGCACAACACGATGGACGTCGAGTACTACGGACCCAACGGTGTCGGCCAGTCCTGGTACCTCGCTGCGCTCGGAGCGATGGCGCAGTTGTCGCAGGTCGTCGGGGACGACGAATTCGCCTCTCGTTGCGCGAAAGTGCGTGACCTCGGCGCGTCCGCCACCGACGGGGAGCTCTTCAACGGGGACTTCTACGAGCAACACGTGCTGCCCCCGGGCGACGACTCCCACATCGCGGAGGGACTACGGATCCGGCACACCGGCGACAACCCGGACATGGGATCGGACGACCTCGTCGATCCCGACCTCCAGCTCGGCCTCGGCCTGGCCGGGGACCAGCTCGCCGGTGTGACGATGGCGACCGCCGGAGATGTCGAGCACGGCCTGAACCCCGGCAACGTGCGACGCGCGCTGGTCGGCATCTGGGAGCACAACCATCGCGACAGCTTCCTCGGCCACTTCAATCACCTGCGGACGTTCGCGTCGGGCGCGGAGCGTGGTCTGGTGAACTGCAGCTACCCGCGCGGCGGGCGTCCGGAACGCCCTTCGCCATACAGCAACGAGGTGTGGACCGGCATCGAGTACACGGCCGCCACGGGTCTTGCGCAGGTCGGCGAGCATGCGATCGCAGCGCAGATCGCGGCCGACGTGCGCAGCCGGTATGACGGCACCGCACGCAACCCGTTCAACGAGGTCGAGTGCGGCAACCACTACGTCCGCTCGATGGCGGCGTTCGGCATGGTCTCGGCCTGGCCGCGCGCGACGATCGACATCGCACGCGGGCTGATCGTCACCGACCGGGTGCCGGGTGACTGGCCGGTGGTGGCCGGAGAACTCCTCGGCACCTTGCACATCACGAAGGACGAAGCGACCTACCTGCCGGTGCGCGGCGGAGTGCTGTCGGTGATCGTCCGCGATCAGGAGGAGGCGGGATGACCAAGGTCTTCCTCGGGGTCGACATCGGCACGTCGAGCAGCAAAGGCGTCCTCGTCGGCAGCAACGGTGAGGTGTTGGCGTCGGCGACGCGGGAGCACGACGTCCGACGCCCGGCTCCCGGCAAGGTCGAGATGGACGGCCGCGTGTGGTGGGACGAATTCTGCTCATTGGCAACCGAACTCGTCGGTGGGTCGGTCCATCAGGTAGCGGCCGTCGGAGTCAGCGGGATGGGTCCTTGCGTGTTGTTGACCGACGAGCAGGACGACCCGGTGCGTCCGGCGATCCTGTATGGCGTCGACACCCGCTCCGGAGCGCAGCAGGAGGCCTGCAACAGCAGATACGGGCCCGAGGAGATCCTGCGCCGGTGCGGGTCGGCGATGTCCAGCCAGGCGGCGGGTGCCAAGGTCGCGTGGGTCGCGGAGCACGAACCGGAGGTCTACGCCCGCGCCCGCCGGCTTTTCATGCCCTCATCGTGGCTGGTGCGCAAGCTGACCGGCGAATACGTCCTCGACCACCATTCGGCCAGCCAGAGCACCCCGATGTATGACGTCCACGACCACTCCTGGATCGATCCCTGGGCCGGCGAGGTCGCACCCGGGATCGAGCTGCCCCCGCTGCGCTGGGCCGATGAGGTCGCCGGCCGTGTCACAGCCGAGGCGGCTGCGAGAACCTCGCTGGCGGAGGGGATTCCGGTCATCACCGGCACCATCGACGCCTGGTCCGAAGCGATCAGTGTCGACGCACACAACACCGGTGACCTGATGCTGATGTACGGCACCACCATGTTCCTGATCAACACGGTCGCCGAACCGGTCCGGGTCCCTGCGCTCTGGGGCCCGGTCGGCGCGCTGCAGGATACCTTCAGCCTGGCCGGCGGGATGGCGACCTCGGGCGCGATCACCGCCTGGCTGCGTGATCTCTACGGTGGCGTCGGCTACGCGCAACTGGCGCAGGAGGCAGCCGAGGTGCCGGCCGGTGCGGAGGGGTTGTTGATGCTGCCCTACTTCGCGGGTGAGCGGACGCCGATCATGGATCCGTCCGCGCGTGGTGTCATCGCCGGTCTCACGTTGTCCCACGGACGAGCGCACATCTACCGGGCTGCGTTGGAGGCCACCGCTTTCGGCGTGCGGCACAACATCGAGACGATGCTCGATGCCGGCGCCTCGGTCGGTCGGGTCGTAGCGGTCGGTGGCGGCCTCGCCACCGACCTGTGGCCGCAGATCGTCACCGATGTGACCGGGGTGGAACAAGTCATCCCGGAGCGCACGATCGGTGCGTCATACGGCGCGGCATACCTGGCAGCTACGCAGGTGAGTGACGTCGCGATCCGCGACTGGAACCCGCCGCGCACCATCTGCCGGCCCGACCCGGACAACCGACGGCGCTACGACGAGCGCTACCGGCTCTATCGGCAGCTCTACGACAGGACCCGCGACATCGCGCACGCGCTCGCGTCCGCGGACACCGACGACCACGCACCCGCCGCTTCAGAAGGAGACTCGAATGACCACGTATGACGTGCCCGCCGTGCGACCGGAGCCGACCGCAGCACCGCGTGAGGTGTGGACGGTGGCCAGTGGCGACCTGCGCCCCGCGGCGAACGAAACCTGTTGGCCGGTGCAGGAGAAGCTCGAGCGGGACCTCGGCGCGGCCGTGGAGGGGCTGGGCTGGTCCGTGCACCGCGGCCACCCGTATGACGAGGCCAAGAAGCACGGCTTCATCGACAGCCAGCGCGCCGGCCTGGAGATCTTCAAGCAGATCCCGCCGGACGCGCCGCTGATCGTCGTCGAGGCGGTCTGGCAGTACAGCCACCACGTGCTCGCCGGACTGCGCAGCCACCGCGGACCGATTCTCGTGGTCGCCAACTGGGTCGGCGACTTCCCCGGCCTGGTCGGCCTGCTCGGACTGACGGCCAGCCTGACCAAAGCCGGTGTCGACCACTCGGCGTTGTGGAGCAAGGACTTCACCGACGACTGGGCGCGCAACGGACTGCGGACCTGGTTCGAGACCGGCACCATCGTGCACGACCAGAGCCATGTCCACGACCTCGGCGAACAACCCGAAAGCCCCGAACGCGAGCTCGGCGTCGCACTCGCCCGGCAGCTGAAGGCGGACAAGGCCATCGCCGGCGTCTTCGACGAGGGCTGTATGGGCATGTACAACGCGATCTTCGACGACGAGCTGATCAACCCGCTCGGCATCTACAAGGAGCGGCTGTCGCAGAGCGCGCTGGTCGCTGAGATGCAGAAGGTGACCGACGACGAGGCCGAGGGTGTGCACCAGTGGCTGATCGACCGGGGGATGACCTTCCACCTGGGCACCGACGAGGCGACCGAGCTGACCAAGGCGCAACTGATCAGCCAGTACAAGATGTACATCGCCGCGCTGCGCATCTCCGACGACTTCGGGCTCGACGCGGTCGGCATCCAGTACCAGCAGGGGCTGAAGGACACCGTCCCCGCGAGCGACCTCGCCGAGGGCCTGCTGAACAACGTGCAGCGCCCGCCGGCCTTCAGCCGGGACGGTTCACGCGAGCTGTATGCCGGGAAGGCGCTGCCGCACTTCAACGAGGTCGACTGGGGAGTGGCGGTGGATTCCCTTGCCACCAACCGGATCTGGACCGCGATGGGTCTCGACCCGGCGACGACCTTGCACGACATCCGCTGGGGGGAGGAGTATGACGGGCGGTTCGTCTGGGTGATGGAGATCTCCGGCTCGGTGCCGGCTTCCCACCACGGCGGTTACGACAAGTCGTACTCCAAGCGGCAGAACCCGATGTTCTTCCCGCTGGGCGGTGGGACGCTCGCCGGTGTCTCGAAGCCGGGCGAGGTCGTCTGGTCGCGCGTCTTCATCATGGATGGCGTCCTGCACGCGGACATCGGCCGGCTGACGGCGGTCGAGCTGCCCGAGGAGGAGACGCAGCGGCGGCTGAACGCGACGAACCCGGAGTGGCCGATCATGCACGCGGTGCTGCACGGCGTCACCCGTGATCAGTTCATGGCGCGTCACAAGGCCAATCACCTCTGCGTCACCTACGCGCCGGACGGGGAGACCGCGGACCGCGCGCTCGCCGCCAAGGCCGCGATATTCGACGAGCTCGGCATACGGGTGCACCTCATCGGCAACGCCACCGTGTAGCCGCCCGTATGCCGGATGCGTCGCCCGCATTCCGGACGCGCTGTGAGGCCGCGAGGCGCCCAGTGGGAGACTGCCGCCTGTGAAGGCGCTGCTCCTGGAAAGCATCCACCCGTTCGCCGAGTCGATCCTGCGCGAAGCAGGTTTCGAGGTCGAGACCCGGACCGGGGCTCTCGACGAGTCCGAGTTGATCGACGCCCTGCAAGGCGTCGACCTCGTCGGTATCCGGTCCAAGACCGAGATCACGTCCGGCGTGCTCGAGAAGGCGAGCGGGCTGACCGCGATCGGTGCGTTCTGCATCGGCACCAACCAGATCGCGTTGGAGGACGCGGCTTCTCGTGGCATCGCCACCTTCAACGCGCCGTTCTCCAACACGCGCAGCGTCGTGGAGCTGGCAGTCGCGGAGATCATCGCGATGGCCCGCCGGCTCACCGAGAAGGACAGCTCGCTGCACGACGGCGTCTGGGACAAGAACTCCAAGGGATCCCACGAGATCCGCGGCCGCAAGCTCGGCATCGTCGGCTACGGCAACATCGGCTCGCAACTGTCCGTCGTCGCCGAGATGCTGGGTCTGCAGGTCTTCTTCTACGACACCGACGACAAGCTCGCGATGGGCAACGCGCACCGCTGCGACAGCCTCGAGGAGTTGCTCGAGACCGCCGAGGTCATCACGCTGCACGTCGACGGCCGGTCGGGCAACGCCGGGTTCTTCGGCGCCGAGCAGTTCGCCAAGATGCGGGAGCGCTCGCTCTTCCTGAACCTCTCCCGCGGGTTCGTCGTCGACTACGACGCACTGCGCGAGAACCTCCTGTCCGGGCACATCGCCGGTGCTGCCGTCGACGTCTTCCCGACCGAGCCGAAGAAGCGCGGCGAGGCGTTCGAGTCGCCGTTGCAGGGCATCCCCAACGTCATCCTGACCCCGCACATCGGCGGGTCGACCGAGGAGGCGCAGGAGGACATCGGCCGCTTCGTCGCCAGCAAGCTGCGCGACTACATCAGCCGCGGCACCACCACGCTCAGCGTCAACCTGCCGTCCCTGTCGATGGAGGAACGCCCGGGTGGCCGGCGCATCACCCACCTGCACCGCAACACCCCGGGCGTGTTGGCCAAGGTCAACAGCATCCTCGCCGAGCACGGCGTCAACATCGAAGGCCAGTTGCTCAACACGCGCGGCGAGAACGGCTACGTCGTCACCGATGTCGCGCAGTTGCCCGATGCCGCGGTCGCCGACCTCAAGGCCATGCCGGAGACCACTCAGCTGCGGGTCATCTAACCCCACGAAGTTTCTCCCCCGCTGCGCTCCTCCGAATACTTCGCGGGGGCCCCGGCTCCATGTCCGATTCAGTCAACAAGACCGACCAGTCGGTCGGCGATCTCACCGATCACCGCATGCGACGTGGCCAGCGTCAGACGCAGGAATCCCGCTGTGCCACAGGCGGTTCCGTTCGTGCCGAGCACGTCGGTGCGCTTTGCGACCTCACCCGGGTCGATGTCGGCCTTCCGCAGGTCCAGCCAGTGGATGTATGTCGCCTCGGGGGCCGCGTAGCCGATCGACGGGGCCTTCGCGATCCGGTCGGCGAACAGGTCGCGACCGCGCCGCAGGTAGTCCACGACCGCGTCCAGGTGCGCCACACCCTCCACGCTGTATGCCGCCGACGCGGCGACCGCTCCGAGCGGCGACGTGCCGTGCCGCACCACGAAGGGCGACGCCGACCAGCGACGCCGGTGCTCCGCGGAGGTCATGATGAGCTGCGCACATGCCAGGCCCGGCAGGTTCCAGCCCTTCGACGCCGAGACGGCAGTGACGGTATGTGCCGCGGTGCGCTCGTCCAGGGCGGCATACGGAATGTGCTGATGCCCGGGATAGACCAGGGGAGAGTGGATCTCGTCCGCGAAGACCGTTGCGCCGGTCGCCTCGACGACGTCGGCGACGGCCAGCAGCTCGTCGCCGGTCGCGACCTGACCGGCCGGGTTGTGCGGATTGATCAGCACCAGCAGCCCACCGCCGTCGAGGGCGGCGGCCAGTCGCTGCGGGTCGAGGACGAAGCGGCCGTCGACCTGATCCATCGGGAGCGTGCGCAACTCTGTGCCCAGGGCGCCGGGCAACTCCAGGAACGGCATGTATGCCGGCGTCGGCAACACCACCGGCGTCCCGGGCCCGACCAGATGACCGATGGTGAACGCGAACGCGCCGAGCACATCCGGAAGCAGTTGCACGTGACCGGGATCCACCGTCCAGCCGAAGCGGCGCTGCTGGAAGTCGGCACACGCGGCGGCGGTCTCGTCGCTGACGACGGCCGGTAGATAACCGGTCAGGCCCTGGGCAACCGCCGCGGTGATGGCGTCCCGCACCGTGGGCGCCAGCGGAAGATCCGATTCGGCGATGAACGCGCCCAGTTGATCCCCGGAGGTTACCGACCACTTGACCGATCTGCGTGCTCGCAACTGTTCGACGCCGAGCCGGTCCATGGCGGCGTCGATGCCGCCGTGCTTGATGTCGTTGATGCTGTCTACGTCGTCGCCGTGTCCGATGCCCACGGTCATCGACACTAGCCCTCGTCGGCCAGGTCGACGTAGGGCACCGCATAACTCCCGAGGACCAGGATGCGCTGGCTCTCCGTCCCGTCCCAGTCGACCTGCAGGCCGTGCGCGGCGAACCTCCGGGCGACACGTTCGCCGACCTCCACCGCGCCCTCGCCGGTCTCGCTGAAGACCCCGAAGGCGACGAAGAGTTGTTGCTCGAAGATCATCCGCTCCACGTCGGTGACGGTGCTGAAGCAGTAACCGTCGATCGAATGGCCTTCTCCCGCGAGGACGTTCGCCGCTTCGGAGATCGCGGACAGCGATTGCTGGACGTCACGACCCTCGCCGAAACCGAAGACGATCCCGCTCGCGGTGAGTTCCTCCAGTGCGGTGATCAGTCCGAGCGCCATTTGGCTGGGGAAGGGCACCTGGATGTTGTGGTCCCGGATCAGCCAGTCGACGACACCGGGCACGGCCTCCTCGGTGATGTCGGCCTCACGGAGCGCGGCGTCGCCGGCGAGTTCCCAGCGCAGCCGGTCCTCCAGCTCCTCGCGGCTGTCGGTGCCGATGCAGATGCGCAGCGCCAGCCGGCCGAGAGCGGTGTTCGGATCGGGCGGGAACTCGCCGGTGAAGTTGACGTCGGAGGGGAGCTGCTGTGCGGACACGGCATCATGGTGCCAAACTCTGCGTGCTCTCACGTGGGGTTCCACGTTGCCCACCGAACGAGACCGCCCATCCCGTAATCTGGACGATGGTCCTTTCCCTTCTGCGACTTCGGAGTTGTCAACGCTGTGGCCCTCGCCGACATCACCCGGGACGACGTACTCGCCGCATTGCAGGAATGGCAGTCCCAAGGTCGGGATTCCTTCCTCGCGGCATACGGTTTCGAACCCGATCTCGAGCACGTCCTGCACTTCGACGGTGTGGTGTATGACGCCCCCGCCGTGGCCGCCGCGGCGCACGGTTTCGCGCGCGCCGAGTTCGGACCGCTGACGCCCGTCTCGATGCCCGCCGCCGACGCGGTGAGTGAGCACCTGATCGGACTGGGCTTCGAGGTCAAGCACGCCCAGCGCGCCAACACGCCCAGCCCCGGCCGGCAGCGTGACCTGCGCCGTTGGAAGGCGACCTACGAGCTGATCAAGGTCGCCGCGAACAACGACGCAGCGGCGCAAGCGCTGTGGCACCAGGTCGATTCGTTGCGCGAGGAGCGCATCGCCGAGGCCCGGGAACTGATCGGGACGCTCGCGGTCGGGCGTGACCTGCACGCGTTCGTCGAAGGGTTCGCCGTCTGGTCGAGGCGGCCGGGGCCCTTCGCCCAGCACGCGTCGAGCCTGCCCACCTGGCTGGGTCAGCTGCGCAGCACCGCGGAGGGATACGAGCGGGATCTGGCCGATCTGCTGGTCGAGACGACCCAGACGCCCCGCGATGACGACGAGGCCGCCCAGCGCATCCGGACGCTGGAGGAATACACCGAGGGCAAGCTCGACGGCTCGCGTGTGCCGACGGCGCTGTCGGTCTTCTGGTCGACGGACGAAGCCGGTGACTGGCCGATCCTCTGGCCCGGTGGCTCCGAGCCGTTCCAGACGCTCGGTTGGATGGGCCGGCACCTCAGCCACTCCGAGCGCTACCTCGCGTTCGCCGAGTTGTGCCGCAGCTTCGAGCCGGACGATCCGGGTTTCGCGGAGCGCCTGATCGGCTACCTCGGCAGCAAGCAGCACTTCTTCGGCCTGGGCACCACGCTGCCGGACATCTGCGAGGAGGCCGCCGCGCTGATCGCGGACTACAAGCCGGGCCTCGGTTACCCGGACGCGGACTCCGAAGCGCGCGCCGCCGGTCTGGCGCTTCAATTGCGCGGCGCCGCAACGCTTTCGGTCCGGTCCCTGCACAAGCCGTTGCGGGACGCCACCGGGCTGCGCTTGCAGGAGACCAATCTGCAGACCCGCACCGGGCAGTCCAAGGACGCGCCGTACCGCGTCGACGCGCACGCGACCTGGGCGCTGCCCGGCGGCACCGGCGCTCCCGGATTCCGGTTGTGGATCACCCGATCCGGCGTCGCGGTCGGCCTGCACTCCGGATGGGACGGCCCGGGCTCGGGTGCGCGCCACGAGGAGATCGGCGGCGTCGTACAACAGCACCTGCCCGAGGGCATGCGCTTCTTCCACCTGCGCACGACCAGCAGCCCCGACCGGGTGGAGCCGGTGGGCCGCGAATACCCCGGCGGTGAGGTCTATGTCGGGCGCTGGTGGCCACACCCGGAGTCTCTCGGTCGGGCCGACTTCGCCGACGACATCGTCGACACGGTGCGCCGGCTGTCGCCGCTCGTGGAGGTCATGTCGGGCAAGGAACCGACGCCGACCGGGCCCGTCGACCTCGACCTGCTCGCCCAGCTGGAGCGCTTCGTCGCTGAACGTCCCTACCCGAGCGACCGCGACAGCTGGCACCAGGAGCAGCGCAGGTCGCTGGCGCAGGCACTGGAGCCGGCCGGGCTCGACGCCTTCGACATGGCGGCGTTCCGGCGCCTGCTGAGCGGCCGAGCCTACGGTCACCCGGGCACGCACTCGGTGCTGCAGGCGAGCCTGTCCACGATGGACGCCGCCGGTCTGGACGCCTTCGCCCGCGCGCTCAAGGTGCTGCTGTGGGGAGATGGCGACGACGTCGCCCGCATCGAGGACATCCTCGGCGAAGGCATGCCGGCTCCCGGCCTCGGTGAGGCCGTGGTCATGAAGCTGATGGCGGTCGCGCACCCCGGCCGCTACCTGCCGATCCACTCACTCGGCGGTGCGGACGGCAAGATCGCCGTGGCCCGCGCGGTCGGCGTCGAGTTGCCGAAGATCGACAGCCCCAACCGGGCCCGGCTGCACGTCGTGATCAACGACCGGTTGCGGGCTCGCCTGGAGCCACTGCTGCCCGGTGACCCTTGGGGGCAGGTGCAATTCGCGCTCTGGCTGCTGCACAAGGGCGAGTCGGTCGCCGACCCCGAGCGTGACCTCATCGCCGAAGCCGCAGCCGAGCTGCTGGTGGACGAGGACTTCCTGCGGGAGGTGCACGGGCTGCTGGAGGACAAGAAGCAGGTGATCTTCTACGGCCCGCCCGGCACCGGCAAGACCTACCTCGCCCAGCGGCTGGCCGCGGCACTGCAGCCCGATTCGACCAAGCGCCAAGTCGTGCAGTTCCACCCCTCGACGTCGTACGAGGACTTCTTCGAAGGCTTCCGCCCGCGCCTGGACGCCGACGGACAGATGGTCTACGAGCTGCGCAAGGGACCGCTGGCCATGCTGGCCGAAGCGGCCGAGGCGGACCCGACGACGCCGCACATCATGCTGATCGACGAGATCAACCGCGCCAACCTGCCGCGGGTCTTCGGTGAGCTGCTCTACCTGCTCGAATACCGCTCCCAGTCGGTCATGACGTCATACCGCCCGGACGAGGGCTTCGAGCTGCCGCCCAACCTCTACTTCATCGGGACCATGAATACCGCGGACCGGTCGATCGCACTGGTCGACGCGGCGCTGCGCCGGCGCTTCCACTTCGTGCCGTTCATGCCGCACGAGGGCCCGATGGAGGGCCTGCTCCGCCGCTGGTTGGAGGCGCACGGCGGCCCCGTCTGGGTCGCGGGAGTCGTCGACCTGGTCAACGACGAGCTGCGGCGTGCGCTGCGCGGCCCGCACCTGCAGATCGGCCACAGCCACTTCATGGTCGAAGGGCTGAACGACGCTGCGCTGCAACGCATTTGGACCTACAGCATCTATCCGTTCATCGAGGACCAGTTCTACGGACGCGAGGACGTGCTGCGGACCTTCACCTGGCAGAGCGTGCTGGAGCGGCACGGCCCGAAGGCGCGCGCAGCCGTCGGTGAGGAGCCGCCGCCCGCGACGGCCAACACCGCCTCGGCATGAGTGACATCCAGCTGCGCGAGCACGGCGAGAGCGTTCCGATCCGACTGGGTTCGGCCGCGCGCACGGCCCTTCTGGAAGCCGCCGCCGACAAGATCACCGTGGTCGCGACCGCCGACCCCGAGCGGGTGATCCTGCGCACCGGCTCCTGGGTCGGTGCGCTGGCGGTGCCCGGCTGCACGATCCGGGTGGAGCCGCGCGCGCCGATGGAGAACCTCTTCACGATGTTCTCCGCGGGACTGCCGGGCGACGCGTGGGGGAGTGACGCGGTCGGCTGGTCGGCCGACAGCGAGTTGGTCGACGGGGTGGCCGCGTTCCTGCTGCGGGCCATCGACACCGCGACCCGCCGCGGACTGCTGCACGGCTACGTGACCCTCGAGGAGGACACCAGCGTCATCCGCGGCCGGTTGCTCGTGGACCAGCTGGCGACCCGGCCGTGGGCGGCTGCGACGCCGCCCTGCCGGTATGACGAATTCACCCCGGACATCGCCGAGAACCGCCTGCTGCTGTGCGCCGTACGTCAGGTGCTGACCTGGCCGGATCTGCCGCCCCTGGTACGTCGTGACGGCCTGCGCCTGGTGCAGCGTTTCGAGGGTGTCGAGGTCACCGGCCCCGACGATCATCACGGCGAGATCCCGGTGACCCGGCTGAACGAGCACTACGCACCGGCGCTCGAGCTGGCCCGAAAAGCGTTGGACGGCATCACGATCCGACACCTGGACGGCTCGCAGACCGCGCATGCGTTCATGGTCGACATGGACGACCTCTTCCGCCGCTGGATCACGGTCGAGTTGACCAACCGGTTGTGGCCGGACATCAGTTTGGAGGAGCGTCCGCAGTACGCACTCGACGTCCAGGACCAGTGGCACTTCACACCCGACCTGCTGCTTCGGCGCGATCTGCAACCGGTGCTCGTGGGCAACGTCGCATACCATCTGGCCGCGGACCGGCGCGACGGCTCGGACTTCTATCCGCTGCTGGCCTACGCGTCCGCCCTCGACCTGGAAGCGGGTCTGCTGATCTATGCGCACGCCGACGAGGCGCCCGCGTCCGAGGTCGTCGTGCGCAGCATCGGCACCCGGTTGCTGTGCGTCCCGTTGCGTCTCAACGTGCCGGCGGCCCGGCTGGCGGGCTCGCTGGACACCCTCGCGGAACTCGTCCGCGTGGTGTCCTACCCGCGGCAGGCGGCATACGCCCGCTGACCGGCGCCCCGCGGATCCGACCCGGCATACTGGGGCAGTGCTAGCCAAACTCGTCCTGGTGCTGTTGATCATCATTGTCGGCTCGTTCATCTGGTTCTTCGTCAAGGGCAAGGTGTCCAACGCCCACGCGCAGGTGCGTGATCGGGCCGTCGAAGGCAACTTCGGCCGAGCGATCGCCGCTGGTCCGGCCACCAAACACCTGTCGATGATGGGTCGCACGCTGACGCTCGGCACGGATCCGACCCGGGCGGGGGAGCTGATCGTGCACATCGCGACGTCCGACGACCGGGTCACCGACGTGACGTCCGAGGAGGGCGCGATCGTCATACAGATCGACGGCTCCTATCCACTGGCCCGCGCGCAACTGATGGCCGACCGCACCGTCGTCGGGATCGACGCGATGACCTGGGAGATGGGTTTCCCGCAGGGGGCCGCGGTGTGGGACCGGATCGCCACCGCGATCAGCCAGGCGGCGACGCACCAGGGCATACCCGTCGGCGAGGGATCCCGAGAGTTCGTCAAGGACGAGGGGACATCGGGCCGGCCGGAGGTGTGGACGGTTCGTATGACGTGACCGTCGCCGCGGCGCACGCCCACCCGCGGGAGGAAGGCGCGACGCGCCGTGTGGACGCTCCGATCGCACGAGCCGACGAATCACCGGGGCGACCAGGTCAAGTAGCCTGAGGCCCCTGTGCGCGCCGCGCGAGGCCGGTGCATCATCACGAGAGGTACAAGGGGATCATGACGACCACCGCATTCCGCAGGATTGCCTTCGGAGCGGCCCCGGCCGTGCTGCTGGCCGGCGCTCTGGCAGGTTGCAACGACAGTGCGCCTTCGGTGCAGGCGCCGGCGTCGTCGGCGAACGTCGCGACGTCGAGCGACACCGGAGTGCCGACCGCTCCGTCCACGGGCGACGGAACCGACCAGAGCACTGATGACCCGGTGCCCACCGACACCGGTGTGCCCACGGTCTCCGCGGCGCCGCCCTCGTCGGTCTCGGCCGATCCGGCCAAGGTCTGCAACGACAATGACACCTTCCTGACTCCCGGCGCCGTCGCACCGAGCACCAAGAAGGCCAAGTGGGGCAAGCCGCTGGAGTTCAGCCAGAAGTATGGCGGCACCGTCACCATCACCCCCGAGGCCCCCAAGGTGAAGAAGCCGTCGGGCGACAACGACATCTTCGGACCCGACGACGGCCAGGTCAGCCTGCTGATCAAGGTGACCGTCAAGTACAAGTCCGGCGACGAGACCAGCATCGCGGGCATCTACTTCGCGTTGCGCGACACCAAGAACAACGTCTGCGACTTCGCATCGCTGAGCGACGCGGTCCCGAAGCAGCAGCAGTTCGACGACGGGGACGTGAGCAAGACGACCCCGACCTACAGCGGCACGCTCATCTACCACGTGCCGGCCAACCAGGACTACAAGAAGTACACGCTGCTCTACCGGGCCGGTACTTCCGACGACAAGAGCTCGGACGCACCCGTCGCGTGGACCAACTGACGACTCGTCCCGTACTCAGCCCGGCCGACCTCGAACGCCGCAGCCGCCTGCGCAGGATGCGGGTGGTCGCCACCTCGCTGCTGGTCGTCGCCGCGATCGTCTTCGTCGTGACGCACGGCCACGGCGGTGTGTGGGGTTATGTCAACGCCGCGGCGGAGGCCGCGATGGTTGGCGCGGTCGCCGACTGGTTCGCGGTCACCGCGTTGTTCCGCCACCCGCTCGGCCTGAAGGTGCCGCACACGGCGATCATCCCCGAGCGGAAGGACAGCATCGGGCACAGCCTCGAGGACTTCGTCACCGACAACTTCCTCACTGCGGAGAACGTCCAGGAGCGCTTGTCGACCGCGCAGGTGCCGATGCGCGTCGGCCGCTGGCTGGCCGAGCCCGCGAACGCGCGCCGGGTGGTGACGGAGTCGGCGCCCGCGCTGGCCAAGGGGATCGACTCGATCAGCGACGCGGAGGTCGGCGACTTCCTCGGTCGTGTTTTGCTGCCGCGACTGGCCCGCGAGCCGGTGTCGCCGCTCCTGGGCAGCCTGCTCGAGGGCGTCGTGAAGGACGACTCGCACCGTCAGGTCGTCGATCTGGTGGTGCGCGAACTGCACGACTGGGTGCGCGACAACGAGTCGACGGTGGTCTCGCTGATCGGCAGCCGGGCACCGTGGTGGTCGCCGCGCTGGCTGGACGACACCGTCGCCGCACGCCTGCACGTCGAGCTGGTCCGGTGGCTGGCCGACATACGGGACACGCCCGACCATCAGGTGCGTCGCGCGGTCGACGACCTGCTCGCGAAGCTGGCGGACAACCTGCAGAACGACCCGGCCACGATGGAGCGTGCCGAGCAGCTCAAGGTGCGGGTGCTGTCCCATCCGTCGGTCGGCGACTCCCTGGTCGGTATGTGGCAGTCGGTCAAGCGCGTGGTCGTCGAGTCGTTGGAGGATCCGGAGAGCGACCTGCGTGACCGGCTGGTGCGTGCCCTCACCGACCTGGGCGGCCGCATCGTCTCCGACGACAGCCTGCGCGCGTCCCTCGACCGTCGGCTGGGTGAGATCTCCGGTCACGTCGTGACGACATACGGGCACGAGATCTCGACGGTCATCTCGCAGACCATCGAACGCTGGGACGGTGACGAGGCATCGCAGCGGATCGAGCTGCACGTCGGCCGGGATCTGCAGTTCATCCGCATCAACGGCACCGTCGTCGGTGGCCTCGTCGGGCTGCTCATCTACTCCTTGGCCCAACTGCTCTGACGCGCGCTGGCGCAACCACACTCCGCACGCCGCGACGCACGCGACGTCGGGAGGCCGAAAAAGGTGACGCCTGGACGTGACGGTCGCCACATCGTCACTGGACTGCCAGGTAACATTCACCTACTTGTCGGGCAATCTGCCCGGTGACCTGCTAATGGACATCGCAAGACCCCGCGTCGAATCCGCAGGGCGAACACGGCAACCCGCAAAGGACGTCGCCGCGCTCCTCCACCGGTTCGACCGGCTCTTGCCAGGAGAGGTGGCTGACGGATGGCATCCGTGCGACGGCGCGTGCTCAACACGATCCCGGAAGGACCCCGCGGCAAACTGCTTCGGGCGCGGCGCGAGATTCTCGAGCGCAAGGCGGAGGTGACCGGCCGAGTCAGGAACGGGACCGTCCCCGTGACCGGGATGGTGGAGCGCTTCGCCGAGACGCAGGTCGCCGGCTGGGTGATGGTGCCATCGCACACCCCGGCGACACCGGTCACGCTGCACCTGGGGTCGATCCAGCTCTCCTCGACATACCCGACACCGGACGGCGCACTGTCGGCGATGATCGTGACCAAGGAGGACCAGGGTCCGCCCACCGCGCAGGAAGCGGCGAAGCACCGCCGCGTCGTCGGAGGGGGGACGACTGCCGGCCGGCCGGACGGTCGTCGCAACATCCCCGCGGGTTACGAGCAGCGCGCGTTCTCGTTTCAGGTCCGGGCGATCTGGGACTACCTGAGCAAGGGGGACACGGTCACGATCAGGTTCGGTGACCAGCCGTTGCCGATCGTCGGACACGGGATGTTCTTCCGTGCGCCCAAGAAGGGCAGGTCCGATCTCAAGACGCTGCAGCAGCGCCTCGACAAGGGCTTCACCCTCACCCAGACCGGGGGGATCGCACTGTCCAAGCGGCTCGACGAGGAGTGGCAGCGACGGATCGCCGGCATCTACGCGAAGGTGCGTGAAGTCGTCGGCGAGCGCTTCGGGCACGACGTGTTCGTCATCTACGGCACCTTGCTGGGGTCGGTGCGTGAGGGTGGCTACATCGGGCACGATGCGGACTTCGATTCAGCCTTCATCTCCGATCACCGCACCGGCCCGGAGGCGGCCGAGGAGATCGTCGCGATCGCTTTGGCCCTGCTCGACGCAGGTCTCGAGGTCGACCTGCGGCAGCGGGTGCTGCACGTGCACGACCCCGAGGACCGCAAGTACCGCATCGATCTCTTCCATCTCTACTTCGACCCGGAGGGCCGGTTGCGGTTCCCGTGGGGCATCGCCGGAACCCGCGCCTACACCACCGCCGACTACACCGGCACCGAGTTGGTGGACTTTCCCGGCGGCAAGGTGTTGCGACCGAAGAACCCCGAGCCGCTCGTCGCGCACATCTACGGGGACGACTGGAAGCTGCCCAAGCCCGGCTTCCACTGGTCGCACGCACGACGTGACGTCGCCGACGACGGCGTGCTGACCACGGCCCAGCGCGACAAGGTCTACTGGTCCAACTTCTACGCCCGCCACTCCAACACCGAGGGCTCGACCTTCTTCGGTGAGGTCAGCAAGCTCGACGACCTCCCCGACGCAGTCATCGACATCGGCTGCGGGGACGGCCGGGACTCCTGCGCCTTCGGTCAGATCGGCCGCAGCGTGCTCGGCATCGACCAGTCCGGCGTCGCGGTCGAGGGGGCCACGGCCCGTGCGAAGCAACTCGGTGTCGGCGAGCGTGCCACCTTCGAGGTCTGCGACGTGTCCGACTCGGAGGCACTGGGGAAGGCCCTGCAGCAGTTCCGCGACCAGCACGAGGGATCGGTCCTGTTCTACCTGCGGTTCTTCCTGCACTCCATCAAGGCGGAGGTGCAGGAGGACCTGCTCTCGCACATCAGGGCGGTCGCCCGGGACGGCGACCTGTTCGCTGCGGAGTTCCGCACCGACGAGGACGAGAAGCTGAAGAAGACGTTCGGCAACCACTACCGGCGTTTCCAGAACGCCGCGGAGTTCCGCAGCGCACTGGAGGGTCGCTTCGGCTTCGACGTGATCACCGACCAGGAGTCGGACGGGCTGTCACCGTATGGCGATGAGGACCCGATCCTCTACCGCGTCGTCGCCCGTTACCGCGGCTGACCAGCACCGACCCGACGGCTCGACCGACACAGCTGCGCCGCCCACCTGCTGGTGGGCGGCGCAGCCGTGTCCGGGCCGACGCACCCGGTTTCAGTGCGGGTGCTTCGGTCAGGTGGCGTCGACCGTGAGCTCGGCGATGGTGGTCCAGGGCTTGCCCTGCTGCTCGCTGAGCGCCTGCACCATCAGGTAGCGGGCGGTGACGGACCTCGTGAACGCCACGAACTTCGACTGGAACCCGGACGGCAGCGTGCCGGTGGCGACGGGCTGTCCCCAGGCGGTCACGTCGCGCGATGCGGCGACCGCCGGGTCGTCGGTCGCATAGACGGCATACTGCGCGATCTGACCGTTGATGGCCCCGGGGTTGATGCCCTGCCGGGGGAGCACGCGGATGGCGCACACCGAACGCGAGGCTCCCAGGTCCACCGCGATCTCGTGCGGCAACGGGGCGTCGCCCGACGACCAACTCGTGCCCCAGAACGTCGACGGGTCGCCGTCGATGGCGTAGCGACCCGGCGAATCGTCACCGGTGGTCTCCTCGCTGTCCACCCACAGCAGCGACTTCGGACTCTGCGGGTCGGCGGTGCACGACGTCGCGGCGGTCACCGGGCTCAGCCGGGTGTATGACGAACCCCGTTGGTGCCAGGACACGATCACCCGCAGTGGAACGTCGCCGACGTGGCCGTCGCCCGGGACGATCGACAGGCTGACCGTCGCCGAGTCCCCGCGTGCCAGCGCTGCGATCGAGTCCGGAGTGCTGGTGACCGTCCAGCCGTCCGGGCCGTCGATGGTCACGGCCACGTCGGTGACCTTGGCCGCGGACACATTGGTGACGGTGCCCTCGACCGTGGTCTTCTTCCCGGTGACCAGGATCGGCAGGGCGTCGATGCTGACGGCCACCCCGGACCCCTTGATCTGCCATACCGTCGCAGGCTTCTCGTCCGGCAACTCCTGGGTGACGGCCTTGCCGTCGACGTGCAGCGGCAGCAGGACGATCGCGTTGGTGAGGGTGTAGCCGCCGTTCGTCTTGCGCAGCCACCACTTCTGCAGGTTCCGGCTCGAGTCGCAGCGCGTCGCCTGTGGGGCGATACCGGCGGCGGTCGGCACGCCGAGCCAGAGTTTCGTTCCGGCACCCACGACGTCCAGGCATCGGCCGGCGCCGGTCGACACCGTGTAGTAGCCGTCGTCAGTGGGGGTCAGCGTCCAGTTCTGCTGCGCGTCGGTACTTGCCGTCACCGGATCAGCGGCCCGGGCGGGCGCACTGAGCGACGCGCCAGCGGCCGTGATGGTGTAGGTGCCGGCGGCCAGCGGGCGGTAATCGACGCTCTGCCAGGCCGGCCCGTTGCCGAGGTCGTTGCCGAGCGCGCGGAACTCGGTGTAGTCCGCCACCGGGCGGGGGCTGCCCCATGTTGTCTGTGCGACGAAGCGCAACGAGTCGTGGACCTTCGCCTCCATGGCGTTCTCGGTGTCGCCGGCGCCGTTGTCCGGCCAGACGGACAGCTTCGCGCCCAGCACCTTGCCCGGTCCTGCGGATGCGGAGACGGTCTGGCCGGCGAAGTTCCGCGGGGACCAGTTGCTCGCCCACAGCTGGGGAACGTTGGGGGAGTAGGAGCCGCGCACGAAGTACAGGCTCTGACTGGCATTCATCACGTCATGACCGTCCGCCAGCAGATCTGCCGGTTTCCGGCCGCTGCCGGTCCAGTGCTCGACGACGATGTCCGGGTTGAGCTTGACCACGCCGGGGGTGGCCGGGATCCCGTCGTTCCAGATGCGGAGCGTCTTGCCCTTGCTGCGAACGTAGGCGTCGACCTGGTTGATGAAGTCGATGAACGCGTCCTGCGGCGTGGCCGACGCGCCGAACTTCTTCTTGGCGTATGCCGCGATCTGCGGGTACTGCGCGTAACCCGAGCCGAGCATGTATTCGTCGGCACCCATGTGCCAGTAGGGCGTGTCGAAGACGGTCATGTATTCGTCGAAGAGCGTGGTCACCATCTTCAGCGCGGCGGGCCGGGTGATGTCGAGCCGGTCCGGTTGGGCCTCACCGGCCTCGTTCGTCAGCTGCAGCTCCGGGTACTTGTAGAGCCACGGCGACATGTGTCCGGGGGAGTTGACCTCGGCGACGATCTCGACGTGGTGGCGCTTGGCGAAAGCGCTGATCCGCTGGGCCTGCGCACGCGTGAAGTAGCCCCAGAAGTTGGCCTTCGGGTAGGCGCTGGACTTCACCTTCGTTTCCATCCACAACTGGTTCAGCTTGTAGTAGCTCATCTCTTCGATGGTGCGCTCGACATACTCGACCGACACCTGGATCTGGCAGGCGCAGATGCCGACGCCGCGCTCGCGGTACTTCGGGATGTCGGTCGCCGATCCGGCCGGGATCGATCGCGCGGTCCTGGCCTGTGTCGCCCACTGCATGACGGTTCGTGTGCCCCAGTAGAGCCCGGTCGTGGTGCGCGCCGTGATCGAGATGCCGTCGCCGACGGTAATCGTGTAGCCGTCGGTGCCGAGGTCAGCAGCGGTCGGATCCAGTTGCAGCGCAACGTCATTCGCGGTCGCCTGGCCGGTGCGCGCGACGATCGTGAAGCCGAGCACGTGCTGCAGATCGCCCGCGGCCTGCTTCGCGATGCCGGAAGCGGCGCCGGTCGCGACGAACGCGGTGGCGCGGCTGAACCTGTATGGCGTCGCGTCGCTCAGCTTCCAGTCGCGCAGGCCCGGGATGGCTCGTGGGGAGCCGTTGGTGGAGGTGGCGATGGGCGGCGCGGGGGCCCCGGCGGCTGCGGGTTCGGCGGCCGGTGCAGCCGCCGAACGTGCGCCGGCGGATGGTTCTCCCGTGGCGCGCGCCGGTAATACCCAGGCGAAGCCCAGCACGAGCGCGAACAAGGCGATGGCCAGCGAGCGGATGACGTTCCTCATCGGGAGTCCCTTGCTGTATGGCGTCGGGAATATCTCGACGCTGTGGGGCTTGACCTGCGAAGATGTGATGTTAGCGCTACGCTTTTCAACACCGCAAGGGCTGACTTCGACCGGCCGCCGGATTGCGTCCGGGAGCCGACCTACACTCATCGCGACCCGGTTGATCTCGCCGCGTTGATCTGGCCGCGTCGATCGCGACCCGTCGATCGAGACCCGTCGATCGGGGCAAGGACCGAGACCGAGGCTCGAGATCAAGGCTCGAGATCAAGGCTCGAGATCAAGGCTCGAGCAGTGGAGGGAGGTCGACATGCCACGACCCAAACGGGATGGCGCCGCGAGCGATCGCGCGAGGGTGTCGATGGCAGACGTTGCGCAGGCCGCCGGTGTCTCGGCGCAGACGGTGTCCCGGGTGTTGAGCGGCCAGGGGACGGTCCGTGAGGGCACTCGAGCAGCAGTCGACGACGCCGTCCGTCGGCTCGGCTATCAGCCGAACCTCGCCGCGCGCACGCTCGCGACCGGCCGCACCCGCCGGCTCGGCATCATCGTGACCGGGTCCAGCACGTCCCGCGTCATGGTCGAGGCCGGCGCCGAGGCAGCGACCCGGAGACTGGGATATCGGCTCACGGCGGCCGTTGTCAGCACGACCGGCATCCGGAGTCTGCGGCGCGCGGCCGACCAGCTGCGCTCCGACGGTGCCGAGGGGATCATCGTGGCGGCACCGGTGACGGCGCGAGATCGATGGACCCCCAAGGGTTTTCCCGTGGTGAGCCTCGATGATGCGACCGCGGGATCACCGGAGTTCGTGACGGACCAGCGCGCGATCGGCCGGATGGCGACCGAGCACCTGCTCGAGCTCGGACATCGCACCGTGTGGTGTGTCTGCGGTCCGGCGCAGTGGCCGGAGGCGAAGGCTCGGGTGGAGGGCTGGCGGGCGGCGCTCGTCGACGCGGGCGCGCCGGTGCCCGACGTGCTGCACGGGGACTGGACCCCTGCTGAGGGATATCGGATGGGCGCGCTCATCGCGACCGACCCGTCCGTGACCGGGATCTTCGCCACCAGCGACGAGTTGGCGATCGGCGTGAGTCACGCGCTTTGGGAAGTCGGCCGCAGAGTGCCGGACGATGTCTCGGTGGTCGGCGTGGACGACATACCGATCGCGGCGTATCTGTGTCCGCCGCTGACGACCGTGCGTCAGCCGTTCGCGACCCTGACCGATGCGGCGGTCCGGCTGCTGGTGTCGAAGCTGGACAAGAACACGCCTCCGCCACTCGGTGGCAGCGCCGACCCCGAGTCGACGCGACCGTCGTTGGTCGTCAGAGCGAGCACAGCTGCTCCGTCGCTGTGAATCGCTGACGGCGCCACCGGCGGCGTTCGTCATACGCCCGCGGGTGTTAGTCGACGTTGCGGGGTGGGTGAGTTCAGCTGTCGGGGCCTTCCGGCGGCGGTCGCGGATCGAACCGCACGAGCGCAAGATGCAGCGTCTCGTTGGTCGGTCCGGCGTATGGCGCCCAGCCCGGCGCGGCTTCGTCATCGCCGACCGCCGGGGAATAGGGGAGGAACTGCGGTCGCAACCGCGTCCCGTCCCGAGCGGTGAACGCGACACCGTCCGGTCTGCTCGGATCACCCACCATGACGAAGGCACCGCGATGGTGCTCGTCGTGGTGGAACGTGCAGAGCATGATCATCCGATCCGCGTCGGTGCGCCCACCGTCGATCCAGTGGTCGAGGTGATGGCACTCCAGGTGGTGCATCGCGAGGCAACCGGGGAATCGGCAGCCGCGATCACGGTCCTCGAGCAGTCGCCGGGTCCTCGCAGGCACGATGCGCTGGGCGCGGCCGACGTTGACCGGTTTGCCCTCGGTCTCCCAGACGGGCTGGATGACACCGTCGCACAGGACTCGGGCGCGCAGCGCCGGCGGCAGCGCGCACTGCTTGTGCAGCCAGCCCTCGCCCCTGGTGTCCAGGTGCAGGTAGACGCGGTAGCGGCTCGCACGTGCATGGCCGAGCGGCGCGCCGTTGTCCAGTGAGCGCTGGGCGACCAGGCTGATCGCCTCGCCGAACGACGCGCCCTTGTGGGATCGGGTCGCGTCGCCGAAGTTGTCACCGCAATCGGCTGCGCCAGGACGTGGGCCGCCGGCGGGTCGCGGGTTGCTCATCGTGCGGGTGTGAAGGTGGAAGAGCGTGTCCTTCGCTTCGAGCAGTGCTTGCTCGACGAGCGCGCCGATGTCGGCAGGTGCGTCATACGACAACAGGAACCGCCCTGCGGCGTAACGCATTTCGAGGCGTGGCGGTGCGGTCGCCGGATCGAATGCGTCGGGTGCCCGGTCCTGGGCATCGTCCGTCGCGGCCTCGACCTGCTCGGCGTCATCGGCAGCATCGCCCTCGAGGACAGCGCTCTGCTCGGTGGTGCCCTCGCCGTCATCTGCGTCGGTCTCGGCAGCAGTGCCGTCGTCGTCGGGGAACTGATAGCGCGACAGGGCGCGACGCAGCTGCGTCACCGTCGTGTATGACGCGAACTCGGCCACGTCGGCGTCATACGCGCTCGGCGTGTATTTGGCGATGACCGCTGCCTGACCGAGCGTCAGTCGGCCCTCGTCGAGGAGGCGTCGCATGGTGGGCAGATCGGACGCCCGACGTGCGATGCGGACGATGTCGTGCGCGCAGGACCAGGTCAACCCCGCGTATGCCGTCAGCCAGTGCTCGGGTGACTTCAGCCCGGCGCCGCACCACAGCTCCTCGGCCAGCACCCGTCGTGTCAGTCGCACCAGTCGGGTGTGACCGTCGTTGAGCTGGGCGCTGATCACGGCCAGCTCATCGCGCGCGACGGACATCGCGGCGTCGCTGCCGGACGGCGCCCAGCGACCGACGCCGGAGGCCGACTCCGTGAGAATCGTCGCGCGTTCTTCGATCATGCGTACAGTCAATCATCGAGCACCGACAACCCTCGACGTTTCGGTCTCGACAAGACTCGCGACCCTTTAATCCCGCGGGCCGGGTCTGGCAGGCTCGGCAGGTGACCGACATACGACCCATGGCCGAGCGCGATCGCGGCGCGGTCGTCGCGCTCGCCGACCGGTTGACAACGGGCGTTGCGCAGTGGCGTTCGCCGGATCTCGTGCTGTGTGCGGTGCGCAGTTGGGTGGCGGCCGACGTCGACGGCATGCGGGACGGGAAGGACAGGATGATGGTCTTCGTTGCGGCGGTCGGCGATCAGGTCGTGGGCTTCGTCGCGGTCGCGGAGGACGAGCACTGGACCGGCGAGCGTGATGCCTACATCGGTGAGCTCGTAGTGCATCCCGGCAGCGAAAGGCGAGGCATCGCAACCCAGCTCGTCCGCACTGCCGAGCACTGGGCCGCGACGCGTGGTCTCCGGCGCATCAGACTGTCGACCGGCGCCGCCAACACCCCCGCACTGCGTGTGTATGACGCCCTCGGCTACCAGCGCGAGGACATCACGCTCAGCAGGAGTATCGCTGCCGCAGCTGACCCGATCCGCCCGGATGATGCGGCTGACTGACGCCACCAATGCCGTCAAACGCTGTGCACCTGGATCTGCTGGCCGTCGGGGTCGGTGATCGTGACGAAGTCGCCGAACTCCGATTCGTTGAGCTTCGCCGCCGCACCCGCGGACTCGGCGCGCTGGACGATCTCCGGTAGGGGAGCGGTCGTCTCGAACGTCAGCTGTATGGCGAAAGGCCCTGGCACGATGGGAAGTTCGTCGGTGTAGGGGTAGTGCAGGCCGACGGATCCGCCGGCGTCGGGGAGCGCGAGCTGCGTGAAGTGTGGGTCTGCCTCCCCGACCAGTGAGAAGCCGAGTGACTCCAGCAGTCGCCGGTCATCCGTCTGGTCCGCGACGAAGCGGATCGGCGTGACTCGTAGGTCACCGGCCTCCGGTCCCGACTCGACGCCGGTGCTCGAGTAGCCGTAGAGATCGTCGGACCGGCCGTTGATGGTCAGCTCCTCTCCGTCGACGGTGATCGTGATCGCCCGGCCGTAGGCCTCGTCATACACCATCGACTCGTCGGGATGATCGGCGTTGCCGAAGCCGCTGGCGACGAGTTGCCGCGCCAGCGCGTCGAGTTCGGTCTCCTCGAAGGAGAGGCACGTCTTGCCCTGCTGGGCGCCCCGATCGGAGTCAGCCGCGCTGTGCAGCGCGACGGTGCCGGCGCGACCGGCGAGGACGACCCAGCCGCCCTTGTCGCTGGTGATGCTGACCGACAGGCCGAGCGCGGTCAGCAGCCGCGTCATGTCGTCGATGTTGTCGGTGAAACGCAGTCGTTGCACGGTGAGGCTCATCGGGTCGCTCCTTCGGACAGGTAGTCGCGCAGCGCCTGCTCGACGAGCGCTGACAGGCTCAGGCCGTCGTCGATCGCGCGGTGCTTGACGTCACGGATCAGGTCGTCGGGCAGATAGACGTTGAACTGCGCCTTGCTGCTCACTTTGTCGTTTGCTTGCATGCTAGCAATCTAGAGATTGTCGGGCGGTCGCGTCAAGAGTTGTGTGGCGAACGGGCGTCGCTGCGAGCCGGCGTCGCCGGGGCCGCAGTCCCTGAAGGCGCAGCCGTTAGGCCCGCAGGTCCAGCACCTGGAAGACCTTGTCGAAGCGCCGGGTGGCGTCCGGGGCGACGAAATTCCGCAACCGGCCGTATTCGGCGAATCCCTCGGACAGGTAGAGCCGCTCGGCACCTTGATTGTCGCCGCGGAAGTCGATTGTGAGTTGTTCGCAGCCGGCGTCGCGGGCAGTTCGGATCAAGTCGCGCAGGATTGTCCGGCCAATGCCACGACCGCTGAAATCAGTTGCGACGGCGAGACGTTCGAGGTCGGCCTGCGGTCGGAGGGTCGTGCGCGTGTAGCGGCGCCAGTAGCCGAAGCCCACGACGGTCTCGTCGACGCGAGCGACGACGACCTGGGCTTCGGAGGGTCCCGCGTCGACGAGTGTGGTCAGCAGCTCGCCCACCTCCGTCTCGGCCGGCGGATCGGCCCAGCCCACCGCCGCGTCCGCGCGGATCAGCGTGGCGAGCAGGTTCGTCAGCGTGGTCACGTCGAACGCATCGACCACGGTGAGTCGTTCGATCCTCGGAGTGCTGTCGGACACGGTGCCATTGTGCCTGGCTGCGGGGACGGGGCGGGGCGCACTTCGCCATACATAACGTCATGCCGCGTCCACAGTTAGAGACGGTTATGTATCAGGGCGTGGGCGGCGCTAGTATCACGCCCAGGTCATGAGTGTCAGCGTCAAGCCCCGGCTCGCTGACCGGCAACCCTCCTCCGCGGTGGGGTGCCCCGGGTGAGGACCAGGCCACCGGTGCAGATCGCCGCGTGGCAAGCGCGGACATCACGAATGTGGGTCCGCCGCCGGAGGCGGTGCGTGCCGTCTTCGGCGATAGTCGAGCACGGAAGGTCATCATGAGCGACGACACCCCCAACTGGTCCTTCGAGACGCGGCAGATCCACGCCGGCCAGACCGCCGACCCGGCGACCGGCGCGCTCGCGCTGCCGATCTACCAGACCACCTCCTACCAGTTCAACGACACCGACCACGCGGCGAACCTCTTCGGGTTGAAGGAATTCGGGAACATCTACACCCGTTTGATGAACCCGACGACCGACGTCGCGGAGAAGCGCATCGCGGACCTCGAGGGTGGTGTCGGCGCGCTGCTGGTCGCCTCCGGCCAGGCCGCCGAGACGCTGACCTTCCTCAACATCGTGCAGGCCGGTGACCACATCGTCGCCAGCCCGAGCCTGTATGGCGGCACGTTCAACCTCCTCAAGCACACGCTGCCCAAGCTCGGCATCGAGACCACGTTCGTGGAGGACCGGACCGACGCGGCGAACTGGGCGGCGGCGATCCGGCCGAACACCAAACTGGTCTTCGCCGAGACCATCTCCAACCCGAAGTCCGAGGTCCTCGACATCGAGGCGGTTGCCAAGGTCGCGCACGACCACGGCGTGCCACTCGTCGTCGACAACACGATCGCCACGCCGTTCCTGCTGCGTCCGATCGAGCACGGCGCGGACATCGTGATCCACTCGGCGACGAAATACCTTGGCGGCCACGGCAACTCGATCGCGGGTGCCATCGTCGACAGCGGCAACTTCGACTTCGCCAAGGACCCGGAGAAGTTCCTCGGTTTCAACACTCCGGACGAGGCCTACCACGGCCTGGTCTACGCGCGGGACCTCGGTGTCGGCAGCCCGCTCGGCGCGAACCTCGCGTTCATCCTCAAGGCTCGCGTGCAGTTGCTGCGCGACCTCGGCTCGGCCGTGTCGCCGTTCAATTCCTTCCTCATCGAGCAGGGCATCGAGACGCTGAGCCTGCGTGTCGAGCGGCACGTCGCCAACACGCGCAAGGTCGCCGAGTGGCTGCAGGACCAGGAGCAGGTCGAGTCGGTGCGCTGGGCGTCCTTGCCGGGCAACGAATACTACGAACTGGCGCAGAAGTACACGCCGCTCGGAGCCGGCGCGGTGCTTGCCTTCGAGATCGCCGGTGGCATCGAAGCCGGCAAGAAGTTCGTCGAGGCGCTGACGCTGCACTCGCACGTCGCCAACATCGGTGACGTCCGGTCGCTGGCGATCCACCCGGCCTCCACGACGCACTCGCAGGGCCCGGACGAGGACCGCCTCGCCGCGGGGGTGACCCCCGGTCTGGTGCGCCTGTCCGTCGGCATCGAGCACGTCGACGACATCATCGCCGACCTCGAGCAGGGCTTCCGCGCCGCGAAGGGCTGAACCCGGCACGGATCGAGCGGCGTACCCACGCATTGAGCGGCATACGGAATCGGCCGGATTCCGTATGCCGCTCAGTCCGTCCGTGCGCCGGTCGATCGGAAAATCGGTTGACCGCGCCGGCATACGACGGGAAGGCTGGGCGCGCACACACCGGCGGCATACGTTCCGCCTCGAGGAGAGGAGTCAGTGATGGCAGAAGGACAGGGCACGCTGCCCGCTTTCAGGCTCTTCCTCGATCGGAGTTTCACGTATGACGCAACACCCGGAGGCTGCCGCCTCCTCGCTTGATGACCGTTTCACCTTCTCCTACCAGCAGATCGGCGAGCTGGACGATGACCAGCGCTGGTCCACCTGGGGGAGTTGCCAGCCGCTGAGCCGTGGCCCCCAGCCGTGGCCGGACTGGATCATCACCGACGACGCCGCCGTCGACACCGAGCTCGGGATCCTCAAGACCGGCAAGGAAGCCGACGTCTTCCTGCTCGAACGCTCCGCCCCACTCGACGACCGCAGCGTGGTGCTCGCCGCGAAGCGCTACCGCGACTCGTCGCATCGGACGTTCCACCGAACCACCGACTACACCGACGGCCGCAAGCTGCCGAAGAAGGGCGGCCGCGAGGCGCGCGCGATGGCCAAGAGCACGTCCTTCGGCAAGTCGGTCGCCGCAGGCATGTGGGCGTGGGCCGAGTGGGAGTCGCTGGTGCGGTTCCACTCCGCCGGACTGCCGGTGCCCTACCCGGTCCAGGTGGACGGCACCGAGATCCTGATGGAGCTCGTGCTCGGCGACGACGGTGCGCCCGCACCGCGGCTGGCGGCCACCCGACCGGACCGGAAACTGTTGGAATCATTGTGGTCACAGCTGACCGGCGCCATCACTGGACTGGCAGCGCTCGGTTGCGTGCACGGCGACCTGTCGGCATACAACCTGCTCGTGTCGGGGGAGCGGCTGGTGCTGATCGACCTGCCCCAGACCGTCGACCTCTTCGCGAATCCGCACGGCATGGAGATGCTGCAGCGTGACTGCACCAACGTGGCCACCTGGTTCCGCGCACGAGGCTTGGACGTCGACGGTGAGGAGTTGTTCGGCGACGTGGTTGCGCGAGCGGTCTGAGTGGGCCAGGCCGGCCGGGCGGTGTCGACGATCGGGGGATCGCGTCCGCCCGGCGAAATGCATGCGACGGGTGCCGGGAGGCCTGCGACAATGGAGCCGATCACCATGACCTCACCTGACTCCTCCGCGCCCGCAAGCCGCCGCTCCCGTGGCCGCCGTGGCCGTAACGGCGGACGGCAGGACGGACGCCGGCCGCCCCGGGAGACGTCGGAGCAGCGCGAAGCGCGCCGTGCACACCGACGCACTCTCGTCCCGGCCATCACCTATCCCGAGCAACTTCCGGTCAGCGCGGCCAAGGACGAGATAGCCGCCGCGATCCGCGACCATCAGGTCGTTGTCATCGCCGGTGAGACCGGCTCGGGCAAGACCACCCAGCTGCCGAAGATCTGCCTGGAGCTGGGACGCGGCCTCGACGGGATGATCGGGCACACCCAGCCGCGGCGCATCGCCGCCCGGTCGGTCTCCGAGCGCGTGGCCGAGGAGTTGGACGTCACGCTCGGTGAAACCGTCGGCTATCAGATGCGATTCGCCGATCACACGAGCAAGGACTCGCTGATCAAGGTGATGACCGACGGCGTGCTGTTGTCGGAGATGCAGCGGGACCGCGATCTGCGGCGCTACGACACGTTGATCATCGACGAGGCGCACGAGCGGTCGCTCAACATCGACTTCATCCTGGGTTATTTACGGCAGCTGTTGCCGCGCCGTCCTGACCTGAAGGTGATCATCACCTCGGCCACCATCGATCCGCAACGGTTCGCCGATCACTTCAGCCTCGAGGGACACCCGCCGGTGCCGGTCATCGAGGTGTCCGGCCGCACCTACCCGGTCGAGGTGCGTTACCGGCCGTTGGTGCGAATGGAGGGTGAGCAGGAGGTCGACGTCGATCAGGTGACCGGCATCACCGACGCGGTCACCGAGTTGTGGGCGGAAGCTCGTGCTGATGGGGGTCCGCAGGATGTGCTGGTCTTCTGCTCGGGAGAGCGTGAGATCCGTGACGCCGCAGACGCATTGACCGCACTGCAGTTGCCGAGCACGGAGGTCCTGCCGCTCTTCGCCCGACTGTCCACGGCCGAGCAGCACCGGGTCTTCAAGAGGTCCGGCAAGCGACGGATCATCCTGGCCACCAACGTCGCCGAGACCTCGCTGACCGTTCCCGGCATCCGGTATGTCGTCGACACCGGCACCGCCCGCATTTCCCGCTACAGCCAGCGCACCAAGGTGCAGCGACTGCCGATCGAGCCCATCTCCAAGGCCTCCGCGCGGCAACGCTCCGGCCGTTGCGGGCGCATCGCCGACGGCGTCTGCATCCGGCTGTATGCCGAAGAGGACTTCGATGCCCGCCCCGACTTCACCGACCCGGAGATCCTGCGCACCAACCTGGCGTCCGTCATCCTGCAGATGACCTCTCTCGGACTGGGCGACGTCGCTCGCTTCCCGTTCCTCGAGCCGCCCGACGCGCGCCAGATCACCGACGGTGTGCGCCTGCTGCAGGAACTCGGCGCGATCCAGGAGAGAGGGACGCAACAGCGGCGTGCCCTGACGCCATACGGGCGCACGATCGCGGCATTGCCGATCGATCCACGGCTGGCCCGCATGCTCGTCGCCGCTGCCGAGAACGGCTCACTGCGTGAGGTGCTCGTCATCGTGGCGGCCCTGTCGATCCAGGACCCGCGCGAGCGGCCCGCCGACGCACAGGCGCAGGCCGACCAGTCGCACGCGCGGTTCAAGCACGAGACCAGTGATTTCCTCAGCCTGCTCAACCTGTGGCGCTACCTCAAGGAGCAGCGGAACACGCTGTCCAGCAGCGCTTTCCGCCGCATGTGCAAGCGCGAATACCTGCACTACCTGCGCATCCGCGAGTGGCAGGACCTGCACGCCCAGCTCAAACGCGTCGCCAAGCAGCACGACCTGACACCGAGCGACAACCCGGCAGGAGAGGACGCCATACACCAGGCATTGCTGGCGGGATTGCTCTCCCAGATCGGCCTGCGTGATCCCGACAAGCGGGATTACCAGGGGTCGCGCGGCGCGCGCTTCTCGGTCCAACCCGGGTCGACGCTGTTCCGCCGGCAGCCCGACTACGTGATGTCTGCCGAACTCGTCGAGACCACCCGCCTGTGGGCGCGCACCAATGCACGGATCGACCCGGCGTGGGCCGAGCGACTCGGTGAGCACCTGGTGAAAAGGCAATACGCAGAACCACATTGGTCCCGCAAACGCGGGAGCGTGATGGCCGCCGAGCGCATCACCCTGTATGGCGTGCCCCTCGTTGCCGGCCGCCAGGTGTCCTACGGCTCGATCGACCCGGAGCTGTGCCGCGAGCTGTTCATCCGCAATGCGCTCGTCGAGGGCGACTGGGAGACCCGACACGCGTTCTTCCGCGACAACCGGCAGCTCGTGGCGCGTATCGCCGACCTGGAAGCGCGCGCCCGCCGCCGTGACCTGCTGGTGGGCGACGACGAGCTCTTCGACTTCTACGACGCGCGCATCCCCGAATCCGTCGTCTCCGCAGTGCATTTCGACAGCTGGTGGAAGACCGAGAGCCGCAAGAACCCGAAGCTGCTGACTCTCACCGAGGACATCCTGCTGCGTGACGACGCGGACGCCGTCGACGCCACGGACTATCCGAAGAGCTGGCGGCAGGGCGACCTCAAACTCCGGCTGACCTACCAGTTCGAGCCGGGTTCGGACGCCGACGGTGTGACGGCACATCTACCGCTCGATCAGCTCAACCAGGTCACTGACGACGGGTTCGACTGGCTGGTGCCGGGCGTGCGCGAGGAGTTGGTCACCGCGCTGATCCGCGCGCTGCCCAAGGCGACCCGCCGCAACTTCGTGCCCGCCCCGGACCATGCCCGCAAGGTGCTCCCGCAGCTCGACCCCGATGCGGGACCGATCACCGAAGAGCTCGGCGCGGCGCTGCGCGCGCAGACCGGTGTCGCCGTGCCGTCGGCGGAGTGGGACTGGTCCCGCGTCCCCGATCACCTGCGGATGACCTTCCGCGTGGAGGACTCCCGCGGCCGCCGCCTCGACGAGGGCAAGGACCTGGCGACCCTGCAGGAGAAGCTGGCGGGCAAGGTGCGCGGTGCCGTCTCGAAGGCCGCCGCCGACATCGAGCGCACCGGGCTGACCACCTGGGACCTCGACGAGCTGCCGGCGACCTACGAGCAGCGCCACGGCCGGCGCACCATCCAGGGGTTCCCGTCGCTCGTCGACCACGGAGACGCCGTCGCACTCGAGGTGCTGCCCACCGCCTCGGAGCAGGCGTACGCGACCCGGCTCGGCATCCGCCGGCTGGTGCTGCTCGGCGTCGACGTGCCGTGGAAACGGATCGAGGGACTCTTCACCATCCGCCAACGGCTCGCCCTCGGCAACAACCCGCACGGCAGCACCCGTGCCCTGATGGACGACGTGCTGGCCGCGGCGGTCGACGACATCATCGCCCGCGACCTGCCCGAGGGCACGGTGCGCGACAAGGCACAGTTCGAGGACGCGTTGCGCGTCGTGCGCCAGCAGATCGCGCCGCGCGTGGTCACAGCCGTCGAAGCGCTCGCGCCGGTGCTGGACCACGCCCGCGAGGTGCGGCTCGCGCTGGACGCCATGACCCAGCCGTCGGTGGCGCAGTTGCGTGCCGCGCTCGAGCACCAGCTGAGCGACCTGGTCCACCCCGGGTTCGTCGCCGAGACCGGTGTCGCCCGGTTGCGAGACCTGGACCGCTACCTGCGGGCCATGCTCGAACGGATCGCGAAGGCGCCATCGGACCTGGCCCGCGACCGGCAGCGCGCGGACGACGTCGCTGTGGTCGAGGAGGAGCGCCGCAAGCTGCTGGCGAACCTGCCGAAGGCGCGCCATACGGACCCGGACGTGATCGATCTGCGCTGGCAGCTCGAGGAGCTGCGGGTGAGCCTGTTCGCGCAACGGCTGGGCACCGCCAGACCCGTGTCGCCCAAGCGGATCTACCAGGCGATGGACGCCGTGGAGGACGCCGCCGGGCGGTGACCCAGCCCCGCGGGGAATCCTGCAGCGCCGCGTGGCGTTCCCCTTCAGGAAGCCACCAACTCCAGGAGTATGTCGTGCAAGACCCGCGTGAGCTCTACCAGCTCGAGACCGACACACACGCCAGCGCGCTAGGCGCGCACACCATGGTGGTGTCGCTCGGCGGCCTGATCGACGCCGGGAACACCCAACAACTGTTGACCGCCCACCTGCTGGGCACCCTCGAGCACTCGGTGGTGGCGTCCTTCGACGTCGACCAGCTGCTCGACTACCGCGGTCGTCGCCCGGTGATGACCTTCGATCGCGACCGGTTCACCGAATACGCCGACCCGTCGCTGCTGCTCTACCGGATGACCGACGCCGAGGGCACGCCGTTCTACCTGCTCGCCGGCCCCGAGCCGGACTACCAGTGGGAGCGGATGATCGAGGCGATCCGGCAGCTGATCCGCCGCCTCGGTGTGCAGCTCGTGGTCAGCGCGCAGGGCATCCCCATGGGAGTGCCGCACACCCGCCCGATCGGTATGACGCGCTTCGCGAGCAAGCCCTCGCTCATTCCGGACAACGACGCGCTCTTCGGGTCCGTCCAGGTGCCCGGCTCGCTGGACAGCCTGATGCACCTGCGCCTGGGCGAGTCCGGTGTGGACACGGTCGGTTTCGCCATACATGTGCCGCACTACCTGGCGCAGATGGACTTCGGTGACGCCGCGGTGGAGGCGCTGCGCGCGATCACCGGGCTGACCGGCCTGGACATCCCGGTGCACGAGTTGTCGGCACTGGCCGGACTGCACCGCGCGGAGATCTCCAAGCAGGTCGACGAGAACGACGAGGTCGGCGAGGTCGTGCACGGGCTGGAGGAGCAGTACGACGCCTTCACCGAGGGCCTCAAGCGCCAGAACCTGCTGGCCACCGAGATGGCCGAGCTGCCCAGCGCCGACGAGATCGGCGCCGAGCTGGAGAAGTTCCTGCGCGAGGAGGAGCCGGACGAGGCCGACGAGCACGGCAAAGGGTCGGACGGCCCGGACTTCTTGAGGTAGCCCGTACCAAAGTCTCCCCAGGGGAAGGTTGGGTACGCGCGGGCCAGGATGCCTGTACCAAAGTCTCCCCAGGGGAAGGTTGGGTACGCGCCGACCACCTCCGCACACCGGTCGACAGGTCAGTCCTTCGCTTCCGACCAGCGGTGTATGACGCGAGTGTCGGCGACGAACCGCACCGGCGCACCGCCCGACCAGCGCCGCGCCGCAGCCTGCAACGCGTCGTCGACGGCCTGAGCCGTCTCGTCCGCGTGGGCCGCAGGCGCGTGCACCAGCAACTCGTCGTGCAGGCACAACACGATCCGGCCGCCGAGTGGCCGCAGCGCGTCACGCACCGTCAGCGCCCACGCCTTGAAGAACTCCGCGGCCGCACCCTGCACGACCGCGTTGCGGGTGAACCTGCCGACCGCCCGGCGTCCGGTCTGATCGCCGGCCTCCCGGCCGCGCACGAAGCGGCCCCCATAGGTCAACACCGGGTCACCGCGCTCCCCGCTGTCGGCGGCCTCCCGCAGATACTCCAGAGCGCGCGGATAGGTGCGCTCCATGCGACGTAGGGCGTCTGCCGCAGGGCCGGACGTCTGGCCGTACATCGCCGCGAGCACCGCGATCTTGGCCGCCGGTCGGTCGAGGTTCAGCTGCGCCGCCACTGTCGCGTAGAGGTCGTCCTCGGCCGTCGCCGCCGCGAAGTCAGGATCCGCGGAAACAACTGCGAGTACACGGGGTTCGACCTGCCCGAGGTCGGCGCGCACCAGCACGTGCTCCGGCGCGGCGGCGATGCCCGGGCGCAGGGGAGTGGGCAGGCTGTGCAGTCCGGCGCCGGCTGTCATCCGCCCGGCACCGCCGTCGCATGCCGTCCAGGTGCCGCGCAATCGGGCGTCGACGCCGACGAAGCGGTCCAGCCAGGACCAGCCATAGGTGGTGGCGATGCGCTCGGCCTTGCGCCAGTCCAGCAGGGCGTCGACGACCGGGTGCATGTCCCGGTATGGCTCCAAGTGCCAAGCTCGCGTGTCGTCCACGCGAACACCCAATGATTGCAACAACTCCCGCACGTGCAGCGGATTCCGCAGATCGGTCGTGCCGCGCCCCGGCACGTGCCGCAGCACCAGCTCGTCGCGTGCAGCCCGGATCTGCGCGGCGTGCGCCTCGTCCCGAGGCCGGGGGCCGGCGATCGCCTCGATCAGCTCCTCCAGGACCGCCCGGTCCACCGGCAAACCCTGCTCACCCAGCTCCACACAGAGCAGCGCCGCACCCGACTCGCTCGCCGCGGTGCTGGCCGCATGCGCCCGTTGGCCCAGTAACCCTTGTTGCCGAACGGCAGCCGTCAGCGCCGCCTGCGCGAGCTCGCCGAGATGGTCGGCGCGCCAATCCATTTGGGAACAGGACGGATTGAGATAGCCATCGGGTCGTACCGCGGCATCGTCGCCACCCACGACGTCGAAGAGGTCGCCCATCACCGGAGCCGGACGTCCGGCCGGGTCGAGCCCGGCAGCGACCGCCCAGATCTCCTCGGCATCCGTTTCGAACCCGCCCACCAGAAGCCGGTGTGCCTCGGTCAGGTCCCAGCAGCGGCGCAGCGCCAGCCCGGCTCGGACCAGGGGAGTGACGGCCTCGGCAGCCGACCACCAGACCCACCGCGGCGGGTCGGCAACGCTCGCCGCCTCACGTTCGCCGGCGAACCGGACGAGGTCGGCGACCGTGCCGTCGACGTGCACGGCGTCGGGGGTGACGCACACCGCCCGATCACCCTGCACCGCCACGGCATACAGCGAACCCCGCACCGGCTCATTGTGCCGTATCAGTTCGCCGTGGCCGTCCAGCGCTGGCCCGACACCCCCTTGTCCGCCGACTGGGTGACGCCGCCATCGGAACCCGCGGTCAGCACCAGAGCGCTGTTCTTGTTCTTCAGCACCAGGTTTGCGCCGTCCTTGCTGACGATCCACCGCTGGTTGTCGGTGCCGGTGCAGGTGTATTGCCCGACAGCCTGTCCATCCGTCGTTGAGCTGTAGGGCACGTCGACGCACTCACCGGTGCCGGTATTCTTGATCAGGTAGCTGCCGTCCTCGGCGTTGCGCGTCACGCCCCACTTCTGGGTGGCGTCCGTGCTCGGTCCCTGCAGCTGCAGCAGACCCAGGTCACCCGTGCCGGCGGTCAGCGCCTTCCCGCCGGTCGTGAAGGAGTACTGCCCGTCAGCCAGTGGCGGTGCGACGACCTCCTGATTACCGACGGTGATGTCGAAGACGTGGAATGCGGAGTTCGAGGGCAGGGTCACCGCCACGACCTCCTTGGCCGGATCGATCGCCAGCGTCGAGGTGTAGACCCGATATTCGGTGGTCGGGTATGCCGGGCCGGTCGGCGTGTTCTTGCCGAGCGTCCGGATCGCCACCTTGGCGCCGTAACTGTCCTGCGCGAGGCAACACCAGTTCGGCATACCGACCGTGCCGGAGTCGCTGGTGCCGTCGGCGTAATGGACGGTGGCTGTGCCGCCCGCGGAGCCACTCGTGCCGGTCCCGAGGAACGCCAGCGCGTTGCCCTTGCCACTGACCGAGATCGTCTGTCCCTGACCGGTCACGTTGTCCTTGGTGCCGGGTGCCACATCGGGCCAGGTGAAGTCGAACCCGTTGGCGGAGACCTTCGCGCCCCGGGTCGCACCCTGGTCGGCAAGCTTCTCGGCGAGGAAGCTCGAACCTCCGCCGTCGATGTCGCCCGGTGACGGGTCGCCGGAGCTGGTGATACCCACGTTGTCGTATGCCGCCGCTGGGTCGGCATAGGCGACCGTCGTTGTCGAGCGGTCGGTCACGGTGCGCGACACGTCACGCGGCTGGTAGGTCGCCTGCGCCGTGAGATCGACGGTGCCCGGCTTGGCGTCGGCCGGTGGGGTCAGCGTGAATTTCGTGGTGAAGCTCGCGCCGTCCGCGAGACTGTCGGCCGTGCTGGGGCCGTCCGCCGTGAGCTGCCAGCCGGCCGGCGCGGTGACGTCGGTCTTGGTGACGTCCACCGGTTTTCCGGTGTTGTTGGTGAACTTCACTGTGACCGGGCGGCTTTCGCCGGCTACGGAGATCGCCGTCGGTGTGAGGTCGAGGCTGACGTTGCGCTCGGCCGGGTGCGACCCGCCGACCGCGCCGGCGCCGGTGATCCGCACCATGGTCGCCGCAGAGGTCGGCAACGACGCGGTCTTGACGTGTATGACGCCCGTGGACTCCTCGTAGAACCAGCCGGAGTCCGCCGCATCCAGCGACTTCACCGAATCCCGTTCGGCGAGAGTGGTTTTCCCGGCCGTGACGGCGTCCGGCGCGGTGTCGGTGTGCACGGTCAGCCGGTAGTGCCTGGTGGTGGGTTTGCCGTCATACGACCCCGACAGTGCGCCGATGCCGACCTCCACCGGACCGCGACCGGTCGTCGGCGCGGTGACGTCGAAGCGTTGCGTCGCCGACTCGCCCTTGGCGGCAGCCTGGCTGCGGCCGTCGTCCTCGTAGTTGGTGAACGACGTCGTCCCGCTCGGGTAGACGTCCAGATCGAGTTGTCCCGCCTTCTTGCCAGCGGCCCAGTCCACTGTGCCCTCAGGGAATTGGGGGACCACCGCGCCGGCCTTGACGAAGAGCGGCAGCGTGTCCAGCGGCGCCTTGTAGCCATTGAGGGTCTGTCCACCCTGGTAGACGCGGCCGGTCCAGTAGTCGACCCACTCGCCCTTGGGCAGGTAGATGCCATCGCGCACGGACGTGTCCGAGTAGACCGGCGCCACCAGGAAGTCGTCGCCGGCGAGGAACTCGTACTTCGCCTTGTCGCCCCAGGTGTTCGGGTCGTCCGGGTAGTCCAGGTAGAGCGGCCGGGTCGGTCCGACGCCGTTCTTCGTGGCTCCCATCGTGTAGGTGTAGAAGTACGGCAGCAGCCGTTCGTGCAGCATCAGATATTTGCGGTTGATCGAGGTGTAGGGCTCGCCATACGTCCACGGCTGCTTGTCCTTGTTGGCCCAGCCGCTCATGGCGTAAGTCATCGGCAGCATCATCTTCCACTGCAGGTCGCGCACATAGGTCTCGGCGCTGCCGCCGAAGATGCCGTCGACGTCACCGGTGGTCACCGGCTGGCCGGACATCGTCGAGCCGGCGTAGGTCGGGATCTGCCACTTGATGTAGTCCCAGGAGCCGGACTGGTCGCCGGACCACATCGCGCCGCAGCGCTGCGTGCCCGCCCAACCCTCGATGGTGAGCACAGTCGCACGGTCGGTCGAGTTGTCCTCGATGCCGTCCCGGGCCTTCTCGCAGGCGTCCAGTCCGAAGCGGTAGCCGGGGCCGACCCAGGCGACGTCGGTCTTTCGCACCCGAACGCCGGCGGCGACCTCGGACTTCTGCTCGGTCAGGTCGCGCTGCGTCCACAGCCCGAGCTCGGCGCCGTGCTGGTGCAGCATGTCGCCGGTCTGGGGGAGGTCTTCGTATTCGCAGCCGTAGCCGTCGTTGACGAGCATCCAGCCCAGCGGCAGGTGGTGCTCCTTGTAGCCGTCGGCGACGGCTGTCGAGTCGGCCAACGTATGGCGCTCGCCGCGGTTGGCGTTGTGCAAGTAGCAGTCGGCGTCGCCGAGCTCCATCGCATACATCGGCAGCGCGATCGGGCGGCCGGTCAGCTCGGTGTAGCCGTTGATGACCTGCTTGGCGTCACCGACGAAGTAGTAGGCGTCGAAGCGTTGCTCGGAATGCGTTGTGGCGACATCGGATCCGAAGTCGTAGGTGCCCTTCGCGAAGGTGTCGCGCAGGACGCCATACCCGGTGCTGGAGATGTAGAACGGCACCGAATTGGGTTGCCCGCCTTCGTCCCAGCCGTCCTTGGAGATGGACAGCTTCTGGCCCCGGTGGCTGAAGCGGCCGTTCTGCATGCCGCCGCCGAAGTACTGCTCGGTCGCGCCCTGCGCCAGGTGCTGGGTGGTGCCGTCGTCGTTCCACGACAGGGGAGCGGTCTCCCGCCAGAGCACCGTGCCGTTGCTGCGCGTCATCGTCAGGGTCGCCGGCGACTTGGTGATCGTCAGGGTCGCGTCCGAGGTCGAGATCTTGTATGCCGACGCGGTCGTCGTCAGCTGCGCGTGCGCGCCGGCGTAGTCGGTCTTGACCACGATGTCGGCGTCGGGCGCCTTCGGGTCCGCGGGATCGTCGTTGGCGGGGTCGGTGAACGTTCCGTCGGGTGCGACCTCGAGGCGCAACAGGTCGGCGTCCTCGACCGTCACCCGTAGCCGGGCAGGCCCGGCCGTGAAGACGTATCGGTCACCGTGCTGTTGCACGGAGGTGATGGCGCCGAGGTGGCCGGCGGCCGCGGCGGACGCGCTGGGGGTGAGGGCCGCCAGGCCGGCGAGTGCCAGGACTGCGGTGGTGACGACGGCGATCCACCGCCGAAAGGGGTGCTTGATCATGATTGTTTCTCCCTGATGCAATCAGAAACACGCGTTGTGGCGACTGTAGGGCATCACCGCGGCCGGTGGTGGTTTTCCGGCCGACGACATACGAAGACCCCGCACCGAGGGTCGGTGCGGGGTCTGTCGGGTGGGGTGGCGGACGGACTACTGCTGGTCGCCGTTCTGTCCGTCGGAATCCTGCTCACCGCGGGGCTTGTGCAGCGTCCACGGGTTGTGCTGACCCTGCTGGTCATCGGGCTGGTCGCTCTGTTGGCCGTTGTCCACGGCCGGGACAGCCGTGGTGGCCTGCTCGTGGATGTCGGCGCCCTGCCCGGCGTTCGGCTGGCCGCCGCCCGCCTGCGGAGTGCCGCCGGACAGCGGAAGACCCGAGATCGCCTGCGTCGGCTCGTCCGAGCGGTCCGCCGAGCCGTAGCTCGGCTGGTCGCCGGGCGACTGCGGGCTGCTGTGCCGGCCGTCGGGAGAGCTCTGGTAGCCGGGCTGCTCGTAGGCCGGGGTCGAGGCCTGGCCGTAGGACAGCCGGTTGACGTCGTCGCTCGAGACGGTCTGGGTCGCCGCCTCCGAGCTGTCCTGGCTCGAGTCGTCGCGACCAGTGCTGCCTTGACCGGTGCTGCCGTGACCCGAGCCGGTCGCGTCCGCCGACTGCTGCGGGCCGGACGTGTCCTGGCCGCTGCCCTGGTTGACCTCGTCGCTCGAGACGGCCTGGGTCGGCGCGTCGTTGAAGTCCTGTTGGCCCGGCTGCGGCTGGCCGTAGGGCGAAGCGTGCCGGCCCTGCTGGCCGTAGATGCTCTGGTCGCCGCCACCCTGCTGCGGCTGACCGTAGGGCGACTGCTGTCCCTGCTGGGGCTGCTGGCCGTATGGTGCGGCGGGCTGGCCGCCCTGCTGACCGTAGGCCGACGGCTGCTGGCCCTGTCCGGGCTGGCTCTGGCTGGGCTGACCGTAGGGCGACTGGCCCTGACCCTGCTGGCCGTAGGGCGATGCGCCCTGCCCGGCCTGCTGGCCCTGGCCGTACGGCGACTGCTGCCCCTGCTGGGGCTGCTGGCCGTATGGCGCGGCGGGCTGGCCGCCCTGCTGGTAACCCTGCTGCGACTGCTGACCGTAGCCCGCCTGGCCGTAGCCCTGCTGCTGGTACCCCTGCTGGGGCGTGGCCGGCTGACCGTGGGACGGCGTGTTGGGGTGAATGCCCTGCTGCGGCTGACCGTAGCCACTCTGCTGACCCGGCTGGCCGAAGGCCTGCTGCTGGCCGTAGCCCTGCTGACCCTGCGGCTGACCGTAAGCACCCTGGTAACCGCCGGGCTGGCCGTAGCCGCCGCCCTGCGGGCCGGTGCTGTCGGAGCCGGTGGCGCCCTTCTTCTTGCCGAGCAGGAAGAGCGCGATCACCCCGATGATGCCCAGGACGAGCAGGATGCCGCCGAGGACGATCCCGATGGTGTGGAAGCCACCGCCGATCTTGTCGGCGCGATCACCGGCATACAACTTGCCAGCGTTGTGATCGCAACTCACGGTGCCCTTGTCGCTGTCGCTGCGCGCGATCTCGTAGTACTTGGTGCCGTCGGCGCTGACCGAGAAGTCCTTGGTCGGCCGCGGCAGGGTCTTGCCGTCGAGGCTGCAGATTGCAGCCGTGCGATCCGCCGACTCCGGGCTGTAGACCGAGAAGCCGCCGCTCATCGACAGGTTGCTGCCGCTGTTGAACTGCGTGAGCTTCACGGTGGATCCGCTCAGCAACCCGATGATCAACAACACGAGGCCGACGACCGCGACGACCGCGGGCACCGCCAGTAGTTTCTTATTCCCCAGGGCATTCATATGGCGCAACCTAACGCATGTCGATTTCGTGTCCTGAGCGCTTGCGCCGACGGACTATCCCGACAGCAGCACCCGAGTCTGCCGTTTGATCCTAGAGAGCATTGCGACCATTCCGCGCATTCGCAACGGGGAAACCGCTTCGGCGAGTCCGAATTTGAACGGGACATCGTCCGGGACGTCCAACACCGCCTGGGCCGGCTGGCCGTCCAGGCCGGTGTGCAGGATGCCCGCGAAACCGCGCGTGGTCGGCGATTCCTTCGGTGCGTCGAAGAAGAGATGTATGTCGCCGTCGGTCAACTCCACCGCCAGGAACAGTGGCGACTGGCACTCGTGGACCTGCTCCAGGAGGTCGGGCTGGTCGGCATACCGCGCGGGCAGCGCCGGCAACTCCTCACTCAACTCCAGCAACAACTGCAGGCGGTCCTTGGGGCCGACCGCCTCGAATTCGTCGATCAGTTCGGCCAGCGGAGCGGGCAGCTCACTCACGTCGGTCTCCTCACTCATACTTTTTGCGGCTCCTTCGGCTCGCCCTGCTCGACGGGGACCCGCACCGAGTTGCCCCACTCGGTCCACGAACCGTCGTAGTTGCGGACGGTGCCGAAGCCCAGCAGGTGGGTCAGCACGAACCAGGTGTGCGACGAGCGCTCGCCGATGCGGCAGTAGACGACGACGTCGTCGCCGGCGTCGAGCTGCTGCTGGGCGAGGTAGAGGTCCTCCAGGTCCTTGCGGGCCTTGAAGCGGCCGTCCTCCTGGGCGGCCTTGCCCCACGGCACCGACCGGGCGCCCGGGATGTGGCCACCGCGCATCGCGCCCTCCTGCGGGTAATCGGGCATGTGCAGCAACTCACCGGTGAACTCGCCGGGGGAGCGGACGTCGACCATCGGCTTGCCGAGGTGCTCCAGCACGTCGTCCTTGTATGCGCGCACGGGTGCGTCGTCCCGCTCCACCACCGGGTAATCGGTCGGCTGTGCGGTCGGCACGTCGCGGGTCAGCGGGCGGTCCTCGGCGATCCACGCCGCGCGGCCGCCGTTGAGCAGCCGGACGTCCTCGTGGCCGAACAACGTCATCACCCACAGGGCGTATGCCGCCCACCAGTTGGACTTGTCGCCGTAGATGACCACGGTGGTCTCGCGGCCGATGCCACGCTCGGACATGACCTTGGCGAATCCCTCGCCGTCGACGAAGTCGCGGCTGACCGGGTCGTTGAGGTCGGTGTGCCAGTCGAGCTTGAAGCTGCCGGGGATGTGGCCGGTGTCGTAGAGAAGCACGTCCTCGTCCGATTCCAGAACGACGAGGTTCGGGTGGTCGCCCGCCAGTTGGTCGGCGAGCCAACCGGTCGTGACGAGGCGCTCGGGATGTGCGTATTCAGCGAGCTCTGAGCTCGGGTCTGTGGGGTAAGGCATAACGCCACGTTACGCGCCCCCACCGGACGCGCCGCAACGTGTATGACGTCACACCACGACACGCACAGGACCCGCGCCACGACCACCGGAGGCTGTCCGAGGCGGCCCGCATGCCGACGAACCGCCCGGGTCGTCCCGGCTGGCAGGATGTGCACATGTTCGGCAGCAGCAAGAAGAAGAAGAGCACGCAGCCCGCACCGCTCGACAAAGGGCCGTTGGGTGGCACGGCGCTGAGCCTGTCGCAGAAGCTCATGACGATCGGCATCGACGGCAAGGCCGGCTTCGACAGCGCCCGGGACGTCGCGGAGGCGGCGCGGCGCGACTACCCGGCCGACACGGAGCGCGCGATCGACCACGTCGTGTCCCAGCACCGCAAGCTCGCGGCCAGCGCCGGATTCGTCACCAGCCTGGGTGGATTCGTCACCATGGCCGTCGCACTCCCGGTCAACCTGGTCGGCTTCTACCTGCTCAACACCCGCATGGTCGCGGCGATCGCGCACCTGCGGGGCTATGACCTCAGCGATCAAGGCACGCGCACCGCCGTACTCCTGACGCTGGTGGGTGGCGACGCCGACGATCTGCTGAAGAAGGCCGGCGTCGTGAGCACCGGCCGGCTCGCCAGCCTGGCGGCGAACCAGCTGCCGCCCCCGGCGGTGATGGTCGTCAACAAGGCGGTCGGCTTCCGGCTGGTCAGCCAGCTCGGCGACAAGTTGCTCACCAAGCTCGGCAAGGGCATCCCGGTCGCCGGCGGTGTCATCGGCGCCGGCCTCGACGTGTTCCTGCTCAACCGCATCGCCAAGGGCGCCAAGCGCGAGTTCCCGCCGACCGGGCGGGCGCTGCGGTCCGGGCGGCGCTGACCGTGCCCCGGCTGCCCAACGTCCGCTGGGCCGCGATGCGACGCATCTCGGACGCTCTGCAGGACGTCAGTGAACCCGGTGGGCCGTCGATTGCGGTGCGTGTCGGCTGCCTGCCGCGGATGACCAAGGCTGTCGCCCGCGGCGAATACAACGGTGTGAGCGCCGGACACCTCGCGCTGATCGCCGCCGCGGCCGCGTATGTCGTGTCGCCGGTCGACCTGCTGCCCGAGGCTCTCGTCGGAGTCATAGGTCTCGCCGACGACGCCGTCGTGCTGGCGTGGCTGGCCCGGACGCTGACCCAGGACACCGACCAGTTCCTGGAGTGGGAGCGCCGTCGTGGCGACACGATCCAGGGCGAACGCTTGTCCTGATCCACATCCTGACCCGGCCGGGAGGGTCGTCCACAAGCGGACGGTTCAGGGATATGGCGCCGCCCGTGTCCGGCCGCAGGCTGCGGGCATGGCATCCAGTCTTCACGGCATCGGCGACGTCGTCGCCTACCTGCCCTACGAGCTCGGTTACATCCCCAAGGAATCCCTGGCCGTGATCGGGCTGCGCGACGGGCAGTTGAAGATCACCGCGCGATTGAACCGACCGGACAGCAGCGGCGCGGTCCCGCTCGCCCAGCACGTGGCCACCCGCTTCGAGCGCGCTGGTCCCGATCGGGAGCCGGACGACGTGGTGGTGCTCTGTTATGGCCCCTTCGGTGCCGCCGACCGCCTCTTCGTCATGGAGTTGCGCTCGCTGCTGGTCCGGTCGGCCGTGCCCCTGTCCCACGTCGGGGTGGTGCGTGACGGTGCCGAATGGCGGGCCGAGCAGTGCTCCTGCGACGGGTGTCCCCGCGACTGGGCGGAGGTGCCGCCTGCGACCAGCGTCGGCCCGGTCGCCGAACGCGTGCTGCAGGGTGTTGTGCCGGCCGAGAACCGCGCGGACCTCGAGCACCGCTTCCACCTTCGGCACCCGTTGGTGGCCGCCGCCGTCGAGTCCCGGCTCCGCGACGGACCACCGATGCACGTGCACACCGCGCAGGTGCTGCCTCGGGTGCTGTTGGAGGAGGAGACACCGGTGCACGCGTTGCCGATCGACGTGCTTGCCGGTGCCACAGTGGCCGTCGAGCCGGTCGAGGTGCGTGACCAGGTGCTCTCCTGGCTGATGCCCGACTTCCTGCCGCCCGAGGTCGTCGAGGTCGATGCACCCGTCGATCCGCACCACCTCGGCCTCCCACCGCTGTGGTTGCGCGACCTCGACGACTTCGACGACCCGGTGGCTCGCGTCTCCCGCCGGCTCGAGGAGTGGATCGGCTGCATCCCGCCGCCTCGCTCGGTCCCAGTGCTGCTGCTCGTGGCGGGGATCCAATGGACCACCGGCAGTGGCGTGCTCGCCACGATGGCCGTCGACCGGGCGCTGGACATCGAACCCGAATGCAAGCTCGCAGTCCTCCTGGCAGCCGCGTTGCGTGCCGGGCTGCATCCTGCTCCACATCGACGCCCGGCCTGAGCTCCCCACGAAGTTCCTCCCCCGCTGCGCTCCTCCGGATACTTCGCGGGGACCCCGCTCCTTCCTCGTCGAGCATTTCGCAAGTCCCCGCAGAGCGACCGGACCATGAGACGCCCGGCCCGCGGACTTCGCCCTGATCGCGCGATTTTGCTACCGTTCTACCTGTCATGAGTCCCAGCGTTCGTTGATCTTTCGACGCGAACACAGCCCCGGCTGGCTGGGCGGCAACCCTCCACCGCGGTGGGGTGCCCCGGGTGAAGACAAGGTCGACCGCGCACGACGGTCGGCAAGCGCGGGGCCGGCGAGCCCCAGGGGCACGCAAGGAGTGGGCCGGATGACCGCCATACACACCGCCAGATCGGTCACGCAGTGGTGCGCGCCGCCGGTCGACGCCAACCCGGATGCACGCGCGATCCGACTGACCGATGTTCCACTGGAGAGCGGTGAGCGCCTACCCGAGGTGATCGTCACCTTCCAGACCTGGGGGCGACTGTCCGCGAACGCCGACAATGCCGTCCTCGTCGAGCACGCTCTGACGGGTGACTCGCACGTCGAGGGGGAGGCCGGGCCGGGCCAGCCGACCGCGGGTTGGTGGCCGGACCTGAGCGGACCGGGGCGGCCCCTGGACACCGAAGACCTGTATGTCGTGGCGATCAACGTCCTGGGCGGTTGCCGCGGCACCACCGGGCCCGGCTCGATCGCCCCGGACGGGAAGCCATGGGGATCGCGTTTCCCGCGGACCACCGTGCGCGACCAGGTTGCGGTCGAAACAGCCGTCGCCGACGCACTCGGCATCGACTCGTGGTTCCTCGTGCTCGGTGGCTCGATGGGCGGCATGCGCACCATCGAGTGGGCGGCCGGGCATCCGCAGCGCACTCGTGCCGCGCTGGTCATCGCCAGTGCTGCACAGGCGACCGGTGACCAGATCGCGTGGGGACAGGCGCAGACGCTCGCGATCACCTCGGACCCCGCGTATGCCGGAGGCGACTACTACGGCACCGGCGGCATACCGAGCGCCGGCCTGGGCATCGCCCGCCGGATCGCGCACGCGACCTACCGCAGCGCGGATGAGTTCAACACTAGGTTCGGTGCGCAGCCTCAGGACGACGAGAACCCCTTGGACGGTGGGAGGTTCGCCGTGGAGAGCTACCTCGACCACCAGGCGGGCAAGCTGGTCGCACGCTTCGACGCCGGTGCCTACGTCCACCTGACGGCCGCGATGGCCACCCACGACGTGACACGTGGCCGCGGGAGTTTGGCAGAGGTGCTCGGCAGCTACCCCGGACTGCTGCGGGTCGCCGCGGTCGACAGCGACCGGCTCTTCCCGCTGGCGCTGTCCGAGGAGATCGTCGCCGCGCACGGACGAGGCCGGGTGCGGCTGATGCGCTCGCGGCACGGACACGACGGATTCCTGATCGAGACGGGTCAGATCGCCGCGATCGTGTCCGAGACCGTCTCCGACGCGCGGCGACACCGGCTTCCGGTGCAGGTCGCCGGCTGACGTGACGTGAGCCACACCACACGAGGCCCGCGAACTGCGCCGGTCCGGTAGCGTCGGCCCTACGTCCGGAGCCGCCGAGGACGCGGCGGGAAGAGGTGATCGCGCAGTGGCTGTTGTGGTGGGATACGTGCCGACCAAGGAGGGCGCTGCCGCGCTGCGCAGAGCAGCTGCGGAGGCAGCCGTCCGGCAGACGCCGTTGGTGGTGCTCGATTCGGCGCACGCCGAGGGAGAGGACCAGGCGCCTGACGCACGTGCCCAACTCGCCGAGCTGGCCGACCAGGACGTCAGCTACGAAGTGCGCACGCTCGGACCGACCGACGACGCCACGGACGAGCTGTTGCGCATCGCCGACGAGGAGTCCGCGGACCTGCTGGTGATCGGTCTGCGCCGTCGCTCACCCGTCGGGAAGTTGATCCTGGGTGCCAATGCGCAACGCATCCTGCTCGACGCTTCCTGCCCGGTCCTCGCAGTCAAACCTTCGGAGTGACCGATACCGGCCGGAAACGTTACGGACTAACGAGTTTCGCGCTCCGGTGACGCGCTCATCGGGCCTCGGATCCGGCCCGATGGAATGTTTCGCACCCCGAATCGTTTTATAATGGTGTGGAAGCGCTCGTGGCCGGGCCGGACCAGCCGAGTGTGACGGTCGCTTCTCAACCCCAACCTCGGTCAGCCGTCATCCCCCGGACGGCAACGTAGTGGTGTCCGTGCACCACGGGCCGACAGTTTCGGAAGGTAGTTGGTGGACCCAGTGTCGAAAACCCCCGCACCGGCATTGCCGGCGGAGTTCGCGCATCCGGCGCTGCAGCAGTTGATCGCAGCCGGTCAGGCGAACGGCTCGATCGACAGCTCACAGCTGAAGGATGCTCTGGAGACCAGTGAGATCGCACCGCAGCGGATGAAGACCGTGCTGCGCGCCCTGGACGAGCACGGCATCGCCGTCACGCTCGACTCCGAGACCGCGGCCCGTGCGGTCGCCACCACGACGACCCGTCGTGGCACCAGCCAGAAGGCTGCCAAGGGCGCCGCGAAGCCCGCAGCCAAGAAGGCCGACGTCGAGGACGACGACGCGAAGGTGGCCAAGAAGACCGCCGCGAAGAAGACCACGGCCAAGAAGGCCGCAGCGTCGAAGCCGGCGGTGGACGAGGACGAGGCGAAGCCGGCCAAGAAGGCCGCCGCGAAGAAGACCGCAGCACGCAAGAAGGCTGACACCGTCCTCGAGCCGACGGCCGAGGACGACCCGAAGGACAGCAAGGACACCAAGGAAGAAGAGAAGACCAGCGCTTCCGGCGCGTTCGTCATCCGGCAGGACGACGAGGACGACGCCCCGGCGCAGCAGGTCGTCACCGCAGGTGCCACCGCAGACCCGGTCAAGGACTACCTGAAGCAGATCGGCAAGGTCGCCCTCCTCAACGCCGAGCAGGAGGTCGAGCTGGCCAAGCGCATCGAGGCCGGCCTGTTCGCCGAGGAGCAGCTCAACGCCGGCGGCAAGATCGACATGAAGCTCAAGCGCGAGCTGTGGTGGATCGCCCAGGACGGCAAGAAGGCCAAGAACCACCTGCTCGAGGCCAACCTGCGTCTGGTCGTCTCGCTCGCCAAGCGTTATACCGGTCGCGGCATGCTCTTCCTCGACCTGATCCAGGAGGGCAACCTCGGTCTGATCCGCGCGGTCGAGAAGTTCGACTACACCAAGGGCTACAAGTTCTCGACCTACGCCACCTGGTGGATTCGGCAGGCGATCACCCGTGCGATGGCGGACCAGGCCCGCACCATCCGCATCCCGGTGCACATGGTCGAGGTCATCAACAAGCTCGCCCGTGTCCAGCGGCAGATGCTGCAGGACCTGGGCCGCGAGCCCACTCCGGAAGAGCTCGCCAAGGAGCTCGACATGACCCCGGAGAAGGTCGTCGAGGTCCAGAAGTACGGTCGTGAGCCGATCTCGCTGCACACCCCGCTCGGCGAGGACGGCGACAGCGAGTTCGGTGACCTCATCGAGGACTCCGAGGCCGTGGTGCCCGCCGACGCGGTCAGCTTCACGCTGCTGCAGGAGCAGCTGCACTCGGTGCTCGACACCCTGTCCGAGCGTGAGGCCGGGGTCGTCTCGATGCGCTTCGGTCTGACCGACGGCCAGCCCAAGACACTCGACGAGATCGGCAAGGTCTACGGCGTCACGCGTGAGCGCATCCGCCAGATCGAGTCCAAGACGATGAGCAAGCTGCGGCACCCGTCGCGCTCGCAGGTGTTGCGCGACTACCTGGACTGATCCCTTTGCTGCGACTCCTCGCCATATAGAGGGAAGCCCCTGACGAACAAGTTCGTCAGGGGCTTCCCTCTATATCGGTCGTCGTCTCCGCGGCCGTTGGCTTGTCGTTCGCTTGGTCGATCTGGGCTGTTGCCTCGTGAACTGGTACCGAAGTGGCGACCGTCGCCGGTTGTATACGCGGTGGGGTCGGGGATCCGTGCCGTTGCGGCGACCGTCGCCGGTTAGGCACCGGTCCGACGCAGAACGACCTCGTCAGCGACGCCGCATGCCGAGCAGCCGTGCCGGCCAGCCGATGACCCGATCGACGCCCCGGCGGAACACCGCGCGCCCGGACGCCGGCAGGATCGTCGAGCCGATCCGCTGCGGCCACGACTGCTGGTGTCGCACCCCGTCGAGGATCTTCCGGGACTGTTGCTCGATGCTGGCCGAGGCGGTGCCGGGCGCGGCATACCTCTCCTGCTCCAGCGTGCGCACGGCGCTGTGCAGCGCCTCCAGCCCGGTCGGCGGCAGCGCCGCACGCGATCGGTAGTAGCGCTCGGTCGCGCGGGGCGAACCTTCCTCCTCGGGCGGTGGGATCCCCAGATCACCGAGGCGGGTCTGCAGCACCTGCCACTGCGCCTCGACCGGTCGGTGCTCCCGCAGCCGTGCGCTGATCGACTGTCGCTGCCGGCGTGCCAGCAAGGGCAACACCAGAGCACCGAGCAGGCCGACGGCCAGGACTGCGAGGACGACCAGCAGATCGCCGAGCCAGTCGGTGCGTCGCTGCCCCTGACCCGACGGCGTGACCGCCTTGGTCGGCTGGGTCGACGGCGCCGCCGGTGCGGCCGACGAGGACGACGAGGTGCTGGACTCGGCGTTGGGCACCCGCCCGCCGCCGTTGCCGGCCGTCGATTCGTTCGTGTATGTCGGAGCCGCCCCGGTCCGGGTGCCCGGCGTCGGCTCGAAGCGGGTCCACCCCAACCCGCGCAGATAGAGCTCCGGCCACGCGTGCGCACTGGACTGCAGGACCGTGTAGGTGTCGTTTGCTGCCGGCGCTCCCGGCAGGAAGCCCAACGCCATCCGAGCGGGTATGCCGTCCGCCCGGGCGAGCATGATCATCGCGGTCGCGAACTGGGTGCAGTAACCCTGTTTGGTGACCAGGAAATTGGACAGCGGGTCCAGCTTCTTGCCGTCGCGGGTCTGGGTCGGTGCCAGCTTCAGCGAGTAGGTGAAGTCGTCGCTGCGCAGATAACTCTGGATCCGCACCGCCCGGTCGAACGCGTCACTGCCGCCGATCCGGCCGGCCAGGTCCCGCACCCGGGACGCCGAGGCCGGGTCGAGCCGTAGCTGGCCGGCGAACTTCTGCTGGTCCTGCAGCGGTCCGGTCTTGTAGGCATCCTTCTGCGGGATCCGGTAGTCCAGCTCGTAGGACGTGACCTTCTGGGTGACGTAGGGCTGCTGCGTCGTGGGTGAATACCCCCAGCGGGTCTGCCCGAAGTCACCGGAGGCGATCGGGAAGGGTGCCGGCACGTTCGGCGCCGACATCGTGTTGTCGGTGACCTTGATGGTCTCGACATACGCGCTGTCGCTCTTCGCCTCACCCTCGGGCAGTGGCAATGGCTTGCCGTCGCTGCTGATCACCAGGCCGGTCGAGCTGGGGAAGTCCTTCCATTCGCCGTCGGAGTAGCGGCCGCCTGCGGTGACACGCAGCGGCGGGGGAGACAGGTCCGTCGTCCTGAAGGTGAGCACCGGTGAGCCGTCGGTCTTGCGCAGGTCCTTGGCGAGGTTGACGGTGGTGCTGAACGCGACGACACCCTCACCGCCACCGGACCCGCCGCGGCCGAGGCCCTTGGCGAAGTAGTGCGGATCCGGGTGCGGCAGCAACACCGGCACCACCAGGGCGAGCACGATGGTCACCAGGCCGAGCGTGCGCGCGGCGGACGACAGCCCGGTCAGCCCGAGCTGATCCTCGTGGAGCGTCGGCGTCAGCGCGCGCGCCCGCACCGAGGACCAGGTCCGCACCAGGACCCCGCTGCCGTGCGCCAGCATCGTCAGCCACACGACGGCGAGCGCGATGAAGAAGAACGGGTTGAGCGCGCTGCCGGTGTTGGACGTCGACAGCATGTAAATGACCATCATCGGCACGCCGGCGAGTGCCGGCTGGCGGCTGGTCACCGACAGGAAGTCGATGCCGATCATCAGACCGGGAACGATGAGCTCCAGCATCATCAGCAGGCCGGGCGTGACCGGTGCCGGGACGGCCGATTTGCGGACGGTGTCGTTGGCCTCCTGCACCAGATCGTGTATGGCGGAGGCGAACGTCGTGTCCAGGTGATCGTGCAGGTTGAGCAGCGCCACCACCACGAGCAGCGCGACGACCTGGACGAGCAGGATCGCGCTCGCCGGCGCGCGGACGGTGCGCATCGCCGCACCGACCAGCGCGACGAACGCGCACATCAGGATCAGCCCCCACAGCCAGCCGCCGCCCTCCAGCAGCGTGGTCAGCGGCCACAACGCGACGACCGCGCCGAGGACGGCCAGCCCGGTCTCGCTCAGGCGCGCGCGGGCGATCACAGCGAACCCACCTGGACCAGCGCCTTGTTGGTGACGGTCGCCCACGCCTGCGCGATCGGTGTGTGCGCGTCGACGATGACTACCCGCCAGCCGGCTCCGGCCAACCGGTCGCGCACCCGGACGGCGGCCTCGCTCGGGCCGTCGGTGTGGCTGCTGCCGAAACTGGCACTGTCGAGGACGAAGCCGAGGGCGGCCGCGCCCGGCTGGCGCAGCCCGGCCAACTCCGCGCCGGTGTCGTCGTCGCCGGCGGCCACGACTGCCGTGACGAGACCGCCGGTGCCGACCCGGTCGTGTCCGACCGACAGCACCCGGGTGAAGTCCTGGTCGCTGCCCAGCGCCGCCGACGCGAGATCCACGACCATCTGCTGCGTGGGCACCTCGATGAGGTCGGCGTGCGCGGCGTGCAACGCTTCGCGGGTCACCAGTTGGGTGCGATAGCCCAACTCGTCCAGCCGGACCACGATCGAGGCGACGGCACTCACCGCCCACTCGAACGAGCTCGCGGCGCCGGTGCCGTCGTGTGCGGTCTCCCGGGGATCCAGCAGGACCAGCGCGGATCGCCGCGCCGGGCGGTCCTCCTGGCGGACCATCAGCTCGCCGCGGTGCGCGGTGGCGGGCCAGTGGACCTTCCGCAGGTCGTCGCCGTCGTGGTAGTTGCGGATGCTGACGTCGTCCTCACCGTGCAGTGCCACCATCTGCGGGGTCTCGCCGTCGTTGCCGATGCCGGAACCGGGCGGCTGGGTGGCCCCCAACGGCACGACGCGGGGTAGGACGAGCAGCTCGTCGGTCCGTTGCAGGGAGCCGGTGACGTGGGTCAACCCGAAGGGTTCGCGCTGGGTCAGCAGGACCGGCCCCAACGTGTAGCGCCCCCGTAGGTGGCTTCGCACGACATACGACACCTCGCGGGAAGCGCCCGGCTCGAGCTTGGCGACCACGAAGCGCGGCCGGTCGCCGAGGACGTAGTCGATGCGCTCCTCGGCGAGGTAGAGCCGGCTGGAGCGATGATCGATGTTGGTGAACGTCACCCGCACCTCGGTGCGTTCGTCGGGTATGGCGGTCGGTGGTGTCACGGTCCGGTGGACGTCGATGCGTGGCGCGGCCCGTCGCGCGAAGACCAGCGCGAGCAGGGCGAGGACCACCAGCAGCACACCGACCCGGACGATGTCCTCGAAGCCGAGGAACAACCCCGCGCCGGTGAGCACGATGCCGGCCGACACGAACCCCCGGCCGAGGCCGGTGAAGGTATGACGTCGAGGCTCGGCCATCAGCGTGGGCCGGAGGGGACCGCCACTCGCCGCACGATCTCGGCGAGGACGCCGCCGACACCGCGGTGCAGGTGCTGGTTGTCACTGGACAGGATCACCCGATGCGCGAGCACCGGCTCGATGAGCAGCTGCACGTCCTCGGGTATGACGTGGTCGCGGCCGGCGAGGGCCGCGGTCGCTCGCGCTGCGCGCAGCAGCTGCAATGACGCACGCGGCGAGGCACCCAGCCGCAGCGAACTGCTGGCGCGGGTCGCACCGGCGATGTCGACGATGTACTGCCGCAGCGCCGGGCTGGCGTGGACCTCGGTCACCCGCCGTGCCATCCGCTGGACGGTCGCACCGTCGGCGACCGGCGTCAGCCGGTCCAGCGGTGGCACCCCACCGTGCACGTCGAGCATCTCCAGCTCGGCCGCCGAGGTCGGGTAACCCATCGAGATGCGTGCCATGAAGCGGTCACGCTGGGCCTCCGGCAGCGGGTAGGTGCCTTCCATCTCGATGGGGTTCTGGGTCGCCATCACCATGAACGGTTCGGCGAGCCGGTAGGTGTCGCCGTCGACGGTGACCTGGCCCTCCTCCATGCACTCCAGCAGCGCCGACTGCGTCTTGGGAGAGGCCCGGTTGATCTCGTCGCCGACCACGATGTTGGCGAATATCGCGCCGCGTCGGAACTCGAAGGTGCGCGAGTCCTGATTGAAGACACTGACGCCGGTCACGTCGCTGGGCAGCAGGTCGGGGGTGAACTGGATGCGTCGCATCGGTGAGTCGATCGACCGGGCGAGGGCTTTGGCGAGCATCGTCTTGCCGACACCGGGCACGTCCTCCAGCAGCAGGTGTCCGCCGGCGAGCAGCACCACCACGGCCGTCTGGATGACCTCGGCCTTGCCCTCGATCACCGAGGAGACCGCCCGGTGTATGTCGGAAGCCACCCGCTGGACGTCTTCGATCGTGGCGGGCTGTTCCGTCGGGTCATGGGCAGTGGCGGCTCCGGCCTCCGGGGTGACGGGGTCGGTGTCGGTTGTGGAGGACATGGCTCGATCCTGCCTGATGGTCGCCCGCCGGTCATCTGATTCGGCCAACGATGCTCTCCAATCGTGACCCATCCGGGCGGCGGCCTCACGTGCGTGCCGCTCCCACTTCTCCCCACCGTGCACCGTGCGTGCGGGTCCCGCGCCCCAAATCACTGAAATCAGGTGTTTCCGGCGCCGTCCTTCACGTGACGGGGTCCAGGTCCGAGGCATTGCGTGACTTTTCTCCCCACCGGCACCCACCGCGCTGACCTGCATAAACGTGCAGTTCTGCCCGCCGACAGGGCATCGGGGGGAGGACAGGTGGGGGGAAGTGGAGTAGGGTGGGGGCAGTTGGTGAGCAGCGGCGCAATGGGAGGAGGTGCTGTGCATGTTTCTCGGCACGTACACACCTCGCCTGGACGACAAGGGGCGGCTGGCACTGCCGGCGAAGTTCCGCGAGAAGCTCGCCGGCGGACTGGTCGTCACCCGGGGGCAGGAGCGCTGTCTCTACGTCTTCGGGATGGCCGACTTCGAGCGGCTGACCGCCGAGATGAGCAACACGCCCGTGACCAACCGAGCGGTCCGCAACTTCCAGCGCGTGCTGCTGTCCGCGGCCTCGGACGAGATCCCGGACAAGCAGGGGCGCGTGACGATCCCCGCGGTGCTGCGTGACTACGCCGGGCTCTCCAAGGAGTGCACGGTCATCGGCACCGGCAACCGGGTCGAGGTGTGGGACACCACGGCCTGGAACGACTTCCTCGCTGCAACCGAGGATGACTTCGCCGACCAGGGCGAGGAGGTGATTCCTGGCGGTCTGTTCTGACGCTCGGCCTCCATCCGCTTACCCCGCAGGCGATTCCGGCACACCTTCCCCGGTGCCGGACTCACCGACCGGGACGTTCGAGCGGCTGGGGACCAAGACTCAGAAACGACCGCCGGGCATCACCGATGACGGCAGCAGATGATGATCGCGCAGAAGGAGACGGGTGTGACCACAGGTGACGCCGCCGGTAGGCACACGCCGGTGCTCGCCGCGCGGATCACCGAACTCCTCACGCCGTCCCTCGATCACCCGGGCGCCGTCTTCCTGGACGGCACACTCGGCATGGGCGGCCACACCGAGGCGATCCTGACCGCGTGCCCGCACGTGACGGCATACGGCGTCGACCGCGACACCGACGCATTGCGGCTGGCGGGGGAGCGGCTCGCACCGTTCGGTGACCGCTTCCAACCCGTGCACGCCGTGTATGACGAGGCGATCGACGCGCTCGCCGAGCGCGGCGTCACCTCGGTCGACGGTGTCCTCTTCGACCTGGGCGTCTCGTCACTCCAACTGGACGAGACCGGGCGCGGCTTCGCATACAGCGTGGACGCACCGCTCGACATGCGCATGGACCAGACCACCGGCCCGACCGCGGCCGACGTGCTCAACACCTATTCGGCGGCCGACCTCACCCGGATCCTGCGCGTGTATGGCGAGGAGCGTTTCGCGCGCAAGATCGCCGGCGCCGTGGTGCGCGAGCGCGAGAAGGAACCCTTCACCGACTCGGCGCGGCTGGTGGAGCTGCTGCGGCGCGTCATACCGGGCGCCTCCCAGCGCTCCGGTGGCCACCCGGGCAAGCGCACGTTCCAGGCGCTGCGCATCGAGGTCAACGGCGAACTCGCCGCGTGGGAGGCCGCGCTGCCGGCTGCGATCGAAGCGCTCGCGGTGGGCGGCCGGATCGCGGTGCTGTCCTACCACTCGCTGGAGGACCGGATCACCAAGCGGGCGCTGACCGCCGGCGCGACCAGCACGGCACCTCCCGGGTTGCCGGTCGAGCTGCCGGAGCACGCGCCATACCTGAAGTTGCTCACCCGGGGCGGTGAGCAGCCGACCGACGAAGAAATAGCAGACAACCCACGCGCGGCGTCCGCACGATTCCGCGCCGCCGAACGTATCCTCCCCACGAACCGTGGGGTCCAGCAATCGAGGACGAAGGGACTCCGTCGATGAGTCAGCTGACCGCGCTCCCACGGCCTACTTCACGGGCCGCCCGATCGGCACGCCCCGCTCGCAGTGCTCCTCAGACCGCGCCGCGACTGCGCGTCGTCCAGACCAAGGACGCCGCCGAGCACACCGGAGTCGGCTTCGTCGTGCTCTGCGTCCTGCTGCTGGTCGGTGGCCTGCTGTCGCTGTTGCTGCTCAACACCAACCGGGCACAGGAGTCCTTCGCGATCAAGAAGCTGCAGGCCAAGTCGGCGGCGTTGACCGACGAGCAGCAGCAGCTGTCCAGCGAGATCGACGCGCAGTCAGCGCCGCAGCAGTTGGCGCTGCGCGCACAGAAGATGGGGCTGGCCCCGGCGGCCAAGATCCGCTACGTGCGCAAGGCGGATGGCACCGTGATCGGCGTGGCGAAACGGTCCGGTGATGACTCCACGTTTACGGTGGGCACGCTGCCGTCGACACCCGCTTCGCGGGCCGCGGGCACGGCCGTCAGCGCCGCCTCATCGGGTCTGCTGGTGACCAAGCCCGAGACTCTCAAGGTGACCAAGGCGAAGGTGGCCGAGGCTCCCAAGACCGACAAGTCCGCACCACCGGCGAAGGACACGAAGAAGCCCGCCAAGGCCGACCCGAAGCCCTCCGCCACAGCAACGAAGTCCACCGGCGACACCGCAGCCAAGTCCACCAAGCCGACCAAGTCCACCAAGTAGCCGATCCCCGCGAGGTAGACAGTGACCACGTCCCGACGCCCCGGAGCGCGCCCCACGCGTCCCAGTGGTTCGTCTCGGGCAGCCGGTGCCAAGCGCCCCACCGGCAGCGGCACCCAACGCAGCACCGCACGCCCGCGGTCGGGGGCCGCCCGCGCCGGCCGCGCCGAGCAGCACAAGGCCCGCGCGCAGCAGCACGCACCGCGTCGCCCGCAGGCTTCGACGCCGCCGCCCGCGCGCCCACGTCGCCCGGTCGCCCTCGGGGTCGGGCATCCGCGACGGCGGGCCCGTTTCCTGATGATCGCGACGCTGATCGTCTTCAGCCTCTTCACCGCCCAACTGCTGCGCATCCAGGGCCTCGACGCGCAGGGCGTGTCTGCCAAGGCACTCGACTCCCGGTTGCACTCCACGGTGCTGCCGGCGTTGCGTGGTCAGATCGTCGACTCCAACGGCGTCGTGCTCGCCTCGAGCGTCGACCGCTACAACGTCACGGACGATCCGACGGCAACGGCGACCTACAAGAAGCGGATCGACGGAGAGGTCGTCGAGGTGGGCCTGCCCGGTGCGGCGATCGACATCGCCGACGCCATCGGCGTGGAGCCGAAGCCGATCCTGGACGCGATGCAGGCGGCATACAAGAAGAAGTCGCGGTTCACCTACCTCACCAAGAACATCACGCCGCGCCAGTGGCGCAGGATCGCCGACCTCGGCATACCGGGCGTCTACAGCGAGTCCAGCACCGACCGGCAGTACCCGCAGGGCACTTCGCTCGCACCGCTGCTCGGCTGGGTCGGCGGCAACGGTCAGGGCGGCGGTGGCGTCGAGCAGATGAAGCAGAAGGTCCTCAACGGCACCCCGGGCAAGCACGTCTACGAGCAGGCGCCCGACGGCACGATGATCGCGACCGGTGACAACAAGGACACCCCGGCGGTCGACGGCAAGAACGTCAAGCTGACGCTGGACAACGATCTGCAGTGGTATGCCCAGAACGCCATTGCCGACCAGGTCAAGAAGTCCGGCTCGCTGTCCGGTGAGGTCGTCATCATGGACACCCAGCAGAACCTCAAGGCGGTCGCGAGCTACCCGAGCTTCGACAACAACAACGTCGGCAGCGCGACCAGGACCGAGTTGCAGTCCAAGCCGTTCACCAGCGCCTACGAGCCCGGCTCCACCAGCAAGGTCATCACCATGGCGGCGCTGCTGGAGAAGAAGAAGGCCACTCCGACCACGCACGTCACCGTGCCGCCGACCCTGACCCGCGCCGGCACCACCTTCCACGACGCGGAGGAGCACGGCACCGAACACCTGACCCTGTCCGGTGTGTTGTCGCAGTCCTCCAACATCGGCACCATGCTCGAGGGCAGCAAGCTGGCCCGGGGCACGCTCTACCACTATCTGCGCGACTTCGGTCTCGGCCAGACCTCCGGTCTGGGCTACCCGGGTGAGTCCGACGGCGTGCTGGCGCCATACAAGAACTGGAGCGCGACCCAGCGCTTCACGGTGATGTTCGGCCAGGGCCTGGCCAGCACCGCGATCCAGGAGGCGTCGGTCTTCGCGACCATCGCCAACGACGGCGTCAAGGAGCCGGTCAAACTGGTCAAGGGCATCGGCGAGGGCGACAATTACACCGCTCCCGCGGACAGCCGGACGCCCAAGCGAGTGATCAAGAAGTCGACCGCGGACACGCTGACCAAGATGATGGAGGGCGTCATCTCCAAGACGGGCACCGCCAAGGACGCCGCAGTGCACGGCTACTCCATCGCCGGCAAGACCGGCACCGCCGACCGTTACGACTCCACGCTGGGTCGCTACAACGGTGTGACGGCGTCGTTCATCGGTTTCGCGCCGGCCAAGAACCCGCGCTACATCGTCGCGGTGACGCTGCAGCGCCCGACCAAGGGCAGCATGTTCGGCGGCGACGTCGCCGGTCCGGTCTTCTCCAAGGTGATGAGCTACGCGCTGAACAAGGCCGGCGTGCCGCCCACCGGCAAGCAGGCGTCCCCCTACCCGCTCACCTACGACGCCTCGAGCAGTCGCAAACCCTGACAGACCATGATCGCGTTCACACTCAACGAAATCGCCGCAGTCACCGGCGGCACTTTGCACGGTGACGATCACCGCGTCGACGGCGCCGTGGTCACCGACTCGCGTGAGGCGGAGCCCGGCAGCCTGTATGTCGCTCGCATCGGCGAGCATGCCGACGGGCACGACTTCGCCGGGTCCGCGATCGAGGCGGGCGCCGTCGGCGTGCTCGGGTCGCGCCCGCTGCCCGGCATACCGACCGTGGTGGTGTCAGACGTGCAGCAGGCGTTCGCCGATTTGGCCAGGGCGGTCGTCGACCGGGCGCCGCGGTTGCGGATCGTCGGCATCACCGGCAGCTCCGGCAAGACCTCCACCAAGGACCTGCTCGCCCAGGTGCTCGCACCGGTGGGGGAGACCGTCGCGCCGGTCGGGTCCTACAACTCCGAGGTCGGCGTCCCGCTGACGGTGTGCCGCGTCACCGGCGACACGCGCTTCCTCGTCGCCGAGATGGGCGCCACCAACATCGGCAACATCAGCTACCTCGCCCGGATCGCACCGCCGTCGATCGGCATCGTGCTCAACGTAGGCACCGCGCACGTGGGCGAATTCGGCTCGGTCGAGGCGATTGCGCAGACCAAGGGCGAGCTGGTGGAGGCGCTGCCGACCACCGGACTGGCCGTGCTCAACTCCGATGACCCGCGGGTCGCCGCGATGGTGCGCCGCAGCGTGGCCCGCGTCGTCACCGTCGGCCGTGGCGCCGACGCGCAGGTGCGTGCCATCGACGTCGAGCTGGACGAGCAGGACCGGCCGTCCTTCACCATCACCGGCCTGGACGGTGTGCCGGCGTTGCCGGTGCGGCTCGGTCTGCACGGTGAGCACCAGATCGGCAACGCACTGGCCGTGGCCGTCGCGGCCCGCGAGCTCGGCGTCGCGCCGGAGCAGATCGCAACCGGCCTGGCCGGTGCCCGCCCGGTCAGCCGCTGGCGGATGGAGGTCCACCAGCTGCCCAGCGGCGTGACGCTGATCAACGACGCCTACAACGCCAACCCCGACTCGATGGGCGCCGCGCTGCACGCGCTGCAGCGGATGGGTCGCGGACGGCGCACCATCGCCGTGCTCGGTGAGATGCGTGAGCTGGGCGGTCTCAGCGCGTCGGCGCACCGCGACGTCGGTATGACGGCCGCCGCCCTGGGCACTCAGGTCGTCGTCGCCGTCGGCGCGGGTGCAGAGCCGATCGCCGCCGCAGCGGAGTCGGCCGGTGTTCCGGTCGAGCGCGCCGCGGACGTGGAGGAGGCACACCGCATCGTGATGCAACTCCTGGCGCCGCCAGACGTCATACTCTTCAAGTCAAGTCGTGACTCAGGGCTGCGATACCTCGGGGACCGGATCACTGTCGAACAAGGTGGGTTTCTTCAAGAAGATGGACCGGCGCATGCGTAGGCCCCTGGCGGCTCGGACGACCGCAGTTCTCCCGCCGCGAGGTGTCGCACCGAGGACTCCGCGGTGAAGCTCGTACTCATCGGGGCGCTGGTCGCGCTCATCATCGGGCTGGTCGGCACCCGCTACTTCATCGAGCTGGCCAAGGCCAAGGGCTGGGGACAGTTCGTCCGCGACGACGGTCCGACCAGCCACCACACCAAGCGCGGCACGCCACAGATGGGCGGCATCGTGATCATCGCCGGCACCGTCGTCGGCTATGCGCTCGCGCACCTCTTCACCTGGGACGCGCCGACGGCCTCCGGCATGTTGGTGCTGTTCCTGATGGCCGGCCTCGGACTGGTGGGCTTCCTGGACGACTGGTTCAAGATCACCCGCGAGCGGTCGCTCGGCCTGACCTCGGTGCAGAAGCTCGTCGGGCAGACGGCGGTCGCGGTCATCTTCGCGATCCTGGCCACCAAGTTTTCCCGGGAGGGCATCAGCCCGGCCAGCTACCGCATCTCGTTCGTGCGCGACACGTGGCTCAACCTGGCGTTCGGCGGCACGGTGCTCGGCGTGATCCTCTTCGTGCTGTGGGCCAACCTGATGATCGCCGGGACCAGCAACGGTGTGAACCTCACCGACGGGCTGGACGGCCAGGCGGCCGGCGCCAGCGTGATGGTGTTCGGCGCCTACGTGCTGATCAGCGTGTGGCAGTTCAACCAGAACTGCCAGTGGGTCACCAACTCCAAGTGTTACGACGTGCGCGACCCCCTCGATCTCGCAGTGGTCGCGGCGTGCGTGATGGGCGCCTGCTTCGGCTTCCTGTGGTGGAACGCCTCTCCGGCCAAGATCTTCATGGGAGACACCGGCTCGCTCGGTCTCGGCGGAGCGCTCGCCGGCTTGGCGATCACCACTCGCACCGAGCTGCTCGTGGTCATCCTCGGCGGCCTCTTCGTGCTGGAGACGATGTCGGTGATCCTGCAGGTCGGCTATTTCAAGCTGACCAAGCGCAGCAACGGCGGTGTCGGCAAGCGGCTGTTCCGGATGACGCCTATCCACCACCACTTCGAGATGCTCGGCTGGGAGCAGGTCACCGTGACCATCCGCTTCTGGATCATCTGCGGACTCTGTGTCGCGGCCGGACTCGGCGTGTTCTATGCCGAATGGATCGTCGGCGGTGTCTGAACCCACCACCTGGTCGGCAACACCTGTCGTGGTCGTCGGGCTGGGACTGTCCGGCTTCGCGGCCGCGGATGCGCTGATGCAGCGGGACGCGGTCGTCACCGTGATCAGCCGCGACTCCGGCGGCGCCATCGACAAGCGCGCCCAGATCCTGCAGACGCTGGGTGTCACCGTGCTGTTCGGAGACGACGCGCCCGCCACGCCGCCGGAGGGCACCGAGCTGGTCGTGACCTCGCCTGGCGTGCCGCCGTCGAACACCTTCCTGCTCGCCGCCGCGGAGGCCGGCATCCCGGTCTGGGGCGAGGTGGAGCTCGCGTGGCGGATGCGTCCCGCCGAGGGCGCCGCGCCCTGGCTGACGATCACCGGCACCAACGGCAAGACCACCGCCGTCACGATGCTCGAGTCGATCCTGCAGGCCGCCGGACTGCGCGCGGTCGCCGCCGGCAACGTCGGCACGCCGATCCTGGAGGCCGTGCTGCACCCCGAGCCGTTCGACGTGCTCGCGGTCGAGCTGTCCAGCTTCCAGTTGCACTGGTCGCAGAGCCTGTCGCCATACGCCTCGTGCCTGCTCAACGTCGCGCCCGACCACATCGACTGGCACGGTTCGTATGACGAATACCGGCGCGTCAAAGGTCGCGTCTTCGAGCAGACCCAGGTCGCCGCGATCTACAACGCGCAGGACCCGACCACCGAACAACTGTTGATGGACGCCGACGTCGTCGAGGGCTGCCGCGCGATCGGCTTCACCACCGGCACGCCGGCGATCTCGATGGTCGGTGTGGTCGACGACGTGCTCGCCGACCGGGCTTTCGTCGACGACCGGCGCACGAGCGCCGCCGAGCTGGCGACCATCCAGGACCTGACCATCGACGGAGTGCCGCCGGCGCCGCACTACGTGGCCGATGCGCTGGCCGCGGCGGCGCTGGCCCGTTCCTACGGCGTCACGCCGGCGGCGGTGCGGGACGGCCTGCGTGCCTACCGGCCGCAACCGCACCGGGTCCAGAGCGTCGGCCGGGTCGGCGAGGTCGCCTACATCGACGACTCCAAGGCCACCAACACCGACGCCGCGATGGCTTCGGTCACCGCCTACGACCACATCGTCTGGATCGCCGGCGGCCTGCTCAAGGGCGCCGACGTCGAGGACCTGGTGCAGGCGGCGGCGCCACGGCTGCGGGCAGCGGTGTTGCTCGGCCGCGACCGGGCACAGCTGGCGGAGGCATTGCACCGACACGCGCCGGATGTCCCGGTCGTCGACATCGCCAGCACCGACACTGGGGCCATGGCTGAGGTGGTCCGCGCTGCGCAATCACTGGCTCGACCTGGCGACGTGGTGCTGCTGGCCCCGGCCGCGGCCTCGATGGACATGTTCGACAACTACGGCGCCCGCGGCGATGCCTTCGCCGCTGCGGTCCAGGGTTTGCAATGAGTTCCACCAGCTCGACCGAGTCCGCCTTCGACCTGTCCCGCTTCCAGCCCAAGAGCCTGATGAAGCGGCTGGAGTCGCCGGTCGCCCCCTATTACCTGCTGCTCGGCTCCACCGGCATGCTGCTGCTCTTCGGCCTGGTGATGGTGCTGTCCGCCTCGAGCGTCACGTCCTACCAGTCGAGCGGTTCGTCATACACCGTCTTCAAGAACCAGGCGATGTATGCCGCGATCGGTGTCGTCGTCGCGGTGATCGCCAGCCGGGTGTCGGTGCGGATGTGGAAGTGGGCGGCGCTGCCTGCCTTCACCGGCGCGGTGCTGTTGCAGTTGGCGGTCTTCTCGCCGATCGGCCGCACCGTGCAGGGCAACCGCAACTGGATCGGCTTCGGCAGCTTCAGCCTGCAACCGTCGGAAGCCGGCAAGATCGCCATCATCCTGGTCGCTGCGATGATCCTGACGCGCAAGCGCAAGGTCCTCGGGGAGTGGCGGCACGTGATGATCCCGCTCGTACCGATGGCGCTGTTGCTCCTCGGTCTCGTGCTGCTCGGCCACGACCTGGGCACCACGATGGTGCTGGCCGCCATCGTCGGTTCCGTCCTCTTCGTCGCGGGCGTCCGGATGCGGGTCTTCGCGATCGTCGGCGGCGCCGCGGTCGCGGTCACACTCGCCTTCGTGGCGACCAACAGCAACCGCACCGGGCGGCTCGACGCCTGGCTCGGCACCTGCATCAACGCGCAGACCCAGGGCTGCTATCAGAAGGTCCACGGCCTCTACGCGATGGCCGATGGCGGCTGGTGGGGCGTGGGCCTCGGCGCGAGCCGGGAGAAGTGGTCCTGGCTGCCGGAGGCGCACAACGACTTCATCTTCGCGATCATCGGCGAGGAGCTCGGTCTGCCGGGCACCCTCGCCGTCATCGCCCTCTACGTCGCCCTCGGTTACGCCTGCTACCGGCTGATCGTCACCAGCAAGGACTTCTTCGTCCGGCTGGCGACCGCGGGCATCATGGCCTGGATCCTCGTCCAGGCGATGATCAACATCGGCTCGGTGACCGGCCTGCTGCCGATCATCGGTGTGCCGCTGCCGCTGGTCTCGTCCGGCGGATCCGCCCTGGTGACAACGCTGCTCGCGCTCGGGATCCTGATCTCGTTCGCCCGCAACGAGCCGGCCTGCAAGTCGGCGCTGGCCGCTCGGCCCAACGCGGTCAAGCGCACGCTCGCGGTGCTGCCGTTGCCCCGTCGTTGAATGCGATGCTCTCGCACACCGGTCCGGGTGTTACCACCGTGCGCACAACTCGCTACTGTCGCGAGTTACTCGCCCGAAGAGCCGTAAAACTGCGAGTAACTCGCAACTGTCGTCATCTATTCAGGTCACGAGGATCATGAGTCAGCTTTCTCCCCGTTTGAAGTCCGTCCTGCTCGCCGGCGGCGGCACCGCCGGCCACATCTCGCCGTTGCTGGCGACCGCAGACGCCCTGCGGCGGCGTTACCCGGACGTGCGCATCACCGTGCTCGGTTCGCACGGCGGGCTGGAGGAGACACTCGTCCCGGAGCGTGGCTACGACCTGCGGCTGATCGACAAGGTGGCCTTCCCGCGGCGGCCCGACGCCGATGCGGCGCGGTTCCCGCTGAAGTTCGTGCGCGCGCGTCGCGATGCCGCCGCGATCGTGCAGGAGGTCGGCGCCGAGGTCGTCGTCGGTTTCGGTGGCTACGTCAGCCCGCCCGCTTTCCTCGCGGCCCGCAAGCTGGGCGTGCCGATCGTCGTGCACGACGGCAACGCGCTGGCCGGGTTGGCCACCAAGCTGGGCTCACGGTTCAGTCCGTATGTCGCCACGGCGTTCTCGGTCACCAAACTGCCGCACGCCCAGGTCGTCGGTATGCCGCTGCGTCGCGAGATCACCACGCTCGACCGGGCTGCGCTTCGACCCGAAGCGCTGGAGACCTTCGGCCTGCGCGGTCACCTGCCGACCGTGCTGGTGACCGGCGGATCCAGTGGTGCCGTCCGGGTCAACGAGCCGGTCGCTGCGGCCGCCGACGCGTTCCGGCGGGCCGGGGTGCAGGTGTTGCACGTCACTGGCAAGGGCAAAGAGGTGCACGTGCCGACCGGCGGCCCGAACGAGGGCGGGGCCCCCGCGAAGTATTCGGGGGAGCGGAGCGGAGGAGAAACTTCGTGGGGTGCCGATCCGGCATACGTCGTGCTGCCCTATGCCGACCGTATGGACCTCGCGTATGCCGCCGCCGATCTCGTGGTCACCCGCGCAGGCGGCAACATGGTGTGCGAGACCTCGACGATCGGACTGCCGGCGGTGTTCGTGCCGCTCCCGGTCGGCAACGGGGAGCAGCGCCTCAACGCCTCCGATGTCGTCGACGCAGGCGGAGCACTGCTGGTCGACAACGACGACTTCACCACCGATTACCTTGCGCAGCAGGTGATTCCGCTGGTCAAGGACCGCGAGCGCCTGGACCGTATGGCGGAAATCGCCCGCGCCCAGGGCCACGGCGACGCGGACGAGAAGCTGGTCGACATGATCGAGCGAGCCGCGCGCGCCGGCTGACGGTGTTGTCCGCCATTGACGGCTGAAACGGCGATTGACGGTGCAGTTGCGGCGTCAACGGCAGGTTCGACCGCCAACGGCCGCGCACGCACACCAAGCATTTCGACCTGAGGAAGCACAATGACCGACCACGTACCCGACGGCACGAACCACCGCTTCGACTTCGCGGCGCCGCTGCCGTCGCTCAGCGACCTGCGTGCCGCCCACCTGATCGCCATCGGCGGCTCCGGTATGTCGGGGGTCGCTCGGTTGCTGCTCGCGGCCGGTGTGCGGGTGTCGGGCTCGGACCGGGGCGATAGCCCGGTGCTGCAGGAGTTGCACGCGGCGGGTGCTGAGGTGTGGGTCGGGCAGACCGCCGAGGGTGCCCAGCGCGTCCCGGACGATGCCGTTGTCATCGTGTCGTCGGCGATCGCGGAGGACAACCCGGAGCTGGCAGCGATCCGGTCCCGCGGCCTGACCGTGCTGCACCGCGCACAAGCGCTGTCGGTGCTGATGGCTGGGCGCGCAGCGCTGGCCGTCGCCGGCGCCAACGGCAAGACCACCACCAGCGCGATGGCCACGGTGGCGCTGCGCGCAGCGGGCGCGGACCCGTCGTTCGCGATCGGTGCGCCCATTGCCGGGATCGGAGCCAATTCCGGTGTCGGTCAAGGGGATTCGTTCGTCGTCGAGGCGGACGAGAGCGACGGATCCTTCGTCGTCTATCGGCCGCAGGTCGCGATCGTGACGAGCGTGCGGGACGACCACCTGGACTTCTACGGCACCTCGGAGCGCTTGCAACAGGCGTATGCCGAGTTCGCTGACACCATTCGCGACGGCGGGTTGCTGGTCGCCTGCGCCGACGACCCGGGGGCGGCCGCACTCGCCATACGGCACCGCGAGCTGGGCCGGCGCGTGGTGACTTACGGCCGCACCGCCGACGCCGACCTGAGACTGGCCGACGAGTCGGGCACCGGGTTCGATTGGAGCGGGACGCTGCTGCCGGCGGACGGTGGTCGGATCCCGTTGCGGCTGAAGGTCCCCGGCGCGCACAACCTGCAGAACGCGACCGGCGTCGTGCTGGCGCTCACCGCGGGTTTCGGGTTGTCGTTGGAGCGGGCCGCCGAAGGCGTCGGAGAGTTCACCGGGTCAGCTCGCCGGCTCGAGCCGCGCGGCGAAGCCGGGGGAGTGCGGGTCATCGACGACTACGCCCACAACCCGGACAAGCTCGACGCGGCGGTCCGCGCCGGACTCGGGCTGCGCGACGGCGGCCGGCTGGTCGCGGTGTTCCAGCCGCACCTCTTCTCGCGCACGCAGCACGCTGCCGCCGGCCTGGCGGCCGCGCTGTCGCTCGCCGACGTCGCCGTGGTGCTGGACGTCTATCCGGCCCGCGAGGCGCCGGTCCCGGGCGTCACCGGTGCGCTGGTCGCCGACCGGGTGACCGACGCCGAGGTCGTCTACGCGCCGACGCTCGACGAGGCGTTCCAGGCAGTGGTGGACCGCGCACGCCCCGGAGACCTGGTGCTCACGCTCGGAGCCGGCGACGTCACCACCCTCGGCGCGCGGATCCTGCAGGCCCTGCAGGACTGACGCCCACCCCTTCGCCGAAAGGCTCACCAGAACGTCGGCAGGCTCAGAAATATCGGGCTCGGTGTGCGATTCTTCTGGGCCGCTCGGTGCATTGCTGAGCCTGTCGACGAGTTACCACCTGGCGAGCGCCGACCATCTGTCGACGTCGACCATGTAGCCGTCGTCGATCAGCGCCTGTTGCAGTCGCTGGCGGGAACCGACGTCGACCCCGGCGTTCTCGTACTTGCGGCGTCCGGCGCGCAGGTGGCTGCGGGTCGTGTCGATGCTGATCCCGAGACTTCGCGCGAGCGCCTTGGCGGTCGGTGCGCGCCGGCTGGTGTATGCCGCCATGATCTGCAGTTCACGGTCGGTGAAGCGCGGCGCAGGGGAGTCGATCTCGGGTCGCGGAGTGCGTGCGTTGTCCACGACGGCGCAGATCCGCTCGGTGATCTCCGCGGCGTCGGCGTCGGGCGTCAGCCACAGCTGACACCCCTCCAGCTCGGCCCGGCGGCGCAACCGCTCGTCGACCTCGCCGACGACGATGGCGCTGCTGCCGACGTCATACAACGCCCGCACTTTCAACGACAACGGAACGTGATCGTCCAGGTAAGCGTCTACGACAACGACAGCAGCCGAGAAGTCCCATTTGGACACGAACTGGATCCACGAGTAGCCACAGTGATTGACCGACCGTCCAGCATCACGCAAAAAGCCCTCGATGGCATGTGCGATTATCGGGCTGCTGTGCACAATGTAGATGCTGCTTCCGGGAGCCATGTCGCCCAGTGTGTCCGATCGTGAGGAGGTCTTGGTGAATAGTGCCAAACCTTCCGGGGTTCCCGGAGCGCGGGTGGGACGCTCCGATTCCGGTCGCGTCATCGCCATCAGTCCGCAGGCCCTGCACCGTGACGCACTCGTGGCCACGCTGACGGCGTCGGGCGCGTTCAGCGTCGTGGAGGGTCATTGCGACGCGACTGCGACCGCAGCGTATGACGTCACCGTCGTCGATCTACCCGGCTTGGGTATGGCGGCAGTGCGCGCGATCGTGCAGCAGCGACCGACGGTGGCCTGGGGCGGCTATTTGCACACCGGAACGGTCTCCGAGTTGGTCGATGCCGGTCTGCGCGGCTATGTCTCGGTGATCGGATCCCAGCGCGACCTCGTCGTCGCGGCGATTCGCGTGGCATCGGGCGAGGTTTCGCTCCCGGAGCTGAATGCATCGGTGATCCGGCTGACTCCCGCCGAGCAACGCGTGTGCCAGGCCTACCTCTTCGACCTCGCCGACGTCCCGCGCGCTCTGGTCGCGACCGAGCTCGGGATCAGCGAGCGCACCCTCAAGGTGCATCTGTCGAACGTCCGCGCGAAGGTCAACAGCACCGCCGCGAACCGCGTCGAACTCGCCCGGCACCTGCGCGCCCGCGGCATCCTCGCCGGCTGACCAGCCCCTGACGAAACGCACCGCGCGATGCCGCGCAGGGTGGCGAGGTGATCAGTGCCTGTACGAACCTGGACGACTGTCCTAGTACCTTCTGGCTATACCTGTGCTTTACGTAGTAAAGCGTAGGTAAAGTCGAGTTTGCGGGAGGGGCTGACACGTTCGGCCGCGTGCTTCGACATGCGTTCATACGACTGTCTGACAGCCCGGCACACCGTGCAATTCGCTGTATCAATTCAGACGATTTCGTGCTGCCCAAGTGGTGGTCACTCGGAAGGGAATTCGGTTTGAGTACTGAGAAGAAGACAGTTGATCGACGGACGATCGCCAAGGGGGCTGCCTGGACGCTGCCGGTCATCGCGACCGCTGCTGCCGCGCCGGCTGCGTCGGCCAGCACGAACCCGACCTGCCCGCAATGCGGCGTGCCGATCCTGAATGTCGTGACCGCGACTGCGGGCGTGAAGAAGAACGTCGGTGACTTGGTCATCCCGGTCGGCGCCTTCGTCGCCAACCTCGCAGGGTGCACGGGGCTGATCAATGCGTCGGTGCTCACAGCCAATTCGGCGACCCTCACGATGAAGTACTCCAATGGGTCGACGAAGTCATACACGACCACCAACGGTCTGTCGGTCGGCGTCAGTGCGACCGTCGCGACCGTGCTCGCGGAGGCGGCTCTCACCTTCACTGGGGTGGACTTCCCGCGCGGCAGCTTCCTGAATCCGCCAGTGCAGCCCAGTTCGGTGTCCTTCGACGTGGTCATCCTGCTGGAGATTCTCGGCAAGCGCCTGGAGTGCCCGCAGACGATCACGTTCAACTTCGACCTATCGGTCGGTGGATATGCGGTTGGCCCAGGTGGAAACGGCTCGGCCGCTTATCTGCTGGCAGGGCTGCTCTGACGGCGGGCATCTGACTCGCGCAGAGGCGGCGAGGTGCATTGCACCTCGCCGCCTTCCTCGTGTTTGTAACTGATATCTAGTCCTTTCTGATTAGTCCGCATGAGTGAGGCTGTTCGCGCCTCTAATGTCTCTGTTCGTAGGGACGGTCGCGCTGACTCGGGGCGACGGGATCCCGACCTCATCCATTGCGTGAAAGGCACCCGTCACATGACAAGTCAGCAGAAGGTCTCTCGTCGCACCATCGCCAAGGGCGCCGCATGGTCCGTGCCCGTTGTCGCGGTGGCTGCCGCGGCCCCCGCTGCTTCTGCCAGCACCGGAACTGATATCGGAGCGGTTGCATTGAACGGCGTGTGTGGCCTGCTGGGCACCGTCAACCAGGGGTTCACCCTTGCGGCAAGCGCGACTGCTCCAGTTCCTGCAGGCAGCGTCGTGACGATCACTGGCAGTGGTCTGGCCAGTGTCACTGCCATCAACCTCAGCAATCAGATCGCTAACGTGACGATCGGTACAAATAGCGCCACGATCGTGCTGAGCCAGGACCTGCCGGCAGGCCAGACGTTGTCCATGACCACGCTCTTGTCGATCTCGGTCAGCTTTGACCTGAACGGCTCGCTGACGCTTCCGACCGGTTACAGCGCCACGGGCGGCAAGCTCACCGGGTCCGTCAACGTTGGCCTTCCGATCGTCGGCTGCAGCGCGAACTGATGGAGAAAGCGGTCACCTGCTGACCGCGTCCCGGAATGGGATGTGGGCCTCTCGGTCCGCATCCCATTCCCGTGCTTGGAGTGATCTGCAGCCGATTCGAAGCTGCTAGAGCCGTTTTACGTCGGCCGTCGGCTCCGCAATCTCGGTGTCGACGGACATGGCGGCCGCCACCTCCTGCCAGTCCGGACGCAGCACCAAGTTGCGGATAGCGCCGTACCCAGCCGTTCCCTGGCCGCCCAGTGGATGCTCGGCGTCGATCATCGCCGCGCCAGGGGTGCCGGTGATGCCGACGACTGTGGCCAACTCGCCGTCGGCATACCAGGCATGCGGTGCGAGGGGCGCGAACTTCTGCAGGCCGGCGAAGTCTTCGGGTGTGCCGAGGAAGACCGGCTGCAGGTCGTAACCGTCCTTCAGCAGGTGCGGCCACCACCGGAAGTCGTCGACCAGTGCGTGACACGCACCGCAGCGCGGTGCGAAGAAGACGAGGAACGTCGGCGGGTCCTGGAACTCGGTGATCGGCAGCTCGTTGCCGTCGACGTCCTGCACGGTGAGAGTGCGGATCAGCCGATCCCGCTTGCGGCGGGCGGCGACTGAGCGCCATACGACCAAGCTGCCGGCTACGGCAGCGGCCAGCACCGCGGGGATCGGATAGCACCAGCCGGCGAGTCGGTCGGCGGCCACGCTCGCGGGCGACCGGTGCAGCAACACCGCGGCGAGGGCCAGCACCACCAGCACTGCATTGCGTATGACGGTGCGCGCGCCGACCGTGTCGTCGCCCAGCCCACCGAAACAGTTGCACGACACGGGGGTCGGGCGGCGTCGCACCTGGACGACCAGCACGAGGAACGCGACGAAGAGCGCGAGGATCGCGACCGCCGGCAGCAGGTGCACCGGAGCTGGCAACAGCACCACCGCGAGACCCAGAGCGATCTCACACCATGGGAACACTCGGGCGAATCGTTCGTCCCGCCAGGTCCACTGGGGGAGTCCGAATTGTGAGAGCGTCACCTGGAACGTCTTTTCGGTCCCGAGTTTGAGCACGCCACTGCTCACCAGCACGGCTCCGATGAGCCAGGTGCACAAGGCACCGATCCAGTCGGTCATCGGTGATTACCCCAGGAATTCACACCTCGAATCCTAATGACCGGCGCGGGCTTTCGCGGTCGGTCTCCCGAGGGGCCGCGAAATGACGCGGATGGACACCCCTCACCGTCAACCTCAGGTCCATACTCGCCGCTCGCGTCGGATCCCGCGTACCATGCCGCAATGCTGCTTTCGTGAGGCACCGGTCGACGCGCCACGGTGTGTCGATTAGGGCAGCGCGGGCATCAACGTCATCATCATGGTGACTGTCTGGTGACTGCGTTCCGTTGCGGTCGCAGTCGGCATACTTGCTTTGCTTCACATCGTCTACCGCTGGAAAGGCCGTTCCTCGTGGCAACTCCGCAGAACTACTTGGCCGTCATCAAGGTCGTCGGCATCGGCGGCGGTGGCGTCAACGCCATCAATCGGATGATCGAGGTCGGTCTCAAGGGCGTGGAGTTCATCGCCATCAACACCGACGCGCAAGCGCTGTTGATGTGTGACGCTGACGTCAAACTTGAGGTCGGTCGCGACCTGACGCGTGGTCTCGGCGCGGGCGCCGACCCGGAGGTCGGCAAGAAGGCTGCCGAGGACCACGCCGAGGACATCGAAGAGGTGCTCAAGGGCGCTGACATGGTGTTCGTCACCGCCGGCGAGGGCGGCGGCACGGGCACCGGCGGTGCGCCGGTGGTCGCCAAGATCGCCAAGAGCCTCGGTGCGCTGACCATCGGTGTCGTCACCCGCCCGTTCACCTTCGAGGGCCGCCGCCGCGCCAGCCAGGCCGACCTGGGCATCAACGCCTTGCGCGAAGAGGTCGACACCCTCATCGTCATCCCCAACGACCGACTGCTGTCGATCAGCGACCGCAACGTCTCGATGCTCGACGCCTTCCACAGCGCCGACCAGGTCCTGCTGTCCGGTGTCCAGGGCATCACCGACCTGATCACCACACCGGGCCTGATCAACCTCGACTTCGCCGACGTCAAGTCGGTCATGCAGGGTGCCGGATCGGCACTGATGGGCATCGGCTCCGCGCGTGGCGAGGACCGTGCGGTCCAGGCCGCGGAGTTCGCGATCTCCTCCCCGCTGCTCGAAGCCAGCATCGACGGTGCGCAGGGCGTGCTGTTGTCGGTCCAGGGTGGCAGCGACCTCGGTCTGTTCGAGATCAACGAGGCCGCGCGACTCGTGCAGGAGGCCGCGCACCCGGAGGCCAACATCATCTTCGGCGCGGTCATCGACGACGCGCTCGGCGACGAGGTCCGCGTGACTGTCATCGCCGCCGGTTTCGAGGGCGGCGCTCCCAACAAGCGCACCGACGAGCGAGCCCCCGGCCAGATCCAGGGCTCCCCGGCACCGCGCCAGCAGCAGGCCGCAGCTCCGGCAACCGGTGGCGCTCCGCAGCAGGACAAGCAGCAGGCCGCCGGCCAGCAGGCACCCGGGCAGCAGGGCGCACCCCAGCAGGGAGTCCCGCAGCAGGGGCAGCCCCAGCAGGCGCCCGCGCAGCAGCAGAGTGGCCAGCAGCAGGGTGCCGGCCAGCCGCAGCAGGGCCAGGGTCAGCAGCAGGGCGAGCCGGCCCAGCCGGCCGCGAACCCGGGCACCGTCAAGCAGACCCCCAGCAACCGCCCGCCGCATGAGGTCAGCTTCGACGACGGCCAGGATCTCGACGTCCCTGACTTCTTGAAGTGAGCCGCACCCCGATTCAACCGTCGGGGCACCCGACCCCGACTCGGTCGCTCATAGACCGGCGCTGACCGATGTGGTGGTGGCGTGACCAGTTGACCGGCCCGGCCGGCCGCACGATCGACGTCGGTTTCACCGACACGATGGACGGTGTCAGCACCGGACCCGTGGCGTCGTTCAATCTCGGGGGAAGGGTCGGTGACGACCCGGCGCACGTGGCGCACAACCGGGGCGCGCTGGCGGCGGCGGTCGACGTCGCACCGGACGACCTGGTGTTCATGCACCAGACGCACAGTGACCACGTCGTGACCATCGACCCGGATGGCACCCGCGATCCGAACAGTGACGGCATCGTCACGACCGCACCCGGGGTCGCACTCGCCGTGCTCGTGGCCGACTGCACGCCCGTGCTGTTGGCCGATCCTGCCGCCGGCGTGATCGGTGCCGTGCATGCGGGTCGCCCCGGCATGATGGCCCGCATCGTCGACCGTGCGCTCGCCCGGATGCACGACCGGGGTGCGACCAATCCCGTTGCGATCATTGGCCCTTCGGTCTGTGCGCGCTGCTACGAAGTCCCCCTCGAGATGCGCGAGGAAGCCGCCGCGGTCGCGCCCGAGAGTCGCGCCGTGAGCTGGACGGGCACGCCGGCGATCGACGTCGCGGGCGGCGTGGTCGCCCAGTTGCACGCCCGAGGCGTGGCCACCACCTGGGTGCCGGGGTGCACGCGGGAGAGCGACCGGCTCTTCTCCTACCGGCGCGACCACCACACCGGCCGGTTCGCCGGCGTCATCGTCCAGCGCGACAACGCCTGAGCAGAAGGGTGCGCCCGTGAGCACGTCGTACGACAACGAGCGCCGCGATCAACTTGCGGCCAACCTCGCCGCTGTGCACGACCGCATCGACCGCGCCTGCACCGCGGCGGGACGCGATCGCCACGACGTCACGCTGATCGCAGTCACCAAATTCTTCCCGGCCGCCGATGTGGAGCATCTCGCCGCGCTCGGTGTCACCGACATGGGGGAGAACCGCGACCAGGAAGCGGCGGCGAAGGTCGCCGAGTTGCCCGAGGACGTGCGCGGCGCCCTGACGGTGCACTTCATCGGCCAGTTGCAGTCCAACAAGGCGGCGCACGTCGCGCGGTATGCCGACGTCGTGCAGTCGATCGACAGGGCCAAGATCGCCGGCGCGCTCGACAAGGCGGCAGCTGCGCAGGACCGCACCCTGGACGCCCTGGTGCAGGTCGACCTCTCGGGTGCGACCGGTCGCGGCGGAGTCGCGCCGCAGGACGCGCGTGCCCTGGCCGACCGCGTCGCCGGCTGTGCTGCGCTGCGGCTGCGGGGCGTGATGGCCGTCGCGCCGCTGGACGCGGATCCGGCCGAGGCGTTCGCGCGGCTGGCGGATGTGGCGGACGTCATACGAGGGGATCATCCGGAGGCCACGTGGCTCTCCGCGGGGATGAGCGGCGACCTCGAACAAGCGGTCGCCGCAGGCGCGACACACCTGCGTGTCGGCAGCGCAATCCTCGGATCTCGCCCTGCTGCCCGGTAGCGTCGTCCGCGACCGACCACACGCCACAGAGGCTGGTCCGGCCTCGCGGTGAGAAGGAGCACATTCATGGCTGGGAAGCTGCGCGCGACGATGGAATATCTCGGCTTGGCCGAGGCCGATCCGCACTACCGCGACGACGATTACGCCGGCGAGTGGGCCGAGGAGGCCTACGACGAAGCGCACGACAGCGGTTACCCGGTCGAGGAGACGCATCGTGAGCCCGCCCCGGTGACTCAGTTGCACACGTCGCCGGCCGCACCGGCATCGCATCAGCAGGAGGCCGGCGACATGAGCCGCATCAACACGATCCACCCGCGCACCTACAACGAGGCCAAGGAGATCGGCGAGAGCTTCCGCAGCGGGGTCCCGGTCATCATGAACCTCTCCGACATGGACGACACCGACGCCAAGCGCCTGGTCGACTTCGCGGCCGGTCTCGTCTTCGGTCTGCACGGCACCATCGAGCGGGTCACCAGCAAGGTCTTCCTGCTGTCGCCGCACGGCATCGAGGTCGCCACCAGCGGCCCGGAGGCCGCGCGTCCGACCGGCCGCGGCCTGTTCAACCAGAGCTGACGCGCACCACCACGGCATCCGGGCAGCGGCTTGGTTGGTCCCAGCTGCCCGCGCGTGGGGCTCAGGACGGGCACAACACGCGTGCGCTATGACGACATCGCGGGGAGCGTACGACCGCGTCCGCTTTCGCGAACTACTCGTCGATGCCGCAGAATGAAGTCATGTCAGCCGTCCTGAGCGTCGTGTCGCTGCTGCTCTATGTGTTCTTCATCCTGTTGCTGGGGCGGTTGGTGCTGGACTGGGTCCAGGTGTTCGCTCGCAGCTGGCGCCCGCGGGGTCCCGTGCTGGTGGTCGCCGAAACCATCTACAGCACAACGGATCCGCCGCTGAAGGCGCTCCGAAAGGTCGTTCCGCCACTGCGTTTGGGCCAGGTTCGCCTCGATTTGACGTTCCTGATCCTGATCCTGGCTGTCTCTTTGCTGCTCGGTATCCTAAAGTGAGCACGATATTTATCCGATTGTTGCGGCGAGTGCCGCGTGTCCACCTGGACACGTCTGCTCTCCGTCCTGAAGTTTCAACTGAGGTGCACACATGGCGTTGACGCCAGAAGACGTGGTCAAGAAGGAGTTCACCAAGCCCAAGGGCTTCGGTCGTAGCGGTTACGACGAGATTCAGGTGGACGACTTCCTCGACGAGATCGTGGTCGAGCTGCGTCGGCTGAACGCTGAGAACGAGGAAGTCACCGGCAAGCTCGAGGACTGCCGTCGTTCCAAGGGCGTTCCCGGCCGCAGCGAAGCCGACTCGAGCCAGGGCGCGTCCCCGGCCGCCGCCGTCCCGGCTCTGACGCCGGTCGGTGGACGCAACGACGACGCGGACAGGACGCAGGTCGTCCCCACCGCCAAGGACGCCGAGGCGGCCAAGGCCGCGCGGGTCGAGCTGGACAAGACCCGGGGCGAGCTGCAGACGGCGCAGGCCAACCTGAAGTCCGCCCGGGAGGAGCTGACCCGCACCAAGGCCGAGCTCGACCAGGCGCAGAGCGCCCTGGCCGCGGCCAAGAAGGAGCAGGCGCAGCTCAAGGAGCAGCAGGCGCAGCTCAAGGAGCAGCAGGCTCAGTTCCGCGACCAGCAGGCCGCCGCCGCGAAGGCTGCCGAGGGCCAGCAGGCCAACGGCACCAAGCCGGGCGAGCTGCGTGCTGCGAGCAACAGCGGTGGCAGCAGCGACGTTGCGGCGCTCGCGTCGACCGACGGCGCAGCCGGCGTCATCGCGCTGGCACAGCGAGTCCACGACGAGCACGTGCGTGAGGGCGAGACCAAGCGTGACCGTCTGATCAGTGACGCGCAGGCACACCACGACAAGGTGGTCGGCGAGGCCAACGCCAAGCGCGACGAGCTCATCGGCTCCGCACACAACAAGCACGACGAGCTGATCAGCGCCGCACAGGCCCGCCACGACGAGCTGCTCTCCACGGCGCAGAGCCGTCACGACGAGCTGCTGTCGACCGGCCAGCAGAAGCACGACGATTTGGTCCGCACCGGCACCGAGAAGTCCGAGAAGATGGTTCGCGAAGCCGAGGACCGCAAGAACCGCATCCTGGGCGAGCTCAATTCCGAGCGCGAGAAGGTCAGCAGCAGCATCGAGCAGCTGCGTTCCTTCGAGGGCGACTACCGGACCAAGCTGCGCGGCTACATCGAGGACCACCTGACCCGGTTGGACGAGACTGCGGTCGACAAGGCGAAGTCCAAGGACTGACACCGGGCTGACACGCCCTCTGACAAGTCGCCGGACAGGCGCGCCGATCCGTTATGGTGAGGCGCTCGTGTCCGGCGACTTCGTCGTCGGACACCTGCCTTCGTTCTGTGTCTCGGCACGCTCGAGGCAGACGGGATTGCGACCGGTGGTCTGCGGCAGCGCGGGCCGATCACGACGCCACGCAGCAATTTCGTTGTATGTCGGCAGTGGGTCGCTTATCCTGCCCGCAGCCAGATCGGGGGCAGTTGCCCGGCGGCACCCAACGCAGGTGTCTCGGTCCGCTGCGAGAGGAAGAGGATGCGATGCCCGCCAAGAAGACGGCCGCAACGTCCAGCTCCACGGGCCGGTCACGTGTGACCGCGGCCCTTCGCAAGGCCACGGGCGCCGTCGCCAAGGCGGCGGGCCGCGCGGAGTCCTCATCACGACCGGCCACCACGACGGCTGCGAAGAAGGCGGCCGCCAAGAAGGCGGCTGGGAAGGCCGGCGGCACCAAGGCCGCCAAGAAGGCGACCTCGAAGTCCGCAGGCGCGAAGTCGGCCGGCCCGAAGAAGGCGGCGGCCAAGACGACGCCCGCGAAGAAGACCACGGCCAGCAAGGCCGCATCGGCGACGAAGACGGCGACCGCGAAGAAAACGACCGCGCAGAAAACGACTACCCAGAAGACGGCCAAGAAGACGCCGGCCAAGAAGGCACCTGCGAAGAAGGCGTCTGCGAAGAAGGCGCCGGCAGGCAGGACCAGCACCAAGACGGCCGCGACGAAGCCCGCAGCCACCAACAGCACGGCCGCCACGAAGAGTTCGGCGACCAAGAGCACCACCTCCACCCATCCGAAGCCCGCCGCCAAGAGTGCGGCTCCGACGAAGAAGGCCGCCACGAACACGACGACCCAGAAGGCCGCTCAGACGGCCTCCAAGACTCCCCGCAAGCTCAAGGTTCGCGACGACGAATCCCCATGGACCGCAAAAGAACTCGCCGCCGTGCGGGCCGAGCTCGAAGGCGACGTCGAGCGACTGACCTCTGAGCTCAGCGGTTTCGAGAGCGACATCGCCGGTCTGATCAAGGACAGTGGCGACGGCGCCGGCGACGACCAGGCCGACACCGGTGCCAAGACGTTCGAGCGGGAGCACGAGTACTCCCTCGCGCAGAACTCCCGGGACCTGCTGGAACAATCGGTGCATGCGCTCGAGCGCATCGACGACGGCACCTACGGAGTTTGTGAAAATTGTGGCAACGCGATCGGCAAGATGCGGTTGCAGGCATTCCCGCGAGCGACGCTGTGCCTGACGTGCAAGGCGCAGCAGGAGCGGCGCTGAGTTCCGACCCATCGGCCGACGAGCAGCACGAGCAGCAGCCCGCCCCGAAGACGCGAAACCGACCGTCGACGCAGCTGATCGCGCTGCTGGTCGGTGTCGCTGTCGTCGGCTACGGCCTCGATCAGGGCACCAAGGCGTGGGCCTCGGCCTCGCTGGACCCGATGCGGCCCAAGCACGTCGTCGGCGACCTGCTGAAGCTGCACCTGACGAGCAACCCCGGCGCTGCGTTCTCGATCGCCACCAACGCCACCTGGGTGCTGACGATCGTGGCGATCGTCGTCATCGTGGTCACGATCTTCATCGCGCGCCGGTTGCGCAGCAAGCCCTGGGCGTGTGCCCTCGGGCTGCTGATCGGCGGGGCACTGGGCAACCTGACCGACCGGTTCGTGCGCTCCCCGGGTGGCGGCAAGGGTCACGTCGTCGACTTCCTGGAGTTGCCGCACTGGCCGATCTTCAACATCGCCGACTGTTGTGTGGTGAGCGCCGCGTGCCTCATCGCGCTGTTGGCGTTCCTCGGCATCGGCATCGACGGCCGGCGTGTCTCAGCGACCAAATCGAAGGACGACGCAGCGGATGACTGAGGTCAAGGCTCTCGGCATACCGGACGGGCTCGAGGGCGAGCGGGTCGACACCGCGCTCGCCCGGGTGCTCGGCTTCTCCCGCACCCAGGCCGCCCAGCTGGCCGCAGACGGAGAGGTGACGGTCGACGGCAAGGTCGTCGGCAAGTCCGACCGCGTGAGCGCCGGACAGTGGCTCGAGGTCCGTATGCCGGACCGCGTCGGCCCGCGCGTCGCCGAGGTCAAGCCGCAGATCGTCGAGGGGCTGCGGATCGTCCACGACGACTCCGAGATCGTCGTCATCGACAAGCCGGCCGGTGTCGCCGCACACCCCAGCGTCGGCTGGAACGGCCCGGATGTCGTCAGTGGGCTGGCGGCTGCCGGTTATCGCATCTCGACCTCCGGGGCCGCCGAACGCCAGGGCATCGTCCAACGACTCGACGTCGGCACCAGCGGCCTGATGGTCGTGGCCAAGAGCGAGCGCGCCTACACCGTGCTCAAGCAGGCCTTCCGAGACCGCACGGTCGACAAGACCTATCACGCACTCGTCCAGGGCCTGCCCGATCCGGTGGTCGGCACCATCGAGGCGCCGATCGGCCGGCATCCCGGGCACGACTACAAGTTCGCGGTGATGCAGTCCGGCAGAGCCAGCACCACCCACTACGAGCTGCTCGAGGCGTTCCGGTCGATGAGCCTGCTCACGATCCATCTGGAGACCGGGCGCACCCATCAGATCCGCGTGCACTTCGCCGCGCTGCACCGGCCGCTGGTCGGCGATCCGCTCTACGGCTCGGACCCGACCGTCGCCAAGCGCCTCGGTCTCGAGCGGCAGTGGCTGCATGCGACCGAACTCGGTTTCGCGCACCCCGGGTCGGGGGAGTGGGTCACCTTCAACAGTCCCTACCCGGCCGACCTCGAGCACGCGCTGGAGATCGCCCGCGACGCGTGACGTCGCGCCATACAACCAGGTCGCTACTGTCGTCGGTTTGTCGCCCGATCGGGGCCAGTATGGCGAGTGACTCGCTACTGTCGTCACTTTGTCGCTGGTGCGTGTCCCGAAGTGTCAACGGTCGCGAGGTCGGCACCCGACGGGTCCCGCCGCCCCATACCACCAGCCACATTCGTCACATCCGAGCGTGCCATGACGCTCCTGTCCGAACCCCGATCTAGACTCATCGCGATGTCCGATCCTGCCGCCTCCACAGACTTCGTGCACCTGCATGTGCACACCGAATACTCCATGCTCGACGGTGCCGCGAACGTCGGGCGGATGTTCGAGGAGGTGGAACGTCTCGGCATGCCGGCGATCGCGATGAGCGATCACGGCAACATGTTCGGGGCCTACGAATTCTTCGGCGCCGCAAAGGGATCCCCGGTCAAGCCGATCATCGGCATCGAGGCCTACGTCGCACCAAGCACGCGCCATTCGCGCAAGCAGGAGTTCTGGGCGCCGGGCGGTAAGCGCGACGCCAACGTCGACGGTGAGGGCGGCAAGGATGTCTCCGGTGGCGGTCGCTACACCCACATGACGATGTGGGCCAAGGACGCCGCCGGCCTGCGCAACCTCTTCAAGCTCAGCTCACTGGCCAGCTTCGAGGGCTACTACATGAAGCCGCGCATGGACCGCGAGCTGCTGGCCGAGCACGGCAAGGGCATCGTCGCCACCACCGGCTGCCCGTCCGGTGAGGTGCAGACCCGGTTGCGGCTCGGCCAGTTCGATGAGGCGGTCGCGGCCGCGGCGGCATACCAGGACATCTTCGGCAAGGAAAACTACTTCCTGGAGCTGATGGACCACGGCCTGGACATCGAGCGATCGGTGCGGTCGGGACTGTTGGACATCGCCAAGCGGCTCGACATACCGCTGCTCGCGACCAACGACAGCCACTACGTCACTGAGGGCGAGGCCGACAGCCACGACGACCTGCTGTGCATCGGCGTCGGCAAGAACAAGGACGACCCGGGCCGCTTCAAGTTCAACGGCACCGGCTACTACCTGAAGTCCGCCGACGAGATGCGCGAGTTGTTCCGCGAGCTGCCGGAGGCCTGCGACAACACCCTGCGGGTCGCCGAGATGATCGGCGACTACAGCGAGGTCTTCACGTATGTCGACCGGATGCCGCAGTTCCCGGACGTCCCGGAGGGTCAGACCCAGGCGTCGTTCCTGCGCGAGCAGATCCAGGTCGGCCTGCAGGAGCGCTACGACGGCAACCCGAGCCAGGAAGTGCTCGATCGGATCGAGACCGAGATGAAGGTCATCGAGCCGATGGGCTTCTCGTCATACTTCCTCGTGGTCGCAGACATCTGTAAATACGCGCGCGACAACGGCGTCCCGGTCGGCCCGGGCCGTGGTTCGGCGACCGGCTCGATGGTTGCCTACCTGACCCGCATCACCGAGCTCGATCCGCTGGAGCACCAGTTGCTCTTCGAGCGGTTCCTCAACCCCGAGCGCATCAACCCGCCGGACGTCGACCTCGACTTCGACGATCGCCAGCGCGACAAGATGGTGCAATACGTCACCAACAAGTACGGCGCCGAATACACCGCACAGGTCAACACCTTCTCCACCATCAAGGCCAAGGCGGCGATCAAGGACGCCAACCGCATTCTCGGCTTCCCGTTCAGCCTCGGCGACCAGATCTCCAAGGCGATGCCCCCGGACGTGCAGGGCAAGGGCGTGCCGCTGGCTGCGACCTATGACGAGAAGCATCCGCGCTACACCGAGGGCGTCGACTTCCGCGCGATGATCCAGGCGCAGCCGGAGGTCAAGAAGGTCTTCGACACCGCTCGTGGGTTGGAGGGCAAGATCCGCGGCACCGGCGTGCATGCCGCCGCGGTCATCCTGTCGTCGGCGCCGCTGCTCGACCTCGTCCCGATGCACCGCCGGGACAAGGACGGCACCATCATCACCGGGTTCTCCTACCCTCAGTGCGAGGACATGGGCCTGGTCAAGATGGACTTCCTGGGGTTGCGCAACCTCGGCATCATCGATCAGGCGCTCGCCAACATCAAGGCCAACCGTGGCGAGACGATCACGACCGAGACCATCCCGCTGGACGACGAGAAGACCTACAAGTTGCTCGCCAGCGGCGAGACGCTCGGTGTCTTCCAGCTCGACGGCGGCGCGATGCGCAGCCTGTTGCGGCTGATGGTGCCGACCCGGTTCGAGGACATCGCTGCCGTGCTCGCGCTCTACCGGCCGGGCCCGATGGCCGCCAACGCGCACATCAACTACGCAGAGCGCAAGAACGGTCGCCAACCGATCACGCCGATCCACCCGGAGTTGGAGGAGGCGCTGGAGCCGATCCTCGGCACCACCTACCACCTGCTGGTCTACCAGGAGCAGATCATGGCGATCGCCCGCGAGCTCGCGGGCTACACCATGGGCGGCGCCGACCTGCTGCGCCGGGCGATGGGTAAGAAGAAGCCGGAGATCCTGGCCAAGGAGTGGGACCACTTCTCAGCCGGTATGACGGGCAACGGCTTCTCACCCGAGGCCACCCAGGCGTTGTGGGACGTCATGCTGCCGTTCTCCGGTTACGCGTTCAACAAGTCGCACACCGCCGGCTACGGCCTGGTCTCGGTGTGGACCGCCTTCCTCAAGGCCAACTACCCGGCCGAATACGCTGCCGCGCTGCTCACCTCGGTCGCAGACTCCAAGGACAAGATGGCCATCTATCTGGCCGACACCCGCAAGCAGGGCATCCAGGTGCTGCCGCCGTCGGTCAACGAGTCGTCGCACGATTTCACCGCTGTCGGTGAGGACATCCGCTTCGGGCTGGGTGCGGTCCGCAACGTCGGCGAGAACGTCGTCGACGCGACGGTTCGGGCGCGTGAGTCGAAGGGCAAGTTCTCCTCGTTCGACGACTTCCTGCGCAAGGGCGGCACCGCGGTATGCAACAAGCGCACCGTCGAATCCCTTGTCAAGGCAGGTGCTTTCGACGATCTGGGACACACCAGGCAGGGCCTTGTCGCCATACACGAGACCTATGTCGACTCCCTCGCCGACGAGGCCAAGAAGAGCGAGCAGGGGCAGGAGAGCCTCTTCGCCGGGTTCGGTGACGACGAGGGCGTGAGCCTGGCGGCGCTACCGCCGATCCCGGACATGGAGTGGGACAAGCAGACCAAGCTCGCCTTCGAGCGCGACATGCTCGGGCTCTACGTCTCCGACCACCCGCTCTTCGGCATCGAGCACGTGCTCGCGCAGCACGCCGACGTCTCGATCGCCAAGCTGCACGGTGACGACGCACCGAAGGAAGGCTCGATGATCACCATCGCGGGCCTGATCACCGGGCTGCAGCTCAAACGCAACAAGCGCGGCGAGCTGTGGGCGATCGCGACGGTCGAGGACCTCGAGGGCAGTGTCGAGGTGTTGTTCTTCGCCAAGACCTACATGACCGTCTCCACGATGCTCAGTCCGGACACGGTCTGCGTGATCAAGGGCCGGGTGATGGAGCGCGACGACACGATCTCGCTGTCCGCGCAGGAGTTCACCATCCCCGAGATCAAGGGCGACATCCGCGGGCCGGTCGTGCTGACCCTGCCGCTGGTGCGCGCCAACAACGGCCTGGCGCACCGGCTCAAGGGCGTCCTCGGCGAGCACCCCGGCGCGACCGAGGTGCACCTGAAGTTGACCCAGCCGGGGCGGTCGGTGACCGTGCGGCTCGAGGACGGGCTGCGGGTCACCGCGTCACCCGCGCTCTTCGGTGACCTCAAGGCGCTGCTCGGCCCGGCCTGCCTGGTGGGATAGCGCCTCTGGCGGATTGAGTAGCAGGGGGGAGGGGCGGGGTCCCTGCGAAGTATTCGGAGGAGCGAAGCGGGGGAGACACTTCGTGGGGTGCCGGAGCGGAGGATGCGTATCGAAATCGCCCTTGCCGGACCTCCCGATCAAGCCAGATGTGTCTTCATAACGATATGTTTTCGATCATGACGCGTTATTCGATTCGGGGTCGTCAATTCAGAACAGACGAAGGAGTCCCGAGAAGCGTTGGTGTTGCGGGGAGCTTGCGACCGCAACCGCCAACGCGCACTGGGACTCCTCGTACGCCATCACGGCGTCAGCTGCTGGCCGCCGGTGGCGGGATCCTCCTCTCGGGCGCGCTCGCGGCGTGCGGTGGCAACACCGGCCGGTCCTCGGGCGGCAGCGGGGACGGCAGTAGCGCGGGCGGTGGAGGCGCGGGCGGCGGTGGGGCGATCTCGCAGTGGTACCACCAGTACGGCGAGCAGGGCACCGAGCAGGCCGTCAAGAAGTATGCCGCGGCATACAAGAAGGCCAAGGTCAACGTCCAGTGGATCCCGGGCAACTACGACCAGAAGTCGGCAGCTGCGCTGCTCACGAAGTCCGGGCCGGACGTCTTCGAATACGGCAACGGCCCGACGATCGACATGATCACCGGCAAGCAGGTCGTCGACCTGACCGACGTGTTCGGAGATGCCAAGGACGACTTCACCGCGTCACTGCTGGACCGTATGACGTGGAAGGGCAAGATCTACGGCGTTCCACAGGTCGTCGACATGCAGCTGTTCGTCTATCGCAAGTCGATGCTGCAGAAGGCCGGCGTCCAGCCGCCGAAGACACTGGACGACCTGGTGGCGGCGGCGAAGAAACTCACGACCGGGAAGGTCAAGGGTCTCTTCCTGGGCAACGACGGCGGCGCCGGCATCCTGGCCGGACCGGTGCTGTGGAGCAGCGGGCACGACTACCTCAAGGACGGCGAGCCCGACTTCGCCAACGCAGACGTGGCGGGCGCGCTCGCCAAGTTCCACGAGCTCTTCACTTCCGGTCACCTGTTACTCGGCGCACCGACCGACTGGTCCGACCCGGGCGCCATCACGAGTGGCCTGACCGCGATGCAGTGGACCGGGTTGTGGAATTTCCCGATGCTCAAGGACAAGCTCGGCGACGATTTCGGCGTGCTGCCGTTCCCGGCGATCGGCACGTCCGGCAAGCCGTCCGTCCCGGTCGGTGCCTACGCCTCGTGCGTCAGTGCCAAGGCAAAAGACGTCGCGGCAGCCAAGGCGTTCGTGAAGTGGCTGTGGGTCGACCAGACCGACGATCAGCTGGACTTCGCGCAGAGCTACGGTTTCCACGTGCCGTCCCGGCAGAGCCTCATCGGCAAGGCCACCAAACTGCAGTCCGGAGAAGCGAAAACGGCGGCCGGCTACCTCAAGACCTACGGCCACCCGCAGACGCCACTGCTGTGGTCGCCGAAGTCGGCGACCGCGATGACCGATGCGATCGACAAGATCGTCCGCTCGGGCGCCGACTCGAGCAAGAGCCTGGCCGGTGTGGCGAAGACGGTGACGGCGGAGCTGAAGCGGATCGGTGGCTGAGCAGACCGTCGAGCGTGCCGGTTCCGCGCCGGCGCGACCGGCGAGTCCGCGCCGCAAGTGGACCGACAGCCCGCACCTGTGGTTCTGGATCTTCGTCGGCCCCTTCATCGCGGGACTGCTGGTCTTCGTCGTCATACCCATCCTGTGGAGTGTGTGGCTGAGCTTCTACGACGCCCGAAACACCGTCACCCCAACGCATTTCGTCGGATTCGACAACTACCGCCGGATGCTGGGGGACGCCAGCTTCCGGTCCAGCCTGATCACGTTCGTCGTGTTCGCGGCGTTCATCGTGCCGACGACGTTCGTGCTGTCGCTCGGGCTCGCGGTGCTGGTCAACGGCGTACGGCGTGGCAAAGCGTTCTTCCGGTCGGTGTTCTTCCTGCCAACTGCGTGCAGCTATGTCGTGGCGGCGATGATCTGGCGGCATTCGCTCTTCGGTGGCACCGCAGCCGGGATGGTCAACACCGTCATGGGCTGGCTCGGTGGTGCGCCGATCGCGTGGCTGTCGATCGTGCACCCGCCGTGGTACTGGCTGGTGCTGGTCAGCGTGCGGCTCTGGCTGCAGGTCGGCTTCTTCATGGTGCTCTTCCTCGCCGCGTTGCAACGGGTCCCGCAGCAGCTCTACGAAGCCGCCGCGCTCGACGGCGCGACCGGCTGGAAAGCGTTCCGGTACATCACCTTCCCGCAGCTGCGAGCGACCTCGACAGCCGTGCTGATGTTGTTGCTCGTCAACGCGTTTCAGGCGTTCGACGAGTTCTACAACGTCTTGTCGACGACGGGCGGCTACCCGCCGTACGCCCGGCCGCCGTTGGTCTACCTCTTCAACGTCGCGCTCGGCAACGGCCAAGACTTCGGTGACGGCAGCGCCGGTGCCGTCATACTCACGCTGATCATCGCGATCTTCGCCCTCCTGCAGGGTCGGTTCACCGGCATCGGGAGGCGAGAATCGTGACGAGCAATCTGAGCGCACGCGCCGCTCGCTACCTGGTGCTCGGCGTCGCTGCGTTGATCTTCCTGGTGCCGTTCTATCTGCTGCTGCGCGGTGCGCTGTCGAGCGAGCAGCAACTGGTCGGCATCGATCACTGGACCTGGTTCCCGACGAACCCGCAGTGGTCGAATTTCGCTGACACGTTCAACAATTCGACGGTTCCGCTCGCGCGCAGCATGTTCAACTCGCTGGCGATCGCGGTGACACAGACGGTGCTGGTGCTGGTCATCTCGGGTATGGCGGGCTACGGCCTTGCGCGCTCCACGGTCCGCTACGCCAACGCGGTCTTCTATCTGATCGTGGCGACGTTGCTCATCCCGGCGGCGGTGACGTTCGTGCCGTCGTTCGTGATGGTGTCGTCGCTAGGGTGGGTGTCGACGCTGCGCGGGCTGATCATCCCGGGGCTCTTCCAGTCGCTCGCGACGTTCCTCTTTCGGCAGTACTTCCTCGGCTTCCCGAAGGAACTGGAGGAGGCGGCCCGGATCGACGGCGCCGGCCCGATGCGCACCTTCCTGTCGATCGTCGTGCCCAACTCGTGGGGATTCACCGCCGCGATCGCCACCATCACGTTCATCGGTAGTTGGAACTCGTTCCTCTGGCCGCTGGTGATCGGCCAGGACCAGTCGGCGTGGACCGTGCAGGTGTCGCTGTCGACCTACATCACGGCGCAGTCGGTGGACCTGTCCGGCATGTTCACCGCGGCGCTGGTGTCGATGGTGCCGCTGCTGCTGATGTTCCTCTTCCTGCAGCGCTGGATCGTCGCCGGAGTAGAACAAACGGGGATCAACGAGTAAACGAGTAGTTGTTGCATGGATGCCGGGGTGGCAGCAGACCGGCATAAACGAATAGCCACTCTCCCCGAGCGGACAGGCAAACATCGAGAGGACAGGCGATTCGGGCCGAATTCAGCCTGCATCGCCTGTCCTCTCGATGAACGGGTGTCCTCTCGGCATGAATGTGTGGGGCTCGTAGAGTTGGCGGGTGACTCCTCTACAGCCGCCACGTGCGCGGCGCGAACCCAGCACGCGCACGTTTCACGATGATGTCTTCACCGACCACTACGAGTGGCTGCGCGACAAGGAATCGCCTGAGGTCATCGCGCATCTGGAGGCCGAGAACGCCTACACCGAAGCAGTGACCGATCACCTGAAACCGTTGGCGGACAAGGTTTTCGGCGAGATCAAGGCGCACACGAAAGAGACGGATCTGTCGGTGCCGGTCCGGATGGGGGACTGGTGGTACTTCACCCGCACCGTCGAGGGCGAGCAGTATGCCGTCCACGTGCGGGTGCCGTATGTCGCCGGCGCCGAGCGGCCAGACCCGCAGCCCGGGACACCGTTGCCCGACGAGCAGGTCCTGTTGGACGGCAATGCCGAGGCGAAGGGCCACGACTTCTTCGAGCTGTCCGACCTGGCCGTCAGCCACGACGGGACGAAGGTCGCGATCGGGCTCGACATCGCCGGCGACGAGATCTACGACCTGTCGGTGCGTGACGCCGCTACCGGTGCAGTGCTCGACGACGCGGTCCGCCGCATCGGCAACGGAGTCGTCTGGTCGGTCGACGGCCGGCACCTGTTCTACACCCGCCGCGACGACGCCTGGCGGGCCAACGAGGTGTGGCGCCACGAGATCGGCACGCCCGTGGGGCAGGACGCGCTCGTCATCCGCGAGGACGACGAGCAGTTCTCGCTGATGATCGGGGAGTCCCGCGACGAGCGCTGGCTGATCGTGATGATCGGCTCGAGCACCACGACCGAGGGGCACCTGCTCGACCTGACCGACCCGACCGGTGAGCTGCGTGTCGTGCAACCGCGCGTCGCCGGGCTCGACTACGACGTCGAGGTCGACGGCGGCCGGATTCTGGTCGTGCACAACGCTGCTCGCGTCGACTTCGACCTGGCGCAGGCTCCGATCGAGACGCCGGGACGAGAGCACTGGCAGCCCGTGATGACCGGCGAGGACGGCGACCGGATCCTCGGCGTCGACGCCTTCGCCGACTTCGTCATCGTGTCGATGCGGCACGACGGGCTGCGCACGCTGCGGCTGCTGCCCAAGGGCGAGGACGCGGCCTTGGGGGAGGCTCGCGCCATACCCGTGGAGCCGGAGTTGCACACGCTCGCGCTCGGCAACAACCCTGAGTATGCAATGGGCACAGTGCAGCTGGTGCTCACGTCCTGGCTCACGCCGAGCAGCGTCCTCGACTACACACCCGACACCGGCGAGCTGCAGCTGCTCAAACAGCGTGAGGTGCCCGGCTTCGATCAGCAGCTGTATGCCGAGGAGCGCCTCTGGGTGACCGCCGAGGACGGCGCGCGGATCCCCGTCTCGCTGGTGCGACGCCGCGACATCGAGGCGGACGGCAGCAACCCCGGATACATCTACGGCTACGGCTCCTACGAGATGTCGTTCGATCCGTACTTCTCCGTGGCTCGCCTGTCGCTGCTGGACCGTGGTGTCGTCTACGCCGTCGCCCATGTGCGTGGCGGCGGCGAACTCGGCCGCAGGTGGTACGACGACGGCAAGCTGCTGGCCAAGCGCAACACCTTCACCGACTTCGTCTCCGCATCCCGCGCGTTGATCGACCTCGGCTGGGTTCACCCGGATCGCCTTGCGGCAGAAGGCGCTTCGGCCGGCGGGCTGCTGATGGGCGCGATCGTCAACCTCGCACCCGAGCTGTATGCCGCAGTCCATGCAGGCGTGCCGTTCGTCGACGCGCTGACGACGATCCTCGACCCGTCGCTGCCGCTGACCGCCGGCGAATGGGAGGAGTGGGGCAACCCGATCGAGGACCCCGAGGTCTACGCCTACATGAAGTCCTACACGCCATACGAGAACATCCGGGCGACCCGTTACCCGGCGATCCTGGCCACGACCAGCCTCAACGACACGCGTGTCTTCTACGTCGAGCCGGCCAAGTGGGTGCAGCAACTGCGCGAGACCGTCGAGGCCGATCCGGCCCGACCGATCGTGCTCAAGACCGAGATGGTCGCCGGGCACGGCGGTCGCAGCGGACGGTATGACGGCTGGCGTCAGTCGGCGTTCGAGTACGCCTTCCTGCTGGACCGGATCGGCGCGACCAAGCGGGTTGAGTAGCGGAGGGGCGCAGCGGCGGAGGCGTATCGAAACCAGGTGGATCGAGGCCTTGCGGGGTTTCGCTACGGCCTCGCCCAGCGGCTCGTCCTACTCGACCAGCTGTGGCGTCAGTGCATGATCAGCACGGGCGACGTGGCGTGCGACAGCAGGTCGACGGCGACCCGCCCGAGGGTCAGGCCCTCGAAGCCGCCGATCCCGCGGGCACCGACGACGACCAGGTCGCTCTCGTGCGACTTGTCGACCAGCACCCGGGTCGGGTTGCCGTCGACGAGGTCGGTCAGCACCTTCACACCGGGGTGCTGTCGCTGCTGATCGGCGATGGACGCCTCGATCTGTGATCGGGCGGTCGCCATGTAGGACTTCCAGTCGACACTGCCGAGGCCGGGATCCTTGGCGTCGTCCGGCTGCCAGACGTGCACCACCTGCAGGTCCGCCTGGGTGCGCTCGGCCTCGGCGAAGGCCCACGCGAGTGCCTTGCGGCTGTGCGCGGACCGGTCCACGCCGGCGGTGATGCGGCCGTATGCCGAGTCGGACTCCTTGCGGATCACCGCGACCGGACACCTGGCGTGAGCGGCCACCTGGTGCGCGGTCTCACCGAGTGAGGAGATGTGCAGCATGCTGTCGCCGTGCGAGCCGATGACCACCAGTCTCGCGTGGGCGCTGGCACGCACCAGAGCGGCGGCCGGGTAGCCGTCGGGGTGCGCGGTGGTGATCGCGAGGCGCGCATCTTTGAGAAGCACCCGGTTGCGACCGCGGGTCAGGACCCGCTCGCCGGCGGCATACAGCTTGTCGGGTTCGGCGCCCATGTTGAAGACGAGATCCGGCCGGTCATGACTGAAGCCGTGGACGAGATGGACCGGCGCGTGCGTCGCATGGGCGTAGTCGGCCGCCCAGTCGAGGGCAGTCATCGAGCACGTCGAGGTGTCGATCCCCACGACGATGCTTCCGGGTTGCACTGAGCCTTCCATGGTTGACCTCCGAGTCGACCTTGGGCGGCGGTCACCAGTGACGGTTGGCCGTCGTCGCGGGGCGCGCCCCCGCCTCCTTCAAGTTAAGCACCAACACTGTGCAGACGCTGATAACGATCTGATCGATGCCCCGATGTCGCCGGGGTGGTCCGTGCCGGTTGGGGTCAGTCGACGGACAGCGCGGATCGCAGTCGTGCGGCGTAGTCGGCCTGCTCGCCGTCGGCATACTTCACTCGGGGCCAGAAGAAGCCGCGCAGGCCGTCGCCCTTGGTGCGGGGCACGACGTGACAGTGCAGGTGCGCGACCGACTGCGACACCTTGTTGTTCATGGCGACGAACGTGCCCTGAGCTCCCAACGCAGCTGGTATGGCGCCGGCGATGCGGCGCACCTCGCCGAAGAACGGCGCCAGGAGCGTGTCGGCCAGGTCCGGCAGGGTGACGACGTGCTCGGTGGGTATGACGAGCACGTGTCCCTTGAACACTGGGCGGTTGTCGAGGAACGCGACCGTGTGGTCCGTGCGTGCGACCTCGTGGGCCGAGTCGCCGTCGACGATCGCACAAAAGACGCAAGCGCTCATGGGTGCGCAAACCCCTTGCTAGACAACAGTTTCGACTTCTTTGCGGATCTCCTGCAGCGTCTGCCGCATGCCGGTGGTGAGCTCCTTCTCGTAGCTCGCCTCACCGCCGAGGAATTTGTCGATCAACGTCGACGAGATCTTGCTGACGCCGCCGGAGACATCGCGGCGCTGGACCAGTCGGGTGCGCGTGTTGTCGTCCAACGGCTCGAGGTCGAAGCTCCACACCGAGTGGTTCTCGGCAATCTCCCAGGCGATCCGCTTGCTGGGGTCGAACGCGACGATCTTGCTGCGGGTGGCCCAGACGCGCACGTCACGTCGGTTGAGATTGATCATGCTGCTGCCCAGTCGCAGCGGGCCGCCGCGCACGATGACCTTGCGGGTCTGGGGGCTCCACTGCGGCATCCGTTTCAGGTCGGAGACGACGTTCCACACCTGCGCCGGGGTCGCGCTGATCTCGATGGAGACCTCGAGGTTTGCTGGCATGCGAATCCTTGCTGTTGCGAGCGTGTTTCGGGGCTGGTCCGTCGAACCTACCAAGTCGGCAGTTGTCAGGGCCGGCGCCGGTCGCGCTCTGGCACGCGCAGGCCGCTGGCGATCAGTCGGCGGATCAGCGTCGAACCGCTTACTTCGACCGCGCCCGCGGCGACCGCGTCCGCATAGCGTTCCTCGGGCAGGTCGTAGTGGTCGTGGTCGAAGAGTCGCAGCGGTATGCCGAGCGCGCCTGCGAACGCGTGCAATTCGTCGTATGACGCATCGCTCACCACGTGCGACCAGAGCCGGCCATGTGCCGGCCAGGCAGGCGGATCGATGAGGACGGTCACGCCCGGGCGACCCGGGTGAACCGCAATCCGGAGCCGTTGGTGGGGCCGTGCTTGGCGACGAACCGCCAGGCGTCGCCGGCTGCGATGTTCACGTCGCGCTGGACGGCACCGAGCGCGGCCTTGGTCCCGCGGTAGCGGAAGAAAGCGCGGATCTCGTGGTGCCCGGGCAGCACCGTCAGGCGCAGCGGCTTGCCCCAACGCGCCACGTGGTCCTCGCCATCGACCTGCACCACGGCGGTGGCGCCGGCGCGCAGGAGCCAGCCGTTCACCCAGTGCGGGGCGACGGTCACGGTGATGGCGGCATCGGAATCGGCATCGGTGGAGGTCATCACCTCCGAGGCTAGCTGGCGGACGACCGGTCGCGTCGGTCGAGGCGGCCCTAAAATCGGTGGTGTCGTCCGCAGGCCGTGGTGAAGGGAGCGTCATGAGCGCAGCTGGCTCGCCATACGCCGAGAAATACCTGGGGCGCGTCGGCCACAGTGGCAGCGTCCGTCCCGGACGCGACCTCCTCGACGAGCTGCTGCGACTGCACGTCGCGTCGATCCCGTTCGAGAACGTCGACAGCTTCGCCCCGGCCGACGGTCGCCTCGGTGTGTCGCTCGAGCCGGCCACCTTGGCGGACAAGATGCTCGGTGCCGTCGACGGCGGACCACGGCGGGGCGGCTACTGCTTCGAGCATGCTGCGCTGTTGCGAATGGTGTTGCCGTCATACGGATTCGAGGCGCGGACCGCCTGCGGTCGGGTGTATGTCGACCCCAATCACGCGCCGACCGCGAAGACCCACAACGTCACGGTCGTGCGGCTGGGGGACCGTGAGCTGCTGGCCGATCCGGGTTTCGGCGGTATGACGCCCACCGCGTCGCTCGACCTGGATCCGACCGGTCAGGCGCAGGCGACGCCCCACGGCAACTACCGGGTGCTGCCGATGGCGGCGGCCGGTGTCGACCTGGCGGCCGCGCCCGACCTGGACGTGATGGTGCAGGCCGAGGTCGACGGGGAGGACGGGAAGCGCTGGATCAACCTCTGCGGGCTGGACCTCGGACCGGTGGTGCCCCAGGACATCGTCGCGCTGAACTGGTACATCGCCACGTCACCGGTCTCACCGTTCGTGCGCGGTTTCGCCGCGGCGCTCGCGCCGGGGCATGAACGAATCACCGTAGCCAACAACGTGACTCGCACTCGACGAGGCTCGGAGGTGACCAAGCGCGAGCTGCGCACAGCGGACGATCTCGACAGCGGGCTGCGGGTCGTGGGTGTCGAGGTCGACCCGGCTGCGATAGCGCGGGTGCGGGAGCGGTTGCGGACGGTGTGACCGACCCGCGCCACCGGCGCGACCGCTAGGAGACGGCGCGCTGTGAGGACTGGACGCGGGCGAAACGCTCCCGGCGCATCAGCTCCCGCGGGTCGCGCTCCAGCGGCCGCTGCCCCGGACCACCCCACGCGAGCAGCGTGTAGTGCAACCGCCAGAAGAAGCGGTAGCCGATGGAGAGGCCGGACTTGTCCTTGGGGATCGGCGTTGGGCGCGGTCGGTCTCGGGGGATCACACTTGAAGTGTACGCAAATAGTTGGTGCACCAACAATTGGTACGCTGCTGCATCATGGATGACGAGACTTTCGACCCGTTGGCGCTGGAGAACCAGGTCTGCTATTCGCTCGCTCTCGCCGCGCGTGGCGTGATCGGCGCCTATCGCGAGGTGCTGGCGCCGCTGGGCCTGACGCACCCGCAATACCTGGTGATGTTGGCACTGTGGCAGGACGAGCCCAGATCCAATCGTGAGCTGGCACAGGCACTTCGGCTGGATCCCGGGACGCTGTCACCGTTGCTCAAGCGGCTGGCGAGGGCCGACTACGTGACCAAGGCACGCGATGCCTCGGACGAGCGCACACTCGCCGTACGCCTGACCCCTCGTGGTCGGGAGCTGCGTGACCGGGCCGTGAATGTGCCGTTGATCATGATCCGCCGGCTCGGTCTGGAGGATCGGGATCTGGGGGCGCTGAACGACGTACTGCACGGTCTGATCGAGGCCGCCGATCACCCCGCGGAGGTGACGTCCGCCGAGCGCCGCGCGCTCGTCGGCACCGTCTGAAGCTGTCCGGATCGAGCGGCGGGCCGCTGCGCTCAGCGCGGGCTGACGAGTGGCAGGAACACCTGGTCGATGATCGCCTCGACCTCGGCGCGGGAGACCTTCCGTTGAGTCAGCATGATGCGCTCTCGCACCAGGTCCGCCGGAACGCCGAGTATCAGATCGGTGATGCGGTCCGGGTCGATCTCGCCGCGCTCGATCGCCCGGTCGATGACGATGCGCAGCCGCTGTGGTCGATCGGCGAGGTAGAGGTTGCGAATCTCCTCCGGCGTCATCCGTTCCGAGGAGTGCATGATCTCCAGGTGGCCGGTCAGCAGGGTCAGGAACTGGCCGACCGTGCGGTTCATGTCCAGCAGCATGATGATCAGGTCCTCGCGCAGTGACCCGCTGTCGGGCACGATCCGGCGCACCTTGGTCCCGCCGTGCCGGATCGCTGCCTTCAGCAACTGGTCGCGCTGTGGCCACCGGCGGTAGAGCACCGGGCGACTGGTCTCGGCGCGGGCCGCCACGGATTCGTAGGTGAACTTCGGGGTGCCGCCTTCCATGAGTTGTTCCCAGGCGGCATCCAGGATCGCCTCCTCCAACGCGGCGCCTCGGCGTCGGGTGGGGGACTCCTTCTCGCTAAGACTCACTTGCGCATCTTAACGCACAGATGCATATTAGATACGTGAACGTATCCAATGACTCCTGTTCGACGTCCGTGCAAGCAGTTCCGGACATCGCTCCGTCGCCGCCGGTGTCCGACCGCCTTGACCGGCAGACCCGGCTGACCCTTGCGGTGCTGGTGCTGGGTGGCATCGCGGCAGTGCTCGACACGACGGTCGTGACCATTGCGCTGCACGACCTGGTGATCGACCTGCACACGTCGGTCGCGACCGTGCAGTGGGTGACGACGGCATACCTACTCGCACTGACCGCCGTCATACCCGCAGTGGGTTGGGCCGAGGCGCGGGTCGGCGGCAAGCGCCTGTGGCTGACCGCTCTCGCCACGTTCCTGACGGGCTCGCTGCTGTGTGCTGTCGCATGGAACCCGTTGAGCCTCATCATGTTCCGCGTGCTGCAGGGTGTCGGCGCGGGCATCGTGATGACGCTGATGATGACGCTCGCCATGCGTGCGGTGCAGGGGCGAGCGACGGCGCGGGTGACGGCGGCGATCAGTCTGCCGATGGCAGTGGGCCCGGTGGTCGGACCGATCCTGGGCGGGGTGCTGCTCGACTGGGCCGACTGGCGCTGGATCTTCCTGATCAACCTGCCGCTCTGCGCGGCCGGCATCATCGGCGCACTGCGGGTGCTGCCGGAGGATGCGCCACGGAGCCGAGCGCGTCCTGTCCTGGATGTCGTCGGCCTCGGCCTGCTCACACCGGGTCTCGCAGTGACGGTCTACGGGCTCTCTCGATGCGGCGATGGAGACGCCGCCGGTGGCTACGGGCTCACTGCGGCGCTCGTCGCATCGGGTTTGTTGCTCATCGCCGGTTTCGTCGGCTGGGCGGCGCGTCGGCGCGAGTCGGCCCTGATCCGGGTGAGCCTCTTCGCGCGGCGATCGGTGGGGTCGGCGTCGTTGATGATGTTCCTCGTCGGCGTGACGCTCTACGGCAGCATGTTTCTGCTACCGCTCTATTGGCAGTTGGCCCGTGGGGAGAGCGCGCTCGGGGCTGCCATGGTGCTGGTGCCGCAAGGTGTCGGGTCGTTGTTGAGCCGAGTCTTCATCGCCCGCCTGGTCGAGCGCTTCGGTGCTCCGATGGTCTGTTTCGCGTCGTTCCTGGTCGCGGCCGTTGCGACGGCACCATTCGCCCTCGCTGACGGGCACACGAGCGTCTGGTGGCTGGGCGTGGTGCTCCTCGTCCGCGGTCTCGGCCTCGGTGCCGTCATGGTGCCGATCGTCTCCAGCGCGTATGTCGGACTCGAGCCGGTCAACGTGCCGCACGCATCGATGCAGACCCGTGCGCTGCAGCAGATGGGTGGCGCATTCGGAGTGGCCGCCGCGGCGATGCTCTTGCAGGCCTTGGCTGATCGGGGCACAGTCGGTCAGTTCCATTGGGTCTTCTGGGTTTTCACCATCCTGGCCGCGCTGGCGTCGGTGGCGAGCTTCTCGCTGCCGGACGGTCGGCTCCGTGAGCCGGTATGACCGCGGCGTGTGCGAGATTGCTCACGTCCCGAGACGAACGCCCACCTGATGGGCGTCCAGGCACCATGCTTGGGGCCATGTTCGATCACATGCTGGCCTTCGACGTCACCGAGCAGGGACGCGCGGCTTCCGAGCCGCTGCGCGAGGACATCCGCCTGCTCGGCGGGATCCTTGGGGAGGTGATCCGCGACCACGAGGGCGAGGAGGTCCTCGATCTGGTCGAGGAAGCACGAACGCGGGCCTTCGCGGTGCGGCGTCGGGAGGAGCACCGCGAGGAGTTCGCGGCCATCTTCGACGGACTGCCGACGAAGCAGGCGATGAAGGTGGTGCGGGCGTTCAGTCTCTTCGCGCTGCTCGCCAACCTGGCGGAGGACCTGCACCGGGAGCGACGCCGGGCGATGCACGTGAACGCCGGCGAGCCACCGCAGGACGGGTCACTGGCAGCGACCTTCGCGAAGCTCGACGAGGCACAGCTGGCCGACGGCACCGTGCGCGACGCACTGGGTGGCGCGACGATCGTGCCGGTGATCACGGCGCACCCGACCGAGACCCGGCGGCGCACCGTCTTCCAGACGCAGTCGCGCATCAAGGAGGTCATGCGCCGTCGTGAGCAGGGCAACCTGACGCCGGCCGAGCTGGCAGCGGGGGAGCGGGTGATCCGGCTGCAGATCCTCACCCTGTGGCAGACCGCCCTGGTGCGCCTGCAGCGGGTGGACATCACCGACGAGATCGAGGTCGGTCTGCGCTGGTTCGACGCTTCTCTCTTCGAGGTCATGCCGCAACTCAACGCGCGCGTGCGCGACGAGCTGGGATCCCGTTACCCGACGGCTAACGTCGCGAAAGAGCCTGTGCTGCGGGCTGGTTCGTGGATCGGTGGCGACCGGGACGGCAACCCCAACGTCACCGCCGATGTCGTGTCGACTGCAACCGGTCGTGCGTCCCAGACGGCGATCCAGCACTACCTGCGCGAGTTGGAGACGTTGGAGGACGAGTTCTCCTTCTCCATCCGGATGGCACGCACCACCCCCGAACTGCTCGAGCTGGCCGCGCTGAACACCTCCGACGAGCGGACCGACGAACCCTTCCGGCAGGTCATCGCCTGGATCCGTGGTCGGCTGTCGGCTACGCACAGCGAGTTCTTCGGCGACTGGTTCGAGGCGGCTGTGGAGGTCGCAGGAGCCGCGCCATACAAGCAGGCAGCGGAGCTGTCGGCCGACCTGGACGTCATCGACGCGGCGCTGCGTGACGGGTCCGGCGCGTTGATCGCCGACGACCGGCTGCTCGGACTGCGTGAAGCGGTGCGGACTTTCGGCTTCCACCTCTACGGGCTCGATCTGCGGCAGGACTCCGGGATCAACGAGGAGACGATCGCCGAGGTCTTCTCGTGGGCAGGGGTGCACCAGGACTACCTGGCGCTGGACGAGGACGCCCGCGTCGAGCTGCTGACCGCGGAGCTGGGCAATCGGCGGCCGCTGATCGGCGAGGGCGCGGAGTTCGGTGAGCAGACGACGAAGGAGCTGGCGATCACCGCCGCGGCGGCGCGTGCGGTGCGGACCTTCGGGCCCGAGGCGGTGCCGAACCACGTGATCAGCATGTGCACCTCGGTGTCGGACATGCTGGAGACCGCGGTGCTGTTGAAGGAGGCAGGCCTGCTCGACCCGGGCGTCACCGGCGAGGGCGCCACCTGCTCGGTGAACATCGTCCCACTCTTCGAAACCATTGAGGATCTTCAGGTTTCGGCGACCACGTTGCGCGCCGCGCTTGCTGTGCCGGTATACCGGGAGCTGGTGGACTCGAAGGACGGGCTGCAGGAGGTGATGCTCGGCTACAGCGACTCCAACAAGGACGGCGGCTACATGGCAGCCAACTGGGCGCTCTACCGGGCCGAGCTCGACCTGGTCGAGGCTGCGCGGGAGACCGGCATCCGGCTGCGGCTCTTCCACGGTCGCGGCGGCACCGTCGGTCGCGGTGGCGGCCCGAGCTACGAGGCGATCCTTGCGCAGCCCCCGGGTGCGGTCCGCGGCTCGCTGCGGCTGACCGAGCAGGGCGAGATCATCGCGGCGAAGTATGCCGAGCCGCCTCTGGCGACGCGCAACCTGGAGACGCTGCTGGCGGCGACCCTCGAGGCGTCGCTGCTGGACGTCGAGGGACTCGGTGACGACACGGCCGACGCGTATGCCGCGCTCGACGAAATCGCAGCGCTGGCAAAGGAATCGTATGCCGACCTGGTGCACCGGACCGACGGCTTCGTGGAGTACTTCACGACTTCGACCCCGGTGGCCGAGATCGGCTCGATGAACATCGGCTCCCGGCCGTCGTCGCGTCGGCAGACCAAGGAGATCAGCGACCTGCGCGCGATCCCGTGGGTGATGTCGTGGTCGCTGTCGCGGGTGATGCTGCCGGGCTGGTACGGCACCGGTAGTGCCTTGGAGCAGTGGGTCGGCGACAACGAGTCGCGGCTCGAAACGTTGCGTGGCTACTACGAGCGGTGGCCGTTCTTCCAGACGGTGATGTCGAACCTGGCACAGGTGATGGCAAAGTCGGATCTCGGGATCGCAGAGCGGTATTCGCGGTTGGTCGAAGACGAGGCGCTGCGTGAGCGGGTGTTCTCCAAGATCGTCGACGAGCACCAGCGGACGCTGCAGATGTTCGCCCGAGTGACCGGTCACGAGGACCTGCTGTGGGACAACGCCGCGCTGAAACGCTCTGTGTTCAACCGGTTCCCCTACCTCGAGCCGCTCAACCACCTGCAGATCGAGCTGCTGCGGCGCTACCGCAAGGGCGATGACGACCCCCAGGTCCAGCGCGGCATCCTGCTCACCATGAACGGTCTCGCAACGGCGCTGCGCAACTCCGGCTAAGTGGACTCGCTGGTCGATCGCCGCTGGGGGAGCGAAGCGGGGGATCGGTGTGCGAGACCTGTGAGGTTCGAGCGTCTCGAGGTCCCGCGCCAAGTCTGCGGGTTGAGTCGTGAAGAGTCACAGCTCGCGGGCGATGCAGACACTGAGAGGCGGGATGGACCACCGATCGTCGATACCGTGACCTTCGACCTACAAGGACTGTAGAAGGCGCCGCACGTGCGCAGCGACCTGGTCGGGGCACTGCTCCATCGCCGGGATCATGGCGCCCTCCAGCGTCGCAGTCGCGACGTGCTCGGCGCCGGTCAGTCCCTCGAGGATGTGGGGGAGTGCCGGAGTGGCGAACGGGTCGCCGGTCGCGGTGAGCACCAGCACGGGACACCGGACGAGACCGATCCGCTCGTCCATGAGGTAGCGGTCGCATGCGCGATGTCCTTCGGCGGGATCGAGGCCCGGGACGAGTGCGTCCCTGATGAAGCGGTCCAGTAGGTCAGGGCGCTCCGAAGGGTAGTAGGGCCGCCGCAGTGACCACAGCTCGGTCAGGTGTGATCCGTCGTCCTGGCGCGTGGCGTCGTCGACACCGATACCACCCTCGCGCGCCCGGCGCTCCGGTCCGACCCAGGGCATCGAGGACAGGATGATCGCGTCCACTCGCTGCGGTGCCGCTGCTGCCACCTCGAGGGCCACCGCAGCACCGGTGTGGTGGCCGAGCAGCACCGCCGAGTCGATCCCGAGCGCCTGGAGCAGCGCAGTGACGCTGTTGGCCATCGCCTCGATCGTCGGTGGCGCGGGCAACGGCGCGCTCATCCCGAAGCCCAGCAGGTCCATCGCCACGGTGTGGCAGTCACCGGACAGCTCGCGTTGCACCTCGGCGAACTCGTCCAGCGATCGGGGCGCTTGATGCAGCATCAGCACGGTGCGACCATCACCGTCCTCGGCATAGTGCAGTTGTCCGAGCGGGGTGTCGGCATACGCGCGGCGCAGTGTCATTCGGTGTCCTTCCGGCGAGCGGGTTCCCTGATCCGAGGTATGACGTGGGTGCCGACCGAATGTACGAGTTCCGTTGGCAGGTACCAGGATCCGACATGTTGCAGAAACACGGAAGTGACGCCGAGCGAAGACAGGGCGTTGATCCGTCCAGCGATCTCGTCCGGGGTTCCGAAGAGGCAGAAGGCTTGCGCGAAGGCGGCCGCATCTGCATCGCTGATCCATTGCGAGCAGACCTCGACGGCGTGCTCCCAGTCCTCCGCGTGCACGAGGTCGGGTACGACATCGGGGACGACGGCAGGCACGGCGACCTCGATTCCTGCATCCGCCAACGCGTTCGTGCCGCCGCGCTGTGCGATGGATGCCAGGATCGGCTTGATGATCCGTGCGTCCCGCTCGACGTCGTCGGTGACGAGCGCATGCGCGGACACCGTGATCTCGGGGTCGGTCGGCGCTCGACCGGCTGCGACCGCTCCGGCCCGGACCTGCTCGACGGCGGCTCGTAACGGGCCATCGGCAACGCCCGACAACAGGATGGCGCCGTCGCCGATCTCACCGGCAAGACTCAGGTTTCGTGGACCGGTAGCCGCGATGTGCACCGGCACCCCATCCGGACGGGGGTCGCGCAGCCGCGCGCTGGCTTCGCCATACGCGACCTCTTCGCCGATGACGAGTCGCCGGATCTGATCGACACCGGCACGCAGCTGCGCTCGCGTGCTGGCGGCGAGTCCGATCGACTCGACTGAACTGTGGCCGACCCCCAGGCCGAGGACGACCCGCCCTGGCGCAGCTTCGTCGAGCGTCCGCACCAGGCCGGAGATCACGCTCGGGTGGCGAGTCGCGACGTTGGAGACCGCGGTCGCCAGCGTCAGCCGCTCGGTGGCGGCCGATGCGACTTGGAGCGCGAGATAACAGTCTCGCCACAACGTCTGTGAGTCCGGCACATAGAGCGCGTCAAACCCGGCGCGCTCGACCACGCCTGCGAATGCGGCGATCTCGGCCAGCGGCCGGCACGGAGGAACGCGCACACCCACCTTGATCGCACCGTATGCCGAGCCGGGCACAGAAACCTCCGAGGAGTTGCCGAACCGCCACCGTAGGCGGGGCAGGATCGGCGAGCGGGCACAGCCGGACCGCTGAGCGGAACGAATGTCGGCAACTCGCTCGCAAAGGCTCCTACCGTCGCGTGATGGAGACCATCACAGTGCACGAGGCCATCGCTCGCAGCTTGCTCGCTGCGGGCCAGGAGACCATCTTCGGTCTGCTCGGCGACGGGAACATGCAGTACTGCGCCAACTATATGGATCTGGGCGGGCAGTTCATCGGTGCGGTGCACGAGGGAAATGCCGTGTCGATGGCCGACGGTCACGCACGGGAGACGGACCGGGTCACGGCCGTCAGCGTCACGCACGGCCCGGCCGTCACCAACACGCTGACGGCACTCACCGAGGCGGTCCGCGCCGGGTCGCCGGTGCTGCTGCTGAGCGGCGACACCCCGGAGCGTCGTGACTTCGTCCAGCACCTCGACCTGCGGGCGGCGGCTTCGCTCGCCGGAGCCTCGTATCGGCGGGTGTTGCGACCGGAGCATGTTGTTGACGACATCACCAAGGCACTGAGCAGTGTCGAGACGACCAGGGTTCCGATGCTCCTCGACATCCCACATGCCCTCCTCAACGACGAAATTGACTACGAACCATCACGATTCACCTCGGCATCGACGAGTTCGTGGACAAGACCGACGGAGGAGTCGCTGGACACTGCGGTCGGGATTCTCGCGTCCGCGCAGAGACCGGTCGTGCTGGCTGGAGCCGGCGCGGTGCGTTCCGAGGCACGTGAGGAACTCGTCGCGCTCGCCGAGCAGTTGGGTGCACCACTTGCGACAACGCTGCTGGCGAAGGACTACTTCAGTGGTGTACCGGGACACGTGGGTGTCTGCGGGACGGTCTCCCACGACATCGGGATCGAAGCGATCTCGTCCGCCGACTGCCTGGTCGTCTTCGGGGCAAGTCTGAATCAGTACACCGCCGCGCACGGTGACCTCCTGCGCGGCAAGGCGATCGTGCAGTGCGACACCGATCCTGCTGCTCCGGGAAGGCATTTCCCGGTCGATGCCGGGCTCGTCGGTGATGCCGCGGCGACTGCCCGCGCCATACGCCGCATGCTCGATGAGGCCGAGATCACGCCGCGGGGCTACAACTCCGAATCGCTGCGACGCCGGCTGTCCGAGCGCGACCCGCGTCGTGAGTTCTCCGACGCCGGTTCCGAGGACCTCCTGGACATGCGCACTGCCATGATCGAGCTGGACGAGGCACTACCGGCTCATCGCACCGTCGTCACCGACACCGGTCGCTTCATGGGCGCGCCGTGGAAGTATCTCCACGTCGGTGGGGGAGGACGGTTCCATCACACCGTCAACTTCGGCTCGATCGGTCTCGGCCTGGCCACCGCGCTCGGTGCCGCGGTCGCGAATCGCGCCGGCCTCACCGTCGCTGTCGCAGGAGACGGGGGCGTGGCGATGTCCTACATGGAGCTGGCAACCGCCGCCAGGGAGAAGCTGCCCCTGGTCGTGGTGATTCTCGACGACGGCTGTTATGGCGCGGAATACACCAAACTCGCTGAAGCAGGGCTGAATCCGCAGTATTCGCTGCTGGATTCACCTGACCTGTGCGACGTCGCCCGCAGTCTCGGATGCGAGGCGATCCGGGCGACCGACACGGCCGACCTGCACAAGGCCGCGGCACTCGTGGAGGAAGGTCATCTGCCCCTGGTGATCGATGTCCGGGCCGATCCCGGTGTCGACCCCGGCGTGCTGAACGGATGATCTTCCGGTGGTTCGCTCAGCGGACCTGGAAGGTATGCCCGACCTGACAACGTGACTAGCGTCACCACGCACAAGGACGCAGCAGCAGCGCTCCCCCACGAAAGAGGTAGGCATGCGAAACGCGAGAACGCGGCGTTGGGCCGGCATCGGAATCGTCCTCACGGCGGCGCTGGGACTGACCGCCTGCGGAGGCTCGGGGGCCGGAAAGAGCGGCGCCACAGGGGCGAGCGGCGATCCCATCCGCATCGGCATCGGGATCGACGCGGCATACGCACCGTTCTTCCTGGCCGACAAGGAAGGGATGTTCAAGGACGCCGGCCTCAAGGTCAACCTGGTGCAGTTCGGCCGCGGTGGCGATGCGGTCCAGGCGATCGCCGGGAGCCAGGTCGACATGGCCGGCAACTCGGACACCACCACCCTCACCCTGCTGAAGCAGAACCCGAAGTTGCGGGCGCTGTTCATCTACGAGCAGTCCGGCAAATACCTGAAGGTCGTCGCGAAGCCGGGGATCACCAAGGCGAGTCAGATCAAGAAGATGGGCGTCGTCCAGGGTCTGAGTGACTACATGGCCCAGAAGTACTTCGAGGCCAACAAGATTCCGCTCGACTCGGTCAAATTCGTCGAAGCCGACCCGTCGTCGCTCCCGGCACTCACCAAGAAAGGGACCGTCGACGCCTACCTGCTCTGGGAGCCGTGGCCCTCCAACGGTGTCAAGTTGGGGCTGAAGGAGCTCACCGACACCGGGTCCTACGGCTACTCCTACGTGCACTGGGCGGTCGCCGACTCCACGTGGCTCAAGGGTCACGAGAAGGAGGCCGCGAAGGTCGCCGAGGTGCTCACCAAGGCCGCCAAGATCACGGCGAAGGATCCGGATCGTGCGGCCGCGGCCGTGGAGTCCGAGGCCAAGATCAAGAAGGCGGACGCGAAGCAGGCGATCGAGCTCGTCGACTGGGACGTGCGCGACTTCACCGCCAAGGACACCAAGTCCTACGACGAGCAGATGAAGTACTTCGTCGACAAGGGCACCTTGAAGAAGGCACTGGACATCAAGCCGAACATCCTCACCGGCTGGTACGACGAACACGTCGCGAAGCCGTGAACGGGCGAAGGAATTGAGTGAGTGAACACATGCCTTTAACGACAGCGAAATCCACGGGCACCACCACCTCGACGGCGCCAGCCGCCGGGGTGCGTGGTGCGGCCCTGGACCTGGACGCCGTGACGATCAAGTTCGGCGACTTCACCGCCGTCGACAGTGTCGACGTCTCCGTCCGAGCCGGCGAGTTCATCTGCCTGCTCGGTCCCAGCGGGTGCGGAAAGTCGACGCTGATCTCGGCGATCGCCGGGTTCGAGAAGCCCGCGAACGGTCGGATCCACCTCGAAGGACAAGAGATTCGCGGAGCGAGCCTCGACGTCGGGATGGTGTTCCAGAGCAGCGAGGCGCTGTTCGACTGGCTGACGATCCGGCAGAACATCGAGTACGGCCCCAAGATGCGCGGCGTCGCCAAGAAGGAGCGGCAGGCACTCGCCGACGAGTTCTTGTCGCTGGTCGGGCTGGCCCACTGCGCGGACCAGTTGCCGCGGCAGCTCTCCGGCGGCATGCGGCAACGTGCCCAGATCGCGAGGGTTCTCGCGAACGAGCCGCGGGTCGTGTTGATGGACGAGCCGTTCGGGGCATTGGATGCGCAGACCCGCCAGGTGATGCAGCAGGAGCTCGACCGCATCTGGCGCACGAGTGGCTGCACCGTCATCTTCGTGACACACGACATCGACGAGGCGATCGTTCTCGCCGACCGCATCCTGGTGATGACGGCGGGGCCGGAGGCCACGATCAAGTCGAGTTACGACGTCGACATCCCTCGCCCGCGGGACGAAGCCGGCGACGAGGCGATCGCACTGCACCGGAAGCTGCGGGAGGACATCGGCGCCGAGGTGCGTAAGGCATTGCAGGGCCAGGGGCTCACCCAGGAGGGTTCATGACACTGGCGGAAACCAAACCGGCGCCCGCTCGACCGGCTTCGGACAAGTCACGTCGGCGCGGGCAGAAGCCGAACATGACCGGTTCGCTGCGGCGTGGCGGCCTCTTCATCGTCTCGATCGTCCTCGGACTCGTAGTGTGGCAGCTGGTGGCGTCGCACTTCGGCCCGGCGCTGGTCGCGTCGCCGTCCGAGACCTGGCAGGGCGCGGCCGACCTCTGGGCGGACGGCACATTGTGGCAGTCGATCTGGGCCTCGAGCCGGCGAATCTTCATCGGCTGGGCGCTCGGTGTCGTGGTCGGTGCACCGCTCGGTCTGCTGATGGGCCGGATCACCATCGTCCGGGAGATTCTCGACCCCTACATCGAGTTCTTCCGGTTCATCCCACCGATCGCCTTCGTCACGTTGGCGATCATCTGGTTCGGGATCGGCGAGTCCTCCAAGATCGTGCTGATCTTCTACACCTCCGTCTTCGTGGTCATCATCAACACGATCTCTGGGGCGGTGTCGACCGACGAGACGAAGCTGCGCGCTGCGGCCAGCCTCGGGGCCAGCAAGAGCCAGATCCTGCGAACCATCGTGTTGCCGTCGGCGATTCCGCACATCGTCACCGGCGCGCGCCTGGCCATGGGCAACAGCTTCCTGACGATCGTGTCGGCAGAGATCGTGGCCGCGCAGGAAGGTCTGGGTGCGTTGATCTGGACCTCTCGCAACTACGGCCACATCGACTGGGTGTTCGTCGGCATCATCGTCCTCGGCGCTCTCGGTTTCCTCTTCGACCGCGTGTTGCGGGTGTGTGTCCGGCCATTGCGCAGGTATGGCGTCAAGGTCTGAAAGCCCTTCAAGGAGAACGTCAAGGAGAACGATGACCAGCACAGTCACCAGGCGCGGCGTGCTCCGTTCGGCCGGCCTCGCCACCGCAGCGTTCAGTCTCGCCGCGTGTTCCTCCGGCAACACGAAGAGCGGCGCGGGGGCGGACAAGGTGCGCCTCTCGGTCGGCGTCGATCCGGCATACGCCCCGATCTACCTCGCACAGCGCGACGGCATGTTCGACACAGCAGGCGTGGCGGTCGAGTTCGTGCAGGTCGAGGGTGGTGCCGCTGGGGTGCAGAACATCTCGGCCGGCACCACCCACCTGTCGGTGAACGCTGATGCCACGGTCATTCCCGTGGCCGCCAAGAGCGACAAGATCGCGGCGATCGCGAGCTTCGAGCACTCGGACACCTACTTCAAGGTGGTGCTCCGCAAGGGGGTCGAGCCGGCCGACATCCACAGCATGGTCTATTTCCCGGGTCTGGGCGAGTACATGACCGGCAAGTACCTACGGAGCGTCGGCCGCGAGCCCAGCGACATCAAGATGGTGTCGGCGGCTCCGCCGGACTTCGATGCAATTCTCTCCAGGGGTGACGCCGACGGGTGCGTCATCTTCGATCCCTGGGTGTCGCGAGCGGTCAAACAGGGCGCGCGGGTGGTCGCCGAGAGCAAGGACTTCGACGCCGGGTTCAGCCAGTGGATCATCGCAGATGCCACCTGGCTGGAAAGTAATCAGAAGACCGCAGGCATCGTTGTCGACGTGCTCGGCAAGGCTGCAGCACGGATCCGGAAAGACCCCGACCTCGGTGTTCGGGCCACGGCGAAGCAGGTCGATGTGCCACAGAAGACGGCCGAATCAGCCGTGTCCGACATACATTTCGAGGTGCGTGGGTTCACCGACGAAGACTTCCGGGCGAGCCGTGACCTCGTGCGCTTCCTCACGTCCGTGGATGCGGTCGACGGTGAGGTCGACCTGCCCAAGGTCATGCGCCGCGGCTGGTATGCGCGGCACGCCGGCGCGGCCGGTCCGTCCTCCGGCGCCTGAATCATCGAACGAGCTGGACCTTCAGACGCCCGGACGAGGGCTGTGCGGCCAGGTCGAACGCCAACTGTGCATCGGTGAAATCGAAGGTGTGCGAAACCAGTTGCTTCTGCAGTTCGGGGAACCGGCGCTGGTGGGCGAGTGCCGACTCCAGGCAGCGACGGCGCTCGGCCACGATCCCGCCGAACAGCGTGACGTGCTTGCGGAACAGCTCCTGCATGGGCAGCGGATAGACCGGCTCGTCGGGCACACCGAAGCAGAAGATCCGGCCGTCCTGCGCCACGGCCTCGACGGCATCGCTCAGTGTCGCTGTCTGGTGACCGACCGCTTCGATGATCAGGTCCGGCCGGTCGTCATCGGCCAGCGAGCGAGCCCATCGACCGGTCGCACTGTGCACGAGGGTGTTGATCCCGAAGGCATCGGCGATCGCCGATCGGTCCAGGCGGTCGACACCGACGACCTCGGCGGCGCCGGCGGCCGACAGGGTGTGGCAGAACAGCAGCCCGAACGGCCCGAGCCCCAGCACTGCGACGCGCAGGCCATCGACCGGACCGAGCGACCGCACCGTCTCCAGGACGCAGGCAAGGGGTTGCAGGGTCAACGCGGTGGCCGAGTCGAGCTCATCCGGAACCGCCATCAGACTGTCGCTGTCGGTCACCGTGTATTCAGCCAGTGCCGAGAACCTGGTCGCCCAGCCGACGGCCCGGCTGCTCACCGGCAACGCCGGGTCGTCGCTCGCGACGACCTCGCCGACGACCTCGTGCAGTGGGAATCCCGGCACGTTCGCGGCCAACGGCGCTGCGTCGTCGAAGTGGGTACAGGTCTCGCCTCGGAAGTAGGGCAAGTCGCTGCCGCAGATCGCTCCCGCCTCCACCCGTAGCAGGGTTTCGCCGTGATGCAGCGCGGCAGGATCCGGTGCCTTCGCGTCCACCTGTTCGAAAACGCCTGGCCGCACTAGCTGTTGAGCCCACATACCGGTCTCCTTCTCGTCGATACGAATGTCGATGGTCAGCGGGTCAGGTGGTCCTCGACCAGGTCGTTGAACCGCTGCGGTTGCTCGATCATGGGGGAGTGACCGCACCCGGCCATCTCGACCGCGCGCGACTCGGAGATGCCAGCCAGCAGCTCGGCGACATGGCGCGGGCTGCGGGCCGTGTCGTGCTCGCCACGGATCACCAGCGTTGGTGCGGTGATCCGGTTGAGTTCGCGGCGCAGGTCCAGGCGGCGCGAACTCACGAGCACCGCGCTGAGGAAGTCCGGATCGGCGGCCAGGACCGTTCGCACGTACCCGTCGCGTTCCGCATGCGGACGTCGTTCGGCGGTCAGTGCGTCGACCAACCGCGGCGCCAGAGCACGACGGTCGGCAAGACCTCCCACCCATGCGTGGACAAGCTCACCGAACCGGCTCGGCGGCCCTCCCAGGGCGGCGCCGGTCCCGACCAGCACCAGCCTGCGGACGCGGTCAGGCCACCGGGCAGCCAGCAGTTGGGCGACGATGCCGCCGACGCTGTTGCCGACGACGTCGACCTGTGGCGCTTCGATGCTGTCCAGCAGTGCGACTGCCGCCTCGGCGAGCCCTTCAGGGCCGGATGACGCTGACCAGTCGCCGTCGCCGAGCGCATACCAGTCGACCGCACAGGTCGGCGCTGCCAACTGCTCCGCCGTACGGTCCCAGAAGGCGCGGCAGCCGAACCACGGATGCAGCAGCAGCACAGGAAACCGCTGCGCATCGGTCCCGGCGGACGCGGTGTAGCGCAGCCCGGTGCCAGGCACAGCGAGTGTCGATGCCACGAATCCTCCTCAGCGAGCGGTGTATCCGCCATCCACGTGTATGACGGTCCCGGTCGTCCAACCGGCGGCGTCGTCCAACAGACCGACGATGATGTGGGCAATGTCCTCGGGCCGTCCCCACCGTCCTGCGGGGATCAGATCATCGAACTTGCTGGCGGCGTCGTCGGCGTTCATCGAGGTGCGGACCGGTCCGGGTGCGACGCAATTGACGGTGATCCCGGTCCGGGCAAGCTCCAGTGCGATCGACCGGCTGAGTGCGGCCACGGCGCCCTTGGTGGCCGCGTAACCCCCGCGCTCCGGCGTCCCGGTGCTGCCGAGCACCGACCCGATGGTGACGATCCGACCGTGTCCATGCTGCTGCATCGCCGGGACACAAGCGCGCATGGCGAGCCATGTGCCGTGCACATTGATCTGCCAGGCGGCCTCGAAGTCCTCCGGCGTCAGCGTCAGCAAGGAGCCGCGCGCCAGCCGTCCGGCGGTGGTCACCAGGCCGTCCAAACGGCCCCACCGGTCGATGACGGCTCGGACAACCGCGGTGAGATCTTCCGGGTTCGTGGTGTCGCCACGGCGCGCGAGCACGAGCTCCGGATCACCCTCGCTGCGAAGCTGGTTCGCCGCTTCGTCGGCTCGCTCCGCATCCCGGCCGAGTATGGCGACGGGCCGACCCGCTCGCACGATCGCCGAGGCGACGCCTAGCCCGATGCCACTGGTGCCGCCCGTGACGAGGACCGGGCCGTTTCCAGCTGTCACTGGTTCGAGGGCAACGCTGCGACGAGTGGCGTGTCCACGCCGACCGGACCGAGCGCGGTGGCGCCGTTGGGGTCGCCGAGCGGTGCGTCGCGACCGGGCAGGATGTCGTGGAAGAACGACTCCTGATCGGTGAGGTAGGGGCTGAACTTCGGGTTCTTCTTCGCGACCCGGTCCACGACGATCGCCTCTACCGGGCACTCGACCTCGCAGGCGCCGCAGTCGATGCACTCGTTGCCGTTGATGTAGCTCTTGCGCTCACCGACGTAGATGCAGTCGACCGGGCACACGTCGATGCACGAGCGGTCGAGAATGTCGGTGCAGTCGGGTCCGATCACGTAGGCCATGTCATGTTCCTTTCAGGGCACGGGGATTCGCGAGAAATTCAGGACTCGTCGGTCGAGTGACCGGGAAAGAGGTTGAGGTCCGGGTCGAGTTCGACGGCGACGTGGTTGACCGCGGTGGCGACCTCTCCGAAGCCCACCGACATCAACCTGACCTTGCCGTCGAAGTCGGCGACGTCGCCGGCGGCGTAGACGCGCGGGACATTGGTGCGCATCGACCGGTCCACCTGGATCGACCGACCTGCCAGCTGCAGCCCCCAGGTGCGAAGCGGCCCGATGTCGGAGATGAAGCCGAGAGCGGCGATCACGTGATCCGCAGCGACGAGCCGCTCCTCTCCCGAGGTGTGAGTCACCGTCACCTTCTGCAACTGCCCGTTCGCCAGGTCGCCGTCGAACGCGGTGACCTCGCACTCGGTGAGGACCGTCGTGTTCGGGGACGACTCGACCCGAGCGAGTGTGGCGGCGTGGCCCCGGAAGCCGGAGCGCCGGTGCACCAGTGTCACCGACGTGGCGAGCGTCGACAATGCATCGGCCCAGTCGAGGGCGGAGTCGCCTCCGCCGACGATCACCACGTCCTGGTCGCGGTGCACTTCGGGGTCGACCACGAAGTACGACAGACCACGGTCCAGCCATTGCGAACCCGCCTGCAGGGGACGGGGTTTCGGGGTGCCGATGCCCGCAGTGATGACCACTGCTCCCGCCTCGATCCGGGTGCCGTCGTCCAGGGTCACCACAGCTGCGTCCGATGAGTGCTCGACGGTGACGGCCTGGCGGCCGAGCAGATAGGTCGGCGAGAACGCGTCGGCCTGCTCTTTCAGCGCGGCGATGAAATCCCGGCCGCGGATGCTGGGCAGCCCGGCGACATCGCGGATCTGCTTCTCGGGATAGAGCGCCATCACCTGGCCGCCAACCTGGGGAAGGACGTCGACGACGATCGTCGACAGTCCACGGAATCCCGCGTAGTAGGCGCCATACAGCCCGGTCGGGCCGGCCCCGAGGATGAGGACGTCTGTCGCCAGTTTCTGCGCCTTGCTCACGCTGACCTCCTGGTCTGCTTACGGAGACCAGGAATGTATGGAGGTATCCGCGCTGCCGTCTCGTGGTCTGGACCGCTCACCGGAATGGCGCTCTGAGACGGGCGAATCTGGCTGGTCGGGGCGGTGGATCGCCTCCCTGTGACGGCATTGTTCGGGGCGTGTTCCGGTGGCCGAACCGATGCGGTTGTGACGTGGTGCACAGCGGTGATGTTCTCGGTCCAGACCCACCGACCACTGGAGTGAACCCATGACGCAGACCGCTAACCCGGAGGCAGCAAACTCTGCCGAAGCACCTGCCACGCCGCGCAAGCCGGCGCGTCGGCATCGAGCCGGAAAGCTTCCGGGTCGTCAGGACTGGTCGACCTGGCCGCACTACAACGCGGCGAAGGCCGGCTTCCGTGGTTACTGGTATCCGGTCACGTACTCCTCGCACGTGGGTGAGCGGCCGGTCCGCATCCGCTTGCTGGGCGAGGACATCGCGATCGTGCGCGACAAGGGCACGGTCTACGCATTGGCCAATCGGTGTCCCCACCGCGGGGTGCCTCTGACCTACGGCAACAAGCAGTTCCCCGGCACCTTGTCGTGCGTCTACCACGGTTGGACCTTCGACCTGAAGTCCGGCGACCTGTGTGCGGTCATCACGGACGGCCCCGACTCGCGCCTGTGCGGCAAGGTCACCCAACCGACGTATGACGTCGAAGAACGACTGGGCATGGTGTGGATCTACGTCGGTGACGGTGAGCAGCCGCACCCGATCGACGAGCAACTGCCCGAAGAGCTCGTCGAGAACGCCGCGGTCGTCGGCTCGAGAATCCAACCACGCGAGGGCAATTGGCGCTTCGCCTGCGAGAACGGGTATGACGAGGGCCACGCCAAGTTCCTGCACCGCACCGCACTGTGGCGGATGTTCAAGGCCATGCCCGTCTGGAACATCACCCGCATCGAACGCCGCGGTCGTTGGATCTTCCGGGTGCAGGAGGAGCAGCACTGGTCGGCCGACTTCCCAGGTGTGGGCAAATGGACCAGCCTGGCTTGGTACAAGAAGAAGCCGTCCGGGAAGGTCTCCAACATCGGCAACGTGGGCTCGCAGCGTGAGCCGAACCCGGTGATCGCGGAGCAGGGTTTCCCCGGGTTCGTGTCGGTGGCCATGCCCGGCATCCTCCGGGTGGTCTACCCCACCTTCATCCACTACGAGTTCTACACGCCGGTCGACGAGGACAATCACCTGTATGTCGGCGTGATGGCCAACTTCAGCAAGGGAGTTCACACCCTCCCCTTCTACGTGAAATACCTCGGCGCCGTGCGCTGGCTCTTCCACGGACAGTTCTCCAGCCAGGACAAGTGGATGGTCGAGATGACCGACGCACCCCCGGAGAAGCTCTACCGCCCTGACGCGTCCCTACTGCAGTGGCGTGCGCTGGCGGAGGACGTCACCGAGGCGCGCATCGAGCGCCTGACCGAACTCGGCCTCGCGCCGGCCGACGAGAGCTGAGGAGCGACACACATGTCCGCAATCACGTTGGGAGTGGGCGCTTCTCACTCCACCCTGATGAATACCCACTGGGACAAGGTGGTGCACACCGAGCGCGCCGCGGCCTTCCGCGACTCGCTCCAGCACGTCAACCGGCGACTGCGGGAGCTCAACCCGGACGTCGCGGTCATCATCGGGTCGAACCATTTCCGGGGCTTCTGGCTCGACCTGATCCCGTCCTTCACGATGGGTGTCGGTGACGTCATCGCCTCGGGTGAGTCCGGCACGCCGAAGGGGCCCCAGAAGACCGACCCCGTCTTCGCGAATCAGTTGGCCACGCACCTGGTGGAAGCCGGGTCGGAGGTCGCGATCTCGGCGCGACTGCAGATCGACCACGGACAATCGCACGCCATCCAGTACCTGCTGGACGGCATCGACATCCCGGTGGTCCCGCTGGTCGTCAACGTCTTCGCGCAGCCGCTGCCAACCATCGAGCGGTGCGCCACCCTCGGGCGGCGGCTCGCCGACGCGATCGAGGCGAATGCTGAAGGACGCAAGGTCGTCGTCATTGCCTCCGGCGGCCTGTCACACCAGTTGCCTTGGCCGAGCGACTGGTCAAATCCGCAGGACGACGACGAGGAGTTCATGGTCGACGCCTGGCTGAACGGGCGCGGCGAGTGGGAACGCTACGACAAGCGTCGGCGGGAGATCATCGTCGCCGCGCAGCCATGCATCTTCGAGGACTTCGACGCGCAGTTCCTCGCCGACCTGGAGGCCGGTGACCTCGAGAAGTACACCGAGCTGTCCACCCCCGAGCTGGAGAAGATCGCCGGCAACGGCGGGCAGGAGCTGCGCACCTGGCTGGTGATGGCAGCCGCACTCGGCTTCGCACCCGGCTCTTCTCTCTGCTACTCGCCGATGCCCGAGTGGCTCACCGGGATGGGCGCCGCACTCATCGAACCCGCAGGAGGCGACGCATGACCACCGAGCCGATGGATCGAGTAGGGCGAGGGACGAGCCCCTATCGCGACCCAAGCACCTCGCCGGCGCCGGGGCCGGCCCCGGAAAGCCATTTCGTCGATGCCGACGGCGTCACCGTCCACTACCACGACGTCGGGCAGGGGCAGGACACGATCTTCCTGCACGGTGGCGGACCAGGCTGCACCGCATGGAGCGACTTCGGTGCTGTCACACCGCTTTTCGCGGCGGACCGGCGTTGCGTCCTGCAGGACCTGCTGCAGTACGGCAAGTCGGACAAGTGCCGCATCACCGGCCCGATGTGGGACTTCCACGCTGCCAAGACCGTCGCCTTCATGGACGCACTCGGCATCGAGCGTGCCGACCTGATCTGCAACTCGTGGGGCGGCACGATCGCGCTCGCGACAGCCGCTTACTACCCGGACCGTGTTCGCTCACTGGTCATCACCGGCTCCATGCCGGTGTTCTACGGACCTTTGGCACCGCTGCCCGAGCAAGGGCACCGCGGGCGCTCGGCTCGCGACGTCTACTACGGCGGAGAGGGACCGACGCGGGACAAGATGCGCGAGTTGATCACCCGCCTCGAGTGGTATGCCGCACAACGCCTCCCCGAGGAGACGCTCGATCTGCGTTACCGGCAGAGCCTGGACCCGGAGGAGCGCGCGCTCGCCGCGATGTCGGACTCGCCGCGCGGCGACTGGCAGGACCTCACCGAGCAGCTCGGCAAGGTGCTCGCACCGACATTGTTCATCTGGGGTCGGGAGGACGCGTTCCTTACCCCGGACTACCCGCTGATGCTCTCCAGGATGCTGCCGCGCGGAAATCTGCACGTCATGGACCACGTCTCCCACCACCTGCAAGAGGAGCGCCCCGGTGCGTACCACGCGATCGTCGACGGATTCCTCCGCTCGGTCGATCACCCATAGGCGCCTGGCCTGATCGCGGCACCAGGCTCTCCGTACGAGCCCCTCATCCGAAGGAAGTTCTCGCAATGAAGTCTCGCTATCTCGTGGCCGGCTCTGTCGCCGGCGCCGCCGGCCTGCTGGGTCTGAGCCAGCGACTCGCGCTGCACCGGCGACTGATCCCGCGCCTGACCTCGCGGATCAATACGCAGGTTCATCGCATCAACCAGCCATGAACACATCATCTCCGTCGACCAGTAAGGGATCTGACATGACCAACGACCTGACCGACACCATCTGGACCGAGCTGGCCGGGCTCGACTTCAAGGTCACCACCGTCGATGCCGGGGGAGTGCCGACGCGCTCACTACAGGCCGGAAACGGTGAGGAGGCAGTGGTTTTCCTGCACGGCACCAGCGGCCACCTCGAGGCGTTCATCCGCAACATCCGGTCGCACGCGGAGAAATACACCGTGCACGCGATCGACATGCTCGGCCACGGCTACACCGGCAAGCCCGACTATCCCTACGAGATCCCGAAGTACCGCGACCACCTGCTGGCCTACCTCGACGCCGTCGGTATCGACAAGGCGCACATCGGTGGCGAGTCACTCGGCGGCTGGGTCGGCGCCCGCGCCGCCATCGACGACCCCGACCGCATCGCGAGCCTGCAGCTGTTGTGCGCGGGAGGCACCGTGGCCAACCCCGCGGTGATGGATCGGATCCGCACCAGCACCCGCAAGGCGGTGTCGACGGAAGACGTCGAGTTCACCCGGAAGCGTCTGCAGTTGCTGATGGCCGACGCTGCCGACGCGACCGAGGAGCTCGTCGCGACGCGGTACGCGATCTACCACCAGCCGGACTTCGTCACCAATGTCGAGAACCTCCTGAGCCTGCAGGACATGGAGACCCGCCAGCGCAACATCCTCCGGCCGGAGGACCTGGCCAAGATCGACGTCCCCACCCTGATCGTCTGGGGACGCAACAACCCGTTCGGTGAGACGCCGGAGGCTGACGCGATGCATCAGCACATCAAGGGTTCCGAACTGGTCCTCTTCGAGGACTGCGGCCACTGGCCGCAGCACGAGCAGGCTGCGAAGTACAACCCGATCAGCCTCGACTTCATCGGCCGGAACCGGGCCCACTCATGACCACAATGGCTGCGGTCCGCGTCCACGGGTGGGGCGAACCACCTGTCGCAGAAGAGGTTTCGACCCCCGAAGTAGTCGCGGACGAGGCGCTGGTGCGGATCGAGGCCGCTGCCGTCGGGCACCTCGATCGCACCGTCGCGGGTGGCGACTTCGGGGTGAAGCCTCGGCTGCCCTACATCGGCGGGGTCGAGGGCTGCGGCACCGTCGTGTCCTCGGCGCTGCACGCCGCGGGCACGAGAGTGATGCTCCGCGGCGGGGGCCTGGGCCTGACCCGCGACGGCACGTGGGCCGAGTTCGTCCGGGTGCCGGAGAAGAACCTCGTGGTGCTCCCGGACGGCATGGGGCCGGCGCTGGGTGCGACCTACTTCGTTCCTGTGACCACCGCGGCATGCGCGCTGCGGTCGATAGGGCGCCTCGGCACGTGGGGTGTGCCGGACGTCGAGTCGGCGGCGGACGAGGTGGTGCTCGTTGCAGGCGCCGCCGGTGCGGTCGGGTCGATGGTGGCGCAGCTGGCGTTGCGGGACGGCGCCAAGGTGCTCGGCCTGGTGCTCGACCAGGGCCAGGCGGACCGCTTGCCGGACGGTGTCGAGCCAGTGCTCGCCGGTGACGCGAAGCATGCGCACACGTTGCACGAGGAACGTCCCGGGACACTCCTCGTCGACACGCTCGGCGGGCGGGAACTCGGTGACCGGATGCACTGGGTGCGCCCCGGCGGCCGGGCCGTGCTCATCGGCTACGTCACCGGCGAGGAGGCCACGCTGGACCTGCCCAACTGGCTGCTCCAGGACGTCGCGCTGCTGCCGACCAACATGATCCGCCGCAACCGTGAGGCTCGCAAGTATGCCGAGGAGCTCGCGCCGCTGCTCGTCTCCGGTGACCTGCAGCTCGCGGTCGAAGAGTTCGGGTTCGACCAGGCAGCAACAGTTTTCGAGCGTATGGCGGCAGGTGGCATCAACGGTCGAGCAGTCCTGCAGCCGCGTTCCGGTCGACAAGAGTCGGAGTCATGACCCAGGACGTCACCCCGCCGGTCGCGCAGGCGGCGGAGCGGCTGCGATATGCCGACACGATGCGTCGCACCTGCGCTCCGGTGCGCGAACTGATCGGCCGCGACAACGTCGAGGCGGCATACGCCGTCCAGCAGCACGTGGTGGCCCTGCGCGAGATCAGCGGCGACCACGTCGTCGGCCGGAAGGTCGGCCTGACTGCCCGCGCGGTGCAGGATCAACTCGGCGTGCACGAGCCGACGATCGGGACGCTCATGGAGAGCATGCAGGTCCATGACGGTGCCGTCGTGCCGGTGCGCCGACTGTTGCAGCCGCTCGTCGAGGCCGAGGTCGTCTTCCGGCTGGGCGAGGATCTCGATGAGGCGGAGGTCGATCCGCAGCGCGCGCGGTCTGCGGTCTCGGAGGTGCTCGCCGGCATCGAGGTGGTCGACAGCCGGATCGACAAGTGGGACATCACCCGAGTCGATACCATTGCTGACAATGCCTCCGCGGGACTTTTCGTACTCGCTCCGGAGGGTCGTCCGATCGGGAAACTGGATCTCGGAGAGTTCGCGATGAAGTTGCGCTGCAACGGCAAGGTGGCGTCCCGCGGCTCCGGTGCCGACAACTTCCACGGCGACCCCCTGCGCGGGCTGGCCTGGCTGGCGGGCGAGGCGCATCGCCGCGGAACGCCGCTGCGCGCGGGCCAGATCGTGCTCGCCGGAGCGCTCGGACCGATGGTCGAGGTGCACGAGGACGACTCCTTCGACGCCGTGATCGGCGACCTGCCGCCGGTGTCGGTCCACTTCCGCTCCAGCGTCGCGGCGCGGGAAGCCGGAGTGCTCTCGTGACGGTCTGCGAGCAGCAGGTCGACGCGGTCATGGCACACGTGGATCGCGACCTACTGGTGGACGCCGTGTGCGGGCTGGTCGACATACCGAGCCCGACCGGCGCGGAGCGGCCGGCCGCGTCCTGGCTGGTCGATCACCTGGCCGCCGCCGGGGTGGACTCCACCCTGCAGGTCATCGACGACGAGCAGGCCAACGCGGTCGGCGTCCTGCCCGGCGCCCCGGACGGCGAGACGGTGCTGCTCTATGCGCCGCTGGACACGTACACGACCGGCATCGAGGCGCTCGACATCCCGGACGCCGGCCCGCGGATGCGTGAGGACATGCTCCCGCACGCAACGGTGTATGACGACGTGGTCGTGGGCCTCGCGGCGGGTAACCCCAAGGGACACGCGGCCAGCATCCTGGTCGCGATCGAGGCGATGAAGCGCTCCGGCATCGAGATGCCCGGTGACGTCGTCGCCGCTTTCGGCGCGGGCGGCATGCCCAGCTTCGCCGTCGACGGGGTCGGGGTCCGGGGTCGCACGAACACGGGGCACGGGGTCGGAGCGAACTTCCTGCTCGAGCGTGGATTCACCACGGACCACGCAATCATCGCCAAGCCCGGCTGGACGGTGTCCCACGAGGAGGTGGGGCTGACCTGGGTCGACATCGAGATCTCGGGGCAGCACAGCTATGTCGGCAGTCGCCACCGGATGCCCTACCGCAACGCACCGAGGGACGCGGCGCGCGTCATCGAGGTGTTGGAGACCTGGTGCGAGGCGTATGCCGAGCGGCACGAGACGGGCACCATGCGACCGCAGGGCGTGGTGTCGTCGGTGCACGGCGGCTTCGAGCGACTGGCCGCATCGACCTCGGCATCCGTCAGGGTGCGCATGGACATCCGGACGACACCGGAGCAGACCGCGCAGTCGGTGGTCCGTGAAGTGCGAAATGCGCTGGCACCGTTGGAGACCGAGCTGGGGACGCGGTTTCACGTCCGGCAGGTCGCCTCCGTGCCCGCGAGTCGCACGGACCCGGACGCGCCGATCGTGCGCGCGACGATCGCGGCCTGGGAGGCCGTGGCCGGCGAGCGACACGAGCCGGTGCTCGCCAACAGCGGTGCGACCGACGCGAACATCCTGCGGATGCGCGGTGTGCCGACGGCGCGTGTCGGGATGCCGAAGATCCAGCAGGGACCCGGCGGACGGCCCGTCGATTTCACGCTGGGGATGAATGCCGTTGACGTAGGGGAGATGCGGCGCCTCGTCGAGGTGCTCGTGCGTGCGGTAAGGGGCGTTTGGGAATCACGTCAGGAGTAGTGATGACAACCGGCTCTCATGAGTTGCCCTACGGCGACGGCCAAGGACACGGTGCCAACAGCGTGCTGGGGAAGGCACGACTGATCTTGGAGGCCTTCCAGCACGACGACGTCGAGCTGTCCCTCTCGGAGTTGTCCCGCAGGACCGGGGTCTCGAAGGCGTCGGTCCACCGACTTGCCCAGGAGCTGGTCGAGTGGGGCATGCTCGAGCGGTCCGGTTTCGAATACCGTTTGGGTATGCGGGCTTTCGAGCTTGGCTCGCGCGTGCCGCGGTTCCGGGTGCTGCGGGACGCTGCCCGGCCGACGATGGAGCGGCTGCACTTCACGACGAACGAAGCGGTGCACCTGGCCGTCAAGGACGGTCTCGAGGCGATCTACCTCGAGAAGGTCGCCGCCGGTGAGAAGTCGGCCAAGCCGTCCCGGATCGCCGGCCGGATGCCTTTGCACGCCACGGCAACCGGCAAGGCACTGGTCGCCTTCTCACCACCGGCGGTGCTGTCGGAGGTCGTCAGCCGTGAGCTGGTCCGCTTTACACCGCACACGACCGTGGCGCCGGGCCTGCTGCTCAAGCAGATCCAGCGGGTGCGCGAGGTGGGCTTCGCCCTGGAGGAGGATGAGGTGACGCTCGGCTACTGCTCGGTCGCCGTCCCGATCTTCAGCGGCAGCCGGCTGCTGCTCGGTGCCCTCTCGATCACCGCGCCCACCTACCGGGCGGACGTGCACCGCTTCTCGGCTGCGCTGCTGGAGGCAAGCCACCGGTTGTCCACCTCCAACCTCGTCAACTGATCGAGACCGTTCAGCGGCCTTCGAAGCGTGGCTCGCGCTTGTCGAGGAACGCCTGCAGGCCCTCGGCAGGATCCGCGAGGTCGAGGTTGGCCCGGACGTATGTCGCCTCGCGGTCTATCGCCGCATCGAGCGGCAGCTCGAGGTTGTCGTCGACGACGCGCTTGATCAGCCCGACGGTGGCGGTTGGTCGCGTCGCGAGCCGGATTGCCTCGCAACGCACGACCTCGTCGAAGTCGGCACCGGCCACGATGTCGACCAGCCCCTGGTCGAGTGCTTCGGCGGCGGACAGTCGCGTGCCGTCGATCATCAGCCGCTTGGCGCGATGTGGTCCGATCAGGCGTGGGAGTCGTTGACTCCCACCGGCACCCGGAAAGATCCCCAGGTTTGACTCGGGGAAGCCGAAGGTCGCGCGTTCGTGCAGGATGCGCAGGTCACACGCGAGGGCGAGCTCGGCCCCGCCGCCGAGCGTGTGACCGTTGAGGGCGGCAATGACCGGTTTGGGTGCGCGCACGAGCAGTTGCTGCACGACGGTCCAGCGCCGCATCGCGGTGTAGGTGTCCGGGTCGAGGCGGCGCATCACGCGGATGTCCGCACCGCCGACGAAGACCTTTCCCTTGCCGCGTATCACCACCGCCCGCACCGCCGGGTCCTCGGTGACCGTCGGCAGCACCTCGATGAGTGCCTCGATAAGCGGTGGGTCGACGGTGTTCACCGGCCCGTGGTCCAGCACCACGGTGGCGACGGGGCCGTCATAATCGATCCGGAAGCCGGGTTCGGTCATTGCAGGACTCCTTGGTCACGCAGCCGGCGGAGCTCCACCGGGTCGAGGGCGAGCAGCTCGGTGAGCAACTCGTCGGTGTGTTCACCGAGCAACGGCGCGGGCCGGTCAAGCACCGGCGGAGTGGTGCTCAGGTGGTGCACCGGGCCTTCCACGCGGATGTCCCCGGCGATCGGGTGAAGCTGGGTCGGGTAGAAGTCGCGCGACTCCAGTTGCTCGTCGTGATCGACGAGATCGCGCCCGTCGCGCACGGGGTACGCCGCAATTCCGTGCAGTTGCAGGGTGATCGCGGCCTGGTCCGCGTCGGTGGTGGCGGCATGCTCGGCCAGCCACTCCTGCGGGTCGCGGTGCCCGGCGAGTGCCCTCAGCCTGTCGCGGTCGGTGGCGCCGACGGCGAGCCAGCGGTCGTCACCGGGTGCGCGCAGGGTGCGCGGCCCGACGTGCTCGCTGTCGTATGTCGGGGGTGCGCCGAGGGCCGCCGTGCCGAGATGTGCCGTCAACGCTTCGAGCTGGGAGAGGTCGACATACCCGCCTCCACCGCGCAGCAGGTGTTCCAGGATCGCGACGACTGCGGCGTTGGCCGCGACCATGTCACCCAACCCGAAGGTGAATCCCTGTGGGATGCCGTCGGATCCGGCGGTCGCGGCGGTCAGACCGGACCAGGCGGCGAGCGTGTCGGCGAAGGTCACCGATGAGCGCCAGGGACCGGTGGCACCGACTCCCGACATCGAGACCAGCAGGCAGTCCGGATTCAGTCGCTGCAGGCTCGCGGGGTCCAGCCCCCACTTCGCCAGGGTGCCGGGCGAGAAGTTCTCGATCACCAAGTCGACCTCGGCGGCGAGTCGGCGCAGCAGGTCCGGTCCTTCGGAGCTGCGCAGATTGAGGGCGAGGCTGCGCTTGTTGCGGTTGAAGTTGAGGAAGTAGCCGCTGTCGTCCGGCCCGGCGTCCGGCCGCAGCCGCATGGACGGCGCGAACCGGGTCGGGTCCTGTCGGTGTGCGGACTCGATCTTGATGATGTCGGCGCCGTGCTCAGCGAGCGTCTTGGTGACGTAGGGGCCGGCGAGCACCCAGGTGAGGTCCAGCACGCGCAGTCCGGACAGTGCGCCGGATCCGTGTGTGCGTTGCTGCCACGCGGCCGCATAGGCCCCGGATCGCTCTGTGTGCCAGGGGAGTTCGCCGGTCACGGGTTCGCTGACCGACAGAGTCACCGGTCGCGGGCGACCTGGCGACTCGTAGGGGAAGCCGGCGTCCAGCACTGCACCGGTCGGTGTGTGCAGCTGGACGAAGAAGTCACGGGACTGCAGCTGCGGGTTACCCGGGAGGTCCCCTGGCGCGGCGACCTCCGCCCACGGCAAGGCGCGGCGGCGTGCTTCCGGAGCGATCACGGCGGTGCGGCGGCGGCGTGTCCATTCGGTGACGACGTCGTCGACGTGGGCGCGATGTTTCCACCGGTGGACCGGGTCGGCCCAGATCGGGTCGGTGAGATCCTCGGCTTCGCCGGTTTCGTCCATCCAGGCGAGCAGGTCGGTCCACATCCGGTCCGGGCCGGAGTAGCCGCCGGCGACATACCCGTCGGCGGTGGGGAAGATCCGGTGCGCGACGTGTCCGTAGACACCGCTCGTGCGACCAGGCACGGAGCCGGCGTGGATCCAGGAGATGGCACCGGTCTCGAGGGTTGCCGCGACGGCCTCCTGCGCGGACACCTCGCCGAGCTGACCCTGGCCGGTGCGCTTGCGAGCGAGTGCTGCGAGCAGTGCTGCCACCGCGAGGTGCGTTCCCGCGAGCTGGGATGCCTGCTCGTGCGGTGGGGTGACCGGCGGCCGGCCGGGGTCGCCGCCCAGCCACGCCATACCTCCGGCGGCTGCGATGACGTGGTCGTCGGCCAGCCAGTCGGCCCGAGGGCCGGTCAGCCCGAACGGGGTGAGCACGACATGTGCGACGCCGGTCCAGAGATCCGGGCATTCCTCACGGAGGCGCAGCGTCCGCAGTGTCGGGCGCGGTCCGGATTCGAGCACGATGTCGGCATCACCCACGAGTTCGGTGATGGTCAGGTCGACGTCCGCATCGGGAACGGTGCGCGTACGCGTGCCGGCATACCAGTGCAGCGCTGCGGCCTCGTCCGGCCTCGGTTGGGTGGCGGGGCGCAGCCGGATCACGTCAGCGCCCATGCCGACGAAGAGCCGGACGGCGTTCGCGCCGAGCGCATCGGTCAGATCGAGAACACGAAGGAGGGGAGAGGTGACTGTCATCGAGGCTCCGGGGTCAGCGACCGGGTCTCGGCGTCCCAGGCGTCGGCCGGTAGGCCGCGCCGCCGCAAGAGCGCGCGGTCGAGTTTGTGGGTCATGGTGTGCGGGACGCTCTGCCGCACCGTGAGATAGCGTGGGACCGCGAAGCGCGGGAGTAGCTGCTCGCAGTGTTTCCAAAGGGTTTCGGGTGAGGGTGACTTCGTGGCGGTCGGCACGACGATGGCGAGAACCTCGTCCTCGGTAAGTTCGGACGGCACCGCGATCGCGGCTGCCTCGGCCACCTCCGGATGGGCGAGTAGCGCTTCCTCGATCTGTGCGGGGTCGATGTTCGTGCCGCGTCGGCGGATGACGTCGGAAGCGCGACCGGTGATGTGCAGCCAGCCGGCGTCGAGCCGGCCACGGTCTCGGGTGCGGAACCAGCCGGACTCCCAGGCAGCAGCTGTTGCCTGTGGGTCGCCGACATACTCCAGGAGCGTCGTCCCGGGATCCCGCGGGCGGACCAGGATCTCGCCGGTGGCGCCGTCAGGGACGGGACGCAGCTGCTCGTCGACGATGCGGATCTCGCGGTCGTCCACCGGGCGACCGGCCGCGCCGGGACACAGCTCGTCCAACGCCGTGGTCGAGATGTCGCCGAGTTCGGTGCAGGCATAGGCCTGTCGGAGGGTCACGCCGAATCGATCGGCGAAGTCGGCCACGAGGTCGGCGGGCGCGGGCCCGCCATACGCCTTGGTGAGTGGGTGCCGGCGATCATCTCCGGACGGCGGTTGCCGCAACAGCATCATGCAGACCGCGCCCATGAAGGTGAAGGCGGTGACGTGCTCGCGGCGGACCAGCTCCCAGAAGCGCGAGGCCGAGAAGTGCGGCGTGAAGACGACGCGGGCGCCGCTGAGGATCGCCGGCAGGACGACGGCGTTGCGCGCGTTGATGTGGTGCCAGGGGAAGAGGCTCAACAGCACGTCGTCGCTGCCGTATTGCATCGCAGCGGCCACCTGTCGCGCCTGGCGGATCGGCGCTCCGACCGGGAGCAAAGCAGCCTTCTGGCGACCGGTGGTGCCGGAGGTCACGACCACCGTCGCGGGATCGGTGGTCGAGCGGGCGATCGGCACGACGTGGTCGGCTCCTGGAAGGTGCGGTTCGAATGTGCCGGGATCCTCGATCAACTCGAGCCGCCGATCGGTGGTGGCGTGCACCAGTCGTCGCACCAACGGTGGCTCCGTGCGGGACGCCGAACTGACGACGAGGCGCGCTCGGGTCAATTCGACCAATTCGCAAGCCCATTCGACCGGCGTGTCCGCGCCGAGCGGCAGCTCGACCGCCCCGAGGGCAGAGATCGCGGCGGTCAGGGCGACCGCGTTCGGTCCGCTGTCGACACAGGTCACCACGACGTCGTCGGGTCCGACCGGCGCCAGGCAGATCGCCCACGAAGCGGCGCGGGTGCGCACGTCATCCGCGGTCCAGGGGTCGCCGCCGACGATCCGGAGCAGCTCGGACCGTGGTGCGCGCTCGGCTCGGCGCCAGAGCGCCTGGGCATACGTGAGCGTCAACGGCATACGGCTCACCCTCGCAGTCCGCGGAGGAGGTGTCCGGCCGTCCGGTTCGCTCAGCAGAACGAGAGGGAGGTCACATCGCCGAGTTCTTCATAACGTTGTTCGAAATCGTTCATGAACCCGGCAGACGTCGCCGCACCCGCTGCGCCGCCTCGAGTGAGAGAGCAGAGGATCGCATTGCCAATCCGACAGATTGAGGCAGTTGTCGTCGGCGCCGGCCAGGCCGGGATCGCCATGAGTGAGAGCTTGACCGCGCTCGGCGTGCCGCACGTGGTCTTGGAGCGCAACCGGATCGCGGAGCGGTGGCGTTCGGAGCGGTGGGACTCGCTGGTCTCCAACGGCCCGGCCTGGCACGACCGCCTGCCCGGCCGGCGGTTCTCCGGTGTGCCCGGTGAGACCTTCGCGTCCAAGGACCAGATCGCCGACTATCTCGAGGAGTATGCCGAGCAGGTCGCGGCACCCGTCCGGTGCGGCGTCGAGGTCACCGAGGTGCGTCGCAGACCGGACAGTCCGGGGTTCCGCGTCGAGACCACCGACGGAGACTTCGATGCGCGGTTCGTCATCGCGGCGACCGGGCCGTTCCAGACGCCGACGTGCCCGGACATCGTGCCCGCGGATTCCGGTCTGTTGCAGCTGCATTCGCGCGACTACAAGAATCCTGGCCAGTTGCCGGACGGCAATGTGCTGGTGGTCGGCTCAGGGTCGTCCGGAGCACAGATCGCCGACGAGTTGCAACGCGCCGGGCGGCAGGTGCACCTGTCGGTGAGCGCGCACACGCGGCCGCCGCGGACCTACCGAGGGCGTGACATCGTCTGGTGGCTGGGCGTTCTCGGCCTGTGGGACCAACAGGTGCCACGGGCCGGTGCCGAGCACGTGACGCTCGCGATCAGTGGCGCCAACGGCGGATCGACGATCGACTTCCGCCGGCTGGCGGCGTCGGGGATCAAGCTCGTCGGACGCACCGAGTCGTTCGACGAGGGCATGTTGCGGTTCGCGCCGGGGCTGGCCGAGACGATCGCGGCTGGTGACGACAACTACCTGGGGGTGCTGGACACCGCCGACGCTTATGTCGCCCGCAACGGCCTGGACCTGCCCGAGGAGCCGCAAGCACGTGAGTTGGGTCCGCTCCCGGACTGCGTGACCGACCCGATCCGTGAGGTCGACCTCGCCGATAGCGGCATCACGTCGGTCATCTGGGCGACCGGCTTCTCGGTCGACTACAGCTGGCTGAAGGTAGCCGCCGTTGACGACGCCGGCAAACCCGTGCACCAACGCGGCATCTCGCCCGAGCCCGGCATCTACTTCGTCGGCCTGCCGTGGCTCACCCGTCGCTCGTCGAGTTTCCTGTGCGGAGTGTCCGGGGATGCCAGATATCTCGCCGAGCACATCGCTGTCCAGCGCAACTACCTAGCGTATCAGCCCGCCCTCGCACTGATCGAGTAACGACGAACGACGTGCCTGACCGGGTCGGGCGCGTTGACAGTCAGCTTCGCCAAGCGAAGCTAACTGTCATGGCCATGGTTGGTGTCAGCGAAGCGGCAGAGCGTCTGGGCGTGTCGTCCCGGCGCGTGCAGCAGTTGATCGCATGTCGCGAGCTGCAAGCGCCCGTGCGGGGGCTCGGCGGCACGCAGCTCTCGCACTGGGTGGCCGCCTGCGGCACATTGACGCGCACCATTGAGCGGACCCGGGGTCGTGCTCTGGTCGCTCACTACGTGGCGCACCCGAGCACGGCCGGTCGGTTGTCCCAAGAGGTGGTGTCGGGCGATCACTCGGCCCTGCTCGGACTGTCGGCGATGACCCGCGTCGATGGGTATGTCGCAGCGTCCGAGCTCCAGCGACTCGTGCGTCGGCACGGGCTGATCCGCGACGACAGCGGCGCGGTGACCCTTCGAGCCACGGCCACGGACCTCGAGGTGGTCCGGGATCTGTTCGAACACAGCGCTGTCTTGACGGCGCTCGACCTCGCGTCCTCGCTGGATACGCGGGAGCAGGGGGCGGGACTGAACATGCTCACCCGCGCGCTGCGAGACTTCCATTGCTGAGCAACTGAGGATCCAGGTGCCGACGCCTCCGGGCGGATGCACGCACCCTGGCCGAATGTCGCCGAGATCGAGAGCGTTCTGTCGCACCAGAAGTGGACGCTCGTTGGTGGTCTGATGAGACGCGATAAGAGGCGCCGCTTGGCCGACGCCGCGCTGCGGATTCTGACCGCTGACCTGTGAGCGGCCCCGACATCCCCTAAGGCCATCGCACCGACCAGGTTCAAGTCATTGTCATCGACGTTGCGGATCAGGATATCGGCCATTGACACCACCTCCCGCAACGGTGACATTGCTGACGGGGCGCAACGGACATCGTTCTGTTTCAGGAGATTTCGAAATGCAACTATCGGAACTCATTGATGGACAGTGCTTTTCCGAGTCTACAAGTGTGGTAAGGACGGCTCCACAAAAGTAGCGAAGCCGAAAAGACTTCCCATGGAACGACTTTGGTTCTTGGCGCTGGTGCGTCACTGTGCTTGAGTAGAAGCGACCTGAGCACACCGAGGAGTTTGTGAGCCTTCGGAAGTGCTCGTTGCTGCACACTGCAGCGCAGCCGTCGACGCCTTTCGGGAGGCAGCACGTGTGGGACTTCCTCGTCAATCGTCAGGCGCAATTCCTGATCAATGGCTGGAATCACGCCTACCTGGTGATCCTCGCCGTCTTCTTCGGGACCATCATCGCCGTCGCACTCGCCGTGGTGGTGACGCGGCTCCCGGCGCTCGAGCCGGTGGCCAACGCGGTCAGCGCCATCGGACTGACCATCCCATCGCTCGCACTCATCGGGCTGCTGCTGCCGCTGACCGGGCTCGGCGCCACCACGGCACTGGTCGCGGTGACCTTCTACGCCACGCTGCCGATCCTGCGCAACGCCGTGGTGGGCCTGCAGGGCGTTGACCCCACGCTGGTGGAGTCGGCCCGCGGCATGGGCATGAGCGAGCCGATGACGTTGTTGCGGATCCGACTACCGCTCGCTTGGCCGGTGATCCTCAGCGGTATCCGGGTCTCGCTGCAGATGTGCATGGGTATCGCCGCCATCGCGGCATACGTGCTGGGTCCGGGCCTGGGCGCCTGGATCTTCCAGGGTCTGGCGCAGGTCGGTGGCAAGAACGCTCTGAACCTCGCGCTCAGCGCGACGATCGGCATCGTCGTGCTGGCGCTCATCCTCGATGTCCTGCTGCTCCTGCTCGGGCGGCTCACCACCTCAAAGGGAGTGCGTGTCTGATGACAGCTCTGGAGTCCACCACCGAAGGCAAGACCGGAGTCAGTGGTGCCGAGATCCGCCTCGACGGAGTCACCAAGATCTACCGCGGGCAGAAGGCACCGGCGGTCGACAACATCAGCCTGACCATCCCTGCCGGCGAGATCGCCATGTTCGTCGGGCCGTCCGGTTGCGGCAAGACGACCACGCTGAAGATGATCAACCGGCTGATCGAGCCCTCATCGGGGACGATCAGCATCGGCGGGGAGGACATCCGCTCCAAGAAGGTCGACGAGCTGCGGCGGACGATCGGCTACGTCATACAGGGCGGCAGCCTCTTCCCGCACATGTCGGTCGCCAAGAACATCTCGATCGTGCCCAAGCTGCTCGGCTGGGACTCCTCGCGGATCAGCGCGCGCGTCGACGAGTTGCTCGACCTGGTGGGGCTGGACCCGTCGAAATACCGCAGCCGCTATCCGCGTGAGTTGTCCGGTGGTCAGCAACAGCGCATCGGTGTCGCGCGTGGTCTGGCAGCCGACCCGCCGGTGATCCTGATGGACGAGCCGTTCGGTGCGGTCGACCCGATCACCCGGCAGCGCCTGCAGGACGAGATGCTGTCGATCCAGCGGGAGTTGCGCAAGACGATCGTCTGTGTCACTCACGACATCGACGAGGCGATCAAGATGGGCGATCGCGTGCTGATCCTGCAGGAGGGTGCGCACATCGCGCAGTACGACACCCCCGAGGTGGTGCTGAGCAGCCCGGCCAACGAGTTCGCCCAGGACTTCGTCGGTGCCGGCTCGTCGCTGAAACGCCTTAGCCTGGCGCGGGTTTCGGAGTTGGACCTGCGGCAGCCGACAACGGCGACGGTGGGGGAGAACGCCGAGGACGTCAAGCAGCGGGCGCAAGCGAACGGCGACCGCTCGGTCATCGTGCTCGACAGCCGCAACCGACCGTTGGGCTGGCCGTGGGTGCGGCAGCTCAAAGGCTCCACGATCGTGGATCCGGGCCAGGACCTGGTCAACCTCGACTCGCGCGCGACGCTCAACGACGCGCTCGACACGATGCTGGTCAGCGGTCACGGTGGTGCGGTCGTGACCGGCGACCGGGACACCTACCTCGGCGTGGTCAACTTCAAGACCGTGACCGACTTCATCGAGGCGATGCAGCGCGAGGCCGAGGCCGAAACCGGCGCCGCTGCGTCGAACGGCGCCGATGAGCATCCGTCCGAACGCATTTCGATCGCGCCGACCGACGAGGAGCTGCAGAGCGGGAGCGCGCAGTGACCATCGACACCGGGACGCCGGACATCGAGACGCGCGAGGTCGAGGCGGCGGACGGCCGCAGCAAGCGCGGCCGGATGAGCCGCGGTATGGCGATCGAGCTCTTTGCGATCCCGATCCTGGTGGTCGTCGGCTTCCTGCTCTATGTGTGGTGGCGACAGACCGCGACACTGGACTCCATCGAGTCCAGTTCGCTCGCCTGGGCAGACGTGCGACTGCAGCTGTGGCAGCACGTGAAACTCACCATCGTCGCCTCGCTCATCGTGGTGGCGATCGCGGTGCCGTTGGGCATCCTGCTGACCCGCCCAGGTGTGAAGGTGCTGGCGCCGGTGGTGGTCGGTGTCGCGAACGCCGGCCAGGCGGCACCGTCGATCGGCCTGATCGTGCTGCTGTTCATGTGGTTGTCCAGCTGGTCGGGCTTCTGGGTCGCGATCGCTGCGCTCACTCTGTATGGCGTGCTGCCGGTGCTGCGTAACACCATCACCGGACTGCAGGGCGTCGACCCGACCCTGATGGAAGCCGGCCGTGGTGTCGGAATGTCAAACACCGCAGTGCTTTTCCGCGTCGAGCTGCCGCTGGCGCTGCCGGTGATCATGGCCGGCATCCGCACCGCGCTGGTGCTGGTGGTCGGCACCGCGGCGCTCGCGACGTTCGTCAACGCCGGTGGCCTCGGTGGCGTCATCACCGCCGGTATCACGCTCTACCGCTACCCGGTGATGGTCGCGGGCGCCGTCCTGATCGCGCTGCTCGCGTTGCTCGTGGAGTGGTTCGGCCGGGTGCTGGAGTTGCTGGTCCGTCCGAAGGGGATCTGATGCGAAACACCTTGCGCCATACAACATCTCGGCGGCGTGTGCTGGGCACCATCGCCGGTGCGGCTGCCGTCGCGATGACGACAACGGGTTGTCTCGGTCTCGGCACCGCTGGCGGTTATGTGCCGTCCGCCCAACTGGCCGGCCAGCTGGCCAAGACTAAGTCGATGGATGGCGCCGCGATCTCGATCGGCTCCAAGAACTTCACCGAGAACATCCTGCTGGGCAAGATGGCGATCATCCTGCTGAAGTCGGCCGGCGCGAAGGTCACCGACCTGACCAACATCCCCGGATCGGCGTCCGCGCGGCAGGCGATGCTCGACGGGCAGATCGACGGCATGTGGGAATACACCGGCACCGGGTGGATCACCTACCTCGGCCACGAGAAGCCGATCCCCAACGAGCACAGGCAGTATGTCGCGGTCCGCGACGAGGACCTGAAGAAGAACCACCTCGCCTGGTTGCCGCCCGCGCCGATGAACAACACGTACAGCTTCGCGGTCACCAAGAAGGTGCAGCAGAAGTTCCACATCACCAAGCTGTCGCAACTGTCGAAGGTACCGAAGGCGGAGCGCACCTTCTGCGTCGAGTCCGAGTTGATCAACCGCCCGGACGGTCTGAAGGGCATGCTCAAGAAGTATGACGTGCCCCTCGGCAGTGGCGTCCCGCGCAAGAACCTGCGGACCTATCAGACCGGAGCGATCTACGACGCGACTGCGCACGGCAAGTGCAACTTCGGTGAGGTCTTCACCACCGACGGCCGCATCATCGCGCTGCACCTGAAGGTGCTTGAGGACGACCGCTCGTTCTTCCCGAAGTACAACGTCTCCATGGTTTTGCAGGACAAAACCCTGAAGAAATATCCGCAACTCGCGAAACTCTTTGCGCCGGTGAGCAAGAAGCTCACCAACGACACGCTGCAGAAGCTCAACGCCAAGGTGGACGTCGACGGCGAGGAGCCGGCTGATGTCGCCTACGACTGGCTGAAGAAGGAAGGCTTCGTCAAGTAGCCCTCCCCGCCCTAGCTGGTCGAGCGTTGCCCTGAGTAGCCCGTGAGGTACGAGCGGGCGTATCGAAGGGTGCCGGAGGAGCGAAGCGGGGGGAGGTGTATCGAGACCCGAGGCCCCGCGAAACACCTTCACCGACAACGAAACCCGTCGCAACGGAATGTTGCGACGGGCTTCGCCATACGACCAGGTGCTACTTGCCGTTGACCAGCTTCATCAGCTGGGACTGGTTGTCGATCGCACCGACGCCCGACAGGCTGTCGTAGCCCTTCTGCAACGTCAGCGTCTGATTGATCAGCGACTGGCTGTTGAGGACGACGACCTCGGGGATCGGCGGGAAGCCGAAGATGGAGCCGAAGTCAGCGAACGTCAGGTACGCGTTGCTGGCCTTGTTCGACTGCAGGTCGGTGAGGTGCTTGGCGCCCTGCGAGTAGATCACCGGGTTGATGAAGCCGAGCCGCCGTCCGCCGGCCTGCTGTATGGCGAGTGCCAGCTGCCCGGCTGTCCGCGGCGCCGCGAGGCTGGTGCCACCGATGCTGCCGGTCATGTAGTTGCCGTTGGTGTCGGTGTAACCGATCAGGAAGCCGGTCGCAGGATCGGCAAGATTGGACAGGTCCGGGTAGGACCGCATCGGTGTCGACCCCGAGAACTTCACGGGCACAACGCCTTTCTGGTAGTACGGCTGCGCGAAGAGCTTGCTGATGCCGCCGCCTGCGCCGTAGCTGTAGTACCAGCCGCCCCAGACGTTGTCACCCTCGCTGGCTTCGGACGTCATCCAGCCGGACTCGAACGCCATCGAGCCGTTCTTGGTGGTGCCGATGTTGGTGCCGCCGACCGAGGTGATCCAGGGATCGGACGCGGGGAAGTTCGGCGCCGGCGGGAAGGAGCCGTCACCGGCGCCACCGTCTCCACTGTCTCCGGAGGAGAACAGGACCGTGATGCCCTGTGCCGCCGCCTGGGTGAAGACCTGGTCGTAGGCGGCCTTGGTGGTGTCGTCCAGCAGGCTCTCCTGGCCACCCCAGGAGTCGCTGACGATGTCGACGCCGTTGTCGTCGATGAGCCGGTGCAGTGCGTCGAGGAGCGGAGCGTCGTTGGGGTCGGTGGCTGCGGAGTAGACGATCTTGGCGGCCGGTGCGGCACTGTGGATGGCTTGCACGTCGAGGGCGACCTCGGTGTAGTCGGACGCGCCGTTGTATTCGCAGTACTCGTTGTATGGCGCCGTCGGTTCGACGATCTTGACCTGGCCGGACTTCAGGGTCGGCAGGCCCATGTCCTTGGACCAGTGGTTGGTGTCCGACACGAGCGTCGAGGCTCCGCACCACATCGTGATGCCCACCGTGACGCCCTTGCCGGTCTGCTTGACCTTGTCGACCTTCTGCACCTTGTTGAGTGCCTTCGGTGTGAATCCGCAGGTTGCCGATGGCAGGGGATTGGTGAACGGGGCGGGGTTCGCGGTCTGGTAGGGCCGGATCTGCTCTCCCCAGTAGTGCGAACAGCCGGTCCCGCTGACAGTGTCTGCCGCGGGTGTCACGTCGTTCGGCAGGGTGACGCCGTGCTTCTTGGCGATCCGCTGCATCATCTTGGCGCTCAGCTGACTGCGCGAGATGTGGTTGGTGTGGTTGCGCGGAGTGGTGTCCATGCCGACGACATACGCGATCGGTGTTGATGCCGGCACGGACGCGGCTGCGGTGGGCGCGGTGACGGTCGAGCCGTCGTGCTTGAAGGTGCCGAGTTTGGCTCCGAACGCTTTGTTGACCGCCGTGGTCGGCCCGGTGACGGTCAGTGAGGTGTGGCTGGCATCGACTGAGCGGACTGTGAATCCCTGTGTCGTGAGCCATTTCTCAGCGGCCGAGACAGTGGCTTTCGATGCTCCGAAGCGCTCGGCGAACTGTGCCGGTGTGAGGAACTTGCGATAGTTGGGGCTCGTCGGGTCGCTCACCGACTTCGCGTATGCCGTGGCCGCGGCCTGGTCGGTCTTGAGGGTGACGACGAGTTGGTGACGGGTCGAGGAGGCCGGGGTGCCGACTCGCTTGGCATTGGTGGTCCAGGCGGGCTTGGTCGCGACGACCTTGCGCCCGTGGGTGGTTGCGGGCCCGGCGGACAGGTGTGATCCGGAGTCGAGCGTTGGCAGTGGACTCGCGGATGCCGAGGAGTTGACGAGTGCCAGTGCGGTTGCGGCGGATACCGTCAATCCTGCGGTGGCGAGCAGTCCGCGTGACATGCGGCGCGACGGACGAGATGTCATGAGTATGACGCTCCCTGAAGGGGTTTCGGGGTGGTGGATGCCTGAACGTTGTCAGCAGCCCGGTCGCCACGGCAATGGCCACGTCAGGTATCCGCCATACGGCATGTTTGCGTCAGATGAGGTTGCGCCGAGCCGCCTGGATGCCGGCCTGGAAGCGGGTGTGCGCGCCGAGCAGGTCCTCGAGTTTGCGGACCCGACGTTGCACGGTGCGCAGGCTGAGGCCCAGCTGCCGAGCGATCGACTCGTCGGTGGCGCCGGCGGCGAGCAGGCTCAAGAGGTCCCGATCGTCGCTGAACGGCGTGTGCTGCTCACCTCCGACGCCCGCGCGCCCGGGCACCGGGGTGCCGAACGACCACAAGCCCTCGAAGAGCCCGACGAGGTCGTCGAGCAGTCCACATCGGCCGACTAACAGGTGGAAGGTCGCCCCGTCGTTCTCGACCGCGACCAAAGCACGCGACTCGTCGGCGATGACCATCTTCATCGGCACCCGGGGGACCGTGCGTGACTGCTCGCCGGCCGCGCCCGCGTCGCGCAGGTGTACCAGGATCTCCTCGCGCTGTATGGCGGCGTTGTCGTAAATGCCACGCCAGGTGCGGCCGGATTTGAGCACTTCGATGACGTTCGACGTCTGTCGCCACAACGGTCCACCGACGATCGGCAGACGTGTCGTGCCGCGAATGCCTTTGGTAGCAGTGCGAATCAGTGTCTGATGCGCGCGTGGACCCTCGGTGGCATCCAGGATGTGCACGCCACTCTGCGAAGCCGGCGCGCGTTGACCCTGCTGGATCTCCTCGGCGAGTTCGTGCAGCACCTCGAGCTGCGCGGTGAACCTGGAGAACGGGTCATTGATGGCGTTCGCTGGCAGCAACTGGCTCTCGTTTCTGGCACAGGGCGTCGCCGTGACATTCACGGGATGCGACTGACGACCTTTCGAACGTAGCCCGGGGCAAGCGGAGAGGTCGTCCAACTTGGCGATTGCCTTGCCCGATCTTTACGTAACCGTGAATCGCGTAAACCGCGCGCGGTCGCTGGTCGAGTACGCACGTCGGTCGAGTACGCCGGGGGAGCGCAATGCAGATAGTGCGCGTCGAGACCCGGTCGAGCGGTAGTCGAAGGCGACAGCGACAGCGCTCGGCGGATCTGACCGAATCCCTTGACGACCGCGCACGAGCAGGCAAAGATCAGAGTAATTATTAGTCTGATCAGAAAGAAGCCATGCTGGTTGGAATTGACGTCGGCGGCACCAAGACTCACATCGCGGTGCAGAGTGCGGGCGAGACGCGACACCAGGTTCTTCCGACACCTGACTGGCAGCGCACTGCTCTGGACCACGGCGAGGACCTCAAGCGCCTGGTCTCCTTGGTGCCCTTGACGGGCGAGGATCGCCGCCAGGCCGTGCTGGTGCTCGGTGCTCACGGTTGCGATTCAACCGAGCAGGTCGAGCGCGTCCGGTCACGGCTGAAGCGCGAGTGGCCGGGCCGGCTTGACGTGGTAAACGACGCCGAGTTGCTCGCTCCTGCAGCCGGATTCGAGCACGCGATCTGTGTGGTCGGTGGGACTGGATCGATCGTGGTTGGGCGTACCGGCGACGGCGAGATCATCCGCGTGGGTGGTCACGGGTGGTTGCTCGACGACTTCGGCAGCAGCCCGGGACTGGCACGTGAGGCCGTCGTGGAGCTCGTCCGCGCAACGGACCGCGGACTGGAGCGCGACGGCCTTGCCGAGCGTTTCTTCACGGAGTTCGACGTCTCGAACGAGACCGATCTCGTCGGCGAATTCACTGCTCAGGCATCGATCCGACGATGGGCCCAGGCAGGCCCGCTCGTATTCGAAGCCGCAGACGCCGGATCGCAGCGTGCAAAGGACGTCATTGCTCGAGCGGGCGCGCAACTTGCCTGGCAGATCGAACTCGCGCGGACGCGAGGCGCTGTCGGCGACGTGGTCATCTTCGCAGGGGGAGTGCTCGTCAACCGGAAAGGGCTTGTCGCGGTGATCGAGCGGGAGCTTCACCAGGCCGGTCTGCACATCGATTCCCATATTTTGCGCGTCCCTCCCGTGACGGGCGCACTCGAACTTGCCCGGCGAATCTCGGTCGGCGGGCATGAGCCAGCACAGCAAAAGGAGCAATCATGACGAACGAACTCGCACGGAGAACAGTCCTTCTCGGCGGTATTGCCGGACTGTCGCTGACCGCTTCCGCGTGCAGTGTCACCGGCGGCGGTAAGAGCAAGGGTGGTTCCGGGTCTGGCAAAGGCACGATCAGTGCCTTGTTCATGAAGCAAGCGGGCTACTCCGAGGCCGACATCCACGGCATGATCGCGTCCTTCGAGTCCAAGCACCCCGACATCAAGGTCAAGCCGACGTTCGTCGCGTATGAGGCATTGCACGACAAGGTCGTGACCGCGGCGCCGGCCGGAACCTACGACGTAGAACTGATCGATGTCATCTGGCCGGCCGAGTTCGCATCAGGCGGACTCGTCACTGACATCACGAGCAAGATGCCGGAGGACTGGCACACCAGAATGCTGGGCGGAGCGCTGAACACCGCCGAATACCAGGACAAGTACTACGGCGTCCCGTGGGGGCCGTCGACAAAGCTCTTCTACTACAACACCGCGATGCTGCAGAAGATCGGCGCTAGCAAAGCGGACCTCGACACCTGGGACCACGTGTTGGCGGTATCTCGAAAACTCAAGTCACACGGCGTCTGCAAGTATCCGATCGCGTGGAGTTGGGCTCAGGCCGAAGCACTGATCTGCGACTACGCGCAGCTGCTCGGTGCGTTCGGGGGTTCATTCCTCGACTCCGCCGGCAAGCTGCACTTGGACAGTGATGCCGGAGTCAAGACGCTCACGTGGATGTGCCAGACCTTGAAGGACGGCCTCACCAACCCTGGTTCAACGACCTTCCTCGAGGATGATGTCTCGAAGTCCATGGCCCAGGGCCAGACCGCCTTCTCGCTCAACTGGGACAGCACCTACCGCGATCTGAATGATCGGTCGATCTCAAAGGTCGTCGGCAAGAACGGCGTCATGGCGACGCCGAAAGGGCCGTCGGGCAAGCAGCCCGGCGTCAACGGTGCTATGGCGCTGTCGATCGCGAAGTCCTCGAAGAACCAGGACGCGGCGTGGAAGTTCATCGAGTACGTCACCGGTGAGGCCATCCAGGAGCGGTACATCAAGAGCAGTGCGTCCAACTGGAAGGCCAGCTACGACAAGCCGAAGGTGATTGCCACGAACAAGCCGGTTTTCGACGCCTACAAGGTTGCGTTGAGGGAGACCATTCTTCGGCCGGCGGTGCCGGGCTACAACAAGATCTCCCAAGGTCTGCAGGTCGAGATCCAGAAGGCGCTGCTCGGCAAGAAGACGCCGTCGAAGGCACTGCGCGACGCGCAGGCGGCGAGCAATACATGATGCGCCCCGGTCGCACACAGGAGTTCCCGCAGGGGTTGGCGGTCCGACCGAAGAAGTCGAACGGCCAGGGAAAGATGGCGTTCTGGCTGTTGCTCCCGGCGCTCGTCGCGGTCTTCGGCATCGTGATCTACCCGGTTGTGCGGACGCTGGTCATCTCACTGTTCGAAGTGAACTCGGTGATGGCCACGGACACGCCCTTCGTCGGGTTGGGAAACTACGAGAAGGTCCTGTCTGACGCGGGTTTCTGGGCCGCGATCGGCCGCACGTTCTACTTCACCGTGACTTCGACGGTGCTCGAGCTTGTACTCGGACTTGCTCTTGCAGGACTTCTCAATGCACGTATTCGTGGACGATGGGTCCTGCGGACCATCGTCGTGATTCCGTGGGCGGTCCCTACGATCGTCAACGCCGCATTGTGGAAGGGAATCTTCAACGCGCAGTACGGGGCGTTGAACGGGATCCTCTCCCAGCTGGGATTTCAGAGCGACTACCGCGCCTGGCTCGGATCACCGACCGCTGCCATGAATGCCGTGATCGTCGCCGATGTGTGGAAGACAACCCCGTTGGTCGCATTCTTCCTCCTGGCCGGTTTGGCGAGCATTCCGAACGACATCTACGAAGCGGCGAAGCTGGACCGAGCCTCGAGAGTGCGGACCTTCTTCTCGGTGACCCTGCCGCTGTTGGTGCCGTCGGTGTCGATCGTGCTCGTGCTGCGCACTGTGGAGGCGTTCAAGGTGTTCGACATCATTTACGGGATGACCCGGGGTGGTCCGGCGAACGGGACGCAGACGATTGCGTACTACGCGTACACGTCGGCCTTCTCGGACCAGAGCTACGGGATGGGTTCGGCCATTTCGTACCTCATCGTCATCGTGATCCTGCTGCTGTCCGCGGTGTATCTACGCGCCCTGCGCAGGTCGGAGATGAGTCTGCTATGACGCTTCGTAAGCGCGATTCCGTGCTACTTCACCTCGCCGCTGTGTTCACCGCAGTGGTCATCCTGGTCCCGTTCCTCTACATGGTTGTTGCCAGCATCTCCCCGCAGTCGAACCTCATCAGCAAGCCGCCGAAGTGGATCCCCGACCACCTCGACTGGCACCGGTATTCGGACATGTTCTCGGGTTCGAGCGCCGCCGGGTCGACATTCAAGTCCGCGATGGCCAACTCTGTGATCGTTGCCTGCTGCACCGTCGCGATCTCGATGGTGATCTCGATCTTCGGCGCGTATGCCTTCGCACGGCTGGAGTTTCGTGGCCGGCGTATGACGCTGATGATGTTCCTGGCGACATACATGCTGCCGCAGGTGGCGCTGCTCGTGCCGATGTACATCATCCTGAGCGGCTTTGGGTTGTTGGACAGCAAGATCGGCCTGATCCTGGTCGACTGTTCGCTCGTCATCCCCTTCACGCTGTGGATCCTGAGCAACTATTTCCTGACGGTGCCGCGCGACTTGGAGGACGCAGCTCGGGTCGACGGATGCACGCGGGTCGGTGCACTGTTCCGGGTGATTCTGCCGACCGCGAAGCCAGGGATCTTCGCCGCAATCATGTTCTCGTTCCTGCTCGCGTGGGACGAATTCATGTACGCCTTGGTCTTCACCTCCTCGACGAACTCAAAGACGGTTCCCGTCGCCATCTCGGAATTCGCCGGTCGCTATACCACGGACTTCGGTCTAGTTGCCGCAGGCGGCGTTCTGGCGGCGTTGCCGCCGGTCATCATTGCCATCGTTTTTCAACGCTACGTCGTCAGCGGCATGGTCGCCGGCGCCGTGAAGGAGTGACAGATCTTTATGCAGCACATTGGTTTTCACAAGTCTCTCGCCAATCAGGCGGACAATCTCGAACTCACGCTTGCATCCGTGCGGGCCGCACTCGCTCAACCCGAACTGCCGCAATGGGAGGAGAGCGACCGCATCGTGGTGGTCGCCATGGGCGCTTCGACGAACGCCGGTGATGCACTCGTCGCCGCGCTGCGGGCCCGAGGCATCACTGCGGTCAACGCGAACGCGGCGGACATCGCGCATGCTCCCGCGGGCTATCTGTCGGGCGCTCAGTTCGTGCTCGTGTCCGAGTCGGGACGAAGCCCGGAGCCGCTGGCGGCCGCCGAGCGGCTACCGAGCGGTCGGCGGATTGCGATCACGAACGATCCGGGCGCGCCGCTGGCAGGTGCCGTCGACGCGGTCCTGCCGTTGGGCGGATGGGACGATTCGCGTGTCTACACAACGGGATTCACGGCCACACTGCTCACATTCGCGCTTCTGCTCCGCCATCAGTTCGGGTCGGACGTGGCTCCGGACCCAGCCACTGGAGTGCAACTGGTGCGTGAGCTGACCGAGCGCCGCGTGCCCGAGGTGAAACGCGCGGCGGCGATCCTGGGATCGGCTGGCGCCCTGGATGTCGTGGGGTCGGGACTTTCTCTGTCAGCGGCCGCCGAGGGCGCGTTGATGGTGCGCGAGGGCGCCCGGTTGCATGCCACGGCGTATGACACGTACCAATACATTCACGGACCGATGGAGTCACTCAACCGGCAGTCGGGTCTCGTCATACTCGGCGATGGCCGCGAGTTGGGTGTGGTGGACATGACGCTCGAGCGCGAGGTGCCGACTGTGCTGCTCACCTGCGCGGACCCGGCGGGCCTCCCGCGCGAAGCGGACAGTAGGGGAGTCGTCCTCTCCTTGCCCGAGAACGCACGAGGGCTCAATCGGACAGTGGCGGAAACCGTGTTGCTGCAGCAATTGGTCGGTGAGCTCACTGCTAATCTTGGCCTCGACATTGACGAATTCCTCTACAACCAGCCCGACACGAAAGTGGCGAAATCCGAGGTGCCGTGAGCCGGTCGCAGCGAGCAGCAGCGCAACGTAGCTCACCATCGAACCAAGTAGCCACGACCCGGACTGTCTCGTCCATCAATCAGAGCGCGATAGTGGCGGTGCTGCGGGACCACGGCCCGTTGTCGCGCCAGCAGATCGGTGAGATCACCGGCCTCAGCCCGGCGACCGTGAACAGGCTCACCAAGAGCATGCTCGCCGAGAAGCTCTTGGTCGTGGACGGACACGAGGCGTCGACAGGAGGCCGCCCCTCCCTGATCCTGCGATATACCGGCGGGTCTCGAGTCGTTGCCGCGCTGCAGCTACGACGTGACGAGATGCGGGCCGCGCTGGTCGACTTCGACGGCAACATCATCGAGCATCGGTCGGTCTCCGTGCCGTCCCACGCTCGCGGTGCGAAGGCGGACAGCGAGAAGCGTGTCGAGGCGGTGGGTGACCTTCTCGACGACCTGATGGACGTCGCGCAGCGTGCGTCCACCCCCTGTCAGGCCGTGGGCATCTCGGTGCCCGGCGTGATCGAGAAGAGCACGAACAAGGTGGGTGTCATCCCGGAGTTGGGCTGGCCTCGAGCGCCCATCGCTGAGTTGTTGCGCGACCGCTCTGATCTGCCGATCGTCGTCGAGAACGATGCAAATGCACTGGCTTTCGCGGAATACCTCTCCGGTGCCGGAGTAGGTATGACAAGTCTGGTCGCAGTGCTGCTCGACAACGGCATGGGTGCGGGCATCATCAGCAACGGCGCCATCCACCGAGGCCAGCACGGCGAGGCCGGTGAGATCGGCTACCTGCTGATGGATCGCGCGGCGCTTGCCCGGTCGTACGAGGATCTGGGAGACCTGGAGGACCGGGTCGGATCCGTGGCGATCACCCGCGAAGCGCGTCGCCGGGGCATCAAGGTGAGCGGGGGCCGTGTGTTGACTGCGCGAGACATCATCTCGCTCGCGGCGACGGGTGACGCCCGCGCGGAAGAGCTGCTCGAGGAGATCTTGGACCTGGTGGCGATGGCGGTTGCCGCTATCACGGTCGTGATCGATCCCGAGGCGATCATCGTGGGGAGTGACCTCAGCACACCGGACGAGGAAATCATGGCGCGGATACGAAATCGACTGGTAGGTCGGGTGATTCGGGTGCCGCAACTCATCCCTTCGCAACTCGGCGCCGATGCGGTTTTGTTGGGCGTCGCCGAGTTGGCCATCCGGTCCGTGGCCCCGACCGGATTCGCGGCGAGGGCGTAGCTCTATCGAGCGTTGGCTCGGAACGGTTCGGTCTGCTGACGGTCCTGCACAGGCTCCGCTAGCAGGCGACGTTGGAGCGTGGAGAGCTATCGGCGCGGCGCCCCACCCACAAGCACAACACCATCGGACGGCACGATCTGAGCGCCCAACGGCAGCAACGAGATCGGCACCATCTTGAAGCTCGCAATGCCGAGCGGTATGCCGATGATCGTCACGCAGAGCGCGACGCCGGTCACGATGTGCCCGATGGCGAGCCAGATCCCGGCGAAGATGAACCAGATGACGTTGCCGATCGCCGACGCCGCACCTGCGCGCGGATCCTTCACCACAGTCCGTCCGAAGGGCCACAGTGCATAGTTCGCGATCCGGAACGACGCGATCCCGAACGGGATCGTGATGATCAGGATGCAGCAGATCACGCCCGCGATGACGTATCCGACCGCCATCCAGAACCCGCAGAGGATCAGCCAGATGATGTTGAGAAGGGTGCGCATCGACCTATTGTGACCTCAGGTGCTACTCACCTTGGCATTCATCGGGTTTCGGCGTCGGTGGGCCATGCCTTCGCAGGTGGCCGCACGGTGACCGACCGGCCTGGTTTGAGTGAGATGAGCTGTGTCCACTCTCCATATGCGATGGTCGTATGGCGACCACCGACGCTCCGGATGGTCGCGGAGCGGACCTGCCGGCCGGTCCACGTGACGTCGACGGTGAAGCCGCCCCGTGCTCCGATGCCGCGGACGGCGCCGTCGGACCAGGCGGTCGGTGTGGCCGGGAGCAGCTCGATGAGTCCGGGACGCGAGTAGACGAGCATCTCCAGCATCGCCGACGGGGTGCCGAGGTTGGCGTCGATCTGGAAGGTGGAGCGGCTGCCCAGGTCGTACATGTCGAAGAAGTTGACCGCCGTGCCGTTCCTGTTGTCGACGCTCGGTTTGAGCACCGTGGTGACGGCTTGGTAGGCCATGGCCGCGTTCTTCAGCCGTGCCCAGCAGAGCCCGCGCCAGGCCATGCCCCAGCCGTAGCTGGACATGCCGCGTGCGGTGAGCAGCTTGGTCGCGCCGTCGACGAGGTATGACGGTGCGGTGTCGGGTGCCAGTCGGTCGCCGGGGAAGAGGCCGACCAGCGGGGACAGGTGCCGGTGTGCGGGGTCGCCGAGCTCGTCGGGGCTCATCCATTCTTCGAGCTTGCCGCTGGTGGGGCTGACCTGCGGCAGGTAGAGCTGCCGGCGCAGGCGGTCGATCTCCGCGGCATACGAGCGGTCGCGGTGCAGCACCTTGGTGGCGGTGCCCAGGTTGCCGAAGAGCTGCCAGACCAGCTCCTGGGCGTAGGTGATGCCGCGTGCGTCCTCGGGCCCCTGCTCGGGTGACCAATCGTGGTCGTCCACAAGCACTTTCGTCTCCTTGCCGGTGGCCGGGTCGGTGACGGTGGTCGTCACCAGCCGCGCCTGCCAGAAGTCGCACGCTCCCTTGAGTAAGGGGTAGATTTTGGCGAGGTATGCCGCGTCCTGGGTGAATTCGTAGTGCTCGAAGAGGGAGTTGCACAGCCAGGCGTTGCCGGCCGGGTGCCACCACCAGCCGCTGCCGCCGTAGGGGTTCGTGGAGATGCCGAGCGTCCAGCCGGCGATCTTTCCGCTGGTGTTGCGGAAGCCGTTGCGCGGATCGTTGAAGAGCTTGTGGGTGGCAGACGTCCAGCCGGGCAGTTGCGCCACGGCGTAGTCGGCGAGTGCGGTGAAGCAGTCGCCGAGGCCGGCGCGGTCGGCCAGCCAGTAGTTCATCTGCAGGTTGATGTCGGTGTGGTAGTCCGCCATCCAGTCAGGGTTGTTGCGGTCGATCCACAGGCCCTGCAGGTTGATCGGCAGCATCGAGCGTGACGCGGTGATCGTCAGGTAGCGGCCGAACTGCAGGTAGCTCGCCTCCAGCTCGGGGTCGGGAGTGGCGGACGACGCACGTTCCGCGAGACGCTCGGGGATCGGCATGGCACGTTGGGCGCGTGTGGACTTGCCGAGGTCGACGTCCAGGGTGTCGAAGAGCGCGCGGTAGTCGGCGACGTGTGCGCCGAGTAGCCGGCGCGCACCGCGCTTGATCGCGCGCTGCGCGCGGTCGAGGGCTACCTGCAGGGGGTCAATCGTCTTGTCCTGGTAGGAGATCGACGGGTCGGGCGCGTAGTTGGTGCCGCCGGAGATGACGACGAGGAGCTCTCGGCAGTCTTCGAAGTCCAGGCCGCCGGTGACCGAGCCGCCGGGCGATGCGGCGGTGAGCACGCAGCCGTAGCGCAGTCCGTTGGCGAGGGTGCCGGCCAAGTGCGCGGCAGCGCCGGTCGTGCTGACGGTTTCGTCGTGGGTGCCGTCCAAGTGCAGCGACCCGGTCAAGCCCCCGCCACCGTCCTGCGAGAGGGCAACGATCAGGACGTCGTCGGGGTGACTGGCGTAGACGGTGCGCCGATGGGTGACGCCGTCGATCTTGTATGTGGTGGTGGCCAAGCCATTGCTCATGTCCAGGCGGCGCTCGTAGTCGGTGACCACGGACGGAGTGTGTGCGGGGATGCTGATCGAGCACTTCGCGAGCATCGACAGCGTTCCGAAGTCATCTGTGCCATAAGGGAATTGCCCGTCCGAGCCCAGGGACGCATTGGCGCCGCCGGTCCAGAGGGTGGCGTCGGTGACGATGAACGAGTCGGCAGCCGGGTCACCCGTGGTGAGCGCCCCGAGTCGCCCGTTCCCGACCGGCAGCCCTTCCTCGAGGATCTGTGCCGGGTCTCCGGGGGAGGTGTAGCGCAGACATGTGGTGTCCGTTGTCGGGACGAGGTCGGCGGTGGCCGGCTCGGCGGCGTCTGCCGACTCCGGCCGAAACACCGGGAGCGACACCAGCGCCATCGAGGTGGCGAGTGCGCCGCCCAGCTGAAGTGCCTGTCGCCGCGGCAGCTGCGACGCTCGTGGACGGGTGGTCTCGGAAGGCTCAGACATCGGTGCTCCTGGTGCAGGCGGCTCGGTCATGATGCAAGCACCTTCACACAGTAGAACTCGTCCGTGGGCGATTGAGACTGATCAATTATCGCCAGTTAACGTCAATATCAATCACTCGGATCCGCCGGAGTCGCGTCGTTCGGATCCTTGCGAGGGGACGCGTATGTACGCGTTTCAAAGTCTGGCGGACGCGATACATCCGATGATTAGCCGGCTTCTGAGTAAGTCGTTCGACCTCACCCGGACGCCGGCTGACCGCCGAGCCGATCGGCCAGGTCGAGCTGCGTGGACCGGTAGTCGGCCACGAAGAGCGCGAGCATCTCGTCGAACAGCTCCGGCTGGAAGATCTGCGACGGGATCGTCAGGTGCTGCCACACCGAGTGGTCCCGGACGACCCAGCGCGACCAGAGTTCCTTGCGGTTGAGCACGTTGACGTCGACGCTGGCCTGTCGTCGCGAGTGCACGTTGTCGACTACACGGGTGAAGAGCATGATCGCCGGCTTGCCGTGGGAGACGCCCGCCCACAGCCGAACCCCGTTGACCATCAACGGAAGGTCGTCATCCTCGTCGAGCTCGACCTCCTCGTCATACGCGCTGCGGACGTGGGCGACCAGCGCGCCGAGGACCTGCTCACGGGTGCGGGTGAAGAGGGCTGAGGCGTCGTCACCGTCGACCGCAGGCACGCTGTCGCGGACACCGAGACCGAGGATGCCGACGCCGGCTGCCGCGGTGCCCTTGGCAGCGACCGTCAGCAATTGGGGGTGGGGAGTCCGGAAGCGTCCACCTTCCAGGACGGTCCGCAGCTGGTGCACAGCGTCGGCCGGGTCGTCCGCGGTGGTGTAGACCTCGTCCCACCGGTAGTCGATCTGGATCACGTCACGGACCGGCGCGATGTCGATCACCCACGGCTCCGCGTCGCCTGACATGGGCACGTAGATCTGCAGCTTGTCCCACGGGTCGAGCATGGTGGACACGAATGCCGCCAGCCGACGCTCGAACAACTCCCAGGGACCCATTGACGACCCCGGTGCCGCAGTCTCCTTCACCTGTTTCCTCATCCTGACCACCCCTTCCTTGTGTCCTCAGTCTTGCAGCGACCACCGACAGACGGTCGCCTTTCACCACTTCGGGTACCAGGCCCGGATTTCTTCCACCGGCTCGTCGGAGGTCAACCCGACCACGAAGAGATCCCGCACCAGCACCTCTATCTGCCAGGCGAATTCGTGCTGTGCGAACTGTTCTTCCATCCACGGCGTCACCCCGGTCGAGGCACCGATCAGCGCGCCGTTGAGCGCGCAAATCCGATCCGGATCCTTCGCCTGGGCGGCAAGCTCGAGGGCGTCGTCCAGATCTACGTCGCAACTGGCCAGATAGAGCGCTGCGGCGAGTTCGCGGTGTTGTGGACGTACGACTCCAGCCCACGCATCGTCGCAGCGATCAGCGTCGACTCCGCGCGTTCGTCGGGCGAACGCCATGACCGGATAAACGCGTGCAATTGCCGCATCGCCAGGTCGGTCGTAGCACCGGCGCGCAGCACCTCACTGCCGCTGACCACGTCGGCACACGCATCTCCCAGCGCCAGTCTGATCATCAACCCGCGGAAGCGTTCCTGCCGCCGCGCAGACTCCGTCAGGTCACCGTGCATGTATGTCCGCCTCCTCCAGCGCGGTCGCCCACAGTAGGCCGCTGATTTTGTTGTCTCCCAATGCCATTCGTATGGCGGCCGCCGCATCCTGGGCAGACAGCCCGCCGTACTTCACCGCGTGCAGCAGTGCCACGGACGGCGTCCGGTGGTGCGCATGGACGCAGTGCAGGAACACCGACTCCCCGGCGTCGAGCAGATCCTGGACGGCGTCGACGGCGTCGTGCAGCGCGAACGCCAGGTTGTTGTGCGTCGCCGGCTCGTCGCTGTCGACCAGCCATGCCTGCACGTGACGCTCCGGGTCACGCACCTCCGCGCGGCCTACCCGCGACAGCGACACCACCGCCGTGGCTGGCGTCGTGGCGAGCGCCGCCTGCGTCCCGATCGTGAGCTCGGGCGCCCACGGCACGCGCACCTCGACGGCAGTGCCTGATCGGTCCTCGTAGTCACGCGCGGGCCATTCATCGTCACCCGACGCGCCGACGGTCCGTAGAGCGAGTTCGATCAGGTCACGTCCGCGCATGTGCGGCCAACCGTGCACCTGCCGCCGCCAGTCGTGCCGGAGACCGCTGACGCCGTACCGCGCACCGAGCAGGGCGCCGGCGATCGCGGCGACAGTGTCGGTGTCGTGTCCGATCGAGATGGCGAGTTGCAGTGCGTCGTTCACGAGGTCAGGTCTCGGGTCCTCGGGCATCGTGTGGAAGATCGCCGACCATGCGGCCTGGAGGGCTGTGACGGTGAAGCCGTTGTCCTTGAACGACTTCGGGTCGTTGCGTTCTGCCTCGTCGATCCACGCCGACCACTGCTCGCGTTCGTCATCGGCCAGCAGATCAATTCCCGCCCGTATGTCGAGCCGCGCCTTTGTCACGGCAATGCGCACGGCCTCGGCGTGCAGCACGCACGACGCCGCGACCAGCGGGTCGGCGTGGGTCAGGGCGGCGACCGCGCGGGCCGAAGCGGCTGTTGCCTGGCGATCCTCGAGGCGCGTGAGTCCGACGATGCCGTTGCGCATCAGCGCCTCGTTGCCGGCGGACCTCGGGTGCTGCTCGGCATACTCGGTGGCCGCCTGTTGGAAAGCGGGTGCCCAGTTGTCCAGGTCGTACCTGCTCATGGACGCATCCATGGCGGCGCCACCGATCATCAGGTCAGCCCTGCTGATCACGGCGGCAGTCTGATGGCCGATGTCCGACGCACCGCGAAAGCGCCACTCACAGAAGCGTTTCGCGATTTCGTTCAGGCCGTCGTATGCGCTGAGGTCGGCTCCGGTCGCCGCAACCTGGGCGATGCAGATCGCCATCTGGGTGTCGTCCGACCACTCGCCGGGGGAGTAGGGGCCAAGGCCGCCCCCGATCATCCGAGCCTCACCCGCGGTGATTGGCGACTTGAACTCGTAGGGGACGCCGAGGGCGTCTCCGATTGCCTGACCGAGCAGCACGCCGGCGGCGCGGTCCTTCTGTGCGGGGGAAGGTTCATCGGTGACCTCCTGAGATATTGTCGATATGACCAATACATCAGATATTGTAATTATTGTCAATTCGACTTAAAGTCGGGGCATGTCGAGAGCAGACCGTTTGGTGGCCTGGGTGGCTGCGGACATCGTCGCGCTGACCCTTCGCGACGGCGTGCTGAGCGTGGCGCTGGTCAAGCGGAAGCCGAGGGCGGCCCGCGGTCGGTGGGCGTTGCCGGGTGGTTTTCTGCTGCCGGGGGAGTCGGCGGAGCAGGCAGCATACCGGGAGCTCGCGGAGGAAGGCGGCCTGGGGGAGCGCGATGTGCGTCTCGAGCAGCTCGGCACCTACAGCGATCCGCGCCGGGACGTCGAGCACGAGAAGCGGGTCATCTCCATCGCGTATCTCGCGCTGGCCGCCAACCTCCCGGAGCCAGTCGCCGGGACTGACGCCGCGGATGCGTCCTGGGTGCCGGTGGACCAGGCGGTCGGCAAGGCTCTTGCCTTCGACCACACGCGGATCCTCGAGGACGGCATCGAACGTGCCCGCTCCAAGCTCGAATACTCAACGCTGGCAACGAGCTTCCTCGACGAAACATTCACGATAAGCGAGCTGCGCTCGGTATACGAAGCGGTCTGGGGCGTGAGACTCGATGCCGCGAACTTCCATCGCAAGGTGACGAGCACGGACGGATTCGTCGAGGCGACCGGTGAGGAGCGGCGCGGCCGTGGCCGCCCGGCCAAACTCTTTCGGGCCGGTTCAGCCACGTCGCTGAACCCGCCGATCACACGCTAGGCAGGCCTGAAGTGGCGGTCGAGCAGATGCATGGTCGCCGCCACATCCACGGGTCCAGCTGGGGACCGCGTGATCGTCTTGACCAGCTGTCGAGGAGGGAGCACCTGTATGCCGCGAGCGACGAATGCCCCACCGATGAGGGGCCACTCGGCAGTGACGAAGCACAACGCGCCGGTCACCGGAACATCGCCGAGCGCCCGCCGCACGTGATCCACCTGGGACTGGACACCGGCGACGAGCTTGTCCCGGTCTCGCCCGCCGACTGTGAGGTGTTCGGTCCGCGGTCGAAGCAAGCCACCCTCGACCTTCAATGCCGGGCGTCCCTTGTAGCGCTTCGTGTCGATGACCCACACCCCGCCGGTGGTCACTGCCAGATGGTCGATGTTGCCGCGCCCGGGGATCTTGCGATCGTGCAGGATGCCGACCCCGTGCTCGCGAAGCCGATCCAGTCGGGCGCCGACCCGCTCTTCCCCCTTTGCGCCCTGATCCCACGCCATCGTGCTCTGCGGCTCAGCAGTAAGCGCAGCCGCAACCCGGGCGATCCGGCCACGGGCCGCAACACGCTCGCGGCGCATCTGCCGTCGTCGCTCGAACTCTCGTCGCGCGGACTGCCCGGCAACATCCGCCTCACTGTCGTCGCGTGGTTCGCGATGCTGCATGGGCAGAAGCTACTGCGTCTGGCCCGACCAAGCGGGAGGTTCATGCCAATCTGGCGGAACGCCGTTCGGTGCCGAAGCTGGCGTGGGCGCTTAGCGTGCAAATGAGCGTAGGCCCTTGCCTCCCGGAGCTACTCAGGCGATCCTCAAGTCGAGGTCTATCCAGGAGGAGCATCTCGTGTCCACCGCCAGCAAAGTTCCGGGCCACGTCTTCGTCATACACGGCAAGGTTCAAGACGTCACTTGCGACGCCGCGCTGATTCCCACTGATACACGTTTCAGCGTGCGGGCTCAGTGGTGGCAGGGCGTGATCGGACTCGACGCAGCTCCGAGACGTCCTGCAAATTGGAAAGATTCGGGGTGTGCACAGGACGGGACGAATGGACGCTTCTGGTACGTCGACGTGACCAATGACGGTGAAACCTTAGGTGTCGCCGCCTTGTTGCCGCGTCTGGGAGATGTCATAGGCAGCGTCGTCGACAAGTTGCCCAAGGTGCCGGTGCGTGGGCGAGTTAGGCACCTCGTCACGATGCCGTTGCTCGGTTCCGGTGGTGGCGGGCTCGGACACGACGAGGCTGTCCAACAGATCCGTGCGTTAACCGAGTTGGCCGAACGCTTCGAGGTGGACCTGGCGATCGTCGTGCCCAACCGTGCCGTGTTCGAAGCGCTGCAACGGCAGCGGGCCAACAGCGTTACGCCGAGGTCAATCAACGCCGAGGCGGAGCGTCTGGGACAACTCGTTCGGCAAGGAGCGCTCTCGCTCATGATCGGCGCGGGGGTGAGCATGGGCGCTGGTTTGCCGGGTTGGACGGAGTTGCTCGACCAACTGAAGGATTCGCTGGTATCGGACGCGGAGATTGTCGCGTCCAAGGAATTCAGCGGGCTCCCGCCGCTTGACCAAGCCGAACTACTGCAGCGCATCCGTGAGCGGGGGATCGCAGACGGCGTCATCGCCGCCGTGACGCGCAAAGCAGGTGGCAAGCTGATCCGGCCCGCTCTCGGTCACTTCCTACTTGCCGGACTCCGATGTCGCCAGGTCGCAACCACGAACTACGACTTGCTCTACGAGGCGGCTGTGACCTCGCAAGGTGATGCGCAGCGGATCCACTCGTTGCCGTACGAGCGGCCTGATCCTGGCAACCCGTGGATCCTGAAACTGCACGGCGACGTCAAACACAATGACCTGGTCTTGAGCCGGAGCTCTTTCGTGGAGTATGACGGCAGCCGCTCAGCCACGGGTGCTGTCTTCCAGGCAATGCTGATGACGAGCCACGTTCTGTTCGTCGGCTTGTCGTTCACCGACGACAACGTGCTCCGATTGACACATGAGGTGACGTCTGCGCCGGTAGAAGGCGACACGGTTCTCGGCACGACACTCAGCTTGGGGAAGAGCGCCGTCAGAAAGGTGCTGTGGAACGGCATCCTCAACTGGGTCGAGATCGAGGGACCATCGCAATGCCCGGACCGGCCGGTCGACTGGGCGAAGGACGACGAAGACATCGCCGATGCTGACGCGCGGTGGAAAATGGGTTGGCAAGTAAGAGAACTCGAAATTTTCCTTGACACGGTCGCGCTCTGGTCGGTGCCGAACTCTTAACGAGACGTCAGTCCGAGATCTCCCGCGGTAGGTGGCGAGGATGCATCCCAGACCCGCGCGTAGACATCAGCGACCAACGGCCACAACTCGCGCTCACCGTCTTCGGCCGAGTCGATCGCGTCGCCTAGCTCCCCAAGGACCAAGAACTCGTGCGGTATGACACGGCCGGCACTGTCCCGTCGGCCGAGGGGATCCATGATGCGAACTGCGACGCGCTCGCCTTCGCGGTGGCAGGCGGTGGGCTCATCCGCCAGACCCTGGAAGGCAGCCTCATAGGGCGGCAGAGGATCGCTGAACCCGCCGTCAAGTAGGAACCGGAAGCCCCAAGATCGTCCCCGGGTTGCCCAGATCAGGTTCGCAGGGAGCAGGGTAACGCTCACTTCGATGTCCTGAGCACCTTGTCTGCTTCGGCTTGCTCAAGGTCTAGCTTGAACTGCGTCAGCGTCGCTCGCAGGTAGTCGTGTTGAGCCCGGGCTTGCTCGTTCAACTCTTTGAGCTTCGGCCCCGCCAGCTTGACAGCCTCAACAAGGATCGGCAGGCCCTTTCCTGCAATTGCCGCACCCACATTGCCTTTTGCCATTCTGCCCAGCAACTTCTCTATCGGTGCGAACTTTCCGCCGGCCAAACCTGCGGCGAGGAGTTCGGCGCCATCTGCCAGAGAGTCGAGGACTCTCGTGGGGATCGCCATCTTGTCGTGCCACTGGACGCGCCGCTCTAAGGGCAGTAGCGACGCGAGTGGAAGGACAAGATCGACGCCGACCCGTCGACTGAGGTCGATCGTGACCGGTTCCAGGCCATCAGACTTCAGCTCGAATTTCGCGGACGAGAGCAACATGAAGTCTTCGCCGATCGAGAGCGCGTCAGGAGTCTCGATGAGGTCGCCGATGGTCGACCGCAGGCGGTCGATGTCATCGGCTGCGTTCAGGATCACGAGGTCGCGGAACGTGTTGATGTCCCAGTCAGGAAGGAGATCTGCCTTCGAGAGGGCCAGGACCCAGATGCGTGGGAACTCCACGATCCGTCCTTCTTCGGCGAGCAGATCGTCCTTGAGCCGCAGCAAACTTTGGCGGAAGTTGCCGATCAAAGACTTGAGGTATCGCTCTTCCTCACCGCTGTTATCGAGCAGTTTCTGGCCGTCAACCAGGAGGACCGCAACGTCGGAGCGCAGGAGCGAGCGGAAGGTGTCAGTTCGTCGATCGCGCTCTGCGGCACTGCTCGGCTCGTTCTCGAACCATTCCCCTGGGTAGTCGTGCCACGCGAGACGGAGCGCGTCGAACGGCCGCTTCTTGGCGGCGCCGGCATCGCCACTCTTCAGTTTGACTGAGAAGTAGAACGTCGTGTTGTTGAAGCGAGTCGTCATCGGGGTCAGCGCACGGTCCCTCATGCCGAGATAGTTCTTGTAGAGGCGCGTGCCTTGACCCGCGTCGTCCGCGACGAGGTCCCAAAGATCGTTCTGGTAAGTACCCGATTGGGTCGGCCCGAAGAAGGAGGAGAGCAACACGGTCTTGCCCGACCCGGCCTCGCCGAAGACTGCAACGTGTTGTTCGCGGACTCTTGGGTACTTCGCCATGGACCGAAAGTACCCGATGGGAAGGCCAAACCAACTACGACTCGTGATCTTCGAACGCAGTCCGCGTGAATCGTGACTCAGACGTCTCAGCGAACATCTGAACTACGCCTCGCGCGCTATTCATGCTCGCGGATCGGCCTCCGTAATCAATGTCTTGAGGAACTGCCGCGTCTCTCGGTCGGGGGAGTAGATGACAACGCCCTGCATGCCACGGGTGAGGAGAACCTTGTAGACGTTGCGAACCAACTCGTCGAAGCGCTCATTGCCGACGGCCTTGGTGTTGCGGAAGTCGGGATCCTTGTTCTCGGTGCGGTCGGCGACCCAGCGGTCGCTTCGCCAAACCAGATCGCGGCCGATGATCACGCCGGCGTAGTCGTGTTCGAAGCCCTGCGCCGTGCAGACACAACCCACCTGTCCGAAGCCGGCCGGGTCGCTGGCCCAGAACGCGGCGGCTGGTGCGCCGCCAATAGTCCTCTCGCCCTTCAGATTCCACGGCTTCGACCAGTCACCGAGCTCGACGTCGTTGACCAGTGTGCCGTCCTTGTTCGGATCGCTCCACTTCCAGCAATAGCCGGCGGTGATGCGTGCGCCGAGTCCCTCGGCCCGCTGCTGCTCCATGATGTCCTCGAGCTGGAACGGTGAGTCGACCACCTGCACATCGAAGCGTGGGTCGCCCGCCCAGGAAATTGGCCCGCCTCGGTGCAGCCCGAGCAGCCGCTGCACCCACTCGACATAGGCTTCCGAGCCGCCGCATCGGAACTGGTCATCCAGATTGATCCGCTGTACCTCGATGCCGTGTTCGGCGGCGTACTTCTCGATGTCCTCGACGGTGCCTTGCTCACCGGGTCGCACAACCTGGTTCTCGTCGAGCAGGAAGACGGGAACCCTTGCGGCAGCGAAGAGTTCGTCCAACTGAGGCCGACTGGTGCGCAGTGTGGACTTCGTCCAGCGGTTCACGGACGTCTCCCGCACTCGGTGCGCTTCGTCGAGGATGAGCACGTCGAGATCGTTCGGCTCGGCATCCATGAATGAGTTGAAGTACTTGAACATCTTCTGCACTCGGGGCGATCGCTTGCCCGCAACCTTTCGCAGCGTTTGAGTGAACGAGCGGGAACCAGTCGCGTGCATCGCAGCCCGCCCCTGCCGCATCAGCTCACCCATCAACGACAGCGCGATCACGCTCTTGCCGCTGCCAGGTCCGCCGGTGATCACGACCGCCGACTTGCTGTCTGCACGACGGGCTCGTTCGACTGAGTGCAGGACGAAGTTGTAGGCATCGCGCTGCTCATCGAGCAGGACGAACATCTCGCGCTTCTGCACTTCCTCGGCAGCCACCGTGAGCAGTTGCCGAGAAGGCGCGATGCGGCTGTGCAGCAATTCATCGGCGTGTGCCGCGCCGGCTCGACCTTGGGCGAGCCTACTCTTCAGATAGTCGACGAATTCACCTCGCCGGTCGCCGGTGAACATCCGACCGCGTTGATCTCCGGGGAGGCGTTGCAGATCACTGACGCCGGTGGTCGTCGCGTTGTGTAGGTATGCCGCACCAGCGACTGCATGGCTGCGATATTCGAGCACCACAGTGAAGTCGACGAGGTAGTCGCAGTAGTCACGGACCTGGAGCACTGGATGCGTCACTGGTCGCCCATAAGCCGGCACGGTCACGAGGTGCTGGTCGCCCTCGTAGGTCGTGCCTCGCTCCACTGCTTGAGTTCAACAACGACGTATGACGGTCCGCCGGTCCGCGGATCTTCACCAACGAGAACGACATCCGCGCGCTTGCTGGTGAGGGGCAGTTGGTGCTCGATCAGCATCTCGACACTGCCGAGACCGGCCGACAGGAGGTCTGCACGCAGCGCCGGGATGCTCCGAGCCCACGAGTTCGACTCCGATGGGCTCGGCCGGCGACCGGTCGAAAACCTCATATTGTCCGCGAGCAGTTGTACGAAGCGGTTCTCGATTGCGGAGAATCCATCGACAGAGGTTCGGTAGAGCGTCAAGGCAGGTGTCCCCAGGCAGCACGAAGTACTCGTGCGGTCTGGGGGCATGTCCTGCGGCGGAAGCCCGTCGGGCCGCGATTACCTAGCTGACCCTAGTGGCTGTGGCCTGGCCGAGCCGGGCTGCCTCGGGCACTGACCCAGCGCGATAGGGGTCACGGAGCAACATCACTGATTCGAAGCCTAGGCATGTCGAAGCTCATCATCAGCCGCCAAGCATGTGGCACGGTCTAGGGTCGAACTGTTCCATTAGAGACCGATTGGGAGTCCGATGACGACCGTTTCACCATTCAGACCGCGTGCAAGGATCGTGAACACGCTCGGGGCTGAGCTGATTAGTAGCGACCGGGTTGCGCTGGTGGAGCTGGTGAAGAACGCGTACGACGCGGACGCCACGATCTGCGTCATCGCCTACGACAGAACGGTCGACGGTCGTGGCCGACTCCTGGTGTTAGACGATGGTCATGGGATGACCGGCGAGGAGTTGACCAACGGGTGGTTAGAACTCGCGGGGACAAAGAAGGTGCGCAACAGAGTCAGTGAATCCAAGCAGCGACGACTGCTCGGAGAGAAGGGCGTGGGTCGATTGGCGGCTTCGCGACTGGGGCCCGACCTTCTTGTGACCAGCAAACGGGTGGAGTCACCAGAATGCCAGCTTCTCATCGACTGGGAACAATTCAACGACCCTGACAAGTTCCTCGATGAGATCGATGTCGCAGTTACGGTGGGGGAGTCGAGCGATATCTCATCGACTGGGGCGGCTTCGCAAGTGCTGCGCTTGGCTGATGTTACGGCCGTGCTCGAGCACGGGACCTTGCTAGATATCGGGGGCACGTCTCTTTGGGCTCGAGAGGACGTCGCAGAGATTCGCCGAGCGTTGCAGCGCCTGATTGCGCCGGTCGCCGACGGCACCCGAGGGGAATTTAAGATATATCTATCTATGCCAACAGAATTCGAAGATCTTTCTGGGGAAGTTGGCCCACCTGAGTTTTCAAATGATCCATTGTACCGTGCGAGCGCGGAGATTGACAAGGATGGGTTGGCGACGGTAACCCTCGATGGTGATCATCCACGGATGAAGCGAAGGATCCTGCGTGAAAAAATCTGGGAACGACAGGATAGGGCACCAGCATGCGGGCCCTTCGCTCTCGAGGTTCGGGTGTGGGACCGCGACAAGGAAGGCGTAACTCTCGCGGCTCCGACACTTGGGGTTCGCGACTTCCGGCGGCAACTTGATGTGATGGCCGGCGTGAGTGTTTATCGCGACGGTTTCCGTGTTTTTCCGTATGGTGAGCGCGGCGATGACTGGCTTGGGTTAGATTCGCGGCGAGTCAATCAGCCTTCTCTGCGCCTGTCCAATAATCAGCTGGTTGGCTTTGTGTATCTCTCCGATGAGAAGAATCCAAAGTTGCACGACCAGTCCAATCGGGAAGGGTTGATTGAGAATGACGCGTTTTTAGACCTGCGCACGATGGTAGTGACAATCCTGTCCGAGCTAGAAGCTGCACGCAGATCAATACGAAGACACGAACCGACCGCGAAGCCAACGGGAGGGCTGTTTTCGGAGCTGGACCTAAAAGACCTTGCAGATGACCTGCGATCCAGTGGGGCAGGTCCACAAGTCCTCGAAGCCGTGGAAGAGAAGGCCGAGCGCGTCAGCAATGCTGTTGAGGTAGTCAAGTCGACCTTATCGCAGTTTCAGTTGCATGCGACGCTCGGGCAGCTGGTCGATCGTGTGGTTCACGAGGGACGCAATGCGATCGGTCCACTACGAAATAAGTTGGACATGTTGAAACGCGCTATTTCTGCTGATGACGTCGAACTGATGACGAAACGGCGCGATCAGCTGTCCGACACGGTGGAGAGACAAACAAGTCTCCTCGCAGCATTATTCGATGGTTTGGACCCGCTGAGCGGTCGGAGGCGCGGCCGGCCCGCGAACGTCAATGCGATGCATGCGCTGACAGAGGCGGCCCGCGCAAGTGATATTCAACTTTGCCCGTCTGCCAACATTGTCATAGTCGGTGATGATAGCCTAGTGCGGTGGGCGGAATCGGATGCCATGTTGGCGGTCGTAAACCTCATCAATAACTCGCTGTATTGGTTGAATCGCGATGGCCCTGCGGACAAAATTGTACGAGTTTCGTTTAACAGACTGAGTGATCGTCAAGTCCGGATTCGCGTGTCGGATAATGGCCCAGGCGTTGGCCCCGGGTATGAGTCGCATATATTTGACCCCTACTTTAGTCGGAAACCTAATGGAGTCGGACTGGGTTTGGCTATTGTGGGAAGTATTGCGGAGGCGTATGGCGGCAGTCTAACGCTATCACCTGATTCGGAACTCGGCGGTGCAACTTTCGACTTGATATTGGGGAGGCACGTATGACTGGTAAGATAACGATTCATGTATTGATCGTGGATGACAATAGGGACGCCCTAGCAACCGTCCGAGATCGCCTGGGAATACTGTCAACAGAGTTACGCGTAGAATTCGAAGATAATTGCTATGAAAGCTTCACGGACGCAGCATCATCGCTATCTACCAACCCGGCCGAATTGGCGATTATCGATGTTCGTAGCGATGATGGGGGTTCTCCGGATAATCAGAGAGGTATCTCTCTCTTTGAAACGCTCAAGGAGCTGGAATTTATGCCGACTGTATTCCATACGGCATACGCTGGTGACCTCGGAAATGAGATTCGTGATCTTCGATTTGTCCGCGTGGTTGGCAAGGAGCAACCGATGGAATTGGACGCGGCAATCGCTGACCTAGTGAAATCCGGGGCGGTGACCGTTGCGAGAGAAATCCGTGACTCCGTCCGTGTGGAGCTACGAGACTTTATGTGGCAGCAGCCAAAAGAACCAGTAAGTACTGGATCCTACGAGCTCCGCTCTCAATTGTTTCGGAGGGTATCGGCGCGTTTGGACCGCGCCGCCCCGGCCGATTCGACGGGCGTGGCGCCGTCGCGAATGTACTTGATGCCAGCAATGTCCAATGAGCTTGAATGCGGCGCAGTCTTGCTTGAAGGAGATGCATGGTGGGTCGTCGCGACTCCAGCGTGTGATTTGGTGAGGCGCAACGGTGGAAAGCCGAAGGCAGAGTTTGTTCGTCTCTTGCGTGCCAAACCACTGGACAAGATAAAGAAGAATCGGAAGGAGGTTGTTAATGGCAGTCAGGCACGATTCTTCTATTTGGCTCCATATCGCGAAATCCCCGAGCTTGTTGTTGACTTTCAACATGTGCGATCAGAGCAGTACGAGCGTGTCGCTAATAATGTAGGCACGTTCCGAGTGGTCGCCACTTTGGATGCACCGTACGCTGATGCGTTGCAGGTGCGCTACGGCCAATATTCTGGTCGGGTTGGTGTACCAGATCTTGATCCTCAGATGTTGGCGTGAAGTAGCCAACGTTGTCGTCGCGTTCAAAGGAGGCAAGCTGCCGATTGGAGGCGGACGTACCCAACCCAATGGCCGCGGCTGCGGCATATGCCAACAGCCGGTAGAGTCCGCGGGTAGGTTCAGGGCGGCAGGGGGACTCGTTGACGATAGCGACTCTTACCAAAGCTATCGGCGGCGACCTGAGATGGTCGTTGTGCTATTTGTGGGGCTGCTGGCTTGTGAGACCACGAACGTGGGACAGCGACAAAGTGATCGAGAGTGGTCGCCGGCACCCCCAGCGTTCTAGAACCTCGGAGACGGAAGCGATTTGATCATGGCGACCGACCACGGACTGCTGTTGGATGACAGCACAGCGGCAGGTGCTGCATCTGCGAATCGACCGGCTCGATGAGTGATATCGAGCTCGCGCCAGACCCACACTTGCTGGAGTCGATGAGGGCGGTCGGCTACTCGTTCGAGACGTCGGTGGCAGATATTATCGACAATTCGATCGCGGCCAACGCGAGCTGCATCCATCTCTTGGCATCGCCTGACGGTCCGTTCCGTTTCGCGGTGTTGGACGACGGCGCCGGCATGAGCCGGAATGGCGCTATAGAGGCGATGACTCTGGCTGCTCGCAGCCCATCGGAAGAGCGTTCCCAATCAGACTTGGGTCGCTTCGGGCTAGGTTTGAAGACCGCCTCGCTAGCGCAATGTCGGCGCCTCTCAGTCGTTACGAAGCGTGATGGGGTGACGAGTGCTTTCCGGTGGGACTTGGATCACGTCCTCGGCAGCAAGCGGTGGCTCCTCCAAGAGTTGGACGCCGACATGTGCAGCAACCTCTTCGGCTGGGACCTTCTCGACACGCTCGAACACGGCACGCTCGTCTGTTGGGACGAGCTGGACCTGCTGGTGTTGGCGGAGGGACAACTGCAGTCCGACTTCGACTCGGCAGTGCGGCGCGTTCAGGCGCACTGCGAACTCGTCTTTCACCGGTTTATCAGCGGTAGCGATATGCCGCGGGTCGAGATCACAGTGAACGGCAACCACTTGACGGCTTTGGACCCGTTCCTACGAACCAATCGCGCGACACGGCGCCAGTCCCAAGCGGTCTCCGTGGCCGGAGTGAAGCTTGACGTGACGTCGTACACCATGCCGTTCGCTTCGAAGTTGTCGCCGACTGACAGAGCTCGGGCCCTTGCACCGGGGGCCTTTCGCGATAGCCAGGGTTTCTACATCTACCGTGGCGGACGCTTGGTCATCTGGGGAACCTGGTTCCGGCTCAATCCTAAGACCGAACTCGGAAAGCTTGCGCGAGTTCAAGTAGACGTCCCGACCTCTCTCGATCACCTCTGGGCTCTAGATATCAAGAAGTCTGCAGCGACTCCGCCTCGAGAGTTACGCGACAAGCTGCGGACGTTGGCAAACGAATTCATCAGGCCAAGCCGGTCGACGAATCTCTTCCGCGGTCTGAGACCAAAGAGTCAAGACAGCTTGGTGCGTGCTTGGCAGATCGTCGAGGGGCGTGAGCAGTTCTATTACGAGATCAACCGGGATCATCCGGTGGTCAGTCAATTCGAGTCAGATCTCACGCCGGATCAGCTGGAACGGCTCGCTGACCTCTTCGGAATCATTGAGCGCACGCTTCCCCTACTCGATGCCCACAACCGACTCAGCCAAGATGCCAACTTCGGTACGGACCATGGCGGGCTCGATGTTCTGGTTGAGGAGGCACTGCGGCTGAGGCCGATATTTGCAGAGTCCCATCCCGCTGACGATGAATTCGTCTCCATGGTGCTGGGTATTGACCCGTACGGCAGCGCAGACGGCTTTGAAGTGGCTCTCCGAAAGGCAATGAAGTAATGATCAGGATCTCCATCAACGTGAGGGTGCATTGATATGAGTAAGTTCAAGGATCATCACGCCGTCGGCATGTTGTTGATGAAACTCGATCACGACTTCCCGTCTGCGCCTGCTCCCGTTGAAGCGATCGATTCGGAGGTCGAGAATTTCAAACCGGTGTTTCCCAATCTTAGCGATTCAGACTGGGATCTTATTGCCAAGGAGGTGAAGTCACGAATAAAGGTTTCACTCGGCCTTGGTGTCACACTTCCCGGGGCCTCATTCCGCGACTGGCTCGCCGAGAAACATGACCAGATCGACTGGCGCCGTTGGCTGGCGTACAAGGCTATGCTCAGCGCAAAAGGCTACACGCCAGCAGTGATGGCGGCCCTCGACACGTCGACCAATGAGATACTCAATTGCCTCGGCGACCCAGCGGTCTCTGGGCAGTGGACGAGGCGCGGCCTCGTCATCGGTGACGTGCAGTCAGGCAAGACGGCGACCTATCTCGGTGCCGTGAACAAGGCGGCCGACGCAGGGTTTCGAGTCATCATCTTGCTTGCCGGAGGCACCGAAGCGTTGCGAAAGCAGACCCAATTCCGAGTCGACGAGGGATTCATCGGGCGAGACACGGCGCAGGGGCAACCCAAGGTCGGAGCCGTCCTGAATCCGCTTCTCGGGGTCGGGAAGTATCACAAGGATTTCGTCAGCGCCCAAGCTCTCACTACGCAGGCCTCCGACTTCCGGAAGACATCGAAGGACGCCGTGAGCATCGTCCTTGACCCAGACTCACCAACTCCTTATGTTTTCGTGCTCAAGAAGAACAAGACTGCGTTGGAGAACCTGCGGGATTGGTTGAGGAAGCAGCAGGTCGACGGGGCTGCGATCGACATCCCAATGCTCGTTGTCGACGACGAGTCCGATTATGCTTCCGTGAACACCAAGGACGAGAACTCGCCGACGGTCATCAACCAGTTGATCCGCGAGATACTGGCGACTGCGGCGAAGTCGTCCTATCTTGCCTTCACCGCGACGCCGTTCGCCAACGTCTTCATCGACCACGAGACCGACGGACAAGTGCTGGGCGACGATCTCTTTCCTTCGGACTACATTCGCACCTTGGACGCCCCAACAAATTACGTCGGCAGCGTCGCCTATTTCGGTACCGAAGACAAGTCCGATGACAGCAAGCTTCAGATGCTTGAGGATGCCGAGTACCATTTTCCGTTCAAACACAAGTCTCATCACGTTGTCAACGCACTGCCAGACAGTCTTATCGATGCGATTCGCGTCTTCGTGGTCGCCAGTGCGATCCGCGAGGCGAGAGATGATAGCGGGCCTCGTTCGATGTTGGTGAACGTTTCTCGGTTCAAAAAGGTGCAAGCGCAAGTCCACGAATTGGTTCAGGCTGAGTTCGAACGGATCAAGAACTCTGTCGAGGTTCACGGCTCTTCAATGCTGACGACCGCGACCCACGCTGAGCTCGAGGAGCTGGAGCGCTGCTACGGCAAATACTTCCCGGACGTCGAGTTCGCATGGAGCGATCTGCGCCCTTATCTGCGGAAGGCGGTCCACAATACCGCCGTCAAGCTAATCAACTCGGATCGGGTGAAGGCCGCGAGGGACCTTGCTGAGGTCGAATCGGATCGCATGATTGCTGTGGGCGGGGATGTCCTTAGTCGCGGTTTGACTCTCGAGGGTCTCACCGTGAGCTACTTCCACCGAACCGTCGGCGCGTCGGACACACTGCTCCAGATGGCCAGGTGGTTCGGTTATCGGCCAGGCTACGGTGATATCTGTCGAGTGTGGATCCCCGACGAGGTCGCAGATCAGTTCCGCTACGTGGCTGGAATCGTCGATGAGCTCAGGTCCCAGCTCAAGACTATGAAGAAGCAGGGTCTGACGCCGAAAGACTTCGGTCTCGCCGTTCGGATGCATCCTGAAGCGCTCCTGATCACGGCTCGAAACAAGATGAAGTCGGCCGAAGCCAAGTCCTACACCATCGATATTGCGGGCAAGAAGAACGTCGAGACAGCGCGCGTCGACAGCAGCGCAAGCAAGGGTAAGGCCAACGAGGCAGCTGTCGATTCCTTGGTGGCTGCGGTCGAGGAGGGCCAGCCGGCCACAGAGTGGAAGGTCGATGGAATCCCCTTCCCCGCCACCGCGGACGTCGACAAGACGGTCGTGGCCGAGTTCTTGGGGCAATATGTCGGCTGGGTAACGGATGCGCTGTTCTCAGAGGCGGCGGTCTCGGACTTCATCCGCAAGACCAAGAACCCTCGGTTGCAGAAGTGGGTCGTGGCATTCGTAACCGGCGAGGGGGGCGCCGTCTCCCTCGGTAAAGGCCTCCGGTTGCCGGGCACGCCCAACCGGGCGGTGCGGTCAGGCGCCGAAGTAACGCTCGCAGGGACCTCCATCCCCTCGATCCCGTTCCGGGTCTCGGGGGCCAGTTCGCGCCTCGCGGGTTCGACCGACGTCGGCCGTGCCAGCGGATTGCCGGGCGGCAACAAACTGACTGAGCCCGGGGTCTACGACGAGATGACCTACCCGGTCTTGCTCCTGTACTTGGTGAACCCCAAGCCTGCGGAGGACGACGAGAAGGCGGGGGCGGCATGGCGCGCACTGCAGACCGACGGCGTGGAGCATCTCGTCGGCGTGAAGCTCGCGATTCCCGGAAAGCAAGGCGAGAAGGGCGCTGATGTGAAGTTCATGCTCAACTCGGTTGCTCTCAAGGGCTGGCAGGGTGTTGCCGTGGAGGAGACGCATGAGGACGACCTCGCTGACGTAGACGGAGTAGAGGATGAGTGAGTCGGAGCTTCTCGCCCGGTGGCGAGCTGACCTTTCAACCGGCCTGCTCGGTGTCCAGCTCGTCGACGTCGACCACCCGTTGGAAATCTACGTTGGAGCCAGTGACCTAGGCGCGCCGCGAATACAAGTGCGGTCTCGGCTCAGGCCTCATGTGCCCGAGCTCAGCGACATCGTGGTCGTGGATCGGGTTCACAAGAACGACCGGTGGATCCTCACATTGACGCTCGTCGACGCGCATTTCTCTGAGGTCTTCCTACGGCTGTCGGCTCACATGGTGAGTCGAAGTCGGTCAGGGGGGGACGAGGCTCGGGCCTGGGCGGCCGTGGATGCAGTATTCGACGAGTGGCGGCGACTCCTGAAGCCCCGACCGACCGGTCTGCTCTCGCTCGAGGCGCTTCGAGGATTGATTGGCGAGACATGGTTCCTGCGGCATCGCCTTATGACGAAGATGCCAGCCGACACCGCCCTGCTCGGGTGGCTGGGGCCGATGGGAGCACCTCAAGACTTCTGGTACTCCGGTCTCGGAGCACTTGAGGCGAAGGCGATCGGGCCGTCGGCTCGAGCCGTCCGCGTAAGTTCTGCCGAACAATTGGATCTCGAAGCGATGGCGCTCATTGTGCTCCAGGTTCCGCAAGCTGCACCGAGCGAGACGGGAGCCGTCAATCTTCGCGGACTGGTCGGCTCGCTGGTGGACGCATTGGGCGCCATTTCGTGCCCGCACGACGAGGTTGACGTCAGGCTGAATCGCTTGGGGGTTGACATCTCCGAGGACTACTACCGCGACATGAACTTCCGCGTGGCCTCGATCGAGACCTATGCAGTCAACGCCGCGTTTCCCGCAATCAGGGCAAGCTCGCTTCCACCAGGGGTAGGTGGCGTGACGTATGCGATCGAACGTACCGCGCTCACCCCCCACCTCACTTCCTCAGAGACTCTCGGATAGGACTGAACTGAATGGACCGCGAAGCCTTCCGCGCAGACCTTCTCAACGCTGTCGTTACTCGGTCGGAGATTGATCAGATCTGGACCGCGAACGCGTTCCTCGAAGAGTTGAAGGTGCGGCTCGCCGAAGCGGAGGAGATCGAGGATGCGTCAACGTTGAACTTCGAAGGAGAAGGTAAGAGCGGCCGCAAACTCGCAGTTCACGGGTACGACTTGGACGACAGCGACAACTCCATCGCCCTTGTTGTGCTCCACTTCGACGGCGGGCCAGGTCTGCCGACCTTCACCGGGACTGAGGCCTCCAAGCGTCTGCGAGCGTTGCAGGGCTTTCTCGAAGAGGCGCTCTCAGGCGATTTCCGAGTCGGACGTGAGCCGAGTTACCAGGAGTACCAACTCGCTGAGGATCTGCGGAAGCGCGGCCGGAACGTCAGTCGCTACCGGCTGTACTTGGTGAGCGACGCGCTCCTCAGCAGTTCGGCGAAGGCCATGGAGTCGACCGAGCTCAACGGTGTCCCTGTCGACTACCACATCTGGGATCTGCGCCGATTCCATCAAGTTGCCGAGTCTCTCAGTGGGCGGGATGAGCTTGTCATCGACATACGGGAGTGGCTCCCGAGTGGCCTTCCCGCGTTGGAAGTCGCCGACCGATCAAGCGAGATTCGTTCCTACCTCGCTGCCGTGCCCGCGGACATGCTTGCTGACCTTTACGGCCGCCACGGCTCCCGTCTTCTCGAGGGCAACGTCCGCTCCTACCTCAGCAACCGGGGTGGCGTGAACAAGGGGATCCGCACCACGGTTCTCTCCGACCCGGCAAGCTTCCTCGCTTACAACAACGGCGTTACCGCGACCGCGGTCGATGTGGAGGCCGTGGAGGGAAGACTGATCTCGATCACAGACCTGCAGATCGTGAACGGCGGCCAAACGACGGCATCACTTTTCTACGTCAAACGGGAGAACAAGACCGCTCCGATGCCCGACGTATTCGTCCAGATGAAGTTGGTTGTCGTTGAGCCAGACACAGCGGAGGAGATGATTCCGAAGATCTCGCGTTACGCGAACAGCCAGAACAGAGTTAGCGAAGCGGACTTCTTCTCGAACTCGCCGTTCCACGTGCGTCTCGCTGAGCTGTCCCACCGCGTACTTGTTCCGGCGCAGTCGGGTGTCAACTACCAGACGAAGTGGTTCTACGAGCGGACCCGGGGTTCCTATCAAAACGAGAAGAGCAAGCGCTCGATCGCGGAACAGAGAAAGTTCGAGGCCGAGTACCCGCGTAAACAAGTCATCGATAAGACCTCAGCAGCCAAGTACGAAGTCACTTGGGGCATGCAGCCGCATAAGGTGAGTGCGGGGGCGCAGAAGAACTTCATGGCCTTCGCGGATTTGGTCGCTCGGAAGTGGGAAGCGGCGCCCGCAGCGTTCAACGAGCTGTACTGGAAGCATCTGGTGGCCAAAGGCATTCTCTTTGAACAGGTCCGCCTCGCCATTGCCAAGGCGGATTGGTACGAGAAGGGCTACTTGGCCAACTACGTGACCTACACGATCGCCAAGCTCGCCTATGAGGTCGGCCGTCAGACGAAGTCGGGGGCGTTCGACCTCGACACCATCTGGAACTCCCAGTCGGTGAACGAGATCGTTCTTCGAGAGTGCTTGGCCATCGGCCACAAGGTACAGGCCATCCTCACGTCCGAGCGTCGCCCGGTCCAGAACGTTACTGAGTGGGCCAAACGGGAGGCGTGTTGGGAACTCGTCCGAGAGATGAAGCATGCACTGTCGGGTGAATTCCTCGGGCAGGTCGGCAGCAGAGAGGTCGTCAGCGACCGACGGCGGGCCGCCGAGAAAGTGCAGAAAATCGACGACGGCATTGCTGCTCAGACAAAGGTCGTGACCATGCAACCTTCTGAGTGGGTCGCCGTCCAAGAGTTCGGCACAACTCATCGCCTGGTGTCACCGAAGGACATGGACCTGTTGGCGTATGTCACTGGACGTAAGTCCGGCTTCCCGACGGATGCCCAGTGCAGGGTGTTGCTCGGGCTGCTCCAGAAGTGCATTGATCACGGCTACGATCCGGACTAGCGGCTCGCACGCGCGATGCTGCGGCGGTCTGACGGTGATCGGATCTTAGAGTCGGCGGCGATTACTGTGCGTCAGACGGGAGACGAACAGGGAGCTCGGTGATGCGCAGGCTACTCCGTCGCTCTGCTGCCGACCTGCGACGATTGCATCCCAAGGGGAGGAGCCGGAGGGATGGTCGACCACCGATCGGTCATCCCGGTAACCGGCAGCCGGAGAGGTTCAGGTCAGGTCGGCAGGGGCCGAGTGTGAGTGTGTCGTGTCGAGCTGGCGGCCCACCACGGGAGCAGACGGTCGCTGGAACTTGACCCTTCGCGTGTCGCGGCCATGACTCCCACACCTTGTCCGAGCTTGCCCCTATTCTGAGGGTCCGGGTGAGTCTCCAGTGCAGAGCATGGTTAGCTCGCGTCGACCTGTTGGTAGAGCGTGTCGGTAGTGATTGAGCAGAAGGGGTGAGCGTGGGTCAGTATGGCGTGCCGTTGGAGCGGACGGCGCCGACCAAGCTGAAGGCGCATCAGGATAGCTGTGAGTTTACGGACCTCAAAAGCTGGCTGGTTCAGCATCGCGACGATCGTCTCGCAGTCGATCTGTTCTCGGGCGCCGGTGGCCTCAGCCACGGGCTTGCTGCTGCCGGCTGGACGAACGCCGTCGCTGTGGACACGGACGATCGAGCCCTGTATACGCATCGTGCTAATTTCCCCGGCGCTTCCATCAAACTCGACTTGGGCGATGCCGTTGCCCGCGATGAGCTGGTCTCCGCGTTAGAAGGTGCCTCAATCGATGTCGTTGCTGGAGGGCCGCCCTGCCAACCGTTTAGTCGTGCTGGCCGTAGCAAGATCAGGTCGCTGGTCGAGCACTCAGGGAGGGATCCAGAGGACCGACGAAAGGAACTCTGGATGGGGTACATGGACGTTGTCGAGGCGCTGCATCCGCGAGCCGTCATCATGGAGAATGTCCCTGACATGGGTCTCTCGGACGATTTTCGGGTATTACGCACCATAGAGGCGAAGCTGGAAGGCCTCGGCTACGCCGTCGAGTATCAGATCGTCGAGGCATGGCGCTACGGCGTCCCGCAGCATCGCCGACGCCTCATCCTCTTGGCTCGGCGTGACGGCGGTGGTTTCGCGTGGCCCAAGCAGACAGGCCGAGTGAGCCTCATGGAAGCGATCGGCGACTTGCCCGAACTGGTCGTTGAGCCGCGCGAGGCGATAGGTGCCCGGGTTATGTCATACGACAAGAGGCCCGTCGGCAAATTCCAGAAAATTATGCGAACGTCGGTCGGCAGCGAGCTGCATGATCACTGGACTCGACGCGTCCGGCTCGACGATTACCAGGTTTTTCTGTCGATGACGCCGGAGACCTTATACAGCGATATTCCGGCCGACCAACGCCGCTATACAGCGGACACCTTCACCGACAAGTACAAGCGCTTGGATCCGGAGGGTCTGAGCCGCACAATAACCGCCCACATTGCGAAAGATGGATATTGGTACATCCATCCGACTCAACCCCGCACGCTGACGGTTCGCGAAGCCGCTAGGGTGCAGACCTTCCCAGATTCCTTCCGGTTCGCCGGCACTCGAAGTGATGCGTTTCGTCAAATTGGAAACGCGGTTCCGCCTCGACTTGCCCAGGCCGCAGCAATCACCGTTCGCCCGGTCGAGGATTCTGAAGCGAGTAGCCTCGAATCGCGTCGTTGGGCAGACATCCGTGAGGCAATCGACGGGTGGGCGACGGCAATACCGAGATCAGATGGTCGGCGGTCGCATCTGGCAGGCGTGGGCGTGCGGCCGTTGCGGCACCTCGTCGTCGTACTACTCGGAGCGCAGGGCCACGGACGCGCGGCGACCAACCTTTACCAGTTGGCAGACGGGCCTTTGGACAAAAAGCGGTACGCGGCCCTAGTCGGCGCCGCGAAGGGCCGCGCAAGGGACCGCCTGCAGAGTCAGCTCGAGCAACTCGTTGACCGGGGCAACCTGAATGACATCCAGGCTGTGTCTGATGGTGCGAATCTAACGAGTTCTCAGGCAAAGTTGTACGGGGTGCTGCGGGGGGAGGACGGCTTGTTGGCGGGAGCGGCCGCACTCCGTGTGGCGACACGCCTCCACGGTATGGATCCGTCGACGGCTGCAAACACGCACACCGATGGCAAGGCTCGTCTCGCGCGGTTGGTCGGAGCCGGCGAAGGAGCGATGCGGAGGATGACTGCTGTTCGTCTGATCGGATCGACCATTTGTCTGAAGGACCCTCTGTGCGGTGAGTGCCCGCTGAGTAAGTTCTGTCCCACTTTCACAAATGCGCCGCAACACAGATCCTGAGGAACCTGAGCCGGCGGTGTCGGCGCGTATGGCTCGGCAGCGACGTGCTGATACGGCCGCCGAATTGGGCCTACGGCGAGTGCTGTTCGGAATCCGTCGCGGTTATCGCATCCACTACAAGGTCCCTGGGATGCCGAGGCGCACGATCGACGTCGCGTATGTTGCGCAGCGAGTTGCAGTATTCGTCGATGGCTGTTTTTGGCACGGTTGCCCGAAGCATGCCGTTGCTCCTCGGAAGAACGCCGACTGGTGGGCTGACAAGTTGGCCGGAAATCGAACCCGCGTCAAGTCGACCACCGCTCACTTGGAGAGCAGGGGGTGGGTGGTGCTCCGATACTGGGAGCACGATGATCCGATCGTCGCGGCACAGGAGATAGTCGAAGCTGTCAGGGCTTCGTCCGAATCAAGTGCGCATTGATGTATGAGGATGAGAGTATTGTTTGGAGGTGAGCTTGTCGCCGCCCGATGCATAGTCGGGTGTGGTTCGTGTTCAGACGATTCAGGAGGCTATGCCCGTGGCGAGAGTGAGATCCTTTCAAAAGGGTACGCAGGAGGTTCGGGTTCATCCGTCGGAGGTGGACTGTTACCACCAAGTCGTGGAGTCGGATCGCGGAAGGTTCGTTCACCTGAGCACTTTTGGCTCCGATACTCGACTGGCAGCTCCGAAGAGCAGCCAGTCGATACAAATCGATGAGGTAATGGCGGAGGAACTGGTGCAGATCTTGAAATCAGCGTTCCCGAATCTGCGCTGAATTCCCGATCCGATCGCCGCTGTTGCCCGTAGGTCGGACTTCGTGACCGTGTCCCAGAATGTGCAGTTGTGTTGCGATGCAACGAGAGTGGTCGGTGACGTCCCGCTGGTGCAACCGGGCTGTACGAACATCACTGAGCGCTGGCGTGCGCTGTAGCGCTGCCATGCGGGTTGTGCGAAGCGACCGGGCTGCAGGTGGGTGAACAGCAGGAGTCGCTTCTGCAGCACCGTCTGGGTTGGCGTCCAGATCATAGCTGTCGACGTGCTGGACCGTGTTCGAGCCGCGATGCTGGGCGCCGAGCACTTGGGTGAGGTACTCGCCTGCGGGGGGCGCCCGGTAGATCAGCGGTCATCGCCGGCCGCTGACGCGCTCAGCTCCAGACCCGGCTTCCGGCCACGACTACCGCGCGCCAGCGTGGAGTGCTTGCGGCCGTACGCGAAGTAGACGACCAGGCCGATCACCAGCCACACCAGGAAACGAGCCCAGGTCTCGACGGCCAGGCTGGCCATCAGTGCGAAGCAGCAGAGTGCGGTGATGATCGGCAGCAGCGGCACCTGCGGGGTGCGGAACGGGCGCTCCATCTTGGGCTTCGTCCGGCGCAGCACGGCCACCGCTATCGCCACGACGACGAACGCGAAAAGCGTTCCGATGCTGACCATCTCGGCCAACGTCGCCAGCTTGACCGTGGCCGCGATCACCGCCACGACCACGGTCACACCAAGCGTCAGGTAGAACGGCGTCTTGAACTTGGGGTGCGCCTTGCCGACGCCCTCGGGCAGCAGTCCGTCACGCGACAGCGCGAAACCGATCCGGCCCATCGCGACGATGTCGACCAGGATCACGGAGCTCAGGCCACAGACCGCGGCTAGTCCGATGAGGAAGCCGGCGATGCCGATGTGTGGTTTGAACGCCTCGGAGATCGGCGCGCCCTCGTCCAGGTTGGTGTATTTCACCATCCCGGTGATCACGAAACACACTGCGAGATAGAGGAACGTGCAGATGACCAGCGTTCCGATCAGGCCGCGCGGCATGTCCTTGCCCGGGTTCTTGGTCTCCTCACCCAGGTTCGCCACCGCCTCGAAACCGCTGTAGGCGAAGAACACCACGGCCGCGGCAACCAGGACGCCGGCGATGCCGAACGACGAAGGCTCGATGCCGGAGGCCCACTGCCACAGCGGCTGTTTCAACTCATCGCCGCTGCCGTGCGTCGGGACTGCCTTCGGGAAGAACGGCGTCAGGTTCGACGCCTTGAGGAAGAACAGCCCGGCAACGATCACGAAGAGACACACGGAGACCTTGATGACGACCAGGGCGTTGGTGACCCACTTGGCCTCCTTGATGCCGACGGCCGCGACGATGCCCAGCACCAGCACGATGAAGACGGCGCCGAGATTGACCGTCGAGCCTTCGCCGAGGATGTGATCCCAGATGCCTCCATGCAGGCCGAGCGAACTCTGCAGATAGCCCGACCAACCACGCGCGACCACCGCCGCGCCGAGGCTGAACTCGAGCACCAGGTCCCACGCGATGATCCAGGCGAAGATCTCACCGATCGTCGTGTAGGCGTAGGTGTAGGAACTGCCCGCGGTCGGCACAGCCGCCGCCACCTCGGCGTAACACAGCGCCGCCATCATGGCGATGATCCCGGCGATCGCGAACGACACCACGATCGCCGGCCCTGCTTGGTTCTTGGCCTCGACACCGGTGAGCGTGAAGATGCCGGTGCCGATCACGATCCCGATGCCGAAACCCATCAGGTCCCTGGACGACAGACTCTTGGCGAGTCCTTCGCCGGAGCTCTCGGCCTCGTCATTCTGATGTATGACGGTGTCGACGTCTTTGGTGCGGACGAGCGTTCGCAGCATTCCCATCGATTGACCGTATGTGGCCGTAGGTGATCTGTGAGGAAACTGAATGTGTGACTTTCGCGGGTCTCGGATCTCGATACGCAGGTCACCTCGCTTCGCTCCGGCACCCGCCAGAGAGTCCTGTCGAGAAGCCGGTGATCGCATCGGCGAGGTCGGCCGGCGCTTCGAGGGGGATCAGGTGACCACTCCTCGGGACCACCAGGAAGTCGACGTCGGACAGGTAGGGCACCAGGTTGTCGCGGAGCACATGGGCCGGCTCGACCTGATCGTTCTCCCCGGCAACGACGAGTGCTGGGACATCGATCAGGCGCGTGTGCTCGGTGATGTCTTCGGCGATGCCGTGTAGTGGCCACTCGGTCCGGGCGGCGTCGGCGCTGGCGCGCGAGTCGGCAACGACCTGGGCGCTGGCGGACTCGGGCAACCCGATCGCGGTGAGGACGTTGTCGCGTGCGCTCGCGACGGACGCGTCGGAGTCGTAGGCATGAGAGAGCGCTTCTCGGTACTCGGCAGTGACCTCTGCGGCAGGCTTCGCCGGCCCGGGCGCGACCAGGATCAGGCCCCGCAAACCTGTGGGCCGGATCGACGCGACCAGTTGCGCGACCTTGCCGCCCATGGAGTGTCCGATCAGGACGTAGTCGGCGATGCCCGCGTCGGCAATCGCGGCAAACGTGTCGGCTGCGAGCTGGTGCAGCGTGTAGGGGCCGGGCAGCGTCCTTGAACGACTCCATCCGCGAAGATCGAGAGTCAGGACGGCGCGATCCTCAAAGCGGCCGACCACGAGATCCCAGGTGCGAGCCGAGCCGCCCCAGTAGTGCAGGAACACCAGGGTTGGTCCGTCTCCCGGACGGTAGTCGTAAACGGGCAACAGCTGCTGTTGTGTCGTGCGCATGGGAACTCCTGGATCAAGCGGATCTGAGGTGAATCTGACCCACCCATTGAACTTGCGCGATGTCTATGGCGCATCAGCACAACTGGGCACGCGATGGTGGAAACTGGACACATGACAGCGGTCCGGCAGATGACCTACCAACCCGTCGGGCGCGGTGCCGGCACCGTCGAGACGCTCACCTTCGGCCACCTGCGGGAGCTGAACGACGGCGGCACGCAGCGCGCCGACTTCCACGTCCTCGCGATGGTCGACTCTGGGCAGGGGTCGGTCACGGTGGACTTCGCCGAGCACCCGCTTCGGAAGCGGACTGTGGTGTGGGTTCCCCCTGGCGCGGTGCACCGGTGGGATGACCTCGCCGGCGTCGCAGGGCACGTCGTGCTGTTCGTTGCGACCGCGCCAGTCACCCGGGCCACCCGGGAGTTCGTGGCGTCACCGGACCGGGCCGCGCGGTGGAGCATTCCCGACGCCGACTGGCCGTTCGTCGACGCCGCGCGTAACCATCTACTACTCGAGGTCTCCGCTGCTCCGGGGGACCCATCGCTCGAGCTACGCGAGATCCTGCTCTCCGCGCTCATCGCCCGACTGCGCCCACCGCAGGGCCAAGAGGTGGCGGTCAATCCGACGTTCCGTCGCTTCCGATCGAGTGTCGAAACAAACTTTCGCGAGCACCACGACGCCGGCTACTACGCAAGGACTCTCGGTTACGCGCCGCGCACCCTCTCCAGGGCGGTGAAGCACGCCACTGGCCGGACCGCGAAGGCGTTCATCGTCGAGCGGATCGTCCTGGAAGCCAAACGGCTCCTCGCGCACGACCGGCTCACCGCCGCCAGCTGCGCCGCCCGGCTCGGGTTCCCTGATGCCTCCAACTTCTCGGTGTTCTTCAAGCAGGCGACTGGGATGCGTCCGGGGGCCTGGCAGGCGACGGTTTCCGGCACGTGAGACCGCGCAATCGCATGTGGCGCGGGACCTCGAGGCGCTCGCTCCTCCGCCACCTCGCGTGCGTCGGCCCTGGTCGTGGCTGTGCGCGACCAGGGCCGTGGGAGGGGGGTGTCGTGAGATCGGTCAGGGCGCGAGGACGAAGCCGCACTGGCCGATGACGTTGCGACCGACGGTGCTGAAGGGATAGCTCGGGTCGGGTATGCCGTCATCCGCGTCGCCGATCTGCGGCGCCGGGACCATGTTGGTGCAGATCAGGTTCTTCCCGATCGTGTCGTGGACGATCTCGTTGCCATCCGGATCGCCGAGCATGATGTCGGACAACGAGACATTGCCGTCGATCGTGCTGCGGATGACTCCGAACCACGTCGTGGACAACCCACTCACGGTGAGGTTGCCGTGGATGGTGTCGTCCTTGACTGAAAACGGAATGAAGCCAGGGAAATCGAAGCCCGCGCCGCCGCCGACGGAAGTGACGTTTCCGTTGACGGTGAGTCCGTCGAGTGCCGCGTTGAAGACGTGATCGAAGGAGGCGTTGCCCATGATGGTGATGCTGGACTGCTGGCCGGCATACGGGCCGTTGCCGTCCGGTCCGCCGGTCGTGCAGCCGCCGTGCGCTGCGGTGCAACCGAGACCGGTCGTCGAGCCGGGATAGCCGACCACGTTGCGGCCGACCGTGATGGTGGACGGTGCACTGTCCGCATCGAGTCGTGCACCGCTGAGCACGTTGAGGTTGCCGGTGATCGTGACTGTTGCGTTTGCCGGCACGGAGCAATCGCCGGCGATGGTGACCGAGGAGTACGTACCGGAAGCGATCTCGCCTCCGGTGCAGGTCAGTGCCGCAGCCCCGGAGGGAGCTGCCGCGGCCGTGCCCGCGGGGAGCATCAGTGCCCCCGCTGCGGCCAGAGACATCGCTGCCCCGAACCGCGCGTTTCTCTTCATGATGGATTCCTTCCTCGACGCAACCGGGGTTTCCGATCGACGACTCGGTATACACCTGCACTGGTGAGATGCAGCGGATAATTGCGCGTGGGTATGACGGGGCGGGACCTCGAGACGACTCGCCCTAGGGGGCTCGCCTCCTCGGCCACCGCTGTTGGGGCCTCGGGTCTCGATACGCGCTTCCCCCGGCTTCGCTCCTCCAGCGCTACCCGACCAGCGAGGCTGCGCTGCGGGACCTCGAGACGGCTCGGATCTCGATATGCTCCCTCGTTCCTCGGTCGCTACTCGATCCGCATGGGTGGCTCCACGGTGAACGGTCGGTGTGCGCGGTGAGTGGTCCGGCCGTCTCGCGAGGTGACCAATTTCGAAGTCGAAGGTCTCATTCGCCACCGGCGGGCCGCGTTTTGTGCGAAATTCGGCTGTCGACAACCCTCCGGGCTGCCGGCGCAGGAGCCAGAGCACCGAGGAGCCGATTGATGGAAGAACGAGCAGTACACAGCCCGAAGAAGTTGCGGCCACGGCACATCACGATGATCACGCTGGGCGGGATCATCGGCTCGAGCCTGTTCGTCGGCTCGTCCAGCATCGTCCACTCGGTCGGTCCGGCGGCGGTGCTGTCCTACCTGGCCGGCGGGCTGCTGGTCTACCTCGCGATGCTGATGCTCGGTGAGATGGCTGCGGCCAGGCCCGAGATCGGGTCGTTCATGGAGTACGCCCGCGTGGGTATGGGGGACTGGGCGGCATACCTCGTCGGCTGGCTCTACTGGTACTTCTGGGTCGGCGTGCTCGCCTACGAGGCGGTCATCGGCGGCCACACGCTCAACGGCTGGCTCGACTGGCTGCCGTCCTGGCTGTGGTCGTTGCTGCTGCTCGCGGTCTTCGTGGTGAGCAACCTGATCTCGGTGCGGTCGTTCGGCGAGGCGGAGTTCTGGCTGGCCAGCATCAAGGTCATCGCGATCGTGGTGTTCCTCGTCGTCGGCACGCTCTTCGTGCTCGGGCTGTGGCCGGACGGCGACTTCGTCGTGCAAAACCTCTGGCAACAGGGCGGATTCGCGCCGAAGGGGATCGGCGCCATACTCACCGGTGTTGCGCTGGTGATCTTCTCCTACTTCGGCACCGAGATCGCAGTCATGGCGTCGGCCGAGTCCGAGGACCCGGCCAAGGGCGTCAAACTCGCCACCGTCACGGTCATCTGGCGGGTGCTGCTCTTCTTCGTCGGGTCGATCCTGATCATCACCATGGCGATCCCGTGGGACCAGCTGCCGGAAGCAACCGGCGTCGCGAACGCGCCGTTCACCGTGCTGTTCGAGAAGTTCAACATCCCGGCCGCCTCGAACATCATGGAGCTGGTCATCTTCTCGGCGGTGCTGTCGGTGCTCAACTCCGGCCTCTACTCCGCCTCGCGCATGTTCGCCGCGCTCGCGGACAAGGGTCTCGCGCCGAGGGCGGTCAGCCACCGGGCGCGCAACGGCGTGCCGGTCGTGGCGGTCTTCGCGTCCACTATCGGCGGTGTCATCGCCGCAATCGCCAACTTCGTCGCACCCGACTCCGGCATCTTCGACTTCATCATGAACTCCGCCGGACTGGTCGCGCTCTTCGTCTATGTCTTCATCGCCCTCACCCAGATGCGGTTGCGGCAGAAGATGACCCCGGACGAGGTCGCCGGCCTGGGCGTCAAGGTCCGCTTCTCCCCGTGGCTCAACATCTTCCTGATCGCGGGCGTGCTGGTCGTCGTGGTGATCATGTTGACCACCGACACCGGCCGGACGCAGGTCTGGACGAGCCTGGTCGCGACCGGGGTGCTGGTGCTCTTCTGGCCGTTGGTGCGGCGCAAGCTGCAGCGGATGCGGGTGGCCGAGAAGCAGCGGGAAATGGTGTCGGCTGCCGAGTGAGCCGTCCGCTCCCGGCATGCCACGGCACGGCTGTGCGACCCTGGGCGCATGCGCGTCGTCTCGTGGATCCTGATGATCGCCCCGGTGATCCTGGCCCTCGGGTTCGTCCGGTTGGTGCTGCGCAGCAACCGCAACGCTCCCGCGACGGGCAGTGCCGGATACGACGTCGCCACCGGGACAGGAGTTTGGTTCGCGCAGGTGCGGGCACCCGGTTCGCGCATCACCACATTGCACAGCATGGCCAGCAACTGGGGCCAACTGCGCGTGTATGGCGGACAGGTCTCCTTCGTCCCGGACGGCAGCCAGGCGCCGGCGTGGACGATCCCCGCGAACCAGATGCGGGTGCAACGTCCCTCGGGTATGGCGACGTCCTTCCGTGCCGAGCTGCCGCAGCTGGGCGAGGTCACCATCGAGCCGAGCACGAACAAGATGGCCCGTTGGCGGTCCGCCGGGTCGTGGGCGGGGTCGAACTACCGCACCACCCAGGACGTCGTGACGATCCTGCAGGGTTGGGGAGCGCACTGACGGGTCTGGGTCATTCCGCTGCTGCTCGGGCCCGCTCGATCCAGTCGTCGAGGAGACCGACGAGCGCCCTCGGGCGCTCGTGCAGCAGAGCATGCCCGGCCCCGTCGATGACGGTCATGGTGGCGCGCGGGTAGACGTCGAGCAATCGCATGGCGTCATCGAATCCGACTGTGGTGTCGTGCAATCCAGCCGCAACCAGGGTAGGCCGGGAGAACGTCGCGTGCCCCATGTCGATCGTCCACCCGGTGAAGATCTCGGTGAGCGCGGTGTAGTCGACCAGGGACATTCCGGGTGCCGCGTAGTCGCGGAACACGCGCGCCGTCGCCGGCGTGCGTACGACGAAATACTCGTCGTATGTCGCCTGCAGCTCGGCGTCGAGTTCGTCGTATGCCGCGTCCTCCTGGATCACCACTTCGGGAGCCGGCACCTGCCCGACGCTCTCGGGCAGCGGGCAGATCAGCGCCAGCCCGGCGACCAGCCGCGGGTGCTGCGCGGCCAGCCCGCGCGCGAGGTAGGCGCCATACGAATGACCCAGCACGAGCGCGGGACCGGACACGGTGCGCTCAAGGAATTTCGCGAGCACGGCGACCACATCGTTGTTGCTCGTCAGTCCGGTGGCCGTGGACGCGCCCATCGCCGGCAGGTCCGGGTAGATGCGGCGGCAGCCGTCCTCCGGCAGGATCGGCTCGAGGGCGGCTTCGAGCTCGCGGTGATCCACCCCGACGCCGTGCAGCGCGACCAACGGCGGCCCCTCGCCGTGCTCCACGTAATGGATCACGACATCGTCGATCCGGCATTCCATCTTCTCCACGCTACAGTCGACCCAGCGTCGCGTGTCGGTGGCAGACCGTGTCAGGCATGGAGGCGCCGAACCGAAGGAGCACGTCGTATGACGTCACACCCTTCGTCCTCGCGTGACTGACCGCGAGACGACCAGGCTGATCGCCTGGGCACACGAGATGCGCCGCACGCACGCGGCGTTGCGCAAGGCACTGCAGGTCGCTCGGGAGACCGGTGACCAGCACCGGGATCTGCTGCTCCACTGCCGTGGTTTCTGCACCGCGCTGGACCGGCACCACCGCGGTGAGGAGGTGACACTCTTTCCGGCGCTCGAGGCAGCGCACCCCGAGCTCGCTCCGGTGCTCCGCAGGCTGGTCGAGGACCACGCGCTGATCGCGAAGTTGTTGGAATCATTGGAGATTGCACTCGACGATGCGGCGACCGGAGACGAGCTGGGAAGTCATCTCGACGGCATCGGCGCGATCATGGAGAGTCACTTCCGCTATGAGGAGCGGCAGCTGCTCGACATACTGACCACGCTCGAGCTGCAGGCCGACGTCGCCGATGTGTTCGGACCGCTCTAATTGAGCTTCCGCCACGGCAGGATCGCCCACAGCGCGATGAACGCCACGGCGGTGACGACGGCAACGGTGTAGCCGGCCGCCTGCCCGGCGACGACACCGAAGACGAACATCACGGTCAGCACGATGGTGATTGCGAGCATCGCCAGACCTGCCTTGGCGAGCCGGTCGCCGAACGTGACCACGACCTCCTTCTGGTGCCGGCCGAAGAGCCAACGGTGCGCGCTCACCGGAGCGACCAGCAGGATGACCGCCAACACCGCACACGACACCGCGGCGAGGTATTGCCCGGTCTGCCAGTCACTGAGGTTCGTGAAGCGCTGCTGGAAGGGCAGTGTCAGCAGGAAGCCGGCCAGCACCTGTATGCCGGTCTGGGTCACGCGCAGCTCCTGTAGCAACTCCACCCAGTTGCGATCGGCGCGTTCGGCCGGCGTCTCGTCTCGGTCCACGGTGTCCATGCGTCACCGTAACGTCTATCGGCCCTCCCGCGTCCAGGCGTCGATCTGCGCGAGCATCAGACGTGCTGCGCGCCGTGCAGCCGTGGTGTCCCGCAGCAGCTGGATCTCCTGGTTGGCCGCCATCGCAATGCCATTCAGCGTTGAGACCAGGTCGTCGGGGTTGCGTCGGCGGACCAGTTGACCGTTGGTCTGAGCGGTGCTGATCTGCTCGCGCAAGAACCCCCGCCACTGCACGACGACGTCGCGGACGGCGTCCCGCAGCACTCCCGGACGACCGTCGAGTTCCGTCGACGCGGCGGTGACGAAGCAGCCTCCGGGGAAGGTCCCGTCGCCGAGATAGCGGCACCATGCCCGCACGGTGGCTCGCAGCCGGGGGAGCCCGCCCTCCTGCCGCATCCCGGGTCGCACGACCGCGTCGACGAACGTCTCCCGCGCACGCTGGATCACCGCGAGCTGCAGCTGCTCCTGGGAGCCGAACGGGCCGACCACACCCGCCTTGCTCATGCCGAGCACAGATGCCAGATCGCCGATGCTCACGCCGGAGATGCCGTTGATGGAGGTGCGGTGGACCCCCGCGTCGACGATCCGCTCCCGGGTGCGCTGCGCTTCTTCGGCCGACTTTCGCATGCTGCCACTTTAGCTTGCGACCGTTTGCTAAATTGGCGAACGATCGTTTGGTTAGATTGGAGTGCGCGAATGCCTGAAGGACGTGACCTCATCCTGGTCCACGGAGCGTGGCACGGCGGTTGGGCGTGGGATGCCGTTGTGCCGCTGTTGGAATCCGCCGGACACCAACCGATAGCAACGGAATTGCCGTTGCGCGGGCCTGGTGGTGCGCCGGCGACTCTCGACGAGCATGCGCGTGTTGTCGGCGCGGCGCTGGCGGACGCGCGTGCCGGCGCGGTGGTCGTGGCACACAGCTATGCCGGGCTCGTGGTGCAGCAGGCGCTGGCACTCGGTGTCGAGGCGGAGCTCGAGCACATCGTGTATGTCGACGCCTGGCTCGGCTGGGATGGCGACAGCATCCTCGGTCTGGCACCGCCCGCGCTGGCGAGTTTTTGGCGGGACCAGCACGCTGATGGCTGGCTCCCGGCGCCGACGCCGGAGCAACTCGGCGTCACCGATCCGGAGCAGTCCGCGTGGCTGACGCCGCGCCTCGTCCCGCAACCGTGGGCCACGTTCACTGACCCGTTGAAGGGCGTGCCTGATCGCCATACAGACGGGCCGTCCGCGTCGGCGATCGTCATGGCGCCCGGCAATGGCGTCCCGTTCGCCGACTTCGCGACCGGGCACGGACTTCCCATCACCTGGATGACGAGCGGGCACGATGCGATGCTCACCCACCCCGACGAGTTGGCGAAGTTGATCCTCGACAGGTGGTGACAGTTGTCCACCCCCCTCCAGCTGATTGCTCGTTGGTGACGCTGGATGGTCTGTCGGTGTGTGCTGCTGCAATACACCCATGGATGAGTCTGTCGCCGATGTCGTGTTGGGCGCGTTGGTCGACGAGGGTCGGGTTCTCCTCGTGCACCGGAGTCCCGACAAACGAGCCCATCCGGACGTGTGGGATCTGCCCGGCGGCTGCGTCGAGGAGGGCGAGTCCGAGCTCGGCGCGCTGTGGCGGGAGCTGCGCGAAGAGTTGGGCGTGGACATCACCACGGATACGGTTTCTCAGCTCTATCAGCTGACTGCAGGGCCGGCTGAGGAGCCCGCGCTGGTGAGCGCCTGGCTGGTCAGCGATTGGCAGGGCACTCCGCTGAACAACGCCCCGGAGGAGCACGTGGACATCGGCTGGTTCGGACTCGACTCCTTGCCGTCACCCGGCCACCCACTGATGCGCCCCGCGCTGCTGACGGCGCTTCGGGGTGCCGGCGGCTGAGAGCCCACCTATCCTCGTCACGGCGGGGGTCGACACGGGACAACTGATGGCGCTGCCGCGTTCCCTGATTGCATGACAACGGAGTTGAGAGGTGGGTGCGCAGCGGCGGTGAGTGGCAAGCGTGGGCTCGTTCGTGGTGCGGCCAGGCCGGCGGCTGTGGCCGCAGTCATCGCCATCGGCGTGACCGGATGTACGTCGATGTCCGGCGGTGACTCCGGAGCGTCGGCACCGACAGTGACCCGGACAGTGACAGTCACCAAAGTTGTCACCTCGACGGCACCGGCACCGACAGCCCGGACCAGCGCGCCGGCGAGCGTGTCGACCCTGCCCAAGGCGACGGTCGCACACGCGCAGGAACTGCTGGCGAAGCTCCCGGTGAAGGGCCGCGCGCCGAAGACCGGCTACGACCGCAAGGAGTTCGGTGTGCGCTGGAGCGACGACGTCACGGTCCAGCTCGGCCACAACGGTTGCGACACCCGCAACGACATCCTGCGGCGCGACCTCACCGACCGCACTCTGAAGCCGAACACCCACGGGTGCGTCGTGCTGACCGGCGTGCTCGTCGACCCCTACACCCGCACCCGGATCACCTTCCAGCGTGGTGTCGGGACGAGCAACGCCATCCAGATCGACCACGTGGTCGCGTTGTCCGATGCGTGGCAGAAGGGCGCGCAGCAACTCACGCCCGAGCGGCGGCAGGACCTCGCGAACGACCCGCGCAACCTGCTCGCGGTCAGTGGCAGCGCGAACGCCCAGAAGCGCGACGGCGACGCCGCGACCTGGTTGCCGAAGAACAAGAGCTATCGGTGCACGTATGTCGCCAAGCAGGTCGCGGTCAAGGCCGACTACCACCTCTGGGTGACCAAGGCTGAAAAAGAAGCAATGGCAAGGGTTTTGAGCAATTGTTCGTGAGCTGAGGGCGGGCGTCTCACCCGGCCGGAGGCATCGTCCGCGCGACAGCCTTGTGCGCGAGAGTCGGATAGATGGCCGGTGCGAAGCGCTTGAGGCGCCATACGAGCTTGGCATCCAGCTGTGGCATCACGTAGAGCTTGCCGCGATCGAAACCGTCCAGCGCGGCGAGCGCTACGGATTCCGGAGTGGAACCGCTGCGGTCGGCCAATCGACGCGCGGCGACGGCACCCTCGGGTGTCATCAGCTCACCGGCGAAGATGTTGGTCGGCACGAACGTCGGGCACAACGCGGTCACCGTCAGGTCGGTGTCGGCGATCTCGGCGGCGATCGTCTCGGTCAGTGTCAGGACGCCGGACTTGCTGACGTTGTAGGAACCCATGCCCGGAGCCGCCGCGTAGCCGGCCGCGGACGCCACATTGATCAGACCTCCGTGCCCGGACCGGCGCAGCAGCGGCAGGAAGACGTGGCAGCCGACGATCGCGCCCCACAGGTTCACCCGCAGCAGCTTCGACCACGCCTCCAGGTCGCCTTCACCGACCGGCGTGCCGCCGCCGATGCCGGCGTTGTTGACCACCAGCGTCGGCAGCCCGAACCACTCCTGTGCCGCGTCTGCCAGTGCGGTGACCGAATGCTCCTGAGTGACATCGGTTTTCACGGCGATGGCAGACCCGCCCGCAGCTTCGATCAAGGAGACCGTCTCCTGCGCCGTCTCCGGGTTGATGTCGGCACAGACGACTTGACCGCCACGCCGCGCGAGCTCCTGCGCGAATGCGCGACCGATGCCGCTGCCGGCGCCCGTCACCACGGCACGAGTGTTGTCGGTACGGCGGGCGTTCCGGCGAAGGCGGTGTGCGGCCGGTCTCGATACACCTCCACCGCTTCGCTCCTCCGGCACTCGACCCGCCGGGCCGGGCGAGCCGTTGAGGTGATCGGTGATCCTCTCCAGTATTCGCTCCTCCGGCACTCGACCCGCCGGGCCGAGCGAGCCGTTGAGGTGATCGGTGATCCTCGCCAGTAATGGCTCGACGAGCGCTGGAGCGAAGTGATGGCCCATCCCCGGAACGCTGACCAACTGTGCCCCGGCGATCGCGTCCGCCGTCGCCTGCCCGCCGCTCGGATGAACGATCAGGTCGCGGTCACCGTGGATCACCAGCGTCGGTGCAGTGATGGTCGAGACCGCCTTCGTGCGATCTCCGGACGCCTGAATCGCCTGTATCTGTCGAGAGATTCCCGCTGCACCGGCAGCTCCACGTCGTTCCCAGGCCGCCGAAGCGTTGGCCGTCTCCACCACCGGGTCGATCAGATACCGGCGGCCGGCGAGATGCGCGGTGATCTCCAAGTGGCGCGCGATGTACTCGGCGCGGCCGTGTGGTGGCCGCTTGGCGATCTTCGCCTTCGTCGACCACGCGACGCCGCCGACGCCGGGTGCCCCGGTGGTGGAATACATCGACGTCAGGGTGAGCACGCGGTCCGCGTGATGCGCTGCGACCGTCTGCGCGATCATCCCGCCCATCGACTGCCCGATGAGGTGCGCGCGGCGCACGCCGAGATGGTCCAGCAGCGCGACGCTGTCCTGCGCCATGTCCTCCAGGGTGTAGGCGTCCGGCCGGGCGCGGCCGGTGAGCTGGTGCAGCAACGTCGGTGGCCGTGTCGTCATCGGAGTGGACCGGCCGATGTCACGGTTGTCGTGCTGGATCACCCGAAACCCTTGTGCGGCAAGGCCATCGACGAAGTCCTGCGGCCACGTCGTCAGATCCTGCGACATACCCGAGACGAGCAGCACCGGTATGGCGTCGGCCTCTCCGGTGACCCGGTAGCACAACCGGATCCCGTGCGGCAGCTGCGCGAACTGGTCCGGCGCGGTCATGACGCCACCTCGACAGGCTCGGTGAGCGTTGCGGGCTCGGTGATCGTTGCCGGCGCAGTGTCGTGGACGGAGCTGAAGCGCAGGCAGGCGTCATTCACGGGTCCGTTGCGCAGCAACCGGACGTCGTCCGGGAAGCCGGTCGTGGTCGCCCACGGGTCGTGGTCGCCCTGTCGCGGCAGGTCGTCGATCGATCGCTGGATGTAACCGGCAGCGAAGTCGAGCAGCGGGCGGGTCGGCATGGTCGGATCAGCCTCCGGGGTGACGGCGTCATACCCGTAGGTGTCCATGTGGCGCAGCAGCCGGGTGAAATATTCGCACAGGAGCCCGACCTTGAGGGTCCACGACGCGTTCGTATAGCCAACGGACAGAGCAAGATTGGGCACACCACTGAGCATCAGCCCGCGATAGGCGACGGTCTCCGGGAAGTGCACCGCGGCGCCGTCGACCGTCAGTGGGATGCCGCCGATCAGGCGGAGGTTCAGCCCGGTCGCGGTGATGATGATGTCGGCTTCCAGCTCCTCGCCGGAGGTGAGCCGGATGCCGCGCGGGGTGAACGTCTCGATGTGGTCGGTCACCACGTCCGCCCGGCCGGACCGGATCGCCCTGAAGAGGTCTCCGTCCGGGACGACGCACAGGCGCTGGTCCCACGGGTCGTACGGCGGGTTGAAGTGCTTGTCGACGTCATACCCCTCCGGCAGGGCCCTCACCTGTGCCTTGCGCAGCAGCGCTCGGGTCTGGCCCGGGAAGCGCCGGGCCAGACGCCAGGTCCAGTGCTGCACGGCGATGTTCTTGCGCCGAGTGAGCTGGTAGCCGCGCTCCTCGCCGAACGTCCGGCGTAGCGCCTGCGCGATCTTGTCCTCGCGGGGGAGCGCGGTGACGAAGGTCGGCGTGCGCTGCAGCATCGTCACGTGCGCGGCTGCCTGCGGGCCGGTGGTCATCGCCGGGACGAGCGTCACCGCGGTCGCGCCGCTGCCGACGACGACCACCTTCTTGCCGGCATGGTCCAGGTCTTCGGGCCAGTGCTGCGGGTGCACGATCGTGCCGGTGAAGTCCTCGCGGCCCGGGAAGTCCGGGGTGTATCCCTCGTCGTAGTTGTAGTAGCCGGTGCCGGCGAAGATCCAACGGGCTCGGAACGTGCGGGGACCGTCCGGTGTCTCCGCGTCAACCGTCCACAGCGCTTCGGCGGAGTCCCAGGACGCGCCGATCACGTTGTGGTTGAAGTGGATCAGCTCATCGAGGCCGTCCGCGGTGGCCGCCTCGCGCAGGTAGTCCAGGATCTTGGCGCCGTCCGCGATCGCGTCCTTGTCACGCCACGGCTTGAAGTCGTAACCGAAGGTGTGCAGGTCGGAATCGGAACGTATGCCGGGGTAGCGGAACAGGTCCCAGGTGCCGCCGGAGGCGGCCCGGCCTTCCAGGATCGCGAACGACTTGCCCGGACAGTTGGCCCGCAGGTAGTGCCCGGCACCGATGCCAGAGATGCCGGCTCCGATGATGAGGACGTCGAGCGGATCGACCGTGGTGGCGCTGGGCATGCAGGAACTCCTGACGGACGGACGGTGAACGTGACGCCCAGCTTGGCCCGCGCACGCACTCGAAGACAGGGACAGAGTGCTGCACATCTGGCGTACGGTGGGGCACTGTGCACACCACATCCGCGCCACTGCCGACCCTCAGCCCGGCTGTCCGGGAGCTCTTCCGCAAGGGCGCACGTGAGGCACTGAACCCGTCGGAGGACGAGCTCGCGCTGCTCCACGAGGCGACACTGGCCGGCTACCACTCCGACCGGTTGGCGATCGATCCGACGCTCACCGAGGCGGCCCGGGTCGTCAACGTGCAGAACCTGCGACGGTGGGCGGCATCGAACATCAGCGACCCGGGAGAACGGGTCACCCCGCAGTTGAGCACCGAGGCGATCAGGTTGTCCCGCGACCTGGTTCGGCGGGGTCTGGACAGCCGCGCGCTCGACTCCTACCGCACGGCGCAGAGCGCGGCCTGGCGCCTGTGGATGCGCATCTGCTTCGCGCTCACCACCGATGCCGCGCAACTGCAGGAACTGCTCGATGTCTCCGCCCTGTCGATATCGACCTTCCTGGACGACACCGTCGAGGCACTGACCGAAGTCATGCAGGCCGACATCGAGGAACTCACCCGAGGCACCAACGCCGAACGTATGGCGACCCTGACCCTCATCCTCGAAGGTGCGCCGATCACCCGGGCGCAGGCCGAGTTGCGGTTGCGCTACCAGCTGACCGGCGAGCACATCGCACTCGTGGTCTGGACGGACTCGACTGCCGACACCGCGACCGCTGATGGCGCACCCGAGGACGTTGCCGGAAGTCTTGAGGCGGTGGCCGACGCGTTCAGGCAGGCCAGCGGCGCGACCCGGCGACTGACGCTGGTGGCGGGAGCGCAATCCCTGTGGGTGTGGCTACCAGTGACCGACGTCCACACCGGCGAGGCCGTCACCGCGGCGCTCGCTGCAGCACCGACGGTGCAGGTGGCGATCGGCCGGAAAGGTCTGGGGCTGGAGGGATTCCGGCGCAGCCACCTGGATGCCACGGAAACACAGCGGCTCGTCGCACGCATCGACTCCGACCAGCGGATCACCCGGTACGCCGAGGTGCAACTGGTGGCACTGCTGACCGGGGACCTCACCAAGGCGGACGAGTTCGTCGCGGACAATCTCGGAGCCCTGGCCACGGCGGACCCGGAGTTGCGTGACGCGGTTTCGGCGTACGTCCGTGAGCAGTTCAACGCCTCCCGCACCGCGCAGCGGCTCTACACCCACCGCAACACCGTGTTGCGGCGACTCGAGCGCGCCGATCGGTTGATGCCGCGCCCACTCGTGGACAACGTCACGAACGTCACGGCTGCCCTCGAGATCGTCAGGCTCCGACCGAATCTGCGGTGAGCGCGGATCCCACGATCCACCCTCGGTGGTCGCCGGCGGACGTAGTGTCGTTCCATGGCAGGTTCAATCCTCGGGACCAGGGTCCGACGGGTCGAAGACGCTGATCTGGTGACCGGCGCATCGACCTTCGTGGGCAATCTTCAACTGAACGGTCTGCTGCATGCGGCGTTCGTGCGATCACCGCTGGCACACGGACACATTCGCAGCATCGACACCTCCGAGGCGGCAGCCTCGCCCGGTGTCGTCGCGGTCTACACGGCCGCGGACCTGTCGCTGCCGCCGCACCACGGACTGATGGTGGTCCACCCGAAGGTACCCCGGCCGCCGTTGGCCGTCGACCGGGTGCGGTTCGTCGGTGAGTTGGTCGCCGTCGTCGTGGCCGAATCGCCGGCCGCTGCAGTCGACGCGGTTGAGCTGGTCGACGTCGACTACGAACCCATCACGGCGGTCGTGGACGCAGAGGAAGCGCTTGCACCGGATGCGGAGCTGCAGTTCCCGGAGCTGGGCACGAACCTCGTGATCGGTAATCGCACTGCCACTGCACAGGATCCATTGGCCGGCGCTGACGTCGTCGTACGTGCCCGAATGGTCAACCAGCGCGTCGCGGTCGTGCCGATGGAGGGCAACGCGATCGCGGTCGAACCGGCCGGCCATAACGAGCACGATGAGCACGATCTCGTCATACACGTCTCGACACAGATGCCGCACGGGTTCCAGGAGATGGTGGCGAAGGAGTTCGAGCTGCCGCAGGAGCGCGTCCGGGTCATCTCTCCGCACGTCGGCGGCGGCTTCGGCGGCAAGGCGGGGCTGATCGCCGAGCACACCGCAGTCATCGGCGCCGCCCGCGCACTCGGTCGGCCGGTCGCCTGGGTCGAGACCCGCTCGGAGAACCTGCAGGGCATGCACGGCCGCGGACAGGTCGGCTACTACGAGCTCGGCCTCACCGACGCGGGGAGGATCATCGGACTGCGCGCCCGGGTGGTCGGCGACGCCGGCGCGTGGGCCGGCTTCGGCGGTGCCCTGCCGATCCACATGACCGCCCTCATGGTGCCCGGTGTGTATGACGTCCCCGTCGTCTCGTACGGCGCCGCGTCCGCGGTCACCAACACCGCCCCGATGGGCGCCTTCCGTGGTGCCGGACGGCCGGAGGCAGCGGCGCACCTGGAGCGGATGATGGACATCGCTGCAGATGAGCTGCACATCGACCCGGTCGAGCTGCGTAGGCGAAACTTCATCGACCCCAATGCCTTTCCCGTCACGACCCCGATGGGGGCGACATACGACTCGGGCGACTACGACCTGCCGCTGCGCGAGGTGCTACGGCTCGCCGACTGCGACAAGCTGCGCGAAGAGCAAGCGATCCGTCGTGAATCCGGCGACCCTGTGCAACTCGGCATCGGGGTCAGCGTCTACGTCGAAGTCACCGCTCCGGGCGGCGGTTCCGAGTACGGCTCGGTCACCGTCCACGACGACGGGACGGCAACCGTGTCGTCCGGCACCTCCGCGCACGGGCAGGGGCACGCGACGGCGTTCTCGATGCTGGTGTCCGACGCCCTCGGCATACCGATGGAGAAGATCACCTATGTGCAGTCCGACACGGCCGTCGTGCCTCGTGGCGGCGGCACCGGAGGGTCCCGGTCGCTCCAATTGGGCGGCAGCGCAGTGGCTTCCGCCGCCGCCGACGTCCGCGACCGGGCACGGCGGCACGCGGCCACATTGCTGGAGGCGGCGGTCGACGACATCGTGCTCACCGAAGAAGGAACGTTCGGCGTGGCTGGGGTCCCGAACGGCGCATCGGTCACCTGGATCGACGTGGCGGGCGCAGCGCGCGACGCGGGGGAGACCCTCGCCGCCGGTCTGGACGTCGAGCAGGAGGGTTCGACATTTCCCTTCGGTGCGCACGTGTCCGTGGTCGAGGTCGACACCGAGACCGGGCACGTTCGGCCGCTGCGACACATCGCGGTCGACGACTGCGGGCGGGTGCTCAACCCGTTGCTGGTCGAGGGACAACAGCACGGCGGTCTCGCGCAGGGCATCGCCCAGGCCCTCTACGAGGAGGTCGTCTTCGACGCAGACGGGCAGCCGATGACCGGGACACTGGCTGACTACGCGATGCCGAGTGCGATGGACCTGGTCGACTTCGAGACCGCGTCGACGATGACGCCGACGCCGCTGAATGCGCTGGGCGCCAAGGGGATCGGTGAGTCGGCCACTATCGGTTCGACCCCTGCCGTGCAGAACGCCGTCGTCGACGCGGTCAGTCATCTGGGCGTGCGGCACATCGATCTGCCGTGCACCCCACAGCGCGTATGGCGGGCGGTGCAGGACGCACTGGCCGGCACCCTGCCCGAGCTGTGGCGAGATCCGCCGGCCGTGTTCGACGACCTACCGGTGCGTGGTGGCGTCGACAACTCCGCGGGCATCTGAGCGAGTTCGGTGGCCGAGGACGCGGAGGGACCGGGGCGGGGGAGAGGTCTCGGGGTCTCGATACGGGCTCGTTCCTCGCCCTACTCGACCTGCTCGTGCTGGAAGCCGCTGCAGAGCAGGTCGATCGTCTCGATCTTGTCGTGTCCGGTGGTGAACAGGTGTTGCTCGGTGACCCGGCCGTCCCCGCGATGACCGGGAGGGCTGAGCCGGATCCGCCACCGCAGGTAGCGCTTGGCGCCGACGCTTCCGGCGGATGCTTCGAGCAGGACGAAGTCGTCAGCCCCGCCGAACCACGTCTCGAACCGCGCGGCGATATCTGCTCCTCCGTCGAGTTCGAAAGGCCCGGAGGGCACGAGTGCGCGCAGGTGGGCGTCGTCGGCCAGACAGCGCTCGAACGCCCGGAAGTCGCGGCAACTGAGAGCGTGGACCAGCTCGCCGTTGACCGGCGGTCGGGTGGTGGATGTGGTCTTTGGGATCGTGTTCGTGTTCATGCCTTCAGTTGTATGGCGCAGCCGGAACTCGCCACATCGGAAGAACTACCGATCTTCCGACGGCGTGCGCTGCCAGTGCTGTTCGGCGCTGACCAGACCGTGGCGCAGCGCGAACATCGACGCTGCGCCACGCGAGGACGTACCGGTCTTGGCGTAGATGTGCTCCAGATGCGCGGTGACGGTTCGCGGGCTGACCGTCAGGCGCCGGGCGATGTCCTTCGTGCTCATGCCGCGGACGAGCAGGACGAGCACCTCGACTTCGCGCGCGGTGAGCGATGCCACCTGCGGCACCCGTCGCGACACCCGGTGTCCGGCGGCGTGCAGAACGGCCTCGACACTCGCGGCATCGAGTCGGCCGGCGCGGACCTCGGTGTGCATCGCCTCCGCGCGTTCCGCTTCGCCCACCGCCGGCCGGCCAGGTCGCGCCTCGACCAGGTCCTGGTAGAAGTCGGAGGCGGCGAGCAGCCGCGCCGGACCATCGAGCGACGTCGCGGTGAGCCCGCGCGGATAACCGCTGCCGTCCAACCGCTCGTGGGTCATCGCAGCGAGCCGCCCGATCCGGGCGAGTGTCGGCTGGCGCGACAGCACCCGCTCGGTCAGGTACGGGACTGTGCGGACCCGCTCACGTTCGACCGCGGACCACGGCTCGGCCTTGTTCCACACGGACGACGACACTCCGATCGCACCGAGCCGGTGCACCAGGCCGGCACGAAGCGCCAAGTCGGGATCGACGGCGCCGCTGATCGTCGCTGCGCGTTGGGCCAGCGCTCCGACGGCGCGCGAATGACCCAGGTACCAGGGCGATTTCAGGTCGGCATAGTCCGCGAACGCCTCCAACGCCGGTGTGAGCTCCTCATCGCCAAGGGTCCGATCCAGGGCTGCGCATCCGGAGATGACGACGGGCCACGCATCGAGATCGTCCAGCCCGTGCAGTATTGCGGCCGCGTGCTCCACGCAAAGGTCGACCAGAGCCGGGTCGAACTCGCGCCCGCGGCCGGTCCCCAGCATCTCCACCGCAGCGTCCACATCTCCGGAGTGCGCGAAAACTTCTGTGTCGTCGGCGATCTGGACGATCCGGATGGCTTGCTCCAGTCCCTCGCCACCGACCTCGCCGGGGACCCCTTTGCCGTCCCAGCGTTCGAATGCCTGGGACAACGACCTGCGCACCGACTCGCGCATGCCGAGGCAGTCGGCAATGTCACCTGTCGTCTGACAGTGGGTGACGAAGGTGCCGAGCGCGTCCCGGAAACCGCCGCCGACGAAGCGGGCGGCAACCGCCATACGCTGTCCCGGCGGACGACCCGCACCCACGTGCGAGAGCATGAACGGCATCATCTTCAGCGGCCGTCGATCCACCCCGTAGCTGTCGGCACGCATCTGCCGGTCGTCGCCGAACCACGTTGCCAATTCGTGGGAGTCGGCGACGCATCCCACCCAGGCGAGCAGTGAGACGTAGAAGGTGTCGGCACGGACTTCGTCGTCGAGACCGGCCAATTCGGCCAGTCGTGCCGCGATCACCGTCTGCCGCAGGACGTGCTCCGCCGGCAGGCCGAGGCCGAGGTCGGTCGCCAGCGACAAGGACGCCAGGATCTCCGCGAGCTGGACCGGCTCCTGCTTCATTTCCCGCAGCGTACGCCGCTGTGGTGGAACACTGCGGTGATGAGTGAACGGATCGACATACCCACCGCTGATGGCGCGATGCCTGCGCTGCGTTTCCTTCCCGAGCCCGGGTCCGGACCGGGCATCGTGCTCTTCCAGGAGATCTTCGGCGTCACCGACTACATCCAGGCGCGAGCCGCTGACCTCGCCGCGCTCGGGTATGTCGTTCTCGTGCCCGAGATCTATTGGCGTCTCGAGGATTCCGAGATCGACTACAGCCGCGAGGACGCGCTGGAGCAGGCGATGGGGCTGATGAGCCAACTCGACTGGCCGACCACCGTGGGTGACGGGGTGGCCGCGGTCGTCGCTGCCCGCGACGATGAGCACATCGATGGCGGTGTTGGCGTCGTCGGCTTCTGCTTCGGTGGCGGCCTGGCGTTCAACGTCGCGGCCTCGTCCGACGTGGGTGTGCTGGTCAGCTACTACGGTTCGGCGCTGCCCGGCCTGCTCGATCTCGCTGATGACGTCACGGCGCCGAGCCTGCACCACTTCGGGCTGGCCGACGACTTCATCCCCGCCGACGTCGTGGAGCGGATCCGTGCCGCGGTCACCCGTGACGGTGTGCGGTTCGAGACGTATGACGAAGCCGGGCATGCCTTCGACAACCCGCACCCGATGTTCCACCACGAGGAGGCGTCGGCCGCCGCGTGGCGTCATACGGTGGACTTCCTTGCCGCGGAGTTCCCGGTCGACCACTAGGGCCGTCGTGTTCGTGGACGGTCTGGCCCGCGATGGGTTACTCGCGGACTGTTGAAGGAGTAGGGAGCGTTTCGCGGATCCGATTTACGGTGTTCCGCCTTCCCTGCGTTGTAGACGAGGCTCGCAGGTTCGAGCCCAGATGGGATGTGGCCGAGATGCGCCAGCCCCGCACGATCTACCCGTAGCTGCGCTTCGCGCGGATCTCCGTAGCCCGACACCTTTCGCAGCCGGCGCCTGCCGCCGCCGAACGGGCTCGTACCCGAAGCAATGGCGATCAGGGACCTCCTGACCGTCCGATCACCGCAACTCGATTTCGGAGTTGTTCTCGCTCCCGAAGGGGGCAGTCATGCTCGACTCACCCATCACGACGACTGAAACCGCCGATGCCGCAACCATTCCTGTAGGTCGGGTCCCGACGCGGTGGAGCCTGTCCGGCACTCGGGCGATCGGCCCGTCCGACGGTGCGTGGTGGCCGCAGAGCACCAATCTGGCAACGGAGCTGGCCGATCTCGACGTGGCCGTGCACGCAGCCCTGCACCAGCGGATCGCCCGCGCGACATACACCGAAGGCATGTGGCCGACCGGGCCACGCCGAATCCACACACCGCTGGGCACGACCAAGGTGGGGTGGTTCTCCCGGGCCCGTTACCCGGAGAACATCGACCTGTCACTCACCGGATTCACCCACTTGGTGCTCACGGTCATCCCCTCGAGCACCGACGCCGAGTTCGCCGAGATCGTTCTCGGTGACTACGGCGCCGCCCCTGTCGGACGCGATCGGAGCGTTCGGAACGGGCTCGACCGGTGGGACAACGAGGGCGGCCAACCGGCCGCGCACACGACCGCCCACTACGGGCACCTCTTCGAATAGGCCTGGAGGGCAACGAAATGACTGACCTGAGACCGACACAACTACCCGTGCGACCGCCGCCGACGGTCGTCCGGACCGGCGGCTACGGCGACCTGGCGCGGCAGATCCGCGCCCACGACCTGTTACGTCCACGACCGTGGAGCTACGCCGGCTACGCCGCGATCATCCTGGTGGCGCTGGGAGCGACCGTCGCAGTGATGGCGACCCACCGGGACTCGTGGTGGCTCCTCGCGCTGACGCCGGCCATGGCCGTGATCGCCACCCAGACCGGCTTCCTCGGACACGATGTCGGCCACCTGCAGGTCACCCGGAATGCCGGCCGCAGCAGACTCCTCGGCCTGGTGATCGCCAATCTCTTCAGTGGCCTGAGCTACGGCTGGTGGGTGCGAAAGCACAACGCACATCACGCACACCCCAACGATCTGGAGACCGACCCGGACGTCCGCGGCGGTGTCCTGATCTGGGACACGAGTCAGGGCACGTCGCGCCGTGGTGTGGCCGCCTGGTGGACGCGCCAGCAAGCACTGCTCTTCTTCCCGTTGCTGGTGTTCGAAGCCATGAACCTGCACCTCGCCAGCGTCCGTGCGCTGTTCGCGCCGGGACTACGGCTGAGGGCGGTGGAGGCAACCCTGCTCGTGACGCACTTCGCCGCTTACATCCTGCTGCTCGCCCTCACGATGACCTGGCCGCAGGCGGTCCTGTTCGTCATGATCCACAAGGGACTTCAAGGTATCTACCTTGGTTGCTCGTTCGCGCCGAACCACAAGGGCATGCCGATCCTGCAGGGCGCGGAGGCCGACGACCCGCTGCTGCGGCAGGTGCTCACCTCGCGCAATGTGCGCGGCGGTCCCGTCACCGACGCGGCCCTCGGCGGGCTCAACTACCAGATCGAGCATCACCTCTTCCCGAGCATGCCCCGCGCCAATCTGCGCCACGCGCAGCCGCTGGTTCGCGAGTTCTGCGCAGAGCGAGAGATCCCCTACCTCGAGTGCTCGGCCGTCGCGTCATACACCGCCGCGCTCAAGCACATGCATCGCGTGGGAGCCGGAAAAGCATCGGGCGACAGCTGAGAAAAGTTCGCGCGTCGGCGAGTGTTGCGTGCGACGATCGCGGTATGACGTCACGATGGTCCATCGCGTCCCGCAACTCGGTGCTCTGCATCGGCTCTGCCGAGTCGTTCTGCTCGATCGGGTCGGTCGGGTCGGCATTCTCGGTGGGGTCGGTCGGCTCCTTCGCGTCGCTGGGGTCCCTCGGTTCGGCGATGGCGATGCTGTCGACCGGCTCCTACCAGAGCAACACGGCGCTGCTGTCGGCGCAGTCGGACCGGTCGATCCTGTCCTGGCGCTCGGGCGGATCGGTGCGCGCGGCATACAGCGACCACGAGGGTGGGCATGTCGTGCCGCTGGCCGTCACCGCGATCGGCGGGGGCATCGCGGCGCTGCTGTGGTGGAAGTTCGGCGCGCGCGCCGAGTGACGATTCGGTTTCGATTCCCTGTGTGCCGCGTGCCCGGGTCGCTGATCCGGGACCTGGAGTACGTACCCTGGCGGACGTAAATTGCTCATGAGGGGGGCCTCGGGAGGGGTATGACGTGTCCGGAGAGCTGACTCGACGTGTCGTGATGGGTGGCGCGCTGGCGACGGCGCTGACGACAGGCGTCGCGGCCTGCGGCGACGGCCAGGACAAGAAGAGCCCCGGGAGGTCCCGCGCCGCTGCACCGTCCGAGACGAAGTCGGCGAAATCCACGCCGCCCGCGAAACCGGCGACCATCACGGTGGCGGGCCTGGACAAGGGTTCCGTGCCGTTCGGAGCCCCGGTGCGGCTGACCTCGTCCGCGCAGCTGAAGTCGTTGTTGGTGCAGGACGGCGACGGCGCGGACGTCAGCGGGACGCTCTCGAAGGATGGTGTCTCGTGGGTCAGCTACGGGCCGATCGCCGCGGATGCGTCGTGGTCGTGGAAGGCGGTCACCCCGGCCGGCGCCGTCAGCGACGGGAAGGTCACGTCGACTGCCGCCATACGCACCGTTCGCGCGACCGCGAACATCGGCGTCGACAAGACGGTCGGTGTCGCGGCCCCCATCGTGGTCAACTTCGAGGCGCTGGTCACCGACAAGGCCATGGTCGAGAAGCACCTGCGCGTCCTGATCCGGCCGGCAGGATCCCGGGGCGGGTGGAAGGAAGCCACCGGGTCCTGGGCCTGGCTGCCGGACAACGCACCGAACTCCACCGTGCACTTCCGCACCAAGAACTACTGGCCCGCGCACACCGAGGTGCATGTCATCCTGCCGCTGGCGCACCTGGACTGGGGTGGCGGCATCACCGGTCAGCAGGACCTCGACTGGCACTTCAACATCGGGCGCTCGCAGGTCGTCATAGCGGACGCGCGCAAGCACAACATCGTTATCTACCGGGACGGCGCGAAGGTGGCGACATACCCCGCGTCATACGGGCTGGGCTCGGACCCGATCCGCAACACCCGCACCGGGATCAACATCGTCACCGACAAGCAGCAGACCGTCGAGATGAAGTCGGAGCGCTACCACTACGACGAGATCGAGCACTGGGCCGTGCGCTTCAACAACAACGGACAGTTCATCCACGCCAACCCGGACACCGTTGCGCAGCAAGGAAATTCGAACGTCTCCCACGGCTGCATCAACCTGTCGACGGCGAACGGCAAGGCCTACTACAAGACCGCGATCTACGGCGACCCGGTCGACGTGCGAGGCACCGACGTCAAGCTCGCCAACACCCGCACCGAGCTCTACGACTGGGCGCTGTCGTGGAAGCAGTGGACGAAGTTGTCAGCGCTGACCTGACGCGCCGACAGTGTCGGCGGTGCTCGCTATGGTCGACGCACGATGAAGACCATTGACAGTGTGGATGTCGCCGCCGCCATTCGGGAGTATGGCGCCAGGGCGCGCGCGAGCCTGCACGGTGATGAGACGAGCGCGGTGTCCTATGCCGGTCTGTGGCTCCTGTTGGCGACCCTCGCACCGGTCGTCACAGACCCACAGGGATTCGGTCGGATCTGCGGGTTGACCCCGGAGGACGCGAAGCAAGCTGCGACCCGACTTCTGAAGGAGCCACATCCGACAGTCGCGATTGCACTCGGCGGGTGGCTGCGGGAGGACGTTCAGCTCTCCCGTCAGCTTCCGCTTACGCTGTCGGCACTCCCGACGCAGGATGCGCTCGACGACTGGGCGAAGCGCGAAACCCGTGGCGTGGTGGAGACCTTCCCGCTGAAGCTCGATCCCGACACGATGCTCGTTCTCGCATCTGCGCTGGTGCTCACCCCGAAGTGGAGCAGTGAAATCGCTCTTGGCGAGGACGACGACATGCTCGTCCTCCGTGACGGACTTCAGGCCGTTGTCCAGACGTCGATCGGGCCGGTTGCGGTCGCGCGGCCGATGACGGACGACGGCGTCGACGTCATCAGCGTGATCGCAGCGCCTGATGTTGCTCCCGCGAAGGTATGGGACGCCGTTGACGAAGTCGTCGCGATGCTCGACGACGGACGGCTTAGCAACAACACGTTCCCGGGCCAGTTGTCTGCCGATGAGGTCGAGCACGGCCACTCGTGGACTTGTCAGGAGACCGTGCGCCAGTTCTGTGGTAACGCGCCCGAGGAGGGAACGGAGATGTGGGAGGCGAAATTGCCCGAGTGGTCCGTCACCGACAGCCATGACCTCGGCGCGGCTCCAGGCGTCGATCTGGTGGCGCAGCCGATCCAGGCGATGCTCCCGGAGCGCTCCGATCTGAGCTGTTGCCAGAACGTCTCCGCGAAGTACGACGAGGAAGGTTTCAGCGCCGCGGCGGTGACTGCCTTCGGTCTCGCGGGCAGCGCACCGCCGATGCCGGAGTTTCGCACAATCCGGCAGGTGACCCTCACGTTCGATCGCCCCCACGCCGTCATCGCGATTGCCCGCGGGGGAGCGTGGGACCGGATCCCGTTGTTCCACGCGTGGGTCGGCCCGAAGGAGAACTGTGCATGAGTGACGAACCGGACGCGTCGAAGCTTCCGCAGGACTGGGCCGAAGCCTTGGCCAGGCATGGCTTCGGAGGAGACGTCGACGAGATTGTGGCCGAGCTCTACACGGGGAACCCGAAGGTGTTTCCGCCGCGGCACCAGGTGTTTCGGGCGTTCCATTTGACCAGCCTCGCCAACGTGCGCGTGGTGATTCTTGGTCAGGATCCGTACCCGCGCGAGGGACAGGCGAATGGCCTCGCATTCTCCGTGCCGGAGAAAGTCGACGTGCCCCGGTCACTGACGACGATCTACCGAAATCTCCGCGATGACCCCGCCCTGCAAATCGTGGAGGCATCCCACGGCGATTTGAGCGCATGGGGAAGACAAGGCGTGCTCCTGCTCAACACGACTCTCACTGTGAAGGAGGGAGCAGCTGGGTCAGCGGCACACCGCAAGCGCTGGAAGCTGTTCACTGACAGTGTGCTTCGAGCGGTCAACAATGAACAAGACCACGTCGCCTTCCTGCTCTGGGGATCTTCTGCCATCAAGAAGGCGCGGACAGTCTCGATCGATCAGCAACGTCACACGATGATCTGCTCCGCCCACCCAGCAGCGTGGACCGCGAAGAACTTGCCGCTCTTCGGGGAGAGCAGACCGTTCTCGGAGGCGAACGAGTTCCTGAAGACCAACCTCGGACTGCCGGTGAATTGGGATCTGACGGCTGCGCCCAACGGACACCAGTTGTCCGATGCCAAGCGGGAGCTGTAACTCCTGAGCTGTAGCTCCCGTTTGGCATCGACGAAACGCGACGAGCGGGTCAGCGCTGACCTGACGCGCGAGCTGCGTCCACCGCATCCAGCAGCGAGCCATGCCACACCGGCCCGTGCCCGGGGAGAACGGTGTCGGCGTCGACGGCAGCGAGCGCGTCGAGAGACGCGTTCGCCTCGTCCTGGTCATGACTGAAGAACGCCGGCAGCAACTGTGGCCCGGAGCGCGCGACGATCGGATGCCCGGTGATGAGAGCGTCGCCGGTGACGACGATGCCGGCCGCGGGAAGCGCATACGCGGTGTGCCCGCTGGTGTGGCCTGCACACGGGACCGCGACGGGGGAGCCCGGTAGGTCGAGCGCGCCGTCCGTCAGGGTGGGTTGCGCGTCCGGCAGACGGACCTCGGCCGGTGCCCCCGCACGAGCGATCGTGACCGCCCACTTCGCCACCCGCGGGCGCCAGCACCGTGACACGACATCCCAGGTCGTGGCCTGCTCGTGCCGCTCACCGCGGAGCATCGGCAACTCGCGTTCGCCGGCGTATGTCGGCAGCGGGTGCAGCCGTTGCAGAGCGGGTATGGCGTCCACGTGGTCGATGTGCCCGTGAGTGATCAGCACACCGCGGATGTCCTCGATCCGGTGACCGAGCTGCTCCACGGAAGCGACGACGCCATCGACGTCCTTGGGATACCCCGCGTCGACAAGCGTGAGGTCTCGACCCTCGCGGAGCAGCGTCCAGTTGGACGCGATGCCCTCGACGAGGAACACATCGGACATGACCTGGCGCAGTCTCATGGCAGCCATTCTCCCGAGAACGAAGGACGCACCCGGATGGCACGGCGGTATGGCGGGCGGATTTTACGGTCGCGACATGCAAGGACGCCGGTATTTGCATTCGCCGGGTCCCGCTGACGCAACCGTGCAGAGGGCCGTCCGAGTGTCCACACTTCTTGTCCAGCCGAGGACTAGTCCGCCCTCGACGCCGCTGTCCGGTCGTCGCCGGGCAGCTTCCAGGAAGGCACGATCCATGCAGAAGAAATTCCGGCTACCGCTGGGTGCAGGCGCACTGCTGGGCGCCCTCGCCATGTCCACCTCCGCCGTCGCCACACCATCACAAGCTCCCTTCACCGGACGGGAGACGATGTCCGTCGTCGGCGACGTATTCGCTTGCCAGTCAGGCGATCTCACCGTGCAGAGCGGCACGATAACGACGGTGTTCCACTCGAACGCCGACAACAGTGGGACCTACCACTTCACCGCCACCATCGTCCCCAGTGGTGTCACGCTCACAGACACCTCGGGCAACATCTACACCGTGTCGGGTGCGTCCTGGTTCGGTGGCACCACGACCGACCCCGACCCCGAGGGCGACACGATGCCGATCGTGAGCACCGAGACCGACCACTTCGTCATCCGGACTGCATCCGGGGGCGTCTACGCCAAGGTGCAGGTCGTCGGGCACATCTCCCCGAACGGGAACATGTTCGTCTTCGACCGGGGAACGTGTGAGGAGCCGGACGACTGAGTCACCTTCGCGTATGACGCGACCGTGTGAGATGCCCCGGTCCCACCGCGGAACCGGGGCAATACGGCCGTTCTGCCGACTTCGGGCACGGACGACGGTCGGGATTCTCATCTTCAGGGTCCATACTCAACAGATGACCTCCTCACCCGCACGGCGGCGACACCTGACCAGCAGTCCCTTCGCACCGACCGCCGAGGTCGAGATCGAGCACTTCGAATGTGGCGACGCCGTCTGCCACGACTCCTACGGAATGGGGCGTGTCGTCGGCCGCGAGGCCGAAGCAGTGACCGTTGACTTCCGCACCTCCACGGTGCGCGTCACCAGCCCGTTCCGGAAGATGACGAAGCTCTAGATCGGCCGCCGTCCGGCGGTAGCTGCTCGGGGAGAGTCAATACAGCTGCTGTCGGAATGCACGAAGATCGACCACTCGCCGCGCAAGCGCGCGAGACGATCACCCATCGACTGACCACGTCATACCGGGTCGCCGAGGAATCCCGCCGCTACCGGCGCGAACTTCTCGTGGAACTGGAAGATCCCGCCGTGGCCGGAGTCGGGATAGATGACCAGTTCGCTGTCCTTGATGCGCCGGTGCAGGTCCTGCGAGAGCACGGTGGGGACCATCCGGTCGTGGTCTCCGTTCGCGATGAGCGTCCGGGGCAGCGCCGAAAGGTCGTCGGGCGCGGAGCGCCCGAACTGCTGAATGGCCTTCAGCTGCGTCCGTAAGGTCTGCACGCTGACCCGCTTGTCGCGGTCAGCGGTGCGCTCGCCGAGACGCTTGATGAAGGCCTTCCCGGCCGACTTCCCGACCTCATTGCGGTTGAAGAACAGGAATTCCTTCGGGTCCGACCTGGTGACGGTCGCACGGAGAATGTCCTTGTATGTCGTGCCGACCACCTTGTCGATGTCCTTGCCGCCGCGTGGGCCGGTGCCGGTCAGCACGAGCCGGCGGACAAGACCTGGATGTTTGACGATCAGATCCTGGGCGATGAATCCGCCCATCGAGAAGGAGAAGACGTCGACCTGGTCGAATCCGAGCGCCGCGATGAACTCATAGGCGTGATCGGCTGCCGCCTCGATGGTGCTGGCCACCGTGCCGCCTGCCCTGCTCGACATACGCCATGGCGTCGATGGTGTCCGCGAAGTCGAAGGTGCGTTCGACGACGGGCCGCAGCACGCCCTCGTCATACAGGGCGGCCAGCTTTGGGTTGTTCCTCGGGTTCGGTGGAATCACGAAGGGCGGCGTCAGCTGCGGCTCTGCGTTCAAGCCGGATGCGCAGGCCGCGCTGGTGGCCGACCTGACGAACGCGATGGATGCTGATGCCGCTGGGGTGTCCCTCGGTTACAACGACCTGTCGAATGCTTCAAACGCATGCACCGACGCCACCAGCAACCGGAAGCCGATCGCATGGGGACTGACCGCACCAGGCGGGGTGCTGCTCGCGCTCGGCTGCATCATCTACCTGGCAGATCTGCAGGCGAGGCGCGAGGGAGCCAGAGAAGCCGCAAGCGCCGCGGACGACGTCGCGTAGCTGCCAATTGTGTTGCTGCGCTGTCCGGTTGGGTATGTCGCCCGCGACTCCACGACAAGCACAAGCGATCACTCCGGACGACTCCGCGGAGCCTCGGCGACATACTCGCGGGTACTTGACCGTTCGGGGCGCGTGCACGCGCTATTGGCGGCATACCCGCTGGTACTTGACCGTTGGGGGCACTTACGTGCGAAGTGCCCCGAACCACAAGGTGATTCGGGGCACTTCGGTGGTCTCGATACGCACTCGCCTAGCGAGGGGCTCAGATGTCGTACTTGATGACGACATCTTGCAGGGCTCGGCTGCGGCACACCTCGCTGGCGCTCGGCGTACGTCCGCCTCACTCCTCAGATGTCGTAGTAGAGCTCGAACTCGTGCGGGTGCGGGCGGAACCGCAGCGGGTCGACTTCGTGCGTGCGCTTGTAGTCGATCCAGGTCTCGATGAGGTCCTCGGTGAAGACGTCACCCTCGAGCAGGAACTCGTGGTCGGCCTCGAGCGCGTCCAGCACGGCCGGCAGTGAGTCGGGGACCTGCTCGATGTTGGCGTGCTCCTCCGGGGGGAGCTCGTAGAGGTCCTTGTCGACCGGCTCCGGCGGCTCGATGCGGTTCTTGATGCCGTCCAGGCCGGCCATCAGCTGGGCCGCGAAGGACAAGTAGGGGTTCGCCGACGGGTCCGGGATGCGGAACTCGATGCGCTTCGCCTTCGGCGAGGTGCCGGCGATCGGGATGCGGATGCACGCCGAGCGGTTGCGGGCCGAGTAGACCAGGTTGACCGGAGCCTCGTAGCCGGGGACCAGGCGGTGGTAGGAGTTGACCGTCGGGTTGGTGAAGGCCAGCAGCGACGGGGCGTGCTTGAGCAGGCCGCCGACATACCAACGAGCCAGGTCGGACAGGCCGCCATACCCCTTCTCGTCGTAGAAGAGTGGCTCGCCGTTCTTCCAGAGCGACTGGTGGGTGTGCATGCCCGAGCCGTTGTCACCGAAGATCGGCTTCGGCATGAAGGTCGCGGTCTTGCCGGCAGCGAAGCAGGTGTTCTTGACGACGTACTTGAACTTCATCACGTCGTCGCCGGACTGCAGCAGCGTCCCGAAGGTGTAGTTGATCTCCTGCTGGCCCGCGGTGCCGACCTCGTGATGGGCGCGCTCGACGTTGAGGCCGACGTTGCCGAGCTCGGCGCTGATGTCATCACGCAGATCGGAGAAGTGGTCGACCGGCGCGACGGGGAAGTAGCCGCCCTTGTAGCGCGGCTTGTAGCCCAGGTTGCCGCCGTCTTCCTCACGACCGGTGTTCCAGGCGCCCTCGACGGAGTCGATGTAGTAATAGCCGGCGTTGGCCTTCGTCTCGAAGCGGACGTCGTCGAAGATGTAGAACTCGGCCTCGGCGCCGAAGTAGGCGGTGTCGGCGATGCCGGTGGACTTCAGGTAGGCCTCGGCCTTGGCGGCGATGTTGCGCGGGTCGCGCGAGTAGGGCTCACCGGTGAACGGGTCGACGATCGAGAAGTTGAGGATCAGCGTCTTGTGCTTGCGGTACGGGTCGAGGAAGGCACTGGACGGGTCCGCGATCAGTTTCATGTCCGACTCGTGGATCGCCTGGAAGCCGCGGATCGACGAACCGTCGAACATCGCGCCCTCCTTGAGGGCGTCCTCGTCAAGGCTCGCCGCGGGTACGTTGAAGTGCTGCATCACCCCGGGAAGGTCACAGAACCGGACATCGACGAATTCGACGTCCTCATCCTTGATGAACTTCAAGACCTCGTCGGCCGTGGTGAACATGGATCCTCCATCGCTGTGATCTCTCGCGGGCGGCTCTGGCGCCCCGCGTCGAGCATGACCTTACGGGGTCGGCGTTTCCCGGCAATGACCCATGTGTTTCGGCCGTGTTACGCGCAAATTGGTATGACACCACCGCGTGTATGGCGAAACCCGTTGTCTCCGTGGGGGATCGGCATTCTTCCTGAAAGATTGCTGGGAGAACGAGTGGCCTGCGGAAAGTGTGTCCCATGCCACACCGAGGTGCACACCAGATGAGACTCGGCCGCCGGCGTCTACCCTGGACGCTCGTGACGACGCGTAAGCAGCCCGGTCCGGAACCGGCCGACGGATACCCGGGCGCCGCCCTGGGGATGCCGACCGGCGGAGTGGGCTCGATGGCGCGGCTCGGCCCGCGGGTCATCGCCGTCATCATCGACTGGCTGGTGTGTTCGGTGATCGCTGCCGGCTTCTTCGGTTACAGCTTCGGCGGCGGCGGCACGAGCTGGACACCACTGGCGGTCTTCTTCGTCGAGAACCTACTGCTGGTCGGCACGATCGGCTCGACCCTCGGTCACCGTGTCATGGGGATGCAGGTCACCAAGGAGTCCGGCGGTCCGGTCGGGCCACTCGCGGGTCTGATCCGCAGCGTGCTGCTGTGCCTCTTCGTCCCGGCGGTCATCTGGGACAAGTACGGACGCGGCATGCACGATCATTTCGCCGGCACCGTGCTGCGCCGCGTCCGCTGACCGTCACCGCTTGCGGACCGTGCCCTTCACGGGTGTCGCGTTCGCGAAGAGATCCTGCACCGGGCAGTGCGCCTCGACGGTGGCGAGGAGTTCGTCATACGCCTCCTGTGACTCCGGTCCGGTGATGTGCGCGGTCAGTCGCACCTCGCTGAAGCCCGGGCGGACGCTCTCGTCGACGCCGAAGATGCCGCGCACGTCCAGGTCGCCTTCGGCCTCGATCCGGATGTCGTCGATCTGCAGGCCGAGCTGCTGCGCGTAGAGCCGGTAGACCACAACCTGGCAGCCGATGAGCGCACCGAGGGCGTATTCGACCGGGCTGGGCGCCTCGTCGTCACCGGCCAGGGCGGCGGGCTCGTCGACGGTGAAAGTGTGCTTGCCAGAAGTGATTTCGGTCGCGACCGATCCGACGGCGGTGCCGCTCACGGCGTAGACGATCTTCGCATTGGCCGGGTCGGCCTCGATGCGTTTCGCCCAGGCTGTTCCGGCTTCGGTGAGGCGCTCGGCGCGGTCCTGGTCGATGCTGATGGTCGATGTGGACACATTGCCTCCATAAACGTGAAATTATGTAACTGACAACGTCACGTTATGACTACGAATAGTCCGCGGGCAAAGAACGTCCAAGACCTGATACGTCGTCGACAGCGGCGCCGGGGAGACGCAGCGCGGCAGGCAGCGGCCCGGATCGACTCAACCGCACGAACAGCCGACGGCCGCGGAGACGACGACAAAGCCGGTCGGGAACCGACGCGAGCTTGCGCGTGGTGCCTGACCGGCTTTCGAGGAGTCGAAGCAAAGAGACTCAGCGGCCGCGCATCGCCTTGCGGTCCATGCGAGGTGCGTTGCGCGGGTCCATGCCCTTGGGGATCGGCGGCTTGGCGGCGCCCAGTGCGCGCAGCCGCTTTGTGACGGCCTTCGCCTCGGCGTCGGTGAGCGTCTTGGGCAGCTTCTTCATGGTCTTGGCCAGGTCGCTGAGCTTGACGGTGTCATCGCCCTCGCCGACCCGCAGGATGTGCACCGGGACCTCGCGGCCGGCAACGCGGCTGACGCGCTTGCGCTCCGACTCCAGCAACTTGCGGGAGGAGCCGGTCGGGCCTTCTCCGATCAGCACCACGCCCGGTTTGCCGACAGCGCGGAAGACCATGGCCGCATTGGACAGCTCCGACATGCGGCGTGCCCGGCCGGCTTCGGCGGCGACCGGCTCCTGCTCGTAGGTCCAGCCGCGCTTCAGGCTCTGCAGGGCCGCGCCGGTGCCGCCGGCCCGACCCTCGAGCGAGCCGTATGCCGCGCGCTCGGCCAGCCGGCCGAACACGATGACCGCGGCGAGCAGACCGAAGATCGCGCCGAGGATCGCGGTGTAGATCCAGCTGCTCCAGATGAAGTGGAGCAGGAACATGAAGACCACCAGCGTGATGACGAACGTCAGCGCCATCCACAGCGGGATCTTGGGGTTCTGCTTCACCGACGCCTGATAGAGCGTCTTGAACTGCGAGACGCGCCCGGGGTTGTCCGGGTCCTTCGGTTTACGCGAAAAACGTGACTTCTTCTCGGGCTGCGTCGACATGCTTTCCAGGATATGTCAGCCGAGCCCGTCGGACGAAGTGCGGCCGGGCACTCTTCAGGCGCTGGCTGCGCCGGCTCGCTCGACCAGCGCTGCCGCCTCCTGGCGCGCGGGCGAACTCGCCGCCGCCGCGAGGTGGGACAGGTGCTCCGGCAACTCGCGGCCGAGCTTGGCCATCGCACCGGCATACAGCTTGCCGGCGCGGTACGACGAACGCACCAGCGGCCCGGCCATCACGCCGAGGAAGCCGAGATCGGTCGCGACGTCCGACCAGCGCACGAACTCCTCCGGCTTCACCCAGCGGTCGATCGGGTGGTGCTTGGGGGAGGGGCGGAGGTACTGGGTGATCGTCAGGATGTCGCAGCCTGCGTTGTGCAGGTCGCGGATCGCCTGCTCGACCTCGTGGTCCTCCTCGCCCATGCCCAGGATGAGGTTGGACTTGGTGATCAGCCCGGCCTCCTTGGCCATGGTCAGCACCCGCAGCGACTTCTCGTAGGTGAACGCGGGACGGATGCGCTTGAAGATCCGCGGCACCGTCTCCAGGTTGTGCGCGAAGACCTCGGGGCCGGCCTCGAAGACCTGGCCGACCAGCTCCGGTTTGGCGCCGAAGTCGGGCGGCAGGATCTCCACACCGGTGTTGGGGTTGAGCTCGTGGATCTGTCGGATGGTCTCGGCATACAGGCCGGCAGCGCCGTCCGGCTGGTCGTCACGGGCGACGCCGGTCACCGTGCAGTAACGCAGGTTCATCTCGCGGATCGACTCGGCGACGCGGCGCGGCTCGTCGAGGTCCAGCTCGGTCGGACGGCCCGTCGCGATGTCGCAGAAGTCGCAGCGACGCGTGCAGACGTCGCCGCCGATGAGGAACGTCGCCTCGCGGTCCTCCCAACACTCGAAGATGTTGGGACAGCCCGCTTCCTGGCAGACGGTGTGCAGGCCCTGGGTCTTCACCATCTGATGCAGGCCGGTGTATGCCGGGCCCATCTTTGCGGTGGTGCGGATCCAGGCCGGCTTGCGCTCGATCGGAGTCTCGGCGTTGCGCGCCTCGACGCGCAGCATCTTGCGGCCTTCAGGTGCGACAGTCACGAGATCAAGGCTACGACCCGGGGTGGGCGCCATGTCGCGGGGCTGGTTACTGGCCGGTCACCGGCCGGGGCGGGAGGGATCCGGCGAGTGGGGTCTCGCGTCATACCCGCGACTCGGTGCGGTGACCGGGTATCACCGAGGAGACATCAGGTATGACGAACCCAGCCCGACCGCCCGCGGTTCATACGCCCGCTACGGCGATTGGTCAGCGCCGGTCCGACAGCAAGTGGTTCACGGTGGATGTGGTGTGTTCGGTCGTGCTCGCGACCGGCCTGGTGGGTGTCGACTTCTTCTTCGCAGTGGGCCTGTCGCTCGGCATCGGGATGTCGGGCGACGGTTGCGGCGGCGGCTGCGTCTCGTCGGAGGCCGCCGGCGCGGCGTGGCTCATCTCGATGGCATTGCTGGTGATCGCGTTGGTGGTCGGCCTCGGCGGATTGATATGGGCAGCGGTGAAGCGGCGCGTGCTCAGCTGGTGGCCGTTGGCCGGTTACCCCATCGTCCTGGCCGCGTGGCTCGCGGCGATCGTCATCCTCGGCTGAGTCGGCGATCGTCGCCATACCGATCAGTCCGGGCGGCGCATGTCCGAGCGGGTGTCGGCGGTGATGCCGAAGTAGGTCGTCGGGCCGCCGGCGCGCATCAACGGATCAGCGGCGAGCGTGTCGAAGACGCCGCTCTCGATCAGCCGCTCGTCGATGTGTATGCCGACAACCTCGCCCACCACGAACCAGCTGCCGACGGCCGCGCCCTGCGCCGACTGCAGCGGGACGAGCTGCGTCACCCGGCACTCGAAGTTGACCGGGGACGCGGCGACCCGCGGTGCGTTGATCTCGGTGGACGGGGCGGCCTCGAGACCCGCCACCTCGAACTCGTCCACGTCGTGCGTGGTGGACGTGGCGTTCATGACCTCGCCCAGGTCACGGGTCACCAGGTTCCAGGTGAATTCCCTTGTGGCGTCACAGTTTCCGGCGGTGCCCTTCCAGCCGTTGCTGGAGAACCCGATCAGCGGCGGCGTGTAGTGCAGCGCGTTGAAGAAGGAGTATGGCGCCAGGTTGCGCCGCCCCTGCGCGTCGACTGTCCCGATCCAGCCGATCGGTCGCGGGGCGACGATCGAGTTGAACGGGTCATGGGCAAGGCGGTGGCCTTCGCTCGGGCGGTAGAAGTGCACGGGGTCATTCTGCTGGATCGAAAAGGCCGGTGCGCACGGGGCGGGCGCCATACATTCAGGGTGTGAAGGAGCGCGAGTGGACCGTGCCGCGGATCATCGACGTGATCGCGGCGGCCCTGCTCGCGCTCCCGCTGACGGTGTTCTCCTGGCTCCAGACGATCCTGCAGGTGGGCTTTCCGGGCGATCACATCGTCAACTGCGTGCCGCCGAACAAGCCGCAGCCGGGCGACGCCTGGGTGTGCCAGGGCGATCGCTTCAGGCTGTTCCAGTGGTTCGGCATCGGCTCGCTGGTGCTGTGCTTGCTGATCGTCTGGGGCGGTATGGCGCTGTCACTCCGTCGCGGCTGGTGGCTGGTCGGTTGGCCGCTGCTCGGGATCGCGTTCTTCGGGGGCGTCGTCACGCTGGGGGTCCGGGCCCTCGAGTGGCACTGAGCCGTCGTCGTCGGGCTGCTTCGTGGTGTGGCCGTTCAGCTGGTTGAGCAGTGGCTGCATGACATCCAGCGGCAACGGGATCACCACCGAGGACTTGCTGGTGCCGCCGATCTCGACGAGCGTCTGCAGGTAGCGCAGTTGCAGGGCCGTCGGGTTGCGGCTCATGACGTCCGCGGCGTTGGCCAGCTGCCTCGACGCCTGGAACTCGCCCTCGGCGTTGATGACCTTGGCGCGGCGCTCGCGCTCCGCCTCCGCCTGCCGCGCGATGGCTCGCTGCATGCTCGCCGGGATCTCGACGTCCTTGATCTCGACGACCGACACCTTCACGCCCCACGGCTCGGTCTGTTGGTCGATGACCTTCTGCAGGTCCTCGTTCAGCCGCTCGCGCTCGGACAACAACGTGTCCAGTTCGGCCTTGCCGAGCACGGCGCGCAGCGATGTCTGGGCGATCTGGGTGGTGGCCGCCAGGAAGTTCTCGACCTCGACGATCGCGTGATTGGCGTCCATCACCCGGAAGTAGGCCACCGCCGTGACACGGACCGGGACGTTGTCGCGGGTGATGATGTCCTGCGCCGGCACATTGAGGGTCACGATGCGCAGGTCGACCCGCACCATGCGATCGACGACCGGGATCAGCAGCGCGAGACCCGGTTCCTTGAGGGTCACGAGCCGGCCGAGCCGGAAGATGACACCGCGCTCGTATTCGCGCAGGATCCGCACCGACGAGCCGAGCAGCGCGACGAGGATGAACCCCAGGATCACAACGAGAGTGATGATGGCTTCCATACCGGCTTCACCTCCCAGGCGTGCGGGCGGCGGACGGACACGGACAATCCGTCGAGCTCGGTGACGATGACGGTGTCACCCGGGACGGGCATCGGTTCTTCCCAGCCGAACGCCGGCTCGGCGTTCCACAACGCGCCGTCGGCCATCACGCGACCCGCGTTGCCGGACCATGTCTTGACGACCGCCTTACGGCCGATCAGCGCCTCGGGGCCGGTCTGCAACTCCTGGCTGCCCGCGACGATCACTTCGCGCGCAATCACCAGCATGGTCACCAGGCCGGCGATCGCCATGAGAGCGGCGACGGGGATCGTCACCCACAGCGGCGCACCCGTGGCGGCGAGGATCAATCCGACACCAGTCGCCGTGGACAGCGTGCCGGCGACCCCCAGGACCCCGGCCGTCGTGACGTGGGCCTCGACGACGACCACCGCCACCCCGATCAGGACGAGCAGCACTCCGAGCAGAACCATCTCGATCACCTCGTGGAGCAACCCAAGGTTGCCGCGTGGAGCAGATCGACCAGCAGGTTCGGCAGCCTTGTCCGTTCCCGCCTTCAGGATATCCCTCCACCTGCGGGACGATGCGGCGCGTCGCGCGCTCTCGGCATACGGTGTCCTGGTGATCGAACTCAAGACCCCTGCCGAGATCGAGGCGATGCGACCCGCCGGCCGATTCGTCGCATCCGTGCTGACCGCGCTGCAGGACGCCGCTGCTGTCGGAGTCAACCTGCTTGAGCTGGATGCGTTGGCGCACAAGATGATTCGCGACGCCGGCGCCGAGTCCTGCTACATCGACTATCACCCCAGCTTCGGCGCGATGCCGTTCGGCAAGGTGCTGTGCACCAGCGTCAACGACGCCGTGCTGCACGGGCTTCCGCATGACTACGCGCTGCGTGACGGCGACCTGCTGTCGGTCGACTTCGCGGCAAGCGTCGACGGGTGGGTCTCCGACTCGGCCCTCTCCGTGGTCGTCGGCACACCGGACCCGGAGGACCTGCGTGTCATCGAGACGACCGAGAAGGCGCTCGCGGCCGCGATCGACGTCGCGCGCACCGGCAACAAGCTCGGTGACATCTCCGCCACCATCGGGGAGGTCGCCCGCGATGCGGGCTACACGGTCAACACCCAGTTCGGCGGCCACGGTGTCGGCCGCACCATGCACGGCGACCCGCACGTGGCCAACGACGGCCGCCCCGGTCGCGGGATGAAGCTACGCCCCGGACTCGTCATCGCGATCGAGCCGTGGTTCATGCGCGAGACCGACGAGATCTACACCGACCCGGACGGCTGGACGCTGCGCTCGGCCGACGGCTCCCGCGGCGCGCACTCCGAGCACACCATCGCGATCACCGACGATGCGCCGGTCGTCTTCACCGACCGCTCGGCCGTATGACGCGCGAGGCGACGCCACTGCCGGGCGTCCCCGGGGTCGGAGTGACTGAAGCGATCGCGGCCGACGTGCCGGCCATCGTCGCGTTGCTCGCGAACGACATCCTCGGTCGGGATCGCGAGTCCGGCGTGAGCGACCTGTATGACGAGGCCTTCGCAGCGATCGACGCCGACCCGACCGAGCACTTGCTGGTGCTCCTGGACGAGCAGGAGTCCGTGGTCGGCACGCTGCAACTCGGTTTCGTGCGTAGCCTGTCGCGCGGCGGTGCGCTGCGCGCCCAGATCGAAGCGGTGCGGGTCTCCGAGACGCTGCGTGGCCAGGGCGTGGGCCGAGCACTCTTCACGTTCGTGATCGAGCAGGCTCGTCAGGAGGGCGCCGTGCTGGTGCAGCTGACGAGCGACCTGCAGCGCGACGGCGCCATCCGTTTCTACGAGTCGCTCGGCTTCGTGCACAGTCATGCCGGTCTGAAGCTCGCGCTGGGCTGAAGTTCCGAGCCGGCCCGGGCGGGCGTGCATAAGTCTCCCCAGGGGAGGGTTCGGTACGGACGAACTCGGGTTGTGCGTGCATAAGTCTCCCCAGGGGAGGGTTCGGTACGGACGAACTCGGGTTGTGCGTGCGTAAGTCTCCCCAGGGGAGAGCTCGGTACGCCCGTCCGCCCGTCATTGCGCGGCTCACCGCACCGCGCCAAGTAGAGTGGCCGCGATCGCCATACCAGCGCCGCAGAGGAGCCCGCCCGCTCGTGTACGTCAAGAGCCTGACCCTGAAGGGCTTCAAGTCCTTCGCCTCGGCGACCTCGATGAAGCTCGAGCCGGGCATCACCTGCATCGTCGGGCCCAACGGCTCCGGCAAATCCAACGTCGTGGACGCGCTTGCCTGGGTGATGGGGGAGCAGGGCGCCAAGAGCCTGCGCGGCGGCAAGATGGAGGACGTCATCTTCGCCGGCACCGCCGGCCGCGCACCTTTGGGTCGCGCCGAGGTGACGCTGACGATCGACAACTCCGACGGTGCGCTGCCGATCGACTACACCGAGGTGACGATCAGCCGCACGATGTTCAAGGGTGGCGGATCCGAATACGCCATCAACGGCACCTCCTGCCGGCTGCTGGACATCCAGGAACTGCTGTCCGACTCCGGCATCGGCCGCGAGATGCACGTCATCGTCGGCCAGGGTCAGCTCGACGCCGTGCTGCGCGCCACTCCGGAGGAGCGCCGCGGCTTCATCGAGGAGGCCGCCGGCGTCCTCAAGCACCGTAAGCGCAAGGAACGTGCGTTGCGCAAGCTCGACGCGATGGAAGCCAACCTGGCCCGCGTCACCGACCTGACGACCGAGATCCGCCGCCAGTTGGGACCGCTCGGTCGGCAGGCCGAGACCGCCCGCAAGGCCGCCACCATCCAGTCCGACGTACGCGACGCCCGGCTGCGGCTGCTGGCCGACGATCTTGCCCAGCTGACCAGCAACCTCGAGCAGGAGGTGGCTGACGAGACCGCGCTGCTCGAGCGTCAGCAGTCGGTGGAGAAGTCGCTCGCCGCGGCCAAGGCGCGGCTGGAGCAACTGGAACGCGAGACCGCGCAGATCTCACCGGCGCTGACCAAGACGCAGGAGCAGTGGTTCGGCCTCTCCTCGCTCAAGGAGCGGATCGAGGCGACCGCGACCCTGGCCGCCGAGCGGGTGCGACTGCTGTCCGAGGACGACCAGCACGAGGAGTCGCGCACCGGCCGCAGCCCCGAGCAGTTGCAGCAACAGGCCGCGAAGGTCCACGACGAGCACGACCAGCTGCAGCAGCAGATCGCGCAGGCGCAGGTCGCCCTGGAGCAGGCCAGCGAACGCCGCGCCGACCTCGAGCAGGCACACCAGGCGGAGCAGCAACGGCTGACCAAACTCGCGCGCGCCGCAGCCGACCGGCGGGAGGGTCTGGCCAAGTTGGAGGGTCAGGTCGGCGCTCGCCGCAGCCGCACCGAGGCACGCGAGTCGGAGCTCGGCCGCCTCACCGCGAGTATGGCGGAGGTCGTCGAGCGATCCACGCGCGCTGAGAAGGAATTCGCGGCCCTCGAGGCGACCATCGCCCAGGACGAGGCCGGCGAGGAAGACCTCGACACGGCATACGAGCAAGCGCAGCAGAAACTCGACGAGGTCAAGGAGGCATTCGAGGCCGCCCGCGAGGAGGAGCGCGCCGCCGAGCGCGACCGCACCGGCCAGCAGGCCCGGCTCGAGGCGCTGGAGCTGAGCCTGCGCCGCAAGGACGGCGCTGCACACCTACTCGGAGCGGAGGGTGCCAGCGGACTGCGCGGCTCGGTCTCCGAGCTGGTGTCCGTCGAGCCCGGACATGAGGCCGCGATCGCGGCGGCGCTCGGCTGGGCAGCCGACGCGGTCGTCGCTGATTCCTTCGACCAGGCCGCCGACGCGGTCCAGGCGCTGCGCACCGACGACGCCGGACGCGCGGGCATGCTTTTCCGCGGCGCGACGCCGGAGGCGACCGACACCTGGCCGGCACTGCCGACCGGCGCCCGCTGGGCGCGCGAGGTGATCGGAGCGCCCTCCGACATACAGGCGACGGTCGAGGCACTGCTGTCTCGGGTCGCACTCGTTGACTCCGTCGATGTCGCGAAAGCCGTTGTCGCACTTGGCGATCGGGTTGTCGCTGTGACGCCCGACGGTGACCTGTATGCCGCCGGTTTCGTTCGCGGTGGGTCGGCGGGAGCACCCAGCATGCTCGAGATCCAGTCCGCGGTCGACGAAACGCGGGAGCGGGTCGGGCAGGCGACCCACCGGCGGGAGAAGGCGCAGTTCGCCGCCGAGCAGGCCAAGGCGAAAGCCGTGGAGCTCAGCGCCGACGTCGACGCCGCGCTGGATCGCCTCAACGAGTCCGACGCCCGGATGTCCGCCGTCGCCGAGCAGCTGAGCCAGCTCGGCCAGGTGATGCGCGGCGCCAGGGCGGAGCGTGAGCGGCTGCAGTTGCAGCACGCCGAGGCGGAGAAGCAGTTGGCCGCCGGCCGCGAGGAGCTGGTCGACCTCGAGGCGCGCCTGGCCGCCGCGCTGGAGGAGCCGTCCGAGGAGGAGCCGACCACCGACGAGCGCGACCGGTTGGCCGCCGAAGCCGCCGCCGCGCGCAGCGCCGAGACCGAGCAACGGCTGTCCTTGCGCACCCGCGAGGAGCGGGCGAAGTCACTGGCAGACCGCGCGAAGTCCCTGGAGTCCGCTGCCCGTTCGGAGATCGAAGCACGCGAACGTGCGCGGGCGCGTCGGGAGCGCCGAGCGCGTGAGGCCCGGGTGGCCGCAGCGGTCCAGACCGGTGCCGGGCACGCGGTGGGCGTCGTGACACAGCTGCTCGAGGTGGCGGCCGAGCGCCGTACCGAAGCCGACCGCATCAAGGGCGAGCTGGACACCGCGTTGAAGGCGGAGCGGGCCCGGGTGACCGCGGTCGGCGACGAGCTGCGTGAGCTGACCGATACCGTGCACCGTGACGAGGTCGCCCGCGCCCAGCAACGACTGCGCATCGAGACGCTGCAGACCAAGGCGGTCGAGGAGCATGGCATCGACCCCGACGTGCTCGTCGAGGAGTTCGGCCCGCACCAGCTGATCCCGCACGTGCCCGGACCGGACGACGATCCGGACAACCTGCCCGAGCCGATCGCGTTCGTGCGCGAGGCGCAGGAGAAGCGGCTGCGGTCCGCAGAGCGCAAGCTCAGCCAGCTGGGACGCGTCAATCCCCTTGCGCTGGAAGAGTTTGCGGCGCTGGAGGAGCGGCACAAGTTCCTCACCGAGCAGCTCGAGGACCTCAAGAACTCCAAGGAGGACCTGCTCTCGATCGTCGACGAGGTCGACAAGCGGGTGGAGCAGGCGTTCAGCGAGGCGTTCGAGGACACCGCGCGGGAGTTCGAGGGCGTCTTCAGCCGGCTGTTCCCCGGCGGCGAGGGTCGCATCACGCTGACCGACCCGAGCAACATGCTCACGACCGGCATCGAGGTGGAGGCCCGCCCACCGGGCAAGAAGATCAAGCGGCTGTCGCTGCTGTCCGGTGGCGAGCGGTCACTCGTCGCGGTGGCTCTGCTGGTCGCGATCTTCAAGGCGCGCCCGAGCCCGTTCTACATCATGGACGAGGTCGAGGCCGCGCTCGACGACGCCAACCTCGGCCGGCTGATCACGCTCTTCGAGGAGCTGCGTGACTCCAGTCAGCTGATCGTCATCACGCACCAGAAGCGCACCATGGAGGTCGCGGACGCGTTGTATGGCGTCAGCATGCGCGGTGACGGCGTGACGACGGTCGTGTCCCAGCGCATCAAGGACGTGCTGCCCGGCGGCGGTGTTCAGCTGGAGACCACGCACAGCGTCACCGAGGGCAAGACGGTGGCCGACTCCGGCATACCCGTCCTGTCCTCCATGAGCTGACCCACCCCTTCGCCGAGGGGACAGCCGATGGTCGGGAGGATGCCCGATTCAGGCCGAAATCGGGCGAATCGCCTGTCCTCTCGATAAGGCGGTATCCGCTCGGCGAAGGAGAGCACCCGGGGAGGCACGTGTTGGCCGAGACGGTTGGAGTCAGCAGACGAAGGCACGCTTCGGGAGCGGGCCGTCCGGAACGGGCCAACCACCGTCCAGCACCGACCGGAGGCGATGTGCGGCGAGCAGGCCGTGCAAGCGACCGGGCGGCAGCGCCTCGTCCCAGTTCCACCGGGCGACGTCGTCCACTTCGGAGTGGCGCCGTAGACGCTTCTCCCGCTCCTTCTCCTGCATGAGTGCGTCCACTGCAGTTTGCCCCGAGTCGCCTTGCGGCACAGCATATTTCAGGGCGCCGTCGCACTCTCCGACGAGGCCGAGAACCGGCCAGTAGAAGTCGGTGCGTCCGATGAGTCCGTCGCAGTCATAGAACTTCGCCTGCAGTTCGGGCATCGGCAGACTGGTCTGGAACATCCGCGTCCGGCTCAACGACTCGAGCGGCGACTCGGCTCTCGCATCGGCGAGATGTATGGCGAGTTGCGCCATACTCCGACCTCGGCGACCTTTTGGGACTCTGTCGTGCTCGGCGAGCAACGCTTCACGGGTGGCCAGGCCGAGGTGAAGTGCGTTGTCGCACACCGAGACTGCCGACTCGAGTTGGGCGTGCCGTGCGTGATCGACGACCATCCGATCGTATGGCGTCACGAGCAGGCCACCGATCTCCACGCACTCGGTCATCTGGCCGGTCCGTCGTCGACGCACATCGGCGCTTCGACCTTGCGCACCCGGGGGCATGACGTATTCGACGAGTTCGGTGCGGGTTCCGATCGTCGGCGCTGCCCAGATGGCGTCGGATGTGCTGTGAGAGAAGACGACCGGTCGAGCAGTGGCCTGCTGCACCATGCACGCCTTCACGATGAGCACGTCGTCCGGACTGAGATCGCCGAGCCCGCTCGTGTAGGCGGCTTGCCGCAGTCTCATCAGCTGGCCGTGACCGTCACCGACGGATAGACCGAAGGCCGCCAATCGGGCAGCGGACGTGGACCGCACGAAGCTCCGAAGGCGCATCACGTGCTCGCTTCGTTCGCGGCGATGCGCGTCCAACGCCCCGGCGGTCGATGTCGGGGTCGGGGTCGGGTCACTCGGTGCCACGCTCATGACGCCCGAGCGTCGCACTTCCCGTCGGTCGCCCGCAGAAGTTGTCCACAGGTCCCGCACGCAGTCCCTCTCGCCATACGGCCCCCCCAATGCCGACAGGACAGGCGATGCACCGGGAGGACAGGCGATTCGGCCGATTTCGCCCGAAATTCGGTGTCCACTCGATGATCGACTGTCCTGTCGGCGAGAGTGGTCGCGCCGCGCAGGAAGGCTCAGCCCAGGACGGCCATGGCGTCGATCTCGACCAGCAGTTCGGGGTTGGCCAGGGCGCACATGATGGTCGTGCGGCAGGGGAGCACCCCGTCGTCGCCGATGCGCTCACGCAGGTAGGCGTCGTAGGCGGCGTTCATCTCGGCGAAGTGCTCGGGCTCGGTGAGGTAGACGCGCATCGAGATGACGTCGGCCCAGGACGCGCCGCCGGCGGTCAGGATGGCCTCGACGTTGGCGAAGGTCTGCGCGGTCTGGGCGGTGAGGCCGTCCGCGAGCTTGCCGGTCGCCGGGTCGACGCCGGTCTGGCCGGAGACCTGGACGATGCCGTTCTTGACGACTCCCGGTGAGTAGGGTCCGGCGGGCACCGGTGCCTTGTCGGTCTTGATCTGCTGTGCGGGCATGTCATGTCCTCTCTGTTGTGCTGGCCCAATCGGCCGCGATGGCGGCGGTGGTCTGTTGTAGCGACGGAAGCAGGTCGTGCACCCCGTCCCGGTCCAGGATGACATCCGGCACCGAGATCGAGGCAGCGGCGATGATCCGGCCGGCGCTGTCCCGGATCGGTGCGCCGACGCAGTTGATGAAGTCCTCGTGCTCGGCCGAGTCCTCGGCCCAACCCTGCTCGCGGACCGTCGCCAGCTCGGCGCGGAAGGCGTCCTGGGTGGTGATGGTCCGCCGGGTGAACGGCCGGAAGTCCGTGGCTGCCAGCGCGATTGCGAGTTGTCGCTCCGGTAGCTCGCAGGTCAGCACCTTGCCGACGGCGGTCGCGTGCACGGGGGCGATCAGGCCGACTCGCGAATACATCCGCACCGAGCTGGTGCTCTCGACCTTGGCGATGTAGATCGCGCGCCCGCTCTCGTATGCCGCCAGGTGGATCGCCTGCCCACCGGTCTGCCGGCCGAGGTTCTCCAGGTGCGGCAGTGCGATGTCGCGGATCGTGTGTTGCTCCAACGAACTCGTGCCGAGCTCGAAGAGCCGTGACCCGAGGAAGTAGCGGTGGTTGTCGTCGCGGCGTACGAAGCGGTCATCCTCCAGCGTGCGCAACAGGCGCAGTACGGTCGTCTTGTGCACCTCCAGCGACCGGGCGAGTTCGTCGAGCGACCGGCCGCCGGCATCGAGCTCGGCCAGGATTTGCAACGCGCGGGCGAGGCTCTGGCTCATTTGGCTCCCCGAATCGCTTGCAGCGCAGGGGATTCGATGCCGCGGCAGCTCACCGACGTGTGCGCCCAGTCCTCGTCGGTTGCGGTCACAAGGGCACGTCGCACCGTGGCGTCGGGCAGCCGGCTCGCGTGATCACCGGGCTCGGCGAGCACCGACGCCGCGCTGAGATGCCCGAGTCGGAGCCGCTCCTTCGCGTCATACCCGCACAGCATGCCGGTCAGGTAACCGGCGGCGAAACCGTCACCGGCGCCCACGGGTTCGACGACCTCGACCTGCAGGGCGCGGACGGCCGTGGTCACGCCTTCAGGTGTGATCTCCCGGGCGACGTGTGCATCGGACTTGAGCACGATGCGGGGACGGTCACCGACGATCTCGCGCACCTGCTCCGGCGTGCTCGCGCCGAGCGCGACGCCCGCTTCGTCCTCGCCGAGCAGCACCACGTCGGCGGCGCGCAGCAGGTCGCACAACGTGCTCGTGTCACGGCCGCGCCACAACGCCGGACGCCAGTTGAGGTCGACACTGAGCACGAATCCGTGCCGGTCACGCGCGTCGACGAGTCGTCGCAGCAGGTCGCTGTCGGAAGCAAGGATGCCGGCGGTGATGCCGGAGGTGTGCACCGCGTCGCAGTGCTCGAGCGCGTCGACGACAGCAGCGTCGTCCAGCAGCGCGCCGGTCATGGCCGCCGCCGCAGATCCGCTGCGGTAGTAGAACATTCGACTGCCGGCGGGGCCGGAGTCCTTGAGGTAGACCCCGGTCGGGTGGACCTCGTCGTGCTCGGCGAGGACGTTGACGCCACGCTCCTGCAGGTCGCGCGCGACGTAGTCCCCGAACGGGTCACTGCCGAGCCGGGACAGCCAACACGTCGATATGCCGAGCGCGACAAGCGCGCCGGCGACGTTGGCCTCGGCGCCGCCCACCGAACGGCGCAGCAGATCGGACCCGGCCAGACCGCCGGGCTGCTCCGGACGCAGCACGACCATGGCCTCACCGAGGCACAGCACTCGACTGCGGTCATTCGTCGTCACCGGTGCGCACCTTCCGCGATGTGAGGTCTTGACGCTGCGATGGCGGCGATGCTACACATGACCGGCCATATTACGCAATGAGCGTTGCAAAATACGCAACCGAAAGAGGCGACCCCATGGACCGCGCCGCGCTGGAGGCACTGTCGGACGAGCGCATCGACTGGCGCCACAAGGGGATGCCGCCGGCCTTGTGGGGTATGACGGTCGCCGAGATCCGCGCCCGTCGTCCCCGGCTGTCAGAGCTGCCGACACCATTGCTGACGCTGTCCCGGCCGGTTCTCGACCACAACATCGCTGCGCTCGCATCCTGGTGCGCGGCAAGGGGATTCGACCTCGCTCCGCACGGTAAGACCACAATGGCGCCCTCGCTGTGGGCCGATCAGCTGGAGGCGGGCGCGTGGGCGATCACGGTCGCCAACCTGCCGCAACTCGCGGTTGCGCGGGCGTTCGGCGTGCAGCGCGTGATGATCGCCAACAGCATCATCTCGCCGCTGTCCCTGCGCTGGATCGCCGACGAGCTTGCCGCACGCCCGCAGGACGAGATCTACGTATGGGCCGACGCCGTGCGGACCGTGCAGCTGATGCACGAAGCGCTCGCGGAGCATGTCGCGTCCGTCGGCAACCGCCCGCGGTTGCGTGTGTTGGTCGAGCGCGGTGGCGCCGGTGGACGGACCGGTGCCCGTAACCTGTCGACGGCGCTGGAAGTTGCTGGGGCAGTGGCGGACTCGCCCCATCTCGAGCTCGCCGGCGTGGCCGGATACGAGGGCGCGCTCGCCCACACCGCGGACCAGGAGAGCCGGGACGTCGTCGCGGCATACCTGCGTGACCTTGCGGAGGTGCACCACCACATCGCCGCGGCCGCTCTGTACCCGGAAGGCGTCACCCCAGTGGTGAGCGCCGGAGGGAGCGCCTACTTCGACGTGGTCGACGAGGAGCTCCGCCCGCTCGCGGACGCCGGTGCCCGAGTCGTCCTGCGCAGCGGCGCGTACGTCGTGCACGACGACGGCTTCTACCGCAACATCTCACCGCTGGGAGAGCACCCGCGCACCATCGGTCCTGCGTTGCGGTCGGCGATGCACGGCTGGGTCCGGGTGAGCTCGCAACCGGAGCCCGGCGTCGCAATCTTCGACGCCGGTAAGCGGGATCTGCCGTTCGACGAAGGTCTGCCGGAGGCTCAACGACTGCGCCCGCGCACCCCCGACGACCGCGTCGCCGATCTGGCCGACGTGAGCGTCACCGCGCTCAACGATCAGCACGGCTTCCTGCACTTCGATGCAGCGGGGACGGCACCGGTGCAGATCGGTGACGAACTCCGACTGGGTCTGTCGCACCCGTGCACCGCACTGGACAAGTGGACCCTCGTGCCGGTCGTCGACGACGCGGATGCCGACGACCCGGTCGTGGTCGATCTGATACGGACTTGGTTCTGAAAGCCAGTGCGATGACTGCCGATTGGTTGATCCGTGACGCCAGCGTCATCGATGGCTCCGGGGATGCCGCCTACCGCGCGGACGTTACCGTCGGCGACGGCCTGATCACCGGCATCCACCGCAGCCTGGGCGCGGCCGGTCCGGCGCGTCGAGTCGTGGATGCCGGAGGCCAAGTGCTCGCACCGGGATTCATCGATATGCACGCGCACTCCGACATACAGATCCTGGCGCAGGCAGATCACACCGCCAAGGTGAGCCAGGGCGTGACGCTCGAGGTGCTGGGTCAGGACGGCTTGTCGTTCGCGCCGATCGACGCCCCCTCCCGCGCGGCACTCCGCCGGCAGATCGCCGGCTGGAACGGAGACCCAGAGGGTTTCGCCTACGACTGGGACACAGTGGGGGAGTACCTCGACCGACTGGACCGCGGGATCGCGTGCAACGCAGCGTATTTGGTGCCCCAGGGCACCCTGCGGCTGATGGTCGTCGGCTCTGGCGACGCGCGCGCGACCCCCGAGCAGATGCAACAGATGCAGGACCTGCTCGCGGCCGGACTCGACCAGGGCGCGCTCGGCATGAGCAGCGGATTGACCTATCCGCCAGGCATGTTCGCCGACGACGACGAACTGATCGCGCTGCTGCGTGTGGTGGCCGCACACGGTGGGTACTACAGCCCGCACCACCGGTCGTACGGCGCGGGAGCCGTTGCGGCGTACGAGGAGATGATCGAGGTGAGCAGGGCGGCCGGGTGCGCGCTGCACCTGACGCACGCCACGATGAACTTCGAACCCAACAAGGGCCGCGCGGGTGAGTTGCTGCAACTGATCGACGACGCGCTCGCGAGCGGCGTCGACATCACCCTCGACACCTACCCCTACCTGCCGGGAGCGACGACGCTCAGCGCGATCCTGCCCAGCTGGGCGACCACCGGCGGGCCGAGCGAGCTGTTGCGGCTGTTGGCCGACCCGGCGGTGCGCGACCGGATCGGCCACGAGATCGAGTATGTCGGCACCGACGGCTGCCACGGCTGCGTGACGGACTGGCGGACCATCCAGGTCAGTGGCGTCGCGAACCCGGCGCTCGCTGATCGCGTGGGGCGCACCGTCGCCGAACTCGCTGACGCGAGTGGCCGTTCCGCGACCGAGGAGTTCTTCGAACTGCTGCAGCTGGACGAGCTCGCGACGACGATCCTGCAGCACGTCGGGCACGAGGAGAACGTGCAGGCGATCATGCGGCACCGCACGCACTGCGGTGGGTCCGACGCGATCCTGGTCGGCGACCGGCCACATCCACGTGCCTGGGGAACCTTTCCGCGCTATCTGGCGCGGTACGTTCGAGAACTGGGCGTGCTCGACCTCGTCGACTGCGTGCATCACCTGACCGGACGGCCCGCCGCGCGGCTTCGACTGGACCGCCGCGGACTGGTGCGCGAGGGGTATGCCGCGGACCTGGTGCTCTTCGACCCGGACCGGGTCACGGACACTGCCACCTTCGAGGAACCGCGCCAGCAAGCTGACGGCATCGACTGGGTGTTCGTGAACGGTCGGCCGGTCATCGAGGCCGGCGAACGTACCGACGCATTACCAGGGCGCGCACTGCGCCATACCGACGAAGGGACAAAACCACTGTGAGCGACAAGCCGACGGGAGTGCTGGAGGCACTGGAGCAGGATCGGGTGCTGTCGATCGTGCGAGCACCCAGGATCGACGACGTGGTCGCCCTGACCGACGCGCTGTCGACAGGTGGCATCCGCGTCCTCGAACTGACATTCACCACACCGGGATTGACCGATTTGCTGCGTGCAGCGGCTGAGGCCGCGTCGCGGACCGGTGCCTTCGTCGGAGCCGGCACGGTGACCTCCGGTGAGCAGGCGGCAGCGGCTGTCGCGGCCGGTGCGCAGTTCATCGTCACTCCCGGGCTCGGCCCGCGGGCCCGCGAGATCGTCGACGTCGCCCACCGTGCGGGCGCCGCGGTCGTGCTCGGGGCACTGACGCCCAGCGAAGTCATGACTGCCGTGGATCTCGGCGCCGACGTCGTCAAGATCTTCCCGGCTCGCGCGGTCGGCCCGTCATACCTCTCGGATCTGCACGGTCCGTTCCCGGACGTCCCACTCATCCCCTCCGGAGGGGTGAGCGCGAGCAATGCCGCAGACTTCCTCGCCGCGGGCGCCCTCGCAGTGACGGCCGGCACGTCGGTGGTCGCGCCGTCCGACGTCGAGAACGCCCGCTGGTCCGACATCACCCGCAACGCCGCCACCTTCTGTGCCTCCCTGCGCAAGTAGGCCGAAAGCCCCTGAAAAACGGAGAGATTCATGACAACAGCGCTCCATCAGATGTCCTTGGTCGCGGCCGACGACAACATCAAGAAGATCCATGAGCCGTGGGCCGGTCACGACACCCAAGCTCTCGTCGTCACCGTGATCGGCATCGCGATCATCGTCGCGCTCATCATCAAGCTGAAGATGCACGGCTTCCTCGCGCTGACGATCGGCTGCCTGTTCGTCGGCATCGGTTCCGGCATCAGCCTGGAGAAGGTGGCCCTGTCGTTCGAGACCGGTGTGGGCGCCGTGCTCGGCAACGTCGGCGTCCTGATCGTGCTCGGCGCGATGCTCGGCAAACTGCTCGCCGACTCCGGCGGCGCCGACGAGATCGTCGACAAGATCCTCACCGGAGGCAGCGGTGCGCTGCCCTGGCGGATGGCGCTGATCGCCTTCATCATCGGTATCCCGATGTTCTTCGAGATCGGCCTCGTGCTGTTGATCCCGGTCATCATGCTGGCGATCAAGCGATCCAAGAAGCCGGCGATGATGCTCGCCATACCAGCGTTGGCCGGCCTTTCGGTGCTGCACGGCTTCATCCCGCCGCACCCCGGGCCGCTCGCGGCGATCGCCAACCTGCACGGTGACGTCGGCACCACGCTCGCGATCGGTCTGCTGATCGCGATCCCCACTGTGATCGTGGCCGGACCGCTGTTCGCGATCCTTGCCGCCCGGATGGTGCCGATCGGTGCCGCCGGCGCCGGCGGCAACCTGGTGGGCGACACCGGGGTCGACACGACCCAGGACAGCGTCGAGGCCGCTCCGGCAACCGGCTCGGCCGACGCGACCCGGCGGCCGACGTTCGGCTGGACGATCGCGACCATCCTCTTCCCGGTGGTGCTGATGCTGATCCGCGCGGCCGCCGAGGTCTGGATGAGCGAAAGCGCCTGGATCTATCCGTTCCTGCAGTTCATCGGTGAGCCGGTCGTCGCGCTGCTGCTCGCGGTGCTGATGGCGATGGTGACCTTCGGGACGTCCGTGGGCTTCTCGCTCGAGACGCTGACCGAGAAGATGAGCGACAGCCTGAAGCCGATCGTGAGCGCCACCTTCATCGTCGGTGCCGGCGGTGGTTTCAAGCAGGTGCTGCTCGACGGCGGGACCGGCATCGCGATCGGCAAGATCGCAGTGGCAGCAAGCCTGTCGGCGCTGGTGCTCGGCTGGATGGTCGCCGTCCTGATCCGAGTGGCCACCGGATCGGCCACGGTCGCCACGGTGACCGCGTCCGGCATCGTCGCGCCGCTGGCGGTTGGCCTGTCGTCGACCCACATCTCCCTCGTGGTGCTCGCGGTGGGCGCCGGGTCGTTGTTCTTCTCGCACGTCAACGACGCGGGATTCTGGCTGGTCAAGGAGTACTTCGGACTGACGATCGTGCAGACCCTCAAGACGTGGTCGGTGATGGAGACGATCATCTCCGTGGTCGGGCTGGCGCTCACCTCGCTGCTCTGGGTGATCATCTAGCGGAACCCGCCGGCCCGCCATACGCCGAGCGGACAGGCGACGATCCAGAGGACACCCGATGTGGTCCCGCGAGGGCTCAGATCGGGTGTCCTCTCGATGAACGGGTGTCCTCTCGGCGAAAAGGGTCGCGACAGGCCGGGGGCTCTGGAATAGATCGCGAAGGGCTGCCGTTGGACCGGGCAGTTAGTTAAAATTTGAGAGACTTCGAGATCAGGGAGTGAGTCACATGCAGTTCGGCGTATTCACCATCGGTGACGTCACCGAGGACCCGACGACCGGGCGCACGCCGACCGAGGCGGAGCGCGTGCAGTCGATGGTCGCCATCGCCAAGAAGGCCGAGGAGGTCGGACTGGACGTCTTCGCGACCGGCGAGCACCACAACCCGCCGTTCGTCGCGCCCGCCAACCCACCGATCCTGCTCAGCAACATCGCCGCGCAGACCACCAACCTGGAGCTGTCGACGGCCACGACGCTCATCACCACCAACGATCCGGTGCGGCTGGCGGAGGACTACGCCTACCTGCAGCACATGGCCGGCGGTCGGGTGGACCTGATGCTCGGTCGCGGCAACACCGGCCCGGTCTACCCGTGGTTCGGCAAGGACATCCGCAAGGGCATCCCGCTGGCGGTCGAGAACTACCACCTGCTGCGTCGGCTCTGGCGCGAGACGGCCATTGACTGGGAGGGCGAGTTCCGCACGCCACTGCACGGTTACACCTTGGCACCGGCGCCACTGGACGACGTCCCGCCGTTCGTCTGGCACGGGTCGATCCGCAGCCCGGAGATCGCGGAACAGGCCGCGTTCTACGGAGACGGCTTCTTCCACAATCACATCTTCTGGAACAAGGAGCACACCCAGGCGATGGTGCGTCTCTACCGGCAGCGCTTCGAGCACTATGGGCACGGCGCCGCGGACCAGGCCATCGTCGGTCTGGGTGGGCAGGTCTTCATGGCAGACACCGAGGCGGAGGCCAAGCGGATCTTCCGGCCGTACTTCGACAACGCGCCGGTCTACGGACACGGCCCGTCGCTGGAGAGCTTCACCCGGGACACCCCGCTGACCGTCGGCACGCCGCAGCAGGTCATCGAGCGCACCCTCGGTTTCGCCGACTACGTCGGTGACTACCAGCGTCAGCTCTTCCTGGTCGACCACGCCGGCCTGCCACTCGATGCCGTGCTCGAGCAGATCGAGATCCTCGGCAAGGAGGTCGTGCCGGTGCTGCGCCGTGAGTTCGAGGCGCGCCGTCCGGAGCACGTGCCGAGCAACCCGCCGAGTCACGCGTCGCTGGTCGCCGAAGGCCCGGACTCACCGCACCGCAAGGTGATCAGCGCAACCGCCGGCCTCGACCAAGTGACCGAGGAGGCCGCGGTATGACGCGCCGTCTCGTCGTCCTGACCGCCGGTCTGAGTCAGCCCAGCAGCACCCGCTTGCTGGCCGACCAGATCGCCGGCGCCGTCGCCGCCGAGGTCAGTGGACGAGGCGAGGCGGTCGACATACAGACCTATGAACTGCGTGAATACGCAGTCGATCTCGCCACCATGATGGCAACGGCCGGTATGCCGACGGCACGACTCGACCAGTTGCGGCGTGCCGTGTCTGCCGCTGACGGCCTCGTCGTGGTGACGCCGGTCTTCGCAGCCAGCTACACGGGTGTCTTCAAGATGTTCTTCGACGCGCTAGACACCGACGCGCTGAACGGTATGCCGGTCATCATCGCGGCCACCGCCGGCACGCCACGGCACTCGCTGGTGCTCGATCACGCGCTGCGTCCGCTGCTGAGTCACCTGCGCGCGGTCGTGATGCCCACGGGCGTCTTCGCCGCGACCGAGGACTTCGGCGGTGGCGCCGCCGGTCGCGATCTCGCCGGCCGGGCCGGGCGTGCGGCGGCGGAACTTGCCGCACACGTGGTCTCCACCGGTGGTGACGCGGTCGCCGGATTCACCCCGACCAGCACCGGACGTGACTCGGGCGTCGACGTGCCGACCGAGGTCACGCCGTTCATGAAGCTGCTCGGCGGACACTCGGGTTGATGCGGTGGCCTAGCCTGAGACGGTGACGACCATCCAGCGCGGCCGGGCAGAAGCCACCGAGGTGTCGTTCGCGCGTCGGGTGCGCGGGCCGGCGTTGACCGCCGCGGCCGGCGCCGGAGCCTTGGTGCTGTTGCACTTTCGGGATCCGCACCAGTCCGGTTCGTGGGGGTTCTGCCCGTTCCTGGAAGTCACTGGACACCCGTGCCCGCTGTGCGGTGGCTTGCGGGCGATGAACGACCTGACCCGCGGCCACATCGGCGACGCGCTCACCAGCAATGCGGCCGCCGTCTTCATCCTGATCGCCGGGGCGGCGCTGATCGTGCGGTGGTTCGTGCGCCGGGCGCGGGGCGAGGCGAACGCGGTCCTGCTGACGACGCCGAAGCTCGCGACGGCGATCTTCGCAGTCGCGATGGTGATCTTCACCGTCTACCGCTGGACGCCCTGGGGGAACTGGCTCTACCAGGCCTGACGCCATACGACGAAGGGCCGGTCACCGCATGTGCGGTGACCGGCCTTATTGCGTGTATGACGTCAGCTCGCGAGGCGGATGATCACGCCGAGCACCGAGAGGACCGTGCCGATGATGCCGCAGATGAAACCGGCCTGCACCTTGCCGCGACCGCCCAGCATGCCGCCGGAGGAGTCGATCTGGGCCAGGGCCTGGCGGCCCATGATGATCGCCGGGATGCCGGTGAACAGACCACAACACGGAATGGCCAGGATGCCGAGGATCATGATCAGGGTCGACTTGTCGTGCTCCTGCGGAACGGGAGCGCCATACGGGTTGCCTTGCTTGTCCGGTGTGCCGTACTGCGGCGAGCCGTAGGGCTGCGCGCCGTACTGCGAACCCTCCTGCGGTGCACCGTATTGCGGAGAGTTGTAGTCCGGAGTTCCGTACTGCGGATTGCCCGAGCTGTCGCCCGAGCCGTCCTTCGGCTGCTCACCGTAGCCGCCGGGCTGGTTGGGGTCGTTCGGATAGTTGGTCACAAGGTGATCCTTCTCTCGGGTACGTCCGGATGAGGGTAACGAAGGTCCGGCTGCCGTGCACGCCATGTCGACCGCTGGTCGTGGCGGTATGACGCGGCCCGGCGACCGCTCGTTTCACCCTGCGTCGGCCGTTTGACCGCCATTCACCGGCGGGAAAGCGGGAATTGGGCAAGTTTCCCCGCCATACCAAGGGTTTTGCTTTGGTAAAACACAGGTCAAGTCGGACAATGGATGCATGGTGTGGTTGATCTTGGCGCTGGTCGTTGGTGTTGCGCTCGCAGGAACGGTGATCGGTCTCGTTGCCGTGCCCGCTCGACGGGAGGGCCGTGAACTGCTCACCGAGCGGGCCGAGGGAATGGTCAGCTCGGTGACCGAGCGGCGTGGGCGCAAAGTGGGTGCCGACTCCGACACGGAGTGACACGCCGCGCGATCCGTGGCATGACGCGGATCGCGCATCCGGAGGGTGACACCGCGCCCCGTCCGGCGATCCATTTGGGATGATGTCGCACGTGGACTCGCTCTGGGAAATTCTTGTCATCATCACGGTCGTCGTCCTCGCCGGACTCGGGCTGCTCGTCGGTTACCTGCGAGGTGGCGGCAAGAAGTCGGCTCCTCCGGTCGCGCCGCCGCTGCCCGCCCGCGAGGCGAAGACCCGAAGCGCCAACACCTACAAACCGGGCAGCACCGCGACGATCGACACCAGCAAGGGTGCAACGTCGAAACCCGCGGAGCCCTCGAAGCCATCGGCGCAACCGACGACGCCCACGCCGAAGGACCGATCGGGTGACGTAGCGGCTGGAGGAACCGGCACCGTCCCACCGGCCGCCCGCGAAGGTGCGCCCACTGGCGGACCGGGGACCGAGCGCGTCGAACCGGCAGGGCCCCAGCAGGCGCAGCCGCCGTTGCCCGCGACCGAGACAGCGGACATCGAGCAGATCAGCGAGCAGGACGTCGCAACGCCGACCGAGGCCCCGGCCGAGCAGCAGCTTGAGCGGCCCGAGTCCGCCCGTGGCCGGATGACCCGGCTGCGCTCGCGGCTGGCCAGCTCCAACAACGCGCTCGGCAAGGGATTGCTGACCGCGCTGTCCGGCGACACGCTGGACGACGCCGTCTGGGAGGACGTCGAGGACACGTTGCTCGGCGCAGACCTCGGCGTCGACGCGACCACCGAGATCGTCGACGGGTTGAAACGTCGAGTGCAGGTTGAAGGTGCACCCAGCAGCGAGCAGCTGGAGAGCTGGCTGCACCAGGAACTGCTGGCGCAGGTCGGCGTCGACATGGACCGGCGCATCGCCGGCACCCGCGTGGGCGACCGCCCGGCCGTGATCATGGTCGTCGGCGTCAACGGCACCGGCAAGACCACGACCGTCGGCAAGCTGGCCCGCGTGCTGGTCGCCGAGGACAAGGACATCATGCTCGGCGCCGCCGACACGTTCCGCGCCGCAGCGGCCGACCAGCTCGAGACCTGGGGCGCCCGTGTCGGCGTGCCGACCGTCCGCTCCGACAAGGAGGGCGCCGACCCGGCGGCTGTCGCCTTCGACGCGGTCAAGGCAGGCAAGGACAACGAGGTCGACGTGGTGCTGGTCGACACCGCCGGCCGCCTGCACAACAAGGTCGGCCTGATGGACGAACTGGCCAAGGTCAAGCGCGTCATCGAGAAGCAGAGCCCGATCGACGAGTGCCTGCTCGTGCTCGACGCCACCACCGGCCAGAACGGCATGCGGCAGGCGGAGATCTTCGCGCAGGCCGTCGACATCACCGGTGTGGTGCTCACCAAGCTCGACGGCACCGCCAAGGGCGGCATCGTCGTGCTCGTCCAGCGTGAGCTCGGGGTGCCGGTCAAGCTCGTCGGTCTGGGCGAGGGCGCGGACGACCTGGCGCCCTTCGACCCCGAGGCCTTCGTCGACGCAGTCCTGGACTGACCCCTCTCTGTCGAGTGACGGCTCTCTCGCCGAGTGACGGTCCTATTGCGCCGTCACTCGGCGAAGAAGCCGTCACTCGGGATGTTTGTGCGGCGGGTCAGGAACGACGGGATGCGTCGGTCGCCTGGTTGACCCGGCGGTCCGCTTGCACCTGCGGGTCGGACAGCATCCAGCGCACGCCTTTGGCTCCCGCCGTGCCGGCGCCGCGCAGCAGCGCCGCGCCACCGGGCAGTGTGCGGATGCCGAGCATCCGGCGCGCGTATGGCGGCAGCGTCCCGATCGCGCCCGCGACCAGGCTGAGGTAGCCCGGGCGTGCTGCCATCGGCAGCGGCGGCTCCCACAGGATGAACCGCAGCGCCGACCGCGCCGCGGGTGTGCTCCGCAACTCCGGCCGGTATGACGCCAGGGCCTCCCGCAACTCCGTGACCGTCCGCGGGGCAGGGTCGAACCCGAGTTGCTCGGACACGGAGCCGATCTGGGCGACATACGTGTCCGCCTCGGCCTCGGTCAGGCTGCCGCCGCCGAACGCCCGGTAACACGTCAGGAAGCTGTCCGCCTCGGCTGCGTGCACCCACGCCAGCAGGTGCGGATCGTCGGCCCGGTAGTCGACACCCTCGAACGTCCCGTGCACCCGGCGGTGGATGCCGCGCACCCGCGCCAGCAGCCGCTGGGCGTCCGGGATGGTGCCGAACGTCGTGGTGGAGATGAAGTTGCTGGTCTGCTGCAACCGGCCCCACGGGTCGTCGCGATAACTGGAGTGCTCGTCGACGCCGGCCATCGCCAGCGGATGCAACGACTGCAGCAACAACGCGCGGATGCCCGCCACGAACATCGATGCGTCCAGATGCACCCGCCAGATCGGGTCCTCGGGGCTGAACCAGCGCTCACCCGCCTTGCCCCAGATGCCGTCGGCGCGACGCCGGGCATCCTCACCGGCCACCTTCTCGCGCAGTTGCACGGCCGCCCTGTGCCGCGCCGCGTCGCGCGCACGGCGCACCGGACCAGGCAGCACGAGCGACGTCATACCGCCATTATGCGCGGGCCTTCCGCTCACGGTTCACGGTCGGCTGCGCGGAGTAGGGTCCGGGGCCGTGAGCAAATCGATCGAGCGCGGCGAGGCCCGCGCTCGCGCCATGATGACCGACCTCCTGCGACCCGGTGAGCAGATCGTGCTGGAGACGCGCGCGTTTACCGGATTCGGTAACCGGGCCGCCGCACGACCGTTGCTGCTCGCGCTGACCGACCAGCGGTTGCTGGCCTGCGAAACCGTGAATCCCCGCTGGGCGAGTGGCTATGGCTGGGGGCGGATCCGGGACCTGCAGATCCGGAGGAAGTGGTGGTACGTCGACGTTTCGTTCCGCGTCGAGCTCGGCCGCGGCGAAGGACGCAGCAATTTCGACCACATCTACAGCATCCGCAAGAAGGGCGCGGAGCCGTTCCTGGACGCGCTGCGATCCCGCTGGACGGCGCGCCATCCGGGCCGCGAAACCTGACGTTAACGCGATCGCGCGACACGCAACATAGCTGTAACACGGACGGGGTCCTGGCTGAAACCCTTCATTGACAGGGTCTTTCGCATGACCTCGTTGATTCATGGACTGTCGGCCGCAGCGCCGCCGACACTCGACACCGGAAACACGGCCTGGATGCTGATCTCGGCGTCCCTCGTGCTCTTCATGACGATCCCCGGCCTCGCGCTCTTCTATGGCGGCCTCGGACGGTCCCGCGGAGTGCTCAACATGATGATGATGTCGTTCGGAGCGTTCGGCGTCATCGGGATCATCTACGTGCTCTGGGGCTACTCGATGTCCTTCGGCACGCACGACCACCTGGGCATCTTCGCCGGGCCGTTCCAGTTCTGGGGGCTGTCGGGGATCCTGCCGGGTGAGCCGGGCAGCACTGTGCTGCAGTCGGGCGGCATACCGGTGCTCGTCTTCGCCGGTTTCCAGTTCACGTTCGCGGCGATCACGGTTGCCCTGATCAGCGGCGCGATCGCTGACCGGGCGAAGTTCTCCACCTGGCTGGTCTTCTCCGGATTGTGGGTCACGCTGGCGTATTTCCCACTGGCACACATGGTTTGGGGCGGCGGGCTACTGTCCGGCTCCGCGGACGGCATCGCGGCCAAGCTCTTCGGCACCGTCGACGGTATGGCGAAAGTGGCACCCATCGACTTCGCCGGCGGCACCGTCGTGCACATCAACGCCGGTATCGCCGGTCTGGTGCTGGCGCTGCTGCTCGGCAAGCGCGCCGGATTCGGCACCTCGCCGATGCGGCCGCACAACGTCCCCCTGGTGATGCTCGGATCGGGCATCCTGTGGTTCGGCTGGTACGGCTTCAACTCCGGATCCGCCCTGGGCGCAAACGAATCCGCCGCCCTCGTCTGGGTCAACACGACTGTGGCGACCTGCGCCGCGATGATGGGCTGGCTCATCCTGGAGAAGCTGCGGGACGGCCACGCGACCTCGGTCGGCGCCGCATCCGGCATCGTCGCCGGATTGGTCGCGATCACTCCCGCGTGCGGCAACGTCACGCCATTGGGTGCGATCGGTGTCGGGCTGGTCGCGGGTGTGGCATCGGCATACGCGATCGGGCTGAAGTTCAAGTTCGGCTTCGACGACTCGCTCGACGTTGTCGGCGTGCACCTCGTCTCCGGACTCTGGGGCACCGTGTCGCTGGGCATCTTCGCCCGTGGCACCGGCCTGGCGTATGGCGAATGGCGCCAGCTGGTGGTGCAATTCGTGATCGCGTTCGCCGCGCTGCTCTACACGGCGATCGTCACCACGTTGATCGGCCTGGCACTGAAGGCGACCATGGGTTGGCGCATCTCGGAGGAGGACGAGGCCGAAGGCATCGACCAGGCCGAGCACGCCGAGACGGCATACGACTTCGGCAGCATCTTCTCCGCCAGCAGGATCGGGCACCGGCCGGAACGGCCGGCCCGCCAGACCAACAAGGAAGAGGTCGACGCATGAAGCTCGTCACCGCGATCATCAAGCCCTTCCGGCTTGACGACGTCAAGGAAGCCCTGGAGGCCTACGGCATCACCGGTATGACGGTCAGCGAGGTCAGCGGCTACGGCCGCCAGCGCGGGCACAGCGAGGTCTACCGCGGCGCGGAGTATGCCGTGGACTTCGTGCCCAAGATCCGCCTCGAGGTCGTCGTGGAGGACCTGGACGCCCGCAGTGTTGTGGACGTCATCGTCAAGACCGCGCAGACCGGCCGGATCGGCGACGGCAAGGTGTGGGTGCTGCCGATCGACGACATCGTTCGCGTCCGCACCGGCGAGCACGGCGACAGTGCGTTGTAGCCCACGAACATCTGCGCCGAGAGGACACCCTTTCATCGAAGGGACACCCGATTGCGCCCGATTTCGGCTGCAATCGGGTGTCCCCTCGGCGATCGAGTGTCCTCTCGGCGATGGAGTGGGGCGTCGAGAGCGGAGCGTGTTGACACCATGAGCGTTGATCAGGAGCGGCTGGATATGGCCGGGACTCGCGACTTCACGACACCTGGCGCGGGCCAGCTTCGAAGGGCGCGGCTGGCGGCATACAACAAGGACCTGCTGGCGGATGTATGGCGGGCCGCCGCGGCGCCGGGCGACGGCGTCGCGCTGGCCGTCGTCGGCGGCATCGCACGTGCCGACAGCGGACCCTTGTCGGACTACGACGTCGTGCTGGTGCACGACGGCCGCCGGGACGGCGTGGCCGAATTCGCCGACCGGATCTGGTATCCGTTGTGGGACAAGGGGATCCGTCTCGACCACAGTCTGCGCACTCCGAAGGAGTGCCGGGCCGTCGCATCCGCGGACCTGACCGCCGCCGTCGGACTGCTCGACATCGACCTGGTCGCCGGCGACCCGCTGTTGGTGGCCCAGGTGCGGCAGGGGATCGCGCACGACTGGCGCTCCAACGCGCGCAAGCGGCTGCCGGAGCTGGTGGATTCGTTGCACACGCGGCACTCGCGGCACGGCGACCTGACCCACCAGCTCGAACCGAGTCTCAAAGAGGCAGCGGGTGGCCTGCGGGACATGGCGGTGCTGCGAGCGCTGGCCGCGACCTGGCTGGCCGACCGGCCGCACGGGGCGGTGGACTCGGCATACGAGCGGTTGCTCGACGTGCGCGACGCACTGCACGTCGTGACCGGTCGTGGCCGCGACGGACTGGCTCGCCAGGACCAGGACGCCGTCTCCGCGTTGCTCGGTGAGCCGGACGCGGACAGCCTTCTCACTTCCGTGGTGCAAGCAGGTCGCACCATCTCCTACGCGCTGGAGGGCACGCTGCGGCGCGCCGGCCAGTCGCAGCGTGCCCGCACGCTGCGGACCGGTCCACGCCGGCCCGTGTTGCGACCGCTCGGCCACGGGCTCTACCTGCACGACGGCGAGATCGTGCTCGGCCAGCGCGAGCGGCACCGCCGCGGCGCACTGATGCTGCTACGGGCGGCGACCGCCGCGGCCCGACGCGAGGCGCCACTCGGGCCGACGACGGTGACCAACCTGACCGAGCCGTTGCCGCAGCTCGCCGAGCCGTGGCCGGAGGAGATCCGGGAGGCGTTCGTCGACCTGCTGGCTGCCGGCACCGGCCTGGCGCATGTGTGGGAGACCCTCGACCTGACGGGCGTCATCGGCGCGTGGTTGCCCGAGTGGGCGCCGGTGCGCAGCCGGCCGCAGCGAAGTCCGGTGCACCGGCACACCGTCGACCGGCACCTGATCGAGACCGTCGTGCGCGCGACCGGGCTGCGCGATCGGGTCCAGCGACCCGACCTGCTGCTCGTCGCGGCGTTGCTGCACGACATCGGCAAGATCTCCGGGGTCTACGACCACGCCGTCGAAGGGGCGCCCGTGGCGGCCAACGTGGCTCGGCGGATGGGGTTCGCGGCCGACGACGTCGAGACCATCCGGCTGCTGGTGCGCGAGCACCTGACCGTGGTGGAGCTGGCCACCCGACGTGACCCGGACGATCCGGCGACCGTCGCCGCGCTGCTCGACGCGGTCGGCGAACGCCCGGATGTGCTGGAGTTGCTGGTGGTGCTGACCGAGGCGGATGCCGTGGCGGCGGGACCGAAGGCGTGGACCTCCTGGCGGGCCGAGTTGGTGCATCGCCTGGCGCAGCACGGTCGTGCCGCGCTGGACGGGCGCTGTCCGCGCCACGTCGAGGACGCTGCCTCGCTCGCCGAGGAGATCCGTGCGCAGGTGGCGACCGGGACGCCATACGTGTCGATCACCACGACGGCTTCCGGCGCGACCGTCGAGATCGCCGACCGCGACCGGCCGGGGCTCTTCGCGGCTTGCGCGCGACTCCTCGCGTCGTTCGGTATGACGGTGCGCTCCGCCCGCGTCCGCACGACCGACGGGATCGCGCACAACACCTGGCGGGTGGAAGCACCGCTGAGCGATCTGCCCGACACCGAGCAGTTGGTGCGCCGGCTGCGCGAGGGGCCACCGCGCGATCGCCGTCGCCGGACCGGCCCGAGGCCCGCCGACGGGACGACCTCACGCGCCATGGTGGTGCCCGCCGCCTCCGACGACGCCCTGGTCATCGAGGTACGCGCCCGGGACCGGGCCGGCCTCCTGGGGGACCTCGGGGAGACGTTCGCGGCGCACGGTCTCGCCATCCGATCAGCGCACGTCGCGACGTATGCCGGGCAGACACTTGACACGTTCTACGTCCAGACGCCGGACGACGAGCCCGCAACTCCGCCCGACGTGGCGCGGATCATCGCCGCACTGATCGACGCGTGTGATGGTGAGACGCCCGGCGCGGGATAGCTCCGTCCGCAGGACGGGCCAAAGGCATTGGTGAACTGACGCGACGATGAGGAATGAATCGTTGGGTCAGCGCTCCGTCCGCAGGACGGGCCAAAGGCATTGGTGAACTGACGCGACGATGAGGAATGAATCGTTGGGTCAGCGCTCCGTCCGCAGGACGGGCCAAAGGCATTGGTGAACTGACGCGACGATGAGGAACGAATCGTCACGTCAGTTAACCTTGCCTGCGTGTTCAACAGCCTGTCCGACCGCCTGACGTCGACCTTCAAGAACCTCCGGGGCAAGGGTCGTCTCTCCGAGTCCGATATCAACGCGACCATCCGCGACATCCGCCTCGCACTGATCGATGCCGACGTCGCGACACCCGTGGTGCGCGAGTTCACCGGACGTATCCGGGAGCGAGCCCTCGGCGCCGAGGTGAGCGCTGCGCTCAACCCGGGTCAGCAGGTCGTCAAGATCGTCAACGAGGAGCTCGTCGAGGTCCTCGGCGGCAAGACCCGCGAGCTGCAGATGGCCAAGCGGCCGCCGACCGTCATCATGCTGGCCGGCCTGCAGGGTTCCGGTAAGACAACCTTCGCCGGCAAGCTGGCGCGGCACCTGCGTGACAAGGGCCACTTCCCGGTGCTGGTCGCCGCAGACCTGCAGCGACCCAACGCAGTCACCCAGTTGGAGGTCGTTGCCGAACGCGCCGGTGTGCCGTGCTTCGCACCCGAGCGGGGCAACGAGGGCGGGCATGACGCCGCGACCGGCGAGGGCACCCAGTCGTATGGCGACCCGGTGTGGGTCGCCCAGGCCGGTGTCGGCCAGGCCAAGGTGCGTCAGTACGACGTCGTCATCGTCGACACCGCAGGTCGGCTCGCGGTCGACGAGAACCTGATGAAGCAAGCGGGCGACATCCGTGAGGCGATCCAGCCCGACGAGGTCCTCTTCGTCATCGACGCGATGATCGGTCAGGCCGCGATCGAGACCGCGCTCGCGTTCCAGCAGGGCGTCGACTTCACCGGTGTGGTGCTCTCCAAGCTCGACGGTGACGCCCGCGGTGGTGCGGCGCTGTCGGTGGCTTCGGTGACCGGCCGCCCGATCATGTACTCCTCGATCGGTGAGCAGACCAAGGACATCGAGGTCTTCCATCCTGACCGGATGGCGTCGCGCATCCTCGACATGGGCGACATCCTCACCCTGATCGAGCAGGCCGAGAAGGCCTTCGACCGTGACCAGGCCGCCGCGATGGCGCGCAAGTTCATGGACGAGGAGGATTTCACCTTCGAGGACTTCCTGCAGCAGATGCAGGCCATCAAGAAGATGGGCAACCTCAAGGCCCTGATGGGCATGATGCCCGGTATGTCGGGCATGAAGGACCAGCTCAACGCGCTCGACGAGAAGGAGTTCGACCGCGTCGAGGCGATGGTGCGCTCGATGACGCCCTTCGAGCGCACCCATCCCAAGCAGATCAACGGCTCCCGCCGCGCCCGCATCGCCGGAGGTGCCGGCACGACCGTCTCCGAGGTCAACCAGCTGCTGGAGCGGTTCGGGCAGGCGCAGAAGATGATGCGGCAGATGCGTCGCGGCGGCGGCATGCCCGGTATGCCGGGGATGCCCGGTGTCGGCGCTGGTGCGGGCAAGCGTGGGAAGCAGGTCAAGAAGAAGAAGGGCAAGAGCGGCAACCCCGCCAAGCGCGCCCAGCAGGAGCAGGCGGCGGCCAGTAAGGCAAGCGAAGCGCGCGACAAGGCGGTGGGCGGCGCGTTCGGTCAGCAGGAGGAGGAGCAGGACTTCTCGAATCTGAAGCTGCCCAAGGGTTTCGAGAAGTTCCTCGGCCCGGGGGCCGACAAGGACTGAGCAGATAACCGCGTCATTCCAAGGGTTGTAAGCCCTTACGAGAAGACACCGTAGCACGCACAGCGCACCTAATGAAGAAATTGGGTACGATGAACATGTGCCGAAGCCACCAGCAGACCCCGCGCTGACGCTCGAGGACGCCTCCGAGCTGGTCGACGACTGGCTGGTGCACCTGCGTGGCGCCCGCAAATCGGACGGAACGCTGGTGACCTACGAACGCGGAGTGCGGCAGTTCCTCGCGTTCTGCGCGGCGCACGGTCATGTCGACCCGATCAACCGTCGTTCGGTTGATGCCTGGCTGGCGCACCTGCGCGACGAGCAGAAGATGCAGGGATATACGGCGCGATCCCGTCTGACGGCAGTGCGGCAGTTCGCCAAGTGGCTGCTGGCCGAGCACGAGATCGAGATCAATCCGCTGGTGGACATGACACAGCCAGCGGTCGACGAGAAGCTGATCGAGCCGTTCACCTCCGAGCAGATCCACGCGTTGCTCAAGACCTGCCAGTCGCCGAAGGGCGCGACCCCGGAACGGGTCTACGTCGACACCCGAGACGCCGCGATCATCCGTGTGCTGGCTGAGACTGGAATGCGCGCCGGCGAACTCGTCGAGCTGGTCATCGACGACGTGCATTGGAAGGACGCCGACCCGTATTTGCTGATCCGACGTACCAAGACCCGTCGCGGTCGTTCGGTGCCACTGTCAGCGAACACGGCCGAGGCGCTGAGTCGATACATGCGCGCACGCCGGAAACTGAAACATCATGATTCTGAAAGGTTTTGGCTGGCTGCCCGTGGTGGCCCGCTGCAGTACGCAGGTCTGTATGACGCTCTGGTGAAGCACGCGAAGGAAGCCGGGATCACGGATATGCACCCACATCGGTTCCGGCATACGGCGGCGCACCGCTGGCTATCCAAGGGTGGCTCTGAGGGTGGGCTGATGTCGGTTGCTGGCTGGCAGTCGCCGCAGATGGTCATGCGGTACACGCGGGCGCAGGCATCGGCGCGGGCCGCGGAAGAGTCCAAGCGGCTGAACCTGGGGGAACTGTGAGCGACATGCCGCGGATTGCACGCACACCGCAAAACAACTACACTTAGGCACTAGTTGGGCAGAGCGCGCCCAAAATCAGATCCGGCTGATCGTCGACCACCAAAAAACCCCTGGAATTCCAGGGGTTTTTTCAATTCAAGTATTCGGCAGCTTGCGCGCAAGCGTCACACCTGTCACGCTTGCGGGATGGATGAGTACGTAGCCACAACCGAGGCCGCAAAGCGTTCCGGCATCCCCGCGGCAACGCTGCGGCAGTGGGTGAAGCGTGGAATCCTCATCCCGGCTCACACCACGGCCCGCGGTCATTGGTTCGACATGGATCGCGTGTTTGATGCCAAGCACCGCATCTCTCACAACAACGCGAAATACTGGCCCATGCGGCAAGTGGACATCGGTTCACGTGACCTTGACGCGCTCATTACCGGACCCGAGGCCGCTCGACTGTACGGTCTGTCACCCTCAACGGTTCGCATGTGGGTGAAGCGTGGACACGTGACGCCCGCCAAGCCTGGCCCGCGCCCGTTGTTTCGCGTGCAAGACATCTTGAGAGCGGCCCACCGCAAGCGCTAACGGCCAGCGCGCGACCTGACCGCGCCCCACCATCTAGCCCCGGCAATCTGACCGGGGCATTTTCATGCCCAGGGCCACCGTGCCCGACGGGAGGTTAACCATGCCTCCCTAGCAGAACTCTGCCCAATTTCGGCCAGCAGTCGTCACACAATCTCAGACCTTCAACCCGGGAACGCTTCACGCGGCCCGGGTTTTTCTATGCCCGAAATCAGGAGCAGACATGGCTATGACAGCCTCCGAGCGCAAACTCTCCGCCCAACTCGCCGCAGAAATGTCCTGGGCGAACACCGACGATCGAGCCGCCCGCACCAGCAATGCACGTCGCGCAATGGACCAGAAGTTCCTCGACCAAGCCGGCGGCGATCCCGTCCGCGCCGAGCACCTGCGGCGCGCCCACTACAAGCGGCTAGCACTCAAGTCGGCGATCAGCCGACGCCGTGCCAAGGAAGCCACCGCCGCGGCAGTAGCTGCCGAGGCCGAACTCGATGAGTTGGGTGGTGGTGCAGCATGAGCACATTCCGCGATGACCCCGAGTGGCAAGCGCAACGGCGTGTGCTGGTGGCCGAAAAGCGCCACGACGAAACGGCATCAAGCGCGTTCGTTCGCCGACTAGAAGCGATCTACGACATGGAGCGGATCGAAGTTTCCCACGTGGCGGGCGGTGCCAGCGCGTGACCGCAAACGAAATGCCCGCCGCAATGAACGACGGGCACTCCCAAGGATTCTCCACTTCCAGCATAGCCGACCATGAGACTCAGGTGCTCGGGGCGATGCTCTCCACGCCGAAGTGCATTCCCTTTGTGCGCGCGATCATTAACGGCGAGGATTTCCACGACTGGCGCCATAGGGACGTGTTCAACGCGATCCTACGAACGACCGATGCTGGTGTCACTCCCGATCCCGTAACGGTCGCCGACCATATCCCCGCAAAGGATCTCGCACGGGCCGGCGGGCAGGCATACCTCCACCAGCTCTACGGCGACGTTCTGACGGCATCCAATGCCGACTGGCACGCCGAGAAGTTGGCCGAGGCGGCCAAGGTCAGGCGAGAGCGGGCAATCGTCAATGAGATGAACCGCTCCGGGGACGTAACCGGCCTACTTCCGCACCTGGTCGAGTCTGTGGCGGGCGACAGCACTCACAAAGTGGCGTCAATGGGCGAGCAGCATTCCGGCCAAGTCCGCATGGCCTACAAGCTTGCCGCGGCATACGCCGACCGCTTGCTATACGTCCACGGCATCGGCTGGCACTACTACGACGGGCAGCGGTGGGCAGAGGACGTCGGCGACGTGCGCGCGCGCCGCGCCGTCATGGACGTACTGAAACGGGCACTCACGGCATCACTCGGAGACAAGCAACTGCGCGCCGATGTTGCCAAGTGTGAATCGGCGGCAGGCGTCAAGGGTGTTCTGAGTATCGCGGAGGCGCTCGAGTTTGCCGCAACGGTCAATGACATTGATGCAGATCCTTGGATGCTCAACTGTGCCAACGGGACGCTAGACCTCCGCACCCGCGAACTACTGCCGCACAACCCGCGCGACCGCATTACGAAGGCGGCACGGGGCGCGTATGACCCTGGTGCGGACAAGGCGGAATGGATCAAGTTCCTGACGTCCGCACTGCCTGACGACGATGTGCGCGCCTACCTGCAACGCGTATTCGGGCAGGCAACATACGGGAGCGTGCGCGAGCACATGTTCCCGATCCTCACCGGCACGGGCGGAAACGGCAAGGGCACCTGTTATGAGGCTGTCCTGCACGCGTTCGGCGACTACGCGACACCGATCAACCCGGACATGCTGATGCAGCGGGAGCGCGGCGGCGTCGGTGGTCCTGAGCTGATGACGTTGCTCGGGGTCAGATTGGCGATTGGCTCGGAGACGAACGAGGGCCGGCAACTGGACGAGGCCACGATGAAGTGGCTTACCGGTGGCGACTCGCTGACTGCTCGAAACTTGTACGAGTCGCCCGTGTCGTGGAATCCGACGCATCAACTGGTCTATGTCACCAACCATCTTCCGAAGGTCAAAGGGAATAGTCCTGCGGTGTGGCGGCGAATGCGCGTCGTGCCGTTCAACATCACGTTTGCCGATGACACCAAAGATGGTGACGTCGACCTGCCGGCGCGGCTCGAGTTGCAGGCTGATGGGATTCTGACGTGGGCGGTCGAGGGGTATTTCGATTACGTCGACAACGGCGGAATGCGTGAACCTGCCTCGGTGAAGGCCGCGACCCACGACTATCAGGCCGAATCGGATGACGTCGGAAGGTTCGTCGCCGAGGCGTGCGTCACAGGGAGCGTCTACAGCGCGAAAACTCGCACCCTGTTTGGCGCGTGGCAGAAGTGGGCGCAGGTGGCAGGGGATGCGAAGGCGATTGCAGAGCGCGCGTTCGGCAAAGAGCTTGACCGGCTCGGTTACGAATCGGGACCTAACTACGGTCCCCGGCTCGGAATTGCACCCAAACCCGAGGACACCACCGACTCGAGCGGTTCGGGCCGATGGTGACAAAACTGCAGGTCAGGGGCCTGCCGTGGGGATTCCGGGGATTCAATGACAACTTTTCTAAAACAGATCCTCATGAGGAAGTTTGCATCGAATCCCCGCTTTCCCCAGATCGAGCCCTAGGGGAGTGGGTATGACGACCACACCGTGTGACGAGTGCGGCGCACCGCTCCTGCCAACTCGCATCACGTACGGCACCTGCCGGCCATGCGAGATCCGAGCCGATCAAGGCGTCGGCACCTGGACACCGCCACCACCGAAACCTGAACCGAAACCGAAGCGACGGAGGAAACGCCGTGGATAAGCACCAGCTCGACGCACTTTGTGACCTCGAGGAAGACCTGCAGCAGCTGCATAACCGACTCGTCAGCATCGTTGCCGGACTCCAAGCCGATCCCGAATGACAACCGCCGAGGACATGCACTTTGCCCTCCTGGCGCTCACCGATCGCAACGAGCGGCCACCGTGCGGTGACAAGGCAACCGCGCACCTCTGGACGTCTGACGAGGCCGCAGATCGCGACCTGGCCATTCCGTTGTGCGCCGGCTGCCCGATCGCCGAACTATGTGGCGAATACGCCGCCGAGGTTAAAGCAACGCACGGCGTATTCGGCGGAACTGACTTCAGCACCAACTCACCAACCAAGAGAAGGACAGCATGACCAACAATGATATGACTACTCAAGCCCGGCACCGGCGAGATTGCGCCGACAAGTCAATCATCCAAGGGCCGATGGAGGGCAACCGCGGCGACACGATCATGGTCTGCGGCTGGTGCAATTGGGTAACCCTGGTCAACGACGACGGCACCGTGGCCGAACCCATCCCGAAAAAGGTTCCGCCGCCGATCGCCAGCGGCTACGTATGCCGCGAGCATACGGAACGGCGAGTCAGCCACACCGGCAAGGGCTGCCCCGACTGCACCCGCGAGCGGCAGAAGCGTGCACGACGCGACCACAGACGCGCTGCCGACGAGTTCAAGGACACCGTCCAGTGACCGCCACCGGATGCACCTGCCCGGACCTGCCTGACCTGATCGCCGCAGCGATGCACGGGGAGCAACCCGTCTGTGCCATCCACAACCCGCCGGCGGCGACCGAGCCGCACGGCAACCCGTCCGCACTCAATAACACCAACAGCCTCCGCAACCTGATCCTGGAAGCGGTTCACACCCAAGGAGAAACCACCCATGAGTAACCAGATCCAACTCGGCAACCTGCACACCCGCGCCGAGCAGATCACCGCCCACGGCGGCACCATTGACCCCGAGTTCATCCGCGTGCGTGAAGCATGGTCAGAGTTCACCCAGACCACGACCGCGCTCGTCGACGACCTGGCAGCAAGCCTGCTTGCCGGCAAGACGGTCAGCCCGGAAGCGTTCGGACTCGCCCAGGCCGAAGCCCTCGCCAACAACCAATCCCGAGCGACCGTGCTGCAGGGAGTCGCCGCGCGTCTGTACGGGCCACAGAAGGCCGCCTACGACAAGACCGCGAAGGCCAACTACGACACGGCAGCCAAGGCGTACAACGACGCAGCGAAGGCGTTCACCGCAGCCCTGGGCACCGTCGACCCCGACGCTGCACCCGAGACGCTGATGCACGCCGACGCGAAGGTGCGTGAGGCATGGGCAGCGGTCCCCGTACTGGCCGCCCAGCTCGACGCCGCCGCCGAGTTCGTCACCCTCACCGGCCACGACAATGGCGTGGCTGCCACCGACACGGCAACCCTTGGGCTGCTGCTCGACCGTGGCAACGTCGCACACCGTGCCGTCTGGGATGCCTGGGACGCCACCAGTCACGCTGGACGTGGCGGCAAGTGGCAAGCGCTGGTGCAACTCGGAGCGAAGCTGACCGCGCCGCGACTCGATCAGCACCAGCCGATCCGCCGACCCAAGCCGCTCGAGAACCGCATGGTCCGCCGCGGTCCTGGCTACCTCCAAGGCGACTTCGATCCCGAGACAAACAAGTTCGTGGATCCGCAACTGGAACGACTCGCCAAGAGTCAGGCACTCGCAAGCTGACCTGATGCACACCGTGACGGCAAGGGCATCGGCACCGTGGCACACCTGCCGGGCGTCGGTGCCCTGCCGTCACCAGCACCACCGACAGCACGACGACACACACACGACGCGGCACACGCGCTGCACCGCGTCACGACAACAGCACACGCAGCAGCACACCGACACAACAACCGAGCAACACAAGCGGTCGACAGCAGACACACGCAACGATCGCAGCACGCAGTCAGCAGTCATCGACAGCAACGACAGCAGCACGACGACAACCGTGACAGATATATCACGGCGCGACTTGACCACAACAGCGGCAACGCTTCGACGTTTCCAATCGGAACCGGATGGGGTGGGGAGGGCCACCGGACGGCCCACCAGCCCGCCCGCTGGGGAGGGCCGTCGCAGGTGCGGCGATCCCTAGCACTCAAATCGTTCCGTATGGAAACATTGATCGTTGCAACGCCAACACACCCACATATCACCAGACGGGTTGAAAGCGCCCATTGATTGAAGGACTTCGCACCATGAACGCACCAAAACGGACCCCGAACGGCCTCAATAAGCGCGGTCGTGCCTATTGGAAGATCACGACGGAGGCTTACGAGCTGACGGATTCTGAGCAGGCGTTACTGCTGGAGGTCTGCCGTTGCTTGGACAACCTCGACCAGTTGGCCGCGGCGATCGAGACGCACGGCGCGATGGTTGCGGGCGCTGCTGGTCAGCCAGTGGTCAACCCGGCGTTGACGGAGGCTCGAGGTCAGCGGGCGATCCTGCACCGTCTGATCGCCGCCCTGGCGTTGCCGGACGTGGACGGGGATGCGGTGCCGACGGGTCACTCTCTGCGCGGTGCAGCGGCGAACCAGGCCCGTTGGAAGGGCCACAAGCGGGTGGCCGGCTGATGGCGAAGGTCCGCAGGCCGGCGCCAACTGCGCCCGGTGCGATCCCACCGGAGTTGCTGGACCAGCTGCACCCGATCTGGCGTGACGCTGACGCCCTGTTGGCGCACCCGGACTTCGCGCCGTACGTCGATCAGACGGTGATCTCCCGCCTGCAGATGACACAGGGGGGTTACCGGCAATATCACCACGTTGCCGGCCGCTGGCTGGTCGCCAACGGCTTCGAGAACCCGAAGCACCCCGGTTTCGCCGACTGGCGCCGGTTCCGTGAGGTCGTGGGTCGGCGGTAGGCCCTGCGAGTTTCCCGATTTGCGGACGGCACGCGCTGGCCAGGATCACACTTGGCACATGGCGAACGCATCGAGCAACAAGGATCTGAGCAACGAAACCGCAGAGACGCTGCTGACGTCGATACGCGACGCGGCGAAGGACGAGAACGTAGCCAGCACGTTGTTGACCTTGTCGCAGGCGTACGCAGCTGTGGCGGACGTAGCACCGAAGCGGGACAGCAGTGGCCGCGGGGGCGGCTTCGCCTGAGCGACCATCACGACACGGTGCGGGTGTGCTCACGATGAGGGTTGCAAGTGCGAGACGCGAACGGGCACGAGTTCTCGGACCCACACTTCGAACGCGCCGTCCATCCGGTGGTACTCGAAACCACAGTGAGCAAAGCACTTCCTACTGGCGTCGTTGCGCGGGTCGATGCGTGCCATGACGGCCATTTCGGTGCTGCGCCCCCCGGCCATGGTGCGCATCCAATCCAGTGACACCAATAGCGCTTCTTTGCCAATTCCCCGCCGCTGCACTCGCTTTGCAACCGCAATTGCACACACGCAGAATCCGCGTCGATCGGCTGCGAGCGAGAAGTTCGATACTGCGGCGATCCCTCGCCCGTCGCGGCCGATTAGCAACGCTTCGGTGTCGGGTTTCGCGACCTTCATCCTTTTGACGCTTGACTGAACCTCGAGCTCCCACGGTGTCGGGTGGTGCTTCATTTTTCGATGATGGTTGTAGGCGGCCTTGGCAGGTGCAGTGCAGACGAAGCTTGTCAGTTCCGGCTTGTCCTGCGCGGTCGCCTTAGCCCACGCGAGCCGAGGCACGCTTGGCCGAGAGCCAGTCAGCCAGCAGTCGGCTATCCGTGGCGCTCATCGGTCGGCCACGGCCGCTGTCGTGCTTCTCAGCCAGCGTCCTGCGCTCGGTTTCGGTCAGACCGTCATTGCCACGCGTCCTCGCGGTACGGACGCGCTGCATTCGCTGAGAGAGTCGCGCAGCCATGTGTCCATCGTAGCGAGGAACCATTGGGCAGGATGTATCGAATTGGATCATTTGCCGGACAGTGAGGAAGCCGGACCACCTGGCGGCGGGCGCACTGGTGGCGAACCCTCCCAATGCCGGACCACGTTGTTTCGCGCCCACGCACGACGTCTAGCCCGACCACGTTGTGTGGCCGAGCGGCATCGTCAACTCACGGACTGCCCTGCAGTGCTGTCGGTGAGCGCCCGTCGCCGGTTCGGCGGGCTGGGTCCAATTACCGGGCTGCGATCGAGTTGGGCGGCTGAGCAGCTAGAGCAGCGCCGCGGGGCGTGTCAGTTGGCGATGACGTCAGCCGTGGCTATGTCGGCCGCGTTGTTGAACACGCCTGGGATGGTCGTTGGGGGTGCTTGCTGCTCGAGGTGCACGGCGGGCGCACAGAACGCCACACATGCCAGCGCCGCCGTGAGTAGTGCTGTCATGCCTCGGCCGCGTGTTCTGCGATCAACCCGAGTGCAGCTCGCGCGGCTGATTCACGATCGAGCGCGGGGTCGACGAGGACCACGCCCACGCCGTACACGAGCGAGACTTGATCGTCGAAGTCGGGAACGTAGATGATGCGGATTCCGAGCGCGCTTATGGCGTCGAAGGGGTCAGCAGCCATGGTGAGCCGCCGCCCGGATGAGTCGCCGCACGGCCGCAGCGCACCGTTGACACCCGTTGTCGGACGTGCCGATCGGGTCACCGTCGCCCGGTGCATCGATGTTCGGCTCGAGGTCGACCCAGCGACCGCATATGGCCTTGGCTTGCACCCCGAGGGCGTCACTCATGGCGAGATCCGCTGTGGTGAACGTGTGGACCCGCTGCGGCTTACTCATTGCGCAACGCCTCCGAGGTCACCCGGAGCAGCCTGTCGACGTCGGCGCTGAGTTCGTTGCTCAGGTCCGACAGTGAGCGCATGGCCCGCGTGTCGCGGCGGTCCGTTGCCTGTGCGATCGCACGAGACAGCAACCGTTGCCCGGCAAGCGCGTGGTCGAGCCGTTCGAAGGGGTCAACCGCGGGCCGCTTGCTCAGGTTGATCATCGGAGGTCACCGGCCAGTGCGCATGCGGTCAGAACCGCGATCGTCAGGGCCAGCATTGCCAGCCCCTGCAGGTGGGGGAGTAGGTCTAGCATTGCGTCCACGTCAGAACCTCCACGTTCTGTCGTCAGACCCCCGGCTGTTTCCGCAGCGCGGGGGTCATCCTCTAACCGAGGAAATTACGGCCCACAACGCTCGGAGTGACTACGCGCCAACGTTGGCGAGTGCGAGAACTGCACAGCGCTGGCCGGTCCGGATTCGAGAAGTTCCTCGGCCCGGGGGCCGACAAGGACTGACGCGCTCAGCCGTTCGCGCCGTCGTCGACCGCGCCCGCGTCGCGCTTGTAGCGGTCGGCGGCGACCTGCAGCGACCATGGGCCACGCGCGTGTTGAACCGATAGTTCCACAGTGACCCGTCGGCTGCGCACGCTCCAGGACGGGTCGACGGTGCTGAAGTCCACCTGAGGGATGTGCCGGTCGTACAGGGCACACCAGTCGTCAGGGTGCTGCTGCGTGTACCGGGCGATGGTGAAGGAGGCACAGCTGACCCAGGGCGCTTCACCGTTCAGCCGCACACGGAAGCGACCCGTCGTCGTGGGGGAGATGAGGCCGATGACGTCCAACTCGGTCAACCCGACACTCGCCGGAATGTCCAGTTGTCCCGTGAACGTGCCGTTCGGTCGTTCCGCCGTACCCTGCATCGTGAGCACCGTGCCCGCCGCGACCGGCGGGATGCGATGACCGCTCCCATCCGTCTGCCGGCGGGCCTCGTCGAGCGTCTTCGGATGCCCGACCACGAAGCGCCCGGTGGCTACCGGGTAGTCGCGCCAGGGCACCTTGCGGTAGATCGCGATCGGCCACGTGTCGTGGTTGAAGTTGCTGATCGAGACCAGGGCGGTTCCGCGGGCCGGCGTGAGGTTCGGCCCGTCGGCGTCGACGCCGCACTCGTTCTGCGAGAACGTCCCGGTGATGTCGCTGGAGACAGCGATGCTGACGGTTCGGTCGCCCGGATGGCACTCCAACGCCAGCGCTCCCGACGCGCCGACGGCGATGTCTTCGGCCGGTCCGGGCGCGACGTCGTGGATCGCGACCAGCTTGTAGCCCTGGGTGTATGCCGGGAAGTGTGTCCCGTGGGTGTGGTTGAGCCCTTCCGGAGAGCGCAGCCAGTCGTTGTGCCAGCTCTGCGTGATGACCAGCGATGCGATCGTGAGCACGATGACCACGAACACGGCGACATACACCCACCACGGGCGCCTCGGCGGTGGCGGCACCGCGTGCACGTCGGCGAGCGTCGTAGTGGCACTCGGCGATGCCGCCAGATCGCCGAAAGCCTCTAGGAGAGAACGTAACTCGCCTGAATGTGGTGAGGCGCCAGGGAGTTCGTCATACGGGATGGACTGCAAGGTCGCAGCGGTGGCACGCGAGGACAGCTGCAGCTCGCGCGCGGTCTCACGGTCGTCGTAGTTGTCGACCACCTGCAGTAGCAGGACCGCACGCTGCCTCGGTGAGAGCCGCGCGAGCACCCGGAACTCGCTCGGCAGCTGAGAGACGTCGGTGATCTCGCTGGGGGCGTCGAGCCGGGCCGCGATGCGGGCCATCCGCAACCGTGCGGCCGTCCCGGCCTGCGCCATCTCGACGCGCTCACGGCGCATGTCCGCCAGCACGGCGATGACGAGTTGCTCGGCGGGCTGCTGCGCTGCGGTCAGCTGGTAGGCGTCGTGGTGCAGGTCCTGAGTCCGGGCAGCGATGAACTCCTCGAGCTGCTCGTCCGGGTGGTCTCGCCCCCACATGTCGTCAGCGTATGACGGGGAAGTGCCGCGTGGGCTCAGTCCGGCGATCCGGCGCCGATCCCGTAGGTGCCGGCGACGACCTGCAGCGTCCACGGGCCGCGGGCGTCCTTGACGACGATCTGGACCTGGACGGTGTCGGACGCGCCGGGCAGGTCTTGCAGGTAAGTGATCTGCGGAACCCGATGGTCGAGCAGGGAGCACCCCAGGAGGTGGTCGGTGCTCGGTGGCCGTGGCTGACCGCAACTGGTGGTCGGCGGCAAGTCGTCGATGCGCACCCGGAACCGGCCGGTCGTCGTGGGGGACAGCAGACCGACCGCATTGACCTGCGGTAGGTCCGACTCGGCCGGTGGCAGTCGGAGCGTCCCGGTGAACGTCCCGTTGTGATGGGCAGCGGTGCCATGCAGTGTCAACACGGGGCGTTCACCTGCTGCCGACGGTGCCTTGCCCCCATGTGCCTCCTTGCGGGCATCGGTGAGCGTGAGGTTGTGCTGGACATCGAAATCCGTTGTGGCTACCGGATATTCGCTGCACGGTATCTTCGTGTAGACCGCGATCGGATATGCGTGGCGTCGCGTGCCGAGGACGATGGCAGACGCTCTGCCTTCGACGCGCGTGAGTCGGGCCGGGAGGTCGGAATCGAGGCACGAGTCGCCTTCGTAGCCGTCCGATCCCTCGCTCTGGACGGACAGTCGCACACTCGGCTCGATCACGTCGCAGGGGAGCGCGACCGCGCCTTCCTTGCCGGTCGTGACGTTCTGGGCGATGCCGGGCACGGCCTCGCGCACTGTCACCAACTTGTAGCCGTCGATGTAGGTCGGGAAGTGCGTGCCATGCGCGTCGTTGAGCCCATCGGGTGTCCGTAGCCAATCCTTGTGCCATCCCTGCGTGACGACGACCGTCGTGACCGTCAGGGCGACCACGACGAGCGCGGCGACATACGTCCACCAGGGCCGCCGGGCACTCTCCTTGGCGCGTGCGCTGCCGGCGAGCGTCGCTGCCGGGTCGGGCCAGGTGGCCCGATCGGCGAAATCGACCAGTGCGGTGCGGCACTGGTCGCTGTCGATGGCTATGCCGAGGATGCGTCCGGCCTCCGCCTCCGCGGTGGCGACGGCGCCGGTGGAGATGCCGAGCTCCCGTGCGGTGGAGCGCTCGTCATACCGGTCGAGGATGCGCAGCATGAGCACTGCGCGCTGGCGTGGCGGCATACCGGCGATCGTGGCGTGCTGCTGATCGGCCGGTGAGCCGCCGTCGCCGGCATTGCTCGGCTCGGTCGCCGTTGCAGCACGGCGAGCCATGTGGTGACGAGCCACCGTGCCCGCCTGTCCGAGCGGAGTGCGGTCGCGGCGCAGGCGTTCCACCGTCACCTGGACCAACCGCTCGGCGCGCTCCTGGTCAGCGGTGAGCAGGTATGCCGCGCGATGCAACTCGGCTGTTCGGGCGGACACGAACTCCGCAAGCTGACTTCCGTTCGATCCTGGCCCCCGCACGTCGACAGCGTATGCCGGAACGGCGCTCCACGGCCCGAGTTCACAGAGACGGCTTCAGCGTCCGCGGAACCGTCCGCCGGTGATCGTGCGTCTATCGGAGGACCTTGCGGATCGGTGCGACAGGGCGGGTGGTTCCTGCACCGAGACGACACGACCAACGACGTTGTGCAGCGAATTGCGCTGTGCTGTGGACCGATTCAGGGGAACACGTGAAGAAGCTGGTTGGCCTGGCCGCGGCAGGGGTGTGTGGCGCTGCAGTGATCGCCGGCGGTATGACGCTCGGTCCGACACCGGCGCACGCCGTGAGCAACTGTCATGCGTATGGCGCGACGACCGCGGCTGCGAACCGTGCGATCGTTGCTGCCTGTCGGGAGGTGCACAAGGGAACGCCGTACTCCTGGGGAGGCGGGCACCACGCGATGCCGGGTCCGTCGACCGGCGCCGTCCAGCATGAGCGTGGTGCGCACTTCGACGACCGGAACACGGTCGGCCTCGATTGCTCGGGGCTGGTGCGTTGGGCGTGGTACCGAGCCACCGGAACGGATATCGGGTCGGGCGGCACGTGGACGATGTCCGAGGAGCTGACCACGCACGGCTTCACGCGGACCGGCGACACGATGCCGACCCGCCCGGGTGACGTGATCGTCTATCCCGGCCACACCGCGATCTATCTCGGGCAAGGTTTGGTCGTGCAGGCCGCGAACCATGCGATGGGCCTCAATGTCGCAGGCCTCGCCAGCGAGCCCGCCACTGTGACAGGGGTGTTCCGCCATGTCGCCGGCCCGACGCCGAAGCCGGAACCGGAGCCGCGAAGTTCGGAGCCACCGTCGAAACCGGACCCGGCGCCGACGAACGCACCGAAGCCCAGAACCAAAACCGCCCCGAAACGGACGGCCAAGCCGGCACCGACTCCGAAGCAGACGCACAAGTCCGCGAAGAAACCCACGAAGTCTCCGAAACCCAAGTCCGCACGGACGAAACCGCAGAAGGCCGGCGCGGTCCACCAGAACGTCCGGGCCGACGCACCGACATACTTCGCGCCGGTCGCGTGGCACGAGGTCGGCGTGCTGCATCAGGGCAAGCACCGCTTCGACTGTCAGGTCCTGGCCGTCGGGCACTCGTATCGTGGGAAGCAGAGCAACTGGTGGCTCAAGACCGATGACACCTCAGGCAACCACAACGTCTGGATCAGCGCTGCATACCTCAGCGGTGGCGCCGACGGTGCCCGAGTCCGGGGCGTACCCCTGTGCACGCCTCACTAAGTGGACGCGAATAATGCCCGACCCGCGACCACGGGGTATGCCGCACGCGCCCCGTAGGTGCGTCCGATCACCGCGACTGTGCGGCTAGGGTCGACGTATGGCGATCGACTCACCCGTGCTGCATGTGACCGGCCGTGTCCTGGTCGGGCCCGACGACGTTCGTGACGAGCTCTGGGTGGTCGACGGCCGGATCAGTTGGTCGGCGCCGCGGTCGACCGAGAACGTCCAGACGGTGCAGGGTTACGTGCTGCCGGGGCTGGTGGACGCGCACTGCCACGTCGGCCTCGAGGCGCACGGCGGTGTCGACAAGGAGACGACCGAGCAGCACGCGCTGCGCAACCGTGCGGCCGGTGCGCTGCTGCTGCGGGACGCCGGCTCACCGGTCGACACGCATTGGATCGACGACCGCGACGACCTGCCGCGCATCATCCGAGCGGGCCGGCACATCGCCCGCACGAAGCGCTACATCCGCAACTTCGCCCACGAGATCGAGCCCGAGGACCTCGTCGCCTACGTGCGGCAGGAGGCGCGACGAGGCGACGGCTGGGTGAAGCTCGTCGGCGACTGGATCGATCGTGACCGCGGCGACCTGTCACCGTGCTGGCCGCGAGAGGCGCTCAAGGCGGCCATCGACGTCGCACATGAGGAGGGTGCTCGAGTGACCGCGCACTGCTTCGGCGAGGAGTCGCTGCTGGACTTCGCGGCGGCTGGCACCGACTGCATCGAGCATGCGACCGGTCTGCTACCCGAGTCGATCGACCTCTTTGCCCGACAAGGCATTTCGATCGTGCCGACGCTGGTCAACATCGAGAACTTCCCGAAGTTCGCCGAGGCGGGGGAGGTGAAGTTCCCGTCATACGGCGTGCACATGCGCGACCTCTACGCCCGGCGCTTCGACACCATCGCCGCGGCGCACGAGGCCGGTGTGCCGATCTGGGTCGGCACCGACGCCGGGGGTCAGCTGCCGCACGGCCTGGCAGCCGCGGAGGTCACCGAGCTGACGCGCGCCGGGATGACGAACCTCGAGGCGATCAGCGCCGCGACCTGGGGTGCCCGGGAATGGCTCGGACGTCCCGGACTCGACGAGGGTGAGAGCGCCGACTTCGTGGTCTATCAGAGCGATCCACGCGAGGACGTCGGGGTGCTCGCCGATCCGCAGCACATCGTGCTGCGCGGCCGGCGGGTCAGCGCCTGACCGTGAGCGCCCCACGACCCGCCGGTTCTGCAAGGATGTTCGCGTGAGCTGGCGCCTACCTCCGTTGCGATCGTCCGGCCGACGGGTCTGGGTGCACACAGTGCGCACGGAGGACGTGGCGTCATACCGCTCGGCAGTGCAGCTGTCCGCGTCCCGGATCGGCGTGTGGAACCCCGTCAATCCCGACGACATCAACTGGCACCTCGAGCGACAGAGCGAAGAGCACCGGACGTTCCTCATCCACGCGGCGGACCCCGAAGGCAGTCACGGCATCGTCGGGAAAGTCAACGTCACCAACGTTGTTCGCGGCCGGTTCCAGAGTGGCGTGCTCGGCTATGACGCCTACGATCCTTATGCCGGCAAGGGCCTCTTCGCCGACGGCATGCGACAGATCATCAACCTCGCCTTCACCGCCGCGCCGCGCGGGATGGGCTTGCACCGCCTGGAAGCCAACGTGCGACCGGGCAACGCCACGTCGGCTGGCCTGTTGCGGTCGCTCGGCTTCCGACGCGAGGGGATGGTGCGCGAGATGCTGTGGCTGCCCGGCGCCGACGGATCCGCCTGGCGGGATCACGTCGTGCACGCGGTGACACGCGACGAGTGGCCCTCCCCGGCATACGCACCGCACCGTCCTCAACGAATGGCGTTGCTGGTCAACGGAATTCCCGGGTCAGGGAAGTCGACGCTGGCTCCGCGGCTGGCGGCTGAGCTCGACCTGCCGCTGTTCTCCAAGGACATGGTGAAGGAGACGATCTTCCAGCACGCCGCGCCGGAGACACGAAGTGCGCTGCAGGGGACTGGCGGTCATGGTTCGCCGCTCGGGGCCGGTGCGTCGGAGTTGTTGTGGCAGTTGCTGGCGGCCTCACCGGTCGGCGGAGTCGTGGAGAACATCTGGTGGCCCGACGACCATCAGCGTGTGATCGACGGCCTCGTGCGCGCCGGTTTCGAGCCGCGTTTCGTGCCCCATGTGTGGTGCGACCTGCCGATCGAGACGGCGCGTCGCCGGCACGAGGATCGGGTTCGCGCGGGGCAACGACACCCGGTCCACGGTGCGGACGCCAGCGTGCAGCAGGACCTCGACTGGGCATGGATCGATCGCAACGCCAGTGCCTTCGACTTCGGGCAGCGCATCGACGTCGACACCTCACGCCCCGTCGACGCACGCACGGTCACCCGCGCGGCGTTGACCGCACGCGCAGCATTCGCGACCTAGTGCGGTGCGTGCAAAGTTGCTTTGACAGTCGCTCCGCGCCTGACCAGCAACTTTGCCCACATTCGCACCAGTCTTATTGTGATTCACTGCACTAGGCCGGGGCGACGGGTTGCTGCTGGGTGATGCAGTGGATGCCACCGCCACGCGCGAAGAGCGGGCGAGCATCGACGGTCACCACCCTGCGACCCGGGTATGCCTCCGCGAGCACCGACACGGCCTCGGCGTCGTGCGCGTCGCCGAACGAACACGCGATGACGCCGTCGTTGACGACCAGGTGGTTGAGATAGCTGTAGTCGACCGGACCCTCGTCGTCCTCCAGCACGGCCGGCGCGGGCAACTTGCGGATGTCCCAGGCGCGCCCGGCCGCATCGGTCGTCCTGGCGAGGGCGGCCTCGATCTGTTGCATGACAGCGTGATCCGGATGGTCGGGGTTGCGCTGGTCGTGCAGCAACAGCACTCCGGGGGCGGGGATGGCGGCGACGATGTCGACGTGCCCGCGGGTGCCGAAGCGCTGTGAGTCGCGGGTGAGGCCGCGCGGCAACCAGACCGCGTGCGTCGCCCCGATGGTGCGTGCCACCTCGGCTTCGATGTCGGCCTTGCTGGCCTCCGGGTTGCGACCAGCATCGAGCTGGACGGTCTCGGTCAGCAGCACGGTGCCCTCACCGTCGACGTGAAAACCGCCGCCCTCGTTGACGATCGACGACTTGATCCGAGGGACGCCCGCCTGCTCCAGCACGTATGACGCAACCTTCGCGTCGTGGTCCCAGGTGGCCCAGTCCTGTGCGCCCCAGCCGTTGAACGTCCAGTCGACACCGGCGAGAGCTCCGTCGTCATACACGAACGTCGGTCCGATGTCGCGCATCCACGCGTCGTCCAGAGGTGTCTGCATGATCTCGATGTCGGCCGACAGGTAGCGACGGGCGATGTCGATCTCCGTCGGGTCGACCACCATCGTCACAGGCTCGAACTCGAGCGCGGCATGCGCCACCGCAGCCCACGTCGACCGTGCCTCGTCGGCCTCGGCCGCGGTGTCGCCGAGCGTGTAGCCCTGGGACGGGAACGCCATCCAGATGCGGTCCTGAGGTGCGGTCTCACTCGGCATACGCGGGTTCATCGGCCCAGAGTCCCACATCGCACGTGTCGCGCTGTCCGGTCTCCATCAATCGCGACTTGCAGAATTATGGCTGTGACTACAAACTGATAGCAACAGTCAAAAAGATGGAACTATCACAAAGGGGATGAGATGACCGAGGAAGTGCGCCGCTGGATCGCAGTGGCAGCCATCGCCCTCACCACGCTCGTGGTCGGGCTCGACACGATGGTGCTCAATGTCGCGTTGCCGACCCTGTCCGACGACCTGCACGCGGATATCTCGGCGCTGCAGTGGGTTACGAGCGGATACACGCTGTCGCTGGCCGTGTTCATGCTGCCGCTGGGCGCTCTCGGCGACCGGATCGGCCGGCGACGGGTGCTGATCGCATCACTCGCGATCTTCGGCGTCGCGTCGCTCGCCTGCGCCTATGCGCAGTCACCCGGGCAACTCATCGCCGCTCGTGTCCTGCTCGGCGTCGGCGCGGCGTCCTTGCTGACACTGACCCTGGCAGTGATCACGGTGATGTTCCCGGACAAGACGGAGCAGCGCCGCGCGATCGGTCTCAACATGGCTGGCGTCGCCCTCGGTATGCCGCTCGGACCGCTGCTCGGCGGCTGGCTGCTCGATCACTTCTGGTGGGGCTCGGTCTTCCTCGTCAACGTCCCCGTCGTGCTGATCGCGATCGCAGCGCTGGTGATCTTCGTGCCCGAGTCCCGCAGCGCCGACGCCCGTGCGATCCATCTGCCGAGTGTGGTCCTGTCGAGTGTCGGCCTGGCCGGTCTCACCTACGGATTCATCGAGCTCGGCTCGCGAGGGTGGGGCGACGTCAGGTCCTGGACATTCGCGTTCGTCGGCACGATTGTGCTCGGTGCGTTCCTGACGTGGCAGCGTCACCTGACCAACCCGCTGATCGACAGCGGGCTCTTCCGGGTCACCGGGTTCACGGTCGGAGCGACATACGCCGTGCTGCTGAACTTCGTGATGTTCGGGGTGTTCTTCAGCCTGCCGCAGTACTTCCAGGCGGTGCGCGGCACCGACGCGCTGGGCAGCGGACTACGCCTGCTGCCGATGGTGGTCGGCCTCATGCTGGCGACCCGGTTGAACGAGCCGCTGCTGCGGCGGGTCGGTGTGCGCGGGGTGCTGATCACCGGCTTCCTCGTCGTGCTCGCATCGACGGGCATCGCGGTCACCACGGGCGTTCACACGCCATACGCAGTGATCGCCTGCTGGATGACGGTCCTCGGAGTCGGCATGGGCATCGTCATGTTCACCACAATCGGCTGGGCAGCCGGCACGTTGGACGCTGAGCGCGCCGGAGCGGGTACGGCGCTGCTGTCCGCACTGCGGCAGGTCGGCGGGACGCTCGGCATCGCGGTACTCGGGACCGTGCAGGCGAGCAGCTATCACGACGGCCTGGGCCGCTTCGACCACGAGCCGTTGCGGGACAGCGTCAGCGCCGGTGTTGCCGCGGCTCGCGCCGCTGGTGACTCGTCGGCGCTGCATGCCGTGCGCCGTGCCTTCGTCGACAGCATGGATGCTCTGTTGTGGTGCACCGGCGGGCTGGTGCTCGTCGCACTGGTCAGCGTGCTGGTCGCGCGTGGCGCTTTCCGTGAGCGTGCTGAGCTGCCGGACGAGGACGATGCGCCACAATTGCTGCATGCCGCCCGTTGATTCGCCCACGCCCGGCCTTCGCGAGCGCAAGAAGGCGCGTACTCGCCAGACGCTGCGGAAGGAGGCCTTCCGGCTGTTCCGCGAACACGGTTACGCACAGACGACGGTGGAACAGATCGCGGCCGCGGCCGATGTCTCGCCGAGCACCTTCTTCCGTTATTTCCCGAGCAAGGAAGAGCTCGTGATCGCCGACGACTTCGACCCGATCATCATCGAGAACTTCCGCGCGCAACCGGTCGGTGCGAGCATCACGGATGCGCTGCGTGCGGCGATCGCCAGCGTGGCGTCGACGATGTCGAAGGAGGAGTGGAGCTTCGAGAACGAACGCATGGAGTTGATGCGGAGCGAGCCACAGCTGCAGGGCGCGATGCGCCGCGAGAGTGAGCGCAGCATCGAGCTGATCGCCGGCCTCGTCGCGGAGCGTTGTGACCTCGACAAGGAGGATCTGCGGGTCCGCGCCATCGCCGGGGCATTGGTCGGTGGGTTCCAGGCGCTGGGGGAGCCCCCGAACGTCGTGGTGCACGATTTCGACCTCATCGGGTTCCTGGGCGCCGGTATGCCGCTCGACGGGCCTGCGGTGCTGCCGAGATCTCGGCAGAAGAGCAGTTCGCGCACCCGCCGGACCGGGTGAGCCGGGACCGTGAGCCTCACTCTCATCGCCATCCTCGGCGTGCTGAGCATCGTTGTCGTCACGGCATTTTCGAAGCGGCTCGGGCTGGCCGCGCCACTCGCGCTCGTCGTGGTCGGCATCGGGCTGAGCTACCTGCCCGGGACGCCGGACATCGAGCTGGAGCCGGAGCTGATCCTCGCGGGCGTGCTGCCGCCGTTGCTCTACTCAGCTGCGGTCGATATGCCCGGTCAGGACTTCCGGCGGAACCTGAAGGCGATCAGTGGACTGGCCGTCGTGCTCGTGGTGTTGACGACGCTGGGCGCCGGTGCACTCTTCCACCAGGTCCTGCCGGGCATCGAGTGGCCGGCGGCGTTCGCGCTGGGCGCGGTGATCAGCCCGACAGACGCCGTCGCGGCCACCTCGATCGGTAAGAAGCTCGGACTGCCGCCACGCGTCGTCACGATGCTCGAGGGCGAGGGACTGGTCAACGACGCGTCATCGCTGGTGCTGCTGCGTTCGGCGGTGGCCGCGATCGCCAGCTCGGTGTCGATCTGGAGCGTCGCCGGCAACTTCGTGAGGTCTGTCGTCATCGCGGTGGTGGTCGGGGCGGTCGTCGGAATGGTCATGGTGCGTGTCCGCGCCGCACTGCGTGATCCGATGCTGAGCACCGCGATCTCGTTCGCCGTTCCGTTCATCTCGTTCCTGCCGGCGGAGGAGTTGCACGCATCCGGCGTGCTCGCCGTCGTCGTCACCGGTCTGGTGATCGGCCGCGAGGGTCCGCGGCGGATCGCCGCGCGGGATCGCTGGGTCGAGTCGATGAACTGGCGCACCATCGCGTTCCTGATGGAGAGCGGGATCTTCCTGCTGATGGGACTCAGCCTGAAACCGCTGACCGACAGCGTGCAGGACGACGGGCGAAGCATCGGGCACGCGATCGCCATCGGTGTGCTCGCAGCGGTCGCCGTCGTGCTGCTCCGTCTGTTGTTCGTCGTGCCACTCGTCGCGATGATCCGCTAGGACCAGCGCAACGCCGCGGAGGTGCGTCCGAAACTCGAGAACTGGCGCGATCATCCGAGGTTCGAGCGGTTGGACCAGATGTCGGACCGGCGCCGCGAGCAGGTCACCCACCGGGTCCAGCGGATGGCCGCCGATCTGGACTTCAAACTGAACGAAGCCGTCGGCTGGCGCAGTGCGGTGGTGCTCGGCTGGGCCGGCATGCGTGGGGCGATCACCGTCGCCGCAGCACTGACCATTCCGTTGGACACGCCTCGTCGTTCCGAGCTGGTGCTGATCGCCTATCTGGTCGCGGCGATCACCTTGCTGGTGCAGGGACTCAGTCTGCCTGTCGTCATACGGAAGGCGAAGGTGACCGACAACTCCACGGAACGACTCGCTCGGGAGCAGTTGGAACTCATCGATGATCTCTACGGCGTGGCGCTGGACGAGGTCGACCAGCTCGCGAGGACGAGCGAGGACGAAGCGGAGCAGGCGACCATCGCGCGGGTGCGCGAGGATCTGGTAGCCGAACGCGCGTCGCTGACGCGACGGGCCGATCTGAACGCGCGCACCGAACGCGAGGACTACTGCCGGATCCGGCTGAAAGTCGTTGCGGCACAACGGTCCGAGCTCAGTGCGGTGGAGGACCGCGGCACCTTCAGCTCGCAGGGCGTCAGCAGTGCAGTGCGCATGCTCGACCGCGACGAGGTGCGTCTGACGAGCTTCGACGACGACGCCAACTGACGCTCACCGGCGCTCACTGACACACCCGCCGACGGCCGCTGCCATCTGCAAGCACCCGCGCGCCCACCACCTTCGGCGAGAGGCTCAGAAACACCTCGAGAGGCCCAGGAAATCAGGCAGATTTCGCCTGATCTTCTGGGCCTCTCGAGTGTCAGGTGAGCCTCTCGGCGAGAGCGGGTGGGTGTCTGTTCGGTCAGGCGGCGGGCTCTGCCGAGCCCGCCGCCGACTGCTCGACCTGCTCGGACTGGCGCAGGTCCTCGCGGGTGTTGGGCTGCTTCATCCGCAGTGCCTGCTCGGTCAGGTAGCGCACGTAGGCGTAGTTGGTGAAGAAGCCGGGCAGGTAGTCGCTGAGCGCCGTCACCTCCAGCACCTCGCGCGCCGCCTGGTAACGAGCGGTGGCATCCGCGTCGAGGCCGCGCGTCAGCTTGGCCATCTCCTCGTCGATCACCCGGTCGAGCAGCTCGCGGGTCACGTGCGGGCCTTCGGCCAGCTGCGACTCGTGGTGGAGCCACTGCCACAGCTGAGCACGCGAGATCTCAACAGTCGCAGCGTCTTCCATCAGGTTGTCGATAGCCACGGCGCCCGTGCCGTCGACCCACGACGCCAGGTAGCGCAGCGCCACCGAGACATTGGTGCGCACACCGCCCAGGCTGATCGTCTGCTGCGTGCCCTCGAGGGACACCAGGTCGCGAGCGTTGACACCGACCGCCCGGCGCAGCGAGCGCTGGTCCGTCCGGTCACCGAGGATGCTCTTGTATGCCGCCAGGCAGGTCTCCACCAGGGCCGGGTGCGCCACCCAGGAGCCGTCGAAGCCCTCGGTCGCCTCACGCTGCTTCTCGGCGGTGACCTGAGCCAGCGCGCGGTGCCGGGACTCCTCATCCTGACCGGTCGGGTTGACCGCGGCCGGACCACCGATCGCGTAAGCCCAGCGCTTGTGGCAGGTCGCGATCAGCAACTGCGTCAGCGACCGCAGGATCGGCGTGGTCATGGTGATCTTGTCGCGATCGGGCAGCACGAACTCGTCGCCGCGATGTGAGAAGGTCCGCACGTAGCTGAAGATGTAGTCCCACCTACCGGCGTTCATTCCGCTGCAGTGCGAACGCAGTTCGTAGAGGATCTCGTCCATCTCGAACGCCGCCGGCACGGTCTCGATCAGCACCGTCGCGCGAATGGTGCCCTGCGGTATGCCGAGCTCCCGCTGCGCGAGGACGAACACGTCGTTCCACAACCGTGCCTCGAGATGCGACTCGATCTTCGGCAGGTAGAAGTAGGGGCCGGCACCGTTCTGGATCAACTGCTTCGCGTTGTGGAAGAAGTAGAGACCGAAGTCGAACAGCGACGCTGAGATCGGGCGGCCGTCGATGGTGATGTGCTTCTCGCACAGGTGCCAGCCGCGCGGTCGCATGATGATCGTCGGGCCGTCACCGTCGGTGGTCAGCGTCGCGCCGTCCGACGACTTGTAGCTGAGGTCGCCGCGGATGGCGTCATACAACGTGATCTGACCGTCGATGATGTTCTGCCACGAGGGGGCGACGCCGTCCTCGAGGTCGGCGAGCCACGTCGAGGCGCCCGAGTTCATCGCGTGCGCCGCGGTGCTGGGGGAGGCCGGTGCGATGAGTTCGCAGCGACGGTCGGACAGACCGGGCGCGGGCGCCGCGACCTTCCAGGTCGGGTCGGCACGGATCGACGCGGTCTCGGGCAGGAAGTCCAGGTCCGCCCCGGCGCTGATCTCCTTGGCGCGGGCACGTCGCTGCGCGAGCAGCTCTGCGCGCCGACCGGCGAAGGCGCCGTCGAGTGTGGCTACGAAGGCAAGAGCTTCCGGGGTCACAATCTGGTCGAAGCGTGGGTGCTTGGTGCCGTGCACCACTGGAGTGCCGTGCGTTTCACACATGACAGGTGTCCTTTCCGGGTTGCGAATTGCCTTGTTGTTGCTGATGTTTCGGTGAAGTTTGGGTTTACCCGGGGCTGCACAGCCGGAGCCAGGTGACTGTGCAACCCCGGGTAAGTAGGGGTGGTCGGCGCTCAGGCCGATCGGGTGAAGCAGCTGATGCCGTCGTGTCGACGATCGGAGGAGTGAGCTTGCGAGCTCATCCGCGAGGAGACACGACCAAGGGCACCAGGTTCTGATCAGCCGCGAAGCGGGTGATCAGAACTGAGCCGCTTCGGTGGAACCCTTGAGCGCGGTGGTGGCGCTGTCGGGGTTGAGGGCGGTGGAGACCAGGTCGAAGTAGCCGGTGCCGACCTCGCGCTGGTGCTTGGTCGCGGTGTAGCCGCGCTCCTCGCTGGCGAACTCCTGCTCCTGCAGCTTCACGTAGGCCGACATCTGCTCACGGGCGTAACCGTGGGCCAGGTCGAACATCGAGTAATTCAGGGCGTGGAAGCCGGCCAGGGTGATGAACTGGAACTTGAAGCCCATGGCGCCCAGCTCGCGCTGGAACTTGGCGATGGTGTCGTCGTCCAGGTGCTTCTTCCAGTTGAACGACGGGCTGCAGTTGTAGGCCAGCATCTGGTCCGGGAAGTCCTTGTGAACGGCGTCCGCGAACTTCTTGGCCAGCTCCAGGTCCGGGGTGCCGGTCTCCATCCAGATGAGGTCGGCGTACTCGGCGTAGGCCTTCGCACGGGCGATGCAGGGCTCGATGCCGTTGCGGACCTTGTAGAAGCCCTCAGCGGTGCGCTCGCCGGTGAGGAACTCGCGGTCGCGCTCGTCGACGTCCGCGGTCAGCAGCGTGGCTGCTTCGGCGTCGGTGCGGGCGATGACGACCGACGGGGTGCCGGAGACGTCCGCGGCCAGGCGGGCGGCGTTCAGGGTGCGCACGTGCTGCTGGGTCGGGATCAGCACCTTGCCACCGAGGTGGCCGCACTTCTTCTCCGAGGCCAGCTGGTCCTCCCAGTGCACGCCGGCGGCGCCGGACGCGATCATGTTCTTCATCAGCTCGAACGCGTTGAGCGGGCCACCGAAGCCGGCCTCCGCGTCGGCGACGATCGGGACGACCCACTCGTCGACGGTCTTGATGCCCTCGGAGAACTCGATCTGGTCGGCGCGCATCAGTGCGTTGTTGATGCGGCGCACGACGGCCGGGACGGAGTTGGCCGGGTAGAGCGACTGGTCGGGGTAGGTCTGGCCGGCGAGGTTCGCGTCGCCGGCGACCTGCCACCCGGACAGGTAGATGGCCTTGAGGCCGGCCTTGACCTGCTGCACGGCCTGGTTGCCGGTCAGCGCGCCCAGCGCGTTGACGTAGTCCTCGCTGTGCAGCTTGTCCCACAGCTGCTCGGCGCCGCGCTTGGCGAGGGTGAACTCCTCCTGGACCGAGCCGCGGAGCTTGACGACGTCACCTGCGGTGTAGTCGCGCTTGACGCCGGCCCAGCGGGGGTTGCTGTGCCAGTCGTTCTGCAGGGCAGTCTCCTGCTCGGTGGTGCTCGGCTGCTGCTGGGTGCTCATAGCTCCTGCGGTCCTTTCGCAATGTGCGGTGCTTCGTGAGTCCTACTTTGGGGTAACCACAACCTCGAAAAACAGGGACTTTTGATTAAAAAAACGACGATTTTGCGATACTGTCTGCGGATGGCCCGAGTTTCACCACCCACGGACGACGAACGTCGTGTCAAAAACACCTCTTCTGTGACGGCGACCACACGGAGGTCCGATCCGGGGCGGCTGACCAGCCCCGAACCGAAGTCCGCTGTGAAGGAATCGGCCGATGCTCCCGATGCACTGACGATCGGGCGGCGCATCCGGCACGTCCGCCAGGAAGCCGGTCGCACCCTCGGTGACGTCGCAGAGGCTGTCGGGATGTCGACATCGGCACTGTCGCTGATCGAGAACGGCAAGCGCGAGCCGCGCCTGTCGGTCGTGTCGGCGCTCGCCGGCGAGCTCAACACGCCGTTGCCCAAGTTGCTGTCGACCGCACCGCCGAGCCGCCGTGCAGCTCTGGAGATCCGGCTCGAGCGTGCGCAACGCCTTCCGTCATACGAGTCGATGGGCCTGCCGCGGGTGAAGGTCAGCCCACGACTGCCTACCGAGGCCCTGGAGGCGCTCGTCGGCATGCACGAGGCGATGGCGTCCGCGCGTGCGGACAGTGCGGCGACCCCCGAGCACGCGCGTCGTGCGAACGCACAACTGCGCGAGCGGATGCGTGCGGCCGACAACTACTTCGGTGACATCGAGGAGGAGGCCGGCGAGCTGCTCAAGGCGATCCACCATCCCGGTGGGCCGATCAGTCGCGCAGCGGTCGACCGGATCGCCGGTCACCTGGGTTACAAGCTCGTGCACACCTCCGACCTGCCCGGCTCGACCCGCACGGTGACAGACCTGCACAATCACCGCATCTATCTGCCGCAACCCGAAGCAGGACAACACGATTCGCGCTCGTTGGCGTTGCACGCGGTCGGCCACCTGATCCTGGGTCACCAACCGCCGCCGGACTACGCGGAGTTCCTGTCACAGCGGGTCGAGATCAACTACTTCGCCGCGGCGCTGCTGATGCCGGAGGGCGAGACCGTCGATTTCCTGCGCCGGGCCAAGGCTGAGAAGGACATCGCGATCGAGGACCTGCGCGACGCCTACGCGGTGTCCTACGAGACCGCCGCGCACCGGTTCACCAACCTGGCGACCCGGCACCTCGGGCTGCCGGTGCACTTCATGCGGATCAGCCAGGACGGCGTGGTCTACAAGGCGTACGAGAACGACGGAGTGCGCTTCCCGACCGATCCGATGGGTGCCATCGAGGGTCAGCGGGTATGCCGCTCCTGGACCGCACGGCGGGTCTTCGAGCAGCCGGACCTGTCGCAGGCCTATCAGGCCTACACCGATACCCGATCGGGCACCTACTGGTGCACTGCTGTCATCGATCGCACCAAGGATGGTCTTTTCGCGGTCAACGTCGGAGTGCCCTACCAGCACGTGAAGTGGATGCGCGGCCGCGAGACGACCGAGCGTGCGGTGTCGCGCTGCCCGGACCCCAGCTGCTGCAATCAACCGCCGAGCGGGTTGGCGGAGCGCTGGTCCGGCCAGGCCTGGCCGTCGGCGCGAGTGCACTCGCATTTGCTGGCCGCGATGCCGCCTGGAGTGTTTCCTGGCGTCGATGACACGGAGGTCTACCGGTTCCTGGAGCGGCACGCGACTACCGCGAGTAAGTGACGACAGTCGGCAGTCTGTCGCCCGGAATGGCTTGCTACCGCGAGTAAGTGACGACAGTAGGCATCTCGTCGCCCGTCACCGGCAGCAGCCGCCGTCACGCGGCAACGATTCAGCCGGCGAGGTGGTCCCAGCGGCTGCGCAGGTCGGTCCACGGCCCGATGTCGGTGATCACACCGTCCACCAGCACGACGACGCGGTCGGCCTGGCCCAGCGCGGCGCGTTTGGACGTCGCACCGATGACCGTCGTGTGCCGGGTGCGCAGCGCGTCCCACAGCTCGATCTCGGTGCTCGCGTCCAGCGCGCTCGAGACATCGTCAGCGAGCAACAGCTCGCTCTGCGTCGCCAGAGCACGGGCCAGCGCCAGTCGCTGCACCTGACCGCCGGACAGTCGCACACCGCGGTGGCCGATCACCGAATCGGGTCCGCCGGCTGCCTCGACGTCGGGCGTCAGCCGTGACGTGGCGACCGGCTCCTCGAAGGGCCGGTCGGCGTGACCCAGCTGGACGTTGTCGGCGAACGTGCCCGACAGCACACGCGGCACCTGCGCCACGTGGGCGACCTGAGCCGGCCGCAGGAACGCCTGCCCGTCGCTGACCTCCTCGTGGTTCCACTGCAGCGAGCCACTGTGCGACAACAGGCCCGCGAGCGAGCTGAGCAGGCTGGACTTGCCCGACCCGATCTGACCCAGCAGCAGCACGAACTCGCCGCGCTGCACAGTCAGGTCGACACCCGTGACGCCGATCGTCCCGTCGTCGTGTATGGCGGAGAAATCGCGAATCGTCAACTCTCGCAACGGATTGCGTGCGACCTTCGGCGGCTCCGGTGCGGTGCCCGCCAGCAGGTCGATGTCGGGGGACAGGCTGACCAGGTCGACGCCACCGGCGAACCGGCTGGTGGCCTTCTGCCACGCCCGCGCTCCGGGCGCCTCGGTCACGACGGCTCCGGCGACGCGGCCGAACCAGTCGAAGCCGCTGACGGCGTTGGCCACCAGGATGGCGGTCGCCAGCCCCCAGACGCCTTCGAGGAAGGCTGCCCAGGCGACGACGACACCGGCCTGCACCAGGATGATCGGGACGCCGTCGAGGACGGCGCGGACCCGGTGCTCGGAGATCGCCGCGTCGACGCGGCCGGCGTCGACCCGCTGCAGGTGTCGATGCACGTCGGGGGTGCGCGCGGCCAGCTTGACGGTGCGCGCCGACTCCAGTGCGGACACCAGGGCCCGGCCGAAGTTGGCCCGCGACTCCGAGGCCTTCGCGGCGGAACGTCCGGCGATGGGCCGACCCCCGGCGGAGGCAACGGCAGCGCCGACCATCACGCCCAGCAGGACCAGACCGGCCAGTACGGTGCCACTGATGATGGCGGTCACCGCGGCGATCAGCAGACCGTTGATGAAGTCGACCCACCGGTCGGCGTACATCGCGAACCGGTCGGAGTCGAGGGCGCGACCCATGACCTCGCCGGGAGGCGTCTTGGCCAACCGGCGCCCACGGGTCTGCCCGATCAGCACGGACATACGGGTGCGCAGCAGCACCTCGACCCACCACCGCGGATAGCGCCGGATCGCCTCGGAGAGCATCAGGGGGCCCGCGAGCAGGCTCACCACCAACAGGACGCCGAGGGTCGTCGGGGTGTGTCCGTCCTTGAGGTCCTCGACGGCATTGCCCCACACCAGACCGGTCACCGCGCCGAGCGAGCCGAGCAACGCCGATCCGAAGAAGAGCCCAATGGCGATCGCACCCCACCGTGGTGTGATCCGCAGCGCGTGGGCGACACCACGCGCCAGCGACGGGCCGTGACCCGGATCGACGATCTCGGGTGGGGGACCGGTGCGTCGCCGGCCGCCGACCCGGTGGCCGGGGTCGTACTGCTCGGCCCGCTCCTGCTCGTGCTCCTCGACCTCGTGGGCGGCGGAGGCCTCCAGCAAGGACCGGAAGGGACCTGCGGCGACGGCCAGTTGCTCCCGCGGCCCACTCTGCACCAGCCGGCCACGATCGAGCACGGCCACCAGGTCGGCCCGAGCTATCGTGCTCAACCGGTGCGCGACCAGCACCCCGGTGCGTCCGGACAGCAGTTGCTCGGCGGCCGACACCACACGTCGTTCGGTGAGCGGGTCCATTCGCGCCGTCGCCTCGTCGAGCACGACGACCCGGACGTCTCGCACGAGGAGGCGAGCGAAGGCGACCAATTGCTCCTCACCGGCCGACAGCGAAGTGCCGCTCGCGCCCAGCACGGTGTCGAGCCCGGCAGGGAGTCCGTCGACCCAGTCAGTGAGACCGAGCCGCTCGACGGCGTCCACGATCGTCGCGCGCGAGATGTCCGCGAAGAGCGCGATGTTCTCGGCAAGAGTGCCGACCAACAACTCGGTGCGCTGGGTGACGACACCGACGGACGAACGCAACTGTGCGAGGTCGAGCGTGGTGACATCGGCGCCGCCGAGGAAGACCATGCCCGGCGGTGGCTCGACGGCACGCGACAAGAGAGACGCCAGCGTGGACTTGCCGGAGCCGGTGCGACCGACGAGTGCCACGGTGTGCCCGGCGGGGACGTGCAGCGTCAGATCCTGTATGGCGAACGAGCCCTCGTCGTAACTGAATTCGAGGTTTTCGAGCTGTATGTCGAGAGGCGTCTCCGGCAGTGCCGCGCCGCCGGTCGGCTCCGGCTCGACCGACAGCATCTGGCGCAGTCGGATCATTGCGCCGATGCCGGTCTGCAGGTCGGGCAGGTGCCGCGCGGTCATGTCGATCTGACCGACGAAGGTGGTTGTGACGAGGAAGAGGGTCACCACTCCGGCGATGGACATGCCACCGCTGGAGACGAGCGCGATGCCGACCAGGCCGATGCCTGCCAGCAGGCCGTGCAGCAGCACGCTGGCGCGCAGGGTGAGCAGCCACTCCAGGTCGAGCACACTCTTGAAGCGCTCGTGAATGACGGCCGAGAGACGAGCGAGTCGGGCGATGGCGAACGGCTGGCCGACGCTGGTGCGCAGGTCGTCGGCGCCGGCGATGCTCTCCTCGAGCGCGGCGGCGTGGTCGGTCCAGGAGATCTCCTCGGCGACCTTGCGCCGTGCCAACTCGCCGAGCTTCGGCTTGATGACCAGGAAGGTGACGCTGGCGATGGCCGGGAACAGCAGCCACGCGGGCCACCAGGTGAAGCCGGCGATGAGCCACATCGGCACCAGAGCGACGAGTGTCTGAAGCAGACGCCACACCTGCTGGCGCAGCAGCGTGCCGACCTCGTGTGTGTCGTCGTCGACACGATCGAGCACCTCACCGACCGCTTGCTCCGACAACGCCGAAAGTGGTTGGTGCAGAGCGGCATCCAGCAGGTCGGCACGCAGCGTGCCCTCGGCACGGTCGATGATGGACGCCCAGAAGAAGCGACCGATGGTGTCGAGGATCGCGCCACCAACGACACACAGCGCGAGCAGCGTCACCAAGGTGCTGGTCGGGTGTGCGGCCAGCCGGCCGGCCACCACGGTGCCCAACACGACCCCGATCGTGCCGAGCACGAGCACCACCATGGTGAGGGTCGTTGGTATGCCGGCGAGGCGTCGCCAGCCGAGCTGTCGACGATGATCGTGCGGGGGAGTGACCGGCGGCCTGGTGACGGTGCCGTCGGCTGCACGGGTGGCGGTGGAGGTCATCGTCCGTCAACGCTACGCGGAAGCACTGACAGGCGCATTCGCATTTTCTGCCGCCGCGGGCGGATGTGAGATCTCGAGATCTCGATACGCGGCTCGTCCCTCACCGCTACTCGATCCACCAGTACGCGGCTCGTCCCTCACCGCTACTCGATCCACCAGTAGGCCGCTCGTTCCTCGCGGCTACTCAGGACAACGCGCGACCAGCAAGTGTGACGAAGGGCACGAAATCGACCGTCGGTCAGTCGATTTCGTGCCCTTCGTCAAAGGGACGGGAAGGTCAGTCCTTCAGGTCCTCCAGCGAGCTGATCTTCATGTACTTCGGCACCGCGATCGTCAGCGGTGCGCTGTCGTACCACTTGACGATCTTGGTCAGGTCGTCGCCGTACTTCTTCCAGTAGGTCGCGTGCGTTGACGGCAACCAGCTGTCGAGGTAGAGGTCGACGTCGCCCTTGGACAGTCCGACGTAGACCGGTCCCGCGTCGGAGACCTGGGTCATCTTCACCGTGTAACCCTTGCCCTCGAGGATCTTCTTCCACAGGTGTGTGGTGGCGACGTCCTCGTCCCAGTTGATGTAGCCGATGTTGATCGACTTCTTGCCGGCCTTGGCGGTCACGCCCTTGGACAACCCGTCGACCCAGCTCTTGTTCTTCTTCATCCAGGCGTCGACTCCGGCCTCGGGGTCGTCCTTGTGCTTGCGCAGCACGAGTTCTTCCAGTGGCGCCAACGTCGCGTCGGTCATGTGGAAGTTCTTGATCATCGCGTTGACCTCGGGGAACTCCGACGCGAAGTTCTTGGTGCCGAGGGCGTAGATGCCGTCCGGCTTGCCCATGGCGCCCTTGGGGTCCTTGAGGTCCTTGATCGGGAAGGCGCTGTAGGCCCAGTGCGGACGCCACAGCGTGACGACAATCGGTTTCTTGGCGTCGGTCGCCTTCTTGAGTGCCGCGAGCATGCTGGATGTGGTGGAGGTCTGCAGCGTCCAGTCGGACAGTCCGTATTCCTTCAACATGCGCTGGGTGGCCATCGTCAGGCCGGCGCCGGGCTCGATGCCGATGATCTTGTGGCCGACCTTGTCACCCACGCCGCTGCCGCCTCCTGACCCTCCGGAGCCCTTGGAGCCTCCGCCGGAAGAGCCAGCCGTGCCGCAAGCACTGAGCAGGCCACCGACGCCGAGGGCCGCCATGCCGCCCAGGACGTTTCGTCGAGTTTGTTCCATCAGTTTCTCCTCTAACTTGTGAAGGTTGCTCAGTTGACGCCGCCGGCGGACATCGCAGCTTGGCCCCGCGTTCGGCTCCGCACCTTCTGGATTTCGGCGGCGAGTCCGAGGTTGCTCTTGCTCAGCCCGTCGGTGACGCGGTCCAGGAAAATGGCGAGGATGACGACGGAGACCCCAGCCTCCACACCAAGGCCGACGTCGAGCTGGGACAGGGCTTGGAAGATTTTCTGACCGAGGCCCGGCGAGCCCACGACACCCGCGATGACGATCATCGACAGCGCGAGCATGATCACTTGATTGATGCCGGCCATGATGTTGGGCAGCGCGAGCGGCATCTGGATGCCGCGGAGAACTTCACGTGGCGTGGCGCCGAAAGCCTGGCCGGCCTCGACCATCTCCGTGTCGACCTGCCGGATGCCGAGTTCGGTCAGTCGTACGCCCGGCGGCAATGCGAATACGACGGTGGCGATGACCGCGTTGGCCGGGCCGAGACCCATCAGGAAGAGCCCGGGAAGGATGTAGACGTAGGGCGGCAGCGTCTGCATGAAGTCCAGGACGGGCCGAACGGTCGTCGAGACACGCCGTGAACGGGCGGTCCAGATGCCGAGTGGGACCGAGATGACGATTGCAAGGACACTGGCGACCACGATCTGACCCAGAGATTGCATCGCCGGTTTGAACTGGTCGAATCCATCGATCAGGAGGAAGCCAACGACTGCGAGTAACGCTGTTTTCCAGCCACGTGCCAACCAGGCGATGATGGCGAACGCGATGATGAGTCCGATGACGGGGACATTCAGCAAGCCGTCGGTTATCCAGTTGACCGGGTGGTTGATCACTGATGCGAGGCCGTCGAAGAACCCTTGGCAGTTGTCCTGCAGCCAGTTGACGAAGTCGTCGGCCCACTCACCGAGGTGGATGCGAGGCATGACGGTGCTCACTGGTCTTCTCCTGCCGTCGTCTTGGTCAACAGGTCATTCGCAGTATTACCCGATGGAGGGTTTCCACCTGCTTGCGGCTTCGGTGCGTCATCGGTGTCGCGAACGCCGGTTTCGTGAGCGTCCACCTGGCCGAGCGCGGCCAGCAGTGTCACCCGCGGTATGACGCCGCGCAGCTTGTTGTCCGCGTCGACCACCGGGAGCGGGAGACGCACACTCGCGGACGGTGTGAAGAGGTGCGCGGCCTGCTCGTCGACGGACACCGCGGTGTCGATCGGCTGCACGAGCGACTCGATGGTCTGGAGCTCCCGGTTCGCGGCGACCGCCTCCTCCATCACGTAACCCTGGAGGGTGCGGTCGCGGCTGACGACATACAGGCCGCGCTGCTGGTGCTCGCGCATCAGCTTCTGTGCGGCCTTCGGACCGTTGCCGATGCCGAGAGTGGCGACCGGCGGCTCCATGATCGAGCCGGCGGTCAGCACCCGGGTGCGGTCGACGTCGGCGATGAACTGCGCGACGTAGTCGTTGGCTGGGTCGGTGAGGATCTGCTCCGCGGTGCCGATCTGCACGATCCGGCCGTTGCGCATCATCGCGATGCGGTCGCCGATGCGCATGGCCTCGTTGAGGTCGTGGGTGATGAAGACGATGGTCTTGCCGAGCTTCTGCTGCAGCTCGATCAGCTGGTCCTGCATGTCGCGACGGATCAGCGGGTCGAGAGCGCTGAACGCCTCGTCCATCAGCATGATGTCGGTCCCGGCGGCGAGTGCGCGGGCCAGACCGACACGCTGCTGCATGCCACCGGACAGCTCGCCCGGCCTCTGGTCGGTCCAACCGTCGAGGCCGACCATGCTGAGCGCCTCGCGAGCCTTCTCGTTGCGCTCGCTCTCGCGCATCCCCTTGATCTTCAGCCCGTAGGCGGCGTTCTGCAGCACCGTCCGGTGCGGGAAGAGCGCGAAGTGCTGGAAGACCATGCTGATGTGCTCACTGCGGGTCTTGCGCAGTTGGGCGCCGCCCATGGCGCTGATGTCCTCACCGTGGATCAAGACCTTGCCGGAGCTCGCGGGATGCAAACCGTTGAGCATCCGGATCAAGGTGGACTTGCCGGAGCCGGACAGGCCCATGACGACGAAGATCTCGCCCTGCTGGACCTCGAACGACGCGTCGATGACGGCGGGGGTTACGCCGTATTTCTCACGCAGTTCCGCGGCGTCGGCGCCTTCTTCGAGTCGCTTCACCACCTCGTCCGGCCGCCTACCGAAAATTTTGTACAGGTGTTGCGCCTCAAGCACCGACACGCCGATATTCCTCCTGCTGATACAGCTTGAACCGGCCGGGGACCACGGTGACCGGACACTCCACCGGACCACAGATCGCACACATATCCAAATTTTCCGGGCAGATCGTTATCTCGCAGTTACGAAGGGAAACTGCCCGAGAGCAACCTCCCCACGCCGGTGTGCGTCTTCCTCACAGAACCGTCGGACACGTCCAGCAAGGGGAAATCATGAATCGTCGTCAGGCTCTGCAATCACTCGCGCTGGTGTCTCTCGGCACCGCTTTGGCGGGGTGTTCGTCCAGCTCTGCGAACGGATCGAAGACCGATGGGAAAACGTCTGTGCCTACTGGGAATTCGCACCCCACGGTCGCCCCTGACACGGACGGTGTGCTCGCCGTCAACGCGGCCCGGATGGCACCCGGGCCGAACGCCCGCGCCGCCGCCGATCTGACAGATTTCGGCGTGCGGGTCCTGCTCAAGACGGCCACGATCGGGCCGACCGACAATGGCTCGATCAGCCCCTATTCGATCTACACAGCGCTGGCCATGGCCGACGCCGGCGCACGAGGGACCAGCCGTCAGCAACTGGCCAAAGTGCTCGGCGGCGACCAGCAACGGCAAGCCGGCAACATCACCGCCATCGACGCCGCCGTGGCGAAGGCGGTCAAGGACAGTGCGGCACACAAGGACACGGCGGCAGTCGTGCAGGCCGCGAACTCGTTGTGGCCGGACAAACGACTGGCGGTGCGCAAGGACTACCTGCGCGAGCTCGCGACCGGTTACGGCGCGAAGATGCACGTTGTCGACTACCGGAACGATGCCGCGGGAGCGCTGAAGGAGATCAACGGCTGGGTCAGTGACCGCACCCACGGGCTGATCCCGAATCTGTTGTCGCCCAAGGAAGTCACCTCCAGCAGCCTGCTGGAGCTGGTCAACGCCCTCTACCTCAAGGCGTCGTGGCAGGAGGAGTTCGGTGACCCGAGCTCGCCCCGGCCGTTCACGACCGCTGCCGACAAACAGGTCAAGGTGGGCTACATGACCGCGAAGGCGCGGATGCCCGTCGCGGTCGGCGACAATTGGCAGAGCGTCACCATCCCGTATGTCGGAGGCGGCCTGGCCATGACGGTCATGCTGCCCGCGAAGGGCGCGTTCGGCGCCATACGAAAATCGTTGGCGAAGGTGCTGCCGAAGGCCGTCCAGGGCAAGGCCGACGGCACGGTCACCCTGTCGATGCCGCCGTTTTCGATCGACACGCACAGTCAGCTGGCGCAGGCGCTGCAGGCCCTCGGCATCCGGCAGTTGTTCACGCCCGGCGCGGACCTGTCCGGCATCGCCGGGAAGCCCGGTGAGATCAAGATCGGCTCGGTCACTCACCAGTCGGTGGTCAAGGTCGACCGGCACGGCACGGAGGCGGCCGCCGCGACCGGAGTCGGGATGGAGGTCGGGGCCGCGCCGCCGCAGCTGCCGAAGAAGATCGAGGTCGACCGTGCCTTCTTCTTCGCGATCCACGACACCCAGACCGGTGCCCCGCTCTTCCTCGGTCAGGTCGCTGACCCGAGCTAGCGCCGTGTGCCGCTCGCGGAGTGAGTTGCACCGATTGGGCAGCAGGCCCACGCTCTGGCAGAATGAACGGCGTACTCGTGCGCCCGTGGGCCCTCTCACCTGCGGTGTCGCACGCCTACCCCCGAGCAACGGTTCCCCGGTGTGTCCCCACCCCGGTCTCGCCGCTGCTCTTGAAACATGTTGAAGGAGACCACAGACGTGGCCGTCAAGATTCGTTTGAAGCGCTTCGGCGCCATCCGCAACGCTCAGTACCGCATCGTCGTCATGGACTCGCGCACCAAGCGCGACGGCCGGGCGATCGAAGAGATCGGTCTCTACCACCCCAAGGAAGAGCCGAGCTTGATCAAGCTGGATTCCGAGCGTGCACAGTACTGGCTGGGGGTCGGTGCGCAGCCGACCGAGCAGGTCGCCGCGATTCTCAAGGTGACCGGCGACTGGCAGAAGTTCAAGGGCGAGCCGGGCGCCGAGGGCACCCTGCGGTTCGCCGAGCCGAAGCCGGACAAGAAGGCGCTCTACGAGGCTGCTCTGGCTGCCGCGCAGAACGCCTCCGACGAGGGCGGTAAGGGTTCGGCGACGACCACCCGCAAGAAGGCCGAGGTCAAGGCTGACGAGACCAAGGCCGAGACGAAGGCCGACGACACCAAGGCGCAGGAGCCGAAGGCCGCTGAGGCCACGGCGCCGGCCGCGATCGCCGATGGTGGTTTCGGTGCAGACTCCGCCGCACCGCTCGAGGACGGCGCTTCGCCGGACCCGAAGGTGTTCGTCGTCAAGGGCAACAAGGACTCGATGAAGTACCACACCACTGACTCGCAGTGGTACGAGTCGACGGTTGCCGAGGTGTGGTTCAAGACGGCCGAGGCCGCTGAGGCTGCAGGCTTCGCCGCGCCGGGTGCCAAGTCCGAGGCCTGAGCCCGTGCTGGAAGAAGCACTCGAGCACCTGGTCAAGGGCATCGTCGATCATGACGAGGACGTCACCGTGCGACATGCCAATGGCAGGCGCGGTGAATTGCTGGAGGTTCGCGTGCATCCGGACGATCTCGGTCGGGTGATCGGCCGCTCCGGCCGGACCGCCTCGGCCTTGCGTGAGGTCGTCAAGGCGCTCGCCGGTGGCAAGAACGTGCGGGTGGACATCGTCGACACCGACAGGTAGAGACTGCACCAGCCGTAGGGAAGGGGTATGTCGTGAGCATCGCTCGCGACATACCCCTTTCGCATGCTTCGGGCGCTGTCGCGTCCCGATGCGCGGAGCTGACTCGACAACTGCAGTGTTTTGACGCAAACTTCGACTTCAGGAGCACTAACCGTCATACGGTGGGTGCTCCGGGTATGGCTGACTCGACTGCAAGGAGTGCGTGGTGCGCAAGCATGAGCGGTTCAACGCCATCTTGGAGCGCATCGCCGAGGACGGCTCCATCGACGTCGAGCAACTGGTCGCCGACTTCGGGGTGTCGCCGGCGACCGCGCGGCGCGACCTGGACGACCTCGCCGACCAGCAGTTGATCTCGCGCACGCGCGGCGGTGCGGTGGCCGGCTCGGTCAGTTACGACCTCCCACTGCGCTACAAGAACGCGCGACAGTCCGATCAGAAGCGGCGGATCGCCGACCACGCGGCGCAGATGATCGAGCCGCAGTCGGTCGTCGGCTTCAACGGCGGCACGACGACGACCGAGGTGGCACGCAGCCTGTCGTCCCGGGCGGACCTCGCCGAGGGCGAGGCCGGTGCGCTGCACTCGGTGACGGTGGTGACCAACGCCCTCAACATCGCCAGCGACCTGGCCGTGCGACGGCAGCTCAAGGTGGTCGTGATCGGCGGTGTCATCCGCCCCCAGTCCTTCGAGTTGGTAGGGCATTTCGCGCGTCCGGTGATCGAGGCGATGACCATCGACCTGTGCTTCATCGGTGTCGACGCGGTGTCCGCGCAGCACGGCGCGGCAACCCGGCACGACGACGAAGGTGAGATCAATCAGGAGATGACCAACCGGTCCCAGCGGGTCGTCGTGGTCGCCGACAGCACGAAGCTGGGCAAGCGGGCGTTCTGCACGATCTGCCCGCCGGGGCGGATCGACACCCTGCTCACCGACGACGGTGCGGACCCTGCGGTGGTGCGGGAGTTCGAGTCGGCCGGCATCGAGGTCGTGCTCGCCTGAGTGAGCTGCCGGCCTCAGCCGGCGCGTCACTCAGATGGCTCGCAGCAGCCGCTCGACCTCGGCCGCCATCGCATCGCGTCCGGCGCGCAGATAGGGCCGCGGATCGACCTTCTCGGTGTCGGCGAGGGCGTCCCGCACCGCGCCCGTGAAAGCGATGTTGAGCGCTGTGCCGACGTTGATCTTGACCATCCCGGCGGACACCGCGGCCCGGAGTTGCTCGTCGGGGACACCGGATGAGCCGTGCAGCACCAGGGGTGTGCCCGTGGCGTCGCGCAGGGCGCTGATCAACTCGTGATCGAGCGTGGCCGACTTGTCGGTCATCGCATGGCTGCTCCCCACGGCGACCGCGAGGGCATCCACGCCGGTGGCGGCGACATACGACGTGGCCTCGATGGGGTCGGTGCGGACCCCGGCGGCGTGAGCGCTGACGGGGGAGCCGGGTTTGCCTCCGACATAACCCAATTCGGCCTCCACATAGAGGCCGGCGTCGTGCGCGCGGCGGGTGACGTCGGCCGTCGTGGCGACGTTGTCGGAGTAGGGGAGCGCGCCGGCGTCGAACATCACCGAGCTCGCGCCGAGCTCCGCTGCCCGCACCGCAAGATCGGCGTCCGTGATGTGGTCGAGGTGTATGGCGAGCGGGACGTCCGCGGCCCGTGCGACGGCGATCATCGCGGCCGTGATTGGCGCCGGATCGTGATGGAAGTCGATCGAGTTGTGGCTCAGCTGCAGGATGCACGGCTTGCCGGCTGCCGTCGCACCGGCAGCGATCGCTTCCGCGTGCTCCAGCGTCACCACGTTGAAGGCGAAGACGCAGGACTGCGAGTCCCGTGCTGCCGCAACGAGATCAGCGGTGCTTGCGAGCGTCATGATGCCTCGTATTCCTCGACGATGCTGCTGCTCTCGGGGTCCCGGGCGACGGTTGCGTCGATCTCGCCGGCAACCGAAGTCGCGACGGCTCCGGCGGCCCAGGCGCTCGCGCGCCGCAGCCGCTCCCGCCAGGGCGAGGCGGCTCCGGTCGTGGCGGCAAGACCGGCCGTGAACGCGTCTCCGGCACCGGTCGGGTTGCCGGACACGGTGCGCATCGTGGTGCCCACGAATCGGCCGTCGTGCGTCCGTGCCACCACACCGGAAGCGCCCCGGGTGATCACGACCTCGGCCGCGCCCTGCACGTGCAACTCCTCGGCCGCGGCGAATACGCCTTCGACAGAGTCGGTTTCGATCTCAGCGGTCGAAGCTGCCTCGTGCTCGTTGATCTTCACGATGTCCGGTGCCGCGTGCAGTGCTTCCACCAGAGCCTCGCCCTCGCAGTCCAGGATCACGACTGTGTCCTGCCGGTGGGCGATGCCGATCAGCTCGGCATAGGCACCGGCAGGCACGCCGCCGGGCAGACTGCCGGATATCGTGACGAGATCGGCGCGCTGGGCCAGATCCGCGAACCGGTCGGTGAATGCTGACCATTCGGCTTCGGTCAGCAAGGGTCCGGGCTCGTTGAGCACGGTCGCGCTGTCGTCGGAGAACACCGTCACGGTCTGCCGCGTCGATCCGCCGATACGCAGAAGGTCGTGTGCGATGCCGCGGTCGTCCAGATCGGTGACCAGCTCGCGGCCGATGCTGCCACCGATCGGGCCGGTGACGATGACCTGCGTTCCCTGGGCGTGCAGCACCGATGCGACGTTGACCCCCTTGCCGCCCGCCCGGCGAGTGACACGCCGAACACGTTGTGCGGCACCGACTTCGAGCCCGGGTACGTCATACGTGACGTCCAGCGCCGGGTTCAGGCAGACCGCGAGGATCATCCGCTCACCTCCGCAACTGTGCGCGCCAGGATGCCGGCGCCCAGCAGGCCGGCGCGTGCGCCGAGCGGGGAGGTGACCAGTTCCGGCGCGGTACGCCAGGGCATGCCGGCCTCGAACGCCTGGCGGGTCGGGTCCAGCAGCGCATCGCCGGCCTGGGACAGGCCTCCGGCGAGCACGACCCGGGCGGGGTCCGTTATCAGTGCGCCGGCCACCAGGCCGCGTGCGAGGGTCTCGGTCGCCTGCTGCCATGCGGCGACGGCGTCCGGATCGTCGTCGAGCCGCGCCAGCACGTCGGTCGCATCGACAGCGCTCCCGGTGCGCTCGGCATACAGACGGGCGACACCGCGCGCCGAGGAGAACATCTCCAGGCAACCGAAAGCACCACAACGGCAGCGTGTTTCGAGATCGCCCACCGGGATGTGCCCGATCTCACCGGGTATCCCGGCCGCACCCCGCACGACCTGCCCACCGGACACGACCACGGCCGCGATGCCGGTGCCGAGCACCACGATGAGCGTGTCCGAGACGCCGTGCGCGGCGCCGAGAGTCGCCTCGGCCAAACCCGCCGCTTGCACGTCATGACCGATCGCGGTCGGAAGGTCGACCGCACTGCTCACGATGTCGCGCATGGGCACGTCCCGCCAGCCGATGTTGCTGGCGTAACGCGCGATCCCGGCTTCGGTGTCGACCACGCCGGGGACGACGACACCGACGGCTCGCACCGGAGAGCCGTCGTCCGAGGCGGCGGCAACGCGGTCAAGGACCAAGTCGCGGATGGCCGTGACGATCGACTCGGGTCCTTGGTCGAAAGCGGTGGGCACCACGCGTCGCAGTCGCTCGCCGCCCTCGGTATCGAGGACGGCGGCCTTGATCGAGGTCCCGCCGACGTCGACGGCCAGGACCAGGTCGGTCTCCGTCACTGGGAGAGGACCACGGAGCGGGTCAGTGCCCGCGGCTCGTCGGGGTTCTTGCCGGAGGCCTCGGCCAGCGCGACGGCGACGCGCTGCGCCGTCGTCAGAGCGGCCATGGCGTCCGTCTCGCTCTGCACGAAGCGCGCGCCGGTTGCGGCGACCTGGTCGGCCAGCCCGTCGGGTGCGGCGCCGAACAGCCAGACGACAGAACGCTCGTCGACGATGCTGATCGGTCCGTGGCGGAACTCCATGGCGGGGTAGGACTCGGTCCAGGTCTGCGACGCCTCACGCAGCTTGAGTGCTGCCTCGTTGGCCAGGCCGACCGTCCAGCCGTCGCCGAGGAAGGTGAACTGTGTCGCGCGCACCAACTCGTCGGCAAGCGGCGTGGCCAACTCGGTCTGTGCGTCCTTGATCGGCGCGGTCAGGTCCTCGCCGAGGGCGGCACGCCACCACGCGAGCACGCTGGTGGCGAAACGGGTCTGGACCACCGATTGCTCGTCGGCGAAGCCGAGCAGCACGTGGTGGGTGGCGAGGGGGACGACGGGGTGCTGCGCTTCCGTGGTGACCACCGTCGAGCGCTGGTCGGGGCCGAGCTGCCGCAGCAGGTCGATGACCTCGGTAGTTGTGCCCGATCGGGTGATCGCGACGATCCGGTCATAGCGCCGCCCGACCGGGAACTGTGATGCGGCGAACGCGTCGGTCTCGCCCTGTCCGGCCTGCTCACGCAGCACCGCGGCCGACTGGGCCATGAACCACGACGTGCCACAGCCGACGATCGCCACTCGCTCGCCGGCGGCGGGCATCGCCTCGGCCGACTCGCTGGTCGCCGCGACCTCCGCGGCGCGGGCCCATACCTCGGGCTGACTGCTGATCTCGGTGGCTACGTGCGACACGGTCGGTCTCCTTCAAGTGCAGTGAACGTCGAACGCGCGTCGTATGACGGTTTGTGCGCGGATAGGCTTACTTTAACGCATATTCAGTCACCCTCGGAGTCACTTCGGTGAACTCGCCGTCTCGTACAGGCTGCTCGAACAGTCGCCCCGCACGTGGTGTTCGATGGATCGCATGAGCACCCCACGAAGTTTCTCCCCGCTTCGCTCCTCCGAATACTTCGCGGGGACCCCGCATGACTGACTCGTTGCTCGCTGACGCGCGCCTGCTCACCCCAGACGGGATCGTCGACGGGGGACTGCGCATCACCGACGGCAGGATCAGCGCCGTTCAGGCCGCTGACGGTGACGGTGAGTCCCTTGGCGGCGCGTTGGTGGTGCCGGGCTTCGTCGACATACACGTCCACGGTGGTGGTGGGCACGACATGAGCGCGTCGGCGCAGGACATGGCCGAGGCCGTGCGGTTCCACCGCGGGCACGGGACCACCACGTCGCTGGTGTCGCTGGTGACCGCGCCGGTCGACGCGCTCTGCGAGCAGTTGCGCTGGGCCGCGGCGCTGGCCGAGGCGGGCGAGATCGCCGGCGCGCACCTCGAGGGTCCGTTCCTGTCCCACGTGCGGTGTGGTGCGCAGAATCCCGATCATCTCCTCGAGCCGGATCTGGACGCGTTCGAGCGGATGGTCGACGCGGCGGGCAGTCATCTGCGGGTCATCACGATCGCGCCGGAGTTGCCTGGAGCCCTCGAACTCGTCGACGCTGCCGTGCGCGCCGGTGTCGTCGCGGCCGTCGGGCACACCGACGCGACATACGACCAGGCGCGAGCAGCCTTCGACCACGGGGCGACGCTCGCCACCCACCTCTTCAACGGTATGCGGCCGATCCACCACCGCGAGCCCGGTCCCGTGCTGGCCAGCCTGGACGCGGGCGTGCCTTGCGAGACCATCAATGACGGCATCCACCTGCATCCGGCGGTGTTGCGCGAAGTGCTGGCACGCGGGACCGATCGGCTCGTGCTGATCACCGACGCCATCGACGCGACCGGCGTGGGCGACGGCGAATACGTCCTCGGCGGCCAACAGGTGTGGGTGCGTGACGGTGCAGCGCGCCTCGAGAACGGGTCGCTCGCCGGCAGTTCGCTGACCATGGACAGCGCATTCGCACGTGCCGTCCGGGACGGCGTCGATCTGCAGGACGCGTCCGCTGCAGCATCGGCCAACCCAGCACAGGTCATCGGCCTCGCGGACCGGGGCGTGATCGCTCCCGGAGCGCGGGCGGACCTCGTCGTGCTGGGCGAGGACCACACCGTCCAGCGGGTCATGCGAGCCGGTGCCTGGACGGACACCGCACAATGACAGGCATGGACAGCGTCGTCGTCGCCCGGATCGGCAAGCCGCACGGACTCAAGGGAGAGGTGACCGTGCGGTTGCACACCGACGCCCCTGACGACCGTTTCGTCGTCGGCGCGATCTTCCGCACCGATCCCGCGGCTCGAGGGCCATTGACTCTGCGAACACACCGTGTCCACAACGGAATCCACCTGCTCGCCTTCGAGGAGGCAATGGACCGCACCGCCGCCGAAGGGCTGCGGGGCACGCAACTGCTCGTCGAGGCTCTCGAGGACGTCGAGGACGAGGACGACGCCTGGTACGCCGACGACCTGATCGGCCTCACGGTGGTCGACCCGCAGGGTGTCGAGCTGGGCACGGTCGTCGAGCTGCACGACCGGCCGGTCCAGGATCTGCTGGAGGTGCGTCTGGTGGGTGGCCGCACCGGTTATGTGCCGTTCGTGGAACAATTGGTTCCCGACGTGGACATCGACGGCGGACGCATCGTGGTCGACGCGCCGCCCGGCCTGCTCGACACCTCGGAGGCGTGACAGTGCGGATCGACGTCGTCACGATCTTCCCGGACTACCTCGCCCCGCTCGGCATCTCGTTGATCGGCAAGGCACAGCGCGACGGCCGGATCGAGTTGCAGGTCCACGACCTGCGCGAATTCACCCACGACCGACACCGCACGGTCGACGACACGCCGTATGGCGGCGGCGCGGGCATGGTGATGAAGCCCGAACCGTGGGGTGAGGCACTGGAAAGCATTGCGCGGCAGGCAGTTGCACGGGGACTCCCGAAGACGCCCGCCGCTCGTCGCCCGACGTTGATCATCCCGGGGCCAGGTGGCGAACGGTTCGACCAGACCATCGCGCGCGACCTCGCCCAGCGGGACCACCTGGTCTTCGCCTGTGGCCGCTACGAGGGGATCGACGAGCGGGTCTACGAGAGTGCTGCCGCCGACTTCGACGTGCGGATCCTGTCGTTGGGCGACTACGTGCTCAACGGTGGGGAAGTGGCGACCTTGGCGATGACCGAAGCGATCGCGCGGCTGATCCCCGGAGTCATCGGCAACGCGCAGTCGCTGGTCGAGGAGTCGCACGAGGACGGCCTACTGGAATACCCGGTCTACACCAAACCCGAGCATTGGCGGGGGTTTTCGGTGCCCGAGGTGCTGCTTTCGGGCGACCACGGGCGGATCGCGGCCTGGCGGCACGAGCAGCGCCTTCAGCGGACGGCGGCCCGTCGCCCCGACCTGCTGCCACCCACCGCCGCGGCGGGTGCTCCGGACCTGGACATCACGGTGGCCACACCTGCCGACGCCGGAGAGCTGCTGACGATGACCCACGCGTGCTGGCTGCGCGAGGGGATCGTCAACCGGTCCTTGGACATTCCCGCCCAGCACGAGACGCTCGAGTCGCTCATCGAGTCGCTGCGCGAGTGGACGACGTATGTCGCTCGCCTCGACGGCCGCCTGGTCGGGTCGGTGCGGGGGTGTTTGCGCACCTCAGCCGAAGGTGATTCGGAGTGGGACATCGGCAGGCTGATGGTCGCCCCGGACCTGCGCGGACGTGGCTTCGGCCGGGCGCTGCTGGATTTCATCCTGCAGGCGGCGCCGGAAGAGGTTGCGTCATACAGCCTGACGACCGGTGTCCACAGCGAGGACAACCAGCGGATGTACCGCAAGGCCGGCTTCCGGATCGTCATGCGCGACGACCCGCCCGGCACCGTCCTGCTCTCGAAACGCCGCCGTCCGCGGCGCTGAGGTCAGTCGCCGGTCATGCTGAAGTCGAGGTGCGCCGGCACGGGGGAGTCGGGCCGGACCTGACGCCACAGGTCGCCGATGGCGCGGTCGCCCTCTGCGAGGTCCGGCACCTCCAGGTCGATGAGTTGCTCGGCCGCCTCGGCGTCCCGACCCACCTCGTGCAGTGCTCGCGCGCGCAGTAGCCGAGTGCGCCCGTGGTCGCGCAGCCCCGACGCCGCGGAGTCGATGACCTCGAGTGCGTCAGTTGCCCGGTGTGCCTCGAGCAACAGCTCCACCTGCTCGGTCAGCAGCCCGCGCGTGGACGGATCCAACTCTCGCGCTTGCGAATACAGCCGCGCGGCCTCGTCAAGGTCGTCGGTCAGCACGGCGAGGCCACGCAGCGCGACTGCCGTCGGGTGCAGGTCGATGCTCGTCCGGTAATGCTCGCGGGCGCGCGCCGTGTCACCGGCGAGGTGCGCGCCGACACCCAGCGCGTAGGACCGCCACCAGCCGACCGGGGCGTGCTCGACGGCCTGTTGCCAGCGGCACGAGATCAGCGGCAGGAGTGGCTCGTCCACCGACTCGCCGGCGAGTAGCCCGGCGGCCGCGCGGCTGTCATCCTCGACCACCGGGAAGCGGACTCCGTCGGGCGAAGACTGTCCGCGGAGTGCCAATTCGACCTGGCCCCAACCAGATCCGGTGTGAAGTCCGGTCTTCGGAGTCTGACCGGCGTAGTCCGCGAGCCAGCGCCGGTGCCAGGCGTCGAGGGCGTCGATTGGAGCCACGTCCGCGACTGCCGCGGCCGCTGCCGATGCCGCTTCGGCGAAGTCCCCTGCGACGACACGCGGTTCGAGGGTCGTCGCGCCGAACGACTCCGTCCACGACCGCTCGCTCGATCCCTCGATGAGGTCGTGCTCCAGTTGGGTCGCGCAGACACCGGCCTGGATCTCGGCATACGGCTGATCGTCGACCAGCCAGCGCTGCCACCTACGGCCACCGGCAGCGTTGCCCCAGAGGAAGAGCTTGCGTCCACGCAGCTCGTCCGTGGAGGTCTGCGCGAAACCGGCACCGTCCGGCTCGACCGCGGTGATGGATCGCCCGGTCTGCTCGGCCACTTCGAAGAAGTAGTCGGCCGACGCCGCCGATGCCACCGGATAACTGATGTCGGTCGGGCCGTCGGGTTGGGGGACCGGCACGAGGTCGAGGGATCCGGAGTAGCTGGTCCGCCACGCGTGCGTGGCCGGGGTCAGCACGCGCGTCTGCTCGGTCTCCGGGACAGCGATGTTGGTCCAGTAATAGAGGGGTTTGGCCTCGGCATCGGGGTTGATGACTCGTGTCGACGCCAACAGCCGATCGCCGCCGAGCGCAAGGTCGACGGTCAGGATGAGGTCGCGGGTGCGCTCCCACTCCCACAGTCGCACCGCCTGCCCTGTCGGCGAGTCGACGATCGCCGCATGCATCGGCCGGCAGGTGGTGGTGGCGTGACCGGTCGTGCCGAGGTTCCACTCGATGCCGCCGGCGAACCACGCGTCGGTGAGGGCGAAGCCGGCGAAGCGGAGCCGCTCGGGTGTCAGCAGTAGTTCGCGGTCGGCGCCCAGATCGCGTAACGACCAGACGCGCCCGCCCAGGCCGGGCAGCACCGTCGCGCGCACGATGCCGTTGTCGAGGGTGATGGCGGGCAGGTCGAGCTGATGATCTCCGCGGTCGTAGTCGCTCTGCACGCCATACGGGAGGGGAGTGTGCAGGTGGCCGCGCTCGACCCGTTCGCGCATCGCGGTCGGAGCGTCCGGACTCAGCGATGTCGTCGTCATCGCGCGCACCGGCCGGTACGCCGGCAGTGGACTGGTCCCGCCCAAAGTCGCGCCGCGGACGGCGAGGCGAGTGGTTTGCACTCGGGTTACTGCGGCAGAGTCGGTGGTATGCATCAGGCCTCGCGTGGTCGCGGTGATGAAGTGGATGGGTCACAGTCCTGCTCAGCAGGTCGCTGTTGCGGATCTGTGATCGTTTATGCGCCGAATCCGGCACATACTGACAAAACTAATCATATTCTTTGGGGCGTACAGTCACCGGCTTCCCCGTGGAGTCGATCCATTCCTGGCTGTGCCTTGGCTAGTAACAACTGGAGGTAACGCGGCCATGACTCACATCGACTCCACGCTCAACAGGCGGACCGTCGTGCGCACTGCGCTGGCAGCCGGTCTGGCGCTGCCGGTCGGGGGCGCGCTCGCGTCCTGCGCCGGTGGTGGCAGCAGCGGCACCGGCAGCGGCGGCGGCAAGAAGTCCGCCACCGGCAAGACATCCGCCGACAACCCGTTCGGTATGGCGGCCAAGAGCAAGGTCGACGCCGTGATCTTCAACGGTGGTTACGGCACGGACTACGTGACGTTCGCCGGGAAGGTCGTCGAGAAGAAGCACCCCGGCAGCACCGTGAAGGTGTCGCCGTCGACGCAGATCGCGCAGCAGTTGCAGCCGCGCTTCGTCAGCGGCAACCCGCCGGACCTGGTCGACGACTCCGGCGCGCAGGCCATCGGCGTCAACACGATCGCTCCGAAACTGGAGGACCTCGCGCCCGTCCTGGAGGCCAACAACCTCGAGGGCAAGAAGATCGCCGACACGCTCTACCCGGGTGTCAAGGAACGCGGTCTGATCGGCGACAAGATGCTCGTCCTCAACTACGTGATGACGATCTACGGTCTCTGGTACTCCGCGAGCCTCTTCGAGGAGAACGGCTGGACGGCGCCCAAGACCTGGGACGACCTGCTCGACCTGGGTGCCAAGGCGAAGACCAAGAAGAAGTACCTCTTCGCCTGGGGCAAGGAAGCCGCCACCTACTACCAGACGCTGGTCATGGACTCGGCGATCAAGGAGGGCGGCGACGAGGTACGGCTCGCGCTGGAGAACCTCAAGCCGAAGGCCTGGTCGCAGAAGCCGGTCCAGGACGTGCTGGCCAAGCTGGAGAAGATCGTGAAGTCCGGTTACATGAAGCCGGGCGGTGCGGGCACCCAGTTCACCCAGGCGCAGGCCCAGTGGAGCAAGGACCAGTCGGCGATCCTCTACCCGTCCGGATCCTGGATCGAGAACGAAATGAAGTCCCAGACCAAGAAGGGCTTCAAGATGACCGGCATCCCGGAGCCGACGCTGACGTCGTCCAGCAAGATGCCGTTCGACGCGCTCAACGCGGCGCCGGGTGAGCAGTTCATCGTGCCGTCGCAGGGCAAGAACGTTGCCGGTGGCAAGGAGTTGCTGCGCGCCATGCTGTCCAAGGAGGCCGCGACCAACTTCGCCAAGACGAAGCTGGCACCGACCGTCGTCAAGGACACCGTGCCCGAGGGCGGATTCGGTTCGACCGCATTGCAGTCGCAGATCAAGATGCTGGACGCGGCCGGTGACAAGGTCTTCAACATCCGCTTCGTCGACCTCTACGGCACCAACCCGGACATGCTGGTCCCCTGGAACAGCTTCCTGTCCGGCAAGCTGGACGCCAAGGGTCTGACCAAGGCGCTGCAGCAGATCACCGACAAGGTCGCCAATGACTCGTCGGTGAAGAAAGTCGAGATCAAGTGACCGGAGTCCCGGTCGCAGCGCCTGCCGCCACCCCTCGGGGTGGCGGCAGGCGTACGCGTCCGTCGCGCATCGGCTTCCTGCTGGTGACCATCGGGTTGCCGCTGGTGCTCTACGTCGGTCTGGTCATCTGGCCGTTCATCCAGGCGATCTACTACTCGCTGACCGACTGGGGCGGCTTCTCCAACACGATGAACTTCATCGGGCTGGACAACTATCGCGAGATCTTCTCCGACGACATCTTCATGAAGGCGTTGCGCAACAACGTCATTCTCGCGATCTTCGTGCCACTGATCACCGTGATCCTCAGCTTCCTGCTGGCCACGATGCTGACCGTCGGTGGCTCGAGCACGGGCGCGGTGCGCGGGCTGAAAGCGTCCTCGCTCTATCGGATCGTGTCGTTCTTCCCCTACACGATCCCCGCGATCGTCATCGGCGTCATCTGGTCACAGATCTACGACCCGTCCAAGGGCATGCTGAACGGTGTGCTGGAGCACCTGCCGTTCGGCATCGGCGAAAACTTCCATTCGTTCGCCTGGCTAGGTGACGCGACCACGGCGCTGCCCGCGTCGGTCTTCGTAATCATCTGGGGCTTCGTCGGCTTCTACATGGTGCTGTTCGTTGCGGCCATCAAGGGCATCCCGTCCGAGTTGTATGACGCCGCACGCATCGACGGAGCCGGACGCGTGCGGACCATGCTGTCGGTCACGCTGCCCATGGTCCGCGAGACCGTGCAGACGGCATACATCTATCTGGGTGTGGTGGCTTTGGACGCGTTCGTCTACATGGCGGCGTTGAACCCCACCGGTGGCCCGGACAACTCAACACTCGTGATGTCGCAGGACCTGTTCAAGACCGCCTTCACGCAGAACCACTTCGGCCGCGCGAGCGCGATGGGTGTCGTCCTCGCAGCAGTGACGCTGGCCTTCGCAGGTCTGGTCTTCGCGGTGAACCGGCTGACCGGTGGGAAGGACGTGAAATGAGCTCCAACATCAGCTTGAGCAAGTCCGGCGACTCGCCGGTCGAACCGCCGGCCGACACAGCAGGGGCCTCGCCGGCCGCGCCCAACCCTCCCGCCAAGCGGGGGCGCGGCGAGCTCGGCATCGTCATCGGCTCACACGTCGTGCTGGTCTTCTGGACACTGGTCGTGGTCCTGCCACTGATCTGGACGTTCTTCTCCGCGACCCGGTCGACCGGTGAGATCTTCTCCGGGCCCTGGGAGATGCCGCACGACGTGTGGGGCAATATCAGCGACAACTTCTCGTCGGCCTGGAACGACTCCGGGCTCGGGCGCGCGCTGCTCAACACGGTCGTCGTCGTCACCATCGCGCTCGTCCTGGTGATGGCACTCGGTTCGATGTGTGCCTACTCGCTGGCACGTTTCCCGTTCCGCGGCAGTCGCTTCGTCTACTACCTGATCCTGGCGGGCAACACGTTCCCGATCTTCCTGGCGATCGTGCCGCTGTTCTTCGTGCTGAAGAACATCGGTCTGCTCAACACCATGCCGGGCCTGATCCTGACGTATGTCGCCTTCGCCTTCCCCTTCACCGTGTTCTTCCTCTTCCCGTTCTTCCGGGCACTGCCCGCGGAGATCGCCGAAGCGGCGGAGATGGACGGGGCCGGTGACTGGCGGACCTTCCTGCAGGTGATGTTGCCGATGGCCAAGCCGGGCATCGCGGCAGTGTCGATCTTCAACTTCCTCGGCCTGTGGAACCAGTTCCTGTTACCCGTGGCGTTGAACACCAACCAGAAGAACTACGTGCTGTCCCAGGCGATGGCCAACTTCGTCTCCTCGGCCGGTTATGAGGTCAACTACGGAGCGATGTTCGCCGGTGTGGTCATCACCGTCGTCCCGGTGCTTATCGCGTACGTCATGTTCCAGCGGCAGTTGCAGGGCTCGCTGTCGCAGGGCACGAGCAAGTAGCAAGCAGCCCAGTTGCCGCGGGTGCGGCCGCCCGATTTCACCTGGTGGCCGCACTCTGGCAGAATCACGAGAGCGCCTGACCGGACCCGGCCCCCGCCGCAGGGGGAGTGCAACGGTGGATCCCCACCCGAGCATGTGGCTTCACACTCCGGTAGCGCACCCGATCACGTTCACAACGGCGACGACCTGCGGCGTCCCAAGGAAGAAGCACGTCATGCAGAAGTTCGATGAGCTCGACGCCGCGCACCTGCGCAGCGACATCCCGGCGTTCCGCGCCGGTGACACCGTCAAGGTGCACGTCAAGGTCGTTGAAGGCACCCGCTCTCGTGTCCAGGTGTTCCAGGGCGTCGTGATCCGTCGCCACGGTGGCGGCATCGGCGAGACCTTCACCGTGCGCAAGGTCAGCTTCGGCTGCGGTGTGGAGCGGACCTTCCCGGTGCACACCCCGGTGATCGACAAGATCGAGATCGCGTCCCGCGGTGACGTCCGTCGCGCCAAGCTCTACTACCTGCGCGACCTGCGCGGCAAGGCCGCCAAGATCAAGGAGAAGCGCGAGACTCCGGCCAAGCAGGCCTGAGTCACCTCCTGCCCACATGACCGAAGGCGTGGAGTCCTCTGCCGAGGACGCCACGCCTTCGGCGTCCCCAGAGGCATCCGCTGCGCGCGCCGCGGACCCGGACCAGCGGGTGCGGTGGCCGCGCCGCCGTCGGTGGCTGGTCGGTGGGCTCGCCGTCCTGGCGGTGCTCGTGCTGGTGCACGGCCTGTTGCTCGAGACGTTCACCGTCCCCTCGGGGTCGATGCAGCCCACGCTGTGGTCCGGAGACCGGATCATGGTCGGCAAGTTGCACGCCCATGACGTCCGCCGCAACGAGGTCGTCGTCTTCGACGGCACGCAGGTGTTCGCGCATCCGGACCAGGCGCCACCATCGGGGATCTCCGGGTTCCTGCACACGGTGGGCGATGCCGTCGGCATACATTTCGGTGAGGTGCTCTACGTCAAGCGGGTGATCGGGGTTCCCGGCGACACTGTCGCGGTCGGACATGACGGCCGGCTGCGGATCAACGGCACCATCCGCAAGGAGCCATACCTGGTGCGCGGTATGTCGGCCAGCACGGTGCCCTTCGTCGTGCGCGTGCCGGCGGGACACGTCTTCGTCATGGGCGACAACCGGGTCGCCTCGGACGACTCCCGATCCCACCTGGGTGATCCCGGTGGCGGGATGGTCCCGATCGACGACATCGTGGGAAAGGTGACGTTGCGCTACTGGCCGATAGGTTCGTGGGGGAGACTCCGTACGTGACCGAGCATCGATATCGGCTTCCGACCGTGGACCGCGCATCGCGCAGAGCGGACCGGGACGCTGGCGCCGACCGTGCGGGGGACCGCGCCGGCCGGCGGGTCGCGCACGGCGGCACACCGGATGCCATTCGCCTGCCGCGGGTGCCGCAGCGACCGGTGGACCGCACCGCCGTGCTGCACCGGTCCGACATACCACTCGGCGAACGATCAGCAGCCCGCGAGGCGCAGCGCGAGGAACGCAACGGGCAACACGGATTCTCCCGCCTGCTGCGGGAACTCGCGATCGTCGTCGTGGTGGCGCTGGTTTTGTCGCTGGGCATCAAGACGTTCGTCGCACAGTCGTTCTGGATCCCGTCGGGGTCCATGGAGAACGCTCTCGTCCCCGGTGACCGTGTCGTGGTCTCCAAGTTCACGCCGGGGCCGATCTCGTTGAAACGTGGGGACGTCGTGGTGTTCCACGACCCCGGACACTGGCTCGACATACCGCACAAGAAGCGCAGCGGTATCAACGGTGCACTGGTCTCCGGGCTGCAGTTCGTCGGCCTCTATCCCTCGGGTGACAACGACCTGATCAAGCGGGTCATCGGGCTGCCGGGCGACCACGTGAAGTGCTGTAACACGCGGGGACAGATCGTGGTCAACGGTGTCGGCCTCTCGGAGCCCTATATTTACCCCGGCGGCGGCACCGACCAGAAGAAGTTCTCGGTGACCGTCCCGTCCGGCCGAGTGTGGGTCATGGGGGACAACAGAGGTGACTCCGCCGACTCACGCTTCCACGACGACGGCAGCGGTCGCACCGGTTCGGTGCCCGAGTCCGACATCATCGGCCGGGCAGTCATGATTGTCTGGCCGGTGGACCGCATGAGCTGGCTCAGCAACTACTCCTCGACGTTCGACAAGGTGCCCCAACCATGAGTCAAGACCGGGACGAGGCTACGGCCGGTCCATCATCCGCCGAACCCGCACGGGACGGCGCTGACGCGACCGGTCCCGGTCCATCGGGTGACAGCTCCGGCCGTTCGTCCGGTGATGACGGTGCGTTGCCTCCAGGCGCCATACCGGAGGACTCGCAACCGCCCCGCAGCAAGTCACGGTGGGCGTTCGCCCGCGAGCTGACCGTGATCGTGGTGATCGCGCTGGTGCTCAGCTTCCTGGTCAAGACCTTCCTGGCGCAGCCCTTCTACATCCCGTCCGCGTCGATGGAGAGCACTCTCGACATCGGTGACCGCATCATCGTCAGCAAGTTCACGCCGCAGCACTCGCCGCTGCACCGCGGCGACATCATCGTCTTCGAGGACCCGAAGTCGTGGGGTTCGCAGCCGTCCCATCCGTCGGCACTGAAGCGCGTGGTCAAGGACAGCCTGGTTTTCGTGGGCATCCTGCCCGGCGGCGGCGACCACGTCGTCAAGCGGATCATCGGTATGCCGGGTGACCACGTGAAGTGCTGCACCAAGGGCGGCAAGCTGACTGTCAACGGTGTGCCGATCACGGAGCCCTACATCAACAAGGGCAGCGTCCCCAGCACGATGCCCTTCAACATCACCGTGCCGAAGGACAAGGTGTGGGTGATGGGAGACAACCGCAACGATTCGGCCGACTCGCGGCTGCACGACGGCACCAGCAACGGCAAGCTCGGATCCGTGCCGATGGCCGACGTCACCGGACAGGTGGTGGCGATAGCGTGGCCGATCAGCCGCATCCACGCCCTGAAGGACTACAGCAACGTGTTCGCGAAGGTGCCCGACCCGAAGTGACCTCTCGCATGACCTCCCGCACCGCCACGCCGTCTCGCAGCAGCAAGCCCAGCCTGCGGGTCGAGCGATCGCTGCAGCGTGACGGTTACCGGCTGATCGCCGGGATGGACGAGGTCGGGCGCGGTGCGCTCGCCGGGCCGGTGTCGGTCGGCGTGGTCGTCATCGACGAGCACACCCGGACGGTGCCGCAAGGCGTCAAGGACTCCAAGCTGTTGTCGCCGATGGCGCGGGAGCGGATGGTGCCCGCGGTCCGCCGGTGGGCCACCGACTACGCCGTCGGGCACGCCTCGGCGCAGGAGATCGACGACGTCGGCATCATGGCCGCGCTGCGGCTGGCAGGCACCCGGGCGCTCGCGGCGCTGAGCGTCATACCGGACCTGGTGGTGTTGGACGGCAACCACGACTGGCTGACCGACCCCGAGCGGGAGGGTCTGCTCGCGCTGCTGGACGACCGCCCGCGGACGCCGCCGGTGACCACGCTGATCAAGGCCGACATGAAGTGTTCGTCAGTTGCGGCGGCGTCGGTGCTGGCAAAGGTGGAGCGCGACGCGATGCTGGTGGGGTTCCATGACGACTTCCCGCACTACAACTGGGCGGGTAACAAGGGCTACTCCGCGCCCGATCACCTGGCCGCCCTGGAAGCACACGGACCGTGCGAGCTGCACCGGCGTTCCTGGCGGCGATGCAACGGCGAGGTCGTCGCGCCGGAAGCAGCAGTGGCAGGTAGCGTGGAAGAAGTGTTGTCGGAGAAGGATCGGGTGTGAGGCAGAAATATGAGTGCTGAGGACCTGGAGAAGTTCGAGACCGAGCAGGAGCTCTCTCTTTATCGCGAATACCGTGACGTGGTAGGTCTGTTCAGCCACGTCGTGGAGACCGAGCGCCGTTTCTACTTGTGCAACGACGTCGACCTGCAGGTGCGTGGCGAGGGCGCGGGCGTCTACTTCGACCTACGGATGAACGACGCCTGGGTCTGGGACGTCTACCGCACCGCGCGGTTCGTCAAGAACGTCCGGGTGATCACCTTCAAGGACGTCAACGTCGAGGAGTTGCCGCCACGGGAGATCGAACTCCCTGAGTGACGCTGTGTGCTCCCCGCAGTGGTTGCCGGGGAGCACACGCCGTATGGCGTCAGCCTCCGGTCACCGTCGCCAGTCGTTGCGGCGCAGGACCTTCGTCCGGCTCCGGGCGGCTGCCCGGCGTGACTGCCGAGACCGCGACCATCACGATGATGTTGGCAACGAGCGCCACGATGCCGATGGCGGTGTGCTGCAACGGGTCCGGTAGGAACCCGAACGTCGTCACGCCGTCGTGGTAGACCGAGCTGTCCAGCGAGAACCAGGTCACCAGCAGAACACCGACCACCATGCCTGCGGTGGCACCCCAGGAGCTGACGGGGTTCTTCTTCAACAGGCTCGCGAGCATCGACGGCAGTAGCTGGGTGACGAAGGCGTAACCCAGCAGCAGCAGACTGACGATCGCCTGGCCGCCCTGGAACAACAGGTAGAGCGCGACCAAGGCCACCACCGGGACGGACACCTTGGCGACGATCCTGGCAGACGCGGCTGAGGCCTTCGGGAACAACGGCTTGTAGAGGTTGGTCGAGATCGACGTGCCGCAGGTCGTCAGCAGCATGGCACCGGGCACCAGGGCGCAGAACAACCCAGCGGCACCGACCAGGCCGACCAGCCACTGCGGGAGTTCCTGCGTCACGATCTCCAGCAGCGCGTTGTTGGCTCCGCCGTCGGGCACCACCTTGAGCGCGAGCGCCGCGGTGAAGCCGATGAAGAAGACGAACAGGATGACCAACTGGTAGAGCGGCAGCAGCACCGCGTTGCGGCGGAACGTCTTCGGATTGTCCGCGGCATACACGGCGCCGAAGTAGTGCGGCCACATGAAGAAACCGAGTGTCGACATCAGCACATTGGTGACGAACCAGCCCATGTCGTAACCGTTTTCGCTCAGGCGCAGAGAGACGCCGCCCTTCGCCCAGGCGTCGGGGAGACCGTTGCCCTCGAGTTGCTGGAAGAGGTGCTCGAAGCCGCCGCCGAGGTGTAGGGGTAGGTAGATCCCGAGCGCCACCACGATGACCAGGACGATGATGTCCTTGACGACCGCGTTGCTCGCGGCCGAGTGGATGCCGGAAACGACGACGTAAGCCACCAGCGCCACCGCGCCGCACCATTCGGCCGTCGTCGTGGAGATCTTTCCGTATGACGTTGCGTTGACGATGATCCCGAGGCCGGCCAGTTGCAGCTCGAGGTAGGGGATCATCGCCACGATGCCGACGATCGCGACGACGGTGCCGCTGGTGCGTGACTTGTACTTCGAGACCCACCAGTCCGGCTGTGACAGCAGGCGCATCTGCTTGCCGTAGCGCCAGATCGCGGGCGCGAGCCAGTAGGAGATGACGTAGGCGAGGCTGCCGTAACACAGGATGTAATACGCGGCGCCGCCGTGCGCGTAGGCCCAGCCCGAAGCGCCGAGGAAGGTGAAGGTCGTGTAGATCTCGCCGGCGAGCAACAGGAAGACGATGATCGAGCCGAGGTTTCGGCCACCGACGCTCCACCCCTCCATGTCCATGTCTTTCCCGCGCCGTGACCAGAGGCCGAGGCCGAGCGACGCGGCGAAGAAGATGACCAGGATCAGCAGGGCGACGTTCATGAAAGCTCCCTCCTTCGTCGGGAACTTTCATCCACCTGAACCCTTGGCCGCTCGCTCCGCTCGCTCATGCCTCGCCCTCCTCGTCGACGGAGTTGGCCGGGTCGGTCCGGTAGACGATCGCCATACAGACCGAGGTCAACAGGACCGACACGACTATCCAGATGAGCAGGAACGGAAATCCGGCGAATGTCGGTGTGGTGCGGTTGACGAAGGGTGTGCAGACCAGCATCAACACGAATGGGAGGGCCGCCAGGCCCAGATGTATCCGGTGCAGCTTTCGAGTCATGCCCGTCTCCTCGTCTCCGGCCGATGACCGGTTGTCGAAGGCTGCGCCGTGCAGCGGCAGCGAGCGTGCTCAGTGCTGGAGGTGCAGCACAGCCGATTCATCAAATTCCGTATAATGGAAGAACACTTCCGAACTGCTGAATCAAATCGGACAGGGATCGCATCTGCCAAGGGTCCGCCTTGCGTATGCCGGACGCCGGCGCGGCGGCGGTCGTGCACATCCCGTCGGCTCGTCAACAGTCGTCCACAGCCGACCACTTCGATGCGGCAGATTCCTCTGCCTCGGCCACAGAGTGGGTGTCGGAGGTGATGTCCGATGGCAACCACGCACGAGGCCGGCGAGTCGCAGAAGGCGACCGGCAGCCACCCGAGCCGGCGCGAGCTCGGTCAGCACGGTGAGGAGGAAGCGGCCCGCTACCTGCAGCTTCAGGGGCTGACCGTCATCGAGCGCAACTGGCGATGTCGCGAGGGTGAGATCGACATCGTCGCGCTGGACGACATCGGCGACTGCCTGGTGATCGTCGAGGTCAAGACCCGCACCAGCGAGCGCTTCGGCCGGCCAGTCGAAGCGGTGACACCGGTCAAGGCACGACGGCTACGAGTGCTCGCGGCGCGCTGGCTCGCCGACCACCCGATCAACACCTCGCGGATCCGTATCGACGTCATCGGCATGCTCTACCGGCCGGGCGCACTGGTCGAGGTCGAGCACCTGCAGGACGTGGCATGAGATCCCCGCGAAGTTCTCCGCTCGTACCTCGCTCCGATACTTCGCGGGGGCCCCGCGCGAACTGCGGTGATCTCCGATGACCTTGGGGCGCACCCGTAGTGTGGCAGTCACCGGCATCCACGGCTGGGTGGTGGACGTGGAGGCCGACACGTCGTCCGGGTTGCCCTGGTTCGGGGTCAGTGGCATGCCGGACACGTCCTGCAAGCAGGCGCCCGATCGAATCCGCGCCGCCGCCAACAACTGCGAGCTGGAGCTGCCGAAGCAGCGGATCATCGTCAATCTCTCTCCGGCGTCGTTGCCGAAGCACGGGTCCGGCTTCGACGTGGCGATCGCGGTTGCCGTGCTGGTCGCCGGCGGCACGATCAAACCTGCGCTGGTCGCGGATGTCGTCCATCTGGGTGAGCTGGGACTCGATGGTTCGGTGCGCGCCATACACGGGGTGTTGCCGGCGGTGATCGCAGCTGCCGACGCCGGAGCGTCGCAGGTCGTGGTGCCGGTGGCGAATGCCGCTGAGGCAGCGCTGGTTCCGGGCGTCGAGGTGGTGCCCGTCGACAACCTGGCGACACTCGTGCGGCGCTACAAATGCCTGGCCAAGGGCCGGCCGATACCGGAGCCACCATCGGTGCCGGAGCGACCGACCGGCGGCGCGGCGGTCCCCGACCTGTGCGACGTCGTCGGGCAGGAGGAGGCCCGCTACGCACTCGAGGTCGCCGCTGCGGGCGGACACCATCTGGCCATGACCGGGCCGCCCGGCGCCGGCAAGACGATGATCGCCGAACGTCTCCCGGGACTGCTGCCACCGCTGACACGGGAGCAGGCGCTCGAGGTGACCGCGATCCATTCGGTGCTGGGCGCTTTGCCCGACCAGGTGCTGATCGAGCGCCCGCCCTTCGTCGCACCGCACCACGGGGCGTCGATGCCTGCGGTGGTCGGCGGTGGGTCGGGGAGGGTGCGGCCCGGCGCGGTCTCACGCGCCCATCGCGGCGTCATGTTCTTGGACGAGTGCCCGGAATTCCGGCGGGACGTGCTCGACGCGCTCCGCCAGCCACTGGAGTCCGGAGTCGTGCATGTCGCCCGCGCCGACCAGGTGGTGACGTTCCCGGCGAGTTTCCAACTCGTACTGGCGGCGAATCCGTGTCCGTGCGGCCAGAACTACGGGAAGGGCTCGAAGTGCAGCTGCGCGCCACAACGACGGCGCGACTACCTGAGCCGGATGTCCGGTCCACTGCTCGACCGGGTCGACGTCCACCTGACCATGCTGCCGGTCACCCGTGCCGCACTCGCCGGCCCACGAGGGGAGAGCAGCGCACAGGTCTCCGAGCGGGTGCTGATCGCGCGCACTCGGCAGGCCGCGCGATGGCGGGAGATCGGCCGCTGTCGCAACAGCGAGGTCCCGGGGTCGATCCTGCGCTCCGGGCGATGGCGGTTGCCGCCCGAAGTGACGAGAGGACTGGACCGAGCCATGGAAACCGGTGCACTGACGCTGCGTGGCTATGACCGTTGCCTGCGCGTCGCGTGGACCATCAGCGACCTGGACGGCGCACAACGCCCGGAGTTCAGGCAGGTCGAAGAGGCCCGCGGGCTCCGTTCGAGCGGGGCGGCGGCATGAGGGAGCGCAGCGACCGACCAAAGGCACAAGGGGATGGCGTGGACCGACGTAGGAGGGCGGCGGCATGACCGCCGCTGCGGAGGCCCGGCAGCACGAGCTGCGGGAGACCCGTGACGCGCGACTCGCCGTGCGCTTGGCGCTCGCGGCGACCGTGGAGCCCGACGACAGGACCATGACGCCGCGGCTGCGCGGGCTGGACCCGTTCGCCGCGTGGGAGCTGGTGCGGACCGACGCGGGAGGGAAATTCACTCGGTCAGCCGCGCGGGTGAAGGCGCTGCGGCTGGATGCGCTGGTGGCGCGCACGCAGGACCTGGGAGCGCGGGTCGTCATACCCGGTGACGCCGAATGGCCTTCCGGCGTCGACGATCTGGTGTCCCCGCCGTACTGCCTCTGGGTGCTCGGCAGCGCTTCGCTGGCGCAGGCGTGCGAGCGCAGCCTCTCGATGGTGGGCGCTCGAGCGGCCACGCCCTACGGCACCCAGGTGGCCGGTGAGTTGGCCTACGGTCTGTCCGGACGCGGCTTCACCATCGTGTCCGGGGCAGCGCACGGCATCGACACCGCAAGCCACCGTGGGGCGCTCGCTGCCGGTGGCTGCACCATCGCGGCGATGGCGTGCGGCATCGACATCGCGTACCCGCTGGCCAACGCCGGACTGCTGCAACAGATCGAGCAGTCCGGCGTGATCGTCACCGAGTTGCCGCCCGGGTCGGCGCCGCAGAAGCAACGTTTCCTGTCCCGCAACCGGCTCATCGCGGCGATGTCACCGGGCACGGTGGTGGTCGAAGCGGGACTGCGCAGCGGGTCGCGGTCGACCGCGACGGCGGCCTCCCGGTTGGGTCGACTGCTGGCCGCGGTGCCGGGGCCGGTCACCAGTCCGGCGAGTGCCGGACCGCATCAGTTGATCCGTGACTGCGGGGCGACTCTGGTCACGGACGTGGACGACTGCGCCGAGCTCTTCGGCGCCATCGGCACTGATCTGGGAACGGTCAAGCGGGCTGAGACCACGGTGAGCGACCGGCTCGACGAGCCGGACAAGCGACTGCTCGACGCGATGCCGGTGGTGCGTGGCACCACCATCGCGAAACTGGCCGTCAGCGCCTGCCTCACTTCTCGGGAAGTGACCCGAGGGCTGGCGGCGTTGCATGCGGCCGGCCTCGTGGAGCGGGTGGAGTCAGGGTGGCGACGCACTCAGGAGACGTGCTGACGTGGTCCTCGGCGTGTTGGTCTCCCCGCGGAGCAGGTCGCCGCCGGTAACCTTGGGGTGTCGTGATCAACGAGAGCACGCTCACCGATCGGCCGGTCATGGCCGGTTATGAGCGACACCTGCGATCCGAGCGCGGTCGATCACCTCACACCGTGCGCGGATACCTCGCCGACCTGCGCGACCTGGCTGACTACCTCGACGGTGCCGGTGTCGGCTCCTGGGACGACGTCGGCCTGGCCGACCTGCGGTCCTGGCTCGCCGGACTCGACGCCACGGGCGCCAGTCGCGCCACGCTCGCCCGACGGTCCGCGGCCGCTCGTGGGTTCTTCGCCTGGGCGTTCCGGACCGGCGCGTTGTCGCACAATCCCGCGCAGCGACTGGTTGCACCCAAGCGCATCAAGACCTTGCCCGACGTACTGCGACAGGATCAGGCAGCGGCACTGCTCGATCTCGCCGCTGTGGCGGCCGACGATTCCGACCCCGTGCATCTGCGCGACCGGGCGATGCTGGAGTTGTTGTATGCCAGTGGGATTCGTGTCGCAGAGCTCGTCGGCCTCGACGTCGACGACCTCGATCGGAGCGATCTCGTGATGCGCGTCGTCGGCAAGGGCGACAAGGAGCGCACGGTCCCGTTCGGCCGACCTGGTCTCGACGCTGTCGAGACCTGGTTACAGGTTGGGCGTCCCCGATTGGTCGTCGCGGGATCCGGTCCGGCGCTCTTCCTGGGCGCTCGCGGCCGGCGGGTCGACCCGCGCGTCGTGCGGGAGGTCGTGCATCAGCTGCTGCGGGAGACTCCGGGAGCACCGGATCTCGGCCCGCACGGGTTGCGGCACAGCGCCGCGACACATTTGGTCGAGGGCGGGGCCGACATACGGCTGGTGCAGGAGCTGCTCGGGCACGCCAGTCTCGCGACCACGCAGGTCTACACACACGTGTCCGTGGAGCGCTTGCGGCGCTCGTTCACACAGGCGCATCCTCGTGCCTGACCTTATTTCCGCCGCAGCCACACAGGCGCATCCTCGTGCCTGACCTTATTTCCGCCGCAGTCACACAGGCGCATCCTCGTGCCTGACCTGCGCAGCGCCCCGCCGCGGCCGCGGACCCGAGGCGACATACGCGCGGGGGTGGGCGCGCATCGGCCGGACCCGCTGAGGCGTCCGCGCCATGCGATGCGGTCTACTCAGGGTATGCACGATCCTCACCCGCCGTCGCACCCGTCGCGCGAGGTCCGCGTCGTCCGCACCGTGGTCGTGGCGGCAGTGCTGATCGCCCTGCTCAGTGCCCTGTCGGGTTATCTGCTGCACGGGCGTGGCCAGTCCGCCGGCGCGCGATCATCCGGAGCTTCCGAAGCAGCCCCGGCCGCCACGACACATCCGGTGCCGCCGAGCACCGCACCGGCGAAGGCGACCACTACTGCCAAGCCGTCCGCCACCGCGAAGTCCTCGGCCGACCCGGCGTCGGCGAACAGCACTCGGTCCGCCCCGTCCACGCCTATCACTGTGCCTGCCAACGGTAACGGCAAGTTCACGCCGGTCCTCGTGCCGCAGCGGACCGATGCCAAGACCGGGCGCGTCGTCACCTACCGGCTCAACGTCGAGGGCGGCATGCACGCCGACACTGCGGCGCTGGCGCGCACCCTCGGCGCCGCACTGCTGGATCGTCGCGGTTGGCAGGGCGTCGACGGTGTGAAATTCGTGCAGGTCACGCCCAACCAGCTCGCCAAGGGCAAGAAGGCGCAGATGACGATCAGTGTCGCCAGCCCGCACCAGGTCGACAAGCTGTGCGCCCCGTTGCCGACCCACGGCGGCACGTCGTGCGCCACCGGACAACACGTGATCCTCAACTACAAGTTGTGGGCCCGTGGAGTCGTCTATTTCAAGGGCAAGCTGGGGACCTATCGCGACTACATGGTCAACCACGAGGTCGGTCACGCGCTCGGCCACGGACATCAGCTGTGTCCCCGCCACGGTGCCTACGCGCCGGTGATGGAGCAGCAGACCCTCGGCCTGCAGGGCTGCAAGCCGTGGGCGTGGCCCAAGCGCCCGGACGCACAGGGCAGAGCCTGACCGCAACCCGCACCTCGAGACCGACATATCCGCGCACGGTCAACCCAACGGAAGCAGGCGCACCCGCCTGTCCTCGACCAACGTCAACGGATCGCGGTAGGCGTCCGTGCCGACCAACAGGCCCCAGTGCAGACACGGTGTCGCACCGCAGTGGCCGCCCGCCGACAGCGAACCGATCCGATCACCGGGAGACTCGATCGTGCCCTTCGGGTCACGGTCCTCGACCGGCTCGTAGGTTGTGCGGCGCCCGCCCGCGTGCTGTATGGCGATCACCCCACGCCCGGCGATGACTCCCGAGAACGACACCGTCCCCGGGCCTGCGGCCCGCACCGCCTGCCCCTCGGCGCCGGCCAGGTCGACACCACGATGGCCTGCCGCCCAGGGCTCGGGCGGCGCCTCGAAGGGACGGACCACGGTGGGCCGCGGGTCCAACGGCCACACGAAGTCGCCGGTCGGTGCCGGCTCGGGGAACCCACCGAGGGACGCCAGCGCGGCACTGAAGAACGCCATCACACCCGACCAGCCTTTCGTCATACCGGCAAGGGTGGGAGGGTCCACCGTCCTCGGGCGAGGGCGCGTCCGGCGAGCTGTGGAGGGCACTGCGCGGCCGGAGGGGATGTGGATCGGCGGTCGATCGATCTCTCCTCGGGTGCCATCCGCCGACATGGCAGCATGCCGGTCATCATTGATTTCGGCCTGCGTTCAACACTGGCGCCCACCGCTGCGTATCCCCTCGTGCACATCAGCACACGAGACGGGGAGCGTATGTCGGTCGGTCGGAACACACGCGCGGGTGATGGTCATGACCATGACCGGTAGCCCGGTGCGCTGGCTACGTGGCGGCGGACGATCGCCCGAGGTCGGCCTGCGGGAGGAGCGGGACGTGCAGGCGGCATACGACCAGCACGGGGGAGAGCTGTTCGGGTTCGCCTTCCGCGCGCTCGACGATCGGCAGCTGGCCGAGGACGTCGTACAAGAGACGTTCGTCCGTGCCTGGCGATCGGCTCGCGGCTTCGACCCGGCGCGGGGGAGCCTGCGGACCTGGTTGTTCGCGATCGCCCGCAACGGCGTGGTCGACGCGCTGCGACGCCGAGCCGTGCGAGAGGGCCCGGGCCTGGCGCCCTGGGATGCGGCATCCGAGCCCTTCCCGGTGGCGGACGACGTCGATCGGCTGCTCGACCGGATCCAACTCGCTGAGGCGCTGGACCGCTTGAGTCCGCAGCACCGGCAGGCCGTCGTCGAGGTCTACTACGGCGGCCGCACCTGCGCGGAGCTGGGTGAGGACCTGGGCGTCCCGGCCTCCACCATGCGCAGTCGGCTCTACTACGGCGTGCGTTCGCTACGTCTTGTCCTGGAGGAGAACGGGTGGTTGGCGCCATGAACGAGAGCTGCTTCCCTCACCGCACCGCGCTGACCGAGCATCAATTGCTCGGAACGCCGCTGCCGACCGACGTACGCCGTCACCTCGAGCGATGCCCCGACTGCAGCCGCGAGGCGGCCGAGACCGAGAGTGTCGTCCGCACCCTGCACCGGGCCGGTCCGGCAGCAGCACACCCCGAGGACCGTATGGCGCCGCCGTTCGGCGGACCGTCGCACGACCTGCGGGACCGGATCGTCCGGGAAGTGACCCGGGCCGCACCCGCCCGACGACGTCGACTGCCGCGGGTGGCGCTGGGCGTCGCGGCCGCAGCGCTCGCCGCCGTGGCCGTCGTCGTGCCGGTGTCGCTCAGTGGCGATCAGGCACCCGTCAGCTCGACGTCCATCACGCTGACCAGACATGGGCAGATGGTCGAAAAGTCTTGGGGCACAGAGGTTCCCATCGTCCTGTCCGGGCTCGCTGACGGTCAGACCTACCGGATGATGGCCGTCAACGCCGACGGGAAGAAGGCCCCCGGCGGCAGCGTCAGCGGCAAAGGACCCGCGCCGGTGTCGCTGCGCATGGTGACCGCCATGCCGCGCAACACCATCACTGCACTGCTCGTCGAGGACGAACGCGGGCACGTCGTCAGCCGAGTGCCCGTCCGGCCCACCGCCACCTGACGCAACCAACACCGAACCCCTGACGTCGACCGCGGCGCTCAGGCGATGGATCACACCCGAAACCGTTGAAAGAGAGAGCAATGAGTTCTGCACGCCGCGCCACCTGGATCATGATCGGCGCGTTGGGAGCGGGCGCCGGAGGCGTCACTGCGACCTCCGTCGCACATGCCAGCGAGTCATCGTCCGCCCGTGCCGCTTCCGCGACCGTGGCTACGCAGCACGCCGCCCCGATCTCCAGCCGCGACCGGCTCTACACCGCCGACCAATCGTCCAACACGGTCTCGGTCATCGATCCGGCCACGAAGAAGACACTGGGCACGATCGCGCTCGGTGACCAGCGGCTGGGCGGCAGCTTCAGCCCGCAGTACAGCGGCGACACCGGTGTCCACGGCCTGGCGATCTCGCCCGATCAGCACCGACTGGCCGTGGTCAGCGTCTCCAGCAACACCGTGCACATCATCGACACAAGGACCAACAAGGTGCTGAGCACCACCGACGTCGGTCGAGCAGCGCACGAGGGGAGCTTCACCGCGGACGGCAAGCAGTTCTGGGTGGCCAACCGCGGCCGCGACACCATCTCGGTGGTCGACGCGGTGCACGGGGGACTCGTCAGGAACATCCGCGTCGGCGAGGGCCCGTCGAAGGTCCTGATGAGTCCGGACGGGCGGACGGCATACGTCAACCACACAAGCAAGGCCGAGGTGACCGTCATCGACGTGCGCTCCCACCGGGTGAAGGGGCACATCCGCGATCTGGCGGCGACGTTCTCTTCCGACCAGGCGATCTCACCCGACGGCAAGCGGATCTGGGTCTCGCACAAGCGCGACGGCAAGATCAGCGTGCTCGACCTGCGCAGCAAGCGGGTTGTCACGACCCTCAACACCGGCCCGGACACCAATCACCCGCAGTTCGTCGACACACCGGACGGCAAGTTCGTCTATCTCACCATCGGCGGTCTCGACCAGACGTGGGTCTACCGCAGGACCGCGCACGCGCCGGTGCTGGTCACCAAGATCGAGAACCACGGCCACGCACCGCACGGTGCCTGGCCGAGCGCGGACGGCACCCGCATGTATGTCGGGCTGGAGAAGTCGGACGGTGTGGACGTCATCGACACCAGGACGCACCGGGTCGTCGACACCATCGCCTCTGCCCAGGAGCCGCAAGCGATCGTGTACGCCTCACGAGCCGCCCGTGCCGGCAGCGCCGAGGGGCTGGGTCACCAGGGCCTGGGTCAGCGCGCACACAACGTGCCGACCGTGCTGCCCGACGGCTCGGCCGGTGACCCGATGGATCCCGTCAAGGGGCGGAAGCTGGAAGCGACCATCCGGCCGGTCGGCGGGCTCGACATGATCCAGCTGCAAGCGCGCGGGCTGAAGCCGAGCACGGTCTACGAGGCGTATGCCGTCGACGCCGCGGGCCGGCGAACCGCCGTGATGTCCTTCCCGACCGACGCCAAGGGTGTTGCGCCGATGGCGTTGGCATTCGGGCAGTTCGACGGCAAGCGTGTCGCGATCAAGGTGAAGGGCGAGGCGACGCCGGTCCAGAAGGCTGCGTATGCCGCCGCTGCCGCGGGCAAGGGGCACTCGCACTCCGCCAAGACCGCAGACCTCATCTTCTGCGACTGCTGCTGAACGACTTCCGACACCTGACCTGAGAGGAATCCCCAATATGTCCCGCCGCACTCGACGGCACACCGCCCCCTTGGTAATCGCTGCCGCGAGTGCGGCGGGCGCTCTACTGCTGTGCGCTCCGCCCGCGTCCGCTCACGTACGGGTCATCGGTGACGTCATACCCGGACAGCCCGCGACCCTGAACTTCCGCGTCCCGAGCGAGCTGAAGGAGGCGACCACCGTCCGCCTCACGGTCGACGTGCCCGCCACGCTGACTGTTACAGGTGTTCCGTCGATCGACGGGTGGACGGTACAACGAACCCGCGAGCCGGGCGGGAAGGGCACCCGGTTGGTCTGGACGGCGAAACCGGGCCACGAGATCAAACCCGGTGCGAGCAGAACGTTCCCGGTGCGTGTCGGCGCCATACCCGATCAGCGGTCGGTGGAGTTCGACACCGACCAGACGTACTCCAACGGCACGATCGCGTCCTGGAACCAAGAGCAGACCGGCGCCGAGGAGCCGGAGTTCCCGGTGCCGGAACTCGTCATCGATCCGGCGGCGCCGGCGAACTCCTCGGACACCGACGCTCCGTCGAGTTCGGCACCGGCGACTCCGAACGACGAACCCAGGCAGGACCGGCCCGCGCCGACCGTCGCGGCCGCAGCGCCGTCGGGCAGTGCTGACGAGCCGGACCACGACTCGGATGACGACTCCGGCACGCCGTGGGCATGGCTCGGTGGTGGCACGGTGGCCGCCGCGGCGGTCGCCGGGGGCGGCGGTTTCCTGATCCGGCGAAGCCGCCGATAAGCCGTCAGGCGGCGGAGCCGAGGCGGGCCAACCGCCCCGCGGCCTCGGTCAGCACCTCGGGCCGCTTGCAGAAGGCGAAGCGCACGAGCGTCCGCGCCGCGTCCTTGTCGTCGCAGAAGACCGAGACCGGCACGCCCACCACGCCGCACAACTCGGGCAGCTGCCAGCAGAAGTCGACCGCGTCCGTCGCACCGAGCGGCGCGACGTCGGCGATGGCGAAGTAGGTGCCCTGCGGGTCGCTCACCGTCAGGCCGGCGTCGCGCAGCCCGCGGGTGAGTATGTCGCGGCCGTCCTGCATCTTCCGGGTGAGGCTCGCGAAGACGTCGTCGGGCAGGCCGAGCCCGGTGGCGATGCCCACCTGGAAGGGACCGCCCCCGGCATACGTGACGAACTGCTTGACGGTGGCGCAGGCGGTGACCAACTCCGCCGGACCGCTGAGCCAGCCGACCTTCCAACCGGTCGTGGCGAAGGTCTTGCCGCCGGAGCTGATCGTCAGGGTGCGTTCGAACATGCCCGGCAGCGTCGCCATCGGCACGTGCCGGCCGTCGTCGAAGGCGAGGTGCTCGTAGACCTCGTCGGTCACCACGATCGCGTCGTGCTCACGGGCCAGCTCGGCGATGAGCCGCAACTCGGCCTCGGTGAAGACCTTGCCCGTGGGGTTGTGCGGGGTGTTGAGCAGCACCAGCCGGGTCCGTGCGGAGAACGCCGCCCGCAACGACTCCTCGTCGATCGCGAAATCAGGGAAGCGCAGCGCGCTGGTCCGGCGCACCGCGCCCGCAAGCGCGATCGTGGCGGCATACGAGTCGTAGTAGGGCTCGAAGGTGATGACCTCATCGCCCGGCTCGCACAACGCGAGGACGGCGGCGGCGATCGCCTCCGTCGCGCCGACGGTCACCAGCACCTGGGTGTCGGCGTCGATCGTGAGGTCGTAGAACCGGCGCTGGTGGTCGCTGATCGCCGCACGAAGTTCGGGTATGCCGCGCCCCGGCGGATACTGGTTGCGGCCGGCGCCGATGGCGTTGCGCGCCGCCTGCAGGACAGCGTCCGGGCCGTCGGTGTCGGGGAAGCCCTGACCGAGGTTGATCGCGCCAGTGCGGGTCGCCAGGGCGGACATCTCCCCGAAGATCGTCGCGCCGAAGCCGTGCATGCGGTCGATGAGCGGGTCAGGTGTCGGCGCAGTCATGATCTCGATGGTAATGACGGGCCGGCTCGATTCGCGGCCCGGCGCCGTTGTCCCGTATCCTGGAGAGACGACTCGTGTGCGTTGCCCTCCGGGACCTTGTTCGCGGGTCGAATACGCGCGTCTCACACCGGCTTCGGCCGGGGTGGATCCGCCAGTCCGGTCGGTTCTCGTCGAGGGAGCGGGTCGGTCCGGGCCCATCGGGACGCCAGGTTTGCGTGTGCGCCATACGGGCGCCATACGTGAAGACAAACTGGAAACCATGGAAAGAGAGGACTTCGGCATGGCCGTCGTCACCACCCGCCAGCTCCTCGAGAGCGGCGTCCACTTCGGGCACCAGACCCGTCGCTGGAACCCCAAGATGAAGCGCTTCATCCTCACCGAGCGCAACGGCATCTACATCATCGACCTCCAGCAGTCGCTGACCTACATCAACGACGCGTTCGAGTTCATCAAGCAGACCGTCGCCCACGGCGGCACGATCCTGTTCGTCGGCACGAAGAAGCAGGCGCAGGAGTCGATCCAGGAGCAGTCGACCCGCGTCGGCATGCCCTACGTCAACCACCGTTGGCTCGGTGGCATGCTCACCAACTTCAACACCGTGAGCAAGCGTCTGGCCCGCCTCAAGGAGCTCGAGGAGATCGACTACGACGACGTCGCCGGCTCCGGTCGCACCAAGAAGGAACTTCTCGTCATGAAGCGCGAGAAGGACAAGCTGGAGCGCACCCTCGGTGGTATCCGCAACATGGCCAAGGTGCCCTCCGCGGTCTGGATCGTCGACACCAAGAAGGAGCACCTCGCCGTCACCGAGGCGCGCAAGCTCAACATCCCGGTCATCGCGATCCTGGACACCAACTGCGACCCCGACGAGGTCGACTACAAGATCCCGGGCAACGACGACGCGATCCGCTCCGTCACGCTGCTGACCCGCGTGGTCGCCGACGCCGTCGCCGAGGGCCTCATCGCCCGCTCCGGTGGCGGTTCGGACACCGCCGAGGCGGCAGAGCCGATGGCCGAGTGGGAGCGCGAGCTGCTGGGTTCCGAGGACGGCGCGGCTCCGGCCGAGTCCGCCGAGGCACCGGCTGCCGAGGCACCTGCCGCCGAAGCGCCCGCTGCTGAGGCCGCTGCCACCGACGCCCCGGCTGCCGCTGAGGCGCCCGCCGCTGAGGCACCGGCCACGGAGAACACCGAGTCCTGATCGGACATTTCGCTGCATCGGGTCGTGTGCGCTGAAGCGTGCACGACCCGATGCGGCGAAACACCGTATGTCGCGAGGCTCGCGCCATACGGCCCCCACTCTTTGATTTCGTAGTTCGCGAAGGAGCGAAGCAGACACATGGCCAACTACACCGCTGCTGACATCAAGGCGCTGCGCGAGCAGACCGGTGCCGGCATGCTCGACGTCAAGAAGGCGCTCGACGAGGCCGACGGCGACAAGGCCAAGGCCACCGAGATCCTGCGGGTCAAGGGCCTCAAGGGCGTGACCAAGCGGGAGGGTCGCACCACCGCCAACGGTCTGGTGACGGCGCACGTCGACGGCACCGCCGGCACGCTGCTGGAGATCAACTGTGAGACCGACTTCGTCGCCAAGGGTGAGAAGTTCGTCGAGCTGGCCGCCAAGGTTCTCGACCAGGCGGTCGCCAGCAAGGCCACGGACGCCGAGACGCTGCTGGGCTCCACCGCCGACGGTGGCACGGTCCAGGACATGATCGACCAGGCCGGCGCCACCATCGGCGAGAAGATCGAGGTTCGCCGTGTCGGCCGCCTCGAGGGCGAGAACGTCGTCTCCTACCTGCACAAGACCAGCCCCGACCTGCCTGCGCAGATCGGCGTGCTCGTGGCCACCAAGGGCGGCGACACCACCGTCGCACGCGACATCGCGATGCACATCGCGGCGTTCAGCCCGACGGTGCTGCAGCGTGACGAGATCGACGCCGACACCGTCGAGAACGAGCGTCGCGTCGCGGAGGCCACCGCCAAGGAGGAGGGCAAGCCCGAGGCTGCCCTGCCGAAGATCATCGAAGGCCGGGTCAACGGCTACTTCAAGGAGAACGTCCTGCTCGAGCAGCCGTTCGCCAAGGACACCAAGAAGACCGTGGCCAAGGTTGCCGAGGAGGCCGGTGCCGAGGTTTCCGGCTTCCTGCGCTTCAAGGTCGGCGTCTGAGCTAGCAGTTCCACCCCGAAAGGTCCTGGCAGCGTGCTGCCAGGACCTTTCGCCATCCGTGCCGAGTGACGGCTTCTTCGCCGAGTGACGGTCAGATCAGGCCGTCACTCGCCGAGAGAGCCGTCATTCGGCATGGAGACGGGCGTGATCAGCGGCGGCGTGAAGCCTCCGCCGGGCTGGGAGCCCAGCGCGACCCAGGAGCGGTGGAAGTCGCTGCCCGGCGCGACGAGCGCGCGGGCCGATGGGTCGGAGACGATGTCGGCGGGCAGCGAAATGGACTGCGCTTCTTGCGGATCGGTTGATCGGGCCGACTCGATCGCATCGCGCAACGCGTGCGCTGCCGGCTTGGCGGCGTGGTCGACCGCGAAGAGTCCGAGGTCGTACTCCCGCTCCGGGAAGTCGACCATTCGCCGGTCGATGTCGTGCGAGCACCACCAGGTGATCCCGGTGAGAGTCGGTACGGCGCTCGCCGCAGCGACGGTTCGCCGGACGAACTGCTCGGCGGCGTCATACGGTATGTCCGGCTGGGGAGCACCGACCTCCTGCAGCCATACCGGCCGGTCCGGCGCACCGCATGCGCCGGCCAGCCGGGCGAGGTATGCCGCGTGCGATGTCGTCGCCGGACCGAGTGGACCATCGACGCGTGACGTGCCGTTGAACACCCACGAGTGCACCGAGGACACGTCCCCGAGGGTCGTGACGTCCTCGGCTGAGAACGGATGGTCCGGCGCGTAGAACGCGTCGTCGAAGAGTGAGTGCACCACCAGCTGGTCAGCCCGCGCATGCAGTCGTATGGCGCTCAGCAGGTCCTCAGCCCACGCGTGCGATTCCGCGAGGGTGGTGGCATTGGCCGGCCAGAGATTGTTGACCTCGTTGCCCAGGGTGAACGCGAAGACGTTCGGCTCCGGCGACAGGGCGCGCACCAGTTCCTTGACGTACGAACGCAATCCGTCACGCGCGACGGTGTCGGTGAAGATGCTGCGCTGGTGCCACGTCAGTACCCAGGACGGCAGGAAGTCGAAGCTCGACAGGTGTCCTTGCAGCAGGTCGACGCAGACGTCGAGCCCGCGCTCCGCGCCCAGTCGTATGACGGTTCGCACGTCGGCGACGGCCTGCGCCCGCACATGGGACCGGTTCGGCTGGAGCCACGGCCAGACCGGGAAGATCCGAACGTGATCCATCCCGAGTGACGCGATGTCGTCCAGGTCCCGGGCGACAGCGTCACGGTCCAGATCCAACCAACTGTGGAACCACCCTTCGGACGGGACGTAGTTGACGCCGAATCGGAGTCGGCGAGATCCCGGGGCGAGATATTCCACGAGGTCGAGCCTAGTGAGGGTGATCCAGGGGCGCGCAGGTCACGGTGTGCTCTACCGTTTCGTCGGTGAGCAGCCTGGGAGTCGTGGTGCTGATCGCCGCGATGCTGGTGCTTCCGGTCGCGGCGTTGTGGTGGTGGGCGCGCCGGCACCGGGGGATGGGCAGTGAGGCGGACCGGGCCACCCTCCGCACACTGCACGAGGCCAACCGGGTCGCGCGACCGCTGCGCGAGGGCCTGACCGAGACATCGGCCGAGCGCGCGGTCCGCTCGCTGCGGCCGTTGCTGACCGCACCGGCGGTCGCGCTGAGCAACGGACACGCGGTGCTGGGTTGGGACGGCCCGGGGGAGAGCCACCGTGACGACGTCCTGACCGCGACGGCCTCGGTGCTGGAAGACGGTCGAGCGCGCGTCGACCGGATCAGCTGCACCGACCCGGCCTGCCGGCTGCGTGACGTCATCAGCGTGCCTCTCGTGGTCGGCGGGTCCGTGGTGGGCACGCTGCACGCGCTGGTCACGGTCGCCGGGGCACCGGTCATCAAGGCGACCCATGAAGTGGCCGACTGGGTCAGCGGGCAGCTGGAGTTGGCCGAGGTCGACCGGCGCCGCTCCGGGCTGGCCGAAGCGGAGCTGCGGGCGTTGCGCGCGCAGATCTCACCGCACTTCATCTACAACGCGTTGACCACCATCGCGGCGTTCGTGCGGACCGACCCGGACCGCGCGCGGGAGCTGTTGCTTGAGTTCGCCGATTTCACTCGCTACTCCTTCCGCCGGCGCGGTGAATACACCGCGCTGTCCGACGAACTGCAGTCCATCGAGCAGTACCTCACCCTGGAGCGGGCGCGCTTCGGCGACCGGTTGCGGGTGACCCTGCGGATCGCTCCGGACTGCCTGACGGTGATGGTGCCCTACCTGTCCCTCCAACCTGTCGTGGAGAACGCCGTACGACACGGACTGGAACCGAAGTCGGGTCCGGGCGAGGTGATCGTGGAGGCTGTCCCGGACGGGGTCGACATACGAATCTCGGTGGAGGACAACGGTGTCGGTGAGGACCCGCGCCGCATCCAGGAAGCTCTCGACGGTGTCGCGCAGGCCGACTCGGTAGGACTTTCCAACGTCGACATGCGGATGCGCGCGACCTTCGGCGAGCATTACGGCCTGGTCGTGGAGACGGCCCCCGGTGCCGGCACGAAGGTGGTGATGCGCGTCCCGCGCTTCGCCCCCAGGGCACACCCGAACGACAATGTCGCGCTGTGAGGCCGGTCGGCGGCAGAACTCCTATGGTGGATGACATGCCAGACCAGCTTCGGGTGCTCGTCGTGGACGACGAGCCCCCGGCCCGCGGCGAGCTGGCCTTCATGATCGAGCAACTGGAGCCGGTCGCCTCCGTGCTCGCCGTCGGCTCCGGTGTCGAGGCGTTGCGTGCCCTGGAGTCCATGCCGATCGACGCCGTCTTCCTCGACATCGCCATGCCGGGTCTCAGCGGCCTGGACCTGGCGAGAGTGCTGGCCCGGTTCGAACGTCCGCCGGCGGTCGTCTTCGTGACCGCGCACGACGCGCACGCCGTCGAAGCCTTCGAACTCGATGCGGTGGACTACCTCCTCAAACCGGTTCGCCCGGCGCGGGTCCAGGAAGCCGTCCGCCGGGTGCTCGCCCACGACGCGCCCCCCGCGGTACACGTCGAGGACCCGACGATCCCAGTCGAGCTCGGTGGCGTCACCCGGTTCGTCCGCCGTTCGGAGGTCCACTTCGTCGAGGCGCACGGCGACTACGTGCGGTTGCACACCGGCGACGGTGCGCACCTGGTGCGGTTGTCGCTGGGCACCCTCGAGCGCGATTGGGCGAGCGCCGGGTTCCTGCGCATCCACCGCAGCTACCTGGTGGCGACCAGGCACATCAGCGAGCTGCGCCAGCAGGACCAGCGCAGCGTCGTGGTGGTCGACGGACACGAGCTGGAGGTCAGCAGACGCCGCGCGCGGGAGCTGAAGGACGTGCTGTTGCGCGGCACCGGGGAGCCACGACCGTGACCACGCCGAGCGACCGGGTCCGGGTCCAGCGCCGTCGCAGCGCCGCCGCGGACGTCGCCGCGATGAGTCAGGAGATCGACTCGCAGTCGATGTTGGGTGAGGCGCTGTTGCGGTCCTTGATGCGAGCCCAACTGCGCCTGGCCGCAGTGGTGTTGGCACTCCTGGCGATGACGCTGGGATCGCTGCCGTTGCTGTTCGACGTGGTGCCGCAGATCCGCCGGCTGCACGTTTTCGGCATACCTCTGCCGTGGTTGCTGCTCGGTGTGCTGGTCTACCCGGTGCTGCTGGGCCTCGGTTGGTTCTATGTCCGCTATGCCGAACGCATCGACGCCGGCTTCGTGCGGCTCGTCGACCGGCCGGAAAAGTGATTCCTGCGGTGGGGCTGACCGCCGTCCTGGCGGTCTCGCTGCTCACCCTCGGCATCGGTGTCTTCGGGGTGCGGGTGGCACGCACCACCAGTGACTTCTACGTTGCGTCCCGCAGCGTCGGCCCGGTCGTCAACGCTTCCGCCATCAGCGGCGAATACCTTTCCGCCGCTTCATTTCTCGGCGCTGCCGGTCTCATCCTCGCGCACGGGGCCGACGCACTGTGGTACCCCGTGGGCTGGACCGCCGGATATCTGGTGCTGCTGGTGCTGGTCGCCGCGCCGCTGCGTCGCTCGGGCGCCTACACACTGTCCGATTTCGCCGAGTTGCGGCTGGAGTCCCGGGCGGCTCGGAAGGTCTCCAGCGTCGTGGTCGCGCTGATCGGCGTGCTCTACCTGCTGCCCCAGTTCCAGGGTGCGGGCATCACCCTGCGCACCCTGGTCGGCGCGCCCAGCTGGACCGGGTCGGTGCTGGTTGCCGGGGTCGTGCTGGTCATCGTGTTGTCCGGCGGGATGCGATCGATCACGGTGACCCAGGCGTTCCAGTACTGGCTCAAGCTCACCGCGCTGATCGTGCCGGCGGCGGTCCTGCTGGTGCACTGGCATCGGGAGGGCCGGACCACGTCGCAGGAGTTGCGGGTGTCGGACTGGGTCGAGCCGATGCAGGGCGAGCACGCCACCTACCTGATCTATTCGCTGATCCTGGCGACCTTCCTCGGCACCATGGGCCTGCCGCACGTCGTGGCGCGCTTCTACACCAACGTCGACGGCCGGGCGGCCCGTCGTACGACGCTCGGAGTGCTCGGCCTGCTCAGCGCGTTCTACCTCATCCCCACCGTCTATGGCGTCCTCGGCCGCCTCTACAGCTTCCATCTGGTCGCCGACGGTCGCACCGACGCGGTGGTGCTGGAGTTGCCCAGCGACGTGCTGCACGGTTTCGGCGCGGACCTGCTCACCGGGCTCCTCGGGGCAGGTGCATTCGCCGCGTTCCTGTCCACGTCGTCCGGACTGGCGGTGTCGGTGGCGGGTGTCCTTAGCCAGGACGTGCTGCGTGGTGGATCCGACCCGGTGCGTGACTTCCGACGCGCCACCGCGCTGGTGGTGTCGCTGACCCTGGTGCTCCTGGCGGTCTCCAGCGGCGTGCCGGTCGCTCGAGCGGTCGAGCTGGCTTTCGCGGTCGCGGCATCGACGTTCTGTCCGCTGCTGTTGCTGGGCATCTGGTGGCGCGGACTGACCGCGCCGGGTGCGATCGCCGGGCTGGTCGTCGGCGGGGGAGCGTGCACCGCGGCCGTCGTCGTTGCGCTCGCCGGTTACGAGGCCCCGGGTCTGGCGGGCCCGCTGCTCGCGCAACCGGCCGCATGGACCATGCCGCTCAGCCTGTTCGTGATGATCGGGGTCTCCCTGGCGACGGCCGGTCGCCGCCCGGCGAGCGTCATGCGCACCATGGTCCGACTCCACACACCGGAGCACCTCGACGTGGACCGCGGCACGTTCGACCCGGAGCGGACCGTTCATCCCGGCGAATCGACCGCTCGTCGCGACCTGCGCTGACGTCCGGCGACCATGTGACTCCGCTCACATCATCGGATCCGGAATCTCCTACACGGGGGCACGGGAGCGAGAAGGCTTGGGTCACACGGCGTATGCCGTGCCCATCGCCCGACGTCAGGAGTTCCTTCCATGTCTGAGACGACCACCCGCCCGGCACCGGGTGCACACATCGCCGATCCGGCGGCACTCGGTCTCGGTGCGTTCGCACTCACCACGTTCGTGCTGAGCGTTGTCAACGCCGGCATCGTTCCTGACAAGGTCGAGCCGGTCGTGTTCGGCCTGGCCTTCGCATACGGCGGCGTCGCCCAACTCGCCGCGGGCCTCTGGGAGTTCGCCAAGGGCAACACGTTCGGCGCCACCGCGTTCTGCTCGTACGGCGCCTTCTGGCTGTCCTTCTGGTGGCTGACCGGCCACACCGACCTGTCCGGCGCAGGTGCCGATGTCAACAAGGGTCTCGGCGTCTACCTGCTGGCCTGGGGCATCTTCACGCTCTACATGACGGTCGCAGCCATCCGGGTCAGCGGTGCGGTCCTGTTGGTGTTCGTACTGCTGACGATCACCTACTTCCTGCTGGCGTTCGGTGAGTTCGGCACCAGCAGTGGGCTGACCAAAGCCGGCGGGTATGTCGGCCTCCTCACCGCGATCGCTGCGTGGTACGCATCGTTCGCGACCGTCGTGAACGTCACGTTCAAGCGCACGGTGATGCCGACCCTCCCGCGCTGAACCCGACGATCAGACTGTTGCTCGGGCGGCATTCTCCTGCCCGAGCAGCATTCTGGTCCGACGAGTGATTGAGTAGACGTGACGCGCACGCGCACGCGCTCCACGCCGACCGACACGACGACTGAAACAAGGAGACAACGATGGCGCAAGATGGCCAGAGCCAGAACATTGATGCACTCATGGCGGAGTCGCGCACGTACCCGCCGGACCCTGCCTTCACCGAGCAGGCCAACGCCAAGCCAGGGTTCTACGACCAGGACCCGGACGAGTTCTGGGAGCGAGAGGGGCGTGAGCGGCTCAGCTGGTTCACCGATTTCACGACCCTGAAGGAATGGGACCGGCCCTACGCGAAGTGGTACCTCGGCGGCAAGCTGAACGCGTGTTACAACTGCGTCGACCGGCATGTGGAGAACGGTCTGGGTGACAAGGTCGCCTACTACTGGGAGGGCGAGCCGGTCGACGACCGCCTGACGATCACCTACGCCGACCTGCAGTCGCGGGTGGTGAAGGCCGCCAACGGTTTCAAGAGCCTCGGCATCGGCAAGGGCACCAAGGTCGCCGTCTACCTCGGCATGATCCCAGAGGCACCGGTCACGCTGCTGGCGCTCGCTCGCCTCGGCGCACCGTTCACCTTCGTCTTCGGTGGATTCTCGGCCACCGCCCTGGGCAGCCGCATGCAGGAGATGGAGTGCGAATACCTCATCACCCAGGACGCCGCCAATCGCCGGGGCAAGCCGGGCGCGTTGAAGCCCACCGCCGACGAGGCGATGGACATGGCACCGACCGTGAAGACTTGTGTGACGGTCAACCGCACCGGCACCGAGGTCGAGATGAAGGACGGCCGGGACCACTGGTGGAGCGACGTGGTGGACGGGCAGGACGACGACCCGAAGTCGTGCCCCTGCGAGCCGATGGACTCCGAGGACCTGTTCTTCCTGATGTTCTCCTCGGGCACGACCGGTAAGCCCAAGGGCATCCTGCACACCACCGCCGGATACCTGGCCGGTACCTCGACGACCCATCACTACGTGTTCGACATCAAGCCGGACACCGTCTACTGGTGCGCTGCCGACATCGGCTGGATCACCGGGCACAGCTACATCGTGTTCGGTCCGCTGGTCAACGCCACGACCAGTGTCATGTACGAAGGCACCCCGGACTTCCCGGACAAGTCACGCTGGTGGGAGATCATCGAGCGCTACAAGGTCAACGTGCTCTACACCGCGCCAACGACCATCCGCACCCACATGAAGTGGGGCACCGAGGCGCTGCAGAAGCACGACCTGTCGTCGCTGAAGGTGTTGGGATCCGTGGGTGAGCCGATCAACCCGGAGGCGTGGATCTGGTACCGCGACAACGTCGGTGGTGGCAAGTGCCCCGTGGTCGACACTTGGTGGCAGACCGAGAACGGCATGATCCTGGTGACACCGTTGCCCGGACTGACGACGCTGAAGCCCGGCTCGGCGACCCACCCGTTCATCGGCGTGAAGGCCGCCGTGTATGACGAGGCGGGCAAGGAGATTCCCGCGGGCGAGGGCGCCGGATACATGGTGATCAAGGAGCCGTGGCCGGCGATGTTCCGCGGTCTGCTGAACGACGACGAGCGTTTCAAGCAGACCTACTGGAGCCAGTTCTCGGACGCCTATCTGGCCGGTGACGGCGCCCGCGTCGACGGGGACGGCGACTTCTGGATGATGGGCCGCATCGACGACGTCATGAACGTCTCCGGTCACCGGTTGTCCACGATCGAGATCGAGTCCGCGCTGGTCAGCCACCCGGACGTCGCGCAGGCGGCCGTCGTCAGCCGCGCGGACGCGACCACAGGTCAGGCGATCGTCGCCTACGTGACGCTGAAGGACGGCGCGGACGGTTCGACCGAGAAGCTGGCCGAGTTGCGTGAGCACGTCGGCAAGGAGATCGGACCGATCGCCAAGCCGGCCAACGTGGTGTTCGCGGACTCGTTGCCGATGACCCGGTCGGGCAAGATCATGCGACGCCTGCTCAAGGACGTCGCCGAGAACCGTGCGCTCGGTGACACCACGACGCTCGCCGACCCGTCCGTGGTCAACGAGATCAAGCAGCGCGCCGAGTCCGACAAGGACGCCGACAAGGAAGGCTGAGGCGACAGCCGGATGACGAGGCGGGTGGCCGGCGACTTCGCCGGTCACCCGCCCCGCGTCAGCGACACAGCCGGAGGCTGAGCAGCTGAAAAGGCCTCAGCCGTATGGCGATCGGGGCGTCGCCGACCTCGAGTCCGTCCGGCTCCATCGGGTCCTCGAGCAGGTCCACCTGGACCACTTCGCGGACCGGGAAGCTCGGCTCGAGCGTGACGCGAGTCCGTGCGCCGGCCGGTTCGTAGAGCCTCACGATCACGTCCCCGGAGCCGTCCTCGGCGAGCTTGACGGCCTCGACCGCGGCGCTCGCGCCGCTGACCTGCAACAGCGGCTCGATCGGACCCCCGGTCAGCCGCCGCTGGGGCAGGTTGATCCGGTATCCCGCGCGGACCGCGTCTGTCACGTCCGGGGCGACGACCAGTGCGTAGTGCCGCACGTGGCGACCCTGGTCGGTCTCCGGGTCCGGGAAACGCGGGGCCCGAAGCAGCGACAACCGCACGGTGGAGAAGGTGCCGCCCCCGGTCGATGCGTGGCGGGTCACCTCGTGCCCGTAGGTCGCCGAATTCACCACCGCCGCACCGAATCCCGGCTCCGACAGGTGCACGAACCGGTGCGCGCACACCTCGAAGCGTGCGGCGTCCCAGCTGGTGTTGGTGTGGGTCGGGCGTCGCAGGTGCCCGAACTGCGTCTCGTATGCCGCATCAGTGGCGTGCACGTCCACCGGCAGCGCGACCTTCAGCACCGACTCCTGCTCGTGCCAGTCGACGTCGACCGAGCAGTCCACCTGCCGCGCACCGGGCCGCAGCGTCATGGTCTGTATGGCGCTGGACCCGCCGAAGACACGCCTGACCGTGACGACAGCGGCGCCGTCGTCGCCGACGTCGACCTGCAGGTCCGCCACGTCGTCAAGATCGCGAACAGTGTTGCGGTAGAACTCATCCAGGTCCCAGGCGTCCCACTTGTTCGGGAAGTCCTGGTGCAGTTGCAGCAGGTTGGCTCGCTCACCGGCCGGTATGACATCCCGCCCGGTGGACAGATCGACCATGCCGGTGACCAGTCCATGACCGTCGATCGTCACCTTCAGCCGGTCGCTGGTCAACACGATGTCCGCGCCGGCGCGGTCCACCTGCACCGGAGCGCCGGGTGGTGACAGCGCCGAACCGCCCAGTGCCGGCACCGCATCGACCTCGAAAGGCGTTGCGTTCACGACGATCTCGGTCTCGCCCGAGCCGGCGAGCAACCGTAGCCGGCCCGCGATGAGCGACTCCAGCTCGGCCTCGACCGCGGCGTAGTTGTCGGCGGCCTCGCGGTGCACCCACGCGATCGAGCTGCCCGGGAGGATGTCGTGGAACTGCTGCAGCAGTACGACCTTCCACAGCCTGGTCAGTTGCTCGGCCGGATAGTCCGCCAGCCCACGGACGGCCGCGGTGCTCGCCCACAACTCCGCCTCCCGCAGCAGGTGCTCGCAGCGCCGGTTGCCCTCCTTGGTGCTCGCCTGGCTGGTGTAGGTGCCGCGGTGAATCTCCAGATAGAGCTCGCCGACCCACACCGGGGCGTCGGGGTAGTCGGCCTCGGCCGAGGCGAAGAAGCGCGCGGGCTCCTCGATCGTCACTCGCGGCGACCCGGCGAGGTCGCCAGTGCGTGCCGCGCGCTGCAGCATCTCGCGGGTGGGACCGCCACCGCCGTCGCCGTACCCGAAGGGGACCAGGGAGACGTTCGTGGGTCCCTTGTCGCGGAAATTCCTTGCGGCGTGGGCAAGTTCGCGCCCGGTCAGCTCAGCGGTGTAGGTGTCGACCGGCGGGAAGTGGGTGAAGACCCTGGTGCCGTCGATGCCCTCCCAGTGGAAGGTGTGGTGTGGAAAGACGTTCTGCTGGTTCCAGCTGATCTTCTGGGTGAGGAAGTGCGTGCAGCCGGCCTGCCGGACGATCTGCGGCAGGGCAGCGGAGTAGCCGAACGAGTCCGGCAGCCACACTTCACGACAGGTGATGCCGAACCTCTCGCGGAAATACCGCTGACCCAGCAGGAACTGCCGCGCCATCGCCTCACCACCGACCATGTTGGTGTCGGACTCGACCCACATGCCGCCGGTCGGCACGAAACGTCCGGCGGCCACGTGCGCGGCGAGCCGCTCGAACACCTCGGGCCGGTGTTCCTCCAACCATTCGTACTGCTGGGCACTGGACATCGCGTAGACCAGCTCGGGCTGCTCGTCCAGCAGCTGGGTCACGTTGGCCACGGTCCGGGCCACCTTGCGGACCGTCTCCCGGACGGGCCACAACCACGCGGAGTCGATGTGCGCGTGCCCGACCGCGCTGATCCGGTGGGCGGTGGGGTGGCCGGGACGCGCCAGCAGCGGCGCGAGCTCGGCCCGCACCGAGCGCGCGGTGCCGGACACGTCGCCGAGATCGAGCCGGTCCAGCGCGCGCTCCAGTCCGAGCAGCAACTCGGCCCGCCAGCCGTCGTCGACCGGCAGCTCCCGCATCAGCCCGTCGAGCACGTCGATGTCGGCGGCGAGCTCCCACACGGTGGTGTCACGCACACAGACCTCGGCCCGTGCCAAGCGGTACAGCGGACCGTCACCGGCGGTCGACTTCTCACCCAGGCCGGTCGGCAGGAACGGATGGGGTTGCAGCAGCAGCGGATTGGCGGCGGCTTCGACATACAGATCGATCTGCGTGCCGGGCTCGACCGGGAGCCAGCCGTTCATCGGGTTGAGACCCTTCACGACACTGCCGTCCGGGCGGTAGGCCAGGCCCTCGGCCTGGAAACCGGAGGAATGCGCGGCCCAGCCGAGGTCGATCACCACCTCGTGCGGTCCTGCCGGATCGGTGGGCGGCACCGTCCCGGTCAGGTGGAACCACGTCGTACCCCACGCCGGCCCCCACGCCTCACCGACCGCGAACGGCTCGTATGGCGCCGCGAGTGCTTGCGCCACCGCGACGGGCTCGCCCTGTCCGCCGTCGACGTGCCACGCCTCGACCCGCAACGGTGCCACCGCGCGATGCACGACGGGGCGGATCCGCTCGGACAGGACGCGGGTGATGCGGTCCTCGACCAGCTGGCGACGGTCATGCACGATGAGCAACTCCTGGGACGACGGGCCTGCGCCGGTGGCGGGTGGATGGCGACGAATGTCAACGTACTTCACCAGCCGCAGCCGCATTTCGGCCCGACCGGAGGGGCCTCCGGTCACCGGTGGTTCATGCATCCCCGATGCATGTGGCAGGATCTATCGACCGCTACAAATGCCCTGGGCGGGCTGTCACGGCCCGTTCCGCATTTGCCTGTGTCGCGTGAAAAGACTCGATTGCATCATCGACCGGAGGCAGCGCCAATGACCGATCCCTCTGTCCAGCCCGAAGACCCGCAGCGGGTCCTGCTCAAGCTCTCCGGAGAGGTCTTCGGAGGCGGCAAGATCGGTCTGGACCCGGACGTGGTCCGTGGTGTCGCCCAGCAGATCGCGGCGGCGTCCCGCAGCGGCGTGCAGATCGCGATCGTGGTCGGCGGTGGCAACTTCTTCCGCGGCGCCGAGCTGCAGCAGCGCGGCATGGACCGCACCCGGGCCGACTACATGGGGATGTTGGGCACGGTCATGAACTGCCTGGCGCTGCAGGACTTCCTGGAGAAGGAAGACATCGACACCCGCGTCCAGACGGCGATCACCATGGGGCAGGTCGCCGAGCCCTACATCCCACGTCGCGCGATGCGGCACCTGGAGAAGGGTCGCGTCGTGGTCTTCGGCGCAGGCGCCGGTATGCCGTTCTTCTCCACCGACACGGTGAGCGCGCAGCGCGCCCTGGAGATCCGCTGCGACATGGTGCTGTTCGCCAAGAACGGTGTGGACGGTGTCTACACGGCCGATCCCAAGAAGGACCCGACTGCGACCAAGTTGGAGTCCGTCACCTTCTCCGAGGCGCTGGCGCAGAACCTGCGGATCGTGGACGCGGCGGCCTTCAGCCTGTGCATGGACAACGACCTGCCGATGCGGGTCTTCGGCATGGAAGGACCCGGCAACATCACGCAGGCGTTGCAGGGTGAGAAGATCGGCACACTGGTCAGTGCCTGAATAGACTCGGCACGGCATACCAACCACTGATTCGTAGAGAAGGTCAGCAACCATGGACGGCAGCATCGACGACAGCCTGCTCGAGGCCGAGGAGAAGATGGAGAAGGCGATCGAGGTCGCCAAGGAGGACTTCTCCTCGATCCGCACCGGCCGCGCCAACGCAGCGATGTTCAACAAGCTGACCGTCGACTACTACGGCGCCCCTACGCCGCTGCAGCAGCTGGCGTCCTTCCAGACGCCCGAAGCGCGCACCGTGCTGATCCAGCCGTTCGACAAGGGCGCCATGGCCGGCATCGAGAAGGCGTTGCGTGAGAGCGACCTGGGCGTCAACCCCAGCAACGACGGCAACCTCATCCGCATCGTGCTGCCGGCGCTGACCGAGGAGCGCCGCCGCGACTACATCAAGCTCGCCCGGACCAAGGGCGAGGACGCGAAGGTGTCGATCCGCAACATCCGCCGCAAGGCCAAGGAAGACATCGACCGTGCGGTGAAGGACGGCGACATCGGTGAGGACGAGGGCTCCCGGCACGAGAAGGAGCTGGAGTCCACCACCAGGAAGCACGTCGAGATCGTCGACGAGCTGCTCAAGGGCAAGGAGTCCGAGCTCCTCGAGGTATGAGGTCGCTCGCAGGTCAACAGATGTCTGAGCCCTCTTCGTGGCCCCACTCACGACGGGCTGCCCGGGAAGGTCGCACGGAGCCGACCCCGACCGGTGGCGCGGCCGAAGCGCACAACCCGACACCGCGTGCCGGGCGCAATCTCTATGCCGCGATCGGCGTCGGTGTGCTCCTCGGGCTCATCGTCATACTCAGTCTGTTCCTGCAGAAGGAGATCTTCGTCGGCGTCGCGATGGCCGCGTCGGTGATCGGCTGCATCGAGATGCTGCGCGCGATGGCGCACGGTGACCTGCACCCACCGGCGATCCCGACCCTGGTCGCGGCCGCCGCCGTGCCCTTCGCCGCCTACCTGTGGGGCGCCACCGCGCTCGCCTTCGCGGCCGTCGTCGCGGTGCTGGTGATCTGTGTATGGCGCGCCGTCGGCCACGCCGAAGGAATGCCACGTGACATCGCCGGCGGTGCGCTGGTGACGCTCTACGTGCCCGCGCTCGTCGGCTTCGCCATGTTGCTGCTCGCGGCGGACGACGGTCCGCAGCGCATCGTCGTCTTCATCCTCGTGACGATCTGCAGCGACATCGGCGGTTACATCGTCGGGGTCATCGCCGGTAAGCACCCGATGGCGCCCAGCGTCTCGCCGAAGAAGTCCTGGGAGGGCTTCGCCGGCTCGACCACGGCGTGCATCGTCGGCGGCAGCCTCAGCGTCGTGCTGGTGCTGGACGGGCGCTGGTGGGTCGGCGCCCTGCTCGGCGCGCTCGCCGTCGTCGCGGCCACCGTCGGTGATCTGTGCGAGTCGATGATCAAGCGCGATCTCGGCATCAAGGACATGAGTAACCTGATTCCCGGCCACGGCGGGCTGATGGACCGGCTGGACTCCCTGCTGGTCGTCGTCCCGGTCGCCTGGGCCGTTCTGACCCCTCTGGTGGCGGTGCACTGACATGACTGATCTACCCACTCCCTCGACCACGAAGCCGGTTCCCGGTCAGCTGACGTTCAGCGCACCCCGTCGCGGCAAGCCGCCGCAGCACCTTGCCGACTTCGACGAGGCCGGCCGCAAGGAAGCGGTCGAAGCGTTGGGACACAAGGGGTTTCGGGCCAAGCAGTTGTCGACCCACTATTTCGAGCACTTCGTGGACGACGCGGAGCAGATGACCGATCTGCCCGCTGCCGGACGCACCGAGCTGGTCGATGCGATGCTGCCGAAGCTGCTGACGTCGGTGCGCACCCTCAACGCCGACGACGGGCGGACCGTCAAGCAGGTGTGGCGGCTCTTCGACGGCGCACTGGTCGAGTCGGTGCTGATGCGTTATCCCGGTCGCGTGACGATGTGCATCTCCAGCCAGGCCGGTTGCGGCATGAACTGCCCCTTCTGCGCCACCGGCCAGGAGGGCCTGACTCGCAACCTGACGACGGCCGAGATCGTCGAGCAGGTCGTGGCAGGCGCCCGGATGTTGCGCGAGGGCGCGGTCGCCGGTGGTGATGACGAGTCGCGGGAGACACCGCTGCGCGTCTCCAACGTCGTCTTCATGGGCATGGGGGAGGCGCTGGCCAACTACCGGCAGGCGATCAACGCCATACATCGCCTCGTCGACCCCGCACCAGCGGGCCTGGGTATGTCGGCCCGGCACCTCACCATGTCGACCGTCGGACTGGTGCCGGCGATCGACAAGCTCGCCAAAGAAGGCATTCCCGTCACGCTCGCGTTGTCGCTGCACGCGCCGGACGACGAGCTGCGCAACGAGCTGGTGCCGATCAACACGCGCTGGACGGTCGATGAGGCGCTCGACGCGGCATACCGCTACTACGAGGCGACCGGGCGACGCGTCTCGATCGAATACGCGCTGATCAAGGACATGAACGACCAGGCGTGGCGCGCCGACCTATTGGGCCAGAAGCTGCGCGCTCGCGGCAAGGGCTGGGTGCACGTCAACCCGATCCCGCTCAACCCGACCCCCGGCTCCAAGTGGACGGCCTCCCGCAAGGGCGTCGAGCAGCAGTTCGTCGAACGACTGCGCGCCCACGGCATACCCACCACCATCCGGGACACCCGTGGCTCCGACATTGACGGGGCGTGCGGCCAACTCGCAGCATCGACAGCCTGATTCGAGCGGGGGGTCCATGCCGAATCTCATGCTGAACTGGCGCCAGGCGTTGCTCGTCGGGCTGGTGCTCGGTGCGCTGTGGCCGGTGCTCCGGCACCGGTGGCCCGGCGTCGCGACGTTCTGCCGGGAGGGCGCCATCGTCGCCTGGCTGTTCGCGTTCTGGCAAATCCTGCAGCAGGTCACCTCCAGTGACGGCGGCGATGCGGTCGGCCGCGCGCACTGGATCGAGCGGCTGCAGTCCGCGATGCTCTTCCCGAACGAACGCAGCGTCCAGAACCTCATCCTCGGGCACGACACGATCGTCGAGCTGGCCAACCTCTTCTACGCCAGCATGCACTTCACCGGGATGGGGATCTTCCTGGTGTGGCTGTATTTCCGGCACCGCGACAGCTATCCGGCGGTCCGGACCACCATCGCGCTGAGCACTCTCGGATGCTTCTTCGTGCAGTTCCTGGCCGTGGCGCCGCCGCGGCTGTTGCCCGGGTATGTCGACACGGCCGAGTTCTACGGCCAGTCGGTCTACAACGCCGGTTTCTCGGTCGACAACTTCGGCGCGATGCCGTCGGTGCACGTGCTGTTCGCAGCGGTGATCGGTTGGTACACGTGGCGGGTCAGCACCTCACGTTGGCGGTGGATCGGCCCCTTGCATTTCGTGGTGACCGTCTTCGTGGTGGTCGCGACGGCCAACCACTGGTGGCTGGACGGTGTGGTCGCGATCGCGATCCTGATCGGGGCGGCGTGGTTGCGGCACGGTGTGCTCGCGCTCGTCGCTCGTCTTCGGGAGACCACCGTGGGGACGGTCGATGCGCCCGATCTGGAACCACAGGTGCCGGTCACTACTCCTTGAGGTTCGCCGGCGGGTGGATCTCCCCGATCACATAGGGGATCGCAGATCGCTGGGATATGCCGAGCTTGCGCAGCACGTTGCCGACGTGCACCTTGACGGTCTTCTCCGAGATGAACAATCTGGCCGCGAGTTGCCGGTTGGTGAGCCCGTCGACCGCGATCAGCATCGCGATCTCCAGCTCCCTGCTGGTCAGACCCGCGGTGCTCGCCCGGGGTGTGGTCTGCTCGACGTGCGCGGTCTGCAACGCGTCCGCCAGTCGCAGGTGCAGCCGCTCGCCGCTCGCCCGTGCATCGTCGAGCGCGGTGCGTTGCGCGGCAAGTCTCGGGTCGTCCGGCAACTCGACCGAGTGCAGCGCCAGCCGCAGCCGCTCCAGCTCACCGGTGATGGTCCGCAACAGCTCCGTCTCGTCCCGCGGGCGGGTGCTGTCCAACTCGGGGTAGAGCTCGTAGAGACCCAGATCGTCGGCGAACGTCCGGTCCTGAGTCATCTCCCACACGAGTGCTCGGCCCAGCCACTCCATGGCCCGGGCGGTCTCGTCGTCATACGTGTCGGCCACGGAGTTCTCGATCGCCATCATGCCGGTGACCTCGTCGGTCTCCGGGTGCCGCAGCGGCACGACCAGCACGTCCAGGACGGGGTGCTCGTCGGAGTTCCAGCCCATTCGGGCGCGGCGTCCGGCGTCCTGGTCGTAGCGGTAGGTCCGGCCCGTCGAGCGGATGTACTCCGACAGGCCGTTGGGCCCGAACTGCTGCACATCAGCACTCAGAAACTGTTTGTGGTCAACGCAATACGGGATCGACAGGGTCGTCGGACCGATGTAGTGGCCGATGTAGAAGGTGTCGAGCTGGGTCAGGGCGCACATCGCCGCACGGCATGCGGCATACCGCGTCATGACGTCGCCGCGATCACAGAACCGAAGCCGCCGGTCCGCCGCGCGGAGCACGGAGATCGCGAACGGCGAGAAGCTCTCGGCCGGTTCCTCGCGGGCGTCGGTCACGGTGCTATGCCGCCTTCCCTCGGCCCACTGGTGGGCCGCTGTGAGTTCGCTATGCGTTCAATTGTGCTGCACGCAGCGCCGACATCGCCGACCAGGTGGATCGCGTCAGCCATCGGTCGGTCGGCCGCCAGCGCCTGCAACACGCCCCAGACAGGCATCTCGGCACGCCAGTATTTGTCGCCCACGAGCACCAGTGGAGGCAGGACACCGCGATCTGCGGCGGCGTAGTAGAGCGCGGTCGCGACCTGGAAGATCTCCTGCACCGTGCCCGCCGCGCCGGGCAGCACGACGATACCGCCGTTGCACACGCGCAGCAGGACGTCCTCGCGCAGCGCGTTGGAGAAGAACTTCGCCATCCGGTTCCCGAACGCGTTCGGCGGCTCGTGTCCGTAGAACCAGGTCGGTATGCCGAGACTGCGCGGCGCGCCGGTATCGGCCGTGACACGTTCCCGCACCTCGAACGCGACACGCGCCCACGCGGTGATGTCCGGCCGGAACGACGGCACCTCTGCGAGTGCGGTGAGCGCGGGCTCGAGCAGCGTCGCGTCCGTGCACAGTGCGCCGAGGTTCGCCGCCTCCATCGCGCCGGGACCACCGCCGGTGGCCACGACCATCCCGTGGGACGCCACCTCGTGTCCCAGCTGCGCCGCCATGGCGTAGTCGGCCGATCCGCGCTGGACGGCGTGTCCACCCATGACACCGACGACCGTTCTGCCGTCGAGGAATTCGCCCAGGGCATCGCTGATGCTGTCATCGTGTATGGCGCGCAGCAGCGACGAGTAGACGTCCTGGTTCGGGTCCAGGGACCACCGATAGCTGCGAGCGTCGGGGGTTGCGTCATACCCGTGTTCGCGCAGGCCGGCATACAACTCACGAGGGCGGTAGAGGTGCGACCGCCAGGCGTCGAAGGGCACGTCGGGGTCGGCGGGGAAGACGAGTGCTCCGTGCAGCCGCAGGTGTCGGTGCAGCGTGTCGCCCAGCCGGCCACCGAGCACCACGACGCCGGTGAAGTCGTCGATGCCGAGCAGCTCCGTCTCGACCTGTGTCAGGTCGAGGTCCTGCAGTCGCAGGTCGCGCACGGAGGAGCCGTCGGCGAGCAAACGCCGCAATTTTGCAAGGGATTCGACCTCTGTGGTGGACACCAGTCGATTCAATCGGATAGGCAGAAGAGAGAGGTCACGATCCGATCACAGGTGTGGACTCGTGCCAACCCACTGGGAGAATGGAGCGTCTTCCACACCGTCCGACGCAACTGCGCCGGACACCACTCGGGGAACGCGACTCGTCGCGGAAAGGAAGGACGCCACATGAAGCGCACCACGGTCACCTTCACCATCGGAGCACTTCTCGTAGCTGGGACGGCCGCCGTCGCGCCGACCCAGGCGCACGCACTCGAACTCGGCCATCACGCGCCGAGCGTCGCGGTCCCAGCCGTCCACCATGCGGCCACCGCGTCCACGCATCGGACGACGACCACTGACACACAACAGGTCACCAACGCGATCCTGCACAGCAAGCTGCTCGGCGCGGTCAAGCCGGCCAACGTCTCGGTCAGCCAGGTGAAGTTCGCCGGCGCCGGGCACACGTGGGCATCGGCACTGGCCACCCCGAAGAACGGCCAGACCGACCCCGCGCAGGTGCTGCTGAAGAAGTCCGGCACCTCGTGGACCGTTCGTGACCTCGGCACCGCAAGCATCGGGTGCGGCATCGCCCCGCAGGCCGTCCGCAACACCCTCGGCCTGCACGGTCCCTGCTGAGTTTTTTTTGCTACGACTCCTCGCGACACAGAGAGGGACCCCGGCGAACGAGTTCGCCGGGGTCCCTCTCTGTGTCGGTCGTCGTCTTCGCGGCCGTCGGGTTGTCGTTCAGGCACCTTGTCGTGGGCTGTCGCCGTGGCTCCCTTGTCGTGCGGTCACCGTGTCCGTGCCGCTCGCCAGTGCGAACCACTTGGTCGTCGTCTTCGCGGCCGTCGGGTTGTCGTTCAGGCACCTTGTTGTGGGCTGTCGCCGTGGCTCCCTTGTCGTGCGGTCACCGTGTCCGTGCCCGTAGCCGTGGCCCGCTTGTCGTGCGGTCACCGTGTCCGTGCCGCTCGCCGCATGTTGGTCGAGTGCCTGGGGAGGGAAGCGGTGGAAGGTGTATCGAGACCCTCGAGCCGCGGAGCAGCACGAGTAGACCTAGGTCTATGGGCCGCCGCGCAGCTGCGAACTAGCGTTAATGCCAACGGTTCTGGGCAATGGACGCAGCGATCCGACGATCGATCTGCGCGGCTCGGTGCCGCCCCAGGCTGACGTGGCACCGGGCCCCGGAGCCGCGCAGGGAAGGTAGCGGCGGCAGCCGAGATGAGACAGCTGACAATTCCCCACCGGGTCCCTGAGGGCGAGGAGCCGTCGGCCGCTCGTCAGAGTGACGAGCCACCGCGCGTGCTCGCGGTCTTCGCGCACCCGGACGACGAGGTCTTCTGCGCGGGCGGCACCATCGCCCGATGGGTCCGTGCCGGCGCGGAGGTCACGGTCGTGTCGGCGACCCACGGGGAGGCCGGCCAGATCCGCGACGTGCGCGTCGCCACCCGCCATACGCTGGGCGAGATCCGTGAGACCGAACTGCGGCTGTCCTGTCGACGATTGGGCGTCTCCACGGTCCGCTGCTGGGACTACCTCGACGGCACCCTCGCCGACGCGGACTTCGATCGGCTGGTCGACCGGGTGGCACAGATGATGCGCGAGTTCCGCCCTGAAACGGTCATCAGCTTCGGACCCGACGGCGGTTACGGACATCCCGACCACGTGACCATCAGTGCCGCGACCACGGCCGCCTGGCGCCGGACCGACCCGGCCGCCCGGCTGCTGCAGGCGCACTTCCCGAACCGCGACACACTCCTGATGGATCGGCTGGCCTCCTGGCTCACCACCCGATCGGACCGGTTCGCCGGATCCAGTGACTACGTGCACGCGTTGCTGCTCGTCGTGAAGGAAGCGGGCACGATGCGCTACCTGTCCGATCACGAGCAGGTGCAGTGGTATCCGGCCGGATCGTGTGTCGTCGAGCAGGGTGAGGCGGCCAGCGAACTCTTCATCATCCTGTCCGGATTCGCCGAGGTCTGGCAGGACGACGGACGTGGCAGCCGTCGTCGGCTGCGAACGGTCGGACCGGGGGAGTTCTTCGGAGAGCTCGGCGTCGCCGGCAACCGCCCTCGCAGCGCCGATGTGGTCGCGCTGGAGAGCCTCACCTGCCTGGTGCTCTCCCGCGGCGCGCCCACGAAGTTCGCCGGCCGCGGCGCGGGGGCCCGACTGGTCGGACCGGCATCGCCGGCGCTGAACGGTGACGAGGCGCATCCCGACATGCCGCTCGATGCACCGGAGACCTCGCCGGACGAGCCGGGGGTGCTCGAGTCCGATGTGTCCGACGTCATCGCGCAGAAGGTCGCTGCACTGTGCGCCTACCGGACGCAGCTGCCGCTGGAACCCGACATGTTTCCGGCGCAGGTGCTCACCGAGATCTTCGGCCGCGAGTGCTTCATCGAGGTTCCTGCGATCGCGACCAATGACACCGCCGCCGTGCACCGGTCCCGGCCGGCGCACGCCCGTGACTTCGCAACCCTCGGAAGCGCTGTGGAGGTACGGCAATGACGCTCATCGGGGACACCGCCCACGAGGTCGTGTCGGTCACTCCCGCGGCCACGCGCGGTGAATCGTCTGACGCCGGCGAGGCGGCGGCCTTCGCAGACTTCCGGCGAACCCATCCGGCATACGACAGCACTGCCCTGCTGGATGAGCTGCGACGCACCGAATACGCGCGGCTGGATGCTGCCGGCCTCACCTACCTGGACTACACAGGTGGGGGTTTGTATGCCGCCTCCCAGGTGCGGCAACACGAGTCGCTGCTGTCCGGCACGGTGTTCGGCAACCCGCACTCGGAGAGCGTGCCGTCCCGCCTGATGACCGACCGGGTGGAGGCTGCCAGGACCAGGGTCCTGGAGTTCTTCTCGGCCTCGCCGGACGAATACGACGTCATCTTCACGCCCAACGCCACCGGTGCCCTGCGGTTGGTCGGCGAGTCGTACCCCTTCGGACCGGGCGACCGCTACCTGCTGACCTTCGACAATCACAACTCGGTCAACGGGATTCGCGAGTTCGCCTGGGCCAAGCGCGCGGAGGTCACCTACATCGCCATCAGCCCGGCGGACCTGCGTGTGCCGCACGACGTGGTCGAGTGGGACTTCACCGACCCGGCGACCCGCGACGCCTTCACCGTCGGCGGCGTCGTGGGGAAGCTGGCCGACGGCCTACGCACGGCGAACCCCGGCGGGCACAACCTGTTCGCCTATCCGGCCCAGTCCAACTTCTCCGGTGTGCAGCACCCGCTGCACTGGATCGCCGAAGCACAGGAGGCGGGGTGGGACGTGCTGTTGGATGCCGCCGCCTTCGTCCCCACCAACCGGCTGGACCTGTCCCGTGTGCATCCCGACTACGTCTCGATGTCGTTCTACAAGATCTTCGGCTATCCGACCGGGATCGGCGCACTGCTCGTCCGCCGGCCGGCGTTGGCGAAGCTGCGCAGGCCCTGGTACGCCGGCGGCAACATCGTCTTCTCGTCGGTGCGCGCTGCGACCGGAGAAGGCGGTGGCTACTACCGCACGCCCGGTCCGGCCGGCTTCGAGGACGGCACGCTGAACTACCTCGGCATCCTCGGCGTCGACATCGGGCTGCGCCACGTCTCGTCGATCGGCATCGAGACGATCCACACCCGCGTCATGTGCCTGACCGACTGGTTGCTCGACGCGCTCGCGCAGTTACGGCACAGCAACGGTGCGCCGGCCGTGCGTGTCTACGGACCCGGCGACACCCGGAGGCGCGGCGCAACCATCGCGATGAACTTCCTCGACCCGAGCGGCCGACTCGTCGACTCCACCGTCGTCGAGCAATTGGCCAACGATGCCGGCATCGCGTTGCGCAGCGGCTGCCACTGCAATCCAGGCACTCGGGAGGTGTCCATCGGACTGTCGGAGGCGGAGATGGTGGAGGCGTTCCGCGACAAGGACCGCCTCAGTTTCGAGGAGTTCGTGCAGGTCATCGACGGGAAGACAACGGGCGCTGCACGGGCATCGCTCGGACTCGTCAGCACCTTCGCGGACGTCTACCGGTTCTGGCAGTTCGCCAGGACCTTGACCGACCGGCCACAGGCCGAGCTGTATGGCGCTTCCGGCTGCCGGCTCGGGGAACGACGACACGAGGAGAAGTGCGATGACTGACCGTTTCGACTTCGGGACGACCGCCCAGGACGCCTACCGGGCCTGCCTGGCTCTGCCGAAATACATGAAGAGCGCCGATCTCGACTGGGGGCTGCAGGAACTCATCAAGATCCGGGCGTCGATGGTCAACGGGTGTGCCACCTGCATCGACGGCCACACCGCCGATGCCGCCGAGCACGGCGAGAGCCTGCGCCGCATCGCCAGCCTCGCCGCCTGGAAGGAAGCGGCCTGCTACACACCCAAGGAACGTGCGGCACTCGCATTCACCGACGAGGTGACGCTGATCAGCAATGGCGGTGTCTCCGATGCGGTCTGGGAGGAGATGACGCAGCACTTCTCCAACGAGGAGATCGCGGACGTGATGGCCGCGGTCATCGCCATCAACGTCTTCAACCGCCTCACCATCGCCACGCACAAGATCCCGGAGGACCTACAGACACCGGCCAGGGCGTCCTAACCCCGGTCGCTGCGCAACCGGGCACGCCGCGTTGTAGGCGCGAAGCGTCACACGCCGAGTGCCGCCGGGCACGGCAACTCGGCGGTGATGTGCGTGCCGTGATCCACCGGACTGTCGATCCGCAACGTGCCGCCGAGCACCTCCACCCGGTCCTGCAGGCCGGTCAGCCCGAACCCGCCGGCGGGATGCGCGTTGCCGATGCCGTCGTCGTCGACCCGGATCACCAGCACACCCGCCCGGTCGGTCAGCCGCACCGCGATGTGACGCGCGCCGGCGTGCCGGGCGGCGTTGTTGAGCGCCTCCGCCATCACGAAATAGGCGGTCGCCTGCACTGCATCCGGCAGATTCCGGTCGACCGACATCTCCAGTGTCGTCGGCACCGGCATCCGGTCGACGAGGTCTTCGATGGCCGGTCCGAGACCCTGCTCGACCAGCGGGGCAGGCATCACCGCATAGACCAGGTCGCGCAGTCCCGCCGCCGCGTGATCGATGCGCCAGCGAAGCCGCTCCGCGGCCTGGGCTCGCTCCTCCGGGCTGGTCCCGGCCTCGGTCCCGGCCAAGCGTTGGGCCTCGACGGACAACAGCACCAACTCGGCCTGCAGTCCGTCGTGCAGGTTCTGCGCGATCCGGCGGCGCTCCCGGTCGCTCGCCTCGACGATCCGCGCGCGGGATTGCTGCAGTGCGCGCCGGCTCGCCCGCAGCTGGACGGTCAGCCGCTGCTGGTCGACCGCGATGGCGATCACCCGACCGGCCGAGTTGACCAGCTCGGGATCGGCGATGAGGTTCCGGTCGTAGAAGATGCCACCGACGCGACGCCCGCCGACACCGATCTCGGCAAGGCCACGACCGTTGCCCGCCGTCGGGGCGGTGATCGAACGGCCGTCCGCGTCGACATAACCGCCGCGATCGTGCAGCCAGTAGGACAGCTGCACCGAATCGTCCCCGAGCGCGGTAGCCAGGGCCGTGCCCAAGTCGGGGCGGTCACCGGCCGCACTGCCCAGCCACTCGCCGAGCTGCTCGAGTTCGCCGGTCCGGGCGAACCCACCGCGCATCATCGCCACCGCGAACAGCATCGGAGCGACCACCAGCAGGACTATCTGGCCCGCCGTCGCGATGCTGGAGTCGAAGCCGGTCATCGACCGGACGACGATGGGGACCAACGGCACCAACAGGACCACAGCGACGCCATACACGTAGAGCGGCCCGAGGACCGAACGACGTTCAGAGGCGCGATGGAACCGCACGGACAGGACGACCGCGGTGATGGCCATGACGCACATGCCGGCCCCGGTCTGCACCCGTGAGCCGACAGTCACCAGCTCTGGCCGGTCGGCCATCGCGAGCATGCCGTCGGGGCTGGCGGCCGGGGCCCACAGGTAGAGCGGGATCTGCAGCACCAGACACACGGCATACCCGGCGATGACTGTCCAGCGGGCCAGCGTCGATCGCAGCCGGCCGGACGGGAAGACGAGCAGCAGATGCACGATGACGCCGAGCGGCAATGTCGCGGTGACCACGCCGACCGCCACGAGTAACGGCTGAGAGGCGAACACCAATGCGTTGAGCAACCAGATGACGCCACCGGCGACCATGACTAGCCCCAGCCGGTTGCCCGGCCGGCGCCACCAGGCGATCAGTCCGGAGGCGGCGTAGACCAGCGCACCCGCGACGATCGACACGGCGAGCCACGGTTCGGGACCACCGGCTCCGAGGAAGGCGGCGAGCTGGCTGGCCGCGATCAGCGTGATGACCGAGGCAAGCATGACGAGCGCCGATTCGAGGGAGGTCACGATCGGTGGCTGGTGCACTGTCCAGGCACGCGTCATGGCCGCAGTTTCCCACTCGCGCAACGCTTTCCCGCTTGGAACGGCGAATATTGCGGCATCGCGTTCGTGGGACGGCAGGGACGGGACCTAGGTCTATGGACCCGGTCGGACTTCGCTGACGATCATGTGGGAATGGCGCCGGCCTCCTGTGCCGACCGCGACCCAGCGCGCGGTGCCGTGAGTGGAACGCCGAGGAGCATCCCATGACAGACCTGCAGACCCTGCCAGCAACGACCGTCGCACGCCTGCGGGCTCAGGTCAGTGGTCCGGTGTTCGTTCGCGGCGATGCGGGCCTGGCCGACGAGGTCGCCTGCTTCAACCTCAACGGCGGCGTGCACGACCCCGACATCGTCGTGGGTGCGGCCAGCACGGCCGACGTGTCGGCGGCCGTGCGTTTCGCCGTCGAGCAGGACCTGGCGGTGCGTGTCCAGGCGACCGGGCACGGACCGGGGCCGCGCGCCAAGAGCGGCATGATCGTGTCGACCGAGCGACTGACCGCGGTCCACCTGGATCCCACCTCGCGGCGGGTGACCCTGGGCGCCGGCTCACAGTGGCATCGGATCGTGACCGAAGCCGCGCCCTTCGGGCTGGCTCCCATCACCGGCTCCTCGGTGACTGTCGGCGCCGTCGGACACACCATGGGCGGCGGCATCGGTCCGATGATCCGCAGCCATGGCTACTCCTCGGACTGGGCACTGGGCTTCCGCCTCGTCAGCGCAGACGGTGAGGTGGTCACCGCCGATCCGCAGACCCATCCCGACCTCTTCTGGGCCCTGCGCGGGGGCAAGGGTGGTTTCGGCATCGTCACCGAGATGACGCTCGAACTACCCCACGTCCCTGCCTTGTATGCCGGGAGGTTGATCTTCGGAGGCGCGGAGAACATCGAGGCAGCGCTCCGGACGTGGGTGGACTGGCTGCCGGCGGCGGCCGGTGACGTCTCCACCTCCATCGCGCTCGCACCGGCGCACGGTGCGGGCGGCCACGGCGACCTGCAGTTGCACCTGCGCTTCGTCCACCCGGGTGGGGCGGAGGAGGGCGCCGAACTGGTCGCGCCCCTGCGTGCCGCAGCCCCCACGGTGCACGACACCGTCGGCGAGTTGCCACTGGCGGATGTGCATTCCATTCACGGGGACCCGGTGGATCCCATGCCGTTGCAGTCCTTCTGCACGGAGCTGACCGGCATCGACCAGGACTTCGTGACGGCGTTCCTGGCTCGTCTCGGGCCGGGTACGAACACGCCGTTCGCCGAGTCCGAGATCCGACACCTCGGCGGAGACGCGGCGCAGGACGTGATCAATCCCGGTGCCGTCGGTGGTCGCGGTGGTGCACTGATGCTCCGGTTGGTGATTGAGGATCCGGCGGTCGCCTCGCGCGCGAGCGAGATCGCCGCCGGTGTGTTCGCCGATGCCGGTGACCGGAAGTTCGCCGTCACCAACGTCAATTTCGCCGGCAGCATGTCCAAGCGGCCCGCGTTCGAGCGGTCGTGGCCCGAGTCGATGCGTCGGCAGCTGGCCGAAGTGCGGGCGACATACGATCCGAACGGGTTGTTCCCGTTCGGTCCAGGACCGGCACCGGCTCCGGATGCTGCGCCCGCCGCGGCTACAGGGACCGATGGCATGGCGCTCGCGCCGGTGCCGGTGCCGACCGACGATCGCCCACGCGGTCGCCGGCTGTTCGATCCGAGAAGTTGGTTCGCCGGGCGTTCGTGAGGCGCCGCGCGTGGGGCGGGCCTGTCGAGGCGAGGCCAGTGTCGTGATCAGCCGTTCAGATACCGGACCACGGCCAGCACGCGCCGGTGGTCGTCGGCGCAGTCCGGCAGGCCGAGCTGGTCGTAGATGTGCGAGACGTGTCCGACGACCGCCTTGTCGCTGATGAACAATGCGCGCGCGATGGCTGCGTTGCTGCGGCCCTCCGCCATCGCGGCCAGCACCTCCTGTTGGCGCACCGTGAGCCTGCCCACCGCGGCCTTGTCCGTGCGGGCGCGCGTGAGCATGAGGGCGGCGACCTCGGGATCCAGGGCGGTGCCGCCCGCGCACACACGCTGCAGATCCGCGCAGAACGTCGGTATGTCGCCGATGCGCTGCTTGAGCAGGTAGCCGACACCCGCCGGGTTGTCGCCGATCAGATCGACTGCGTAACGCCGCTGCAGGTGTTGCGAGACGACCACGACTCCAACCCGTGGCATCATCGTCCGGATCTGCACCGCCGCCTGCAAGCCGTCATCGGTGTGGTGGGGCGGCATCCGGATGTCGGTCACGACCAGGTCGGGCACGTGCTCGCGAGTCAGTGTCACCAGGCTCGGTGCGTCGACGGCGCTCCCGACGAGCTCGAATCCGGCCTGCTCCAGCACCAGTGCCAGACCGTGCCGCAGCAAGGTCTCGTCCTCCGCGATGACGCAGCGCATCGGGCTGCGGTGCTCGGGCGGTGACGGTCGGAGCTGCTCCGGCATCGGCTGCTCCTTCCTGCTCCCGGTTGGGATCGGACGTGAAGGGGACCGGCTCCACGGTGGATCGAGACTCCCTGAGACCAATGTAGGCCGATCGCTCATCGTGAGTGATACGAACGCAATTCGTCGACAACCAGGCGCAGGCCCATTTCCGATCACGGTCACGTTCGTCGCTGCCGCGGACGCGTCCCGGTGTCACCGCCGGCGGCTACTTTCGACGCATGATCACCACCTTGGCAGTCGGCGGCTATCGCTCGCTTCGGGACGTCGTCGTTCCGCTGAGCCCACTGACCGTCGTCACTGGCGGCAACGGCACCGGCAAGTCATCCCTCTACCGCGCGCTGCGCCTACTGGCCCAATGCGGTGAGGGTGAGGTCGTCGGCAGCCTGGCTCGCGAGGGCGGCTTGCAGTCGGCGCTGTGGGCCGGACCGGAGTCGCTCGCGGGCGCGCGCCGCGGCGCACCGGTCGAGGGCATCGTGCGCAAGGGTCCGATCAGTGTTCGGATGGGTTACGCGAGTGACGATTTCGGCTATTTGGTCGATCTCGGGCTGCCGCAACCCACCGGGCTGCCGACAGCGTTCCAGCGCGACCCGCAGGTCAAGCGGGAGCTGATCTTCAGCGGCCCGGTGATGCGGCCCGGCACGACTTCCGTCCGTCGCCGGCGCGGCTCGGTGCAGGTGCGTGACGAGCGACGCTGGGTCGACGTGGCGGAGACACTTCCGGCATACCGCAGCGTGCTGCGTGAGTATGCCGATCCGCAGGTGGCGCCGGAGGTCTTCAAGGTGCGTGAGCACATCCGATCCTGGCGGTTCTACGACGGCTTCCGGGTGGACGCCGAGGCCCCTGCACGCCGGCCGCAGGTCGGCACCCGCACGCCGGTGCTGTCCGGTGACGGGTCGGACCTGGCGGCGGCCGTGCAGACGATCCTGAAGAACGGCTTCGGCGACCTGGAGCGGACGATCGCGGACGCGTTCGACGGAGCGAGACCGGAGGTGCTGATCGCTGACGGCATCTTCGACGTGGCGATCGCGCAGCCGGGGATGCTGCGACCATTGCGCGCCGCCGAGTTGTCCGACGGGACCTTGCGCTACCTGCTGCTGGCGACGGCGTTGCTGACCGTCGACCCGCCCGCACTGATGGTGCTGAACGAGCCGGAGACATCGCTGCACGCCGCACTCGTCGCGCCCCTGGCCCGGTTGATCGCGACGGCGTCGCGTCGCTCGCAGGTGGTCGTCGTGACGCACTCCCGGACGCTGATCGACGCGTTGCGCGAGGGTGACGACCGGGTCACCGAGGTAGTGCTGGACAAGAACCTCGGCGAGACCGTGGTCGAGGGCCAGGGCCTGCTGAGCCGACCGCCGTGGGAGTGGGGTTCGCGCTGAGACCGGCGCGCGTGCTGCAGACTGGGAGGCATGGGCGACGAACACGCTGGTGTGACGGTGACCGGAGTCGGCACGGTGGGGGTGCCGACCACCGAGGCAGAGGTCCGACTGCGGATCGAGTCCCGGCAGCCACAACCGGGTGCGGCGCTGCGCGAAGCCGGCCAGGTCGTCACAACGGCCTTCGAGGTGCTGCGGACGGCCCGTGTGCCGGACTCCGACGTGCGGACCGAGGCGGTCAGCGTGTCGCCCAACACGGTGTGGGCGGAGGAGACCGAGCAGATCCGCGGATACGACGCGCAGCAGACGGTGCGGGTGCGCGTCCGGGACCTGGCGCTGCTGGATCGGTTGCTCGGCGAGCTTGTCGACGCGTGCGGGACGGCGCTGCGGGTCGACGACGTGTCACTGTCCGGCGAGCCCACCGAGGCAGCGCTCGCCGAAGCGCGGGAGAGCGCCGTACACCAGGCCCGCGCCAAGGCCACGGACTACGCCCGATTGACCGGACGCACACTCGGCCGGGCCGAGTCCGTCACCGAGCTCAGTGGCGTCTTCCGACCACCGCCGCCACGCGGCCGGATGCTGGCGCAGGCCGGCTCGATGCCGGTGTCGCCGGGTGAGGACACCTCAACCGTGACGGTCGAAATTCACTGGAGCTTCGAGTAGTTCGCCAGCGGATCGACGTCGGGTGCTTCGTCCAGCCAGGAGAGGCAGCGCCATACGGGGGCCTGCCCGGCGCGGTGCTCGATCTGCACGATGCCGGTGTTCGGGATCGCATGCTGCTCGATGAAGAGGCGATCGAGGTTGTCGCATCGTGCGCCCAGCCAGGCCCGTAGGACGGCGCCGTGACTGACGACGGCCACCACGTCGTGGCCGGAGCGCACGACGTCATCCATCGCCGCGTCGAAGCGGTCCAGGACCTCCGTGCCGTCCGGGCCGCCCGGGACTCGTGTGTCGATCCGGCCATCGACCCAGTCGAGCAGCGCCCGGTGGTAGTCGGCTCGCGCCGCGTCGCTGTTGTGTCCCTCGAGATCTCCGGCCTCGATCTCGGCCAGACCGGGCAGCACCTCCGGCCGCATGCCGGTCCGCTCGAGGAACGGGGCGATCGTCTGCCCGGTGCGAGCCAGCGGGGAGTGGAAGACCGCAGAGATCCCTTCCTGGCCAAGGCGTTCGGCGAGTTCGGCCGCCTGATCACGGCCGGTGGCGGTCAGCGCCGGCCCGGGGACGGCGGTCTCGAGCCGACGGTCCACGTTGGTGGGGATCTCGGCGTGACGGATCAGCAACAGTCGCACGGATCCACCGTATCCGGCGCCCGACCTTCGGCCGTCCTGCCTTCGTCAAGACGTCAGGACGGGAACGGATAGCGTCGCGAGAGCCCGGGTACGGCTCGCTCAGCCCGCTTGGACAATGCGCCGTCGAAGGGCGAAACCTCAACAGGGGGAGTGCTCTTCGCCATACTGCGACGCCAGGTGGCCACCGTCCGGCCCCCGTCGATGACGGTCGCCTTGAACGCGCCGTTGCCGCCGGGCACGACCAGATCCATGTGTGGTGCGTCCAGCGTCGGCGTGCGATCGGCATACCCGAGCAGGATCTCGTCGAACGGCGGGACGAGCATCGGCCGTAGGGTCGCCGAACGACGCTCTTCCCAGGCTTCGAGCGTCTCTGGCGCGCCGAAATAGCTCGTGCCGTCGACCGCGATCTCGACCAGGTCGTCGCGCACCGACTCCCACACCGGTGCGAGGTCGCGCTGGAGGAGGCCGCTCCACCAGCGGAAGTCGGCGATGGTCGCCGGACCATGCGATCGAAAGTAGCGCCGTGCCCAATCTGCAATGTTGGCAGCACGATCCACCGGTTTCGAGTGCGTGACCCATTCGTCGAAGAGAGCGAACTGTTGTTGGCGCCCGTTGATCGGTCCGAGGACGAGGTGGGCGCGTAGGCACAGCGCCTGCACCAGGTGCACACCGCGCTGTCCGCCGGTGTGGATGCCGTACGACTCCCAGAGCGCGAAGAGTGCACGGCGCTCCAAGGCGTGGCCGCCGCGAAGGCGCTGCTCCGTGACGGACCGGGCGGTCTCGATGTCCTCGGCGCCGATCCCGAGATCCTCGTGTCTGCGACGGGCGGAGCGCAGCGTCGATTCTCCGTTCAGCGCCAGCATCCAGCGCAGGTCCCCGGCCGGAACCAGGTGCAAGGTGCCGCGCATCGGCCACGACCGGACGATCTCTCCTGCATTGATCGCCGCATCGACGTCATCGACCGCACATCTCGCGCGGAGTGCGACCGCGGACCGTCCGGCTCGGAAGTCCTGCGCCTGGGTGCAGGTCATCCATCGAACGATCTGAGCCGGACTCGATGTCGGACCCGGGGTGAGGCGCTGTGCGATCAGCCGCAGGCGACTGATGTCACGACGGGTTCGCGCGCCACGGACGTCGGTGCGTTCGGTCATGGGACGACACTAGGGCCGCCACCGGACCGAAACTGTCCGCTAGACGACAGTCGCTTCGATGTCGAATCCTTGGGCGCGCAACCGCTCGACGAGAACGTTGCCCAACGCGGTGGCCGGCGTGAGGACGCCTCCGCCCAATCCGTCCGGGAGAGGACATTCGTCGCGGGACAGAGCAAGGCTCAGTGCGCTCTCGCCGAGCATCACCGCAGTTGCCTTGTAACCCGGATCTCCTTGTGCCGCAACAACACTCTGGTATGCCGTGCCCGTGGTCGTCGTCGTGCGCAGGGTCGCTCGGAAGTATCCGGCGTCCCGGGTCTTCTCGTCCGGCCCGTCGCCGGGCGAGGGCAGGACACGCTCCACGAGGGGACGCAACAGCGGCACCGACATGGCGCCGAAGCCCGCGCCGAGAGCACCCGCCAGCGCGTATGCCGTGAGTCGACCATGCAGGCCACGGCCGGTGCGTTGCACTTCGCGGTAACGGAACGACCTGCCGTACGCGTGCTGCAACAGCGCATTGCTGCGCCGGACGATGCGGGTGTTGAACGTGGCCATCACGAACGGGCCGGACCACGCCCCGATCTCGTCGGACTCGCGGACAGCGGCACTGTCGCGCCACTCGCCGCTCGGCTCCTGATCGCGGGCCGGACTCAGCGCGAACTTGTCGGTCGCGATCCGTCGCCTGTCCTTGTCCGAGCGGACCTCGTCGAGCTGGTTCAGCGCCGAGGCGATGGTGCCACCGCTGAATCCGCCCTTCATCGCCATGTAGAGCGTCGTGTCGCCGAGGTCGCCGGCACCATCGGCATGGACCTTCTCGGCCAGCACGAAGGCGCCGAGATCCGAGGGGATGGAGTCGAATCCGCACGAGTGGACGATGCGGGCACCGGTGCTGTCGGCGAGCTCCTGGAAGCGGTCGATCGACTCGCGCACGAAGAGCACCTCACCGGTGAGGTCGAGGTAGTCGGTGCCGGCGGTCGCGCATGCCTCGACGAGCGGCAGGCCGTATTTCGCGTAGGGACCGACCGTGCTGATCACCACGCGAGCGCTCTCCGCGAGCTCCCTCAGGCTGCTCGCATCGAACGAATCCGCCACCACCACAGGCCAATCAGCGGCATTCGGCAGGGCGTCGCGGATCGCCTCGACCTTGGCGCGGTCACGGCCGGCCAAGGCGATCCGCACGTCGTCCGGTGCCTGCCGGGCCAGGTGATCGGCAGTCAGTTTGCCGACGAACCCGGTGGCGCCGAACAGGACGATGTCGTAGTCACGGTTACTCACAAGTACGACTCTACGGGCGGTGCCGGTGATCAGGCGACGCGCCGCGCTCGATCAGAGCATCGACCAGGCCTCGGTGAGAACACCGCGCAGCTTCTGCTCGATCTCGTCGAACTCGGTCTGCCCGATGATCAGCGGCGGAGCCAGCTGCACGACCGGGTCGCCACGGTCGTCGGCGCGGCAGTAGAGGCCGGCGTCATACAGCGCCTTGGACAGGAATCCGTAGAGCACGCGCTCGGACTCGTCGTCCGAGAACGTCTCGCGGGTCTCCTTGTCCTTGACCAGCTCGATGCCGTAGAAGAAGCCGTCCCCACGGACATCGCCAACGATCGGCAGATCGGTGAGCTTCTCGAGCGTGCTGCGGAACTTCGGGGCGTTCTCGTGCACGTGGTCGACCAGGCCCTCCTTCTCGAAGATGTCGAGGTTGGCCATCGCCACCGCCGCGGACACCGGGTGCCCGCCGAAGGTGTAGCCGTGCGGGAACATCGTCGTGCCGTGTTTGAACGGCTCGAAGAGCTTGTCGCTGGCGATCATCGCGCCGATGGGGGAGTAACCCGACGTCATACCCTTCGCGCAGGTGATGATGTCCGGCTCGTAGCCGTAGTCCTTGCTCGCGAAGATCTCGCCGATCCGGCCGAAGGCGCAGATCGTCTCGTCGGACACCAGCAGCACGTCGTACTCGTCGCAGATCTCGCGGACCCGCTCGAAGTATCCGGGGGGCGGCGGGAAGCAACCGCCGGCGTTCTGCACCGGCTCGAGGAAGACCGCGGCCACCGTGTCGGGGCCCTCGAACTCGATCGCCTCGGCGATCCGGTCGGCGGCCCAGCGGCCGAAAGCCTTCGGGTCGTCACGCAATTCGGGCTGCGCGCGGTAGATGTTGGTGTTGGGCACCTTGAACGCACCCGGCACCAGCGGCTCGAACATCTCCTTCAACGACGGCAGGCCGGTGATCGACAGGGCGCCCTGGGGTGTGCCGTGGTAGGCGACCGCGCGGCTGATCACCTTGTGCTTGCCCGGCTTGCCGGTCAGCTTGAAGTAGTGCTTCGCGAGCTTCCAGGCCGACTCGACGGCCTCGCCGCCACCGGTGGTGAAGAAGACCCGATTGAGGTTGCCCGGCGCGTATGACGCCAGGCGCTCGGCCAGGTCGATCGCGGGGCGGTGCGCATAGGACCAGATCGGGAAGAACGCCAGCTCCTTGGCCTGGGCCGCGGCGGCCTCGGCCAGCTCGGCGCGGCCGTGTCCGACCTGCACCGTGAACAGGCCGGAGAGGCCGTCGAGGTACTTGCGTCCCTGGTCGTCCCAGATGTAGGCGCCCTCACCCTTGACGATGGTCGGTATGGCGCCGCCGCGCCCGCCCTGGTCCTTGGGCTCATAGTCCGACTGTCGGGTGAAGTGACCCCACAGGTGGTCGCGCGCAGCTTCGGCGCGCGGTGTGCCCGCAGGCGTGAGGTTGTCGGATTGTGTTGTGGGTGTTGTCATCTCGTGCCCCAGTCGTATCGTTGTTTGGCGAGTTTCAGGTAGACGAAGGTCTCGGTGTCGGTGACGCCGTCGATGGTGCGGATCTGCGCGGTCAGCAGATCCAGCAGGTGTTCGTCGTCGACGCAGACGACCTCGACGAGCAGGTCGAAGCGGCCGGCGGTCAGGACGACATACGCAATCTCGGGCAGCTCGCTGAGGGCGGCTTGCACCGGCTTCAGGTCGCCCTTGACGGTGATGCCGATCATCGCCTGGCGGTCGAATCCGACCTGGGCCGGATCGGTCACGGCGACGATCTGCAGCACTTCGGAGTCGAGCAGCCGCTGCACCCGCTGGCGCACCGCTGCCTCGGACAGTCCGATCTCCCGCGCGATCGCGGAGTAGGCCACCCGGCCGTCGGTCTGCAGTCGCGCGATGATGGCCTTGGAGACGTCGTCGAGGGTGGCGCGCGCCACAGTGCGATTCGTCTCGGTCATGGGCATACTCTGGCACGAGTTTCGCGCTAGATCAAGCAATGTGCTTCGAAATCCGTCGGATCGTGCGCCGTATGGCTATGCTTTACCCATGGCCCTGAGCGCGTTCGACCTGTATTCCGTGGGCATTGGTCCGTCCTCATCACACACCGTCGGCCCGATGCGCGCTGCGAAGACGTTCGTCGACGGTCTGGTGGCTGCGGGCACGGTCGACGAGGTGTGCCGGGTGCGGTCCCAACTGTTCGGGTCGCTGGGCGCGACCGGCCATGGGCACGGCTCGGACAAGGCGGTCGTGCTGGGTCTGCAGGGCGAGGACCCGGAGACCGTCGACACGGGGTCGACGGAAGCCCGGATTGCGGATGCGCGGTCGCGTCATACCTTGCGGTTGAACGGCACCCGCTCGATCCACTGGGATCCCGACGCCGATCTGGTCATGCACCGACGCAAGTCGTTGCCGGCGCACCCCAACGGCATGCAGTTCGAGGCGTATGACGCGCAGGGCGAGGTAATCGCCTCGCACGTCTACTACTCGGTCGGCGGCGGATTCGTCGTCAACGAGGAGGCCGCCGGAGCGGACCGAGTGGTGCTGGACGACACCAAGGTGGAGTTTCCCTTCACGTCCGGCGCCGAGCTGCTGGCCATCTGCGAACGAGAAGGCTGCTCGGTCGCGGACGTGATGATGCGCAACGAGCTGGCCTGGCGAACTGCCGACGAGGTCCGCAGCGGGATGTTGCACCTCTGGTCGGTGATGCGTGACTGCGTGCAGGCGGGCATCGGCCACGAGGGGACCCTGCCGGGCGGACTGAAGGTGCCGCGTCGCGCACCGGAGCTGCACCGTGAGCTGACCAGAGGCGCGCTGCGGGACGACCCGCTGCGGGTCATGGACTGGGTGAACCTCTACGCGCTGGCGGTCAACGAGGAGAACGCCTCCGGCGGACGCATCGTGACCGCTCCCACCAACGGCGCGGCCGGCATCATTCCGGCGGTCCTGCACTACTACGTCAACTTCGTGCCGGATGCCGACGACGACGGTGTCGTCCGGTTCCTGCTGGCGGCGGCTGCGATCGGGATCCTCTTCAAGGAGAACGCCTCTATCTCCGGTGCGGAGGTCGGCTGCCAGGGAGAGGTCGGCTCGGCGTGCGCGATGGCCGCCGGCGGACTCGCCGAGGTCATGGGCGGCACGCCGCCGCGGGTGGAGAACGCCGCCGAGATCGGCATCGAGCACAACCTCGGCCTCACCTGCGACCCGGTGGGCGGCCTCGTGCAGATCCCGTGTATCGAACGCAATGCCATCGCCAGTGTGAAGGCGATCAACGCCGCCCGGCTCGCCGTCAACGGCACCGGGGTGCACACGGTGAGCCTGGACAAGGCGATCAAGACCATGCGAGACACCGGCCGGGACATGTCGGTGAAATACAAGGAGACGGCGCGTGGCGGCCTGGCCGTGAACGTGATCGAGTGCTGACAGGGACGCGAGGATCGCAGCGACGAAGGAGCGAGGACCGGAGCGTGCCGTGGAAGCACGGCAGAGAACATCGAGTGCTGATGAGTGCTGACAACCACACACAAAGGAGTGTCTGAATGACTGACAGCCCGCGCGAGTTGCGCAATTTCATCGGTGGCGCATACGTCGCCGCCGAGACCGACCAGACGGTCGACATTGTCGATCCCTCGAGCGCGAAAGTCGTTGCCAAGGCACCGGTTTCGACTCAGGCGGACGTCGATGCGGCCTACCGCGCGGCATCGAAGGGTTTCGCTGAGTGGGGTCAGACCGTCCCCGGTGAGCGGCAGCACGCGCTGCTGAAGCTCGCCGACGCGATCGAGGCACGTGCCGACGACTTCGTGAAGCTGGAGGCCGAGAACACCGGCAAGCCCTACGCGTTGACCGCCAGCGAGGAAGTGCCGGTCATGGTCGACCAGCTGCGTTTCTTCGCTGGTGCGGCACGGATGCTCGAGGGCAAGTCGGCCGGCGAATACATGGCCGGACACACGTCGTTCATCCGGCGTGAGCCGATTGGTGTCGTCGGTCAGGTGACGCCGTGGAACTACCCGATGATGATGGCGATGTGGAAGATCGCTCCGGCGCTGGCCGCGGGCAACGCCGTGGTGCTCAAGCCGAGTGACACGACGCCGGAGACGACTCTGCTGATGGCCGAGCTCGCCTCGGAGTTCCTGCCGGCCGGCACCCTCAACGTCATCACCGGTGACCGGGAGACCGGCCGCATGCTGGTGGAGCATCCGACGCCGCAGCTGGTCGCGATCACCGGATCGATCCGTGCCGGGATCCAGGTCGCCGACTCGGCGGCCAAGGACCTCAAGCGGGTGCACCTGGAGCTGGGCGGCAAGGCGCCGGTCATCGTGTTCGACGACGCCGACATCGAGGCAGCGATCGAAGGCATCGGCACGGCCGGCTACTTCAACGCCGGCCAGGACTGCACCGCTGCGACCCGCGTGCTCGCCGCGCCCGGCATACACGACGACTTCGTCGCCGCGTTGGCCGAATTCGCCAAGAACGACGCGAAGCTCGGTATGCCGGACAGCGAGGACGCGCTGCTCGGGCCGGTCAACAACGCCAACCAGCTCAAGCACGTCACCGGCTTCCTGGACCGACTGCCGGACAATGCGCACGTCGCAGCAGGCGGTCACCGCGCCAGCGGTTTCGGTGACGGCTTCTTCATCGAGCCGACGGTCGTGTCGGGCCTGGAGCAGACCGACGAGGCGATCCAGCAGGAGATCTTCGGCCCGGTCATCACGGTCCAACGCTTCACCGACGAACAGGCCGCGATCGCCTGGGCGAACGACGTGCCCTACGGACTCGCCTCCTCGGTGTGGACCAAGGACTTCGGTCGGGCGATGCGGGTGTCGAAGGCACTCGACTTCGGCTGTGTGTGGATCAACACGCACATCCCGCTGGTCGCCGAGATGCCGCACGGCGGCTTCAAGCACAGCGGTTACGGCAAGGACCTGTCGCTCTACGGCTTCGAGGACTACACGCGCGTCAAGCACGTGATGGCCAACATCGAGAGCTGAGGTCCGACAACAACGCACAACCCCTTTCGCCGAGAGGACAGGCGACACACTCAGAGGACAGGCGATTCGGCCCATTGAGGGCCGAATCGCCTGTCCTCTCGGTGGTTGGGTGTCCTCTCGGTGGTTGGGTGTCCTCTCGGCGGGATGGCGGCGGGCGGTTACAGGTAACGCCGGGAGCCGACGTATTGATCGGCGTAGCGCTGCTCGCCGACCCGCACGATCTCGAGCCGGGTGATCTCGGACGGCGTGTTGTTCGGGGCGTCCGCCTCCCAACCGTCGCCGAGATAGATCCCCACGTGGTGGATGTAACCGCTGGAGTAGGCATAGAAGATCAGGTCGCCGGGCTGCATCGCGTCCTTGGCCACGGGGCGGCCGGCGTCGAACTGGTCTCCGGCATCGCGCGGAATGGTGATGCCGTGCACGTCATACACGGTGTGCGTGAAGCCGGAGCAGTCGAAACCCCAGGCCGACGTGCCCGCCCAGACATAGGGGAGTCCTGCGAACTGCCTGGCCGTGCGTGCCAGATCAGCCGGTTCGGGGCGTGGAATGTCGGCCGGCGACGCGTAGACCTGGGCGTCATGCGCTGAGATCCAGGCCGCGCCGCGGTCGGGTGTGAACACCTTGATCGAGCCGCCACTGCGTCCCAGCACGGGCAGTCGCGTGTCGATCGACAGCGTCAGCGAGCGATGCTTGCGCGCCGAATCCTGATAGAGGCCGGTGGTTTTCGCGCTGATCAGCGCGAACCGCCGACCGGTCTGACTCGCGAAGGCCGGATTCGTGGTGAGTTGCACGGCCGGGACCCAGCCCGGATACCCCAGCGGGTTGCGCGGCGTCGGCTGCCCGGCGACCGCGACGTGCACCCAGTCGCCGGACCGCTCCAAGATGGTCACGCGCTGCCCGTACAGCGCCTGGGTCTCCAGCTTGCCCACCAGCCACCGCCGCTGGGCGACCGACTGGTCGTCGGTCCACCGGCGTGGATCCACCGGATCCCCCACGGCCGGCGCGTCGATCGGCCGGTTCAGCCCCGGCTCGGTCCACAGCGTCGCCACTGCGACATCGACGTAAGCGACCTGATCTGCGGGCTCGGCGGGCTGCGCTGCGCGTGCCGGGACGGCGGACATGCCGGTTATGGCGAGCAGGCAAGCGGCGAGTATGGCGGGAACGGCGGAACGTCCGTGGCTACTCATTGTAAATGTTTACCAGTGCACGTCGCGAAGGGACAAGGGTTGACGCATCGTCGTGCGACGGGCCGTCACGCGAGGAGCCGGCCGACGGCCAGTCCGAGCAAGGCCGCGAGGAGCGAGACGACCGCGGTCGCGACGGCATACCGGGATCCCTCGGACTTGCCCGTGGTCAACCACAGCCGGGCCGTCTCGACGGAGGCGGTGCTGAAGGTCGTGAAACCGCCGCAGAACCCGGTGCCCAGCGCGGCCTTGGCCGTGGGCGACAGACAGCCCGCGTGGTGCGTGAGCGCCCCGGTGAGCACGCCGAGCAGGAACGATCCGAGCACGTTGATGACGAACGTGCCCACAGGGAACGAGCCGGTGATCCGGCGTCGCACCTCGGCATCGAGGGTGAAACGGCTCACCGCGCCGGCGCCACCGCAGAGCGCGATCAGCAACGTTGTCATACGGTTTCGCCGATGCGGACAAGTCCCTTGGCCGCGCGGATCCCGGCCCAGGCTGCGATCGCGCCGAGCAGCACGGAGCTGCCGACATACGAGATCCCTTGTGCCCACGACAATTTCGTCGTCTCCACCATGAAGGTGCTGTATGTCGTGAAGCCACCGAGCACGCCGGTGCCGATGCCCAGCCGCGCCAGTCGGCGGCCGCCGGCGTCCTCGCCGGACCGCACCAACGCCTCAAGCAGGAAGCCGAGGACGAACGCACCGCTCACATTGATCGCGAACGTCGTCCACGGCCAGGACGTCGCCGGACCGGCGAAGGCATCCTCCAGCAGCGAACGTATGGCGGTACCGATCGCTCCACCGACGAAGACGACGCCGAGCAGTGCCGGATCGCGATGGGCATGGGCGCGTGCGGGGCGGCGGATCGGGTTCACTGCCATGGCAGTCCGTCCGACCAGTCGACGACCTGGAGCGGCACGACGATCACCGGACGGTGCTGGTGGTGCGAGAGCCGGACCGAGACCGATCCGCTCAGGAACTCGCGCATCGGATGTTTGCCGATCCGTGTCCCGACCACGAACCCGGCCGCATCGACCGCCCGGGCCAGGTGGGTGAGCGCCCGGTCGGGCCGCCCGGCGAGATAGTGGAAGTGCCACGGCACGCTGTCGCCTCCGAGCGTGGCACGGATCTGCTCGGTGAGGGTCTCGGCAGTCTCGCGCCATTGCTCGTCGGCGTCGTCGGGGTCCACCGGTGCGTGCCGCACGCTGCCGTCGGCGTGTTCGTCGACCACGTACCGCGATGGATCGGCGTAGCCGAAGTGGATGGCGGGTGAACCGACCGCCCGCGCCATCGTGGCCGCCGTGAGTGCGACCAGCGGCGGCTGGTCCGGTATGACGCCCACGACGATCGGGTGCGCGTGGAAATCGACCATCCGGTCGGGACTCGGCTGGGGTGGCTGCGGCGACATGCGTCTGACTCTCCGGGCTGTGCGACGGGCAGCGCGACCTACCCGTCGAACTCGACGTGGTAGGAACCATCAGCAGTATTGCGGTTCGGGACGAGCGCTGGTCGAGCACGACCCGGGCGGGATCCATCGCCCGCCCCAACCATATGGGACGAACAAGGGACGCCGCGGCTACCCCGTGGTAGGCCCGTCGGCGGATGCCGTCGATCGGCACCGGCGTAACGTTTGCGGCATGCGCATCGAACACGTCGGGTTCGACCCGGACTTCGTCGACTATCTGCACGCGTGGGACCTGCAGCGTGAGGTGCATGCACGGGTCGTCAGCGGTGAGCAGGAGGACACGACCCTGCTGCTGGAGCACGAGCAGGTCTACACCGCCGGCAAGCGCACCGCGTGGTATGACCGGCCGACCGACGGCTCGACGGTGGTCGACGTGGATCGCGGTGGCCGGATCACGTGGCACGGCCCGGGCCAGCTCACCGGCTACCCGATCGTGCGGTTGCCGGTGCCGTTGGACGTCGTCGGGCACGTGCGCCGGCTGGAGCAGTTGATGATCGACACCTGTGAGGACTTCGGCGTGCAGACTGTACGGGTCGAGGGACGCAGCGGAGTGTGGCTGGCGGCGAGCGACGGCAAGCCGGAGCGCAAGATCGGGGCCATCGGCGTCCGGGTAAGCCGGGACGTCACGATGCACGGCTTCGCGCTCAACTGCGACTGCGACCTGTCGTGGGCGAATGTCATTGTGCCGTGCGGGATCTCGGACGCGGGCGTCACGTCGTTGTCCGAGGAGTTGGGCCGGGCCGTGCCGGTCGCCGAGGTTTTGCCCTACATCGAGAAGCGGTTGCCCGACATACTCGGCTGACCTCGGAACGGGTCGTATGGCGTCAGGTCGACCTCAGGCTCGCGGCCCTCGGCGAGCGCGGCGGCGATGGAGCCGACATACGGCCCCATGGTGAGGCCGTGTGCACCGAGCCCGTTGGCGATGATCAGGCCGGGCAGGTCCGGGGTCGTTCCGAGCAGCGGCTTGGCGTCGGGTCCGACCGGGCGGAAGCCGACCCTGCCTTCGAGGAATTCGGCGTCCGCCAGACCGGGCGCGACCTGCAGCGCCTCGCCGAGCACTTGGTGCAGACCCGCGACGGTGAGGCGGTGATCGAGTCCGGCGTCGGACTCGTGGGTCGCACCGACGACGATGCGATCGTCGAAGCTGAGCAGATAGTGCGCGGACATCGGCAGGATCACGGGCCACTCCCGTGGTTCCGCGCCGGGCAGGCGCAGATGCACGATCTGGCCGCGCATCGCCGTCACGGGCGAGCGCAACCCGAGCGGTTCGAGCACGTGCGGCGCCCAGACACCCGAGGCCTCGATGACGACGTCGGCGCCGATGACCTCACCGTCGATCTCGACCGCTTCGACCGCGCTGCCGGCTCGGATCCGCGCCCGCCCGGTGACGATTCTCGCGCCGTGCTTGCGAGCCGCGGCCCACAGTGCCGCCCGCAGTTGTCGCCCGTCGAGACGGGCGGTGCCCGCAACGTGGATGGCCGGACCGTCGTGCTCCAGCAGCGGGTGCAACGCCCGGGCGGCCGATCCGGTGAGCACGTCGACCGTGCCCGCGAGTGCCGAACCGGCTGCCCGGTCACGGACCGCGGCGAACTCGGTCTCGACGGCGGCGTCGGTGGTCAGCCGCAACGAACCCACCCGTCGGTAGCCGACGTCGGTCTGCCCGTCGTCGCTCAGTTGCCGCAGCAGCGCCGGGTAGTGCTCCGCACCCGCCGCAGCGATGTGGAACCAGTCCGGGTCCTGTTCGCGGGAGGACCACGGGGAGATGATTCCGGCTCCGGCGGAGGTGGCCCGCCCGTCGTACTCGGCGTCGATGAGTGTCACATCGGCGCCGCTGCGGGCGAGCTGGTAGGTGGCAGAAGCTCCGACGACGCCGCCGCCGATCACCACGACTGACATGGACAGGCTCCGTTCGGTGGGTGCTGGGGGTTCGCCCAGCGTGGCAGATTCCACCGATCGCAGCGCCCCGTATGCTGACCACGGCCCCACACAGCATCGACGAAAGCAAGATTTGTGACCCTGTCCGTTCGCGCCTGTAGCGCACCCGAATTCCTCGACACGGTCCACCGGGCCGGCAAGACGGTCCCCGTCGAGCAGTCGCCCGAGTGGGCACACTACGACTCCGTACTGCCCGGACGTGAGCACTGGCGCTACCTGATCGTGGACGACGGCGACACCCCGATGGCGGCGATCAGCCTGACGTCGTTCGCGGGCCGGTTCCTGGAGCAGCTGTGGGCCAAGCACGGCCCGATCTGGCTCGACGACGAGCGCACGCCGCAGCGCGAGCGCGAGCTGCGCGACGCCCTGTCGTCATACATCCGCAGTGAGCGGCCGTCCGCCGCCCTGCTCCGGTTGCACACCGTGCACCCGGGTGACGACCTCACCGATCCGCTGATCGCCATCTTCTACGACCGCACGATCGTCCTCGACCTGACCAAGGACGAGGACCAACTGCTGTCCGAGATGTCGCAGAGCGGCCGGCGCAACATCCGCAAGGCGATGAAGAACGACGAACTCGTCTTCACCGACGACACGGCGATCAGCGAGCAGGAGTTCGCCGAGGTCATCTACCCGATCTTCGAGGAGACCGGTAAACGTGGCGATTTCGTGTTGCGGCCACCGGCGTTCTACTACGAGATGCTGCGCCAGCTCGGCCCGGAGGTGTGCCGCCTCTACACCGTGCGGCACCTGGGCAAGGTCGTGTCCTGGGCGCTCGTCACCGTGTATGACGGCGAGGTCGACTACTACTTCGCGGCGTCGTCGGCCGAGGCGCGCAAGCTGCTGGCGGCATACCTGATGGCCTGGGGCACGATGCGTGCGACCAAGGCGGAGGGTGCGACGTTCTTCGACTTCCTGGGTTGCGGCTCGGACCGCTCGCCCTACCTGGACACGCTCAACGAGTTCAAGCTCGCGTTCGCCAAGAAGGGCATGATCGACGCGCCCGGACCCTGGGACGTCGTGCTGCGCCCGAATGTCCTCCGTGCCTATCACGCACAACGCAAGGCGATCGCCGGTGTCGGTCGCGCCAAGCAGACCGCGCGCGCCATCGTCGGGGGAGTGCCGCGGTCGAAGTCGGACGCGGTCGACCTCGCCGACACCGCGGCAGGCAAGCTCGCCGGGGCGGTGACCCGTGCGCCGCAGCAGCCGAGTTCGGCGCCGAAGGTGCTGCCGGTCATCCTGGACTTCACGCTGTCCGGCTACGCGCTCGCGCGGGCGTTCCACGAGCGCTACGGCCTCACCAGTGTCGCCGTCGTGCCCTTCACGACCGGCGCGATCGCCGACTCCTCGATCATTCACGAGATCCGCGAGGTCGGGCTCGAGGGCGTGCACGACTACGACCTGTTGCTGCGCGAGATCCGCAAGCTGGCGACCGAAAACCCTGAGCTGACAGTCATTCCGCTGACCAACCACGACGGCATCGTGCAGGCGCTGTCGGCCAAGCGCACCACGCTGGGCAAGAACGTCGTCGTGCCGCACGAGTCGCCCGAGATGCTGCGCCGGGTCTCGGACAAGAACGACTTCAACCAGCTGTGTGCGGCGGCCGGGGTCCCGACGCCACGGACAGTGGTGCTCGATTTCGCCGACGGGCGTCCGTCGGCTGCGGGCCTGGACCTGCCATGGCCGCTGATCGTGAAGCCGGCCGACTCCGGGCACTTCGCAGCATTGCGTATGCCGGGCAAGAAGAAGCTCTACCAGGTCGCCGACCAGGGCCAGCTGGACGAGTTGCTGGACCAACTGCAGGCCGCCGGGTATGACGGCAAGCTCCTGGCCCAGGAGTTCATCCCCGGCACCGACCTGCTGTCGGTGACGCTCTACCGCGCACGCGACGGGCGGATCACGCTGGCTCGTGCGTCCGAGGTGCTGATGCAGGACCCGCGTCCGGCATACCTCGGGATTCCAGACGTGCAGGTCGTGGCGCCGCTGGACGACGCCATCGAGCTGGGCTCGAAGATCCTGACCGAGGCCGACTACCACGGCTTCGCCAACCTCGACGCGATCCGCGACCCCCGCGACGGCAAGGTCGTCTTCTTCGAGATCAACCCGCGTTACGGCCGTAACTGCTACTACGCGACGGCCTCCGGCGCCAATGTGGCCGAGCAGCTGGTCGCCGATCTCATCGACGAAAAGCCTGTCGTGGCAACCGAACTCGACGGGGAGTTGCTCTACACCACGCTGCCGGTGAAGTTCGTCGAGCAAACTCTGGGTGGCTATGCCGCCGAGCGTGTCCGAGCCTGTGCGGCCGCCGGCAGGGTCGCCGATCCGCTGCAGTATGCCGGTGAGCGCAACCCCAAGCACCGGGCCTACGCCAAGTTGGCCGCGTTGCATCACCGCAAGGCCTACCAGGGTCAGTCGGTCACCCTCAACGTCGAGGACGTGCGGTAACGGGGCAACCTCTGCGGGCCAATGTTGAGGCGATCAACATTGACCGCTCGCGTGCGCGATCCGACGCTGTCCGTATGACGACATCGATGACAGCACCTATGGTGGCTCCGCCCGGACTGTCCGGCGTGATCGTCGCCGACACGACGATCGGCGACGTGCGGGGCGAGGAGGGCTTCTTCCACTACCGGCAGTACGACGCCACCGCGTTGGCACGCGAGCGGTCCTTCGAAGAGGTCTGGCACCTGTTGATCCGCGGCACGTTGCCGAACGACACCGAGTTGTCCGCCTGGACCCGTCTCACCGCCGAAGCGGCAACGATCCCGGACGATCTCGCCTACGGGCTGCTCGAGGTGATGCACGCATCCGCCGGAAACGAGCCGCTGGTGACCTTGCGGACCGCGCTCTCGGCATACGGCGCACTCGTCGGTGACGGCCCGCTGTGGGACAGCGATGAGCCCACCAAGGAGCGTGCGGCGATCCGTGACGCGGCGGTCGTGCCGTGGCTGGTGGCCACGGCACACCAACTGGCCCAGGGTGCGGGACCTCGTGCGCCCCGGCCCGAGTTGGGCCACGTCGGCAACTACTTGTGGCTGGTGACCGGCAGCGAACCCGCGCCCGAGCACATTGCCGCACTGACCCGCTATCTGATCCTCACCATTGACCACGGCTTCAACAACTCGACCTTCACGGCGCGCACCGTCGCCTCCACGGGTGCCGACCTCACTGCCTGTCTGGTCGCGGGCATCGGCGCGTTGTCGGGACCGTTGCACGGGGGTGCGCCGAGCCGCGCGCTCGACGCACTCGACGAGATCGGCACCGCGGATCGCGCGCGGCAGTGGGCGCTGGACCAGTTGGCGTCGGGCAACCGGGTCATGGGGTTCGGCCACGCCGTCTACCGCGGGCCCGATCCACGCTCAGAGTTGTTGAAGGAGACGGCAATCGAGCTTGGCGGTGCAAGCGCCGAGCTCGCCGTGCACGTCGAGGCGAAGGTCGTCAGTGTGCTGGCCGAGGCCAAACCGGATCGGGTGCTGCGTGCCAATGTCGAGTACTACGCCGGGGTCGTCATGCAGGAGTGCGGCATACCTCGGGAGATGTTCACGCCGACGTTTGCGTGCAGTCGGGTGGTCGGGTGGACCGCACACGTGTTGGAGCAGAGCCGGGACCGCAAGATCATCCGACCCTTGTCGCACTACTCCGGACCGGAGGTCGGACGCGGCAGCTCACCGGTATAGGTGGCACGTGGCCGGAACCGCAGCGGGTGTCCTTGCTCCTCGATGCCGTGCGCCACGAAGCCGGCGAGTCGGGCGATCGAGAAGACGGTCTCGCCCGTATGACGGGGCAGCCGACATGCCAGGCTGAGCGCCGCCAGTCCCAGGTCGACGTTCGGTGCCAGTCCGGTCTGGCGGCGCATCTGAAGCGCGAAAGCATCTGTGGCAGCAGCGATCTCGTCATCGAAACCAGCGACGAGATCCAGCAGCACGGCGGCCCGCGGGTCGGTGTCGGTGTAGACGGTGTGCCCGAAGCCCGCCACCGGACCGTCGGTGGGGCGCTGCCCGTCCATCGCGGCACGCAGCACGTCGTATGCCGCGCCGGACGCCCCACCGTGGCGGACGCCACCGAGTGCCGCGACCCCGGCGGTCATGACGGCATACGGGTCCGCCCCGGTGCTGGCGGCGGCACGGGCGGCCAGGGTCGACGTCGCGAGTTCATGGTCGGCGAGCAAGCCGAGCGCAACCTCGAGGGCGCGCTCGACGGACGTCGATGGTGTCCCGGTCGCGAGACCGGCCAGCACCCGCCGAGCGACGCGGCCTTCACCTGACGCGCCGTTCCGCTGTGCGAGCGCGGTCGCCGCGGCGACGATAGACCGTCGTCCCGCGACTCGGAAATGATTGGGGGAGAGGGACTCTCGGTCAGAGTCGGACATCGCGGCCTGGCTGATCGCCCAGAGCACGATGTCTCGGGTGCCGAGTCGTTCGTTCGGCTCGGGTAGTGCGCACTCGGGCCAGTCGTCCTCGCCGGCCGGACCACCCCAGACGATCTCGGCCACAGTTTCGAACGACTCGAGGGTGGCGAGTTCGGCGACGTCATGGCCTCGATAGAGCAGGACACCGGATGGTTCGACACTGGTGACCGCGGTGTCGATCGTCAGCTCGAATCGACCGCGTCGCACTCGGCGGCGGGCGTCGACCATGGCCGCGACCTCGTCCCGCAGGAACATCGATCCTTCGTGGCGGCTGCGACGTGAGCCGGCCGGGCGTAGCAGGCCGCGGCTGACGTAGGAGTAGACGGTCGCGATGCGGACACCGAGCAGGTCGGCCGCCTGGGCCGTCGTGATCAGCTCACCGTCCATGACAGTCACGGTAACGAGCGGACCTGCCTCACCCGCGCCCGGTGACGCGCGCCAGCAATCCTCGCCCGAGCAACTTCAGCATCGGCCAGGTCGGGTTGTCGACATACAACGTCATCGGATCTCCCGAATGGATCCCGGAGCCGGTCGTCTGCAGGACCTGATCCCGCAGCGCGCGTAGCTCTTCGAGCGACAGGGTGAACGAACTCTCCGAAGCATGGAAGCGCGCCCGTAGCGGTATGTCGCCGCCGTCGGCAGTGCGCTCGACGTGGCAGCCGAGCACCGTGTCGACCTCGTGCTCCTCCGCCAGCACGACCATGGCCTGCAGCGACGTCTTGGCCGCGGGGAGGTCGTCGATGTAGAGGCGTCCCGGGTAGGCGGTGTCTCCGCTGATCATGAAGCCGGCGCTCGGATCGACCGTGGTGATCGAGCGGGCGTCGTGGCCGGGCGTGGCGGTGATGAGCAGCGTGCGGTCACCCAGCTCGAACTCTGCTGTCGTCCCTGGGGTTTGGCTCAACCCGAAGAAGCCGTGCACGGTGTCCACGTCCTTGGCGACGACCATCGTGTCCGGGCGATCGGCGAACTGCGCATCGCCCTTGACGTGGTCGTAGTGCCCGTGCGTGTGTGCGACGACCAGCGGCGGACACGGGATCTCATGAGCCTCCGCCCACTCGGTCAGCAGGGCGTCGACGGTCTCGCGCAGGGGGCAGTCGGCGGCGTCCTTCGCATCGCCGGTGTCCAGCAGCAGGGCACGGTCGGTGCCGCAGAGCAGGTAACCGATCGGTGCTTCCGTCGACACCCGAGTCGACTGGCGCAGCGCGAAGGTCGCATCGTCGACCGCGCGGACTTGCAGCTTCACCTGCTTGGAACGCTCCTTGTCGACGCACTCCCACGGCACCTCAAGGGATTTCGTGTCCCGGAGCACTCCATCGGGCAGCATCGTCATACCGGCATCTTTGCAAACCGGCAACCTCCGCGCCCGCGAATTGGCCTGTGGACAACTTCTGCGGGGAGTTCGCCACACGTGCCACGGTTCTGTCCGTGGACACCTCACCCGACGAAGCACCGCGGCGGCCGGAGCTGCCGGGGTATGACGTGCTCGACCTGCTCGGCCGAGGGGCGACGGGCGCGGTGTGGGCGGTGCGGGATGCCGACGGAGTACGCCTGGCGGCAAAGGTTTTCGACGCCGATGCCGACCAGCTCGACTACGAGCTGACAGTGCTGGAGTCGCTGCGACACGATCACGTGGTGCGGTTGCAGGACGTCGTCGTCGATCTCGCGAACGATCCGCCCGGCACCGCGATGGTGATGGAGCTCGCCGAGGGCGGGTCACTGACCGACACCCTGCACCGTCGAGGGGTGTTGACACCCGGCGAGCTGGTGACGGTGCTGTGCCCGATCGCTCGAGCGCTGCACGACCTGCACAGTCTCGGGCTGGTGCACGGCGACCTGAGCCCCGGGAACGTGCTGCTGACCGGCGACGGCAAGCCGTTGATCGCCGACCTCGGTATGTCGCGACTGGCCGGCCACGCGGGCGACGAGGTCTGGGCGACCGAGTCCTGGGCGGCGCCGGAGGTGCTCGCCGGGAACAGTCCGGTGCCGGCCTCCGACGTCTACTCGCTCGGCGCGATCGCCTGGCGGGCACTGACCGGTGCGGCGCCGGAGCCGGCGGCGTTGCGGCCGGACCTTGCCGAGTTGGCTCCGGAGGTGCCGGACGAGTTGCGTGATTTGGTGAATGCTGCTCTGGCACATACTGATTCGGCGCGGCCGTTGCCCGGCGAGTTCGCCATCGCCTTGTGGCAGTGCGCAACCCCTGAGCCCGCACCGGTGCAAGGTTCGCCTGCCCGCCGCGCAGCAGTCGCTGCTCCGCCGAGCGACGAGGCGGACGCGCTCACCCGCCGCATCCGTGCCCAAGCGGCCGCCGACGGACAACTGCGACGAGCGCAGCCCGTCGAGGCTGGTCGACGGGTGTCGACGAAGGCTCGCTGGCTGCTTGTCGCAGCCGGAGCCGTTGGTGTGGTCCTCGCTCTCGCAGTCACCGGACTCGGCTCCGGAGGCTCCACGACACCGGCGCGGGCGGCAGCACCCGAGCACAGCACATCGCACAGGGCGCGTCCGTCGTCGTCCTCGGCTCCCTCTCCCGCGAAGGCACTCGTCGCTCGCCCGGTGCACGTCGTGCAGGGTCTCGCGTCGGCACGCGCCGCCGCCTGGACCGCGGGGGACCGGGACCGGCTTCGCGCGGCCGAGATCGCCGGGTCTCCGGCATACCGACGGGACAGCGCGGACCTGCACACCGCGGCGACCCAACGGGTGCGCTACGACGGGCTGAAGTTCGTCGTCCGATCCGCGAAGGTGCGCAAGGGGAGCGGCGACATCGTGCACGTCACCGCCCGGATCGATCGATCCGCCTATGACGTGGTCTCCGGCACCGGTCGGCAGACCGTGCCCGCGGCCGCCGGACAACGCACGGACCTGTCGATGCGGTGGACCGAATCGGGTTGGCGCGTGGTGGATTGGGCCGAACCGTCCAACGCGTGAGTGGTTCGGCATACAGTCGAGGACGACCATCGCCGAGTCGTCAGGGAGACATACATGGAGATCGTTCGTCACGAGGTCGACAAGGACGCGGACCCGCAGGGATTGGTCTACACCTTCGGCGGTGCGGAGCCGGTGCGGACGATCCGGCCCGGCACGGTGGTGTCGACCTGGACCGCCGACTGCTACGGCGGGCGGGTGCGCAGCGTCGGCGACATGGCGACGCAGGTCATGGACACCCGGTTCATCAACCCGCAGACCGGCCCCTTCCACATCGAGGGCGCGGAGCCGGGCGACACGATCGCAGTGCACTTCTGCTCGATCACCCCGAGTGTCGACTGGGGCGTGTCCACCACGATCCCGCTCTTCGGCGCGCTCACCACCACGCCATACACGGCGATGCTGCACGAGCCGCTCGCGGAGCGCACCTGGATCTACGACCTGGACGTCACCGAGCGGTTGGTGCGTTATCACGCTCTGGACTCCGACCTGTCGATCGATCTGCCGATGGACCCGATGCACGGCACCGTCGGCGTCGCGCCACCGCTGGGTGAGGTGCGGTCGGCGCTTACTCCGGGATCCTGGGGCGGCAACATGGACACGCCCGAGATGCGTGCTGGCACAACGTGTTACCTGGGTGTCAACGTGCCGGGAGCGTTGCTCAGCCTCGGTGACGGTCACGCCAGGCAGGGCGAGGGGGAGACGTGCGGAGTCGCCGTCGAGACCGCGATGGACACGACCTTCGCGGTCGAGCTCATCAAGGGCGCGCCGACCCCGTGGCCACGCCTGGAGGACGACACGCACATCATGGCGACCGGTTCGGCACGTCCGCTGGAGGACGCCTTCCGGATCAGCCACGCCGATCTCGTGCAGTGGATCTCCGGTGGTCTCGGGATCTCGTCGCTGGACGCCTACCAGTTGGTGTCACAGACCGCACTCACACCGGTGGCGAACGTGTGTGACGCCAACTACACGGTCGTCGGCAAGGTCGCCAAGGCACACCTGCCCGGGTTCAGCGCGTATGACGGAGTGCACGAGCGACTCCGCGCCATGGCGGCCTCGATCGGCTGACCGACCCCGGCTCAGGACCTGCCGGCGACGTAACTCATGACGGCGTCGATGTCGGTGTGGGTCCACTCGAAACCGCTGTGTTGCAAGACCGTTGGCGCCATACGGGTGCTCGCGAGGGTGTCACCGGCAAGCTCGCCGAGGACCAGTCGCAGAGCCGGTGAGGGCGCGGGTAGGAACGCCGGCCGGTGCAGCACCCGGCCCAGCGCGCGCATGGCGTCCTTCTGACGCACCGCCTCAGCAGACGGCACCGCGAGGTTGACCGGGCCGACGAGCTCCGGATGATCGATCAGGTGGATCAGCGCGCGCACCTCGTCGGTGAGCGAGATCCAGGACCACCACTGCCGCCCGTTGCCGAGCGGTCCGGCGAGGCCCAGTTTGGCGAGCGGCAGCACCCGATCCATCAGCCCACCCTTCGGCGAGAACACCAGCCCTGTCCGCGCGAGCGCGACGGGGCAGCCGGCTGCACTCGCCGGCGCGGTCGCGGACTCCCAGGCGGCTACGAGGTCCACGAGGAAACCGGCGCCCGGGGTCGACTCCTCGTCCACCGTCTCCTCGCCACGGTCGCCGTAGAAGCCCATCGCCGAGCCGTTGACCAGCCGGACGGGCGCGGTGTTCCGGACCAGGGCAGCAACGATCGTGGCGGTGCTGTCCACCCGCGAATCGACCAGCTGCTTTTTGTATGCCGCCGTCCATCGCTTGTCGCCGATGCCCGCACCCGCGAGGTTGACGACGGTCGAAACACCTTGCAGTTCAGCAGGGTCCAGCTCACGACGGGACGGGTCCCAGCCGACTTCGTCCGCCGCGCGAGCGTGGCGCCGAACCAGACGTACGACCTCGTCCCCGCGCTGGGTCAGCGCCTCGGAGAGAGCGGTGCCGATGAGTCCTGACGACCCGGCGATGGCGATGCGCATGAGCGGCTCCTGACGATGTGCGGCAAGCTTGTCCTCCCCATCGAACTACAGTGACGAAGCGTTCGCGACGGTGGTCGACTGCCCGACATACAGGAAATACTGTTCCGCGCGCTCACCCAGGCGGACGTCGATGGCGCGCTCCTCGGCGCTGTGGAAGGTGGCAGCCATCGCGGCATGCAGGTCGGCCGATGCGCTCGCGGACCACACGACCACTACTCCGTCGGGCACCAGCACGTCGCGCAGCCGCCGCAGGAACGGCGCGCGATAGATCGGCGCGTTCTCGTCATACACCAAGTAGCCCGGGCCGTTGTCGACGTCGAGCAGGACGAGGTCGTATGACGCCGCCGGCACGTCCCGGATCGCGTCGGCGATGTCGGCGTGGGCGATCCGCAGCCTGTCGTCGCTCAGCATGCCGTGGTCGGGCACGATCCCGTCGCAGGTCCAGTCGATGAGCGCTTCCTCGATCTCGGCGACGTCGACCAGCTGCACCCGAGGATCGGCCAGCAGAGCGCGTGCGGTGAAGCCGAGGCCGAGTCCGCCGACCAGCACTCGCCGCGGCTCGGTGGCCAGAGCGAGCGCCTCCGTGGCCAGCGCCCATTCCGTGTCGGTATGTCGGTCGTCCATCACAAACACACCGTTGACACGAAGCTCCAGGATCGCGTCGTCGACAGCCGCCGGCCGGCGACGCAGCACCACCTCGCCACGTGTCGTCACCGCTCGGCGGACCTCGGCGACCGTGCCGATCTCGTAGTTCACGGGCGTGTTGTGCATCGGACAACTTCTCCGGGTTCGGGGCATGGCCAGGCTACCGACATACGAGACGACCCGAGTGGCCGCTCGCCGGCACGTGGACCACGTCCACCCGCTGGCGAGTGACCGCTCGGGTCAGTTGTCGTGACGAGATGTCAGACCTCGAACCTGCCTGTCGGTCTTCCTCGCACTCCAGTACGGCCGGATGCTCGCGAGCTCGCCTCCAACCTCCGTTGCGTGCTCGTCAGACCTCGAACCTGCCTGTCGGTCTTCCTCGCACTCCACTACGGCCGGATGCTCGCGAGCTCGCCTCCAACCTCCGTTGCGTGCTCGTCAGACCTCGAAAGCGCCCTCCTCGAGGCGGTCCTTCATCGCCACCAGGAACCGCGCGGCGTCTGCGCCGTCGACGATCCGGTGGTCGTAGGACAGCGCGAGATAGACCATTGAACGGATCGCGATCGTCTCGCCGCCGTCGGCGTCGGTCACAACGACCGGCCGCTTCACGACCGTGCCGGTGCCGAGGATGCCGACCTGCGGCTGGTTGATGATCGGAGTGTCGAAGAGCGCACCACGGCTGCCGGTGTTGGTCAGCGTGAACGTGCCGCCGCCCAACTCGTCCGGCTTGACCTTGTTGGTCCGGGTCCGCTCCGCCAGATCGGCGATCTTGCGCGACAGGCCGGCGATGTTCAGGTCGCCCGCGTCACGGATGACCGGCACCATCAGGCCACGATCGGTGTCGACCGCGATGCCGAGGTTCTCCTGCGGGTGGTAGACGATCGAGTCACCCTCGACGCTGGCGTTGACCTGCGGGTAAGCCTTCAGCGCATCCACCGCGGCGAGCGCGAAGAACGGCATGAAGCTGAGCTTGACGCCCTCGCGCTGCTCGAAGGCCGCCTTGTTGCGGGCACGCAGTCGCGCGACCTTGGTGACGTCCACCTCGACGACCGTCGTCAGCTGCGCCGAGACCTGCAGCGACTCGACCATGCGCGTTGCGATCAGCTTGCGCATGCGGGTCATCTTCTCGGTGGTGCCGCGCTTCGCGGAGACCTCCGGGACCGCGGCGGGCTTCGCCGACGCGGCAGCCGGAGCCGCGGGCGCTGCCGGTGCCGCTGCGGGCTCCGGCTCAGCCGGCTTGGCAGCGTCGAGCACGTCCTGCTTACGGATGCGGCCACCGACTCCGGTGCCCTTGACGTCGGCCAGGTCGACGCCGTTCTCCGCGGCGAGCTTGCGCACCAGCGGGGTGACGTATGACGACGGCTCGCGGTCGCCCGAGTCACTCGAAGCGGCCGGCGCGGGTGCCGCAGCAGGTGCGGGTGCCTCGGCCGGTGCAGGCGCCGCAGCGGGCGCGGGAGCTGCTGCAGGAGCGGGCGCAGCCGCCGGAGCCGGAGCCTCCTGCTTGGCGGGCTCGGGCTGTGCCGGGGTTTCTTCCTTGGCCGGCTCTGCTGGCTGCTCGGCGGGCTGCTCAGTTGCGGGTGCCGAGCCACCGGATGCTTCGCCGCCGATGACGGCCAGGTCGGCGCCGACCGGGACGGTCTCGTCCTCCTGCACCAGGATCTTGCTCAGCTTGCCGGCGACCGGGGAAGGCACCTCGGTGTCGACCTTGTCGGTGGAGACCTCGAGCAGCGGCTCGTCGACCTCGACGTCGTCGCCCTCGGCCTTCAGCCAGCGCGTGATGGTGCCCTCCGTCACCGACTCACCGAGAGCCGGCATGGTGATCTTCTCGCCACCGCTCACCTCGCCACCGGAGGATGCCGGAGCGGCTGCCTGCGCAGGCTCGCTCTTCGGCTCCTCTGGTTTCGACTCCTCGGCCTTCGGCTCCTGGGCAACAGGGGCCTCCGCGGCAGGCTGCTCGGCGGCTGCTGCGGACTCGCCGCCGGAGCCCGAGTCGTTCGCCGGTGCGGCGGCGCCGTCACCGATCACCGCGAGGTCGGCACCCACGGGGACGGTCTCGTCCTCCTCGACAAGCACCTCCTGCAGGGTGCCGGCGACGGGGGAGGGGATCTCGGTGTCGACCTTGTCGGTCGAGACCTCGAGCAGCGGCTCGTCGACCGCGACCTCCTCGCCGACCTGCTTGAGCCATCGAGTCACGGTGCCCTCTGTCACCGACTCGCCGAGTGCGGGCATTGTCACGCGTTCAGACATGAACTCAAGTCTCCTTGATCTTGGGGCTGATGTGCAGTGAGGCCCATTCTGCGTCGGCGTTGCGAGTCGCAAACTCCATGCAACGCCGACCCATCCCAGGCCTCCTGAGCTTGTTCAGAATTAACTTCAGTTATCTCACGCATGAGCGTGCAAAGGCTTCCCGGCGAGGGCGAGGTGCGCTTCGCCGAGTGCTTCGTTCTGGGTGGGGTGGGCGTGGATCAGTGATGCGACGTCGTCGGGCAGTGCTTCCCAGCCGACGATGAGTTGCGCTTCACCGACCTGCTCGCCCATCCGTGCTCCGATCATGTGGACACCGACGACCGTGCCGGTGTGGCCTGCGCGAACCACCTTCACGAAGCCCTGAGTCTGCAGGATCTGGCTCTTGCCGTTGCCGCCGAGGTTGTAGTCGTACGTGGTGGTCGAGTCGCCGTGCTTCTCACGTGCGGCGGCCTCGGTCAGCCCGACCGACGCGATCTCCGGATCGCAATAGGTGACGCGCGGTATGCCGGACTCCTCGATCGGGGTGGGCTCCTTCCCGGCGATGTCCTCCGCGACGAAGATCCCCTGCGCGAAGCCGCGGTGGGCCAGCTGCAGGCCGGGCACGATGTCGCCGACGGCATACACGCCGGGCACGCCGGTGCGGCAGCGTTCGTCGGTGATCACGAAGCCGCGGTCGATCGTCACACCGGCTTCGGCATACCCGAGGTCGTCGGTGACCGGCCCGCGGCCGACCGCGACCAGCAGCAGGTCGGCGGTGAGCGTGTCGCCGGACTCCAGTGTGACGGTCACTTCGTCGCCCTCTTGCGACGCCGAGGCGAGCTTGGCGCCGGTGAGCGCCTTGATCTTGCGCTTCTTGAAGGCCCGCTCGAGTTGCTTGGAGATGGCCTCGTCCTCAGCGGCTACGAGCCGCGGAAGGGCTTCGACGATCGTGACCTCGGAGCCGAACGACGAGAAGACAGAAGCGAATTCGACGCCGATGACACCGCCGCCGAGCACGATGACGCGGGACGGGACCTCCTCGAGGGTGAGCGCCTGGTCACTGGTGACGATCCGGCCGCCGATCTCGACACCGGGCAACGTCTTGGCGTAGGAACCCGTCGCGAGCACGACGTTCTTACCGGTCAACACCCGGTCGTCGACGGTGACCGTGCTCGGCGAACTCAGCCGTCCGGTGCCTTCGACGAAGGTGATGTCGTGCGACTTCACCAGTCCCTGCAGACCTTTGTAGAGCCGACCGATCACGCCGTCCTTGTAGCGGTGCACCCCGCTCATGTCGACCGACTCGAAGGTCGTCTTGACACCGAACTTCGCGCCGTCGCGGGCGCTGTCGGCCACCTCCGCGGCGTGCAGCAGTGCCTTGGTCGGGATGCATCCGCGGTGCAGGCAGGTGCCGCCCACCTTGTCCTTCTCGACCAGGGCGACCCGCAGGCCGAGCTCAGCGGCTCGGAAAGCGCACGCGTATCCGCCGCTTCCGCCACCGAGGATCACCAGGTCAAAGTTGTCGGCCGGTGCCGTCATACTCGGAACGCTCCCTTGCGTCTCGCCGCTGCATGAATGTCGGTGACACCCAGGCGGACGCGAAGGTGCCATCGCCATCTTGGCACTTGCCCGGTCGTCGCGTGCCATCGGTATGACGACCGCGCCGCGCCGGACTGAATATGTGGTGGCGGGCAGGTGGCACGCATGCGACAGTGAGGGCACCCGCAAGTGCAAGGAGGCCCCATCATGACCGACACGCACGGACCCAGTGACGAGATGAAGCGCAAGTTCCGCGAGGCACTGGACAAGAAGCATTCACACGGCGGCACCGACGTCTCCGACAAGTCGGCGCACACCAAGGTTCACGGCGCGCACGACGCCGAGACCAGCGCCACCCAGCAGATGTTCCGGCGCAAGTCCGGGTGATCGGATCCGCTTACGTCACAACGGAACCCCACACCGCATCGGTGTGGGGTTCCGTTGTTCCGGAGTCGTCAGCTGCGGGACTGCGCGAGCTGCACGAGAGTGCGCACGCCGTACCCTGAGGCACCCTTGCCGACATACCCGTAGGCGTCGTCGGTGGAGTACGCCGGACCCGCGATGTCCAGGTGCGCCCACGGCAGTTGCTTGCCGTCGGCGTCGTCGCCGACGAAGTCCTGCAGGAACAGCGCGGCGACGATCATGCCGCCCTGCCGGGCACCGGTGTGCTTGGTGTCGGCGACGAGCGACTTCATCCCGGAGCGCAGGTGCTGCAGCAGCGGGATCGGCCACAGGTCCTCACCGGTGGTCCCGGCTGCCGCGACGACCTCGTCGCGAGCGGCGTCGTCGTTGCCGAGCACGGCGGCGGTCCGGGTGCCCAGTGACAGCACCGCGGCCCCGGTGAGGGTGGCGACGTCGATGAGCAGGTCCGGCTCCTGGCGGGACGCCAGTGCGAGCCCGTCGGCCATCACGAGCCGGCCCTCGGCGTCGGTGTTGATGATCTCCACCGTGCGACCGTTCGGCATCGTGACGACGTCGCCCGGACGCTGCGCGTCGGAGCCGGTGAGGTTCTCGGCCAGGCACAGGTAGGTCGTCACTGCGACCGGCAGGCCGAGATCTGCGATCGCCTTGGTGGCGGCGGCGACCGCGGCCGCGCCGGCCATGTCGCACTTCATGGTGATCATGCCTTCGGCCGGCTTGATGCACAGGCCGCCGGAGTCGAAGGTGATGCCCTTGCCGACGAACGAGATGTGCGACTTCGCACGCGCCGGCTCGTAGCTGAGGACGACCATGCGCGGCGGTCGGGCCGAACCCCGGCCGACGCCGATCAGGCCACCGCAGGACTCCTTGGCCAGGGCCTTCTCGTCGAGCACCTTCACCTTCACCTTGGTGCCGGCGAACCGCTCCTTGACGGCGGCCGCGAACGACTCCGGGTAGAGGTCCAGCGGGGGAGTGTTGACCAGGTCCTGCGCCCACGCGCGCTCGTCGGCCACGACCTGCGCCTGCTTGACGCCGGTCTTGACATCCTTGTCCTTGGCCAGCGACGTGAGCACGGTGATCTTCGAAACCGGTTTCCCAGCACCGCCGTTCGACTTGTACGACGTGAAGGCGTAGGACCCGTAGAGCGCGCCCTCGGCAGTCGCGGTGACCTGCGCCGCACTGGCGGACGGGAACGCGAGGGCGATCGTGCCGGCCTTGCCGGCGAGTGCCCGTATGGCGGCACCGGCGGCACGCCGAAGCGCTTCCGTGTCGTCGTCGGACGGTGCGCCGGGCAAGCCGGAACCACTCACCACGACGGTGCCCTGCACGCCCGGGACGCCTGCCAGCCGGACGATCTCGTCGGCCGCGCCCGTCGCTGCGAGTGCGAGCAGGTTGGCATCCAGGTGTTCCCGGGTCTCGGGTGCGATCGCGGAGGTCGCGGCCACCTGCGCATGCTCACCGTCCTGGACAGCGAGCACGACCAGTGCATCGCTCTTGTTCTTGGCGACCAATTGGTCGGCGACGTTCAGCCTCGGCACGACTACTTCTTCTCCTAATGCAGTGAACCCGACGGCGCGGTATGCGTGCCCGCGCTACTCGAGGGTTGGACTCCGGCGACGATACGCCCTTCGCGGGGCGCTACGGTGCCGCCTATGACCGAGGAGCAGAAGACGTCCCCCTTGCACGAACGCCACCTCGCACTCGGTGCGAAGATGGCGGACTTCGGCGGCTGGCAGATGCCGATCGAATACCCCGGCGGCGGAGTGCTGCGTGAGCACACCGCGGTGCGCGAGCGGGTCGGGATCTTCGACGTCTCGCACTTGGGCAAGGCCACCGTGCGGGGCGTCGGCGCGGCGGACTTCGTCAACGCCTGCTTCACCAACGATCTGCGCAAGATCGCGCCGCCGAAGGCGCAATACACGATGTGCCTGGACGACGAGTCCGCCGGCGTCGTCGACGACCTGATCCAGTACCTCAAGTCGGACGACGAGGTGCTGCTCGTGCCCAACGCCGCAAACACCGCCGAAGTGGTTCGCCGGATGCAGGAGAAGGCGCCCGAGGGACTCGAGATCACCGATCAACACAGCGAATTCGGCATCATCGCGGTGCAGGGACCGAAGGCGCCCGAGGTCATCGAAGCGCTGGGGCTGCCGACCGACATGGACTACATGTCCTTCGGGATAGCACAGTGGGAGGGTCGCGAGGTCATCGTGCTGCGCTCCGGTTACACCGGCGAGAAGGGCTTCGAGTTGGTGCCGCGCTGGGACGACACCCCGGCGCTGTGGGATGCGCTGATCGAGGCGATGCAGCCGTATGACGGACTGCCGTGCGGGTTGGGTGCACGCGACACCCTGCGCACCGAGATGGGCTACCCGTTGCACGGCAACGAGTTATCGATGGAGATCACGCCCAACATGGCGCGCGCCGGATGGGCGGTCGGCCGCACCAAGGACGCGTTCTGGGGCAAGGAGGCGCTCGCTGCCCAGAAGGAGGCCGGCGGCTACCGGCTCACCTGGGGGCTGAAGGCGACCGGTCGTGGCATCCCGCGCTCGCACTGCGAGGTCAAGAACGCCGACGGTGCCGTGATTGGTGAGGTCACCTCCGGCACCATGTCGCCGACGCTGAAGGTCGGCATCGCGATCGCGCTGATGGACCGTGGCACCAAGGAGGGCGACGAGGTCGTGATCGACGTGCGTGGTCGCGAGTTGCCGGCCGTCGTGGTGAAGCCGCCGTTCGTCCAGACCCAAGTCGACTGACCCGTCAGCCCTGTTGGGCGTCGTGCACCAGAATCGCGACCTGCACCCGGTTGTCGGCGTCCAGCTTGGTCAGCACCCGTGATACGTGTGCCTTCACCGTCGGCACGCTCATGTAGAGCCGACGTGCGATGTCCGCGTTGGACAGGCCCGACCCGATGAGCTCGGCCACTTCCAACTCACGTGCGGTCAGTGCCGAGAGACGGTCGCGCGCCGCGGCATACCCGCTGGTGTTGCCACCGGTGACCTTCTCGACCAGTTGACGGGTGACGCTGGGGGAGAGGATCGGTTCGCCCGCGACCACCGATCGCACCGCTGCCACGAGTCGCTCGGGCGGGGTGTCCTTGAGCAGGAAGCCGCTGGCTCCGGCACGCAACGCCTGCACGATCAGGTCGTCGGAATCGAAGGTTGTCAGCACGATGACGTGTGGCGAATCAGGTTTGCCGACAAGCATCTTCGTCGCCTCGATGCCGTCGGTGCCAGGCATCCGGATGTCCATGAGTATGACGTCCGGGCGGTGCTCACGCGCCGCGGCGACACCCGCGGCGCCGTCGCTCGGGTCACCGGGCAGGACGTCGATGTCGGGTGCGCCGCCCAGGATCAGTCGCAGCCCGGCGCGTACCAGCGCGTCGTCGTCGACCAGCAGGACCCGGATCATGGTGTCAGGAGTCGTCACGGGGCCACGGTAGTCGTGCGCGGACGACGAAATTGTCCGCGCGGTCGCGTCCGGAGGTGAGCTCGCCGCCGACCAGTTCGGCGCGCTCGGTGGCGCCGACCAGTCCGAGTCCGGAGTCGGGTAGCTCGCTGGTCACCGCTGTGGCGGAGACCGTCGACATGGCGTTGCGCATGGTCAGCCGGAGGTCGTCGCCCTCGTGCACGATGACTATCGACATCGGCTGTCCCGGTGCGTGCTTACGTCGGTTGGTGAGGCCTTCCTGCACGATGCGGTAGGCGTTGCGGGACGTGAGCTCGGTCAGGCCGGTCAGGTCGTCGGGCAGGCTGAATTCGACCGGACCGTCGGTGGATTCGAGCCCGGCGACGAGCTCGGGAAGGTCGCCCAGCGTGGGCTGCGGTGCGTCCGGGCCCTGGGGCAGCGCCGTCGGGTCGCGGAGCACTCCGAGGACCTCGCGCAGCTCGGTGAGCGCCGCGTGCGCGTTGTCGCTGATGATCGCGGTCGACGCGCGCAACTCCTCCTGCGAGAGGTTCGTGCGATAACTGAGCGCGCCGGAATGCATTGCCACCACTGAGATCCGGTGTGCCAGCACGTCGTGCATCTCCCGTGCGATGCGAGCACGTTCGGCGACACGTGCCTGCTCCACCCGCAGGTGTTGCCGGTCCTCGGCGACGGCGAGCTGCGTCCGCAGGTTGGCGACCAGCTGGCGACGTGCACCGATCGCCCAGCCGATGGCGACGCACAGTGCGACGGCGAGTGCTCCGATGACTGCGGTGGTGATCCACTCGCCGAGACCGTCGTCCTGTCCGTTCGGGAAGAAGAACTCGAAGAGGAAGCCGGCAACCAGCGCTTCGGCGCAGCACAGCAGGGTCTGCCGCCACCGACGGTGCGTCGCCAACGAGGTGAGCGCGAGACACGAGGCAGCCGCCGAGACGACGGAGACGGCAGAGAAAGCAGTCAGGACCACGCACACGCCGAGCGGCCAACGACGGCGCCACTGCAGCAGCACCAGCGCGACCACACCGACGGTCACGTCGACGGCGATCCAGGTTCCCGGCTGGCGGTAGCCCTGGACACCATCCGCGATCTGCGCGGCCAGCAGCAGACCGCCGAGACAGACCGCGACGAACTCGCGCCATACCTCACCCCAGACATGACGGCGGCGGCTGATGCCGGGCAGGGCGAGGGACACGATCGTCAGCGTAAGGGCCCGAGCGGCTACTTCAGGAGAGCCGGGAGTAGAGCGATCGCCATACCAAAGTAGGAGACAGGTTCATTCGCGCGGCCGATGTGCGATGACCGGTCGACACGGCACCGTGGGGGTCATGATCGAAGTAGAGAACCTCACCCGCCGTTACGGAGCGTATGCCGCCGTCGACGACGTGTCCTTCTCGGTGCGACCCGGGACGGTCACGGGATTCCTCGGACCGAACGGCGCAGGCAAGTCGACGTGTATGCGGATGATCTGCGGGTTGACGCCACCGACCAGCGGTGTTGCCACCGTGCTCGGTAAGCCGTATGCCGCGCTGGGCAACCCGGGTCGGCAGGTGGGCGTGCTGCTCGACGCTTCCGCCCAGCACAACGGGCGGACCGGCCGGGAGATCCTCACTCTCGGCGCGATCATGATGGGGCTGGACCGGCGTCGGGTCGACGAGATGCTCGAGCTGGTCGGCCTGACACGGACGGAGTCACGGCGCCGGTTGCGCAACTACTCGCTCGGGATGCGGCAGCGGCTCGGCATCGCCCATGCCCTGCTGGGGGACCCGCGCGTGCTGATCCTCGACGAGCCGGCCAACGGGCTCGACCCGGCCGGCATCCGCTGGATGCGCAGCCTGCTGCGCGGCTTCGCCGACGAGGGCGGCACGGTCCTGCTCTCGTCCCACCTGCTGCACGAGATCGAGGTCGTCGCCGACGATCTCGTCGTCATCGGCCGCGGCAAGATCGTCGCCAGCGGTTCGAAGGCCGAGCTGATGTCCGCGGCCGGCACGACGGTCCGCAGTGACGACGACGCTCGCCTGGCAACCGCCTTGGAGGTCGGCGGTTTCCAGGCGACGCCGGTCAACGGTGGCGGCATACACACCGACGCCGCGCCGCGCGCGGTCGGGCAGCTCGCGCTGCAGCAGCAGGTCGTCCTGACCGAGCTGCGTGAAGCAGGGTCGGCCGGCCTGGAGGAGATGTTCCTGCAACTGACGGCCTCGGACGCCCGGGAAGGAGTTGCCGCATGAGCACCGCTGCACCCACCAAGGAGAAGGACATTCCGATGCCGTCCCGCTTGACGGATGCCGGCGCCGGCATACCAGTCTCGCGACTGGTGTCGCTCGAGTTGCGCAAGCTGACCGACACCCGGGCGGGCCGCGTGCTCGTGCTCGTAGTGGCGGCCCTGGTCATCGCGATCGGGCTCATCGGAGTCTTCAGCGGGAAGCCGAGCGAGGACAAGGACCTGACCGACTTCTTGAGTCTCGCGTCATTGCCACTGCAGATGGTCCTGCCGTTGCTCGGGGTGCTGGCCGTGACCTCGGAGTGGTCGCAGCGGACGGGTCTGGTGACGTTCACCCTGGAGCCCCGCCGCTCGCGGGTCGCCTACGCCAAGTGGAGTGCTGCGCTCGTGTTGGGCATCGCCGGCGTGGCGCTCGCGCTGATCAGCTCGGTGGCATTCACCGCACTCGCCGGGGCGTTGCGTGGTGGGGAACAGTCCTGGAGCCTCGGCTGGCAGGTGCTGCTCGGTGTCGTCGTCGGTCAGCTGCTCTACATGTCGATCGGTGTCGCCTTCGGCATGCTGATCCAGAACACACCGGGCGCGATCGTGGCATTCCTGATCCTGCCGACGCTCTGGTCGATCCTGGGCAGCTTCTCGTGGTCGGAGTCCGTTGCGAAGTGGGCGGACACCAACCGCACGCTCTCGCCGTTGTATGACGGCTCGATGCAGGGCGACGACTGGCCGAAACTGTTCGTCTCACTGCTGATCTGGCTGGCGCTGCCGATGAGCGTCGGCATCTGGCGGATGACCCACAGCGAGGTGAAGTCCGCATAGGGAGCCACCGGGTGAGGTGGGGGCACCCGGGGTGCGAGCCCGCTGGTCTCTTCGGGGGAGGCCAGCGGGTTTTCGCTGCCCGCATCCTGCGGACACTGTCCGCGGTGCCGATTAGGGTCGCGAGTATGACTGATGGCTGGCGCTGGACCTACGAGGACGCACACGGGACCCCGGTGAGCGGGGTCGAGTTGGTGACGACGGCTTTCCCGACGCAGAGCGACGCCGAGAGTTGGCTGGGGGAGCAGTGGCGGTCATTGTTCGCCGGCGGCGTCGCCGCAGTGACGTTGCACCGTCACGACACTCGGGTCTACGGCCCGATGCTGCTCTCGGACGGCGGGTGACCGGTGCCGTGGGCACCAGCCCCCTTTCCAATTGACTGCGTTAGATCGAGTCGCCGCGCTTGACGCGCGGGCCCGGCCGGCGGCCGGCGCGCAGCTGGAACGCCCGCATCACCGCGTATGACGCAGTGCCGCGCGGCGGCTCGGTGTGGAAGCGTTCGCGGATCTGCGCCTTGATGCGACGCACCATGAGAGTGGCGTCGATGATGCCCAGCACCACGACGAACCACACGAGGAAGAACGCGATCATCTGCAGCATGCGGTTGGGCAGGATCGTCAGCACCAGCACGACCAGCATCAGCGGCAGCAGGATCTCACCGAAGTTGCGCCGCGAGTCGACGTAGTCGCGGATGAAACCCTTGACCGGGCCCTTGTCCCGCGGTGGCAGCGCCTTCTCGTCGCCGCGCGCGAATGCCTCACGCTGCTCGACACGCTGCTTGCGTGCCTCGTCGCGCGACTCGCGCTTGGCGGCCTTGCGATCGACCGGGACCAGTGGCTTGCGGCGGGCGGCTTCCCGCTCCTTGCGCGTCGGGGTCGGCCGTCCCTTCTTGGGCGTCAGTCCCGGCGTCGTGGTGGTCCCCTTGTCGAGGTCCACGGAGGGCTCCGAGGTCACATCGGAGTCTGCTGAGGTCTTGTTGCGGCCGAACACGTCGCACAGTCTACGGGTCAGGACGACGACGTGATGACCGCCACAAGGTGAGAAGTCCGACCGATACCGTGGCGTGGTGACCGAGAACTCCACTCCGCAGAATCAGTCCGACCTCCGCGCGACCGTGCGTGCGCTGATGCCCGCCGTGCGGGCCGATCTCGAAGCGCTGACGCGCATCCCCAGCGTGTCGCTCGACTCGTTCGACCAGACGCACGTCGACACCAGTGCGGACGCCGTCGCGCAGTTGCTGCGTGACGAAGGCCTGGACGTCGAGATCGTCCGTGAAGGCGGTCGTCCCGCTGTCATCGGCAAGCTCGCCGCGCCCGAGGGCGCACCGACGATCACCCTCTACGCGCATCACGACGTGCAGCCGCCCGGCGACGACAAGGACTGGGACACCCCGCCGTTCGAGCCCACCGAACGCGACGGCCGGCTCTACGGCCGCGGCGCCGCCGACGACAAGGCCGGTGTGATGGCGCACGTCGCTGCGTTGCGCGCGCACGGCGGGCGGCCGCCGTGCGGCGTCAATGTATTCGTCGAGGGTGAGGAGGAGGTCGGATCCGACTCGCTGGCGACGATCCTGGAGCGGCACGGCGACAAGCTGGCCGCCGACGCCATCGTGCTGGCCGACTCGTCCAACTGGAAGATCGGTGTCCCGGCGCTGACCACGTCGTTGCGCGGCATGATCCGCGTTGTCGTCTCGGTGCGCACGCTCGACCACAGCGTGCACTCGGGCATGTTCGGTGGGCCGGTGCCCGATGCACTCACCGCACTGGTTCGATTGCTCGCCTCGCTGCACGACGAGAAGGGCGATGTCGCGGTCGAAGGTCTGGTGGGTGGTGACGCCGCTGATCTCGACTTCGACGAAGCGCGGCTGCGTGAGGAGAGCGGGTTGCTCGACGGTGTGCAGGTGATGGGCACCGGCCCGTTCCTGTCCCAGCTGTGGAACCGGCCGGCGATCACCACCATCGGCATCGACGCTCCCGCGGTGGACGTCGCGTCCAACACGCTGGTGCCCAGCGCTCGCGCGAAGGTGTCGATGCGCATCGCCCCGTCGGAGGACCCACGAGCGGCATACGACCTGTTGCGCAAGCACCTGACCGACCACACACCCTGGGGCGCCGAGGTCGAAATCACGCTCGACGACGAGGGCGCCGGTTTCGATGCCGACGCGGACGGGCCGATCTACACCGCCGCGCGGTCCTCGTTCCAGGACGCCTGGGACGGCACCGAGCCGGTGGACATGGGTGTCGGCGGGTCGATCCCGTTCGTGGCGGCGTTCGCCGAGAAGTTCCCCGACGCGGCGATCCTGGTCACCGGTGTGGAGGACCCGGACACTCGTGCGCACGGCGCCAACGAGAGCCTCCACCTGGGCGAGTTCGAGCGGGTCTGCCTGGCCGAGGCGCTGCTGCTGGCGAGGCTCGCCGAGGCAAAATGAATAATGGGGTCACTGCGGCTCTCGCACCGCTGCCGCCCGGGTATGCCGAGGTGCTCGACCGAGTCGTCTGCGATCTCGCGGCGGACGCCCGGATCGTCGCACTGTGGCTCAGTGGCTCGCTCGGTCGCGGCGTGGCCGATGCGGGTAGCGACCTCGACCTGATCGTCACCGTCGCTGATGCGGCGAAGGTCGATCTCGGCGCTGCGTCTGACTCGACCTGGGCGTTCCTCGAGCCGGTCATCAGCTACGAGATGCCCGGTCTGCCAGGGAGTTTCGCACTGACGACCCCGACCGGACTGCGCGTCGACGTCGTGCTCGAAGCGGCTTCGGACATCGCCGGGACGCCATACCACCACCGGGTGCCGGTCTTCGACCGACGACCCGAACGCACCGCACTGCCCACTGTCGACCGAGCGCCGGACGCACCCGACACCGGACGCATGGAGGCGGTCGCGCTGGAGTTCGCACGCCAGCTGGCGATCTTCCCGGACGCGGTGGTGGCGCGACGGGACTGGCTGCTCGGCCAGGAGGCCGTCCACAACTACCGCGCCTTCCTCTACCAGTTGTATGTCGAGTCCAACCAGCCGTTGCCCCCGATGGGAGTCAAGCAGTGGTCGGCGAAACTGACCGGACCCCAACGGGATCGGCTCGCGTCGTTGCCGGTGCCGGCGGCGGACGAGGAGTCGGTGATCGATGCCATGCAGCAGGTCCAGCGGGTGATCCGCACCGAGGGCCGCCAGATCGTCGAAGCAGCTGGTGCGGACTGGCCGGAGGACGCTGTGCGTGCCGGGCTCGCTCGCTGGCAGGCACGAGGCCTCGACGCCGGGTACGCCGGGTAACGTCGATCTCATGGCACAGGGCAGCTACGTCGAACCGACATACGAGCGCGACACGCGCTACATCAACGACCGCATCACGAAGGATGGCAGCGATGGCTGGCCGGTCGAAGCCGGCCGCTATCGCCTCGTCGCCGCGCGAGCATGTCCGTGGGCCAGTCGGGCGATCATGGTGCGCCGGTTGCTCGGCCTGGAGGACGTGATCTCGCTCGGGCTGTGCGGACCGACGCACGACTCGGACAGCTGGACCTTCGACCTCGACGAGGGCGGCCTCGACCCGGTCCTCGGGATCCCGCGGCTGAAGGACGCCTACGAGAAGCGCTTTCCCGGCTACCCGCGCGGCATCACCGTGCCGGCGGTCGTGGACGTGCCGACCGGTGGTGTCGTCACCAACGACTTCGCCCAGATGACACTGGATTTCGCGACCGAGTGGACCGAGTTCCAGCGCGAGGGAGCACCCGACCTGTGGCCGGTCGGCCTCCGGGAGGAGATGGCGCCGGTGATGAAGCGGATCTACACCGAGGTCAACAACGGCGTCTACCGGTGCGGGTTCGCCGGGACCCAGGAGGCGTATGACGCGGCATACGACCGCCTCTTCACCGCCCTCGACTGGTTGGAGGAGCGACTCACGGGACAGCGCTACCTGATGGGGGAGCACCTCACCTGCGCCGATGTCCGGCTCTTCACGACCCTGGTGCGCTTCGATCCGGTCTATCACGGGCACTTCAAGTGCAACCGGCAGAAGCTGGACGAGTTTCCGGCCCTGTGGGCCTACGCCCGAGATCTGTTCCAGACACCGGGCTTCGGCGACACGGTCGACTTCTCGCAGATCAAGCACCACTACTACGAGGTGCACCGCGACGTGAACCCGGCCGGGATCGTCCCGGCGGGACCCGATCTGACCAACTGGTCGGATCCGCACGACCGCGAGTCGCTCGGCGGATCACCGTTCGGCGACGGCACGGCGCCCGGCGAGATCGCCGCCGCCGAGCGAGTGCCGCAGGCCAACAACCCGGCGGTCGGTCCGGACGGTCAGCTGGTGCGCTGACGTCGGCGAAGCAGCACGATCACGCCACCGGAGATCCCGCCGACCAGCAGCACCAGGAGCACCGCGACGTCGACGGGGATGAAGTATTCATCGTCGTAGGTGTAGCGGATGACCGGTGTGTCGTGCGCCGCGCGGGCGAAGGTGAAGTCGCTGCGCACCTGCTGAGCCGGCCGGTCGAACGACTGCGTGATCTCGGTCAGCCAGGGATTCTCGGCGCTGAGTCGCCTCAGGTCGGGTGAGGTCACCAGCGAGGTCCGCACCCGATCGGCGTACACCGTCTGCATCTCACCCCGGCCGGCCGTCGGGTCGGTCCGTGAGACCCGGTGGGCGGCGAGCACGTATGTCCGGACCTGCTGAGTTTCCTTGGCACCACGTGACATTCGCATCGGGTAGACCAGTCGGTCGCTCTTGAAGGACAGGCTGACCGGTGGCAGGCCACCGGACAACGACCTGCCCTCCGCCGTCAGGCTCATCGCGGTGAATGCCCAACCCCGATCGAGGTATGGCGTCACGAGCGCCTCGAACTGCGGCGACATGACGAACCCGCGCTTGTCCAGCCAGGCGTGCAGATCGCCCGCATCGCTCGCGGTCAGGCTGATGGCTTCCAACGGCCCGAGGTCGACCGTGTCGAGCACCCGGACGCCTGACGAAGGAGCGCCCGCGGAGTAGTTGACGTCGGACCCGTCCGACCCGTCGCCGAAGATCGCCGGCGGGCCGAAGAGGTGGTGGCGCACTCGTTTGCGCGGCGCAGCCTGTCGTTCCAGGTCAGTGAAGAGGTTCCGGTCGGCCAGCGTCGGTGTTGCCGGCTTCGGTGTCGGCACGAGCAGCCCGGCGCGGGTGGCGTCGGAACGAGCCGACAGCGACATCACGATGGTCTCGCGCCCGGCGGACCGCGTGACCAATGCGGTCTCGCCGATGACGGTCATGGATCTGCCTGGTTCGTGGACCATTCCGCCGCACGCACAGGCCTCCGCAGGTGGCGTCACCGTGAACAGACCCATCGTCGCCACGAGCGCGGCCACCGTGACCTGGACAATCCGGCGTAGCCACGGACCGACCACCATCGTCGTTGTTCCTCTCATCGGGGACGTTGCATATCCGAGGCAGGCGGGCGCGCCCCGGTTCCACGACGTCGTGGGCGTTGCCGAATCGTGACGGCGATACCGTCGATGCCATGCGGAGGATTCCTGTGGTCATGGACGTGGACACCGGTGTGGACGATGCGTGCGCGCTGTTGCTCGCGGCGCTGCATCCCGAGATCGAGCTACGTGCGGTCACCTGCGTCGGCGGCAACACCGATGTCGCACAGGTCACGCGAAACACCTTGGCAGTGCTGGAGATCGCCGGCCGAGAGGACGTGCCGGTCGGTCGTGGCGCCGAGCGGCCGCTCATCGAGCGGGCGGTGCATGCACGGCACGTGCACGGCGACGACGGGATGGGCGACCTGGACTGGGTGCACACCGATCGTCAGCCGGACCCCAGGCACGCCGTCGAGCTGCTGCGGGACGTGCTGGGCTCGGCGCCCGAGCCGGTCACCTTGGTGCCCACCGCTCCGATGACCAACGTCGCGCTGCTGGCTCGCACCTACCCGGACGCGCTGCGAGGCGTGGGCCGGATCGTGTTCATGGGAGGTGCCGCCCAGCGGGGCAACGCCACCGCATCGGCGGAGTTCAACGTCTTCCACGACCCGGAGGCGACGGCCATCGTGCTCGACGTGGCCGCGGAGCGCGGCATACCCGTGACGATGTACGGGCTGGACGTCTTCTACGAACCGAAGGTGAGCCGGGCCGAAGCGCGACAGCTCGTGTCCTCGGGGACGGATGCGACCCGTCTAGCCGGGGAACTCGTCGAATTCCAGTGCGAGCGTTTCGGATCCGATGAGGCGACGATCGGTGACGCCGGCGCGGTGTGTGCGGTGATCGACCCGGAAGGCATCGGCACCACCGAGCTTCCGGTGCGTGTCGAGCTGGCGGGCACTTGGTCCCGCGGCCGCACGATCGTCGATGTTCGCGATTGGAGCGGCGACCTTGACCACGACCCGCACGGCCGCGCCGACGCGATGATCGACGTCGCGCTGGAGATCGACGGGCGTCGGTATGCCGATCTGTGGTTGGACACCATCGGAGGGACGCCACGGGGCGCGATTTCGTGACGACGGGCGTTCAGTAGGACATGGACCAGTGGTGGGACCGTGCGACCGCGATCACGCCTGCTCCGGACCAGCGCGGCACGCTGCTGTTGGCGCTGGTCGCCGCGGCGTGCATCCTCTGGTCTCCCGTATGGCGCATGACGCGACACCTCGTCACAGTGGTCCACGAGGGTGCACATGGCCTGGTCGCGTTGCTGGTGGGGCGCCGCCTCGCCGGCATACGGCTGCACTCGGACAGTTCGGGCCTCACCGTCTCCAAGGGGCGGCCTACCGGAGTCGGGATGGTGCTGACCCTGCTTGCGGGGTATGTCGGCCCCGCCGTGCTGGGAGTGCTGCTCTCGACCGGGGTGCACAGCGGCCACGCGGTCGGCACGTTGTGGTTGTTGCTCGTCGCGCTCGCCTTGTTGCTGTTGCAGATCCGCAACCTCTACGGCCTGTGCGTGGTGTTGGTCAGCGGTGTCGGGCTGTTCGCCGTGACCTGGTGGTTGGACCCGACGGCGCAGACCGCCATCGCGCAGACGATCGGCTGGTTCCTGTTGCTCGCCGGACCGTGGTCGCTCATCGACCTGCAGCGCAGTCGGCACGCCGGCGTGGCCCCGCAGTCCGATCCTGACCAGCTCGCCCGCATCACCGGAGTGCCCGGCCTGATCTGGTGGTCACTGATGTTCCTGTCGTCGCTCGGCTGCCTCGCTGGGGGAGCTCGCCTCCTGCTGGGGTGATGCGGGTCGGTGGTGGTCACAATGGTGCGGTGCGCGTTCTGATCTGTGGTGACCACTGGGGCGATCTGGCGGCGGCGGACGTGACGTCCGCGATCGCCAGCGGATGGCAGGAACGACAACCGACGGCGGAAGTCGTGGCGGTGCCATTCTCGTCCGGGGGCCAGGGTTTCGTCGCCACGGTCGCGGCTTCCTTGAACGTCGATCCTGAGGAAGCTCAGTCGCATTCGCACCTGTGCCACGGTGACGCGCACTACCTCGACGGTGCGGCACTGACAGGCGGCGGTGACTCGGGCCCGCTGGGTGCCGCGATTGCCGACGCGGTCGACGCGGGCGCGAAACGGATCGTCGTCGGCGTCGGAGACGCCGCTGGCGTCGACGGCGGCGCTGGTCTGATGCACGCACTCGGCCGCAGCGCCGACCTCGCGCTGGCGCTGCCACAAGCCGTCGAACGCACCCATGGTGTGGAGCTCGTGGCGGCATACAAGGAGGACATCGCACTGCTCGGTCTGAAGGGCGCGTCGGCCACCGCCGTCGACACCCTCGGCTGGACCAAACAACAAGCACAGGATGCCGAGGCGTGCATCGGCGAGTTCGTCGCGCAGGTACGTCGCATCCTGCCGCCACGCACGGACCTGCTGACCGGGAAGGTCCACCGTCTCGACCGCGACCCCGGCAGCGGCGCCGGCGGCGGCGTCGGCTTCGCCCTGGGGATCCTGGGAGCACGCATGCTGCCCGGCGCCGACTTCTTCGCCGAGATCGTCGGGCTCGACCGGCACGTCGCGGCCGCCGACCTCGTCGTCGTGGCGACGCGCATCTTCGACTGGCGCAGCCTCGCCTACGACACGGTGGCGACAACGGTGCAGGCAGCTACTGCGGCTGCGACGCCCGCCATCGTGCTCGCCGAACGTCTCGACGTCGGACGCCGCGAGACCATGTCGTTGGGGGCATCCGCGGCATACCCGCTGACGGACCCGCACAGCCTGCGCCGCCGGATGGACGCTGAACCGCGCGCGGCGCTCGCGGCACTGGCACGCCGAGTGGCGGGCACCTGGTCAGCGACCTGACCGGCAGGACGTACCCTGGAGGGACAGGCACCGCAGAACGTCGGCCGGCGTGCCCCACGGGAACAAGATCGATGGACCCCGTGTTGGCGCTGTTGACCACCACCGTTCGACCGCAACGAGAAGGACTTGATGCAATGAGCGTCGACACCAACGCCTCTACGACCACCGAGACCCACAACGTCGAGCTGACCGAGATCGCCGCCGGCAAGGTCAAGAGCTTGCTCGAACAAGAAGGTCGCGACGACCTGCGACTGCGCGTCGGCGTGCAGCCCGGCGGTTGCTCGGGCCTCGTCTACCAGCTCTACTTCGACGAGCGCACGCTCGACGGTGACCTGGTGCGCGACTTCGGCGGTGTCGAGGTCGTCATCGACCGGATGAGCGCTCCCTACCTGGACGGCGCCAAGATCGATTTCGCCGACACCATCGAGAAGCAGGGCTTCACCATCGACAACCCCAACGCAGGCAGCTCCTGCGCCTGCGGCGACAGCTTCAGCTGAGTTTTCTGCTGCAGCTCCTCGCAGAACAGACGGAGGGCGTCAACGAACGAGTTCGTTGACGCCCTCCGTCTGTTCTGGTCGTCGCTTTCGCGGCCGTCGGCTGGTCGTGCTGTCGCCTTGTGCGGGGCTGTCACCCGTCGCCTCCGCGGCGCAGCACATGCCCCGAAAGGTCGCTTACCAGCGGGTATGGCGCCATACCCGCTGGTAAGCGACCATTCGGGGCGATTGCAGCAGGGCGCCGCTGCAGGGCACCGGTCGTCCCTCAGAGACCCTGCAGCAGCGCGCGGTACCAGCGGATCCCCTCGAGGTACGAGTCCACCGTCAAGTGCTCGTCGACACTGTGCAGGCTCTGTCGCTGCGCTTCGCTCATCCGGAACGGGTTGAAGCGATAGCAGTTGTGCCAGACCTGCTGGAAGTGCCGGGCGTCAGTGGCGGCCATCACGACATACGGGACCGGCACCACGTCCGGCATCACTTCCCGGGTGGTCCGCTCGAGCAACTCGAACGCGTCGCCCAGGTCCGCCACCGGACTCGGGTCGTAGGCGCTGTGCACCACCACCTCGATGTCGTCACCGACCAGGGTGCGTACCCGGTCGATCGCTTCCTCGGCGGTCTCGGTGACGGCGACCCGGAGGTTGACGCCGGCAGTTGCGGTCGTCGCCAGCACGTTGTTGGCAGGCGCGCCGCTGAGCTGGGTGATCGCGTAGGTCGTGCGAGCCATGGCAGCCGTGGCGGGGCCCAGCCGCGCGAAGATCTTCGACAGCGGACGGCGCAACGTCGCTGCCCTGCTGACCAGTGCGCCGAACGGACCGTGGACGTGCGGCGCGACCCGCTGGAGCATCGCGATCGCCGGCTCCGGCAACTGGGCGGGTGCCGGGTGCTTCTCCAGGGTGAGGATCGCGCGGGCGAGTTTCGCCGGCGCACTGTTCTTCGGCGGCATCGACGCGTGGCCACCCTCTGCACGTGCGATGAGCTCGGCCTCGACAACGCCCTTCTCGGTAAGCCCGATCACCGCGAGCGGCTCGGACACACCGGGGAAGGCGCCGCTGACCGCCATACCTCCCTCGTCCAGCACCAGCCACGGCTCGACCCCGCGTTCGCGCAAAGCCTCGACCGCTGCGGGAGCGGTGGTGCCGTGCACCTCCTCGTCCGCGCCGAACGACAGCCACACGTCCTGCTCCGGTCGCACGCCCTCGGCGAGGAGTTCCTCGACCGCCGCGCAGATCGCCACGAGCGAGCCCTTGCAGTCCAGCGTGCCGCGACCCCAGATGACGCCGTCCACGACCTCGCCGTCGTATGCCGGATGCGTCCACTCGTCGCGCGGATTGACCGGTACCACGTCCTGGTGGGCCATCAGGACGATCGGTCGCTGGTCCGCGGCGTCACGGCGCTCGCCCGGCCACCGCAGCAACAGCGCGTGATCGGGCAGTTCGACCTGCTCGCAGACCTCGAACAGTCTCGGGAAGTGGGACCGGAGATCCTCGTGCAGCCCGTCGAACTCGGCGTCGACGTCGGGTTCCCCGACGACGGTGCGGCGCCCAACGGCGGCCTGGAGAGCGGCGACAGCATCGGTCATGGCCGGGAGTCTAGGGCCGGGGCCGAGTGACGCATCCGTATTCGGTCGGTGTCCCCTCACCGAGCGGGACCGGCGCCGTTTAGGTTGGTCCCATGAAAATCGCTGTGACCGGCTCCATCGCCACCGATCACCTGATGACCTTCAAGGGTCGCTTCGCCGACTCCCTCGTCGTCGAGCAGTTGGACAAGCTCTCGTTGTCCTTCCTCGCCGACGATCTGCAGATCCGGCGAGGGGGAGTGGCAGCCAACATCTGCTTCGGTATGGCGAACCTCGGCCTCCATCCAGTCCTGGTCGACGCGGTCGGTGAGGACTTCGCCGACTACCGATCGTGGCTGGAGCGGCACGGCGTCGACTGCGAGTCGGTCTACGTGTCCGAGACCAAGCACACCGCGCGCTTCGTGTGCACCACCGACGACGACATGGCACAGATCGCGACCTTCTACGCCGGTGCGATGAGTGAGGCACGCGAGATCGAGCTCGAGCCGGTCGCGAAGCGGCTCGGGGGCTTGGACATGGTCATGGTCGGCCCGTCCGACCCGGAGGGGATGCGCCGCCACACGGTGGAGTGTCGCCAGCGCGGTATCCCGTTCATCGCCGATCCGAGCCAGCAGCTCGCCTTCGCCGACGGCCCCTTCATCCGCGATCTCATCAGTGGCGCCGACTACCTGTTCACCAACGAGTACGAAGCGCACATGACCGAGCAGAAGACGGGCTGGTCCGCCGACGAGATCCTCGAGCAGGTAGGCACCCGTGTCATCACCAAGGGCAAGGACGGCGCCGTCATCCTGCGTCGCGGCGAGGACCCGATCGAGGTCCCGGTCGCCCGCGAGGTCGGCCGCGTCGACCCGACCGGCGTCGGCGACGCCTTCCGCGCCGGTTTCATGGCCGGCCTGACCTGGGAGCTCGACCTGCGCACCTGCGCCGAGATCGGGTCGATGCTGGCCACCTACGTGCTGGAGACGGTCGGCACCCAGGAGTACATCCTGCGCAAGCAGGACTTCCTCACCCGGCTGGGTCAGTCGTATGGCGAGAAGACCGTCGCCACCGTCGAGCCGCTGTTGAACTGCCCGCGCGGCTGATCCACCGACACCGCCGTGCCCGTCGAACCCGCCCCGAGCCGGTGGAATCTCGACGAGCAGCAGCAGGACGACGTCGCGCAGGACCTGATCGCGGTCGGTGCCGACCTGCAACCGGGCACACTGCTGGCGGCATACCGCGCCGGCATGTTTCCGATGGGCATCGGCGACGACGGTCGGCGCCCGATCGGCTGGTGGTCGCCGGTCCGCCGCGGCGTGCTGCTGCCGGGTGAGTTCCACGTGTCACGCTCGCTACGGCGGTCACGGCACCGCTACCGCGTGACTTACAACCTCGCGTTCGGCGATGTCGTCGAGGCATGCGGTGACCCGTCGCGGCCGGGTCGGTGGATCACCCCCGAGGTCCGGGCGGCATACGAGCAGTTGCACCGGCTCGGCTGGGCGCACTCGATCGAGACGTGGGACGACGGTGGGGCGCTCGTCGGAGGGCTCTACGGCGTGTGCACCGGAGGCGTCTTCGCGGCGGAGTCGATGTTCCACCGCGCGACCGATGCCGGGAAGGTAGCCGTCTGGGGCCTGACCGAGCTCGTCTTCGGCGACGGCGACGAGCGCCGGTTGATCGACGTCCAGTGGCAGACCGAGCACCTCGCGACACTCGGTGTGCGGGAGATCCCGCGCCGGGACTACCTGCGTCGGGTGGCGCTCGCGGCAGACGTGCCGTTGCCGTCGTGCTGGAGTGACACGCCAGGCCCATCCTGACCGTTCGACAGGTTGTAGAGACACGCGCTCGGTCCGGTCGGCGGGGAAGTGACTCGTGTCGGGGCCGGTCTCGGGCACGTTCGTCGTGAGTTGGTCGTTGGGACAGTCGAATTGATGCCTCCAACAGGCCTGCCCTGACGTCGACTTCGAATACGCCTGGGATAGAGTCTGCATGTGCCCGGATCTGACAAACCCCTCGTGGAATCCGCGCGCCGCTCCCAGGCTTCTGGCGGGCGGCGGCGCAGCAAGATCGCCTTCGGCGGACTGATCGCCGCCAGCGTCATGCTGCTGAGCGGCTGCACCCCCGTCGAAAAGCGCGGCTACCTGCCCAAGGGGGTCACCAGTCTCAGCAAGGAGATCACCGACTTCTGGGTTTCGGCCTGGGTATGGGCCCTGGTGGTCGGCGTGATCACGTGGGCGATGATCGTCTACTGCATGATCCGCTACCGGCGGAAGAAGACCGATGTCGGTCTCCCGCCGCAGCTTGCCTACAACGTGCCGATCGAGATCCTCTTCACGGTCGTGCCGATCTTCATGGTCGCGGTCTTCTTCGGGAAGACCGTGCAGATGGAGAACAAGATGCTGGACACCAGCCAGAAGCCGGCCGTCACGGTCAACGTCGTCGGCAAGCAGTGGTCGTGGGACTTCAACTACGTCAACGCCAAGGTGTATGACGCGGGTGTGCAGGCCGACATGAGCGCGCCCGACCCCGAGACCACCATTCCCACGCTCTACCTGCCGGTCGACCGCAAGGTCGAGTTCGTGCTGACCTCACGGGACGTCATCCACTCGTTCTGGGTGATCCAGTTCCTGCAGAAGATGGACATCATCCCCGGCAAGGTCAACAAGTTCCAGGTCACGCCGACCGAGATCGGCACCTACCAGGGCAAGTGCGCCGAGCTGTGCGGCGCCTACCACTCGCAGATGCTGTTCAACGTCAAGGTCGTCAGTCAGTCCGACTACAACAAGAAGATGCAGCAGCTGCGTGACAGGGGCAACGTCGGCTTCCTGTCCAACGCGCTCGTTCGTGAGGGTTCCGCGATCGAGGCGAAGGACCAGAAGAAGATGCAGCAGTACCTCCCCAACGGCGTCACGGGCTCTGACATCGTCACCGAAGGAGCGAAGTAATGGCCAGCATCGCCACTCCACGCGTCGGGGACGCGGGCGACACCGGCGACTCGCGCTCGGCCGTACGGGTTCGCACCCGCCACCCCGGACGCACGTTCGTCAAGTGGATCACCGCGACCGACCACAAGGTCATCGGCAACCTCTACTTCATCACCTCCTTCGCGTTCTTCCTGATCGGCGGCGTGCTGGCGCTGATGATCCGCGCCGAGCTGGTCTCGCCCGGCCTGCAGATCGTCGACAACCCCGAGCAGTTCAACCAGCTGTTCACGATGCACGGCACGATCATGTTGTTGCTCTTCGCGACACCGCTGTTCGCCGGCTTCGCCAACGCGATCATGCCGCTGCAGATCGGCTCGCCCGATGTGGCGTTCCCGCGGCTGAACATGTTCGCCTACTGGCTCTACCTCTTCGGTGGCCTCATCGCCAGCGCCGGTTTCCTGACCCCGCAGGGTGCGGCCTCGTTCGGCTGGTTCGCCTACGCGCCGTTGTCCAACGCCACCTACAGCCCCGGCGCAGGTGGCAACCTGTGGGTCTTCGGTCTCGCGCTGGCCGGTTTCGGCACCATCCTCGGCTCGGTCAACTTCATCACCACCATCGTGTGCATGCGTGCACCCGGTATGACGATGTTCCGGATGCCGATCTTCACCTGGGGCATCCTGATCACCTCGATCCTGGTGCTCGTCGTGTTCCCGGTGCTGGCCGCGGCGTTGTTCGGCCTGGGCGCCGATCGCATCATGGGCGCGCACGTCTTCGACGCCTCGACCGCCGGCGCGATGCTCTGGGAGCACATGTTCTGGTTCTTCGGGCACCCCGAGGTCTACATCATCGCGTTGCCGTTCTTCGGCATCATCTCCGAAGTCATTCCGGTCTTCTCCAGGAAGCCGATCTTCGGTTACAAGACCCTGGTCTTCGCGACCATCTCGATCGCGGCCCTGTCGGTCAGCGTGTGGGCGCACCACATGTACGCCACCGGCCAGGTGCTGCTGCCGTTCTTCGCCATCATGACCATGCTGATCGCGGTGCCGACGGGTGTGAAGTTCGTCAACTGGGTCGGGACGATGTATGGCGGGTCGCTGACCTTCGAGACACCCATGCTCTGGGCGATCGGGTTCCTGGTGACCTTCCTCTTCGGTGGTCTGACCGGTGTCATCCTGGCCAGCCCGGCGCTGGACTTCAGCCTCACCGACTCCTACTTCGTGGTCGCGCACTTCCACTACGTGGTGTTCGGCACCGTCGTCTTCGCGATGTTCGCGGGCTGGTACTTCTGGTGGCCCAAGCTGACCGGTCGCATGCTCGACGAGCGCCTGGGAAAGATCCACTTCTGGTTGCTGTTCATCGGCTTCCACATGACGTTCCTGATCCAGCACTGGCTGGGTGTGAAGGGTATGCCGCGTCGTTACGCCGACTACCTGCCGGCCGACGACTTCCAGTGGATGAATGACATCTCCTCCGTCGGCGCCCTGATCCTCGGCATCTCGATGCTGCCGTTCATGTACAACGTCTGGAAGACCTGGCGCACGGCGCCGATGGTCGAGGTCGACGACCCCTGGGGTTACAGCAACTCGTTGGAGTGGGCGACCTCCTGCCCGCCGCCGCGGCACAACTTCGACTCGATCCCACGGATCCGTTCGGAGCGCCCCGCGTTCGACCTGCACCACCCCGAGGCAGCCTCCTGGAGTGTCGCGGCCTCCGAGGACACGCTCGCCCAGTTGGTGGGGCCGGCGGACCGTGGTGACCAAGCATTCATGGGCGACGAGCCCGGGAAGGGTGAGTGAGGCTCGCCATGAAGGTCGAATTCAAGATGTTCCTCATCATTGGCGTCTTCTTTGCCGTGATGGGATCGATCTACGGCCACTTCAGCAGCTGGGACGAGCCGGTTGGTTCGGTCGGCCTCTACTTGTCTGCCGGACTGTGCGCGCTGATCGCGGGCTTCCTGTGGTGGACCGGTCGCAAGATCGATCTGCGTCCGGACGACGACCCGATGGGGGAGCAGAGCGATGTCGAGGGGGACTACGGCTTCTTCAGCCCGCACTCCTGGTGGCCGCTGTTCCTCGGTGCGTCCTTGGCGATCGTTGCTCTCGGCCTGGCGTTCGGCTGGTGGCTGGTGATGCTGGCCGTGCCGTTCGTGGCGCTGGCCTCGATCGGCTGGGTCTTCGAGTACTTCCACGGAGAGCACTCCATCTGAGTCACCCCGCGCAGCGCTTTCCAGGCCTTACCGAGCGGCCCGCCATACACATGATGTATGGCGGGCCGCTTCGCGTCGCAGCACTCACGAATAGTCGCCCTTGATCCACCGAACGACGGTGCGCAACAAGGGAGTCGGCACGTCCTTGCCGTTCTTGTACGACGCGAGCATCTCGATGCCGTGCCCGTCCGGCGCGGTCACGAATCGGTGCTTGGCAGGGCTGGACAGCACCGCACGACGCAGGGCCGCGGAGTCGGTGCTCGGGTCACCGTCGGCCACCGCCCCGAGCAGCGGGACCCGCAGGGCGCGAGCTGCAGCCGTTGAGCCGGTGACGCCTTCCCAGGTCATCGGGCCGGACAAGTCGACGACAGCGTCCGGTGCGGTCTTCGCGGCGGTGCCGAGCGCGACGGAGCCACCCATCGACGCGCCGACCACCGTGACGTGACGAGCGCCATGGGATCGCGCCCAGCGGACCGCAGCGCGTACCTGGAGCGCGGGCGACGTCGTGCTGGTGCAGGTCGTCGCCCCGTAGCCGCACAGGTCGAATGCGAGTACCCGGACCCCCTGCGAGGCGATCATTCCGGCGACCGGAAACCACCCGCAGGCGCCGTCGCCATCGGTCTGATGGAGCAGGACGGCGACGTCCGCCCCGGTGCCCAAAGTGGCTGCCGGAAGCTTGGCACCCGCGACCGCGAGCGTGAACGGATGCGGCTTCACACCGACAGCATCACCGCACCGGGCCGGCCCCACCTCGGTCGGTGCGGCGGCCGCAGTGGGGGAGTCGGCCGTGGAGGTCGTCGAGCTGGGGCTGTGGGAGCTGGCTGTGGTGCTCGCGCGGGATGAGCCCGGATCGGCTGAGTTCGAGGAGCACGCGCCGAGCAGAAGCACGACGCCGAAGGTCATGTATGTCAGAACTTTCATATGTCGAGTTTGACATAACTCCGCTAGGCTGGGTGGGTGATATCCGCACTTGGCCACGCTCTGCTCGGGCTGCTCGCTCGTGAACCGACGACCGGTTATCGGCTGACCCGACTGATGGATCGTGATCTCGCCTATTTCTGGGCCGCCAAACACAGTCAGATCTACCCCGAGTTGGCCCGGCTCGAGCGGGACGGACACGTGCGGCACACCGTTGTCGGAGGCGCCGGCCCGCGCCCGACGAAACGCTACGAACTCACGGCCGACGGTCGACGTGCGCTGGTGGAGTGGCTCGCGACCGAGCCGGAGCCGACGGTTGAACGCGATCCGACACTGTTGCGGGTGTCCTCCCTGTGGCTGCTGGAACGGGAGGCGGCGCGTGCGGTCGTGGGCCGGGTGCGCCGCCTCAGCACCGAACGGCTCGCCCTCTACGAACGCTTCGCCGCGGAGTTCGACAGTGAACCGGCAGCGAGTGATCCGACGGCGCCGGTGTTCGCGACCCGGGCGACCGTGGAGATGGGCATCCGCTCACAGCGGGCGCGACTCGACTGGTGCGATTGGCTCGACCAACGTCTGGCCTGATGTAGGGAATCAGAAAGGAGGCTCACGCACCGCGCTAGCCCCAGCCGAGCTCGTGCAGTCGCTCGTCGCTGATGCCGAAGTGATGGCCGATCTCGTGCAGAACCGTCACCCGGATCTGGTGCAGCAGTTGGTCGCGCGTGTGGCAGTAGCGGGTGAGCGGTCCCCGGTAGATGTAGATGCGGTCGGGGAGGTTTCCGAGTCCGTAGCCGGAGTCACGTTGGGTGAGGGGGACACCGACATACAGGCCGAGCAGTCCAGGGACGCTGCCCGGCTGCGGCTCGTCCTCGACGGTGATCGCCACGTTGTCCAGCCGATCCAGCAGGTCCTGCGGGATGGTGTCCATGGCGTCGGCGGCCGCGTCCTCGAAATCTTCACGACTCATGGCGATGGGCATGCGGAGACTCCTGTGCCTGTCGAGAACTGCAGTGGAGCAACAGCTTAGAGTCGCAGCCGAGTATGCCGAGAGGCCCACCCGCACAGTGTGTGCGCGTGGGCCTCTCGGCACTGAGGTGGCCGCCCTCCGGGGAGGGCCCGCCGATCAGTCCTGCTTGTCGTGCGGTGACGGGTGACCGTAGGCGTGTGCCGCCCCGATCTCCTCGGCGCCGCCGTGCATGTGACCGGACTCAGCCTCGTCGGGATGAGACTCGATCTGCTCGCCGGCCTGGCCATCGTGGTGTGCCGACGCCAACTCCATCGGGGTGACGGGCTCGACGCGGTCCTTGAAGTAGTAGTGCGACACACGGGCCCGCAAACGGTCCTTGCGGGCGCTCTTGCGGCGTACGCCGTTCTCGTCGGTCGCGGACTCCAGGTCCACCGGGGCGGGGGACTCGTAGGCCACCAGCGCCCAGCGCTCGTAGTCGTCCAAGTCCTCGTGGGCCTCGAAGAAGCGACCCTTGGCAGTCCGGACCAGGCGACCGCTCTCGCGGCCGTGCAGGACCAGATCTCGGTCGTAGCGCTGCAGCGACAGGCACATTCGCTTGACCACCCAGAAGACGATGATCGGCATCACGATCAGCCCGATCTGGAAGGCCCGGGTGATGTCGTTGATCGACAGGTGGAACTTGATGGCGATGATGTCGTTTCCGCAGGCGGCGAACAGGATGCCGTAGAAGGTGATCGCGGCCATGCCGAGTCCGGTCCGGGTGGGCCGGTTGCGCGGCCGGTCGAGGATGTGGTGCTCCTCGTTGTCGCCAGTGACCCACTTCTCGATGAACGGGTAGAGACCCATGATGGTCCACAGGATCGGGATCATCAGGATCGCGCCGATCATGATGTTGAAACTCCAGGTCTTCCCGAAGAGATTGAACTCCAGGAAGCCGGGCAACAGTCGTAGCGCACCGTCGGCGAAGCCCATGTACCAGTCCGGCTGCGAGCCGGCCGTGATCATGGTGGGCTCGTAGGGGCCGTACATCCAGATCGGGTTGATCGAGACAAGCCCGGCGATCAGCGCGGTGATGCCGAAGACCACGAAGAAGAAGCCACCGGCCTTGGCCGCGTAGACCGGCATCATCGGGAAGCCGACGACGTTCTTGTTGGTGCGGCCGGGGCCGGGGTACTGGGTGTGCTTGTGCACCATCACCAGGATGATGTGCGCGGTGAACAGACCTACCAGGATGGCCGGCAGCAGGAGCACGTGCAGGGTGAAGAACCGGGGGATGATGTCCTGCCCCGGGAAGCCACCGCCGAAGAGGATGTAGCTGATGTAGGTGCCGATCACCGGGATCGACAGGATGAACCCTTGCATGGCGCGGATACCGGTGCCGGACAGCAGGTCGTCGGGCAGCGAGTAGCCGAGGAAGCCCTCGACCATGGCCAGCATCGCCAGCAGGAGGCCGATGATCCAGTTGATCTCGCGAGGCTTGCGGAACGCGCCGGTGAAGAAGACGCGGAACATGTGCAACGCGATCGACACGACGAAGATCAGTGCCGACCAGTGGTGGATCTGGCGGATCAGCAGACCGCCCTTGACGTCCATCGAGATGCGGACGGTGGAGGCGAAGGCCTCACTCATCTGCGTGCCCTTGAGCGGGACGTAGGGGCCGTTGTAGACGGTCTCACCCATGCTGGGCACGAACCAGAAGGTCAGGAACGTGCCGCTGATGAGCAGGATGACCAGCGAGTACATCGCGATCTCACCCAGCATGAACGACCAGTGGTCCGGGAAGACCTTCTTCATCAGGTAGCTGATGCCCTTGGCGGAGCCGGTGCGCTCGTCCATCCAGTTGGCGACGGCGCCGACAGGGCCGCCGCCAGCAGCGGCCGGTGCGTCCTTCTTGTCGTCCGCGCGCAACGCGTCAGCGGTGCTGCGGGCCTTGGTCTGCTCGCTCATCAGCCACGCTCCCAGAAACTCGGGCCGACCGGCTGATCGAAGCCGTGCGGCGCGTAGAGGTAACCCTCGTCATCGACGTCGATCTTCAACTGCGGCAGCGGACGCTTCGCGGGGCCGAAGATGACCTTGCAGTCCTCGGTCAGGTCGAACGTGGACTGGTGACACGGGCACAACAGGTGGTGAGTGGTCTGCTCGTAGAGGCCGACCGAGCAGCCGACATGCGTGCAGATCTTGGAATAGGCGACGACACCGTTGATGCCCCAGTCCCGCTCACGGGTGTTCTTGATGCGGTCCTCCTGCAGCGAGATGAGGATGACCGACGCCTTGACCTTCTGATTGATCGGGTGCTCGGTGTCGTTGATGCCCTCGGGCAGCACGTGGAAGACCGAGCCCAACGTCACGTCGGACAGCCGGATCGCGGTGCCGTCGGGATCGCGCATCAGGCGGCGCGGGCGGGTGACCGGCTTGCCGTTCTTCATCTCGGGCTTGCCATCGGCGCCGAGCACCGGCACTTCGGTGTCCCACAGGGTCGTGCGCAGGTCCTCGACATCACCCTTGAACGGGCCGAGGCCACCGACAAGCTGCAGGCCGAGCGGGACGGCGAAGAGGCCGAGCGCACCACCCAGGCTGTATTTGATGAGCGGGCGACGCTTGATCTGCGCGGAGTCGGCACCGTCCGACATCACCTTGACGAAGTCGGCACGGGCATCGTCGTTCGAGCGCAGCGTATGGCGCTCCTCGACGACCTCCTCGTCGGACATCAGCGTCTTGGCCCAGTGGATCGCACCCAGACCGATGCCGAGCATGGACACCGCGAGCGTCACGCCGAGTGCGACGTGCAGCGCGTGCACCTTGCCCAGGATAGGGAGCGTGACGTTGTCGTCCTTGCCGATCACGGCGTAGGCGACGACGAACAGGACCGTCGCGAGCATCGACAGCCCGAACAGCGTCGCGACCTGTCGCTCGCTGCGGCGGGCCGCGGCCTCGTCGTTGTCGCCCTGGCGGTGCACGTGATCCGGCAGGCCGGGGTTCTCGAACCGCTCGGGCAGTGCGTGGTCGTCGTGGCGGGTCGCGACGGCGTGGCCGGACTCGTTGTGGCTCACGGCCGGCTCCTTCGAGATCGAAGCTTCGTTGTCGTCAGTCATCAGGCTGCCTTCTTACCGAGCCAGACGGCGATCAGGATCAGCATGCCGATGCCGATCGTCCACGCGAACAGTCCTTCGGGGACCGGGCCGAGGTTGCCCATGCTCCATCCACCCGGGCTGGACTCGGCCTTGACGTTCTGCAGGAAGGAGATGATGTCCTTCTTGTCCTGCGCCGACAGGTTGGAGTCGTTGAACACCGGCATCGACTGCGGACCGGTCAGCATCGCCTCGTAGATGTGCTTGCCGGAGACGTCCATCAGGTTCGGTGCGAACTTGCCGCGGGTCAGTGCGCCGCCGGAGCCGGCGAAGTTGTGACACATCGCGCAGTTGACGCGGAACAGTTCGCCACCCTTGGCGATGTCGCCACCGCCCTGGGTGAGGCTGGAGGACGGCACCGACGGGCCCTCGCCGAGCGACGCCACGTAGGCGGCCAGCGCTGCGGTGTCCTTGTCGTTGAACTGCGGCTTGCCGCGCTCGGCCTGCACCCCGGGGTTCGCCAGCGGCATACGTCCGGTGCCGACCTGGAAGTCCACGGCTGCGGCTCCGACGCCGACCAGCGACGGTCCACCGTCACCGCCGGCGCCGTCGAGCCCGTGGCACGACGCGCAGTTGGACAAGAAAAGCTTGTGGCCGGCGGCAGCGGTCTGGGTGTTGCTGCTGGCTGCGTCAGCGTTCTTGGGTGCGAACGCGGCATAGAGGCCACCGGTGATGATGAGGCCGAGAAGCAACACGATCGCAATCGCTGCCGGGTGCCGGCGGCGGGCAACGAGTGAACTCACGAAGTCGTCCTGTCGTCGTTGAAGGGATGGGTGGTCGACATCTTCAGCACGCCGTCCGTCACTTGAGGAGGTAGATCGTGGCGAACAGTGCAATCCAGACGACGTCGACGAAGTGCCAGTAATAGGAGACGACGATCGCGCCGGTCACCTGATGGTGCGTGAATTTCTTGGCCGTGAACGTGCGGCCGATGATCATCAGGAAAGCCAGCAGACCGCCGGTCACGTGCAGCGCGTGGAAGCCGGTGGTCATGTAGAACATCGAGCCGTAGGCGTCGGAGTCCAGCGAGATGCCCTCGGCGAACATGTTGGAGTATTCGAAGACCTGGCCGGAGACGAAGATGGCACCGAAGAGGAAGGCGAGGACATACCACTCGCGCATGCCCCAGGAACCGAGCTGCCACAGCTTGCCGTCGCGGTGCGACTTACCGGCCTCGGCTTTGAAGACACCGAACTGGCACCAGATCGAGGAGATCACCAGGATCAACGTGTTGCCGAAGGCGAAGCCGACCTCGAGATGGCTGGTGCGTTCGTCCCACAGTGGGCCGGCCACGGAGCGAATCGTGAAGTACATCGCGAAGAGCCCCGCGAAGAACATCAGCTCGCTGGCCAGCCACACCATGGTGCCGACTGCCGTCAGATTGGGTCTGCTGACAGGTCCATGCCCTGCCGGGATCCGGGAATCGCTCGTATGAGCCGTCGTTGCGGTCGCCACGTCCGCCATTATGGCCCCATCGGGGCAGACATGCGCGGGCGACCCCCCGACTGTCCAGATTGAACTTCTGGGCGAGTTCCGTTTCTTCCCAGTGCATCTGCCCAAACTGCGCCTGTTGCCGGGTCGGGGCCGGGTGAAAGGTCGCGTCATACGGCTGTCGTCGTGTCGTTGAACGCCCGACTGCTGTCGATCGTGCCCGGCCGGACCAGTAGCATTCGGAGCTATGAGCGCATCCTCCGCAGTGGTTCCGGCGGGCAAGACGTCCGGTGGCGTGCACCAGCTGACCGTCCTGCTCTACAGCGACGACATCGCCACCCGCGACGCCGTCCGACTGGGTGTCGGCCGACGGCCGTCCAAGGATGTCGAGATCACCAGCTGGCGCGAGTGCGCGACACCCGCAGCGGTTGTCGACGCTGTCGACAAGGAGCACTACGACCTGCTCATCCTCGACGGCGAAGCCGCCAAGCTCGGTGGCCTGGGCCTGTGTCGCCAGCTGAAGAACGAAGTCTTCGACTGCCCTCCGGTGCTGGTGTTGACCGGCCGGCCCTCCGACGGCTGGCTCGCGGTGTGGTCGCAGTGTGACGCTGCCGTCCCGCACCCGATCGACCCGCTGACGATCGGGGCGGCGATCGCCGACCTGATGCGCCGCGGCGCCACCGCCTGAGCGACGCGCCGACATGGCATCCGAGACGACCTGGCCGGCACTGCTCAACGCGTTGCTGGACGGGACGGACCTCACTGCGCCACAGGCGGGGTGGGCGATGGACAAGATCATGTCCGGTGAGGCCACCGGCTCACAGATCGCCGGGTTCCTGGTCGCGCTGCGTGCCAAGGGCGAGACAGTCGACGAACTGCGTGGGCTCGCGGACGAGATGATCCGGCACGCGGTGCCGATCGAGGTCCCGGGCGTCACCCTGGACATCGTCGGGACCGGCGGCGACGGGGCGCACACGGTCAACATCTCGACGATGTCGGCGATCGTCTGCGCCGGCGCGGGGGTGACTCTGGTCAAACACGGCAACCGTGCTGCGTCGTCGAAATCCGGTGCGGCCGATGTGCTGGAAGCGCTGGGGGTGCGGCTGGACCTCAACGCCGAGCAGGTGGCGGACGTCGCGCGGACAGCGGGCATCACCTTCTGCTTCGCGCAGACCTTCCACCCGTCGTTCCGCTTCACCGCGCCGACCCGTAGCGAGCTCGGCATTCGCACCGCGTTCAACGTGCTCGGCCCGTTGACGAATCCTGCTGCGCCGCAGTTCGCATCGATCGGCGCGGCGGATCCACTGATCCTGCCGCTGATGGCCGGGGTGTTCGCCGAACGTGGCCGCAACGCAGCGGTCTCGCGGGGCGACGACGGTCTGGACGAAGTGACGGTGACGACCACCTCGACAGTGCACTGGGTCGCGGACGGGCACGTCAGCGCGCACACGATCGATCCGCGCGAGCACGGCATACAACTGGTGGGCATCGAAGCCCTACGAGGCGGCGATGCCACGCGGAACGCTGCCGTTGCGCGGGAGTTGTTCGCCGGGGCACCGGGCTCGGTCCGCGACGCGGTGTTGCTGAACGCGGGGCTCGCACTCGCGGTGGTGGCCGGTGGTGACGGTCCGGGGCGCTTCGGTGCGTATGACGGGATCGACGCGGCGCTGGACGCGGGCATCGCCCGGGCACGCGACGCCATCGATTCCGGTGCGGCGAGTGCGGTCGTCGACCGATGGGCGGCCGCGACCGAGGACGTGCGCGGCTGAGCCGCTTCGGTCAAGGGTCGGGCCGAGGACTCAGTCGTCGAGACCAATCGCGAACGCTGCGCCCAGGTCACGGCTCGAGTAGGTGCGGAAGGCGATGTGCGTCTGTGAGTCGCGCACACCCTCGACCTTGTTGAGCCGGTCTGCGATCACATCGGCGAAGTCCTCGTGCTGGCCGACCTTGGCCACCGCGATCAGGTCGACGTCACCGGTGACGCTGTAGACCTCGGCGATGCCGTCGATCTCGGAGATCTCCTGTGCCACCTCGGGAATGCGGTGCACATCGGCCTTGATCATCACGATCGCAGAAATCATGCCCTGAGCTTAGTCACCGACCCGCTCCTGCGAATACTTCGCGGGGAGACACTCCCTCCGGGATATTTCGCCGGCACACGTCAGGCGGTCACTCGCCGATGTCCGCGCCATGCGCTGGACTCCTCGAAACCCGGGACGGCAGCGCGGTCGTTGATCGTCTCGTCCAGCGATGCCTGGGCGCCGGCGGCGCCCCCGACCGGGCAGATCCAGACACCGTCGATGTCGACGATGCGAACACCCGGCTGCTCCATCCAGCGCAAGATCTTCTCGGTCTCCTCGTGGGTCGCCGCCGGAACGGCGACCTCGGGCCGCTCGACGTGCTCGGCGCTCTCACGCAGCGCGGCGATGAATCCGCTGGGGTCGGTCCGCGGTGGACACACGGTGGCGCCGGCGAACCGGCCGTAGCGGACGCAGGTGAACTCCCAGCCGCCCGCGGGTGTGGGGGCCGCAGCGATGATCTCCGGGCTGATCGCCAGCGGCGTCATACGTTGGGTGCGAGCGGCTGCCCGGACCAGGGCGAGCATCCGGTCGCGCACCGCCGCGGCGTCCTCGAAGCGCTGGTCCGCGGCCAGCGTGCGCAGCCGTTGGCTCAGGGCGTCGATCACCTGGTGGCCGTCGCCGTCCAGGGCGGACGCGACCCGGTCGGCGATCTCGGCGTAGTCGTCCGGTGACTGGCGGCCGTCGCACGGCGCGCCGCACCGTCCCATCTCGGCCAGTGCACAGGCGGAGCCGGTGCCCTTGCGGGACAGGCGCGCGGTGCACTGCCGCAGCGGGACCACCTCGTGCACCGCCGCGGCTGCCTGCTCGGCCACCGAGCGCGAGGTGAACGGCCCGGCGTAGGTGGCGCCGTCGTCGCGCATGGTCCGCACGATCGACAGGCGCGGGAACGCCTCGGCGGTCAGCTTGAGCCACATCGTCCGCTCGGGGTGTCGCGAGCGGCGGTTGTAGCGGGGTTTGTGCTCGGCGATCAGCCGCAACTCGCGGACCTGGGCCTCCAGGGTCGTGTGGCACACGATCGGGGTGACCGATGTCGCCAGCCGGACCATCTCGGCCATCCGGGTGCGCTGCTCGCTCGCGGTGAAGTAGTTGCGGACCCGGCGTTTGATGTCGATCGACGTGCCGATGTAGAGGGCCTCGCCGCGCTCGTCCTTGAAGACGTAGACGCCCGGTGCCGACGGCAGCCCCTCGGCGAGGAAACGCTTGCGGCGCTGGTCCGGGGTGACCCGCGACGTGTAGGACCGCAGCTCCTCGAACGTGTGCACCCCGAGGTTGCCGACGCGCTCGATCAGACCGTGCAACACGTCGACGGTCGCCTGGGCGTCGTGCAGGGCGCGGTGGTCGGGCGTGACCCGGGTGCTGAAGACCCGTGCGAGGGAGGAGAGCTTGTGGTTGGGCGACTCGTCGCGGGTGACCAGCTGGCGCGCGAGGTGCACCGTGTCGAGCACGGCGTTGCCCGGCCAGGGGAGCTGGAGCCGCTCGCAGTTGACCTTGAGGAACGTGATGTCGAAACGGGCGTTGTGGGCGACCAGCACCGCGTCGCCGATGAACTCCAGGAACGCCGACAGCGCCTCGCCGATGAACGGCGCGTTGGCCACCATCGGATCGGTGATGCCGGTCAGCACCGAGATGAACGCGGGGATCGGCTCGCCGGGGTTGACGAGGGTCTGGAACTCACCCAGCTCCTGCCCGCCGCGGACCTTGACTGCTCCGATCTCGGTGATCTCGCACTCGGTCGGGCTGCCGCCGGTGGTCTCCAGGTCGAGCACGACGAACGTGACGTCGGCGAGGGGGGTGCCCAGGTCGTCGAACGTCGACTGGATCGGTGCCGGCATCGTCATGACGGCCTCCTCCTCCGTCGGATGCCGTCATCAACCTGAGCCCACTGTCGCTCGCTGCGCTCGCTCATGACGGCCTCCTCCTCCGTCGGATGCCGTCATCAACCCGAGCCCACTGTCGCTCGCTGCGCTCGTTCATACCGACGAACGTAGGTGCGGGGTATGACAATCTGCGTTCCGGCTCGCCGTCAGGCGAAGATCAGCAGCGCGGCGATCGTGAGCATCGTGACGCCGATGACGACGTCGAGCACCCGCCAGGTCATCGGCCGGCTCATCACCGGGGCAGCGAGCCGGGCGCCGTACCCGATCAGCACGAACCAGGCGACGCTGCCCATGCACGCGCCGGCCGCGAACCACCAGCGGCCCACGATGCCCTGCTGGTTGGCGACGTTGCCGAGCATCAGGACAGTGTCGAGATAGACGTGCGGGTTGAGGAAGGTGATGGCCAGCGCAGCACCGATCACCGAACCTCTGGTGGCGACCTTCCCGGAGGTCAGCGCATGCGAGGTGCGGGCCGCGGCCAGCGAGCGGACACCGAACCAGATCAGGTATGCCGCACCTGCCCAGCGCAGGATGTCCAGGACGGTGGGGTGGCTGCTGATGATCGCGCCGACGCCCGCCACACCGGCGTTGATCAGCAGGACGTCGCCCGCGATGCAGACGAGCACGACGGAGCCGACGTGCTGCAGCGTGAGGCCCTGCCGGAGGACGAGAGCGTTCTGTGCGCCGATCGCGATGATGAGGGACAGTCCGGTGAACAGGCCGGTGAGTGCTGGATTGATCATGGTGCGCCCAACGTATGGCGCAGACCGAGATGAAGGCCAGCGAAAGTTTCTACAGAAGCATTAGCATCGCTTCATGCAGGACGAACACTTGCAGACCCTCGTCGCGGTCGCGGATGAAGGCACCTTCGAGGCAGCGGCCCGCCGGCTGCACATCACACCGTCAGCGGTCAGCCAACGGATCCGAGCGCTCGAGGCGGCGGTGGGTGCCGTTGTGGTGCAACGTAGTTCGCCGGTGCGACCGACGGATGCCGGCGAGGTCCTGCTGCGCCTCGGACGCCAGCGCGCGGCCCTCGAACACGAGGCGCGGGCCGAGCTCGGCCTGACCGGCGAGGGGGTCGAGAACCTCGCGGTTGCGGTGAACGCGGACTCGCTCGCGACCTGGTTCGCCACCGCACTGGAAGCGGTCGCCGGCTGGCCGGGCGTGGCACTCCATCTACGGGTCGAGGACCAGGCGCACAGCAGCGCGCTGCTGCGGTCGGGTGCCGTGGTCGCGGCGATCACGTCCGATCCCGTTGCGGTCCAGGGCTGTTCGGTGGTGCCGCTCGGCCGGATGCGCTATCTGCCCCTGTGTACGCCGGAGTTCCGTGAACGTCACCGGCGCGGACGCGCGGTCGATCTGAGCGGTATGCCGATGGTGCGGTTCAACGAGCGCGACGACCTGCAGGACGAGCTCCTGCGGGCGCGGGACGTCGTGGCCACCGGAGCCGTCCACGAGGTCCCGTCGTCGGAGTCGTTCGTCACCGCGGTCGCGGGCGGACTGGGTTGGGGGATGGTGCCGGTGCTGCAGGCACGGGACCGGCTGGACCGGGGCGAACTGGTGCGGGTCGTGCGTGACCATGTCGCTGACGTGCAGCTGCACTGGCAGGCGTGGCGGCTGCGGACCGAGCGGCTGCAGCGCCTCACGGACATGGTCACAGACGCCGCGAGGAGGGGCTTGTCATAGGTCGGCTCTAGCGTCCGAGGCAATGGTTGATCGATCGACCACGGACGACGAAGAGGTGATGACATGCAGATCGATTGCGACACCTGCCCGGTGCGTGACCGGCACTGCGCCGAGTGCATGGTGACCGCGTTGCTGCAGCTCGCACCGCTGGAGCAGCGCCTGGACGGCGACGAGCGGCGTGCGGTCGACGGCCTTGCGTCGGCCGGGCTGATCACGGCACAGGAGGCGATGGCGGCCACCGCACGGATCGAACCCTGGAAGCCGTTACGGTCGACCGGGTGAAGGAGACCACCCGACGGACGATCACACGTCGTACGGCGTGTTGCGCCGGGTGGGTCTTGTTCGGCGCGCTCGCGGCCGGATGCTCCTCGAGTGGGGACCATGCCGATCCGACGTCCTCGTCGGCCGGCGCGCACACCTCGGCGACCGTGTCGGGCACCGCGCGCGGCATTCGAGTGGTGGTGTCCGGTGATGTCCCCGACGCGAGATTGCGGGAGGTGCTGCGCGATGCGCAGACCGCGGGGCGGCGTGTCCGACAGGTGTGGGGCAGGTCGGTGTTGACCGGGACCACACGCATCGACGTGCCGGCCGACGAGGAGGGCTTCCGTCGGCATGGCGGATCCGTCGAGCCCGGCGCGCAGATCGCGGCGACGACGACTGCCGACGACCGGGTGGTGTTGGCGCCGTCCTTGTTCACCGATGTCACGTCGCAGGGGCGAGTCGTCGTCCTGACCCACGAGCTGACTCACGTTGCGTTGCACCAGGCGGCGTCTGTCGATATCCGGCGCTGGGTGGTCGAAGGGGCGGCCGAGTTCACCGCCTACCGCGCGACGCGGCTCGGTCTCGCGCGGCTGGCGCCACAGCTGGCGGCCGCAGTTCGCGCCGGCCGCGTGCCGGCCGGCCCACCGAGTGACGCTCGCTTCAGGTCCGCACCGCAGGCGGCATACCAGGAGGCTTATGCCTGGTGCGCTTTCCTGGTCGATCGGTTCGGTCTCGAGCGGTTCACCGATTTCGTCCGGTCCGCCGCGCCGACGGCCGGCGCGGACGATTTCGCGGCAACGTTCGGCGCGAGCGTCGCATCGCAGCGCGGCCCGTTCGGGGCTTTCCTGCGGGCACGTGTCGGAGTCGAAACCGCAGCGAGCCGCCCCGGGGGATGATTCGCGGCGCAGCGACCGGCCGACGTGCGCCGACAGGTAGGCTCCCGGCATGGCTGACAGCACCAAGTCCTCCGTCTCGATCAAGGCCCCGCCCGCCGAGGTCCTCGACGTGATCGCCGACTTCGACAGCTATCCGGAATGGACCGGGCAGATCAAGAAGGCCGAAGTCCTCAGTGAGGACGAGCAGGGCTGGCCGCTGCAGGTGCAGTTGACTCTGGACGCCGGTGTCATCAAGGACACCTATGTGCTGGCCTACACGTGGGACGTCGGCGAGGACGGCACCGGTGTCGTGTCGTGGGAGCTGGTCAAGTCCAGCATCCTGAAGTCGCTCGACGGCATCTACCGGCTGTCCGGCACGGACGACCAGACCGACGTCGTCTACGAGCTCACCGTCGACCTCAGCATCCCGGTCATCGGCATGCTCCGACGGAAGGCCGAGAAGACCATCATCGAGACCGCCTTGAAGGGCTTGAAGAAGCGCGTCGAGGGCTGATGTCGGCACGCGTTCTGCTGGTCACCGGACCCGGTGGAGCGGGCTCGTCGACCACGGCCGCACGGCTGGCGGACCATCTCGCCGGGGAGGGCCGGGCGGTCACCGTCCTGGATGCGGACCCGTATGACGGTGCTGCTGCCCGCTGTCGTCGGTCGTCGGTGCTCACCGCGGCGGCGCACCGGACGACGAAGGACGACGAGGCCGCGCGTCGACTCGTCGAAACGCTGGGCGACTCGGCCGATCTGATCGATCCGCTGCGGCACACGAGCACGGCGAGCTGCCTGCGCCTCCTGTGGTCCATTCCGGTGGAGGTCGGGCCCGAGCACACCGTCGTCATCGATGCCGGCACACACGGTCCCGAGTTGGCCCGGCTGGCCCGGACGCTTCCGGGAACGCTGCTGCGGCTGTCCCGTGTCGGCACCGGCTGGTTGCGCACCGCTCGGCCACTGCTCGCGGCGGTCGGTGGGCGCCGGCCGGGCCCGGCGCTCCTTACGCATCTACAGGACGGCGTCCAGCGCGCACGCGTCATACGCAACGCGGTCTGTGGGGGATCCGGTGGCGCTCTGTTGGTCGCCTCCGACCCCGGCAAGACCGCACGCCTGGCCGTCGGCGTCGGACTCAGCGGCGTCCACGTGCGCGGCGTCATCGGCTGGGACGACGCGAAGAGCGACCTGCTGCCCGGCGTACAACGCCTCGCGGCTGACCAGGCGATCAATGGCGCCGATTGGGAGCCGGAGTTGCCGCTGCGGATCTCGGCGGACCCGGAGACCGAGGGCTATCGACTGCGAATGCCGTTACCGCTGAGCGATTTTCGAGACTTGAAACTGCGCTGGTCCGAGCACAGCCTGATGTTGAGCGCTTGCGGGCACCAGTCTCTCCTCGAGCTGCCGTCGGCATTGCAACGGTGCCACCCGTCGGGTGCCCGCCTGCGAGACGGCATGCTTGATGTCGCATTCCGCCCCACCCGAGCAGGAGCCTGACGTGACACCCGACGAACCCTCCGACACCAGCGACGAGCAGTCCGGACCCGCATCGGTCGCCGATGAAGCGATGCGCCTGGCCGAGGCGTTCGCGGTGTGGGCCCAGAACAGCAAGCTCGCCGCGGAAGCAACGGTGGACGACAGCGCACGCGACGACGCCACCGCGAACACGGCGCCGGTCCCGGAGCGCCACCGATCGACAGCGGGTTGTGACTGCGCACAGGGGACGGCAGTCGAGGCGGTCTGCCGCATGTGCCCGGTCTGCCGGCTCGCCGGCGTCGTACAGGCCGTGCAGCCGGACCTGCTGGACCGGGTCGCCGACCTGCTCGGTGTGGTGGCCGGTGGGCTACACACCGCCGCACAGCAGCGCCGCACCGCCGACGCGCCGACGAAGGACGAGCGGGACACCTCCGGCGGCGTGGACGTCCCGGTGACCGGGGAGGACGACGACTGACATGCGAGGAGCGCAGGCGAAGGAGATGGGCAAGTGACGGATTCGGGGTCCACCCTCGCCATCGGTATCGACATCGGCGGCACCAAGGTCGCCGGTGGCCTGGTGAACGAGTCCGGCACGGTGGTCGACCACGTACGCCGGGACACGCCGCACCGCACGACCGAGCCGAAGGTCGTGGAGGACCTCATCGTCGAGGTGGTGCACGAGTTGTTGGCGCGCGCCACGAGCGACGTCATCGGCATCGGCATCGGTGCGGCCGGGTTCGTCGCGGCGGACCGTGCGACCGTCGTCTTCGCCCCGCATCTCTCTTGGCGCCACGAGCCGCTGCGCGAGGCACTGGTGCAGCGCCTCGACATCCCCGTGTTCGTCGACAACGACGCGAATGCCGCGTGCTGGGCCGAATACCGCTTCGGCAACGTGCAGGGTGAGTCCCACGTCGTGATGGTCAACCTCGGCACCGGCATCGGCGGCGCCATCGTGGTCAACGGCCGGATCCAACGCGGCCGGTTCGGCATCGCGGGGGAGTTCGGCCACATGCAGGTCATGCCCGGTGGACACCGCTGCGAGTGCGGCAACCGCGGTTGCTGGGAGCAGTACGCCAGTGGGAACGCCCTGGTGCGAGAAGCACGTTCGCTGGTCCTGGCAGGTTCCCCGCTGGCGCACGACCTGGCCGCCAGCGTCGATGGCGATCCGCGTCGGTTGACCGGCCCGATGATCACCGAGGCGGCCCGGGCCGGTGATCCGACCGCTGAGGAGCTCCTCGCGGAGATCGGCACCTGGCTGGGCACCGGCCTGGCCAACCTGGCGAACGCCTTCGATCCCGGCGCCTTCGTCATCGGCGGCGGCGTCAGCGCGGCCGGCAGCATGCTGCTCGACCCGGCGCGCGACTCGTTCCGCCGACACCTCGCCGGACGTGGTTATCGGCCCGAAGCGCGCATCGTGCAGGCGGCCCTCGGCAACGAGTCGGGTTTCGTGGGAGCCGCGGACCTCGCACGCACCGCCGTCCTCGAGCGGGCCGACGCAACCGCAGGTAACGGGCGATGAGCGCAGGTATGCCGGTTCCGCCTCGCGACGCGCACTGCATCCGGGTGGCGTCATACAACGTGCGTGCGCTGAAGGACGACCGCTCCGCGCTGGTCGAAGTGATCCGCTCGATCGCCCCGGACGTGTTGCTACTGCAGGAGGTCCCGCGACATCCGGTGTCGGGGCACCGCATCGCGACCTTCGCCGACGAGCTCGGCCTGACCTGGTTCGGCGGCAAGCGCTTCCGGATGAGCACCACACTGATGACCAGCCTGCGGGTGGACGTGCTCGACGCCCACCACGGGCGATTGCCGGTGCGCAGGTTCGACGAGCCGCGCGGTTACGGGATGGCCACCGTCCGCCTGCCCGGGCATCGCCCGCTGGTCGCTGCCAGCGCGCACCTGTCGCTGCGCGGCGCCGACCGGTTGCCGGAGGCGAAGGCGTTGCTGGCAGCGGCGGGCACCCCGACCCCGCCGATGGTGGTTGGCGGTGACCTCAACGAAGAGCCGTCCGGGCGGACCTGGCGGCACTTCGCGAGGGAGTTGCGGGAGGTGTCCGCCGACACGCCGACCTACTCGGCCCAGGACCCGCACAAGCGGATCGACGGCATCTTCGCGTCAGCCCAACTGCTAGGCGTGACACCGGAATTGGAGACTTCTGCGACGAAGCTCGCAGCAGCCACGGATCACCTTCCGGTGGTGGTCGACCTCGACCTGAGCGCCCTGCAGGGCTGACCCCGGTCGGGTCTAGAGCACCGCGCCGTGGTCATCATCCAGGTCGTCGCGGTTCTTGGGAGACCGCATGATCAACTGCACGACTCCGGCGACGAAGAGCGCACAGGCCAGCAGCCACCACAGTGACTGGGCGTAGCGGTCGAAGAAGAAGAGGTAGAGCAGCCAGGCCGGCCCGCCGACCAGGCAGCCGATCATGGTCCAGAAACCGAGGTCCTCACCACTCGGCAACGGTTGCGGCGGAGCCGGGACGAACGTATCGGCCTCGTCGTCGTCCAGCAACGATGCCGAGCCTGAGGGCGGCATACGCCACTGGTCGGGCAGGTCGGCGAGCGGTGCGGTCGACTCGGGCGCCGCTGCATCGCCGTCGTCCGGGTCATCCTCTTCGGCGAGCTCGTCCGAGGCATCGACCACGTCGTCGTCCATGCGGTCGTTCTTAGAGCGTTCGACGGGCGCGGGGGTGTCCGGGATGGTGAACGACGGGTCGATGTTCCAGATGATGTCGGCAAACCGGCGGTCGATGTCGGTCTGCTCGTCCGGCTCCTCGCGCCGCTCGCTCATACCGGCCGCTCGGCGACCCGCTGGATGAACTGCACGGTTTCATCCTCGATCAGCGGAGCATCGTTGTCGAGGGTCGCGACGTGATAGCTGTCGGTCAGCAGGATCTCCGTCTTGTCGGTGCTGGACACCCGGGCCAGCAGCAGCGCGGAGCACTCCGGCGGCACGACGTGGTCGTCGGGGGAGTGCATCAGCAGCAGTGGTTGCGTCACCTGCGGCAGGTCGCGCGTCACTTGCGCCCACATCTGCCGCTGGGACTGCAGCGCTTTCAGGGGCGTGCGGTCGTAGGCGAGTTCGGTGGACCCGGGCTTCTTGATGTCGTTGGCGATCGAGGCGATCGAGGGCACGACGTGCTGCAGCGCCGGTAGGGCCTTGAGCCGTATGTCGCGCATCGTGTAGGCCGGGTTGATCAGCACCAGACCCTGTATGCCGTACGGATGTGTCTGTGCGGCAAGGGTCGCCAGCGTCCCGCCCATCGACAGGCCGATGGCGATGACGCGGTCGCAGCGTCGCTCCAGCTCGGCGTATGCCGCATCGATCGCCGACCACCAGTCGGTCCAACGGGTCCGGTTTAGGTCCTTCCAGTTGGTGCCGTGCCCGGGAAGGCGGGGGAGTCGCACGGTGTAGCCCTCGTCGGCGCAACGCTGTGCGATCGGCAGCATGCTCTGCGGGGTGCCGGTGAATCCGTGGCAGACGAGCACGCCGGTCCTGGAGCCGTCGTGGGCAAAGGGTTCAGCGCCTGGCAGCACGTCCATCGTTGTTCCTTCGCTGAGCATGTCAGGGTGGTGGTCCGGGCACCATTGTTTCACCTCGATCGTGAGCCGTGCTGCCTGCCGTATCCTGCACGCGGGATCAGTGCAGTTTTGTTCATTCTCAGGTGCCAGTGGCCCGACAGGCCCTCGGCGCGAAGGAGACACGGTGTTCTATTGGTTGCTGAAGTGGGTGCTGCTCGGCCCGCTGCTCAAAGGCATCTTTCGGCCGACGGTCGAGGGCGCGCAGAACGTCCCTGAGCGTGGCCCGGTGATCCTGGCCAGCAACCACTTGTCGGTCGCCGACTGGCTCTTCATGCCGCTGGTGATCCCGCGCCGGGTCACGTTCGTCGCCAAGGCCGAATACTTCAACACGCCCGGCTTCAAGGGTCGCTTGCAGAAGGCTTTCTTCTCCGGCGCGGGCCAGGTGCCGATCGACCGTTCCAGCGGGTCGGCGGCGGCCGGCGCGCTCGCCACCGGCCTGCGGATCCTGTCTGATGGCGATGTCTTCGGCATCTACCCCGAGGGCACGCGCTCGCCCGACGGGCGGCTCTACAAGGGCAAGACCGGCCTCGCTCGCATCGCGCTCGAGTCGGGCGCGCCGGTGATCCCCGTCGGCGTCATCGGCACCGACGTCATCGCGCCGCAGGGCAAGCTGTTCGGCCGGATCGTCCAACCGCACGTCCGCTTCGGTGAGCCGATCGACTTCTCCCGCTACGAGGGGATGCAGGACGACCGCTTCGTGCTGCGCTCGATCACCGACGAGGTGATGTACGAGATCATGCTGCTGACCGGTCAGGAGTATGTCGACGTCTACGCGGCCTCGCTGAAGAAGGGCGGGTTGACGCAGAAGGCCAAGGAGATCGGTGGTGGAGCGGCAGCGCTCGCGACGCAGGCCAAGGACCGGTTGCAGCATCACAAGGACGACAAGACGGACGAGAAGTCGACCGGGGACGCGGCCGGCGCGGACGCCGAGGGAAGCACCCCGGACGCACCTGCCTCGGGCGACGCCGATGGCGTTGAGGAGACCACCAGGTAATACCGGGCGCGGCATATTCATCTGACGCCCGTACCCTTGGCTCGTGAGTACGACGACCCCAGACGCGACCTCCGTACCCCGCCTGCTGAGCGAGCAGGTCGAATGGCCCACGCTGCCTGCCCTCCAGCAGCCGCAGTGGCCGAACGGTGACGAGGTCTATCGGGTGCGTGCCGAGCTCGCGGCCGCACCGCCGCTCGTCTTCGCCGGCGAGTGCGACGTGTTGCGCTCTCGGCTGGCCGCCGCGGCCGTCGGTGACGCCTTCGTGCTGCAGGGCGGCGACTGCGCCGAGCGCTTCTCCGAGGCGACCGCCGACAACATCCGCGACCGGGTCAAGACCATCCTGCAGATGGCTGCCGTGCTGACGTATGGCGCGAGCACACCCGTGGTCAAGATCGGCCGGTTGGCCGGGCAGTACGCCAAGCCCCGCAGCAATGACACCGAGACCCGTGGCGACGTGACGTTGCCGGCCTTCCGCGGCGACATCATCAACGACTTCGACTTCAACCCCGAGTCGCGCACGCCGGACCCGCAGCGGCTGCTGCGCGCCTACCACACGGCGTCCTCGACGCTGAATCTCGTACGCGCTTTCACCACAGGCGGATTCGCGGATCTGCGGCAGGTGCACGAGTGGAACCGCGGCTTCATCGCCAACTCGGCATACTCGCGGTACGAGTCGATCGCTCGCGAGATCGACCAGGCGATGAAGTTCATGCTCGCGTGTGGCGTCGACTTCGAGTCGACCCCGCTGTCCGGCGTGGAGTTCTTCGCCAGCCACGAGGCGCTGCTGCTGGATTACGAGCAGCCGCTGACCCGCATCGACTCCCGCACCGGCAACCCCTACGCGGTCTCCGGGCACTTCGTGTGGGTCGGCGAGCGGACCCGCCAGCTGGACCACGCGCACATCGATTTCGCGGCGCGGATCCACAACCCGATCGGCGTGAAGCTCGGTCCGACCGCCGACCCGGACGAGGTCGTCTCGCTGATCGAGCGCCTCGACCCGAACCGCGAGCCCGGGCGGCTGACCTTCATCACCCGGATGGGTGCGGGCAACGTGCGTGACAAGCTGCCGGCGATCGTGCGGCGGGTCACCGAGACCGGAGCGAAGGTCGTGTGGATCTGCGACCCGATGCACGGCAACACCTTCGAGTCGTCAACCGGTTACAAGACCCGCGAGTTCGACTCGATCATCGACGAGGTGCGCGGCTTCTTCGAGGTGCACCGTGACCTGGGCACCGTGCCCGGCGGCCTGCACGTCGAGCTGACCGGAAACGACGTCACCGAGTGCCTGGGTGGCAGCGAGAAGATCATCGACGCCGATCTCGAGAAGCGTTACGAAACCGCGTGCGACCCGCGCCTGAACCACCAGCAGAGCCTGGAGCTGGCGTTCCTCGTCTCGGAGATGCTCTCCCACCGCTGACCAACCATCACTCGGCGTTGAGGGCGGCCGCGTCCAGCGCACGCACCTGCAGGTCCGCCGCCGCGGCGAACGCCGCCATCGACTCGTCCAGCAGCCGGGCGTCGCGCAGCAACAACTGCTCCGGCGTGAGCTGGTCGGCGTCGGCTCTGCCGGTGGCGATGACGTCGAAGAGCGACGCGGATCGCGTGTAGACCTGGTCGCTCGCACGATGATCCTCGGTGAGCGCGTCGGCGATCGCCTGCAACGAGACGCTGAGCCGGTCGCGCGCCGCGTCGAGACGCTCGGCGTCCGGCCGAAGGCCGTCACCACCGGTCGCGCCCGCGACGATCCGCCCACTCTCGCGCAACATCATCCGCGCGCGGTGGACGGATGCGTCGGCCGCCGATCGCAGCCCGCGATGCACGTCGCTGCCCGGTCCCGGCACACCGCGCAACGGCCGGAGCGCGGCGACCAGCGTCTGGTGCGCACCGTCGAGAGTGCGCGCTGCCGCACGCAATTCGGCATCCGCGCAGTCGCCGGTGACGCGGCGTAGCGCACCGTCGGCCAGATCCCGGACAGCCTCGGCGTGAGCTCGGGCGGCCACCCGCACGACCTGCCAGGAACGCAGCGGGAAGACCACAAGGACCGTCACGATCGCGACGGCAGCGCCGATCGCGGTCTCCTCCAGCCGCAGGCGCAGCAGGAAGTCGGAGTATTCGCCGAGCTGGACGTACATCTGCGACACCATCACGGTGATGCCGACGACCATGAACGCGTAGCTGATCCGCAGCAGGTAGATGCCCAGGCCGATGGCGACGAGCACCGTCAGGATGGCCAGGTCGGTGTGATGCCCGATGGCATGTGCGAGCAACGACCCGATGAAGACACCGACGAGCGTGCCGAAGACACGCAGGAGTCCCTTGCGGACCTGCTCCAGCGCGTTGTTCGCACCCATGAAGGTCACGAAGGCCGCGATCACCGCCCAGTAGAACCTCCGCTCCGACAGCAGACTGCCCAGCACGATCGCTCCACTGACCGCGACACCGATCTGGATCGCGACCCGCACGTTCGGAGCCAGCCGGACCCGGTCGATCCGACGCGGTCCGCGCTCGTTCGACGCGCTCGCGCTGACGAGGGTCGAGCCCGGCAGCCACCCACCGACGAGTTGGACCGACGAGGTGAACTCCTGATCGTCGTCAGCCGCGAGATCACGGAGCGGCTCACCGGCCGACTGCGACCAGTCCGTGACGCTGGTCGCGAATCGGTGCAGTATGACGCGCCGGTGCCGCGACACGTCGTCGGACGTCGACGCCGCCGGCAGGTCGTGGAGCCGGTCGGACAGCTTGGCCGCGGCATCGCGTGCACCGACCGCGTCATGCGTGCCGACGGCCGTCAGCGCCATACGCACCAGCGCGCGGTCGTCCCGATCCAGACCGAGTCGGGCGAGCGTCGCGGTGAACCGTGCCATGTTGCTGAGCGCCTGCTCGGCGTCGAAGACGACCTGGTGCAGGTGTCTGGCGGTCAGGCCGCCAGGCAGCGCGCCGGGTGTGCCGAGGGCCGCGTCGACCATCAGAGCGGTCTCGTTCAACCGCACCGTGCGACGCGCGAGTCGCCGCTGCGCGCGCCGGTCCGATGGATCGTCCAGCACGTCGAGGGCGGTGTCGACCAGCGCCCGGGCACGGCTGGCGAAGCTGCGTCGGAGCCGGCGCAGCGTGCGCCGGCGGCTGGGGTGGAAGAGGATCAGCTGTGCCGCGGCGGCCACCACCGCGCCGACGCAGACCTCGGGTGCGAGCCACTTGATGGTCGAGAAGTCGACCCGGCTGCCCAGGAAGAAGCCCATGAAGTCACCCATGAAGAGCAACTGCCCGCCGAAGAACCCCCACGGTCCAAACCTGCGCAGGTAGGCGCCACCGGCGAGGATCGCGGTCAGCAGGGCGAGCGCCAGGGCGCGGTGCGCACCGGTCGCAAGGCCGATGGCCAGACCGGCGATCATCGGCACCGGCATCAGCAGGATCGTGAGGTAAAGGCGGCCCACGGACGGGGCCATCGGGGCCGCGAACGTCGCCATCATGCACACCATCGCCCCGACCATCATGCTCATGACGAGCATGGCGTGGTTGCCGGCGGCGACCTGTGCGGCCACGGTGGCGGGGAGCGCATCGGTCAGTGGTTGCTGCAGTGCTCCGGTGAGGTCGACGAAGAGTCGCTCGGCCAGCAGCGCAGCCCCGATGCTGACGACGACCTGGAGCGCCATACGGAGGCGGTTGAAACCGGGATCTGAGGCGATGAACCAGTCGATCCACTCCGAGCGCGGGCGCCGGGGTCCCGGCGGCGTGGGCCGGCCGCGCCGAGCGCGGCCACCGACCGAGGCCCAGGGAGTGGAGACTGCCCCTGTCATTTCGACGATGTGGAGGAACCGGGGCTAATCACTTAGGCATCCTATCGGATGCATCCTCCGTTTCCGAATCTCCGTGAGCGGAGCCGGGACAGGACGCTCAGACGACGTCGATGGTGATGGTGCTGCCCTTGGGCGCCTGGGTGTCGGCCTTGACCGACTGTCCCTGCACCTGGAAGAGCACCGGCACCAGCAGCGGATAGCTCGTCTTGACCTGAAAACCGAGGCCCTCGAGCTTCTCCTTCGCGGCCCCGGAACTCATGCCGATCACCTTGGGCACGGTCACCAGGACCGGTCCCTTGGACACCACCAGCTGGATCGCGTCGCCCTTGTGGCCGGTGCCGTTGGGCGGGTCCTGGCTGATCACGTCGCCCTTGGCCACGGTGTCACTGTGCTGCTCCGGTCCGAACGTCACAGTGAACCCGGCATCGGTGAGCGTCTGTTTCGCGTCGGCGCTCGGCTGCCCGGTCACGTCCGCGATGTCGATGGGCCGCTTGCCCTTGCTGACGACCAGGTCCACCGTCGTCTTCGGCTTCTGCGCGCTGCCGCCGCTCGGGTCGACGCGGGCGACCTTTCCCTCGGCGACCTTCTCGTCATACGCGTGTGACACCTTGCCCACCCGCAGGTGCGCCTTCTCGATGGCGTTGCGGGCGGCCGCCTCGGAGCGGCCGACGACCGACGGGACGGTGTAACGCTCGGGGCCCTTGGAGACGGTGAGCGTCACCGTGGAATTCTTCCGTGCGTCGTTGCCGGCGTGCGGACTGGCCGAGACGACGACGCCACGCGCGACCTTCTCGGAGAAGACCTGCTGTATCCGGGCATGCAGTCCAGCGCCCTGTATGGCGTCGACGGCGCGCCCCTGTCGTTCGCCCGCAACCGTCGGGACCGTGACCTTGCCGAGCGGGCCCGCGGTGAACGCCCAAGCGCCCAGCCCGCCGGCGATCAGCAGTACGACGACGAGAATGCCCGCGATCCACGGCCAGCGCCGCCGGCCGGTGCGGCCGGCCGACGGTGGGCCACCGCGGTCGAAGTGCTGCGTCGAGTCCGCCGCCATCGGACCGGTGTCGTGCTCCCCACCCCACGAAGTTTCTCCTCCGCTGCGCTCCCCCGAATACTTCGCGGGGTCCCCGGAGCATCCGTCCGGCACTCCACAGGAGCCTCGGTCGGCCGGCTGTGTCCGGGGCGGCGCGTCGAGTGCGCCGGAGCCGAGGCGGTCGCGGGTCAGGTGCAGCTCGTGCAGCATGGCGCCGGCGTTCGCGGGCCGCTCGTCGGGGTTCTTCGCGGTGGCCCGCAGCACCAGCTCGTCGACTGCGGACGGCACGGTCGGGACCGCCTCCGACGGTCGCGGCATCGTGCCGTGCACGTGCTGGTAGGCGACGTTGATGGGGGAGTCTCCGGGGAACGCCTTCTCGCCGGTCAACATCTCGAAGAGCAGCAGTCCGGCGGAGTAGACGTCGCTGCGCTCGTCCGCGCGGCCGTTCTCGACCTGCTCCGGCGACAGGTATGCGGCCGTGCCGAGCAGAACGTCACTATCGCCGGTGAGAGTGTCGGTGGTGACCGCTCGTGCGAGGCCGAAGTCGGCGACCTTGACACCGTGCGCGCCGATGAGGACGTTCTCCGGTTTGACGTCGCGGTGCACCAGTCCCGCCTGGTGTGCGGCGTCGAGGGCCCGCAGGATGCCCTCCATCATCTCCAGTGCCTGGCGCACCGGCAGCGGTGCGTCACGGCGGATCAGCTGGCGCAGGGTCTGCCCGCGCACCAGCTCCATCGCGAGGAAGACGTAGTCCTCGTCGGAGCCCTGGTCGGTCACCGCGACGACGTTCGGGTGTGTCAGCCGTGCGGCCGAGCGCGCCTCTCGCCGGAAGCGCGCCACGAAGTCCGCATCGCGCGCGAGGTCCGGGCGCATGATCTTCAGCGCCACCTCGCGGTCCAGGCGCTCGTCGAGGGCGACATACACCGAACCCATGCCGCCGTCGGCGAGGTGCTCGCGGACGACGTATCGCTCGTCGATCGTGCGACCGACGAGCGATGGTGCGGATATTGACACACTCAAAGTCTACGAACCTCGTGCTCCTGCGCCGGTCAGGTGGCCGGGCGCGCCCTGCATGACTCTCTAGAGACGCTCCATGAGGGCCCTGACGTTCCGCACATACTGTTTCGTCTCTTCGTACGGCCCGTGCTGCTTCACGCCGGCGAGGCCCTGGTAGTAGCCGCCGATGGCCTGGTCCAGGTTCGTGGCGTTGCTCGTGAGGTATCGCAGTATGACGACGCCGGCGGTGATGTTGTCCTGGGTGTCCATCAGGTCCAGGTCGTGGCCGACCATCGACGACGCCCACTCGCCGGACTGCGGGAGCACCTGCATCACACCGATCGCGTTGACCCCTGAGACCACGCGTTGGTTCCAGCCCGACTCCTGCCAGCTGATGCCCAGGGCGAGCTGCGGGTTGACGCCGTACCGGCGCGCGGTCTTCTCGATCATCGCCTTGGTCTGCGTGCGGCTCGGGACCGCCCGCTTGGACAGCGCGGAGCGCGCCGAGCTGCTCCTGGCGGCGGCCTTGCGCTGCGCGCCGGACTTCTTCGGGCTCTTGTGCGACGACTTCTTGGCCGGCTGGTGGGCGACCGGCTTCTTCTTCGGGGCGGCCCGGTGGGGTGCGGCGGTGTGCGGGATCCGCAGGACCGAACCGCTCAGCACCCGGTTGGGGTTGCTGATGCCGTTCGCCTTGATCAGGGCCGCGAGCGAGACGTGCTGGCGCGCTGCGATCGCCGTGAGGTTGTCGCCGGGTCGCACCCGGTATGGCGATGCGGTTCGCACGGCCTTCTTGGCGACCGAGGTGGCGCGGCGCGGGTGCAGCCGGGGCGACTTCGACTTCCTCGGGGCTGCGTCCTGGGAACCCTTCGTGTGTTGCGCGTGCGTCTCTGCCTGCGCGTGGATCGCGTGCGTGGCGAGCGGGGGCGCGCCGGTCGTGAATGCCATGGGTCTCCTTCGCCGGGCGGACTTGGGGGTGTCCGGGTGTGGCAGGTGTGACGGATGTGACTGCTGGCCAAGCTAGCTGTTCGCGGCTGCGGGGTGGCCGACCCGAGTGCAGCAGGCGTGTCGAGCCACCCCAGGAAGTTTCTCCCTCGGTTCGCTCCTCCGAATACTTCGCGGGGGCCCCGGCTGTCATGACGCGGCGCCTCGCGTGGCCAGATCGATCCCCGCCTAGACTCTGCTCTCGTGACTGATGCGACGAGCGACCTGGAGAGCCTGGTCGGAGACTGGCTGTCGATCCCCGAACTCGGCGAAGCACTGGGCCTGACCCAGCGGCAGGCGCGGCGACTGGTCGACGACAAGGTCGTGCTCGCGCACCGGGTCGGTCCGAACGACGCGCTCTGTGTGCCGGCCGCCTTCGTGGAGGAGGACCACCTCCTGACCGGGATCGAGGGCACCATCACGGTGCTGCTGGACGCTCGTCTCACGCAGGTCGAAGCACTCGAGTGGTTGTTCTCCATCGACCCCACCCTGCCGATCGAGGGTTCGCCGATCACGATGTTGCAGGCCCACCGCAAGGCAGAAGTACGCAAGCGCGCCTCCGAGCTCGCGTTCTGATCCGGTGAGGCACCTGGCGTATGCCGCGGTGCTGGTGGCCTGCCTGGCGCTGACGGTGCCACTCGTGCCGGCCTTTCGCCTGACCCGGATGCACCGGTTGCCCCTACTCCTTTCCGCGATCGCCTGCGGCGCAACGCCGTTCGTGATCTGGGACATGTGGGCGGCCCACGCGGGCCAGTGGCACTTCGACGGCGGTCAGGTGCTGAGCGTCCGGTTGCTCGGTCTTCCGCTGGAGGAATGGTTCTTCTTCCTCGTCATACCGTTCGCCGCCATCGCCAGCTACGAGGCGGTCGGTGCCCTGATGCAGCGTCGGCGCAGGCGATGACCTACACCCTCTTGGCGATGATCGCCGTCCCGATCGCTCTTCTCGTCGATCTGGTGCTCGTTCGCACCCGGGTGGTGCTCACCCTGCAGTGGTGGGTGGCCTACGTGATCACGGTGCTCGGACAGTTCGCGGTCAACGGGTGGCTCACCGGGCGGCGCATCGTCACGTATGACGACTCAGCCATCCTCGGGTCGAAGCATGAGCAATTCGTGGGTGATTGGCGCATCTGCTACGCGCCGGTCGAAGACCTGGGCTTCGGTTTCGCGCTGGTCCTGCTCACGATCGTGTCCTGGCGGTGGTGGACCGCCAGGGACGCCCGCCGCTCAGCGCGCGACTGAGGACGATGGCGCGGGGCACCGGTCGGACGACCGTCCGTCCTCGGCACACCTCGAAACCGGAGTTCTCGATCTCGCGCAGGATCTGGCTGTAGAGGCCGAAAGCCGCGCGCAGGCAGGGCCGCACGATCGGGTCGACCTCGGCGAGACCGGGTTCGGCGGCGGCATACAGTGCGCGGGCGCGGGCGATCTCGAGTGCGACGAGACGGCGCAGCTCCGGACTGCTGGAGCCGGTGGCGACGCACGCGCCGAGGTCGTCCTCCGTGCACCCGGACGCGTCGAAGTCCGCCAACGGCAAGTAGATTCGCCCGCGCTGCCAGTCCTCGGCGACATCCCGCACGAAGTTGGTGAGCTGGAACGCCTCACCGAGCGCGGCCGCGTAGGGCAGGCCGGTCGCACCGCTGCCGAGGATCGGCGCCGTCATCTCACCGATCGCGGCGGCGCTGCCACGCATATAGCTGCGCAACTCCTCCCAGGTCGCGTAGCGAGTGGTGCTGAGGTCACGGCGCATCGAGGCGAAGAACTCCTCGAACAGCCGCGGCGGTATGGCGTGCGCGCGCACCGTGTGCTGAAGCGCGAGCAGCACCGGGTCGGCCGGCCGGGTCTGCCGCCGGACCGCGGTCATGACCTCGGACTCCCACCGGCGCAACGACGTCGCCGGGTCGGAGCCGACCGCGGGGGAGTCGACCAGGTCGTCGCTGCGGCGGGCCACGGCATACAGCGCCCAGACGTGGGGGCGGCGGGCCGGCGGCAACAGGCTGGTCGCGCGGTAGAAGGACGTGCCGTGCCGTGCGTTGATCGCCCGGCAGACGGCGTAACCGGCCCTCAGGTCGTCCGTCACGCCAGCACTCGCTCCGCCGCCAGGCGACCGCTGATCAGCACCATCGGCACGCCGACACCCGGTGTCGTGCCCGAGCCGGCGAACGCGAGCCGCGGCCCGATCAGGTTCGCCTGTCGGAAGGGGCCACTCTGCCGGAACGTGTGCGCGCTGGAAAATGGTGTGCCCCAAGGCATTCCGCGGTCGTCCCAATCCTGTGGCGTGATCAGTTGCTCGCCGACGAGGTCGTCGACGGCGTAACCGGCCGCGCTCAGGCGACGCAGCATGTGATCGCGGTATGAACCGCGCAGGCTCCGCCAGTCGACCTCCATGCCGCGGCCGTGACGGGCCGGCGCCGGGAAGAGCGCGTACATGACGTCCGCGCCGGTGGGCGCCATCGTCGGGTCGGTCCGCGTCGGCACCGACACCAGGAAACTGGGATCGCGCATCGGCCTGCCGTCGGTGATGTCGTCCAGTGCGCCACGCAGTGACGCTCCGAAATGCAGGTGGTGATGCCCGTCCCCAGGGAGGCCGGCAGGGACACCGGCGGCCAGCAGCACACAACTGGGCGACGGCTCGGCCACCGACCTGATCGGCCGTGGATCAGTGAACAGCGTTGTGGCGCGGTCGGGTTCGCAGGTCATCACGACCGCGTCGGTCAACTCCGTGGAGCAGTCGGTCCCCACCTCGTAGCCGCCGCGGCTGCCTCGGACCGCATGCACGCGCTCACCGAGTCGGATGTCGACGCCGTGCTCACCGGCGACCTCGGCCAGCGCCCGCACGATCGCGTACATGCCGCCGACGGGATAACTGACACCGTGCACGAGGTCCATGGCGCTGACCACGGCGAACATGCCCCGTGCCTTGTGCGGGGGCACTCCGACATACAACGACTGGAAGCTGAATGCCTGTCGGAGGCGCTCGTCACGGAAGAAGGACGCGATCAGGTGGTCCATCCGGCCGAGGCCGCGCAGCGCCGCCAGCCGCAGGAGCGCAGGCCCGATCAGCGAGTGCACGCCGTCCAGGTTGCGATCGATGAAATGGGGGAACTCCACGTCGTAGAGGCGTTGCACGTGCCGGACGAACCTGTCGTAGCCCGCGGCGTCCTCCTGACCGGCGAACCCGGCGACGACGTCGTGCATCACCCGGCTGTCGGAGTGCATCGGCAACGTGCTGCCGTCCGCGAAATGCGCGACGTATGCCGGGTCCAGTGCCCGCAGCGTCAAGTGGTCATCCATGGATTCGCCGACGGCGGCGAAAACCGTTGCCAACTGGTCGGTCTCGGTCAGAACTGTAGGTCCGAGGTCGAGCCGGTAGCCGTCGATCGTGGCGTCCGGGCAGCGGCCACCCGGTGTCGGCTGTTCTTCGATGACTGTGACGTCGACACCGGCGCCACGTAGGTGTAAGGCCGCCGAGAGCCCGGCAAGACCGGCACCGACCACGACCGCAGTCCTTGGCCGGTCGGTGCCCGACCTCACGACGAGCGTGCCGTGGAGATGTCGATCAGCTCGACGAGCGCGTCGTGGCCGTCGGCGGTGAGCCGCGCGGTGTCGAGTGCGGCGCGGGCGGCGTCGGCCCGGGCGGCGATGAGCTTCTCGGTCTGGTCGACGGCCCCGGTGCGGACGCACTGGTCCCGTAGCCAGGTGACGTCCTCCGGTGCGATGTCCGGATCACCGAAGACTGCCCGGAAGCGTTGCAGGTCAGCCGGATCCATGCCCTGCAGGGCGAAGGCGATGAGAACGGTCCGCTTGCCTTCTCGCAGGTCGTCACCGGCCGGCTTGCCGGTCTGCTCCGGGTCGCCGAAGACGCCGAGCAGGTCGTCTCGAAGCTGGAACGCCTCGCCGAGCGCGAGTCCGTAATCGGACAGTGCGGACAGAGTCGCTTCGTCCGCGCCGGCGCAGGTCGCACCGATCAACACCGGGTGCTCGATGGTGTATTTCGCGCTCTTGAAGCGAATCACCTTGCGAGCTCGTTCGATCCGCTCCTCGGTGGGCACGCCGTCCCAGGTCTGCGCAGCTTCGACGACGTCGAGGTACTGGCCGCCCATGAGCTGGGTGCGCATGGTGTCCAGGACGCGCCGGCCACGTGCCAACTCGTCGGCCGGCAGACCGCTGGTCGAGTAGATCTCGTCGGTCCAGTTGAGGCAGAGGTCGCCGGCCAGGATCGCGCCCGCCTCGCCGAATCGGCCCGGATCGCCGGCCAGTCCTCGCTCGCGATGGATGTCGGCCAGTCTGCGGTGTGCGGACGGCATACCGCGACGAACGTCGGAGTCGTCCATGACGTCGTCATGCAGCAGTGCGGCGGCCTGGAATACCTCCAGGGACATCGCAGCGCGCACGAGCGCGGCGCTGTCCGGGCCGCCGGCGGCCCGGTAGCCCCAGTAGAAGAAGCCGGCGCGCAGGCGCTTGCCGCCGCTCAACAGTGCGAAGACAGCGTCGAGCAGGTCGGCCATCTCCGGACCGAGCGGGGACAGGATCGCTGCCTGGGTCCGGCGCTCCTCGTCGAGAGCGCGTTGGACGCGGGCTCGCAGGTCCTCAAGGTCGGCGGTGGGCAAGAGTTTGTCCTTCCGAATGGTGATCGAGTCGAGCGTAGTCGCCTGACCGGTCCGTAGGCTGGGCGGTATGACGATGCGTCACGACAAGTCCGGGCGCCCGATCCCGCAGCTGTTGGCGGAAGACGGCCCGAGCTTCAGTTTCGAGTTCATGCCGCCGCGCAGCGAGCGGGCGGAGGCCGTTCTGTGGAACTCCGTGCGGCGCCTCGAGCAACTGCGCCCGACCTTCGTCTCCGTGACGTATGGCGCCGGCGGATCCACTCGCGACCGGACGGTGCGGATCACCGGACGGATCGAGCAGGAGACCACGCTGCGCACGATGGCCCACCTGACGTGCGTCGGGTCGTCGGTGGCCGAGCTGCGGCGGGTCGTGGGGGAGTACGCATCCGTCGGGATCAGCAACGTCCTGGCCCTGCGTGGCGACCCACCCGGCGGTCCCGCGGCGCCCTGGATCGCGCACCCCGAGGGCCTCGATCACGCCGACAAACTGGTGTCCCTGGTGCGCTCGCTCGGTGACTTCACCGTCGGCGTGGCGGCCTTCCCGGACAAGCATCCGGAGTCGGCGTCGCTCGAGGACGAGGCCGATGCGCTGGTCCGGAAGGCCGACGCAGGTGCCGCGTTCGCGATCACGCAGATGATCACCGACGTCGATGCCTACCTGCGGCTGCGCGATCTGGTCGTCGCCCGCGGTTGCACGATGCCGATCATTCCCGGGCTGCTGCCGGTCACGGCGGTGGGTCAGTTGCAGCGGTTGACCGAGCTGAACGGGCAGCCGCTGGCCGCCGATGTCGTCGCCCGGATCGAGGCCGCGGGCGAGGATGTCACAGCGGTGCGCCGGGAGGGCATCGCGATCTGCACTGAGCACTCGGAGCGGCTGCTGCGCGAGGGAGCGCCCGGCCTGCACTTCATGACCATGAACAAATCGACGGCGACCCTCGAGGTCTTCGCCAACCTGCGGCAGAGCAGCCTGGTCTAGACGCGGTCTGCGAGGACGCGTTGTCAGTGCGTCCGATTACCCTCCTGACATCGAACATAAGTTCGATTACCGCTCGTCGCGAGGAGGCCACATGCGCTCATCAGTCCACCCCACGCCGCCGACGCCGGTGGCGGGCACCGTGCTCGAGCTGATCGATCGCACCCGCACCGGTCTGCTCCAGGCGTGTCACGCCGATGCCGCGGACGAGCGTTATCGGCTGGCGCACCTGGCAGCCCTGCGAGCCGCGGCAGCAGTGCTGGCGGCCGACGCTCGTCGGACGCCCGGGTCGGGTCCGCGCAATGTCTGGGCGGTGCTGCCGGCGGTCGCTCCTGAGCTGGCGGAGTGGGCCCAGTTCTTCGAGGGCACGGCCCGGCGGCGGGGCCAGTTGGACCGTGGCGTCGTGGTCGTCCTGACCCGGGAAGCCGACGATCTGGTGCGCCAGGTCGAGATATTCCTGGAGTTGGTGCTCGCGCATCTCGGGCTGCCGATGGGCGAGTCGTTCACCGCGTGCGTCGCTCCGACCGGGCACGCATGACCGTCGCGTAATTATTGGCGTCTCCCGCACCGCAACGCGGTCCACTTGTTTAGGCTGGCGCGAAGACAACCGATCCGCAGTGCTGATCTGTTCGTCCAGGATTGCGAGTCATGCGTCCCGATCGGCTGATTCCGGCCTTCGGACGTAGGGCAACTACCGCTAGGTAGCGCGGCGAACTATCCTGGGTGTAGAGATCAGTCGGGGATCAGCCGGCGGGCTCGGTCGCCGCGTGGTGGCGACCGAAGGACATTGGGAGGTCAACGTGCCGCTTTCAGAGCACGAGCAGCGCCTACTCGACCAGATGGAGCAGGCGCTCAAGGTGGAGGACCCCAAGTTTGCGTCGCACATGGTCGCCCATCCGAGCCGCAGCCGGCTTCGACGCCGCGTCGCGATCGGAGTCTGCGGTGTCGTCGTAGGACTTGGGCTGGTCATCGTCGGTATGACGATCGCCCAGATCTGGCTCGGCGTCGTCGGGTTCGCCGTGATGGTGGCGGCCGGTGCCTACGCGTTCAAACCGGGCCATCAACGCGAGCTGGGGACCGTTCAGGATGACGGCTCGGTCAACACCGCGCATCCGAGACGGCAGACGCGCACGTCGGGCGGTTTCATGCAACGCCTCGAGGAGCGCTGGGACCGGCGCCGCGGCGAGGGCTGGTAGGACACCAGCCCTCGATCGGAGCGAGTTGATCAGTTCAGCACGACTCCGGCGACCCAGATCCAGGACACCAGCACGGCCGCGGCCAGTTCGATGCCGATGCTGGTCAGCACCGCCCGCACGGCCGCCTTGGTCGCCGCCCAGGCACGGTGAGCGTCTCGCAGGCGTAGCTGCTCGGCGAGGAAGACACCGGCCGGGAAACCGATGAACATTCCGACATACGGGATGACGAAGAAGCCCACGACCGCACCAGAGAGTCCGGCGAGCTTCGCCCATCCGGGCACACCGGCCGCCTTGAGTCGGCGGTTGGGCACCAGGAACTGCACGACCCAACCGATCGCGGCCACCGCGACGCAGCAGCCGAAGATCGTCCAGGACAGGGCACTGTCGACGTCCCACGCCCACAGCAGCACCCCCGCCAGGCACAACAGCAGGCCGGGTAGCACCGGGACGATCAGCCCGAGTATCCCGACGGTGATCATCGCACCGGCCACCACGGTCACAGCATCCACGGGATGAACCTATGCGACGCCGAGCCTGTCTCCGCAATAAAGCGAGGACGGCGCACCTCTCAGGGTGCGCCGTCCTCGGTCGTCGTAGGGCTGGAGATCACACTTCGATCGTGGACTCGTGCAGGCGGTCAGTCTCATCGATCACTTCGTCAGCGATCTCACGCAGCTTGTCCAAGTGCTCTCTGCCGTGGTGGGCGCAGAAGAGCAGATCCTGGTCGGAGCTGAGGCGTGCACGGATGAAAGCTTGGGCGCCGCAGCGGTCGCAGCGATCGGATGCGGTCAGGGTGGGGGCAACTGTTGTAGTCACGGTAATCATCCTCTCGTTGCGGGTCCCTCCCGGTCGCCCGGGGGTTTCCGTCGTCGAAGTAGTCAACAGTCAATCACGCGTAGGGATTCCCGTCGAAACATATCCCCGGCGTGTGGCGTCCTTCACACTCTTGTGACCTTTCGGCGACCGTGCTGTGTCCGACGATCGGGAGGCACGTCAAGTTCCCCTGCGCCGTGCTCCGCGAGATAGCGTTCCGCGCTGCGCGCCGCCGGATGTATGGCGAACGCCGCCATCAGGAGTAGCGCGGCGATGAGCAGCCAGCCGTACGGTCCCCAGTTCATCGCCCAGAACGTGTAAGCCGCCGGGGCCCAGACGGTCCCGAGGGTGAAGCCGAGTTGCGCCACCCCTTGGTATTCGCCCCGACGTTCCGGGTCGGACAGTTCCGCCTGCAGCCCCCATTGACCTGCCGACTGGAACAGCTCGGTGCCGGTGACGGTCACGTGGCCGAGCCAGACCAGTGCGATGGTCAGCCAGCCCACGGTGTCGTGGGTGACGGCGACGACCACGCACGACAGCACGAAGCAGGCGGCGCCGCGCCGCTCGGCGCGCAACGAACTCCTTGTGTCGGCAACGCCCCGTGCGGCCACGACTTGAAGCAGCACCGCCATGACCGTGTTGGTGCCGAACAGCCATGCCAGCAACACGCGGGGTGCGTCGGTGCGTTCGACCAGCCAGAGCGGGATCACCGTGTTGAGCAGGACGCCGTGCGTGCCGAGGATCCCGTCGAAGATGCTGGTCAGCAGGAAACCCCGGTTGTGCAGGGCGTTGCGCTTGCGGGTCGGGTGCACCGTCGGACCCGCCGCCGACTCCGCGCCGGCTGCAGCGGTCTGCTTGTCCACCCGGGGCAGCCGGGTCACCAGGACGGTGTTGAGCAGCAGAACGGCAGCGGTCAGCAGCGGGACGACTCGCACGAGGGTGTCGTTGTCCGCGGCCAGCGCCAGCCCGCTGGCCAGCGCCCCGAGCGTGTAGCCGACGTTGCGGGCAGCCCGCATGTAGGCCAGCGACCGGACCCGTGCGTCGCGGGGGAAGACGTCGAACCGGTAGGCGTTGCGTCCCGCGCGCATCCAGGCCTGCGCGAGCTCCAGCACCACGGTGACTGCGACATACCCCGCGAAGTCACCGATCAGCAGCCAGGCGGCGAAGAGCAACGCCTGCAGGAAGGCGCCGATGATCCAGCTGCGACGAGTGCCGACGATGTCCGCAAGCTTCCCCAGCGGCACCGCGACGAGGAAGGTCGCGATACCGCCGATGGTGAGGCCGAGACCGACCTGACTGGCACTGAGGCCCACGATCTGCGTGAAGAACACCGCGGAGCCGGTCAGGAATGCGCCCTCGCCGAACGCGGACAGCACGGACTGATAGGACATCGCCCGGATCAGCGGGTCGTCGGACAGGACTCGTTCGAACGCTCTACGCACGGTGCCCCCATCAGAAGTATCTTGACATCAAGATACCTAATCGGGTTCGGGCTCCCGTCGTCAACCGAATATCGGCCGCCCCCCGAAGAGCCCCATCCGGTCACGAATCCGTGCGCCTGCGCGGCTTCGTCGGTGGCGGGCGTTAACCTGCCTCGAAGCCAACTAACGCGCGGGATGCCGCGCGGCCGTCAGCCAGGAGAGCGCCACCAGTGACCGCAAGCCCGTCCACCACCTCCAAGAGCGAATACACCGCACGGCACCTCCAGGTGCTCGAGGGCCTGGAGGCGGTCCGCAAGCGGCCCGGCATGTACATCGGCTCGACCGACGGTCGTGGCCTCATGCACTGCGTCTGGGAGATCATCGACAACGCGGTCGACGAAGCCCTCGCCGACCGCGGGAACCACGTGCTGGTCACCCTCTATGCCGACGGTTCGGTGGCCGTCGCCGACCGCGGTGCCGGCATACCGGTTGACATCGAGCCGCGCACCGGGCTTTCCGGTGTGGAGGTCGTCTTCACCAAGCTGCACGCCGGCGGCAAGTTCGGCGGTGGCTCGTACGCCGCCTCCGGTGGCCTGCACGGCGTCGGTGCCTCCGTGGTCAACGCCGTCTCGGCCCGGCTCGACGTCGAGGTCGACCGCGGCGGCAAGACCTATGCGATGAGTTTCCGTCGCGGCGAGCCCGGCATCTTCGACGACCCCAAGACCGGGCCGGGCCCTGATTCGCCGTTCTCGCCATTCACCGCGGGCAGCGAGTTGCGCGTCGTCGGCAAGGTCAAGCGAGGTGTGACCGGCACCCGCATCCGCTACTGGGCAGACCCGCAGATCTTCCTGCGCGATGCCAAGTTCGACTTCGAGCGGCTGATCGGCCGGGCCCGGCAGACGTCGTTCCTCGTCCCCGGGCTGGAGCTCGTGGTCCGCGACGAGCGCGGCCTGGAGGGCACTCCCGGCGCGGACGGCCCGGTCGAGGAGGTCTTCCGACACGAGGGCGGGATCTCCGAGTTCACCGAGTTCCTCGCGCCCGACCCGGCGGTCACCGACATCTGGCGGCTGCAGGGCGAGGCGACCTTCAGCGAAACCGTGCCGGTGCTGGATGCCCAGGGCCACATGACACCGACCGACGTCGAGCGCAGCTGCGGCGTCGACATCGCGCTGCGCTGGGGGACCGGCTACGAGCAGCGGATGCGTTCGTTCGTCAACGTCATCGACACGCCAAAGGGCGGCACCCACATCGCCGGGTTCGAGCAGGCGCTGATGAAGGTCTTCCGAAAGCAGTTGGAGACAAACGCCCGCAGGCTCAAGGTCGGCAACGACAAGGTCGACAAGGACGACATCATGGCGGGGATGACCGCCGTCATCACCGTCCGGCTGGCCGAGCCGCAGTTCGAAGGCCAGACCAAGGAGGTGCTCGGCACCTCGGCGGTCCGGCAGATCGTCAGCAAGATCGTCGAGCGTGAGCTGACGGCCCTGCTGACCTCGAGCAAGCGAGACCTCAAGACGCAGTCGACGCAGCTGCAGGAGAAGGTCGTCGCCGAGATGAAGGCGCGCATCCACGCCCGCGTGCAGAAGGAGACATTGCGCCGCAAGAGCGCGCTCGAGTCGTCGTCGCTGCCGGGCAAGTTGAAGGACTGCCGGTCGAACGACAACGAACGCAGCGAACTGTTCATCGTCGAGGGTGATAGCGCGCTCGGCACCGGTATGGCGGCACGAAACTCGGAGTTCCAGGCGCTGCTGCCGATCCGCGGCAAGATCCTCAACGTGCAGAAGGCATCCGTCGGCGACATGCTCAAGAATGCCGAGTGCGCTGCCATCATCCAGGTGGTCGGCGCCGGCTCAGGTAGGACTTTCGACCTGGAGATGGCGCGCTACGGCAAGATCATCCTGATGACGGACGCCGACGTCGACGGTGCCCACATCCGCACCCTGCTGCTGACGCTGTTCTTCCGTTACATGCGCCCGATGGTCGAGGCGGGCCGGGTCTACGCCGCGGTGCCGCCGCTGCACCGGATCGAGACCGCCGCGCAGGGACGCGCCAAGGGCGAGGTCGTCTACACCTACTCCGAACAGCAGATGCGGCAGGTGATGGCCCAGTTCCAGAAGAAGGGCCGCACGGTCAAGCAACCGCAGCGCTACAAGGGGCTGGGGGAGATGGACGCCTCACAGCTCGCCGAGACGACCATGGACCCGCGCCACCGCACCCTGCGCCGGGTGACGCTCAAGGACGCCGAGAACTCCGAGCGGGTCTTCGAGCTGCTGATGGGCAGCGACGTTGCACCGCGCAAGGATTTCATCGTCGACTCCGCACGTGAACTCGACCGGGAGCGCATCGACGCCTGAGCGTGGCGCTCCGGCCGCCGTCCTTCCTCAGGAAGTCAGGTCGATCGGCTCGCGGTGCAGCACCAGTTTGGTCGTGTGCGCGTCATACCCCTCCGGCGCGTTCTCCCACGGCAGCAGCGTGCTGGTGACGCGCTCGGCCGGAAATCCGGTGCGCGCCACGAAGTCCAGCAGCTCGGGCAGGCGTGGACGGACGTTCGAGACGCCGACCTGCAGTGTCGCGCTCGTGGCATACATGTCCATCACCGGCAGCCTGGTCCCGGTGCCGACGTAGTAGCCGGTCGCGGTACACACACCGCCGGGGCCGAGCGCGCGCACGGCGTCTCGCAAGCCCTGCTCGGTCGACGACGCCTCGACCGCCACGTCATACGGCGCGTCGACAGCCGTGGACACGGATGTCCAGCGACGACGGGACACCTCGCGGGCGGAGGCGCCGAGTGCTTGCGCGATCGCGAGCCGCTCAAAGTCGTCGTCGATGTAATCGACCTTCGATGCGCCGAGCGCGACGGCCAACCCTGCGGCATACAGCCCGATGCTGCGGGAGCCGCCGCCGATCACCAGCACCGACGCATCGGGGATTTCGACGAGTTGCGGAGCGACCGATCGCCAGGCATCGCTCAGATTATCGGCCGCCGCTGCCACCCGCAGCGGGTCGAGACCGGCAGGCAGTCGCACGAGCATCCGATCGGCATACGGCACCCGGAGCGAGTCGGTGACCACGCCGCCCCATGAGCCGCAGGACGGCCCGAATCCGAACGCTGCCAGCGTCTTTCCAGGGCTGAGTGCTCGGGTGGTCGAGCACTTCGCGGTGATGCCGCGTCGGCACTCGCGGCAGTCACCGCACGAGACCGACCACGGGACGACGACTACGTCGCCCACGTGTAGGTCGTTCACTTCGCTGCCGACCGCGGTCACCTGTGCGATGCATTCGTGACCGATGCCGAACGGGCCGCGGAACGGCACATGGCCGGTGATGTCGGCGATGACGGGGTCGATGAGGTGCAGCTTCACGCCGGCTTGCATCGGGCGAGACACGGAGTGGTGCAGTGGTAGGACATCGCCGTCGCACCGTCCGGCGACGAACGGTCGGACGAGCACGTCCGTCGCGGCCTGCAACTGCGGGTCGGGGAGATCACGCCACTCCAGCCGGCCGTGCGCGACGAAGGTGAGCTCGCGGGTCATCTGGTCTCCTGAGGTGCGGCGGTGGTGGCTACGCTGGCACGAGTCGTCGATCTGGAAGGCGGGACAAGCCGTGGAGTCTGCCGAGACCATCTTCACCTGGGGTGCGCCGCCGCTGAAGTTCGGGCTCGGTGCGAGTGACGAAATCGGGTACGACCTCAAGCAGTACGGCGTTTCGCGCGTTCTGGTGATCACCGATCCCGGCGTCGCCGCGAGCGGCGTCGCGCATCGCATCATGGACGCGCTGCGCCGGTACGACATCATCGCCGAGCTCTTCGACGGAGTCCACGTGGAGCCGACCGACGACTCGATGAACAAGGCGATCGAGTATGCCGCCGCGCAAGGTCCGTGGGGCGGCTACGTCGCCGTCGGTGGTGGCTCCTCGATCGACACGGCCAAGGCGGTGAACCTGCTGACGACCTTCCCCGGCGAACTCGGCGATTACCTGAATGCACCGATCGGCAGAGCTCAGGTGCCGCCGGGGGAGCTCAAGCCGCTCATCGCGGTGCCGACCACCGCAGGGACCGGCTCGGAGAGCACCGCCATGTGTGTGCTGGACGTGCTGTCGATGCGGGTGAAGACCGGCATCAGTCACTGGCGGCTGAGGCCGACCATGGCAGTGGTCGATCCGGCGCTGACCATGTCCCTTCCGCCGGAGGTGACCGCCGCTGCGGGCATGGACATCGTCTGCCATGCGGCCGAATCCTTTACGGCGAAGCCGTTTTCGTCATACAACAGGAAGCAGCCGGAGGAACGGGTGACCTACTGCGGGTCCAATCCGGTCTCCGATCTGTGGTGTGAGCGGGCATTGATCCTGCTCGCCGGTGCGTTCCGACGAGCCGTCTCGCACGGGGCGGAGGACGAGCAAGCGAGAGTCGACATGATGCAAGCGGCGACGTTCGCGGGCATGGGTTTCGGCAACGCCGGGGTGCACATCCCGCACGCGAACGCCTATCCGATCGCCGGTCAGGTCAAGGAGTTTCGACCGAAGGGATATCCCGGCGACGAGCCGATGGTGCCGCACGGTATGGCGGTGTCGCTGACCGCGCCGGAGGCGTTCCGGTTCTCGTTCGACGCGGCGCCGGAGCGGCACCTGCGAGTTGCTTCGCTGCTGGGTCCGGAGGTGCCGGAGCAGTCGGATCCGCGGGAGCAGCTTCCCGCTGTGCTGACCGGACTGATGCGCGACATCGGCATACCCAACGGCATTGGTGCTGTTGGCTTCTCGGAGTCCGACGTGCCCGAGCTGGTGCCAGGTGTGATGAAGCAGCAGCGCCTGCTCAGCACCTGCCCGAAGACCCCGACCGAGGATGACATCGCGGGCATCCTGACCAGGTCGATCGAGAACTGGTGACGTGACCACGGTATACGCGTAAAGTCGTCGGGTATGGCGACCTGGGATGACGTACGTCGGATCGTGGCGGACCTGCCCGAGGTGGACACGAAGATGTCGTGGGGTCACCTCATGTGGCGGGTCAAGGGCAAGGGCTTCGTCTGGGAGCGGCCGCTGGGCAAGAAGGATTGTGCCGATCTCGGTGACGACGCGCCGGATGGCGAGATCCTCGGGGTCCGTGTGCTGGACGAAGGCGCGAAACAGGCTCTCATTGCTGATGATCCGAGCATCTACTTCACCATCCCGCACTTCGACGGGTACCCCGCCGTGCTCGTCCGGCTGGACGAGATCGACGTCGAGGAGCTGATCGAGGTCGTCACTGGGGCGTGGCTGGACCGGGCACCGAAGAAGCTCGCCGCGGCATACCTCGAAGAACATCCGCTCGGAAGTTGACCCTCACCCCCAATCGCCGAGAGGACAGGCGATGCACTGAGAGGACAGGCAAATTGCGCTCAAACGGACAAATTTGCCTGTCCTCTCGGCGAACGGGTGTCCTCTCGGCAAGGGGTCGGTCAGGGACGCGGGCGGGGATTCAGAGCGTGTCGTGCTTGACGAGGTCGCCGTTGATCCAGACCCTTGCAATGTCGGCAGGTGTGCCCATGGCGAAGACCTTTGCCAGCGCGTCCTCCGGGTCCGTAGCGTGGCGGATGCCGACACCGAGTGGCGAATTCTGTTCCGGCGCAACGAATACCGCATCGAACTGCTTGCCGACGCTGAGATCGCCGATCTGGTCCCGCAGCCCGAGCGCGTCCGCGCCGGCGGCCGTGGTCAGGTGCAGCAGGTGTGCCGGGGTGAGCGGAACTCCCTGTGTCCCGAGCAAGCTCTGGATGAAGTACGCCTGCAAGCCCTCCTTGAGCAGCGAAAAGCCGGTGCCGCCACCGACATCGGTGCCCATCGCGACCCGCACGCCGTGCTGCAGATGCCCGGCGAGCGGGAACATCCCACTGCCGAGCGAGGCATTGCTGGTGGGGCAGTGCGCCACCGCCGCGCGGCTCGCGGACAGCATGTCCAGCTCGGCATCGGTGGGGTGCACGTTGTGGGCGAGCACCGTGTGCGCGTCGAGCAGGCCGTGGTCCTGATAGGTGCCGACGTAGCTCGATCCGTCGAAAAGCCTTGCCACTTCTGCGACTTCGGTGACGTTCTCGTTGACATGCGAGGTGCACCAGGCATGGTCGATGTCCTTGTATGCCGCGCCACACGCCTCGAGCAGGTCCACGCTGCACGAGTAGGAGAAGCGTGGTGTGACGGCATACCGGAGTCGTTCGTGGTCCTGCCAGCGTGCGGCGAGGGAGACCGACTCGTCATACGCCCGCTCGGGAGTCGTCAGCAGGTCGGGACGCAACAGTCGGTCCGAGACGACGAGACCGGAGGTCACCCGCATGCCGCTGCGCTCGGCGCTGCGGAACAGTTCGTCCATCGCAGTCGCGAAGTGTGCTCCGAAGACCAGCGCCGAGGTGGTGCCGGCCCGGGTCATGCCGTGCACGAACTCGTCGGCGACCTGCGCGGCATACGTCGCGTCGTGCAGCTTGGCTTCCTCGGGAAGGGCGGAGTGCTCCAGCCAGTCGAGCAGCGGCTTGCCCAACCCGCCGATGGCGCGAATCTGCGGGTAGTGCACGTGGGTGTCGACGAATCCGGGCAGCAGGATGCCGTCGCGCAGGTCGATCACCTCGTCGTCGGGCGCCTCCGCACGCAAGGTGTCGAACGAGCCACGCGCCATGATCCGGCCGTCGATCACGGCCAGTGCGATATCGGCTTCGGCGCGCAACCGGCCGCCGCTGAACGGATCGGCCGGGGTGTCGAGGATCGTGGCGCGATAGATCGTCATCGGCTCACCGCCGAGGTCGAGACGTCGGCGAAACGGCGCACGAGGTCCGCCGCGACGCTGAGAGCGATGATCGCCGGCGCCTTGCCGGGCAAGTCCGGCAGGCCGATGGGCGTGGTGATCCGCGCCAGCTCCGCCTCATCGTGGCCCTCCTCGGTCAGCCGGCGGCGGAAGCGGGCCCACTTCGCCGAAGATCCGATCAGGCCGATGCTCCCCAGGTGCGCGCAACGCAGCGCCGAGTCGCAGATCGCGATGTCCTCGGCATGGTCATGCGTCATCACCAGCACGTGGCTACCGGCCGGGACCTCGCCCAGCACGACCTCGGGCACCGGTGCCGGATGGGGTATGACGGACGCGATCGCGTCGTCCAGCACGGCGAGGCGCTCGGGGGAGAGGTGGGCCGAGCGGGAGTCGACCAGGTGCAGCTCGATCTCATGGCGGGACAGGATGCGGGCCAGCTCGAGACCGACGTGGCCGACGCCGAAGATCGCGACCGACGGCCGAACGGGCAATGGTTCCAACAGGATCCGGACCTCGCCGCCGCAGCACTGGACGCCGTGCTCGGCGGGGGCCTTGTCGCTGAGTGCGACCGTCATCTCCTGCGGCTCCCGGCCGTCCTGCGCCGCGAGCAGTGCGCGGGCCTTCGAAACGGCGGTCTCCTCGAGGTTGCCGCCGCCGATGGTGTCGAAGACCTCGTCAGCGGTGGCGACCATCTTTGCGCCGGCCGCACGGGGAGCGTGCCCGCGCACGTCGACGAGGGTTATCAGCACCGCGGCACGGCGTTGCGTTCGGAGCAGACCGATTGCGTCATACCAATTCACGTCATACCCCCGAAGGCACGCGCTGCTCGGCATCGGCAGCGTTCGGAATCTGCTGTGCGGCAACGTCGTTCGGCAACTCCGCCCGTGCGGCTTCGATCGCCCAGAAGACGGCCTCCGGGGTCGCCGGAGACGCCAGGTGCACGCTGGTGCCCGCCGGCCCGAAGGCGTTGGCGGCCTTGCGCAGCGCTTCGCGCACCGAGAAGGGCAGCATCAGCGGTGGCTCGCCGACGGCCTTGGAGCCGTAGATCGCGCCTTCCTCCGTGGCGTTCTTGAACATCGTGACGTTGAAGACCTCGGGCATCTCCGAGAAGCTCGGCAGCTTGTAGGTGCTTGCTGCTTGTGTCGAGAACCGGCCACGGGTCGGCCCGTCACCGGCGTCCCAGCGCTGGTCCTCCAGCGTGAGCCAGCCCGCTCCCTGCACGAAGGCGCCTTCGATCTGGCCGATGTCGATCAGCGGCGACAGGCTGTCACCGACGTCGTGGACGATGTCGACCCTCCGGTTGCGGTAGGCACCGGTGAAGCCGTCGACCTCGACCTCGGCGACCGCCGCGCCATACGAGAAGTACTTGAACGGCGAGCCCTGGTAGGTCTCTTCGTTCCACTCCAGGCCCTCGGTGCGGTAGTAGCCGGCAGCGTGCAACTGGATGCGCTGCAGGTAGGCGGTGCGCACCAACTCCTCCCATGGGATCGGCTCGCGCTCGCTGTTGAGGCCGTATGCCGTTCCGTCGGCGAACCGAACGTCCGCCGGTGGCACGCCGAGGAAGCCGCCGGCGACGACCGCGAGCCGGTCGCGGATCTGGTCGCAGGCGTGCTTGACCGCGCCGCCGTTCAGGTCGGCGCCGGTGCTGGCCGACGTCGCCGAGGTGTTGGGCACCTTGTCCGTGCGGGTCGGCGCCAGTCGCACCTTGGACAGGGGCAGTCCGAGGGCGGTGGCTGCGACCTGCAGCATCTTGGTGTGCAGGCCTTGCCCCATTTCGGTGCCGCCGTGGTTGACCAGCACCGAGCCGTCCTTGTAGACGAGCACGAGGGCGCCGCCCTGGTTCATCGAGCTCTTGTTGAAGGAGATGCCGAACTTCACCGGCGTCGCGGCGATGGCGCGCTTGGTGTCGTCGTGAGTGGCGTTGAACCGCTCGATCTCCTGCTGCCGCTGCGCGAAGTCGCTCCCGGTGAGCAGCTCGTCCCAGATCTGGTGCAGCCGCTCGATCTGCCGCACCCGCTGGCCGTATGGCGTCGTCTGGTCGGCGGACCGGTAGAAGTTGCGTTGCCGGATCTCTTCGCCCGTCAGGCCGAGTTGCGGTGCGACGGTGCCGAGGATGTTCTCGGTCACGAGCATGCCCTGCGGGCCGCCGAAACCGCGGAACGCGGTGTGCGAGGTGCGGTTGGTCTTCGCGATGCGCCCGTGCGCCTGGATGTTGGGGATCCAATATGCGTTGTCGATGTGACACAGGGCTCGCGACAGCACCGGCTGGCACAGGTCCAGGCTCCACCCGCCGTCAGCGGTCAACACGACCTTGAGGGCGAGCAGGTGACCGTCGTCGTCGAAGCCGGCCTGCCACGTGGACAGGAAGTCGGGTCGCTTGCCGGTGAACTGGATGTCCTGGTTGCGGTTGAGCCGCACCCGCACCGGCCGACCGGTCAGCTTGGCGCCCAGCGCGGCGATGGCGGCATACCCGTTGGCCTGGGTCTCCTTGCCGCCGAAGCCACCACCCATCCGCAGGCACTGCACGGTGACCTCGGACGAGCTCAGATCCAGCACGTGTGCCGCGATCTCTTGGGTCTCGCTGGGGTTCTGGGTGCTGGAGTGGATAAAGACCTGGCCCGACTCGTCGACATACGCGATGGACGCCTGGGTCTCGAGGTAGAACTGCTCCTGGCCGGAGGCCTCCCAGGTCCCACTGAAGACGTGGGTGGCCGCCGCCATACCGGCGTCGACGTCGCCGCGGGACACGGTCGGCGCGCGACCCTGGAAGCTCTCCGCGGCGATCGCCTCGGGGATCGTCACGATGGACGGCAGCTCCTCGCAGTCGACCTCGACCGCTGCAGCGCCGAGCCGGGCCGCCTCGAGCGTCTCGCCGAGCACCCAGCACACCGGGTGCCCGTAGAACATGATCTCGGTGGGGAAGAGCGGCTCGTCGTGGTTGATGTTCGAGTCGTTCACTCCCGGCACGTCGTCGACGGTCAGCACTCGCACGACGCCGGGCACGTCGTATGCCGGTGCCGTGTCCAGCCGGGTGACGAGGGCGTGCGCGTGCGGGACCGACACCGGGTAGGCGTGCAACAGGTCCTTGGTGCGGCCGACCAGGTCGTCGGTGTAGAGCGCGGCGCCGGTCACGTGGTCGACAGCGTCACCGTGTGGAACCGCCTCTCCGACAACGGGGTTGGCGGGTCGGTCGGACAGCGTGCTCATGCCACATCACCTTCCTGGGAAGCGGTCTCGGCGTAGATCTTGCGCAGCGACGTGCCGAGCATCGCCCGTCGGTATTTGCTGCTGGCCCGGTGGTCGTCCATGGGGGTGCCCTCCTCCTGGAGCAGCGCGGCGGCGGCGCGGACGGTCTCCGCCGTCCAGGGCTTGCCCACCAGAGCGGCTTCGACTGCGGTGGCGCGCAGTGGCGTGGCGGCGACGCCGCCCAGGCCGATGCGGGCCTTGCGCACGACACCGTCCGCGACATCGATCGCGTAGCCGATGGCGACACTGGAGATGTCGTCGAAACGACGCTTGGCGATCTTGTGGAACGCGGTGATGCCGGACAGCGGCAACGGGATCCGCACCGCCTGGATCAGCTCGCCGGCGGCCAGGACGGTCTGTCGGTAGCCGGTGAAGTAGTCGGCGAGCGGCACCACTCGCACACCGTCGAGGCCGACGAGGACGAGCTCGGCGTCCAGGGCGAGCAGCGCGGGCGGGGTGTCACCGATGGGGGAGCCGGTGCCGAGGTTGCCGCCGATGGTGGCGCCGTTGCGGATCAACCGGGAGGCGAACTGCGGGAAAAGCTTGTCCAGCAACGGGATCCGGCCGTCGAGTGCGCGCTCGATCTCGCTGAGGGTGAGGCCCGCGCCGAGTTCGACGTAGGAGTCGTTCTCCTCGAGGGTGCGCAGCTCGGGTAACTGGTCGAGGCCGACGACCAGGTCGGCGCGCGCCGACTTGATGTTGACGTCGACGCCCCAGTCGGTGCAGCCGGCGACCGGCACGGCGTCCGGGTTGTCGCGCAGGATCTCGAGTGCTTCGGTCAGCGAGGCCGGGCGGACGAACCGCCGCCCGTCCAGCTCGTATGACGTGGGCTCGGCGGCCGGCGCGGGTCCGTTGCACCGGGCACCCAGCGGATCCTCGGCCGGGACGTCGCCGAGGGCATAGGCGGCGTCGCGGATCGGCCGGTAGCCGGTGCAGCGACACAGGTTGCCGGACAACGCGTGCAGGTCGAAGCCGTTGGCGCCGTGCTCTGACGTGAAGATTCGTTCCTCATCTTCACGTTCAGAGCCTGTGTTCGTCTGGGCGGTCTCCGGCCGCGCCGTCCGCTCCGGCCGGTAGTATTCGGCCGCCATACTGCAGACGAATCCTGGTGTGCAGTAACCACACTGGGACCCGCCGCGGACGGCCATCTCCTGCTGGACCGGGTGCAGTGCGTCCGGGCTGCCCAAGCCCTCGGAGGTGACGATCTCCTGACCGGCGAAGGCCGCGGCGGGCACCAGGCAGGCGTTGAGCGCGGTCCAGCGCGTGCTGTCGTCACCGTCCGGCCGGGCGACCAACACCGAGCACGCTCCGCACTCGCCTTCGGCGCAGCCTTCCTTGGCGCCGGTGAGGCCTTCGGAACGCAGCCAGTCCAGCAGGTTGGTGTGCGCGGCATCGGTGAACTCGCGCGGTTGCCCGTTGACGGTCACGCCCAGCGGCGACGCGGGGTCAGTCATCAGCGACTCCTTTCGAGCCAGGAGAGCAGAGCTTCCCGGTCAAGTGGTCGCATGGTTGCGTGCAGCGGTGCTGCACATCGATCGGCGAGTTCCGATCGGTTATCCATGCAGAACGACCGGACCCGTGGGCTGAGTCAACTCTACGGCTCAACAATTTGTTGAACAAGGATTTTGGGGTTTCGGTGGTGTTCGTGTCACATGCGTGCGTGGGTGGATCAGCCGGACAGGACCGGCACGGAGACCCGTGCGGATGCGTGTGCCGCGCCCTGGGCAAGCAGGTGCTCGTCGGCTCGGCTCAGGTGACCGTCACGGACGACCGGACGACCCGCCACCATGGCCAGGTCGAGCGGTGGCGGACTTCCCAGCACGAGTCCGGCGACCGGGTCCGCGATGCCTGCGTGCGCCAGCGTGTCCATCCGCCAGAGACACAGGTCCGCCTGCTTGCCCGGCTCGAGGGAGCCGATCTGGTCTTCCCAGCCCAGCAGTCGCGCCCCACCGATGGTGGCCGCTTCCAGTGCCTGACGAACGCCGAGTGCTGTCGGCCCGCCGACCGCACGGGCGAACAGCAGTGCGTGCCGGGCCTCCTCGAGAAGCGAGGTCGCCTCGTTCGAGGCGGCTCCGTCGACGCCGAGTCCGACCGGGGCGCCGGCAGCAAGCAGGTCGCTGGTGCGGCATACGCCCGCACCCAGCCGCGCATTGGAGGACGGGCAGTGCGCGACACCGGTGCCGGTGCGGGCGAGCGTCTGGATCGCCCTGTCGTCGAAGTGGATCCCGTGTGCGAACCACACGTCGTCGCCCAGCCAGCCCACTGACTCCATGTAGTCCAACGGAGCCAGCCGGAAGTGCTCACGGCAGTAGTCGTCCTCGTCGAGCGTCTCGGCGAGATGCGTGTGCAGCCGGACCCCTCGGTCGCGGGCCAGTGCGGCTGCTTCCCGCAACAGGTCCGTGGTGACCGAGAAGGGTGAGCACGGTGCGACTCCCACCCGCACCAACGCGCCCGGTGACGCGTCGTGGTGCGTGTCGATAGCGGCGCTCGTCGCCTGCAGGATCTCGTCGATCGACTCCACTACGTGGTCCGGCGGCAGGCCACCGTCCGACCGGCCGAGGTCCATCGAGCCACGGGTGGCGAAGAAGCGGACGCCGATGTCGCCAGCTGCCGCGATCTCGGCGCCCAGCACGTCACCGCCGTCGCGCGGGAAGACGTAGTGATGGTCCATGACCGTGGTGCACCCGGACAGCGCCAGTTTCCCGATGCCCGCCGCAGCCGCCTGTCCGACGATCTGCTCGTCAATGTTGCCCCACACCGGGTAGAGCGCCGTCAGCCACTCGAAAAGCGTTGCGTCCACGGCATACCCGCGGGTCGCCCACTGATAGAGGTGGTGGTGCGTGTTGACGAGACCGGGGGTGAGCACGCAGCCGGCGCCGTTGACGATCTGCACCTCCTCACGCGTGGGGACATAGGGCCCGGGGGAGACCGACCGGATGCGGGACCCGTCGATGACCATGTGGCCGACGTCGTGCTCGGTGCGGTCCGCATCCATGGTGACGACCGTGCACCCGTCGATGACAGTGATGCTCATGGAGTCGCCCTCCTTCGCCGGGCAATGCCGTCGCTCTGTGCTTGTGATCGCTCGCTCATGGGGTGGTCGCCATCCTGCTGCGTGCGGTGTTGAGCGGCTCGGCCTCGGCGACCAGGTCGTCGAAGCGGTGTCCGGCGATCTTCGCGCTCTCCAGCAGGGCGGTCACCAGCTCGTGCTGCCGGGAGTTGTCGAGTCGGGCGCGGCCCTGCTCCATGAGCTGCTCGACCGACTCGGTCTCCCGGACGCAGGTGACGAGCGGGAAGCCGAACTTCTCCCGGTATGCCGCCGTCAGCGTCGACAGCTCCTCGCGCTCGTCGTCGTGCAACTGGCTGAGCATGATGGCTGCGCGGTCGCGGGTCGAGGCCTCGCCGACCTCCCCACCCGGGACGTCCACGCTACCGAGGTCCGGGTAGCCGGCGATCAGGGCGCGCTGCTTCTCGTCCGATGCCGAGAACAACGCCTCCTGGAACGATGCGCGCAGGTCCGGAGTGTCCTTGAACGGACGTTGCTCGTACGCGTCCTCGATGATCCACGAGTTGCCATGGAAGAGTGGTTCGAAGGTCTGCACGAACTCCTCCTTGGTCATGGCGTTGACCTGAACCAGGCCGATGACGGTGCCAGTGGAGCTCGTGGCGACGCCGGCGCCGCGGCTGGTGCCGATGTGGAAGAACACCATGTAGAGCACGAACGCCGATATCGAGCCGATGGTGATGCCCGACCCCAGGAACACCTGGTAGTCCTTCGGCAACAGGGTGGCCACACCGGGCTGGGCGGTGACCAGCATCGCCAGGCCGAGCGAGGTGGCAACGATGATGCCGTTCCGGTGGTCGTTGAAGTCGACCTTGCCGAGGGTCTGGATGCCGACCACGGCAACCGTGGCGAACATCGCCAGTCCCGCGCCGCCGAGGACGCAGGCCGGTATGCCGGCGACGATCGCCCCGGCCTTGGGCAGCAGACCGAGGAAGATCATGAAGACGGCGGCGGTCGCGACGACATACCGGCTCTTGATCTTGGTCAGCCGGACCAGTCCGACGTTCTCCGCGAAGCAGGTGTAGGGGAAGGAGTTGAAGACGCCGCCGATGAAGGTTGCCAGACCGTCGGCGCGCAACGCCCTGGCGACGTCGTCGCCGTCGACGCGCTTGCCGACGATCTCGCCGGTGGCGAAGACGTCACCGCAGGTCTCCACCATGGTGACGAGCATGACCAGCACCATCGAGATGATCGCTGCGAGAGCGAATTTCGGCATACCGAAGTGGAAGGGTGTGGTCACGCCGACCCAGCTGGAACTGCTGACCGCGTCGAAGTGCGCTTCGCCGGCGAACCATGCGATGCCGGTGCCGATGCCCAGGCCGAGCAGCACCGCGATGGTCTGGATGAACCCGCGGAACAAGCGCTGGATGATGACGATGATGAGGACGGTGCCGAGCGCGAGGCAGAGGGTCTTCCAACCACCGGCGGCCAGGTGGTAGTTGCCGTTCGCGTCGGTACTCAGCACCGAGGCGCTGTAGGAGTTCGTCTTGGGATCCCAGCGCAGCAGTGCGTCACCGGCCGCGACGGGCAGTAGCGAGAAGCCGATCACGGTGATGACCGAGCCGGTGACGACGGGTGGGAAGAACCGCACGATCTTGCCGAAATATGGCGCGAGCAGGAAGGTCACGACACCAGAGACGAGCACCGCACCGTAGATGGTGAGCAGACCGTTGACGCCACCGCCGGCGTTGACGCCGATGATGATCATCGGGGAGACGGCGGTGAACGTGACGCCCTGCAGCAGTGGCAGCCGGACGCCGACCTTCCAGAAGCCGATGGCCTGCAGCAGCGAGGCGATGCCGCAGGTGAACAGGTCGGCGTTGATCAGGTGGATCAACTGGTCGGAGTTCAGTCCGATCGCACCGGCCAGCAGGATGGGCACGATGACGGCGCCGGCGTAGAACGCCAACACGTGCTGGAGACCGTAGACGGCGAGTTGTTGCGGAGGCAGTACTTCGTCGACGGGATGCTTTGCGCGTGGGCGCACGTCCTCGGCGATGGCAGCAGACATTGTGAGCGGTCCTTCCAGAGGCCCAGGAGGGGACATCAATGATGGGTGGCAGGGGCATCTTCGCGCTTTCGCGGCCCGGCCGGGGCGATTCCGCTGGTCATGCGAGGCGCGTTCACGGCTGGGCGCCGCTCGCGTAGGCGTCGACCCGGAGGGTCTACGTCGTCGTCATTCGCTTATACGGAATAGAAATTTCGAGATATGAAATTGATTCGCGTGGAAGAGAGTATGCCGTAGCTCACATTCGCGTCAACGGTTTGTTGAAATGTTGTTTGGCCGCACTCCTCACGAACGATGCCCGTGCCGCCGGTCGCAGGCTCCCAGCGTGCCCGGCCGGCGCGCGATCGTCGTCGCGGCGTTTTTGGCCGCACTCCTCGCAGCGTTGGTTCGTGTCAGCTGTCGACGCGAACCCGGTTCAGATAGTTGTAGATCGTGAAGCGGGACATGCCCATGGCTTCGGCGACGGTCTCCGCGGAGTGCCGCATCTCGAAGGCGCCGCGCTCCTCCAGCAGCCGCACAGCGTGCTGCTTGCGCGCTCGGGGTAGCTCGGACAACTGCCCGCCCAGCTCGTGCTCGACGGTCTGGATCAATCGGGCGAGACCGTCGGACAAGTCTCGCTCGTCGCGTACGCGCACGTGAATCGTGGTGTCCTGCAAGGTGATCGGGATGTCGCCGGGTCGTGGCTCGTCATCGACCACGGCGGCACCGACGCGATGCAGCAACGGCTGCAGGGCGGTGGCGAGCTCCTCGGCGGAGGGTATGGCGTCAGTCATCGACACGCTCGAGTTGCAGGCTGACACGTGTCGCCCCGGCCGCCAGCGCGGCTTGTGCGGCGTCGCGCATCGCGGCGGTGACGGCATCGGCGTCCCCGTGCACGGTGGTCCCCAGCGGACCCAGGTCGGGGTCGAACCCTCCGGCGCGCAGTGCGTCAGCAGCGGCTGTGACGTGGCTGGGCAACTCGCCCTCACCGTGGAACGGCTCGGTCGTCACCTCGGCCCGGATCTTCACGGCGTGGCCTTCGCCTTCGCCGCAGCCTTGGCGCTCTTCTTGAACTCGCGGACCTTCTGCAGCGAGGTCTCGTCCACGACGTCGGCGACGGATCGGAACGAGCCGGGCTCGGCATACGGGCCGATCGCCGCGCGCCAGCCGTCCGGTGTGACGTCCAGCTGCTTGCCGAGGAGCGCGGCGAAGATGCGGGCCTTCTGGTCGCCGAAGCCGGGCAGCGCCTTGAGCCGCTTCAGCAACTCGGCAGTGGTGCCGGCTGTCGTCCAGAGGTTCGAGGCGTCTCCGTCGTAGTCGTCGATGACGGCCTGCGCCAGTTGCTGCACACGGCCGGCCATCGAGCGTGCGTAACGGTGGATGGCCGGTGGCGTCGAGCAGAGGTCGGCGAACTTCTCGGGGTCCTGGGCCGCGATCGTCCCTGGGTCCAGGGTGCCGAGCTTGTCGACGATCTTCGCGGGGCCGCGGAACGCGTGCTCCATGCCGTACTGCTGATCCAGCAACATGCCCACCATCAGCGCGAACGGGTCGGTGGAGAGAAGCTGGTCGGCAGTTTCGTCCTGTGCAATCCGGATGCTCGCCATGGCAGCAGCCTAGAACGAGAACGGCCGAGAACTCGATGGCGAGGTGTCGCAGGTTGCTCGTAGGTTCGTGCCATGACCTCTGTCACTGACGCCACTCCCGATCCCGACGCGACCGCACGCGTCGATCCACCGGTTCACGCGAACGAGATCGCGACGCTGCTGGGCTTCCTGCGCTACCAACGGGACACGTTCCGGTGGAAGACGGGCGGGCTGACGTCGGCCGGCCTCGCCGCAACGCTGCCGCCCTCGGACATGACGCTCGGCGGGATGGTCAAACATCTGGCACTGGTGGAGGCCTGGTGGTTCCACCAGGTGCTGCACGGAGCCGACGAGCCGCAACCGTGGGCGTCGGTCGACTGGGACGACGATCCGGACTGGGAATGGCGCACGGGTGCGTCGGACGACCCCGTGCCGCTGGCCGCGCTCTACGAGGAGTCGGTGGCGATCGCCGATGCCGGCATCGAGCGAGCGCTCGCGGGCGACGGGTTCGACGCGTTGTCGATCAAGCCGGACAGGCAAACTGGCGAGCCGTTCACGTTGCGGTGGATCGTCGCACACATGATCGAGGAGTACGCCCGACACAACGGGCATGCCGACCTGATCCGGCAGTCGATCGACGGACGGGTCGGCGAATGATCAGTATTCGCAACGCAACTGAGCGTGACTGGGCGAGCATCTGGCCGATTATCCAGGAGGTCGTGGCGGCGGGGGACACCTACGCGCTGCCCGCTGACCTGAGCGAGGACGACGCTCGCGAGATGTGGCTCGAGATGCCGCCGGGCTGCACGGTGGTGGCGGTCGACGACGTCGACGGAACGGTGCTCGGCAGTGCGCACATGGGACCCAACCGACCTGGCGCCGGCGCGCATGTGGGGACGGCCAGCTTCATGGTGGGCTCGGCCGCGCGCGGTCGGGGTGTCGGCCGGCTGCTCGGCGAGTACGTCGTGCAGTGGCTGCGGGACGCGGGTTTCGATTCGATCCAGTTCAACGCCGTGGTGGAGAGCAACACGGTCGCGGTCCGGCTGTGGAAGTCGTTGGGGTTCCAGGTGATCGGCACTGTGCCCGCAGCGTTCCGGCATCCACAGGACGGGCTCGTCGGCCTGCACGTGATGTACCTGAAGCTCTGAGACCTACTGTGTCGGTGTAGCACGCCATACGGTGCTCGGACCGGGGGTCTTCGCGCACGATGCGCGCAGCTCCGGCCCGTCCTCGCTCGTGACGTCGACCGTCCAGGAGCGTCCGTCGTTGTGGGAGACCTCGCATCGCCATACGCCGTCAGCCGCTTGCGAGCCGGACGCCGTCAAAGCCGCACCCTTTCGCTCCGAAATGTGCTGTCGCACAAAGGCTTCGGCCACCTGCACCGGCGACTTGAAGCAGCTGCGGCCACGGTTGTGCGTGGCATTCGCGAGCTCGTCCGGAACCTCGCGTCGGCGCTCGGCCTGCAGGGCGAGCTCTGCCAACTCGCCGGTCAGTCGTGCGTAGGTCTGCCCGGACGGCAAGGCGATGCCGGTGGGGGAGAAGCGGTGCCCGCCCGTGTGAGAGCACTCCCAGACGGCGCCGGGATGAGTGGCGGAGGCTTGCAGCGCGATCGGTCGGCCGCGGACGGCGCAGCACACGTCGCGCTTGCCGTTGGTGCAGACCAGCAACGCCGGGTCGCGGGTCTCCTCGAGCTCGGGCAGTCGCTCGGTCGCCGCGTCCGGGTCGTCTTCGAGCAGCAGGTCCCAGGGCAGCGCGAGGAGTTGCGCGGGGTCGTCGATCTCGCCGGTCAGTAACCACGGGTCGCGCTCGAGGCAGCCGGCGATCAGCACTGTGTGGGCACCCTCGTGCGGCTCGTCCGCATGTGGGCCGGGTCGCCGGATGAGCAGCAACCGGCCGCCGTGGTCGGCGCAGGCGCGCTCCAGCGTGGCGCCGATCTCCGGGTCCAGGTGCGACTGCGTGATCGCGCTGTGCCCCCACGGGCCGTTCTGCTCCAGGCACACCCAGAAGCGTGCGTATGACGCCGTGCCCCACGCGGGAAGCTCCGCGTCATCCCACTGCATCGAGCAGGCGGACGGCGGTCGTGGCTCGGCATGCGTTGTCATCGCTGAGGTCCCGTCTGGCTCTCGAGTGAGTGTTCGCGGCCAGGTTACGGAGCGCCCCGCTGCTGCGGACCGCCGGGTGTCGGCGGGTGTCGCGCACCTTGCCGGCCCGGGTACGCGGGCGCTCGGGTTGTCCACATCCCCCACTCGTCTCGGAGGGGATGTGGATAACATTCGTGGGCTAAAATCGTTGCCGTTGTTTACTATTCGGGTATACTCGAACACATGATCGATGCAATCACGGACGCAGGCGAAGGCAGCGCGGGCGCCTTCGATGCGTCCGTGGTGCGCGCTTTCCATGACCGGCTCGACGAGACCATCACCGGCGACGGTCTTGAGGAGCTGCTGGCTGAGACACGGGCGCTGGAGGAAGCCAAGAACGCCATCGCCGCCCGGCAGGCTCGCCTGAGTGTCGCAGCGCACCGAGCGCAACGAGCGTCGGACATCCCGCGGGGCATCGATCGTGCCAGGACCGCTCAGAAGGTCGGTTCCGACATCGCTTTGGCCCGCCGATCGTCCCCGCACCTGGGCTCCCGGCTGCTGGGGCTCGCCCACGCGATGGTGGACGAGATGCCCAACACCTTCGCGGCCCTGGCAGCCGGCGTGATCGGCGAACGCGACGCGACAGCCCTGGTGGCAGCAACCGCCTGCCTGAGCAAGGACGACCGGGCGTACGTCGATGGCGCGATCGCGGGCGACCTGGGCACCACGTCGCATCGGCGACTGATCGCAACCGCACAAGCAGCCGCCTACCGGGCCGACCCGGAAGCGGCCACCGCCCGCCGCGCCAGGGCCGAGTCCGAACGCCGCGTCAGCCTGCGACCGGCTCCGGACTGCATGACCTACCTGACCGCGTTGCTGCCGGTCAAGGACGGCGTGGCCTGCTTCGCGGCACTCAAATCCGCGGCCGCCGCGACCGCCACTGCCGAACACCCCCGCGGCCAGGTCATGGCCGACACCCTCGTCGAACGCATCACCGGCCGCACTGTGGCGACCGGGGTCGACGTGCACGTCGACCTCGTCCTGCCGCTGGACTCCTTGACCGGAGACACCCCGGCGGACGTGCCCGGCTACGGACCGGTGCCCGCCGACCTGGCGCGCGAGTGGATCACGGACCCGGAGAAGGCAGCCAGGATCCGACGCCTGTTCTCCTACCCCGGCACCGGTGACCTGGTCGGCATGGAGTCAACCGCCCGCTGCTACACGGGACTCCTCGCCGACTTCATCGCACTGCGGGACCAGACCTGCCGGACCCCGTTCTGCGACGCACCGATCCGTCATACCGACCACATCACGCCGCACACCAAAGGTGGCGCGACGACCGAACGCAACGCCCAAGGGCTCTGCGAGCGATGCAACTACGTCAAGGAACACCCCGACTACCTCGTCGGCGGAGACGCCGGCGAAACCTACGTCATGACAGGCGGACTGACCGCCAGCAGCCGACCACCCGCACCACCGGGACACCCGCCACCCACCAAATCGTCGATCTCACGGACACTGATGAACATCGAATTCGCTCAGGCAGTCAGAGCCCGGAAGGTGACCGCGGTCTGAGTTGTGCAGGTGCGAGAGTCTCGTCGCACACAGTCACGCAGTCAGCAGCTCAGCTCGTGAGGCCCAGCACCGCTGACCACTGGGTCCTGCGGTGCTCCGTCAACGTGAAGGCTGCCCCTGTCCCGTGACCAGCTCAGCTCATAGGTTCCATGGGATATGGGTCGGTAACCGTCGTCAACCTGCCAGGAAGCCACTCGATGTCCGATCCCCAGGGGCTCGACTTCGTAGGCCTGCCCGTCCGCAGACATCAGGAACGACGACTCCCGCAGAACCACGCGGCAGCCGGCCGGTGTAGGTCGTTCCAGCACGGTGTAAGTCGCTCCAGTCACCAGGTCGGACGCGGCGGAAAGGCCCGTCCCAGCGCAGGTTGCTGCGGCGAGCGTGATGGTCAGCACCCCGAGCCAGTCCAGGACGATCATGAGCAGCGCAACCAGCACACACCCGACCGGAGGCGTGACGAGCCCTACTCGGCCGCTGCTCACCTGCCGCCGGGCCTACTCGGCCGACGCGGCCGGGAACGAACCACCAACGGCCGCGATCTGACCGGCCGGCGGCACGCCGCTGCCGTCCCGCTTGCCGTCTGCAGCAGGCAACTCGACGGCGGCACCGGTCGGGCTGGCGGCGCGAGCCGGCGCGGTGCCGGCCCAGGCGATGACCAGCTCGTCCTCGCCACGCACGAACCGCTGGCAGCGGACACCTCCGGTCGCGCGCCCCTTGGTCGGGTATTCGTCATACGGCGTGACCTTGACCGACTTGGGCCCGGTGCCAGGCAGTGCGTCGGCGGAGCCGGCACCGGTCACGACGACCGCAGGCGCCGAGGTGTCGACGCTGCCGAACCACAGGGCACGCGCTCCCGCTCCGAGCTTGACGCCCGCCATACCGCCACCAGAACGGCCTTGTGGCCGAACAAGACTCGCGGCATAGCGCAGCAGGTGAGCATCTGACGTGATGAAGGTGAGATCCTCCTCGCCGGTGACGACATCGACCGCGCCGACGACCTTGTCGCTGTCCTTGAGCGAGATCACCTCGAAGGAGTCCTTGCCCGGGTAGTCCGGATTGACGCGCTTGACGACGCCGCGCTCGGTGCCGATCGCCAGACCCTTCGACTCGGGAGACAGGGACGCGAGTGCCAGGGGCTGCTCACCCTTGCCGAGGTCGATGTATGCCGCCAGTGGCGCTCCGCCGGCCAGGACCGGCGCATCGTTGGTCGGGGGCAGCGTGGGCAGGTCGATCGCGTTGAGGCGCACCATCCGACCGCCCGAGGTCACCACCCCGAAGTCGCCACGGGCGCTGGTGCGCACCCGGGAGGTGACCAGGTCGTGCTTGCGGCGCGCACCGTCGCTGGACAGCGGGGTGTCGTCGGTCGTGCGCGCGAGAAGTCCGGAGGACGAAAGCAGCACCCAGCACGGGTCGTCCGACACCTCGAGCGGTGCGGCGGTTGCAGCCGTCTTGATGCCGTTGCCCTCGAGTAGCACGGTGCGCCGCGGTGTCCCGTGCGTCTTGACCACATCGGCCAGCTCGTTGGACACCGTTTTGCGGAGCAGCTTCTCGTCGTCCAGGATCGCCTGCAGTGCGGCGATCTGCTCCCGCAGCTCGGTCTGTTCCTTCTCCAGCTCGATCCGGCTGAACTTCGTCAGTCGTCGCAGTCGCAGCTCGAGGATGTAGTCGGCCTGCACCTGGTCCAGGTCGAAGACCTGCATGAGCCGGGTCCGTGCAGTCTCGGCGTCGTCCGACGTGCGAATGACCTGGATGACCTCGTCGATGTCGAGGATCGCGGTCAGCAGACCGTTGACCAGGTGCAGTCGGTCGGTCGCCTTCTTCAACCGGAAGGCGGTGCGACGGCGGACGACGTCGATGCGGAAGTCGACGTAGACGGTGAGCAGTTCCTTCAGCCCCAGCGTGCGCGGCTGGCCTTCGACCAGCGCCACGTTGTTGATGCCGAAGGATTCCTCCATCGGGGTGTGCTTGTAGAGCGCCTCCAGCACGGCCTCGGGGTTGAAACCGTTCTTCACGTCGATGACCAGCTTCATACCCTTCATGTCGGACAGGTCGTTGACGTCGGAGATGCCTTGCAGCTTCTTGGCCTGGACCAGGTCCTTCATCCGCTCGATGACCTTCTCCGCGCCGACCATGTAGGGCAGCTCGGTCACCACGATGGATTTCCTTCGTGGCGTGAGGTTTTCGATGGTGCAGGTGGCGCGGGTGCGGAACGAACCGCGGCCGGTCAGGTAGGCGTCACGGATGCCGTCCAAACCTACGATGCGTCCGCCGCACGGCAGGTCCGGACCCGGCACGAACTTCATCAGGTCGTCCAGTGAGGAGTCCGGGTGGTTGATCAGGTGACGTGCGGCCGCGACGACCTCGCCAAGGTTGTGCGGGGCCATGTTGGTCGCCATACCGACCGCGATGCCGCTGGCGCCGTTGACGAGCAGGTTGGGGAATGCAGCCGGCAGGACGTCGGGCTGCTGCTCGCTCTCGTCGTAGTTGGGGACGAAGTCGACGGTGTTCTCGTTCAGCGACCGGGTCAGCTCCAGCGCGGCACCGGCAAGTCGGACCTCGGTGTATCGGGAGGCGGCCGGGCCGTTGTCCAGGGAGCCGAAGTTGCCGTGGCCGTCGACAAGCGGCAGTCGCATCGTGAAGTCCTGCGCCTGGCGGACGATCGCGTCGTAGATCGCAGTGTCACCGTGCGGGTGGTATTTACCCATGACCTCGCCGACGACGCGGGAGGACTTCACATGGTTGCGCTCGGGGTAGAGCCGCATCTCGTCCATCGCGTAGAGGATGCGCCGCTGCACCGGCTTCAGGCCGTCGCGCGCGTCCGGGATGGCGCGGGAGTAGATGACCGAGTAGGCGTACTCGAGGTATGCCGACTGCATCTCATCGTCGACATCGATGTCGACGATGTTCTGCTGCGCATCGTCGATGTACTCGGTATCACTCGTCTTCTTGCGCGCCATTGCTGCCCTTCGAATGTCCTGCTGATCGCTCTGTCGTAGCGCCGATCATCTTCTCTCACAGCGCGCGAAGCCGCGTCACCGACACTCGGTGAACGCCGTCAGGGGACGAGGATCACCTCATCCGGGACAGGAATCAGACCTTCGCAGGCCGCCAGCCGGCCGCGACCGCGTCGGACTCCGAGCAGAACCAACGCTCACCCTTGCCCAGCGAGATCTTGGTGACGTCGTAGTAGCGCTGGCCCGGGACGTGGTAGATCTTCTCGCCCGACGAGCTGATGTTGCCCTTGATGTTGCAGGCGCCCGTGGTCGTCGTCGCCTTCAGGGGGACGGGCGCCCGTGTGGTCGTATGACGCGGTGCCGGCTGCACCGCGACCGGGGGAGCGGTCGTGGTGGAACGCGGTGCGCTGGTCGCACGCGGCGCGGCCGGAGGCTGAGCCGCCCGCCGCGACGTCGAGGTGGAAGTCGCGGTCGCCTTGGAGGTGGCGGCCGTTCTCGATGCCGTGCGTGTCGCTGCCGGCCGGTGCGTCGACGTGGAACGCGCCGTGGGGGCCGTGACAACGGACGTCGACGTGACCGTCTGCACGACGGTCCGGGTCGGCGTCGTCACGGCGGCGTCCTGGCCCGCGTTGCACCCGGCAAGCGTCAGCGACGCGATCGTCAGAGTGCCGAGAAGGCCGAGATGTGCTGCTTTCACCAGCGCAGCGTACGTGCCGAATCCCTTGAGGGAAGCCATTATTCGTAACTACGGCGGGGGTAACCTTCAGGCGTTCATCCGGTCTCGCCATACGATCCAGTCCTGCAGGTCGGCGAAGTCGTAGTCGGGCCCGCCGACGGGCACGGTGAACAGCCGCGCACCCAGGTCGTACAACGGCTTGCCGATCTCGTCGGCGACGGTCGGGGCGATGCCGTCGCGGCCACGACCGCCGACGCCCACGGAGATCTCGATTTCCTCCATCGGACGGCCGATGGCGTCGCAGTGCCCGCGCAGCACCTCGAGTTTGTGCGAGAGCACCTCGGCGTCGGCGAAGCTGTGCCAGATGTTCGCGTGCTGCGCCACCAGACGCAGCGTCTTCTTCTCGCCGCCACCACCGATCAGCATCGGCAGCCGGCCGACCGGTGTCGGGTTGAGAGCGGCCAGCCGCGACTCGATGCGGGGGAGTGCCGCAGCCAGGTCGTCGAGCCGCCGACCGGCGGTCTTGAAGTCGAATCCGTATTGCTCGTAGTCCTTCTCGAACCAGCCGGACCCGATGCCGAGGATGAGTCGGCCGCCGGAGATGTGGTCGACGGTGCGCGCCATGTCAGCCAGCAGGTCGGGGTTGCGATAGCTGTTGCACGTCACCAGGGCGCCGAGCTGAATCCGCGATGTCTGCTCGGCCCAGGCCGCGAGCATCGTCCAGCACTCGAAGTGCTTGCCGTCCGGGTCGCCGTTCAGCGGATAGAAGTGGTCCCAGTTGAAAGCCACGTCGGCGCCGAGGTCCTCGGCACGACGCAGCGCGTCCCGGATCTGGTTGTAGGTCGCGTGCTGTGGCTGGATCTGAACGGCGATGCGCACCGGACGTGAAGTCATGTCGATCATGCTAGGTCGGCCGTGGCACCGAACCGGCCGAAGTGCGCGACCTCTCCGAAGTCGCGACGGCGCACCGCACGCGTGCTGCCGGACGGCCTCGACTCGGCCGGGTGACCGACCGCGACAACGCCGACGATGCCCCGATCAGCAGGTATGCCGAACTCCTCGCGCACCGCGTCGAGGCGCTCCACCGGGACACCGAAGAAGAGCGCGCCGAGGTTCTCGTCGGCGGCACCGAGCAGCATCAGCATCGCCGCCATACCGGTGTCCACGTCCCAGTAGGGCACCGGCCAGTGTTCCTCGGACTGGTCTTTCCACGGTTTGTCGTCGCGGGCATAGCGGCGCAGGTAGGCGTTCTTGTCCGAGCAGCAGACGATCAGCACCGGCGCCGCGCTCACCCCGCGCAACCAGGCGTCGGGTATGCCGTCATCGCTGGTCGCCGCCCAGAACGCGTCACGTTCGTCGCCGCGCAACACCAGGAAGTCCCAGCCCTGGCTGAACCCCGCGCTGGGTGCCCGCACCGCGAGCTCCAACAGCCGCAGCACGGTCTCCTCGGGCACGTCCCGGTCGGCGTCGAAACGGCGCACCATCCGGCGGCGCAGCACGGCATCTCGCAACTCCATGCCGGCCAGCCTAGGTGCGGAGCGCGGTCGAGCGGGCGGGTTAGGCTTTCGGCTGGCCGGTGGTGATTCGAGGACCGGTCAACAACGCACATGTGGTGGGCAACCAACCGCGCAGGCCGGTGCGGCGTCCTCTCGGGTATGACGGCGACGATCATCGGGCAGCGCGCGACTGCCTGCGTCCCACGGGAAAGGTGGCGATGGGTGGCTTCGGGGGAAGCAGCCGTCGAGAGCGCCGTCCGCGAGGTGTATGACGCACACTTCGGGCGGCTCGTCGGCTGGACCACGCAGTTGATCGGCGACCGTGACCTGGCCCACGACGTGGCCACGGATGCGTTCGTGAAGCTGTTGACGCACTGGCACTCGGTGCAGGATCCGCGCGCCTGGCTCTATACCGCTGCCGCCAACCAGGTCCGCGACCACTGGCGCAAGCGTGGCCGCGAGGCCTCGGCATACGAGAAGTTCGTCGCCGGCAGTGCCCGGGCCGTGGACGTCGCGGACAGCGGCCTGGACCCGGCGACCCGGCTGAGCGTCCGTGACGCGGTCGAGTCGTTGCCGGAGCGGTTCCGGCTGGTCGTGCTGCTGCACTACTTCGCCGACCTGTCGGTCGCGCAGGTCGCGGCACAGACCGGTAAGAGTGAGGGCACTATCAAGCGCGACCTGCACGATGCACGCAAGCAACTGGCACAACGGTTGGAGGTGACTCGGTGAACGACTCTCCCCTGAACGACTCTCCCCTGAACGACGGTCACAACCACGGTGAGCCGTCGGATCAGCGCGACGCCGTGGCCGGCTTCTTCGCCGCGGCGCGCTCGCAGGTGCGCGATCAGCCGGCGACCGACCTGGACTGGCAGCGCATCGTGCACGAGTCGCGCCGGTCCTCCCGCCGCCGCAACCGGCTGGCACTGTTGTCCAGTGCCGCGGTCGCGATCATCGCGATCTTCGCTGTGTTCCTCTGGCAGCAGAACGGCATGGGCGACGGGGTGCGGCGCGGTGAGGCGATCGTCGGCGGCAACCCTGTGACCACCGGTGAGCCGACGTCCAGTCCGTCCTCGGTGTCGTCCGCGCAGCGCCCGACCACCGTCCCGGACAGCTTCCGCACGTGGTCGGTCAGCAACGCAGGGCAGAGCACCGTCTACGCGCTCGGTGCCCAGGACTGCGAGGGTGACGACGCCTGCCCGGTGCTGCTGCGCTCGGGCACCAACGGCAGGACCTGGACGGCGGTGCACCGGTTCGACGGCACCGACGTGTCCGCCGCGACCGGCACCGACGTTCCCCAGGTGCAGCCGGAGCGTGCGGTCACCCAGACCCGATTCGCCACGCCGCAGACCGGCTACGTGTTCGGCGGCGACCTGTGGGTCACTCGTGACGGTGGCGCCAGCTTCACCAAGATGAGCCACCCGGGTTCGACGGTGTTGGACGTGGAGATCAACTCGCAGCACGCGGTGCTGCTGAGTTCGGACAACTGTGGGCAGGGAGTCTGCAACGGGCCGGTCTACGTCACGCGGTTCGACCCGGCGAAGGGCACCATCACCGGCCCTGACGCGCAGGTCACGCCGCGTGCGCAGGTCAGTGCCGGGACGGTCACCGTCCAGAACGACCAGGTCATCGTGCAACTGACCGCTGCTAACGCCGGCGCGTCGATCGCGCCGATGCGGCTCGACGACAAGAAGCTGACCACGCTCAACGCGCCACCGGCGTGCTCCGGAGCCGCCCTGCAGTCGGTGACCCCGGCCACCAACAGCAAGCAGCTGCAGCTCTTCGCCCTCTGCAACCCGCAGAAGGCGGGCAACAGCCAGACGTCGTACACGATCGTGCGCAGTGACGACGCGGGTAAGTCCTGGAGCAGCGTCTCGCGCGGGGCGCTCATCCTGGCTCGACTCGGTGATGTGTGGCTGGCCGCGGCGGACAGCAAGCACCTGGTCGCTTCCGCCGGCGGACCTCGCGAGAGCACGGGCGTCCCCGCCCCGAACGGTGACGACAGCCTGATGGTGTCGAACAACGGCGGTAACGGCTTCGGCGCGGCCACACCGCCCAAGGGCCAACAGCTGCCGGGCACCGGCTTTGACTGGACCGCCAGCGCCGGCGGCGGGATCGTCTACGCCGTCCCGCGCACCACCCACGGATTCTGGATGACCTCCGACTACGGCACGAAATGGACCGTGGTCGACCCGAGGCACTGACACCGGTGTCCTCCGCCGGGACCACCGGACCCCGACCTGGCATGCTCGGAGCATGAACTCGACCGACGACAGGTCCGCGGACGAGCTGCCACCGGGCTATCCCCGCGAGTGGGAGGCCGACGTGGTCCTGCGCGACGGATCGGTCGCCCAGGTCAGGCCCATCCGCCCGGACGATGTCGAGCTGTTGCAGGAGTTCCACGAGCGGCAGTCGGACGAGTCGATCTACCTGCGCTTCTTCGCACCGCTGAAGCACCTGTCGGACCGTGAGGCCACGCGCTTCGCCAACGTCGACTACAGCCAGCGCGTCGCGCTCATCGTGGAGGCGGGCGGCCGGATGGTCGGCGTCGCACGCTACGACCGGCTCACCGGACCGGACGGGCCGCAGGCCGAGGTCGCGTTCAACATCGCCGATGACTTCCAGGGCCGTGGCGTGGGGTCGGTGCTGCTGGAGCACCTCGCGGCGATCGGTGCGGAGGCAGGCGTGCAGGAGTTCGTCGCGGACGTCCTGCCACAGAACCACAAGATGATGGGCGTCTTCACCGACGCCGGGTTCGAGGTGCGGCGCCGGTTCGACGACGGCGTCATGGCGCTGACCTTCCGGATCGAGCCGACCGAGCAGTCACAGGCGGTCCGCACGGCGCGTGAGCAACGCGCCGAGGCGCGCAGCATGCGCTCGCTGCTCGCACCGTCGTCGATCGCGGTGGTCGGGGTCGGTTCCCGGCCGACCGGCCTGGGCCGCGGCGTCTTCGAGCACCTGCAGGCTGGCGGCTTCACCGGTGCGTTGTATGCCGTCAACCGCAACGTGCACCACGAGATCCGCGACGTGACAGTGCATCCCAGCGTCAAAGATCTGCCGGGGCCCGTGGAGCTGGTGGTGATCGCGGTGCCGGCACCGGAAGTGCTGCAGGTCGTCCACGAATGCGCGGAGCACGACGTGAAGGCGCTGGTGGTGATCTCCGCCGGGTTCGCCGAGGCAGGACCCGAGGGGGAGCAGTTGCAGGCCGAACTCCTCAGCACCGCCCGGCGGCACGGCATGCGAGTGGCCGGCCCCAACTCCTTCGGCCTGATCAACACCCGCGAGGACGTGCGGATGAACGCCACCCTCGCCCCGGAGATGCCAGGTCGGGGACGGTTCGGTCTCTTCGCGCAGAGCGGTGCGCTCGGCATCGCCGTGCTCGACTTCGCCGAGCGGCGCGGTCTCGGTCTGACCGACTTCGTGTCGACCGGCAACCGCGTCGACGTCTCGGGCAACGACGTGATGCAGGCCTGGATGGACGACGACCGGACCGAGGCCGTCGGCCTCTACCTGGAGTCGATGGGAAACCCTCGCAAGTTCTCCCGGATCGCGCGTCGGTTGTCGCTGCAGAAACCGGTCATCGTGGTCAAGTCCGGTGTGTCCTCGTACGGCGTGCCACCGGGGCACCGGGTCCGCCCGACGCACATCTCGCCGGACGCGTTCTCGTCGATGCTGCGCCAGGCGGGCGTCATACGCGTGGAGAACCTGCACCAGATGTTCGACGTCGCCCAACTGGTGGTCAACCAGCCGATCCCGCAAGGGCCGCGGGTGGCGATCGTCGGCAACTCCGACGCCCTCGGCGCGCTCGCGGCAGACAACGCGATCAGCCTCGGCCTGCAGATCACCCATGGTCCGGTGAACCTCCCGGCGGAGTGCACCCCCGAGCAGCTGGAACAGGCGGTCGACGCGGCGTTCGCCGACCCGGATGTCGACAGCGTGGTGACCGCGTTCATGCAGCCGGTCATCATCCAGGGCATCGGCCTGGCCACTGCGCTGGCGAAGGTCTCCGCCCGGCACGAAAAGCCGTGTCTGACAACGTTCTTGGGCATCAGCGGGGTCAGTGAGGTGTTGGCCGCGCCCCATCCGGAGACGCAGATCGAGAAGTTCGTGCCGTCCTATGCGGTGCCCGAGGACGGTGTGCGGGCGCTCGCGGCGGTCACCCGTTACGGGGAGTGGCGCGGCACGGATCGTGGAACCCCGGTGCTGCCCGAAGGCATCGACCGGCGGGCTGCCGAGCACCTGGTCGATCGGGTGCTGGCCGCCTCACCCGACGGGCGGCCGCTGACCGCACCCGAGGTGCGCGAACTGCTCGCGGCATACGGCATCGACGTGTGGCCCTACACGTCGGTGCGGTCCGCGGACGAAGCGGTCCAGGTCGCCGAAGAAATGGGCTACCCGGTGGTCGTCAAGTCGGTGTCGCCCCTGGTGCGGACCCAGCCGGTCACGGCGGTGCGCGCCGATCTGACCCACGCGGCAGCCGTGCATGACGCCTACACGACGCTGGACGAGCGCCTGCGGCCGTTGCACGCCAACCGCTTGGTCGTGCAGCGTATGGCGACCCCCGGCATCCCGTGCATCGTGGCGACCGGTGAGGACCCCCTCTTCGGGCCTGTGGTGCGCTTCAGCCTCGCCGGCGCGCCGACCGAGGTGATGGGCGACCTGGCCTACCGGATCCCGCCGTTGACCGAGGTGGACGTGCGTGACCTGATCAACTCCGTGCGGGCGGCGCCGTTACTGCACGGACGCGGCGGTGGGCTGGCGGTCGACCAGGCCGCGTTGGAGGACGTCGTCGCCCGCATCTCGGTGCTCGCCGAACACCTGCCCGACGTGGCCGCGTTGGAGCTCAACCCGGTCAACACCCACGCCGGGGGACTCGAGGTGCTCGGAGCCACGGTCACCGTCGCGCCACCCGCCGTGCGCACCGACTCCGGACGTCGCTCACTGCCAAGAGTGAACCTGCGACAATGACCGACATGTCTTCGTCCAGCAAGCAGATCACCGCGTCGGCGTTGCCGACCGGCCTCCTCGCCGACATCGAGCAGGCCGGCTACTTCCCGCTCCTGGTCGCCGATGTCGTGGCCGCCGCGGTCGGCAGCGAGAGCATCACGTCCCACCTGGTGCACGCGGAGACGACGATCGACGCCGAGACCGTCCGGCGGCACGTGACGGTCTTCGTGCTGACCGACAGCCGGCTGATCCTGGCGCACGCCGACGACCACGCGCCCACACCGGACTCGCCGGTCCAGCACCTCGGGATGGTCGCCACGGCGACCAGCGAGACGGTCCCGCTGTCCTGCGTGCGCGGCGTCATGCTCGGCCGGGTGGTGCCCGATCCCGAGCGCTATGTCGAAGGGTCCTTCGGCCGCGAGGTGACCCTGACGATCTCGTGGGGCGCCGTGTCCCGGGTCGACCTCCTGCCTGCCAACTGCGCCGACCCCAACTGCGACGCCGACCACGGCTACGAGGGCACGATCACCGGCGATGACGTGACCGTGCGGGTCAGCGCCGACGCCGACGGTGACGACAATCTGCAGCAGGCACAAGTGTTTTCGACGGCGCTCTCCGCCGCCATCGGCCGGTGATCCCGCAGGCGCTTCCGTCATACGACGGCACCGGACTGGCCGGGGTGCTGCCCCGCGTCGTCCGGTCACTGGGCGGGCCGCAGCTGCCGGCGGCGACCGGCGCGCGACTGCCGGCGGCCACGCGAGCCGTGGTCGTGCTCGCTGACGGGCTGGGCGCCGATCTGCTGCGCCGACGCTCCGGCCACGCACCGTTCCTGCGCGCGTCGGCCGCTGCCCAGGATCCCGCCGTACCCGGGGTGCTCACTGCCGGCTTCCCGTCGACGACGGCCACCAGTATGGGCACCTTCGGCACCGGACTGCCGCCGGGCGCGCACGGTCTGGCCGGCTACCAGGTGCGCGTGCCCGGCACCGATCGGCTCTTCAACGAGCTGGACTGGATCGGCGGCCCGGATCCCGAGCAGTGGCAGCCGCACCGGACGATCTTCGAGCAGACGACCGCGGCCGGGATTCCGGTCACCATGGTCGGTCCGGCCAAGTTCGGTAGCTCCGGACTGACCAGGTCGGCGCTGCGCGGTGCGCTGTTCGCCGAAGCGCGCGGCCTGTCCGCTTCGGTCGACGCGGCCGTGCGCGCCGCACGGGCGACCCCGCGTGCGCTGGTCTACCTCTACTGGGGCGATGTCGATCGCACCGGCCATCAGCACGGCTGCGAGTCATGGCAGTGGGGCGAGTCCGTCGAGCTGCTCGACGGGGAGTTGCGCCGGCTGCGCACCATGCTGCCGGATGACACGTCGCTGACCGTGACCGCCGACCACGGCATGGTCGACGTGCCCGCCTCGGCGAGGACCGATGTCGCCACCGACCCCGAGCTGCGGGCGGGCGTCGAGCTGGTCGGCGGCGAGCCACGTGGTGTGCAGCTCTACTGCCGGCCCGGTGCCGTCGCCGACGTGATCGCTGCCTGGACGGCGCGCGTGGGTGACGACGGCTGGGTCATGACCCGGGACGAAGCCGTCGCCACCGGACTCTTCGGACCCGTCTCGCCGGACGTGCTGGCCCGCTTCGGGGACGTGATCGTCGCGGTGCACGCACCGGTCAGCTTCGTGGACAGCCGGGTCATGAACTCCCGGATCATCGCCCTGATCGGTCAGCACGGATCACTCACCGACGCCGAACAACAGGTGCCCTTCATCCACCTCCCGGCACGGTGAGCACCGGACCGAGGGCGCCTCGTAGGCTGTCCGATCGTGGCTGAACTCGTCTTCTTCTCCGGCACGATGGACTGCGGCAAGTCCACCCTCGCGCTCCAGATGGATCACAACCACCGCAGCCGCGGCCGTCGCGGCCTGGTGTTCACCAAGCTGGACCGGGCCGGCGCAGCGGTGCTGTCCTCCCGGCTGGGACTGTCGCACGAGGCGGTCGAGGTGGACGACTCCCTGGACTTCTGGGAGGTCGTGGTCGAGCAGGCCACCGGCGGCCGCGTCATCGACTACCTCATCTGCGACGAGGCGCAGTTCTACACGCCGGCGCAGGTCGACCAACTGGCCCGACTGGTCGACGAGATGAACATCGACGTCTTCACCTTCGGGATCACCGCTGACTTCCGCGCGCAGCTCTTCCCGGGGTCACGTCGGCTGATCGAGCTGGCCGACCGCACCCAGGTCCCGCAGGTCGAGGCGCTGTGCTGGTGCGGGAAGCGCGCCACCCACAACGCGCGGGTCGTCGACGGCGACATGGTCGTCGAGGGGGAGCAGGTCGTCGTCGGCGACGTCGCACAGGACAGCCCCGCGGTCGTGGAGTACGAAGTGCTCTGCCGCCGCCACTACATGCGCCGGATGACGTCCCACGCCGCGCGGGCGCAGTCGGTCTCGGCGCAGGTGCTGCCCTTCGACCTGGACCTGTGCCCCCTGCCGGGTGCCGGACCGCGTGGGACCGAGCCCACTGCCGGAGATTCCGGCCCGAAGTTGGCATGATGGGAACATGACAGGCGACGCGCACTCGGGCAGGCGACGTCGCCGGGCCGAACGCGACCGGGCCTTCACCGAGCCGGTCCAGCAAACGCCCCGAACGCGGCCGATGCCGCCGGGTCGACGCACGCCTCCCGGCGCACCTCCGAGGGTCCCGCGGACGGACGGCATTCACGAGCGCCGGACGCCATACCCACCGGCCGGCGACGCCGACGAGCGGACACCTCAGCAGGATGACGGCGGCGAGCAGCACGGCGGCCGCGACACGGCGTTCGCCGCCGGGCGCGGCGTCGTGCGTGGCGCCGGCGCGATGGCCCGCTTCACGGCCACGGCCAGCAAGAAGACCGTGTATGCCGCCCGTAAAGCGAGCGAGGCACAGGGTGCGGGGGAGAGCGGTCTGGCTCGGATGATCCAGGTGCACGCCTTCAACTCGGCCGGCGATGCCACAGTGACGATCGGCCTGGCCGGCACCGTCTTCTTCTCGGTCTCTTCCGCTCAGGCCAAGAGCCAGGTGCTGCTCTTCCTGCTCCTGACGATGCTGCCGTTCGCGATCGTGGCGCCGTTGCTCGGTCCGCTGCTGGACAGGTTCCGTCATGGTCGCCGGTGGGCCATCGGTTTCACTTTGGCGATCCGTGCCTTCCTCTGCTGGGTGCTCGCGGAGACCGTCGACGACGACTCGGTGTGGCTCTTCCCGGTGGCGTTGTGCGTGCTCGTCGCGTCGCGGGCCTACCTGGTGACCCGTTCTTCGGCGGTCCCTCGCGTCCTGCCACCACAACTGACCCAGGTGAAGGCGAACGGCCGGCTGTCGTTGGCCGGCGTCATCGGCGCGGGCGTGGCCGGTGCGCTCGCCGGCGGGGCTGCGAAGCTCGGTGGTGCGGCGTGGTCGCTGCGAGTAGGTGCACTGCTCTTCGCGATCGGCACGGTGCTGGCCATTCTGCTGCCGCCACGGGTCGACTCGAGCGTCGGTGAAGAACCTGCGCCGTCCGGGCTGACCACAGGGAAGGCGACTCGACGCGGAATCGGACCGGCGGTCGTCACCGCGCTGCGTGCCAACACCGGTCTGCGCTGGCTGTCCGGCTTCCTGACGATCTTTCTCGCCTTCCTGGTCCGCAGCCACCCGTTCCCGGGCTGGGAAGGCAAGGAGACGCTGCTGTTGGCTCTCGTGCTCGGCGCCGCCGGTGTCGGCAACGCGGTCGGTACGGTCGCCGGGGCCGCGCTGAAGATCGCCTCGCCCAAGACCATCGTCCTCGCGACGTTGATCGCGGATGCGGTGATGGTGGTCATCGCCGCTGCGCACTTCACCGTCTGGACCGCGGTGGCGGTCGGTTTCGTGGCCGGCACCGGGCAGCAGCTGGGCAAGCTCGCACTCGACTCGCAGATCCAGGACACCGTCCCAGAACACATGCGTACCAGCGTGTTCGGGCGATCCGAGACATTGCTGCAGCTCGCCTGGGTCATCGGTGGCATCGTGGCGGTCGCGATCCCGACCAATGCCAGCCTCGGCATGATCATCGCGGCCGTCGTCCTCGTCGCGTGGGCGAGTGTCGTGCTGATCTGGAACAGCGGCCGGTCACTGCCGGTCCCGAAGCGTGCCCGGGCGGTGGCACCACGCGCGCCAGGACGTCGCACGCCGCCGCGGCCGCAGGACGTCGAGGCCGAGCCGTATGGCGAGGACCGCCCGTCGCCGCGATCGCACCCGCGTCCCGAACCGCAGCCGGACGAGGCGGAGACGATCAGCGTGCGTCGGAGTGCGGTGACCCGGCATCGTCCGGATGACGGCCGGCCCCGGCAGGGCCCACCGGGCGGCTGGCGCTGAGGACGCCGGTCAGTCGTGACCCGGGCGACGTCCGAACATGATGTCGTCCCAACTCGGCACGCTCGGACGACCCTTGCGGGCCGAACTCGGCCGGTCGGGGATCACGGTTTCCCGCGCAGCGCGGTCCGGCTTCCCGATGTCCTGCGTGGGAGCGGCGGCTGTGTCCTCGAGGTCGTCGTCGGACTCTTCGTCCTCGAGGTCTTCGTAGTCGAGGTCTTCGTCGGTGAAGTCTTCGGAGTCAGCCGTGTCATTACCAGCGTCGGACTTGTCGGACTCGTCGGTGGCTGCGGCCGCGGGTTTGTCAGAGTCTGCGGGGTCGTCGGAGGTTGCCGGTTCGGCGACGGCGTCGGCCGCGTCGTCGGCGTCGTCGGCGTCGTCGGCGTCGTTCGGGCCCGTGGCCTCCTCGTCGAGCGGCAGGTCCGCGAAGAGATCCGCGGTGCCGGTCACCGGGTCGTGACCCAGGTGTTCGGAAGTTGGCTGCTGCTCCGGCTCGGACTCGGCGAGCTGGTCCTCGCTCGGGTGCGAGCCCACCGGGGGCGCCTCGCCGGAGGTGTCCAGCTGCTCGCGGGGCGCGGCGTCGTCGGGGAAGTCGTGCTGCGCCGCAGGCTTGCCCTTGCGGCGGCGGTTCCTGGAGCGCTCGCGCATCGCGGCGACGAGATCGACCGGTCGCTCGGCGGGCTCGGGTGCGTCCTTGCTGCCGGCCTTGCCAGCGGTCTTCGCGGCCGGCTTGCCGGCCGGGGCCGCGGGTTGTTTCGGCACGGCGGTCGCAGATGTCCGTCCACCCCGGACCCGTCGCACCGTGGTGCCACGCGAGGCGTTCAGGCCGCCCTCTGCCTCGACGTCATAGACCGAGGAGTCACGGCCCGAGCCCGCGGAAAGCGGTCCGTGAGACCCCTCGTCCTCACCGAGCCAGCGCGCTTCGTCATCGGTCGGCTCGAGGATGCGCCCACGCACGTCGAAGTGCCAGGTGGCGCGGCGCTGCCGGCCACCAGCGGGGAAGCTGCACAGCACCGTCCAGTCGCCGTCACGTCCACGCCAGGAGTCCCACACGACGTCGTCCGGGTCGACACCGCGACCGTCGAGACGTCGCTCGGCCCGCTCTCCGAACGTCGTGTCGGTCCGGCCTGCCGCGGCGTCGCTGACGGCGATGGCCCGTGCGAGACCCGCGATGTGCTCGCGCTCGGCACGGATCGGACCCGCATATCGCTCCACCTTCTCGGCGGTCCAGTGGGCCCGCTCGGCGACATCGCGGACGGAGACACCGGCACGCAGCAGCGCCTGCACGTCGCGGGGGCGCAGTTCTTCGGGGACCGGCACGACGTCGGGGTCGGCCGACGGACCTGCCACGGCGCGTTTGACGGAGGAGCGCAGAGCATCGTCGATCGGCACCGTGAAACGGTCGTCACCGTCCTCGGTGAGAAGCAGGTGCTCGCCGTCGTCATGGACGCCGATCAGTCGCAACTCCCGCATGTGCGTCTCTCCCAGGTATCCGTGGTGCGTATCCCGTGGTGCGCCGAGTCGTGCTCGGATCCGTTGGCTGCGGCACTGCTGCTCTCAGCCGCAGCCAACCATGCCACGCGGCGCGGTACGGACACTGTAGGGCGCGCCGATCGACGGCCCGTCAGGCGTCGTACGCTGGCGTTGCCGACCTCCGGTCGGATCCCTTCACCTCCTCACGCGCCAGGAGCCACCAGACCATGTCATCGCCGATCGCGGAGCCGCCCGAACAATCCGCGCGACCTGATCGTGCCCCGGAGCCGGAGCCGGCTCCCGTGCCACCACTCGAGCCGGCACCGGCGCCGCTGAGCGAGTCCACGGCCCTCGAGCCGTATGACGCGGTGCTCGTGCTGTCCTTCGGTGGCCCCGAGGGCGAGGACGAGGTCATGCCGTTCCTGCGGCGGGTGACCGGCGGACGGGGCATTCCGGACGAGCGTCTCGCGGAGGTCGCCGAGCACTACTACGCCCGCGGCGGGCGCAGCCCGATCAATGACCAGACCCGCGCGCTGCAGAGCGCCATACGGGCGGAATTGCGGCGTCGTGGCCACTCGACCCCGGTGCTGATCGCCAATCGCAACAGTGAGCCGTTCCTGCCCGACGTGTTGCGCGGCGCGCAGGACTCCGGCGCCCAGCGAGTGCTGGTTGTCACGACGAGCGCCTACGCGTCATACAGCTCGTGCCGGCAGTATCGCGAGGACATCGCCGAGGCGCTCGAACAGCTCAATGATGAGGACCGCACGCTGCAGGTCGACAAGATCCGGCAGTACGCGACGCACCCGAGCTTCGCGCGGGTCAATGCCCGCCTGGTGACCGATGCCGTGCGGGCCTGCGGGCAGGAGGACGACGACAAGCTGCGCATCGTGTTCGTCACGCATTCGATCCCGACCGCGATGGACGACACCTCCGGGCCGGGTGACGGCGAGGGCAACCTCTACGAGCACCAGCACGACGAGATCGCCCACGTCATCCTCGACGAGGCCGGGATCACCCTCGACCGCAACCTCAGCGGCGCGCTGGTCTACTGCTCGCGCTCGGGCCGCCCCGAGCAGCCGTGGCTCGAGCCGGATGTCAACGACCACCTGCGCCAGCTCGCCGGCAGCGGGGTCACCGATGTCGTCGTCGCACCGATCGGCTTCGTCTCCGATCACATGGAGGTCGTGCACGACCTGGACACCGAAGCCGCCGAGACGGCCACCGAGGTCGGACTGCGGATGACGCGGGTGCCGACGGTGGGCACCGACTCGGAGTTCGTGATGGGCCTGGTCGACCTGGTCGAGGAGCGGGCTGCGCAAGCTCGCGGTGAGCGAGTCGATCCGATCGCCTGGCCGGGCGAGGCGATGCCCCCGATCTGCGCCGCGGGGTGCTGTCCCAACCTGCGGGCAGCCAAACCTGCCGCGTGCGGAAGGGATTGATGACGATGGCATCCGAGCCGACGCCCGAGCTGACCGCGGACGAGATCGCAGACCTCGAGACGATCGCATGCACGGTCGCCCGCGAGGCGGGCGACCTGATCGTCGAGGAACGCCCGGACCACCTCGGGGTGGCAGCCACCAAGAGCACCGCGACGGATGTGGTGACCATCATGGACAAGCGCAGCGAAGAGTTGCTGCGCACCCGCCTCGAGGCGGCCCGCCCCGGTGACGGGCTGCTGGGGGAGGAGGGCGCGTCCAGCCCCTCGGAGACCGGCGTCACCTGGGTCGTCGATCCCATCGACGGCACCGTCAACTACCTCTACCAACTGCCCGCGTATGCCGTCTCCGTCGCCGCCTGCATCGGCGACGTGCACACGCCGGGGGCGTGGCGTCCCGTCGCAGGGGCGGTGCTCAACCCGATCACCGACGAACTCTTCCACGCCGGGTTGGGTCGTGGAGCGTTCCTCGACCATCGCGGTCGCTCCTCCGCCATACAGGTGACGTCACAGAGTGACCTGGCGATGAGCCTGCTGGCGACCGGTTTCGGATACGACGTCGACAAGCGCAAGCGACAAGCCGCGCTCGCTGCGGAGATGACCGGACTGGTCCGGGACATCCGCCGCGCCGGCAGTGCCGCGCTCGACCTCTGCTCGGTGGCGGCCGGACGGCTGGACGGCTACTACGAGGCGGGGCTGAACCCGTGGGACCTCGCTGCCGGGTGGCTGATCGTGACCGAGGCAGGCGGCCTCGTCCAGGGCAGGGCGGGCGGCGCCCCGACGGCCGACCTGGTGGTCGCCGGGGGTGCTGAGCATGTCGCGCTGCTGGCGCCGCTGGTCGACCGCTGAGGCCCTGCCGGAACAAAGATCGGACCCCGCCTGTTGTCGCCGTACTCCGATGGGGCAAAATCCCCGCGGTCCGGGCACAAATCGTGAGTCTTCAGCGTTACTTCGCGCGAGGACGCTGAAAATTCCGCCCGCAAGTGCATCCAGGGCGACGAGGAGACGGGAAAGACAGGCAATGGCAACAGATTACGACGCTCCACGAAAGACCGACGACGACATCGAGAACGACTCGATCGAGGAGTTGAAAGCACGCCGCAACGACAAGAGCACGTCGAACGTCGACGTCGACGAGACCGAGCAGGCCGAAGGCTTCGAGCTGCCCGGCGCCGACTTGTCCGGCGAGGAGCTCTCGGTGCAGGTGATCCCCCGTCAGAACGACGAATTCACCTGTTCCAAGTGTTTCCTGGTGCATCACCGCAGCCAGCTGGCCAAAGAGGTCGGCGGACTGCCGGTCTGCACGGAGTGCGCGGCCTGACACATGCGGCAACTGCAGATGACGGTGCGGCAGCTCGACGCCGAGTTGCCGCCGCCGTCATACGCACGGCCGGATGACGCAGGCGCGCACCCGGCCGATTCGCTTCCGGAGTCCGTCCGGGGCGACACTGGATATGGAGACGGCGGCTGCTTCGGCGGCCACTGATCTTCGCGAAACACCACAGACCGAACAAGCAACCACCACCCAAAGGGGCGCGAGCGCAGTGGCACTCTTCCGGCGCAAGGCCAAGGACGCGGAGGCCGAGACGGCCGACGTCGCTACCGAGGCCGAGGACACCGAGGTCGAGCAGGTCGACGAGTCCGGCGAGGGCACGGCAACCGACGACGCGGCTGTCGGCGACGACCCGTCCGACGCAGACGAGGCGTCCGACGCAACGGACGACGAGACGGCCGACGACCACCCGGAGCGCCTGCCACGACCGTATGACCTGGACCGCTCCAACGGCCCGTTCGACCGCTCCGAGATCGACGACCTCGACGGTCACCTCGACTTCGGCGCGGTCGCGATCACGCCCGTCGCCGGCATGGAGCTGCGACTGGACGTCGACGACGCAGGCCAGGAGATCACCGGCATCACCGCCGTGGTGGACGGCGCGGCGTGCCAGCTGCAGGCGTTCGCGGCGCCCAAGAGCAAGGGAGTCTGGGACGAGATCCGCGACGAGATCGCCGACAACCTGCTCGGTGGTGGCGGCACCGCCGAGGAGAAGCTCGGACCGCTCGGCATCGAGTTGCACACCCGGATGCCCACCAAGGGCGCCGACGGTCGGACGACCTACGCGCCGGCCCGGTTCGTGGGTGTCGACGGTCCACGCTGGTTCCTGCGGGCAGTCCTGTCCGGCAACGCCGCGATCGACCAGGCCGCCGGGGACGAACTCGTGGAGTTCCTGCGCCACTCGGTCGTCACTCGTGGCACCGAGCCTCGCGCGCCCCGCGAGATGCTGCCGCTGCAGATCCCGCAGGAAGTGCAGACCCAGGTCGACGCCGACGCTGCCGAGGTCGACCCCAATGCCAAGCCGGATCAGACCGGCGACAAGTCGGACGCCGTCGACGACTTCAAGCCGTTCGAGCGTGGCCCGGAGATCACCGAGGTTCGTTGACATGGAAGTTGATTCCACACGAACTCAGCGGGCTTGCGCCACCCTCGCGTGGCAGGGAGCCTGCGACCTCGACGCGAGAGTGGAGTAAGCCCGTGAGCTGGAAGACATCTCTGGGGAAGGTCACGGACCGACTGACCAAGTCGGACGACGTGCTGGAGAGCGACGACCTGCAGGCGACCACACGCAAGCTCGGTGCGACACCGATCTGCGACGCGGCAGACCGGTCGATCGCCTGCTGCTGTGGCACCGTGCGCAGCGTCAGCCTGCGCCCTCGCGCGGATTCGGTGCCGGCCATGGTCGCCGACCTGGACGACGGCAGCCGCACCATGAACCTCGTCTGGCTGGGTCGCCGGAAGATCGCCGGCATCGAGCCTGGCACTTACCTGAAGGTCACCGGCCGGGTCGCCTACATCAAGGGCGTCCCCACGATCTTCAACCCGTCCTATGAGATCAAGAACGGCGTGCACTGAGCCTTTTGCTTCGACTCCTCGCAACAGACTGAGGGCGGCTCAACGAACAAGTTCGTTGAGCCGCCCTCAGTCTGTTGGTCGTCGTCTCGCGGGCGTCCCGGCTGTCGTTCAGTCGGCTTGGTCCGGCCTGTTGCGTGGCTCGGCTTGTCGTTCGATCGGGTGGCCTTTGCCTGTCACCGGACGGGTTGGCGTCGTCTCGCGGGACTCAATCGCCCGCAGGGGAGTGCGTGCGGATCTGGTCCGCGGGGCGGCCGGTGAGGACCGCGCCCAGCGACTGCTCGGCTTCGGGCGTCGCCAGCAGCAGCAGCTCGTCGCGCGCCTCGATCGCGTCGTAAGGGCCCGGTGCGATCGGCACCTCGTCCCGGATGATGCCGACCAGGACACACTCGGGCGGCAGCTTCAGCTGACCGACGGCGACGCCGACGTTGGGGCTGTCGACCGGGACGGTGATCTCGACCATCGTCGCCTTGCCCTGCTGGAACTGGAACAACCGGACCAGGTCGCCGACGCTGACGGCCTCCTCGACGAGCGCGGTCATCAACCGTGGCGTCGACACCGCGACGTCGACGCCCCACGCCTCGTCGAACATCCACTCGTTCTTCGGGTTGTTCACCCGGGCAACGGTGCGATTGATGCCGAACTCGGTCTTGGCGAGCAGTGAGACGACGAGATTGACCTTGTCGTCACCGGTCGCGCACACCACGACCTCACAGGTCTCCAGGTTGGCCTCGCGCATGGTCGAGAGCTCACAGGCGTCGGCGAGCAACCACGACGCGTCGGGCACCGAGTTGGATCGGTCCTCGTCGGCATACTTGTCGATGATCAGCACCTGGTGACGACGCAGTATCAACTCGCGGGCGATGGATCGGCCCACGCTTCCCGCTCCGACGACAACAACTCGCATCTGACGAATCTCCTTGGGATTGCTGCTGTTTCGTGGGTCAGTCGACCGGTTTGGTGGACTTGAGCAGCTCCTCGACCTGCTGCACGCGGGCAGTCGGCAGACACAGGTGCAGCAGGTCGCCCTCCTGGAACACCGAGTCGCTCTCGGGCACCATGCCGTCGCCCAACCGGGTCAGGTAGGCGACGCGTGACCCGGTCGCCTCCTCGATGCGCTGCAACGGCGTGCCGATCCACGAGGAGTGCGGCGGGATCTCGGCGAGCATCACCTTGCCGCTGGCGTCGGTGTGCTCCGGCAGGGCGCCCATCGGCAGGACCTTGCGGACTATCTGATCGCTGGTCCATCGCACCGTCGCGACCGTGGGTATGCCGAGCCGCTCGTAGACCTCGGCGCGACCGGGGTCGTAGATGCGGGCCACGACATGCTCCACGCCGAAGGTCTCTCGGGCCACCCGGGCGGCCAGGATGTTGGAGTTGTCACCGCTGCTGACCGCGGCGAAGGCGTCGGCCCGTTTGATGTCGGCGCGCAGCAGTGTCTCGCGGTCGAATCCGATGCCGGAGACCCGCGACCCCTCGAAGTTGGGACCGAGGCGGCGGAATGCTGATTCGTCGCGGTCGATGACCGCGACCTGGTGACCGTGCTTCTCCAGGCTCAGCGCGAGCATGGAGCCGACACGACCACAACCCATGATCACGAAGTACACACAGGAGACGCTACCGGAGCGGCTGCGCCATACGTGCACCACGGGTTGCCGACGGACGGTGACGAACATTCCGTTCGCAGGGTGACTGCGTCGTCCGGCCGGCGACGGCGCGGCCCTACACTTGCGCGTTGTGTCTGGGACCAGTCGCGCGCTGAAGCGCATCGTCGTCGGTCGCGCGATGCGCAGCGACAAATTGGGTGACACGCTGCTGCCCAAGAAACTCGCGCTGCCGATCTTCGCGAGCGACGCGTTGTCGTCGGTCGCCTACGCGCCCGACGAGATCCTGCTGACCCTGGGACTCGCCGGCGGTTCGTTCGCCTTCACGCACTCGTGGCAGATCACTCTCGGCGTCGTGTGTGTGATGGCGGTCGTCGTCGCGTCGTACCGGCAGAACGTCCACGCCTACCCGTCCGGTGGTGGTGACTACGAGGTCGCCACCACCAACCTCGGTCCGAAGGCGGGGCTGACTGTCGCGTCGGCGCTGCTGGTCGACTACACGCTCACCGTCGCGGTGTCGATCTCCTCCGGTGTGCAGAACGCCGCATCGGCGATGCCTGCGATCCACGGGCACGAGGTGATCGTCGCCGTCCTGCTGATCGTCGGACTGACGGCGATGAACCTGCGCGGGGTGCGCGAATCGGGCAACTTCTTCGCCATACCCGTCTACCTGTTCATGCTCGGTGTGATCGCGCTGGCCATCGTCGGAACCCTGCGCAAGCTCACCGGTGACCTCCCGCTCGCCGAGAGCGCGAAATTCACCCTGGCGCCCCAGCCGCACATGGACACCCTCGGCCAGGTCGCCCTCATCTTCCTGTTGCTGCGTGCGTTCTCCAGCGGTTGTGCGGCCCTCACCGGCGTCGAGGCCATCTCCAACGGCGTGCCCGCCTTCAAGAAGCCGAAGAGCAAGAACGCCGGCACGACGCTGCTGCTGATGGGGTCGATCTCGGTCGTCATGCTGGTGTCGATCGTGACACTGGCCAACTGGACCGGCATTCGCATCCAGGATCCGGACCACCCGGGCAACCTGCTCCTGCACGGCAAGCCGGTGACCGGCTACAACGAGGACACCGTGCTCGGTCAGCTGTCGCATGCGGTCTTCCACGGCTTCCCGCCCGGCATCATCTTCCTCGCCGTCGTGACCGGTGTGATCCTGGTGCTGGCGGCCAACACGGCGTTCAACGGGTTCCCGGTGCTCGCGTCGATACTCGCCCGTGACGGGTGGCTGCCTCGCCAGCTGCACACCCGTGGCGACCGGCTCGCCTACTCCAACGGCATCCTCATCCTCGCCGGCATGGCCATGCTGCTGGTCGTCGTGTACGACGCCGAACCGACCCGTCTGATCCAGCTCTACATCGTCGGTGTGTTCGTGTCGTTCACCACCAGCCAGATCGGCATGATCCGCCACTGGAACCGCAATCTGAAGGCGGAGGACCCACCCACGTCACCGGCGCGGATGAAGCGGGCACGCGTCATCAACGCCATCGGCGCCGCGATGTCGGGCACGGTGCTGGCGGTCGTGCTGCTGACGAAATTCACCCATGGCGCCGGATACGCAGTGGCAGCGATGGTCGTGCTCTTCGCACTCATGGTCCAGATCCGACGGCACTACACCCGCGTCAGCCAGGAGCTGCAACTCGCCGAGTCCGCCGACGACCAGTTGCTGCCCTCCCGGGTGCACGCGATCGTGCTGGTCTCCAAGCTGCACAAGCCGACGATGCGGGCGCTCGCTTACGCGCGGGCGACCCGGCCGTCGGTTCTCGAGGCGATCACCGTCGACGTCGAGCCGGACGAGACCCGGGCGCTGCAGGAGGAATGGGAGCGTCGCGAGATCCCGGTGACGCTGAAGATCATTGCTTCGCCATACCGGGAGATCACCCGCCCGATCATCAAGTACGTCAAGACGATTCGCCGGGACAGCCCGCGTGATGTCGTGATGGTCTACATCCCCGAGTACGTCGTCGGTCGGTGGTATGAACAGCTGCTGCACAACCAGTCCGCACTCCGCCTGAAGTCGCGGCTGCTCTTCACACCTGGTGTGCTGGTCGCCAGTGTGCCGTGGCAGCTGCGCTCCAGCCAGGGGCACGAGTCGCGGCTCGACGGCCCGGCACCCGGTTCGGTCAGGAGAGGTCGATGAACCAGCAGAAACGTCCGGCATCCAGACGTCGCAGCAATCAGCGACGAGGCAACAAACGCGTTGCCACACAAGGAGATTCGCTGGTCGGCACCGAGTTCGAGGTCGAGGTCGGCGACGTGGCGCACGGCGGTCATTGCGTCGCACGGCACGACGGACGGGTCGTCTTCGTCAGGCACGCGCTGCCGGGCGAGCAGGTGGTGGCACGCGTCACCGACGGAGGCACCACGTCGCGCTTTCTGCGGGCCGACGCGGTGCGCATCGTGCAGGCATCACCCGAGCGACGCGAGGCCCCCTGCCGGTTCTCCGGCCCCGGCGCGTGCGGCGGGTGCGACTGGCAGCACACGTCAGCCGCCTTCGGGCGTGAGCTGAAGACGCGCGTGGTGCGCGAGCAGCTGCGTCGGCTGGCCGGCATCGACTGGCCGGGCGTCGTCGAGCAGGTCCCTGGTGACGAGGACGGCCTGCGGTGGCGGACCCGCGTGGAGTTCTCGGTGTCGCCGGACCGACGGCTCGGTCTGCGCAAGCATCGCTCGCACGACATCGTCCCGGTCGACGACTGCCTCATCGCGGTGCCGGAGATCGCGGCCACCGGACTGCTCGAGGAGCCGGCCGAGCCGGACACGACCGGCGTCGACGTGGCGGTCGCCGCTGACGGCGAGGTCGTGGCCGTCGATCTGCCGGTGCGTGACTCAGGCATTCCGAACCTGGTCGAGCGGGTTGCTCCGAACGGTCTTTCGGCACGAGGCTTCCGGGTCTCCGCACGAGGTTTCTGGCAGGTGCACCCCGGTGCGGCCGCGACGTTCGTCGGGGCCGCACTCGACGGGCTGCAGCCGAAGCCCGGGGAGCGGGCGCTCGATCTGTATGCCGGGGTCGGTGTGTTCACCGCGTTCCTGGCCGAAGCCGTCGGGCCCGAGGGGCTGGTGCTGGGGCTGGAGGGCGACTCCCGTGCCGTGCGCGATGCCGGTCCCAACATCGCCGGTTTCGGGCACGCAACGCTGGAGCGCGCCGACATCGGCCACGACGGTTGGGGATCCGTGGTCGATGAGACGCTCGATCGGGTCGACCTGGTCGTGCTCGACCCGCCGCGGTCCGGCGCAGGTCGTGCCGTGGTCCGCGACGTCCTGGCCCGTCGGCCGCGGAGGGCGGCATACATCGCCTGTGACCCGGCGGCACTGGCGCGCGACCTCGCGTATGCCGCGGAGTCCGGCTACGAAGTGGTGTCGCTGCGTGCGTTCGACGCCTTCCCGATGACGCACCACATCGAATGCGTGGCGATCCTGGAGGCTGCCGGCGCCGTCGCCGACCAGATCCGGCGGTGAGGTCAGATACGCGTGATCGGTGGCAGGATCAACGGTGTGGGCGGTCGCCGGCGTTGGTTAGGCAGACCTTTGCTGAAGTCGCGCCATACCGTGTGATTAAATTATCTTGACGTCAAGATAAAGCCGTCCATGAGTGCCAGAGACGAAGGAGTCGGCAAGGCATGAGCACGAACAGTTTCGGAGCGAAGGACACGCTCGCAGTAGGCGAGAAGTCGTATGAGATCTACCGTTTGGACAAGGTCGAGGGCAGCACGAACCTGCCGTTCAGCCTGAAGGTCCTGCTCGAGTGCCTGCTGCGCACCGAGGACGGCGCCAACATCACCAAGGACCACATCAACGCCGTGGGCCAGTGGGACGAGACCGCCAACCCCAGCACCGAGATCCAGTTCACCCCGGCCCGCGTGATCATGCAGGACTTCACCGGTGTGCCCTGTGTCGTCGACCTCGCCACCATGCGAGAGGCTGTCAGCGCGCTCGGCGGTGACGCCAAGAAGATCAACCCGCTCGCACCGGCCGAGATGGTCATCGACCACTCGGTCATCATCGACGTCGCCGGCACGCGCGACGCGTTCCAGAAGAACGTCGAGATCGAATACGGCCGCAACCGGGAGCGCTACCAGTTCCTGCGCTGGGGCCAGACCGCGTTCGACGACTTCAAGGTCGTGCCCCCGGGCACCGGCATCGTGCACCAGGTCAACATCGAGCACCTGGCGCGCGGCATCATGACTCGCGAGTCCGCCGACGGCACCCTGCAGGCCTACCCGGACAGCTGCGTCGGCACCGACAGCCACACCACCATGGTCAACGGTCTGGGCGTGCTCGGCTGGGGCGTCGGCGGCATCGAGGCCGAGGCCGCGATGCTCGGCCAGCCCGTGTCGATGCTCATCCCGCGTGTGGTCGGCTTCAAGCTGACCGGCGAAATCCCTTCCGGCGCAACGGCAACCGACGTCGTGCTGACGATCACCCAGCAGCTGCGCGAGCACGGTGTGGTCGGCAAATTCGTGGAGTTCTACGGCGACGGCGTCGCCTCGGTGCCGCTGGCCAACCGCGCCACGATCGGCAACATGAGCCCCGAGTTCGGCTCGACCTGTGCGATCTTCCCGATCGACGACGTGACACTGGACTACCTGCGCCTCACCGGCCGCCCGGACGACCAGGTCGCACTTGTCGAGGCCTACGCCAAGGAGCAGGGCCTCTGGCACGACCCGAGCGTCGAGCCGCGCTTCTCCGAGCGTCTCGAGCTGGACCTGTCCACCGTCGTGCCGTCGATCGCCGGGCCGAAGCGCCCGCAGGACCGCATCGTGGTCACCGACGCCAAGCAGCAGTTCAACCTCGACATCAAGAACTACGGCGTCGAGGGCGACTACCGCGAGGTGCAGGTCACGCCGGCCGAAGGCCCGGCATACGGCCTGAAGGACGGCGCGGTCGTGATCGCCTCGATCACCAGCTGCACCAACACCTCCAACCCGTCGGTGATGATGGCAGCCGCGTTGCTGGCCAAGAATGCCGTCGAGAAGGGCCTCACGGTGCCGCCGTGGGTCAAGACGTCGATGGCGCCCGGCTCGCAGGTCGTGACCGGCTACTACGACAAGGCCGGCATGTGGCCCTACCTGGAGAAGCTCGGCTTCTACCTGGTCGGCTACGGCTGCACCACCTGCATCGGCAACTCCGGTCCGCTGGCCGACGAGATCAGCCAGGCGATCCAGGACAACGACCTCACGGCCGTGTCTGTGCTGTCCGGCAACCGCAACTTCGAGGGTCGCATCAACCCCGACGTGAAGATGAACTACCTGGCGTCGCCGCCGCTGGTCATCGCCTACGCGCTCGCGGGCACGATGAACTTCGACTTCGAGTCCGATCCGCTGGGTCAGGACCAGCAGGGCAATGACGTGTTCCTCAAGGACATCTGGCCGAACCCGGTCGACGTCGAGTCCACGATCGCCGCCTCGATGGACCGCGACATGTTCATCAAGGACTACGCCGACGTGTTCGCCGGTGACGAACGCTGGCAGTCGCTGCCGACGCCCGAGGGTGACATCTTCGAGTGGGACGCCGAGTCGACATACGTTCGCAAGCCCCCGTACTTCGAGGGCATGGGCAAGGACCCGGAGCCGGTGCAGGACATCGCCGGTGCTCGGGTGCTCGCCAAGCTGGGTGACTCGGTCACGACCGACCACATCAGCCCGGCCGGCTCGATCAAGGGCGACAGCCCGGCGGGCAAGTACCTCAAGGAACACGGCATCGAGCGCAAGGACTTCAACTCCTATGGCTCGCGTCGCGGTAACCACGAGGTGATGGTGCGCGGCACCTTCGCCAACATCCGGTTGCGCAACCAGCTGTTGGACGACGTCGAGGGCGGTTTCACCCGCGACTTCACCAACGGTGGTGAGCAGGCGACGATCTTCGATGCCGCGCAGAACTACGAGAAGGCCGGCATCCCGCTGGTCGTCCTCGCCGGCAAGGAGTACGGCACCGGCAGCTCGCGTGACTGGGCCGCCAAGGGCACCGTGCTGCTCGGTGTGCGCGCCGTGATCGCCGAGTCGTTCGAGCGGATCCACCGCTCCAACCTGATCGGCATGGGCGTGCTGCCGTTGCAGTACCCCGAGGGCCAGAACATCGAGTCGCTCGGCCTGTCCGGCACCGAGACGTTCGACATCTCCGGCGTGACCGCGCTCAACGAGGGCAAGGACATCCCGGCCACGGTGCACGTCACCGCGGCGAAGGAGGACGGCACGAAGGTGGAGTTCGACGCCGTCGTCCGCATCGACACACCCGGTGAGGCCGACTACTACCGCAACGGCGGCATCCTGCAGTACGTCCTGCGGTCGCTCGTCGACTGAGGTCCGTCATACGCAGGAAGGCCCCGCATGCTCGCCCCGAGCCTGCGGGGCCTTCCCATGCGTGCGGAAATGATTTGCACAGAACCGCTGTCGGCGGGCTTCTTTTACGCAAGACTGAGTGGATCCCCGCTCACACGGCTCAAGGAGTCTGGACCATGTCTGATCGTTCCGCGTTGCTCCCCACGGTGCACCTGCCATCCCCGACCCGACGACAGGTGATGGTGGGCAGTATGGCGGCAGGGGGCGCCCTGCTCTTCGGTGCTCCGGTGGCCTCCGCGGCGACGCGCTCGGCAGCGGCCGCCTCGGATCGCCACATCCGCTACCACCGCTTCACCGGGGCAGAGGCGTGGGCTCACGGCAAGGGTGCCGGCGTCCACTCCGACCAGCACGGCCTGCGGATCTCCGTGCCGTCCGGTACTCGCGAATTCGCTGACCCCACGGTCGAAAACGCTCCCACGAAGCTGTATGACGTGAGCACCTGGACCTCACAGTGGCGGCGCAGCGGCTTCGGCCTGACCGAGCTGATCTCGTCCTGGAACGCCGACACCCCGAACGGCACGTGGATCGAGGTCGACGTGCGCGGACACGTCGACGACGGAACGCTGACCGACTGGTTCGTCCTCGGCCGCTGGTGCAGCGACGACACCGCGCAGGGCGGCGCCATACAACGACAGTCGGTCGACGGGCAGGGCACCGATTACGCCACGGTGTGGACCGACACCTTCCACATGTACTCCGGCCACACGTTGGCCGACTTCCAGCTGCGGGTGCAGTTGCTGCGCCCGCACGGCACGTCGCTGACCCCGACGGTGCGCTTCCTCGGCGCGGTCGCGTCGGCACTGCCGGACGACGCGACCATTCCGGCCAGCGCGTTCACGCTGGGCCGCGAGCACATCCTGGACGTGCCGACCTTCTCCCAGGAGACCCACGTCGGGCAGTACCCGCAGTGGGACAACGGGGGAGAGGCGTGGTGCTCGCCGACCTCGTCGTCGATGGTGCTGGCCTACTGGGGCGGCGGGCCGACGAAGGCCGACATGGCGTGGGTCGACCCGTCATACGCCGACCCACAGGTCGACTTCGCGGCCCGCAACACCTACGACTACGTCTACGAGGGATGCGGCAACTGGCCGTTCAACACCGCCTACACCTCGCGCTACGGGCTGGAGGGTTTCATCACCCGGCTGCGCAACCTCGCCGAGGCCGAGCCGTTCATCGCCGCTGGTATGCCAGTGATCACCTCGGTCTCGTTCAAGAGTTCCGAGCTCGATGGTGCCGGCTACTCCACCAATGGTCACCTGATGGTGCTCGTCGGCTTCACCGCCGACGGCGACCCGGTCATGAACGACCCGGCGTCGCACCTCATCGCCGACAACAAGGAAGTGCGCGTCACCTACAAGCGTGAGCAGTTCGAGAACGTCTGGGTGCCCCACAGCGGTGGCACCGTCTACATCAACCACCCGGCGAGCCTGAAGCTGCCGCCGGCGCCGACCGAAGCCAATTGGTGACCTTTGCCGAATGACGGCTTCCTCGCCGAGTGACGGTCCGATTCGGGTGTCACTCGGCGAAGAAGCCGTCATTCGCGGTCTGTCAGGTCAGGCGGAGAGCGACCGGCAGCACGATCGTCACGAGCACCGCGACGGTCACGACAACCGTGTCGCGGCGCCGCCACGGCGACGGTTCGGCCCACGTCCGGCTGTGCGCCGTCGCGAAGCCACGTGCGTCCATCGCCAGTGACAGTTGCGTCGCCCCGCGCATCGCGGAGACCAGCAGACCGAAACTGAGTGGCCCGGTCGTGGCCGCTCGTGCGATCGGGTTCCGGGACGGCCCGAAACCCCGGATGCGGCGGGTGCGCTGCAGTTGGTCGAAGGTCTCGCCGAGCTGGTCGAAACGCGTGAGCGATGCGGTGAACGCACCGACGAACCGCGCTGGCAACCGGAGGTTCTGAGCCAATGCGTCACCGAACCGCATCGGGTCGATGAACGCCGCGACGATCGCACCCGGCAGCGCCAGCACCAGGATGCGGCCGGCCGCGGTCGTGGCGATCGAGGGGTCGTGCCCGCCCAGCAGCCAGGACGACCACCACAGCGAGACGGCCGCGAAACCGACCGCGAAGAGTCGCCAGCGCAACGGCCGCCATGTCGGCACGCAGAGGACCGCCAGCACGGCATACACGGCGACGACGATCAGGGCGGAGGTCGGTCGATCGATCAGGAAGGACCCGATGACCGCGGTGAAGCCGAAGGTCAACAACGCGAGCGGATTTGCTTGCGGCATCACGCTTTTCATCCGACGGCCTCCCCGTCCTTCAGCTGTATGACGATGTCCGACCTGTCCACCAACGAGGTGTCGTGGGTCGCCACACCGACCGTCGCGCCGGCATCGCGCGCCGCCAGCGCCCACCCGGTGACCGCCGCCCAGGTGTGCCGATCCTGACCGACCGTCGGTTCGTCGAGCAGCACGACGCCCGGTCGGTGCGCCAACGCTGCCAGAACCGCCAGACGACGTTGCTCACCGCCGGACAGTTGGAAGGGGTTGGCGCCGGCGAGGTGGTCCAGCCGCATCAGAGCGAGCAACCCGGCGACATCGACCGAACGGCCGAGAGCCGTTGCGGTGCAGGCGACTTCGTCACGAACCGTCGTGCGCAGGAAACCGTGCTCCGGGTTCTGTGGGACGAATCCGGCGGCGGTCGCCAGCTCCTTGGACCGGCGACGGGCGAACGGCGGCTCGGGGCCGGTGATGGCGCCGCCGGTCGGCCGCAACAGGCCGGCGAACGCCGCCAGCAACGTCGACTTGCCGGCCCCGGAGGGACCGACCAGCGCGGTCAGGCGTCCCGGCCGCAGGGTGGTGGTGGCTCCGTTGAGCGCTCGCTGCGCGGTGCTGCCCTGCAGGGAACGCACGGTCAGGTCGACCTGCACGGACTCTGCGTGCAGCGAAGGGCCGGGCTCGGTCGGACGGACCCAGTCGGCGTCCACGACGACCGGATCCGGGGCCGGAGTATCAGGCATCCACACCCCGGCTGCGAGCATCCGGTCCTGCTGCTCGGTCGCGAACTCCGCAGGAGTCGTGTCAGCGATGACCCGGCCGTGATCGAGCACGACGACCCGATCGCAGTGGGGGAGCCACGGTCCGATGCGGTGCTCGACGACAACGGTTGTGGCGCCGACCGCACGCGCGGCTGCCACCACGACACGGCGGACACTGTCTGACGTCTCCTCGTCGAGCATCGAGGTCGGCTCGTCCAGCAGGAGCAGCCCGGGCCGCACCGCGAGCACACCGGCCAGCGCCAGGCGCTGCAACTCACCGCCGGACAGGGCGGAGGTGGGGCGATCGACGTCATACGACAACCCGACCTGGGCCAGGCCGTCGCGCACCCGGCTCCAGATCTCGGCGCGGGGTAGTGCCAGGTTCTCCGGCCCGAAGGCGACCTCGCGGCCGATGGTGGCCGCGACGAGTGAGTCAGCCGGGTTCTGCAGGAGCATGCCGGACGGAGTGTCGACCTCGACGGTGCCGGTCCGCTCGCCGGGGACCGCTTCGCCGAGCAACCCGGCAAGTGCCCGCAACACGGTCGACTTGCCGGCTCCGCTGCCGCCGGCGAGCAGCACGATCTCACCGGGGGAGAAGCTCAGGTCGAGCCCGCTGATGACCTCTTCGCGACGCCCCAGCGGGCGCCAGCCGAAGCCGCAGAGCCTGGCGTGTGCGGCACTCACACCGCGTTGCGGGCGTGGTGCTCACGGCCCGCACCGAACGCGTCCAGCACACCGGTCGCAGCCAGCGCGCGTACCAGCAGCCAGCCGACGACACCGGCCAGCACCACACCGGAGAGCATCGTGCAGCCGAGGTAGGCCAGCTTGTAGTTCCAGGTCCACGCCGAGTAGTAGCTGTGCCACTCGTAGAAGATCTCGAAGGCGCCCGCCATCGCACCGCCGAGCGCAGCGATGACGACGCCGAATCGCCTGTAGAGCACGAGTGCGAGGACGACCTCCACCCCCAGGCCCTGCAGCAGGCCGGAGATCAGGGTGCTGGTGCCCCACTGGTTGCCGATGAGCATCTCGACCGCAGCAGCGATCAGCTCGGCGGCAAGTGCTGCGCCCGGTTTGCGCACAATGAGGCCGCCGAGCACGCCGGCGATCAGCCAGGGCCCGGTCAGCAGACCGAGCACCGGTGGCGCCGTGAACAGCGCGAGGGTGCTGATGCCGTTCCATGCCTGCGACCAGGCCCAGAACACGACGCCGGTGGCGACGCCGAGTGTCGCCACCGTGACCAGGTCGATGGTGCGGTAGGCGAGCAGTGAGGTGATCGACGCCCGTTCACGGGGCGCGCTGACAGTAGCCATGAATGACTCCCTTCGCCGGTGCTAACCGGAGCAGGTTCAAGGGTCTGCGGGCTGGCCGCACTCTCAGCGCCGAAGCGCTCCCCTGTCGGTGGATTTGTGCTGTCCAACCTACCAGCGTTCGTCGAGTGCAACCGCGGGGCGGCTTGGAGCGTCCTGACGAGGTGCGCGTCTACCGACGCGTAGACTCGATCGACGCATAACCCGAAGGACGAAAGGCGCGAGCTGAAGTGGGACTGGAAGCGGGACTGCTCGACACGATCTCCTCACCCGAGGACCTGCGGCGACTGCCGGCAGAACGCCTGGACCAGCTGGCCGGCGAGATCCGCGAGTTCCTGGTGGACTCGGTGTCCCGCACCGGTGGCCACCTCGGACCCAACCTCGGCGTCGTCGAGTTGACCATCGCGCTGCACCGCGTTTTCGAATCACCCACCGACTCCATCGTTTTCGACACCGGGCACCAGTCATACGTGCACAAGTTGCTGACCGGCCGGCACGACTTCTCCAAGCTGAAGAAGCAGGGCGGGCTGTCCGGATATCCGTCGCGCGCGGAGTCCGAGCACGACATCGTCGAGAGTTCGCACGCATCGTCGTCGTTGTCATGGGCCGAAGGCATCGCCAAGGCACGCATGCTCAGTGGCGAGCCGCACCGCCATACGGTCGCGGTCATCGGCGACGGCGCACTCACCGGCGGTATGTCGTGGGAGGCCATCAACAACATCGCGGTCGAACGAGACCTCCCACTGGTGATCGTGGTCAACGACAACGAGCGCAGCTATGCGCCGACGATCGGTGGCCTGGCCGACCACCTCGCAGCGTTGCGGACCACCCGCAAATACGAGCAGATGCTCGACTGGGGCAAGACGACGCTCAAGGGCGTGCCGAAGGTCGGAGGCCTCGCCTACGAGACGCTGCACGGCGTCAAACGCGGCATCAAGGACATCGTCTACCCGCAGCAGGGCATGTTCGAAGACCTCGGCATCAAGTATGTCGGGCCGGTCGACGGTCACGACGAGGCTGCGGTCGAGCAGGCGCTGCGGCGGGCTCGCGCGTTCGGTGCTCCCTGCATCGTGCACGTGATCACCGAGAAAGGGCGCGGCTACCAGCCGGCCCTGGATGACCAGGCCGATCACATGCACGGCATCGGCAAGATCAACCCGGAGACCGGGCTGCCGTTCGAGGTTGCCGGACGGATCTGGACCGACGAGTTCAGCGACGAGATGGTGCGGCTGGGTGAGGAGCGGCCCGACCTGGTCGCGATCACTGCCGCGATGATGATCCCGGTCGGTCTCGACAAGTTCGCCGAGGTCTACCCGCAGCGCGTGATCGACGTCGGCATCGCCGAGCAGCACGCGGTCACCATGGCCTCCGGCCTCGCGTATGGCGGCATGCATCCCGTTGTTGCGGTCTACGCGACGTTCCTCAATCGGGCCTTCGACCAGATGCTCATGGACGCCGGATTGCACCATGCCGGAGTCACTTTCGTGCTCGACCGAGCTGGTGTCACGGGTTCGGACGGTGCGTCGCACAACGGCATGTGGGACATGTCGATCTGCTCCATCGTGCCCGGTCTGCGACTGTCCGCGCCGCGAGACGGTGAGCAGGTGAAGTCCCAATTGCGCGAGGCGATCTCGGTCGACGACGCTCCGACCGTGATCCGCTTCCCGAAGGGCGACGTTGCCGAGCCGCTGACCGCCGTCCGCGCCGACGGTGCACTGGATGTACTGCACGACGCGACGGACCCGCAGGTGCTGATCGTCGGCGTCGGGTCGATGTGTCCGACCGCGTTGCAGGTCGCCGAAAAGCTCGAGGCGCAGGGCCTTTCGGCCCTCGTCGTGGATCCGCGCTGGGTGCTGCCGGTGTCCGAGGACGTCGTGCGGCTGGCGCGTACCGTGCAGCACGTGGTCGTCATCGAGGACAACCTGGTCACGTCGGGCGTCGGCGCGGCGACGGCGCACGCGCTGGGTGATGCCGACGTGTCAGCGCGGGTGCACACCTTCGGCATACCCAAGGAATACCTCGAGCACGCCTCACGTGGGCAGGTGCTCGAAGCGATCGGCCTCACACCCGACGTCATCGGCACGCGACTCATCGCGCGCCTGTCCGCTCACGCGTGAGCTCGTCAACTTCGCAGCTCTGGCAGACGGACGCGTGGCGCCAGGAGGCGACCCGTTGGATCGACGAGTCCCTCGAGCGTCGCGGTCTCACTCGGGTGCCCGTGACGCCTCGGCAGCCTCGCGTCCGCGCCTGGTCGACCCAACTCGTCGTCGACACCTCGGCGGGGCGTGCCTGGTTCAAGGCATGTTCGCCGAGTACGTCGCCCGAGCCCGGGATCTACCGGGTGCTGAAGCGGGTGGCCCCTGATCGGCTGCCGGAGGTCTGGGCATCCGACGAGGAGCGCGGCTGGCTGCTGATGCCGGACCAGGGCGCGCAACTGCGGGCGGTCGCCGACGCGGAGACTATCGTCGGGCTGTGGTCGGGTGTGCTGCGCCGGTATGCCCGACTGCAGCGCGCATCGATCGACGTGGTCGAGCAGTTGGTCGCTGCCGGCGTGCCGAGGTGGCAGCCGCAGGACTTGGTGTCCCATTGGCTGACCGGACCTGGAGCTGACCACCCGCAGACCGAGCGCGCACTGCGGGCTGCGGCGGCCCGACTCACCGACTCCGGACTGCCCGACACGATCCAGCACAACGACCTGCACGCGGGCAACGTCTTCTGTGCCGACGGTTCGGCTGCCGCCATACACGATGCGCGGTTCTTCGACTGGGGCGACTCGTATGTCGGAAACCCATTGTGTTCGTTGATGATCGCGCTTCTTGGGCCATCATACCACTTCGACTTGCCTGCTGATCCGGAGCGCGACGCGCGCCTCACCAGGTCGTATGTCTCGGCCTGGGCGGACCTGGTGCCGAGCGCCCGCCTGATCGAGTTGCTGCCCGATGCACTGCTGATTGCGAACCTCGCTCGGATCCGATCCAACGAGCGTGCGCTGGAGCACGCCACGGACGCGGAGCGCGCGGAGTGGATGCCGAAGATCCTCGACCCGGCGGTGGAGCAGGTCCTCGCCGCGGGATAGAGCAGGCTCAGTCCTGCAGGCCGAGCCCGCGACGCCCGGTGTCGTTGAGCTCGGCCTCGGTGAAACGACCTGTCCAGTCACGCTCGTAGTGCTCGGCAGGGAAGTCGGTCGGACTGTCGCCGGCTGTGAATGCCGCACGCACCGACTTGGCATACTCTTCGTTGCGCCGGCACCACGGCGCGGCGGGGATGTACATGACGTTGCCCCAACCCTGCTGATCCTGCACGGAATCCACGCCGTGGATCATGTCGCAGTGCCACCACACGGAGTCACCCGCCTGTATGTCGGGCAGGCCGCTGAGCGCCTCCATCAGCAGCGGCTGCCACTTCCAGCCCGCCGGGAAGACCTGGCCCGTCGTCACACCACACATCTCGTCGTCAGGAACGTCGTCGAGCAGTGGCCGCAGCATCAGGTAGGCCATCGCCTCGGGGATGGGCACCGTCTGCAGCACGCCCTGGTCGTGCCGCATGTCCGACAGCGCGGTCCAGCCTTGGAAAGTCCGGAACGCGGAGCACATCGTGCTGCCCGGGTACTGCTTGCCAATCGTCCGGTATGCCGCGTCCCAGGGGTCGTACTCCTCGACCGATCCGTCGAACAGATGCCGGAACGCCTGCTGATTGGTGTGCGTCATCCACAGATCGAGCGTGCCCGGGTCCAAGTGGGTGCCGAGGCCGGCCGAATCCGCTCCCGGCGGCCGCCGCCGGATGCGGTCCGGGTAGAGCGAATCGCGGTCCGGGTCGAACCACTGCCGGCCCTCGGACTCGCTGCGCCAAGCGTGATTGAGGAAGGACTGGACGGTCGCCATCCAATCGCTCTGGCGCGCTTCCATCTGTGGGCGCGACCAGTAGATCGGGTAGATCTCCGGCTTGGAACCGACGGAGCCGAAGAAATCGTCGCCCGGCCCGCGGTAGTTCTCGAAGAAGCGGTTCTGCTCGACGTAGTCCACGATGCCCGCGTCCCACGCCTCAGCCTGCTCACGCGGGAAGTGCCCGCGAATCACCACACAGCCGCGGCGGCGCACCTGGTCATGCAGGGCGGCGTGGTTCGCCGGGTTCGCGAGATCGTCGAATTCGATGACTGGCCAAGGAGATCCGCCTGCCGTCTGGATCTCCTGGATCTCAGCAACCCTGGCCGCGACACGGCGCTCCACGACGTCGAACACCTCGTCGACCGTGCGGCCGGACACCTCGATGCGCCGGCGCAGCGCGAGCTTGATCTCGCGGATGGCGCCGCCCAGGTCGTCCGGGGGAGTGGGCCACTGGGGCAGAGCGGGAGCGGCGGTGGTTGCCATGACATCTCCTTGTTTGTAAGGTCGCCTTACGAAGCAAGGGTACGGCGCACCGCGCGCATTGGTCAAGACTCCTAACGAATGAGGCATTGATATGGCGAGTGCATCACCGGACGTGCTCCGCGCAGGCACCGACCAGCGGGTGCTCGAGCTGCTGTATGACGGCCCGCGCAGCCGTGCCGAGCTCGCAGCGGTGGGCGGAATCTCCAAGCCGACCGCGTCCGAGAGCGTGCGCCGCCTCGAGACTCGTGGCGTGGTGGCCGAGACTGGGGAGCGTCGACACGGCGTCGGGCGCACCGCCACTCTGATCGGCATACGCGCCGACATCGGTGTCGGGCTCGCCGTCTCCATCGAGGCCGGCGGTGTCCGCGCGAGCACGCACACGGTGTCGGGGGAGATCGTCCAGGAGGCGGAGGTGACCCTGCCGCCCACGCACGGGCCACGGTCGGTCGCGGGCGCGCTGGGCAAAGCAGTGCGGGCAGTAGCCGGCTCGTCCGATCATCCGATCTGCGCGGCGGCGGTCAGTGCGGCCGACCCCGTGCGTCGCTCGGACGGTCGGCTCGTGGAGCTGCCCGACGCGCCGTTCCTCGTCGGTTCTCTCGATGCACGCCGGAAGTTGTCGCCATACGTCGCGGGTGAAGTGCTCGTCGACAACGACGTCAACTGGGCAGCGGGCGCCGAGCTGTCGGCTCTGCCGGAGCGCCCGGATTTCGGTTACCTGCATCTCGGCAGCGGACTCGGTGGTGCAGTCGTCAGTGACGGGGAAGTGCGACGGGGGCATCACGGGTTCGTCGGCGAGATCGCGCATGTCATCGTCCCCGGGCCTTCGGGACTCGCCATGCCGATCACCGACGTGTTCGCCGAAATGGGCCTGCGGCAACCGAATTCGACGGCAATCGACCTGAACGCGGTACGACGTGCATTCGATGACGCACCGGCGTCAGCCGTGCTCGGTCAGGCGCTTGCCGCGGTGGTCGGTGCCTTCGTCGCCCTGGCCGATCCGTCTGAAGTGATCGTGGCCGGACCATGGGGGGCGGCTGCCCTACCGTCGCTCGCCGCGGCGCTGAGCGAGGGTCCGCGACCCGCGCCGCTCGTCGCGGCAACCGTCACGGACGCTTCGGCGACGGGGGTGCGCGACGGTGCGGTGGCCGGACTCCGGAGCTGGGTGTCGGCTGTGGCCGCAGCCGACTGAGCAGCACGTCCGTCAGCGACGGACGAGTCGTCGCCAGGGGATGAGCATCGTCAACGCGATGACCGCGCCCAACGCCGTCTCCACGGCCCGGTCGGTGAGCACGGATCCGACCGACCGTGGCGCCGACAGTTGACCCATCAGGAGTGCGAGTGGCGTGATGGCGAGCAGGGCGATCGCGTAGTTGCGGCCGACGAGCAGCTCGGCCGCCATCTGCAGCACCATGATCAGCAGCACGATGACGAGCGGACTCGGGTGTGTCTCGAGCAGCGGCCATGCGACCAGCACGCCTGCCAGGGTGCCGATGACGCGGTGTGCGCCACGGATGATCTGGGTGTGTCGGCGCGGCCCGGTCAGCGTGGCCACCACCGCCACCATCGCCCAGGAGGGATGCGAGCCACCGAAACTGGTCGAGATCGCACCAGCGACCAGGATGCCGACGAGGAGCCGCAGCACGGTGAGTCGTTGCACGGGGTCGCGAAGGGTCACTGCGATGTCGGCTGTCGGCACGATCGCCCGTCGCCCCTGTGCCGGCTCACGGAGCGCTCCGACGCGGCCGATCAGGATGGCGAAGGCCGCGCTCACCACGGTCACCACGACCGCGACCGGCACCAGCTGTGCCTGACCGGGGATCGAGGCGCAGACCGTGATCCCGAAGACCAGGAAGATGGATCCTGGCGGATGCCAACGGAATGCCGTAGACACGAGCTGGCCGGTGATCGCGACCACGGCAGCACCGGGCACCGTCCACCAGGCGTTGCCCGGAAGAAGGGCGATGATGGTGCCGAGCACGACGGCACCCGTCAGGAAGAGGCCTGCCATCGCCTGCATGCCGGTGCGCTCGGCGTATCCGCTGCGACGGCCGTAGAGCGAGGTGAAGGCGCCGAAGGCCGCGTATGGCGCCCAGGCGGTCCGGTCCATCAGGACGAGGACGACGAGGGGCACGAAGACCGAGATGCCGGCCCGGGCGGCGACCCGATGTGCGCCGGCGTGCGGACCGAAGGTGAATGCGGCGCGGAAGGGACTCACGGCAGCATCATTCATAGGTTTCATAACTATATCCGTCGTCGGTAGCAGCGCCGTTCCATTCTGACTGTCGCGCTGGTCACAGCTGAGCCCTTGCGCCGATCGACGCCGACCGATATCCAAGTGGCATGGCATCGAGTGACGCGCAGGACCCGCGATTGACGACCGAGCCCTGGCCGCCACGCACCGCGCCGGCCGAGCGCGTCGCCAAGCGGGTGATCGTGCTGCCGGGCGGCTCCTATCCGATCGATGCGCCGTTGCTGTTCTGGACCGCCGCCGGCCTGGTGGACGACGATTGGTTCGTGCAGGCCGTGCGGTGGCAGCGACCCCCGATGGACGCCGCATTCGTGCACGAGGCGCTCGATCTCGCGTTGCGCGAGGCGCCGGCCGCGGATCGGACCCTCGTCGTCGCCAAGTCGCTGGGCACCCTTGCTGCACCCGTCGCCGCGGAGGTGGGCATCCCGGCAGTGTGGCTCACACCAGTGCTGTCGGATCCTGCTGTCGGGCAAGCTCTTTCGGCATACCCGGCTCCGCAGTTGGTCGTCGGTGGCTCGGCCGATTCGCTCTGGCCGCAGGATGCACCGCAGCCATCCGGTGAGGTCATGTATGTCGACGGCGCCGACCACGGGATGCATCGCGGGGGAGTGCGGGAGAGCAACGGGATCCACATGGACATCGTCGAGCGCGTCCGCGCGTTCGCCGCGGCGCTCGTGCAATGAGGCTGTGTGTCCCACGTCACGGGAATCGCTGGTAGCGAGTCTGATTCGTCAAGATCGTGAGCCAGCCGGTAAGCTGACTGCATCGGCTCGTCACAGTTCTCGCCACGAGTTGATCCGCATGTCGAGTTCGCTCCATGCGCAGCCCCTGATCACAGGACCCGGCTGGTCAGGCGAGGCAACCGAACAGAACGTAGCTTTCGTGACCTCATCGTTTGATGCCCTCGGCGTGCCCGCACGCCTCGTCGATGTCCTTACCGCACAGGATATTTCGATTCCCACTCCGATCCAAGCGGCCACCCTGCCCGATTCGCTGGCGGGACGCGACGTCCTCGGCCGCGGACGCACCGGTAGCGGCAAGACTTATGCCTTCGCACTGCCACTGGTCGCTCGACTGCAGGAGAGCAACGTCAAGCGCACCCCGGGCCGCCCGCGTGCGCTCATCCTTGCTCCCACCCGTGAGTTGGTCGCGCAGATCCAGGAAGCGCTCAAGCCCCTGGCCGACGCAGCCAACCTGAACACCCTGACAGTCATCGGCGGTGTCGGCCAGAACCCGCAGGTGCGCGGATTGCGTTCCGGCGTCGACATTCTCATCGCTTGCCCCGGCCGGCTCGAGGACCTGATCAGCCAGGGCCACTGCTCGTTGGCGTCGGTCGAGATCACCGTGCTCGACGAGGCCGACCACATGGCCGACCTCGGTTTCCTCCCCGGGGTCCGCCGGTTGATGAAGCAGACGCCCGCATCCGGCCAGCGGCTGCTCTTCTCCGCCACGCTCGACAAGGCGATCGACGGCGTCGTCCGCGAGTTCCTCCACAAGCCCGTCACACACGAGGCGGATTCGGCTCAGTCGCCGGTCGCCAAGATGAGCCACCACGTGCTGCACATCTCCAGTCGCGAGTTGCGCGTGCCGGTGCTGGCCGACCTGGCCTCCGCGCCCGGTCGCACCGTGGTCTTCACCCGCACGAAGTATGGCGCCAAGGCTCTCGCCCGGCAGCTGAACAAGCGCGGTGTGCCGGCCGTCGACCTGCACGGAAACCTCGGCCAGAACGCCCGGACCCGCAACCTCGCGGCCTTCCACTCCGGCGCGGCGAACACCCTCGTCGCGACCGACGTCGCGGCCCGTGGCATCCACGTCGACGATGTCGCGCTCGTCGTGCACGCCGACCCGCCCGCCGAGCACAAGGCCTATTTGCACCGCTCCGGCCGCACCGCGCGGGCGGGCGCCGAGGGCACCGTCATCACCTTGATGACCGACGACCAGCGCAACGACGTACGCAGCCTGACCAAGGCCGCAGGCATCAAGCCGACCACCACGCGAGTCGCGGCGACCGACGACCCGGTGCTCCGCGAGCTCGCGCCCGGCGAGCGTGTGCTCGTCGACGGCGGGTATGCCGCTCCCGCTGCGGCCCAGCAGCCCGCCAGGTCCGGCGGCGCCGGAAGGTCCGGCCGCGGCGGCGGACAAGACGGCGGGCAGGGTGGCGGATCCCGGCAGGGAGGCCGCAACCGCAACCGCAACCGAAATGGCGGCGGCTCGGCGAACGGCAGGCGCCAGGGTTCGGGCGCTGCCAATGGCGCGAGCAACGGTGGCGGAGCGAATAGCGCAGGCTCGAACGGCGCAGGCTCGAACGGCGCAGGCTCGAACGGCGCAGGTCGCTCGTCACGGCGTCGCGGTCCGAGCACCAACGGCTCCGGGCGCGGCGGCTCCGGAGGTCACTCCGCGGCGTCGTTCAGCTCCGGCCGCCGCTGAGACGCGTGCACAACCGGCAACGGTCGCCGGATGTGCGGCGGCGAGTTCAGCTGACCCACTGACCGCGGTTGATCAGCACGTCTCGCAGCGTGTCCGCCCGGTCGGTCATGATGCCGTCGACGCCTAGGTCGAGCAGGTGATGCATCTGCTCGGCGGCGTCGATGGTCCACACATGGACCTGCACGCCGGCACGGTGTGCCCGGCGCAGTGACGCTGAAGTCACGACACGGATTCGGCCCGACGTCGGGGGCACCTGCAGGCAGTCGACGTCCCGAAGAGCGTTCAGGCCCAACGGCATTCGTGCCCACGGCGGAGCAACGCCACCGACCACGAAGCGGCCGATCACCGACCGGCCTCCCGACGTCGCGACCGGTTGGGACAATCGACGCACCACCGCCAGGCGGCGCTTGTCCGAGAAGGACGCCACGCACACCCGATCGTGCGCGCGGTGCCGCTCGATGGCGGCCACCAGCGGCTCCACGGCACTCTCGGCCTTGCAGTCGATGTTGACCCGCAACTGCGGCCAGGACTCGAACACCGCGTCCAGCGTGGGGATCTCGGCGATGCCGGCGATCTTCGCCTCGCGCACCGTCCGCCAGGGCAGGTCGACGACGGTGCCGCTGCGGTCGGTCACCCGTCCGAGCTGGTCGTCGTGGAAGGCGATCAGCTGTCCGTCAGCGGTCGCGTGCACATCGGTCTCGACATAGCGGAAACCCAGCTCGACGGCTGCGCCGAACGCCGGCAGGGAGTTCTCCGGGGCGCCACTACCGACGAAGCCCCGGTGTGCCATCGCGAGCACACCGGGGTGATCGAAGAACGCGGTCCGAGCCAACCTCAGATTTAGATGTCGCGGAAGGTCTGGATATCGGCACCGAGCTTGTTGAGGCGGGTGTCGAGCTCCTCATAACCGCGGTCGATGACGTAGATGTTGCGCAGCACCGAGACGCCCGGCGCGGCCAGCATCGCCAGCAGGATGACGACCGCCGGCCGCAGTGCCGGCGGGGACATGACCTCGGCCGCGCGCCACCTGGTGTTGCCCTCGATCATCACCCGGTGTGGGTCCATCAGGTGCACCTTGGCGCCAAGGGAGTTCAGCTCGGTCAAGTAGATGGCGCGGTTCTCGTAGACCCAGTCGTGCAGGGTCGTGGTGCCCTGCGCGTAGGCCGCGATGACCGCGAAGAACGGCAGGTTGTCGATGTTGAGTCCGGGGAACGGCATCGGGTGGATCTTGTCCTTGGGCGCCGTCAGCGGCCCCGGCTTGGTGGTGATGTCCACCAGCCGCGTCTTGCCGTTGGCCGAGCGGTATTCGTCGCCCTCGATCTCGTATTTCATGCCCATGCCCTCGAGCAGCGTCAGCTCGATCTCCATGAACTCGATCGGCACGCGCCGGATGGTGATCTCGGACTCGGTGACGACGGCGGCCGCGACGAGCGTCATCGCCTCGATCGGGTCCTCGGATGGGTGGTATTCGACGTCCTGGTTGATCTCCTTGACGCCGTGCACCCGCAGCGTGGTGGTGCCGACACCCTCGATCTGCACGCCGAACTTCTCCAGCATGAAGCACAGGTCCTGGACCATGTAGTTGGGGCTGGCGTTGTGTATGACGGTCTCGCCGTCATACAGCGCCGCTGCGAACAAGGCGTTCTCGGTGACCGTGTCGCCGCGCTCGGTGAGGATGATCGGCTTGCCCGGGTGGACCGACGGGTCCACCTTGGCGTGGTAGTAGCCGTGCGACGCGACGACGTCGAGGCCGAACGCTCGCAATGCGTAGAGGTGCGGCTCGACGGTCCGCGAGCCGAGGTCGCAGCCGCCGGCGTTGGGCAGCTGGAACTCGTCGAACTGGTGCAGCAGCGGGCCGAGGAACATCAGGATGGTCCGGGTCCGGCGGGCCGCGGTCTCGTCCATCGCGCCGAGGTCGAACTGCGCTGGCGGGATGATCTCGAGGTCGCTGCTGTCCGGCAGCCAGCGGATCTTGACACCGATCGAGGTGAGCACCTCGGTGATGCGGTTGACCTCCTCGATGCGTGCGAGGTTGCGCAGGGTCGTCTTGCCCTTGTTGAGCAGCGTCGCGCACAGGCAGGCGACGGCGGCGTTCTTGGAGGTGCGCACCTCGATCTCACCGGACAGCTTGCGGCCGCCCTTGATGCGTAGATTGAGGGGAGTGGAGGAGGCGACGGCCACGACCTCGGTGTCGAGTGCCTCGCTGATGCGGGCCAGCGTCTCCAGACTGAGGTTCTGTTTGCCCTGCTCGATGCGGGCGACCGCGCTCTGCGATGTTTGCAGTGCCTCGGCGAGCTCGCTCTGGGTGAGCTTCTTGTGCCGCCGCGCGTCGCGGATCAGCGTGCCGACTCGGGAGAGGTAGTCATCGGTCATTTTGCGAGTGTAGCTCACATATGAGATGGAAACGGCCCCTGCGACACGCGATGCGCGTCACAGAGGCCGTTTCCGTTCAGAAACGTCATACCGGTGGTATGTCGGGGGGGAGCTCACAGCTCGGTCAGCGTGAATCTGCCACCGACGCCACACCCGGCTCCAGGAAACGCTTGCCGGTGACCTTCTTGCTGATCCCGGTGCGGTCCAGCAGCGGGGTGACGCCACCGTTCCAGAACGGGAACCCGGCGCCGGTGATCATCGCCAGGTCGATGTCCTCCGGCGCCTGCACGACACCTTCGTCCAGCATCCGGCGTACCTCGTCGGCCAGCGAGCCGAGAGCACGCTCGCGGACCTCGTCAGCCGTGAGCACGACGGGAGATGCGGGTGCGTCGAAGAGGTCGAGCACCTTGGTGTCGATCGCGCCGTCGCTGCCGTAGAAGCTTGGGATCTTCGCCTCGACGACCTTGGCCAGGTTGGGGGAGACGTAGAACCGGTCCGGGAACGCCTTGGTCAGCGTCTCGCTGTTGTGCAGCGCGATCGCCGGCCCGACGAGGCTGATGAGCATGAACGGCGGCATCGGGGTGAGCCCCGCGAACGCCTGCTCCACGACCTCGATCGGCGTGCCCTCGTCGACGATCCGGCCCGCGTCGCCCATGAACCGGCCGAGCAGCCGGTTGACGACGAACGACGGAGAGTTCTTGACCAGGATGCTGGTCTTGCCCAGGCCACGGGACGTAGCGAACGCCGTCGCCAACGTCGCGTCGTCGGTCCGGTCGCCGCGGATGATCTCCAGCAGCGGCATGATCGCGACCGGGTTGAAGAAGTGGAAGCCCACGACTCGCTCCGGGTGCTGCAGCTCCGACGCCATGTCGGTGATGTCCAGCGACGAGGTGTTGGTTGCCAGCACGCACTCGCGCGACACGACGGCCTCGACCTCGGCGAAGACCTTCTTCTTGACCGACATCTCCTCGAAGACGGCCTCGATCACGAAGTCGGCGTCGCTGAAGCCGTCCTTGCTGGTGGAGCCGGAGACCAGCGCCTTCAGCCGGTTGGCGCCGTCGGAGTTGAGCCGGCCCTTGGCCTGCAGCTTGTCGATCTCGGCGTGGGTGTAGGCCACGCCCTTGTCGACCCGCTCCTGGTCGAGGTCGGTCAGCAGCACCGGCACCTTCAGCTTGCGGGCGAAGAGCAACGCCATCTGGCTGGCCATCAGGCCGGCGCCGACGATGCCGACCTTGGTGACCTTGCGGGCCAGTGACTTGTCCGGCGCACCAGCGGGGCGCTTGGCGCGCTTCTGCACCAGGTTGAAGGCGTAGAGCCCGGCGCGCAGCTCGTCGCTCATGATCAGGTCGGCCAGCGCCTGGTTCTCGGCCTCGAAGGCCTCCTCCCGGGTGGCTGTGCGCCCTGCACGCATCAGCTCGATCGCCCTGTACGGCGCCGGCGCGGCCTTGCCGGTCTTGGCGTCGGCCTCTGCCTGTGCCTTGTCCAAGGGGCCGTTCCAGCCCTCCTCGGAGGTGTCGACCTCGGCGCGCTCGACCTTCTCCTCGCCCGTGATGACCCGCGCGGCGAAGGCCAGCGAGTCCTCCAGGAACGTCACCGGCTGCAGCAAGCGGTCGGCCAGGCCGAGCTCGAAGGCGTTCTTGCCCTTGATCATCCGGTTCTGCGACAGCGGGTTCTTGATGATCAGCTGCGCGGCCTTCTCGGTGCCGATCAGGTGCGGCACCAGGTAGGTGCCACCCCAACCGGGCACCAGGCCCAGGAAGCACTCCGGCAGTGCGTAGGCCGGCACGTCGGAGGAGATGGTGCGGTAATCGGCATACAGTGCGACCTCCACACCGCCACCCATCGACGCTCCGTTGACGAAGCCGAACGTGGGCACCGGGAGCGCCGAGATCTTGCTGAACGTGTCGTGCCCGGTGCGGGCGATCTCCAGTGCCTGCTCGCGGTCGGTGATCGACGGTATGCCCGTGATGTCCGCGCCGACGGTGAAGATGAACGGCTTGCCGGTGATGCCGGCGCCGACGATCTCGCCCTTGGTCGCACGCTCGGCGAGCGTGTCCAGCGCGTCGCTCAGCTCGGCCAGGCCGGCCGGACCGAAGGAGTTGGGCTTGGTGTGGTCGAAGCCATTGTCCAGGGTGATCAGCGCGAAAGTGCCTGCGCCGCCAGGGAGTTCGACGTCGTGGACGCGCGCGTGGGTGACGACCTCGTCGCGTGTGGCTGCTTGCTGTGCGGTGTCGGTCATCACGCGGCTCCTTCTGTGTCGGTCCGGTTGCCGGTCCCGTCGATGCTGCTCACGTAGTCCTTGTGGTGCGGGTTCTCCCAGATGACCGAGCCGCCCATGCCGATGCCGATGCACATCGCGGTGAGGCCGTAACGGACCTCCGGGTGCTCGGCGAACTGGCGCGACAACTGCGTCATCAGGCGCACACCGGACGAGGCGAGTGGGTGACCGATGGCGATCGCGCCGCCGTACTCGTTGACTCGGGGGTCGTCGTCGGCGATGCCGAAGTGGTCGAGGAACGCGAGCACCTGCACCGCGAAGGCCTCGTTGAGCTCGAAGAGGCCGATGTCGCTGATGTCCAGGCCGGCGTGGTCCAGCGCCTTCTCGGTCGCGGGGACCGGTCCGATGCCCATGACCTCCGGCTCGACGCCGACGAAGGCATAGTTGACCAGCCGCATGCCGATCGGCAGGTCCAGCTCGGTGGCTGCGCGCTCGGAGGCCAGCAGGCAGGCAGTGGCGCCGTCGTTGAGGCCGGCCGCGTTGCCCGCGGTGATGTTTCCGTGCGGACGGAACGGCGTCTTCAGCTGCGCCAGGTCCTCCACGGTCGTGCCGGGACGCGGTGGCTCGTCGGTCGTGGCGAGTCCCCAGCCCAACTCGTCGTGGCGGGTCGCGACAGGCACCAGGTCGGGTTGGATCTTGCCGTCTGCATACGCCTTGGCCAGCTTGTTCTGGCTGCCCACAGCGAACGCGTCGCAGCGCTGCTTGGTGATCTTCGGGAAGCGGTCGTGCAGGTTCTCGGCCGTCTCGCCCATGACGAGCGCCGAGGGGTCGACGAGCTTCTCGGCGATGATGCGCGGGTTGGGGTCGACGCCCTCACCCATCGGGTGCCGGCCCATGTGCTCCACGCCGCCGGCGATGGCGACGTCGTAGGCGCCGAACGCGATGCTCGACGCGGTGTTGGTCACCGCGGTCATCGCGCCCGCGCACATGCGGTCGATGGAGTAGCCCGGAGTCGACTTGGGCAGGCCGGCCAGCAGGCCGGCGACACGACCCATGGTCAAGCCCTGGTCGCCGATCTGGGTGGTTGCCGCGAGTGCGACCTCTTCGACCTTGGCCGGGTCGAGGTCGGGCTGGCGGCGGAGAAGTTCACGAATGCATTTGATGACCAGGTCGTCGGCGCGGGTCTGGGCGTACATGCCCTTTTCCCCGGCCTTGCCGAACGGCGTGCGAACGCCGTCGACGAAGACGACCTCAGAAAGCGTGCGGGGCACGGTGCCTCCCGAGAGTGGGACGAGTTGACCCTGCCGACTCTACGGGACTTGTTACTCGTCAGTAGCGGGGCCCTCCGGCGGCACCTCGGTCGGCGCCTCGAGGATGTATGGCGTCACCAGCTCGACCTGCCACGAGCGTGCGCCCAACGCGGTCAGTCTCTCGCGAATCGCGTTGTCACTCAACGGATTTGGTGGTGTCCACAGCACTCGGCGAAGCGTGTCCGGCGTGATCAGGTTTTCCAGCGGGACGTGTCGCTGCTCGGAGAACTCCGTCAGCCGACCGCGCACATGGCTCAGGCGGGCGGCGGCCTCGGGCTTGCGGTCCGACCAGGTGCGTTGCGGGGGTGGGGCGTCGTTGCGCACGGTGGCCGGAGGCAGGTCGGCCTCGCTCATGGCTGCGACGCGTGCGATGGCCTCGAGCCATCGGGCGGCATACCGACTGACGCCACGGCCGGCGACCCGGGAGCGGCTGCGCGACTTGGTGCGCAGGCCGGAGCCCGCCTGCTGCAGAGCCTCGGGGGTGCGTGGTGCGGTGTTGGCCAGCTCGACGATCATCGCGTCGGGCAGGATCCGGCCGGGTGCGGTGTCGTTCTCCTGCGCGATGGCGTCGCGGGTCTGCCACAACTCACGCACGCGCGCGATGGCGTGCCTGTCCCGGATGCGGTGCATCCCGGAGGTGCGTCGCCAGGGGTCGGTGCGTTGCGGCGGCCCGGTGAACGACGTGAGCGCGGCGAAGTCCTGCAGCGCCCAGTCGAGCTTGTCCTGCTGCTCGAGGTCTTCGCGCAGGCGGTGACGCACCTCGACGAGGACCTCTACATCCAGTGCGGCGTAGGTCAGCCAGGGCTCGGGCAGTGGCCGGGTGGACCAGTCGGCCGCGGAGTGTTCTTTGGCGAGGGTGATGCCGACGTAGTGCTCGATCACGGCCGCCAGGCCGACGCGCGGCAGTCCGGCCAAGCGCGACCCGAGCTCGGTGTCGAAGAGTGTGTGCGGTCGCATGCCGACCTCGGCGAGGCACGGCAGGTCCTGTGTCGCAGCGTGCAGCACCCACTCCGCGTCGCCGATGGCGTCCTGCATCGGGGACAGGTCGGGTAGCGCGATCGGGTCGATCAGGAAGGTGCCGGCGCCCTCGCGACGGAGCTGGACGAGATAAGCGCGGTTGCCGTAACGGAAGCCCGCGGCGCGCTCGGCGTCGATCGCGACCGGACCGTCCGCAGCGGCGACGGCGTCGGCCGCGCGTTGCAGCTCTCGCTCTCCGACGATGACGTCGGGGATCCCGTCGGCCGGTGTCGCCAGGACGGGGTACGTCGGAGCCGCTGGCTCCTCGGGTGTGTCGGGTGCGTCTGCGGTGTCGTTCATCGGCGCTGACCCGGAAGGGCGACCACGCCCTCGGGCAGCGGCGGCAGGCCGGCGACTGTCGACAGCAGGTTGGTCCAGGCGGCGAGATGCGTGCCGAGGTCGTGGCCGGTCGGGGTCCACGACGCGCGGATCTCCAGCTCGACGGTGCCACCGTCCTCGGCCAGCGAGCCGAAGCCTTCGGACAGCACACGGGTCACGGTGCCGCCCTCCGCGCGAAACTCCGCGCCGGCCTCCCGCAAGGAGTCGGTCAGCCAACTCCAACCGACCTGGCCGAGCAGCGGGTCGGCGCCGGTCTCGGCCTCGAGCTCGGCTCGGGCGTAGGTGACCAGTCGCCACGAACCTTCCCACGGCTCAGGGAAATCCGGGTCGTGCAGCACGACGAAACGGCCGGTCGCCAGCTCTGCATCGTCGCCATCGACGGTGCTGCACACATCGGCGGTCATCGCCAGTGAATAAGGGGCGATCCGCCTCGGAGCCGGCACTTCGGTCAAGCTGATCTCCGGACGCAGACGAACGCTCTGCAGGTCGCGAACAGCTTCCTGGAAGTCCAGTGCGGCAGTGCCGCCAAGGTCTTGGTTTCCCACGACTCCAAGACTAAGTCGTACAAGCCTTCGATCGCTGGACCTTCTTCCGGCGGGTCGCCGCTGGTGCGATTCCTCTCGGGTGTCGTCCTCGTCCTGCGTCGATGCGGCTGCCGGAGCGGGGGAGGTGTGTCGAGATCGAAGGGCGGGCTGCGAGGATTCATCCCGTGACTCACACCGCCTCAGATCCCCGCGACAGCGTCCTGGTTCGTGCCGCCCGTGGCCTGCCCACCAGCCACACCCCGGTGTGGTTCATGCGACAGGCCGGCCGGTCCTTGCCGGAATACCGCGAGGCGCGCGCGGACGTGCCGATGCTGCAGGCATGCCGCACCCCCGAGCTGGTGTGCGAGATCACCATGCAGCCGGTGCGGAGGCATGGGGTCGACGCGGCCGTCTTCTTCAGCGACATAGTCGTGCCGCTCGCCGCGGCCGGCATCGACGTCGACATCGTGCCGGGGGTCGGGCCCGTCGTCGCGCACCCGGTGCGGACCGCTGCTGACGTCGAGGCATTGCCGGACCTCACGCCGGACATGATCGAGGACATCGCACAGTCAGTGCGGCTGCTGACCGCCGAGCTCGGGGGCACCCCACTGATCGGCTTCGCTGGTGCGCCGTTCACGTTGGCCAGCTACCTCGTCGAGGGCGGGCCATCCAAGAACCACGAGCACACCAAGGCGCTCATGTATGGCGCCCCCGACGTCTGGAATGCGTTGTGCGCCAAGCTCGCTCGCATCTCCGGGACGTTCCTGCGGGTCCAGGCCGAAGCGGGCGCCAGCGCCATACAACTCTTCGACTCGTGGGTGGGCGCGCTGTCGCTGGCCGATTACCGGCGGTTCGTGCTGCCGCACTCCACCGCGGCCCTGGACGCGGTCGCGGACCTGGACGTGCCGCGCATCCATTTCGGTGTCGGGACCGGTGAGCTCCTGGCCGCGATGGGTGAGGCCGGTGCGGATGTCGTGGGTGTCGATTACCGCGTGCCGCTGGACGAGGCGGCCCGACGGCTGGGCATGGCATACAGCGTGCAGGGCAATCTGGATCCGGCGTTGCTCTTCGCACCGTGGGAGCCACTGGAGGCGAAGGTTCGCGAGATCCTCGTCGCCGGTCGGGCGGCCCGTGGGCACATCTTCAACCTCGGACACGGAGTGTTGCCGAGCACGGATCCGGCGATGCTGACTCGGGTTGCGGAGCTGGTGCAGTCGGCGTCGTCGTCCTGACCGGCTCGTCCAACGGGACGATGAGGAAGCGCAGGAACAACTGCACGAGCGGTCCGATCGTGACCGCGTAGAGGACGGTGCCGATCCCCACGACGCCGCCGAGCAGCCAGCCGACGGCGAGCACGGTGACCTCCAGCGAGGTGCGCACCAGCCGGAGGCTGAGGCCGGTGCGCAGGTGCAGGCCGGTCATCAAGCCGTCGCGCGGGCCCGGCCCGAGCTGGCTGCCGATGTAGAGCGCGCCGCCGATCGCGTTGATCACCAAGGCGGTCGGCAACATCACGATGCGCACGGGGAGCGCGTGCTGCGTCGGCACGATCGCCAGCGCGATATTGGTTGCGATGCCGATCCAGATCGCATTGGCGATGGTGCCGAAGCCCGGCCACTGGCGCAGCGGTATCCACAGCAGCAGTACCGGGATGCTCACCAGGATCACCGTCGTGCCGAGGTCGAGCCCGAGGTGTTTCGCGACGCCGTAGTGGAAGACGTCCCACGGGTCGAGGCCGAGGCCGGCGCGCACGAAGAGGGCCATGGCCACGCCATACAGCGTCAAGCCAATGAAGAGTCGCACCAATCTGCTGGGGAGGTGGCCGGCGCGTAGCTGTTCACGCGGAGTGAGCGCGGCGAGGGTCGGCTTCATAGCCACCAGCATGGCCGAACAATGGACCCTCGAAAAAGAGCCAATTGACGACAAGTGGTGTGCTCGCGCGCATTCATCGTCCAAGTGGCCTTGTCCGACAAGGCCACTCCGGGGAGGATGGCCGGATGGAAACTCGCGTGTCCGCTCGTCGTCTCGCCGTGCTGCTGGGGCCGCACAGCACTGGGGTGCCGGCCTACCGATGGCTGGCCGACGGCATCCGTCGGCTGGTCGCGGACGGGCGGTTGCTGCACGGCACGCGGCTGCCCAGCGAGCGTGAACTGCTCACCCAGTTGGGCGTCAGTCGCACCACGGTCACCCGGGCGTATGGCGTGCTGCGCGACCGCGGCTATGCGTCGGCGGTGCGCGGTTCGGGCACGGTCGTGCAGGTGCCGGGCGGGCCGGTCGCCGGGGGAGGAGAGCCGCTGGAGCTGTCCTCGCTGCAGCCGACGGGCCGCGACGTGGTCGACCTGACGTGTGCCGCACCCGCCGCGACCCCCGGACTGAACCGCGCCTACGAGGCCGCCGTCGAGCGTATGCCGTCGTTCATCGCCGGTGCGGGCTACTTCCCACTCGGGGTGCCGGAGCTGCGGGAAGCCATCGCTCAGCGGTATGCCGACCGTGGCGTTCCCACTGATCCGGATCAGATCATCGTGACCACGGGTGCGCTCGCTGCCCTCGCCGCGACCTTTCGCGCCGTGCTGCGTCGGGCGGACCCGGTGGTGGTGGAGAGCCCCACCTACCCGAACTCGTTGCGTGCGCTCGAGCATGCCGGTGCGCGCGTGGTCGGTGCTCCGCTGGTCACCGAGGCGGCGGACGACGTGGCGGGCGTCATACGGCAGTCGGGGGTGCGAATGATGTTGGCAATGCCCGACTTTCACAATCCCACTGGTGTCGTCTGGTCGGACGACGAGCGGGCCCGCATCGCGCGGAAGTGGCGGGGGAGCGGCGTGACCGGTGTCGTCGACGAGACGATGTCCGACACCTGGCTGGACGGTCCCGTCGATGCACGGCCGATGGCGGCGCACGCGCCCGGATGCGTGACCGTGGGCAGTGCCGCCAAGACCTTCTGGGGCGGTCTGCGGATCGGCTGGATCCGTGCACCGCATGCGTTGACCGGTGCCATCGCGCGAGCGCGGCTCACGATGGATCTCGGGGCTCCGGTGCTGGAGCAACTCGTGGTCGCGCATCTGTTGCGCACGCAGGGGGCGTTGAGCGAGGAGTCGCGCCAGCGCATCAAGGACTCGCGCCGGGTGCTGCTCGGTCTGGCGGACCGTTGCCCGGGTTGGCAGGTCGACGTGCCGACCGGTGGGCTGAGCCTGTGGTGGCACCTGCCGAGCGAGAGTTCGACGGCGCTGGTGACGGCCGCGGAGCGTCACGGTGTGCTATTGGCGCCGGGGTCGCTCTTCGCCGTCGACGGTCGCGGCCTGGAGCGGTGGATCCGCACGCCCTACGCGTTGGATGCGGTGTCGCTGCGCCGTGCGGTCGACGGCATCGCCGATGCCTGGTCGGAGGTCTCCAGTACGAGGAAGGCCGTTGGGTCCATTTGATGTAAACTATTGACCAAGATGCTGGCCTGATGATGCATTTTGCCGTGATGGTGGGGAGCACACGGAAGGAGTGCACCCATGCACCGATCGATCGACCGGAGAAGTCTGCTCAAAGGGGCAGCAGCCGGCGCGGCACTCGTCGCTCTCGGCGGCGCAGGAGCCCCCTCGGCACGCGCGGCGAACTGGAAGGTCCTGCCGTTCACCTATCAGGCGCAGCAGACCGGCTACTGGTGCGGACCGACCGCCACGGCGATCTGCTTGTCTTGTCGCGGTGTCGACGTCAGCCAGCAGCAGATGGCAAACGAACTCGGGACGACCACCAACGGGACCGACTGGATCGGGCAGGTCACCGCGGTCCTGGACAACCACGTGGGCTGGTACGAGACCAAGGAGATGCCGAACGACCCGCCCACCCAGGCCCAGAAGGACCTGCTGTGGCAGGACATCACCTTCAACATCGACCGCGGCTACGCGCTGGTCGCCAACATCGTCGCTCCTGCGAGCAATCACCCGCCGGGCTATCCGAACTACACGATCTACCACTACTTCACCGTCGTCGGCTACAACCCGGACACCATGCAGGCCTACATCGCCGATCCGGCCAATTTCGGTGGTAATTCGGAGTATTGGCTCACCTTCGACCAGCTCGCGTCGCTCATCCCACCGAAGGGCTACAGCGCCTGAGCGGACTGATTCGGACAGCGGTCGTCCGGTGGCCGTGGCAGGTTGATGGGCATGAGCCGAGAATTCCAAGTGACGTTCGACACAGCCGATCCGCGATCGCTGTCGACCTTCTGGCGTGACGTGCTGGGCTATGTCCATCCCGGCCCGCCGGGCGTCGAGCTCGCTGCAGATGCAGACCCGCTCGAGGCATGGGACCGCTTCCTCGAGGACGCAGGTGTGCCGGAGGACCGGCGCAACTCCGCCTCCGCTCTCGTCGACCCCGAGGAGAAGGGCCCGCGCCTGTTCTTCCAGCAGGTGCCCGAGGCCAAACGCGCGAAGAACCGGCTGCACCTGGACGTGCGAGCGGCGCCGGGCCTGGAAGGTGACGAGCGGATGGCGGCGCTGGAGGCGGAGTGCGCCCGGCTGGTCGCGTTGGGTGCCGCACGGGTCCAGCGCTTCGAGCCCGCACCACCGACGTCCCTCGGTTTCATCGTGATGACAGACCCGGAGGGCAACGAATTCTGCCTGGACTGAGAAGCTGAGGGCATGGCTCGCATCGTCATCGTCGGCGCAGGGATCAGCGGGCTGACCGCTGCTCTCGAGGCGTCGGCTTCGCCTCACGAAGTCGTCCTGCTGGAGGGATCTCCGCAGATCGGCGGCAAGCTCCGACTGGCCACGATCGCCGGCCACCAGGTCGATGTCGGCGCCGAGTCGATGCTGGCCCGGCGGCCGGAAGCCCTCGAACTGCTGGCGGACCTCGATGTCGAGCCGGTGCATCCCGCAGCGGTGTCGGCGTCGATCTGGACGCGGGACGCGCTACGGCCGATGCCCAAGGGGACGATGCTCGGAGTGCCGGCCGATGCGTCGGATCTGGAGTCGTTGCTGAACCCCGCGGAGCTCGAGCGGGCGCGTGACGAGCGCGTGGTCGAGGTGACCGGTGACCTGTCGGTCGGCGATCTGGTCGAGTCCGCGCTCGGCCCGGCCGTGGTAGACCGGCTCGTCGAGCCCTTGCTCGGTGGCGTGTATGCCGGGCACGCCCGACGCCTGTCCGCGGCGGCCGCCGCGCCGGCGCTCCTGACCGCCGCACGGCATGAGCGCCCGCTCACCGAGGCAGCGCGCTCGGCGATGGCCAACGCCTCGACGAGCGGTGCTCCGCGGCCGGTGTTCGCCAGCCTGCGCGGCGGCGTCGGCTCGTTGCCCAAGCACCTCGTGCGGCTGCTGCTGGACCGTGGTGTCACGGTCCGCACCGGTGCGACCGCGCGTGAGCTCGTCCGCACGGCGGGGCGCTGGCAGGTGACCGTCGGCGAGACCCGCGCACCCGAACACATCAACGCCGACGCGGTCATCCTGGCGACTCCGGCGCGAGCCACCTCCAGGCTGCTTTCAGCTGCCAGCCCAGACGCTGCGAACGCACTGGCCGAGATCGGATACGCCTCGATGGGCATCGTGACCTACGCATTCCGGCGGACCGAATCCGACGTTTTCACAGGCAGTTCCGGCTTTCTGGTGCCGCCCATCGACGAGCGCCGGATCAAGGCGTCCACCTTCAGCTCGAGCAAGTGGCCGTGGCTGGCCGACACCGCGCCCGACCTCACGTTCGTGCGGGTCTCCATCGGCCGGCACCACGAGGAGGCGGACCTGCAGAAGAGCGACGCCGAATTGGCGGCAGCCGGTATGTCGGACCTGCGCGCAGCTCTCGGTGACGTGCCACGGCCGGTCGCCGCACATGTGCAGCGGTGGGGCGGTGCGCTGCCGCAGTATGCCGTCGGTCACCTGGACCGGATCGCGGGTGTGCGCGCAGGTTTGACGAGTTTGCCGGGTCTCGAAGTCGCGGGTGCGGCATACGAGGGCGTCGGCATACCGGCGTGCATCGGAACGGGTCGCAAGGCGGCCGGAGCGGTGCTCACCCACCTCGCTGACCGCTGAGCGACCGCGAGACAATGGCCGTATGAGCGACGAAAGACTTCGACCGGGTGCCAAAGCGATCAACGAGATCAACGACACCATCCGCTACACGATGTACTCCGCGTTCAAGGCGACCCGCGCGTTGCCGGAGGACCGCGAGGAGGCCATCGCCGAGGCCGAGCGCTTCTTCAAGGAGCTCGAGTCGCAGGACGTCGTCGTCCGCGGCACCTATGACGTGGGCGGCCTGCGTGCCGACGCTGACCTGATGATCTGGTGGCACAGCGCGGACATCGAGCCGTTGCAGGATGCCTATCACCGGTTCCAGCTCACCGAGCTGGGGCGCAGCTTCGACGCGGTGTGGTCCAGTGTCGCGGTGCACCGCCCGGCGGAGTTCAACAAGTCGCACGTGCCGGACTTCCTGGTCGACCCGGAGCCGAAGAAGTACGTCTGCGTCTACCCGTTCGTGCGCTCCTACGAGTGGTACCTCCTGCCGGATGCCGAGCGCCGCACCATGCTCAAGGACCACGGGCTGCTGGCTCGCGGCTACCCCGACGTGCGGGCCAACACCGTGCCGGCCTTCGCGCTCGGCGACTACGAGTGGATCCTGGCGTTCGAGGCGGGCGAACTGCATCGCATCGTCGACCTGATGCGCGACCTGCGCGCCGCGGAGGCACGCATGCACACGCGCGTCGAGATCCCGTTCTACACCGGTCCGCTGACCCCCATCGGCGACCTCGCCCGCCGCCTGCGCTGACCCGGATCTATCGCGAGTGACGGCTCTCTCGCCGAGTGACGGTTCGATCGGACCGTCACTCGGCGAAGAAGCCGTCACTCGGCATGGGGTGACTACGCGTCGTTGGTCTGGACGGCTTCGCCCTTGCCGACCTTGCTGTGCTGGTAGCCGTATGCCGCGTAGACGATCGCACCGATGACGAACCAGACCGCGAAGCGGATCCAGGTCTCTTCACTGAGCTTGGTGACCAGCCAGATGGAGAAGCCGATCCCGATCAGCGGGGTGATCGGCATGAACGGTGTCCGGAAGGTGCGCGGCAGCTCCGGTGAGCGGTAGCGGAGCACGATCACCGCGGCGGACACCACGACGAAGGCCAGCAGGATGCCGATGTTGGTCAGCTCGGCGGCCTCACCGATCTGCACGAACCCGGCGATCCCGGCTGCCACGACGCCGATGATCCAGGTCGGCCGGTAGGGCGACTGGTGCTTGTTGGTCTTGGCGAACCACTCGGGCAGGAGGCCGTCCCGGCTGATCGCGAACCAGACACGCGAGGCGCCCAAAGTGAACGAATACAACACCGTGATGATGCCGACGATGGCGCCGATCGCGACGATCTTGGCGAAGAAGGTCAGCCCCACACCGTTGAACGCCTCGGCGAAGGCGGCGCTGTCGGACAGGTTCTTGTAGTCGACCATCCCGGTCAGCACGGTGGCGGCGAGCAGATAGAGCACCATCGCGATCGCCAGCGACAGGATGATCGCCTTCGGCAGGTTGCGCTCGGCGTCCTTGGCCTCCTCAGCGGCGGTGCTCATCGCGTCATACCCGAAGACCGCGAAGAAGACCGTCGCCGCACCGGTCGCGACGCCTGACATGCCGTAGGGCATGTATGGCGAAAGGTTGTCCGACTTGACGTAGAACACCCCGACCACGATGACTGCCAGCACGATGGCGATCTTGACGAACACCAGCCAGGTCTCGACCTTCGCGCTGGTCTTCATGCCGCGGTTGAGCAGCCAGGCGACGCCCAGGCAGAGCAACACCGCGAACAGATCGACATGGTGTCCGTGCCCGGTGCCGGGGGCACCGAGCATCCAGGCAGGCAGATGGATTCCGATCGCACTGAGCAGGAAGCTGAAGTACTGCGAGACGCCGATGGCGACCACCGCGACGATGGCGGTGTATTCGAGCAACAGGTCCCAGCCGATGAACCAGCCGACGGCTTCGCCGAGCACGGCATAGCCGTACGTGTATGCCGAGCCGGCACGTGGTATCAAGCCACCGAACTCGGCATACGACAGCGCCGCGCAGGCACTGGCGACGCCGGCGATGATGAACGAGATCGACACCGCCGGGCCCGCGTCGCCCTTGGCGACGGTCCCGGCGAGGGCGAAGATGCCGGCCCCGATGATCGCGCCCAGGCCAATCGCGGTCAGCTGCCACAGACCGATGGTGCGTTCGAAGCTGCCTTCCTTCTCAGCAGCCTCGATCGGCTTGCGCCGGAAGATCCCGGTCGTCTTGGGAATCGGGGTCGCTCGGTCGGTCGCCATGACTCTCCTCCAGTTCGGAACCGGCCAAGCGTGGCACTGGTTCCGGTCGCTGTCGAGGAGGCGCGGCGACGGGCTCTGCGGTTACCGGTCAGTCAGTGCTGGCGGTCGGAGCGAGCTTCAGGGAGACCGAGTTGATGCAGTAGCGCTGGTCGGTGGGGGTGGGGTAGCCCTCACCCTCGAAGACGTGCCCGAGGTGGGATCCGCAACTGGCACAACGGACTTCGGTGCGCGTCATACCCATCGACGTGTCCGAGATCAGCTCGACGTTGTCGTCCTCGGACGGTGCGTAGAAGGACGGCCAGCCGCAATGGCTGTGGAACTTCGTGGTGCTGCGGAACAGCTCCGTCCCACACGCGCGACACGAGTAGACGCCCTCGGTCTCGGTGTCGGTGTATTCACCGGTGAAGGGGCGTTCGGTCGCCGCCTCGCGCAGCACGGAGTACTCGGCAGGGGACAGCTCGGCCTTCCACTCCTCGTCGGTCTTGGCCACTTTGTATGTCGACTGGTCGCTCACGGGGGCGTCCTTTCGTCGTGGAAGAAGTTTCGTCATACCGCACAACAACGCGGGTCCGCCGGACGTTCCCGAACGCTACGCGGATCAAGTAGCGACCGAGCAACGAGGGAGCGTATCGAGATCAGTGATCTCGATACGCTCCTTCGTCGCTACTCGATCAGCGAGAGGTGTCAGTGCACTGCCAGCTTCACGACCTGGGGGTCGTGGTCGGAGTCCTGGTCGTAGAACTGCGAGTTGGTGTGCACCACCTGGTAGTCGTAGTTCTTGGCCAGTGCCGGGCTCACCAGCAACTGGTCGAGCACCTGGCTGTTGCCCTGGTAGTCGTAGCTGTAGCGCTCGTTCGCCGGCAACGTGTCGATCAGGTCGGTCATCGCGGTCTTGCCCGAGCCCTTGACGATGTTCGCGGTCTTGCTGAAGTTGAAGTCGTTCAGGTCGCCGAGCACCACGATGTTGGCGTGCTTGTTCGCCGTCAACAGCTCATCGACGAAGCCACGCACCAACGTCGCCTGCGCGTGCCGCTGCACCTCGGAGGAGCGCTGCGGCGGCTGGTAGCGGCCCATGATGCCGTCGTCACCACCTTTGGAGTTGAAGTGGTTCGCGACGACGAACAGCGGCTTGCCCTGCCAGAGGAACTCGCCGACGAGCGGCTTGCGCGAGTCGTCCCACGCGGTGTTGGTGGGGTCGATCCGTCCGGGGGAGTAGTTGACCGACGCCCACGGGCCGGTGCCGGTCACCGCGACGGAGTTGGTGGACGTGCCGCCGGGCTTGTCGACGAACGTCATACCGCGATCGGTGCGGTAGAGGAACACCGAGCGGATGTTGCCGCCGGGCTGCCCGCCGTCCTCGTCATTGACGGGGTCGATCCACTTCGCCTGGTATGACGGGCCGCCCGCGGCCTTGATCGCCGCGATCAGCTTGTCGGTCGTCTGCGTGGAGTCGACCGTGCCGTCGTCGGTGGCGCCGGTGTTGTCCTGGATCTCTTCGATCGCAAGGACATCCGGCGCGGCGAGGTTGGTCGTGATCTGACCGGCGAGCCGGTCGAACTTGGTCTGCGGGTCGGACGGGGCGAGGTTCTCCACGTTGAACGTCGCGACCGACGCCTGCTTCTTCGTCGCGGGCTGCGCCACATCGCGAGTGGTGCCGCCGGACTGGTGAGTGCCGGCCCGGGTGGCCATCAGGGTGAAGTTGCCGAAGTTGTAGTCGAGCACACCGGCGGTCACACCGGCATAGCTGTCGCCGGTGTTGGCCGGTGCGATCGAGTCCTTCGGCAGCAACGCGTCGGACAGGATGAGTCGCATGGCGTTCGGTGTGTCGTAACTGCGGTAGAGCACGCCGCCGTCCGGCGTCCAGGTGACGTCCTTGGTGTTCGCCGGGACGATCGGCGTCTCGCCGTAGCTGGTCTCGGTCGGGCCGACTGCCTTCGCGTCGGTCTCCTGGATCCGCATGCCCTCCATCGACTCCCAGAAGTCGAGCGCGTTCGTCGCCGGGCCCAGCGTCAGACCGGCCGTTTCGACGTTGCCGGGGTCACCCTTCTCGACCGTCTGTGCGGGCGGGACGTGGCCGGCCGAGCCGATCTCGACCGCGGTCGGCAGCTCGTTGCCGGAGCTGTTGACCTGGATGTTCGGGCTGCCGAGCTCGGTGGTGGTGAGGTTGCCGTTGTCGACGCCGCCGGGGCGGTATTCGGTCACCTTGCCCGCGACGGTGAGGTCGTCACCGACCTTGACCATGCCGGCGCCGCCATACACGTAGAGGCCCTCGCTGGTGCGTGGGTCGTCGTCCGGCGTGGTCGACTGGATCCAGAAGCCCGCACTGCCGTTGACCGCGGTCACGACGCCACGGACGTCCTTGACCTGCTCTCCGGTGAGCGGCGATTTGAAGCTGGTGCCCTGGATCTGCTCGATCGTGGACGGGGTGCCGGTGGGCGGCGGTTGGGTGCTGCCATCCGTGCCGCAAACACCAACAGGCGCAGCGGAATTCAGCGGGTTGGGGCCGGCCGAGACGAAGTCCTTGGCGTTGTCGTCGGTGTCGAAACAGCCCTTGGTGCGGCTGTCCGCGGTCGTGTTGGACATGCCGGGCGCGGAGGAGCCCTCGACATACGACGACTCGACGGCGCCATACCCGACGGTGTCGATGGTGGTGTCGTTCTGGCGCAGGACGACGCTGCCCTTGCTCGCAGACATGTTCAGCGTGCCGCTCGCGTCCGGGGTGGGCAGCGGGCTGGCGGAGCCGGTGCCGGCGCCCTCCTGGACCAGGAAGTGCGCTCCGGGCGCGACTGAGCCGGTCAGGCTCGTCGTGCCACCACTGTTGCCGCCGGATGAGTAGTAGGTGACCGTCCAACCGGACAGGTCGATGGCGCTCGAGCCGCGGTTGTAGAGCTCGATGTAGTCGTTCTGGAATTTCGCACCGGAGTTGCCGCCGCCGCCGTAGACGGCGGAGATGACGACTGAGTTGGATGCGGCGTGGGCCGGGGTGACGGCCAGACCAGCTGTCCCGCCGACGGCGAGGGCCGACGCGGCGACGAGCGTGACGAGGCGCACGCGGGTGACGCGCGGTCGCGTGGGGAGTTGTGGCATGGAAGACCTTCCAGGGATCATGCTCGCGGCGCGTTCGCGCCGTGGGTGCTACGGACTGTAGGGACTTCCTACCCCTACCTGGGGGTTCGCGAGTGACGAACCGTTGAACTTGCTGCGCCGATCGTCTGTCGCAGGCAGCGGCGGTCATTAGGGTCGGAAGGTATGACGATCAACCCTCCTTTCCGATCTGACATCGTCGGTTCCTTCCTGCGGCCCGACGCCATCAAGCGGGCGCGTGCGGCGCACGCGGCCGGCGAGCTGTCCGACGAGGATCTGCGCGGCGTCGAGGATCAGCAGATCGCCGACCTCGTCGCCAAGGAGGCGCAGGCAGGGCTTCGCGCGGTGACCGATGGCGAGTTCCGGCGATCCTGGTGGCACTTCGACTTCCTCGGCGGGCTCGACGGTGTTTCCGTGGTCGAGCTGGACCACAGCCTGCCCTTCCAGGGCGCAACGACGAAGGCCCTCGGCGTACGCATCGAGGGCAAGCTCGGGTTCCCGAAGGACCACCCGATGCTGGAGCACTTCCGTTACCTGAAGTCGGTGGCCGAGGCGGGCGGCGTGCAGCCGAAGTTCTCCATCCCGTCACCGACGGTGCTGGACTTCCGGGTCGAGCCTGCCAACCTGGCAGCGCCCGACTACCCCGATCGCAACTCGTATGTCGACGACCTGGTGCAGACCTATCGAGACGCCATCGCTGCCTTCTACGCCGAGGGCGCCCGCTACCTGCAGCTGGACGACACCGTCTGGGCCTACCTGTGCAGCGACGACGAGCTGGAGCGCGCCCGCACCGAGCGGGAGATCGACACCGACGGCATCGGACACCGCTATCGCGACATCCTCGTGCGGGTGCTCGAGGGCAAGCCGGACGACCTCGTGGTCACCACCCACGTGTGCCGCGGCAACTTCCGGTCGACATGGATCTCCTCGGGTGGCTACGAGCCGGTCGCGCAGGATCTCTTCGCGGTGCCATATGACGGCTTCTTCCTGGAGTACGACTCCGATCGCGCGGGTGGTTTCGAGCCGCTGCGCTTCTTCCCCAAGGGGAAGCAGACCCTGGTGCTGGGGCTGATCACGTCCAAGTCGGGCGAGTTGGAGAAACCGGACGAGGTCAGGGCGCGCATCGACGAAGCCGCGAAATACGTTCCGCTGCAACAACTTGCAATCTCCACCCAGTGCGGCTTCGCGTCGACCGAGGAGGGCAACATCCTCACCGAGGACGAGCAGTGGGGCAAGGTGCGAGAGGTGGTCGAGCTGGCCACGAGTGTCTGGGACGACTGACAGACTGCCTCCATGGCCAAGACACCAGCCGCGCAGGTGACCGTCGGAGACCGAGAAGTGCGCGTCTCCAGTCCCGATCGCGTCATCTACGAGGCGACCGACCGCACACCGCAGATCAGCAAGCTCCAGGTGTGTGAGTTCTTCGCGACCGTCGGCGACGCGCTGATGCGTGCGGTCGGCGAGCGGCCCACCGCGATGGAGCGCTGGCCAGACGGTTATCGGGAGGGCATGCGCCTGTCCACGGGGTATGGCGACGACGGCGACGGCTTCTACCAGAAGCGCCTGCCGCGTGGCGCACCCGATTACGTCGAGACGGTCGGCGTGACGTTTCCCAGCGGCCGCACCGCGCAGGAGCTCTGCCCGACCGAGCCGGCGTCGCTGGTCTGGGCCGCTCACATGGGCACGCTCACCTTCCACCCGTGGCCGGTTCGGCGTCCGGACGTGGACCATCCCGACGAGTTGCGGATCGACCTCGACCCGCAGCCGGGCACCGGCTTCGCCGACGCGCAGCGGGTCGCGGACGTCGCTCGCGAGCTGCTCGAGGAGCTCGGTATGAAGGGCTATCCCAAGACCAGCGGCAACCGCGGCATACACATCTACGTGCGGATCCGGCCGCAGTGGTCTTTCGAGGAATTACGCCATGCCGCAATAGGATTCGGCCGCGAGTTGGAGCGACGCGACGGGGGCGTGACCACCAACTGGTGGAAGGAAGAGCGCGGCGAGCGCATCTTCGTCGACTTCAACCAGAACAACCGGGACCGCACAATCGCCAGCGCCTGGAGTCTGCGGGCTCGGCCGGGCGCGCGAGTCAGCACGCCGATGACCTGGCAACAACTGGCCGACGTGTCCGACCCGCGCGACTTCAACCTCGCGACAGTGCCCGACTTCCTGGCGGACGGTGACGCGTGGGCCGACCTGAACGAGACGGCATACCCGCTCGACCCGCTGCTGCAGTTGTGGGAGACGCTGCCCGGCGGCGAACTCAACTTCCCGCCGGACTATCCGAAGATGCCCGGTGAGCCGCCTCGGGTGCAGCCCAGCAAGAAGGTCGCCGAGCACTGGGACGCCGACGGCAACCGGGTCGAGTGACTTCTACGCAGACCTGCTCTCTGCTTCGGCGGCCTCCAACTCACGCACCAGCGGGATGACCTGGGTGCCGAAGCGCTCGATGTCCTCACGCACGTGCAGGAAGCCGGCCAGGATCAGGTCGACGCCGACCTTCTTGTAGTCGACGATCCGTTGCGCGACCTGCTCGGGAGTGCCGACGAGTCCGGTCTTGAAACCGTCGTTGTACTGCACCAGGTCCGTGAAGTCCGAGCCGGCCCACATGCCCTTGCCGTCGCTGGTGGACGCACCGGCGGTCTTGACCGCCTCGCCGAAGTCACGCACCTTGTCGGCGTCGGCGTTGTCGATGATGTCCTGCACGACCTGGCGTGCCTCTTCCTCGGTGTCGCGCACGACGACGAAGCCGTTCAGCCCGAACCCAGGTCGCCGGCCGTGGTCGCGGCCGTAACCCTCGACCTCCTCGACCTGCTCGGCGATCGCTTCGAGAGAGCCGCCGTTCATGAAGTACCAGTCGGACAGGCGGCCGCCCATCCTGCGCGCACTGGTGGAGTTGCCGCCCTGGAAGACCTCCGGGGGAGTCGCGGGCTGCGGACGGAAGGTCAGCTCCCGGGTCCGGTAGAAGTCACCGCGGAAGGTGAAGTCGTCGGTGCTCCAGGCACCCTTGAGCACCTCGATGAACTCCTCGGACCGGCGGTAGCGTTCCTCGTGGTCGAGCCAGAGCTCACCGAGATTGGTGAATTCCTTCTTGAACCAGCCGGACACCACGTTGAGCGCCAAGCGGTTGTTGCTCCAATCCTGGGCCGTGGCAGCGAGTTTCGCGAGCACTGCCGGCTGCCAGAACCCCGGATGGACCGCTGCGATGACCTTCAGTCGCTCGGTGTGGGCGAGTAGCAACTGGGAGAACGACGTGGACTCGTGCTGGGCGTCAGCGCCGTACGAGGCGAGGTAGCGCGCCTGGGTCAGCGCGTAGTCGAAGCCGAAGCGTTCGGCTGCCTTGGCTGCATCGATGTTGTATGCCGGGCTGTGGTCGGTGCGCTGCGGCACTTTGCTGACCACCAGACCGCCGGACACGTTGGGGACCCAATAGGCGAACTTCAGCTCGGTCATGCAGACTCCTCCTGGAGAACAAGGGATGGTGTGTGATCGAGGGCGCGGTAGGTGCCGGCGTGATGCAGCAGCGGATTGCCTTGCCCTCGTTGCTGATCGGTCACTCGCGCGGTGATGACCAGGCTGTCCCCGGCGTCGAAGGATCCGGCGACCTCGGCGGTCAACCGCACGGCGACGTCGCGCAGTCCCGGCAGCCCGTCGGGGTGCCAGTGCCAGTGGTCGCTGCTCGCGAACCTGGCTCGGCGATCTCCGGCGAACCGGCGCGCAAGGTGGTCCTGGTGGTCCGCGAGCAGATGCAAAGAGATACGACCGGTGCGCTCGATCGTCGGTCGGCTGGACGACGTCCTGCTCAGGTTGAAGGACACCAGCGGTGGCTCCACCGAGACGGAAACTACTGAGATCGCTGTGAATCCGACCGGTCGGGGACCGTCGGCGGCGCAGATCACCCAGGTGCTGAAGACTGCGTTGCGGAACGCCGCCCGCAGGTCGGGGTCAACAGCAGACTCGGACAAGATGCGCCTCCATCGATCCTGGCATGAGCACCTGCCCGGTCGGGTGGTTGCTGCGGCGTCGACGAGCCAGATCTCTCGGCCGCTCTGGATGGATATAACGCGACGTTAACGTATCCATCACATAATGAGGTAAATCGGGTCCGCGCTGTGAGACGCGGCGGTGGGTTCAGTCGACCGTCGTCAGCACGTCGTCCAGGTCGTATGCCGGAGCTCGGTCGACCTGGGACATCAGGCACGACTCGGGGTCGCGGTCGGGGCGCCAGCGCAGGAAGCCCACACCGTGGCGGAAACGGTGGCCCTCGAGCTGGTCGAACTTCACCTCGACGACGCGCTCCGGGCGCAGGCGAACGAACGAGACGTCCTTGTTGCTGCTGAACCGGGACCGGTCGGTCTCGCCGCGGACCTCGTCGCCCTCGTCGTCGCGCACGACCAGGGGCGCGAGTTCGTCGATCAGCTCCAGGCGACGCTTCGCGGTGAAGGAGACGATGCCGCCGACATTGCGCAGGTTGCCTTCGTCGTCATACAGGCCGAGCAGGAGGGAGCCGACACCGTTGCCGCTCTTGTGGATCCGGTAGCCTAGCAGCACTGCATCGGCGGTGCGGGTGTGCTTGATCTTGAGCATGCTCCGCTTGCCCGGTTGGTATGGCGACAGCTTCGCCTTCGCCACGACACCGTCGAGTCCCGCGCCCTCGAAGCGGGAGAACCAGTCCTGCGCGATCTCCGGGTCGTCGGTGACCCGCGTCAGGTGGAACGGTGCACCCACCGAGCGCAGTGCGCCTTCCAGCGCGCGACGACGCTCCGCGAACGGCCGGTCCAGCAACGACTCGCCGTCGACAACCAATGCGTCGAAGAAGATGATCTCCGCGGGAGTTTCCTCGGCAAGCTTGCGCACCCGCGATTCCGCAGGATGAATGCGCTGGCTCAGAGCCTCGAAATTCAGCCGAGCAGAACCCTTTTCACCGGCTCGCACGACGACCTCTCCGTCGAGTGCGCACTTGTCCGGTAGCTGCTCGCGGACTGCCTCGACGAGCTCCGGGAAGTAGCGGGTGAGCGGCTTCGACCCCCGCGAAGCCAGCTCCACCTCGTCGCCGTCCTTGAGCACGATGCACCGGAAACCGTCCCACTTGGGCTCGTAGGTCAGTCCGCCGTCGACACTGTCCGCGGCGGGCACGGAGGCAATGGCCTTGGCGAGCATGGGCGTGATCGGCAACTCCAGCGGCAGGTCCATCCGGCCATTGTGCCCGTCTGCTGCGACGATGGCCGCATGAACAGCAGCGTGCTTCGCCGGGCCATCGCACCGGCCGCCGGCGTGACGACCGGGGTCGGCGCCGCGGTGGGTGGTGGGACCCTCGGTGTGTCGAGCTATTTCGCCCGGCAGCTGGTCACTCCGGTGGTGCCGGTCGACGACACACCGGTTCTCGAGGTGGGCGCCCACCACGTCGCCCTCGCCGTCACCGAGGATTCGATCGCCCCGGGGCGTTACGGCATGTGGCAGAACGACCTCGAGACGCACGCGCGCCTCGGCGACGTGCTCGACATCTCCGAGGACCGAGTGACCCGTCGACTCGACGGCATCGACTTCGGTGCTCTGCGGCCGGGGAAGGCCCGCTTCGACGGCTACTACTTCTGCGGACCGCCCGCGACGTCGCTGCCGGTGGAGCTGGACGAGGTGGCACTGGAGACCTCCCTCGGTCCGATGCCGACCTGGGTCGACCGTGTCCCGGGCAGCGACCGTTGGGCGGTGCTCGTCCACGGTCGCGGCGCGCTGCGCGGTGAGACACTACGGGCCGTGCCGGTGTTGCACGAGCTCGGCATCAGCAGCCTTGTTCCCAGCTACCGCAACGACATCGGATCGCCGGCCTCGTCGGATCACCGCTATCACCTCGGGCTGAGCGAGTGGGCCGACGTGGAGGCTGCCGTTCTGTATGCCGCCTCGGCCGGCGCCCGTGAGGTGCAGCTCTTCGGCTGGTCGATGGGTGCTGCTGTCGTCCTGCAGTTCCTGGACCGGTCGTGGCTGGCCGAGCTCGTAGACCGCGTCGTGTTCGACTCGCCCGTGGTGTCGTGGGGGCCGGTGCTCGACTTCCACGCGGGGGAGCACCGGTTACCTCGCCTGATCTCACGGGTGGGTGCCCGGCTGTTGCGCAGCCGGTTGCACGGTCAGGCCGCGGGCCTGGGCGAGCCGATCGACATCCGCCTCACCGACTGGGTCCGTCGCGCGGACGAGCTGTCCAGGCCGATGCTGCTGATCCATTCTGCGGTGGACGAATTCGTGCCGTATGCGCCGACGGCGGCGTTGGCGGCAGCCCGCCCGGACCTGGTGCAACTGGAGACCTGGGACGTGGCGCGTCACTGTCGTGAGTGGAATGTCGATCCCGACCGCTGGGAGCGACTGGTCGCCGAATTCTGTTCTGCTCGAGGCTGACAGGCGCTCGTCCGGCCTCGAGCCGTCGCGACGTGTGCGACGATGTGGCATGGCCAAGAAGAACGCGAAGAAGTCGAAGAAGAAGGACGCGAAGAGGGCGTCGGACGACTCGATCAGCAGTGCGCTGCGGGTTACGCCGGGCTTTCAGCTCAGCGACCTGGATCCGACTGCCACGCCTGCCTTTTCGGGCAAGAAGCAGGACGCCGCCGAGGCCATGGAGTCGACGCGGGCCGAGATCGACGATCTGCAGGAGCGCCTCTACGCGGGCGGACGCGACGGCGACGGTCCCGCGATCCTGCTCGTGGTTCAGGGAATGGACACGTCCGGCAAGGGCGGCATCATGCGGCACGTCGTAGGCGCGGTGGACCCGCAGGGTGTGAAGTTGCACGCGTTCAAGGCACCCACCGCGGAGGAGCGGCGTCATCCGTTCCTGTGGCGCATCCGCCGGGAACTGCCCGAACCGGGTTACATCGGCGTCTTCGATCGCTCGCACTACGAGGACGTGCTGGTCGTGCGCGTCCATGACCTCGTGCCGCCGTCGACCTGGGGCCGACGCTACGGCCAGATCAACACCTTCGAACGCAGTGCGAACGACAAGGGCATCCACCTCATCAAGGTGATGCTGCACATCTCCGCGGACGAGCAGAAGGCACGGCTCGCCGAGCGCCTCGAACGACCCGACAAGTACTGGAAGTTCAACCCGGGCGACATCGACGAGCGTGAGCACTGGGACCACTACCAGGAGGCCTACCAGGCCGTGCTCGACAAGACGTCGACCGATGAGAACCCTTGGTATGTCGTGCCGGCCGACCGCAAGTGGTACGCGCGTCTCGCGGTGCAGCAACTGCTGCTCGACAAGCTGCGCGAGCTCGACCCGGGATGGCCCGACGCCGACTTCGACGTCGCCGAGCAGAAGAGGCGGCTGGCTGCGACCTGAGGTGGCACTGCCGCTCAGTCGGTGACTTCTGCCTGCAGCAGCACCATCGACCGGCTGGGGACGTCGAGCACCGCGCCGGGGTTGTAGGTCGAGTCCGAAGGCAGCTCGTCCTCGGCCGTGTTGAGGGCGATCTGCCACTTCCCGTCATACAGGTCGATGGGCACAGTGAACTCCACCGACTCGGAGTGGCCGTTGAAGAGCAGCAGGAAGTGGTCGTCGACGACCTCGCGGCCGCGTTCGTCCGGCGCGCTGATCGCCTGCCCGTTGAGGAAGACCATCAGCGTGCGCGCGTAGCCGTTGCGCCAGTCCAGCTCGTTCATCTCGGTGCCGCTGGGTGCGTACCACTCGATGTCGCCCTGGTCGCTCGCTCCACCGTGGTGGGCGTCGCCTTCGAAGAAGCGGCGCCGGCGGAATGTCGGGTGCTCGCTGCGTAGCGCGATCACCGCGCGGGTGAAGTCGAGCAGTGACTGCTCGTCGTCGTCGAGTTCCCAGTCCAGCCAGGAGATCTCGTTGTCCTGGCAGTAGGTGTTGTTGTTGCCGCTCTGGGTCCGGCCGAGCTCGTCACCGTGTGCGAGCATCGGAACGCCCTGACTGAGCAGCAGGGTGGCGATGAAGTTGCGCTGCTGACGCAGTCGCAGCCGGTTGATGCCCTCGTCGTCGGTCGGGCCTTCCACCCCGCAGTTCCAGGACCGGTTGTGGCTCTCGCCGTCGTTGTTGTCCTCCCCATTGGCCTCGTTGTGCTTGTCGTTGTAGGACACGAGGTCGCGAAGGGTGAAGCCGTCGTGGGCCGTGACGAAGTTGATCGACGCGATCGGCCGGCGGCCGGAGTGCGCATAGAGATCACTGGACCCACTCAGCCGGGACGCGAATTCGGCGAGTGCCTCCGCCTCGCCCCGCCAGAAGTCGCGCACCGCGTCGCGGTATTTGCCGTTCCACTCGGTCCACAGGGGTGGGAAGTTGCCCACCTGATAGCCGCCGTCGCCCAGGTCCCAGGGCTCGGCGATCAGCTTCACCTGGGAGATCACCGGGTCCTGATGGATGATGTCGAAGAACGCCGACAGCTTGTCGACCTCGTGGAACTGCCGCGCCAGCGTCGCGGCCAGGTCGAAGCGGAAACCGTCGACGTGCATCTCCTCCACCCAGTAGCGCAGTGAGTCCATGATCAGCTGCAGCACATGAGGACTGCGCATCAACAGGCTGTTGCCCGTGCCGGTCGTGTCGTAGTAGTGCGTCTTGTCGTCGTCGACGAGGCGGTAGTACGCGGAGTTGTCGATGCCCCGGAAGGCGATCGTCGGCCCGAGCTCGCTGCCCTCGGCGGTGTGGTTGTAGACCACGTCGAGGATGACCTCGATGTCCGCCTCGTGTAGTGCCTTGACCATCGCCTTGAACTCGCTGACCTGCTGGCCGTCGGTCCCCGTGGCGGCATATTCGTTGTGCGGCGCGAGGAAACCGATCGTGTTGTAGCCCCAGTAGTTGCGCAGACCCTTGTCGACCAGGTTGCTGTCCTGCACGAACTGGTGCACCGGTAGCAGTTCGACCGCGGTCACCCCGAGATCCGTGAGGTGGTCGATGATCGCGGGGTGCGCGAGCGCGGCATACGTGCCACGGATCTCCTCCGGGACGTCCGGGTGGGTCATCGTCAGGCCCTTGACGTGGGTCTCGTAGATGACGCTGTCGTGGTATTCGTGCCGCGGCGGCCGGTCGTGGCCCCAGTCGAAGAACGGGTTAACCACCACGGACAGCATCGTGTGGCCGAGGGAGTCGTCCTCGTTGTAGGCGGCGGGGTCCTCGAAACGGTAACTGAAGAGCGACTCGTCACCGTCGAGCTGGCCGTCGAACGCCTTGGCATAGGGATCCAGCAGCAGCTTGGCCGGATTGCACCGCTCGCCCTCGTCCGGATTGTGCGGGCCGTACACGCGGTAGCCGTAGCGCTGTCCGTCCTGTATGCCGGGCAGATATCCGTGCCAGACATGGCCGTCGACCTCCGTCAGCGCCACGCGTGTCTCCTCGCCGGTCTCACCGACCAGGCACAGTTCGACGCCGTCCGCGATTTCGGAGAAGAGCGCGAAGTTGACGCCCGAGCCGTCATACGTGGCGCCAAGGGGGTAGGGCTTGCCCGGCCAAATTTCCATAAAGGGCATTGTGGTCCACGGGATTCCGGTCCGACCCGGCTACCTTGGGTCAAGTGACCGGTGAGACCGCGCGGCCAGGGATGTGCCGATGGGTGTGAAGAGCACTTTGCGACACGAATTGTCCCGGGTCCCAGGCCTGTTGGGGCTGGCGCGGTTGGCCGCCGGGACGTTCCGGGTCTGCATGAAGCACCGGGTCACCGGTCTGGCGGCGGAAGCCGGCTTCTTCGCACTGCTGTCGTTACCGCCGCTGATCTTCGGGTTGCTGGGCGCAGTCGGTTACCTCGGCCACTGGCTCGGACCGGACATCGTCGGCCAGGTCACGGCCAACATCGAGCACTACGCGTCAGGATTCCTGACCGAGCAGAGTCTGCGAGACGTGATCATGCCGACCGTGAACTCGGCGCTCAGCGCTGGTCGGCCGGATGTCGTCTCGGTGGGTTTCCTGCTCTCACTGTGGTCCGGGTCACGCGCGCTGAACGTCATGCTCGACACCGTGTCGATCATGTACGGACACGGCGGGCATCGTGGGATCGTCCAGGCGCGGATGCTGAGCCTTTCGCTCTATTTCGGCGGGTTGATCTTCGGCGCGATCGTGGTGCCGCTGATCGTGATCGGTCCGGACATCCTCAGTGGGTGGCTGCCTCCGGGTCTGCGCTTCCTGATGGTCTTCTACTGGCCACTGGTCGGCGGACTGACGATCCTCACTCTCGCGACCTTCTTCCACATCGCGACACCGGGCAGGTTGCCGTGGTTGCGACATCTGCCGGGCGGAGTGCTGACCCTGGCGATCTGGGTGGTGGCGTCGATGATGTTGCGCTGGTTCCTCGGCCGGTCGGTGGGGGACCACAGCGCGAGCATCTACGGCCCGCTCGCAGCAGCGATCGTGGTGATGACCTGGCTGTACTTCCTCGGGATCGCGGTGCTGATCGGTGCAGCGCTGAATTCCGCGTCCGTGCGACTGTGGCGTGCACCGGAGCGCACCCCGGTGCACGAGCGCGCCATCGAGTGGATCGGCGACGGAGTGACCCGGTTGCGGGAGCAGACGGTCGAGACCGAAACGGGCCGCCTGAAACTGCCGGTCACCCGCGTGGAGAGCGCCGAGCGACGCAGGTCCCGCGCCATACCGGAACCGGTCTTGGCGGAGGACGCCACACCGGACGAACCCCGTTTGGATTCCCGGCGCGCGATCGGCTAATGTTTCGGCTCGTGCACGACGCGGTTTCGCGTCAGGCAGCAGGCGGACATAGCTCAGTTGGTAGAGCGCAACCTTGCCAAGGTTGAGGTCGCCGGTTCGAGCCCGGTTGTCCGCTCTGGTTCACGGTTCTCGAGCCTCCTCGTGAGGCTCGAGACCGGGGACACGCGGTGGAGTGGCCGAGAGGCGAGGCAACGGCCTGCAAAGCCGTCTACACGGGTTCAAATCCCGTCTCCACCTCGTTACCTGGACTGCTGAAACGTTCCGAGAGGCCCGTTTTGGAGGTTGGGCAGGGTGTCGGATAGAGTTCTTATCCGTTGCCCTGACTGACGAAGTCGAGGTTGACAGGCGGACATAGCTCAGTTGGTAGAGCGCAACCTTGCCAAGGTTGAGGTCGCCGGTTCGAGCCCGGTTGTCCGCTCTGCAGTACATATCGCTAGGACGATTGGCGCAGCGGTAGCGCGCTTCCCTGACACGGAAGAGGTCACTGGTTCGATCCCAGTATCGTCCACCAGCACGAAACAGCCTCTGACCTGCGGTAACGCGAGGTCAGGGGCTGTTTGTATAGCTGTCGAGGTCACCCACGGGGTCACTGGCGGCGGTGAGGTCACGTGGCGGCCCGCGGCCGATTACAGGGCAGCCCTTCGCCGTAGCTTGCGCAGGAAGCACCACGAAGACGCCGCACTGCGTTGGCCCGCAGCCCGCGAGCTGATGACGACAACGAGAGAGGCAGCACACTACGGCGATTCGTATGAACTCGCGCCGGCGGAGACTTCGGGACGGGGTCGCCCAAGTTGACCGTCAGCTCGGTTGCGAGTCCCGGGGGTGACACGAGTTCCGGGCGGGAGAACGCCGCCGTACGCGCGGACGTTACGCGGCTCCGAACGTCTCTCGCGGTCGCACACACGCTTTGTCTAGCTTAAAACGCGGGGTCGACGTCGAGTACGTCACGGCGTCGAACTGAGAGCGCCTGGCAGGCACAAACCTGCCCGCCATCGCATACCGGTCTGGCGATATTGGGTACGTCACCTTTCGCTCCCGTGTGGCCGGCCCTGCGGCGGCCATGCAGCACCAAGCGTCCCTGCCGGTGTGTGTGAGTCGAAACTTGACTCCGGGAAACCAGATCATGGTGGTTACCGACGGCTTCGCACTTAAGAGCGTGGTCAGGAGCCGATGCCTACATGTACATCCTGCGTCGCGCGGGTGACGTAGCTGCGGCGCATATCTTTGACCTCGCTGGCGACCACGCTTGTGTCCTCGTACTGACTCATCGTCAGGTTCTGCGCCGAGATCGACCGATTCGACCGCGTGTCGTTTGTTCGCGGATGCGAGCTAGTGGGCGTTACGTTCTCGGCGAGTACCGGCAATGTGCGACGTGGTCGGCGCCAGGTCTAGATCTGGTCTAGACCTGCTTGGCTTTGTAGGTGAGACCTGAGAGCGTTTGCCGATGAGTTTCGACAGCACCTGGGTATGTCGCCGATTGGATGTCAGTGGGCGGCTCCCGCTGACCAGGTGTTCCCCCCGCAAGCTCAGAGCAAGGTGACCGGCGAGGACTGTTTCGAGATGTGCACCGCGCGTGCCGTAGGACGTCCCTGTCCCGGTTGCGGCAGCCGGACAACTCCCACGGGACGACGAACGTCAGCTCGCATCTGGATGGAGCTGTGACCTGCGGCGTCACCGGTGATGGATCGTCAAACGGTGATGACCCAGGATCAATCTTGCCGACAGCTGCGGTGGCGCGGACACTGGCCGCCATCTCGTGGCTCGGTCACAGGTGCTGCCGAAACTTATCTACATTTGCACGCCGACCCGGGGGTGCACTGCTCTCAGAACTGACCGGCAAACGCTCTCGGGGCTCACCTACAAAGCCACCTGCTGAACTGTTGGGACGAGGTGCATCAATCGGTCGACGTCAGCTGGGTCGACGCGGAGAACTCGTGGGCCGCTGTGGTACGCGGGGAGTTGGCCCGCGGCGATTCGTCGGCGGAGCGTCCGAGTGCTCAGGCCCGTGCGCTCTGCAGCTTCGGCGAGTGACTCGTACTGGCGGCGTGCAGTGGGATGCGTTGACATGGTGGTTTCCCCTTCCAAGCATCTGAAGGTCGAGTTGTGCCTCTCGTGCTCATGACAGCGTCAGGCGACACCATCGTGGCGACGCTTACGCGTTCGAGAAGTTCTGCGCGCAGTGCGAGATCGCTTCGGACCGAGTGAGGACGCTCCTCACCGCGGGCCGGCCTAGAACTGGCGCCTCGATGCCGTCAGAAGGTTCGTTCGTTTTCTTCCACTGGATGAAGGGTCTCCGCAGGAAATTCTGCGCGTGGCGTCCGTCGACTGTCTCGTGGTGGGCGCTACCACAGCAGGATCAGGTTGCCGAAGGCGCGCCGTTGGTGGTTGGTCATGTCCGGTTCCTAGGGGGCCGACCCGGGACTGGCACCACGGATGTGGGCGATATCTTCCGTTACCCCGACCATCGCGCATCTTTCCCTTCATGGGTCATTCGGTGCTGGATGCGGACAACGGACCGCTGGTCCGTGGACGCTGCCATGATCGCCTCGGCCGGTCCAGCGCAGCTCGGCGTTGAGTGGAAGCACGAGGCCGTGCAACTGGCCACCAGCATGCGCGACCCCACCGGCCGCTGGGTCTGGCACGTGCGCGCCAGCGACCTACATCAGCCTCTTCTACCTGCAGACGCCGAAGTCGCTCGGGGACCCCGAGCTTCGCCACCGGCTGCGACCATCGCCCAGCTACTTCGAGCGACCTGCGCGACTGGACCGAACACGGCACGGTGCTGGCGCCCGGTGGTCATTGCGCTCTTGACGCGACGGCGACGTGGACCGGGTCCGTTGTCAGCGGGAGAGGGCGGATCGTAGTGTTCTACGCCGCACCAGGGTTCTCGCAGAGGGCGAAGTCGCCAATGTCGAAGTGATCACGGCGCAGGTGACGGACGACTTGTTCACCTGGCGGAAAGAGCCGTCGATCGAGATCCGTGCCGACGCCCGCTGGCACGAGAAGCTCGGTGACTCCGACTGGCCGGTGGAAGTCCGGTGTGACCCCTGGGTCTACCACGACGGCGACATCTGACACATTTTCATCACCGCGCGCCAAGACCGGTGAACTCTTCGATCGAGGAGTCGTTGGCCGTGCGACCTCCACTGGTCGGTTCGGCCGCCGCTGACATCACCCGGTGCGCGGTTCGGAAACTGGAGGTGCTCCAGCGCATCGTCCTGGACAGGCAGGAATTCGTCATGTTCTCGGCCCATGTCGCGACACTCACAGCATGTCGGACGCAGGGCGGCGGAGGGAAGTCCGGCACCTGGATCGCCCCGGCAGATCGGGACATCCGCATCAATGTAGCGGTCAACCCAATCGGACCCGGGCTCTACAGCGGCCGAGTCGTCGATCTCGATGGCGTCGAAGTCCTATTGGCGTTCCGCAGGATCCACGACAGTGGGGAATTCGCGGGCGGCGTTATCGATGCGATCCTGTCACCGCACCAGGAGGACATACCGGCAGCCCGCCGACCGTGGAAGCCTCATTCCATCCGACGCTCAATGATGGTCAAGCGGGCCCGGTGGTCGGGTCGTAACGTTCGATGCAGAACTCGGCGATCCGGTCCACCAGCGCAGCGATCGTTTCGGCTGCGTGGTGGCGGCGATCCCACGCTGCGTAGAGCCGGAGGGTGACCGGACCGTGTAGGCCTGCGATCGGCCGGGCGACCAACTCGAAGCGTGTATCGTCGGAGACCACGGCAACCCCACGGCCGGCCGCCGAAAGGGCCTGTGCAACTTGGGCATTCGTGCATTCGATGAAGTCCGAGTATGCGATCTCGACCGACTCCATGGCTTGGTTCAGGAGTGTGCGCGGTCGAAAGTCCTCGGTCAGGAGCACAAGCGTGCGCTCTGCGAGTGTCTTAAGATCCACAGACTCGTGCGTTGCGAGTGGATCCTGGGACGGCACTTGTGCCCATATCGGTAGTGCCGCGATTTGCCGCGAGGCGAGACTGCGTGGTGGTGGCCTGTGCACGATGGCGAGGTCTGCGCCATCAGCGATCGCGGCTGTTGCGCCTCGGGGGTCGAGGGAGCGCAGCATCGGAACAGGATCTGTGGAGTCGAGTGTTGCGATAAACGGCGCGATGACGTCCGTGAGCGTGGTCGCCGGAACGGCGAGATGAAGGTCTTGGAGCCTTCCAGAAGCCAGTGATGCGGCGCTGCTATCGAGCCGGTCTGCCTGCTGAAGCAACTGGCGAACGCCGAACAGGTAGGTCTCGCCGGCATGCGTCAGTCGGAACCTGCGGCCGTCTCGAGTGAATAGGCGTAGCCCGATTTCCTTCTGTAGCAGTTGGAGCTGCCGGGATAGTACGGGCTGGGTGACGTGCAGGAGTCGCGCAGCCTGGGTGGCCGAGCCGGCATCCACGGTTGCGACGAAGTAACGAAGGCGGCGCAGCTCAGGTGTCACGGGACTGTCCGTGTTCTTTCATGTCCATGGGGCATGAGAATAGTGCCATATAGGCGTTGGACAGCATCGATCACTTTTCACATAGTTGACGTCGTAGGGTCCGAGCTACCTAAGACCCGGTAGGCCATCTGCCGTCTTGCCTGAGAGTGAGTCCCGTGAGCAAACCAGCGCCTGGTTACGCGTCCCCTGTCGTAGAAGAACTACACGCGAAGAAGGGAGTATTCGTCAATGGCGAGTGGGTTGCTGGTGCATCGGGGACGTTCGCGGTCGATGACCCCGCGACTTCGGAGGTGATCGCCCAGGTCGCCGACGGTAGCTCGAGTGACGCCACTGCTGCTGTCGATTCCGCCGCAGCATCGTTCATATCGTGGGCTTCGACCCCGCCACGGGTGCGCAGCGCGATGCTGAGCAAGGTCCGCGACCTGATGCTGCGCGATAGCGACCAGCTCGCGGAACTGATCAGCTTGGAGAATGGTAAGTCTCGTGCGGACGCTCGTGCTGAGGTCGGCTATGCAGCGGAGTTCTTCCGCTGGTACGCCGAGGAGGCTGTTCGTCCCGGCGGTGGCTTCGGCGCAGCACCAGCCGGCGGGTCACGGACGATCGTCACGCACGAGCCTGTCGGGGTCGCTGCATTGGTGACGCCGTGGAACTTTCCGGCGGCGATGGCGACTCGGAAGATTGCACCGGCTCTTGCGGCTGGCTGCACGGTGGTGTTGAAGCCCGCCGCCGAGACGCCGCTGACTGCGATCGCGGTGACGCGGCTCATCGCTGAGGCTGGCGTGCCCGCGGGCGTCGTGAATCTGGTGCCAAGTACGGATGCGGCAGGCGTTGTCGAGACCTGGCTGAGTGACCCCCGCGTGCGCAAGATCTCCTTCACGGGTTCGACCCGTGTGGGACGCGAGTTGCTTCGCCGGGCGGCCGACAGGGTTGTGAATACGTCCATGGAGCTCGGCGGCAACGCACCGTTCGTCATCACCGAGTCCGCGAACCTTGACGCGGCCGTTGAGGGAGCGATGATTGCCAAGTTCCGCAACGGAGGGCAGGCATGCACCGCTGCCAACGGCTTCTTTGTGCATGAGTCAGTGGCAGAGGAATTCACGGCTCGCCTTGGTGCGGCGGTAGAGGCATTGGTCGTCGGTTCGGCAGCAGACGGCGCGGAGATCGGACCGTTGGTGTCACGTGAAGCGGTGGAGAAAGTCGAGGGCCTGGTCGCCGATGCGCTGAGCCACGGCGCGCGTGTGGCGCATCGTGCACCACTCCGCGATGAGTTGCGCAGCGGTGGCTACTTCTACCCGCCGACAGTCGTGACCGGCGTTTCGCCGGATGCGGCGTTGGTGCAGGAGGAGATCTTCGGGCCGGTCGCCCCGATCGTCCTGTGGCGTGACATCGACGCCGTGCTCAGTCTCGTGAACGGGAGCGAGTTTGGTTTGGCCGCATACGTTTTCGGCGAGCTGGGGCAGGCCGTACGACTTGGCGAACGTATCCATGCCGGCATGGTCGCGATCAACCGTGGCATGATCTCCGACCCGGCTGCGCCGTTCGGTGGAACGAAGCAGAGCGGAGTTGGGCGAGAGGGTGGCCGGGCTGGACTCGAGGCGTTCCTGGAGACGAAGTACTTGTCCGTCGACTGGGTATGACCTAACGCACTGGTCTGCCAACTCGTGTCGTGGTTTGGTCGTAACCGACTTCACGGATGACGCCGCATCGGGCGCACAAGTACTCCGGCTTCTTGTCGATAGGCAGGCCGCGGGCCGGCTGTTCGTACGCTTTATGAGCTCCGCATGGTCGGGCTGTCGTGCGCCCCAACTCAGGAAGGGCCTCGAGTGTCTTCACCTACGACCGTGTGGGCTGGACTCGGGTTCAAACGATGCGGCGAATCGTCTCAACGGCACGGGTGAGGTACGCCTCACGGCGGTCATTCTGATGGGCGATAGCAAGGTCAACCGTTGCCGCCGGGGCGACGAGTGGACGATAGACGACGCCGTCGACCTTCAACGTGGTGGCGGGCTCGGGCACCACAGCAATGCCGAGACCTCCGGCGACGAGCGTTATGAGGGTAGATATCTCGCCAACTTCGTGGCTAATGTCCGGCTCGATCCCAGAATCGTGCATCAGCCCGGTTACCACGTCGAAGATCACTGATCGGCGGTCGGCGGAGTGCACGATCAGGTCACTCCCGGCGAGCTGCTTCCAGCGCACGCGTGGGGCTGAAGCGAGGTGGTGCCCGCGGGGGAGTGCGACCAGCAGCCGGTCTCGTCGGACGGGGATCACCGTCAGGCCAAAGTCATCCACTGGCGGTCGCAGGACGGCGATGTCGATGGCTCCGTCGCGCAGCGCTACGGCCTGGTCGGATGCCAGCATTTCACCCCGGTATGCAAAGTCCACTGCAGGCAGTTGACTTGCCAGGGCACGCGACAGCGTTGGCAACAGCGCATACGTGACGGACTCGACGCAACCAACAACGAGGCGCCCTACCGACCCAGCCGCAACACGACGCGCGTTGTCAGAGGCATCGTCGATGTCGCGGAGGATGAGGTGCGCCCGTTCGAGATAGAACCGACCAGCCGGGGTGAGTGTGACGGTCCTGGTGCTGCGCTGCAGCAGTTGCACGTTGAGTTCAGTCTCGAGTCGTTGAATCCCCGCCGAGAGCGTGGCCTGTGCGATCGTCAGTCGTTTTGCGGCGCGCGTGAAGTGTTGTTCCTCGGCGACGGCGACGAAATATCGCAAGTGGCGGACGTCCATGAGCAGACCAGTCAGCCGACGAAAGACGTTGGATCCACGCGCGTGAGCAGGCCGGTCAACGGATCGCAGGCGCGGTCAGCTGCCTCGAGACGATCACGACGCAGGTATGCGGTCTTGACGAGTTGACCACCGAGAAAACGGGCTGGTTCAGGCGGCAGGCCTCGGCCTGCGGGTGGGCGGGTCAAGAACGACGTCGACAGTTCGTCGGTAGTGCCAGTGGCAAGGCTGGCCAGGATGCGCCCGCCGAGGACCGAGGGCCCAACGCCGTCGCCGGAATAGCCCGTGCCGCAATAGACTCCCGGGTGGTCGTCCACCTGTGTGAAGAACGGCAACGAGGACAGCGAATACTCAACAGGAGCACGCCAATTCGATAGAATCTCAGCGTCGGCCAACGCGGGCACGGCTGCGGCCAGTTGGCTGCGCAGTCGGCTCAGCTGCGGCACCGGGCCGAAGAGTGTGCTGGCGCTTCGCACGCCATATCCCAAGCCAGTGCCGCCCTTGCCGAAGAGCACGTTTCCGTCGTGCATCGTGCGCCAGTAGTTCAGCAGCCGGCCGGAGTCGGAAACCATGGTCGTCGTCGGCCACGGAGCCCGGGGCCGCACCACAACGTTGTCCGATGCGGTCATCAACAGGTGCGGTCGGTACTGCGGCATCCTCGCCGCCCAGGCATTGACAGCAAGCACCACGGTCTCGGCATCCACCGATCCTGAGGCGGTGCGCACCCGGGTGCCTCCAGGGCGGCGCTCGAGTTCCACCATCGGTGACTGCTCGTGTATGACGACACCCAACTCTTGGGCGACGCGAGCGAGCCCGCGCACCAGCCGGCCGGGATGCACCTGATAACAGGTGTCGTCCAGCACGCCGCCCCGCAGGGGGGAGCCAGCCTTTGTGGTTGCGTCCTGCGCGCCGACGACCGTGAACGGTGAGCCGTCGAATTTGGTTGCAGCTTCGACGGATTCGTCCCAGGAGGCATCCTGGCTGGAGTTCGTGGATGCCCACAGCCAGCCGGTCTGACGCGACTGCGCGTCGATGTCGTGGTCGGCGCAGAAGCTGACGAGGTAGTCGACGGCTTCCTTCGAGGCGCGCGCCACCGTGGGACCTTCGTCAGTTCCGCCATGGGCGATCAGTGCGGGCAGCTTCGGCCACAGGTTCATGGCGAAGCCGGCGTTCGTGCCGCTCGCGCCGGCACCGCACACGGAGGCCTCGAGAAGGACGACGCTCATCGACGGGTCGCGGCGCAGCAGCTCCAGGGCGGTCCAGAGCCCGGTGTAGCCGCCGCCCACGATGCACACGTCTGCGCGGACGTCTCCCCGAAGCGTGGGCCGCGCCAGAAGCTGCGGTTCGGTGCGGAGCGCGTCTTGCAGCCAGTAGGACCGACAGGCAGCGGGGGTCGCGGTCAGCTGGCGCACCTGCGTCCGGGAGAACCCGACCGTTGTCGGTCGTGTCATCGGGGAGCCACCTCCGGCCGTGGGCGTGACACCGGGGTCAGTGGGATGAGGCCACGCAGTTCGCCGTCGTAGTCCTCCTCGTGCCAGCCGAGGATCCGCTGCTCGCGGATGAACGGCAGCGGCTCGGCAGGGTTCGGTGAGTCGATCTCCCGCGCCAGCCGGTGACCGTCGAATACCGACTCGGCGATCACCCGCGGCTCGACGCAGTCACCGATTCGCAGTACACGCTCGACGTCGTGGGCTCGCAGCGCTTCGGGGTCCGCTGTGAGTCGTTCGTAGAGATCGTTGCGTGAGCGACGTTGAGTGACCAGGACGATGCTGTCCGCGGACCAGCTCATCTCGCGACCCGGGTGGTAGCTGTGGTGTCCCGTGATCATGCCCGGCCGGACGGAGGTGACGACGTGACTGGGCACCAGTGTTACTCCGAGCTCGAGCAGTGCGTGCATTGCGTGACCGCCTTCGTCGGTGAAGAACAGGTAGGACCCGATCTGGTCGGCGGGAGACACGAGCGTGACCTGCTTGCCGTCCATTGCGAGCTTCTCGGCGATGCTGGAGCCCATGAAGTAGCCGTCGCAGTCGTACACCAGTACCGAATCGCCGGGCACCTCGCACGCGCGCACCATCAGGTCCTCGGGCGTGAACACCAACTCTGGGTGCTCGGCCGCGCCTCGAAGCGGGGCGTGCGTTTCCGGGCTGGTCCCGCTGCCGTCCCAGTCGGCTCCGGTGGCGACGACCACGGTCTGGGCGCCATACTCCAAGACGTCATCGACGCCCATCGACGTGCCGGTGAGGACCGTGACGTTGTTCAGCTTCGCGAGCTGCGCCTCCCGATACTCGACCAGCCGCCGCCAAGTGCGAAGGCCGGGCAATTGCGACACCCAATTGACGTGGCCGCCTATCCCGGTCTCGCGCTCGACCAGGTGGACGTTCGCGAAGCCGCGCTCGCCCAGCACCCGGGCGCACTCCATCCCGGCCGGGCCGGCACCGACGATGAGTATGGCGTCCTCAGCGCGCTCCGACGGGTTGAACCGCTCGGGGTGCCAACCGCGGCGGTATTCCTCGCCAACCGTGGCGTTCTGGGTGCACACGATTCGCCCGCCGCCGTTGTTGAAACGGGACACACAGATATTGCAGCCGATGCATTCTCGGATGTCGTCGGCGCGGCCCTCCCGGATCTTGGTCGGGATGAACGGGTCCGCGATGGCTGGCCGCGCCGCGCCGATAATGTCGATCACGCCGTCCTTGACAGCCCGGGCCATGAGTTCCGGGTCGGTGAACCGGCCGACGGCAGCGATTGGTTTGGTGGCGTAAGGCCGGACCTGTTCTATGTAGCTGCGCTGCCAGAACGGCTCGAAGAAGCGCGAGGAGCTGACGTCGTCCTCCAGATGACCCACTTGCATGTCCCACAGGTCGACCAGCCCGTCGAGCAGTTCGACGACGGCCACCCCGTCATCGGCAACCTTGAACGCCTGCTCGGAATCGTCGCTGAACTGGTCAAGGCAGAGCCCGGCGACGATCGCGCAATCGGTACCTACCGCCTCCCGGACCTGCTCGATGGTCTCCCGCCAGAAGCGGGTGCGGTTTTCGATCGACCCGCCGTATTCGTCTGTGCGATGGTTCCAGTAACGCCACAGGAATTGCAGCGGCAGGGAGAACCCTTCTCGAGCCGCCACCTGTACCAGGTCGAAGCCGAGGTCTCGAGCCCGGATCGCGGCGTCGACGTAGGATCGCTGGATCCGCCGGATGTCGTTCTTGTCCAGCGCGTAGCAGGAGTGACCGGACATTGCGCTGGTCATTTGCGAAGGGCCCCCCGCGGGTAGCCGTGTGACGAACCCAGTGTGATCAGGGCCCATATAGACCAACTGCACGCCGGCCAACGCGCCGAATTCGTGGACCCGGTCGACCATCAGACTCAGGTTGGCTTCATCGCGCCGGTCGATCAGTCGGGCCTGCACCCAGGGTGCGTCGTCGCTCTCGGCGTCGACGGCGCAATACTCGGTGTTGACGGCTGCCCAGCCACCTTCGGCGCGCATGCCGCGTAGGTAGGCCTGCGCGCCCGGGTATTCGACGCCGAGCCCGGAGCAATGCGGTGCGACGTAGAACCGGTTCCGAAATGTCTTCGGGCCAACCGTGATCGGCTCGAACAGCGGTGCATGGCGGGGGTCAGTGCTCATAACCACACGCTAGGGCTGGGGTGCAGATCGGGACTCTCAGCATTCCGGCAAAGCCCAGCCGGATCTTGTCGGAGCATGAAGTGGCGTGCCGGAGCCCGGAACCGGAGACTGGCAGCACCGCTGCGGCGGTCCCCTGAACTTCGAGCAAGGAGTGCCCCATGATCCGACACGTGTTCGCCTGGAAAGTCGCGGAGGGAGCCGACAACGCTCGCGCGATCGAGCTGCTGAAAGACTTCTCCACCAAAGTCGACGTGGTGCGCTCTTTCGAGATCGGCGCACACACCGGGGATCCCGGCGACAACGGCGACCCGTGGGACGGCGCGCTGATCACCGACTTCGACGACTGGGCGGATCTGGACACCTACTCCGACCATCCCGCGCACGTCGAACTGCTGGGGGACCTGCTGCCGCTGCTGTCCGAGCGCGCTGTCGTCGACTTCGTGCGGGAGGCGTGATGACCCAGGTGGCGCGGCGAGCCGGCATCGAGGTCGCGACGAGCCCATACGGCCCGGATGACGAGAAGGGCGCGCTGAACAAGCTCGACCCGGTGCGCGGCGCCGCGCTGCTGGCCCGCGCTGACGCCTCCACTGTCTATGACCTGAGCATCGACTACTTCGTCGGTATGCCGAGCTTCCAGGCCGCCGGTGATCCCTCTTACCAGATCTACATGAGCCACACGCCGCAGGGCACGGCGGTCGACAACCTCAACGGACAACCCGACGAGACTAACCGGCACGTGTGTTATTCGGGCGACGTCATCTTCATGTACACGCACACCGGCACGCACATTGACGCGCTCAACCATTTCGGCGTAGACGGGAAGATCTACAACAACTTCACCGTCGAGGAGAACCTCGGTTCACGTGCCTGGACCAAGGCTGGGGTGGAAGTCATCCCGCCGATCATCACCCGCGGGGTGTTGCTCGACATCGCCGGGCTGAAGGGCGTGGACTGCTTGCCAGACTCCTACGCCATCACCGTCGAAGACTGCCAGCGGGCGCTGGATGCGGCGGGGCTGACCCTCGGCGACGGAGACGTCGCGTTCGTCCGCACTGGCCGGATGCGTTACTGGCCGGATGGCGCCAAGGTGCTCGGGAACCCTCCCGGGCTGAGCCTCGACACGGCCCGCTGGATCACCGACCAGGGCATCGCGATCATCGCCTCCGACCAGGAATGCATCGAGGTCGGCCCGTCAGAGCACGACGACAACTGGCTACCGGGACATTGCCACTTCCTGGCAGAGGCGGGTGTGCCCATGCTGGAGCTGGCGAACCTGGAGGAGCTGGCACGCGACGGCGTCACCGAGTTCTGCCTCGTCGCGGCGCCGATCCGGTTGCGGGGTGCTTCCGGTGCGCCGATCCGGCCGCTCGCGATGCCCCTGCGGACCAACTGAAAACAGAATTCTCCCGGAAGGAGGGTGTCATGAGTATGCCGACCGTCGCGGTTGTCGGTGGATCGATCGCTGGCCTCACCGCCGCCAACGTCCTGCGCGACATCGGGTGTAACGTCAACGTCTACGAACGCACGCCGCAGCCGTTGTCCGGCTTCGGCACCGGCATCGTGGTGCAGCCCGAACTGGTGCGCTACCTACTGGAGCGCACTGACGGGACGCTGGACGATGTGAGCGTGCCGAGTTCGGCCATGCATTACTACGACGCGACGACCGCGCACTTGCGCGGGCAAGTCGATGCGTCGTGGCGCTTCACCGCATACAACGCGATCTACCAGAAGCTGCTCGACGCTTTCGGATCCGAGCGTTACCACCTGGGTCACGCGCTGACCCGACTCACCGACGAGTCCGGCAAAACCCGGTGCCAGTTCGCCGACGGCAGCAGCGTCACCGCGGACCTCATCGTGTGCGCGGACGGAGGCGGCTCGGTCGCACGCAGCCAGCTGCTCGGTGTCCAAACGGAGTATGCCGGCTACCTGACCTGGCGCGGCATGGTCGACCACAATGACGTGTCCGAGGCCACGTGGGAATTCTTCAGCGACGCGTTCACCTACGGGCTGCTGCCCGACAGCCACCTCATCGCCTACCCGATCCCGCAGGTCACGGCCGAGGGGCGGCTCACCGGCCGACCGCGGTTGAATTTCCAGTGGTACTGGAACGTGCCCGCCGGGCCGGAATTGGACACATTGATGACCGATTCCTCCGGGCACCGCCGACCGGTGTCGGTGCGCTACACGGACCTGGCCGCCGAGACTCTCCAAGAGTTGCGCGGTCGTGCCCGGGCGCAGCTATCGGGCCCCTTCCGCGAACTAATTGAGCGGGTGCCTGAGCCGTTCTTGACCAGCGTGACCGACGCGCAGGTCGACACGATGGCGGTGGGCAACGTTGCGCTCATCGGCGATGCGGCCTTCACACCGCGACCGCACGCGGCGGCAGGAGCAGCCAAGGCTGCCGATGATGCCTGGCGTCTCGCCGATCACCTGACCGAAGCCGATGGCGACGTCGCGGCCGCACTGAGAGCCTGGGAGCCGGAGCGGCTCGCTGTCGGGCGGGCCTACCTTGCGAAGGTTCAGGCAATGGGGCAGGCGCTGCAACACGGCGGCGACTTCCCGCCCGGCGCCAGCCGGTTCCGATTCGGGCTGCCCGACGTGTCGCGGGCCGGACTGTGAGTGTGGGCTTGGGTCGCCGACCGGCGACCGAGTGTGATCAAGGAGTGAATAATGCAACTGGTGAATGAGTTCGAGGTCGAACTCCCCCCGGAGCAGGCGTGGACCCTGCTGACCGACGTGGAGAAGGTGGCACCATGCCTACCCGGCGCGTCGATCACCTCCGTTGACGGCGACGAGTTTCACGGTCAGGCGAAGATCAAGGTGGGGCCGATCACCGCGCAGTACAAAGGTGTCGCCCAATTCACCGAACTCGACGAGTCGGCCCGGCGGGCCGTCTTACTCGCTCGCGGCAAGGACTCCCGCGGTCAAGGTGATGCCACCGCAACCGTGACCGCGCACCTGAACCCTTCAGGGACCGGCACTCGGGTCACGGTGGAGACCGACCTGGCGCTGACCGGCAAGGTGGCGCAGTTCGGGCGCGGAGTCCTGGCCGATGTCAGCGGGGCACTGATGGGCCTGTTCGCGCAGCGACTGCAGGAGATGGTCGCCGCCGAGAGCGGTCCGGGCACCGCGATCGCACCCCAGACCGCCCCGGCCGCACCACAGGACGCACCGGTCGCGGGACCCACAATCACCACGCCCGCCCCCGTGCCAGCACCGCGCATCGGCGGCGACGACGAGGTGCTGGATGTGCTGGCACTCGCAGGCGGCGCCTCTTGGTCGAAGCTGCTGCCCGCCGGTGGGACGGTCGTCTCGGTCGCCGCAGCGCTGATCAGCGTGTTCGCCGCAGGGTATGCCGCCGCGCGAGCCCGCTCGGGCGGGCACTAGAGCCAGACAGCCCACGGCTGCCGAGAGGAGTTGCAGGATGAAACCACCGACATTCTCGTATGTTGCGCCGGGCAGCGTCGAGGAAGTGACGCGACTGCTGGCCAGCGACCCGGACGCCAAGATCATCTCCGGGGGGCAGAGCCTCATGCCGCTGCTCGCGATGCGGCTCGCAGGTCCCAGCATGCTCGTCGATCTCAAGGCGGTCAACGGCCTTGCCCGGATCGGGATTGGCGAAACCGAGATCACCATTGGCGCGCGGGTCACCCATCACGACATCGAGAGTTCCGCCGAACTGGCAAGCGCGCTGCCACTGTTGCCGTTTGTGGCACGATTCATCGCCCACCCACAGATCCGGTCGCGCGGAACGCTGGGCGGGAGCGTGGCGCACTCCGATCCTTCGGCGGAGTGGCCGACGGTCCTCTTGGCCATGGACGCGACGATTGACGTGGTAGGCCCGAGGGGCGGCCGGTCGATCGCGGTGGACGACTTCTTCACCGGACCGTTCACATCCTCGATGGCCTTCGATGAGGTCCTCGTGGCAGTGCGTGTCCCACGCGCCGACCGACGCTGGGCATTCCAAGAAGCCGCACGAAAGGCTGGTGACTACGGCCTAGCGATCGTTGCAGTCACCGCCGGCGTCGATGCCGACGGCCGACTGCATGGTTGTCGGGTCGCTGTCGGTGCCTGCGTCGGCACAACGACCCGATTGCGAGACGTCGAAGACGCCATTGATGGAGCAGTCCCCGGCGAGACGCTCGCGGCACGTGCCGAGGCGGTCGCCCGGGACAGCGTGCAACCGATCTCCGACATACACGGCAGCAGTGAATATCGCCGTCGGCTGCTCGGCAACTTGGTCCGCCGCGCCGTCACAGATCTCACGAACGGACAATGACATGACCACGACTCCACAGGAATCGCTGCACGTCAGCGTCTCGGTGAACGGCCGTACGTACCGCGCGCAGGTAGACGCACGAAAAACGCTCGCGGACTTCATCCGAGAGGACGCCGTGCTGACCGGCACCAAACTCGGCTGTGAGCACGGTGTCTGTGGTGCGTGCACGGTGCTGGTGGACGACGCCCCGATGCGCTCGTGCTTGATGCTGGCAGTGCAGGCCGACGGACGCCACGTCCGTACCGTCGAGAACCTCGCCGACGGCACCGAACTGAATTCCCTGCAGCAAGCGTTCCAACGCAACCACTCCCTCCAGTGCGGGTTCTGCACGGCGGGAATTCTGATGTCCGCGACCGCGCTGCTGGAGCAGAATCCGACTCCGACGCGTGCGGAGATCGTCGAGACGGTCTCCGGCTCGCTCTGCCGGTGCACCGGTTACGAAACCATCGTCGCCGCAGTCGAAGAGGCCGCGGCACCGGCGGAGGAGCGCTCCTGATGGACGAAACGCTGCAACACATCAAGACACCGGTCGTCGCGGCGCGCGCCATCGGCACCCGAGTGCTCCGCTCGGAGGATCCCCGGCTCCTGAGTGGCCGCGGCGTATTTCTCGCCGACACGGTCCTGCCGGGCGAACTCCATGCGGCCTTCGTCCGCAGCCCAGTGGCGCACGCACGCATCACCCGCATTGACGTGTCGGCGGCACTCGCTCTGCCGGGCGTCTTTCTCGCGTGGACCGGCACGGACGTGCTACCGCATTGCGAGGGTCTGGTCGGCGAGTTCGCCGTCCCAGGATGCAACGCCACCACCATGCCGCTGTTGGCAACGGGGGAGGTGGTGTATGTCGGTGAGCCCGTCGCTGTTGTCGTCGCGGAATCCCGTTACGCGGCCGAGGACGCGGCCGAACTCATCGAATGGGACTTCGAGGAATTGCCGGTCGTCGTGTCGGCGGATGCCGCCCTCGCAGGTGGCGACGTCGCAAACAGTCAACTGCCCGACAACATCGGCATCACCGGGGGAGCGACATACGGCGACGTCGAGCTGGCCTTCGAGCAGGCCGACCAGGTTGTGAGCGGGCGCTACTACACCGGTCGCGTCTCCGCCGCACCGATGGAGACTCGTGGTGTCATCGCAAGCTACGAATGGGCTTCCGGTCAGCTGCGGGTGTGGTCCGGCTCGCAGATGCCGCACTTCGTGCGGTATTGCCTCACGGCGTACCTCGGCTTCCCGGAGCAGTGTGTCGAGGTCATCGCACCCGACACTGGTGGTGGGTTTGGTCAAAAAGCACATGTTTACGTGGAGGAGATGCTTCTTCCGCTGCTTTCGCGGGAGCTGGATCGTCCGGTCAAATGGGTCGAAGACCGCCGGGAGAACCTCATGGCCGGCACTCACGCTCACGAGCAGTATGTCGACATCGCGTACGCGCTGGACGACACCGGACGCATCACCGCGGTGCGGACTGACGCGCTCGGCGACGGCGGCGCCTACCACGCTCCGCCGTGGTCGATGGCGGTCGAGCCGTGGTGTGCGGTGGTGATGACGCCGACCGGGATCTACGACGTTCCGGCAGCCGAATACTCCTACACCGCGGTCGCGACCAACAAGACGCCGATCGGTGCCTACCGAGGCGTCGGCTATATGGCCGGCACACTGGCCCGAGAATGCCTGGCCGACGACGCGGCTCGGGCGCTCGGCATGTCCCCGTTCGACTTTCGCCGGTCCAATGTTGTGCGCGAATTCCCGTGGACCAACCCACAGAACATCGTGTACGACGAGGGCAGCTGGCTGGAAACGATCGACGCGCTGGAGGAGATGGTCGACTACACGGCCTTCCTGCAGCGGCAGGCTGAGCTACGGCTTCAGGGACGGTACCTCGGGCTCGGGCTCAGCTGCTTCGTCGAGAGCAGCGGCGAATCCACCGCAACCAGTAAGGAGCACGGCCTGGGTGATGTCTACCACGACACAGCCACGGTCCGCATGGACCCGAACGGCACAGCGACCGTCACGGTCGGGCTGACCGCGCAGGGCCAGGGTCTGGCCACCACAATGGGCCAGATGGCCGCCGACACCCTGGGCATCCGCGTTGAGGACATCACCGTCCGCATGGCGACCTCGACCAGCCAGGCCTACGGATCGGGCACTGTCGGTAGTCGCGGGGCAGTGATCGCGAGCGGCGCGGTGGCCCGGGCAGGCGGCATCATCCGGGAGAAGGTGCGAGCGGTGGCCGCGCACATGCTGGAGGCGTCGGAGAACGATATCGAGCTGGCGGACGGGACCGCCTCGGTCGCCGGGGCCCCGGACGCGAAGGTCGCGATCGCCGACGTAGCAGCCGCGATCTACTTCGACATGACCGCATGGCCGGAGGGCTTCGATCCGACCCTCGAGGCGACGCTGGCCTACGACACGGCACGCCCAATGTTCAGCAACGGCGGGCACGCGATGATCGTCGAGCTGGACCCGGACACCGGATTCGTGCGGTTCGAGAAGGTCTTCTCGGTGGAGGACTGCGGAACGGTCATCAACCCCAACGTCGTCGAGGGCCAGATTCGTGGCGGGGTCGTGCAGGGCATCGGAGCGGCGGTCTTCGAAGAACTGTCCTACGACGCGTCGGGGCAGTTGCTGTCCACGACGTTCCTGGACTACGGGCTCCCGACCATGGACGTGGCGCCGCCATTCGAGATCCGTCATCTGGAGACACCGTCCGCGCACACGGCCTCCGGGGTGAAAGGCATGGGAGAATCTGGGCTGATCGCGGCGCCCGCCGCTGTCCTCAACGCCGTCAACGATGCGCTCACCCCCTTCGGGGCCGTGCTGCGTGAGCTTCCGCTCACCCCTGAGAAGGTCTTCAGCGCGATGAACGGATCTTCTGCAGGAGAAGCTTCATGACGTCGCTCTTCCGGGCAACCCTGCTACAAGTGGGGTATGGCGATGACGAGTCGCTTGCCGATCGCGTCGACCGGGTTTGCGCGTGGATCGGATCGCTGCCGGACACCGATCTCGTGATACTTCCCGAATTGTGGGCACACGGCGGATTCGCGTCTGGCACCTGGGCCGCACAAGCCGAGTCCATAGATGGCACAACGATTCAGCGCCTGTCGCGGGTTGCCTCGCAGAAGGGGATTTGGCTGCACGGCGGGTCCATCATCGAGCGGGCTGCGGCCGACGAAGATCAGGGCCCGGACGGGCGGGGACTCTGGAACACCTCGGTGCTGCTGGATCCTGCTGGGGCCGTGCAGTTGACGTATCGCAAGATTCACCGGTTCGGCTTCGGTGAGGGAGAGCCGCGACTGCTCGAAGCGGGACAAGAGATCGCCGCCACCGATGCCGTTCTGAGGTCGAGGCACACGCGGCTGGGACTGGCAACCTGCTACGACCTGCGCTTCCCGGAGCTCTTCCGGCAGCTGACCGAGGCATCCGCCGAGGTGCTTCTCGTGCCGGCAGCTTGGCCGCTTCCGCGGGTCGAGCATTGGCGGTTGTTGGGCCGGGCGCGCGCCGTCGAGAACCAGGCATGGGTGCTGCAGTGCAACACCGCCGGCACCCACAGCGGGACCACCATGGGCGGGCACAGCCAGGTGATCGATCCTACTGGCGAGGTGGTAGCTGAGCTCGGTGTCGACGAAGGGAGCCTGACGGTGGATCTGGACCTCGACCTTGTCGCGCAGACCCGGCACGGCTTCCCGGTGCTGGCCGACCGCCGGATCCGCATCGGAGGCGGACCGTCCTTCACACCTGAAACGAACGCCGGATAGGTGGAAAGGGCTTCTCGCCGCGGACCGGGATCCGCAGTCAGGCCAGGCCGCGAGCCCGCAGCACGACCCAGAGGCGACTCGCGTCGTCCGGGTCATCGAGGTCGACGTCGGCGACCCGTGCAACCGTGTTGATGCGGTGCCGCACCGTATTGCGGTGCACCTGCAGCGCCCGTGCGGTGTCCTCCCAGCGTCCGCGGTGCTGCAGGTAGGACACCACTGTCTTGACGAGTGTGTCGTCATGGCCGGCGAGCAAGCGCTCCAGCTGTGCTTCGGCAGGCCCGAGCGAAACTCCCGGATCTTGCACGACCTGGCCGTCGGGCGCCCGTCGCACCTCGCCAAGCAGCCACCCGGCGTACCGGGAGATCGCTGCGACCGGCATCACAGGCGAAGCGACGGCGGCCAGTCGCAGGGTGCGCACGTCGTCCAGCAGTCCTTCGGCGATCGCCGCGTCGGCCACCACCCAGACCTCATCCCTGTCGTCGGCCAGCCAGAGTTGGGAATCGTCAAGGCGACCTTGCTCCCATCGGTCCAGCAGCTCGACAGCTCCGAAGATGTCCGTGCACCTGATACGAATCAAGCTGGCATGCAGCGGGATTCGGCTTTGATGTAGCGAGTCGCCGAGCGCACGTGCTGCGTCGACGGCGCCATCCACCAGCAGCTGCGCGATGCAGGAACGTTGAGTGCGGGCCTGCACCACCACCTCGTGGTCCCGATGCAGTTGCAGCGCGAGGAGCGAGCACGCTGCCAGCTGCAGCTGGCGGTCCAGCGCCGCCGCGGGCCTGGGACAGCCCATCGCGATATGGCCGACCAGTCGCTCACCACGGGCGAGCGGCTGTACCACCACGTCTTCGTCTCCGACCGGAAAGGTCGCCGACGAGTGCGGGCCGCTGGCGTGCACTCGCCGCAGCTCGCGGGCGGTCTCCCGGGCGGCATCGCGGCGGTTCCGCGGCCACACCTCGACCACCCGGCCGGTGGCGTCCAGTCGTGCTGCCCACCCATGCACCGCGGCTCCGAGGGTGCGCACGACCTGACTCATCGGATCACGGCGCATGGCCGAGCGCACCAGATCGTGGTAGGCGCCCAGTGAACTGCTCAGCTGCTCGTGCTCGCCGCTCGCCAACTGATTCCAGAACGCGCGGCTGACGGTGAGGAAGGGCGTCGGCGCAGGCACCGACAGCAGTGGCAGGCCCACGATCTCGCAGGCCCGACGCAGCGAGGCCGGCACCTGCGCGTGGATCGGCCCCAGGCCGAGACCGAACGCCGCCACCTCGGCCCGGACCAGGCGGGCGGCATACGCGCGTGCCTGAGCGAAGTGCCCCGTGAGACTCATACCGGTGCTCAATAGCAACTCGCCGCCGGCCAGGTAAGGCGTCGGGTCGGTGAGTTCGCTGACATGGACCCCGGTGATCTGCACCGCGGTGACCGGCAGCGGCACCTCCGGCCGCAGATCGTCACCTAGGGACGACGTGAGGTCGGTCAGGTTGATCATATGGTCATTATATCCAGTATAGAGCCAGTGATGCAGCAGAACATCTAATGCGGCATCCGATGTTCACACCTAGCCTGGAGCGACTTGGCACGCACGACAAAGGGACTGAGATGAAGACGACTGCACTTCCGCCCGCCACGCCGGTCACATCCGGCTTGCCCGATCAGCAGCGGAAGCTGGTGACCCCGATCCCCGGCCCCCGCTCCCGGGTGTTGCATGAGCAGCGTGCCGCAGCGCTGCCACCGGGGCTCAGCAACGTAGTCCCGGTCTTCGTCGAGCGTGCTGGTGGCGGGATCATCGTGGATGTTGATGGCAACCACTTGGTCGATCTCGCCTCAGGTATCGCGGTGACCAGTGTCGGCGCGAGCGCGCCGGAGGTGGTGACCCGGGTCCAGGAACAGGTCGCGAAGTTCACGCACACGTGCTTCCTGGTCACCGAATACCAGGGGTATGTCGACGTCGCCACCTGGCTCAACGAGCACGCGCCAGTCCCCGGAGAAGCCACCACCGCATTGTTCAGCACCGGTGCCGAGGCGGTCGAGAACGCCGTGAAGATCGCCCGCGCGGCGACCAGCCGCCCCGCAGTGATCGTCTTCGACAACGCCTACCACGGTCGGAGCCTCTTCACCCTGGCGATGACCGCGAAGGACAGGCCCTACAAGGACGGTTTCGGACCGTTCGACGCGCACGTCCACCGCGCTCCCTACGCCCAGCAGCTGCGTTGGCCCGGTGACCCCGCACAGGCGACGCCGGACGCACTGGCCGAACTGCAGTCGCTGCTGAACCGGGTTGGCCCGGAGACGGTTGCTGCGATTGTGATCGAGCCTGTCCAGGGTGAGGGTGGCTTCATCGTCCCTGCGCCAGGTTTCCTGCGTGGTGTCCAGAGCATCGCCCGGCAGCACGGCATCGTGCTCGTGGCGGATGAGGTACAGGCCGGAATCGCCCGTACCGGAAGGCTTTTCGCCAGCGAGCACGACGGACTGGAACCCGACCTGGTGGTGACCGCCAAGGCGCTCGGCGGCGGCCTGCCGCTCGCGGCGGTCACCGGTCGCGCCGACATCATGGCCGCGGCACGCGTCGGCGGACTTGGCGGAACGTATGCCGGGAACCCCGTCGCCTGTGCCGCTGCACTGGGCGTCTTCGAAATCATCGAGCGCGACGGGCTCGTCGAGCGTGCCGCGGCGATCGAGCAGCACGTGATCGCCGCCCTCCAGCCCGTCATCGAAGCGAGCGGTGTGGTCGCGGAGCTGCGTGGACATGGCGCGATGATGGCCATCGAGTTGGTCCGGCCGGGCACGTTGGAGCCGGACCCGGAGGCCGCAGTGCGGATCGCGCGGGCGTGCCACAAACGTGGAGTGCTCCTTCTCGTATGCGGCACCTTCGGCAACGTAATCCGGCTGCTGCCGCCGCTCGTCATCGACGGGGCGCTGCTGGACGACGGTCTGCAGGTCCTGGCCGACGCCATCTGGGACGAAACGTGAGCACGATGCAGCGCGACATGGACACTACGTACGCACCGCGCACCGGCAGGGCCGCACCGGGGCCGGAGCACTCGACCGACGCGCAGCTGGCGGCCATCCTGGATAGCGCCGCGGCCGCGGCCCGGCGCACAGCCGATGCCACGCCAGAGGAGCGTAGACAATGGCTCGATGCCGTCGCGAACGCCCTTGAGAAAGAGACAGATCGCCTCGTCGGCATTGCGGACGAGGAGACTGCGCTCGGTGTACCCCGGCTGACCGGCGAACTGGCAAAGGCCGCCGAGAACGCCCGCTTCTATGGACGCGCTGGTCAGCGCGGCGAGTGGCTGCGAGCGCGCATCGAACGCCTCCCGAACGGACCTGAACTGCGCCGCGCCCAGCTGCCGATCGGTCCGGTGGCGGTCTTCGGCGCCAGCAACTTCCCCTTCCAGTTCGGCACGATCGGTCACGACACGTGCTCAGCACTCGCCGCCGGATGCCCCGTGGTTGTCAAGGCGCACCCCGCTCACCCACGGCTCGCCGCGACGGTCGCCAACCTGGTGATGCGGGCACTGGATGAGGCCGGGGCACCGAAGGGCATCTTCGGCAACGTGGTCGGCTTCGATGCGGGGCCAGTGCTGGTTCGCTCGCCGCAGATCGCAGCGGTCGCCTTCACCGGCTCGCAGACCGGTGGTATGGCGCTGGTCGAAGCGGCTCGCCGGCGACCTGTGCCGATCCCGGTCTATGCCGAAATGGGCACTGTCAACCCAGCGGTCGTCACACCAGCAGCGGAGGCCGCAGCTGAGCTCGTCGCCGCCGGGTTCGTCGACTCGTTCACCCTCGGTGTCGGGCAGTTCTGCACGAAACCCGGGCTGCTGCTGGTGCCCGCGGGCAGCACCATCCCGCACGCGGTGGCCGAGCTGGTGCGGGTGCGGGACGGGGGGTGGATGCTCACTGAGGACATCGCGAGCCGTTACCGTGTCGGGCTGGCGCAGCTGCGGGCGGCCGGAGCCGAGGTGCTCGCCCAGGGTTGGCTTCCGACGGCGGGGTACGCCGCGCAGCCTGCCGTGCTATCCGTGCCGGCCGAGGCGTTGCGCGACAACGACTCGCGGCTGCGGGAGGAATGTTTCGGCCCGGCGGCCCTCGTGGTGACGTACCAGGACGTCGACGACGCAGTGTCGCTGCTGGAGGTATTGCAACCCTCGCTCGCTGGATCGGTGTTCAGCGGGGGACCGGACGATCCGGATGTTCTCCGGCTGGTGCAAACGCTCGCGGCACAGGTCGGGCGCGTGACAGTCGACGAGTGGCCGACGGGTGTGGCGTGCAACAGCGTCATACAGCACGGTGGGCCATGGCCGGCGACCAGCATCCCGACCGCCAGTAGCGTCGGGGCAGCCGCCCTGGAGCGGTTCACCCGGCCGGTGTGCTTCCAGAACATACCCGAGGAAGCGCTGCCCCCGGCGCTGCAGGATGCGAACCCCTGGTTCCTGCCAGAGCGGGAGGTGTCGTGGTGACTGGTGAATTGGGGGCACCATTGGAGGGACTGGTCGTAGCGGATTTCAGCCGGGTACTCGCCGGCCCGCTCGCCACGATGACTCTGGCCGATCTCGGTGCCCGGGTGATCAAGATCGAGCGCCGTGGGGCCGGCGATGACACGCGGGCGTGGGGTCCGCCATACTCCGCACACGGCGCGACCTACTTCGAGAGTGTCAACCGGAGCAAACAGTCGATCGCCCTGGACCTGACCGATCCGGCTGACCGGGCCACCGCTTTCGACATCGCTACCCACGCCGACATCGTGATCGAGAATTTCGCCGTCGGCACGATGGACCGGCTCGGCCTTGGGTATGACGCGATCAGCACCGTCAATCCAGGGTCGATCTTCTGCACCATTAACGGTTTCGGCGGCAACGACGGCAAGGATCTGCTCGGCTATGACTTCATCGTACAAGCCGTCGGCGGACTCATGAGCATCACCGGGGACGCAGACAGCGAACCAACCAAGGCCGGGGTCGCCCTGGTCGACGTGCTTACCGGCAAGGATGCCGTGATAGGCGTATTGGCCGCAGTGATCGCCCGGCAGCGCACGGGCCGCGGCGATCACTTGGAGGTCACCTTGCTGACCAGCCTGCTCGGCTCGCTGGCCAACCAGGGTCAGGCCAGTCTGGAGACCGGCGCACCGGGTCATCCGATGGGCAACGCACACCCGAGCATCGCTCCCTACCAGACGCTGCACTGTCGCGACGGGCTAATCGCGCTCGCGTGCGGCAACGACACCCAGTTCGGTCGGCTGACCGACGCCCTCGGTGACGCCCGGCTCGCCGCACGGGCCGAATACGCCACCAACTCCGACCGGGTCGCGCATCGTGAGCAGCTGGCGACCCAGCTCGAGGACCTGCTGAGGACGCGCGACGTCGAGCACTGGGTCGACCTGCTGCGGACCGCGCGGGTGCCGGCCGGCAAGGTCAACACCATCCCACAGGCGATCGAGTTCGCCGAAAGTCTCGGGCTCGATCCCACGGTCGAAGTCGGGGACGGCTGGACCCGTGAGATCCGGCATCCGATCAGGTGGACCGCCTACCGCACAACCAGTCCAACACCCCCACCCAGCAACGATGCCCACGCCACGCAGGTGCATGCATGGCTCGCTGCACAGACCGCCCCCACGACCGAGGTGACCGAATGAAGACCAGCACTGCCCGCCCGCTCGATCTCGCCGACATCGACGCGATGCTGACTGATGACGAGTTGGCCGTCCGCGCCACCGTTCGGCAGCTGTGCGAGCACAGCATCGACCCCTACGTCGCCGACTGGTTCGAGAAGGGTGAGTTGCCGGCCGCGCGGGAACTCGCCAAGGAACTCGGCGAAGTCGGCCTGCTCGGTATGCACTTGGAGGGCTACGGCTGCGCCGGGATGAGCGCGGTCGACTACGGACTGGCGTGCCTGGAGCTGGAGGCGTCGGACTCCGGCATCCGATCGATGGTGTCGGTGCAGGGATCGCTGGCAATGTTCGCGATCTGGCGCTGGGGCAGTGAGGAACAAAAGCAGGAATGGCTGCCGCAGCTGGCAGCAGGCGAAGCGATCGGCTGCTTCGGGCTGACCGAGCCGGATCACGGGTCCGACCCGGGCAGCATGCGAACCACGGCCCGCCGGGACCGCGGGGACTGGGTGCTGAACGGCACCAAGATGTGGATCACCAACGGGTCCATCGCCGATGTCGCTATCGTCTGGGCGCAGGCGGGGGAGGATCATGGTGGCGTCCGCGGATTCGTGGTGCCGACGAACACCCCCGGCTTCTCCGCACCGGAGATCCATCACAAGTTGTCGCTGCGTGCCTCGGTCACCAGCGAGCTGGTGCTGGACAACGTACGGCTGCCGGAGTCGGCGGTGCTACCGGAGGTTCGCGGACTGAAAGGCCCGTTGTCGTGCCTGAACGAGGCACGGTACGGAATCCTTTGGGGAGCAATGGGTTCGGCACGATCGGCCTTCGAGTCCGCACTGACGTACGGCACACAACGTGTGCAGTTCGGCAAGCCGATTGCGGCATACCAGCTGACGCAGGCCAAGCTGGTGGCGATGAACAGCGAGCTGATCAACGGCACGCTGCTCGCGCTACACCTGGGCCGGCTGAAAGACCGCGGCGGGCTGCGGCCGGAGCAGGTGAGCCTGGGCAAGTACAACAATGTGAGCAAGGCGATCGAAATTTGTCGCACCGCGCGGACGGTGCTCGGCGCCAACGGCATCTCGCTGGAGTTCCCGGTCATGCGCCACGCCAGTAACTTGGAGTCGGTGCTGACGTACGAAGGCACCGTAGAGATGCACACCTTGATGATCGGGCAGGCACTGACAGGAGAGGCTGCCTACCGCTGACCTGTCCGGATCACACATTTCGCCTACGGGCTCCGGTATTGCCTGTTTGTGGGTGTCGGAGCTTCTGAGTTCTTCCTTGCCCGCCCGCCGAACTGTTGGAACCTTCAGTATTGCTTCGGAAACTTATCTGGTTCCGGGTGGGCAGGAAACAGTCGCGAACCTACGGTGTGACCTGGCTCATAGCCGACCCGTTGTCGGTGTGGCTTGACCAATGTGCATCCGGCCAGCGTGAAAAGAGGAAGAAGGGGAAATGAGCGACTCTGCTGACGACAGTGACCTTATCCGGAAGAAGCTGCGGTGGACGGATGGTATGGCGATGACTCTCGGCATCATCACCACCGGCATCTTCACGTCCATCGGCTACACAATCGGCGCCGTAGGGCTGTGGGGAATGTTGCTCATCTGGGCGGGCGCGGCATTGATCGGCCTTTTGCAAGTGGTGTTGTACTCCGAGATGGCGTTGATGTTCCCGGACAAGACTGGTGGCATCGGTATGTACGCCCACGAGGCATGGCGGAAGTATTTTGCGCCGATCGGCCCTCTTTGTGTTTATGGCTACTGGATGGCGTGGTCTCTTGCGCTATCCGCGGTCGGCCTCACCCTGGGCGAACTTGTCGCCGCGCAGTGGTTCCCCGATTCCGGTACGTTTTTCACGCTCGGCAGCGTCCACGTGGGGGTGCCGCATTTCGTCGCCGCGGGCTGCATCATCCTCGTGTGGTTGGTGAATGTGCTCGGTATCAAACTCACCGTCCGGCTGATGTGGGTCCTGAATAGTGGCGCGGTCGTCACGCTTCTCATTTTTATCTTCGCGCCTATCGTGGCCGGCCAGTGGAGCACGTCAAGTTTCACCATGCAGTTCGGCGGCGACTGGGGTGGTGTGAAGCTGGCGATCGGGCTCCTTTATGTCGCCGGCTGGAATGTTTACTCCACGGAAATAATCGCGACCTTCTCGCCCGAGTTCGAGGACACCAGACGGGACGTACCGAAGGCAGCAATTTCCAGTGGAATCATGCTTCTGGTTGCGTTCACACTGGCGCCGATCGGAGCTGCTGGAACCGTCGGGCAAGCAGATGTGAGCAAGAACCCGGTCAGCTACGCGATCGATGCCTTTGAAAAGATAGTCGGTCCAGCATCGGGATTGGTCACCGTCATTATCTGTGCCTCCATGTTTGCGTCCATGGCCGCTTCCACCGGTGACGCTGGTCGAGCGCTGTACGGCCTGGCGCGCGAAGGTATGACCCTCAAGCAGCTCGATCATGTCAGCAAGCGCAACGGGATGCCGGTCCGGCAGATGACGATCGATCTGGTCATCAACCTGCTGATGGTGTTCTTCTTGGGCTCCACCATTGCGGTGCTGTTCGCCAGCAACTTCGGCTACCTGTTGTGCACGACATTCGCAGTTGCCGGCTTCGTGCTGCTGCGCAAAGACCGGCCCGATTGGCCCCGGCCGCTGAAGTTGCGCACCTTCTGGGTCGGCATCGCCTGCGGGATCGTCGTCATCGACGCGGTCGTGACCATCGTCGGCTTCCTCAATCCGAAGATCACCGGTTACGGCAATGCGGATTCCATCGTCATCGCGCTGGTGCTGCTCTCCTTTGGGCCGATCACATTCGTCATCCGCAAGAAGTTGCAGGACCGGCAGCCGCTCAACTTGCGCGAGGACGCACCGGCCGTGCCGGGTGCCGATGACTACACGATGTCCGCACCCCAGCCGGGTCTCGCGCCAGAGGTGTGAGCGATATCCAGATCTGAATGCCCCGACTTTCGCACGCGAAGGCCGGGGCATCCGTTATGAATTTCATCGATCGGCTGGTGTGGTGAGGACCTGGTCCGTGAACGGCAACCCGGGACGTTAGGAACGCCACGCTCAAGGCGGAAGCCGGGTTGAACGCCGCCGAACTGTCGACGACCGGATGCGACCGGGGGATCCTTCGGGCGCATCACGAGTGCCCTGCGGCATACGGACGACGCGTCGATCTGCTCGGGGAGTCGCAGCAACTGCGCGTCATATTCGTCGAGCATCTCGACTGCGCGCCGGACCTCACTCGACACTGGCCAAGTCGATCGAATCCACACCTCGACCTGACCGCCGTCACCAAGCATGGCTGCGAACTCGGCCGATCTTTCCGGGTAGAGGCCTTCGCGCTGAAGGCTCGAACCTGTCGCTCTCTCACGCCCATTCAGGAAGGATGATCACTCATTCGCACCGGGTCGTCGTCCCTGACGGTCCTGTAATCAGGGGGACAACTACGGATAGTCGTCGCCCGCGAGAGCGGTGGGTGGTTCGTCAGGGTGTGTAACCTGCACATCGCGTTCGGACGCTGCAGATTCGCTGGAGGGCAAGTCCTCGGCCGCGGCGCCGAATAGCACTGAGGTTTCGAAGTTCCTCGAGGCACGCACTGATTTGCCTACGGCCGAAGATTTGTCGTCCTGTGAGGCGTCCCAGTGTCTCAAGATGGCCCAGCCGCAAGGGTGACCGCTGCGCCGTTGAGCGTCGGATGCCCGGTCTTCGCATATGAAAGACCGGGCATTCCGAAGCTGGTGGTGCTGAGCTTGCTCAGAACTCAAGCAGGCAGCCGTTCGATGCCATCGTCGGGCTCGAGAGCAAGTTCCTCGCCCGTCGGGTCATCTCCCGTGTCGTTACGTCGTGTCGCGAGCCGCACGAGCACGCCGGCCACTATCCAGCCGAGTCCGAAAAGGACGGCACCGCGGTAGGGGCTCGGGGGCAATGGAAAGAACTGTGACTTGATCGACAGCCCGATGAGCGCCACGGTGACGACAGGGGCAATGATGCTGGTGAGTAGTCCGGCCTTGGCGCGCAGGCCGACCACGGCGCCTGCGATCGCGACGGTCGGATAGACCAGAGCGATCAGGACCGCGTCGACCGTGTACATCCAGCTGAATGCGACGAGTCCGTCTGCGGCGGTCCCGCCGGTGAGCACGAAGCTGCACGCGTATCCGATTATCGACATCACCGCGATCGCACCGAGCGCAGCGTGAGGAGTCTGGTGGACCCGATGGGTGCGGCCGAGCATCCGAGGCAGATGGCCGTCGCGGCCCCACTCGAAGATCAATCGGGCGAGGTAGTTAGTGAAAGCCAGTGCTCCGGTGATGCCGGCAATTGCGACGATCGCGAGGAGGTATGTGCCGTACCAGGACACCAGGTAGGTCTTGGAAAGTCCGGAGACCACGTCCGCTCCGAGCAGGCCCCAGCCGGACGTCTTCGTGGTGCCCAGCCCAGTGGTCACGGCCAATGACGTTAGTACGTAGAAGACGACAACCAGTGTCATCGTGCCCATGATGGCTCGGGGAACCGTGCGTCGTGGGTCATGCGCTTCCTCGGCCATGAAGACCGCACCCTCAGATCCCGCGAGGCAGGTGATGGCGAGGCCGACCGCGAGCAGTAGCGTGCCGACGGATATTCCGTGCAGCGAGAACGGTGACAGCGACGACCAGGCGATGCCGTCCTTTCCGCCTTTGATCAGGATGATCAGGTCGAACAACACGACCGAACTTACGCCGAGCGCGGCCAGCACCAGCAGCAGTCGAGCCGAAATCTCTACGCCGCGATAGGCCGCGAAGAGCACGATAGGTGTTAGGACGATCGCCCACGGAACCCACGACGACGAAAGCCAGTTCACATCCGGTGCGGCGGCGGCGAAGAAGTTCTGCAGCAGGAACGCCGAAGAGATGAAGGTGGCCGGTGTCACGACGACGCCGATGCCCAAGTAGAACCAGCCCACCAGGTAGCCGACATCGCGGCCCAGCCCGCGTCGTACGAAGCTGTACAATCCTCCGGCGGCGGAGACGTGACGGGACAGTCCGGCCATCACAATCCCGAACGCGAACATGCCGATCGCTGCAATCACGAACGCTGCCGGCGTCGCCCCCCCGGCAATGCCGGCGACCACGGACCCGGTCAGCAGGATCGAATACTCCGGTGCGATACCTCCTGCGGCGATGGCCACCAAACCTGGTACTCCGAGCGCACCCGATTTCAACTGAACTTCTTCGCTATTGCTCGTGGTCGTCACGGCAACTCCGTTCTCTTGCTTGCGCCCGCGTCGTGGGCTGCTCGTCATCGCGGGTCGCGTTGACGCGGCCATGACGCTAGAAGGGGCGCGGCCGGCAGCGTTACTACCGTGTCGACAAGGTCGCGGTGCGGACTGTGAGGTAGCCCACAAAGGGCTCGGCGGACACATCGTGCTAGGTGCCGAGGTTTGTTGTCATGATGCGTTGATCGGAACGGCGAAATGACGGTTCAGGTCAAGGACGCCATCTCAGTTGGCGACGATAGTGGGCAGCGTGAAACCACCACCATTCGACTATGTGCGTGCAGCGAACCTCGATGATGTCTGGGACGCCCTGGACGCGGATGAGGACGCGAAAGTCATCGCCGGTGGACAGAGCTTGATCCCATTGCTCAGTCTTCGCTTCGCCTCACCGTCGCTACTCGTCGATCTCGGCGCTCTCGGCGAACTCACGGGTGTCCAGCTGACGGACTCGGTCCTGCGGATCGGCGCGCTTACGCGCCATTGTGAGGTGGAGCGGAACGCCGCGATCCGTGCGGCTGCTCCACTTCTGGCAGAAGCGGCCACTTGGGTGGCGCACCCGCAGATCCGCAATCGAGGCACCCTCGGCGGTTCGGTCGCGCACGGCGACTCAGCCGCCGAGTTCCCAGCAGCATTGCTCGCACTGGACGCTACGATGGTCGCCCGATCGCGGGCTGGCGAGCGCCGGGTCGCAGCAACCGACTTCTTCTTGTCGTACTTCACGACCGCGCTCGAACCTGGCGAGATCTTGGCAGCGGTGGAGCTGCCTGTCGCACGTTCGAGTAGCACATGGGGATTTGCCGAATTCGCGCGTCGGCGTGGGGATTACGCAATCGGCGGCGCAGCGGTGCAGGCCGAGCGTGATGCTGACGGTTCGTGTCGCAGCGTTCGCGCCGGCCTCCTTGCCGCCGGACCGGCACCGTGTCTGGCGCCGGGTCTGGCTGATGCCTTTGCCGGGCGGGTCGTAGACCGTCAGCTGATTGCGGGCGTTGTCGACGAAGCGCTTGCGCGGCTGGCACCGGGCGAGAACGTGCACGGCAGCGCGGGATACCGCAAAGACGTCATCGGAGAGATGTTGCGCCGCGCGCTAGCGTCGGCGTTCGAGCTAGGAGAAGTAGCGTGAAGACCAGGGTCGTCGTCAACGGTGAGATGTACGAGCGCGACGTGGAACCACGGATGCTGATGTCGGACTTCATCCGCCACGAACTCGGCCTCACCGGGACGAACGTCGGCTGTGAGCACGGTGTTTGCGGGAGCTGCACCGTCGTTCTCGACGGGGAACCTGTGCGCTCGTGCACCATGTTGGCCGTCCAGGCCGACGGCCGCCGCATCACCACCGTCGAAGGACTGAGCAACGACGGCGAAATGCACGGGCTGCAGCGCGCCTTCACCGCCTGCCACGGGCTGCAATGTGGCTTCTGTACGCCTGGCTTCCTGATGACGCTCCTTCCGGTCTACAACGAGGGCAAACGCCTGGAATCAGAAGAAATACGTGAGGTCATCTCCGGCAACCTGTGCCGGTGCACCGGTTACCAGCAGATCGTGGAGTCCGTGCAAATGGCGCTTGATGAAGCGGCTGACCTGGCTGAGTCGGGCGAAGGCCCCGATCGTCCGTCCGACGACGCAGACGTGTCCTGATCGCAAAGCCTCGGAGCCTGTGCCCACGATGCGTTGGGCAAGGTGGCTGAACTCCCGACGCGACGTGACGCGGCCGACCGCGGACTCACTACAACGCGTCGTCGCTCAGATCCAGTGCGTGAGGCTGGTTCTCGGCACGTTCCTTGGCCCCTATCGCCGCCAACAGGTCGGCCAACCGAAGCGCGACGGCGATCTCATCTCGCCGCGAAGTGATCGAGACCTCGAGGCGTTGCTCGATCGAGCGAAGGCGGTAGGCGACGGTGCGTTCGTGGACGTGTATCGCCGCAGCAGTCGAGGCGGCGTTCTGGCCGGACGCGAAGTATGCCTTCAGCGTTTCGCGGAGCAGTTCGGTCCGCGCTTCCGGCTCATCGAGCCCGCGCAGCTCACGGGCCACGAAGTCACGCATCATCTGCCGGTCCTTCAGCACCAGAGCCTCGAGCGCGACATCGGGATAGCGCACCACGGCGCGCGGTCGGAAACGCCCGACCCGGTAGGCCTGCCATGCCTGACGATGCGAGCGCCGAAAGCCTTCGATGCCGGACGCAATCTCGCCGACCGCCACATGTGTGCTCGGCAGGGTCGTGAAGACCTCCGGCTCAGCCTCCTGGGCGTTGCGCAGGGCCGAGGCATCCAGCCAGCCGAGCACGGTGCCCGAGGTACCGCTGACAGTGAGGACCCGCGACTTCAGAGTGGCAGCGATGGCGCGGATGTTCGCCTCCGGCGAGCTGCCCCACGCGACCAAGCCCAGATGTGCCACCCGCAGGTTGTACCCGAGTTCTTCGGTTTCAGTCGGCACCCCCCGCAAGAGATCGTTCACGATCGCGCGGCGTTTGCGGTCCTGACTGCGAAAAAAGTAGGCCTTGTGCTCGGCCTGATAGGCCGCAACGACTCCCTCCATCACTGCGTCGTTCCACGCATAATGGTAGTCCGACGCCTGCCGCAGCACTGTCAGCCGGTGCTCCTCCGGGACCAGAGCGAGCGCCTCCTCAAGGATGGCATTCCATGTAATCGCCTGACCCAGTCGGTAGGTCCGCAGCAGGACCTGCAGCTCGATGCCCGACTGTGCGACCGCGCGCGCCTCGCGCAGCGCAGCATCCGAGGCGCCTTCAGGCACCCGTCGGCCGCTCGCCAGACCGTCCACGATGCTGGTCAGCGCGGCATCGATGCTGGGTCGCTCCGACTCCAGCAATACCGGGTCGTCCCTGCTGTGGAACTCCGGGACCTGTTCGATCACTTCCCGCTCGATCTGGGCCACCAGGTCGGGGATGCGTTGCTGCACAGCCGCCGCGAGTGCCGCCAACTCATGCTCGATCACCACATAGCCAATGTAGTTCGTATGGAGCCGCTCACTTAGTTGTTCCATGGACCTGGGAAGTCTCGATCAAGTCAAGGACCTCGTCGGCCCAGGCCGGGTCATACTCGTCAAGGCGGGGAAAGCCGGTGCCCGGCGGCGCCGTCCAGTGATAGGTGACGCCCGGGTTGTGCTCGGCGTAGCGGCCGCCGACGAAGAAATGCGGGCTGCCCTGGACAGGCAGGTCACGCGCCATACCCCATTGGCTGAAGACATCAGCGAGTCCAGCGCCGCGCTGCAAAGCGGCGTCCAACGCAGACACCGCGACCAATGGACATGTCTGGGCGACCCGCAGGATTCGCGCGTGCACCGAGATGCATTGGCTCTGTTCGTAATACGCGCGCCGCAGCGCCGCGTCCAGCTGGTCGCTCGCCGGAAGCCCACCAACCGACGGGTCCTTCGCCGCCTGCACGGCGGCCATTGCCGGCGTGGTCGACACAGGATATTCCGACTCTGGGCCGGACCAGTCCTGCCAGCCGAGTTCGGGCCGCAGCCCGGCGATTGCGGTCACCTCCATGTCGATGATTGCCTTCGGCGTTGGCCGTTCGTTGAACAACTCCAGCGGAAACGCCCGGTGGTCGACCAGCAGGGTGACGCCGCGCTCGCCTGCGCGTGCAGACAAGGTCTGCAGTGCGAGGGTTGCCCACGGGCACCCGATGTCGGACCAGACGGTCACGATCGCGTCGTCCTGGTTGACCAATGCGGGATCCCGGAATGGGTCGGATTGGCTGAGACTCATCCGTGACTTCCTTCCGCCACGACTTCGAGCGCACGAGGGTGCGGTACGCCGACGTTCGGGCGCCGGTCGAGTGCCCGGTGCCACAGGGTTTCCGGTGCGACCGGCACCTTTCGCACGACTTGTCCATCGGAGAAGGCGTCATCGACGGCGCTGGCGATCGACGCACCGACGGCGATGAGGCCGACCTCGCCCAGACCCTTGGCGCCGAATGGGTTGTTCGGTGTCGGCGCGTCCTCGGTCATGAGGAAGTCGACGTCCGGCATTTCCTGGGCGCCGGGCAGCAAGTAGTCCATGAAGGACGTGCACATCGGCTGGCCGGAATCGTCATACAAGAACTCCTCGTAGAGGGCGCCGCCGATTCCCTGGATCGCTGCGCCAATCACCTGTCCTCGCGTCGTCATCGGGTTGATCGCCCGGCCTGCTTCGGTGGTGGTCAGAAACCGGCGAATGGTGTGCCCGCCGGTGGCCGGATCGACCTCGAGCTGTACCAGGGTGACGCCGTAGGGATAATTCATGTGCGAGTCGACGTAGACGGCCTGCGCGCCGAGCCCTGGCTCGTCACCCGCGAGCCGGGCGGACCACCCGTCCCACCGTCCGGCGATCTCGGCGAGCGATAGGCGCGAGTCGGCGCTACCAGCCACCATGATCGACCCGTCGCTGACCACGAGATCGTCGATGCTGGCCTCCAGCATGTCGGCGGCGAGCCGCTTTGCTTTGTCGATCGTGTCGAGCGCGGCTTGCCGGGCAGCTCCGCCCGCCAGGACGGTAGACCGGCTGGACCAGGAGCCGACGCCGTCGGGGATCAGGTCGGTGTCGCCGTGCACGATGTCGATGAGTTCCGGATCGACCTGGAACTCTTCGGCGACGATCTGGGCGAGCACGGTCTCGATGCCCTGGCCGACTGAGGAGGCTCCGGTGCGCACGCGGACGCGGCCGGACGGGTCGACATCCACCGCGCCGGTCTCGTATAGGCCTAGGCCAGCCTTGTCCATCAGGATGCCGACCCCATTTCCGACGAGCCGGCCCTGGGCGCGCAGCTCGACGGCTTCCTTCTCCCACTGGTCGAAATCCGCCGCGGCGAGCGCCTTGTCTAGATGGTCGACGACGTCACCGGAATCGAAATGGTACGGCTCGAAACAGATCTCCATCCCGGGCTCGTACGGCAGGTCCGCGCTGGTCAGCAAATTGCGGCGGCGGATCTCCACCGGTGACAGGCCAATTTGGTGGGCGGCCTGATCCAGCAGCCGTTCGCGGGCGAACGTTCCCTCGTATCGCCCCGGCGCACGGTAAGCCGCCGACGGTGTCTTGTTGGACAGCACTACGTGCAGGACACCGGAATAGGCAGGTACGCGGTAAGGGCCCGGCACCATGCCGACCGTGATGTCACTTACCAGCGGTTCTGCCTGCCGTAGGAACGCCCCGTGGTTGTCCCAGATCTCATCGGTCAGGGCAAGCAATCGGCCGTCGGCGTCGAACGCCGCTGACATCTCGTAAACCTGCTCGCGAGCATGTGAGGTGGCAACCATGTGCTCAAGGCGATCCTCGGTCCACTTTACGGGGCGGCCAAGTTGCAGGGCTGCCCATGCGGTCATGATGTGTTCGGGGAACACGCCGCCCTTGACGCCGAAGTTCCCGCCGATCGCCGTATGCCGCATGTGCACGTCGGCCAACGACAGCTGGAGAACGTTCGCGATGATTCGCTGGCAGTCGTGCGCGTGGACCGGTCCCCAGATGTTCACGCCGCGGCAGCCGGGCTCCGGTTGCGCCACGCAGCCACGAGTTTCCATCGGTACCCCGGAGTGCCGTCCGACGGTGTAGGTGCCGGTGACCACATGGGCGGCGCCTTCGAACGCGCCGGGGGTGTCGCCGTACGTCTTCTCGATCCTGAGGGCCTCGTTGGTGTGGTCGTCGAAGAGCCGCACCGTGTCGTCCGCGAGTGCTTCCTGCGGGTCGAGAACCGGCGACAGCAAGTCGTAGGCGATCTCGATCCGGGCCGCCGCGTCCTCGGCGAGGTATGGCGAGTCGGCCACGATGGCCGCCACTGGCTGGCCGACGTACCGGACGCGATCTGCGGCGAAGATCGGGTGTGTGAGGTCCTCGATCCAGGGATAGACGTCGTGATAGCCGATCTGTTCCAGGGGGATGCGGCCCGGCAGATCCGCCGCTGTGATGACCATGCGAACCCCGGGTGTTCGGCGCGCTGCCTCGGTGTTCACCGACACGAGTCGCGCGTGTGCCTCGCTGGAGCGCACCACCACCAGATGCAGCTGCTGGTGCAGGTCGATGTCATCCACGAACCGAGCTTCTCCGCGCAGCAGCTTGGCGTCCTCGCGGCGTTTCACGGGTTGCCCGACATACCTCTTCGCTGAAGCCCCGAGGCCACCGGATGCCCCGGGTGTGCTTAGACCCGCGCCTGGCATCGCGTTCTCGTCAATCATGACGCTCAGTATTGAGTGCCGACCGGGCCAGGCGTTGCTGTGGTTCTGCCAAGGACTGAGCCACTATTCGCGGAACATGTAGATGATGCCGAAGGACTCAGCAGAAAGGATGCCTGTGAGAACCCATCGACGAAACGGAGACAGCGATGTCCGACAGCCAGCAAACGGTCACGTCTGAACAGGAGATGCTCAACTGGGGACGGCTCCTGATGGACGGACTCGTGTATGCCGACCTGCTGGCAGCCCGGGACCGCGGGCCGGAAGAGAACTGGTTCGACTTCTGGATGTCCCGCGCAGATCACTACGAGAAGCTGGCGGACGAGTCACTCGCCACCGGTCACCGGATGACGGCGGGGTACTGGCTCTGGGTGGGTTCGATGGCTGCGCAGTACGCGCAGTTCTTGTGGTTCGACGAGCGCCGTCCTATCGGGCAGGACCGCAAAGTAGAGCTCTACCGCCGGGCCGCACCGCTGCTTGACCCGCCCGCCGAGCGATACGACCTGCCCATCGACAACACCACAATCGTGAGTTACTTGCGCCTGCCCAAGAGCGCCAACGGCCGCGCCGTGCCATGCGTCGTACTACTAGGCGGCCTGGAAAGCACCAAGGAAGAGAGCTACCTCTTCGAGAACCTGCTACTGGAGCGTGGGCTCGCGACGATCACATTCGATGGGCCGGGACAGGGCGAGATGCTGACCGACGTCGCATTGGCTGGCGACTTCGAGCGCTACAGCAGCAAGGTGTTGGACCACCTGAAGACCCTGCCGTCGATCGACGCGGCGCGCATCGGCGTGCTCGGTCGCAGCCTCGGCGGTCACTACGCGCTGCGGGCAGCAGCGACCGATCCACGGTTCCGGGCCTGCTTGTCCTGGGGCGGTTTCGTCCAGATGGACGATTGGGATTTCGAGACTCCGATGACCAAGCAGAGCTGGAAGTACGTCACCAATTCCGACACTCTCGAGCAGGCGCAAGTGCGCGTCCGGGACGCCATCGACATTCGTCCGGTCCTCGCGGGACTTACCTGCCCGACCTACTTCCAGCACGGCGCCAAGGATGAGTTGCCGATGTCCGAGATCGACCAGCTCAAGCAGTATGCCGTCAACGCACCTCTCGTTTTCGACATAGAGCCTGAGGGCGACCACTGCTGCCACAACCTCGGGCCAGCCCCGCGATTGCGCATGGCCGACTGGATGGCCGACCAGCTCACGTCCTGACCGAACCCAGTACCAAGGAGCAGATCAATGGTGGAAAAAATTCTGTCCGCGACGGCGTCCGAAGTGACGCTCGAGACCTGGCAACCCGAGGGCGTGACCATACTCGAAGGCGATCCCTCGGGCCGCGGCTTCACACTGCACGAGGACTTCGCTGAGGGAGCCCGCGGAACGGGCATCTTCGAGTGCGCGCCGTCGAAGACAACCTACCGACTGGAGTTCAACGAGATCATCTATGTGCTCGCGGGCGAGGCCACCATCGAGATCGAAAACGGCTCGCGCGTGGACCTCAAGGCAGGTGACTTCGCGTTCCTGCCTGCCGGACACATGTCCACCTGGACCTTCCACACCAGGTTCCGGGAGTTCTGGGTACTGGCGGACTGACGATGTCCTCATTCTTGTCTCGGATCGGCTCGCGCCGCGAGGAGTCGCCCCCCACCAGCGGTTTCGTCAACGGCGAAGTCTCCTTCTGGCACCGTCAGATCGGGATGCCGACCCCTCGTTCGGCACTGCAAGGCGACCGGCAGTATGACGTCGCTATCGTGGGCGCCGGCTATACGGGGTTGTGGACGGCCTACTACCTCAAGAGGGATCAGCCGGACCTGCGGATCGCCGTACTGGAGGGCGACTTCGCCGGATTTGGCGCTTCCGGCCGCAACGGCGGCTGGCTCAGCGCCGAGCCCCCGGGCCAGCTCCGCAGGTATGCCGCCGCGCGCGGCTGGCCGGCTGCAGCCGATCTCCAGCGTCAGATGTTCAAAGCCGTCGACGAGGTCGTTGAGGTCTGCTCGACCGAGGGGATCTCTGCCGACATCCACAAAGCGGGTGTGCTGCACGTCGCCACCAACCCCGCTCAGGAGGCCCGGCTGCGCGACCACCTTCCCCAGCTACGTGCCGCCGGATGGGGTTCCGAGGACCTAATCGAGCTCGATCGCTCCGAACTGTCGAACCGCATCCGGATACAGGGTGCAGTCGCCGCTCACTGGAGCCCGCACTGCGCACGCCTCCAGCCGGCCAAGCTCGCCGTCGGACTCGCGGCGGTTGTCGAGGGGCTGGGAGTCGACATTTTCGAGCAGACACGGGTCACCGAGATCCGGCCCAAGCAGGCTGTCACCGAGCATGGGAGTGTTTACGCGGACTATGTCATCCGCGCCACAGAGGGATTCACTGCCGGTATCAAGGGGCACCGGCGAGTGTGGCTGCCGATGAACAGCAGCATGGTGGTCACCGAGCCGCTCTCCGAGGCCATATGGGACGAGATTGGCTGGGCCTCAGCCGAACTGGTGGGAGATGGCGCGCATTCCTTCGGCTACATGCAGCACACAGCTGACGGCCGGATCGTCATCGGTGGGCGAGGTGTCCCGTACCGCTTCGGTTCTCGGACCGACGTGCGCGGCGCGACGTCGTCGGATACGCAGCATCAACTGCGTGACTTGCTTGTCCGATATTTCCCGGCCGCGGGAAAGATCGAACTCGATCATGCCTGGTCGGGTGTGCTGGGGGTGCCGCGTAACTGGTGCGCGAGCGTCCACTTGGACCGGAGGACCGGACTCGGCTGGGCTGGTGGCTATGTCGGTCATGGTGTGGCCGGGACCAACCTGGCAGGACGCACCCTGCGCGACCTGGTCCTCGGACGTGACACCGGCCTGACCCGGTTGCCCTGGGTCGACCACACGGTTCGCAACTGGGAACCCGAGCCTGTGCGCTGGATGGCGGTGCGGAGCCTGTATGTCGCGTATCGGGCTGCAGACCGCCGGGAGTTCGGCGGCTCGCCGCACACTGCCGCAATCGCGCGTTTGGCCGACCGCATCTCAGGAAGGTGAGAACTGCGATGGTCGTAAACCTGTCGTGCAAGGGCCGGCCGAGGTCGGCGCCTACGAGAGTCGATGGCGAGCATTCTTGTTCGCAGGACAACTGGACGCTCATTTGGTCGAAGGAGACCTGAATGTCATACGACGTCATTGTCGTCGGAGGTGGTTTCGCCGGCCTGCGCGCGGCACGCGATTTCGCCACGGCTGGCCGCTCCGTGCTCCTCCTGGAAGGCGGTGCTCGCCTCGGCGGACGCGCTTACACCCGTGCTTCAGAGTTGTTCCCCTCGATCCAGATCGAGCTAGGGGGCACATATTTTCACCGGCACCACCACCCCCGGCTGGTCGACGAGATCGAGCGCTACGGAATCGAGACTGCGCCGGCACCGGAGTTCACGGTGTTCCGGAACCGCCTCGGGAAGGGTGACAACAACAAGGCGTTCCCCATCCCACTGGGGGAAGGGGCACAGGCCGAGGCAGGACTGTACCGGCTGCTGCGCGACGCCCACCGCATTGACGTGACCGCTGGGCTTGAGAACCAGGGTCTCGATGACCTCGACATCCCGCTGTTGGAGTACGTCGACGCCCTGCTACTGGGACCGGTCACACGGCAGCTTGTCCTCTCCTGGGCGTGGAACATGTTGGGACAGCATCCTGCAGAGTCTTCGGCGTTGTGGGCGCTGCAGCTCGTCGCCGCACATGGCTACAGCGTGCTGGGCGTTGTCCTCGCGCTGGATGAAGTCGTCTGCGGTGGCATGCAGCAACTGGTGAGCGCGATGGCCGCTGATGTCCCCGACAGCGTCCTCGGTGCGCGGGTGACATCCGTCGAGCTACAGCAAGACGGCAGTTACGACGTGGCGTTCGACCGGGACGGGCGTTCCGAGCGCCAACGAGGGTCGCGCGTCGTTATCGCGACGCCCTTCAACACGTGGCGCAACATTGAATTCGACCCTCCGCTCACCGCTGAGCGGGCTGGGGCGCTGACAAAAGGACATGCCTGCAAGGGCCTCAAACTGATGATCCATGTCACGGGGGTGCCTGCAGGTCTTTCGTGCACGGGGGACGGGGTCTTTCCTACGTTGTACGACTACATGCAGACCCCGGATGACGGTGGGAGGCTGCTCGTTGCGTTCACCGACTCCGATTCGTTCGACCCAACCGACTCAGAAGCAGTGACCGCCGCAGTTCACCATTACATACCGGAGGCTGTCGTACATGGCTTTGAGTACTACGACTGGTCGGCCGACCCGCTCTTCGGAGGTCCGTGGGTTTCCCCGTACATCGGGCAGTTCAGCCGGATCCACAAGGGCCTCGGTGAGCGGCATGGCGAGATCTACTTCATTGGATCGGACGTCTCGCTTCGCTTCCCCGGTTACATCGAGGGCGCACTCGAAACCGCGGAAGCTGCGGTTGACGAGATTGTGCGAGGCGGCCGAGGCCAGGATGGGGAGATGACCCATCGGTAAATGTCGAGATGCCGACCACCGCCGCGAGAGTCGGGTGCTGGGTAAACAGGCGGCGGAATGTGACTACTCCGTCAGCGGCCACTCGGTGCGCAGGTCGGGCACCTGTTGGACGCAATCACCGGTGCGTCAAGCGCTGACGGAGCTGATGGCTCGAGCGAATAGGTCGCAGCGAGGGGCGGTACGGCGTGCGTGAAGTGCTTGCGGACTTGATGAGGTGGTACGACGCCGGCGAGACGGTCGGTGTGGGCACGGTCGTGGCGACGTTCCGGTCTGCGCCGCGGCCGCCCGGTGCGTCAATCCTGGTCGGGCCTGGTGGTGAGGCGGTCGGTTCGGTGTCGGGCGGCTGTATCGAGGGCGCGGTCTACGACCTGGCTGGTGAAGTGGTCGCCTCCGGGGCGGCGGTGCTGCAACGGTACGGGGTGTCCGACGATGACGCTTTTGCGGTCGGGCTCACCTGCGGCGGGATCCTGGACATATTCGTCGAGCGTATCGACCGGACCAGCTTTCCCGAGTTGGCCGCGGTGGCCGATGACATCGAACATGATCGACCAGTCGCGGTCGCCACTGTCGTGGACCACTCCGACCCGTCGTGGGTCGGCCGACGCATGGTGCTGAGACCCGATCAGGAATCGGTCGGTGACATCGGCAGCGACCGGGCCAACGCCGCAGTGACCGACGATGCGCTGGGCCTGCTAGCCAGCGGGCGCAGTGCAACGTTGACCTATGGACCGGACGGGCAGCGGCTTGATGAGGGCATGCGTGTCTTCGTGTCCGCGTTCGCCCCGCCGCCGCGAATGCTGGTCTTCGGGGCGATCGACTTCGCGGCGGCGGTCGCCAGGGTTGGGTCGTTTCTGGGCTACCGGGTGACCGTGTGCGACGCGCGGCCGGTGTTCGCCACGCATTCGCGGTTCCCGGATGCTGATGAGGTGATTGTGGACTGGCCGCACCGCTACCTGGCCCGCGAGTTCAAGGCCGAACGAATCGACGCGCGCACCGTCATCACGGTGTTGACGCATGATCACAAGTTCGACGTGCCGTTGCTAGAGGTCGCCCTACAGGCACCCGAGGTCGCCTATATCGGTGCGATGGGTTCGCGGCGTACGCACGAGGACCGGTTGGCCAAACTGCGCGATATCGGGGTGACTGAAGAGCAGCTGCAACGGTTGTCCAGCCCGCTCGGGCTGGACCTAGGGGCCCGCACCCCGGAGGAAACCGCGATCAGTATCGCTGCGGAGATCATCGCGCGACAATGGGGCGGTAGCGGCGGCCGGTTGGGCGAGACGACCGGCCGAATACACGCATGAAGGAGATCGTTCGTTTAGCGGCTGTGACCATTCGTGGTTCGAACGGTTCAGGCAGCTCTTTTCGAAGTCTCACGCCGCAAAATCGGCGTACCGCGGGCGGAAAGTACACGCCGGGACTGCTCGACCACCCGTGGTGAAAACGGGACCGAGAAACTGTCGCTGGTTGGCGGAATGACACGTTGTGATAGTTCCGGGTGTGACCGACCCGCGCTCACCTGGGAGCGCGGGTCGTCTCAGCACGTACGCGGCGCAGTGTCCAGGCTTAAACAATCGCCTGTGCGACCGCCTTTTCGAACGTAGTTGGGTCGTAGTAGGCATGCTCGGCTACGACTTTGCCACCGACGATGGTCACGACGAGCGTGGCGTACCAGGAGACCGGCACCCCGCCGGCGGGGGCGCCGGGACCGATGTACTTCGCTCGGTTGAACAGCTCGCCCGCGACATGGGTGCTGCTCGTGACAGTGGCTACGATGTCGACCTCTACCTGGCCACCGGCGAAGAGGCCGTTGTAGGCCTCCATGTGCGCTCGGAAGGCTGCCTTTCCACTCACTGGCTGGTCGGGGAGCGGCATGTCCGTGTAGACGAGGTCATCGGCATAGCAGCCGAGGAGGTTGTCGATCTCGTTGCATGACCAGGCGGCCACCACACGGCGGAAGAGCGCTTCGTTGTCGCGCGCGAGCTTGGGCGCATCCTCGAGGCCCGGACTCGGACCGATGCCTCCGCTCGCAGCGAGCTGCGTCGCGTTCGCGGCGAGGAAGGCGTCGATCCTGCCCGGTGCACGACCCGTGAGCCGCTCGACCTCGTCGTTCGTCCGGGCGACGTCGCCTGCGACGATGGTCTGGGAGATGCGTGTGATGTACGTGATGAATTCCTCGTCCAAGCCGTCGGCTCGCATGCGGGCCTCGGCGGCTGGGATCGGCTCCTCCACGGCCTCGATTGGGCCGCCTGCGTGCGCACTGATCCGCTCGGCGAGCTGATCCAGCGTGAGCGCCTCGGGGCCGGTGAGATAGACCGCCTCGCGGATGCCGACGCCGTTGACTAGCGCCGCTGCCGCAACCTCGCCGATGTCGTGTGGGTCGATCCATGCCATCGCTTGACCGCCAGTGGTCATCGCGATAACCCGACGGTCTCGGACGTCAGCACCAAAAAAGCCCTCGTCAACGAGGTCCTGCATCATCCAGTTGGGCCGCAGGATGGTCCAGTTCAACTCACTAGCCTGAACGAGGAGTTCCACGCGTCGCTCGGGAAGGTCTTCTGCGCGCGTATCGGCGGCACACTCAGACAGCAACACGAGCCGGTTGACGCCGCTACTCGCCATCTGAACCATGAATCGGCCGACCACCTCGGCGACATCCTCGGACTCGGGCTTGACCAGATAGACGCCGTCCATATCCTCAAGCGCTGGCATCCACGTTGATTCGTCGTGCCAGTCGAAGCGGACCGCCTCGACGTCGGGGGTGTCGATTTGTTCCGCGTGGCGAGAACCTGCCCGCACGGACGCTCCGCGCGCAAGTAGGCAGGCCACCACATGTTGGCCACTCTTGCCCCTGGCACCAGTGACCAGATGTGAACTCATAAACTAGGTCCTCTCATTCTCGCGGTGCGGTCACATCGCGTGACAAGAACGTGCCATGGGACTCGCCGGCACGACAACGCAAGAGATCGTAAATCGCGGTCCGCCTTTTGCGGATCCGAGCAATCCGCCCGGCGATGGGATGTATCCACGGACATCGTCCAGTATCCGGCCCTCGCCCCTGACAGGTCCGACAGCAAGGCCGCGAGGCGGTCGACGTCGTGCGTCGCACGCATGCATCCTCGCCATCGAGCCGAAGAATGCGACCAGGCCCTCGCGGTCGACGCTCTGCGGGTTCGGCAGCTTCGCTTTATGGACCTCGCCGAACGTCGCTCGGGCAAAGGAACTCTGCCAACAGGCCGGACTCCAGTCGCCGCTCATCATGTCCAGTGGCAGCCCGAAATCCTTCGGCCAGATCGTCGCGTGCAACTGTTCGACGGCCGAGATCTCCGGTGCCACCTGCCCAGTGCGCGACGTTCCAGGTCACGATGACGGCCCCGCCGGGCCGCGGCACGCGCGCAAACTCCCTCCTAGACGTGTCGGTGTCCGAACCAGTGGAAGGCCTGTGTCACGATGACCGCGTCGATCGAATCGACAGCGACCGGAAGATGTTCCGCGCTCCCGTCGAGCGCTTCTGTTTCGGCGCAGGCGGCCGCGAGCACACGTCGCATGCCGTCGTCGGGCTCGAAGGCGATTACCCGCGCGAACCGCGGTACCAGCGGACGCGTGAGCTTGCCGGTACCCGCGGCCAGGTGTGCCGCCAGGGAAGGAACGGCTCGGGGCCAGCCCTGCCGGTGACATGGCAGTTCTTCCGTGCGGTCGCACTGAGGTGGCAACAGCCGGATTACGTGCGGGGAGAGTCCAGTCATGGCTGCCAAGTTGGGCTCAGCGCTCCCGGTGAATGCTTCCTGGTAGCTGTCGCGACCGGCCCGCTCTGACGGCCAGGATATGCGACCCGGGGTATGCAGTGGCGGTCATCTCATGTCCTCGCAGATGGGGGTGTGCGAAACCGCCGGCCACGCTCGTGGCTGAGCAGGCTGCGGTCGACCTCGCCGTGGCAGTCCGCGTCGCCGATGTTCACAGGTCAAGGATGCGACGTGATCGGTATCGCATTGGGGCGAAGGCCCTATGGTTGCTGCGTGCCAGACTTCAGCCCATCTGCGTTGCGGTCCGCCCGTGTACGCGCTGGTCTGACGCAGCACGAGTTGGCGCGGCTTGTAGGGGTTTCGGGCGGTGAACGCGTCTCGGTGTGGGAGCGTGGGGAGATGGCCCCGAGGGCACGGACAGTCAGTGCGCTGGCGATCGCTTTGAATGTTTCAGTTGAGGAACTACTTGGTATCGCTTCTGAGGCACCTGATTTGCGTGCTCTGCGTAGACGGGTCGCGCTGAGCACGGCGGAAGTCGCAGAGAGTGCGTTTGTCTCGACGTCGACGTATGAGCGCTGGGAGCGAGGTGTCAGCAGCCGCATGCCAGGCGTTGACTCTCTGAGGGGCATGGCTGCGAAACTCGCTGTCGATCAGCTCGCAGTGCGGCGTGCCTTCCAACTCGCGGTCAAGAACGCAAGACATGCTTGAGTGACGAGATTGCCCGCGCGCCGAGCGACGAGCGTGGTGTTTCGATCCTTCCAACTGTCTGTCGGTCGTCCAATATTTCGACGCAGGCTCCCGCCATTAGTCACACGCGAGCGTCCGTCGGCGCGCGACCGGTTGTTCGGTGTGAGGAGAAGCCGTCAAGCCGTGAAGCCGTCAAGCCGTGGTCAAGCCAGGCGAATTTGAAGGTTCCCTGATGACGGCCTGTAGAATCATGGAAAGCCGCATGGTCGTCCGAGACAATTACCCTATCCATTTAACGAGCTGTTCACATCGATGGTCCAGAGCGCGGCCGTCGTCGAGTTGTTGAGCAGCATCGGTTGGCTTGTCACGATCACGGATATCCACGTCACATCGGTGCAACGTAGGCGGAGGGATGCGGTGACTGCGTTCTCGCCTAGGCGGTTCAGATGGTGGACCACTGCGGCGTCGTCCGGATGAAAAATGTCGATGCCGGGTACGGCCCAGTCAATGGACGAGGGTGGTGCGTCGATCCATTGAATGATGTGGCCGGTGCGTACGTCGACGATCGCGCGGTGGGTGCCGGGTTGAGCTGCTGCGTCCAGGACGCGACGCTCGAGGACCGCGAGGTGAGGAGCTTGGGGTACGTCGTCTGCAGGGCCGATGTCGTGGGTGATGCCATGCATGATGATCTGCGGGCCGTCCTCCGTGCTGTGCAGTACAGCCCGGCAGGAGAAGTGAGCCGCACGCCGGTCACCGTCATCGCAGACGACTGTCCAAACTGCCTGGTGTTCGCTCCCAGGTCTTGACTGCACGATCTTGGCAAGCGCCTCGGAAGCGTCCGGGCCGGCAGTGAGGCGGGTGAAGGCTTCGCCCATTGCTCGCTTGGTGCGCCGCTGGTCATTGGGCTGGCGGTACAGGTCGAGTAGCTCGTCGGATCCGCCCACTTCGAAGTTGGTGAGGTTGAAGTACCAGGCACCAGCGGGGTCATGAGGCGTAGCAGGTTCTGGCTCGTCCTTGTGTCCCAGCCAGAGCCAAGCGCCGTTGACCTGGCCGTCATAGGCACTGAGCGGGTGAGCAATGCATCGGCGTCCAGCAGTGTCAACCATGTCACAGGGCTCATTGGCTTCCGCGACGTGCTCCAGGGCCGTGCGTGCCATGCCGAGGGAGGTCCGGCTGCGGGCAAAGAACCGGTCCAGCGGCACCATGCTCCGTGGCCTGGAGCCGAGACCAATCAATGTAGGTGGTTTAAGACCAAAAGTCTCGACTAGACACCACTCGTGCTCAGACATACCTGCACCCCCCCAAAGGTCAGACGCGCGGAAGTCGAGTGTAACGACCGATGGTCCGCGCGAGCAGTGCCGCGATCCGGGAATCGAGGCCGGCGTATATCACCCGCGACCCATGCTGCTGGCCGCGCACGATGGCGCGAGCAATTTGGTCGGCTGATGACCGGCCGACACGACGGTCGAAGCTAGCCGACCGGTCGGCTCGGTCCTCGTTCTCGGCGAAGCTGCCGTTGCGCAGAATGTCAGTGCGAACGCCACCGATCAGGGCGGTGCTGACACGGATCCCGGTGCCTTCTTGATCCAGCTCGTTTGCCAGGGTCCGCGTGAACCCGTAGACGCCGGCCTTACTGGCAACATACGACGAGTGGCGGGGCATCGCGACGCTTTCGATGGCGCTCGACGCGGTGACGATGCTTGAACCAGGAGTGAGGTATGGCAGACACGCATGCACGGTTGCGATCGTGCCGATCAGGTTGATGTTAATGACTCGTACCAAGTCTTCGAAGGTGCTCCTGCGCACTTCTCCTGTGTGCATAACACCGGCGAAGGTAAAGACACCGTCAAGAAGTGGTGATTTTTCGACCAGGCTTGCGAGGTCGAATCGGTATGCCTCGGCCGTGACATCCAGTGCCGCTATCTTCGTTTGGCACGGCAAGTCGGCAGCTAGGCTGACGAGCGAATCCGCAGCCGTATCAACAAGAATTAGCTCTTGATAGGTGCCTGCGAGGTGTCTCGCGAGGGCGATCCCGATCCCGTCGGCTGCCCCGGTGATGAGGGCACTTCTAGGCTCCGCTGGCGACTTCTGATTGAAGGTGTGCGAGGTATTATCCCGCTGCCGCTCACGCACGTGAGTTCGGCTCTGCGCCTGTCGTCTCGGTCGGAGTCCTGAGCTAAGGATGCGGTGCCTCACGAGGCATTGCATAGCACGGTGTGTGCCCCTGGCGCTCACCAGAGGTGACTTCGTATGTCGTCCATGAGCTGGAGCGCGTGCCGGGATAGCGGCAGTCAATCCACGCGCGATCCGCGTTCCCGCCCGCGTCGGCCTCAACCAGAGGTCGCCGCTGTTGTGACACGCGCGAAATGGCCAGATGCGCGCCCTGGCCACAGGGATGGCCAGGTCCAAATGACTCGCGCCCACACCGCCGGCCGCCGATCGGATCCCGTGTCGTGCCAGAAGGCCGCATCGAACGAACGCGGTCGAAGAGGGCGGGCACTCGGTGTCGACTGTGACAAGCACTACCTCGTTCTGGCAGAGCCGCAAGCCAACGTCCTCGGAGCCGCTCCGGCGTGCATCGCGGGCAGCTGGTCTGCTCGCAGCGAGTTGGACTTCCGTCTGGGCGAGAGGCGCTGATCCCGTCCGCGAAGTGGTTGACCAGTGATGAAAAACCACTAGTGTAAAAACATCATAATTCGAGGTTGCCGCGCACGACGGGGGAGACCACAGCTTCAAGAGACTGGAGCCATGAATGAGGACAAGCACATGACAGGGACGAAGTTGAACACTCGCTGCGGCCGGTCGCTGGTCGGGGTGGCCGCAGCTGTGGCCATCGCCGCGACAGGTGGCTGCTCAAACAGTGGCGGCAGCGCGCCGTCGTCGAGCACATCGACGTCCGCGGTCTCGTCGACGCCCTCAAGCATGCCGACCTCCGCGAGCCCGTCCACGTCGACGAGCACGGACCCACTTGCCAAGAACAAGGCCGCTGCGATCGCGGCCGTCATCGCGTTCTGGAAGAAGGTCGACCAGTTAGATGCCCTACCCAAGGGTGACCTGACGTCGCTCGACCTGGTGGCGCGCGGCCAGGTGCTCGCGCAGTACCAGTACAACATCGGCGCGGCGCGCCAGCGCGGCGAGACGGCGAAGGGCTCGACGATGGTCGAGAGTCCTTCCGCGACATCGGCGGTGGACCCGCTGACCTACAAGGTGGCCGCGTGCGTCGACGTGAGCGAGGTAACGCCGTACAAGAACGGCAAGCCGCGCTCGGTGCCGCCGGGCACTTCACGCAGCGGCTGGGCTTACGGGGTTACCCAGGATCCGAAGACCCTGAAGTGGTACGTCACGACTCAGAGACAGACCGGGACATGCTGACCCGAAGACGGACTGGGGCGGGTGCTCTCGCGGCCGGGGCGGCGCTGGCCTTCGTCGGAGTTGCCGCGGCACCGTCTGCGCACGCTGCAGGTGGAGTCAGCTGCCCGCCCGGCTCGTCGTGGGACCCGACGCAGCACCGGTGCGTGATCACCATTGTGGTGCCCGGCCCGCCAGGGCCGACACCCACGCCGCCGCCGACGCCGGGACCCCCGGGAAAGAAACCGCCCCCGAACAGCAAGGAGAAGTGTGTCAACAACGCCACGGGCAAGACGATCCCATGCACCTACGGTGGGGCCTGGTGGTCGCCGGACAAGCAGTGCTACGTCAGCGTGGCGAAGCCGCAGCCGCCGAAGTCGGACGCGATCTGGGGCGGTCACACCGCCGGCACGGTCTACCAGTGCGACATGATCACCTCGCGGTTCTTCTTCTGGTCACAGACCCAGCCGGGTGGGCCGAAGGCACCACCTGACCCGGTGGCGCTGGCGCGCGAGGCCACCGCGGCGATGGACCTCAAAGCGATCACGATCGGGATCGTGCCGCGCAACGCTCGGGGGTCGGTCGGCCTGGTCGGGATGCCGCAGTGGATGTGGGTCAAGAGCCCGGCTCCGAACACCTGGGGCCCGATCACCAAATCCGCCTCAGCAGCCGGCTACACCGTGACGGCGACCGGCAAGGTCGATCACATCGTCTGGAATATGGGCGATGGCCAGCAGATCAGCTGCGCCAACAAGGGCACCCCGTACTACGACGCGGCGGGCAAGTCGAAGTCCCCGACCTGCGGGCACGACATGTACACCAAGCAGGGCACTTACACGGTGACCGCGACGAGCTACTGGGTCATCAACTGGTCGGGCATCGGCCAATCGGGAACGATCCCGGTCACCACTACGAGGACGACGACTATTCGCATCGGCGAGGCGCAAGTCCTCACTCAATGAAGAAGTAACTGGGGAGACATCATGGTCATCGCGACCGAGGAACAGCAGCAGTCGAGACGCCGGAACGCGAAGAGCCCGACGGAGGAACCGAACAGCCACGAGCAGGTGGTCGCCGCGCCGACCAAGCTCCGCAGAAGGCCGGTCCTGATCGCCGCCTCGGTGGCAGCGGTATGCCTGGGCGCACTGCTCGGCATGATGGCGTACACCTCGGCGAGCTCGGCGAAGGAGGTTATTGCGCTTCGGACGATCGTCCATCGCGGTGACGTCATCCAGCGCAACGACCTCATGACCGTCCGGCTGAGGGCAGACAGCGGTGTGACGCCAGTGTCCGGCAATGACATCAGCCAGGTCGTCGGCAAACGTGCCGCATACGACATGGCCGCAGGCGGGTTGCTCACCTGGAGCGCGGTGACCAGCACCCTTGTGCCGGCAAGTGGGCAGTCCGTCGTTGGCGTCGGTGTCACTCCGGGGCAGCTGCCAGCTATCGCCCTGCAGCCGGGAGACAACATTCGCGTGATCACAACGCCAGGCGGCCAAGGCGGCTCCACAGCGGCAACTACACGGGCTTCGACAACCGCGACGGTCGTCGATGTGCAAGCCGGGGGCAGTGCGGGTCAGCAGGTCGTCGACGTCGCCGTTCCCGACTCGCAGGCCGCCGAACTGGCCGTGCAGGCCTCAACGGGCAAGGTCGCGATCGTGCTGGATTCTCGGGAGCACTGATGGCCGTTGTGACGTTGATGTCGGCCTCGGGCTCACCCGGAGTCACCAGCACGGCCCTCGGCATGGCGGTGTGCTGGCCTCGACCGGTCGTTCTTGTCGAAGCCGACCCCACGGGTGGGAGCAGTGTGCTGGCCGGATTCTTCCGCGGTGAAGTTGCGAGCTCCCGCGGACTCATCGACTTGGCGTTGGCGCACCGCAGCGGCGCCCTTGCTGACGCGGTCGCGACGAATGTAATCCCGATTCAGGGATCGACGGTGATGCTCCTGGCTGGTGTGCGCAATCACGCTCAGTCCCGCAGCTTGGTCGACGTGTGGGAGCCCTTGCTGGCCGTGTTGCGTGGGCTCGAACGAACGGGCCAGGACGTGATCGTTGACGCGGGCCGGCTGGGGATGACCAACTCACCCGATGCGCTGATTTACGGATCCGACCTGACCCTGTTCACGACGAGGACAAATTTGCCGTCCTTGGCCGGAGCCCGATCCTGGGCGAACACTTTGCACGATGCCTTCGAGCGGCGGGGCGCGCTGCAACAACTGCGAACACTGCTGATCGGCAAAGGCCGCCCGTATGGCCCGGCGGAGGTCGCGAAAGTGCTGCAGATCCCCGTGGCCGCAACCGTTCCGTGGGAACCGGAGATGGCTGAAGTGTTCTCCAACGGCGCGCACAAGCCCCGCAAATTCGACAGCGCCTCACTGGTTCGCGGCATACGTGCGACCTGCGCGGCCGCGGAAGGAGCTATCGCAGCCAATCGCGCTGAGTTGGGCACCGCGGAGACGGGAGCACGCGCATGACCGCAAACCCCCATGAGGGGCCGAGCGACCCGACTGACCCGACCGCCATCCCAGACCCGACCGCGCTTCCACTGTTTGCCGAGCCTGAAGCTGGCGGGCAGGTCGAGTCGATCGACCATGCTCGCTCCCGGCTCAGCTCCCGGCCGGAACGGATTCGCTCGGGCGAAAACCCATTCGTTACTCCACGGCGACGCGGTGCGACCGCCCACGCCGACATTGATTGGTCGTTGGTGGCCGCGTTCCGCAAGCAGGCCTCGGACAAGCTCCTGACCGCTCTGGGTGACGAGCGAGTTGGCCTGGACGAGCGGTCGCGGCGGGAGCTTGGCCGCACGATCATCCTCGAACTCCTGGAGGACTCCGCGCAGGACGCCGTTGCGGACGGAGACAACGCGTGGACTCTCGACGAGCAGCAGCGGCTCGCGGAAGCCATCTATAACGCATTGTTCGGGCTGGGGCGTCTGCAACCGATTGTCGATGACGACGAGGTCGAGAACGTCGAAATCTACGGCGCCGAGGACGTGATGTTGGAGTACGCCGACGGCAGCCTTCGCGCAGGTCCCCCGGTAGCCGACTCCGACGAAGAGCTGTTGGAGTTCCTGACCTTCTTGGCATCGCGCAGTGAAGGCAACACACGACCGTTTTCCGAGGCGCAGCCGAGGCTGCATATGCGATTGGACGGCGGAGCCCGCATGGCTGCGGTTGCCTGGAACACGCCGCGTCCGGCAGTGGTGATCCGGCGACACCGGCTGCAACAGGTCGACTTGGATCAACTGCGCGACAACGGCACGCTCAGCGACTTGCAGGTCACTTTCCTGCGTGCGGCGGTGAAGGCGAAGAAGTCCATCGTGGTGGCAGGCGACCAAGGTGCTGGCAAGACCACGCTGGTGCGTGCGCTGTGCGCCGAGTTCGACCCATACGAGCGGATCGGGACGTTCGAGACCGAGTATGAGCTGCACCTGCACGAGTTCGGTAAGAAGCACCGGCGGATCGTGCCGTTCGAGGCGCGCCCGGGCTCGGGGGAGATCGGTCCAGACGGCCGCCCCGCCGGTGAGGTCACCCTCGACGAGCTGCTGTACGACTCGTTTCGGTTCAACCTGTCACGACAGATCGTCGGTGAGGTTCGCGGCAAGGAAGTCATCGCCATGATCAAGGCGATGCAGTCCGGCACAGGCTCGATCAGCACCACGCACGCTGGCAGCGCCTCGGGCGCGATCCGCAAGCTGATCACGTGCGCGATGGAAGCCGGCGCACACGTGACACCGGAGTACGCGACCCGCGCCATCGCTGAACACATCGATCTGGTCGTCTACGTGAATTTGGAAACGGGCAACGCACAAGACGGCCAGACAAAGCGCAAGCGGTGGGTCTCCGAGATCGTGGCCGTCGAACCTGGCGAGAAGGAGATCGGTTACGCCATTACGCACGTGTTCCGCCCGAGCCCCCGTGGGCCCGGGACCGCGGCGGTGCTCCCCGACCATCTGCGCGACCTGGAGGCCTTCGGTTTCGATACTCGAGCCTTCGAGATCGAGAGCCAGGGGCGAGCATGATGACGCCGTTCATCCCGGCAATGGCTGGCGCGCTGATCCTGGGTGGCGTGCTTGGCACCATCCTCGGCTTCCGCCGCACCCCCGAGAAGCCGCCTGCGCCGGCCCGGACCCGATTGCCGCTCGTGGCCAGGCTCGCACAAACGTCTCCCCAGACGCGAGCCTTGCTACTCGGCGGGGCCGGCGCAGGCCTCATCATCGCCCTCCTGACCGGATGGATCATCGCGATCGCCGCCGTCCCAGCGGCCGTCGTCGGTCTGCCCGCGCTGCTGTCATCGAAAGGTGCCGCTGCGAAGATCGATCGCCTCGAAGCACTCGAGGACTGGATCCGCTCCCTGGCCGGCGTCCTGACCGTGGGAGTCGGCCTCGAGCAGGGGCTGATCGCCACGGGCCGGTCCGTGCCCGAACCGATCGCACCCGAGGTGAATCTTCTCGTCCGGCGACTGCAAGCCCGCTGGAACACCGAGGACGCATTGCGGGCGTTCGCCGACGACCTCGATGACCCCACCGGTGACCTGGTCGCGGCGAACCTGATCCTCGGCGCACGACGCCGCGGCCGCGGCCTGGCCAGTGTGCTGGAGGCCCTCGCCGCATCCGTCGCCGCTGACGTCCGTGCCCGCCGGCAGATTGAGGCGGACCGTGCCAAGCCACGCTCTACCGCGCGGTGGGTGACGACCATCACTGCAGGCGTCCTGGTCTTCCTCGCGATGACCGGGCAGTACGTCGCCCCGTACAGAACACCGATCGGCGAAGCGATCGCCGGGCTGCTCCTGTGTGCATACGTCGCGACTTTGATCTGGATGCGCCGGATGGCCGAGGGCGAAGAGATCCCCCGGTTCATCGGGACCGAAGTGAAAGAGAACGCCGCATGATCACTACCGGATTCCAGCTGGCGTTGCTCGGTGGAGCGCTGATCGCGCTCGGCGTGGTATGTCTCGTCTGGCGGTTCATCCCAGCAGAGCCAGACCTTGCTGATGCCCTGGACAGGCTCTCGCCCGAACACGGACGCCGAACCACAACCGCACTACTGGCCGAACCCGCGGACCGCACGGAGCGCCTGGGCAGGTGGGCCATGAAGACCTTTCCGGCCGCAGCGTGGGCGCGCACCCCCACCAAAGAACTGGCGATCCTGCGGATTCCGGTGGCCAGGTTCTACGGCGAGAAGCTGATGTTTGCCGCGGTCGGCCTGGTCATCCCGCCGTTCTTCACCTTTCTGCTGGGTGTATTCGGATTCCAGCCGCCGATCGTTCTCCCGGTCATCGCCACGATCGCCCTGGCTGCCGTGATGTTCTTCATCCCAGATCTGAACGCACGCGACGAAGCGAAAAAGTCGCGAGCGGAGTTCTCTCGCGCGCTAGGCGCCTACATCGATCTGGTCGCGCTCGAGCGCAACAGCAGCAGCGGGTCACGCCAAGCGATGGAAGTAGCCGCAGCAGTAGGAGATAGCTGGGTGTTCAGACGTCTCAGCGAAGAACTCGCACGGTCCCGGTGGAACGGCGTCGCTCCGTGGGACGCCCTCAAAGGCCTGGCCGACGAACTCGGCTTGCCGGAGCTGGAGGACCTGGCCAGCATCCTGCGGCTCTCCGGCGAGGAAGACGCCCAGACCTACAACCAGCTGCGGGCACGCTCTGCGTCGCTGCGAGCCGCCATGCTCAACACCGAGCTCGCCAAGGCGAACGAGATCGGTGAACGGATGAGCATCCCGATGTCGCTTCTCGGGGTCATCTTCATGGCGTTACTTGTCGCGCCGGCCTTGCTGCGAGTCATGGGAGGCGGGGTCTGACATCGCACACCGAACCGCCCAGCCATCCCCAACCGACACCTTTGACCAACGATCACCGAACCACCAGAAAGGGCGACATCATGACCTACCTGATCGCAACACTCCACACCCTGGGAATGCGCCTGACCGACAAAGGCAATGAGCTGTCGGACCGTGCCAAGACGACCTTGCGTGAGCATGACAACGAAGCCGGCTCCCTGACGATGGAGAACGTCCTGTGGGCCGTCGCCATCATCATCATCGTCGGGATCGCCGTCGGCGCCATCACGGCATACGTCAAGTCGAAGGCCGGGACCCTGAAGTAGGCAAGAGGCGACCCAGGATGACCGTGACCAGCATCTGCGGGCGGCTGCGCCGCCGGGTTCTGCCCGCCCACGGGTCGGGTGACCGCGGTATGGCCACCATTCAGATGGTGCTCCTGCTGCCCGCCGTGCTCGCCGTCCTGTTCGCCGGGATGCAGGCCGCACTCTGGTATCACGCCAGGGCGGTCGCCATCGCAGCCGCGCAGGAGGGCGCACGTGCGGCCGGAGCACAGTACGGAACCGCCGGTGCAGGAACCGTGGAAGCCGCCGGACTCCTCGCCGATGCGGGACCAGGCGTCATTTCTGCTACCTCGGTACACAGTTCGCGCAGTGCGACCACCGCGACGGTGACCGTCTCGGGCAGCAGCATGAGCGTCATACCCGGCTGGACGATCGCCGTGCACCAGAGCGCGACTGTGCCCGTGGAACGGATCACCGGATGATGCCCATGGGACGAGTGTTGGCCAAGGCAACACATCGGCACGAAGACGAGGGCTCGGCAGTCATCGAGGCGGTGATCGGCGTACCCGCGTTCATGTTGTTCGTCGGGCTCATCATCTTCGGCGGACGGACGATCATGGCGCATCAAGCCGTGGAGTCCGCGGCCGCAGACGCGGCCCGCACGGCATCCATCGCCCGCAGTGCGGGCGACGCGAGCGGTACAGCGACGGCTGCCGGGGCCGCAAGTCTGAAAAACCAACAAGTGCAGTGCATTACGCAGAGTGTGACGGTCGACACTGCTGGCTTCAGCGCGCCCGTTGGCACCCCGGCACGGGTGACGGCAACCGTCACATGCCGGGTGAATCTGTCGGATCTGTCCATACCCGGGGTACCAGGATCCTTGACAGTCACTGAGTCGGCGACTAGCCCCATCGACACCTTCAGGGAGCGGTGATGAGGCGGTTACTTCGTACCGACCCAGAGCGCGGCTCGATCAGCGTGCTGATCATGACCGCCAGTGTGATGATGGTGATCCTGGTCGGCCTCGCGGTCGATCTCACCGGGCAAGTGCACGCCGAGCAGCGCGCCCGCGACGTCGCCGCGCAGGCCGCGCGCGCCGCCGGCGAACAGGTGACAGCCAACTCGGCGATCCGTGGCGACACCCTCAGCGTCAACACCACGCAGGCAGCCGCGGCCGCCGAGCAGTATCTCGCGGCGGCGGGGGTACACGGCAGCGTCACCGTGCATGGAAGCACGCTGACCGTGACCACGCATGACCAGTACGCGACGAAGTTCCTGTCGGTCATCGGCCTGAACAGCTTTCCGGTGACCGGACACAGCACCGCGCACCTGGAGCGGGTGCAGAACGGTGCCCGAGGTTAGGCGCACAACATGGGCGCCAAGCGGCAGCAGCCGACATCTGGCGTATGAACGGGCTCGCCGAGAGAGGAACAGACGAACGATGAACAACATTCGCCAACGTGCCGCAGGGCTCATGGCCCTCTTGGCGATCGTCGGGATCGTCGTCGCGCTGCCGCTGGTTCTTCTGGCTGTCGGTGCCGACCCGTTGCCGCACACCGTCCCGTCCTGGGAGACGATTCGCACCACGCTGATTAGCCCGGACGATGGCACGCTGGCGCTCAGCGTCATCAAGATCATTGCCTGGGCAAGCTGGGCATTCCTCAGCCTGTCGATTCTGGTGGAAGTGGTGTCGCGGATCCGCGGCATCCACGCTCCCACCTTACCGGGCTTGCGCATGCCGCAGTCCGCGGCCCGCGGCCTGGTCGGCGCCGCGATCATGCTCTTCGCGGCATCCCCGGTTGTGGCGCAGGCCGCGAACGCGGCACCCTTGCCGGCGCACCAGGTCGCGACTGCATCCACCCATGCCACCGTCGACACGCACACCGCCAAAGCGGAGCACAAGCGATCGGAGCGCGCAGCAGCAGCCCCGGAGGCACGCTCACCGAGCGCGCCGACGGTGAAATACACCGTGCAACGCGGCGACAGCCTGTGGTCGATCGCCCGGGAGTACCTGGGCTCGGGACAGAGGTACACCGAGATCGCAGCGGTCAACCACCAGACACTCGGCGACAACCCGGGCTTCCTGAAGCCCGGGTGGGTGCTGCTGGTCCCGGACGAGAGCGGGCCGCCTGCCCACGAGCATGTCGTGACCGTCAAGCCGGGCGACACCCTCAGCGGCATCGCCGAACACGAGCTCGGCGATGCCGACCAGGTTCCCGAGATCGTCGCCGCCACAGCTCAGACGATCCAGCCGGGCGGGGCGCACCTGACCAACCCGAACCTCATCGAGCCGGGATGGAAAATCGTCATACCCGGTAGGACCGGTGCAACCAACCACCCCAAGTTGTCGCGCCCGACAGGCCACGCCACCCCGCGCAACTCGCCGCGGCGTCATACTCCGCCCGCGTCATCTGCGCCCGCAGCACCGAGCGTTCAGCCGCCGGCCACGCAGCCGGCGCAGCCCCTTCCGGTGACACCGACGCCACCGGCGCACGTCCCGTCAGGCGACAGCACACCACGGGGAAATGACGTACACCAGGCCGCAGCCGCAGGAGTCCACCAGGAATCCACGGCGCCCTGGATGCTGACTGGCCTGACTGGCGCTGGGATGGTCCTGGCCGGGGGACTGTGGATGGCCCTGCGCCGCCGCCGCGCAGCACAGTTCCGCGCCCGGCGCCCCGGAAAGACGATCGCCGTCCCGCCGCCGGAACTCGCCGCGGTGGAGAAGACGATCGTCACCGTGAGCGCGCAGGCAGTGCCGATGGTGGTCCAGATCGACGCCATCCTGCGTCATCTCGCTGTGCAGACCCAGGACGACACGATGCCGTCCATCGCTGCCCTGCAGTGGACCCCGGAGCAGACCGTGCTGCACCTGAGCGACGCGGCCACCCTGCCCGTCCCGTGGACAGGGACCGACGACGGGTTGCACTGGACGATGACCGCCGAAGCGGCCGATGGCCTGGTCACGGGCAGCGACGACGAGTATGACGACCGGGCCGCCCCATTGCCCATGCTGGTCGCCATCGGCAGCGGCGACGAGGGCGACGTTTGGCTGATCAACCTGGAGGACTTCGGTGCACTGAACATCAGCGGCGATGTCGAACGCGGACGCGAATTCGTCCGCTACTTGGTGGCCGAACTCGCCGTGAATGACTGGTCCGAAGGTGTGCGTGTCGACTGCGTCGGCATCGCCGACGGCCTCGACCAGCTCGACCCCGCCAGGATCCGGCTGCACCCAGACACTGAACGGAGGGACATCGCCGCCGAACTGCTGGCCGACGCGATCGGCACTCTCGAACAGGCCGGAGGAGTCGACGTCACCACGGCCCGCGCACACCGGCACGGCGATGACGCCTGGCAGGCGCGCGTGATGATCGTCGACCTCGCCGGCCGGCAACCCAGCAAAGAACTACGTCAGGTTCTCGAGCTCATCGAAAGCCACCCGGGGCTGACCGGCACCGCCGTTCTACTCAACCGCAGCGGAGCTAGCGATGATCACCTCGTCGAGGTCGAACTGCACATCGATACCGACGGCAGGGTCTCCATGCCGGCGGTCGGCCTGGAACTCGCTGCGGTCACCCTCACGCGGGAGGAGGCGCAAGGATGCGCGCAGGTGTTCGGGCAGGCCGACGAGCCCGACACCGACATACCGGTCGCCGAAAACGCGGCCGGCTGGCACGCGTTCGTGAACGAAGCCGGAGCGTTGCGCGAGGAGTACACCCTTGAGCGGACCGCCGATGCCGACGATGCCCACAGCGTGCTCGCCGGGGATGACCAGGAGTACGTCACACTGGCCGCAACGACACCGGAGGATCTGGCCGTCCTGGCGCCCAAGATCCCGGACGCCGTCCGGGATCAGCTGCACGAGACCGACCCGGACCTGGACGCCGACGTCGAGGCATGGTTCAGCGATGACTGTGCGAGACCACGGCTCAGCGTGCTCGGCCCGGTCTCGGCTCGCACCCGCGGCGATGCCGTCGCAGTGGCTAAACGCAAGGCGTACTACACCGAACTACTCGCCTACCTCGTGACACGCCCTGCTGGCGTGACTCCGGCCCAGCTGGGGGAGGTCTTCAACATCGCCGACGGCACCGTCAGGCGTGACGTCAATACGCTGCGGGAATGGCTGGGCACCGATCCCGTGACCGGACAGAAATACCTTCCCGGAGCCAAGGAGTCCGCGGCGGCCAGGGAGCGTGGGATGGGCGTCTATCAGGTCAGTGGTGTTCTCTTCGACGGCGACCTGTTCCGCCGGTTGCGGGCACGCGGCGAGGCCAGAGGCGCTGACGGCATGCAAGACCTGCGCCGTGCCCTGACACTCGTCTCCGGCATCCCGTTCGACCAACTGCGCACCGGTGGTGGAGCCTGGCTGACCGAGGGAGACCGGCTCGACCATCACATGGTGTGCGGCATCGTCGACGTCGCACACATGGTCACCACCGAGGCGCTACGCAACGGCGATGTCACCACCGCGCGAGCAGCCGCCGAAACCGCCGCCCTTGCGGCCCCTCGCGAGGAGATCCCGCGCCTTGACCTCGCGGCCGTCGCCGCCGCAGAGGGACACAACGCGGAGGCGGAACGCATCCTGCGCGCCGGCGTGGTCAACCGTTCGGACGACGGACTGGCACCCACGGAGCTATCAGAGCGCACGGAAACGATCATCCGCAACCGCAACTGGCTGAACCCTGACAAAGCCGCCAGCTGATGCCGGGCCAACGATGCGACCCCACCCCGGAACAAGTTCCGGCCGCGGTGAGGGTGCACAAGATCTCTGGCGACCTGGCGCAGATGGACAACGTCGACGCCCTGGTCAACCCCTGGAACCGCAACTACATGCCGCGCTGGCTGCTGTTCCCCGGCGGGGTGAGCAGGGCATTGAAACGCCGCACCGGACCCGGGCCGTGGAAACAGCTCGCCCGCGCCGGGGTTCTCCCCGTGGGCGGGTGCGTGATCACGGATGCGGGGCACCTGAGCGAACACACCAAACTCATCCACGTCGCCGGACTGAATCTGGTCTGGAGAGCCACCGAGGCGACGGTCGATGCGTCGGTGCACACCGTCATACGGGCAGCGGTCGCCCACCAGATGCACCGCATCGCGATGCCGCTGATCGGGTCCGGGTCCGGCGGCCTGGACCGTGCGTCATCCCTGCACTGCATCCAAAAAGCACTCGGCAACTACACCCACGGACACCCGATCGACGTCCTCGTCGTCGAGCACGACGACGCGTTTGATCACCTCTGACCGGCCCGCTACAGGCCCGGCTGTCAGGGCGGCTGTGCACGATGGTGCATCGTCGGGTGAATCGGGGAGGACCACCATGCAGGTACAGCCGTCGTTCTGGGCTCGGATGTTCGGGCACGACTGGGTCGCTACCCCCGACGGCCCGCGGCTGCGAGTCAGCTGGCCGACCATGGGGTGGCACATCCTCGCCGGCGCGGCGCTACGGGAGCGCACCATCGACCGAGCATGGCCATGGTCGGTCGTAGCCGTCCCAGCAGAGGCATATACCGCGCTGGGTGGCTTGAACCGGGAGACACGGCGCGCACTCGACGATGTGATCGGGCAGGTGATCGCCGAGGCTGATCGACTCGAGCGGCTCAGCGCAACGTTCATCGCGGATGGCCACCAGGTGCAGCAGTGGCGAGAGGGCGTATTGCGCGACCTGGACACGCTGCGCAACCGGTGGATCCCCCGTGAGCTGGCCGCACGCTGGCTGGCGGACCGCCCGGACCTGGCCAGCCCGGTGTTCGACCAAGTCCGCAGCGAGCCCGAACTGGCTGGTTTCCTGGCCACGCAACCGGCATCGCTACTGCAAGCGATCCACACCTGGGAGCACACCGATATCCCGATCTGGGTAGCCGAGCGCAACCAGGAATTCCTGGCCGTTGAGCGGGTGCACATGAAGAACTTCTTCGACACGATCGAGAAGTCGCCACTGACCGAGGAGCAGATCAGTTCCGTCGCGATGTGCGACAACAGCGTGCGAGTGATCGCCGCAGCCGGATCCGGCAAAACCTCGACAATGGTTGCTCGCGCCGGGTACACCCTCGCGCGGGGCATCGCCGAACCCGGACAAATCCTGATGTTGGCGTTCAACAAGGCAGCCGCTGACGAGCTGCACCAACGTGTGGTGGAACGCCTCCACACCCACAGGCTCGATGGCGAACAGATCAAAGCCACCACCTTCCACTCGTTCGGGCTCGAGGTCATCGGCCAGGCCACCGGCCGCAAGCCAAGGGTCCCCGGCGACCTGGTGGATCTGAACGGGGCCAAGCGGATGGAACGTGTCGTCGACCGGCTGAGGGACCGCGACGAGACGTTTCGGCGGACGTGGGATCTGTTCCGGCTCGTGTTCGGCCAACCGCTGAGTGATTTCGGTGTACCCGGCCGCCCGGAGGACCACGACAAGATCACCGGCATACGCGGGTACCGCACACTGAACGACGAAGTGGTCAAAAGCCAAGAAGAACGCCTCATCGCGAACTGGCTCTTCTACCACGGCGTCCGGTACGAGTATGAACGCCCGTACGAAGTGGGCACTGCGACAGCCCGGCACGGCCAGTACCACCCGGACTTCTACTACCCGGACATCGACGCCTACCACGAGCATTGGGCCATCGACCGCGATGGCAACCCACCTCCGACCTTCGAGGGTTACCGCGAGGGCATGCGCTGGAAACGGCAGATGCACCAAGCGCACGGGACCACCCTGCTGGAGACCACCTCCGCATCCGTGCGCGACGGCAGCGGATTCGACTACCTCGCCACCCAGTTACGAGCACGCGGTCTCGTGATCGACGACAGCTACCACGAAATTCAGCACATCCCTGGACGTGAACCGGTGGAGGACGCGAGCATCATCCGGTTGTTCCGGACCGTGCTCGCCCACGCCAAGAGCAACCAGCTGTCCAGCGTGGACCTACGCCAGCGGGCGGCGTCGGCCACCGGGCGCATCCCGATCCGCACCGAACTGTTCCTGCAGCTCTATCGAGCGATCCACCAGGAATGGCAGCGCCAGCTCGCGGCCGCCAATCAGGTCGACTTCGACGACATGCTCAAACAGGCATCCGAGATCATCGAAGCCGGCCGATGGGCCAACCCCTACACCATGGTCCTGGTCGACGAACTGCAGGACAGCAGCTGCGCGAGGGCGTGGCTCGTCCGTGCTCTGACGGCCGGGCCGGATCGACACCTTCTGGGGGTCGGCGACGACTGGCAGGCGATCAACAGATTCGCAGGCGCCGACCTGTCCGTGATGACCGACTTCGCCACCTGGTTCGGGCAAGGCCCGACAGTCCACCTGAGCCGGACGTTCCGCTCGCCCCAATCGTTGTGCGATGTGGCCGGGGAGTTCGTCGCCAAGAACCCTGCGCAGCTGGAGAAGCAAGTCTCCTCGGTCCAACGGGAAGACCCGCCCACGCTGCAAGCGATCGCGGTCAACACGGGCGATGAGTATCCCGCGGCCCTGGAGGATTACCTGACCGGGCTCAGTCAGCAGCATGCAGGCGACGCGAAACCTGCCAGCGTCTTCGTGCTCGGGCGCTATAGACACACGCTCGAGCGCGTTGCCGACTTGTGTGACCGTAGCCGGCCGCACCTGACCGTAAGCGCCGACACCATTCATAAGTCAAAAGGCAAAGAAGCTGACTATGTCGTCGTACTAGATCTCATTTCCGGTGCCGCGTACTCCTTCCCCAGCACCATCGAGGACGACCCGCTGCTGCGCCTGGCCCAACCCGGCGCGGACCGATTTCCCGACGCCGAAGAACGACGCCTCTTCTATGTTGCGCTGACCCGCGCGCGTAAAGCCGTACTGCTGTTGACCACAAAGTTCCGGGAATCCACATTCTTGATGGAACTGTTCAACGATAAGAAGGTGACGATCCACAATCGGGACGGAGAAACCGACGACCCGATTCCATGCCCGGATTGCCGGGTCAACCCGGTGGTGCTGAAATCCGGGTCAAACGGCGACTTCTACGGGTGCGTCACCTGGCCGGCATGCAACGGGAAGTACCAGACCTGGGAGATCGAACAGCAGCGCGAGTCCACGAGCCCGTGACCCCAGTGCTCTGCGAGAAGGTCGGGCTCGCTGACTGAAGCGCAGGCGACACGGGCGGCGTCCGGTACTCCGCACGTCACGTGACCTGGACCGCGCGCCGTGTGGATCCCACCCGGGATGTCGGCCCGGCCGCGGCTCAGCCCCGGGTTGGCGACCCTCGCGCCGACGCAGCGAGATCAACTTCCTCGGCCGCGCGCAACCAGTCCACTGCTCGGTTAGTTGCTCGCAGTGCACGACGAAGCACCCGGAAAAGCGCTTCGTTCGCCCCCGTTGCAACCCCTTCGCGCAAATGACTTGGGGAACGTGCATCGCTGCAGGTCAGCGGACCGTTCCCCCTGGGTCGCGGGTTCGTTCCCCCCGTCAGGGGGAACGAAACAGGAAACGTCCGCAGGCCATCTTCTGCCGTGTTCGACACACGACTGAAGGAGCGGGCTATGACCCATGCGGACTTCCCCCAGAGCGGGATCGCGAACCTACTGGGCATTGGCGAGAGCAGCGAGTTGCTGCGAGATGCGGCGCGACGCTGGTCGACCTGGGCCGAGCAGTACCCGGTGCTCGCCGAGGCGACCGACGCCGCATCATTCTTCGAGCTCCGCGTCGGGTCTCAACTCGACGCGCCCGACACCCAAGCCGGCCTGCACGCCCTGGCAACCCTCGGCGCGGTCGACGGGGGCAATGACACCGCAGCCGCCGCCGCTCTCGCACTGCAACTGATCCCGGGAATGATCACACTCGCCCAGCAACTGCAGCGAGGCATCGGATCTCAATACGTCGATCAGGTCATCGCGTCGCAGTTGTGGCTGGAAATCCGCTCATTCCCCTGGCGCCGGCTCGAAAAGGTCTCCGGGAACATTTACATGAACGTCAGGCACCACGTCCTGGCTGAACTCGGAGTCCGCTCGCACGTCGAGCGGGACGACATCACGTGGGCGCGGACCACGCCAACGGACGTCACCGAAAGAATGCGGCCGGAACGGGAGGAACTACCCGCCGATGAGGACCCCGCAGAAGAAGTAGTCAGGATTCTTTCCTGGGCGTGCAAGAACGGAACACTTTCGACATACGACCGCGATCTGATGCTGAGCCTGGTCGAAGCAGCAGACCGCGAACCTCCCACCCGAACCGGCCGCAGCGGTGGACTGCTGAGCAACCGCGCCAGCCGGCAGATCGCGCGCAGTTTCGGGACCTCCGAACAGACCGTCCGCCGGCGCGTGCGCAACAGCATTGATGCCTTGAGCGCGGCCTGCTCCCGAGGGCAGATCCCGGCATGAACAGTGAGCGCCAAGTCCGATCCGACCGCTCGTGCAGGTCGGAGGTGATCACGATGCCGCAGCACGACCGGGGCCAAGGAAGGGCCGCTCGCACACCAGCTGACATTGCACGGCTGTTCGACCTCGCGGGAAGCGAAGCCGCCGCCATCCGTGAACTCGATGGCTGCGTGGCGCGGCTGCACGAGGTCCAAGCGGCCAAGGTCGCCTTGAGGGACTTGACGGCCGACGAACTGCGGGCGGCGCTGGCGTCCCGGCGGGCCGTACTCGGCGGTGAGGGCGCATGACGACCATCACGCAACGACGCCGAAGCGCCGTATCGGTCGATGAGCTGAAACGGGCGTGGCAGGCCGTCGCGGCCGGCGAGTTCCGCCGCGGCCACCTCGTCCGAAGCGAACCTCAGGGGCCGGGGCCTGGGCCTAACACCAAGCCCACGCCGACGGCCGCGAGCACCCTTCAAGGGTCCTGCTCGACATGGGAGGCGCCCCCCGGGGAAACGATCCTGCCGGTGCTGCCGTGCACCGACTCCCTCACTGCGGCAGCCGTCGCGCTGGCGATCGCCACCGCCTCGGGCACGCCGGCAAGGGTCATCGAGTGCGGGTCGTCGACCGGGTCCGACCTGGCGGGGGCGAGCACAGCAGAACTCGGTCGGCACGGTCCATGGATCCGGGGCACGCGCGGCACCGTCCTCATCGACCGGGTCAGCACCATGCTCGGGACGGCCGCAGAAGTGCCCGTGCCCGCAGACCCCGACCGGGTGCTGCAGCTGACCGTGCTGGCCGCCGGATGGGAATTCGGCCACGCCGCCGCCTCGTCTGGATGGCTCGGCGAAGCGGTCCGCGGCGCCGAGCACGTCGTGCTGGCCACGACCGCAACCGTGCCCGGTCTGCGCCGTCTGGAAACGGCACTCGACCTGTTGGACGCCGGCCAACCGGTCGCGGCGGTCCTTGGATCGCGACGGCGCAAGTGGGACAAGGCCGTCGCACACAGTCAGGGCCCGCTCACCCGCGCCCTCGACGCCAGCGGCCGGCTCCTGGATCTGCCCACCGATTCGGACCTGGCCATCCGCGGCCTGTGTTCGCGGCCGCTGCCCACATCGCTGACAGCGGCCGCTGAAGACCTCCTGCAACTGGTCACCAGCCACAACTTCGAAAGGGAACTCTCATGATGAATCACATCGCCGCGAAGGCCAGCACGCTTGCCGCCGCCGTCTGCCCAAAGGCACCGAAAGGGGCATCCGCGCCGGTGAACGACATCAAGGGTTACGTCATGTGGGGCGTGATCGTCCTGTTCTTCCTCGGCATCGTCGCCGGGATCGGAGGCGTCGTCGCCGGTCGGGTGTTCTCGATGCCGCACGCGTCCAAGGTTGCCCTGGTCGGGCTGGTTGTGGTCTTCGTCGCCGCCATCGGCTACAAGGTGCTGCCCGCCATGTTGAACGGCATCATGGGGAGCGGGTGCATCTGATGTCCAGCGACATCAGCGGCGAGGCATGGGGGCGTACGCGACTGCTGACGGTCGTCGCCGGCGTCGCCGCGGTCTGCGTCGCCCTGGTGGCCGGGCTCGGCTTCGCCGTCTACTACGCCTTCGCATCCTCATCGCCCACAAGCTCCATCAACCCCCGACCGAAGTCCGTCCCGTCGCCGCATCCGACGAGCGCTCTCGGGTCGGCCCACCGCAACGAAGTCGCCGCGGCGCCCATGCTCGCGGTCGACCAGAGCGCCGCGGACCCGGGCACACCAGCCGCCGTGCCGGCCCCGGCCATCACCATTTCGGCCGGCCCACGGTCCGGGCCGGCCGGGATCAACACCGGATTCCCACACACCCCGCACGGTGCGGTCGGGCAGCTGGCGGCGATCGAGACCGCGGTGCTGCAGAACATGAACATCGCCACCACCAATCAGATCTACGACGCGTGGGCGCTACCGGGCGGTGACGGGGTCGCCAAGTGGCCGCTGATGCAGAACGTGCAGGCCTTCCTCGGCAGTGCGCAGATGGGCTCACAGATCGATCCCACCAGCGCCGTCGTCGCCACGCCGCAAGGAGCCCAGATCAAAGGAACCGACGGCCCGGATTGGACGGTGGCCTGCGTCCTGATGCAGGTGCGCGCGTCAATCTCCAAGGACGCACAGATCGGCTACGGCTACTGCGAACGCATGCAATGGTCACCGTCAAACGGGCGCTGGATGATTGCGCCGGGGACTCCGGCCGGGCAAGCGCCGTCGACGTGGCCCGGCACCGAGGTGAGCAAGAAGGCCGGGTGGCTCACCTGGTCCGGTGCGGGAGCTGACAACTGATGCTGCACACGGGCATCGCCATCCAGACCGACGCCTGGGGCTGGGTCTCCAAACTGAACCCCTTCAGCTACTTGGCCGGCGAGGCCGGAAAGGTAGTCGCCGGCGGCTGGACCGCAGCCATGCTCGGCCTGTGGAACGCCGGGTTGTGGCTGCTGCAGCTCGTGCTGAACTTCATGGACGCGTTCCTGGTGCCGGATCTAAGCGAAAACGGCCCCGGCTCGCAGGTGTACCAAACCACCTTCTGGATCGCCGGTGCCCTGGTGGGCCTCATGACATTGGTCCAGCTCGGCACCGCCGCGATCCGCCGCGACGGCCGCAGTCTGGCGACTGTCGCTATCGGTACCGCCCAGTTCGTCGGTGTTTGGGGCGCCGGGATCACCTACGGCGTCGCCGTCGTCGCAGCATGCGGCGGTCTCACCCGGGCCCTGATGAGCGGCCTGCTGCACGTCAACTCCTGGTCGCTGTGGCACCCCTGGAAGGAGATCTCCACTAAGAACATCACCGACGGCACTGTCGCCACCGTGCTCGGGGTGATGGGCTTGTTCGTGATCCTCGCGGCTTTCGGGCACTTCATGGTCATGCTGGCCCGTGCGGGCGCGCTCATTGTGCTCGCCGCGACCACGCCGATCTCCGCTGCGGGCCTGGTAGCAGACGCTGGCAAGGCCTGGTTCTGGAAATCGCTGCGCTGGTTCCACGCCGCCGCACTCAGCCCCGTGCTGATGATCCTGGTGCTCGGTATCGGCGTGAAGATGGCCGGCGGGGTCGCCACTGGGCTGACCGACTCGACGCAGAAGTCGATCGGCACGGCCCTGCCGAGCGTGGTGCTGATCTGCATCGGGGTGTTCAGCCCGCTGGCGTTGTTCAAATTGCTGGCGTTCGTGGACCCGGGCACGTCTTCCGGCGCCGGAATGCGAGCCGGCCTCGGCGCGATGGGCGGGGTCTCTGGCCTTCTCGGCGGAAAAGCAAGTGGCTCCAGCAACGGCGGGGCAAACGCCGGATCCGCGGCATCGACCAGCGACGAGGACGGCAAATCTCAAGGCGAGAGTTCGAGCGAGGAACAAGCGTCAGGCCGATTCCAGAAGATGCTCAGCGGGCTCGGACCCGGACTTGGCCAGGCTGCCTCGAAAACACTGGGCGGGATGCAGAACCTGGGGACCAAGGGCGCGTCCATCGGCACCGACCTGACCAACCAGATGGGTGTCGGGCACAACACCTACCAGCCTGACTTTTCCACCGCGAAGAAGAACAAGGGCGGCGACGGAAAGTCGAACAACGGCTCAGACTCATCCAAGACCTCGTCCAAGACCGGACCCGGCAATGACGGCGGACAGGACGACAACACCCAGCCACCGACCGGGCCGACGCCGCCACCCAGCACCGGCTCGCAAGGCAACGGCGGCGATGACAGCACGCCGCAGCCCCCGACCGGAACCAACGACCAGGGCAACGACCAGGGCAGCCGCGACCCGATCAGCGAAGGGATCAGCGGACAGAACACCCTTCCGCCCACCGGCAACACGCCGATCACCAAGGACGGCGCCCCCGCGGATGGCTCATCCGGCGGCAACAGCCCCGGCGGTGGTGCCGGTGCGGGCGAGGGTGGAGCGGCCGCCGGCGGCAGCGGTGGTGCCGCCGCGGTCCCGGTGGCCTGACACACAACCACGGCAACTGAAAGGAGACGCCGATGACGTCGCAGATCTACAACGACTACACCAGAGCGAAGATCGGCTGGTTCTTCGGCCTGCACGGCTGGCAGGTGACGGTGCTGGCCGTCGGGATACTCCCGTTCTTCTGGTCCCTCGGGAACGCTGCGTGGTTGGCGGCGGCGCTCTTCGTGGTCATCTGGGCGGTGTTGGCGGTCATTACCGTCACACCGGTCCTTGGCCGCTCCGCGACCGGGTGGGCGTTGCGGGTCACCGGGTTCTCGCTCGGCGCCGTGCTCAAGTTCAGCCTCTTCACGAGCAAGGGCGCTGAAGGCAAGATTGAGGACCTTGCCGAGCCGGATCTGCCGGGGGTGCTGCAACCGGCCCAGATCCACGACGGCCCGCCGCACGGCGCCGCAATGGCACGCGTCGCCGTGATCCAGAATCACGCCACACGCACTTGGGCCGTCACCGCTACCGTCGTCCACCCCGGCATCGGGATGATGGAGGCGCTGGCACGCAACCAGACCGGTCGCGGCCTGAGCGAGATGCTCGAAGCGGCCGAACGCACCGAGCTCGTCGACGAGGTCATATTCATGGTCCGGTCGGTGCCCGAGGACGGCGCCGAGCGCGACCAATGGGTCGAACGGCACCGGAACCTGGACGGGCCGCAGCTGGCGCGGACTGTCAACGACGGTTTGAAGCAAGGGCTGGGTATGGCGTCGGTGCGCACCGAGGCGTACTGCACGCTCGTGGTACCAGAGTCTCGGATCGCCAAGGTTGCCAAGGAATCCGGTGGCGGGGTCGAAGGGCGCGCCCGAGCGCTCTACGGGCTGATGGGCGAGATGGAGGCGCAGCTGCGCGGTGCGATGGGTATGACGACGGTCAACTGGCTCACCTCACCCGAGCTCGCTTTGGCCTGTCGCACCGGCTTCGCGCCCGGGGACCGTGCCGCCATCATCGACGCGTTGGGCGAACGGGAACGAGACCCGAAGGTGAACGCCGATATCCCGTGGGCGATGGCCGGCCCGTCCGGTGCAGATCCCGCGTTCCGCCACTACTCGCACGACGCCTGGAACTCGATCAGTTCGACGATCAAGTTGCCGGCGAAAGGCGCGGTCATGGGCGCCCTCGCGCCGGTGCTCACCCCGGGCGAACCGGGGGAGCGGCGCTCCTTTGTGGTGGTGTACCCGATCGCCAAGCAGGGCAAGGCTGAACGGCAAAGCAACAACGCCGAGTGGGCCGCGGACGTCGGCGGATCCTTGAAGCAGAAGCTGGGCGTGAAGGTGCGGGCCAAGCAGCAGGCGGAGACCGGGAAGGTGCGCGGTCTCGACGGCAAGCTGGCGCAGGGCAACGCGCTCATCCACCCCTACGCGATCGCCACGGTCACCGTGGCGAAGACCCAACGGGTGGCGGAGTACGGCCGCAGGTTGGACGCCTCGATCCGGCGCGCCGGGTTCGCCCCGCTGCGACTGGACCTGGCGCAGGACACAGCGTTCATCGCGGCCACTGTGCCGATGGGTATCAGCCTCACCCGCCGCGGCGGCGGGTGAGGCCCCGCCCGTGAGCGTGAAGCGGCGGCTCCTGCCCTCTGTGGGGTGGGAGCCGCTTTCGCGGCAGCTCCCTGGGCAGCGATCACGACCACAGACCAGGAGACCCGCGGATGCGACGACGAGTGAAGGCCGGCGCCGGCCGTGACGTGGCGACTTTGCTGTCTGACTTCGGGCACGAGGTCCCCCGGCTGCCGCAGGAGGCTCCCGCCCCCAAGGAGCCGCGACTGTTCCGGCACACGCCTCGAGGCGGTGCACTGCGCGCCGGCCGCGGCCACGGTCCGGTCACTGCTCCGGTGGCCTCTTGGCGGATGACCAGCGAGCAGGCGCCGGTCTTCTGGCCGTTCATCGCCGCCCCCGGCCTTCCCCCGACCGGTGCCCAGATGGGCATCGACGAACTGTCCGGCGGCAGCTTCTTCGCCGACCCCCTGGGCTGGACCCTCGACGACAGCGTCCCGGTCACCAACGGCAACATCTTCTCCTTCGGCAAACCCGGCCGCGGCAAGAGCGGCACCACCAAGGCGTTCTGCCTGAGAATGATGGACTTCAACTACCGAACACTGGTGTGCGGTGACCCGAAGGACGAGTACGAGCCGCTGTGCCGTGCCCTGAACGTCGAACCGTTCGCCGTCGGTCACGGTATGCCGACCCGGATCAACCCGATCTCATTCGGTCCGTTGGGCGAGGGATGGGCCGACCTCACACCGCAGGAGGCACAGCGACGCGCCTCGATCGTGTTCGGCCGGTGGCTGACACTGGTCCGTGGGCTGGTCGGCTCGCAGAAGATCGGTGACAAGCACGTGCCGTTCGGGCCCACCGACGAGACCGTCGTGAAGGCGGCACTGCAGATCCTCACCGGGTACAGCTCGGGACAGAGCCAGCTCGTCGAGGTCACCATCCCCGAGTTGTGGGAGCTGCTCAACAACCCCACGGCCCAACTGATCGAGGACTGCCGGTACTCCTCTGAACGACACTTCTGGGACGAAACCCGTTTGCTGCGTGACGCATTGGGTCAGTTGGTGTCCGGCGCCCTCGCAGGCCTCTTCGACGACCACACCACCATCCAGGTCGACTGGAAGGCGCCGATCCAGTCATTGAGCCTGTCCCGGCTGGAGCCCCTCGGAGACGAAGCGGTCGGGATCGCACTCACCTGCGTGAACAGCTGGGCACGTGGCATGCGCGAAATGTCCAGTCCCGGCGACCTGCGGATCGTGGTCCGCGACGAGTCGTGGAAGCAGCTGCGCCTGGGAACCGAAGCCGTGAAGTCGTTCGACGCGGACCTGCGGCTGAGTCGCACCCATGGGGACATCCAGTTCGCGGTCGGGCACAAGCCGTCCGACCTGCTGTCTGCCGGTGACGCCGGCTCGCAGGCGGTGGCGATCGCCAAGGACCTGCTGCACCTGGCCGACATCAAGATCCTGCTCGGCCAGGACGCCGGCGTCGCAGACGAACTGGAACGCCTCCTTGAGCTCGGACCGATCGCACGCAGGCTGGTCACCGGCTGGGGCATGCAGGGGAAAGGCCGCGCGGTGTGGTGCGTCGGCGAGCAGATGTACAAGGTGCAAACCGTCTTGCACCCGATCGAAAAGGACCTCACCTACACCAACGACGCGATCGCCGCGGCGGCGTGACCGATGAACAAATACCTGACGGGTGCCATACCGGTCGCGTTCATCGCGGCCGTCCCGCTGGTGGCGGCACTTATTGTGGCTCCCGTCACTTCACCGGCGGCCGGTGAAGAGCTGGCGATCACCCAATGCGACCAGGGAGGCGCACAGGTTCAGCCCACCGGCGCCTGGCGCGTCCCGACGTCGCAACGGTATGTGATCACCTCCGGCTTCGGCCCGCGGCCCTCACCCGGCGGCATCGGATCCACCTACCACGAAGGCGTCGACATCGCGATGCTGCCCGCCCCCGGGTCGGTACTGGCCGCGGCCGCCGGAAAGGTCAAGGTCGCCGGGCCGTATGGCGGCCTGGGGAACGCGGTGGTGCTCGACAACGGAGGCGGCATCAGCACCACCTACGGGCACATGGCCAAGCTCGACCCGGCGATGCACGTCGGTGCCACGGTGACGATCGGCCAACGCCTGGGCCTGGAAGGTTCGACCGGGAACAGCACCGGCAATCATCTGCACTTCGGGGTTGCGGTCAACAACAAGTACATCAACCCGATCCCCTTCATGCAGCAACACAAGGCACCGCTCAACGGGCAGGCGGTCGCGCCCAGCCCACCCCGTCACACCGGGCCGCCAGCGCCGCCGACGCCTCCTGGCGGCGAAGGTGGCATCGGGTTCCCGCTACCGCTGCCGGGCAAGGACCGGCGGCAGTCCCTTACCAACCCGCCGATCGTCATACCCAGCGCCATCAAGGGTTTCTACGTCAAAGCGGCGAACCGCTACCGACTGCCCTGGACCCTGCTGGCCGGCGTCGGCATGGAGGAGACAGCCCACGGGATGGATCTCGGTGTCAGCAGCGCAGGCGCCCGGGGGTTGATGCAGTTCATGCCGGCGACATGGTCGGTATACGGAGTCGATGGCGACGGCGATGGTATCGCCGACATCAACGACAACGCCGACAGCATCATGACGGCCGCGAAGTACCTGACCAAGCTTGGCGTCACCAGCGGCCCGGCGGGCGTCAAGAAGGCGATCTTCGGATACAACCACGCGGACTGGTATGTCAACGACGTCCTGTACTACGCCCATGCGTACGGCGGCGGCACGGTGCTGGGCGACCCCACCGATTGCGGAAGCGGCGGCGACGGCAACCCCGACCTTCCTCCGATCAGCGACAAGCGGATCAAGAAGGTCCTCGGCTGGGCCAAGGACCACCTCGGCGACGGCTACGTCATGGGAGCCAACGGCCCGAACACGTGGGATTGCTCCTCGTTCGCGATGGCGGCATACGCACAGGTCGATATCACCATGCCACGGACAGCCGGTGCGCAACGCGACTGGCTCGCCGCCGGCAACGGGTTCAAAGTGCCGGCAGACAAGGCCAAGCCCGGCGATCTCATCTTCTTCGACAGCTACCTCGGCCCGAACAAGATCGGCCACGTCGAGATGGTCTTCAACCCGGCCGACCACCAGGCCATCGGCGCGCAGAACCCGAAAGACGGGGTCACCGTGAGCGACTACGGATACGACATCACTCATAAGCACATCTTCGAAATTTGGCGCGTAGGACAGGTGTCGGATCACCCCAGCAAGACCAGCTGACCACTACCACCCCCGACTGAGGCCGGCCGACCGATGCGACGACGACGACGGCGGTGCCGGTGGCGCCATCGCGGACCGATCCGCAGATCGGCCAGTGAGCGCCAGCCCGGCCCTTCGAACCTTCGGGGGAGTAGGAGCAAAGGAGAGGCGGAATGCAGCGAAGCAGACGGACGGACCCCTATCCATGGACCTGGGAGCGGCCGGTCGGGGTGATGGTGGCCTACTTCCTGGGGATCTTGTATGGGTTCCACACGGGCCGGGCACTGGCGAACTGTGTCGCCGGCGCGGGATGGTCCTTCACCCCCGACGCGAACCTGTTCACCGCCATCCCCGGCGTGGTGCATGGCAACGCCGCGGCCGGCATCAGCGGCCTGCATCACCCCGCCAGCTCTCTGCTGCTGTGGTCATGCATCGTGCTGGTCGAACTGCTGGTTGTGGTGGCCTTGTCGGTCGCGCTCAAGATGGCGTTCGACCGCTGGGGACCGAACCGCGTGCAAGGTATGGCGAGCCGGGATGAGGCCGAAGACCTCCTCGGCCGCACCCGGCTGCGGAAAGTGTCCGGCGTCGTACGACCTGACTTGTACGGCAAGAAGGGAAGGGTACGCGGATGAGGAAGCTGGTCATGGATCCGCACGACGTGGGATGGCGCCTGGGCAAGGCGGTCGAGCCAAGAGGCGGGGAGTTGTGGATCCCGTGGGACCGCACAGCCGGGGTGATCGGCCCACAGGGCAGCGGCAAGACGCTCGACCTGCTCATTCCTGCGCTGCTGGGGGCGCCCGGCGCGGCGCTGGTGACGTTGACGAAAGTCGACGACCTGCTCCTGAGCTTCAGCGACCGCCAGGCCGGTGGCAAGCCATGCCTGGTGCTCGACCCGTTCGGGCTCGCGCCCGGCCTACCCGAGCTGGTGGTCGACATCATCGACGGATGCGTCGACCCCATGGTTGCTGAACGGCGCGCCAAAGCGTTCACCGCCGGGTCGGTGAAGGGGTCGATGACGCAGGGCCACGGCGACGACGCGGCACGGTTCTACGCCGCGGAGGCCGCGAAGGTGTTGCAGGCCTACTACCACGCGGCCGCGTTGACCGGCCGATCCCTCGAGCACGTGCTGGAATGGGTGGCGCAGCCGTTGCGGACCAACGAGCCTACCGAGATCTTGAGGGAGCATCCGCAGGCGGCCCCGTTCTGGCACGGGCTGCTGCACGGCGCCTTGCATGGCGACGATCGGACGGCCGGAAACACCATCACCACGGTGCAGCAGACGATGTCGCTGTTCTTCCAGGCGGACATCCGTCGGCGCTGCGTGCCCAGTAAGGGACGCCCAGCCACCGACATCGCGGAGGTGGTCCGGCAGGGCGGAACCATTTACCTGCTGGGTCGCGAGGACCCGTACGCGTCCGCGTCACCACTGATGACGGCCGTAGCTGAGCACGTCCTGGACACTGCTCTCGCCGCCGCCAACCGGTCCCGGTGGGGCAGGCTGTGCCCGCCGTTCCTTGCCTGCCTGGATGAACTGCCGTCCACAGCCCCGCTGCCGACGCTGCGGACCCGTATGGCGAACGAGCGGGCGTTGGGTATCAGCATCATCTACGCCACCCAGACGTGGCGGCAGTTGGCGGCGATCTTCGGGGAGCAGGAAGCGCGCGCCTTGCTGGGACTGACGAACAACCTCATGGTCTTCGGGGGGTCCAAGGACGCCGCATTCAACCAGGAGATCTCCGACCTGCTCGGGGTCACCCGCGTCGCCCGCACCAGCTATCAAAGCGGTCAGATGGGCGGACGCACCGTGTCCGGTGAGGACATCCCGATCCTGCGAGGCGAGGAGATCCGGCAACTGAAAGAGCGTCGGGCGCTGGTCATCGCCGAGAACGGCAAACCGATGATCGCCAAACTGCACCGGTGCATCGACGGCAAGGCCGGCGCTCAGCTGCTGGCCCGCAAGGACAAGCTGCGGCTAGTGATGGATCAGCAACGGGAGATGGTGGTGACGCCCGAGGCGCAGGCGACGCGCGCCCTGGTGGAAGCCCGTCGACGCGGGCTGACCATCGACGACGAAGACGAGCGGAGTGCGTGATGACCGGCACAGACGAGGCACGAAGTGAACCATTACCGATGACACGACGGTTCCCCATGGTGGGTCCGCAGCTGCAGCTGGCATACCGGGAGCTGACGATCGCCGACAAGGGCGATGACGAACAGGTGGAGGCCCTCGGCGACATCTCGGCGCTGCCCCGACCGTGGGATCCGGCGAGCTGCATGCGCCCCGACCTACGCGAGGAGCTGTGGGTGTGGCTGGAGGAAGTCGTCGACTGGTTGAACCACGAATACATCTGGGACGAGCACGGATTCATCCCGCAGTGCTGGCCGAAGCACCCGCACCTGGTGCACGAGATCGCCGTCGTGGCCGATCAGCGGCGCCGGGCGGGCATCGCCCTTACTCCCGATGCACTGGAGGACTGGCACCGGTACTGCCTGCCAGCGTTCGTCGACCGGATGAAGATCCGGTGCAAGGACCACTGCGGGGAGGGCCACCGGCAGTGGCCGGCCCGGGGCGCGTATACCCGCTACCTCAGCGACGCGGCCGGTGATGGGCGGCGCGTGGCATTCGCCGAGGACATCGAGCACGCGGCAACAACCGGCGCCGGCCGGCGCCGGCCTATGCCAACCATGCCGCCACCCCATCTGGCGTCGGTGAATCTCGACACCGGCGAGGTTCTCGACGACGAGTGACCCGAGTCCCACGGCTCTGCGACCACCACCGGGGCGCCGGGCCGGATGTCTGTACCGGGATGGGTGTCAGGGCCGGAGGAGATAATCCCCGTGTGAATCCGACTGCCGTCACCCTGACCTATGCACCCGCGGCCGAGACCGGCAATGCGGTCGTCGGACACGCTGACATGGAGCACCTCGTCGCGGTTGCGGAATCGATCAGGAACATCTTCGACACCGGACCGCTGTATGAGGACGTCCGGATCGTCGGCGATACGGCGCGGTTCACAGTGCGTGTCACCCGATGGCCGGAGTACGGCGCGACCAATTTGGCGCGAGGGCTCGTCGGTCGAGCGGTGAGTGAGGCGGGCGTATCCGGCCGGCTCATCGAGGTCGCCTGCACCCAGAGGTGACGCCGAACGGTCAAGTCAGGGCCAGCCCGACGAGTAGCTCGGCGACCAGCCACGGCCCGAACGCGACCCTGGCCCCGCAGCCCGCGTCAGGCACAGGAGTCGGCCGGCCAGGAACCACCACCACACCGTGCCAGGCCATGGAACCCGGCGACGAGACCGACAACGCCGGCGAGTTTGACATCGCAGCGCGAAATAGATTGCGAATCCGGCGAATTCGCACGCTAAGGCCCGTACAAGGACTGGTGGATCGGTGGCGGCCAGAGCAACTATTGCAAAGAAGGCGAACCCGGCGACCGGCAGCAGCACCCCTGTCGGGAAGCCTTCGAACGTCGATGTCGACCGCCACCAGCCACAGTCCCGCCGCCACCAGTAGTGTCGCCACGAGCACGCTAACCGGCGGCACCCACCACGTTGCCCGAGCGCGGCGGCCGATCCGCCTCTGAGGGTCGGCGGTAGTGCAGGGAGGCCAGCTTGCGGCGGGTCAGCACGCCGAGCGACGCAGCGGCGACGGTGTAGGCGGTGTGACGGTGGCGTCGGGCACGAGATCGACGCTACCCACCGATGGGTAATCCTGTCCGGACCATCCACAGCCCTCACATCAGCTCATCGACGGGGGGCGCCGCGGCCGCGGTCGAGTGGCGTGGCGGGCTGGCGTCGCTGCTGCTCGGCGCCGGAAAGGTTCCCGGTGTCGGCGACGACCGGTGATCCCTGCGGCTGCAATAGGTTGAGCTTGGCGACCAGGCGGTAGCGCAGGTCCTGGGCGGGCAACTCGCCGAGCGGCTGTGCACCAACGAGTTCCCGCACCGCGGCCGCGACATCGTGGCCCTGGGCGGTGGCCTCGTCGAGCATCATCGCCAGCGCCTTCCAATCGCCCTGTTCGACCAGGCGGGGGTCCACGCTGTCGGCGAACTCTGCCCACCGGATCTGCGCGTCCTTGGACCTGGTCTGGATGCGCTTCTTGGTGTCTTGCGCCTGGTCCCTGCCGTCCTGGGCAGCCTTGCGGGGGTCGTCGGTGAATGCTCGAGCGGCAGAGAGGACCTCTTGCTGGGCGCGGCGGGTGCTGACCTTGAGCCGGTTGCTCAGCTGTTCGATGCCCGACTCCCAGAACTGAGCCGGCCGGGCAGCGATGATCTTCGCGGCGGCGGACAGTGCCTTGGCGGCAGGCAGGTTAGCCAGACGCTCCTGCAGCATTGTTTCGGCCAACGGGACGCGGTCGAACAGGACTCCGTGCAGTCGCTCGGGGCCGAATGCTCCGGCGAGTTCGGCAGGGTCGAACCCTGCTGGGAACAAGGCTTGTTCGGAATCCATCCCGTGCTGGGCGAGGAGCCAGAAGTCACGCTCGGCGGCAACCTGGCCGCCGGCGTCGGCGTCCGTGGCGACGACTGGGTTGCGGCCGAGGCGTGCCAACTGGTCGGCTTGTTCTTCGGTCAGGGAAGTGCCCAACGGTGCGACGCCCACGCAGTCGTCCGTCGAGACGGTGACGGCGACCGCGTCCATGGGCCCTTCAACCAGGACGGGCGTGGCCCCAGCGGCGAGACGGCACGTGCCGGCGACATACAACTGCTCGCCCTTGACGAATAGGGCCGTTTCGGCCGTGTTCAGGTACTTCGGTCCAGCCTTGTCCTCGTCGGTCAGATCTGGGTGCCGGCGCCCGACGAAACCGAGGACGACGTCATGTCCCCCGAACGGGACGGGCTGGAAGTCCCTCCATCCGTCGCGCCGGTGGATGATTGGCATCATCAAGCGGTTGACGAAACGGTCACGTAGTCGACCCTGCTGGTTGTAGATGGCGACGTTCGCGGCGACCATCTCCTGGTCGGTCACGCCTTGGCCGCGCAGGTGCGTGATGAGGGTGTCCCAACCGGGCGGTGCGAATCCGGGCCGGAGCTCGAGGTCGCCGACCAGGTTGACGCCGAACCTGTCCCGCAGGTGTTGTGCAGCCCACGAGTCGGGCAACGACTTCTCATAGAACTGCAGGGTGAGCTCGTTGATCTGCGCGATGCGATCGGGAGTGACCTGGCTTTCCAGGATGCGGTTGGCCCGCTCGGATGCCTGCTCGAGTTGACGCTCGGACGGCTCAAGAGGACTCATGGCGTCGCGACGGAGCGCGGCAAACGTCAAACCCTTGGCGGGTTCTGCATCGGGGGCGGGACCCCCCGAGTCGCGTTCGATCGGTCCGGTGTCGCCCAGGTCGAGGTCCCACGGCATGTCGTCGTCGCCGGGCGGCGGCGCGTCGACGACATACTCCGGCACCGGGTCGGCGCTTTCGGTGGTCTGTCCATCGGCGACGGGCTGCTCGCCCGTCCAGGCATCTTCGGGGGGCTGCTCGTAGTCGCGCTCGTCGTAGTGGTCCTCGTCGGGGATGGGGTCCATGGCCACCTGCACCCGCCACAGCAGCGCCTGGCAACAGTCGACGTCGACGTCGTGCAGTTGGTCGGGTACTCCGGACAGCAGCGCCTCCACCGTCCAGCCGCGTTGGATGGCGTGGTCGACCGCGGCGACAAGGGCCGGCCAGGAGGTGCTCGCGCGCACTTGCGCTGCTCGATCGGGGCCGAGCAGATCGGGCAATTTGTCCGACCAGTCCGTTGTCAGCGACTCGTCGACACCAGTGGTGGCGGCAGCCCCGAGATGTGCCGAGATGCGCCACCACAGGGCCGCGGCCGCGTGGTCGTCGGGCAGCACGCCTTCCTCGGCGGCGCGGTGTAGCACCGCCCGGGCGGGGACGCCCGCGCGGGACATGGAGGCCAGGTGTTCGGCCAGTACGGGTGCGTAGCTGTCGCGCATCACCTGCGGTGCGATCTGGCGCAGCAATGGCGCCCACTCATCGGTGGCGGGGGAGCGGCCACCGAGCGCACGTTGGTGCAATCCGGATTGCCATCGGGCGACAGCCTTTTGGAGTTGCTGCGGACCGGTGGGACGACAGGCGTCCGGGTCGACGTGCATGGCGGCGCGCCATACCGCAACCTCTGCCACGACCGCGTCGTTCGGGCGGGCGGCGCCGGCGGGTACCCAGCTGGGTGCCGTGGGATCGTGCGCGGCCGCCTCGCCGACGACGGCTGCGCGATCGCGGACCAGCTGGTCACGGGCAGTCAGATAGGGACCCCACTCTTTGTGCGTGACCAGGGCGTTCGGGACCGCCGGAATCCAGGGCAGCGGGCCTTGCCCGGCGTCACGCAGCCCGGACGGGTCCAGGCGCCAGTCCAGCACGGCGGCCACATCGTCGGCGGTCGTGAGCTCGCGGCGGGCGGCGGCAGCCTGAAGGGTGTCGATCGGGTCCTTGCCCGATGCGCCGATCAGGATCAGGTGTGCGCGCAGCGCCGGCCAGGCCGGCTCGTTGGTCACTCCGGGAACGGCTCGTTCGGCGCCTGCCTCCAGCGCGGAGACGGCGGGCTCACCGAGCAGGTCCTCGGCCGCGAAGTAGAGCGCGTCCTGGTATCGGGAGGCGGCGGCACCCAGTAGCTCGGCCGGGTCCGCGGCGTCGCGCAGCATCGTGGTCGCCGAGCGTGCGGAGCCGTCGTTGGCGACCATCGCCTCGAGTTCGTCGGTGGCCGTGGGCGGCAACACCAGGTCTGGGTGCACCACCGAGTGCGGGTCGCCGTCGGATGCGACCTGCAGGTACAGGTGGTTGGCGCGGCGGGCGCGCGATAGTGCGGTGTACAGCTCCTGGCGGGTCTCCTCTCCAGAGAACAGCCCGTGGCAGGTGTCCGAGGTGGCACCCTGGGCGGCGTTGGTGGTGGTGGCGTAGCCCAGCTCGACGGATGCGGCCACGTAGTCAGCCGGCACTGTCACGTGCAGGTTGGCGTCGAGCCGGCGCAGCTTCAGGCTGCCGGTGCGGGTGATCTTCTCCAGCGTCCACCGGTCGCCGTTCTTGACCCAGTCGCTGGCGCTGACCCGCAGGTCGCGACGATTGGACCGTGTGATCAGCACGTCGCCGATGCTGGCGTCGTTGCCGTCGGCCAGGTGGACGGTGCGTGCCCGGGCTCGTGGATTCGTGCCGTTCTCGTCGGCCAGCCGGTGGGCGCGGGCTCGCTGGTTGAGTTGGCTGACCAGGTCGCGGGTGGGGGCGAGCATGATCGCGTCTAGGCCGGCCGCGCGGTCGGTGGCCCAGGCCTGGAAGACAGCTTCGGTCATGGTGGCCATGTCGCCGACGTGGACCCGTCCGTGGTCCAGGTAATACCCCAGGCCCTCGGGTTTGCCGGCACGCAGGGCGAGGCTGGCTGCGCCCTCGTCGACGTTGACCGTGCCGTCGGCGTTGACAAAACGGTGCAGTTCGCTGAGCTGGAGGGCGCCGTGGCTGGCTTGGATGTCGCGCAGCACGCCACCGGCGCCGATCGCAGACAGCTGCTGGTCGTCGCCGATGAGCCGGACGCTGCCGCCTTTGCCGAGGATGTAGCTGACGGCGCGGTCGAGGGAGAGGGTGTCGGCGGTGCCTGCTTCGTCGATGACCACGAGCGTGGTGTTGTCGATGTGCTTGACCCAGTCGGGCAGGATCCCCTTCTGCAGGGAGTCGGTCAGTTTCGCCAGCGTGTCGGTCTGCACACCGATCTCGCCGTGCAGGATCTTCGCGGCACCGGCCCGCGGGGCCAGTCCGACGACGGTGCCTCCACCGTTGGTCCAGGCGGTGGTGAGGGCCTTCATCGCGGTGGTCTTGCCGCTGCCGGCGGGGGCGATCGCCAACTGAACTCGACGGCCGGACATTGCCATTTCGCGCACGAGCGTCACTTGCCCAGCGTTCAGGTCCGGGCCGTTGGCGGACTGCTCGAGCAGGGCAAGGCCGACGTCGTTGGCCGCGACCCGCATGCCGTCGACGCGGCCGGCTGCACTGACGAGGCGCTCTTCGGCGTTGAGGACATCGCGCGAGGTGAACATCGTCGAACCCGCCACGTCGTACACGCTGGAGCCGTCTCGCCGACACAACTTGGCGGGTTCGGTGAGGTCGTCGACCGGGCGGGCAAGGCCGATCGACCGCTCCGTGAGGACCGTCGCGACCAGGGCGTCGACGGTCGGCTCGATCAGTTCACCGGGCAGGTTGGCGGCGCGCACCTGGCGCTGCGCCTCGGCGCGTACATGCCATGTCTGCCAGTGGGCACGGCGATTCTGAAGGTTGTCGATGATCCGATCGGCGGTGGTCGCCACCCATGCCGGGGTGATCTGTTCGGCCTCCTTGGCTGAAGGCGAAAGCGTGGTCCGGATCATCTGGGTCAGCTTCTTCTCGCCGCCGAGGACCGCGATGGCGTCCGCCCGCCAGGCTCGTCGCTGCTCGCCGATGCTGCGCGGCTCATGTTTGGCTTCACGTGTTTCAAGGGTTGCCTGCTGCGCCAGCTGCAAGGCTTCGACCGGCGACGGGGGCCGGTTGTGGGTGCGTTGGAACTGGGAGGCCAACTCGTTGCGGCGTACGTCGATGCGGGCTCGGCGGGTGGACCACGCATTGTTGAGCTGTGCGTCGACGCCGACGATCTCGCGGATGGGTCGCTTGCGGGTGTCGGTGCCCGCTCGCTCCTCGAATTGGACGCCGAGGCGTTGCCGTAGGTACTTCTCCAGTGCGGTGTTGTACGTCTCGGAGATGCTGACCATTGCCTTGAACAGCACCCGGCCATCGATGCTGAGCCAGCGGCCGTCGTCGGTCTGGACCTTGTTGGCGATGGCGATGTGGCTGTGCAGGTCTGGGTCGCCGGCGCGGCTGTCGCGGTGCGTGAACGCTGTGGCCACCATCCCTTGCACGTCGACCTGGCGGACGCCGTTGGTGCCGGTGCGGCTGTACAAGGCGTGCGTCTCCAGGAAACGCAGTGCGTCGGTGACCGCGTCGTGGTGGGCTTGTTCGATGGCTGCGGCGACGGGGGTATCGGCCACGGCCCACAGCGTCGACACGGACTTCACGGGGGAGAAGGTGACGTCATACCCGGCGACGGCGCGGGTCTGCGGGCGGGAATGCTTGGCGACAGTAGCAGCCAGTTCGCGGGCATCTTGGGGCTGGCGGCCATGCTCGCGCTGGAAGAACTCGCGGGCAACTTCGGTGCGGATGGTCGCGCGCTGCTGCGGGGTCAGCGGCGCATCCCGCTTGAGCCCCTCCCGCTCGTTGAGGTCGCCCATCCGCTCGGCGACTTCTTTGCGGAAGTCGCTGATGTCGTTGTCGTAGACCTTGAATGGCGACCCCAGCCGGGTGATCGCCTCATAGTCCTGCTTCTTCAAGTCGGGGCCGGCGAGGGTCGCCTTCCGTTGCGCGGCCAGCGGGTGATGCCCGGAGCCGAAGAGCGCCTGCATCTGTTCGGCCGTCACCGTGTCGCCGGCGGACAGCCCATCGATCCCGCTCATGCCGGAGCCGACCCACTTACCCGGCGTCTCGCCCCGCTCGGTGTAGTAGCTCGCCAGACCCGTGTAGCCCTTCTCGGTGCTGTCCATCGCAGCGACTTGCCGGGTCAGGTAGTCATACCCGGACCCGGCAGTCAGCTTGTGGACACTGGCGGTCATGCCGTGACGAGCTCCCGCAGTCGCTGGCCGACCGCAGCTGCGTAGACCTCGCGAACGGCGGCCGCGCTGACGAATGCCCGGCGTCCCGCGTCACACCGGCCGTGCACGCGGGCAGGGTGAATGGCGATCAGAACGTGGACGTGCAGCGGCTGGCGGGATGGGCGATCGGGCGAGCATCCGCAAGGTATCCGGTCGTAGGCGGGTATGCCGACTGCGTCGAGGGCGTCGTTGGCCGCCATGCGGTGGGCATCGAGGACCTGGGACCGCACGGACTGGTCGACCTGCGACCACAGGACGCTGACGATCGGATCGGCGAAAAAGGTGACATTGACCCCTCGCGGGTCCTGTTGGGATCGAAGAATCACGTTTGCCATGTCCGCCGCAAGTCGGGGGCGACGGCTTGGCGCTCAGTCGTTGAAAAATCAAGAACCGGGAATGCAAGAGGTGTGTGGGACTTGAGATCGGGGGAGAAGGAGGGGGAACGGGCGTGGTCGGCGTGATCGGGTGACGGTGGACGAGGCGGGTGTGGGGCGGGATTGACAAGGTCGAGGTGAGCGTGGGGGGCGGTGGTGGGGCTTGTGTGCGGTTGAAAGGTGATCGGAATCGAGAGATGAAGGTGGTCGGTGATGAGTGGCGGTCAGTCGGTGCGTCAGCAGGCGCGTCGCGCGGCGATGGCGGCGCAGACGAAACGCAAGAAGGAGGTCGAGGCGCGGGATCGTCGTCGCCGTGACCTGGCGGTCAAGGTGATGATCGGGCTGAAGGAGCGTGACGCCTGCGAGTTGGACGCGGCGCGTGCGCTGCGCAGGTTGGTCGAGGACGAGAAGCTGACGATGAAGGAGGCGATCCAGTGGTGCGGTGGGGAGCTGACCGTCAGCCAGGGGTCGCGGCTGAAGGCGTTGGCGACCGACGCGGCCAGTGTCAGTGCGTCCGGTGACGATGCGGACGGTGATGCCGGGGTTGCACCGGCACGTGACGAGGATGGGTCATGACGTGAGGTGGCGCGATGGCCGGGCGACGGATTGACCCGGCAGGACTGGCGGGCCTGGCAGCGGCGCTGGGTGACGTGGAGGTGGTGCGGCGGTATGCGACGAAGGTCGTGCGGGTGCCCGGGAGTGACTGCCTGTAATGGACGGGTGCGATCAGTGGCCGGGGTCACGGGCGGTTCTGGTACGCGCCCGGTCGGTGCATCGTCGCGCACCGATTCGCGTTCGGCCTACAGCACGGCGTCCAGGAGCTCGAGGACGCCAGGGTGCTGGGGCATCGGTGTGACAACCCGTTGTGCCAGTGGGTCGCACCGGGGCATGTGGTGGTCTCCTCGGCTCAGGAGAACCGGCGCGAGTGGGCACAACGCAAGGAATTGGCCGGGTCGCCGTTGGGCGATCCGCGTGGCGCGCGGCGACGGGCGCGGGCGTTGCGTGACATGGCGCGGCGGGATCCGCGCGAGGTCGCGGCAGAGCTTGATCGGCTGCGACGGTTGTATGGCGAGCAGATGCAGTTGCCGCTGGGCTGAGGACGCACTACGCGGCAGGGTCCGGCGAGTTGCCCGCTCCCTGCCGCGTAGGTGTGCGCGCTGGAGGCTCAGGTGCGCAGGCAGGCGACGATCTCGGCGGTGTTAGCGATTCCGGTGAGGGCTGCGCTGAGGGCGCGGGCGGTGCGCGGGGTGACGGTCAGCTGGTCTCCCTCGATCCGGAGCACGACGTGAGCCGGTGGGGTGTGGCGGTCCACTGCTGCGGTGATGAGCGTGCCGGCGCCGTCGTGAAACATCACGGATTCGCCGAGGACGAGGATGCCGTCGGGGTGCGCGGTGAGGTCGGGTGCGGTCATGAGTTGAGCTCCTTCTCAAGTCGGATCAGGGCGATTCCCTTGCACGTGTAGGGCACGGGTAGGCGTCGCATGGTGTCGTCGGGCTCATCGCTGGCTATCTCGCTGAGGAAGGGCTCAACGGTTGCTCTGACGGCGGTGGTGGACGGCCCGGCGACCCATTGCAGGCTCATGTAGCCGTAGCCGGTGCCACGATCACAGACCAGGTGGAACCTGGTGTGCGGGTGTGCAGCGCGCAGGGCGCGCCTGATCAGCTTGGCCGTTTCGACCGGGGTCAGTGATCGGGGCGGCCTGGGCGGCAAGGTGAACGGTTGGTCCATGGGTGGGTACCTCAGGTACCTCCTTCGGAAGTGCCGAGGCGGCGCGGCGTTGCGCTCCGCGCCACCTCGGCGTGATCCTTGGTCGTTGTCAGGCGGCGGGGGTGCCGGATGCTGTCGGGGCGGCGGTCTTACGTGCGGGCCTGGCCCGCTTCTTGGCGGTGGGCTTGTCGAGGCCGGCGGCGCGCTTCTCGACGGCGGCCAACTCGTAGCCGTTCGCCGCCAAGAACGCCAGGTATCGGGCAGGCCCGGATTGGACGCTGCGCCAGGTGTGCTCGCTCATCTGCGCCTCGTATGCCGCGCAGCAATGTCCGACTGCGATCATCAGCGCGCGGCCGTCGGTGATGTTCTCCTCCAACTTGGCGCGGTCGCTGCGCATGCGCGTCTTGCCCCCGTGCATGAGTTCGTCCACCTTGCCGGGTGTGCGGTAGTCGGTCAGCGCACTGGCGTGATCGGCGAGGGTGGCGGCGACGAACACTGCACTGCCCTTCGGTGCCGTCTTGCGCGCGAGGAACTTGCTCACCCACGCGGCGCGGACGGTCTGCGCCGACTTCCACGCTTTGTTCGACTCGATGACATCCCGGCGTTGCGCGCGGGCCGCTTCACGCTCCTTGTCGGTCATGTCCGCGAGCTTCTTCTTGTCGCTCGCGCTGCTGCTGCTGCCGAAGCGGTCGGCATGACCGTTGGCCTTCGCGGCGGTGCAGACATAGGTTGCGCTCGTCACGTACGCGCCGCGCTCGTCACCGTCGTCGGTGTCCCCGCTGGACGCGCCCCACTGCCAGCCGTACTCGACGTAGGCGGCGTGCCCAGGGCAGTCACGGTGCGCCTCAGCGGTGAGCTGCTTGCCTTTGCCGTCAGCGAGCCGGGTGAGTCGCTGGATCGTCTTGTCGTCCCACGCTGGGGGCTCGATCACAGTCACGCCTTCGGCCCTTAGCTGCTCGGCCAGGGCGGCGATGGCCGCCCGTTCGGTGCGCTTGTCACGTTGGCGCTGCAATTCGTGCTCGAAACCGGTGCCTTCTTCGGCGGCAACGGTCAGGGCTTTGAGCGCGTCCTTGTCCTGCTCGAACTCCGCCAACCCTGCGGCCTGCTCCAAGGTGAGGAAGTCCCAGCGTGCCGCCGCCTTGGTGGCCAGCTCGGAGTCGGCGACCTTGAGACCGGCGTCAATCTCGGGGCGCTTGTAGCCGGTCTTCTTGGCGATCTGCGCCGGGGACAGGCCGAACCCGGCGAGCTGCTCGAACCCCTTGGCGCGATCAGCGGCAGTCATGTCCGTGCGGTGATAGTTGGCCGACATCTGGTCGATGATCCGGTCTGCGTCCTCGCGTCGGTGGGCCGCGTAAGCGGGGATCGTCGGCGTCTTGGCCTCGATCGCGGCCAGGGTTCGCAGTTGTCCGTCGACCACGACGTACTCGCCGTCTTCGTCGAAGTAGCCGACCACTGGAACGATGACGCCACGCTCTCGGATGCTGGCAACGAAGTCCTTGGTGAGTTTGACGTCCGCGCGCACATTCGCGCCGATCTTCACCATGTGCGGGTCGATGTCGACGGTCGTGGGAGTGGTTGCCGACGCCCCCGCCGGGCGAGCGGCAGCAGCAGCTTCTTCGGTGGTGGTTTTGGTGCTCATGCGAACCTCCGTAAAGTAGAAAAAGTGGATACCTGTATCCTCGTCGGATCGGCGCTGCTGCGGGTCGTCGGTTTGGGCACTGTGGATATCCGCGCCCGGGTGAGCAGCCTGTGCACGGGATCGTCGGCGCGCCCGGTCGATGTCGCTGGCGGCGACGACGTACCGTCAAGGCAGCACACGCCCACCCGGCGATGCACCAGGAGGGTGTTAGGCGAAAGGGAGGGGTTTGGCCGAGGACCTAGAGCTCGTGCCCACGACCGTGTACTGGGATCGCCCCACCTGGGATCGGGCCCGGGCGGCGTACATGGCCGACCTGGACACGCTGGAGTCGTCGCCGACGGCGTTCTTGTGGTGGCTGCACCGCTGCCTGGGGGTGTACTCCGACCTTTCGCCCGCATCGAGAGACCAGATTCGTCGGCGGCACCCGGACCCCGCTCGGGGGACGGGGCAGGGCTTCAGCCGGATGCACACACTGCGCACGGATCTGCTTGACCGGATCGACGGTGCGATCGTGCGTGATCGCCGCGACTTGGGGCAGATGGTGAGCGTGTCCCAGTTCTGCCGTGAAGCAGCCAGAGCCGCTGCTGACGCGGCCGAGCAACGTTTGGGACGTGACCTTCCGCCGGCGCCGGGGCGGCTGCTGAACAACCCGCGCCGCAAGCGGCGCGACTGAGTGCTCGAGCCAGGCGGTTCGGCTTGCGCCGGCGCCGGCAAGGCCACCAAGCTCAAAGGGCAGGACCGGGCGGTCGAGCGACACCACACCCCTGGTGGTGCGCGACTCGTCTTCCCCTGGACGGACGCGACGCCCCCGCCCGGTCCTGCCCGCACGTCTCCGCAAATACGGCGGCCGCCAGTGAGCGTGTGGCCGCCGGAGCTCCCTTCGGGCAGTCAGGGACCGACCCACGGACCCGGATATCCAGGAGGGCGCGTTGAAGACATCTACTTGGGCTCGACTACTGACCGCGGCCGGCCTCGCCACCGTCGTGTGCGCCGGCCCGACGGCCGCAGCTCGTGCCGACACCGGAGGGTCTGGCAGCCAGCACGTTGGCGCGTTGCGCGGTCCGAGTGCTGCACAGGCCCGCATGCTCGCGCCGGCGACACCCGCCTACTTCGGTTACAAGACCCAGACCGTTCGCTCGCCCAAGGGCGGATCCCACAGCATCTGGTTCGGGCGGATGAACTACGGAGGCATGCTCGTGCTGTGCATCGACGGGGAGCTGCTAGCGCCGTCGTCGTCCCCCTCCAAACCGATCAGCCGCGCCTCCCAAGTGCGGCTGGCGGGGCTGCTGTCGCGCTACCTGAACAGCACCGACCGGGTCACCATCGGGGCACTGTCCTACATCTCCCGCCAATTGCTCGATCCTGGATGGTCGTTCGACCAGAAGGCATTTGCGACGCTCAGGCCCGGCGACCAGGCGGCGATCAAGGCCCGCGTGCGGCAACTCAACGCCGAGGCCACGGCATTCTCCGGTTCCTACAAGCCGGTCGTCACCAACACGTTGGGCACCCCGGACGCATCCGGGGCCGTCCGCTCCGGAACAGCCTCGCTGGGCCTGGCCGCCGCCGGCGGCGCACTCGTTCCCGGGGTGACGTTCAAGGCACGCATCACCGGCAACGCACAGTTCACCCTCGGCCTGAAGCACGTGGGTTCAGCAGCCGCGCGCACCGGGGTCAACCAGACCGTCTTCGGCCAGACCAAGTCGGCCGCCAACGTGCTGCCGTGGGTTGGCACCCCGCAGGCAAAGAACGGAGATCCCGTCACCATCAGCGGGGCCTTCACCGGAGTGCCGGCGTCCGCCTACTACGAATACGACTCACCGCACGCCGGCGAGCAGCGCGTGATCGGAGCAGCACCTACCGGGACGGCGGCCGGGACATCCCCCACCGTGAAGCTCAAGGTCACCACGCCGAAGGCCTCCACCGTGGTGTCCACCCAGGAATGGACCGCCGGAGCGAAGATCGTCGACGTCCTCACCACCGAAGGCCTCAACGCGTCCACCGTCGACGTCACCGCCCGGGCTCTCATTGCACCGAAACCGGCCGACCTGGGATCCTGCGCGCAGTTCGGGGCGAGCCAGTGGGCGGCCGCGGTCAAGGACGGCACGTCCAAGGTGGTCGCGACGGCGAAGGTGACAGGGCAGCCTGCCAACGCCGACATCAAGGTGTCCCTCTCCCTCAGCAAGGACATACCGGCCGGCGCATGGTGTGGGTCGATCGACGAGAAGGTGTTCGCGAACGGCGTTCACGTCATGCCGATGAGCAACGGACAAGCGCCGTCGGCCGAGACGCCCCTTATCGCCACCGAGCTCGGCGACCCGCACGAGTGGGGCTCGATGGCGGTCTCCGCTAAGCCGACCCCCACAGCGACCCCGACTCCGAGCTCCAGCTCGACCCCGGCACCCACGACCAGCAGCACCCAGCCGGTCATTCCGACCGACCAGGCGACGCGCGGCGTGAACGGCGTCGGCATGGCCGCGGGCGCCAGCTTCGGCGTGTTCGCGTTGCTGACGGGCGGCGCACTGGCTCGCACGCTCCGTCGCCGCAACCGGTGAGGACGACCACCGTGAGCAACCAGGTGCCCTGCGTCGAGCCATCGGCGGACAGAAGGATGCGACGCGCATTCGTCGCCCTGGAGATTGTGCTCGGCGCGCTCGTGGTGGCGACAGCGGTGACCGCATGGTCATGGTGGCTCGTCCTGTGGAGCCCCGCGCTGGCCGGCCTGGGGCTGATCGGTCACTTACTCATCGTCGACGGCTGCACTCTCGACCGCCACGGCTCACCTGTCACCGGGCGAGACGCCGATCGCTATTCGCGGTACCGGATGAAGTTGACTCCCGAACAGCGCGACGCCCTCGATGACCTCATCGAACAGCATCGCTTCAACGAGCGGGAATCCTGAGGCCACTCGCTCAGCTGGGAATCTCTGCCGAGGCACACGAAACACACGGGCTCCGCCTGATCTGGGCCGAAGTCGAAAGGGTCGTCGAGCGATGAAAGAGAGCAAGCCCCTACGCTCACCGTTGGCACTGGTAGCCGCCGGCATGATGACCATGGCCGTGGCCGCAGCCGGGCTGATGTTGACCAGCCGGGCGGGACCACCTGCTCTCGCGGCACCGGTGGCGTCGTCATTCCAAACCGCCGACAGCCAGCCCGCGCCAACCATCGGGCGGTCGAGTTCGGCCGCCAGCCGCTCCTTGAGCCCCCAGGGCACGGCAACCAGCACGAGCAGTGCGAACGCACCCCGGCGGCATTCGTCCGGGCAGACACCGGCCGCCGGGAAACCGTCCACCACGCAGGCCGCCGCCAGCGCGGCAACCTCGTCGACAGCGCCGCAGCAACGGAGCTCGCCGAGCAAGGGGTCGCCGCCGGCGGCGGCAATGGCCCCGAACCAGGTGTGGATCCCGTCAGTGAGCACAAGGGTCGCCATCGTTGCCGAAGGCCAGTCGGGCGGCCTGGCCGCCATACCCTCCACCCCGGGCCGTGTCGGCTGGATGGACTGGACACCGCCGCTGGGCGCGCCAGCCGGGACGGTCGTCATCGCCGGCCACGTCACCTTCAACAACGTGCCCGGGTCCTTCTATCGGCTGCCGAACATCAAACCCGGCGCCGTCGTCTACACCGCCAACGGTGCCGGCACCGTGCAGGCATGGAGGGTGCAATCGGCCAACATCTACCCCAAGGGAAAGTTGCCCGCCTCGGTCTGGAGTTCCACCGGCCCGCGGCGACTCGCGCTGGTCACCTGCACCGGCAACATCGGCCTGGTCCCGAAGCAAGGGGGCTACGCGCACCTGGACAACCTGGTCGTGCTGGCCGCGCCGGTCGCCACCCGATGAACCCGGACGGCGCCGGTGAACACTGGCTCACCCTCTACCACCACACCAGTGAGGAGGCGGCCCGCGCGATCCTGACCTCGTGGCGGATGGAGTCGTCCGCGCCAGTCGACATGCCCTACGCGTTCTTCTCCACACGCCGGCACGGGATCGCCGCCGGCGACAACGGGTACGGGACGACCGCGGTGGAGGTGCGCGTCCCGGTAGAGCTCGCTCACGAGGACGCGGTCTACCTCTCTGGCGAGCGATTCATGAAGGTGCGCCTCGATCAGCTGCGGCCGCAGTTCTTCATCCGGACCCACCTTCCCGAACCTGGGCCACCGGCGCCGACCACCGAGGAGAAGGTCAGGTCCACTCTCGCCTCGATCGGCCAGGCTGTGACGGCCGCGGCCGCCGACGCCACGCAACTTCGGCCGACGCTGCGACGGCTGAGCCGACTGCCCAGCCAGGGATCCGAGGTGGTCGTCGCAGTAGCCGCAGCGCTGCAGTGCGCCCCGGACGTCGCCAGCATCCAGCACGCCGTGCGGGAGCTCGCCGGCCGGCAGCACGGTACTGGTGCAGCCGCCGCGGCACGAGAGGCCACCGGCAGCCGGTGCGCAAGTCGGCGCCGGCCGGCGACCCCGGGCGATGTACCCACCCTCGCGCCCCCCCGCAGATAACGGCGGCGCGCGGCCTCACCGCGGCTCGCCGAACAAGAACGAGTGGTCTGCGGTCGCCGATCGGCGAAGTTGATACTCGCTGTCTCGTCCGCCGGCCAAGGGATCGCTGCGGGTCATGCAGATCGGGCCACGGCGCCGGCGGCACAGCCCGAGCGACTCCTGCGCGGCGCTGACAAGCGCCGGCACCTTCGCGGCGCGGGTATAGGTCTGCCCGCGCGCGGTGAGGACACACTTGGCAGTCGACTCGATCAAGGCTTTTGCCGTGCTCACCGCAAGCCGGGGGTCGGTATCGACACTGTCGCTCAGCCGCCGTAGATGATCATGGATTGCCTGCGGATCGGGGAGGGCATTGAGCGCGTGCTCGGTTATTCCGGCTCCGGTGGCGAACCGGATCCGCACGGAACCGGTGGTCTTGTCGACGTCGAAGCCGTCCTCGAACAGAATCTGGACCCACTTGTCCTGCAGGCTCTCGTCAGTGGCGGCCCACCCCGATCCAGCGTCACGCATGATCTGCTGCAGAACGTTACCGAGCGATGCGGTCAACTTCATCGCGTCCGCCGGGTCGTCCAAGTTGAGAGTCACTCGATAGCGACGCAGCCGCTCGCGTCGCTGGCTTTCGTTGGTTTCGCTCGGCTGCGGCGGACCGAACCGCACGCCGCGATCGTCGAACGGTGCGTCGATCTGCCGCAACGGGGTGTTGGTCAGCTCCGTGGCGAGGAGCCGCAACAATCGCGGAGTAAGACCGTCATGGGCAGAGAACTAGGGCGATTGTGATCTTCAGGTGGTGCGTTATCGACCGACCCCGACCGGCGGCCGGAACCGGTCGTGGTCGCTGAGGACAGTGCTGCCGCCGGCCCACCGTCTGCCACACGTCGGGCACTCAATCCACCAGTCGTCTCCGGTCATGGGGATCATCCGACCGACGTTCTCACCACTGGAAGAGCACCACGGCTTCATGTCTTCTTCCTTCTGCACGATCACGGTCTCGATGTACGGGACGTCCATGGCCCAAGGGTAAGAGCGACGTATGACAGCGACCGGTCGACGACCGGGTCCTCTGGAGTTCACAGACCATGAAGGCGCGTCCGTAGCATCGCGATCCGCGGTGTGGTCGCTGGCCCTGATCTCACGGGGCGCCTCGCGTCAAGTGGGCTCCCCGAGTCGGCCGGGCGAAAAGACGGTGCTCATTGTCGGGCTGGAAAAGTCACCCACGACCAGGTCTGGTCGCGGAAGACGAGATATCGGTGCCAGAAATTCGACCACACCCACAGGCCATCAAGCGCCTCGAATCCCTGAGGCGACGTAACGGGAGCCTCAAAGTCATCGGTGAAGAAGCGCGCAGGTAGGACGTCGTCAGTCGGCACGAGAAACAGGTGCTTCTCGCGACCAGGCGGGACTTGGATGAGCTTGTCAAAATGGGCGTCCAAGGGGGCTGCTTGAGCCCGGTTTCCACCAACCGGGAGAAGTCGTGCGGTGCGGCCTCGACGAACTCGGCGTGGGTACTTGGGGTAGAGATTCACTCCGGTCCCGGAGGCCGCACGGCAAAGACTCCCCACGCCCTCGGCGAGATACACGGCGATATCCGGCTCGGCCTGCACGACCGCGGACGGCAGGTCCGCAGGGTCATCCACTGACCACTCGTCGCAGAGCTCAACCGCCTTCAGCACGGCACGGCGGGTGTGCTTGTAGGGGAAGCTGACCTCGGCCGGGCGGAAGTCCCACGACGTCGCTGCCGGCCAACGCCAGCTTTCGCGCATGGCCATCCCCTGCCAGACGATCGACTCCGGCTCTGTGACCCGTGTTATCTCGAGTGCCTCGGTGCGGCCGTCGGGCCATTCGAGGAGGAAGTCCACAGCGGATTGCCTACCGTCCGTGTCGTATGGAACGATCATGGCTCCCGTCGCGGAGCCGACCAAGTGTGCTGCGATCCCTTCGGCCCTCGTGGACATTCCGGTCATGGACGTAACCGTAGGTCGGAGCTATTCGTGGTGTGCGCATCGGGAGAAAGCCAACAGCGCCGAAGGCGAACAGCGGGACGGTCAGGACCTGTAGCCCGTCCGCGCAACTGGTCCGGCGGTCACCAGGGAGTCCTAGCAGGCTCGGTCAGCAAGCTGCTTGACCGAGTCGGGAACCCTTAAGCCGGTCTTCTTGCTGGCAGCGACGTAGAACTTGGCTGCCGCGATCCGTTGGCCTTTTGCTTGGAGACCCACCTGCTGCTGCCGGTGCTGGGCTGCCTGAGCTGAGTCATCGTCGATCCTCCGTCTACTGAGGTTCCGATTGTGGGCCGGAGGCCCGCATGGCACACCTCGGTGGTGCGACTCAGGTGTGACAGCCGCATGCATCGTTCCCGTCTGGCTTGTCAGGCGTCGAGACTGTCCGCGCGCTCTGGAAGAATCTGAAGTCCGCAGTCCACTGAGTCGAAGGTGCCACATGTCGATCACGATGCCGAACGTCAAGGCGTTATGGACTCGTGCACACAACTGCTGTGCCTTCCCTTCGTGTACTCAGTTGCTCACTGAGGACTCCGTGGATGCCACCACGGGCGCCGGCTACGTGACGATCGTTGGGGAACAAGCTCACATTCGGTCGCCCAAGGCCGACGGCCCTCGGCACGATCCTGCGTACGACGAGTCCAAGCTGAACAGCTACGAGAACTTGATATTGCTCTGCCCAACCCATCACACCATGATCGACGCCAACGACGGTGCGGGTCACACGGTTGAGGGGCTCTTGCAGATGCGAGCCAAGCACGAGAAGCAACAGGCACGTCGGGAGGATATTGAAAAAACTTTCCGTGCCTACGTCGGGCAGCAGTACAACAAGGACGACCACGTGCTCTTCGAGCAGGTCGACCTGAGGGGCCCCAGCGTCGACTCGATGTTCGTTGACGTTCCCTTCGCTTGCCGGACGGACGTTGCCATCGCTGAGGTCATGCAAGAGATCGCCGAAGGGCATCCACCGGAACCAGAGGCGTTGGAGTCTTCCGAGGGTCAGGTTGTGACCGGTTCTGCGCAGGCGCTCTTGCACCCTGATTGGGAGGGCAACGCGCTTCTAATAGGCGGGCCGGGGCAGGGCAAGTCCACCCTGCTTCAGTACATCTGCCAGTTCCATCGAGCCCGGCAACTGGGCAAGGCCGAGTACACGGGCGAGGCGCAGTCGCTCGCGAGCCTGTCCGAAGTAGTGCGCTGGCCGATCCGACTTGATCTCCGAGACTACGCCCGTTGGGCGACCCGCCACATCGGCCATGACACGAAAAAGGCCAAGGCCCACACTGGGTCGCGCAAGGGTCGCAAGACCCCCAAGGAGGCGCCGCAGTGGCCCCTGCTGGAGCAGTACGTCGCCTCCGAGGTTGTGCGCGTCACCGGTCAGGAGTTCAAGGCCACAGACGTCGCTGTACTGATCGCGACGCAGCCAGTAATCGTTGCGCTCGACGGGCTAGACGAGGTTGCCAACCTGAAGCACCGCGAGCAGGTCAGCAACGAAATTGTGGACTTCGAGGGGCGAGTCTCGACCGACTCAGCGGACCTGGTGATCTTGGTAGCAACCCGCCCCGGGGCCACGACCTCTGCCCTTTGGTCGTCTACTGCCTTCCCGCGTTTCAACTTGCGACGTCTCACCCACGGCCTCCGTCTTTTGTACCTGCGCCGTTGGGCATCGGTGGCTTCGTTGACCGACGAAGCAGCAGGAAAACTGGAGCGTACATTCATTGAAAACGAGAATGTGCCCCACGTCCGCGAACTCGCCTCGTATCCAATGCAGCTCGCAATCCTGCTCCATCTGCTGCACCGTCGCGGGTTGCTCCCTCAGCGGCGAACGGAACTGTATAGCGAATATCTGAAGACCTTCTTGGATCGAGAACAAAACGAGGACAAGGAGCCACTACTCGCCACCGAGCGGGAAGTGATCGAGGCGTGCCTCGCCTACCTGGGCTGGTATATCCAGACTCAGACAGAGCAAGGGAAGAGCTCTGGGTCGATCCACCGCTCGGAACTGCAGAAGGTTCTACGGCGGCACTTGGCCGGCAACCAGAACGATCAGAAGCTAGCTGACCAGATCTTCACCGCTTTCACCTCGCGGGTACTCTGCTTGGTCGAGCGAGAGAAGGACCTGTTCCAGTTCGATGTTCAGTCGTTACGCGAGTACTTCGCTGCCGCCTACATCTTCGACGAGGGCAAACGGGACCGTCGCGACGAATACTTCACAGCCATGCTCCGACGTCCGTACTGGTCCAATGTATGCAGGTTCTACGTCGGCAAATACTCGCCAGCCGAAGTGCGAGACATTCGCCATCTGCTCCAAGATCTGAGCAAGGAATCAGATCTGGGCATGCACCCGATGTTGCGCTCAACTGCAACTCAGTTCCTGAACGATCGCGCCTATGAGCGCCAGAAGGACGTTGTGCTTCAGGCGGTCGTGGACTTCGTCCTGGACGGTCCGGGTGTAGTACTCGCCGAAGACGGCCTGTTGGACGTTTCGGCCGGATCGGCACTGTTGCTGTCGACAGGCGCTGGCCGTGGGCAGGTGGTTGACCACGTCAAGCGGAGGCTGGCCGAGGAGGCGGACGAGAACGTGCGGACGGCGCTGCTTACCACCTTGAAGCGGCATGCCGACTCAGACCACGACTTGGCGGACTGGTGGTGGGGCGAGTTCGACCAGACGTGGGAGTGGTTCACCGTTGCGACAGACTTGGGCATCCTCGCCGACCTCACCCGGAAGCGAGAGTCTGACTTAGCCGACCTTCTCGTCACCATCGCGTCGACGTCGACGACACACTGGATAACTGGTCGACTCCTCGCCAGTGGTTACGACGGATCAAGCAGCACCATCTTGAGGTTGGTTCACGACGAGATCAACGCGGGTGTCGTGGAAGTGATACACGGAGCTACCCGATCAACTCCCGCTGGTCAGCTTCTCCTCGGCGCCTCCGTGGCGTTGATGCGCGTGCCAGCACGCAATCAGACCAGCACCCCTCGCAATCGCCGGCGGGGCAATTCCCCGGCCAAGGTGCTTCCTGCGGTCGTGGTCGCGACGGCCAACCTCGCGACTCGCCCGGGGGCAGATGCAGCCCCCTCGGTCTGGCAGGAGCGGTTGATCGAGATTGCTAAGGCATGGGGCGACGGTTGGGTGCTGTTCCAAGCAGTCGCGTGCCTTCCCACCGACTTGGATATCGGCACGTTGAGCACCACGGTTCGGGGACAACAACCCTCGCTATCCGCAAGGCTTACCATCGAAACCGAGGCTCGCGCGAACCGGAGGAACGCCGACTGGTGGCGTACGCGACTCGCCGTGGCGACTACCGATGTCGCCAAGGCAGAGTGGCTGTTCAGCGTGACCACGTGCGCCTACTCGCAGCTAGTCATCGACCTTGCGTCTGAAGTCGACAGCGTTGTGAACACGTTGCCGCCAAAGCATTTCACGGCAATTAGGGAGTCACTGCGGCACTTCCGCAAGCTCGCCCAGAGCCGGCCACTTGTGCTGAACGAGGCACTGCGCCTGAAACAGGTGACGTTCTCGGCACGGAGCCTCTGGTTACTGCGAGTGATGGCCAACGAAGGCGGCGTCGAGCAAATCGACAGGCGCCTGAGCGGAACGTTCGGAGAGCTGGTCGGCTCCGGATTCGGCGATCTACGTGAGCTGGCCCGCGTGCTAGGACGGGATAAGAAAATTCCATTTGCCACCTTCAAGGGACATCGGTCTGGGTTTCCGCCGGGCGGTTGGGCGAGCGACGTCAAGATCGGGGCGATGACGGGCAAACTGCCGGAAGAAGTCCTGAGTGCTCCCGCCGACTGGCCGTCCGACCTCGTGCATCGGGCGGTGGAGCATGTCGAGAATCGAATACTTCGAGCGCAGAGCACCCTCGCAGATGTTGCTAGCGCGAACTCGTGGTTCGAGTCCGACGAGTAGACCCAGTCTCGGAGCGACTCGACCGCGGCACGAGGTGAGTGGTCGTGCCAACCACGAAAGTCACTGAAGTGACCACCGTCGCCGAGCCGCCGCACATCAAAGGGGCTCATCCCAATCGGGGGTGTAGGAGTTGGGGTCTGAAGCCGCCGGTCTCGAGCAGGCTTCGGGCG
>NZ_BMHI01000002.1 GCF_014640635.1 Flexivirga endophytica
TGGGCCTGGAAACCCTGACCCAAGGCCTCGGCGCGGCGGCCACGACCACCGGTGACACGGTCGACGCGGGTGCGGCACGAAGGTTCGCGTGCACCGCGGACCTGATCCCCGCAGTGCTCGGCGGACCCAGCGCACCGTTGGACGTCGGACGGCGAGAACGCCTGGCCACCAGAGCAATCCGGGCCGCGGTCATCCTGCGCGACGGCGGGTGCACGTTCCCCGGTTGTGACCGGCCACCGGGTTTCTGCGAAGTGCACCATGTCCGGCCGTGGTGGGCCGGCGGCGAAACCTCCCTCACCAATTCGGCCATGCTCTGCGGCCGGCACCACCAGACCGTGCACCGCAAGGGCTACACCGCCGAAATACAACCCGACCGCGTGCGCTGGGATCTCACACCTGGGCTGATGCCCGGCCACCAAACCGCAGCAGCCTGACCATGAACTCCACGACGGCGCTCCCTTGACTTGAAGTGCACTTCACCTTGCATGGTGGCGGAATGCAGGCAACACAGATCGATCGCTTCGGGCCAGCTGATGTCGTGCATCCGGTCGATCGGCTAGACACCCCTGCCAACACGGTGCAGGTCTCGAACGTCACTCCGTCCGGTCACCGTCACTGACATGCCGGTCAACCTGAGCATGGTCGTGGGATCGAAACACTGTGGGTCTGCGCTGCTGGAGCACTACGCACCTGGTTCCAACGCCGGCCCAGCCGCGTCCGCCACCTCAAGACCGGTGGCGGCATCGCGATGATCGGCCTCAGTGGTCGGCTCGCGTTCGAACGCTGACCCCGTATGTCGCGACGGGGCGATCCGCGGCGGAGAGGGTGCCTGCAACACTACGGACATGAGCGGTCGAGCCATCGTCCTGGTCGGCGTGTCGAGCGTCGGCAAGACGTCGATCTCGGAAGAGCTGCAACGGGCACTGCCGGAACCGCACCTGCACGTCGGCGTTGACCACTTCTTCTCGATGTTCCCCTACGAATGGCGCGACCATCCGAGGCAGCCCGGACCGGGATTCTGGGTGGCGAAGACCACCGATCCCGACGGTTCGCCTCGTGCGCGGATCCACTACGGCGACGACGGCGCCAAGCTACTCACCGGGATGCGCGCCGCGGTGAATGCCCTTCTGGCCACTGGCAACAACGTGATCCTCGACGAGATGCCGATCGACGATGCGATCGTGCCGGCATGGCGACGTGAGTTGCGGGCACGATCGACTTTCTGGGTTCACCTGACGGCGTCGCTTCCTGTGCTGGAGGAGCGGGAGCGTGGCCGAACCCAGGGCCGGGTGCTGGGCAACGCCCGCGGGCACGTCGATGTCGCCGTCGGCGATCAATGGGACCTCGTCATCGACACCGACGAGCTCTCACCCGCCCGGTCCGCCGCCCGTATCCTGACCGAGCTCGACTACTCCTGAGCACGCGTCACGTCATACACGAGGTACGTCAGGTTCGTCCCGATCGCGGTGGTGCTGACCACCTGTAGCGGTGTGCGGGCAGCGATTCCGTCGAGGAAGTGCTCGCCGTCACCCAACACGAACGGGTGAACGGTCAGCCGCACCTGATCGACCAGACCCTCGTCGATCAGTGTGCGCGCGAGCTGCGCGCTGCCATAGACCACGATGTCGCGCTCATACCGCTCCTTCAGCTTGACGACCTCCGCGACCACATCGCCGCGGAGCACGGTCCCGCCGGCCCACTCGGTTTCACCGATCGTTGACGACACCACGTACTTGGGGAGAACGCGGAGCCGGTCGGCCCAGGCACCTTCACGCGTGTTCCAACCAGCGGCGGCGAAGAAGCCGTCGGTACGGCGGCCCATCAGCAACGCGTCAGCGCCCAGCGCCTCGTCATACTCCACCTTCGCCCACGCCTCGTAGTCGTCCGCGCCCATCTCGGTGAACCAGCCACCGCGGTCATACCCGTCCATGCCCACTGCGTCCTGTATGGCGCCATCCAGGCAAACGTTCTCGCTCAACACAAGCTTGGCCATGATCTGTTCTCCTTCGGATTGTCCGTAACGAAGCGGTGCTTCACTGGTACGGACACCACAGACCCGGCACATCGGGCGGTGCGCAGCGCCCAGTTCGTGGCTCGGGCGGTGTCTACCTGTCGAGAGTGCCCAAGGAGGAGCAGTGGCGCAGGATCTGATCGCGCAGGCGAGAGCCGGTGACGAGGAGGCGTTCCGTGCGCTCACCGAGCCGCACCGGCACGAGCTGCAGGTGCACTGCTATCGGATGCTCGGGTCGGTGCACGATGCCGAGGATGTGCTGCAGGAGTCGCTACTTGCGGCGTGGCGAGGCCTCTCGGCATACGAGGAGCGGGCGTCGATCCGCACTTGGCTCTATCGGATCTGCACCAACCGCTGCCTGAACGCGCTGCGGTCCGCGAAGCGCAGGCCGGCCACGAGCTGGGACGTCACGGCGTTCGAGCCACCCGAGCCCAGCCGGTATGGCGAAGTGCCCTGGCTCGAGCCGTTGCCGGACACCCTGCTCGACGGCGCCGTCGACGTGCCGCCCGGACCGGAGGCGAGTTACGAGCAGCACGAGTCGATTTCGCTGGCGTTCGTCACCGCGCTGCAGTTGCTTCCGCCACGTCAGACGGCCGTCCTCGTGCTGCGTGACGTGCTGGGCTTCCGTGCCACCGAGGTGGCCACGATGCTCGACACCACGGTCGAGTCGGTCACCAGCGCACTCAAGCGGGCCCGAGCCGGTCTCGCAACGCGCCGACCATCACGTGCGGACCCACCGCCGGCTGCCGGATCGGAGGCCGAACAGGCATTGCTCGAACGGTTCGTGGCGGCCTACGAGGCCTCGGACGTCGACGAGTTGGTGGCTCTGTTGTCCGACGACGTCTTCATGTCGATGCCGCCCATGCCGCAGGAGTATGTCGGCCGCGAGGCGGTGGCGCGCTTCTTGCGCCTGGCCGTTCTCGGGCGCACCTTCGCACTGAAGCCCACACGCGCCAACGGACAGCCGGCGTTCGGTCTGTATGTCCAGCTTCCCGACGGCTCCCGGCACGGCAGCGGTCTGATCGCCGTGGAGTCGGCCGGTGAGCGGATCGCCGCGCTCATCCGTTTCGGACCCGAAGTGCTCGCGGACTTCGGCCTCCCGGAGGTGTGGCACAGCTGACCACGCCCGACCCGACGTCGCGCGCTGCTACTCGACCGGGGCGTCTCGGGCAGCGTGCACCAGCGCAGCGATCGGCGCGTGGTCCGGGCCCATCTCCGGGTGCCACTGAACGCCCAAGCAGAAACGGTTAGGGACTGGATCCGACTCGGGCACAATGCGTTCCATCGCTTCGATGCTGCCGTCCGCCGCACGACCGGTGACCTCGAAGCCGGGATGTGTCGCCACCGACTGGTGGTGATGGCACGGGCCTTGGACCGTGTCACCTTGGACCGCCGCGAGCCGCGAGGTCCGCTCGAGACTCACCTCGGTGGTGCCGAAGACCTCGCCACCGGGGGAGTGACCGGTGTGGCCGACCTCGTCCGGGGTGTGTTGCTGCAGCGTCCCGCCCGCATGGACCGCCATCAGTTGCATGCCTCGGCAGATGCCCAGTGTCGGCAGGCCGTGCGTGTCGGCCGCGTCCAGCAACGCCAGCTCCCACGCGTCCCGATCCGGACGAATGCCGCCGGTCGTCGGGTGCGGCGTTGCGCCATACCGCTCGGGATCGATGTCGGCACCGCCGGCGATGATCAACCCGTCCAGACGGGCCACGACAGCCGTGGCGGCTGCCGCGAGGTCATCACCGTGCGCCGGTGCAGGCGTGAGTAGCACTGGCACTGCGGTGCATTCGACGACCGCGTCGGCATACTGCGCGAACTGTATGTCGGCAACCTGGTGCCACAATCCCCAGGACGCTTCGTCGCGATAGGTGCTGATGCCGATCAGTGGAAGCTCATTCACAGCGGGGTCACGTACGCACCCGACAGGCCGCCGTCCACCAGGAAGGTGTTGGCGGTGATGAAACTCGAGTCGTCCGAGGCGAGGAAGAGCACGGCGCTGGCCATCTCCTCCGGCTCACCGAAGCGACCCATCGGCACGTGCACCAGGCGGCGCGCCGCCCGCTCGGGGTCGGAGGCGAAGAGTTCTTTCAGCAGTGGAGTGTTGACCGGGCCGGGGCAGAGCGCGTTGACCCGCACCCCTTCCCGGGCGAACTGCACGCCCAGCTCGCGGGACATCGTCAGCACACCGCCCTTGGAGGCGGAGTAGGAGATCTGCGATGTTGCCGACCCCATCACCGCGACGAAAGACGCTGTGTTGATGATGGATCCGGACTTCTGCTCGAGCATGTAGGGGAGCGCGGCCTTGCAACACAGATAGACCGAGGTGAGGTTGACCTCCTGCACCTTGCGCCATGCATCGAGATCGGTGTCCAGGATCGAGTCGTCCTCGGGCGGGCTGATCCCGGCGTTGTTGAAGGCGATGTCGACCGAGCCGTAGGTGTCCTTCGCGGTCTTGAAGAGCGCGTCGACCTCGTCCTTGTCGGTGACATCGACGTGCATGTAGGTAGCGACGTCCGCGCCGCCCAGATCCGCGACCACCTTCGCGCCCGCGTCGTCGGCGATGTCACCGATGACGACCTTGGCGCCCTCGGCCACGAAGCGCTGAACCGTGGCCAGCCCGATGCCCGAGCAGCCGCCCGTGACCACGGCAACCTTGCCGTCAATGCGTCCTGTCATGTCTGCAACTCCTCAAATTTTCCGCGTGTGGTGGTGAACTCATCGAGAGGACAGGGGTTGTACTGACAGGACAGGCGAACTGACCGGTTTCGACGCATTTCTCCTGTCCTCTCGGGAATTCGCTGTCCTCTCGGCGAGAGTGGTGGTGGATCGGTGGGAACGTGTCCCCCCGGGGTGCTCGGGACTGGTCACTCCGGCGGTGCCGCGAAGAAGACGTTCTTGACCTCGGTGAAGCCATCCGGGGCGTCGGGGCCGAGCTCGCGGCCCAAGCCGGACTGCTTGAAGCCGCCGAACGGCGTCCAGTAGCGCACCGCGGAGTGCGAGTTGACCGACAGGTTGCCTGCATCGACTCCCTGCGACACGCGCAACGCCCGGCCGAGGTCGCGGGTGTAGATCGACCCAGACAGGCCATAGTCGGTCCGATTGGCCAGTGCGACCGCCTCCTCCTCGTCCTCGAAGGTCATGACCGACACCAAGGGACCGAAAACCTCCTCCTGCCAGGCAGGTTCGTCAGTCGACCTGGCCTCGGCGACCATCGCCGGCAGCCAGAAGCCACCGAGGTCCGGCACGTCACCCTGTATGACGACGTGCGCGCCGTCGACATACGACTGCACCTTGTCGCGATGCGCGGCCGACACCAACGGGCCCATCTCGGAGCGCTCATCGCTCGGGTCGAGCACCTTGACGCCACGCACGGCCGGCTCGAGGTGAGACATGAATTCGTCATACACAGAACGCTGCACGAGGATCCGGGACCTGGCGCAGCAGTCCTGGCCGGCGTTGTCGAATACTCCGTATGGCGCCGCGGCGGCCGCCGCGGACACGTCGGCGTCGGCGAAGACGATGTTGGAGTTCTTGCCGCCGAGTTCGAGCGTGACGCGCTTGACCTGCTCGGCGCAGCCCGCCATCACCCTCTTGCCGACCGTGGTCGAGCCGGTGAAACAGACTTTGCGCACCAGCGGGTGAGTGACGAACCGTTCGCCCACAACGCTCCCGGCACCGGGCAACACGGTGAGCACGCCCTCCGGGATGCCGGCTTCCAGCGCCAACTCACCGATCCGGATCGCGGTCAACGGTGTCAGCTCGGCAGGCTTGAGCACGACCGTGTTGCCGGACGCGAGGGCCGGGGCGAGGCCCCAGCCGGCGATCGGCATCGGGAAGTTCCACGGCACGATGATGCCGACGACTCCCAGCGGTTGCCGGAAGGTCACGTCGATGCCACCCGCCGCCGGGATCTGCCGGCCGAAGAGCCGCTCCGGTGTGGCGCTGTAGTAGTTGAGGACGTCGCGCACGTTGCCGGCTTCCCATCGGGCGTTGCCGATGGTGTGGCCGGAGTTGCTCACCTCGAGCTGGGCCAGCTCCTCGAGGTGCTCGTCGACGACGGCTGCGAACGCCCGCAGCAGCCGGGCGCGTTCGCCGGGCGCCACCGCACGCCAGCTGCGGAACGCTTCGTGCGCGTGCTCGATCGCCGCGTCGGTCGCCGCGACGTCGAGCAGCTCGACCTCGGCGAACGCCTCACCGGTGACAGGGCTGGTCAGGGTGTGAGTGCTCAATCTCGTTACAACCTTTCGAATCCACGACGGCGTTCCCAGTCGGTGACCGCAGCACCGAATGCTGCGACCTCGACCTCGGCCATGTGCGCGTAGTGATCGACGACGTCGTCGCCGAGTGCCGTGCGTGCGGCGACGGAGGAGCGAAACGCGTCACGTGCTGCTGCGAGGTTGCCCGGCACCCTTGGCTTGTCGGTCTGATAGGCATTGCCCTGCACCGGGGCCTCCAGCGTCAACTCCTGTTCGATCCCATGCAGGCCACCGGCGATCATCGCCGCCAGCGCGAGGTAGGGGTTCACGTCGGCGCCGGGAACACGGTTCTCCATCCGGGCTCCCGCTCCGTGGCCGACCAGCCGGACGGCGCAGGTGCGGTTGTCCTGGCCCCAACCGATCGTGGTCGGGGCGAATGTACCGTCGGCAAAACGCTTGTAGGAGTTGATGTTCGGGGCGTAGAGCAGCGTGAAGTCAGCAGCCGTCGCGAGGACGCCGGCAATGAACTGCTCGTAGAGCTCACTGCGCCCGCCGGGCCGGTCGTCGTCGGTGAAGACCAGCGAGCCGTCGTCACCTCGCAGCGACAGGTGGATGTGGCAGGAGGAGCCTTCGCGCTCGTCATACTTCGCCATGAACGTCAGCGACTCGCCGCGCCGGGCGGCGATCTCTTTGGCGGCGTTCTTGTAGAACGCGTGGTTGTCGGCGGTCACCAGCGCCTCGTCATACAGGAAGCCGATCTCGTGCTGGCCGAAGTTGCACTCGCCCTTGGCGGACTCGACGTTGAGTCCGGACTCGTAGAGGCTGTTGCGCAACTCGCGCAGCAACGGCTCGATGCGAGCGGTGCCGAGCAGCGAGTAGTCGACGTTGTAGCGGTTGGCCGGCGTCAGGCCGTGGTAGTCGCGCTCGATCGCGTCCTCGTAGGTGTTCTCGAAGACGATGAACTCCAATTCCGTTCCTGCGTATGCCTTCCAGCCGTGCTCGGCGAGGCGATCCAGCTGTCGTCGGAGTATGCCGCGAGGAGATGCGTCGACGGGTCGGTGGTCCGGCCACATCAGGTCGCACTGGATCATCGCGGTGCCCGGCTGGTGCGCGACCCGGCGAGTCGTGTCCCAGTCCAGGACGAACTCCATGTCGCCATACCCTTTGTCCCAACCGCTGGTGGCGTAGCCCTCGACGGTGTTCATGTCGACGTCCACCGCGAGCAGGTAGTCGCAGCCCTCGGTGCCATCGGTCGCCACGTGGTCGAGGAAATGCCGGGCGTGGAAACGCTTGCCCTGCAGGCGTCCCTGCATGTCGGTGAAGGCAGTGACGACGGTGTCGATCTCTCCCGCCAGGATCAGCTCACGCAGGTTGTCCTGGGTCAGATGGCGGTCATTGCGTAGCGGCATGGTTCCTTCCTTGCTATCCGAGCAGACCGCGCAGGAGCGCCGCGGTGTCCGAACAGTGCTGATACATCACGCGATTGGCGCGTGACTCGTTGCCCGCGAGGATCGCGGCGACGATCGAGCGGTGTTGGCTGGAGGAGTGGCGGATGTTGCGCGGCAGCACCGGGATCGCCTGCAGCAGGGTGTGCAGGTCGTCCTGCGCGTCGGTGACCGCGGTGATCAACCGCGCGGAGCCGGACAGCCGGGCGATCGTCAGGTGCAGGATGCTGTCCGCACGCCGATGGATGGCTTCGTCCGGTGCATCCTCGACGGCGGCAAGTGCGGTCTCCAACGCTCGGCGTTCGCTGTCACTGACCTCATCGCGCTCACACCGTGCCGCAGCGAGGCCGGCGGCGCCCGGCTCGACGATCGCTCGGAAGTCCAACGCGTCGCGCAGATCGTCTTGGCGGCCGGCGAGTTCCTTGACGCCGGAATGCTTCTCGTCGACCGGCACGGAGTCCAGCACGATCGTGCCGCCGCCTCGGCCGCGCCGGGTCTGCACGACACCAGCGGACCGCAGCGCGGTGATCGCCTCCCGCAGGGTCGCGCGGGAGACCGACAGCATCGCAGCCAGGTCGCGTTCCGGCGGGAGCATGCTGCCCGGTGGGTAGATGCCCAGTCGAATGGCGATCGCCAGTTGCTCGACACAGGCCTCGAACGCGTGATGTGCCCGCACGGGCCGCAGGATCGCCCGGTCGAGGCCGGGTTCCAGCCCGGGCTCGACCCGCCCCTGCCGCTCCTCGGGATCTCCGGCGGTCAACCCGCGACCGTCCCTTCCTCGACCGGTGTTGCCTCGTCGACGGTCCGGATCGGTCCCCTGAACCAGTTCTTCGCCGAGGCCTGCCACCAGATGGTGATCAACGCCAGTGCGCCAAGGGTGACTATCGGCGCGTAATTGACGTACTTCCAGGCGAATCCGGTGTGTCCGGGGATCGCAGCGGGCGACGTCGGAAGCATGAGATAGAGCGAGACGATGATGATCTCCGCGACAGCCAGCAGGTTCATCCACTTGTACTTCGCGCCGTTGTTCCAGGAGCCGAGGTCGAAGTTCTCACCGTGCCGCCACCGCAACCAGATCGGTATGGCGAACGAGAGGTAGAGCCCGATGACCGCGATCGAAGTGACGGCGAAGAACGCCACCGGGATCGGGGCGCCGTTGATGTCCACCTTGATCAGAGCAGGCAGGGTGATGATCACGCTGACCGCGGTGACCAGGCCGACTCCCTTGGCCGGGACCCTGCTCTTGGACAGCTGGCTCCAGTGTTGCGAGCCCGGAACGGCGCGGTCCCGACTGAAGGCGTAGAGCATGCGGGATGCCGACGTCATACAGGACGTCGCGCAAAAGACCTGCGCCGCCGCCGAGATGAACAGGACCAGACCGCCCTTGGTGTCACCGAGCGCGCTGGTGAAGATGTAGGCGACACCGCCCGCGCCGACGCCGGCGTTGTCCGGAACACCCTTCACGTTCGGAATCGCGAAGGTCACCGCGAGCAGCAGGATGTAGCCGCCGACGGCCGAGTAGGCGATCGACTTCCAGATGCCCTTCGCCGCACCGTGGGACGCCGAGTGCGTCTCCTCCGACAGGTGCACCGACGCGTCGAATCCGGTGATCGTGTACTGCGTGAGCAGGAAGCCGAGCGGGAGGATGAGGAAGAAGAAGCCGAAGCTCGAGGAGCTGCCCCCGCTGAAGCCGGAGTTGTTGTAGCGCTCGGTGAAGACGTAGCTGAAGCTCTGGTGGTGCGAGGGGACCACGACGAGCAGCACCACGATCACCGCCGCACCGATGACGTGCCACCAGACGGAGATGTTGTTGAGGATGGCCAGCAGGTGACCGCTGAAGATGTTCACTGCCGCGATGACCGCGAGAACGAGCACGAAGGTGACGAAGACGCGCGTCAGCGAGTAGCCGCCCGCGTAGCCCTTGGACCAGGTGCTGATCGTCAGGTCGATGAACGTCGCACAGCCGTAGGCGACGGCCGCGGTCACTGCGATGAGGCCGATCAGGTTGAGCCAACCGGCATAGAAGCCCGCTCGCGCACCGCCGAGTTTCGAGGCCCACCAGTAGATTCCGCCCGAGGTGGGGTATGACGAAACCAACTCCGCCATGGTGAAGCCGATGACCAGGATGCAGACGGACAGGATCGGCCACGACCAGGAGATCGAGATCGGGCCGCCGTTGTTGAAGCCTGCTTGGTAGTTGGTGAAACAGCCGGCCAGGATCGAGATGATCGAGAAGGAGATGGCGAAGTTGGAGAAGCTCGACCAGCTCCGCTTCAGGTCCTGCTTGTAGCCGAGCTCCGCGAGGCGCTGGGCATCTGCATCGAGTTCAGACTCATCGGTCAGCGCCATCGGCTGCCTCTTTCGCGGGTAGGAAGGGATCGCACAAGAGTGTGGCGCAGGTCACTCTCATCGGTCAATGGTTGAACTTCATACCTTTAATCAATGTCTCGGCGAACCCAACCGAATGTCGCTCTCGTGCAGTAGACCTCATGACAAGCACACGACGGAGGGAGGCGACCGTGGCATCGCAGCGGTCCGGCGGGGAACTCGCCCAGGCTTTGGCCGTATGCCGCCCTGCCATGCGCCGCTTCGCCTACACGCTCGTGGGTCCGGAGCACGCCGACGACCTGGTGCAGGATGCGGCCGAGCGGGCCTGGCGCAAGCAGAAGCTTTTCGATCCCACCCGTGGCAGCGCGCAGGCATGGCTGCTGGCCATCGTCGCCGACCGCGCGAGGCAACGCTGGCGTCGAACCCAACCTGCCTGGCAGGAGCTGCATCCCGAGGCACTCGTCATACCCGAATCATCAGTGGCGGCAGTCGATCTCACTCGGGCTGTCACATGCCTTCCGGCGCGACAGCGCGCGGCCGTCGTGCTGCACTACTTCGTCGACCTGCCGATCGCCGACATCGCCGAGTTGCTGGGATGCGCGCCCGGCACGGTCAAGTCACAACTCCACGACGCTCGCATGGCGCTGGAGAAGGCACTAGGAGACTCGTATGCCAACGATTGACGACCGCCTCCGGGACACCGGCCAGGCATGGCGGGAACACGTGGATGCCGGTGCGCCACAAGCGATTCGGCCCTCCACGCGAGCACGCCCCTCCCGACACACCCGACGCACCGTGTTGGTCGCGGCGGCTGCCGTCGTGGTCGCCGGCGTCGGCATACCCGTGGCCGGAGTGCTGGCGCGCCGGGCGGCCGACCACAACGGCTCCTCGGGTGGGTTCGCCGCATCGTGTGCCGGACCGCAGCTGCAACTGGCCGGAGAGCGCGAGCACCCGGGCGCCGCTGTAGTGCGAGCCGGGCAGACGCTGACCGTCACCGGCCGCTTCTACCTGGACAGCTGCCAGGACACCAACCACGCCCCCGAGCCGCACCCGCTGACGGTGGGGATCTCGTTGCGCGGACACGGCCGGACGGTGCTTTTGCGCACCGTCCGAGCCCACGGGTCGCTCGGCACGTTCCGGGCCTCGGTGCGCATCCCGGCCGACTGGCCGGCCGGCAAGACAACACTCACGACGCGGACGTCCGGCGCTCAGGCCGCCGTTGCGGAGGGCCTGCCGCGCCAGCCGCTGAAGCTGACCGTCGTGAACTAGTGGCTCGATCAGCTTTCCGGTAGGTCGGCGAAGGTCTGCTTCATCTCGCGGTACCACCCCATCGACTTCTTCGGGTGCATCCAGCGACCCTTCATATCCTTACGGGCGGCGAGATGCGTTGTGTCGCCGGACTTCTCGGCGTCCTTCAGGTGCTGGTCCTGTGCCTTGATCACATCATCGGCGGTCTCACCGCGGTGCTCGAGATCGCAGGGTCCACCGAACTGGCGGCAGGTCATCGTCTTCATGGTTCGTTCCTTTCGTCGGTGTGCTTGCACCTGTATGACGCAGCCCGTGCGTCAAGTGTGACCACCTGCGGAACGGCGAGTGAAGAGCAGACGGATTCTGCTTCGGCACAGCGCGATCGGACGCTGCGACACGTCACCATGGCCGGACTGTCTCTGCACCCGGACGATGTAAGGCGCACTACATATGACCGACCACGCCGAACTCACCAACCGCACTCTCGACGAATTGCGGGTCGCCCCGGAGCGATACCGGCCGACCAACTTCTGGGGGCCGGGCGTGGACGCGCTGCTCGGGGATCTCGAGCGACGCGGACTCGAGACGTTCAAGAGCTGGCCGTCGGCGGCGGTGTGGTTCAACCCCTACTACGGGGACGGCTGGACCGACGCGACGATGGCGGCGACATACGAGACAGTCGTGCGCAAGATCCGGCCGACGGCCAAGAAGCACTACTTCGTGCAGGCGCTGAACGGATCGCAGCAGGCACGCCGCGACTACGACGTCGCGTGCGTCGGATGGGATCAGCAGCGCTGGCCGTTCGATCTGGCCTCCGGCGGCGAGAGCACCATCGGCAAACCCTGGCAGCGGTATGGCGCCGAGCGCGGCACCGATTTCCGCTTCGGCCGCGCCTACGCCAACTACCTGCTCTGCCTGTCCGCGCTCTCCCGTCACGTCGACACTCCGCCGCGCAGCTTCCTCGAACTCGGCGGTGGTTTCGGCGTCCTCGGCGAGATCGTGACCTCCCGGGATCCCGGTGCCCGCTACGTCGACCTCGACATACCGCCGCTGCTGAGCGTCGCGACCTACTACCTGGAGTCGCTGCTGGGGGCGGAGCGGGTGACGTCATACGACCAGGCGGCCTCGGCGCCCGGTCCGATCCACGTGCCGCAGTCCGGTGTGCTGCCCAACTACCGGATCGAGGACCTCGACGCGGAGTTCGAGGTCTTCGTGAACTCCTTCTCGTTCCAGGAGATGGAGCCTGACGTGGTCGATCACTACATCGACCAGGTGTGCGCCAAGGGCATCCGGTATGCCGTCTCGCTCAACTCCCGCGCCGGCAAACCGCGCGCCGCGAACCCCGGCGACTGGGGTGCGCTGGAGCCGGTGACCTCGGCGAACATCATCGAGATGTTCGCGACCCGCGGGCTGGAGCTCGTCGGGAGCTATGACGCGCCATACGTGCGCGGCGCCGGGCAGCTGAATGTCTTTCGTCGGCAGGCGGATTGACGCTCAGTAGTTGGACAAGACCGCTCTCGCCAGCGCCACGAGCCGCTTCTTGTCGGTGTGGGTGCCGGAGCTGTCGATGGTGACGAGGTACTTCTCGGTCGCGACGTGCAACTCGGCTGCGGACGGGAAGTAGACCGCGGCGACGCCGAGCCCCTTGACCCGCTGCGCATCCTCGACCTGCCTGACCCGCCGATCGATCTGATCTATCGCGGGGGAACCGGTGTACTGAGCGAACAACGAGACGGACCCGCCACGAGTCGCCCAGCCGCAGGCTGGCCACTTGTCGCCCTGCCCGCCCTCGGAAATGTCGTCACGTCTGACAGTGGCTGGTCCGCCGATCACGGCAGCGGCCTCAGCATTGGCCTTGGCGCACTCGGGCCGGCCGAGCAGCGCGGGCAACGGCTTGACGGCCGCAGCCTTGGGGATGGCCAGTTTCAGCAGCGCAATCGCTCGTGCCGTGGTCGTCGCCTTGAACGGACCGAGCACTGTGACGATGCGGTTGCCGACCAGGACCCAGCCGCTCATGTCGTCGACCAGCGCGCCATGGGCACCGAGCTTCACCGACTTCAAGGTGTCGTCGCCCCGCAGCGAATTCTTCTTCAGCCGCTGCCAGTCCGCGACGGTCCACGTGCGGGCGGACACTCCGTAGTCGACGGCGTTGCCGTATTCACTCGAGGTGATCAGATCGAACTGGCAATTGTCCGTGGTGAGGAATCCGACCTCGGAGTGCACCAGCTTGGCCTGCTTCTTCGGAACGCCTTTGACGATCCTGGCGACGTCGCCGACGTCCAGCTTGCTGCACAGGCTGTGGGTCCACTTGTAGGTGTCGCTGACGCTCGTCACGGTCGCGGTCGGAGTGGGCGCCGGAGACGACGTTGTGGCCGTCGTCGACGGGGCCGTCGGGCTCGCCGCCGACCTGGACGAGGTCGACGCAGGTGGCGCACCGACCGTTCCGCTCGGCGTCGACCCCGCCGACCCGCCGGACGACCCGCAGGCCGCCAGACCCGAAACTGCAAGTGCCGCAACGGCAGCCGTCATCGCACGCTTCATGAACTCTCCCCTTCGTCCCGCACGCCGGTGCGGTTGCTCGTCGCTCCTCCGAGGCGTCAGTAGAGCACAAACGGCAGCATCCGTGCCGAAACCTGTCCACAGGGTTGCCGGTTCGAGTCAGGGGCCTCAGTAGTTGCCGAGGAGCTCAGCGGCAACGGCCGTCAACGTCGCCTTGCTGACCTTGCCGCCGGATCCCTCGACGAAGATCAGGTGCCGGTTCGAGGCCACGCGCACCGTGGGCGGCGTGCCGTTCTTCCCTGCGGTGTAGACGGCTGCATCGCCGACACCGTGCACCGGTGACGCTCCCATCCCGGATGCCGCGTGGCGCAGCGCCGGCGCGAAGTCGACGCCACCCCTGGCATGAACGTGCACGAATGCGTCGTGTGTTGCCCAGCCACAGGTGAGCTCGTCCCCGCTACCGCTGTCCCGTCGCACGACAGCCGAGCCACCGAGCGCGGATTCGGCTCGTACGTCGGCCTTCTCGCAAGCAGCGCTGCGAGCCGTGACAGGCGACGCGGGCAGTGCCTTCAGCTGCGGTAGGACCTGTCGAAGCACGGCGAGCAACTGCGTGGTGCCCGACACCGGACCGCGCACCTGCACGGACAGGACACGGTCCTCGACGAGCACGAGCGCACGTGTCACGGGCAGCCCGCGCTGGACGAGCACCTCCCGACCGCCGGCGTGCTCGAGCTCCCCACCGGAGTAGCGGCTCGCCGGCAGGCGACTGTGCAGGGCCGCCGATCGGTATTCCTTCCACCGTGTGTCGCTCCAGACCGAGGCGGAGACCCCGACGTAGACCCCGAACCCCTCGTCCTTCGTCGACGTGCCGCGTGTCCGGCGCGAGTCCGCCCGTGGCTCCGCTCGCGTCGCGATGCGGCAGTAGTCGAACGTCGGAGCGCCCACCGTGCTGGTCACCTGCTTGCGCGCTTTCGTCGCCCGTATCGTCCAGCCGACCACACCGGTCGCCGATGCCTCGGCGACCCGTTGCGGATCGAGCCGGCTGCACACGCTGCGGTCCCAGATCTGCCCCTGGGTCAGCTCGGGCACGACCCGGGTGGTGCCGTGTATGGCGCTGGTCTCTGAGCCGAAGGACGAACCACCCGTCGGACCGCTCGATCCGGCGGACCCGGTGCAGCCGGTCAGACCGGCCAACGCGATGGTCGCCATGGCCACGCCGATCGCTCGCCTCACGTGGCGCTCCTGTCGTCGATACCCGTGCTCGCCATACATGGACGTCCGGCAGCACGGTCACGGTTGCATGCCACCGGCTTGTTGTCCGACCGTTCCGGTCACTGGAACTGTTTCCTTGAGGCCGGCGCACCAGGCCACGGATCATGCAACCCATGACCCAGACCAACCAGGACCAGCGCACGGCGGTCGAGTCGGCCGCTACGCGACTGCGCGCCGCCGCCGAGTCGGGCGTCGCCTGCGCGCCGGTGCGCGACCTCATCGGCAGCGACGACGTGGCCACGGCATACGCGGTGCAGGCGCAACTGGCCGCCGAGCGGGTGCAGCGCGGCGCCCGCGTGGTCGGACGCAAGATCGGGCTGACCTCGGTGGCCGTGCAGCAGCAGCTCGGCGTCGACCAGCCCGACTTCGGCATCCTCTTCTCGGACATGGCGCACGAGACCGGCGCGACCGTCGAGCACGCGTCCGTCATACAGCCCCGGGTCGAGGGAGAGGTCGCGTTCGTCCTCAGGGACGACCTCGCCGACGGCGAGCTCGACCTGCCGCAGGTGCGCGAAGCCATCGACTACGCCGTCGCCGCCATCGAGATCTGCGGCAGCCGAATCCAGCACTGGGACATCACGTTCGGCGACACCGTCGCCGACAACGCGTCCGCCGGCGCGTACGTGCTGGGCACGCAGCACCGGACCCTCGACGCCTTCGAACCGCGCGACGTCGAGATGACGATGACGGTCACCGGCGAGCAGACCTCCACCGGCAACGGCGCCGCCTGCGTCGGCGATCCGCTGGTCGCGGTGCAGTGGCTGGCCCGGCAGGCCCGCGAGTTGGGCGAACCGCTCCGTGCGGGCCAGGTCATCCTGTCCGGCGCGCTCGGTCCGATGCGCCCGGTTGCCCCCGGCGCCGTGGCAACGGCCGAGATCACCGGCCTGGGCTCGGTGTCCGTCACTTTCAGCAACCCCGAGGAGGCCTGAGATGAGCACGAAGACCAAAGTCGCGATCATCGGCTCCGGCAACATCGGCACCGACCTGATGATCAAGGTGCTGCGCACCGCCGAGCACCTGCAGATGGGCGCGATGGTGGGCATCGATCCCGCTTCGGACGGGCTGGCTCGCGCCGGGCGGCTGGGTGTGCCGACCACCGCGGAGGGCGTTGACGGGCTGATCGCAATGCCCGGCTTCGATGAAATCGACATCGTCTTCGACGCCACCTCTGCCGGAGCGCACAAGGCCAACGCGGCCAAGCTCGCGCCATACGGGAAACGGGTGATCGATCTGACTCCTGCGGCGATCGGCCCGTACGTCGTGCCCGCAGTCAACCAGGAACAGCACCTGGACGCGCCGAACGTCAACATGGTCACCTGCGGCGGGCAGGCAACGATCCCGATCGTCGCCGCTGTCTCCCGCGTCGTGCCGGTCGCGTATGCCGAGATCGTCGCGTCCATCGCCTCCAAGTCGGCCGGCCCCGGAACCCGAGCGAACATCGACGAATTCACCGAGACCACCAGTGCCGCGATCGAGCAGGTCGGCGGCGCGGTCCGCGGCAAGGCGATCATCATCCTCAATCCCGCGGAGCCGCCGTTGATCATGCGCGACACCGTCTTCTGTCTGGTGTCCGCGCCGGACGAGACCGTCCTGGAGCAGATCCGGGCAAGCGTCGACAAGATGGTCGCCGACGTGGCGGCATACGTCCCGGGCTACCGGCTCAAGCAACAGGTGCAGATCACCGCCATACCCGACGACCAGCCGGTCGAGACGCTCACCGGCGGCGAGCGCCCGACCCATCAGGTGTCGGTGTTCCTCGAGGTCGAGGGCGCCGCCCACTACCTCCCTGCGTATGCCGGGAACCTCGACATCATGACGTCCGCGGGCATCCAGGTGGCCGAGCGCATCGCGGCCCAGCAGTTCGCCACCCCGGAGGTCACTCGATGAGCACTCCCATTTTCGTCCAGGACGTGACGCTGCGCGACGGCATGCACGCCGTCCGGCACCGGATGACGCCGGCGGACGTGCAGCGCGTCGTGACCTCGCTCGACGACGCCGGTGTGGACGCGATCGAGGTTGCGCACGGCGACGGGCTGGCCGGTTCGTCGGTCAACTACGGCCCCGGCTCGAACACCGACTGGGAGTGGATCGAGGCGGCCGCCGACGTGTTGCAGCGTGCCCGGCTGACCACGCTGCTGCTGCCCGGCGTCGGCACGATCCACGAGCTGAAGCAGGCTTACGCGCTCGGCGTGCGCTCGGTGCGGGTAGCCACGCACTGCACCGAGGCGGACATCTCCGCGCAACACATCGCGGCCGCCCGCGAGATCGGCATGGACGTGTCGGGCTTCCTGATGCTGTCGCACATGGCGCCCGCTGACGAACTGGCCAAGCAGGCCAAGCTGATGGAGTCATATGGCGCGCACTGCGTCTACGTCACAGACTCCGGCGGTCGGCTCACGATGAACGACGTCGCCGACCGGGTGCGGGCCTACCGCGACGTGCTCGACCCGGCGACCGAGATCGGCATACACGCCCACGAGAACCTGTCACTGTCGGTGGCCAACTCGGTGGTGGCGGTGGAGAACGGCGTGTATCGCGTCGACGCCTCGCTGGCCGGACACGGTGCCGGCGCGGGCAACTGTCCCATCGAAGCATTCATCGCGGTCGCGAATCTGTCTGATTTCCAACACAATTGCGACCTTTTCAAGTTGCAGGATGCCGCCGACGACATCGTCCGGCCGCTGCAGGATCGCCCGGTCCGCGTCGACCGCGAGACCCTCACGCTCGGCTATGCCGGGGTCTACTCCTCGTTCCTGCGGCACGCCGAGCTCGCCGCCCATCGCTACGGCGTCGACGTGCGCGACATCCTCACCGAGTGCGGCCGACGACGTCTCGTCGGCGGCCAGGAAGACATGATCATCGACATCGCCCTGGAGATGCAGGCAGACCTGCAGGCGGCCCACGTCGGCGTGTGACGCACCGGACACCAGCCCAGGCAAGTAAACACTTGCCTGGGTTGCGTCGGCCGATCTACGCTCAAGAAAGTGATCACTTTCTAGAGATGGGAGATCAGGATGCGAGTACTTCTGGCAGGAGCGACCGGCGCCGTCGGCCGCCCGCTCACGACCGCACTGCAGCTTGCCGGCCACGAGGTGGTGGCGCTCACGCGTGACCCCGCACGTGCCGACGGTATGACGGAGCGGGGTGTCACCCCCGTGATCGCGGACGCGCTGGACCGGGATGCGCTCCTCCGAGCGGCCGACGGCGTGTCGTTCGACGCCGTCGTGCACCAACTGACCGCACTGCGCAAGCCACCGGTGCGGCACAGCGGTATGACGCTGACCAACACGTTGCGGACGATCGGCACCCGCAACCTGCTGGAGTTGGCAATTGCCAATGGTGCCAAGCGTTTCGTGACGCAGAGCATCGTCTTCGGGTATGGATACACCGATCACGGGCCGCACGTCCTGACCGAGGACGCACCCTTCGGTGGTCCCGTCAAAGGGCGCACCGCGCCACACGTGCGCGCGATGGGCGTCAACGAGCAACTCGTCCTGGAACACCACGACCTGGACGGTATGGCGCTGCGCTACGGCCTCTTCTACGGCGGAGACGACATGGCGCAGCTGTTGCGTGCCCGCAAAGTCCCGGTCCCTCGCGACGGTGGTCACCTCGCCTGGATCCACCTCGACGACGCGGTCAGCGCGACCGTTGCCGCACTCGAAAAGGGTTCTCCGGGCTCGGCATACAACATCGTCGACGACGAGCCGGCGTCCTGGCGGACGGTGATGACCGCCCTCGCGAAGGCGTATGGCGCACCGGCGCCGCGTGTCCTGCCGGCCTGGCTCCTGCGGCTCGGCGCTCCGTATGCCGGCGCGGTGGCGCTGGACACCTCACTGCACGTGTCGAGTGCGAAGGCACGGCGTGAGTTGGACTGGGCGCCGGCGCATCCGACGGTCCGGCACGACGCCGCGGTCATCGCGCGCACCCGGTGAGAGTCAGGCCTCCGGCGATGCGGCGATGCCCGCCCGGGCCAGACCGACGAGGGCGGTGAGGAAGCGTTCGGGAGAGACGCCGGTGGGGTGCTCGCCGAAGAGATCCTCGAGCAGCCAGTAGTGCGCCGTGGCTCCCTGCAGCACGGTCGCGAGCGCCTCCCAGTCGGTGCCGCCGTCGGTGCCGTCGGCATCGGCGAGGCCGGCGAGGAAGTCGGCGGTGTCGCGGCTGGTGCGGGCGATCTCCTCTTCACCGAACTTCGCGAGCAGCTCTGGGAATGCTGCCAACCCACGGAACAGGATGCGGTTGAGGTCGCGGTCCTGCGCCATACGCTGCAACCCGGCACGAGCGGCTGCGTCGAGCGCCGCGCCCCTGTCCGCCGGGCGTTGCTCGAGCGGGGCGAGGGTGTCGCCGCGGGAGGAGAGCAACTGCTCGAGCCCCGCGCTCAGCAGCTCCTCCTTGGACTTGAAGTGCTTGTAGAGGCTGCCCGACCCAGGAGCCAGCCCGGCGGCCTCCTCGATCTGGGCGATCGACGTCGCGGCATACCCACGCTCGCCGAACAAGCGCATGCCTTCGGCCAGGATCCGCTCACGTCGGGTCGTCACACGCCGACCCTAACAAGTGGCCACTTGCCGGGCGACGGCCATGCGCTATGTCGGCGGCGGGGCACCGTCAGACGTCGGAATAGTCTCTGCGCTCTACGTATTCGACGCGACCGCCGATCGCCACTGTGTCGTCGTGCGGGCGTACGGCGATCCGGGACGCGACTCCCTGGTGGATCGTGACCGGTCGGCGCACCAACGCCCCGAAGCGGATCGCGGCGGCACCGGTCGCCTCGTCCTCGGCGATGCCCATCTTGGTGGGGAAGACTCGCACCCGCACGTCTCCGGCGGCCTCGTCCTGCCACGACCAGACGTGCAGGTGCTCGTCCGGACCGGCGCCCGGGTGTGCGTCGACGTCACTCGTCGCGGGCAGCTCGCGCATGTCGAACTCGGGCGCCCACTCGGGTCGGGCACTGATCCAGGTGTCGTCGCCGTCGACCCATGTCGGGACCTCCCCGGCCGGCGGGCGTAGCACCGAAACCTCGAAGCCCTCACGTCGCAACAGCCACGACGTGCCGACCAGCGGATGGCCGGCGAGCGGCAATTCGATTGCCGGAGTGTGGATCCAGAGCTCGCCACGCGCCGCGTCGCGCACGAACACGGTTTCGGAGAAGCCCAGGTCAGCGGCGACCCGCTGCCGCTTCTCGGCATCCCAGGACGCGGCGTCGAGAAAGACGCCCAGCGGGTTGCCGCCGCGCCCGTCCTGCCCGACGAAGACCTTCAGCACGTGCACCTGCGTCATGGGTCAGAGCACCTTCGTGCCGTACATCTCACCGAGCTTGTTGGCCAGCAACTCCAAGCGCTCGCCGTCCGGGCCGCGGAAGTAGATCGAGTCCCGCGACGCGAGCTGGTAGTCGACGCCGGCGTCGTCCAGCTTGGCGCGCAGATAGTCCCAGTTCTCCTTGGTCACCGAGATCGCGATGTGGTGGTGGCCGCCGAGCACCTCCCGGTAGTCGTCGAGCTGGAGTCCCGGCAGGTCGAAATAGGCGATCAGGTTGCCCGCGCCGACGTCGAAGAAGAAGTGCGTCGAACCAGGCAGGTCGCGGTTCTCGAACATCTCGGTCAGCGGCATCTCGAGCAGGTCCTGCCAGAACGCGCAGGTGCGCTCGACGTCGGAGCTGATCTGTGCCGTGTGATGGTTGCCGCGCCCCCGCGTCGCCGCCGGTGCGCTCGCCAGGAACCGGCGCTTGATGCGCTCGCGGTCCTTGGTCAGGGCATCGAGGTCGACCTCGTCCCGCTCGCCGCCGTTGTATGCCGATCCGGACATCACGTTCTCCTTCGTCGTCACAATGGACAATAGTTGTCCGAGCACCAGCTCGTCGGTGACCCGCGGTCGCTCTGCTCGGACGCGGTCGACACCAGAAAGGGGCCGCCATGGCGAGGCAGCCGAGCATCCCGGGCAGCCGCTCGTATGTCGCCTCCGGCCTGCCCCACGACCGCGTCGAACGCTGGGAGGCCTACAACGCCGAAGCGCTGATCGCCGTGCGGTGCGCGACGCCCGACGGGCCGTTCCGCGCGACCGAGACCAACCTGGACCTGCCGCGGCTGCACATCGCCACCGTCACCGGTAGTCCGCATCGGGTCACCCGGTCCGCCGACCTGGTCGAGCGGTGCCCCACCGACTCGATCGCGGTCTACCTGGGGCTCGGCGCCGACGCGGCATTCACCAGCGGCGGCCGCCGCCGGATGGTCCGCCGCGGCGAGCTGCTGATCTGCAACGCCGACCAACCGTTCGGCCGCGAATTCCGCTACGGCGTCGGCGAATTCGCGATCAAGGTGCCACGCTCGGAGCTCGCCGGCACCCTCGGTGCGGAGGTACCCGGCGCGCTGCGGCTGTTGAGCCTGCGGGAAAGCCCGGCAGCCCGGGCACTGGCCCGGGCGGTCGCCGGCGCCACGCGCTCCGGTGCTGCCGTCCCCATCGACGAGCTGGCCGCGCTCGAGCTCGTCGGCGTGCTGGCGGCCGGCGACCGCACCCCGCCCGAGGTGCAGCACCGGGTGGCCGCCCGTGCCTATATCGAGGAGCACCTGACCGACCAGGACCTCTCGGCGAGACACGTCGCCGAAGCCGCCGGCATCAGCGACCGTCAGCTGTCCCGGATCTTCGCGGCGGTCGAGCTGTCCGTGCCGCAGTTCATCCAGGGTCGGCGTCTTGAGTTGGCGCGCACGCTACTTGCCGCCGGACGGGCCGGCTCCACCGCGCAGGCCGCGCGGTCGGCGGGTTTCGCCTCGATGCCGCACTTCTCGCGGGCGTTCCAACGCCGGTTCGGTGTCACCGCCGGCGCTGTCCGCCGCGGCGCGGACGACTGACGGGAAGTTCCCTTTTCCGCCATACCTGCTCGTGACCGTCGCTCGCGGCGACTGTGACCCAGCACACTTCGGATGACCCCGGGGACCGCCGGGGACGATCGGGAAGGTATGACGAATGCCCACATTCGACGACGGCCTCGCCGCAACGGAACTGCCCGACTCCGATGTCGTGGACACCGACGTCCTGATCGTCGGCTCCGGCCCGGCAGGAGCATCTGCCGCACTGTTCCTGTCCACGCTCGGTGTCGACAACATCATGATCACCAAGTACCGCTGGACCGCGAACACACCGCGAGCGCACATCACCAACCAGCGGTCGATGGAGATCTTCCGGGACATGGGCATCGAGGACCAGGTGCTCGCCGATGCCACACCGCACGACCTGTGCGGTGACACGGTCTTCTGCACCTCGATCGCGGGAGAGGAGATCGGTCGCATCCACACCTGGGGCACGCGGCCGGACCGCGAGGCCGACTACCAGCTGGCCAGCCCGTGCCTGATCGTCGACATCCCGCAGACCTACCTGGAGCCGATCCTGGTCAGGAACGCGACCGTGCGCGGGACCCAGAGCCGCTTCTCGACCGAGTACCTGGCGCACACCCAGGACGCGGAGGGCGTCACCACTCGGGTGCGTGACCGATTGACCGGTCAGGAGTACACCATTCGGTCGCGCTACCTGATCGGCGCGGACGGCGCCAGGTCGATGGTCGCTGCGGACATCGACCTGCCCTACGAAGGGAAGATGGACATCGCCGGGTCGATGAACATCACCTTCAAGGCCGACATCTCCCAGCTGGTCGACCACCGGCCCAGTGTTCTCTACTGGGTGATCCAGCCCGGCTCCAACGTCGGCGGCATCGGCACCGGCCTGGTGCGAATGGTCCGGCCGTGGAACGAGTGGCTGATCGTGTGGGGCTACGACATCACCGAGGAGCCGCCGACCCTCGACGACGCGGCGGCCACCAAGATAGTGCGCGATCTGCTGGGTATGCCGGACCTCGAGCCGGAGATCACCGGCTACTCGCTCTGGGGCGTGAACGAGATGTACGCGACCCATCTGCAGCAGGGGCGGGTCTTTGCAGCCGGTGACGCCATACATCGTCACCCGCCGTCGAACGGGCTGGGCTCCAACACGTCGGTGCAGGACTCCTACAACCTGGCCTGGAAGATCGCCGCGGTCCTGCGCGGGCAGGCGGATCCGTCGCTGCTGGAGTCATATTCGGCCGAGCGAGCGCCGGTCGCCAAGCGGATCGTGACACGCGCCAACACCTCCGCCCGCGAATTCGCCGACATCTTCGACGCGTTGGGCGTCGTCGGCCTGGATGGCGAGGACATGGCCGCGGCGATCGAGGAGCGCAAGGCGAACACCCCCGAGGGTGCGGCGAAACGGGCCGCACTGGTCAAGGCGATGGACACCAAGAACTACGAATTCAACGCGCACGGAGTCGAGCTCGGCCAGTTCTACGAGTCGGGCGCGATCGTCTCCGACGGCACCCGGCCGGCTCCGACTACCGACGCGGACCTCTATCACCGGATGTCGACGTCGCCGGGTGCGCACCTGCCGCACGCGTGGGTCGGCAACAACGTGGAGAAGCGGGCGATGCTCGACCTCGCGCCGTACGACCGCTGGACGCTGCTGACCGGAGTCGCCGGCGAGGACTGGGCCACTGCGGCAGAGTCGGTTGCGGCGGAGTTCGGCATACCCTTGGAGACCGTCGTGATCGGACCCGGCCACGAGGTCACCGACCTCTACTACGACTGGTCGAAGCTGCGGGAGGTCCAGGAGAGCGGTGCGTTGCTGGTGCGGCCGGACAAGCACGTGGCGTGGCGGGCGATGACCCTGCCGGACGACCCGGCGGGCGACTTGCGCGGCGCTCTCCGGACCTTGTTGGGGCGGTCATGACGATGCGGTTCACGCACGAAACATTGGGCCAGCGTGTGGTTTTCGCGCCCGGTGATGCTCCGGCGGCGGTTGCTGCCGAGGTCGAGGCGTTGCACGCGTCACGGGTGATGCTGATCGCCTCGGAGCGGGAGGCGGCGCTGGCCGACCCGATCGCGGCCGGCCTGCCGGTGGCGCTGCGGCACGACGAGGTCGTGATGCACGTGCCGGTGCCGGTCGCCGAACGGGCCCGGGCGGCCGCGGCCGCGGCGAGCGTGGACGCGATCGTCACCGTCGGCGGTGGGTCGACCACCGGGTTGGGCAAGGCGGTCGCGCTGACCACCGGACTGCCGATCGTCGCCGTACCCACCACGTATGCCGGTTCGGAGGCCACCGATGTGTGGGGTCTGACCGAGGGCGAGACCAAGACCACGGGCGTCGACGCGCGGGTCCTTCCGCGTTCGATCGTGTATGACGCCACCCTCCTGACGTCGCTCCCCGCCGAGCTGGCGGTGGCCTCCGGGCTGAACGCGCTCGCGCACGGCGTGGACGCGATGTGGGGTCCGCGGGCGGATCCGATCGACCGGGCGCTGGCCGGTGAGGCGATCCGCGGACTCGCCGAGGGGTTGCCGGCGGTGGCTCGGGACGGGTCGTCGGTCGCCGGGGTCGAGCAGACCCTCTACGGCGCGTATCTCGCGGCAGTGGCGTTCGCGTCCGCCGGGTCGGGACTGCACCACAAGATCTGTCACGTGCTCGGCGGGATGTTCAACCTGCCGCACGCGCAGACGCACGCGGTCGTGCTGCCGCACGTGCTGGCCGTCAACGCACCGAACGCGCCGGAAGCCGCAGCCCGTATCGCGGCGGCATTCGGGACAGCGAGCGCGGTCGACGGACTGGCCGCGTTGCGTGCCGCCGTGGATGCGCCCCGCGCCCTGCGGGACTTCGGCATGCCCGAGGACGGCATACCCCGCGCCGTGGACCCGATCCTTGCCGCCGCACCCGCGAACAACCCGACACCACTCACCGAAGACAACGTGACCGCGCTGTTGCGCGCGGCCTGGGAAGGAGACCTCGGATGACCACCACCTCGAAAACCCCGGTGAGTCCCGAGCAGCAGGAGGTCGAGGACCGGCTGGTCCGCAACGTCGTTTCCTCGTTCGCCGCGTGCAGCGACGCACGCCTGCAGGAGGTGATGGTCTCCCTCGTCCGGCACCTGCACGCGTTCCTGCGCGATGTGCGCGTGACCGAGCACGAATGGGCCGCTGCGATCGATTTCCTCACCCGGGCGGGGCACATCACCGACGAGGTCCGGCAGGAGTTCATCCTGCTGTCCGATGTGCTGGGTGCTTCGATGCAGACCATCAACATGAACAACGCCGCCTATGAGAACGCCACCGAGGCAACCGTTTTCGGACCCTTCTTCGTCGAGGGATCGCCGGAGATCGACGTCGGCGGCGACATGGCTTTCGGGGCGCCCGGCGAGCCGTGCTGGGTCGAGGGCACGGTCACCGACACCGACGGAAACCCGTTGGCGGGAGCGAAGATCGAGGTCTGGGAGGCCGACGAGGAAGGCCACTACGACGTGCAGTACGACGCCGACAAGCGGGCCGCCCGGGCACACCTCTTCAGCGAGCCCAACGGGTCCTACCGGTTCTGGGGGTTGACGCCCACGCCATACCCGATCCCGGACGACGGCCCGGTCGGGCAGCTGCTCACCGCCGTCGGACGCTCTCCGCTGCGCGCGGCACACCTGCACTTCATGGTCAGCCACAACGGCAACCGCACGCTGGTCACCCACATCTTCCCCGAGGGTGACCCGATCGGGGAGGAGGACACCGTCTTCGGCGTCAAGGACTCGCTGATCAAGAGTTTCGAGCAGCAACCCCAGGGCACGCCGACCCCGGACGGGCGGGCTGTCGACGGCACCTGGAGCCGGGTGCGATTCGACATCGTGCTCGCTCCCGAGGGCGCCTGAGCCTCAAGCCGGCGGGCGTGACACTCGTGCTCGCAGCCCGTCCCGGATCGCGGCCTGGGCAGCGACGTCGGACTCGTTGTAGTCCAGGCACCAGGTGCGGGCTGCTTCGGCGTCGGGACCGGTGCCGCGTGCGTGCTCGATCTTGTCCATCGACGAGAAGCCGCCGGCGTCGTCGACGCCCCACTCGAAGCCGAAAATCGGCGCGACATCCTTGATGGAGAACGATTTTCGGGCGATGAACGCGCTGCTGGCCCACGCGTGCAGGTCGACGGTCCTGCCCTCCAACAGGGCAGCCAGCCGGGGAAACTTCCGCGTGCGCGATACCTCTACCGCTGACCAGTGGAAGATCATCAGCGTGCGCCCGCGCAGCTCGGCGTCGGCGATCAGCTCCTCGAGCCGGTGGGCGACCTGTTCCGCGAGCGCCGCCTCGCCCGTGTCGTCCAACGGCTCGAAGGACACGACCGGCTCATAGCGCGCGGTGGTCTCGTCCGCGTCGTGCCGAATCCGCAGGCCGTGTTGGTAGATCCGGCCCGTGCGATCCCACTCGATGTCGAAGTCGACCTCGACATCCGCGGTCGGAACAGCGGGCCAGACGCCGTCGATCGGCTCGATGTCGACACCTCGCAGCGTCAGGTCCGCCTTGGTCACGGCGGCACGCAACGCCTTCTCGGCCGCGCCGGCGCCCGGCCGGCTCGCGGCATTGCGAGCGAAGCCGTCCAGCAGGTCGGCGTCGAGCTCCAGTGCGGCCAGGTCGGCCAGCGTCGTCACACCGCGCGATGCGAGGTATTGCCACTCACGGGTCCGCAGCCGACCGTGGCGCAGCGCGAACCCGGCGTCGTCGGGGCCAACGACCTGCTCGCACTGCCGCACCCACACGCAGTCGAAGCACTCGTCGGTGCCGATCGGACGCACCAGCTCCCGACCGTCACGGGCGGCCTGCGCGACCTCGACCCGGAAGTCGAACTCGTGGTCGTAGCGCTCCAGTGGAGTACGCATCCTGCGCCCGGACTGCGCCGACGCCGAGAACGTCTGCTCACCGGCCTCGGTGAGGTCGTACCAGGTGATGCCGCACCCATGAGCAGTCAGCCCGTCGTAGGAGTCGGTGCCGAGGATGCCGCCATACAGCCACTCGTCGCCGGGGTGGAAACCGAGGTCCTGCAGCATCCGCGTGTAGTGCGCCAGCTGCATGACGTCGTCGCGGCGGTGACCGCCGCGGTCGCACACGCCGCCGGCGGTCTCCCACCGCATCGGTGCGTCGATCGCGGAGAAGGTGAGCGTCTTGGTCTTGGACGCCTTCAGGGTGTGATGGTGCTTGATGTCGACGGGGACGTATGTCGCTCCCGTCCCCGCCCGCACCAGCAGGTCCGGAGCGCCCCGACGCGCACCCGTGTCGGGCAGCCGGCCGCCGACGATCACCGGATCACCGCGACGCATGGCAGTCACAGTGGCGTCGATCGTCGCTGCCCAGGACTCGTCGGGATCGATGAACGTGCCGTCGTCCAATACGTCCCGCAGGGCGGCGACGACCTCGTCCTGGAACGCGCGGCCCGCGTCGAAGAGGATCTGCAGGTGTGCCGGCACCGGCAGCTCGACCGCGACCGAGCCGGGCGCGTGCTCGTTGTGCACAACCCGTGGGCACTTCTTGGCGGGGTAGCCGCCCAGGAGGACTTCACGCATCCTGCTGCCCTCCCGTCACGCGGTGCCCGCTGTTCCCTTCATTGAAGACCCTGGCACCGACAGCTGAGTGCCGCTGCCGGCCCGGCATACAAAAAGTCCCGAGCCGTGACATCCGTGGATGTCTCGACTCGGGACCAGGGGTGCGCGAGGGGGGATTTGAACCCCCACGCCCTTTCGGACACTGGCACCTGAAGCCAGCGCGTCTGCCGTTCCGCCACTCGCGCGAGTGCCGGACCAGTTTGCCCTGTCCGGCGCCAGAACGCCAAATCGTGGCGGGCTTCTCCGACCCCGAGGGCGTGCGCCACCATTGACGGTGCCGGGCTTCGGTCGATTCAGAAGGATCCCAGCGCGTATGCCGAGACGTCATACGCCACACCGTTACCATGGCGTGCGCGGCACGGCCGTCACGACAAGCGATCCCGCACAACCCGGAGCAAGGAGGCGACCGTGGGCATCTTCGACAAACTGGAACGCAGCATCGAGCGTGGCGTCAACGGCGTCTTCGCCAAGGCGTTCCGGTCCGAGGTGCAACCCGTCGAGATCGCCAGTGCGATGCGCCGGGCGATGGACGACCGCGCGGTCAGCGCCGGCAAGGGCAAGCGGCACGTCGTGCCCAACCTCTTCGTGGTCGAGCTGTCCACGACCGACTACGAGGGCCTGGTCACCGAGCACGAGGACGAGCTCGCCGACGACCTGATCGCGACTGCGTCCGAGCACGCCGAGAGCCAGCGCTACCAGCCCGGCGGCCCGGTCAGCGTGCAGTTCAGTGAGGACGAGAGCCTGGAGACCGGCGTCTTCCGGCTGCGCCCGTCGACCGCGCGCCAGGTGCAGCCCAACATGCGCCGGATGCCCGAGCGTATGCCGCCGGCCCGCGACCACGACGATCCGCGCGCGCCCAGGGGGCACGAGCCGCCGCCCGCTGCGGATCGAGTAGCGGGGGAGCGAAGCGGCGGAGCGTATCGAGATCCAGCACCTGGTCTCGATACGGGCTCGCCTAGCGGCTCGCCCTACTCGACCCGCAATGGTGGGCAACCCAGCGCGCCGCCCTCCCCGACCAACAAAAGCGACTACCGGCCGTCTCCGGCGGCACCGCGCAAGCTGCGTGAGCGCCCGTGGCTCGACGTCGACGGCGACCGCTACCCGATGCTCGGCGCGATCACGATCATCGGCCGCGACGACGACGCCGACGTGCTGCTCGACGACCCGGGAGTCTCCCGCCGGCACAGCGAGATCCGCATCACCTACGACGGACCGCACCAGGTCATCACCATCCGCGATCTCGGCTCGACCAACGGCACCTTCGTCAACGGCGATCCGATCGACTCGCTGCACCTGACCGAGGGCGACCGCATCACCATCGGACGCACGCACCTGATCGTGCATTTGGGCGGGACCCGGTGAGCGAACTCACTCTGACGGCGATCCGGCTCGGATTGCTGGCGCTCCTCTGGGCGTTCATCTTCAGCATCGTCAGCGTGCTGCGCGGCGACCTCTACGGCACGCACGTGGTGTCCAAGTCGTCCGATCGGCGCGGTGCTCCGGCAGCACCCGCACGGCCTGCCAAACCGGTCCGCCGCGGCCCGACCCGGCTGGCGATCATCGAGGGGCCGATGCGCGGCGGCAGCCTGCCGCTGACCGAGAACGGCGTCCTCATCGGCCGCAACCCCGAGTGCACCCTGGTGCTCTCCGACGACTTCGCCAGCGGTCGCCACGCCCGCATCTACTCCGGCGGCGACAGCTGGATGATCGACGACCTCGGCTCGACCAACGGCACCTTCGTCGGCGGCGAGCGCATCGGTCAGGGCATGCCGCTGTCCGAAGGTTCCCGCGTGCGCATCGGCCAGACCGTCCTCGAGGTCAGGAAGTAACCGCCACATGTCGATCTCCCTGCGGTATGCCGCTCGCACCGACATCGGTCTCGGCAGCAAGAGCCGCAACGAGGACTCCGGCTATGCCGGACCCGACCTGCTCGTGCTGGCCGACGGCATGGGCGGCCACGCAGCCGGCGACATGGCCAGCTCGACCGTGGTCAGCGAACTCATCAGCCTGGACGGCGAGTCCTACGGCAGCGACGAGGCATTGCGCCGGCTCGCGACCGCAGTGCACAACGCCAACGCGCGATTGCGCGACGAGATGGACGAGGACCCCGAGCTGGAGGGCATGGGCACCACTCTCATCGCCTTCCTGCGCAGCGGAAACATGTTGGCACTGGCCAACATCGGCGACTCCCGCGCCTATTTGGTGCGCGACGGTGTCTTCAGCCAGATCACCAAGGACCACAGCTTCGTGCAGACCCTGCTGGACGACGGCCGCATCACCGCGCAGGAGGCCGAGCACCACCCGCAGCGGTCGCTGGTGACCCGGGTGCTGACCGGCCGCGAGGACGACGAGCCCGACCTGTCGTTGCGGGAGGCCAAGCCCGGCGACCGGCTGCTGCTGTGCTCCGACGGGCTGCCGGACTACGTCGCGGGCTCCACCATCGAGGAGATCATCACCGGCGACGGCACCCCTGCGCAGATCGCGGACGCTCTCATCGCGATCGCGCTGAAGGCCGCGACCCGCGACAACGTCACGGTCGTCGTCGCCGATGTCATGGGAGAGTCCGACGGTCCGAGCAACACGACCACGCCACAGATCGTCGGAGCTGCGGCGGCGCACGACATAGGGGCAGACGAGCAGGACGAGCCGACGTCCCCGGCCGCGAAGGCCGCCGCGCTCAGCCGCGCCGCCAACGCACCCGCTCCGAGCGACGGCGACGAGGACGACGACGCCGCGCCGATGCTGGCCGAGGAAGGTCCACGCCGCTTCACCTGGCTGAAGCGGACACTGGTCGCCCTGCTCGTGCTGGCGGTGCTCGCCGTCATCGGCGTCTTCGGGTATGCCGCAACGCAGCGGCAGTACTACATCGCCCAGCACAAGGGCAAAGTGACCATCTACCAAGGGATCTCGCAGAATCTCGGCCCGATCAGGCTGCACTCGGTCAACACCGTCAGCGACGTCTGGGTGGACGACCTGCCCAGCTACGACCGCAGCAAGGTCTCCTCCAAGAGCATGACCGCGGGTGACCGCGAGGCGGCGATCGGCATCGTCGAGAACCTCCGCTCGGACATGGTCGCCTGCCAGGCCCAGGTGGCCGACGGAAGCAGCTGCTGAATGAGCACCCCACGAAGTTTCTCCTCCGCTCCGTCACCCCACGAAGTTCTCCTCCGCTTCGCTCCCCCGATACTTCGCGGGGACCCCGACCCGCTCCTCCGAATACTTCGCGAGGACCCCGCGTGAAGACCAAGATCGCGGCACCGAAGACCCGTCGCAACACCGAGCTGGTGTTGCTGGTGGTCGCTGTCGCGATCGTGCTGGTGGCCTACGCCAACGTCGGCCTGGCGGTCAACGAGTCGTTACCGGTCGACTTCTTCACCCTCGGTGGCGGGTTCGCCGTGGTGGCCTTCGCGTTCCACCTGGTGCTGCGCTGGAAGGCGTCATACGCCGACCCGGTGCTGCTGCCGATCGTCACCCTGCTCAACGGGCTCGGGCTGGTGATGATCCACCGCATCGACCTCGCACCCGGCTCGCCGGACGCCGCACCCAAGCAGCTGATGTGGACCGCCGTCGCCGCCATCGCGGCCGTCGCGCTGCTCTTCTTCGTGCCTGACCACCGTCGGCTGCGGCGCTACACCTTCATCTTCGGGCTGACCGGCTTCGTCCTCCTGCTGACACCGCTGCTCCCCGGAATCGGTCGCAACATCAACGGTTCTCGCGTCTGGATCGCCGTCGGCGGCTTCTCCTTCCAGCCCAGCGAGATCGCCAAGATCCTGATCACGATCTTCTTCGCCAGCTACCTCGTGCAGACCCGTGACGCGCTGTCGCTGGTGGGCCGGCGGGTGCTCGGGCTGCCGCTGCCGCGCGCCAGGGACATGGGCCCGATCCTCATCGCCTGGATCGCGTCGCTCGGTGTGCTGGTCTTCGAGTCCGACCTCGGCACCTCGCTGCTGTTCTTCGGCCTCTTCGTCGGCATGCTCTACGTCGCGACCGAGCGCCGCTCGTGGATCATCATCGGTCTCGGGCTCTTCCTCGTGGGTGCGTATGTCGCCTACCTGCTCTTCGCGCATTTCCAGGAGCGGGTCTCGTTGTGGCTGGATCCCTTCCAGCCGGGCATGTCCGACCAGATCGCCAAGGGTCTGATGGGTATGGCGGCCGGTGGCATGTTCGGCACCGGCCTCGGCCAGGGGCACCCGGAGCTGACCTACTTCGCCAACAGCGACTTCATCATCCCGTCCTTCGGTGAGGAGATCGGCCTGGTCGGGCTCTGCGCGATCCTCGTGCTCTACGGCCTGCTCGTCGAGCGCGGCCTGCGCGCCGGTGTCGCCTCCCGGGACGGCTTCGGCAAGCTGCTGGCGACTGGACTCGCCTTCTCGATGGCGCTGCAGGTCTTCGTCGTCGTCGGCGGCGTGACCCGGGTGATCCCGCTGACCGGCCTGACGACACCGTTCCTGTCCGCGGGAGGCTCATCGCTGCTGGCCAACTGGGTGATCGTCGCCCTGCTGCTGCGGATCAGCGACCACGCCCGCCGGCCGACCACCGAGAACGAAGGCCGCCCGGAGAACCTCGGCACCGACGACACGCAGATTGTGAACGTGAAATGAACGCCCCGATCCGCCGCCTCGGCCTCGTGGTCGCCGCGATGTTCTGCGCACTACTGGTCGCCACCACGGTGATCCAGTTCGTGCAGGCACGCAGCCTCGACGACCGCCCCGGCAACCGGCGCACGCTGCTCGCGTCATACAGCAAGGAGCGCGGGTCGATCCTGGTCGGCGGCTCAGCCGCCGCGGTCTCCACCAAGACCGACGACCAGTACAAGTGGCTGCGCACCTACCCGCACAAGTCGCTGTATGCCGACGTGACCGGCTACTTCTCCTTCACCTACGGCAGCACCGGCATCGAGCGTTCCGAGGGTGACTTCCTCAACGGCAGCTCCGACAAGCTCTTCTACCGGCGGCTCACCGACATCGTCACCGGCCAGTCCGCGCAGGGCGCCAGCGTGCAACTGACGATCAACGCCAAGGCGCAGGAGGCGGCCAGGAAGGCGCTCGGCAACCAGAAGGGCGCGGTGGTCGCGCTCGACCCGAAGACCGGCGCGATCCTGGCGATGGTCACCAGCCCGTCATACGACCCCAACAAGCTTTCCAGTCACAACCTGGACCAGGTGCAGCAGTCGTTCACGCAGCTGTCCAAGGATCCCGATCAGCCGCTGCTCAACCGCACGATCAACGGCAACCTCTACCCGCCGGGTTCGACCTTCAAGCTGGTCACCGCGGCGGCGGCGCTCGAGTCGGGCAGCTACCAGACCGGTTCCACACTGCCCGGCCCGGCGAAGCTGCGGCTGCCCGGCACCGACAGCTACCTGCCCAACGACTTCCCCGGCAACTGCGGCGCCAACGACAAAGTGAGCCTCAAACGCGCGCTGACGATCAGCTGCAACACGGCGTTCGCCTCACTCGGCATGAAGCTCGGCCAGGACGAACTCCGCAGTATGGCGACGAAGTTCGGCTTCGGGAAGTCGTTGTCGGTCCCGATGCCGGTCACGCCGAGCGTCTTCCCGAACGACCTGAACAAGCCGCAGCTCGCGCAGTCCGCGATCGGACAGTACGACGTGCGCGCCACCCCGCTGCAGATCGCCATGGTCAGTGCGGCCATCGCGAACGGCGGCAAGGAGATGACGCCATACCTCGTGCAGTCGGTGCGGGACAAGAACCTCGACGTCATCCAGTCCACCGACGCCAAGGAGTTCGCCAACCCGATCTCGGACGGCACTGCCAAGGACCTCACGAACATGATGGAGTCCGTGGTGAGCGAGGGCACGGGAACCAATGCGGCCATCCCGGGCATCAAGGTTGCGGGTAAGACGGGCACCGCCGAGCACGGCGCCGGCCGCAATGCCGACGTGTGGTTCACCGGGTTCGCACCCGCTGACAACCCGAAGGTGGCGGTGGCCGTCCTGGTCGAGAACGGCGGAACAGCCGGACAGGAAGCAAGTGGTGGTCTGGTGGCAGCACCGATCGCCAAGCAGGTGATGGAAGCGGTGATCGGGAAATGAGCGAGCGCAGCGACACACGCACGAGCGGGCGACACGCTTCGACCCGATGGATGAGGGGATCAGCATGAGTGCAGTTGGGGACCTGATGGGAGGTCGCTACCGGCTGACCAGTCGCATTGCGGCCGGCGGCATGGGCGAGGTGTGGCAGGCCCGTGACGAGATCCTCGGCCGCACCGTGGCGATCAAACTGCTCAAGGAGGGGCTGACCGACGAGGAGGGCTTCACCGAGCGCTTCCGCAACGAGGCCCGCCTGTCGGCGGCGCTGGCGCACGGCAACATCGCGCAGGTCTACGACTACGGCGAGGACAGCAACCTCGCCTACTTGGTCATGGAGTACGTCCCGGGCAAGCCGCTGTCGTCGATCCTGCACGAGCGCGGACCGATCTCGGCCGCGGACACCGCCAACCTGATCGGCCAGGCCGCCGCGGCACTGCACGCCGCGCACCGGGCCGGGCTGATCCACCGGGACGTCAAGCCCGCCAACATGCTCGTCACGCCGGACGGCGTGGTGAAGCTGACCGACTTCGGCATCGCCCGCGCCGTGGGCTCGGCTGCGATGACCAAGACCGGCGAGGTGATGGGCACCGCCCAGTACCTCGCGCCCGAGGCCGCGATGGGCCGGGAGACGACGGCGCTGACCGACGTCTACTCGCTGGCCGTCGTCACCTACGAAATGCTCGGCGGGAGAAGGCCGTTCAATGCCGAGAGCGCCGTCGCTCTTGCACTGGCCCACGTCAATGAGCAGCCGCCGCCGCTGCCGACGGAGGTCCCGGCGCCGGTCCGTGCCGTCGTGCACGTGGCGCTGGAGAAGGACCCGGAAGCCCGCCCGAACTCCGCGCAGGAATACGGCCGCGCACTGCGCCAGGCCGTCACCGACAGTGAGCAGATGGGCCTGAACATCTGGGCCACCGCACCGCGCATGACCGGCGCCAACGGCGTCGGCGGCTCCTCGGGTCCGCAGTCGGGTGCGGTCTCCGGGCCGCAGTCCGGCCGCACCTCCGGACCGCAGGCCGGTGTGTCATCGGGCGGTCAGCCGCAGACCTCGGGTGGTCAAAAGCTGTCGCGGGCGCAGCGCAAGCAGAAGTCGGGTCCGCAACCGGTCACGACCTCCGGCGGGCAGGCCGTCACACCGGCCGGCGGTTCGCGCAACAGGTTGCTGCTGATCGGCGGCGGCATCCTGGCGGTGATCGTCATCGCGGTCGTCGTGGGCGTCATACTGGCCACGCAGGGCGGCGGCGGCCCGAAGGTCCCGGCCGCGCCCGACACCGGCCCGTTCAACAACCCGATCGTCACCTACAGCCCGGAGGCTTCATCGTGACCGACGGACTGCCGCGCATCCTCGGCGGTCGCTACGAGATCGGTGAACTCATCGGCCGTGGCGGTATGGCGGAGGTGCACCTCGGGCACGACAATCGCCTCGGCCGGACCGTCGCGATCAAGATCCTGCGCGCCGACCTGGCCCGGGACAGCACTTTCCTGACCCGGTTCCGCCGCGAGGCGCACTCCGCCGCCGGCCTCTCGCACCACTCGATCGTCGCGGTCTACGACTCCGGCGAGGACACCTTCACCGAGACCGGTGGCGCCGAGATCGACGTCCCTTACATCGTCATGGAGTATGTCGACGGGCAGACCCTGCGCGAGATCCTCAACGAGGAGGGCAAGCTCTCCTCCGACGAGGCCGCCCGGGTGACGATGGGCATCCTGTCGGCGCTGGAGTATTCGCACGACAAGGGCATCGTGCACCGTGACATCAAACCGGCCAACGTGATGCTGACCAAGGGCGGCAGCGTCAAGGTGATGGACTTCGGCATCGCGCGTGCGCTGGCCGACAACGGCGCGACGATGACGTCGGCGCAGGCTGTGGTCGGCACCGCGCGCTACCTGTCACCGGAGCAGGCACAGGGCGAGACCGTCGACGCGCGCTCCGACCTCTACTCCGCAGGGTGCGTGCTCTACGAACTGCTGACCGGTCGGACACCGTTCGTCGGCGAGCCGGTCTCGCTGGTCTACCAGCACATCACCGACCCACCGAAACCGCCGTCGGCATACGAGCCGTCCGTGCCGAAGGCGATGAACGCAGTCACCCTGCACTCGCTGGCCAAGGGCCGCGACGAGCGCTATCAGACCGCCGGCGACTTCCGCGCCGACCTGCAAGCCGCCCGCACCGGTGCTCCGCTGAGCGACGGCGCGACCGCTGTCATCAGCGCTGCCGCTGCCACCGCTCCCTCGGTGATGGACCGCGAGCCACAGGCGCCACCGCCGGAGCCGCGGCGCCGCGACCACACCCGGGAGATCCACGACGGTGAGCCGCAGCGCCGGCTGACCGGGCTGTGGGTTGTCGCGGGCATCATCGCGCTGCTGGCGATCCTCGGCATCGGCTACCTCGTGATGAACGGCGGCAAGAGCGACGCGACCACCGAGGCTGTGCCCAATGTGGTGCAACAGAAGGTCGCAGCGGCCAAACGGATCCTGCACGAGCACGGCTTCGACAACTACAAGGTCAACCTGGTCAAGAGCGACGTCACCAAGGGGTATGTCGCCAGGACCGATCCGACCAGCGGCACCAAGATCGATCCGAAGACGCAGATCCTGCTCAACGTCAGTGACGGGCCAGGTCTCACGTCGGTTCCCGACGTGACCGGCAAGAGCGTCGCCGAGGCGAGAAAGACGTTGACCAACGACGGATTCGCCAAGGTCACGGTCGCCAACCAGAAGGTCGACGACACCAAATACCCTGCGGGCCAAGTCGTTTCGGCATACCCGGCGATCGGCTCGATGGCCGACCCCAGCCAGCGCGTGACGCTCAGCGTCAGCAGCGGCAAGGTGCACGTCCCCACCGACCTGGTCGGCAAGGAGAGCGGCGAGGCTCAGCTCGCGCTGTTGCAGGCGCACCTGCAGCCGGAGGTCAAGAGCGTTCCCGTGTCCGACCCGGACCAGGGTGGCAAGGTGCAGAAGGTGTCGCCGGGCGGCGGCAACAAGGTCGACGCCAACTCCACGGTCACGTTGTCGGTCGGCGTCTACTCCAGCCAGACGACGGTGACGATCACCCCGCCGCCACCGCCGGACACGACGGAGCCGAGCGACAGCAGCTCACCGTCGAGCACTTCGAGTTCCAGCCCGAGCTCGAGCTCGGAGTCGCCGACGTCGAAGCCGTCGCCGACCCACCCGGGGACGGGAAGTCCCACGCGCCCGAAGCAGCCGTTGCTCCCGGGCATCACTGAACCGTTGCTTCCGAGCGACAACCAGTGACCCGGCGGCGCTGACCGAAGAGGGATTCAGGCGCCGGGCGCGGTGTGCACCAGAGGTGCGAGGCCGGCGGACCGCTCGACGGCGTCCGGGACACCGCACAGTGTGAGCCAGTTGGCGAGCATCCGGTGCCCGCCCTCGGTCAGCACGGACTCGGGGTGGAACTGCACGCCGTGCAACGGCAGCGTCCGGTGCTGCACGGCCATGATGACGCCGGAGTCGGTGCGGCCGGTGACCTCGAGCTCGTCCGGCACGGTGCCGGACTCGATCGCGAGCGAGTGGTAGCGCGTCGCGGTGAACGGGGACGGCAGTCCGTCGAGCACGCCGGCGCCCTCGTGCACGATGCGGGAGGTCTTGCCGTGCAGCAGCTCCGGGGCGCGGTCGACCGTGGCGCCATACACGACGCCGAGGGCCTGGTGGCCCAGGCAGACCCCGAACATCGGCTGCTCGCGCTGCGCGCACGCCGCGATCATCGCGGTGGAGACGCCGGCCTCCTCGGGGGTACCGGGGCCGGGTGAGACCAGCACGCCGTCGTAGTCGGCGCCCTCGGCCGGCGTGATCGCGTCGTTGCGCACGACGGTCGTCTCCGCGCCGAGCTGCTGGAGGTAACCGACGATGGTGAAGACGAAGCTGTCGTAGTTGTCGATCACCAGAATGCTCGTCATTGCGGCTCCCGCTCGTGCTTGTTGAACGTCATTGCTTCACTTTCCCGACTTTCGCGTACTTCAGATCGAGGGCGCCCTGGTATGCCGGGAAGGTCTCCTTGTCGGAGGTCTGAACGTCATACCCGAGACCGGCCAGGGGCACGTAGGCCTGGTAGTTCTGGACCGTCGGGTCGTCGTTGAGCGCCGTGCGCAGCTTCGCCGGGTCGCCCATCGCCTTGATGACGAACGGCGGTGAATAGACCCGCCCCTGCAGCAGCAGGGTGTTGCCGACGCAACGCACCGCCGAGGTGGAGATCACCCGTTGGTCCATCAGCATCATGGCGGTCGCGCCGCCGGCCCAGAGCGCGTTGACCACGGCTTGGACATCCTGCTGGTGCACGACCAGCCAGTCGAGGTTGGCGCCCTCGGGCAGGGTCGAGGGGTCTCGGGTGGAGTCGTTCAGGGTGACGGTGACGACCTTGCCGGTCGCCTTCGTCAGCCCGGCGTTGCCGGCGTAGTCGTCGGCGGTGCGCTGTGCCGTGCGCAGCTTCGACGAGCCGGGCGAGTCGCGTTTGCCCAGGCGCTTGACGTCCGATTGCAGGGCGGCGACGTCGGCGGCCTGCCCGGCGACCCGCCGGTTGCCGTCCTCGACGACCTGCACCAGGTCGCGTGTGCCCGGCCGCAGGTCACTGCCCTGTGAGGTGCTCGCGCTGACACCGAAGAGGAGCCCCGCTGCGACGCCGATCGCCGGCACGGCGTACGACCAGCGGCTTCGTGGTCGCCACATGCGGTCCTCCTCGAGGGTCTCCACCCGCCGCGCACACGGCTGGTGAAATAGTCTTGACCAGATTCTGACATTTCCGCCTTTGGGAGTACGCCGTGAGCACGTCCGACAACAACGCCGACCGCAACGCCGCACAGGCGGGCGACGAGGACTCTGCCGCGAAGAAGGCGGCGAACCGCGCCGCAGCCAAGGAGGAGAAGGCCCTCCGCCGCAAGGAAGAGGACCGCGAGCGCCAGGAGAAGCGTGAGCGCCAGGCGATCGACTCGCCGAGCCCCGGCTGGTGGGTGCCGACGCTGTGCACCTTCATGGTGGTCGGGCTGTTCTGGCTGGTCGTCTACTACCTGACCGGTGAGAAGTACCCGATCCCCGGCATCGGGCTGGGCAACATGGCCATCGGATTCGTGCTGATCCTCGTCGGTTTCGGTATGACGACCCGCTGGCGCTAGACCCGCGCGCGAGTTATCCACCGCGTTGTCCACAGGCCGGTGGAAAACTACACGGGTGTCATTCAGATCGGCGACCGATGACCGCGCCGTATGGCGAAACCACCGAAATTGCAGGGCGCACAGGTGATCCCGTGCGCCCTGCAGGCATGTCCCGGCGCTTTGTCCACATGGTTATCCACAAGCGGTGGATAACAACATGTGTGTAACTTCGATCAGGTGATCGGCCCACGCCCGTCTTCCGCAGGGCCGGTGCCGTCGCCGGTGCCGAACGACCGCATCGCGTCCAGCACGCTGCGCACCAGGGAGACCTCGTGGGTGCGGTAGACACCGGTGCCGCCGAGGTGCGCGAGCACCGCGAAGAAGCCCTCACCGCTGCGGTACTGGTCCTCGAAGATGTCGAAGGCGTGCGGCAGCGCGTGGCACACGGGCACGCCGAGCCGACGGAGCCGGAAGGTGTGCAGCAACGCAGCCGCCTGGTGCCGGGCCCGCACGCGCTGGTCGTCCAGGTGGAATCCGAAGCCGAGGCCCGGGTCGACAGCGAGGCTGGGGACGCCCAGCTGCCGGGCGCGCTCGATGCGGCTGCCGAACGTGTCGAGCATGCCCGGGACCGGATCGGTGTCGACGGCGTCCTCGGTCAGCGCGCGGGCGTTCGGGCCGAGCACGTGACACAGCACGACGGTCGCATCGTGTTCGGCGGCCAGGGTGAACATCCGGTCGTCGTCGTCGGACCCGGTCAGGTTCAGGACCCGGGCACCGGCCGCCAGCCCCGCCCGGGCGACCGGCTCCTGGTAGGCCTCCACGGACACCGCGATGCCGGCCGCGGTGAGTTGCTCGATCACCGGGGTCAGCAGCGCCTGCTGCTCGGCCAGGTCGGCGCGGGCCGCGGTCGCCCGGGTGGACTCGGCGCCCACGTCGATCAGGTCGGCCCCGGCCGCCGACTGCACCTTGGCCTTGCGGACGGCCGAGTCGGTGCTGACCGCGATGCTGTCCCGGTATGACGAGTCGCGGGACAGGTTGACCACGCCCATCAGCGTCGGCCGCTGATCGGTGTCGACCATCCGGTCGCCGATCTGCAGCGGCGCGACCCGTGTGGCCAGGTCGTCCGGGTAACGGCCGGCGAGTTCGGCCAGCGCGGCGAGCGTGATCATCGGCCCTCCGCCAGATAGCGCATCATCAGGGTCGCGTCACCGTGCAGCACACTCGCCAGCCGGAACTCGGCGACGTGCGACAACGACGGTGTCTGTGGTGACGTCTCGTTCCCGGCGAAGACCGGGCTGACGGTGATGTCGGCCTCGTCGACCAGGTCGGCGGCGATCAGATCGCGCAGCAGTTTGGGGCCGCCCTCGCACAGGATCCGGGGCAGCTTCCGGTCGACGAGCGTGTCGACGATCGCCTGCGGCGTGGCCTCGTCGAGGGCGACGACGTCGGCGTGCCCACGAGCGATGGCCAGATTGTCCGGATCGGCGTCGGTGCCGGTGAGAACCAAGGGGCGACAGCTGGACTCACTCCACAGCGGCAACTCCCACGGCAGGTCGAGGGAGCCGCTGACAACCACGACGACCGGCGCCGGCAGTTGTCCGGCCGCCTCCCGACGAGCGGTGTCGTTCGGTTTGGCGCGCATCGGGGTGTATAGCTCGGCGCGCAGCGTGCCCGCACCGATCAGCACCGCGTCCGCGTCGCGTCGCACCGCGTTGAAGATCTGCTGGTCGGCGGGCGAGGAGACCGATCCGCTCAACGAGTCGGGGCCGGTGGCGGCTCCGTCGAGGGTGGTCACCATCATCGCCCGGACCCAGTGCCGCGACTGCGGCCAGGGGTAGGCCTGCAGCACTTCTTGCTCGGTCAGCGGATCCTCGCCGGTGGGCGGGAGAAGGCCATGGATCGGGCCGGCTTCAGACATATCTCCGCAACCTACCCGGCAGACGTGAACGTCACCCGGTGACACCCGCCAATGACATGAACTCGGCACGCGAGCGCGGATCGCTGCGCAGTTTGCCCAGCAGGGTCGACGTGACCGTGCTCGAGCCGGTCGCCTGCACGCCGCGCAGCGTCATACAGGAGTGCTCGGCGGCCATGACGACACCGACGGCCCGCGGCTGCAACTCCTCCTGCAGTAGGTCGGCGATCTGTTTGGTCAGCCGCTCCTGGGTCTGCGGGCGGCATGCGAAGTGCTCGACGACGCGCGCCAGCTTGGACAGCCCGAGGATCCGGTCGCCCGGCAGGTAAGCGACGCAGGCGCGGCCGGTGAACGGCAGCAGGTGGTGCTCGCACACCGACCGGAAGGGTATGTCGCGCGCCAGCACCAGCTCGTCATACGCCTCCTCGTTCGGGAAGGTCGTCATCTCGAACGGACGCGGGGTGAGCATCTCCGCCCAGGCCCGCGCCATCCGACCCGGCGTCGCCCGCAGGTGCTCGGAGTCGAGCTCGATGCCGAGCGCCACCAGGAAGGCGGCGGCAGCGTCCTCCGCCGCCGCCACATCCATGACATCGGTCGCGGGGACGAGCCGGGCGACCGACGGCGCGCTCATCGCGCTCATCAACGGCCCGTCCGCTGGAACGGCCGGTCGTAGGTGCGGGCCAGCAGCGCCAGCGCGAGCGCCGCGACCAGCAGGCCGAAGTCGCGCAACGCCACGTCGTAGAAGCCGGACCAGGTCAGCAGGTTGATGATGATGCCGGCCAGCCACAGCGCCACCACGTAGGCGGCGTAACGGGGCTTGGCCGCGACGGCGAGCGCGGCGACGATCTCGACGGCGCCGACGACATACATCGCGGTCTGTGCCGAGAACGGCAGGATGTCCACGATCCACGGCGCCAGGTAGGCGGGCCAGTCGGTGAGCGAGTTGAAGTATTTGTCGACGCCCATCCACAGCGGCAACACCACGAACCCCACACGCAGGATCCAGAACGCGCCGTATGCCGGCTCCGCGCGCAACGCCTCCCAGGTCTTGGACGGTTCGTGCAGCGACACGTGCGCTGTGTGGGTAGCCATGGCGGCCTCCTCTATCGACAATGTTTACTTTTTTAGAATCCTCCGTCGCTCGGATATTTGTCAAGTATCGCTGGTGATAGAATGCATCGTAATGAAGTCGTATGACGAACAGGCACCGGATGCCACTCCGGAGCTGGCCGCGCTGGCCGATCCGGTGCGCCGCCGGCTTTACGAGTTCGTCGCCGATCAGGACACGCCGGCCCGGCGAGACACCGCCGCTGACGCCGTGGGCATCAGTCGCACGCTGGCGGCATACCACCTGGATCGGTTGGTCGAGGCCGGCTTGTTGTCGACCAGCTACGCCCGGCCGGCCGGGCAGGGCGGGCCCGGCGCCGGACGCCCCGCGAAGCTCTACGAGACCACCCAGGACGAGGTCTCCGTCACGGTGCCGCCTCGCAGCTATGACGTGTTGGCCGGTGTGCTCGCCGACGCCGTGGCCGCCGACGCGTCCGGGGGAGTGCAGACGGCACTGCTCGCCGCCGCCGAGCAGGAAGGACGCAAGGCCGCTGCGGAGGACGACGATCTGCTGGCCACCCTGCGGGCGCGTGGCTACGAGCCGGAGCTCGTCGACGACGAGATCGATCTGCACAACTGCCCGTTCCACCATCTCGCGCAACGGCACGTCGAGCTGGTCTGCGGGCTCAACCACTCGCTGTTGCGCGGCCTGCTCGCGGGCCGAGGCGACGACCCGGAGTGCGCGCGACTGGCGCCTCGTCCGGGGCACTGTTGCGTCACGATCCGGGCTTCCGCCGCGGAGCGGACCGCCTGATGCAGTGACTCACGAAGAGGATCAGGGACGGGCCAGCAGCCGGTAGTAAGCGCTGCTCCAGCGCAGCTCGTGCTCCATCCGGGTCGGCGTCGTCGTCTCGTCGATCACGACCAGCTCGGTGGACAGCATCCGCGCCAGGTCGTGGAACACCTCCATCGGCAGCGCGGTGGTCAGCACCGTGTGGTGTGCCCCGCCGGCGAGCAACCAGGCGTGCGCCGCCGTCGGCAGGTCGGGCTGCGGGGACCACACGGCGTGACCGACCGGCAGGCGTGGCAGGTCCTGGGGTGCGGGCACCACGTCAACGACGTTGGCGGTCAGGCGGAAGCGGTCCCGCAGATCGCTCATCGAGACCACGACGCCCGGACCGGGGTCCGCCTCGAAGACGAGCCGGACCGGATCATCACGGTCGCCCATGCTGAGCGGGTGGATCTCCAGCCGCGCCCGGTCGGTCGTCAGGGTGGGACACACCTCGAGCATGTGCGCACCGAGGATCAGTCCGTCGGGCGCCGCGAAGTCGTAGGTGTAGTCCTCCATCAGCGAGGCTCCGCCGGGAAGCCCGAAGCCCATGACCTTGGCCGTCCGCACGAGTAGCGCTGTCTTCCAGTCACCCTCCGCACCGAACCCGTAGCCGTCGGCCATGAGTCGTTGGACGGCCAGTCCGGGTAGCTGGCGCAGCGGACCGAGGTCCTCGAAATTGGTTGTGAACGCGGCGAACCCGCCATCTTCGAGGAAAGATCGCAGCGCGATTTCCACCCGGGCCTCGTAGCGCAGGCCGCCGTGCCGTTCAGCACCCGGCCGCAGCTCTGCCTGCAGGTCGTAGCGGTGCAGGCATTCCTCGACGAGCGTGTCCACCGCCGATTCGGTCACGTCGCGCACACGGTCGGCCAGCTCGGTGACACCCCAGGTGTTGACCGACACTCCGAGCAGGATCTCCGCCTCGGTCTTGTCACCTTCGGTGACCGCGACGTTGCGCATGTTGTCGCCGAAGCGCGCCAGCCGCATCGTGCGCAGCTCCGCGCGTCCGGTCGCGGCGCGCGCCCACATTCCCACTTCGCGCTGGACCCGCGGGTCCGACGCGTGACCCACCACGACCTTTCGCGGCACCGCCATCCGGGTGAGCAGATACCCGAACTCGCGGTCCCCGTGCGCGGCCTGGTTGAGGTTCATGAAATCCATGTCGATCGTCGACCAGGGCAGCTCGACGTTGGCCTGCGTGTGCAGCTGCAGCAATGGCAGCGACAGTCGCTCGAGCCCGCGGATCCACATCTTCGCCGGGCTGAAGGTGTGCATCCAGGCGATCAGCCCGACGCACCCGTCGTCCGCCTCAGCCTCCAGTACCGTGCGCCGGATCGCGTCGGCATCCTTCAGCACCGGTTTCCAGACCACTCGGACCGGGACGTCCGCGGCCCCGTCGACGAGCTTCGCGACAGCCGTCGACTGGTCGATCACCTGCCGCAGTACGTCGTCCCCATAGAGGTCCTGGCTGCCGGTCAGGAACCAGATCTCCTTGTCCTGGAACGGATCTCGCATCACGCGTCGCCGTTCCCGATGCGTGGCGACGCGTCGCCGCCGGCCTGACCGTAGACGTGCTGGTAGCGCTCGTAGAGTGCGTCCACCATGTCCCCGGCGATGGGGACCGTGGCGCCCAGCTGTCCGGCGAGATGGACGGTGCGGGCACACTCCTCGAGCATGACCGCTGCCTTCACGGCGGCTCGGGCGTCGGCCCCGATCGTGAACGGGCCGTGGTTCTGCATGAGGACGGCGGGCGACCGTGAGGTGCGGAGGGTCTCGACGATCCCGCGGCCGATCGAGTCGTCCCCGATGACGGCGAACGGTCCGACCGGCACCGGGCCGCCGAACTCGTCGGCCATCATCGTCAGCACACAAGGGATCGGCTCGGCACGTGCCGACCAGGCGGTGGCGAAGGTCGAGTGCGTGTGCACGACACCACCCACGTGCGGCATCTCCCGGTAGACGTACGCGTGCGCGGCGGTGTCCGAGGAGGGGCTCCCGTCCCCGTCCACCACCGTGCCGTGCAGGTCGCACACGATCATCGACCGTGGCGTCAGGTCGTCATACGAGACTCCCGACGGCTTGATCACCAGCAGGTCGTCCGGACCGGGACCGCGCTCGCGGTCGGCCACCACGCGCTGCGACACGTTGCCGGCCGTCCACACGACGAGTCCCCATCTCGGCAACTCCGCGTGCAGCCCGGCGACCTGCACCCGTGCCTCCGCGACCGCGTCCGCGAGGCCGGTGGGCATCGCCTCGAGGGACCGAGGTCGTTGTTGCGTCATCACGCTTGCACCTGTCTTTCCGAGACCGCGACCGCGCGGTCGAGTGCGTCGACCGCGGTGCGTTCCACCGTGAGGCCGGCCGAATACCGTTCCAGGAACTGGGAATAGCCCCGGACGTCCGCCGGGTCGGGTGTGACCACTTCGAGCTCACTCGTGGCGAACACCTCGCAGTCGAGGAACTCCGTGAGACTCCGGTCCACTGCGGCGTCGAGGTAGGCCGCCAGGAGCGCGATGCCCCAGGCACCGCCCTCGGATGCGCCCGCGCGCACACCGACCGGGACGCCGAGGGCGGCCGCGAGGAGGCGCTGAGCCACGCCCTCGGTCCGGAAGAGTCCGCCGTGCGCGACGACGGTGTCGATGACGACACCGTCGCGCAGCAGCACCTGCATCCCGAGACTGAGCGCGCCGAACACGCCATACACGAGGGACCGCGCCAGGTTGGCGAAGGTGAGCGATCCCGCGTCGGCGCGGGTCAGCAACGGTCGGCCGTCGTCCAGTCCGACCACCGGCTCGCCGGACAGATAGTGGTAGGCGAGGATCCCGCCGGCATCCGGCGCCCCGTCCAGGGCCGCCCGCAGCAGCACACCGAAGGCGGTGTCCGCATCGGCGGAACACCCTGCGGCCACGCCGAACTCCCGGAACACCGCCACCCAGTTCTCGAGCTCCGCGGCGCCGTTGTTGCAGTGCACCATCGCCACCGGATCCCCGGCCGGCGTCGTCACGATGTCGACCTCCGGGTGTGCCGTCTCCGGTTCCCGGTCAAGCACCAGCATGGCGAAGATGCTGGTGCCCACGCTCACGTTGCCGGTGCGGGGCGCGACGGCGCAGGTCGCCGTCATACCGGTGCCGGCGTCCCCTTCGGGAGGACACAGCGGTATGCCGGCCGGCAGGCTCCCGGACGGGTCCATCAGCGCGGCACCGGCCGCGTGCAGTGTCCCTGCCGGCGCCCCGGCCACCTGGACGGCGGGGAGCAGGTCACGCAATTTCCGGCCGAAACCGTGCGCCGCCAACAGCTCGTCGGTGCGCGCCAGGGCGTCGTGGTCGTAGTCGTGCGTGCGGCTGTCGATGGGGAACATGCCGGACGCGTCGCCGACGCCGAGCACCCCGCGGCCGGTGAGCTGCCGGTGCACGTAGCCCGCCAGGGTGGTGACGGAGCGGACCTGCGCGACATGCGGTTCCCCGTCGAGGACCGCCTGGTAGAGGTGGGCCACCGACCAGCGCAGCGGGATGTTGCGGCCGAGCAGCTCGCTCAGCTCAGCGGCGGCGACACCGGTCGAGGTGTTGCGCCAGGTTCGGAACGGCACGAGCAACTCGTCGTGCTCGTCGAAGGCGAGGTAGCCGTGCATCATCGCCGAGACGCCGAGTGCGCGGACCGACTCCAGTCCCGGTGCGCCCTGCGCGGCAAGGGCCCCGCGCAGGTCCGCGACCGCGGCACGCATCCCGTCCCAGAGCTCGTCCAGCACATAGGTCCAACGGCCGTCGACCAGGCGGCTGCTCCAGTCGTGGCTTCCGACGGCGACCGGTTGATGATCGGCTCCGGCCAGGCAGGCCTTGATGCGGGTCGAGCCCAGCTCGATCCCGAGGTATGCCGGAGGCGTCGCCGGATCCCGGCGCACCGACCCGTGCGTCTGTGTCGTCATCACGGTCCCGGGCGGCTAGGCCGACGCCCCTTCGACCTGTTGCCGATAGGACGACACCATGAACTCGGTCAGCTCGGCCAGCGAGGTGTCCGCGGTGCGCTTGTCGAGCGTGATCCGGCCCTGCTCAACGACATTCACCCGGTCGCACAGCTCGAAGATGTGCGTGTAGTTGTGGTCGATGACCAGCATCGACACCCCGCGGTTGCGGGCCAGGCTCTTGACCAGGTCGATGATCAGCTTGGCCTCCTTGGCACCCATCGCGGCGAGTGGCTCGTCGAGCAGCAGGATCTTCACGTCCTCCCGACGGGTCGCCCGCGCCACCGCGATCGCCTGCCGCTGGCCACCGGACAACTTCTCCACGGGCAGATCGACGGAGGGAATGTCGACCTGGATCTCCTCCAGGTAGCGCATCGCGTCGGCACGCATCCGGCGGTTGTTCAGGAAACGGAAACGACCGCCGCTGGTGACCTCCCGGTTGAGGAACAGGTTGTGATAGACCGACAGCTCGTCGACCAGCGCCAGGTCCTGGAAGACCGTCTCGATGCCGTGACTGCGGGCGTCCTGCACCGAGTGCAGGTCGACGGGCTCGCCCTCGACATACAACTGGCCCTGGTCCGGTGGCTGGTAGCCGGTGATGATCTTGACCAGGGTCGACTTGCCGGCGCCGTTGGATCCGACCACGCCGAGCACCTCGCCCGGAGCCAGGTGCAGATCGACCCCGCGCAGGACTTTGATCGGACCGAACGCCTTGGTGATGCCCTCGACGCGCAGCACGTCCTCGGCCGCCGGAGGGTCGGTCTTGTCGTCCATGCTCACCTGATCTGCCTTCGAGAGGTCCGGCCGGTTCATGAGGAGGTGGCGCGTCGGCCGCCGAGCCGGGTGATCAGCCGCGCGAGTGATCCGGAGCCGCGTCCCGAACGGGTGCGTTCCAGTTGGATGTTGAGGATCATCGCGCCGAGGATCGCCAGTCCGAGGACCAACTGATAGGCGAACGCGTTGATGCCGATGATGTTGAACCCGTCCTCGAGCACGCCGAGCACGATCGCCCCGATACCGGCGCCGATCATGGTGCCGCGGCCACCGGTCAGCGCCGTGCCGCCGATCACCGCTGCGGCGACGCCGTAGAACATCATCGTCAGGCCGTCGGTGCCCGGGTTCAGACTGCCGATCCGATAGCCGTCCAGGATGCCGATCAGGCCACCGAGCAGCGAACACAGCACGAAACACCAGATCTTGACCGCGCCGACCCGGACACCCGCTTCGCCGGAGGCGGTCTGGTTGCCGCCCACCGCCGTCACGTGCAGTCCGAACGTCGTACGCCGGAAAACGATGTGGCCGACGACCGCGATCGCGAGGGCCCAGATGATCGGTGAATATGTCGAACCGCCGAGGATCTTCGCGATCGTTCCGGAGCCAGCAGGATTGATCTGAATCCCGTTGGAGGACAACAGAACAATGCCTTGCAGTGCGAAGACGGTGCCCAACGTGGTGATGAAGGACGGCACGTTGAGCAGCACCGTGATCAGTCCGTTGATCAGGCCGATCGCGGCGCAGGCGACCAGCGAGATGACGATGCCGCCGAGCACGCCGAGGCCGGCGTCGTGCAGATAGACGACCAGGAACGGCGACAGCACGTAGACCTCGCCGACCGACAGGTCGATCTCGCCGAGGGTCAGCACGAAGACCTCGGCGATGCCGAAGATCATGATCGGCGCGACGTATGTCGACAGCGTGGCGACGTTGGACTGGCTGCTGAAGGCCGAGGAGTAGATGCTGAAGAAGATCGCGAGCGCGACACCGATGACCGCGATCACCAGCTCCTGACCCTGCAGCAGCCGCCGCAGCCACAAGCGGCGCTTCACTGCGGTCGCACGTGCCTCCTTCGCCTCGGGCGCGGGAGGTGGTGCGACGTGGGTGGATTCACTCACCACCATCAGCCGGCCTGGATGCTCGACGGAACCTTGAGCGAGAGTTTCTTGCTTGCCGAACCCTCGTAGCGGTTCTTGCTGCTCAGGTAGGGGTCGACGTTGTCCTTGGTGACGAACTTCAGGCCGGTGTTGGTGTTGACGGGTGCGACCAGGCCGCCGGACACGTGGTAGAGGAACAACTGCACGATCGGCAGGAACCCCTGCAGGTAGGCCTGCTGGTCGATCGTGAAGTCGAGGTTGCCGTCCTTGACCTGCTGCAGCGTCGGGGTGCCGACGTCCCAACCGGAGCCCTTGACGCCGGTGGACTTGTATTTCGCAACCGCCTTGGCGACGGCGATGCCGCTGCCGGCGTCCACGGCATACAGGAACTTGGCGTCCTTGTGACCCTGGAACCACGCGTCGACCGCCGAGAGTTCCTGACTCTCGGCAGCACCCGTGGCGACCTGCACGAACTTGACGCCCGCGGCCTCGAGCACGCCCTTGGCGCCGTCCGCCCGCGGCTGGATGTTGCCCGTGCCCGGCGTTGCGATCATGCAGGCGACCGTGTCACCGGCCTTGACGTGCTTCAGGATCCGCTTGCCCGCCTCCACCCCGGCCTGCGTCAGGTCCTGGCCGATGTAGGACAACACCGGGGTCTTGCTGCCCACCGGCGGATTCGCGTTGTAGGACAGGACCGGGATCCCGGCCGCCAACGCCTTCTCGGTGGGCGAGGTGAAGGCCGACTTGTCGATCACCGGAACGGCGATCCCGTCGACCTTGGCCGTGATCGCGCTGTTCATCGCATTGACCATGTCCGACACGACCGAGTTGGCCGAGCCCGTCCAGCTGTAGCTGCAGCCCAGGATCGTGCAGGCGTCCTGTGCGCCATACCGCGTCGGGGTGAAGAAGGAGTTGGTGGTCACGTGGTTGACCAGGTTGAACTTGAACGACTTGTGGCCCGGGTAGGGCCCGCCGCCCTTCGATCCGCCGCCGCTGCTGCCACCGCCACCGCTGCTGCTGCACGCGTCCAGCAGGACCGCCAGCGCCGGCATGCCGATGCCCAGCGCTCCGACGTTGCGGATCATCCGCCGGCGTGATGTGCCGTAGGGCGTCGGGTCCTGATCCTCGAATTCACCGAATTCCGAGTTGTCCATCATCTGCTCCTCGCCTGCCCCGCACGACGCGGGGGTATTCGCTGCCTGGTGCGCTCTGCGGGGCCATTACCGCTGCATTGCTGCGTGATCCGGGGGAGCGCCTCGTTCGATGACAGGTACGGTAGTCACAAATGTGACCGGTCACATATGACTTCTGGGATTCTTGCTGGCCGTGACCAAATCGTTATAAGTGACGTCGATCGATAGGCTCCAGGTTGTGACGGTGAACGCCAGCGCGAAGAGCAGTCCGAGCATCCGGGACGTGGCCAAGCTGGCCCGCGTCTCCCACCAGACCGTCTCCCGGGTGCTCAACGACCACCCCTACATCCGCCCCGCGACCCGGGAGCGAGTGCTGGCCGCAATGGCCGAGCTGAACTATCGGCCCAACCGGGCCGCGCGCACCCTGGCCACCAGCCGCAGTCACACCATCGGCGTGCTGCTCACCGCGAGCGCGTCCCACTACGGACCGGCTAGCACGATCGCAGCGGTGGAGGAGGCGGCCCGGGACCGCGGCTACTCGGTGGTGCTGGCCAGCCCCGGCCGTGTCGAGGTGGCCGAGTTCAGCGATGCGTTGGACCACCTGATCCGCGAAGGCGTCGACGGCATCATCGCGGTGGCCCCACAGATCCGGGCCGCGGCGGCGGTGGCAAAACTGCACAACCCCGTGCCGGTCGTGATGATCCAGTGCGACAGCGGCGACCCACGACTGTCCGTGGACAACCGGGTCGGCGGCAAGCTGGCAGCCGAGCACCTGTGGCGGCTGGGCCATCGCCGGCTGGCCCATGTCTCCGGGCCGGGGGACTGGTCCGAGGCGACCGCCCGCCGGCACGGGTTCGAGGAGGCGCTCGCCGACGTCGGCAGCGGACCGGTCGCGATCGCCGAGGGTGATTGGTCCGCCGAATCGGGCTATCGGGCGTTCGAGCACCTTCGCGACAGCGGCTGCACCGCCGTGTTCTGTGCCAACGACCAGATGGCGTTGGGCCTCATCCACGCCGCCCACGACGACGGACGCCGGGTGCCGCGGGACCTGTCGATCATCGGCTTCGACGACACCCCGGAGGCGGCGCACTACCTGCCGCCGCTGACCACCATCCGGCAGGACTTCCACATGGTCGGCCGCCGCGCCGTCGACAGCCTGTTGTCCGCGCTCGACGGCACCCCCAAGCACGGCAGGTCGATCCACCCCAAACTCGTCGTCCGGGACTCCACTTCCGCTCCGGCATAACGGTTTTCAGTGCCCGCCCGTATGCTGGCCCGGTCGTATGACGTCAGCCCGTCGGCAGGTGCACCGACTCGAAACGGACGTAGGCCGCCACGACCAGCAACACGGTGATCGCGGCCAAGGCCGCCCACTGCAGTTGTGCCCTGTTGCGGCCGAGCAACGTGATGGCGCCGGCGCAGAGGCCACCGGTGATCGCACCGCCCAGGTGCGACTGCCAGGCCACGTCCGGCACGATGAAGCCGAGGACGCCGTTGATCACGATCAGCGCGACCATCGGTCCGCTGCTCAGGCCGAGGTGCCGGTTGAGGATCACCACCGCGACGAAGAGCCCGAAGACCGCGCCGGACGCACCGACCGTCGGAGTCACCCAACCGCTCGGGTAGTCGGTCGGTGAGCTGGGTGTGGAGGCCAGCAGCTCGTAACCGACCGATCCACCGAACGCGGAGATCAGGTAGAGCGCCAGCAGCCGGATGCGACCGAGCATCGGCTCGAGGTACTGCCCGACGATCCACAGCGCGTACATGTTGAACAGCAGGTGGAAGATCGACGACGGTGAGTGCACGAAGGCCGCCGTGATGAACCGCCACGGGTCCTGTCCGGACAGGACCGGCGCATAGAGCAGGTCGGTGGTGACCTTGTCGTTGATCTGCTGTCCGACCCAGACGATGACGCAGATCGCGATGAGGGTGATCGTGACGATCGGACGACCCTGCGCCATCCGGCCGCCGAACATCGACACCAGGGAGCGGCTCTCCTTGTGCTGCGCCTTGACGCAGTCGACGCACTGCACGCCGACGGCGGCCGGCCGCTGGCACTCGGCGCAGGTGGGACGACCGCACCGCTGGCACGACACCAACGCCACCCGGTCCGGGTGGCGTGGGCAGGTGGGGAGATCCCCCATGTGGTTCGTCATGAGATCAGCGTCGCTGCTCGATCAGCCCTCGACGGTGACCTTCTCCATGACCACTGGCTCGACCGGGCGGTCCTGGGCGCCGGTCTGCACGGCGGCGATCTTGTCGACGACGTCACGGCTGGCCTGGTCGGCGACCTCACCGAAGATGGTGTGCTTGCCCTGCAACCAGGTTGTCGCACCGACGGTGATGAAGAACTGCGAGCCGTTGGTGCCGTGGCCGCCGCGCTTGCCGGCGTTGGCCATCGCGAGCACGTATGGCGCGGAGAAGTTCTTGTCCGGGGAGATCTCGTCGTCGAATGCGTAGCCGGGGCCACCGACGCCGATGCCTTGCGGGCAGCCGCCCTGGATCATGAAGCCCGGAATGATCCGGTGGAAGGTCAGGCCGTCGTAGAACGGTGTGGGGTTGGTGCGACCTGCGTCATCCTGGTATTCCTTCGAGCCCTGCGCGAGACCGACGAAGTTCTCGACGGTCTTGGGGGCGTCGTTCGGGAAGAGGTTGACCTTGATGTCGCCGTGATTGGTCTGCAGCGTTGCGATCATGGTCCCAGTCTCGCATCCCCGAGGCGGCATACTCACGGGTGCACCCGGACCGACCTGATTGTTCTCAGGCGGTAGGCCACATTGGCGCAGCCCGGGCTGTCTTGGCAGGATGAAGCGAACCCCAACGCCTAGGAGGGCTCCAGTGCACAGCAAGACCTCGCGCAAGGACGTGGCCAAGGACAAGGCATCCGAGTTGCTGTCGGCGGCAACCGACGCCGCGGAAGCCGGCCGCGACAAGATCGCCCCGGTCGTGGAGAACGTCACCGGTCACCTCTCCGATGCGGCCGACAAGGCCACCGAGGCCGCAGCGCCGCATGTCGCGAAGGCCAAGGAGACCGTCGCTGAGGCCGCCGCCCCGCACGTCGCGAAGGCCAAGGAAGCCGCCGCGGAGGCCTCCGACACTGCGGCACCGCACGTCGCCAGGGCCAGGGAGAAGGCCAAGGACGCCGCGGGCGACGCCTCCGAGATCGCGGCCCCGCGGGTGGCCACCGTGAAGAAGCAGGTCAAGCAGGCCAAGAAGCAGGCCGAGGAGACCGCGAAGCAGACGAAGAAGCAGGCCCGGAAGCAGGCGAAGAGCGCCAAGAAGGCCGCGTCGGACGCCTCGGACAGCGCGGCGCCGCGAGTGGCCCGCGCCAAGGAGACGACGGGAGCGGCCGCCGGTCTCACCTCCGAGCAGGCCCGCCAGTTGTTCCACGAGGAGTGGATGCCACGCGTGCACGAGGCGATCGCCGCTGCCGGTTCCGCGGGTGGCTCGGCGTATGCCGCCCTCCCACAGCGCGCCCGCGACGCGGTCGACGTCGTCGCACCCGAGGTCGTCAAGAAGCGCCGCAAGAAGGGCGGCCTGCTGATCACCCTCGGCCTCCTCGCCGGCGCCGGCGCGGTCGCCCTGATCGTCAGCGGGAAGAAGGGGGGCGCCACGAAGGCCGAACCCAAGCTGCCGGAGGTCGAGCGGATCGATGCCCGGGCGGCCGAGGACACCGCTGTCGTGAGCACCTCGGACGACGCCGTCGGCGACCTGGAGAAGAAGGCCGACTCGACCGTCTCCGGAGGACGCCGAGGGCGCCACGCAGCACAGGAGTGACATCACCCCGGAACCCCCGAATCACCTTGTGATTCGGGGGTTTCCGCGTATCTGCGCCTGCCGCACAGCTACTCCTACATACCCGACATCGCCGCCGGCCTCGTCGATCTGGGCACCACGACGAACCCCGAGACGCTCGGCCGCGTGTGGCACCTACCCACCGCGCCGGCGGTCAGCACGACCCGGATCCACGAGTTGGTCGCGGCGCTGGTCGGCCGGCCCCTGCGGGCCGAGGTTCTGCCCGAACCCACTCCGAACGCCGTCTTCGACGAGCAGTTCATGGCGGAGTATGCCGAGATGTTCTACCAGCACCGCATCCCGCAGAACATGGTCTCCAGCGCCTTCGAGGAGATCTTCGGCCGGCGACCGACCCCGCTCGAGGACGGCTTGCGCACCACCCTGGCGTGGTATGGCGCTCTGGCCGAGCAACCGGGCGGCCGTCAGGGCTGATCCGGTAGCTGCGGGGTGCTGAAACCCTCGGCCCGCCCAAGCAGCACCGCGCGGGTCACGGCGGAGCTGCCGAACCGGTCACGGACCGCGTCGAGCGCTCCGTCCAGCCTGGCGTCCGGCCTGCGCTGCGCGGTCGGGGAGTCGGTGTCGAAGGGGAGTTCCAGTTGCTCGTCACCGGCTTCGTCCAGCCCGGTGATGCTGATGCCGACGAGGGTCACACCGCGGTCGGCGATCATCGGCATCGCCTCCTCCAACAGCGCACGGCCGGCGACCAGCCAGGCGTCGGTGCCGGCCGTCGCGCTGCGCACGGTGCGCGACCTGGTCACCCGCGTCATGTCGTCGAACCGCAGTCGCAGCACGAAGGTCCGGCCGATGCGCTCGCCGGACCGCAGGCGGCGGGTGACCTTGTCGACCAGGCTGACCAGCGTCGCGTCCAGCTCTGCGCCGGTATGGCGCCCGCGGCCGATCGCCCGCTGCGCTCCGATGGATCGGCGCCTGCTGCGGGTCTCGACCCGTCGCGGGTCCCGGCCGTGCGCCAGCGCGTGCAGATGGCGGCCGCTGCCCGGACCGACGATGTCGATCAGCGCTTGCTCGTCGAGGGCCGCGAGCGCCCCGACGGTGCCGATGCCCCGCTCGTGCAGCTTGCCGCCGGTCACCTTGCCGACACCCCAGAGCGCCTCGATCGGCAACGGATGCAGGAACGCCAGCTCCTGGCCAACCGGCACGCTGAGCAGGCCGTCCGGTTTGCTCGCGGCGCTCGCGACCTTGGCCAGAAACTTGCTGCCCGCGATGCCGACCGAGATCGGCAGGCCGACCTCCTCCTTCACCCGGCGCCGCAGGGTCGTGCCGACCGTCGAGGGTGATCCGCTCACCCGGCGCAGGCCGCCGACGTCCAGGAACGCCTCGTCGATCGAGACGCCCTCCACGATCGGGGTGATGTCGCGGAAGATCTCGAAGACCGCGCGAGAGGCTTCGACGTATGCGGTGAACGTCGCCGGCACCTCGATCAGACCGGGGCACAGCCGACGGGCGATGCGCCCCGACATGGCGGTGCGGACGCCCATCGCCTTCGCCTCGTAGCTGGCGGCAAGCACGATGCCACCGCCGACCGCCACCGGCTTTCCGCGCAGCGCGGGATCGTCACGCTGCGCGACGCTGGCATAGAACGAGTCGAGATCAGCGTGCAGGAAATCGCCCTCTGCCACGAACACATGTTCGCACCGCCCGCTGACAAGGACCTCTCGCTCAGCTCCTGTCCTTCGCCGTGGTGTAGATCCCGGCAATGCCGTTAGCCTGACGTCTCATGAACATCGTCTTCGTCGAGCCGAACTTCCCGCGCAATCAGCGCGAGTTCGCCAGAGCGCTGCACGAGGTGGGAGCGACCGTCTTCGCGGTCGGCGAGACACCGTGGGAGTGGCTGGACGAGCAACTCCAGTCCTGGGTCGATCACTACTACCAGATCGGCTCGGTCACCGACGTCGATCAATTGCGTATGGCGGTCGAGCACTTCCAGTCGATCGCGTGGATCGACGGGTTGGAGGCGACCATCGAGTCGCACCTGCTGCCCGCTGCGATCGTGCGCGAGGCGACCGGCATACCCGGCACTTCCGTGCGGACCACCTGGCTGTGCCGCGACAAGCCGGCGATGAAGGAGACGTTGCGCGCTGCCGGTGTTCCGACGGCGGCCTCGGCGGCGGCGCACAGTCTCGACGACCTGCGTGACTTCGTCGACGAGCACGGCTACCCGGTCATCCTCAAACCCCGCGCCGGCGCCGGCGCTGCCGGCACCACTCGCGTGGACAGCTTCGCCGAATTGGTCGACGTGGCAGCGACATTCGGAGCCACCGAGTCGATCGCCATCGAGGAGTTCGTCGAGGGACACGAGGGGTTCTACGACACCCTCAGCGTCGACGGCCACATCGGTCTCGACTTCGCCTGCCACTACTACCCGGGCGTGCTCGAGGCGATGCGGACGCGCTGGGTCAGCCCGCAGTACATCTCCACTAACCGCGTCGACGAGGCGCCGTTCTACCAGGAGCTGCGCGATCTTGGCGAGCGCGTCAACGAGGTGCTCGGCATACACACCGCGCCCACCCACATGGAGTACTTCGTCAGCCCGAAAGGCCTGCGCTTCAGCGAGATCGGCGCGCGGCCGCCGGGCGTCGGCTGTTGGGACCTGTATGCCGCCGGCAACGACATCGACATCTATCGCGCGTGGGCGGACGCGATCGTGCACCACCAGGTGTGGCACGTCCCGAGTCGGGCGAAGGCCGCGGGCATCATCGCCCTGCGTCCCGACCGCGACGGCACCATCACGTCGATCAGCGGCTGGGACGAGATCACCGCCAAGTACGGCGAGTCGATCCTGGACTCACACCTGCCGGTCGGCTCCGCGACCCAACCCGTCGAGGCCGGCTACATGGCCAACGCGTGGGTCCGCATGGTGCACCCGGACTACGACGTGCTGCGCGGCATGCTGGACGACGTCGGCAACACGGTGCGGGTGCATGCGGGGTGACTCCGCCACGGAACCCGTTGGTGCTGCTGGGTCCTCAGCGTCGCCCGGGCCTCGACAAGGTCATCGCCGGCCTGCAGCTCGACGGTCCGTTCGCCACCATCACCGCCGGTTGGCAGGAGCGTGAGCTGGCGGACGACGAGCTGGACCAGCACCTCGGCGGGCGTGCCACCAATCTCGCGCTCTGGTCGCGTCGCCAGGACGTGCTCGATCGTGATCCGGACTTCGCTGCTGCTCACCGGCGCCGCGGGGTCGAGCTGACCGACCTGCAGGAGCTCTACCTGATCGGGGTGCGCCATACGTCCCGGGCGCTGACCGAGCTGCGCTCGCAGACCGAACGCTCCGAGCGAGCCAAGCGGTTCGCGCTCAGCGATGCCGAGGACGTGCTGCGCTCGCTGGACCGACGTCACCTCGAGCGGGTCCGCGAGATCAACGCAGGGTTCTACCAGGCGACTCGGCCGCACGAGCACCCGCTGATCGCGGCACACCGCGCGGAGGTGGCGCACCTGCTCGGCCAGGCGCAGGCGGTCGTCATCACCGGCGGACACGTGGGTGAGCTGCTCGATGCGCTGCACCTGTTCAACGTGGTGCCGGCGGGACTCGAACGGCTACCGGTCATCGCCTGGTCGGCCGGTGCGATGGTGCTGACCGAACGCGTTGTTCTCTTCAACGACAACGCATCTCGAGGGCCTCGCGCCCCCGAGGTGTATGACGACGGGCTCGGTCTGTTGCATGATGCCGTGGTGTTGCCGTCGCCGCACCAACGTCTGCAAATGCAGGACACGGCACGGATGTCGTTGATGGTGCGACGCTTTGCGCCGGCGGTGTGCCTGCCACTGGATCCCGGAGCCCGGGTCGACCTGACCCCGAACGGCGGACTGCCCGCGACCGCGCCAGTGCTGGACGAGTCCGGCAATGTCAGCACGTTTGCCGCCCTGCGAAATGTCGGCAGAATGGATCGGGGCCCCCACGAAGTATCGGAGGAGCGAAGCGGGGGAGAACTTCGTGGGGTTACCGATGGCTAGACAACTGGCGATCCACCGGTTGCGGGCACGTAAACCGTTGGACGACAACGCCATCGACCGATTCCTGCAGCAGCACTCGGTGCCGATCGTCGAGGGCGAGAAGTGCACCTTCCTCTTCCGCGGCGAAGCCGACGAGGTGTGGGTCCGGCATCGGATCGTCGGTCAGCCGCAGCGGGTGCCGATGCGGCGGCTGCCCGGCACGTCGCTGTGGTTCGTCATACTCGAGTTGCCGGCGGGGTCGCGGGTGGAGTACCAGCTCGAGGTCCGCCATGGCGATCACCACGAGGAGGGCAACGACCCGCTCAACCCACACGTGGCCAACAGCCCGGTGGGCTCGTCGTCGGTCTGTCAGGCGACCGGGTATTCAGTGCCCGACTGGGTTCACCCGGATCCGGAGGCGCGACCGGGCGAGATCGTCGATCTGACCGTGCAGTCGGCCGCGCTGCGGCGCAAGAGCGAGTGCCGGGTCTACCTGCCCGCACGCTTCCGCACGACGCACACCTACCCGCTGCTGATCGTGCACGACGGCGACGACTACCTGCACTACGCCGCGATGAAGACGGTGCTGGACAACCTGATCCACCGGCTCGACATGGCCGAGACCGTCGTGGTCTTCAGCAATCCGGGCGATCGCACCAAGGAATACGCCAACTCGGTGCAGCACGCGCGTTTCATCGCCAAGGAGTTGCTGCCTCGCCTGGAGGACGAATTCCCTTTGCTGGCAAAGCCTTCCGGGCGCTGTCTGATGGGTGCGTCCTTCGGCGCGGTGGCGAGCCTGTCGACGGCATACCGCTATCCGGACCTGTTCGGGTCGCTGCTGCTGCAGTCCGGGTCGTTCGTGTTCACCGACATCGGCGACGACCACGGCGGGGGCGAGGCCTTCGACCCGGTGGTGCGCTTCATGAACCGCTACCGCGCCCAGCCGGCCAAGGTCGCCGCCCGGATGTTCGTTTCATGTGGAACGTACGAGCCGCTCATCGTGCCCAACCGCTCGATGGTGCCGGTCTTCGAGCGGGCCGGCATGCGAGTGCGGTATGTCGAAGCCCGTGACGGCCACTCGTGGGAGGACTGGCGCGACCGCCTGCGCGACGGCCTGTCGTGGATCTACCCCGGCCCGCAGAAGTACGTCTACGAGTGACGTGCCCCTGGCGGGTTGAGCGCCGCCCTGAGTAGCCCGGAGCTTGTGGAGGGCGTATCGAAACCAGCCCACGCGGTCTCGATACGGGCTCGTTCCTCGCCCTACTCGACCCGCAAAACCCGCGGGTTGAGCGCCGCCCTGAGTAGCCCGGAGCCTGCGGAGGGCGTATCGAAGGGTAGCCGGGGGAGCGCAGCGGAGGAGGCGTATCGAAACCAGCCCACGCGGTCTCGATACGGGCTCGTTCCTCGCCCTACTCGACCCGCAAAACCCGCGGGTTGAGCGCCGCCCTGAGTAGCCCGGAGCTTGCGGAGGGCGTATCGAAACCGCCGACTTCCCGCGGGTTGAGCGCCGCCCTGAGTAGCCCGGAGCTTGCGGAGGGCGTATCGAAGGGTAGCCGGGGGAGCGCAGCGGAGGAGGCGTATCGGAACCAGCCCACGCGGTCTCGATACGGGCTCGTTCCTCGCCCTACTCGACCCGCAAAACCCGCGGGTTGAGCGCCGCCCTGAGTAGCCCGGAGCCTGCGGAGGGCGTATCGAAACCAGCACGAATGGGTCCGCAGAATCCACATCCCGGCACCTGCCGGCCAGTTCTGCACAGCGAAGGCCGAGGCGGCTCCAGCACGGCGGTGCTGTCACCCATCATCTGGTCATGCCCTGGACCTACATTCTCCGCTGCGGCGATGGCTCCTATTACGTCGGCAGCACGAAGGACCTTGATCTCCGTATGGCGCAACACGCGACCGGTGCCGGCGGGGACTACACGCGCAAGCGTCTCCCGGTAGAGCTGGTGTGGTCCCGCGAGGCCGAACACATCAGGGAGGCGTACGAACTTGAGAAGAAGGTCCAAGGGTGGAGTCGTGCGAAGCGCGAGGCACTCATCGCTGGCCGTTTCGATCTCCTGCCTGGCTTGTCGAAGAAGCGCAACTGGAAACGGTCGACCAGAGACTGAACCGGGGTCTCGATACGTGCCCTCCCCCGCTGCGCTCCTCCGAGGCACTACTCGACCCGCAAAGCTCGCGAGTTGAGCGCCGCCCTGAGTAGCCCGGAGCTTGCGGAGGGCGTATCGAAACCTCGCACGCGGTCTCGATACGGGCTCGTTCCTCGCCCTTCTCGACTCGTAGCCATACTTCCTCGCCCTACTCGACCCGCCGGAGGGCGCCACTGCGGTCGGCTCGCAGCGGCATCGCAGTGGTCTCGCAGCGCTGCTGAGGACGCTGACTCCTGACAGCACCGACTCGTGCGCTGCGTGCAACCTCGCTGGCCAGGCGCTGCGCGCCTGACGAGCCACGTTGCCCACATTCGCACCAGTTCTATTTCTGATGAACCCATGGAGGAGACCACCATGCGCAGGACGTACTTCAAGCTCGCAGCGACACTGATCGCCGCACCCACGATGCTCGTCGGCGCCGGCGCGCTGGCGGCATCACCCGCCCACGCGGCCACGGCCCGCAACGGCGTGTGCGAGACCGGCGAATTCTGCCTCTACTACAACTCCTACGAGGCCGGTTCGGTCTCCGACTTCACCACCTCGATCAGCGACTACGGCGCAACGCAGCCCAGTTGTTACGACTTCAAGAGCGCCGGCGCGGGCCAGGGCCTGTGCGTCAAGAACAACGCGGCGTCGGTGTGGAACCGCACCGGCAAGACGGTCACGGTCTTCTACAACTCCGGGTATGGCGGAGCGAGCCAGAACTTCGCGGCCGGCACGAAGGGCAACCTCAACGCGACGCTCAAGAACAACAACGCCTCCCACCGCATCGGCGCTGCACCGGCGAGTGTGCGCGGCATCGATGTCAGCGACAACAACTCGACCATCGACTGGGCGAGCCAGAAAGCCGCCGGCGTCCGCTTCGCCTACGCGAAGGCCAGCGAGGGCAGCACCTGGACCGACCCGACGTTCTCGCGCAACTACAACGGCTCGCGCAACGCCGGCATCATCCGCGGTGCCTACCACTTCGCGAACCCGGCCGGTGCGTCCGGCAAGACGCAGGCCGACTTCTTCATCAGTCACGGCGGCGGGTGGCGGGCCGACGGCTACACCCTGCCGGGCGCGCTCGACGTCGAAGGCACCTGCTACGGCAAGACCGATGCGGCGATGGTCAGCTGGATCAAGGCGTTCGTCGCCGAGTACAAGCTGAAGGAGGGTCGCACACCGGTCATCTACACCAACCGGTCCTGGTGGCAGGACTGCACGGGCAACAGCACGGCCTTCCACAGCAGTGCGCTGTGGTTCGCCCACCCGACCACTGTCGGCACGCTGCCGGGCGGCTGGGCCAAGCAGACGATCTGGCAGTACGGCATCTCGAACGGCATCGACCAGAACAAGTTCAACGGGTCGCTCACCGCGCTGAAGGCGTTCGCCAACAACAGCTAGCCGCACACCTCGACGCCCCCATCGGCCCAGGAGCCGGTGGGGGCGTTCGTATGGCGTGCCGGTGTGTCAGCTTCCGGCATACACCTCGGGCGCCAGGGAGTTGCCCTTCGCGATCGACCCGCAACTGGTCGGCGCGGCCTTCCCGGCGAACCGGTCGTTGACCCAGCCGATCGTCGCGGCCGCCCAGGGAAGTGCGGTGCCGACGTGCGACAGCAGGCCCAGCTGCTGGTATTTCACGGTGGTCCCGTCGCCGCAGTACTGCCGAGCGAGGGTGCGGACGTCACCGGCGATCATCACCCCGTCACCGGCGCCGATACCGGGCTTGTTGCCGGGCGTGCCCTCGAAGTAGCCGCCGGCGCCCTGCGCGATGTACATCGGCACGGTCGGCGACGGGCGCTGCCCGAGGTTGAGCTTGTTGACCGCGTCGACGAACGGCTTCACCGAGTTGGGATTCGCGTACTCCGGCTTGACCATCTGCTGCCAGGTGATGAACGGGTTCGCCAGCAGCCCCTCCGGGAAGGACTTGTCCTGCACGTCCTGCATGACCTGGGAGCCCTTGGCGTTGAGGTAGGGCGCCATGTCGAGCCCGAAGGCGCGCGCGGCACCGGCGACGGCCATCGGCGCAACGCCGGCCCAGACCGGGGTGCCCGAGACGTATTTCAGGTTGTGCGCCGGTGCCACCAGCAGGCCGCCCTCGGCCGCGCCGACCAGTCGCTCGTTGACGTCCGGTGCGTATGACGGGGCGAGTGCCGCCGCCCAGTTGGTGCCGATCGCGCCACCGGAGTAGCCGAACAACGCGAACTTCGTGCTGGTGTTGATGCCGGTGCCGGTCGCGGTGCTCACCGCGCGGACCGAATCCAGTGTCGTGGTGCCGTATTCGGGTCCCGCGGCGAAGTCCGCCGTCGGGCCCTCGGTGTCGGGCATCACCACCGGGTAGCCCTGCAGCAGCATCGGGGTGATGAGCGCCGTCTCGAAGTTGACGATGCCGCCGCCGGGCAGCCGCTGGTTGCCGGCGATCACCCGCGAGGGGCTGTCGGCGACGTTGAGCGAGTCGTAGAACGACTGGTAGGAGACCGCCTGGCCGCTCTTGGTCTTGCCGGGCGGCATGATCACCGAGGTGGCGTTGGCGATCGGCTCTCCTGCGGCGTTGGTCGAACGGTAGAGGACCTGCTCGACCTTCAGCGGGACCGCGATGCCGAGCACGTGGTAGTCGATCGTGCGGGTGTCCAGGACCGCTCCTGGTCGGTATGACGCAAGCGGCTTGCTGCCGTGGTAGGTGAAGAAGTCGGCGGTGGCGGCGTGCGCGGGGGCGGCCGTCATACCGCCGATCGTGCCTGCCGCCAGCGTGACGGCGACCAGTGCTCCGAGGGTTCGCTTGCGTTGCATCGTCAGTGACGTCCTTGTCGCGAGGGTGAGGGGGATCACAGTGCGAGCGACAAGTTACTGGTAGGTAAGTTCGTTCCGCAAGGGCCTGCTGGGGCAGCGTCGCAGTTCACGGGTATGCCGCAGGTGCGCTCTGGCGCACTCTCGGCATAAGGGGAAGCCGTGGGTCCGCCGGCCGCGGCATACAAAATCCCGAGCCGCGACGCGACTCGGGATCAGTGGGGGGATGGTGGAGACTAGGGGGCTCGAACCCCTGACCCCCGCCTTGCAAAGGCGGTGCTCTACCAGCTGAGCTAAGTCCCCGTGTTCAGTTCAGTTGGAGCTGTTGCCCGGCTTGTCGGCGGCCTGGGCCCAGAGGTCCTTGGCGTCGTTCTTCCGGTCGAGCTTCTGCTTGACGGCGACGGCAACCCCGGCGAGGCCGAGCAGCACTGCGAGCTTCTTCAACATCTTTGGGCTCCGATCGACTGCGGGACGTGGTGGTGGGCCTAACAGGACTTGAACCTGTGACCTCTTCCTTATCAGGGAAGCGCTCTAACCGACTGAGCTATAGGCCCGTGCACCGTCCGTCGTCCGCGGCAGAATGCCGTGGACGCCGGACGAGACTATCTCACCGGAGGGGGCAGATCCAAAACGAGGTCCGGAGACGCCCTCGACCGGCGAGAGCTTCGACTATTCGTCCGAGAGGGTCATCTGCACGCCGCCGACCAACGACGAACAGATGTTGTAGAGGAACGCGCCGAGAGTGGCCAGCGCGGTCATCAGCAACACGTCGACCACGGCGATCACGACCGACAACGAGACGACGCGACCGAAGCCGACGTAGTCCATGATGTCGAAGGTCTTGCCGCTGGTCTCCAGCGTCCGCAACAACTCGTTGACGTTGTCCCAGACACCCATGCCCTGCAACACGATCCACAGCATCGCGATCATCACGACCATCGCGATGCCGATCGCCACGGACAGCAGGAACGCGATCTTCATGACCGACCACGGGTCGACCCGGGACAGCGTCAGCCGCACCCGGCGCGGGGTGCTGCGGCCACCCGGCCGACGGCCGGCGGCCGCGCCACGGGGCGCTGGGCGACGCTGCTGGCTGGTCGGCCTGGTGGGCCTGCCCTTCGCACCAGCCTTCGGTGTCGGCCGGGCGCCCTGTCGCGGCGGCGGAGGGGCGGCGCGTTTCTTGCCACCGGCTGCAGCGCCCGGAAGACGGACTGCGCCACTGTCGGTCGCAGTCGTCCCGGCGCCCTTGTCGGCGTCGGATCCGTCAGTGCTCACTCATCGTCTCCCGGCTCGTCCGGAGTCTGCTCACGGTCAGGTTCGTTGTCGGCCTGCTCGTCCGTCTCGACCGACTCGTCAGTGACGGGGGTCTCGGCGTCCGTGTCGCCTTCGTCCGGCGACTCGCCCGACGGTACGCCATCTGCCTGTTCCTCTTCGACTTCGCGTTCGGCGTTCCGCGCCACAGCCACGATCGAGTCCTTCTTGTCCGGGGTCGCGAACTGCACGCCCTGGGTGGATCGACCGGTGGCTCGTACGCCGTCGACGGGGGAGCGGACGATCTTGCCCTTCTCCATCACCACGAGCACCTCGTCACTGGGCTCGACCACGAGAGCACCGACCAGGTCGCCGCCACGGTCGGAGATCGCGGCCACCTTGACGCCGAGAGTGGCACGACCCTTGACCGGGTAGTCCTCGACGTCGGTGCGCTTGGCCAAGCCGTTCTCGAAGACGACGAAGAGGTAGAGGTCGTCGCGCTGCGTGCCGTCCGGAACGATGTTCATCGACAGCAACTCGTCGCCGTCGCGGAACTTCATGCCGGTCACGCCCGAGGTGGAGCGCCCCATCGGTCGCAACGTGTCGTCGGTCGCGTTGAACCGCACCGACTGCCCCTTGCGAGAGACCAGCAGCACGTCGTCGTCGGAACTGGCGAGGCCCGCGCCGACGAGCTCGTCGCCGTCGCGCAGATTGACCGCGATCAGCCCGCCGGTGCGCGGCGAGTCGTAGTCGGTCAGCTTGGTCTTCTTGACCAGACCACGCTTGGTCGCCAGCAGGAGGTATGGCGCGGCGTCGTAGTCCTGCAACGCCATCACCTGGGCGATCTGCTCGCCGGGCTGGAAGGCGAGCAGGTTGGCGACGTGCTGGCCCTTGGAGTCGCGGCTGCCCTCGGGCAGCTCGTAGGCCTTGGCCCGGTAGACCCGGCCGGCGTTGGTGAAGAACAGCAACCAGCGGTGCGTCGTCGTGGTGAAGAAGTGCTCGACCACGTCGTCGCCACGCAGGTTGGCTCCGCGCACGCCCTTGCCACCCCGTCGCTGCGAGCGGTATTCGTTGGTCTTGGTCCGCTTGGCGTAACCGCCGCGCGTGATGGTGACGACGACGTCTTCCTCGGGGATCAGGTCCTCCATCGACATGTCGCCGTCGAAGGGCACGATCTGGGTGCGTCGGTCATCGCCATACCGGTCGACGATGTCGGCCAGCTCGTCGCTGACGATCTGCCGCTGGCGCTCCGGCTTGGCCAGGATGTCCTGGTAGTCCTCGATCGCGCGCTGCAGCTCGTCGTGCTCGTCGGTGATCTTCTGGCGCTCCAGGGCGGCCAGCCGGCGCAGCTGCAGGTTGAGGATCGCGACCGCCTGGATCTCGTCGACCCCGAGCAGCTCCATCAGCCCACCGCGCGCCTCCTCCGCGGACGGGCTGCGGCGGATCAGCGCGATGACCTCGTCCAGCGCGTCCAGCGCCTTGAGGTAACCGCGCAGGATGTGGATCTGCTCCTCGGCGCGACGCAGCAGGTAGGTCGTACGGCGCTGGATGACCTCGACCTGGTGCTCCACCCAGTAGCGGATGAATGCCGAGATCGGCAGCGTGCGGGGCACCCCGTCGACCAGCGCCAGCATGTTGGCGCCGAAGCTCTGCTGCAGCTGCGTGTGCTTGTAGAGGTTGTTGAGGACGACCTTGGCCACCGCGTCGCGCTTGAGCACCACGACCAGGCGCTGGCCGGTGCGGCCGGACGTCTCGTCGCGCAGGTCGGCGATGCCGGAGATGCGGCCGTCGCGCACCAGGGTGGCGATCTTCTCGGCGAGCGCGTCCGGGTTGACCTGGTAGGGCAGCTCGGTGACCACCAGGCACTGGCGGCCCTGGATCTCCTCGACGTTGACCACCGCACGCATCACGATCGACCCGCGGCCGGTGCGGTAGGCGTCCTCGATGCCCTTCTTGCCCAGGATCAGCGCACCGGTCGGGAAGTCCGGACCCGGGATGATCTCGATGAGCTTCTCCAACAACTCCTCACGGGAGATCTCCGGGTGCTCGAGCAGGTATTGGGCGCCCGCGGCGACCTCGCGCAGGTTGTGCGGCGGGATCTGTGTCGCCATACCGACCGCGATACCGGAGGCGCCGTTGACCAGCAGGTTGGGGAAGCGTGCCGGCAGCACCGTCGGCTGCATGGTCTTGCCGTCGTAGTTGGGCTCGAAGTCGACGGTCTCCTTCTCGATGTCGCGCACCAGCTCCATCGCCAGCGGCGCCATCCGGCACTCGGTGTATCGCGGCGCGGCGGCCCCGTCGTTGCCCGGCGAGCCGAAGTTGCCCTGCCCGTCGACCAGCGGATAGCGCATCGACCACGGCTGCACCAGGCGGACCATCGCGTCGTAGATCGCGCTGTCACCGTGCGGGTGGTACTGACCCATCACGTCACCGACGACACGGCTGCACTTGTTGTAGCCGCGGTCCGGGCGGTAGCCACCGTCGAACATCGCGTAGACGATGCGGCGGTGCACCGGCTTCATGCCGTCACGCACGTCCGGCAGCGCGCGGCTGACGATGACCGCCATCGCGTAGTCGATGTAGCTGCGCTGCATCTCGGTGTTGAGGTCGATCGGGTCGACGTTGGACCTCGGCTCGTCGCCACCGGGAGGCATGGTGTCGTCAGTCATGAGTTTCCTTCATTCTCAATGCAATTCAAGTTCGTGTATGACGGCGCGTCGGTCGAGTGCCGGGGGAGCGAAGCGGAGGAGGTGTATCGAGACCACGTGCGCCGCCTCGGGTCTCGATACGGGCTCCGCTGGCGCTCCGCCCTACTCGACCAGCGAGGCGCTAGATGTCCAGAAACCTCACGTCTTTCGCGTTGCGCTGGATGAACCCGCGCCTGCTCTCGACGTCCTCGCCCATCAGCACCGCGAAGATCTCGTCGGCAGCTGCGGCGTCGTCCAGGGTCACCTGCAACAGCGTGCGGTGCTCGGGGTCCATGGTGGTCTCCCACAGCTCCTGGTAGTTCATCTCGCCCAGACCCTTGTAGCGCTGGTAGGGGTTCTCCTTGGGCAGTCGCCCGCCCGCGGCCTGGCCGATCTTCAGCAGTCCGTCGCGCTCCTTGTCGGAGAACGCGAACTCGTGCTCGCGGTTGCTCCATTTGATGCGGTAGAGCGGCGGCTGCGCCAGGTAGACGTAACCGGCCTCGATCAGCGGTCGCATGAAGCGGAAGAGCAACGTCAGCAGCAGGGTGCGGATGTGCATGCCGTCGACGTCGGCATCGGCCATCAGCACGATCTTGTGGTAGCGGGCCTTCTCGATGTCGAAGTCCTCGCCGAAGCCGGTGCCGAACGCCGAGATGAGCGACTGCACCTCGTTGTTGGCCAGCACCTTGTCGATGCGGGCCTTCTCGACATTCAGGATCTTGCCGCGGATCGGCAGGATCGCCTGGTTGAACGGGTCGCGGCCCTGGACCGCCGAGCCGCCGGCGGAGTCGCCCTCGACGATGAACACCTCGGAGAGGGTCGGGTCGTTGCTCTGGCAGTCCTTGAGCTTGCCGGGCATCGCCGCGGAGTCCAGCAGGCCCTTGCGGCGGGTCGCCTCGCGTGCCTTGCGCGCCGCCAGCCGGGCGGCCGCCGACTGGATCGACTTGCGGACGATCGCCTGACCCTCGCGCGGGTGCTGCGCCAGCCAGTGCTCGAACTCATCACGCACCGCGCTCTGCACGAAGCCCTTGACCTCGGAGTTGCCGAGCTTGGTCTTCGTCTGTCCCTCGAACTGCGGCTCACCCAGCTTGACGGACACCACCGCGGTCAGCCCCTCGCGGATGTCGTCGCCGGTGAGGTTGTCGTCCTTCTCCTTCAGCAACTTCTGGTTGCGCGCGAAGGTGTTGACCAGGGAGGTCATCGCGGTGCGGAAACCCTCCTCGTGGGTGCCGCCCTCGTGGGTGTTGATCGCGTTGGCGTAGGTGTGCACCGACTCGCTGTATGCCGTCGTCCACTGCATGGCGATCTCGACCGACAACAGCCGATCGGGGTCCTCGTGCTCGAACGCGATGATGTCGTCGTGCACCGGCTCGCTGCGCTTGGAGGAGTTCAGGTGCTTGACGTAGTCGATCAGGCCGTCGTCGTAGCGGTAGGTGACAGTGCGCGGCTTGCCGGACTCGTCCTCGACCTCGTCCTTCGCGGTGGCTCCGGCGAGCGCCTCCTCCTCGGCGCCCTCGTCGACCTTCTGCACCCGCTCGTCGGTCAGCGTGATCGCCAGACCCTTGTTGAGGAAGGCGTACTGCTGGAACCGCGCCCGGATCGTCTCGAAGTCGTAGTCGACCGACTCGAAGATCTCGCCGTCGGCCCAGAAGGTGATCGTGGTGCCGTGGTCGTCCCTGTCGGTTTCGCCGATGACCGACAACGGCGCGAGGGGCTCGCCGTGGTCGAACTCCATGTAGTGGATCTTGCCGTTGCGGCGGACGTCCGCCGTGAGCTTGGTCGACAGTGCGTTGACGACCGAGGACCCGACACCGTGCAGACCACCGGAGACCTTGTAGCCGCCACCGCCGAACTTGCCACCCGCGTGCAACTGGGTCAGCACCAGCTCGACGGTCGAGACGCCGTACGCCTCGTTGATCGCAACAGGTATGCCGCGGGCGTGGTCACGCACGCGGACGGCGCCGTCCGGCAGGATCGTGACCTCGATGTGGTCGCCATACCCGGCCATCGCCTCGTCCACGGCGTTGTCGACGATCTCGGTGACCAGATGGTGCAGGCCGCGCGGGCCGGTGGAGCCGATGTACATGCCGGGTCGCTTGCGCACCGCCTCGAGTCCCTCGAGGACCTGGATGTCCTCGGCACCGTATGTCGATGCGCCGCCGTCGTCGCCGCCCGCCGGCGGTGTCGTCGGCTGGTCCTCGTCGGGTGATTGCTGCGCAGCGGTGTCGGACACAGTGCTCCTCGGGGTCGGGCGACGTTCTGCACATCCGTCGGGAAGGACGGACGCGAAGGAAACTGAGCCGGGCACGCCTGCGGCTCGCCGTGAGGCGAGCCGCGGAAGCCGATATCACATGCTCAGAATCTACGTCCCAGCATACCCTGTCGCCGTCGCAAAACCACGTCTGCCGTGCCGTGAACGGCAATTTGCGGGCCGATCCGAGTGCTTCGCGATTCCCCACACCTGCCCGGGGCCATCAGCGCGTTCACGACGCGTTCACGCGTGCGTAGCCGGGTGCTGAAGCTACTTGCGCAGGATGTAGATGATCGCTCCGGTCTCCGTGGTGCAGGTGACGTAGGACTCCGCCTGACAGCTGACCTTGTAGTTGTCGTGGGTCGCCGGCGACTTGGCCCGGAACGACGCCTGGCCGGCATCGTTCTTCTTCGCGTTGTAGAGCGTGGCGACGACGCCCGCGAACGTGCAGGACGTCTTCGGGCCGGTGCCGTAGGAATCCGTGCCCGGACACGCGCCCGCCGCACCGGGGAGCGCGGTGGCGTAGCTCGGGCTGGACGAGCTCGAACTCGAGCTGCTCTTCGATGACGAGCTGGGGCTGCTGGACGACGGACCCTGCGAGGAGGACTCCTTCGACGGCGACTGACCGGTGGAGGTCTGCGTCACCGTCTGCGTCGGTGTGAACGCGCCCTGGGCCATCTTGCCGCTGGAGTTGTTCAGGATCAGCGCGATCACGACGACCACGATCGCCAGCGAGGCGACAATGACGGCGACCGGCGCCCACATCGCACCGCGCCGTTGCTGCGGCTCCTGGTAGTAGGCCTCGGGCGGGTAGTAACCGCCGTGGTCGGCCGGCCCGTATTCGTCGCGCTGCGGCTGCGGTGGGCGGACGTAGGGCGCGTGCTGGGTGCTCTGGGTCCGGTCGCTGTCGGTGTATGCCGGGTCGGCCCAAGCCATCTGGTCGGGATCGGTCGCCTCGGACCCGTTGCCACGGTCGCTGAAGAAGTGGTCGAACTCGTCCCGGCCGCCGCGCGGGTCGTCCTGACCGGGTTGGTCATGACTCACGTTGTACTAATTCCTGCCAGTAGAAGTCGTCTGCTTGTCACAAAACTCGACCTACTGTACGTGCGCGGGCCGTGTCGCGCCCAGATCCGGGCCCGCGACCTTTCTCTCACCCATAGGTGTCCCGCGGTCCACGTCCGTCGCGGACGGTGCGTGGTCCCTTCTTCCAGCTCGGTGCGTTCGGCCCGACGATCCGCAGCGACTCCACGACATCCGGCCCCACAGCCTTCTCGAAGTTGCCCAGCAGCGTCGAGGACAACAACCGCAGCTGGGTGGTCCACGCGGTGGAGTCGGCACGGACGGTCAACTCGCCGTCGGTGAACGACACCGGCTGGGCGTGCGCGGCGACCGCCTCGCCGACGATCTCGTCCCAGCGACCCATCACCGAACCGGCCGCGACGTCCACCTGCCAGCCCCGGTCGACCAGCAACCGGTCGAGCTGGTCACCGATCATCGCCGGGTCCCGAGCATCGGGTCGGGCCCGGCCGGTGCCCAGATCACCAGCCTTACGGGGTCGGCGCCTGGCCGGCGCACCGGGCCGAAAACCCTTCTCCCGCGCGGAGATCCGAGCACGACGCAGTGCGTCGCGGACGGCATCCATCGCGGTTTCCTGGTCGACCGTGCCGTCCGTGTCATCGGCCGGCCGCTCGGTTTCCCCGGGGTCGACGCCGTCCGTGTCGCTCACGCCCGTCTCACCTCGCCCATGGTGACGGTGAACTGTTGGCCGGTCAGTGACTCGGGCACGTCGTCGTCGACCGCAGCGGTGATGAGCACCTGCTCGCAGTCGGCGACCATCAACGCCAGCCGGCGCCGACGGCCCGCGTCCAGCTCGGCGAAGACGTCGTCGAGCACCAGCACCGGGTCGGTGCCCAGGTCGTGCCGCAGCAACTGGAAGGCGGCGATCCGCAGACCGAGCGCGAAGGACCAGGACTCACCGTGGCTGGCGTATCCCTTGGCGGGTAGGGCGCCGAGCCGCAACACCATCTCATCGCGGTGCGGTCCGACCAGGGTCTGGCCGCGCTCCACCTCGGCCCGGTGCTGCTGCTCGAAGGTCTTGGCGAAGCCGGCCTCCAGCTCGGCCACCTCGGGGACCTCTCCCGCGGCGAGCTGGTCGGCGAGCTCGTCATACAAGGAGCTCTTGTAGGTGATCTGGGCGTCCGACTGGCCGGCACTGACCTCGTCATACGCCAGCCGCAGGTAGGGCTGCAGGTCGCGCAGCAGCCGCAGCCGGGCGTAGATGAGGTTGGCGCCGACAGAGGCGAGGTGGCTGTCCCAGACCGGGAGGGTGGCCAGGGCCGCAGCACGGTCGGGCGCCGTCCGCGCGGTCTTGAGCAGAGCGTTGCGCTGTTTCAGGATCTTGTCGTAGTCACCGCGGGCGCCGGCCCAACGCGGCTGGCGGGCCACCAGCAGGTCGTCGAGGAAACGGCGGCGCTCGCTGGGGTCCCCTTTGACCAGGGCCAGGTCCTCGGGCGCGAAGAGCACCGTGCGCAGCGCACCCAGGACGTCGCGTGGCCGGGTGACCGGCGACTTGCCGAGGCGGGCTCGGTTGGCCTTGCCCGGGTTGATCTCGAGCTCGACCTGTTGCTCGCGTCCGTCCCGTACGACCGCGCCACGCACGATCGCCTGCTCCGCGCCGGCGCGCACCAACGGAGCATCCTGGGCGACGCGGTGCGAAGACAGCGAGGCGAGGTAGCCGATCGCCTCGACGATGTTGGTCTTGCCCTGGCCGTTGAGGCCGACGAAAGTGCTGACACCGTCGGTGAATTCGAGGTCGGCGGACTCATAGGACCGGAAGTCCATCAGAGTCAGATGCCGCACGAACACACGCTCGAGTCTAGTTGCGGTGAGAGTTCCCGTTGTCGGCCCGCGGTGGGATCGTGGAGGCATGGTCACTTTCAGTTCGTCCGACGATCTGCGCGATGCCAGGTTCGCGGACGTCAGCCTGCGCGGTGCCCGTTTCGTGCGCTCCGACCTGTCCGAAGTCGTGATGCGGTCCGTCGACGTGTCCGGTGCGGAGATCGACGCGCCCTGGTTGTTCGACGGCGATCAACCACTCCTGGTCAACGGCGTCGACGTGCGGCCCTTCGTCGACTCGGAGCTCAACCGCAGGTTTCCCGGCCGCGAGCAGCGGCACGCCGCCGACCCCGACACGTTGCGGTCGGCCTGGTCGGCCGTCGAAGGCGCGTGGGCCGGTGCCGTCGACCGAGTCGCCTCCATGCCGACCGGCACCGTCGACGTGTCGATCGACGGCGAGTGGTCCTTCGCGCAGACGTTGCGGCATCTGGTGATGGCGACGGACGTCTGGTTGCGTCGGGCGATCCTCGGCGTCGAGCAGCCGTTCCACCCGCTCGGTCAGCCGCATGCCGAATACGCCACCGACGGTGGGGATCTGTCGGTCTTCGGTCAGGCGTCCCCGTCATACGAGGAGGTGCTGGAGGTGCGCGCCGACCACGTGGCGATGGTGCGCGACTTCCTTGCCGAGCTGTCGCCCGAGGAGCTGCGCACGCCCCGCAAGAACCCCTGGGAGCCCGAGTTTCCCGAGACCACCCTGTCGTGCCTGCACACGATCCTCGAAGAGGAGTGGGAGCACCTGCGCTACGCCGTCCGCGACCTCGACGTCATCGACTCGCGTGCCGCCACCGACACGGAGCCACCCAACACCGAACTCCACGACCGGCAAGAGCGACCCGACTGAAAGACCGGCGCCTTAATGGTCGGTGATGACGCCCTTCTCACCCTTCTTGGTGACGGCGTGCCCGCCGAACTCGTTGCGCATGGCGGCGACGGCCTTCATCGCAGGGGAGTCGGTGCCCTGACGGGAGAAGAACCGCTGGAAGAGTGAGGCGGAGATGACCGGCATCGGAACGCCGTACTCGACAGCCTCCTGCACGGTCCAGCGACCTTCACCGGAGTCGTTGACGAAGCCTTCGATCTCGGAGAGGTCCCCGTCCTTCTCCAGAGCTGCGGAGATGAGCTCCTGCAGCCAGGAGCGCACGACGGTGCCGCGGGTCCACGCCTTGAATGCGGCCGGGACGTCGTTGACGATCTCCTTGGCCTCGAGCAGCTCATAGCCCTCGGCATACGCCTGCATCATGCCGTACTCGATGCCGTTGTGGACCATCTTCACGTAGTGGCCCGCACCAACCTCCCCGGTGTGGCAGAAGCTCTCGTCGCGCGGTCCTTCGGGCCGCAGGGCGTCGAAGATCGGCATCATGCGCTCGATGTTGGCGTCGGAACCGCCGGCCATCAGCGCGTAGCCGTTCTCCTTGCCCCACACACCGCCGGAGACACCGCACTCGGCGAACTCGATGCCCTTCTCGGCGAGTTCCTTCTCGTGCTTGGCGTCGTCGGTGAACTTGCTGTTGCCCCCGTCGAGGATCAGATCGCCCTTTTCGAGCAAGCCGCCGAGCTCGTCGATGACCGACTGGGTGATCTTGCCGGCCGGCACCATCACCCACACGTGGCGCGGCGCGTCGAGTTTGCTGACGAGTTCCTTCAGGTCCTTGACGTCAGAGACCTCGGGGTTGGTGTCGTAGCCGACCACCTCATGCCCGGCTGCCTTGAGGCGGTCGCGCATGTTGCCGCCCATCTTGCCCAGGCCGATCAAACCGAGTTGCATGCCGCGCCTTTCATTCGTGGATGTGGTTCGCCCCAGACGCTACTCCGGCCCTGCCAGGCCAACGTCCGGAAGGTCAGTTCGCGAAGCGCACCGGCATGAGGACGTAGCGGTAGGACTCGTCCGCGTCGCCGTCGGCCTCGGCCTGACCCGACAGGACCGCCGGGCTCTTGGGCTGGGTGAACGACATACGGGCGAACTGGGTGCCGAGGGCGCCGAGTCCGTCGAGCAGGAACTGCGGATTGAAGGCGATCTCGATCTCCGGGCCGGTGAGCGTCGCTTCGACGGCCTCGGACGCCTGGGCGTCGTCGCCCTGGCCGGCCTCGATCGAGACCTGGCCCTCGGAGAACCGCAGCCGCACTGGGGTGTTGCGCTCGGCGACGAGCGAGACGCGCTTGACGGCCTCGGTGAGCGCCGCGGTCTCGATCACCGCGACGGAGTCGACGCTGTTGGGGAAGATCGAGGAGACCTTCGGGTATTCGCCGTCGAGCAGGCGGGTCGTCGCGCGACGCTGGCCCGCCTCGAAGCCGACCAGCCCGTCGCCGCCGGCGGCCGAGCCGAGCGCGACCTGGACCGAGCCGGAGGCGCCGAGCGCCTTGGCCGTGTCCAGCAACGTGCGCGCGGGAATCAGCGCGGTCTGCTCGGCACCGGTGTCGGTGGGGTTCCACGTCAGCTCGCGCAGCGCGAGGCGGTAGCGGTCGGTGGCGAGCAGGCTGATCTTGTCGCCCTCGATGTGCAGCCGCACTCCGGTGAGGATCGGCAGCGTGTCACTGCGGTCGGCTGCGATGGCCACCTGGGAGACCGCCTGGGTGAACACGTCACCGGCGATCGATCCGGTCGGCTCCGGAGACGTGGGCAGCGTCGGGTAGTCGGCAGTCGGCATCTGCTGCAGCGAGAAGCGGCTGGACCCGCAGGTCAGCTCGACCTTGTGCTCGTCGGCGGTGATGGTGACCGGTTTGTTCGGCAGCGACCGGGAGATCTCGGCCAGCAGGCGCCCGAGGACCAGCACCTGGCCAGGCTCGTCGACCTGTGCGTCGACGGTCACCTTCGCGGACACCTCGTAGTCGAAGGCACTGAGGGTGAGGCCGTCGGTGCTGGCATCGAGCAGCACACCCGCGAGCACCGGCACCGGTGGCCGGTTGGACAGGCCGCGGACGGCCCAGGTCACAGCTTCGGCCAGGACATCGCGATCGACGATGAGCTTCACGTACTAACCATCCTTGTTCAGGGAGGCTTGTTCAGAACAAACTTCGAAGTTTCCGACAAAGTATGACGGTGCGCCATACGGCGTGGTGCACGCCGTCGGCCGGGGCATCTCTCGAGGCCGGTGCGCAGGATGACACTAGTCGGCGGAACGGCGGCCCCGCCACCACGGGGGCATGTCTGTCGAGCAGCGGTGTCGCATCAGGGACGTGTCCGGGATGACATCCGGTGGAGCAGTGGGCTCGATCGAGGTGTCACATGCCGGAGGGCTTTCTCAGCGGCACGAAATCCCCAGTCGGCAATGGCGAAAACGCCATCTCTCTCCCGTACGTAGGAGTAGTAGCACCTGTGGAAACTGTGGACAACCGTTGCTGAGCGCGGCATACCGTGCGTGCGGGGTGTGCACAACCTGGTGACGGCGACTGTGGACAACTTCGGCCTTCGGTGGATGACGACGGTTGTCCACAGTTCGTCCGCAGGCCGGCGGGTGTGATCACCGGTGTTTTGCACAGGTTTGAGGCCTTCGCCCACCGGTGGGTGTGGAGGATCCGGCGTGGTCACATTCGTCACAGGGGACCGTCTGCCCACATGTTTATCCACAGGGTGTGGATGGCTGGCGGGGCCGGTTTCACCCGTCCGAGCGGTCCGTGTCGTTCGGACCCGGCGGGAATGCCGCGATCGGCGGCCTGCGCGGGACGGAGGGAGCGCCATACAACACGCGGCATACGAGAACACCGCCCTGCACAGAAGCTGTGGAGGGCGGTGTGGACGATCGGTGGACCGGCGTCAGGCGGTGGCGCGACGGATCTGTGTGGTCAGCTCGCTGATCTGCTCGTAGAGGTGCGCTCGCTCACCCATCAGCTGGCGGATCTTGCGGTCGGCGTGCATCACCGTGGTGTGATCGCGGCCGCCGAACTGCTGGCCGATCTTCGGCAGGGACAGGTCGGTCAGCTCACGGCACAGGTACATCGCGATCTGGCGGGCGTTGACCAGCGTGCGCGAACGCGACGACCCGCACAGCTCTTCGACCGACAGCCCGAAGTACTTGGCGGTCTGCCGCATGATCGCGGTCGCACTGATCTGCCCCGAGCTCGCGCTGGGCATCAGGTCCTTGAGCACTCGACCGGCCAGCTCCTCGGTGACGTGCTGGTTGGAAACCGAGGCGTATGCCGTCACCCGGATCAGCGCACCCTCGAGCTCGCGGATGTTGCTGGGGACCTTGCTCGCGATCAGGCTCAGCACTTGATCGGGCATCTGCATCGAGTCGGCGACCGCCTTCTTGCGCAGGATGGCGATGCGCGTCTCGAGGTCCGGCGGCTTCACATCGGTGGTCAGGCCCCATTCGAAGCGCGACCGCATGCGGTCCTCCAGGCCGGAGAGCATCTTCGGCGGCTGGTCGGAGGTCAGCACGATCTGCTTCTCGCTGTTGTGCAGCGCGTTGAAGGTGTGGAAGAACTCCTCCTGCGTGCCGTCCTTGCCCTGCAGGAACTGCACGTCGTCGATGAGGAGCACGTCGACGTTGTCGCGGTAGCGCTTCTGGAAACTCGAGGCCTTGTCGTCACGGATCGAGTTGATGAAATCGTTGGTGAACTCCTCGGAGTTCACGTAGCGCACGCGCATGTGCGGGTAGTAGTTGCGCACGTAATTGCCGATGGCGTGCAGCAGGTGCGTCTTGCCCAGACCACTGTCGCCATACACGAACAACGGGTTGTAGGACCGGGCCGGCGTCTCGGCGACCGCCTGGGCGGCGGCGCAGGCGAACCGGTTGCCGGCGCCGATGACGAACGTGTCGAAGGTGTATTTCGGATTGAGCCGGGCGTCCTGGGCGGGCTCGGTCGTCACCGGTGTCCGCTGGCGGGCGGCCGCATTGGTGAACAGGTCCTCGTCGGCGCCGGGTTGCGGCTCGGGCATCGCCGGGCGGGGCGTCTCGACAACCTCGTCCTCGGCCGGGCGGAGACTCTCGTCGATCGTGACCGCGAGACGAATCTCACTGCCGAGCTGCTCACCGAGCGCCTTGCAGATGGGTTCGCTCAGCGTGGTCTCGACGAAGACCTTGGTCTGTGGAAAAGGAACCGCCAGCAGTGCGGTGTCGCCGACGAGGCCGGCGAGCCGGGCCAGTCGCAGGTAAGCGCGGTCACGTGCGGGGATCCCGGAGTCCTCGATCCCCAGCATTGCACCGTGCCAAACGTGAGCGAGGTCGATGTCCGGTTCGCTCACAGCGCTGTGTCCTCCCTGACAGTTGGCGTACCGATAATCGGTGCGAGCGGGCTCGTCGACAGACATGCTACGCCGTTAATCCACATAGTTATCCACAGGCTGTGAATGAGTGAGGGCGGCATGGCCGCACAGCGCGGGACCCCGACCTGGAAGACGCCGACGCTAACAACTTGGACGCCTGCCCGGCAAGCCGGAGAGCCAAGAATTTTCGCCGTGCTCGGCGTGGCGGCTGGCGGACCGGACGGCCGCGGCGTTGGCTGAGTGGTTTGGGCACTCGATGGCGTCGGTCGTGCTCGGTTTGACCCTGTGGAGCAGCGGCCCGTATCGTGAGCGGGAGCCTTCTTCGCTCACGCCTGCCTGGACCAGCACGGTTCCTTCCGGCAGGTGGTCGGCCAGACACCGCCGATCACGACGAAGACCCCAAATGACCGACGCTCGATCGGGCCCACCCTGGGTCCGCACATCCCGACGGAGACGACAGTGAGCAAGCGTACCTTCCAGCCCAACACCCGTAAGCGTGCCAAGGTGCACGGTTTCCGTCTGCGGATGCGCACCCGAGCGGGCCGCTCGATCCTGTCGGCGCGCCGCTCCAAGGGCCGCTCCAAGATCTCGGCCTGAGGATTTCGGCTCAGCGTCAGCCGGGCAACAGTGCTGCCGACGAACCATCGACTGCGTGACAGTGCGGATTTCTCCGCAGTGTTGCGCAGTCGTCGTTCGGGCCGGGCAGCAGGTCCTCGACTGGTCGTGACAGTGGCGACCTCCGAGGCCGAGTCCCAGCGGGTCGGCCTGGTGGTCTCCAAAGCCGTCGGCAACGCCGTTGTCCGCAATCGCACCAAGCGGGTGCTGCGGCATCGGATGGCTGCCTTGTTGCCATCGCTGCCGGATCAGACCGACGTCGTGGTCCGCGCCAATCCTGCAGCCGGGACCGCGGCAGCGAGCGAGTTGCGACACGACCTGGACGGTCTGCTGAGTGCCGCGATCAAGCGGCGACGGTGACCTCATGTCGCTGACGCGGATGCTCGCACGGCCGCTGATCTGGGTCGTGCGGCTCTATCAGATCCTCATCTCACCCCTGCTTCCCCCGAGCTGCCGGTTCACGCCGTGCTGCTCGGCATACGCGATCACGGCGTTGACCCGGTTCGGGGTTTTCAAGGGAAGCTGGCTGACGCTGCGTCGGTTGGCTCGCTGCCACCCGTGGAACCCTGGCGGCGTCGACCACGTTCCGCCTCTTGTCACCGCGGACGACACCGGCTCACCTGCGCCGGCGCCGCTCAACTGAAGGACTGCGCCATCTACGACTTCTTCGACACGATCCTGTACCCACTCGAATGGTTCGTCGCCTTCGTCATGGTCGGGTTCCACAAGATCTTCACCGCCATCGGTCTGCCGGCCGCCAACGGCTGGACCTGGGCGCTGTCCATCGTCGGTCTGGTGCTGGTCCTGCGGATCATGCTGATCCCGTTGTTCGTCAAGCAGATCAAGTCCTCACGGCGAATGCAGTTGATCCAGCCCGAGATCCAGAAGATCCAGAAGAAATACAAGGGCAAGAAGGACGCCGAGTCTCGTCAGAAGATGACTGAGGAGACGATGGAGCTCTACAAGAAGGCGGGCACCAACCCCTTCTCGTCCTGTATGCCGATGCTCATCCAGTCACCGTTCTTCTTCGCGCTGTTCCGGGTGCTGGATCGCTTGAAGGACATCGGCAGTGGTCACCACGACCCGATCGGCTGGATGACTCAGTCTGCGGCCCACCAGGCGGAGCAGTCGACCCTCTTCGGTGTGCAGCTGTCCGCGGGATTCCTGCACCCGGGTCAGTCGGACGTGGGCGCGACGCGCATCCTGGCAGCGGTGCTGATCGTCCTAATGGCGTTGACGATGTTCACGACTCAGCACCAGCTGATGCGCAAGAACATGCCGGCATCCGCCCTCGACAATCCGATGGCGAAGCAGCAGAAGTACATCATGTACATAATGCCGCTGTTCTTCTTCATCACCGGCCCGAACTTCCCCATCGGCATCCTGCTCTACTGGGTCACCACCAACCTGTGGTCGATGGGCCAGCAGTTCTACACGATTCGTCGTATGCCGGCGCCGGGCTCCGCGGCAGAGAAGGCGCTGGAAGAGCGCCGTGCAGCCAAGGGCAAGCCGATCACCAAGCTCAGCATTCCGGGCCTGCACAACAAGGACGACGAGGGCGCGTCGGACGACCCCTCGGTCGAGTTGGCGAAGTCCAAGACGCCACCTGGAAGTCCCGGGCTGGTCACCGCTGACGGCGGCACGGCCGGTAAATCCGGCGGTCAACGGGTCCAACCCAAACGCAACAACAAGAAGCGGAAACGCTGACCCATCACCATCTTTTCGTCGCAGCGGCCGTGGCCTCGGCCGCTGCTGGCGGTTCCGGCCCTGGCGGCCCGGACCGCCGCCCCAGATCAACGCGAGCACAATGCACCGGGAGTAAGAATGACTGACGTGAGCACCGACGGCGCCCCATCCTCGGCTGAGGCGCTGGCCGACTCGAAGCAGGACGAAGCCGTGCCGACCGGGTCCGGGAATGCCGTGGACCTCGACCGCGAAGGGGAGATCGCGGCGGACTTTCTCGAGACATTGCTGGACATCGCCGACCTGGACGGCGACATCGACGTCGACGTGGACGGAGACCGTGCGTCCGTCTCGATCGTCGATTCCGAGGACGGTCGGGTGCCGCGTCGCCTGGTCGGACAGAACGGCAAGGTGTTGGACGCCCTGCAGGAATTGACGCGGCTGGCGGTGCAGGCCGAGACCGGCAACCGCAGCCGGCTGATGCTGGACGTCGCGGGCTTCCGCGCCGACCGCCGGGCCGAACTGGTCAAGGTTGCCGAGGATGCGATCGCTGCCGTCAAGGAAGACGGCCAACGCGTGGCGCTGGACCCGATGTCTGCGTTCGAGCGCAAGGTCGTGCATGACGCGGTGCTCGCAGGTGGGCTCCGTTCGGAGTCCGAGGGCGCCGAGCCACGGCGCTTCGTGGTGGTTCTACCCGCCGACGACTGAGGCGTTCCACGTGAAACACGATCCCCCGCAGCACGACCAGGGCGGTCTGGAGACCGCTGACGTGCCTGCGGCTCCAGCCGCGGCGTCGGTGATCTTCGGGGATCGCCTGGAATTGGCACGCGCGTATGCCGAGCTGCTCGCCGGATCGGGAGTGATCCGCGGGTTGATCGGTCCGCGGGAGGCGCCTCGTCTGTGGGAGCGTCACGTCCTGAACTGTGCGGTCATCACTGATCTGATCGCCAGGGACAGCACCGTGGTGGATGTCGGCAGCGGCGCCGGGCTGCCGGGCCTGGTGATCGCTATCCGTCGACCGGACCTCTCGGTCACGCTCGTTGAGCCGTTGCTGCGGCGTGTTCGTTGGTTGGACGACGTGGTCGAAGAGCTCGAGTTGTCGAATGTCACGGTCGTGCGCGGACGGGCTGAGGCGCTGTGGGATGAGATCGCGCCGGCCGATGTCGTCACGTCACGTGCGGTGTCGGCATTGGAGAATCTGGCCGTGTGGTCTGTGCCGCTGGTACGTCCGGGCGGCTGGTGGCTGCCGATGAAGGGCTCCTCGGTCGCTGAGGAGATCGCACAGAGCCGAGATCTGTTGGCTTCGATCGGCGTCACCGACATCGATGTGATCGAATGCGGTGCAGAGGTGCTGACGGAGCCCACGACGGTGGCCCGGCTGGCAGTGGGCACCCCCAAACGACTGAGTAAGAGCGGTGCCAAGGGCGCCGCCCAGGGCGGGAAGAAGTCCGCGAAGAAGCGGCGCGGTCGCACTGGTCGCTGAGGAACGGCAGACTGATCGAGCCGGAAGCTCCAGGCGGCCGACGCACACGACGAACGGAAGAGGCGAACGGTGAGCACTACATCGCTGCCCACGGGGTGGCAAGGAACCGCGGCCACGCCCAAGACAGCTGAGCCGGTGGGCTGGCGCAATGCGGCAGTCATTGAGCCGACGGTCCAGGTCGGTGCATTGCGGCCGGTCCCGGCCAGCCCTGCGGCCACCGCGCTGACGGAGCCCGCGTCAGCCCCGAGGGAGACTGACGTTTCCCGTGAAACCGTCACCGACACCGGCGCTGTTTCCCGTGAAACATCCGCCGCAGAGACTGCGGCCGACGATCTCCCTCTGGTGGACGAGACACCGAGGACCTCACCGTTGGCTGATGAGCTCGCTGATCAGGCACGACGGCGTGCACAACTTTCTGCGGGGAAGGTGGTGCCGCCGGCTCAGCCGCGGGTTCTGACGATCTCGAACCAGAAGGGCGGAGTCGGGAAGACGACGACCACGGTGAACATAGCGGCGGCCTTGGCGCAGTTCGGTCTCAAGGTGTTGGTCATCGACATCGACCCGCAGGGCAATGCCAGCACCGCGCTCGGCATACCGCACCACGCCGAAGTCCCCAGCGTCTACGACGTAGTGGTCGAGGACGATGAGCTGGCCGGCGTACTGCAGGAATGCCCGGACATCCCCGGCCTGTGGTGCGCACCGGCAACCATCGACCTGGCCGGTGCCGAGTTGGAGCTGGTGTCGCTCGTTGCACGTGAATCACGACTGAAGCGTGCGATCGATCAATACCAGCGTGAGCCTGGTGCCGCCGGTCGCTTCGACTTCATCCTCATCGACTGTCCGCCGAGCCTCGGGCTGCTGACGGTCAATGCGTTCGTCGCCGCCGAAGAGGTGTTCATCCCGATTCAGTGCGAGTACTACGCGCTGGAGGGATTGAGTCAGCTGCTCAAGAACATCGAGCTGATCCGTGCCCACCTGAACCCACGGCTGCACGTGTCGACCATCCTGCTCACGATGTATGACGCCCGGACCCGCCTGTCCGCCCAGGTTGCGGACGAGGTGCGCGCACACTTCGCCGACCAGGTGCTCAAGGCATCGATCCCACGGTCCGTGCGCATCTCTGAAGCGCCGAGCCACGGGCAGACGGTGCTCACGTACGACCCCTCGAGCAGCGGCGCGTTGTCGTATTCGGAGGCAGCGAAAGAGTTGGCCGCTCAAGGCACTAAGATCGACGAGTGAGCGATAAACGACGTGGACTCGGGCGCGGCCTGGGCGCATTGATCCCGACCGCACCGGCGCCGACGACCGGGGCACCTCGACCGTCTGACGTCTTCTTCCCCGGAAACTCCACGGTTGCCGCAGCGCGAGCGGCCGAGTCCGAGGAACGTTTCACGGGAAACACGACTGGTCCCGCAGCGGCCGATCCCGACGATTCCACCGCCAGTCCCACATCGGACACGGCCGACACGGCTCTGGATGACGACGCTGCCGCCATTGATAACGGCACCGACGAACTGCAGGAAGTTCCCGGTGCGACGTTCGCCGAGTTGCCGGTGGACCAGATCCGACCGAATCCGCGCCAGCCACGGACTGTGTTCGACGAGGACGAGCTCGGCGAGTTGGTCCACAGCATCCGTGAGATCGGCGTGCTGCAGCCCATCGTGGTCCGCCGCCTTCCTGCGGACAACGCTGCAGAAGCCGGTGTGACGTACGAGCTCATCATGGGCGAGCGGCGGCTGCGCGCCAGTAAGGGTGCCGGCAGGGCCACCATCCCAGCGATCATCCGCAGCACCGATGACGACGACATGCTGCGCGACGCGTTGCTGGAGAACCTGCACCGTGCGCAACTGAACCCGCTCGAAGAGGCCGCCGCCTACGGCCAGCTGCTGGACGACTTCGACTGCACGCACGAAGAGCTCGCCGGCCGCATCGGCCGCTCGCGGCCGCAGATCAGCAACACGCTACGCCTGCTGAAGCTACCGGCACTGGTGCAGCGACGCGTCGCCGCCGGCGTGCTGTCCGCAGGCCATGCCCGTGCGCTCCTCGGCCTGGCCGACGCAGCTGCGATGGAACGCTTGGCACAACGCATCGTCGCCGAGGGTCTGTCCGTACGCAGCACCGAGGAGATCGTGTCGCTCGGCGGTGACAAGGAGAAGGCGACTCGTCGCTCCCCGCGCGCCGGCCAGCACCACCCACAGCTGGACTCGCTCGCCTCCAACCTGTCGGACCAGCTCGACACCCGCGTGAAGATCTCGCTCGGTAAGAGCCGCGGCAAGCTCACCGTCGAGTTCGCCAGTGTCGAGGACCTCAACCGGATCATGGATCAGCTCGGCGTCCAACGCTCCTGATCTTGGTGGCCGGTCGAGTGCGGTCTGTCACGCCCGGTCCTCTGAAAACTGTTGGCTATCAACGTGTTTCACGTGAATCCTGACTTCCTTGGTTGCCTGGGTGGGCGACGGCTACGCCGCCGCCCCGGTCTCACTCCGCTGCGTTCCGCTAACGCTCCACTTCGCTGCATAGGCCCGGGTCGACGACGCACCCGCCGCCCCCGATCGTCACCAGATCTGGTCGCTTGTTGACAGCATCTGTTGGTCGCCTCTAGCTCGGACGCTGGGTCTCCCCGTGACCCTCGCACCCGATCGTGTCCCGGAGGGTTGTCTTGTGGGTGGGCGAAATCGTTTGTGGTCGTTGGATACTGGTCCGCACCTACTCCTCGTCGCAAGACTCAGGTGCGGGCAAGGACTCCGACCGTCCGATAGGCGATGGACACGAGGACCCTGACCCACCGAGTCGGCAGCTGCTGTACGTCGCCCGAGGCCCGCCGACTCACGACGGGGCGAGTCGCCCAATGTGTTTGCAGGCCAACAGGATTCGGCGACCGAAGGGCGTGCTGGGGTCGTCGTGGCGCCGGGCCTATGCAGCGAAGTGGAGCGCTAGCGGAACGCAGCGGAGTGAGACCGGCGACGCGGCGGGCGCAGCACCCCGAACCCAGCCAGGCACAAGGTCAAGAGAGACACCGCGCAAACGAAAAGCGGCGCCACCCAACAGGATTGGGCAGCGCCGCCGGTGAAGCGGTGGGAAGCTCAGCCGATGAAGGGCTCGAGCTCCTTGACGAGCTTCGGCTTCGGCATGACGCCGACGATGCTCTTGACGACCTCGCCGTTCTGGTAGACGTTCAGGGTCGGGATGCCGGTGATGCCGTACTTGGCGGACGTGGCCGGGTTGTCGTCGGTGTTGAGCTTGACGACGGTCAGCTTGTCGAGGTTGGCCGCGGCGATCTCGTCGATGATCGGAGCGATCATCTTGCACGGTCCGCACCAGGGCGCCCAGAAATCGACGAGCACCGGCTTGTCGCTCTTGAGAACGTCGGCCTCGAACGTGGCGTCGGAGGTTTCCTTGGTGTTCGCACCCATCTCGGATGCTCCTTTCAATTGTGTGTGTATGCCGAAAGTCGTTGGTAACTAGAGTAATTCAGACACTGACGGACTGAGCAGCATCCGTCGCCGGAGCGCCCGCCTCGTCCCGTGCGGCGAGGAACCGCTCGGCGTCGAGTGCCGAGGCACAACCGGAGCCGGCCGCGGTGATCGCCTGACGGTAGGTGTGGTCGACCAGGTCGCCGCAGGCGAAGACGCCTGGCAGATTGGTGGCCGTGGTGCCCTGCTGGACCAGCACATATCCCTCGTCGTCAGTGTTCACCTGACCCACGACAAGCTCGTTGCGGGGCAGGTGTCCGATGGCGACGAACACGGCGGATGTGTCGACGTCGCGGGTCTGGCCGGTCTCGGTGTCGGTCAGCGTGACCGAGCTGACCTTGGGGTCGCCGTGGATGCCCGTCACCTGGCTGTTCCAGGCGAAGTCGATCTTGTCGTTGGAGTGCGCCCGGTCGGCCATGATCTTGGACGCCCGCAACTCGCCGCGGCGGTGCACGACCGTGACCTGCTTGGCGAAGCGGGTCAGGAAGGTGGCCTCTTCGATGGCGGAGTCGCCACCGCCGACGACCATGATGTTCTGGTCACGGAAGAAGGCGCCGTCGCAGGTGGCGCACCAGGAGACACCGTGCCCGGACAGTCGCTTCTCGTCCTCCAGGCCCAGCTCGCGGTATGCCGAACCCATCGCGAGGATCACGGCATGGGCCTCGTGCACATTGCCCTCACCGTCGGTGACGCGCTTGATGTCGCCGGTGAGCTCGACAGCGGTGACGTCGTCGCGGACCAGGTCGGCGCCGAACCGCTCGGCCTGCTCACGCATCTGCATCATCAACTCGGGGCCCATGATGCCGTCGGCGAAGCCCGGGTAGTTCTCGACGTCGGTGGTGTTCATCAGCGCGCCACCGGCCGTGACGGAGCCTTCGAAGACCAGCGGGTGCAGGTTGGCGCGGGCGGCATACACAGCGGCGGTGTAGCCGGCCGGGCCGGAACCGATGATGATCAGGTTGCGAGGCTCGCTCACGGGTGGGTCCTTCGAGGTCGACTGGGAGCCCGGCTCACGGCGGGCTCGTAGAGCACAACAGATGGTATGTCGCGAATGTTCCACGCCATACGGCTGCTCCTGCACGGTGTGCCGCAGCACACACGAACGCCGCGTGGGCTGGACCCACGCGGCGTTCGGAGGCAGCTCAGACCGAGCGCGGTGCCGCGTAGGGCTTGTCGCCCTTGCTGCAGCTGGAGGAGACCGCGAACGCCGTGCGCTTGCCGTCGTCGGTCACCACCACGATCAGTGCTGGCTTGCCGTCATAGGTGGCGAGGTCGACCTTGATGCTGGACGGGTCGTCGAGCAGCGATCCGCCGACGGTGCGCACGCAGCCGATGATGGCGCGTGGCTTGGTCAGTGCGCCGAACTGCGTGAGCAGCTCCTGCGCCGGGATCCGGCTGGTCTTGCTGCCGGTCGCCATACTCGCCGCCTGGGTGTTGAAGGAGGCGCCGGTGTATGACGTGCCGGTGCTCTCGACCTGGACGCGGTCGGCCAACTCGTCGGTGCTCACGGAGCGGTGGGTGCCACCGGAGGGCACGGCCGATGTTGGGGCGTTGTCCTGCTGCAGGCTGTTGATGCCGACGACGGCGACCGCGGCCACCGCAGCAGCAGCGGCCACACCGCCGACCGCCTGCATCCAGCGCCGGCCGGCGGGCTTGGAACTGCGTCCGGTGCGCGTCATCGGCGTCACGTTGCTGCGGTCGTCCTCGGCGCGGCCCGCGTGCTCTGCCGCCAGGGCAGCGGCGATCCGGTCGGCGACGTCCTGTGGCATCGGCCCGGGGTCGGGCAGCGAACGGAGCAGATCACGCATGCCCGTGGGGTCGTTCTCGAAGTCATCGGGAGGTGTCGTCACGGCTTCCTCCAATCGGTTCAGTAGCTGAGACGACGAATGCACGGCGGTGGTTCCGTCCTGCGGGGAAGCAGTTCGGCGGTGAGGGGTCCAACATCAGTCGTGGGTCCGACGAGCACGCGGACCGGTTGGTTCCATCGACCATCAGGTCTCGCCGGTGTATCCGTCTCCGTGCTTGTCGCGCAGGAGCTCGGCCAGTGCCGTGCGGCCGCGCGCGCACCGAGACTTGATGGTTCCCTCGGCCACACCGAGCACTTCGGCGGCTTCGGCGACGGGCAGCCCCTGCATGTCCACGAGGGTCAGCGCCAACCGTTGGCCCTCGGGGATCTTGCCGAGTGCTTCCTGTACGTCCAGGCGTATGACGGTGCTGCCGTGCACGTCGTGCCGGTCGGCCAGGTCGTATTCGGGCAACTCCGACGTCGGCTTGATCCGGCGCAACCGGTCGAGGCAGGCGTTGACGATGATCCGGTGCAGCCAGGTGGTGACCTGGGCATCGCCACGGAACGAGTCCGCCCTGCGGAAGGCGGAGATGAAGCCGTCCTGGACGGCGTCGGCGGCGATCTCCGGGTCGCGAGTGGTGCGCAGCGCCACCGCCCACATGCGGTCCTTGTGCCGCCGGAAGAGCTCCCCGAACGCGTCGGGATCCCCTGAGCAGTGCGCCGCGAGCAACTCGCGGTCGCTGGTCTCGGCAAGATCGGTCACGAGTACACCTTGACGTCGTTGATCTGCTCCTGGAACTTGCCGTTGTCCTGCTTGCTGAGCTTGGTGACCCAGATGGTGATGTATTTGGCGTCGACACCGTCGAGGTGGGCGGTCTGGGTGCCCTTGCCCTTGAGGGTGGTCTCCGGATCCCTCGTGCTGACCGGCTCGATCTTGTCGCTGACGAAGATCTCGATCGTCGACGGACCGCCCGACGTGGCGATCTTCAGGCTGTCCACGGACTTCACGCTACCGAGGTCGAGCAGGAGTCCGGTGCCTTGGCCACCGCCGCGACCGTCCGCGGTGTTGTAGTCGTAGGAGGTCCAGGCCGAGCCCTGGTCACCGTCGGTGGCCTTCGCGGCCTGCCCGGAGTTGTCCCCACCGTTGATGCCGTATGACGTCGTGCGCTGGATCTGCAGCGGCTTGGCGGTCGGCTGCGGTTTGACCGTCTTGCTCTTCGAGTCGGAGGCGGACGCGCTGGCGGACCGGGACGCGGCGGCCGAAGCGGTCTCGTCGGGGCCGGACGACCCGCCGATGCCCCGCAGGCCGATGGCGGCGAAGATCACCGCGATGACGACGAGCAGCACGACGAGCAGCAGCGCGAGCCGACTGCTCTGGTGGTCGGGCTCGAAGTGGCCGTCCAGTCCCGGGACCGGTGGCTCCAGCTCGGTGAACGACGGGTCGTAGTCGTCATCGTCGGTGTCATGGGTGACCGGTGCGCCGGCCGACCGTGCGCGGGCCTGCTCGAGGTCCGACCGTGACAGCTGGGCGGTGTCGTCGTCGGTCGCCGTGGCGACGGAGGCCTTCGGCAGCGCGACCTTGGCGGGCACGGAGCCCTCTGCGGAGCCCGGGGAGTCCGGAGAACCGGTCGGCTCCGACGAGTCGGGGCCATCGGTGCCGACGGGTGCCGCGACCGGCGCTGTCGGCTCCGCGGAAGGACGGCGGTCCCCACCGGGCACAGCGCGCAGCGTCGCGGCGGTGTCGCCGCCGGATCCCGTCGTACGCCGGGTGGAGGTGGTGACCCGCTCGGACGACCACGGCGCCAGCTGACGCGCGAGCTCGCCGGGTGTGCGCGGGCCCTCGTCGGCGCCCAGGGTGGTCCGGCACAGCGTGTCCAGGTCGCCGGGGACGCCTGGGACCAGTTCACTGGGTGCGGGCAACTCTCCGTCGGCCCGGCGATTGACGTCCTGCAAACCCGGGACCGGCTCATCGCCGGGCCAGCGCCGGGTCAGCCCGGCATACGCGATCTGCACGAGGGCGACCGTGTCGGCGCGGGAGGCCTCCTCGGACGACAGCTCGTCGGCGCCGGCGAGGGCGGCGTCGGTCGACAGGCCGAGCACCGAGACCGCGCCGTCCGGTGAGGTGACGATGTCGTGCGGGGTGAGTTGCAGGTGGTGTAGGCCGCGCGCGGAGGCGGCACCGAGTCCGCTGGCGGCCTCGCCGATCATCCGGCGGACCTCTTCGGCGGGCAGCGGGTCGAACTGCAGCATGGCCGCTATCGACTCGGCACCGTGCAGGGCTTCGGTGATGACGTATGCCGCCCCGTCCTCGCTGCCGACGTCGAGCACGCGGGGCAGGTGCCGGTCCTCGACACCGGCGGCTCGGCGGGCGCTGTCCAGCGCCGCCTCGGCGTGTGGTGAGTCCGCCTCGAAAACGGTGACGGTGACCTCACGCCCGAGGGTGGAGTCGGTCCCGATCCACAGCTGTTGTTCGGGTCGTCCGGCCAGTTTCCGGGTCAGCGTGTAGCGCTGTGCCAACACGGTGTTTTCGCCGATGGCTTGCACTGACTCCAGGCTCCCTGTTCGCCGTTCGTATGCCGCGAGGATGCGGCACCGATGATGATCCGTGGCCGCCGACGGCGTCCACGCACCGGCCACATCCTAAGAGGCAGGGGACGCGGTCCCGCGAGGACACGCGCCAGTATGACCGATCAGCCGTCGTGGTGGGGCTCCGGTGAGATGCTCCGGGGTGCTCCGTCCGGTGGGTGGTCAGCGACCGACCAACCGCCGGGCGCCACCGAGTTTGCTGCCGACCGCGTCGAGGAGTTCCTCGACCTCCTTGACGTGCAGGCGGCGGGAGAAGAGGACGTAGAGGACGGCGAACACGACCGCGGTCGCGACGAGGATGACGAAATTCGTCGGTCGTGAGTCCGTCCCGATCAGCTCGCTGAGTAGGAAGCGGACGGCGAACGCGGCGGCCAACGCGAGCAGCGAAGCGACCGCCAGCCTGGTCCAGGTCTGCGCGACTCCGACCATGCGGAGTTGTGGGAGTTGCTGATTGCGCAGCCAGCGATAGCCGAGAGCACCCTCGGCGAAGTAGGCGATCGATCCGGCGAGACTCACACCGAAGCCGATCCACGGGTCCGGCAACAACATGCACGGCAATGCGAGCACAGCAGTGATGAGCGTGCACCACACCTGCATCTTGAAGGGTGTCCTGGCGTCCTCGTAGGCGAAGAACGCGCGCTGGACGACGACACACACCGTGAACGGAACCAGGCCGATCAGCAATGCGATCGACTGTCGCTCAACGGCCGTCGCGACATTCGGGTAGAAGAAGCCGGTGAGCGGGCCGGCGAGCACCAGCATTCCGATGGTCGACGGAATGGTGGCGACCGAGGATAGGCGCAGCGACAGCTCGGAGTCCTGGGTGACGGCCAACGTGCGGCCCTCGTGCGCCGCCCGTGACATGCGGGTGAAGAGGACGGTGATCAGGCTCAGCGTGACCAGCGAGTGCGGCAGCATGAAGAAGAGGAACGCGTTGGTCTGAGCGAGCTTGGCCGACGGGACGGCGGTCAGGATGTTGCTGTTGACCAGGTAGAGGCCGATCTGCTGCACGATCACCGCGGCGAAGGCCCAACCGGCGACCGTCGAGGTGCTGCGCAGGCCGACGCCGCGGAACGAGAAGTTCGGTTTCCAGGTGTATCCGGAACGTCGCAGCGGGACGATCAGCACGAGCGCCTGCGCCACGATGCCGAGGGTTGTGGAACCACCGAGCACCACGATCATCGACGTGGTCCAGTCGGACGGGTCGTTGATCGGGTGGTTCGGGTACTGCATGAGCAGCCAGACGATGCCGGCGATCGCGAAGACGTTCGCGAGGACCGGCGACCACATCGGCGCGCCGAACCTACTGCGCGCGTTGAGGATCTCCCCGAACAGTGTGTAGAGGCCATAGAAGAACAACTGCGGAATGCACAACAGAGTGAAGGCAATACCGAGTTTCCAGGTATCACCGGTAGCGCTGAGGAAGCCGAGTTTGAAGATCAGCGGCGACGCCACCATGAAGACGACCGTGGCGCCGAGCAGGATCGACATCGCGAGCGTGATCACCCGGTCCGTATAAGCCTGACCACCGTCCTCGTGCTTGAGCGCCCTCGTGATCTGCGGTACCAACACCGCGTTGATCACACCGCCGGCCAGCAGCAGATAGATCTGGTTCGGCAGCGTGTTGGCGCTGTCCCAGACGTTTCCGGCAACGCCGACCACGAGCGATGCGAGCAGGATCGTGCGCAGGAACCCCAACGCTCGCGATGCGAGCGTGCCCAGTGCCATGACGGCGCTGGCTCGCCCGATGCCACCTTCGGCGGCGGGGCCCTCGGCCGGTATGGCGGCCTGCGGCAGCGCGTCCGGGTCCTCCCCGCGCGCGATGGCGTCCTTGCGGGCCTGGATGACCTGCGGGTCCGGCATCGGCAGATAGCCGGAGTCCTCGCCCATCCAGGCGGCATACAACGAACCCAGGCTGCCCTGGTTGTCCGGCGCGTTCTGCGGCACCCGGGAGCGCAGGTCCGACTCGGCGTACAGCTGACCCAGACTGGGTCGGCTCTCGTCATTCATCGGCGGTGCCCTCGTCGTCGTATTCGGCGTCGTCTGTCTGGTGTGGTGACTTCTGGCCGGCGTCGACGATGGCGTCGTTCGGCGTCGGCGTGTCGGTGGCTCCCGGCTCGGAAGCGGTCCGGGGACCACGTCGTACGGCGCGCCAGAGGCCGATCGCGAGGATCAGTCCGGCGAGCACGCCCAGCACCCACATGATCCACCCCGATGTCGGGTGAACGTTGATCTTCAGCTGCGACGGCGAGTCCGCATCGGTCAGCGGGATGCCGTTGGGCGCACTCAACAAGGCGTCGATCGGGACGGTGCCGCCACCGACGGCTTCGATGTGGAAGTGCGCCGTGGCGCGGGACACGGCGTCGATGTCGACCTTCTCCACGGAGTCGGTGACCCGGATGAGGTATTTGGTCGGCTGCAGGTGCAGCTGCAGCCCGCGGACCGGACGGTTCAGCTCGTTGGAGACGGTGACGCTGATGTCGCCGGAGTCGGCGAAGAAGTTGATCGTCGAGGACCGGATCGACAACTTGCGCAACATGGCGCCGACAGCGGTGGTGTTGCGGTCTGCCACCGCCGCCAGCTTGGCGCTTGCACCACGCCACCGGGTCGAGCCGATGATGTCCAGACCTCGCATGCGCGGTGGTATGACATCGTCGCCGCCGACCAGGACGCTCCGCAGCCCGGTGAGCCGGGTGCGCGCCTCCGCCAGCTCGGCCAGCTCCGGTGCGGTGACCGCGGGCTTCGGGGTCTTCGGCGTCGAATCACCCTTGCGCGGAGTCTTCAGCAACGTGGTCCGTGGTGCCTTGCGCAGCGCAGCCGTGGTCTCCGTGCCGGATCGCAGCGACATCCAGCCCGCCTCCCGCAGCGCGCCCACCTGGGCGGCCAGCTGCACGGGGTTGGCGCCGCCGTTGCGCGGGGCCGTCAGTGCCAACGACCGCGGGGTGCCCGGCGACTGCAGGTAGAGGGCCATCAATTGGGTCAGCAGGCGGCCGGTCTGCGTGCCCGGAGAGGTCGTGGAGCTGCTGAAGAGACGGGACAGCTGCTCGTCATACGTCAGGACACCTGAGGTGCCGGCGACGCGGTGCGTGGCGGTGCCGGTCTGGCTGCTGCCGACCGTCCGATCGGGCAGCAGCGCGACCGCGGGGTTCTTGCTGCGCTTCGCGAGGTCCTTGGCGTATGACGTCACCGCCGCACCGGTCAGGTCGCCGGTCGGCCAGATCACCCGGGTGTCGCCGACCTGCTCGAGCCCGTCGGGCAGGTCGCGGGAGAAGTCCCGGGAGGCCAGCTGCTTGCCGGAGTCGCCCAGCTGCTGCAGTGCCGTCAGGTCGGGATCGTCCGAGGGCAGCCACCACACGGACTGACCGTCGTCCAGCGACGTCAGCCGTTCCCGGAAGCCGTTGACCGCCGCGGCGACCTTGCCCTGCGGTGTGGTGGGCGGGGCCGTGCTGGTCGGTGACGACGACGAGCTCGACGTCGTGTCCGAGGCGCCATCGGAGGCGCCATCGGAGGCGCCATCGGAGGCGCCACCGGAGGCGCTGTCGGAGGTCTGCCCGTCGGAGGTCTGCCCGTCCGAGGTCTGCCCGTCGGGCGTCGACGTCGACCCGGTGCTGTCGCCGGATGCGGTGCTGGTCGGGTCCGGCGTGCTGGAGCCGCTGCCGGAGGAACCGTCCGAGCCGTCGCCGCTCGAGGAACCCGACGGCGAGCTCGAGGAGCTGCCCGACGGGGTCGCGGTCGCGGACGGCACGTTGTCGTCGGCGGGCGCCGGTGGGTCGATCAGCGCCGGGTCGACGGCGAAGATCACCGGCTGTCCCTGGAACGCGTCCAGCGTGCGCTGCACCTTCGAGTCCGGACCGAGGGCGTGCTCCCACGCGGCGGCGCGGGCTGCCCCGGTGGGTCCGAAGAGGTCGGAGTCGGCCGGCAGTGTCAGCGGTACGACGATGCTCACCTGCAACGGCGACCGCGCGGTGCCGTTCTGCAACTGCAGGGTGCTGCGCGTCATACCTCGTATGGCGGAGGCGGCCGACGAGGCGCCGTCGGTGACCGTCACGGTCAGCGGCAGCGACGCGAGCCCGTAGGGATACTTCAGCTTCTTGCCCGGGATGTCGACCGCGAACGACGTGCTGCTGCCGGCACCGAGTGACGTCGACTCGTCGTTGCTGGCGATCTCGTTGAGCGGGATGTCGAGCTTGCCGGACATCCATCGCTCGGCGGTGGCCCGCGTGTCGAGCAGTCGGCTCCCGACCGAGACGTGGGCGACCGGGTGATCGATCGGCTCCGAGCCGGTGTTGGTGATGGTCCCGGTGACGGTGACCGCTTCGCCGGACGACGAGACCGCCGGGGTGTTGGCGTTCAGACTGATGCGGGCCGTGCTGGAGGTGTCGGCGGCCGCGTGCGGCACACCGAGGGTGAAACTGAGGGAGAACAGGCCGAGCAGCAGCGCGAGGAATGCGGCGGTGCCCGTTGCTCTATGCCGGGACGAGGTGCTGCCAGGCGGTCTGGACGATGCGTCGCTCATTGGGGAAGGTCAGCTTCCGTTGCACTCGGTCCAGGCGGAACCAGCGCGCGTCGACGGCCTCGTGATCGGGGTCGCCGTCGATGCTGATCTCGCCACCGAGTGCCTCCAACATGTAGTGATGGACCCGCTTGTGAATGCGTAGTTGCGGGGTGCTGAACCAATAGTCGATCGTGCCGAGGGTCACCAGGGCACGTCCGATGATGCCTGTTTCCTCCTGGACTTCGCGAACCGCGGTCTCGACCAGTGTTTCGCCGGGCTCGACGTGCCCCTTGGGCAGACACCACTCCAGCCGGCCGGCCCGATTGTGGCGTGCGATGAGCGCGATCCAGGCGAAACCGCCCGCGACGTCGATGATGACGCCTCCGGCCGAGGTCTCCTCCACAGCGGGCAGCCGCCGCACGGGGCGGTCGGCGCGCGGCGGATAGAGGCTCATCTCGACACTCTAAACCGCGCTCGTCGCGACTCCCAGCGGATCGAGGCATTCCCCTCACCTACCCTGTGGTGGTGCCGACGCCCCCACGACCCGATGAATCCTCGACCAACGGTGCGCTGCAGCGGCGCGCGGTCGCGCAGTTGGCGCCGGTCCTGCCGATGCTGCAGGAGCTCGGATCGCTCTTCGCCGGCGCAGGCCACGAGCTCGCGCTGGTCGGCGGTCCGGTGCGCGACGCGTTCCTCGGCCGGGCCTCGTCCGACCTGGACCTGACGACGTCCGCGCGCCCGGAGCAGATCGAGGCGCTGCTGAAGCCCTGGGCCGACACCACCTGGGACATCGGCCGCGACTTCGGCACGATCGGCGCTCGCAGTGGCGACACGATCGTCGAGGTGACGACATACCGGGCGGACGCCTATGACCGGCGGACCCGCAAGCCGGTGGTCAGCTTCGGCGACTCGTTGACCGACGACCTGGTGCGGCGCGACTTCACCGTCAACGCTATGGCACTGCGGCTGCCCGACCTGGAGTTCGTCGATCCGTATGCCGGCATGGCCGCGCTCGCCGGGCGCACGATGATGACGCCGTCCGCGCCGGAGGTGTCGTTCGGCGACGACCCGCTGCGGATGATGCGGGCGGCGCGCTTCGCGGCGCAGCTGGGCTTCACCGTCGACCCACGCGTGCAGGCCGCGATGACCGAGCTGGCCGGGTCGATCGAGATGATCTCCGCCGAGCGGGTGCACGACGAGTTGGTCAAGCTGATGCTGGCGCCCGACCCGCGGGCCGGGCTGACCCTGCTGGTCGACACCGGCATCGCCGACCACGTGCTGCCCGAGCTGCCGGCCCTGCGGCTGGAGGTCGACGAGCACCACCGGCACAAGGACGTCTACGAGCACTCGCTGACCGTGCTCGAGCAGGCGATGGCACTGGAGAACGACCGGGTCGTCCCGGGGCTGGAGCAGCCGGAGCTGGTGCCCGGGCCCGACCTGGTGCTGCGGCTGGCGGCGCTGCTGCACGACATCGGCAAGCCGGCGACCCGACGTTTCGAGGGCGGCGGCGGTGTCTCGTTCCATCATCACGAGATGGTCGGCGCGAAGCTGGTGCGCAAGCGGCTGCGGGCGCTGCGCTTCGACAAGGACACCATCAAGCAGGTGGCCCGGTTGACCGAGCTGCACCTGCGCTTCCACGGGTATGGCGGGCCGGGTGTGCCCTCTCGTGGTGGTGCGGGCGATGTCGACTCTCCGTGGACCGACTCCGCGGTGCGCCGTTACATCACCGATGCCGGGCCGTTGTTGTCCCGGCTGCACCTGCTCACCCGGTCCGACTGCACCACCCGCAATCGCCGGAAGGCGGCGGCGCTCTCGGCGGCATACGACAGCCTCGAGATACGCATCGCGGCGCTGCGCGAGCAGGAGGAGCTGGACGCGGTGCGTCCGGAGTTGAACGGCAATCAGATCGCCGAGACCCTCGGCATCAAGCCCGGCCCGGTGCTGGGCGAGGCCTATAAGCACCTGCTGGCATTCCGGCTCGACAACGGCCCGGTCGGTGAGGACGCCGCCCGCGCGGAGTTGCTGCGCTGGTGGGCCGACCAGCCGGACGGCAGCTGACCGTCCGACCGACCCCCTTTTTCGCCCTTTGGCCGAGAGGACAGGCACCGATCGAGAGGACAGGCGATGTGCCCGTTCTAGGGCGCGTTTTGGGCCATTTTGGGTGTCCTCTCGGCAATCCGCTGTCCTCTCGGCAAGAACGGCGGGTAGGGCTCAGCTGCCGACGAGGGTGGGGGCGGCGTGCTTCGACCCGCGGCGCCAGCGTGCGGCCAGCACGGTGTCGACCACGTGGTCGGCGTCCAGGCCGTAGTCGGACAGCAGCGTCGCCCGTTCGCCGACCGGCACGAACTCCACCGGCAACCCCAGCGGTATGACGCGGCTCGACAGCCCCTCGAGGTGTGCCGCCATGGAGAGTGCGGCGCCCAGCCCGCCGCCGATGGCGTTGTCCTCCAACGTGATCACCACCCGGTGGTCGGCGACCAGACTCATCAACTCAGGTGCGACGGGGTGGATCCAGCGAGGGTCGGCAACGGTGACGGAGACTCCCATCGAGGCCAGTCGGTCGGCGCTCTCTACGGCGACGGTGGCCAGTGCGCCGCTGCTGACCAGCAGCACCTGGGCGTCCGGGCGGTGCGCCGTGAGCAGGTCGACGGGGCCGACCCGGGTGTGCACGCCGACCGGCAGCGGTGCGTCGCCCTTGGGATAGCGCAGCACCGTCGGGCCATCCTCGTGGGCCAGCGCTTCGCGCAGCAGCTCCCGGAGCCGGATGGCGTCACGCGGCGCGGCGATCCGGATCCCGGGCACGCCGCGCAGTAGCGAGACGTCCCAGATGCCGTGGTGCGACGGGCCGTCCGGGCCGGTGACGCCGGACCGGTCGAGCACGAAAGTGACTGGCAGACGGTGCAATCCGACATCCATCAGCACCTGGTCGAATGCTCGCCCGAGGAAGGTCGAGTAGATCGCGACCACCGGGTGCAGGCCGGACGTCGCCAGGCCCGCCGCGCAGGTGACTGCATGCTGCTCGGCGATGCCCACATCGATGATCCGGTGCGGGAAGCGCTCACCGAAGGGGCCGAGACCGGTCGGCAGTCGCATCGCCGCGGTGACCGCGACGATGTCGGAGCGTTCCTCGCCGACGGCGGCCAACTCACCCCCGAAAACCTTTGTCCAGGCTTCGGATCGAGCCGGTTTGCGGTCCCCGGGAACGACGGCCGTGGGAGTGCGTGCCGGGCTGACACTGTGCATCCGGTCGGCCTCGTCCTGCTCCGCAGGGGGATAGCCCTTGCCCTTGCGGGTAACGACGTGCACCACGACGGGGCCGTCCTGGTCGCGGGCTCGGCCGAACGCCCGGTGCAGCGCCTTGAAGTCGTGACCGTCGATCGGACCGATGTAGCCGAACCCCAGTGATACCAGCACATTCGAGCAGGCGGCTCCCTCGCGCAGCTGCCGCAGGTGCCTGGACAGCGCGCCGACCGTGGGGTCGTAGGACCGGCCGTTGTCGTTGAGCACGATCACCACCGGCCGGTCGCTCGCGCCGAGGTTGTTGAGCGCCTCCCACGCCATACCACCGGTGAGCGCGCCGTCGCCGACGACGGCGACCACCCGTCGGCCACGTCCGGTCAGCTGGAACCCGCGGGACAGCCCGTCGGCATACGACAGAGCCGTTGAGGCGTGGGAGTTCTCGACGATGTCGTAGTCGCTCTCTGTGCGACACGGGTAGCCGGAAAGCCCTCCAGCAGTGCGCAATTGGCCGAGTCGGCCGTCGCGACCGGTGAGCATCTTGTGCACGTAGCTCTGGTGGCCGGTGTCCCAGATGATCGCGTCGTGTGGCGCGTCGAAGGTTCGGTGCAGCGCGATGGTGAGTTCGACCACCCCGAGGTTGGGTCCGAGGTGTCCGCCGGTGCGGCTCACGACGTCGATCAGGCGTCGCCGGATCTGCGCGGCAAGCTCAGGCAGTGCCGAGTCCGGCAGCACCTTGAGGTCACCGGGGGAGGTGATGTGCTCCAGCAGGCCCGGCGCGGTCATCACGCCACCGCCGCCCGGATGGTCTCGCGCAGCGAGCTGGTGGTGGCGATCACCGCGGTGGGTTCGTAGCCGCAGTGCGCCATACAGTTCGCGCACCGCTCGTCCTTGCCGCGTCCGAACGCCTCCCAGTCGGTGTCCTCGATCAGCTCCTGGTAGGTCGACACGTAGCCGTCATCGAGCAGGTAGCAGGGTCGCTGCCAGCCCTTGAGGCTGTATGACGGGATCGCCCATGGCGTGCACTCGTAGTCGACCTTGCCCTCGAGGAAGTCGAGGAACAGCGGTGAGTGGTTGAGCCGCCACTTCTTGCGGCGACCCTCGCCGAACGCTTTGGAGAAGAGTTCACGAGTCTCCTCGACACCCAGGAACCCCTCCTGGTCGGGGGCCTTCCAGTAGGCGTAGCCCGGCGCGATCTGCATGTTGTCGACCTTGACCTCGTCGTTGAGGTAGTTGAGCACGTCGATGACGTCCTGTGGCGAATCACTGTTGAACACAGTGGTGTTGGTCATCACCCGGAAACCTCGCGACTGCGCCAGCTTGATCGCCTCGATCGCCTTCTCGAAGCCGCCCTCGTGGCTGACCGACGCGTCGTGCCGCTCCTTCATGCCGTCGACGTGCACCATCCAGGCGAAGTCGCGGTGCGGTGTGAACTTGTCGATGTGCCGAGCCATGAGCAGGGCGTTGGTGCACATGAAGACGATCTTCTTGCGGTCCAGCAGTTCCTGGACGATCTCGTGGATCTGCGGGTGCATGAGCGGCTCGCCACCCGCGATCGAGACCATCGGCGCGCCGCACTCCTCGATCGCTGCGACGGCCTGCTCGACCGGCATGCGCTGCTTGAGCATCGCGGCCGGCTCCTGGATCTTGCCGCAGCCGACGCACTTGAGGTTGCAGGCGAAGAGCGGCTCGAGCTCGACCAGCAGCGGATACTTCTCGCGTCCCGCGAGCTTCTGCTTCATGAGGTATTGCCCGAGGCGAACGGATTGGCGAAATGGCATGTGCGGCATGGTCAGACAACCTCTCGTGGCAGGGAGAAATGCATGGTCTCGGTGACGCCTCCGCGTCGGGTGACGTCGAGCTCGCCGAGTGCAGCGAGGGCGGCGATGAGCTCTTCGACGAGCGCCGCCGGTGCGGACGCCCCGGCACTGACGCCGATGGTGTGCGCACCCCGCAGCCACTGCAGGTGTATGTCGGAAGCGTCCTCCACCAGGTGCGCCTCGGCGCCGTTGGCTTCGGCGACCTCGACCAGTCGCATCGAGTTGGAGGAGTTGGCCGAGCCGACCACCAGGACCAGGTCGCTCGCGGCCGCGACCTCCCGGATCGCCTGCTGCCGGTTGCTGGTGGCGTAGCAGATGTCGTCCCGCCGGGGTGCCTGCAGCGCCGGGAACCGGGTGCGTAGGACACCGGCGATCTCGTCGGCCTCCTCGACCGACAGCGTGGTCTGCATGACGTACGAAACATGTGTCGGGTCAGGCACTTCCACCGTGTGCGCGTCGTCGATGGTCTCGATCACGACGACGTTGTCGGGTGCTTCACCACGGGTGCCGACGACCTCCTCGTGCTCCGCGTGGCCGATGAGGAAGACCGTGCGGCCGGCATTGGTGAAGCGATGCACTTCGCTGTGCACCTTGGCGACGAGCGGACAGGTCGCGTCGATGACGTTCAATCGGCGTTCGGCGGCCTGTGCGCGCACCGAGGGCGCGACACCGTGTGCGGCGAGCACCGCGGTGGCCTCCTCCGGCACCTCGTCCAACTCCTGCACGAAGACCGCGCCGTGGCGCTCCAGATCGGCGACGACGTGCGTGTTGTGTACGATCTGTCGGCGTACGTAGACGGGCGAACCATGTATGGCGAGCGCACGTTCGACGATCTCGATGGCCCGCTCGACACCGGCGCAGAAGGACTGCGGCTCGGCGCGCAGGATCGTGCGGCGGTCACACGCATCCAGCCACTCCTGCAGCATCGGTGCGGCACGACGCAATGACCGCAGCGCCGCAACGCCGCGGCGCAGCGTGCCCGGATGCACGAGTGGGTCGTCCGCGGTGTCGACGACGGCACGCACGACAGCAAGTTGCTCGGGATCCAATTGTGTTGCCAAATAACCGGACTCGGTGTCGACGGCGAGGCCACCGCGTGCGGCGAGTGACATGCGGTGAGGGCCTGTCACGACCCGGTCGGTGCTGTCGATCGTGCCGACGTGCACCGTCAGGCCGGCACGACGCAACGCACCGGCGAGCAGGGATGCCGACGGTAGGGCGACCTCGTCGTCCCCGGTGCGCAACCGGTCGGCGACGACCAGATCACCGGGCCGGACGTGCGCCGCCAGGGCACCGGCGACGCCGGCGATCACCGTGGGCACGTCGGTGCGTCGTGGATGTCCGTCCGGGCCGCGCCCGGAAACGTATGGCGCTGTGCGCATTCCGCGCTCGAGGGCGAGGCGCTCGATGCGCAGTGGTGTCAGGACCTGGGCGCTCATTGGTCCGACTCTCTCGTGGCCACTTCCGAGACCTCAAGAAGGACCCGGGGTCCCCGCGAAGTATCGGAGGAGCGCAGCGGGCGAGAACTTCGTGGGGTGGGGTCTCCGCGGTCGCCACCGTGCAGCGCCTGGACTGCGCGACCGAGCGCCCAGACCGGGAAGATCAGTCGGTAGAGGTGGTAGGCGATGTAGAAGTCGCCCGGGAACCCGGTGCCGGTGAATCGGTCTTCGGCCCAACCACCCTCGGATTGTTGGGTGTTGGCGAGGTAGTCGACGCCACGGGTTAGGGAAGTGCCGAGTTCGCCGGCCGCAACGAGTGCCATCAACGCCCAGGCGGTCTGGGACGGTGTCGAGTCGCCACGGCCGATCCAGGCCGGGTCGTCATACGAACGCAGATCCTCACCCCAGCCGCCGTCGGGGTTCTGGTGCGCCTCGAGCCAGCGCACGGCTGCACGGATGGATCCGGCCTTCGGCGAGACGCCGGCCGCGACCAGAGCCGGCACGACGGCGCCGGTGCCGTAGACGTGGTTGGCGCCCCAGCGGCCGAACCAGGACCCGTCGGTCTCCTGGTGGTCCAACAGCCACTGCACGCCGCGCTGGCACCGGGCACCACGCGAACGGCCCACTGCGGCAAGCATTTCGACCACGTGTGCAGTGACGTCCGCGGACGGCGGGTCGGTCACGGCGCCGAAGTCGCAGAACGGCAGCTGCGCCGGCCAACCGCTGGTGTTGTCGGCGTCGAAAGCACCCCAACCGCCGTCCTTGGACTGCATCCCGGCGGTCCAGGCGATTCCGCGGGAGACGGCCTGCTCCTGGACCGGACCGTGGGTGGTGATGACTCGGCGCAGACCCATCACGATGATCGCGCTGTCGTCGGTGTCGGGGTAGTTGTCGTTGGCGTATTCGAAGGCCCAGCCTCCGGGTGGCAGCTTCGGCCGCTGTTCCGTCCAGTCGCCGGGGACGGTGATCTGCTCCGCCATCAGCCAGTCGGCGGCGCGCCGCAGGGCCGGATCGCGAGGATCGACACCGGCGTCCAGCAGTGCGTTGAGCGCCAGACCGGTGTCCCAGACGGGGGATTGGCAGGCCTCCAGGCGGCGTACGGGACCGTCCGCCGTGTCCTCACTGATGACGAAACCCTCGAGTCCATCGATGCCGGCGCGCAGGACCGGATGGTCCAGTGGGTAACCGAGCGCGTGCAGCGCGAGGATCGAGTAGACCCACGGCGGTTGTATGCCGCCCCAGCCGCCGTCCGCCTCCTGCCGGGCGATGATCCATTCGGCAGCGCGGCGCAGGGCGTTGCGGCGCACCGGTCCGATCGCGTGCCGGTGGTAGAGGTGCAATCCCTTGTCGAGCTTGTTGAAGGCGCCCGGCACGCCGCCTCGCTGGCTCTTCGGGGTGGTGCCGGTGAGCAGCTCGGCGAGGTCCCACTTCATCCGGCGCTTGGGACGCAGCGTGCACACCACCGTGAGCGGGACGATGGTCTGCCGGGCCCAGCAGCCCCAGTCGTAGATGTTCAGCGGGACGTGCTTGCCCAGATACATCAACTCCGGCGGCATGGCGGGCAGCTCGGACCAGTCCCACCAGCCGAAGAGTGCACACCAGATCCGGGTGAAGACCCGGGTCTGCTCCAGACCGCCTGCCGTCAGGACGAATTCGCGTGCGGCGACCATGTGCTCGGCGGTGGGCTTGTCGCCCGCCATACGTAGTGCGATCCAGGCCTCGACGGTGGTGGACAGATCGCCGGGTCCGCCGGCGAAGGTGGCCCAGGTGCCGTCGGCACGCTGCTGGCTGCGGATCCAGCGCGCGGTCCGGTCGCGGGTCTCCGCGGTGTCGATGCCGAGGAAGACACGCAGCATCATGTCCTCGGCGTCCATGGTCACGTTGGTCTCCAGCTCACCCTTCCAGGCGCCACTGGGCAGCTGCAGGTCGAGCAGTCGTCGGGTGGCACGGTCGAGCGTCTCCCGCGCGGTGGCCGCGGGATCGGTCGCGGCTGGTGTGGAGAGATGCGTCATGCGGGGTCCCCGCGAAGTATCGGAGGAGCGCAGCGGGGGAGAACTTCGTGGGGTGTCCACTCACATGTCCCTTCCGGCGACGTAGTGCGCCACCTCGGTGAGTCCGGCGACGGCGGTCTCGTCGAGACCGGCCCGGTGCAGTCCTGCGACGGCTCTGTCGATGGCCGCATCAGCACTGTCCCGACACCACTGCCTGGCGCCGAATTGGTCCAATTGTGTTGCGATCCGGGCGACTTCGTCGTCAGTGGTGTCGCCGTCGGCGAACCAGTCGGCGAGCCCGGAGTCACCTTGCTCGAGTGCCCAGGTGATGGGCAGCGAGTGCTTCTTGGCCCGCAGGTCCGAGTGGTTCGACTTGCCGGTGACTGCCGGGTCGCCCCAGATGCCGAGCAGGTCGTCGACCAGTTGGAACGCCACGCCGACACCGCGGCCGTATGCGGTCAGCGCCGACCGCTGCTCGCGGGAGGCTCCGGTCAGGACTGCGGGCAGCTCCAGACTGCAGGCGAGCAGCGCGCCGGTCTTCGCGGCAGCCATCGCGCGGCATTCGGACAATGAAACCTGTTGACGTTGCTCGAATTCCATGTCGAGCACCTGGCCACGGATCAGCTCTCGCGTGGTGACCGCGAGCAGGTTGCCCGCCTCGGCCGCGTGCGGACTCGGGTCGGCCAGCACGGTCTCGAAGGCGAGCGACTGCAGCGCGTCACCGGCGAGGATGGCCGTCGCGTCGTCCCAGACCGACCAGACCGTCTCCCGGTGCCTGCGGGTGCGATCACGATCCATGATGTCGTCGTGCACCAGGGAGAAGTTGTGCAGCAACTCCAGTGCCGTCGCGCCGCTGACCGCCTGGGCAGGATCGGCGCCGACAGCTTGGGCGGCCAGCAGGGCAAGCATCGGTCGCAGCTTCTTGCCGCCGTCATCGCGGACCGGATCGCCATGGACATCAACGAAACCGAGGTGGTAGGCCACGACGAGCCGCTCCCTGCCGTCCAGGGTGTCGACCGCCTTGCGCAGCGCGGGCGTGACGAGAGCGTGCGTCAGTTCCTGGGCTCGGACGATCTCCGAAGCACCTTGAGGAGCGACGAAGGAGCGTCTCGAAAGGTGTGATGGCCTCGAGAAACTCGTTCCTGGTTCGTCGGCCACCTCATGTTGACTGCGGTCGACCTCCGTCCCCTCAGACTGAGCACGTCGTTGCCCGAGCACCGCTGCCGCCGCCGAATGCCCGCTGCGCACAGCGCCTTCCATGGTGGCCGGCCAACCGGTGTCGGTCCACGCACCGGCCAGCACGATGCCCGGCGTCGCGGTCTCCGCGGCCGGGCGCAGCCGCGCACTGCCCGGCGCCGCGCGGAAGGTCGCCTCGGGCTCCCGGGTGACGAAGAAGTCGATGACCTTCGCCGTCGCCATCCCTGGCAGGAGATTGCACAGGTGCGGCAGCGCCCACTGGCGCAACTGTGCCGTGGACAGGCCGATCAGGTCGTCCGCGGCGGAGATCGAAACCGCGAGGTACTGCCGCTGCCCCTCGGGGAGGCCGGCGGCGGCGGTGCGGTCGAAGACCCACTGCAACGGGCTGTCGATGGCCGCAACGAACTCGGTGTCGAGCACCGGCCGGTCCAGCACGACGTGGACATTGAGGATCGGTGAGACGCCGAGCCGGGTGGCGAGATCGGTGGGCAGCCCGAGAGTGGTCGGATCGATGATCCGAGCGAGGGCGGCCGGCGGCAGCGCCAGGACGACGGCGTCATACCGCTGCGTGTCGGTCGGTGTCCGTATCTCGATGCCCTCGTCATACGGCGTGATGCCGAGGACCTTGCTGCGTAGCTCGACCCTGCAGCCGACGGTGGCGAGCGCCCGCACGGCGGCGTCGCCGTGCAACTGCTGCAACGGAACTCGCGACCAGCCGAGATCGGAGGCGCCCTTGTCGGCGAGCATGCCCAGCTGGAAGACCGTGGCCGCCAGCGCCAGCGAGCAGTGGTCCGCGTCGGCGTTGAGCGTCGCCTTGCCGATCAGCTCCCACAGCACTTCGATGGACCGGTCGTCGGCACCGTGCTTGCGCAGCCAGCTACCGAAGGATTGCGCGTCCACCTCGGGATCGGCGGGGTCCACCCGACCGAGTGCCAGCGCGATCCGGCCGACGAGCAGGCGCTGTCGCAGCGGCATCCAACGGTGCCGCAGCAGCGCGGTGCTCAGATGCAGCGGCGCCGGTAGATCGTTGCGGCGCAGGTGAGTTCGGACCGGTGACTTCTCGCTGGCGATCGGCACGTCGAGGCGGTCCTGCAGATAGGTGAGATCCCGGACGTCGAGCCGGTCCAGCAGGCCGATGTATGCCGTGCAGCAGCGCAGGAACGCGTGCTGCCCGCCGTCCACCCACATGTCGCCGCGACGGAACGAGTGCGTCAGCCCGCCGAGTCGTGCGCGGGACTCCAGCAGAGTCACCTGGACTCCGGCGTCGGCCAGGTCCAGAGCCGCGGTGATCCCGGAGAGGCCGCCGCCGACGACGCACCCGGTCCGCGGTCGTGCTTGCGTCATACCGGAAACACCGCCTTCGCCAGCGCGGTCAGCGCGACGCGGCCCTTTTCGTGCGGTGGCAACGACATTCGGCGTTCGTAGACCGCGGTCGGGTTGTCGCGGATGCGCAGCAGCAGGTGGTGGTAGATGCCGGCCATCGCCGCGCAGCAGGCGGCACTGCGGTGATCGAGGTGGGGCAGCAGGCGCAGCCCGAGGTCGTACCAGCGCTGCGCCCGGTCGGCCGCGAAGCTGATGTATGCCGCCAGCCGAGCATCGGGATCGTGCAACGCCCCGGAGTCGTCGAGTTGCAGGTGAACGCCGAAGCGCTCGAGTTCGCCGCCGGGCAGGTAGACCCGGCCGAGCAGCAGATCCTCGCGGATGTCGCGCAGGATGTTGGTCTGCTGCAACGCGATTCCGAGTTGGTCGGCGAAGAGCGGGGCGCGGGGGTCGGTGCCCGATGTGTTGTTGCCGAAGATGGACAGACACAGTCGTCCGACGGAGCCGGCGACGCAGCGGCAGTAGATGCGAAGGTCGTCGAAGGTCTCGTAGGTGGCGCCGCGCAGGTCCATCTCGACGCCGTCGAGCAACTCGTCGAACGCCTCGAGCGGGACCGGGAAGCGGCGTGCCGTCTCGGCGACCGCGGCCAGCACCGGGTCGGTGGCCGCGTCGAGGTCGGACAGCTGCTTGCGGACCAGCGCCAGCGACGCCCGCTTCTTCTCCAGGGGCGCCTCGTCGTCGCCGATGTCGTCGATGCGCCGGGCGAGTGCGTAGAGCGCACAGAGGCCCTGGCGCTTGGCCGTGGGAAGGAGGCGGATGCCGTAGTAGAAGTTGCGGGCCTCGGTGCGGGTGATCTGCTCGGCCTCCGCGAGCGCTGGATTCATCGTCACGTCAGTGCCTCCCCGAAGTGAGCAGCAGCCGGATTCCGTGACGTAGCAGGTCTATTCGTCGCGGTCGGATGGTGTGGGCGCCGGTCACGTCGCCACCGGCACGCTCGAGGGCATCGGCGGTGGCGAGTCCTCCGGCGACGTACCCGGCGACGGCGGCCCTGCCCCAACCGCGTAACCCGCCGACGAGTTCCCTTCCGGCGGAAAGCATTTCGCGACAGGTGGCGACTTGGGCCAGCACCACCGAGCGCAGCGCGGCCTGGCCTTCCGGCAGCAGCATGGTGGTGTCGGTCAGTCCGGCGGCATATAACTGGTCCTGCGGGAGATAGACCCTCCCGGCCCGGTGGTCCTCCACCACGTCCTGGCAGTGCTCGAGGATCTGCAGCGCCGCGCAGACCGAGTCGCTCCAGGCGATCCGTCGGGGGGTGGCCTGTCCGAAGACGGCCAGCACCAGCCGGCCGATCGGGTGCGCGGACAAGGCGCAGTAGTCGAGGAGGGCGTCGAGGTCGGCGTAGCGGGTGACGTCCTGATCCATCAGGTTCGCGTCGATCAGGTCGTCGAACGCCCGCAACGGCAGGTCGAATTCACTCGCGTATGGCGCAAGCTCGATCAACACCCGACTGCGGGGTGTCAGGTGGTCCCGTACTCGCTGGAGGTCGATCCGAAACTCCCGCAGTGCCCGCACCCGGTCGCCGGGTGCGGCGTCCCCCAGTTGGTCGATGTGCCGAGCGACGTCATAGACCGCGAGCAGCACTCGCCGATGCCGAACAGGCAGCAATCGCAACGCAACCGGGAAGTTCTCGGATGCGGCGCTGGGAGTCGCCTCCGGCGTGCTGACGCCGGGCAGGGAGTGTGCGTCGAGCATTTGACTCAAGCTTGCATCGGGTCGATCGGCAGGCGCTGCACCGAAATGTGTGGTTCTACGAGCGCGCTTTTGTCACCAAGTGATAGACCTGATGAACATGGGGTCCACGCTGAGCGTTGCTGACGGGCCCGGGCCACAGTCGCCCGAGCTGCGTCTCCTCCAGGCGCGTCTGGAGGCACGGTTTCCGCAGATCATGGCGGCCGCCGCACAGGAGCTCGAAGTGCTCTGGCCGGCGTGCCTGGAATTCGCCGCCGACCGCGGCACCGAGTTGGCCGACACCGCCGATCAGGTGGTACCCAGGTTGCTCGCCACCGTCACCGATGACGCGATGGCTCATCCGGCGACGGCACCGGATCTGGATCCGCTGCTGGTGGCGATGTTCGATCAGGTCGGGCGCGCGCAGTTCCGGCAGGGCCGTGACCTGAACGGCATCCTGACGGCATACCAGGCAGGAGCGCGGGTCGCCTGGGAGCACCTGTCCCGGGAGGCCATGCACGTCGGGCTCGACACACGTCGCCTCTCCCGGCTCGCCGAGACACTCTTCATGCTCACGCACGACATCTCGGCCCGGACCACCGACGGATATGTGCGCGAGCAGTCCGAGCGCGGCCTGGTGTCGCACCGCGCCCGCGGTGAACTCTCGGGTCTGTTGATGTCGACCATGCCGGACCGCAACGGCATCCTGCTCGCGGCCGACCAGGCCGGCTGGGTGGTGCCCGACCAACTCGCCTTCGTCCTGTTGCGCGACCAGGACGACCCACCGCTGGCATCCCGGCCGCGTTTGGACCCGGAGTGGCTGGTCGTGCACGTGGGAGACGTGATGGGTTGGCTGGTGCCTTGGGTCACTGGCATCGAGCCGCGCCTGCAGCGCGCCCTCGGCGTCGTGCCGGCCGTCGTCGGGCCACCGGTGCCGGTCACCGATGTCCGCCGCAGCATGCGGGTCGCCCGTAGCGCGCGCCGGTTGCAGGACGCCGGAGCGTTGCCGGCCCGGATGATCTTCGTGCCGGAGCACATCGACACCCTGCTGGTGCACCGCAACCCGGAATTGTTGGCCGCATTGCGGTCTCGGGTGCTCGCGCCCCTGGACCGACTTCCGGAGACGACGCGTGAACGACTCGTCGAGACGTTGACCAGTTGGCTGCGCAACTTCGGCTCCCGTCGTGCGGTCGCCGAGGAGCTGCACATCCATCCGCAGACGGTGCGCTATCGCCTCGACCAGTTGCGTGAAGTCTTCGGTGACGCACTGGAGGATCCGGCGCAGCGCGCTCAGTTGTTCCTCGCGCTGGTCTGGGGTGCGCCGCCCGAGTGAGCGGACGCGGGTAGCTCCGCCAGCCGGTCGCCGAGCGCACCGGCGAACGCCCGCGCATCCAGCATGGCGCCGTCGGTGACGACCGTGATGCCGAGCGCGCCGTTCCAGCTCAACGCTCCGATCGTCAGCGGTATGCCGGGAGCCGGCGGCAGGATCGGGTGCACCCTGCTCACCGGAGCGCCGGCCAGGGTGAACTGCCGGTCCGGGCCGGGCATGTTGGACACGATCGCCTGGAAATACTTGGGGCCGTAAACCGTTCGGGCGAACCACCGTCGCCCGGCGTGCGGTGCGGCGTGCAGCGCGGAGGCCATCACCCACCGTGAGGCCAGGGCCCGCGTCGGAGTCCGTATGGCGCCCGCCTGCTCGCGCACCTCGTCCCGCAGCGCGTCGACCGGGACGTCCCGCGCCGGGGTGTCGACGATGACCGCGCCGGTGAGATTGCCGCCGTCATCGGCGCCGGGTGCCCGCAGCATCACGGGGACCGACACCCGCAATTGGTGCGCGCACTGTCGCGCGAGCTCCGGGTCGGTCCGCGCGAGCGCGACGCCGGTCGCCGCAAGCAGCAACTCGGTGACCCGCATGCGGTGCCCCCGCGCGGCGTCGCGGACGGCATCCAGCGGCACCTCGAACGTCGCGAAGCCCCGCCGTGTCCCACCGGTCGGCAGCTGCGCCGCGGGCTTGGCGTCGGTGGCCAACTGCGCCAGCCCCTGTATGACGCCGGCGCCCCTCCGCAGAACCGACGGCCCGTCACGGGAAGGGATCGGCAGCTCGTAGGGCGGCTCCAGCAGGTTCAGCAGCTTCGCCACCGCACCGATCCCGTCGGCCATGCAGTGATGCATCACGATGCAGAACGCCGCCTGATCACCGACGCCCCGGATCACCCACGCTCGCCACAGTGGCCGGTCGCGCGGCAGGTCCTGTGCCGTGAGCTGACCGACGAGGTCGTCCAGCTCAGCAAGCCCGGAGCCCTCCGGCAGCGACAACTCGGTCAGGTGGTGCGACCAGTCGATCGGCCCGGCCGGCACCCAGCGGTGCACCTCGGCCGTCGCCAACTGCTCGGTGAAGTGCGGCAGCTCGTCGAGTTGCGCTGCAATGGTCTCGCGCACCCGGGTGCAGGTGGGCTCGGGCGACCCCAACAGCACGAGACCGCCGACGTTCTGGGCGTGCCCGGGCGTCTCGACGTCGAGGAAGAACGCATCCGCGGTCGGCAGCGCGACACCGGGATGCCGCCGATCCCACCACTCGGTGATCGCCACCGCAGCCACCACGACGACGGCCGCACCGACGGCATCCAGGAGGTAGTGGTTCGCGGTCGCGAGCACGACATACAACGTCACGGCCACGTGTATGGCGCTCGCCACCTGCAGCGCGAACCGGCGCGACGTCCGGGCGAGCATGACGCTGACCCACAGCGCCCAGGCCATGTGCAGCGACGGCATCGCGGCGAGCTGGTTGGCGCCCGCGACGATCGGCGAACCCCACGACCCGACCGTCCCGCCGGTCGACACGGTGTCGGTGAAGCCGGGCATCATCCGCGGCGGCATCAGCGGCAGCACCGCGAAGCACGCGAACGCGAGCAGGTTGAGCACCACGAACGAGGTGCGCGCCTGCCGGTAGAGCGCCGGCGCCCATACGTAGGTGAGGACCAACAGCAGCCCGGCGGACACGATGTAGGTGCTCGCGTATTCGTAGTTGGCCGCGGTCATCAGCCCCGGACGCCCGGCCAGCCAGCCGTTCAGCCAACCCTCGACATCGACATGCAGCCACTGCTCCAGTTGTATGACGCGCTCGGCGTTCGCCTTCGCGGTGGGGGTGCGCGAGGGGACGTTCAGCGCGTCGACCAGCAGGTAGACCGCGAAGAGCGCGAGCCCACCGAGCAGCTCCCTCGAGATCCGGGGTCGCTGTGTCCGGGGCACCGCCGGCCAACGGACCGACGGCAGCTGGATGTGCAGCCGCGGTCCCTGGGGATGTGTCGCACTCATCCGGCACCCCCGAGAGACGACCGCCCAGTAGTCGTCGGGCCTATGCGAAAGAGATGGTGAAGTCCGGCATACGTCGCAGTCTGCTCCAGCCCCAGCCGATGCAGATCGCCACGGTGAACAGGGTCAGCGAGGTGCTGAAGACCCCGCGCGACAGCAGCGCATCGCGGGCGCCGAGTTGCAAGAAGCCCATGCTCATCCCGACGTCGATCAATCGGGACAGACCCCACAGCACGCACACCTGGGTGAACATCCGATGCGCCAGCTTGTCGTGCATCAGCATCTGCGGCAGCACGATGAAGTCGCGGGCCAGATGCTTGGTGATGGGCCGCCCGATCGCGGCACTGCCCAGGAAGATCAGCGCCATCAGCAGCGATCCGGCGATCGGTTGCAGCACGTAGATGTAGACGCTGGACAACGCCAGCGAGAGTGTCGTCCGTCCGACGAGCATCAGCACCGCGATGAGCAGGGTGCGCGGCACCGACGACTGGGTCCGCAGACGCACCGCGACGATCAGTCCGGACCACACCAGGACCGAGATCAGGCCCCACAACTGGCCGACGGTGGCCAGGGCGGCATACAGCAGCAGTGCGGGTATGACGACCGCCTCGAGCAACATGCGCCCCGCCCGTAACGCGGAGGTGCGCACGAACTCCCGGTCGATGATCAGCGCACAGGCACCTTGCTGCGCCGCCGCTCGCGAAGGCATGGATCACACTATGACACCGCCACCTGTGAGCGACCCGGCGTTTCGCTCCGAGTCAGTGGCGAGTGCGCCAGCCCGCTGATGCCGATGCCGATCAGCACCGCGGTCACCGATACCGCGGCCAGTGCGCCGGCACTGTGCGGGGCCGTGACGTGGAAGCCGAAGATCCCGGCCAGGTAGCTGATCACCGGGTTGGTGATGCTCATCGCGGCCACCGCCCACGGCAGCGAGCCGTTGGCGAATGCGGCCTGCTCGATCAGCAGGCCCGACGCGGTGACGACCGCGAGGCAGTAGCCGGGCCAGTCGAGCGCGGTGTGCAGGACACCGGGGCCGAAGAGGTCCTCGGTGGTGAGCTTGGTCAGGACCGCGTTGCCGGCGAAGCACATGCCCGCCGCGACGGCGAGCAGCAGGCTGGCGGCGCGCGCGTCGTTCTGCCCGCGCGCGAAGACGACCAGGGCCACCACCGAGGCCGCCATCGCGATCAGCACCCAGATGACCTGGCCGCGGTTGGGGGTGCCGTGCAACGGCGCAGCGCCGCTGACCGACAACAACACGATGAGGCCGGCGCAGATGCACAGGACATAGCCCCAGTCCTTGGCCCGTGGTCGCATCCGGCTGCCGAGGCCGGTCAGCAGGAGGGCGAAGAGCACCTGGCTGACCATCACCGGCTGCACGAGGGCGACGCTGCCGAGGTGCAGTGCCGCGGCCTGGACGAGGAAGCCGACGTTGTTGATGACGAATCCGGTCAGCCACAGCTTGCGCCGGACCAGCGCCCGGACGAATGCGGTGAAGCCGTGCACCGTCGCCAGCGAGTGCTCGCTCGTCGCCTGGGAGGCCGCGCGTTGCTCGAGCATCGCAGACAGTGCGAACGCGAACGCGGCCGCACAGGCGAGCAGGAGCACCAGCCACAGCATTCAGTCGCCTCCTCCTAGACGCTCCTTCTCACCCCAACGCCCGGCCAGCCGCGTGTATGCCGCCGGCCACACCGACCGCACGACCGGTGCCACCCGGAGCGCGGGGTCGGCAAACCGCTCCGGTCGACCGGACGCGATCAGCGAGACCAGCTGTCGGGCAACGGTCTCCACGTCTCGTGGCCGTGGCCGCTGCCGTGCGTATGGCGTCCCACGGTGGAGGAAGAAGTCCGTGTCGACCACACCGGGGATGAAGGTGCTGACCTCCACCCCGGTGCCGGCGGCCTCGAGCCGCAGAGAGTCGGCGAACGCGTCGAGAGCGGCCTTCGTGGCGGCATACACGGCCTCGCCGGCGACGCCGGTGCGTCCGGCGATGCTGGTGACGAAGCACAGGTGACCGCGCTCCCGGGCCAGCAGTTGCGGCAGGACTGCTCGGGAGAGCGAGATCGGCGCGGTCAGGTTGGTCGCGACGAGCTCGGGGATGCGCTCGGGCGGCATCCGGTCGAAACCGCCCTGCCAGCCGATGCCGGCGTTGTGCACGACCAGATCCAGGCGGCCGTGTGCGGTGGTTGCCTCGTCGACGAGGCCCTGGTGCTGCTCGGGATCGGCCAGGTCACCCAACACGTATGCCGCGCCGAGGTCGTCGGCGACCGCTCGGGTGCGCTCGGCGTCGCGTCCGTGGACGACGACGCGGACACCGTGATCGGTGAGCTCGCGCGCGACCGCGGCACCGAGCCCGCTGCTGCTGCCGGTGACGAGTGCGATGGTGCCGTGGAGTCTCATGCGAAGCCGCCACGAAGTATCGGAGCGACGAAGGCGCGGAAAGCTTCGTGTAGTGCTCTCATGCGCGGCTCAGGCGCGTGCGCCACCGGCGTGCCCCGCCGCGTCCCCCGGACCGGTGGCACGTGTCCTCGGCAATGCGCCGATCCGCCACGACATCAACCATATTCGAGTGCTATGACTTTGCGATACCGGGTTTCCGGCGTGCGTTTCCTGCGGCCACCTGTCCCGAAGTGCCGACGGTCGTCAGGTCGGGACGTGTTTGGGCGTCGGACCTGTCCCGTAGTGCCGACGGTCGTCAGGTCGGGACGTGTTTGGGCGTCGGACCTGTCCCGTAGTGCCGACGGTCGTCAGGTCGGGACGTGTTTGGGCGTCGGACCTGTCCCGAAGTGCCGACGGTCGTGAGGTCGGGACAGGACTGCAGACAGAACGACGCGGGTCGAGACCCCCGATCCCGACCCGCGTCGCATGCCCAGGTGTCGGCGTCAGCCGACCTCGAGCGCGATCTCCTCGGTGTCGCGCAACTGCTCCACCGGCTTGGCGGCATCACGCTGGCCCGCGCCGGGCGACGTACGCCGCATGACGAGCATCACCAGGGCGAACGCGACGAAGAGCATCAGCCCGCCCACCTGGAAGCCGCGGTCGGCGCCGGTCACGAAGGTGTGTATGGCGTGATCGTTCGCCCCCGGTGCGACGGCGGGGTCCTTCCCGGCGGTGGCGAAGATCGTCACCAGCACGGCGAGCCCGAGGGCGCCGCCGAGCTGCTGGGTGACATTGACCAGGCCGGAGGCCACCGAGATGTCCGACTTGTCGACCCGGGAGAGCCCGGCGGTCGTCAGCGGGACGAAGGCGATGCCGTTGCCGAGTGCGAAGACCAGCAGCGACGGCAGCAGGTTGCCGTAGGTGCTGTCGGCGGTCAGCGTCGACATCATCACCAGGCCGATGCCGGACAGCAGTGTGCCGACGGCGGCGATGGTGCGGGTCGAGTAGTGCTTGACCACCACTCGCGCGACGAGCTGCGAGCTGATGAAGATGACGACCGGGATCGGCAGGAACGCCATACCCGACTGCCACGGTGTCCAGCGCAGCACGATCTGCATGAACTGGCTCATGAAGAAGAACGCGCCGAGCGAGCCGGCGACCAGCATCAACCGGGCGATGTATGCCGTGGCGCGGTCGCGGTCCGCGAAGAGCCGCAACGGCATCACCGGCGATGTCGCACGAAGCTCGACGCCGATGAAGACGGCGAGCAGCACCAGGCCGACGCCGAACGCGGCGAGCGTGCCGCTCTCGGTCCAACCGTCGGACGCCGCGCGAATGAATCCGTAGACGACAGAGGTCATTCCGACCGTCACCAGGAGAGCACCGGTGACGTCCACCGATCCGCGCACTCCCTTGTCGCGGGACAGCGAGCGGAATCCGGCCGCGAGCACCGCGACACCGATGGGGATGTTGACGAAGAAGACCCAGCGCCAGGAGGCGACCGAGGTCAGGATGCCGCCGGCCAGCAGCCCGGTGGCGGCTCCGGAGGCGGAGACGACGGTGTACCAGCCGATGGCGCGCGTCTGCTCCGCGCCGGGCTTGTAGAGGGACATCAGGATCGCCAGCGCGGACGGTGCGGCGAAGGCGGCACCGGCACCCTGGAGCGCGCGCGAGGCGAGCAGTAGTCCCTCGTCCTGTGCCAGACCGCCGGCGAACGACGCGAGGACGAAGACCGTCATACCGGCCAGGAAGGTGGCGCGACGACCGAGCAGGTCGCCGGCGCGCGCGCCCAGCAGTAGCAGGCCGCCGAACGCAAGGGTGTAGGCGTTGACGATCCACGACAGGGACGTGGACGTCATGTGGAGTTCGGTGCCGATGTCGGGCAGTGCGATGTTCACGATCGCGGCGTCCAGCACGAGCATCAGTTGGGTCACCAGGACCGCTGTGAGCACGAGTCCGGTGCGGCCGGCGCCGCGGGCGGCCGGTCGGTCGATTGGTGTCGGCCCCACGGCGGGGCCAGACTTGGTAGTAATGGTCACGAGATGTGTCCTTCGCGAGAGCGAGGCGTACCATGAATAGAAAGCGGAGTTGACCTCCGCTTAGAACTATACGGAGGAATCCTCCGGTTTCGCAACCGGAAATTCCGTGAGGTGTGAGAACCATGGCCACAAGCGGCTCGGCAACGGCGACGAAACGCACGCCCACTTCGGCATCCAGCGACCCCCAAACCCCTGCGAACGCAGCGGATTCGGCGACGCAGGGCGCGTGCGGCAAGCCCCTGCGCGCCGATGCGGCACGCAACCGCCAGAAGCTGGTCGATGTCGCGACCACGGCGTTCACCGAGGACGTCGACACCCCGCTCGACGAGATCGCCAAGCGCGCCGGCGTCGGCATCGGCACGCTCTACCGCCACTTCCCGACCCGTTGCGATCTGGTCCTGGCGGTGTATGGCGACCAGGTCGCCGGGTTGGAGCAGCGCTCCTACGACCTGCCCAAGGAACTCGAGCCGGGCGAGGCGCTGCACGAGTGGATGCGCGGCTTCGTCGGCTACTACGCGGTCAAGATGGGCCTGATCAATCTGCTGCGCTCGATGATGCAGGGCAACCCGGAGACTTTCGAGTCGGCCCGCAACCGGATGCGTGAGTCCGCCGCACGCGTGCTGCAGCCCGCCATCGACGCGGGCGTCGTACGCCCCGACGCGACTGCGACCGAGCTGACCCGCGCCCTCGGTGGCGTGTGTCTGGCCTCGTCCACCCCGGAGGGCCAGGAGACCTCACTCGCTGTCGTCGACCTCATCTACGACGGCCTGCGTTTCGGAGCCCCGAACTCGTCTGGGCTCGACTCCTCGCGAGACGCCTGACGCCGCTGCTCGCACGCTCGCGGGCGTCGTCATCCGTCTAGGTCGTCGTCTCACCGGCGTCCGCTGATCGTTCGGTTTGCATGGCGTTGCCGGTCACCTGCGCGCAGGTCGAGCGCCGCATGTCGCCATCGCTCGCAGCGTCGACTGCGCCTTGTCCAGCGTCTCCTGCCACTCGGCGTCCGGGTCCGACAACTGCGTGACCGCGCCACCCACGCCGATCTCGAAGCGGTCCCCGGTCAGCTGCACGGTGCGGATGGCCACGTTGAGCGTCGCGGCGCCGTCCAGTCCGAGCAGGCCGATCGACCCCGAATAGACGCCCCGCCGCTCCGCCTCGAGACCGCCCAGCAGCTGCACCGAGCGTTCCTTGGGCGCGCCGGTCATCGACCCGGGCGGGAACGCGACACGCACCAGGTCCAGCGCATCTGCGCCGTCCGGGAGCTCGCACTCGATCGTGCTCACCAGTTGTATGACGGTCGGGAAGTGCCGAACGCCATACAGCTGCGTGACTCTCGTGCTCCCGGGCACCGCGACCCGGTTGAAGTCGTTGCGGACCAGGTCCACGATCATCAGGTTCTCGGCGCGGTCCTTGCGAGCGCCGGCCAGCTCGGCGGCGCTCGCGGCATCGACCGCCGGGTCGCCCGTCGCCGGACGGGTCCCCTTGATCGGTGCACTGCGTGCGTGGCCGGCGGCGTCGACGGTGAGGAACAGCTCCGGCGACCCGGACACGATCACCCGGTCGTCGCCGATGCGCAGGTATGCCGCGTACGGCACCGCGCCACCGGCGCGCAGCGCCCCGAAGAGCCGCAGCGGGTCGCCGTCGAACGACCCGGTGATCCGGTGGGTCAGGCACAACTCGTAGGACTCTCCCCGGGCGATCGCCTCCTGGCAGGCGGCGATCGACTCGAGGTAGTCGGAGCGGGCGATGAGTTCGTGTCCTGGGAGAGCGCCGCCAACGGGCACCGCCGGTGTGACGTCCGGCAGCGCACCGTGCTCCAGGCGATCGATCATCTCAGCGCGCCACCGATCGAGTCCGTCGACCGACGTGCGGTCGTCCGGATCGTCCAGACCGACCAGATAGCAATGGTTCTCGGCATCGACCACCACCGCTCGAGTGACGAGCAGCCACCACGCGTCCGGCCAGTCGCTCGCAGTGTGCTGGTGCGGCTGTGCCAGGCCCAGCAACTCGATCCCCAGCTCGTAGCCGAAGTAACCGGCGTACCCGAGCGTCACACCCGGGTCGTCGCCGACTCGCTGCAGTCCCGCAGGCGACAGCCGACGCTGCAGAGTGTCCAGGATGCCGGTCGGCACCTCCGTCGCGGTGTCGCCCCGCACGACCTGGACACCCTCGCCACAGCGCCCGATCAACCGGTGCGACAACCGCGGATCTGCCCAGCCCACAACGGTGCACGTAGTCCCCGGCCGTGTCGCGACACCGTCGACGACGACGTCGGGTTCGGTCCCGCTGAGCTCCAGCACCTGGTCCACCGAGAGCCGCCGTCCGATGTGAGTGGCTCGCTGCCGGGTCGGCGACGGTGGGCCGAGCCGATCATCGGCCGCCGCCGCGAGGCGTAGGAAATTGCCGATCAACGTCGGCCCGAAGCTGCTCTCGATCGACTCCGGGTGGAACTGCACACCCCAACGCGGCCGGCCCGCCGTCCGCAACGCCATCAAGGTGCCGTCCGCGGCATACGCCAATGGGACGACCGGTTCCTGCACCGAGGAGACCTCGAGGCTGTGATAACGGACAGCGGTGAATCGCGTTGGTATGCCGTCGAACAACGGGTCGCCGTGGTGCTCGATGGTGGATGCCTCACCGTGCACCGGATGGGCAGAGCGTGCGACGACTCCGCCGTGCAACAGCGCGAGCAGCTGGTGCCCGAGGCAGACGCCGAGCACCGGCAGCTCGCTGTGTTCGAGCACCTCCCGTGAGGTGCCGACGTCGGCCGGTGTGCCGGGATGGCCGGGCCCGGGTGAGATCACCGCGGCGTCGAACGACGATGACCAGCCGAGCGGCAGCGGGGTGTCGTTGCGTACGACGTCCGTGCTTACGCCGGGGACTTCACGCAGCAACTGCAACAGGTTGTGCGTGAAGCTGTCGTGGTTGTCGATCAGCAGGACGCGCACGGTAGTTGCGTCCCCTCGCCCAGCAGGTCGGCAACCGGGCCACGTGCCTCGTCGAGCACCTCCTGCAGCCGATCCCGCAGCGCCGGGTTCGGTTGGTATGACGCGTCATTCACCCGTTCGACGACCCGCACACCGTGCAGCGACGACAGCGTGAAGACGGCAGGAGCAGCCAGCAGTCGCGACGGGGTCACGGTGTCGAGCCGGACCGGTCGGCCGGCTCGTTCGCCCAGTACCTCCAGGGTGATGCCGGCCAACCGCGGCGCGTCCGGGACGATCAGCTCGCCGCCCTGCGCGATGAGCAGCGTGGCGAAGACGGTCTCGGTCAGCGAGCCGTCGCCGGTGGCGAGGACCTGGTCGTCATACCCGGCATCGGTTGCCTGCCGGTGCGCATAGAGCTGGGACAAGTAGTCAATCCCCTTGATATCAGGACGTTTTCGAGCATCCAGAGTCCCCTGGAGCAGCAGCGTCGTGCTGCTCCGCAGATGTTCCACGGGAAACGGCCGGAGCACCAACCGGAGCCCCTTGCTGGTCCAGACGAAGCCCGGGAACCACGAGCCGTCGGACGGAAGGTGGGCCAGCGCGTGGTCGTACGCCGCCACCGTCTCGTCCTTGTCGACCCCGAACACTTCCTGCAAGTGAGCGGTGAAGCGCGACCGGTGCCGATCGACCGCTATGCCGGCGCCGTCATACAGGTGCCACGAGTCGAGCACGATCTCCCCGGCCCGAGCGAGCTCGGTCACTGTGTGGTCGGTCAGCAGCGGGCAGTCCGGCCGCGATGCGGAAGTCATGCCAGATGAGTAGCACACGTTCGCTGGTCGAGCTCCGGGGGAGCGCGGCAACGCGGTGGGTCGAGTGCCGGGGGAGTGCGGCGGAGGAGGTGTATCGACCGCGTGGGGTCCTCCGTGCGGACGCCATCTTTCGGCATACTCACGCACAACACACAGGAACGAGTAGCATCACCTCGATATATCAACTCGATACATGCCGGGGCTGATCCGGATGTCACGGAAGGCGGACTCGTGAGGACGAACGGTACGCAGGCGCGGCTGGCTGCGGTGCTGGTGATCGGCGCGATGGCGCTGGCCGGCTGCAGCAGCACCGGCGGCAAGAACGCCACCGAGCAGAAGGCCGGCAAGGGCGGCCACGCCAACACGCCACGGTTCACCGCCGCGCTGATCACGCACTCCGCGCCCGGCGACACCTTCTGGGACATGGTCCGCAAGGGTGCACAGGCCGCTGCGGACAAGGACAACATCAACCTGCAGTACTACTCGGACCCGGATGCCGCCAAGCAGGCGAGCCTGGTGCAGGCCGCGGTCGACAAGAAGGTCGGCGGCATCGCCGTCACCCTCGCCAAGCCGGATGCGCTGAAGAAGGCGGTCAAGAACGCCGAGGCGGCCGGCATACCCGTCGACGGACTCAACTCCGGCACCGACCAGATGGGTCCGATGGGCCTCATCGGCTTCTTCGGCCAGGACGAGCTCGTCGCCGGCGAGGCGGCCGGCCAGCGGCTCAAAGAAGCGGGCGCCAAGCGGCCGATCTGCATCATCCACGAGCAGGGCAACGTCGGCCTCAACGACCGTTGCAAGGGTGTCAAGGAGAAGGTCCCCAGCACCAAGGTCGTCTACGTCAACGGCGCCGACCTGCCGTCGGTGCGCTCCACAATCACCGCAAAACTGCAGCAGGACAAGCAGATCGACTGGATCGTCGGCCTGCAGGGCGACGTCTCCCTGAATGCCGTCAAGGCGGTCGAGGGCACCGGCTCGAAGGCGAAGATCGGCACCTTCGACACCAACGCCGGCATCGTCAAGGCCATCCAGTCCGGCACCGTGCAGTTCGCCGTCGACCAGCAACCGTGGCTGCAGGGCTACCTCGCGATCGACGCACTGTGGCTCTACCGCACCAACGGCGACACCGTCGGCGGTGGCAAGCCGACGCTCACCGGCCCGGCGTTCGTCGACAAGAGCAACGTGGACAAGATCGCCGAATACGCGAGCAAGGGCACCCGCTGATGTCCAGCGCGACGACGACGCCGGACCGAAGGCCCGACACGACCACCGACACCCGCACGGCGCCGAGATCGCCGATCGCCGCGCTGCTCGGCAAGCCCGAGGTCGGCGCGTTGATCGGCGCGATCGCGATCTGCGTGCTCTTCCTGTCGGTCGCGCCCGCCTTCCGCGGCCTGGCCAACGTCGGCACGATCCTCTACCAGTCCTCGGCGATCGGCATCATGGCCGTGCCGGTGGCGCTGCTGATGATCGGCGGCGAGTTCGACCTGTCCGCCGGTGTAGCGGTGACGAGCTCGGCGCTAGCGGCGTCGATGCTCGCCTGGGAGTTCAATTTCAACGTCTGGGTCGGCATCCTGCTCGCGCTGGCGATCTCGCTGGCCGTGGGATTCGCCAACGGATGGTTGCTCTACCGCACCCGGTTGCCCAGCTTCCTGGTCACGCTGGGCACCTACTTCGTGCTGCAGGGCGCCAACCTCGCGGTCCCTCGGCTGATCGACGACAACGTGACGTCGCCGAAGATCGACGACATGGCCGGATTCGACTCCGCGCACGCGGTCTTCGCCTCCAGCCACACATTCTTCAAGAGCGACTCGTTCGAGGGCATCACGATCAACATCTCGGTGCTCTTCTGGGTCCTGCTCACGGTGGTCGCCGCAGTCGTGCTGACCCGCACCCGCGCCGGCAACTGGATCTTCGCGGCCGGCGGCGACGCCGAGGCCGCCCGTGCCAGTGGTGTGCCGGTGGTGCGCACCAAGATCGGGCTCTTCCTCTTCGTCGGCTTCGCCGCGTGGTTGCTGGGTATGCACACGCTGCTCAACTTCGCGACCGTGCAGTCCAACCAGGGCGTCGGCAACGAGTTCATCTACATCATCGCCGCGGTCGTCGGTGGCTGTCTGCTCACCGGCGGTTTCGGCTCGGTGATCGGCGCCTCGATCGGCGCACTGATCTACGGCATGACCAACCTCGGCATCACGTATGCCGGCTGGAACGTCGACTGGCTGAAGACCTTCCTCGGGATCATGCTGGTGCTCGCGACGCTGATCAATATGTGGGTACGACGACAGGCGGAGCGCCGATGAGCGCCGCACGCGGGTCGAGTAGCGAGGAACGAGCGTATCGAGACCACGAGGAGCCGAAAAACGTGGAACCCGAAGCAGACTCGGAGCATGATGCCACCGATTCCGTCATACGCCTCGAGGGTGTGGGCAAGACCTACGGCACGGTTCGCGCCCTGACCGGCATCGACCTGTCGGTGCAGGCGGGCGAGGTCACCTGCGTGCTCGGCGACAACGGCGCCGGCAAGTCGACGCTGATCAAGATCATGGCCGGCCTGCACGAGCACACCTCGGGCACGATGCTGGTCAGCGGCAAGGCCCGGAAGTTCGGCAGCCCCCGTGAGGCGGTCGAGGCCGGCATCGCGACGGTCTACCAGGACCTCGCACTCGCTCCGCTGATGTCCGTATGGCGGAACTTCTTCCTGGCCAACGAGATTCGCAAGGGTCCACTGCGGCTGCTGGATGCCGACCGGATGAAGCGGATCACCCGCGACGAGCTGGCCAAGATGGGCATCGACCTGCCCGACGTGGACCGCCCGGTCGGCTCGCTCAGCGGCGGGCAGCGCCAGTGCGTGGCGATCGCGCGCGCCATCTACTTCGGTGCCAAGGTGCTGATCCTGGACGAGCCGACCGCTGCGCTGGGTGTGAAGCAGTCCGGCGTGGTGCTCAAATACGTTGCCCGCGCGGCGGAGTCGGGTCTGGGCGTCGTGTTCATCACGCACAACCCGCACCACGCGTTCCTCGTCGGCGACCACTTCGTCATACTCAAACTCGGCCAGATGGCGCTGGACGCCTCACGCGACGAGATCACCGTCGAGCAGCTGACCGAGCAGATGGCCGGCGGCGACGAGTTGGCCGAGCTGCGGCACGAGATGCACGAGGCCGACTGAGCGAGCCGACCACGCTCGCCTCCATCACTGGCACACCTAACGCCGAGTGGCACACCTGCAGGTGCGCCACTCGGCGTTTGCTGTGCGACTCGGTGGATCAGCAGAGCTGCCCCGACCATGACCGAACGACGGGTCGAGTCATGACATTCGGCACAGGTGCCCGCGCGGCCGCCGACCTACTGTGAGTGTCATCGCGGAGGACACTTTCGAAGAAGGCGAGCACGATGACATCGATTCGACTGCACCGGTCACAGTGGTGGCTGCTGATCCCGGCTGGGTGGGTGCTGGTCGGCGTCGTCGGCCAGTGGCTGGTCTTCCCGATGGTGCTGCTGACGATCTTCCTCGGCGGTGGGCTGTCCCGCTGCGGTGGTGGCTCGGCCAAGCTGGACCGGCGGCGTGAGCACCTGCAGCGACGGCAGGAGCACCTCGCGGCACAGCAGGCCCACTGGCAGCAGCGGTATGCCGCACCGGCGCCGCGAGTCGACCTCACCAAGCCGGCACCCGTCGAGTCGCTCGCCACGCTGGCCGCGTCCGCTCGGATCCCGGCCGACGTCCGTGAGCGCGCGCAGCGGCTCGACCGCGAATGCGTCAGCACCCTCACCTACCTCCGCGAGCACGGCGCGCCGGCCGCGCAGGTCTTCGAGGTCGAGCAGATCCAGACCGACTTCGGCCCCCAGGCACTGCGGTCCTACTTGGCACTCGCTCCGGGTACCGCCGACACCACCGAGGTGCTGGACGGCAAGACCGGCCACCAGCTGATCGTCGAGCAACTCGACCTGCTGCTGGACGAGGTCGCCGCGCACCTGCACCGCGCAGCCCGGTTCGGCAGTGACGCGTTGCTCGCCAACCACCGCTTCCTGACGGACAAGTTCGGACCCGGAGGGGACTCGGAGCTCACCATCTGAGCGACGAAGTATGGCGCGGCACTTCGGGGGAGCCGCGCCATACGTGTGTTTGCCGGCAAGCACCGTGCGCACCCCGACCCTGGGGAGACGTGTGGACGCCCGGAGGTCACGAGACCGTACATATCTCGACCCAGTGTCAGGCCGTGAGCGGCCAGGGATCGGACTCGGAAGTCTTCACCGCAACCGGACGGCCAGCTGCCCGTTGTCCAGCAGTTTGGTCTCCACCAGCTTGTCGTGACTCTCCACGAAGGCGCGGAACGATGAGAACCCGAGCGACTTCTCCTTGAAGGTCGAATCCAGCCGTTGCATCTGGCTCTTCAGGCTGGACGAGTGCTGCCAGCCGTCGTCGCTCTTCTCCGCGCCGATCTGGATCGCGCGCCGCAACAATGCGGTGGCCGGCGGCTCCTTGCTCTTCGCCGCCTTCTTGGTGGTCCGACCCTTGGTGGTCTTCCTGGCGACGGGTTTCGTGGCAGTGTCCGTCTCCGGTTCGTCGGCGTCCGTGGAAGCATCACTCGCCGGATCGTCGGAGACGCCGGGCAGATCGCCATACGAGCTGAAGTCGTCGCACGCCGCCACCAGGGCGCGACTGGTGGAGCCGGTGACGCCGATACCGACGACGAACCTGCCCAGTTGCTTGCACCGCTGCGCGAGTGCGATGTAATCCGAATCCCCGCCCACCACAACGACATGCGTGATGTCGGCGTGCTGGAAGAGGTCGTCGACCGCGTCGATCGACAGCCGTATGTCGGCACCGTTCTTCGTCCCCGACGTCGCGAAAAGCTGCACCAGGTCGACCGCCCGATCGATCAGCTGCCGCTTGTAAGCCGCGTTCGCCGGCACCGACCAGTCGGCATACGCCCTGGTGAACGCCACGGTCCCGAAGGACGACGCGTAGTCGATGATCGCACCCAGATCGACCTCGGCCTCGATGAGCCGACGAGAGACCTCGCCCTCCTCGGCGGGCGTGTGGTCGCGGGCGTCGTCCTTGCGCCACCGCCCGGAGCCGTGCACGGCGTCATAGCGCGAGATCACCATGTTGTCGAAGTCGATGTAGACCGCGATCCGTGCATCACTCATGCACTCGACCCTAGTGCGGACCCAGGCCGTATGCCGCCCGCGGCGCTACTCGGCCACCGCCGCGACGGCCTCGACCTCCACCAGCTGATCGGGATAGCCGAGCACCGCCACGCCGATCAGCGTGCTCGGCACGTCGTGCGCACCGAAATGCGCTGCGACGACGTCCCACGCGGCCACCAGCTCGGCGCGGTCGTGTGTTGCCACCAGGACGCGAGTGCTCAGCACGTCGGTCAGCAGCGCGCCAGCAGCAGCGAGCGCGATCTCCAGGTTTTCCAGGCAGATTCGCGCCTGCCCTCCGACATCACCGACCGCCGCGGTGGTGCCGTCAGGGTGCAGCGGGCAGGCGCCGGCCAGGTGGATCAGCCGGCTGCCGGCGGGTGCCGTTGCGGCATACGCGTATGGCGCAGGCGCCAGTTCGGCTGACCGGATGAGCTGCACGGAGGACATACCGGGACGCTATCCGTGCAGGCCAGGACTCATCGAACGAATATCGCTGCCAACTCGCCGGGCTCGGGACCTGCAGAGCGTGCGCCGGTCCTGCCGCGCACCTTGTGCCGGTCCCAGACGCGCAGATGTGACGCCGGGCGGTTGAGGGCCAGCAGGAGGTGCGCCGGGCCGCACGTTCTACTGGTCGTAAGTCTCGGAGCGGCGAGTGTGGGCGTTCCGTCCTGCAGATGGTGCGCGGGTCCCGCGCGCACCATCTGCCGGGCACAAACCGATCCACAACCCGCGCGGGCCACAAACCCATCGCCACAAACCTGTGAAAAGCTCGGCGTCGTGCCGGAATTCGCGATGCTGCCTCACCTGTCCGAGATTGCCCTGTCCGCTTCGAAAGCAGTGGTCGGCGTCAGTCGGGCCGGTGAGCGCATCTTCGCACGTGTCGGCGATGTGGACGAGCACTCGATCTTCCGGATCGCGTCCCTGACCAAGACGTTCACCGCGGTCGCCACCGTGCGTGCTGCGGCGGCCGCCGGAGTGCCGTTGCACACGTCGGTCCGGCAGTTGATGCCTCCACTGAAAAGCAGGTGGAGCGCCGACCGGGACATCACCGTCGAACACCTGCTCGCCCAGACCTCGGGGCTGACGCCGGCGGTCACCGCTGCCGATGCGGCAGCCGTGGGCGAGGGCGACGACGCCCTGCTGGCCGTCTGCGAGTTCGTCGTGCGAGCGGGCAGCGACCGGAGACCCGGTGACCGCTGGGAGTACTACAACGGCAACTACTTCCTCGCCGGCGCGGTGACGGCGGCGCTGGCATCGTGCAGCTACGAGGACACGCTCGAGCGACTCGTCCTCGCACCGGCCGGCCGACTCGGCGGATACCGCACGGCGATGCTGCTGCTGCCGCGCGTCGAATTCGCAGCGGTCGCGCTCGCGAACGACGCATCGGCGCTGCCGGCGATCGCTCGCGTGCTCAGCGACCTACAAGAAGGTGTGACCGGCGACGACCTGACTGCGGCCATCGCCGCCTTCGCCGCGTAGCGCAGTTGCCGAAGGGCAAATATGACGGGATACGCCACAGATTGTAAACGTTTTCCATCGGCGTGGTATCGGTTCGGCAAGCTGACGGCAAAGCTTTGCCCGGCGAGGGAACCAAACCCCCGCGGGCGCCGTGGACAGGGCCAAGATCCGGTGGTGGCACACACCTCTGCCACTTCCTGACAGGAGCCCTCATGTCCCGCTCGTCCCTCACCCTGAAACTCGGCGTCGGTGCCACCGCGCTGGCCTTCTCCTTCGTCCCGGCGCTGTCGGCGCGAGCGGCCGGCGGCGTCACCTACGCGGCGCTGGGCGATTCGTACTCCTCGGGTGTCGGGGCCGGTGACTACATCGACAGCAGCGGTGCGTGTGATCGCAGCCCCAACGCCTACTCGGCACTGTGGGCGCAGCAGCACAGCCCCTCGTCATACACCTCGCTCGCCTGCTCGGGCGCGAAAACCACTGACGTCATTGCTAATCAGCTCGGCGCGCTGTCCACATCGACCACGCTCGTCAGCATCACCATCGGGGGCAACGACGTCGGTTTCAGCCGCATCATGCAGGACTGCATCCTGGACGGCACCACGACCTGCGTGAACGAGGTCAACGCCGCCAAGGCCGACGCGAAGGCCAACCTGCCCGGCAAGCTGGCGACCGTCTACAACGCGATCAAGTCCAAGGCGCCCAACGCGCACGTGGTCGTCCTCGGCTACCCGGACTTCTACGACCTGAGCAAGGACTGCGTCGGCATCAGCCAGGAGTCCCGCACCGCCATCGACAGCGGCATCGACCTCATCGACTCGATCACCGGCACCGCTGCGACGCAGGCCGGGTTCACGTATGGCGATGTGCGCTCGTCGTTCGACGGCCATGAGATCTGCGACAGCGACCGTTGGCTGCACTCGGTGAACTTCCTGGACATCGAGGAGTCCTACCACCCGACGGCGGAAGGTCAGGCCAACGGCTACTTGCCGGTCTTCGCTGCCAAGGCCTGAGCGCCATACTCGCTAGGCTTCCGGTACGGCGGCTCCCGAGGAGGGACCCGGTGCGGGAGGTGTGAGGTATGACGGACGGCGACGCGTTCGAGCGCCTCGTCGCACTGCTGACCGCCGCGCCGAACTCGCTGACGGCTCCGGCCGCCGAGCTCGCCGCGGGGCTGCACTACTCACGCTTCCACTTCGAGCGCATCGTGACCGCTATCGCGGGCGAGACGCCGACGGCGTTCCGGCGGCGAATTCTGTTGGAACGAGCGGCATACCGGATGATCCGGACCGAGCGGACCCTGCTGGAGATCGCACAGGAGGCAGACTTCTCCTCCAACGCGGCGTTCACCCGCGCGTTCGACCGGGCCTACGGTCTGCCGCCGTCGCGATGGCGGGAGCGGCCCACCAAGTTCCAGCTGGCCAGCCCCAACGACGTGCACTTCCATCCGCCGGCCGGTCTGCGGCTACCGGCGCGATCCGCTGCTGCCGCAACGGATGTCACCCAGGAGTCGGTGCGGCATCACGCCTGGCTGGTCGGCGAACTGGTCGAGCGCGCGACTCGACTGACCGGCGCGCAACTCGACGCGCAGCTGCCGATGCAGATCGACGGCATCGACGGAGATTCGTTGCGCTGGTTGCTTTCTCGGCTGATTGGGCAGATGGAGATGTGGCTCGCTGCGATGAACGACCGCGAATACGATTTCACCGTCGAGGACGCCGAGTCGGTCAGCTCCATGCGGCGTCGCGTCGCGCGGATCGGGCCGGAGTTCGTGTCGTCCGTGGCGAGCGTGGATGCCGAAAACCATTGGGACGAAACGTTCGTCGATGCCTTCTCCCAGCCACCGCAAGTCGTCACGTATGCCGGGATGGTCGCCCACGTGCTCACCTTCTCGGCGCACCACCGGCTGCTCGCGCTCGATCGGTTGCGGGCCTTCGGCATCACCGACCTCGGGTATGGCGACCCGAAGTACTGGTTCGGCGAGGAGCCGTCCGGTCGGAGCTGAGTGCATCGGCGAGGATGCCGAACTCGATCAAGCCGAGTGCGTCCGAACGCGGCACGCTGATCGACATGGAAACGACACGGACTGTTATCGAAGCGGCACCCGGCGCCGCCCCCGAATCCCCCGAACCGGGCCGAGACTGCTGGTTCTGCCAGGACGCCATACGCACCGATCCGCCGCCCGGCGGATGGCTGCTCGACGACGGCATCTGGCGTGCCGGCGCAGCTCCGGTCGGGATGGCCGCGGCCGGCACCGTGGTGCTGGAAGCGAAGCGGCATGTCCAGGACCAGTCCGGTTTCGACACGCGCGAGGCCATCACGTTCGTGCCGTCGCTGGGCGCCGTCCTCACCGCGATGCGCGCCGGGCTGGGCTGTGACCGCGTCTATCAGTGGTCGACCATGGCGGCATACCCGCACTTCCACGTCTGGCTCATCCCGTGGTGGCAGACCTCGGCGCACGAGGGGCCGGCGCACCTGCTCGACACGGTCGAGTCACCCGCCACCGAAGCGGACGTGACGGCAGCGACGGCGCGCATCGCGCAGGCGTTGCGCTAGTCGAACGAAGTCCGTCAGTCGCGGCGACGACGCAGGCGCCACCCGGCGCCCGCACTGCCGGCGCCGACGAAGAGCAACGCGGCAGCGAGCCCGGCGCCGACCGTCGTGTTGGACGACGGCCCGGAGTCGCCGTCGGTGATGATGACCGGCCCGGACGAGATCGGTGTGCTCGACCCACCGGCGGGAGCCGTCGTCGGTGGGTTCGTCGGTGAGGCGCTCGGCGGACTGGTCGGCCTGGTCGGCGGCTGGTACTTCTCCGGCGCGAGCGAGTTGCCGGGTGCGATGTTGCCGCAGCTGGACGGCGCTTGGGCGCCGGCGAACCTTGCAGCGAGCCAGCCCAGGGCACTGGTCGCCCAGGTGGTGACCGCGCCGGTGTGCCCGGTGTTGTCGACCTGCTGGTACTGGATCGCATTGTTCGCCGTGCAGTACTGCCGGGCCAGCGACCGCACGTCGCCGGAGATCATCACGCCGTCCCCGGGTCCGATCCCCGGCTTGTCGCCGATCGTGCCCTCCTCGTCGGCGCCGGACGCCTGCACGATCGACATCGGGATGCTCGGGGTCGGCCGGCTGCCGAGGTTGAGCTTGTTGGCCACCCTGACGAACTCCTTGATGGAGTCGGGGTTCGCGTACTCCGGTTTTACCAGCTGCTTCCAGGTCAGGCCGGGGTACTGGCCCACGACGTCACCGATGATCGCGTTCTGCATCGAGTTCATCAGTTTCTTGCCGTATGGCGACAGGTATCGGTCGAAGTCGATGCCGTAAGCGCGAGCGACTCCGATGAGCGCCATCGGGGCGATCCCCGCCCACTGCTTGCTGCCGTCGACATACCGCAGGTTCCGCGCCGGAGCGACCAGCAGGCCGCCCTCGGAGGCTCCCACCAGGTTCTTGTTGACGTCCGGCGCGTAGGTCGGGGCGAGCACAGCGGCCCAGTCGGCGCCGATCGCGCCGCCGGAGTAGCCGGCCAGCCCGACCTTGGTGCTGGCGTTGAGGCCGGTGTCCTTGGAGCGGGTGGCGGCCCGGATGGAGTCCAGCGACACGGTGCCGTACTCCGGCCCGGCCGCGAAATCCGCTGTGGGGCCTTGCGAATCGGGTTCGATGACTGTGTAACCCTGGCTGAGGAAGATGCTGATCAGTTGCGTCTCGTAGGTGGTCTTGCCGGCGGCGACCAGTCGCGACGGGCCGTCCTCGGGGTTGAGCGAGTCGTATGCCGACTCGTACGAGATCGCCGCTCCTGCCTTCGGACTCGCCGGTTTGTAGATCGACGTGACGGCTGCGTTCGCGCGGCCACGCGCGTCGGTCGAGCGGTAGAGCAACTGGACGACGGAGACATTGTTGCCGCTGATCGGATAGCTCAGGGTCCGGCTCTTCAGGATCGCGCCCGGTTTGTATGACGACAGCGGTTTGCTGCCGGAATAGCTGAAGAACGGATCGGTGGTGGCCGCACGCGCCGGAGCTCCGGCGCTGGCGAAGACGGTGCTGGCGGTGACCACTGCGAGTGACGTGCCGACAAGGATTCGTTTCACGGCCCTGGCTCCCAAACCTCGAGGAAGCGCGTGGCAGCGCGTTCCTGGCGATGAACGAAATCGAACGTAGCAGCGCCGGTGCCATGCCGCCGGGGTTTCCACGACAAGCCCTACGACACCTACGGACCGGCCCGAAGTCGCCTAAAGCGATCAAGTCGGCCGACGGCGTTCCGCGGCACGCTTGGTGCATGGACACCACATCGGACTCAGCAGACTCGACGACCCCGCGGACCGCGGACGCGGAAGCGGCGGCAGATGGTGGCCCGCTCGCCGGACAGATCGTGCTGATCGCCGGCGCCTCGCGCGGCCTCGGCCGGGCCTGCGCCATCGAATTCGCAGCAGCCGGAGCGTATGTCGTGTGCACCGGCCGCAGCACCCGGTCGGCCCCGACGCACCACGAACCGGCCGACCTCACCCTCGAGCGGACCGTCGACGAGGTGGAGGCGCAGGGCGGGCACGGTGAGTGGCATCGGTGCGACCACACCGATCCCGTCCAGGTCGAAGACCTGGTGCGTGACGTCGTCGACCGGCACGGACGGATCGACATACTCGTCAACAACGCCTGGGGCGGGCACGACCACCACGATCAACCCGGTGGTGAGGAGGTGTGGGACGAGCCGCTGGATCAGTTCAGGGCGATGCTGCTCGGCGGTGCGTATTCGGACTTCGTCACCTCGATGCTCACCCTGAAGCTCGCGATGGCGCCGGCCGGCAAGGGGCTCATCCTGACGTCGACCTGGCACACACCCGAGCCGCCGGCCTGGCTGCCCTACGAGTCGAGCAAGGCCGCCAAGAACCGGCTGGTCTACGCGCTCGGCTATCACCTGCAGCCCAAGGGGATCCCGGCGATCGCGGTCGCGCCGGGCTGGATGCGCACCGAGTTGATGGAGGCGAAGGTCCCCGCGGAGGAGCTCGCCGGCAACACCGAGTCACCGCGGTATGCCGCGCGGGTGATGGTCGCGCTCGCGACCGACCCGAAGGTGCAGCGGTTCAGCGGTCAGGTCGTCGACGTGGGCGAACTTGCCGTCGCGTATGGCGTCACCGATCTGGACGGAACGCAGCCGCAGCCCAACGCCGGTCGCTTCGAGCCGAGCCGCGCGCTCCCGCCACACCCCGAGGGCTGACTTCTCGCCGAGAGGACAGGCGATGACCGACAGGACACCCGATTTCGGCCGAAATCCGCCAGATCGCCTGTCCTGTCGATATTCCGCTGTCCTCTCGGCGAGAACGGCAGTGCCCCGCAACGAAGAAATTCGTCTGCGGGGCACTGCCGTTTCTGCGAGGAGTCAGAGCAATGGACTCAGCGCTGCTCGGTGCCCGCGATGAACGCCTCGAGCTTCTCGCGGCCGAGGCTGTCCTCGCGCTGCTCGGGCGGGGACTTCATCAGGTAGGACGAGGCCGACAGCAGCGGGCCGCCGATGCCACGGTCCTTGGCGATCTTCGCGGCGCGGATCGCGTCGATGATGATGCCGGCGGAGTTGGGGGAGTCCCAGACCTCGAGCTTGTACTCCAGGTTCAGCGGAACGTCACCGAACGCGCGACCCTCGAGGCGGACGTAGGCCCACTTGCGGTCGTCGAGCCACTGCACGTAGTCCGACGGGCCGATGTGGACGTTGCGACCGTCCTTGATGCCGGCCAGCGGGCCGCTCAGGTTGGAAGTCACGGCCTGGGTCTTGGAGACCTTCTTGGACTCCAGGCGCTCGCGCTCGAGCATGTTCTTGAAGTCCATGTTGCCGCCGACGTTGAGCTGGTAGGTGCGGTCCAGCGTGACACCGCGGTCCTCGAAGAGACGGGCCATGACGCGGTGGGTGATGGTCGCGCCGACCTGGCTCTTGATGTCGTCACCGACGATCGGGACACCGGCGTCCTCGAACTTCTTGGCCCACTCGGGGTCGGAGGCGATGAAGACCGGCAGGGCGTTGACGAACGCGACGCCCGCGTCGATGGCGCACTGTGCGTAGAACTTGTCCGCCTGCTCGGAGCCGACCGGCAGGTACGAGACGAGCACGTCGACCTTGGCGTCCTTGAGCGTCTGGACGACGTCGACCGGCTCGCTGTCGGCCTCGGTGATCGTCATCGCGTAGTACTTGCCGATGCCGTCGAGCGTGGTGCCGCGCTGCACGGTGACACCGGTCGGCGGGACGTCCGCGATCTTGATGGTGTTGTTCTCGCTGGCGGTGATCGCCTCGGAGAGGTCGAAGCCGACCTTCTTGGCGTCGACGTCGAACGCGGCGACGAACTCGACGTCGTTGACGTGGTATTCGCCGAACTTCACGTGCATCAGACCCGGCACAGTCGTGTCGGCCGCCGCATCCTTGTAGTACTCAACGCCCTGCACGAGCGAGCTCGCACAGTTGCCGACGCCCACGATGGCGACGCGAATGGATCCCATTTCCTACTCCTTGTCGGATTCTTCGGTGGGGTCGGAGGCATGCTCCGGTGTCTCCCCATCGACCGGCTGGCCGGCTGACGCCGCCGTGCCGGGATTGGTGGTGCGGTATGCCGAACGCTCCGTCTCGATCAACTCCGACAACCAGCGCACTTCGCGCTCGGTCGACTCGAGGCCGTGACGGTGCAACTCGGCGGTGTATTTGTCGGTGCGCTCACGACGTTGACGGGACTGCTCCCGCGAGTCGTCCAGGCGCTCCTCCAGCCGGCTCCGGCGACCCTCCAGGATGCGCAATCGCACATCGCTGCTGGCTCGGCCGAAGAAGGCGAAGTGGACGTCGAAGTTCTCGTCCTCCCACGAGGCAGGGCCCGTTTGGGCCATGAGCGTCTGGAACTGCTCCTTGCCCTCCGCGGTCAGCTCATAGGTGATCTTGCCGCGCTTGCCGCCGAGCCCGGGGACCTGTCGGTCCTGATTGCCGGAGGCGCGCTCACTGATCCAGCCGCGCTCGACCAGGCCGCGAAGGCACGGGTAGAGCGAGCCGAACGACACTGCACGGAAGGCACCGAGCACGCCCGACAACTGCTTGCGCAGCTCGTAACCGTGCAGGGGCTGGTCGTGCAGCAGACCCAGGATCGCGAGCTCGAGGATGGCGCCACGACGTGACATGTGGGACCTCCTTGTAGCTCGTGTTCCGGTGGGTGTGAGAGCGAGCATACCGCACTCGATGTATCGACTCGATACATCGGCCAGAACCGCGAGTCGCTGCCGCGCAATTGCCGGGTTGTCCGCACGGGCGGTTACCCTTCATCGGTGACAGATGAGCAGGATGGGGCCGCTCGCGGCGACGCCGAGGGCAATGCCGAGCGTGGACCGCGCGGCAGCCGGCGATCCGCTGCAGCCGCTGCCGGGGGCCGCGGCCGACGCCGCAAGAAGGAGCACGGCCTGGCGTTCAAGGTCTTCTGGCGCACGGTGCTCGGCCTGTTCGGCCTGTGCCTGCTGGGCTTCATCGCCCTGGTCGTCATCTACCTGCGCACCCCCATCCCGGCGGCGCACGCCGACGCTTCCAAGCAGGTGTCGATCGTCTACTACAGCGACGGCAAGACCGAGCTCGGTCGCTTCAGCACCGTCAACCGCGAGGACGTCAAGCTGGCCAAGGTCCCCAAGACCGTCCGCTACGAATTCCTGGCCGCCGAGGACCGCGACTTCTACAAGAACTCCGGCGTCTCGGTCACCGGCACGCTGCGCGCGGCATGGAGCACACTGTCCGGTGGGCAGGAGCAGGGCGGCTCGACCATCACCCAGCAATACGTCAAGAACAACTTCCTCACCCAGGACCGCTCGGCCAAGCGCAAGGTCAAAGAGATCATGATCGCGCTCAAGGTCGACCGCAAGCTGTCCAAGGACGACATCCTCGAGGCCTACCTCAACAACATCTACTTCGGTCGCGGCGCCTACGGCATACAGGCCGCTTCGCAGGCCTACTTCGGCGTCGACGTCAACGAGCTCGACGCCAGCCAGGGCGCGTTCCTCGCGTCGGTCATCAACGCCCCGGGGCTCTACGACCCGCAGTACGGAAAGGCCGCCGAGACCCGCGCCAACGCGCGGATGACCTACGTGCTCGACGGCATGGTCAAGGAGGGCTGGCTGTCGGCGGCCCGGCGCGCGAAGGCGCACATGCCGCAGTTCAAGAAGTACGACCCGCACGCCCAGCAGGTCTCGGGCCCGAGCGGTTACATCGTGGCCGACGTGCGCGCCGAGCTGGAGAAGAAGCTCAAGCTCAAGCCGGAGGACATCGACCGCGGCGGGTTGCGCATCACCACCACGATCGACAAGGGCTCCCAGAAGGCGGCCGTAGCCGCGGTGCACAAGAACATCCCGACCCAGACCGCTCGCCTCGACGCATTGCACACGGGCCTGGTCGCGGAGAAGCCGGACGGCGCCGTCGTCGCGATGTATGGCGGCGAGGACATCAGCAAGAACGCCTACAACTCGGCGACCCGCGCGCAGCTGCAGGGCGGGTCGAGCTTCAAGGCGTTCGCGCTGGCCGCCGCGCTGCAGGACGGTATGACGCTGCAGACCAGGTTCAGCGGGGCGTCACCGTTGAAGGTCCAGGGTGCCAACGGGAAGTCGATCAAGGTCTACAACGACAACCACGAGCAGTTCGGGATGCTCACGCTGGACCGCGCGTTCGCGGTGTCGTCCAACACCGCCTATGTGCGGCTCAACCAGGCGCTCGGCACCGGCAAGACACTGGCCGCGGCGCAGCAGCTCGGCATACCGGCCAACTCTCCGGACATGGACAACCCCAGCACGACCGACGTCCTGGGTAGTGCGGCCGTGCGCGTCATCGACATGGCCAACGCCTACAACACGATCAGCGCCGAGGGCAAGAAGGCCGATCCTTACTTCATCAAGAAGGTCAGCAGTGTCGCCGGTGACTACAGCTACGACGCGCACCCCGACAGCAAGCAGGCGATCTCCAAGGACATCGCCGCCAACCTGGTCAACGGCATGACCGGACCGCTGAAGGACGCCGAGGGCACCGCCCACAAGACCGCCGGGCAGCTGAATCGCCCCGCGGCCGGCAAGACCGGCACGTCGAGCTACTACAAATCGGCATGGTTCACCGGTTTCACCCCGGACCAGCTGACGGTCTCGGTGGGCATGTATGCCGGGAACGGCACCGTCAGCCTCGACAAGGCGACCCACAACGAGAGCTTCTACGGCGGCGACACCCCGGCCACCGTGTGGCTGGACTTCATGCGGGCCGCGCTCAAGGGCGAGAAGGTCGCCAAGCTGCCAGAGACCAAGGACGTCAAGCAGACGACCACCTATTCGCCGCCACCGGTGACCTCGACGACGCAGCCGCCGACCAGCACCACGTCCTCCACACCGAGCTCGACCAGCACCACCAGTTCCTCGTCCTCGTCCAGCAGCTCCAGCTCGTCGACCTCGTCCACGACGACGGAGCCGTCCCCGACGACGACCACCACGACGACCTCACCGCCGCCGAGCCCGACGTCGCGCCCGACCCCGACGCGACCGTCCGTGCCGATCACGCCGCCGCCGGTCGGCAACGGGGGCCAGCCGGAGTCGTCGGAGCCGCAGCCAACCCCGTGACTCGGGGATCGCGCACTCGCGCCGGATCGGCGGGTTAGGCTCGCGCTCGTGCCTTCGCCCACACGCCTGACCGCGCCCAGTCGCCGGGAGGAACCTGCCGCGCTCGCCACCGGGATCATCGGCGGACCGGTCGGCCGGTTCGCCGCGATCGGGCGCCGTGGCTGGACGTATGCCGCCGCCATGCTTTCTGCGCTGGCATCGGTGTTGATCGCGCTCGGCGTGCTGCAGAAGAACCACTGCGTGCGTGACGGCTGGGGCTCGCCCGGTGCGTTGTGGCGGGCCTGCTACTCCGACCTGCCGGTCGGCTCCGGTGGCCCGAAGGGCGGCACGCCGTGGTCCGCCGGCGGCGCCGGACACAGCCAGCCGGTGCTGACCGCGATCCTCGACTGGTTCGTCAAACAACTGACGCCGGGCGGTAGCGCGCTGGGCACCCAACAGGTCTACTTCGCGATCGGCACCGTGATCATCGTGCTGCTGATCGCGTTGACCACGCTGGCCACCGCGTCGATGGTGCGCGACACCCCGTGGCTGGCCGCGCACGTCGCGCTGAGCCCGGTGCTGATCACGTCGGCGCTGGTGTCGTTCGACGTGTTCGGCGTCGCCCTTGCCACCGTCGGTATGGCGCTGTGGGCCCGCAAGCATCCGGTGGCCGCCGGCATCCTCCTGGGCGCGGCGGTGATGGCGCGGACCTATCCGCTGGTGCTGCTCGGGGCCATCGTGCTGATCGCGCTACGGGACGGCGCCCGCGGTCCGCTCCTGCGCTGCCTCGCCGGTGCCGCCGGTGCGATCGTCGTGTGCTTCGGCCTGGCCTACGCCATGGGCGGTGACCCGCTGGACCCCTACCGTGCCTGGTGGGACCAGGACGCCGGATACGGTTCTCCCGCCTACCTGTTGACGGTCGCGCACCACCCGCTGCCCGCCGCGTCACTGTCGATCATCGCGGTGCTCGGCTGGGTCGTGGCGTTCCTGCTCGGCCTCTACCTGAGTGGCCGGCCCGCCATACGCACGCAGATGGCGCCGCTGGCGCTGACGATGCTGGTGATCGTCATGCTGACCGGCAAGTCGATGTCGGTGCAGAGCTGCATGTGGGTGTTGCCGTTGATGGCCCTAGTCGCGCTGCGCTGGCGGGAGCACTTGATGTGGGCGGGCGCCGAGATCGCCTACTTCGTGATGACCTGGCTCTACATCGCCGGTCCGAGCAACACCGCGAAGGCGATGCCGGGCGCGGCATACTCCTTCTTCCTGCTGATCCGCGTCATCGCGTATGTCGGCATCGCGTGGGCATCCTGGGAGTCGTCGGAGGACCTGCGACGCGACCCTGCCACACCGCACTCCCCGCCGAAGGCCGCCGGCCCGGCCCGCGTCGTGCCCGACGTCAATCACCGATTAACGCCCGACGCCGGTTGACGGATAAACTCGCGTCCGGCCCATTGCCATCGACCCTGTCGGGGTCTGGCGGCATACTCGCGGACAGCACCGGAAGCGGTGACGACCGGGGGTGCGGGCCACGCTGCAACCCTCCTGTCACGGAGAGACCGTGACCGCTTGAGACCGAAGGAGGTGGGTTAACGCATGCGTCAGTACGAATTGATGATCATCATCGACCCCGAGCTCGACGAGCGCGTTGTCCAGCCCACGCTGGACAAGTTGCTCAAGGTCGTGACCGCTGAAGGCGGCAAGATCGACAACACCGAGATCTGGGGTCGTCGACGTCTTGCCTACGACATCAAGAAGAAGTCCGAGGGCATCTACGCCGTTGTGACGATGACCGCCGAGTCGGCTACCGCCAAGGAGCTCGACCGCCAGCTGTCGCTCAACGAGCAGATCATGCGCACCAAGCTGCTGCGCGTGGACGCCTGACGCTCGACATCTAGCAAGGGAGTTCCGACATGGCCGCAGGCGACACCGTCATCACAGTCATCGGCAACCTGACCCAGGACCCGGAGTTGCGGTTCACGCCGTCCGGGGCAGCCGTCGCCAACTTCACCGTTGCGTCGACGCCGCGCTACATGGATCGGCAGACCAATGAGTGGAAGGACGGCGAGACGCTGTTCATGCGCTGCTCGGTATGGCGCGAGGCGGCGGAGAACGTCGCCGAGTCGCTCACCCGTGGCGCACGCGTGATCGTCTCCGGTCGCTTGAAGTCCCGCTCGTGGGACGACAAGGAGACCGGTCAGAAGCGCACCACCATGGAGCTGGACGTCGACGAGGTCGGCCCGTCCCTGCGATACGCAACCGCGAAGGTCAACAAGACCCAGCGCGGCGGCGGCCAGCAGGGCGGCGGTTTCGGCGGCAACTCCGGTGGCCAGCAAGGCGGCTTCGGCGGCGGACAGCAGTCCGACCCGTGGGCGACCGGCGGCCAGGGCGGTCAGCAGGGCGGGGCCCCGGCGGCCCCGCAGCAGCCTGCCGGCGGCCAGCAGGGTGGCGGTTGGAGCACCGGCCCGTCATACGACGAACCGCCTTTCTAAAGCGGGTCGAGCGTTGCCCTGAGTAGTCCGAGGCGATAGCCGAGGACGTATCGAAGGGTAGGTGCGAGCCGCTAGGCGAGTGCCGTATCGAGACCGCCATACAACACAGATCAACCCCATCCCGAGTTTCGGCTCGGGCTCTCGAAAACGAAGGAGAGCACCACGATGGCTAAGCCCGTCATTCGTAAGCCCAAGAAGAAGGCCAACCCGCTGAAGTTGGCCAAGGTCGAGTCGATCGACTACAAGGACATCGCGTTGCTGCGCAAGTTCATCAGCGACCGTGGCAAGATCCGCGCCCGTCGGGTCACCGGTGTCTCCGTGCAGGAGCAGCGCCTCATCGCCACCGCGGTCAAGAACGCCCGCGAGATGGCCCTGCTGCCCTACTCGTCCTCGGCACGCTGAAAGAAGTAACGCTATGAAGATCATTCTGACCCACGAGGTCGCCACGCTCGGCGCTCCCGGTGACGTGGTCGAGGTCAAGGACGGCTACGCCCGCAACTACCTGCTGCCCCGCCACTTGGCCACGCCGTGGACCAAGGGCGGCCAGAAGCAGGTCGACGCGATCACGCAGGCACGGGCCAACCGTGCGGTGCAGTCGCTGGAGCACGCGCAGTCGCTCAAGGGCAACCTCGAGTCGTCCGTCATCTCCCTGTCGGCTCGCGCCGGTGCGAGCGGTCGCCTCTTCGGCGCCGTGACCACCGCCGAGATCGCCGAGGCCGTCAAGGCCGCCGGTGCCGGCGACATCGACCGCCGTACCGTGCAGATCGCACAGCCGATCCGCAACCTCGGCAACCACGAGGTCAGCGTCAAGCTGCACCCCGAGGTCGAGGCGAAGCTGAAGCTGGACGTCGTCGCTGCCAAGTGACGCTCTGACAGCACGTCGCTGACGTCTGGAGCCGGTCATCCCGTTCGGGGTGGCCGGCTCCTCGTCGTTCGAGGAACCATTCGAAGAATGTGGTGTCCGAGGGTGTCCTCAACGCGACTTCTCGTTCGTCATCGGGATGAGTACGGCGCCCGCCGTGCTGCGATGATCGACCGAGGAGGATCGATGAAGTACTTCCTGACCCACGTGATCGAGCCCGACGGCAGCTGGCCGGAGGACACCGAGCAGCGGTTGGACGACTGGGTGGCCGAGATGGACCATCGCGGCGTCCTGCTGGCCGGCGCGCCGCTGCGCAGCGACGTCGCGCCCACGGCGGTGCGGCGCACCGACACGACCGTGTCCGTGTCGGACGGCCCCTTCGCCGAGACCAAGGAGCAGGTGGCCGGGTTCGACCTGATCGAGGCGGCCGATCTCGATGAGGCGATCGCGGTTGCCGGCGCACACCCGACGCTCGGCAACGGCGCCATCGAGATCCGCCCCGTCATACCCGGCATGCCGACGCCGGTCCCGCGCGAGCCGCGGGCCGACCGCGAGCGCTATCTGATGCTGGTCTGCTGGGACCAGACCGGCGATGCGGAGATCACCGAGCAGGGACGGCCCGGTGACGAGCCGCGCCCGATGGACGACTGGATCGCGTATGCCGGAGAGCGACGCCTGCACGGTTGGCAACTGCAGCCGCCCGCGTTCGCCACGACGGTGCGCCGGGTGGACGGCGCGGTGGCTATCACCGACGGGCCGTTCGCGGAGACGAAGGAGCAGATCGGCGGCTACGACCTCCTCGAGGTCACCGATCTCGACGAGGCCGTCGCGATCGCGACCGCACACGGTAGCGACCTGATCGACCTGCGCCGGTGCGCCGCGGAGGTCCCGTCGCAGGTCGGCGACGGTGCGGCGACGGCGTGAGTACCGGCCAGTGAGCCGACCCGACGACCTGGTCGCCCCCGTCTTCGCCGAGGAGTGGGGGCGGCTGGTCGCCGGGCTGATCGGGTGGTGCGGTGACTGGGAGCTTGCCGAGGAGGCGGCACAGGAGGCGTTCGCGCGTGCGGTCGAGGTGTGGCCGCGCAACGGAGTGCCGACGACTCCGGCCGCCTGGCTGACCACGGTCGCCCGCAACGCGGTTCGCGACCGGCTCCGGCGGCGCGGCACGGAGGCGGCGAAGCTGGCGCTGATCGCCGCGACGTCCGATGACGAGCCGGCGCCGCCGAGCGGCTTCCCCGACGAGCGGCTACGGCTGATCTTCACCTGCGCGCACCCGGCCCTGCCGATGCCGGGTCGGGTGGCGCTCACGCTGCGGACGTTGTGTGGTCTGAGCGTGGTGGAGATCGCGAGGGCGTTCCTGGTCACCGAGTCGACGATGGACAAGCGGCTGGTCCGTGCGCGGGCCAAGATCCGCGCGGCCGCGATCCCTTACCGCGTGCCGCCGGCCGAGTTGCTGCCGGAGCGCATCGACGGCGTGCTCGCGGTGCTCTACCTGCTCTTCAACGAGGGCTACTCCGCCTCCTCGGGCGACGAACTCCTGCGGGTCGATCTCAGCACCGAGGCGATCCGGTTGGCCCGGTTGCTGCACCGGATGATGCCCGAGCCGGAGGTCACCGGGCTGCTCGCGCTGCTGTTGCTCACCGACGCACGGCGGTCCGCGCGCACCGAGCACGGCGAGATCGTGCCGTTGGCCGAGCAGGACCGTTCGCGCTGGGACCGGGCGGCCGTCGACGAGGGGCGCGGACTGCTCGCCGACCTGTCCGGCCCGCCCGGGGCATATGAGGTGCAGGCCCGGATCGCGCTCGAGCACGACCGTGCGCGGGCCGCCGCGCAGACCGACTGGGCCGCGATCGCGCGCCTCTACGAACTGTTGCCGGCGACACCGGTGGTCGAGCTCAACCGCGCGGTCGCGATCGCCGAGGCGTATGACGTGCAACTCGCCCTCGGGATGGTCGATCAGCTCGAGCCGGAGCTGGCCGGCTACCACCTCTTCCACGCGACCCGCGCGGACCTGGCGGCCCGCACCGGCGATCTCACGGGTGCGATCGCAGCACTCGACGAGGCGATCCGGCTCGCGCCGACCGGGCCCGAGCGGCGGCTGCTCGCGCGGCGGCGCGCCGCACTGACCGCCGAATGAGACCGCGGGGGAAGTGGTGCAGTTCTGACAACGGTCGCCGGTTGGGTGCGGGAGGTGGGCGAAATGTGGTGCAGTTCTGACAACCGTTGCCGGTTCTGCACGCGGCCGCTGCCCGCTCAGGCGCCGGTGACCATCCACCGCCCGGACCGGGTGCGTATGCCGAGCCCGATCAGCCGGAAGACCATGAACCCGGTGAACGCCAGCCACAGCATGAGCAGCGCGTGGCCGGGTCCGGCGTCGCGCAACGAGTCGGCGTGCACGTGCACCAGCCAGAGCAACGGCAGGTATGCCGCCAGCACGACCACCTGCAGCCACGCCAGCGCCGGGCCGTCGCCGGCTCCGATGAGGACGCCGTCGAGCACGAAGACCAGCCCCGCGATCGGCTGCCCGACCGCAACCACCAGCAGGGCGACCGACAGCGCGTCGCGGACCGCCTGGTCGCCGGTGAAGAGGATCGGCAGCACCGTGTGCGTCGCGGCGACGACGGCGCCGAGCGCAACGCCCATCCACCAGCCCCACCAGAGCATCAGCCGGGTGGCGTCCCGGGTGCCGTCCAGATCGCGCGCACCGAGGGTGTGCCCGGTGAGCGCCTGCGCGGCGATCGCCAGCGCGTCGAGGGCGAAGGCGAGGAAGCCGAAGACGGTCATCGCGACCTGGTGTGCGGCCAGCGGGACGTCGCCGAGCTCGGCCGCCGCCCAGGTGCTGGCCAACATCGCGGCGCGCAGCGCGAGTGTGCGAACCAGCAGCGGCACCCCGAACCGGGCCGCGGCCAGCACCCGGCCCGGATGCGGACGCAGGCTGGTCCCGAGTCGGCGGGCGCGACGCAGCACGACGATGAGCAGCCCTGCGGCAAGGGCGGACTGAGCGATCACCGTGCCCAGTGCGGAGCCGGCGATGCCGAGCCCCGCGCCATACACGAAGAGGATGTTGAGCAAGAGGTTCGCGGCGAAGCCGGTGGTGGCGCCGATCAGCGGCGTGCGGGTGTCCTGGAAGCCGCGCAGCACCCCGGTCGCGGCGAGCACCGCGAGCATGCCGGGTATGCCGAACGCGCTGATCCGCAGGTAGATGGTGGCCTCGTCCGCCACGGCCGGTGAGGCGCCGAAGACGTCGCAGATGGGACCGGCGAAGACGGCGACCACGATGGCGGTGGCGGCGCCGAGGAAGATCGACAGCCAGATGCCGTCGACGCCCGCGCCGACCGCGGCGGAGTCCTGTCCTGCGCCGAGTCGGCGGGCGACCAGCGCGGTGGTGCCGTAGGCGAGGAAGACGTAGATGTTGGCGGCGGTCAGCAGTGCGGCGCTCGCGACACCGAGTCCGGCGAGCTGGTCGGTGCCGAGGTGGCCGACGATCGCCGAGTCGGCCATCAGGAAGAGGGGTTCGGCGACCAGGGCGAGGAACGCCGGGACCGCCAGCGCCAGGATCTGCCGATGCGTCGACCGCTGCCCCACGGTGGACGACGAAGCGGGGCGGACGGGCACGCCCTTCAGCGTACGGTGCGCACGAACGCGTCCGCGGTCCGACACAGCGTGACGTCCGCGTAACTCACGTCTCGTCATATGAGACTTGGCCGTCTCATCCAGGAATGGGACGGACGGGACACCTGTGTCTTTGCGCGGAGTTCTGGCGGTCGGCGACAAACCCCGGAATGCCGCGGATTATTACGGAATGATCACGGCCGCGACGAGCGGTCCGACGCGCGGGGGCGCGCGCGTGAGGCTGAACGGTTGTCCACAGATATTCCAGAACGACTTTGGGAACGCCGTCCGGTACGTCATAGTCGGTGACCGTGCCACCGGCGGTTCGGGGAGTCGGGTGCACAACTGGGTGGGGCACTGGTCCCGGGGCAACGGCGCCCGCACCCGTCTTTGTCACTGCAGTCCATTTGAAGGGTCCCTTGTCTCATGGGTTCGTACTCCCCGCGTCACCTCAAGCGTGAGCCGAAAGTTCTGAACAAGGTCGGTCGCCGCAGCGTGGCCGTCGCCGCCGCCGGCGCATGTGTCGTCCCGCTGGCCGGCATGGAGAGCGCATCGGCCGCTCCGAGCGCCGGTATGGCGCAGGCAGGTCACGTCCAGGCCGCCGGACACGTCCAGGCCGCCGGTCACCTCGCCACCTCCGTCCGCATCGGCCCCACCGTGCAGTACGGCTCCCGCGGCACCGCGGTGAAGGTCGTCCAGCGCAAGGTCGGCGGTCTCGCGGTCGACGGCATCTTCGGTCCGCGTACCCGCGCCAAGGTGAAGTCGTACCAGCGCGCGCACCGCCTGGTCGCCGACGGCATCGTCGGTCGCCACACCTGGACCGCGCTCGGCGGCTACGGCTCCGCGCCGAGCCCGGTGTCCCGGTCGAACAACTCCTCCGTCGTGTCGATCGCGATGGGCCTGCGTGGCACGCCATACCGCTACGGCGGCACGTCGCGCTCGGGCTTCGACTGCTCGGGCTTCACCCAGTACGTCTACCGTCAGGCCGGCAAGAGCATCCCGCGGACCGCGTCGGCCCAGGCCGCTGCGACCACGCGTGTGTCCAGCCCGCGCCCCGGTGACCTGATGTTCTGGGGTTCCCCGGCGTACCACACCGGCATCTACATCGGTGACGGCAAGATGATCGCCGCTCGCCGTCCCGGCACCGTGGTCAGCGTCCAGAGTGTCTGGGGCAGCCCTTACTACGGTCGCGCCTGAGGCTCGCGCAGCGCGCCATACACCTGAGGAGAAGCCCTGTCGGTCCATCGGACCGGCGGGGCTTCTCGCTGTCCGCTCACGTTCGCGTATGGCGCTGAGCGCGCCTGCGCCACAACGGATCGACGGCTGGGGCACGAGCCGGACGGGCGTCTGGCAGGATGGCGGCAGACAGCGCGAGTGCGGGTCGGTCCGACCGCCGCGCGAGGGCCGTGACCGGCCCCCTTCATAACGTCTCAGATGTTGAGATTCTCGGTAAAAACTTTCATTTCGGCGTGTCGTTCGAAGCGATTTCGCTGTTTTAGTGTTACACGCATGTGATTCGGGCGCGGTTTCGTTGAAATTGCAACACTGGGCCACTCCAGCTCCGCCAGCCCCGCAAATACTCACCAGTCACATGAGTCACATAGGACTCATACACCCATCCGTACTCAACACTCGCGTCTTTCACAGACTCCGGAGCCCCGGCATAGTCAGTGCTCGTGCAACCGCCTTCTTCGGGGAAGGAGTAAGGCGACATCGGGGGATGCCACGGCACGCGTGGCATCCCCTTTGCGCGTTTCTGGACTGGACGAGCACCGAGAGGGTCACATGACCACGATTACTACTCCGAGACATCGCAAACCACGGCCCGGCCTGTCGGCCAAGGTCGCCCCGGCGATCACCTCCCGCAAGGGGCTGGTGGTGACCGGCACGCTGCTCAGCGTTCCGGCCACCGCCGCCAGCCTCGTGCAGGCAGCTCCGTCGTATGCCGATCCTGGCAGCGGTACGACGGGCGCATCGGGGCAGCGCAACACTGCGTCGGCCTCGACGAGCGGCGTCCGCGCCGCGTCGCCGAGCACGACCGTGGTTTACCTTCGCTACGGATCCACAGGAAGTTACGTCAAGACGGCTCAGCAGCGGCTGGGCGGCCTGACGGTGGACGGCATCTTCGGGACACAGACGTTGGCGAAGGTGAAGTCCTTCCAGCGCACGCACGGTCTCGCGGTCGACGGCATCGTCGGCCCGCGGACCTGGCAGGCGCTGGGTGGCTTCCCGGGTTCGGCGCCGACCCCGCCGCCACCGACGACGCCGTCGTGCCAGGTGAACGTCATCCGCTACGGCTCCACCGGCTCGCTCGTGTCGAGTGCACAGGGCAAGCTCGGCGGGATCGCGGTGGACGGCGTCTTCGGCGCAGCCACGTTGTCGCGCGTGAAGTCCTTCCAGAGCTCTCATGGTCTGGCGGTCGACGGCATCGTCGGCCCGCAGACCTGGCAGGCGCTGGGCGGCTACCCGTGCGGCACCACACCGACGCCACCGCCGCCCACCAGCGGCGGCAGCACGTCGACCGTGGTCTCCATCGCGGAGAAGTACCTGGGGGTGCCCTACGTGTGGGGCGGCTCGTCCCCGTCGCAGGGCTTCGACTGCTCGGGGCTCACGTCATACGTCTACAAGCAGGCGGGCATGTACATCCCCCGTACCGCCAGCCAGCAGCAGGCGTACATGAAGCGGACCTACAGCCCTCAGCCGGGCGACCTGGTCTTCTTCGGCTCGCCGGCGTACCACGTGGGCATCTATCTCGGGAACAACATGATGATCGCGGCACCGAAGCCTGGTGACGTGGTCAAGAAGCAGAGCATCTGGACGACGCCGACGGGCTACGGCACGTTGCGCTGACACCGGCTCACTTCCGGTCCACGCGGCCACGGTCACTCCTCGGAGCGGCCGTGGCCGCGTTCTGTGTATGGCGCTGGCGGACTGTGGTGGCCGAGGAGCGTCATGCGGGTTGAGTAGCGGAGGAGTGAAGCGGGGGAGCGTATCGAGACCCCGCGGCGGCCGCGGGCCGGGGAGAGCGCAGCGAGGTGGGGCTCGAGGTCCGCACTCACCCACCCAAGCCCTCGCCTGTGGATAACTTCTGCGTCCGGACGATGAGATTTGGCATGATCCCGGGGTCGGGTATGCCGGGCACACCGGCTTCTTGACCAAAACTTTAAGAACGTGGCGCACCAGCGCGGTGCTGGCTCGCCCATAATCACGGGGCACTCAGGTTCATCACAGGGGAGGGATTCACCCGATGCGCAGCTCACGTGCCGTTGGCGCCACTGCGACACTGCTTGCCGTCCTGGCAGCATCCGGATGCGGAGGCGGATCGAGCGATGGCGCGTCGTCATCGGGCTCCACGCACTCCAAGCCAGGCATCGCCTCCGGCGAGCCGGCACCGCCGCAGACCACGAAGACGACCAGGACGTCGAGCGCGGCGACATCGCCGACGACCAAGGCGAAGCCGACCACCAAGGACACAGCAGCCGGTGCTCCGGGTGTGCCCGAACCGGCCAGACAGCACACGAAGGCCGGCGCCATGGCGTTCGCACGACACTACTATTCCGTTGTCAATCGAACCGCGCAACGTCCGAAAGTTGGTGAGCTCGAACCTCTAGCTCTCGACGGCTGCAAAACCTGTGATAACCATGAGAATACTGTGCAAGAACTGGTTGAAAAGAATCAGCATTTCGCGGGTAAAGAATTGGTTATTGACGGAACTGAAATATACCACTGGGACAGTTCAAGTTCGAAGGTTAAAGTGATGATCACCGAGCCGGCGGTCAACATTGTGGATGCCACGGGCAGTGTGGTTCGATCCTATGACCGTCTGACCGGCCAAGGTATGGTCTTTGAACTTCACTGGGGGAGTGCCGGCTGGCGTGTGGCTGCGATAAGAGTGATGACAGCATGAATGCAAAAGGCTGCGTGTTTGGGCTTGCTGTAGTTGTCGCCACGACCATACCGCTCTTGCCTGCTGCTCACGGAACACAGCGCGCTCCCTATTGTCGTGCATCAGGCTGCGGAAAGACCAAGGGTGACGGCGCCGAAGTCGGAATGTCGAAAGCGGACACCAGCGGTCTCCCAAAAAAGGGGCCAGCAACGGTAACCAAGGGAAAGAAGACGGTAAAGAGACTCGTCCCATACGAGTACCAGAACGTTCACGCGTGCCCGCATAACGCCCCTGATGGGGAGGATGCCGGATGCGAGCGGACTTTCAAGGCATGCATTAATGTAAAGGATGCCGACGGCCCCCTTGTGACCGTGTACCGACGACTTCTGGTGCCGAATAAGCGCCCGGGCAAATGGGACAGAGTTGGCGAGACTTGTTGGCCGAATCTGGTGCCCAACGCGAGCTCCAAACCCGAACTCACAGTAGCAATGATCCGGGCGGCATTTATCAAGACGCCGTTCGTGAAGCCGAAGGCCACGATGGAACCGGTGGGCAACCGGACCCTGGTCAACCTGCCCAACTACTTCACTGCGGACTTCTCCGGCCCAGGTTATGGGCCGGACGAGGTTCGCACCGTGACGCTGCTCGGTCACAAGGTGCAGATCAAGCCGGTCTTGAAGTCGAACACCTTCCACTTCGGCGACGGCTCGTCACTCGGTCCGACGGAGTCGCGCGGTGGCGGCTACCCGGACGGCGACGTGAAGCACACCTATGAGCAACGCGGCACCGTGAAAGCGTCGGTCACGACGGTCTATGGCGGACAGTTCGCCGTAGACGGCGGAAAGTTCACCGACCTGCCCGGGAGCGCGACCATCACGGGTCCCGCCCAGCCGATCCAGGTCCTCGAGGCGACCGGCCGCCTCGTGCGATAACTCGCCGGGGTTGCAAGTCGTCTCGAAGTTCAGGTGCTGAGCGCATGCTGCGCATACATGTGCGCCGAGGCTGGCGGCTTAGCGGCCGACTTGCTGGCACCCGCGAGACCGTCCCTTGGCGCAACCTTTACTGAACCTGCGGTAACCGCACCCTCGGCCACTCCCCACGCCAACGGTCCTGTGGGTAACTCGCGCCACAAATCCACCAAAGATTTTTCTTGTGCACAGCCGTGGAGGCACGTTTTCGCAGGTCAGCGCCATACAAGGCAGGTGGGCGGGAAGATATCCACAGTCTTGTCCCCAGGGCGTGCACACGACATACGGCACATGTCCACACGTTGTCCACAGGTTGTCCCGAGCACATATGAGCGGGGGTTTGCAGGGGCGGCGGAAGGGTTCTAGCGTGGCCTCTTCGCGTGTCACGCACCCAGTTGGATCTCACTGTCACACTCTCGTGGTGCAGTTGACACATGTTCGAAAACGGTGGCAAGGAGAGCGTGCGTGGCGATTGCTGAACTTCCTCCGGACTACACCGACGAGGGTGGCCACGGGGGCGGCATGGTCCCGCCGCAAGACGTCCCGGCTGAGCAGTCGGTGCTCGGCAGCATGTTGCTGTCCAAGGACGCCATCGCCGATGCAGCGGAGTCGGTCGACGGACGCGACTTCTACCGTCCGGCGCACGAGTCGATCTACGAAGCCGTCATCGACCTCTACGGCCGCGGTGAGCCGGCCGACGCGATCACCGTCGCCGACGAGCTGACCAAGCGCGGCGAGCTGAGCCGCATCGGCGGGCAGGCCTACCTGCACGAGCTGATCCAGGGCGTGCCGACCGCCGCCAACGCCGGCTACTACGCCGAGATCGTCGCCGAGCGCGCCGTGCTGCGCCGGCTGGTCACGGCCGGCACTCGCATCGTGCAGATGGGGTATGCCGATGGTGGCGGCGACGTCGTCGACGTCATCAACGCCGCCCAGGCCGAGGTCTTCGGCGTCACCGCCGGCAAGGAGGCCGAGGACTACGTCCGGCTCGGCGAGATCATCGCCGAGACCGCGGACGAGATCGACGCCGCCAGCAGTACCAACGGTCAGATGACCGGTGTACCAACGGGATTCACCGATCTCGATGCGCTGACCAACGGTCTGCACCCCGGTCAGATGATCGTTATTGCGGCCAGGCCGGCTGTTGGCAAGTCAACGATCGGCTTGGATATAGCACGGGCGTGCTCAATCAAGGCCGGTATGGCGTCCGCCGTCTTCTCGCTGGAAATGAGCAAGACCGAGATCTCCATGCGACTGCTGTCCGCGGAGGGCGGCATACAGCTGCAGCACATGCGCAAGGGCACTATGCGCGACGAGGACTGGACGCGGCTGGCGACGACGATGGGCAAGGTCGCGGATGCTCCTCTGTTCATTGATGATTCGCCGAACATGTCGCTGATGGAGATCCGTTCCAAGTGTCGCCGACTCAAGGAACGCAACGACCTCAAGTTGGTAGTCATCGACTATTTGCAGCTGATGACATCCGGCAAGCGCGTCGAGTCGCGTCAGCAGGAGGTGTCGGAGTTCTCTCGTGCGTTGAAGCTGCTGGCCAAGGAGATCAACGTGCCGGTGATCGCGATCTCGCAGCTCAACCGTGGCCCCGAGCAGCGGACCGACAAGCGTCCGCAGATGTCCGATCTGCGTGAGTCCGGCTCGATCGAGCAGGACGCCGACATGGTGATCCTGCTGCACCGCGAGGACTCCTACGACCGCGAGTCCGAGCGTGCAGGTGAGGCCGACCTGATTGTGGCCAAGCACCGTAATGGCCCCACCGACACGATCACCGTCGCGTTCCAGGGGCACTATTCACGGTTCACGAATATGGCGCAGAACTTCTAAACAGCAGCAGAAGCGCGGCGTCTTACCGCCCAGAGTGGGGCATGCACGGCGCCCACTTGCGCGCGCTCGGAGACACTTCCCAGTTCCTGCGGTAGCGAACACCGAGCGCATTGAGACGCTCCTCAGGCTTCGTCGGGTTTGAGTTCGGCCAGAAAGCGAGCTGCGAGCGCGATCCACTCCTGCGGCAACGCGTCGGTCACCCAGATCTCGAGGTACTCCTCGGGTGTTAGACCGCGGGGGGCGACCGGCAACAGCTCGCGGTTGTACTCGTGGAAAGGAGACGTGCGCTTCAACTGCCAAAGCAGCTCGCGTGCCTGACTTGTCCTTCCATGTCCACCGATCTCGAACGCTGGGAACGTGGACGGGTTCCGCTGTGGCGGCGCCCACCTCGCCCAGGCCCGGTAGAAGGGGAGCTCCCAGTCGAGGTGGCTGTACCTGAACGGCCCCCGGAACCCGTTGGCAACCAGACCTGCCATCAGGCCCTCGGCTGTGTTGCGGAGACGTTGCTGTTTGGTCATCGACCGAACCTACCGACTACGACCGACGCGCCCTCTGCGGCCAGACGAAACTTGTGCTGACCGCCGTGCCTACCCTTGACTGGCCTAGCCAGCGCCGCTTCTTCTTGGTGGGTGGGCTGCTTCTTGCTTGGTGGCGGTCGGTGGTGCATGGCTTCAGACGAATGGAGCGCTTCAACAGCGGCTTGAGCTCGTCCGGAAGATCCCCGACGTGCCCGTCATAGGCGGTGTGAACCACCTCTCGACTCTGTTGATCGAACCAGGAACAGGGCACCACGGCGCGGGCCGAGCTGATGTTTCTTCAGCCGGAGGTACCGCTCCTGCTCAGCAATCCAGGAGGAGATGGCGACCGAGAAGCTCCGCGTAGAAGCCAAGCATGTCGGGGTCGATCCGGCCGTCGTGCGTCGCCGCCTCGACGAGCTTCAGGGCGGAGCGGGACTCCCGCACTCGGCGACGACTGAGCGCGGTTCTGAGGAGCAATGTCGGAGACTTCGGCAACTCGCCCCCCTAACGTCGGTCCTCTGCGCTAAGACTGCGACATGGAGTTCACGATATACAGGGAGACCGCGGAAAGATGACGAGCAGTTGGGCTCGGTTCTGGGTTGTGGACCTTCACGTGCACACGCCCGGATCGAGCGACGCACGCGACGAGGACTTCGGCACTGCCGTTGACATCGTGCGGAAGGCGCTCGACGCTGGACTGGACGCGATCGCGGTGACCGACCACAACACGGCGGCGTGGTGCGGACAGATGGCTGAGGCCGCCGAAGGCAGCGACCTCGTTGTGCTCCCTGGCTTCGAGCTCAGCACCAGTGATGGGCATCTGCTCGGTATCTGGGAGGAAGGCACGGCCCCGTCGACCATCGAGGACGTACTGATCCGACTCGGTATCGAGCGCTCCCGTTTCGGCGACCTCAACGTCGTCTCGGCGAAGGGCATGGCCGAGTGCGCATCCGAAATCCGTGACAAGGGCGGCATTGCTATCGCCGCCCACATCGACAAAGACCGTGGCATCCTTATTCAGCCTGTGCAGACGCACGTCAACCAGCTTCTGGCTGATCCGAACATCGCGGCCTTCGAGTACGTGCTGGCCGGGACGCCGGCCAAGGTCGCCGCAAAGCTTGGTGAGACCCGTCGTCCGGCGTTGATCCAGAGTTCTGACGCTTACGATGCGGCGCTCAGTCGCCACGCCGCCGCTGGCATCGGGATCCGGCGCTCGTGGATCAAGGCTGCGCGACCGGATCTGTGTGGCCTCAGATATGCACTGCAGGATCCCGATCTGCGCGTCACGCTTACCGATCCGGCCACCGCGGCGCCGCACCCCACGATCGACTCGGTTTCAATCTCCGGTGGCTTCTTGTCTGGGACGGCGTTGGAGTTCAGCCCGGACCTCAATTGCCTCTTGGGGGGCACCGGCGCCGGCAAGTCATTGGTCCTTGAAGCGCTGCGCTTCGCTCTGGACCAGCAGGTCGACGGTGCCCTCTTCAACACGATCCGCGACGAGGTCGACCGCCGGCTGGAGACGGCTCTTCTCGAAGGCACCACCGTTGCCGTCGAGATCAGCACGCCGACGGCGCAATATCGGGTGTCGCGGATGTTCAGCGCGATCGGGTCCACTCCCGTGGTCGAGCAGGACATTGCCGACGAGTGGGTCCGGGTCGACCACGATCCCGCCGCGCTCCTGACTGTCTCCGCCTTCTCACAGGGGGAGATCCTCGAGTACGCAAGGCAGCCCGTAGGCCGCATGGGGCTAATTGACGCCAAGCTCGACCTCGCTGAGATTGATGCCCGAATCGCGGAGAGCGAATCGAAGCTCCGTGCGAACGGCACAGCTCTGATCGCCGCCCGCGACAAGGTCCAGACGCTCACAGAACAAGCCTCCGACGCGAATAGCCTCAGGGACCGCGAGCGTGAACTGTCTGCGCTCTTCGATGACGACCTCGTCAAGTCACAAGGGCGTTGGACGGCAGAACAGGGGGCACTCGCGACGCTCGCCGAATCCGTAGATGGCATCACCTTCGTCCGGCCCAGCGAGCCCGATCCAGCGTCGGCCAAGATGACGCCCGAGCATGATGCGCAGTTCGAGAAGATCCGCCTTGCGCAGGTCGCATTCAAGTCCGCTGTGGACGCGGCCGAGAAGCTAGTCGCTGAGAGCCTGGTCGATCTCAAGACCGCGGTCGGCGAGGTTAAAGCTGAGTTGGATGCTGAGTTCCAGGCGTTCAAGAAGCAGCTCGACGAGACGTTGGAGAAGTCGGGGTCAACGTCGCTTCCCCTGCTGCGGCGGGAGCTCGAAACTGCGCAGACGAACCGCAGCAAAGCCGAGGCGGCCGCTCAGACGCTGAAGAACGACGCAGAGCCCGCGTACAACCGGCTCAGTGATGTGCGCGAGACACTGCTTGGCGAGCTCAAGCAGGCTCGTGACGATCGGCGCACGCTCCGCCGAGATCGGGTCGCCGATCTCAATCGCAAGACGTCCGGCTTCGTGAAGATCGACATCCCCGCGCAGGGAGACACCGCCTCCTTCCGCCAGGCGCTCGATGCGCTGAAGGTTGGCTCACGGGTCCGTGAGCAAGCGCTCGACCTAATCGCCGAGAACATCCGGCCGTACAACTTCGTCCGCGCCCTATGGACTGGCGACACCGCGAAGGCTGGTCACCTACCGGACGGAGTTACGGCGGTGGACTTCGCCCGTCTGCTGGCGACGGTCGACGACCGCGATCTATGGGAGCAGTTGTTGGAGGCTCAGCTCATCGCGACGCCCGACGTTCTCAAAGTCAAGTTCCGTAAGCCTGAGGGGCGAGACTACGTCAACATCGAGGACCTATCGCACGGTCAGAAGTGCACCGCCATCCTGGTCATCCTGCTCGCCGATGGGGAGACCCCAGTACTCATTGACCAACCCGAGGACGCCCTGCACGCACCCTGGATCGAGGAGTACCTCGTCGACCGCCTTCGGCAGTTGAGAGGATCCCGGCAGTACATGTTCGCAACGCGCAGCCCTGGCCTGGTGGTGAGCGCCGACTCGGAGCAACTGATCACGATGCGCGCCACGGCCGGCAAAGGCGAGGTTGAGGCATGCGGTTCTCTTGAGCGCTACGACCTCAACAAGCTCGCACTCCACCACTTGGAAGGCGGCAGGACGCCGTTTGCTCGCCGCGCCAGGAAGTTGGATGCGTCGCTGACCTCTAATGTGTGATTGCACGAAGTCCGTTCGCCACTCATGTATGAACGAGCGTCAGTAGCGCCCGATTATCTCGTGGCGATCTCGACTAGAAGATCAACTCCAAGGTCTCGCATACTGCGCGACGCTCGACATCCACGCTTGCGGCGTTGCAGACGCTCAATGGTGCAACCAGACCGCCGTCGCGCCTGCGCCTTGCGAGCGCGGCGCCGAGCGCCGCTCGATCCCCTTGGAGTTGATCATCTAGTCATGAGATCTAGTCGCCGCACCCAGACCCAGCACCGCTCGACGCGCGGCACCTGCGTCTTTCCGGCGGAAGCGCCCATTAGTCCAGCCACATGGGTCCTCGACGGCGTTACCGGCCCTTCTGAAACCGCTTGGTCTCGCAGGTCGCGGCGGGGAGCATGTCTTCGTGCTGCACATCTACCTCGACCAGAACAAGTGGGTTGACCTTGCCCGCGCGGCGACGGGAAAGCCCCAGGGTGCCCGGTTCGCCGACGCGCTCACCATGGCGAGTGCAGCAGTGGAATCGGGCGCAGTGTGCTTCCCGCTCGACATGTACAGGTACTGGGAGACCAGTAAGCGCGGCGACAGCCGTTCCCGGAACGACGTCGTTGACATCATGCGCGAACTCTCCCGGGGCCAGACCATGGCGCTCCCGTTCGGACTGCTCGACCAGGAGCTCGACGAGGCACTGCTGCGGTGGTTTGGAAGGCCAACTCACCCACGGCAGCAGCAGGTGTTCGGATTGGGCATGCGGCACATCGCCGGGAAGCTTATGGACTGGCCCGGGCTCGACTTGTCGACGCTCCCCGACGGTGGCGCGTCCATGTCTCCGGCAATGCGCGCACAGCTCGAGGAGTGGTTGTACTCGACAATTGAGGAGGAGCTACATCGCGCCGGTCCGCAGGACCTCGCCGAGTTCGGATTCGATTTCGCCAACTCCGACCACGCGAAGCGCTTCGTCGAGTTCGAGAACATCCTTGCCGGCGAGATCGCGAAGAAGGGTCTCACCGGCGACCTCGTCGACCTGGCGGTCCGGGGCGCCGATCTCGGCGACATCAAGCCGCCGCTTACCGAGGCGCTTGAGCGCATCGGCATGACGTTCGAGCAGTTCGCAACGACTCTCGGCGAAGGAGGGCTCGTCCGGTTCATCGACGACCTGCCGACGCGGTATGTCACCAACGTGATGCGGTCCGCGAAGCACCGCCAGAGCCAACAGCCGTGGGAGCTGAACGACTTCATCGACATTGTCGCTCTCCCGGTCGCCGCGGTGTTCTGCGACATCGTCGTGACTGAGAAGCAGTGGGCTCATCGCCTACGGCAGGGCAAGGTCGGCGAGCGCTACGGCACCGTCCTTATCAACGACGTCGCCGACCTCACCGACATCCTCGTCAACGCCGCGACCCCTTGATTCGGCTCCCTGCTCAGAACGCCGCAGCGGTGTCCCGACACCAGACTTGGTATCCGCAAGTAGACGGCTGTCGACGACCACACGACTTCACCCGTCGCCGGCAAGCCTGAGCGACCCAGTTGGAGCCGGGGCGAAGGCTGCGGCCAGTCGGGAGCTGCCGCGAACCGGGCAACTCGCCGACCCGCCTCACACCGCCTCACACCGCCGCCAGATTCGTGGGTGCCGTCGCCGGTCTGAGGGACGTAGCGTCGGTGGTGTCCGAGTGCCCGGCCCCGCCTTGGCGGCCAGCGGCCACCGGTTGAGTCCCTTGGTCGCCGCGAGGTGACCTCATGTCCACCACCACAATCGTGTTGCCGTTCCAGCCGACGACGATGTCGACCGCCCAGTTGGCGGCAGTCTCCTTCCTGGCCCGGTACTCCGGGCGAACGCACACGCTCTACGACTTCCAGCTACGGGAATGGTTCACCTGGTGCGAGACCAACGGTCTGGATCCGTTGACCGGTATCCAACGAGCCCACGTCGAGCTCTACATCCGCAGCCTCGGCGAACGCGGCCTGATTGACTCCTCGATCAACACGATGATGCACGCCGTACGCGGATACTTCCGGTTCGCACACATCGACGGTCTCATCAGCTCCGACCCGGCCGTGTACGCCCGACTGCCCAAGATTCACCGCGACGAAACCCGCACCCAAGGACTCGACCGGCTCGAGCTGATCCGCTTCCTACAGATCGCCCAAACCATCACCGTGCACCACGGCGCCCTCGCATATTTGCTGGGCATCAACGCCTTACGCGCATCCGAAGCCGCCGCCGTCCGGATCGAGGACTACGCCGACACCCTCCGCGGGTACCGGGTGCTGCACCTGGTCGGCAAAGGCAACAAGCCCGCCACCATGCCCCTGACCGTCCCGGTGCTGCGGGTCCTGGAGACCTGCCGCGGCCAGCGCACCACCGGGCCTCTGATCCTGCGACCACTCTCCGGGAAACCCGTTGACCGGCGCGACGTGTACCGGATGGTCACCCGCATCGCCACGGTCGCTGCATTTCCCCGGCACATCAGCCCGCACTCGCTGCGGCACGCGGCGATCACCAACGCCTTGGACGCCGGGGTGCCGTTACGGGACGCACAGATCCTGGCCAGGCACGCTGACCCGCGCACCACCGAGCACTACGACCGTGCCCGCGGCACCCTCGACCGCCACGGCGTCCACTTCCTCACCGCCTACGTCGCCGGCGTCTGATCGACGACTCGATAACGCCGGATCCGCCCACTGTGACGCAAGCTGTGCCGTTCTTCGGGGATGACGGCTGGGCGCTGAGTCCGAAATCGGTCGGTCCGCAGATCTGACCGGCCGAGTTCGGCAGCGGAGCGCTCCCTCATCGAGCTGCTCTCTTGACCATCGAAACTGCCCACGCGATCGTCCCAAACAGCGTAAACAGCGCGGTCAGCTGCTGTAGCTCGTTCTTCTTCATCATCGTCACCTCCTGTCTTGGCGTCTGTACTCATGTTTGCAAGCCGCCAACCGAGGTTGGATAGTCGTCATTGGGGGGAAAGCCCCGGACGGTGTGTCTAGAGTCATCGTGTGCCCTCTACCAAGCGCTCGCGCTCGGCGGTCGCGGTCATCGACGTCGAGATCGCCGACCGAGCAGCAACTCGAGGCCTCGACGTCTCACCCGGGACGGTGCGTCGATGGCGGCTAGGCGGACTCCTGCCCGATGCGGACGCTGTGGGAGATCGCCCCGTGGGCGCGCGTGCCGGTCGACGCCCACAGCAATACACCGCGGCCACGCTCGTCGAGGTCGAAGCCGCGATCGATGTGCTGATTCGCCACACCCGGCGTGGTCGCAGCCAACAGGATCTCGCTCTAATACTCTTTGCGCACCACCTTCCTGTCAGGCCCGAACTGGTTCGGGCGGCGATCACAGTGAGACTCCACTCCATCCGCCTAGGGCTCGACGATCTGATCCGAAGAGCTCAGAGCCAGTTCCCCTCACCCGCTGATGCTGGACTTGAACTCGACGACACGTTTGAACGTGCAGAAGCACTGGCTCAATTGGCTCTAGCCGTACACCCATCGCCTTTCGGCCGGCTGCGTCGAAACCTAAAGAAGTCCGGTCAGCCTGTGAGCACGACCGACATGCTCCAGATCGCAACGTGCTTGTTCCAAATCCTTGCAGCAACCCAACCGGGTGAAACCTCAGGCACGGATGTAGAGCTCTGGATTGATCTCATGAGGGCGCTTGGCATGGACGGCATGCTCGAGTCCGCGACAGCAGACGTTCCGCCCTTACTTCCACAGGGCGTTGGCGATTTCCTCGACGCGGCCTCCGGCGTCGGCCAACTCACGCTTCGACCACTCCCCGTAGACCTAGCCGACGACGAACTTTTCGCTGCTCGCGATCTCGCAATCTGCGTCGCCCAAGCACTGAGATCGATATCCGACCCCACGATCCTGCACCACCTAGGCGGGCCGTCCCTCGCAACCCTGTGGGATCCGAGCGACCCTACCCTCATCACCACCACGACAACGCTTCTTGTCCACATGCTCCGTAGCGACGAGGTACTTGACCCGTACGCGCTGATTGAGGCCCGCGATCAGGGCTAGGTAGATCGTCGCCGAGCCCGGGATTCACTGCACGTCAGCACCGAGCAAGGATGCCGCGAGAAGTAGCGTCCAAATCGCCCAGAGTGATGTACCTCATCGTCGACCATCCCCTGAAGGCAGGGAGTCCGGACGGAGAAGCCGGTGGGGACTGATGGCGCGGTTCTTACTCCAGCCGATGTGCCGTCGTGTCGTTGGAGTCAGGACCTCGGCTTCTGCGGCGATGTCCGCGCTAGTACCGGCGCGTTCGATGTGCCGGTTAGCCCTTTGAGACTGGTGAACCGTTGAATAAGGACGACGGCCTCTGCGGCCGCTGCAGTCCCCTCACATCGGGCGGCTCGGACAATCAGCGGCCCAATATCTCTCTTCGCCTTGGGATCCTTCAACGCCCCTGCCCAGCCCGCGACGACGCCTGGCGGCAGCGTGGCGAGCGACGCGTCGAGCAGCGTTGGTGCCCACCTGTCACATTCGGCGACCCACAGTCGAAGGTCTTCGAATGTCTGCTGATGATTGTTCGCAAGGCCGGCGGCGAAGGGCAGCATGTTCGCTTCGGCCACCTCGCGTGCAACCTCAGGGTCCACGTCGCCAACGAGTGAGAGCATTTCCGCTGCAACATCGTAGTCCTGACCTTCTAGCCTAAGGTTCAGTGGCAGGCCTTCACGCAAGAGTCGGACACTGAGTTCCGGGTGTGTGTAGACGAGCAATTCGTCGATAGCGCCGAACTCGCTCTCGTGGCGCTCCAAGATATCGAGGATGTCCTGGTGTCGAACATCGGCGATGGAGTTGAGGACGAAAAGCACGTTCTCACCGGGTCGCGGAAGTTGTTCCACCAGCGCTGCTTCGACCGCCTCCAGGTCGACCGCCCCCACCACCTTTGCCCAACCTCGAGGATCGGCGTCGGCGTACATCAAGATGAACTCCCAGAAGTTGTGCCAGCGAAGGTCCTCTGCCGGGCTCCCGAGTTGAGCAATCAAGGCCCTGTTGTCGAGGGCACGCACGAACTTTCGAGCGGCCCTGCGGCACGCTGTCGCGGGCTGCTTGGTGCGCCGAAACATTGGCAGGTATTGGAGCAAGAATCCGAAGGTGCGGAACAGCGCGTGGTGCTCCGCGAGTGGGTCCGGCGAGAACATCGCCGCGAGCCGCTCAGCGTGTAGCTCGAATAGTCGTACGCCGAGGGCGGGATTGAGATCGCTCAGACATTTGAACAGCTCGTCAGCCGAACGGAGGTCAGGCACTTCGTCGAGCATTCGGCTCAGGACGTCCTCATCGAGGGCTTCTCCGGTTGCCTTAATGAGGTCGCCGCCGCCGCCATGTGCGATGCGGTCGACAGCCCGAGTCGTGGAGTAGATGTGTGGCCACCCGCCATGCACGATGAGTGACGCAAGAGAGCCGGGATCAACATCGCCCATCACCGAAGCCAGGCGGCCGCTGTCATCGTTCATGAGTACGTTCACCAGCGAGCCGACAGCCCATCCTGTTTCTGGGCTTACGGACTTGACCCAGGCAACGATGACATCAATGTGCTCCCAAACGGTTGCGCCGATGACCGGAGCGTCACGTCCGTCAAGTTGTTCCAACAGCTGGGAGGCCATTGCCACCTCGGGCCCGGGCGGTGTCTCCAACGCGCGCAGAGCCAGCTGGCGGTCGTGCTCGTCGGTCCTGACGCCGCAGCTGATCAATGCCCATCGAGTCTCGGTCGAATGAGCTCGCCCTAGGAGCCAAGCGAGACCTCGCAGCGACGTCGAGGTTGAATCAACAGCGACACCGATAAGCCTTGCCGCGTCTTTGCGGTCTTCGAGCGCGACCTCCTTGGACACCTCCGGAAGAGGCATGTGCTTCGCTCGCCTCCCGCTCTGAGGCTTCGTCTCGCTGCGGTTGCCGGTGGCTGAGGCGGTGGGTTGAACCGCGACCTTCTCTGCCGCGACTTTCGTTGCATAGTGCGGCGGGTGCAGCATCCACCTCAGGACCGCGTACGCAGTCCGTAGGTGCGAGCACCGCCAAACACCTTGGTGCTCAACTGCGAGGAGGTGACGTTGAAGTGTCTCGAGGCCCTTCTCAACCCAGGCGCGGTCGCGGTTCAGTGCAACCGCATATGGCACGAGCTCATCGACCGTGACCCCTGAGTCGACACCAGCAATCTGCGCGACCGCGAGCGCACATGCCAAGAGGTCGGCGCGGTCGAAAGCGCGAACCTCCTGCATTGACCGGGAGGTGCGCCGCCACCCGCCTGTGAGGATGTAGAAGAATTGCCAGGCCGTCGGTTCCTTCGCGGCCCTTTCCACCCGTGCCTCGAATGGCTCGTCGCCGAGGTGGTCACCCACCCAATCGTCGAGCACTTGCACCTTCGCCAGAAGGTCGTCGCGGTGCGCAAGTACGTACCGCTGCAGGACTGCGACGGCCCCCGTTCCGCTCACGGAGACCGTCGCGACACCGCCCGCAATATGGTCGACCCCGGCAATCAGGACCAACTGATCTGCCGAGGCCGCCTCGGCAAGCTCTCGCACCGTGTCTGATGACAGGTCCTGAGCGTCATCGACGAACAACAGCTTGCGGTGCGGGAAGTGGCGCAGGTCTTCAAGCCACGGGCGAACGGCCACGCGTCGGGCTCGGTCGCGAAGTTGCAATATTTCAACTCCGTCGGCGGCGAGACGCTGCGCAACCTGATACGCGGTGATGGACTTTCCAGAGCCGCTCTCGCCGTTCAGCACGACAGCATGGCTCTGAGCCAACGCATCTTGCACGTGTTGAACCTCTTGCAGCGGGGGACAGACGGCGACATCCGCTGCCGCCAGTCGTCCACCCGACAAGGCATGTTCGAGTCCCCGGTTCGCATCGAATGTGACGACCCGCCAAGCTGCCTCGTCTTCCGCGTTCGCGTACGGCTCGGCAAGCCTGCCTAGCACCGTCGCTGAATCCCCCATGACATCATCGACGCCTGACACCCTCGGCCCAACCCGCGAAACCCGCCATTGGTCATCCAGCGGCGCGATGAGCTGTTCAACGACAACTTCATCACTTTCGGAGTACCCGATAACAAGAAGCGTGCGCGGATGCTCCTGCACCAGTTGCTGTACCCGGTTGAGCACGCTAGCCGGTACGACGCCATCTTCATGCGGGAGGACCCAGTCCGCATCGGGGTTCGCGACGTCACCGTGCGGCTTGTAGAGGACGTCGTCCGGGATGCGAGTGCCGTACAAACGCAGATACGCGGCCTCCAGCGCGGAATCCCAGTTGAACGAAACCACACACTCGACGACACCCGCGTGGATCAGGCGTGCAAGGCCCTCATGAGCTTGTGAGCGCTGGCCCGACCTTTGAGCGTCCAGCGCGGTGAACTCCGCCTGGAACCGCGCCTGAGCAACGCCAGAGCCGGCGATGGTCTGCCAACCCAGCGCCCAGCGTGCCTCGTCATCCCCGACAAGGGCCTTCGCCGGGGTGTCCTCCAACCCAAGATCGGCAGCCAGGTGTGCGCGCGCCTTACGGTCCGCGTCGATGGCATCCCACATCAACGCATTCAGACCAGCAGTGTCCGGATAGCGCTGAGCAAGCGAGAGGCCAGCACCCACGACCGCGACAGCGCCCAAACTCAGGCGCTTACCCAACGCCTCAATATTCGACGCCAAACGTCCTCCCACCAGCAACGCGTCCTAGCTCATTCATGCGCCCGATCGTCGCACGACACCCCACCCGGCGTCGGACCGCACAGCCGGTCGGTGTGAGGGGTGGACGATGTTCTGGTGTGTCACGCCACTGCTGACAGCACCAAGTCCTCAAACTTGCAAAAATGCGAACGGTCGGGCGCCGAGCACAACGCAACAGTTCGGGCCGCGTCACTCCGCCGCGTGTCGGCGTACAGACGGGGTTGTCTTGATCGCCGGTGCGATCGCTTTGGGAGGCCAGCTTCTCGAGAGAGTCGGCAGCGTAGTGAGGTTGGCACACGGGTCCGATTCCCGGGGAGGAGAAGAGTCGCGATTGGTGCCTTGACTTCAAGTCCGCTTGAAGTGGCACGCTCGGACCACTATCCGAAGGCACGGTGAATTCATGAGCACACGAAGCGTATCCACGCGGTCCAGTTGGTCCACGTCACTGTCGTCGACCTCGACGCGCGGCGGCGGTCCTGAGGCCAGCTCCGGCCCAACCCAACGTACGTCTGGCCGTGACCATGACTGACTTCGCACTCCACCTCGTTGTCGAAGACGTGCCGGCTGCGGTGGACTTCTATAAGCGGGGGTTGGGGGCGCAGGTGACACGAATGCTTCACCTCCCGGACGGCTCCATCGCGACCGCCGAGCTGACTGTGGACGGACTGCAGATGGCGCTGGCCGCCCCCGTGCCCGGGACGTCGTTGGCGACTCCGCGGTCCACGGGCACGTCCGTGGCCGCCTACCGCTTCATCGTTCAGGATGCTGACGCCGCAATGGACCGAGCGGTCTCAGCCGGCGCGACCGTGCATTCACCCGCGCAGGATGCCTTTTGGGGCGTGCGGACCGGGGAGGTTCTGGACCCGTCGGGCCACCGTTGGGCCTTCGACCAGCCGTTGCGAGAGATTCCGGTGGAGGAGATTGAGGCGCAACTCGCGGCCATGTTCGGCAGCGCCTGACACAGTCCCAGGCAGAAACCTCGACGACGCCTCGCATCGAGTGGGAGTGACCTAGGGGCGGTAGGACACTCGACCCGGCTGTCCCTCGCTACGGATGCCCGGCCTTTCGCTGTCAGTCCCTACTCACGCTCGGGCCGGCGGAAATGTTCGTCACTTCGCCGCGAGGGAGTTGCTATTGGCCGGCTGGCGAATCGCGAGCGCGAACGGGACAGTTCGCCGTAGCGTCCTGGCACTCCATCGAGATTGTGGCTCCGGCAGCGGCGTGTGTGACGGCGGTATCGAGGGGGAAGCGATGGTGCAGGAAGCTGACTGGGGATGCGAGACCACGGCGGTGGTCGCTAGCCACTTCGGAATCGAGTACCCGGTGACGCCGCCCGAAGCCAAGTGAGTCTCTCCGCCGCTAGTGCAACTGCCGTGGAAGCGACCAACGCGGCACGAGAGCGGCGAGCAAGACCGTATGGCGAGCCTTGGAACGCGCCATACGATGTCGAAGACTTCGCTCACGCGGAACGCACTACGGAGCCGTCGTCGGCTCGCCCCATCGTCAGGTTCACCCGTAGGAGGCAGACGAGGAGACGACAAGGAACCAACCGCCCCATCGTCCCCGAATCAGGCGTGCGACGGTGCGGTGATCTGCCTACCGTCCTCGTACCACGCATCCATTCGATCCCAATAGATCGACCCATAACCCGCTAGGTCCAGCGCGTCGTCATAGTGCTCGGGGTAGGTCCACACCGCATCGGAAATGACAGCGTCACCCACGACAAGGTCGAAATAGTCGGCTTGCCCCTTGCGCGGGCACACGGTGTGCGTCTGGCTGGGCCGCAGAAAATGGGCGGGGATGTCCGCCAACGGGAAGTAGTAGACCGGTTCGTGATCCTTCTCCAGCAGCCGGATGCCATCCGCGGTGTCCACGACGGTCTCGCCACCGAGCGTCGCACGAACAGTACGACCGATCGGCTCAATGGAGATGACGCCATTGGGGGCGGTGACACGCCCATCAGGAGTGTTCATGACAGCGTCAACCGCTGGCCCCGACTCGATGTTCCCAGTGACGGCGCCACGCCCGCGGCCTCTTAGCTGCGATCGAGACAGGCACTACTCATACCGCGATCGGTGCTCCCCTCGCGCGCGTCATACGGGCGCGTGCGACTCGTGTCCTGGCGAACGTGCAGCACCCGAAAACCTGATGCCGAGCGCGGCACGGGGTCAGGTGACTGACCACGATCCAGGGCGCGAGTTGCAGCGCCGGTGGGCCACGATCTGCACCATGCGGGGACGCACTCGAAACCCTGAGGACGTAACGATTCCGATCACCGGGACATCGCGAAATCAGCGTCCAGCTGCCACATCCCTCAGGATGGCGATGAACCTTGGCCGGCCTGGGCGTCGGTCGAGTCGCGGGCGTCGGCGGCGTCGGGGCGCCACGGCTCGCGCACATGCGCCAGCCAGACCTCCTCGGGTTCGAGCTCGCGGATGAGCCGTTGCCCTTCGGTGCGTGGCTCGTCCAACTCGCCGAACCACACTGCGGTGTCGCCGCAGATGACGAGCGGACGTCGTCCGGTCTCGATGACTACGAGCTGCGAACCGGGCGTGTGGCCCGGTGCCGGGACGAGCCGGATCCCGGGAAGCAGCTCGAGTTCTCCGTCGACCGGCACGTACTGCAGGCCGGGCGCGTCGACCCAATCGCGGATCGTGTAGTCGTCCTCGTTGCGGGCGTCGTCGAGCTCGCGGCGCTGGACGTAGATCGGACGTCCGGGAAAGAGGTGGTTGCCGCCGCAGTGGTCGGCGTGCAGATGCGTGTTGACGATGATGTCGATGCCCGAGAGGTCGAAGCCTTGCTCGCTCAAGGGATAAAGGCGCGGATCGAAGGCTGCCACGACCGCGGGGTGGCGCTCCGTCATACCGGTATCGACCAGCACCCGACCGTCCGGATGGTCGATGACGTGCACGCGCACGGGCATCACCTCGCCCTCGACATGCAGCTCGGCAACGACAATCGGCGTGACGGTGACGGCGCTGCCGGCGTTCATCGGTCTCGGGTCCCGTCGTCGCCTGCGACCGTGGTGAGCGACTCGGACGCGAGGTGCCGGGCGAGGTTGTCGAGCCACGGCGTCTGCTCGCCGGGGCCGAACGGGATGGTGCCCCAGCCGGCCACCATTTCGGAGAAGTACTCGTGCTCCCAATCCGCGCCATTCGCAAAGGAACTGGTGACGACGCGAAGGATGCAACTGCCGCCCGCCGCCGACTCGATCAGGAACTCGGTCGCTATCGGGGAGATCGTCGCCAGCTCCTCATCGGTGACCTGGTGCCCGGCGGTGTCGGCCACCCACTGACGCATCTCATCGGTCATCGGCCACGGCTCGTCATACGCAAAACACTGATGCGGCGTGTAGGCGGTGACGACGCCGGTCGAGCGGAATCCGCCGTGATCGAAGGAGACTTCGCCGCCGACCTGAGGGTCCAGCTGGGTCGGCACCATCCACGCCGAGATGCCGTCGGCGGTGGCGATGGCGTCCCACACCTGCTCCGGACTGGTGGGCAACTCTCGCCGGTGCTCGCTGCGGTGCTCGAAACGCTCGGATTCGGTCATGACTTCTCCTTGGGTTTGGGGTATGACGACACGGTGAGCCGGTGGGGCCGGCCGTCGTCGTGGTGATATCTGGCGGCCAGGTCGGCGAGTGCCGATTGCAGCTCGGCGGCGAACGCGGCGCGATCCTCGGCGGATTTGAACCCGATCACCGTGTCGACGGTCAGCGTCGGCACCCGCGTCCCGGTCGCCGCGTCGGCGGCGATCGACCCGACCTCGGACACGGCCCGGGCGTTGACGGCGACCAGGTATGCCGCCGAGAGACGATCGGCGATCTCGGCCGGGTCGGGCGCCCTGCCCTCGAGCACGTCGGGGGCGACGACGAGATGTCGTGCCGAGCGCTGCACGTAGCGCTCGGTGATGCCGCCCCAGGTGCGTTCACCGACCGGCTCGACCAGCCCGTGCGCCTCCAGCGACTTCAGGTGGTAATTCACCTTCTGACGGGTCAGCCCGACGGCCGCCGCAACTGAGGCCGCTGATCCCGGCTCGACCAGCGCCTCGAGAATCGAGGTCCGAATCGGGTCGAGCGCTGCTTCGACCGCGCCGGCGTCATTGAGTACGCGAATGTCGTCCACGGTTCGACGATGCCCTTGACAGAAAAAATTGTCAAGGGCAATCGGCTAGCGGACTAGAGTCCGCTTCCGTCATTCTGCGCGTACTGTCGAAGAGGACAGCGACCCTCGTCCACAGGAGTTCCGATGAGACTGCGCAACCTGCCCACACGCCTCGCGACCGGCGCCTTCATCCTCCATTCCGGCTGGGAGAAGTGGCACGGGAACGAAGAGCAGGCCGCCGGCATACACGGGATGGCGTCGGGCGTGTATCCCGTGTTCAAGTCCATGAAGGCACCGCAGTTCCTCAAGATGCTCTCGGTCGGGGAGCTGGCGCTCGGCGCGACGCTGCTCGCGCCGGTCGTCCCGCCCAAGATCGCGGGCGCTGCGCTGACCGGGTTCTCCGGCGCGCTGCTGACCATGTACCTGCGCACCGACGGCATGCACAAGCCCGGCAGTCCGTGGCCGACCCCGCAGGGCACCGCCGTTGCCAAGGACGTCTGGATGCTCGGCATCGGGCTGGGGCTGGTGGCCGACGGGCTGACAAGCCGCACCGCCAGCTGAGGATCCAGTTCGCCGCCATGGCCGGTCCGGTCCACGACCGGACCGGACGCTGCAGGAATGTTGTGCGCCCACTGCGTGCTGCACGAAGTAGCCCTCGCGGCGAGCTTCGCCGTGCTGCCCACGACTGATGAGGAGCGACATACATGACCGCGCAAGGCAAGAAGGCACTCGTCCTGGTGACCGACTTCGGTGTCGAGGAGCCGGAACTGCTACGACCCGTCGACGACCTGAAGAAGGCCGGCATCGACGTGACCGTGGCCTCCGACAGCGGTGACACCATCCAGACGGTCACCGGTGACAAGGACTGGGCATCCACCGTCGAACCAGACACCTCGCTCGACGCCGTGTCCGCAGACGATTTCGACATCCTCGTCCTGCCTGGCGGCACGGTGAACGCCGACACTCTGCGTGGCAACGCGAAGGCGCAAGCGCTGTTGCAGGCCATGAGCCGCGCCGGGAAACCGATCGCCGCCGTCTGTCACGCTCCGTGGGCGTTCATCGACGCCGGTCTCGCCGAGGGCAAGACGCTGACGTCATACACGAGCGTCAAGATCGACCTGGAGAACGCCGGCGCGACCTGGGTGGACGAGCAGGTCAAGCGGTGCCCGGCCAACGGCTGGGTCGCGATCACCTCGCGCAACCCTGGCGATCTGGACGCGTTCGACCAGGCGATCGTCGACGAGCTGGCGCACGGCTGACCGGGTCGACCCGTGTTCGGACTCGGCCTCAGGACCGGTCGTCCGCCAGCTTCTTCGCGCGCGACCGCGGGACTCCCAGCATGAGAAGGCTGGTGACGGTGGCCGCCCGAACGCCGAGTGCGTCTGTCGCGAAGTCGCTGTCCGCGATGGAGAAGACGGCGGCATACGCGAGCTGGCTGAGGATGCCGGCCGGCAGGTGCTGTCCGAACGCCCGGCTGTCCTGCCCACGCTGCACGAGGTCGGCAAGGACGAGGTCGACCGGTCCGAGCAGGGCGTGGATCTCGTCGCCATACTCCCCGCGCCGAAGGGCCAGCAGCGCTTGGTAGCGATGCGCCACCGGCCACAGGCGGGCGATGAAATCGGCCCACACCGCGTCGGCCGCTCGATCGGAGGAGTCGACCTCCGCGAGCACCGCGGAGATCTCGGCCACCGCTCGCCTCGTCAGGCTGCGCACGAGGTCGGCGCGGGTGGGGAAGTGGCCGTAAACGGTACGGCGAACCACGCCGGCCGCCGATGCGATGTCGGCCATGCTCGCGTCCGGGCTCCGCCCCAGCACCTCGAGCGCGACATCCAGGATGCGGTCCCTGGTGGCGCGCATGGCGAGTGCGCGGGCGGATTCGGTCTGCACCCGCTGATGATTGCACAACGGTGCGCAACGGAATAGATTGCACAATGGTGTGCATTGCACATGACAGTGCAACGAAATCGCTGCACGGCGAGCCAGCAGTTCAGGAGAACAAGGCCATGACCGCAGCACCGTCCGCAGCACCACTCGTCCGTCCGTTCACCGTCGCGATCCCGGACTCGGAGCTCGACGACCTGAAGCAACGATTGGCCAGGACCCGTTGGCCGGATCGGGAGACCGTTCCCGACTGGTCCCAAGGCGTCCGCCTCGAGAACGCCAAGTCGCTGATCAACCACTGGGAGCACGAATATGACTGGCGTCGCTTCGAATCCGAGCTCAATCGACTCCCGCAGTTCCTGACCGAGATCGATGGACTCGACATCCACTTCATCCACGTCAAGTCCAAGAATCCGAACGCGATGCCGCTCATCCTCACCCACGGATGGCCAGGATCGATCGTCGAATTCCTGAAGCTGATCGGCCCACTCACCGACCCGGTGGCGTATGGCGGGAGCGTCGAGGACTCGTTCGACGTCGTCATTCCGTCGCTGCCCGGATTCGGCTTCTCCGAGAAGCCGACCGAGAGCGGGTGGACCGTTGCACGCATCGCGGCCGCCTGGGCGGAGCTGATGAAGCGGCTCGGCTATCAGAAGTGGGTCGCGCACGGCGGTGACTGGGGGTCGGTCGTGACGACCGCCCTCGGCGTCATGCAGCCGGAAGGCCTGCTCGGCATACATCTGAACAGCCAGTACGCGTTCCCCGCACAACTACCCGACACCCTGTCGCCGGAGGAGCGCGATGCCGTCGACACGCTCGATCTCTACACCGGCGCGCTCGGCGGATCGAACCATCTGCAGGCCACCAAGCCGGAGACCGTCGGAGTCGCCCTGGCGGACTCCCCGGCCGGGCAGGCGGCGTGGATCTACGAGAAGTTCCAATCCAAGACCGACAACGACGGACTGGCCGAGGACGCCCTCGACACCGACGACATGCTCGACGCGATCTCGCTCTACTGGTTCACCAACAGTGCGGCGTCATCCGCCCGCATCTACTGGGAGAACTACACCGGCTCCCTCGCCGGCCCGAAGCTCACGCTGCCGGTCGCGGTCACCGTGTTCCCGCGCGACATCCCCCGCCTGCCGCGCAGTTGGATCGAAGCTGCCTACAGCAACCTGATCCACTACGGCGAGGCCGACGAGGGAGGTCACTTCGCCGCCCTCGAGCAGCCCGCCATCCTGGTCGACGAACTCCGCGCCGGCCTCAGAAGCCTGCGCTCCTGACCGCGCCATCGACTCAGCCCGACAGCATCCCGCTCACCAGCGCCTGCCAGGTCATCGGGCCGCAGATGCCGTCCACCGACATGGTCGGGACCTCGAGGTGCACGGCCTGTTGGAAGCCGCGCACCGCGCTCGCCGTCTTCGGGCCGTACTGGCCGTCGACCGCGAGGTAGGTCGCCGGGTTGCCGGACAGGTTGCGGAAGTTGATCTCCACCTGAACGCCCTTGACCGCCTCGCCGTGGCTGCCCGACCGGCAGGTGATGATCACGTGCGACCAGGTGACTGGTCCCACGATGCCGTCGACCGTGAGCCCGGCGCCGTGCTGGTAGCTCCGGACGGCAGCCTCGGTCAGTGCGCCGAAGCTGCCGTCCGGCGTGAGGTGGGCGCCGTGCGCGTTGAGCAGGTGCTGCAGCGTCGGCACCGGATGGCCGTTCGCGCCCTTGCGTAACACCGGCCAGGGTTGCAGATGGCCGACGATCACCGTCGTGGGCTGGCGCACCCAGGCCTCCGACGTGATGTTGACCATCGACGGCTGGTCGATGATGCCGATCGTGTTCCAGGTGAACAACGCATAACCCGGCGCGCTGCCGTTGACCCCACCGGGCACCGACACGTGCAGCTGGGAGGCCAGCCAGCCGATGGAGCCGTAGCCGCACAGCGACACGCAGTGGTCCTCGTTCGGATCGGGGTGGAAACCGGTGGCGAACCACCCGCTCGTGCCGCCCGTGCTGAGCCAGGCGTCGTCCAGCTGATCTGCCGCGACGCCGAGTTTCACCGGACCCTGGGCTATGGCGCCGTGCAGCGCGGCCGGGTTGGTCCAGTCGACGGTCACGTGGACGCCGTCGTCATACACGCTGCCGTTCTGACGGAAGCCGTCGTGCTGCATCCAGCCGAGGACATCGGGCAGGTACGCGCCCTCCAGAACCCCGTGCCCGGTGGCCCAGCCGATCACCTCGCTGTCGGTGATGAAGATCTCCGGGCTGTGGCACGCCTTCGCGAACGCCTCCTCCGCGGTGACGCAGTCACCGTGAATGTCGTTGCCCCACATGGAGATTTGCGCAGGCACCGTCAGGAACTGCTGCGGCGCCGAGACCGGCGCTGCGAACGCGCGAGCCGCGGCGAGCACGTGCCGTGGACTGGGTATGGCGCCGCGCATCCGCGCGGGTGTGGCGGTCGTCTGATCGGACATGCTGGTCCCCTTCGTGTGCCGGCGCGCGGAGTGCTCCGCCCCGGCCACGTCGGCCGGATCGCTCGACACTGCGTCGAACGAGCACTTAGGAGGAGGCGGTGCCCGGCCCGTTTGATACACGTATGGCGTCGCCCGGGAAGCCGGCGCCATACTCCTTACGCCGCACCGCAGGTGCACCGGACCGGACGGCGCGACTCGAGCTCACCGTCCTCGATGAGGGCATGAACGACACCGCTGTGTCCGAAGGACAGCGTCGGGTGCCGGCCGGTCGCGTGCAGCATGGCCGCCATCGCGGTTTGTGCGGAGACGTCGATCACGTGCCCGATCCGGAACAACGAGGTCGTCTCGGCCACGACCGGATCCTCGCCCGCGCGCAACACGAGGCGGACCTCAGGAGTGACCGCCAGTGCGGTGATCGCAATGGCGATGTTGTCCAGTTCGTCCGAACCAAGCGCGGCCAGGGCCCTGGCGTGCTCGACCCGGACCCGGGCGAGAGTGGCCCGATCTTCGGCGTGGCCGACGAGGACGGGCACTCCGGCGTTGCGCGCCAGCCGTAGGTTCTCCGCGTCCGGGTCACGTTCGATGGCGACCACCGGCACCCCGAGTCGCTGCAGCGACAGACACGCCCGCAGGCCCACCTGCCCCAACCCGGCGACCACGACGTGGTTGCGTCGAGGGATGGCGAGCTTGCCGAACACGCCCACCGAGCGAGCGGACATCAGCCAATCGACGAGTCCGGCGACGAAGGTTCCGGTCAGGACGAGGGTGACCAGCATGAAGATCGAGCTGACGACGAGGTACCAGGAGTCACCGGAACCGGTATGAGCATCGGCCGGACCGACCCCGGCGATCGTGCGCGCCGACTCGTACAACGAGGACACGACGGGCTCGTGCAACACCAGGGTCGTGAGGATCCAGTCGGTCACCAGGATCAGCCCCAGCCCGATCAGACCGGTCAACATCAGGGCCGGCGATCCGCCATACCAGCGCGGAATGAGTTGCTCGGCCGTCCCGCGCCACCGGCGATGGGTCGGCTGCCAGGGCGCCTCCGTCAGGTCCCCGGAAGGTGCAACCTGACGCACCAGTCGTGGGCCGGTGGCGGTTTCGCGCAACGCTACCGCGTCATCGTCGAGCAGTGCTCCGACGATGGCGGGCACCGCGATGTCGGCTGGTGAGGTCGCCACGCAGTTCGGCACCACGCGCACCAGTTGCCGGGCGACCGTGGCGTCGAAGATGGTCGTGACGATCCGCACCCCCGGCTGGGTGTGCTCTGCCAGCAGCGCATAGCGCAAGGCCTGCACGTCGGAGTGCACGATGATGACGACCGCGTCGGCCGGCCCCTCGAGCGTCGCGACCACTTCGCGGCCCTGTGGTGCGAGCAGGTGGCTCACCTCGGCGCCCGTTTCCCGCAGCAGCGTGCAGAGGAGACGGGTGGCCTCGAGTTCACCGATGACCAATACGCGACCGGCCGATTGCGCGGGCATGCTGAAAGGTTAGAGGGATGGGGGCGACATACAGAGCTCCGTGCGGGATCGAACGTCTCGACGCGATCGACTTCGTCCCTGGCTGCGCGGTGACATCGCGTATCAAAACTGGCCGGCGGCGCTCCTTACGTCATACGTGCTCGCCCGGCGGAGGGCGGGCTCTCGACCCAGGAGGACCACGATGTCCATTGCCGAACACGCCGAACCCCAGCTCGCCGAGCGGCCCACCATGCTGCCGCCGAACCCGCTACCGGAGGTCGACTTCGATGTCGTCATCACGGTGAGTGATGGCGACCAGGGGCCACAGGGATACTCGGCGTTCGCGCAGAACTACTGCGACCTGGGCTGGTGGGCGACCATGAACCAGTCGAAGGTTTCACCTGTCAGCTTCACCGCGCGCAAGGTGATCGGTAGAGCGAGTTCGGCTGTCCCGCTGACCCTGGCCGGCACGGCGGCGCTCTACAACCCGGTCACCCAGGCCTGGTCATCCGTCGTGACCGTCCCCACGACGTACCACCCGACCGGCAAAGTGACGTTCGACCCACGGTCACTGGTCACGGCGCAGTATCCGTGGATCGGCTCGCTCGGTCTCCTCGCGTGGGCCTCAGCGTCATACGGCGTCGGCCTGAACCGCGTGTTCGCCCGCACGGTGGTTCACGCCGACGGATACATCGGGTACATCAACTGACCCGTCGGGAGACTTCGCCCGAGGCCACTTGCCCTGCTTTGGTTCTTTGTCGGCATGCCCGTCGAGAGGACTCTTGGCTGCATGTCTCATGTCGAATCCACAGCCCCCACCACACTCGATGCGGACGAAGCCGCCGAGCTCGTCGAGCTCACGCGGGCTCTCATCCGGATCGACACCATCAACCCGCCCGGCAACGAGCGTGCGGCTGCAGAGTTGCTGCTGGAGCGCGCCCGGGCATGGGGCCTGCAGGCAGACCTCGTGCCGCTGTCGGACAACCGCGCCAACCTCGACATCCGGTTGCCGGGCGACGGCAGCGAGCCGGCCCTCATGTACTGCGGGCACCTGGACACGGTGCCGCTCGGTGAGGAGTCATGGACCCACGGCCCACACGAGGCCCACCTCGATCCCGATGGTGTCCTCTGGGGTCGGGGAGCGGTCGACATGAAGGGCGGCGTCGCCGCGATGCTGTATGGCGTGGCGCTGCTCGCTCGACGGTCCGTCCGGCCGCCCGGAGATGTCCGGCTTCTGGCGACGATCGGCGAGGAGGTCGACTGCGCCGGCGCACGGGCTGCACTCGAACAGGGCGCGATGGACGAGGTCGGCCAACTCGTGATCGCCGAACCCACCGGCATGGAACTCGTGGCGGCTCACAAGGGCGCGCTGTTCCTCGAGCTGACGGCGCATGGACGCGCTGCGCACGCGGCGATGCCCGAGCAGGGCAGCAACGCGATCAGCCACCTGATCCGCTTGCTGGAGCGTGTCGAACAGTTCGACTTCGGTGTCGACGAGCACCCGCTGCTCGGCCGTCCGACCGTCAGCATCGGCACCATCACAGGGGGATCGGTCGTCAACATCGTCCCCGACCACTGCGTCGCCCAGGTCGACGTGCGCACGACGCCCGACGTCGACCACGCGAAGCTCGTGCAGCGCCTCGAAAAGCTCGTCGGCGCCCACCGCGGTGACGGGGTCGAGCTCGAGTTGCGTGTCACCGGTGACTACCCGGCGGTCGGCACTTCACCGGACCACCCGCTCGTCACGGCTGCAGATCGCGCGCTCAGCTCGGTGAGTGACGAACCGGCTTCCCGGACGACGGTGAGCTATTTCTCCGATGGATCGATCCTTCAACCGCCCACCGGCGTCCCCACCCTGCTGTGCGGGCCGGGCGATCCGAATCTCGCCCACCAGACCAACGAGCGTGTCCAGGTGTCCGAGCTCGTGCGGGCGGCGCGCTTCTTCGCCGAACTCCCAGGACACGTCTTCGGGCGCTCGCGCGGCTGACGGTCGGCCGGTGACCGTGGTCGGTCAGGACGCCGTTGAGCTCGGCCGTTGCACGCGCACGTGATCCCGAGAGGTCACTTGCCGTCGGGAGGTGGAGGTCGATCAGCTCGTCATCGCGTGGCGCGCAGCGTCGCGTAGGAGAAGTCGATGAGGTAGTCGTTCAGGGCATGGGAGGCGGTCTCTGCCGTGTCGGCGTCCCGATCGAGGATGGCCTGCAGGATCCGCGTGTGCAGCGTCGACCCGGTGGCGATCTCGGCCGCATGGTCGACGACGTGCGTGAACCAGAAGCGCCGGGACAGGCCCTGCAGCGGTGCGATCGCGTCGGCCAGATAGTCGTTGCCCGCGCCGGCGACGATCAACTCATGGGTGTCCTTGACTGTGTCGGCATACGCCTCGAGGGTGAAGGCGTCCTTGTCGAGCAGTGCCACCATCGCTGCCATCTGATCGCGGACGTCGTCGCCCGCCCGCTCGGCTGCCAGGCGCACGGCGAGACCTTCGAGGACTCGCCGCAACTCCAGCATGCGCAGCTCCGCCTCCACTGACGTGGACGGGATGAGGACGCCCTTGTTGGGGTGGATCTCGACCATGCGGTTGCGGGCCAACAGCTGCAGCGCCTCGCGCACCGGGGTGCGACCGAAGCCGGTGCGCTCCATCAACTGTGACTCGGAGGCCAGCGACCCCGGGGCCACCTCCTGGAACACGATCATCCGCTCGATCGCACGGTAGGCCTGGGCGGCCTTTCCTTCACTCACGTCCCACCTCCGTATGTCGCCGATGGTAGGCCGCGGCCCGAGTGTGCTCGGACGGGTCCCGTCATACCGCCGGCAAACAATTCTGCCTCACCCATTGTGCAACCGGTATATCGGTTGCATACTGGTCCCGCGAAGCGCAGTGACGTGGCTCACTCCCTGCTTCGGCCGCGGCACCCCGCCGCCCGACCCCTTGCGAGGTTCAGCATGAGCACATCCGCAGTCCTGGAACAGCGATCCATCGACTTCGTCCCCGCCGACGAGCGGCACGGGTCCGCGAAGAGCCTCTTCTTCGTGTGGTTCGCGGCCAACACCTCCATCACCGCAGTGGTCACCGGCGCGCTCTTCGTCGTCCTCGGCAACACCGCGCTGTGGTCGATCCCGGCGATCATCCTCGGCAACATCGCCGGTGGCTTCTTCACCTCATTGCACTCGGCTCAGGGCCCCAGCCTCGGTGTGCCGCAGATGATCCAGAGCCGCGCGCAGTTCGGCTACCTCGGCGCGATCCTGCCGCTGGTCCTCGCGCTGATGATCTTCCTCGGTTTCTACGCCACCGGTCTGGTGCTCGGCGGGCAGGCGCTCGCCAACCTCTTCCACATCTCCCGGCACCTCGGCGCGATCGTCTTCGCGGTCATCTCGACGGTCCTCGCGATCTTCGGTTACCGGCACATCCACCGGTTCTCCCACGTGGCGGCGGTGCTCAGCGGTGTCGTCTTCGTTGGGCTCTTCGTCCGGATCGGCTTCGACTCCCACACCGGAACGGCGTTCAGCCACCACGCCTTCGCCGCGGCGCCGTTCATCCTCGGCATCTCACTCGCCGCGTCCTGGCAGCTCACCTTCGGGCCCTACATCGCCGACTACTCGCGTTACCTGCCCGCGGACACCCCGAAGGCGGAGACGATCGGTTGGACCTTCCTCGGCAGTGTCGTCGGCGGATCCCTGGCCATGTTGCTCGGCGCGCTCGCCGCAGCGATCGGCGGCGCGGCGTTCATGAACGACCAGGTCGGGTATCTCGGCGACCTCGGCGGCGCCCTGTGGGCGCTGGTGTTGCTTGCCGTCATCTGCGGCAAGCTCACCGGCGACACGCTCAGCGCGTATGGCGGCTACATGTCCGTCGTCACCATCGTCACCAGCCTGACCGGACAGAAGGTGGTGCGGCCGAAGCACCGCACGGTCTATGTCTCGTTGATCTCCGCAGCAGCGCTCGCAATCGCACTCGCCGCGACCGACACGTTCCTCACGTCATTCACCAACTTTCTGCTCTTCCTCCTCTACTTCATGACGCCCTGGTCGGCGATCAACCTCGTGGACTTCTACTGGGTGCGCCGCGAGCAGTACCGCATCCAGGACCTCTTCGACCCGAACGGCAGCTACGGCCGGATCAACAAGGCGGCGTTCATCGCCTACGGGCTCGGCGTGGTGATCCAGGTGCCGTTCATGAACAGCAGCCTGTATGTCGGGCCGATCGCCGACTGGCTCGGCGGCGCCGAAGTCGCCTGGGTGCTCGGCCTGCTCATCGCCGGTGGCTTGTACTACGTGCTGTCTGCCGACGTCCGCCGCGAACACTCAACGCCTGACCCGTCACCCGCCGAACCCGCGTCCGTCACGGCGCACTGACCCTTCCCCTACTACTCGAGGACTCCGCCATGAAATACAGCCCTGCCACCGAGCCGAACCCCTTGCCGTATTCGCCGTTCAAGGCCTGCACAGTGCCGCGCCCGATCGGCTGGCTCTCGAGCATCAGCACCGATGGGGTGGAGAACCTCGCGCCATACAGCCAGTGGCAGAACCTCACGTTCGACCCGCCGATGGTGATGTTCTCCGCGAACCAGTACCCGGACGGACGACGCAAGGACACTGTCGTCAACGCCGAGGAGACCGGGTGGTTCGTGTGGAACATGGCGACGTGGGAGCTGCGGGACGCGGTGAACGTCAGTGCCATGGCACTGCCGGAGCACGAGAGCGAGTTCGAACGCGCCGGCCTGCGTCGCGCGGCAGCCGACCTGTCGCCCGTGCCGATGGTCGCGGACAGCCCGTGCCACTTCGAGTGCAAGTACCAGTCGACGCACCGCCTGGTCGGCAACTCGTCGGTCGGGACCATCGACATCGTCTTCGCCAGCGTCGAGCGCATCCACGTCGCCGACGAAGTCCTCACCCCGGACGGCAAGCTGGACATCTCCCGCATCCAGCCGATCGCCCGGATGGGCTACTACGACTACACCGTCGTCAAGGACACGTTCGAGATGCGGATCCCCGGTGCGAGCGGCGCCGCTGCAGACGGCCTCGAAGGCGCAGCAGGGTAGCGCTGTTTGCATCAGGCTCTGCTGACCAGCTCGCGCTCCGCTGCCGGGCAGCGGCACTATCCTGACTCTGGTTCGGTTGAACCCAGCCTGGCGGCAGGTCCACCCGTCAACGGCGGGACACCCGCCCGCTAAACCAGCGGCCGGCTGAGGCGCTCGATGAGGGTCTGCCAGCTGTCTTCCAACGAGCCGACGCGCTTCGCGGTGGCCGGCGGCGGGCTGTATGACGCGAGCAGCAGCGGCCCGTCGAGAGCCAGCGCGAGTTGGATGGCGAGGTTGTCCACGTCGGCGATCCCGAGGTCGGCCTGCACGAGCAGCATCCGGATGTGGACCTGGGTGAACTCGACGCCGGAGGCAGAGATCTGGCCGCCCGGTTCCACGGTGGCCTGCATGACCTTGAGGTGATCCATCAGGAAGGTGCTGCGCGCCCGGCCGTATGCGATCAGTCGCTGCACGGGGTCCGCGCCCGGTCCGAGCGGTGGCTCGCCCTGGATGACCTCGGTCTGGAAGGCGATCTCGTCGGCTTCGAGGAGCGCGCGGAAGATCCCCGCCCTCGTGCCGAACGCGCGGAACACCGTCCCTTTGCCGAGACCGGCGCGTTCCGCGAGGCCGTCCATCGTGATCGCGGTCGCGCCACCTTCGGCCAGAACCTCGCGAGCGACGGCGATCAGGTGCTCCCGGTTGCGTGCCGCGTCCGCGCGTCTGCGGCGCGGGCGGCCGAGCGGTACGACGGGAAGACTCACGCTCCAAAACTAGCCGGAATATTAACCGGGGTATCCCCCGTTTAGGAGAGAGCAAGCAACAACACATCTCACGAGGAGCTGCTCATGAACACCATCAGCATCATCGGCACGGGAAACATGGCTCGCGCCATCGGTGCACGCGCAGTGGCCGGCGGCAACGCCGTCGAGGTCATGGGTCGCGATCAGTCCAAGGTCGAAGCACTGGCCACTGCACTCGGCGACGGCGCGACTGCGGGCAAGTGGGGCGCCATACCGGCCGGCGACGTTGTCATAACGGCTCTGCCGAATGCCAGCGTCGTCCCAGTTGTCACCGAGTATGGCGAGGCTCTCGCGGGCAAGGTCGTCGTCGACATCAGCAACCCCTTCAACGCGACATTGGACGGGCTCGCCAACAGTGCGGAGACCTCGGTCGCGCAGGAAGCGGCCAAGGTCGTCCCGGCCGGCGCCAGCGTGGTGAAGGCGTTCAACACCATCTTCCGCAACGTCCTGGAGACCGGGCAGCCCAACGTGTTCCTCGCCGGCGACGGTGCCGACGCGAAGGCGAAGGTGGCGGCATTCATCGAGAGCATCGGACTGCGGCCACTGGACGTCGGCGGCCTGAACATGGCGCACTGGCTGGAAGGCTTGGGCCTGCTCACGGTGACGCTCGCCAACAACGGGATGGACCACTGGGACTTCGCTTTCGGTGTCGATGAGTTCACCGCCTGAACCGACAGCTCGCCTCGTCCTGACTCCGGCCGCCCCACCAACCCCGGTGGGGCGGCCGGTGTCAGTTGACCCACCGACTGACCCCGCCAACTGCGACTCGTAGGTCGCCAACACACGCCGTGCGCGCGGGCGGTCGCCCAGCTCCAGGCACGCATCGATCCAGGTCTGCATGACCGACCGGTGCACGCCCATCCGAACGGCCCGATCCAAGAACTCGGGCGGCTGGTGATCGAGGAGCTCGACGACGACCTCGTAGTCGGAGCGGGTGCTGGCGAGCACCACCTCGTGGAACACGACGTAGTCAACGGCACGAGGCTCGGGCACGCTCGTGAGGATCTCGCGGGCTGCGTCAAGATGCGCCTCGGCGGCTGCCCACTGACCGCGCCACGCCGGCACGTCGATGCTGATCGCGTGCGCCATGCTGAGGCCCCAAGGGGTGGCTCGCCGCTCGGCCAGCGCGCGGGCCGCGGCCGTGTCGACTGTCGCTCCGTCCCAGTCCCCGAGCAGGCTACGAATGCGGGCGCGCACGATGTGCCCGCGGCTCTCGAAGGTCGACGGCCGCCATACCGAAGTGAGTCGCACCCGGGTGTCGAGGTCCGCGAGGGCGGCTCGCAGATCGCCCGAGTAGAGACGCAGCATCCCTCGCACCGCGAGCAGGTCGGCTCCCCACGGAGTCGCGAGATCGGCCGGCGCCCGGTCGGTCAGCAAGGTCGTCGCCTCGTCGATCCGGCCGGCCTGCCACAGCGAGGTTCCCGTGGTGGTGAGCAGATCGGTAGCCAGTTCCGGATCGTCGCACGAGTCCACCGTGGCCAGCACGGTCAACGCCGCCGGCCCGTCGTCAAGCAGAGTGAGCAGCGCCGCCAGAGCGTGCGCCGCCCGTGTGTCGAGCTGGGGGATCCGGCTCGCGGAAGTGTCGGCCCGGGCCAGTTCCACCGCCTCTCGAAGCAGCGGCTGAGCGCGCGCCGGATCACCCTTCTCCCGGGCGAGGAGTCCGAGCGCGAGGCTCCGCAGTGCACACGGTGTGCAACCGCGTGCTTCCGGCTCCAGTGATTCGGCCCGCACGAGGTGCTGCGCGTTCACCAGGTCGATGAGCGCTTCGAGCAACAGAACGTCACTCTGCTCGGCGTCGACGCAGACCGAGCGGGCACGCAGTCGGTGGTCGGCGGCGAGTTCGAAGGCCTCGCCGCGCCGCGCTGCGTCGGCTGCGTCCCTCAGCTGAGCGACCAGTGCGGGATCGGCGCGGTCCGTTGCCTTGACGAGGTGATCGAGGCGTCGGTCGCCGGTGCTCGCATCGGCTGCGCGTCGGTGGAGCGCTCGTCGTCGCTTTGCCGTGAGAGTGGAGTAGACGGCGTCTCGAACGAGCGAGTGGAAGCAGACCAGACCACCGGACTCGCTGTAGCGGACCAGCCCGGCTGTGAGTGCCTCCTCCGCTGCACTACCTGGATCGTCGAGCTGTGCTACCTGTGCGAGCACCACAAGTCCCCGAGCCTCGCCCATCGTCGCGACAGCCTCGACCAGTCTCCGGGTCTCGGCGGATGCCGACAGCAATCTCCGCTCGATGGTCATCGCCAGGCTCGCCGCGAGCGTGCGGTCGTCCTGGAGGTCCCCTGGTTTCGCGGCACTGTGCACGAGCGCGGCCACCATGAGCGGCTGGCCGCCACTGCGCCGGCAGAGGGCAGCAGCCGCCGCCGCGGTGAGATCCCACCCACGCAGTCGGCGCACCCAGGCCGTGATCGTCCGGCTGTCGAACGCAGACAGAGTCAGCGAGGTGGTGTCCCGTGGGTCCCCGGTCCAGGGCTCGGCCCGACTGGCCGGAACAGGGCGTCGGGCCAGCACGACCAGGACATGGTCGGCGCTGAGTCGGCGCACCGCGAACCGCAGGGCATGAGCGGTGCCCGCATCAATCCATTGGGCGTCGTCCACCAGGACCACCGCCGGTCCGGACCGCCCCTGTAGTTCGCTGAGCCGGGCCAGCAGCCGTCGCCCCACCTCGATCTCGGAAAGCTGCTCGAGAGCACCGTTGCCCATCAGCACCTCTGCGCTCGCGAACTCCAGGCTCTGCTCCCGTTCGTCGCAGCGCAGCCAGCACACGCTGGATCGCCCATGAGTCTGGACGGTCTCGGCGAAGGCTTGGAGCAGGGTCGACTTTCCCATGCCGGCGTCGCCTTCGAGCAGCACCACCTGTGCCCGTCCGACGGCGGCTCGCTGAAGCGCGCGGGCGAGTGCGCTCCACTCGTCGGCCCGTCCGTGCAGGCCGGATGGCATCGGCTGCCGTTGTGTGACGCCAGGCGATCGACGCTCCGGATCGGGACCCTCGTCCCGGCCGATGGTGCTGATCAGTGCACCTCCGCTCATCCACACCGTGGACGCCCCTCGCATTCCACGCTGGAGTGACGGGGCCCAGTGCGGATCTCCTCAGCGTGCCACAGCGGCCGGCTCCGGTCGACGATGTTGCAACGGACCCCGAGAGATGACTTCGGGGACCCCCGAAGGGCATTTTCCCGGGTCCGTCCTGGGGTCCCTCCTGGGGTGCCGGCTGGCCACGAGCGCCCAACAATGAGAAAGCCACTGGCTCGCATCCTCGTGGGGCCTGGCCGACGTGAGGGAGTGGGACAGATGAGTTCCAAGGTCCGTAGGCGCAACCGTTCGACACGAGCGCGGGTGGCGATGATCGCGGTGGTGGCCCTGGTGTTCGCCCTGCTCCAAGGATTGTCCGATCCGGCGCCGGCACACGCGGGTGATGTTCTACCGAGCGGCCAGCTGCAGGCGAAGCTCTACAACGTGACGCCATACACGCTGACCGCAGTCGGCGGGTGGTCGGAGTACGGGAACGCCACGCCGGCCACCGTGCCGCCAGGAGGCGCCGCGCTCTACGACGTGGACGGCTCGGACGTCCTCTCCGGCGGAACCTTCTGCCCCGACGACTGGGTGAACCAGCTCAACGGGTGGGTGACGTGGAAGGCCGACGTGCTCGGCGGGCCGCCCGAATACCTCACCGTGTCGGTCCACGGGACCCGTTCGCACTCGGACTGGGGCTGTTGGCAGCCCAAGGGCCAAATCTATCCGGCGGTCGACGTCTGGAACACGACCACGCCGCCGCCCGCCGGGTGGACGTATGCCGACGGCGCCCCGGGCCCCCAGACCATTGACCCGCAGCTCACCTACACCCACAACCTGCCCACTGTCCTCGACCAGACGATCGGGGTCACCGGTGACTGGACGCTCGATGCCAGGACGCCGCTCGGCCACGGTCTCGACGAGGCGCTGGACAGCATCTGTGGCGAGCCTTCCCCGAACTGCTCGTTCACCCAGACCGAGCCGTTCAAGTGGTCCTTGGGTACGCCCAGCGTCGCGGGTGAAGCACTGAACTGCGCGGCAACCGGAAACCCGGACAGCTTGTCCCTCGACTACACGTCGACGCAGTCGGCGAGCCTGACCGTCGGGGGGAGCGTGTCGGCCGACACAGAGACCACCCTCTTCGGGGTCATCGGTGCCAAGATCGCGATCAAGCTCGAGGCCCAACATCAATGGACCGAGACGAATTCGTTCACCAGGACCAGCAAAGTCGATGTGCCACCGCAGAACACCGGACTCATCTGGATCGCTCCCTCGATCGGCGCCGTGACCGGGACGTTGAAGCTCACCTCCGGCCCGGCGACCTTCACGCTCACCAACTTCTCCCAGACACGAAGCGGGGTCGCCAGGGACGATGCGACTCCGGCATACAACGCCCTCACCGAGATCCGGCCGTCGACCGCGGCCGAGACCAAGGCCTTCTGCTCGGCACCGACGGGCACCAAGGCGAGCGGCAAGGCGGGTGTCGGCAAGGCAGCCAAGGTCGTGCCCGGCAAGGGCGTCGGGAAGCAGATGCTCGGTCTGCCCCGTGATGCGAAGCTGCTGGGGCAACCGCTGGTCAAGAGCCCGCGGTCCAACCGCAGTGCTGTCGCCAACGACTGTCGAGTGCTCGACCCCCAGTGCGCCATGGTGGCGGGTCGCGGTGGCACCTGGGTGTATGACGACCTGGCTGTCATCTTCGGGGCGGACCACCGGGTCAGTGCGCTGATCTACTCCGGGCCCGGGCGAACCGCCCAGGGCGTCGGTGTCGGCTCCACGCTGCGCGCGGTGCGACGTGCCTACTCGGGGATCGTCTGCCGGAGCAATCCAGGAGCGACCAATTGCACTCTGCGCGGCAAGGATTCGTCGCATCGCCCGGTGCAGACGGTCTTCCATTTCAGTGGCACCAAGGGGCATCTGATGAGTGACAAAGTCATGATCTATCGCGTCGACTCCCGGCTCGGACGGTGAGGACGATGACCGTGCGGACGAGCAACCGGCCGAGGCGAGGGGCCGGCGTCGCGGCTCTTGCAGTCATCCCGGTGATCGCACTCGGATCCCTCGCCACCATCGCGGCGCCGGCTCAAGGCCAGACCGCGGTGCAGGGGTCCGGGACACTTCGACCCGTCTCGAACCCGCAGCAGGCGAGGGCGACGCCGGACGAGGTCATCGACGCAGGTACGAATGCCGACCAGGCGGCCGCAGCCATCACCGCCGGCTGCACTGACCCGGCCACCGGCAAGCTGGACAGGACCAAATGCCAATGGAACGACGACACGGCCATCACGACCGCCTATGGACCCGCGCGCGTCGTCGGCGACGTGCTCTACAACTGCAGCGCCGACCGTGGGGACGGGACACCGACCGCAGAGGTGGCCATCGGGGTAAGCGACGAGCGCGCCGAGCAGACCAGCCTGTCCGAGTCGATCTCGTTGACGATGTCGCTGGGTTTCCTCGACCTGGAGAAGACCTCGGTGGGGTTCACCGCATTCACCGGTCAGTCGAGTCGGTTCGCGACCACGGTGAAAGCGACCGATGTCGTGTCGGTTCCGCCCGGGTACAAGGGGTATGTCCAGACCGAAGTGCTCTCGGCCGCCGTCAACGGAAGCGTCTACATCACCCAAGGCATCAACCTCATCCAGGTCAAGAACATCGACATGAAGTTCCCCGGCTATGAGAGTGACAGCACGCCCAGCAGCATGGCGCAGGTAGCGTATTCCGGAATCAAGAAGCCGATGACCCCGACGGAGCTGTCGAAATACTGTCCCACCACGGTGGGCGCTGAACCCGGAGTCGACCCCACGCAGGACGAGCACTTCAAGCTCGCCGTTTGCCAGCCCGCACTGCCACATTCGCGTCACCGGGGGAAGTGTGTCCGCCGTCCGGTCTCGAGCTCGGCGCGCTTGCCGCGCCTCAGCGGTGTCACCGCCACACTCAGCCGGGACGGACAGGTCTACGCGAGCGAAGGCGACCGGACGGGTGGCATGAAACTGAGCCTGCAGCGCACCATCACCCCTGGGGACTACATGTTGACGATGCACGAGAAACCGACCTCGACCACGGGCCGCGACCACGGCAAAGTCGTTCGCAAGGAACAGCACGACCAGACGATCACGATCCCGCTGAAGATCGCGTGGACCATGACAGCCGCGTGACACCGCAACCCGGATCTGGGCGCCCGGTACGCCGACATCCGGAACACCGGCGCCGAGGGATCACCACCTTACGTATGGCGCCATACCCTCTCGTGGCGCAGCTGCGGCGAAGCTGAAGCACTGTGAGATCACGTTGTGCGCGTGAACCTCGCGCACCCGAGGGTCCGCCAGGATGGCATCGATCGCCGAAGCGAGACCGTCGCCTGCCCGGACGAGGCGGTGCCGGTCGTACACCTGGGTGTTCACCCGTCCGGCGTCGTCACCGAACGCGCGCAGCACCTGGTCGCGGCCCTCGAACTGGACGGGGAATCGGCCGTCGTGACCAGGGCACCCGGCGGCGTGCACCACGACCGGTCCGGTCTCCCGATAGGGACCGTGCCAGGAGAACGGCGAGAACGCGATGATCGCGATCACGTCTCCCGGACACGAGTCGGCCAGGCAGCAGCGCAACGGCCAGCCGCCGTCGTAGTCGGTGAACGGCTCGACGGGGTTGCCGCCCTGGTCGATGCCGCGGTCCAACACCTGCGCGAGTTCGTGCGGGTCGAGTCCGTGGTACTCGATGGCTGCGTCACTGGTGACGATCTGGTCGTGGGTGGTCTGCATGCCCGGTAGTCGCCGCAGCCCCCCGAAAACGTGAGGTGCTTCGTTCGTATGGCGCCAGGGCGCCGACGTCATACTCCTGCCGAGGGCTGATCGCGGTGCTGCGCTCGACGGCGTCGCCGTGGGCGGTCACTGACCAAGCGCCGCGGTGCTGATCCCCTCGAGGGTGTCCCTCATACCGGCACGCATGATCTCGGTGAAGATCTCCTGCCCGCCCAGGTACTTCTCGGTCAGGTCCCGCGAGAAGTCGGAGATGCCATCAGGGGCCGCACGCCGCTGAGTCAGGATCACCGTATGGCGATCCGTGGGCTCGAGTTCGAACGACCAGATCACCCAGTTTTCCTCGATCCGGAAGGCGATCGCGCGTCCGGGGGCGAAGGTCACGACGGTGCCGTGGGTCTTCCAGGTCAGCTCACCGTGTCGATTGGCATTGGTGAACCGCGCTCCCAGCTGCACCTCCTGCAGGCCGTCGGAGAGCCGGGTGGACTCGACCTGCGGACTCCACTCCTGAAGCCGCCGGACGTCACGGATCAACTCCCAGACCCGGTCGGACGGTGCTGCGATCTCGATGGTCTCCTCGAGCAGGGGTACATCGTTCACTGCGGTGGCTCCTTGCCGTTCTGCCGACTGGGCATTGGTGATCAGCGTCGCTCGACGAGATCGCGAACGAGCTGCAGGAAGAGGTTCGGTGACTCCGGGTCGCCTCCGGCGACGACCTTGTGCCGAACAGCCCAACGGTCGAGGGTCTGCAGCACGGTGAGGGTCAGCTCGATGAGAAGTTGCTCGGGCAGGTCGTCGCGGACGACGCCGACCTTCCGGCCACGGACGATCGCATGCCGGAGCCAGTGCTCGACATCACCGCGCAGTTCTTGCAGCCGTCCGTCGTCGTCGCTGATCGGGCCGTGGAACATCTCACCGAGATAGGACGTCTCGGGATGTAGCCGTGCGGCTCGCACGAAGCCGTCGAGCAGGTCGGCCATCGAAGCCCAGAAGTCAGCGCCGGAGAGTCGCACCGTGTCGGGTATCTGCACGCCGTCTGTGAGGCGCGCGGCCAGGGTGTCCACCACGTGATCGTGCAACCGGCGCTTGGTGGAGAAGTAGTGGTAGAAGGAGCTCTTTCCCCAGCCCGCCTCGACGATGACGTTGTTCAGCGAGGTGCCGGCATACCCCGCGGACGCGAACTGCCGCGCGGCCGTGACGAGCAGGTCCTCCTCGCGTGCCGGGTCGAGGGGCTGCGGGGTGCGTGCCATGGTGCTACTGTACCAATTCGTGGACCGACTGGTCCACGAATGGAGATGTGATGAAAGAACCCATCCTCAACGGCGAGGAATACCGAGCAGCAGCAACGCCGGCAGTGCCTGAGGGACGTCGACTGATCATCGGGATCAGCGGCGCCACCGGCATCGCGTATGGCGTGCAAGCCCTCCGCTTCGCACGTGCCGCAGGCATCGAGACGCACCTGGTGATCACGGCCGCCGCGCAGCAGACCCGGGCCTACGAGACGGACCTGTCCGCCCGAGATCTGCGGCAGCTGGCGGACGTGACCTACAAGCCGTCCGATGTCGGCGCTGCGATCGCATCCGGGTCGTTCCGGACCGACGGCATGATCGTCGCCCCGTGCTCGGTGCGGACACTCGCCGCGATCGCGCACGGTCTCGGCGACAACGCGCTCACCCGATCGGCCGATGTCACGCTGAAGGAGCGACGACGCCTGGTCCTGCTCGTCCGCGAGACGCCGCTGACGCTGACACATCTGCGCGCCATGACCGCGATCACCGAAATGGGCGGCGTCGTCATGCCTCCCGTGCCGGCCTTCTACCAGCGCCCGCGGAGCGTGGCCGACCTCGTCCGTCATACCGTCGCCCGCGCTCTCGACCTGTTCGAGGTCGACGTGCCCGGCATACCGCGCTGGGGTGACGACCCCTCCGACGAACGCAACCACATCCGAACTCTCGATCTCACTCGAAAGGCCCAATGTTGAAGCACATCAAGAGTTTCCGACAGTTCGTCGACGACCTGGACGCCGTCGACGACATACAGCACATCGACGCCGAGGTGGATTGGAACCTCGAGATCGGTGCGATCATCCGCCGCTCCTACGACCTGCGCGCCCCGGCACCGTTGTTCACCAACATCACCGGATACCGGTCGAGCGGATTCCGAGTACTCGGAGCCCCCGGCTCCCTCAGCGGATCTGGTCATCGGTTCGCACGACTCGCCCTGGCGGTCGGTCTGCCCGCCGACTCGACCGGCCAGCAGATCGTGCAGGCACTGGCCGACGCGCGATCCCGCCCCGGCATACCTCCGGTCCAGATCGCCGCTGCCGACGCGCCCTGCAAGCAGAACATCATGACCGGTGAGGACATCGACCTCTTGGCCTTTCCCACGCCATTCCTGCACGGGAACGACGGCGGCCGCTACATCCAGACCTACGGCATGAACATCGTGCGCACCCCGGACCGGTCCTGGACGAACTGGTCCATCAATCGCATGATGATCGCCGGCAAGGACACGCTCGCGTGCCTGATCCCGGCGCCGCAGCACCTGGGAATCATCCGGTCCCAGTGGACCGCGATCGGTGAGCCGATGCCGATCGCGCTGGCGATCGGGGTGGAGCCCGGCCTGCCGCTGGTGGGCGGTATGCCGCTCCCCGAGGGCGCGGACGAGAGCCACTATCTCGGCGCCCTCTTCGGCGAAGGCATCGAGGTCGTCCCCGCGGAGACCGTCGACCTCCCGGTCCCGGCCACGGCGGAGATCGTGATCGAAGGACACATCAGCATCGACAAGACCGTCATGGAAGGTCCGTTCAACGAGTTCCCGGGCTACAACGCGACCGATGCGTCGCCCAAACAGCTGTTCACCGTCTCGGCCATCACGTATCGCGACAGTGCCATCCTTCCGGCGGTCACGGCCGGGCCTCCCGTGGAGGAGGACCACACCATCATCGGCACCACCAGCGCCGCCGAGATCCTGCACCTTCTCCGGCAGGCCGAGCTGCCGGTGACCTCGGCCTGGTACAACTTCGAGGCTGCGCTGCACTGGCTCTCGGTCGCCGTGCGCCAGGACTGGCACGAGACCACTGGACTCGGTTCGCACGATCTGGTCCAGCGCATCGCCGAGGTCATCTTCGCCGGCAAACCAGGAGTCAACGCGCCGAAGATCCTGGTGGTCGAGGACGACATCGACATCACCGACCTGGACCAGGTCGTCTGGGCCTTCGCGACGCGCTCGCACCCGGACGTTGACCGCGGCGAGTTCCACTTCCCCACCTCGCCGAGCGACCAGCTTGCCGTCTACCTGTCGCCCGAGGAACAGCACACGTTCCGGGCGGGCAAGGTGATCTACAACTGTCTGCTCGCCGACCTCTTCCCGGACGGCCGGCGGCCCGTCAAGGGCAGCTTCGAGAACGGTTGGCCACGCGAGATCCAGCAGAAGGTGCTCACCTCGTGGCGGGACTACGGCTACGCCACGAGCAACGACGTGATGGAGAAGGTGCGATGAGGGTGCTCGTCGCCGGGTCGACCGGTTACCTGGGCGGGCACATCGTCCGAGAGTTGAACGATCGCGGGCACCACGTGCGCGCACTGGTGCGCAACCCCGACAGGTTCGATCCGGTGCGCGATGCGGTCGACGAAGTCTTCACCGCCGACGCCACGGATCCCGGGGCGCTCGCCGGATGCTGTGACGGCGTCGACGCGGTCGTCAGTTGCGTAGGGCTGGTGGGCAAGGCGGGTCGGCAGACCGTGTGGGACGTCGACTACGGGGCCAACCGGAACCTGCTGGAAGAAGCGGGTCGGGCCGCCGTCGACAAGTTCGTCTACACGTCCGTCGCCGGGGCGCCGGCGCTGGAGAAGCTGCAGCTGGTCCGCGCCAAGCGCGCTTTCGAGCAGGCGCTACGTGACTCGGGGACGCCATACACGATCCTCCGACCGAATGGCTTCTTCTCCGACTTCGACGTCTACCTCGAGATGGCCCGCAAGGGGAGGGTCTACCTGTTCGGTGACGGCGGTTTCCGGATCAATCCCATCAGTGGAGCCGACGTCGCCGCAGCGGCGGCCGATGCGCTCGGCGCCGGCGCAGCTGAGGTCGAGCTCGGTGGCCCGGACCTGCTCACCCACGAGGAGATCGCGCAGCTGGCATTCCGTGCAATCGGTGCGTCCGAGCGCATCACGCACATCCCCGCCTGGATCCTGACGTCGGGCCTGGCCCTACTGCGACGACTGACGCCGCTTCGCACCTACGGGGTCGTCGAGTTCCCGCTGACGGTGCTGACCCATGACGTCATCACACCGGCGACGGGACAACGGCAACTCGCCGACCACTACCGCTCGACCGCGGTCGCCACGACCTGAATCAACCTCGAACGACTGCAGTTTCGCGCGAACCGCTCAGTCGACGCACGATCCGGTCGGGACCGCTGCGGTGGCGTGCGTCGCCTGCGCGACGACCGGCCGACTCTCGTCCAGCGTCAGCACGTAACCGGTGGGCGCTCCGCGCGCCGACTTGGCGAAGACCGTGCCGACGACCTGCCCGCTCGCCGAGAGCAATGGGCCACCGGAGTTGCCCGGCTGCACGCGACCGGTGATCGCATAGATCGCCCGCGGAGGGGCCGGCTGTCCGTAGATGTCGGTGCCCAGGGCATGCAGGCGCGAGTTGACCCTGGCCGGGTCGAGTCGGTAGGGACCGTTCTGCGGGAAGCCCGCGACAACGGCTGCGTCGCCGCGGGTGAGTTCGGCGCCGGCCGGCAGCGCAGGGGCGTCCAGGTCGGGCACGGCCAGCACGGCGATGTCGCGCTCCTGCGAGAACGCCACCGGCGTCGCCGGATAGCTGCGTCCGGTGCCACCGACCTGCACCCGAGGGTGCTCGACGCCGGCGATGACATGCGCGTTGGTGACCACCCGGTGCGGCGCCGCGACCCAGCCGCTGCCCTCCTGGGCGAGTCCGCAGCTGTCCGCGACACCGGTCACCTTCACGATCGAGTCGGCAGCGCGGGCGACGCCGCGTCCGCGCACCACTCCGGTCCCCGGCGGGTCCACCGGAGCGATCGGCCCGGCATACAGATCGGGCATGCCGCGGTCGTCGACCGCCTGCCGCACGCCGGCGAAGAACCGGTCGGCCTGGGCCGGCATCGCCCGGTCGACGCCCTGCAGGACCCGCGACTGCGCCACCGCCTCCGAGGCCCCCGCGGGCAGCGCGCCCTGCACAGAGCCGGCGACGAACCACGCGAGTATGGCGGCCACGACCACGCCGGCGACCGCGCCGAGCACCGAGTCCGCCTTCTGCAACTGCGGAACCCGCAGCAGCGACCGCAACCGCCAGCCGGCGTGCGCACCCAACGCCTGTCCGATCGCCGCCAACCCCAGCACCCCGACGATGAGCACGAGCCCTTGCCGCAGCGAGCTGTATGCCGTGGCCGACCAGCTCTCCAGCAGGCCGGGCAGCAGCCACAGACCGAGGGCGCCGCCGGCGAGGAACCCGGCCAGGGACAGTGCACCCGCGACGAGCCCGCGTCGGTAATGATCGATGGCATACCCGATCAGTGCCAGCACCAGGAGCACGTCCAGCACGGTCGCTCCGCCGATCACCGTCGTGGCCTCATGTCGGTCATTCTCCCCGGAGGAGCTGCACGGCCGTGACATCGCCCTCGCTCGGCGGCGTCGCCATACGGGATCCGCCGATTGACCGTAAACCGCACGTCAGTGCATCAGATGCTGCGAGACTCGTTTACACCCGGACGCGCCCCGAGCGCCCGGGTGAGAAGGAGGCACGTGATGAGTTCGCAGTTTCCGGTCAGCCGACGCACTGTCCTACGCGCGGGAGGGGTGATCGGCAGCGGTCTCGCCCTCGGCGTCGCGTCGACGCAGCCCGCGCAGGCCGATCCGCCGTGGTTCGCCAAGCTCTCGCTCGAGCAGCAGGTCGGCCAGCGGGTGATCTTCTCCTACCCGGGTCCCGACCCGTCCGACGAGATGTTCCAGCTGATCAAGGACGGCATGGTCGGAGGGCTGATCTTCTTTGGCGAGAACATCCCCAGCCTCTCGCACATCGCCGACGTGGTGGCCGACCTGAAGGCCGCCCACGCGCAGAGCCCGGCGAGCGCGACGCCGCTGGTGCTGACGACCGACCAGGAAGGCGGCTACATCCGGCGCCTGCGTGGTCAGGAGCCGATCCTGTCGGAGAAGAAGATCGGTGCGTCCGCGGATCCGCTCGCCGAGGCGACCAAGGCGGGCACCGGCGCGGGCGAGGCGCTCAAGGCGGTCGGCATGAACCTCAATCTCGCACCGGTCGAGGACGTCTACCGCGAGGAGGGCAACTTCGACGACCAGTGGGAGCGGTCCTACAGCTCCGACCCGGCCGTGTGCGGAACGCTCGGCGCCGCCTTTGTGCGCGCCCAACAGGCCACCGGCGTCGCCGCCACCGCGAAGCACTATCCCGGCCTCGGCTGGGCGACGCGGGCCGAGAACACCGACCTCGGCGTCGTCACACTGACCCAGCCCGCGGCCGAGATCCGCGCCGTGGACGAGTTCGCGTTCACGCCGGTCATCGAGGCAGGCGTCCAACTGGTGATGACCTCGTGGGCGACATACCCCGCGATCGACCCGGACTACCCGGCCGGCCTGTCCAAGATCTTCGTCGGCGAGGAGTTGCGCGGCCGTCAGCAGTTCCGTGGCGTGACGATCACCGACGCACTCGAGGCCGGCGCCCTCGAGCCGTATGGCGACACCGGCGAACGCTCCGTGCTGTCCGCCGAAGCGGGCATGGACGTGTTGCTCGCCTCCGGTCGCGACGTCGCCCAGGGCACCGACGCGGTCACCGCGGTCGCCGCTGCGCTGCGGAGCGGCCGGCTCAACCCCGGCCACTTCAAGGTCGCGCTGACCCGGGTCCAGCGGCTGCGGAACAGCCTCGGCTGAGGCCGGGTGCGCGGGCCGGGTCAGGCGCGGCTCGCGCCATACATCTCGTTGATGGTGTCGGCTGTCCGGTCGGTGATGACGTTGCGCTTCATCTTCAGCGTCGGTGTCAGGTCCCCGGACTCGACCGTCCACTCGACCGGCAGCAGCCGCCATTCGCGGATCGACTCGGCGCGGGACACCAGCTCGTTGGTGGTCGCGACCTGCTCCTCGATGGCGGCCAGCACGTCGGGGTGGGAGGTGAGTTCTTCACCGTTGAAGATGCCGTGGTTGCGCGCCCAGTAGGCGGCGCCGTCGGGGTCGAGCGTGAGCAGCGCGGCGACGAACGGCCGGCCGTTGCCGACGACCATCGCCTGCCCGATGAGGGGGTGCTGGGCCAGGCTCTCCTCCAGCATGACCGGTGCGACGTTGGTGCCACCGGAGGTGATGATGAGCTCCCCGGACCGGCCGATGATCCGCAGGTGCTCGCCGTCGAATCGGCCGAGATCGCCGGTGCGGCACCAGCCATCGGTGGTCAACGCCATCCGGGTCGACTCCGGATCGCCGCGGTAACCGACCATCGCCTGCGGTGCCTGGATGAGCACCTCCCCGTCCGGGCCGAGCGTCATACGCACGCCCGGCATCGGCGGACCGACGGTGCCGATCTTCGCGCCGCCCGGCGGGTTGACGTTCGTGATGCCGACCTCGGTCAGCCCGTAGCCCTCGAGGATCTCGAAGCCGACACCCTTGAAGAACAGGCTCAGGTGCGGGCTCAGCGCGCTGCCACCGGAGATGATCGTGCGGCACTCGCCGCCGAGGGCGTCGCGCAGCTTGCGGTAGACCAGCCGGTCGTAGAGCCCGTACTTGTAGCGCAGGCCCCGGCTCGGTGAGGTCGTGTCCGCCATCTCGACGGCGGTCTCCTCCGCGGCCGCGAAGATGCGCGCCGCCCGGGGCCCCTTCGCCTGGGCGCTCGCGGCGGCGGCGGCATACACCTTCTCGAAGATGCGGGGCACCGACCCGATGTAGGTGGGGTGGTGCATGGTGAACGCCGCCGCGACGTGTGTCATGTCCGGCTCGTGCACCAGCACGTACCGGGCCAGCAGCGTTGCGGTCTCGAGCACGCGGCCGAAGATGTGCGCCAGCGGCAGCATGAGCACGGTGCGCGGCTGGTCGCCGCGGTCGACCGCCTCGCGGATGACGGAGTATGCCCCGTCGGCGCTGCAGAAGAATGCGGCATGGGTGATCTCGCAGCCCTTGGGTCGTCCCGTCGTACCCGACGTGTAGACGATCCCGTGCAGATCGGACTCGGCGACCGAGCCGGCCCGCGCGTCCAGGGACGCCTCGCCCACCGAGGCGGCCGCCTGCTCGATCTGCTCCATGGCGCCTTCGTCGACGACCAGCACATCGGGTCGTATGTCGTCGGCGAGGTGATCGACGCGGGAGGCGTTGCGCAGCTCCGGGGTCTCGACGACGAAGAGTCGCGCGCCGGAATCAGTGAGGATCCACTGCACCTGTATGGCGGACGACGTGTCGTAGATCGGTGCGACGGCCACCCCGACATACGCACACGCCCACGACAGCAGGGTCCACTCGGCCCGGGTGCGGCACATGATCGCCACGACGTCGCCGGAGTCCAGGCCGAGCCCGATCAGGCCACGCGCCAGGACACGGATCCGGTCGCGGAAACCGCGTGCGGTGACCTCGGTCCAGCGCTCGGCCGGCGCCGAGGTGTCACCGTCGGGAGGCAGCCGGAGCACCACGGCGTCGGGTGCCTCCGCGATCCAGTCGACGGCGAGTGGACCGGTGCGCGGGAACGTCCGGACCTCCGGACCGCCGTCGAGTTCGGTGACGGTCGCGGGGCGGAACATGTTCTGGCTGTCGGTCATCGGCGCTGCACCTCGAAGACATACGCAGCAGGTGCCTGAAAAGTCATGACGGTCAGGTTAGGCGGTGGGGCACCTTACTGAGGGGGAAACAAAGGTGCGTCAGTTCGCCACGAACCGGGCCGTTGCAGGGGCGAGCCGCTCAATCAGCGGCGGACAGCTTGGCCAGCAGGCGTGGAACCTGTTGCAGCGCACGCCTTTCCGCATCGTCGAGGCGCTCGCCGATGGCCGTGGCCAGCAGGTCGCGGCGGGCTGCGCGGTCTCGGGTGAGCACTATGGCGCCGGCCGCGGTGATCCGGATGAGCTGGGCGCGGGCGTCGTTCGGGTCGGGTCGGCGCTCAACCAGCCCGAGCGCCTCGACGTCCTTGACCGCCCGGCTTATCGCCTGGTGCCGCACGTTGCGGCCGGCCGCGAGCTGGGCGATCGTTCGCGGCCCGTCGCGGTCGAGTTGGCCGAGCAACTCAGCTCGAGCGCGGGGGAGGGTGTCGGTCTGCGCGCGAGTGGCACGCACCAGCCGGCCGATGGCGGTCCGGAGTTGTTCGGCCAGCTCGCGATCGGCGTCCTGCGCGCGGCTCACAGCTCGAGCTCTTCGCCCGGTGCGAGGTCGTGCAACGGGGTCCGGGTCAGCCCGTCGGGTCCGAGGAACTTCGTCATCGAACGCCGGCCGATCTCACTGAGCATGACGTCGTGGATCGGCACCGTCCGCCGGGGAGCGACGGCGGTGACGAAGTCGATCGCGTCGCCCACCTTGGTCCACGGGCCACTGGTCGGCACGAGCAGCGTGTCGACCGAAAAGCCAGGCACGGCATACGAATCGCCCGGGTGATAGACCCGGGCGCCGATCAGGTAGCCGAGGTTCTCCGGCACCTCGATACCCTCGTGTATGGCGCCGTGCGCTCCCGTGAACGCGCGCACCTCGACGCCCTCGACGTCGAGCCGCCCGTCGCCGGTCACGACCTGGACCCGCGCGGCGTCGGCACCCGCATCGAGCAGTGCCTTCGCCGCGGAAGCCGGGGCGAAGACCTGCAGCCGGGGCCTGTCCGCCATCGCGGTGGTCACGAGCGGAAGGTCGACGTGGTCGAAGTGGTCGTGCGTGACCAGCACGACGTCCGCGGTCTCGAGCGACGCCTTCGCCTCGGGCGTGAACGCGCCGGGATCGACCACGACCGACACTTCGTCGGCGTCGATGCGAACACACGCGTGGGAGTGTTTGGTCAGCAGCACGGTTTGGCTCCTCGTCATACAACAATGTTGTGGATAACAATACAACATTGTTGTATGAAACTCGGAGGTAGATCAGGAGGCGATGTCGAAATCGCGGCGCCGGGGTCGTCCCTTGGTATGTCGACGGTGCAACACGCACCGTCCCCAGCCCAAGGAGCACACCATGAACGCCACCGAGCTGGCCGAAATCCTCGGCCGGGACTACAGCCAGCAGTTGTTGCAGAGCGCGATCGCCCGCGTCGCGTACACCGGTCTCGACGGGGACCCGCGCGTCATACCGATCGGCTTCCTGTGGACCGACGGCACGATCAAGCTCTACACCGCGCCGAAGGCTCCGAAAGTGAAGGCGCTGCAGGCAAATCCGCGCGTCGCCATCACCATCGACACCGCAGGTATGCCGCCACGCATCCTCCTGATCCGGGGTGCCGCCGCCCTCGAGACGGTGGACGGTGTGCCGGACGGCTACATCGAAGCCAGTCGCATCGGCATACCGGCGGAGATGATGGCGGACTGGGAGGCGGGTGTCCGCGCGCTCTACCAGCAGATGGTCGTGATCACCGTGACGCCCGATTGGGCCAAGCTGCTCGACTTCGAGACGACCATCCCGCAAGCGGTCGCCGAATTGGTCGGGCAGCAGAGTGCGCGCTGAGGTGCGAGCTGGGCGTCAGCGGGACTGCCACGCGTCGTCGACCGGGCGATAGCCCAGCGTGCGCAGCGTGTCGTCGAGGTCGATCGTCGGGTAGCGGTTGGCGGAGATGCCGTTGGCGACGAAGAAGTCGAAACCCTCTGCGGTCACTGCGTTTCGGATGAGATCAGCCGCGTCGCGCGGGCTGAGCCACGCGGACAGGTCGTAGTCCGGGGTGCCCGGGCCAGGCTGCGTCTCGTAGAAGTAGCCGAGGCGCAGCGCGACGACGGACACTGCCGTCGTGGCAGCGACCCACGACCCCAGCGCCTCGGCCCACGCCTTGGTCGCTCCGTAGAGATTCATCGGCCGGGGCGCATCGGTCGCCCGGGACTGGCGGCCCGCAGGTCGGGCTGCGACAGCCTGCACACTGCTGGCCAGAACCAGCCGCCGCACCTCGCACTCGGCTGCCGCCTGCGCGACGTGGTGCGCGCCGATGATGTTCGCCGGCAGCAACGAGTCCCAGTCGGCCTCCGGGTCGGGCACAGCGGCGAGATGCACGACCGCGTCCGCTCCCGCGAACGCGCTCCGGCACGCGTCCAGGTCCGTGACGTCGAGCGTGGTGACCACGTCCTCGGCGCGCAGGTCGGTCCGGCGCAGGTCCCAGTCGGTGGGCAGCATCGGCGTGATGGCGCGCCCGATCCGTCCGGCGGCGCCGGTCAGGATCACCGTGCGGGCTTCAGTTGCCATGCCGTCGAGCGTAGCCAGGGCACCTCACTGAGTCGCTGCGCTTTCGCCTCGCCCGCTCGGCCGTGGCCGTCGGGACGTATGCCGGGGTGGTCGTGACGATGAGCCGTTCGATAGGAATGCAGCATGCCCACCGTCGCCGCACCCTCCGCCCGTATCCAGCAGCAGGCCGCCGATCGCCTCGCCGCGCTCGCCACGCCACCGGGCGCACTGGGCCGGCTCGGTGACCTCGCAGTCTGGGTCGCGTCGTGTCAGGGACAGGTGCCACCGCGGCCGCTCGACAAGGTCCGACTGGTCATCTTCGCCGGCGACCACGGCGTCGCCGAGCACGGTGTGTCCGCCTTCCCGGCGTCGATCACCGGCGCCATGGTGCGCACCTTCTTGGCCGGCAAGGCCGGCGTCAACGCCTTGGCACAGGCGCACGGTGTCGCCGTACGTGTGCTCGATATCGGTGTCGCAGAGGGCTTTTCAGATCTCGACGACGAAAGTCACGCCGCGCTGACGGCATACAAGATCCGCGCCGGAAGCGGGGCGATCCATCTGGAGGACGCGCTGACCGCCGAGGAGACCGAAGCGGCGCTCGCTGCCGGTGCGTCAGTCGCGCGGGAGGAGATCGCGGTCGGGGCGCAGCTGCTGATCAGCGGTGACATGGGCATCGGCAACACCACGCCGGCCGCAGCGATGGTCGCCGCCGCGCTGGGGCTGCCCGCCGCCGAAGTGGTCGGCCGAGGCACCGGCGTCACCGAGGACGTGCTGCAGCGCAAGGCAGCGATCGTCGACGCCGCCCTGGCCCGCGCGGGTGCTCGCACCGACGACCCGGTGCAGACGCTCGCCGCACTCGGTAGCGCCGACCTCGCCGCAACCACCGGATACCTGCTCACTGCGGCACGGCACGGCGTGCCGGTGCTCCTGGATGGGCTGATGAGCGTCGCCTGCGCGCTCACGGCCGACCGGATCGAGCCGGGCGCGGCCGCCTGGTATGCCGCCGGCCATCGCTCCACCGAGCCCGCGCAGTCGCTCGCGCTGGACAAGCTCGGCATGCAACCGCTGCTGGACCTGGGCCTGCGCCTCGGCGAAGGCTCCGGCGCCGTGGCCGCGGTGCCCGTGGTGCGCAGTGCGGTGGCGCTGTTACGGGACGTCGCGCTCCTGGCCGAGCTCGGCAACTGATGCTGCTCGACGCCTGGCGTCTCGCGCTGGGCACGCTCACCGCAGTGCGGGTGCCGCCGCCGGAGCAGGTGGACCGTCGCGTCGCCGGTATGGCGATGGTGCTCGCGCCGCTGGCGGCTGTGCCGCTCGGGGCGGCGGTCACCCTCGTCGGCCTGCTCGGCCACTGGCTCGATCTGTCGGTGTGGGTCACGGCGCTGCTCGCGGTCGGAGCCCTGGTGCTCGGCAACCGCGCCTTCCATCTGGACGGGCTGTCGGACACGGTGGACGGACTCGCCTCGTCGTTCGACGCGGAGCGGTCGCTCGCCGTGATGAAGACCGGCACCTCCGGCCCGGCCGGGGTGGCCGCCACGGTCCTGGTCATCGGCCTGCAGACGGCCGGACTGGCTGCATTGTTCGGCCGCGCCGACTGGTGGCAGGCCGCGATCCTCGGCGGCGTCGCCGTGTGCGTCTCGCGTGCCGCGCTGGTGATCTGCTGCGCGCGCGGAGTGCGTCCTGCGCGGGAGGACGGACTCGGCCGCACCTTCACCCAGACCGTTCCACGGTCGGTCGCTGCCATCAGCTGGCTGCTCGTGACGGTCGTGCTCGCAGCGGTCGGTGCCTGGGCTGGATTCCCTTGGTGGCGTGGCGTTTTCACGGCGGTGCTCGCGCTGGTTGCCGTCGGGGTCATCGTGTCGCGGGCCGTCCGCCGGTTCGGCGGAGTGACCGGCGACGTCTTCGGCGCTGCCGTGGAGCTGGCGCTCGTCGCCATACTCGTCGGGCTTTCCTAGCTCGTCAGAGCACGAGCACGCGTCCCGCGACGACCAGGTGCACCTCGTCGCAGGCTGCTCCGAGGCGCTGATTGACCTCGCCGAGCAGGTCGCGGAAAAGCCGTCCGGAGCGATGCGCCGGCACCACGCCGAGGCCGACCTCGTTGGTCACCAGGACGACCTGATCCCGGGTTCGCAGCACGGCCGCGGCGTCCTCGACCAGGCCGTTGACGACGTCGGCGATCTCCTCGGTGGGCGAGTCCCACAGCGCGCGCTCGTCCAGGACTGCGGTCAGCCAGGTGCCCAGGCAGTCGACGATCACCGGGCCGTCGGTGCGCAGCGCCGCCGTCAGATCACGTGTCTCGAGAGTCGTCCAGCGCGCTGGGCGTCGCTGCCGGTGTGCGGCGATGCGGGCGGCCCAGTCGGGGTCGGGATCCTCGGCGGTGGTGGGTCCGGGTGCGACATACGTGACGGACGGCAGGTCCGCCACGAGCGCTTCGGCGTGCCGCGATTTCCCGGAGCGGACCCCGCCGGTGACCAGTGTCTTCACGTCGATCCCTTCACATGTCGCGCTGCAGCGGGAACGTCTGCAGTAGGCGACAGTCGTGGTTGGCCCACCATTGCAGGTCGATCCGGTCGACCGGCACCGTGGCGGGCAGCAGGTGCGCAACCCGGGCGTGAACGGCCTCGGGGGTGACCGTCGACGAGCGCTGGTCCAGCGTCAGATGCGGCACCACGTCGCTGAACTCTCCGCCATACGGCGGGTGCGCAGGGAACGCCGCGGCCAGCCGCCTCGTCAGCAGGCGCAGCTCGTCGTCCGGCTCCGGGCGTAGGTGCAGGAGGCCATCGGGGAACTCGTGCAGCTGCGCGAGTTTGACCTCGAAACAGGTTGTGGTGGCGGCGATTTCGGCAACGGCTGTCCGGTCGTCGGCGGTCGGCGCGGGCACCCATGGTCCGAGGACGGTGATGTGCGCGTGCGCGAAGCCGGTATCGGCGGACACGAACGACCTGTCGTAGAACGCGGTGCGCTCCCGGACCACTTCTTCGAGGGCGGGCACCGGGACAGCGAGGACGGTGTGGCCCATCAGTGGGTCGTCCGCGGCTGAAGGCATCTGCCTACGATAGAAAGGGCCGCGTGACTGCTCCGCTCTACCTCGTCCGTCACGGACAATCCGAGTGGAACGTCCGGCGGCTGACGCAGGGGCAGACCCCGCATCCGCGGCTCACCGAGCTCGGTCGGCAGCAGGCCACCCGCGCCGCCGCACTCATCACCGCGGACCTGGCCGCGTCGGGTGAGGTGGTCGGCCGGATCGTCACCAGCGATCTGACCCGTGCGGTCGAGACCGCCGAGATCATCGCGGCTTCCGCGGGTGCGCCGATCGTCCACGACGCGCGACTGCGCGAGCAGCACCTCGGCGATCTGCAGGGCCGCCCGTATGACGAAACCTGGTCCGCCGCAGACGCACACGACTGGTCGGACCCGATGCTGCCGATCGCCGGCGGGGAGTCGCCGGCGGACGTGCATGCCCGGATGGCCGCCGCGATGGGCGACATCGACCGGACCGCGGTGGTGGTCGTCGTCTCCCACGGTGACGCGATCCGGGCTGCGCTCGCGCACTTCGCCGGGCACGGGCCACTCGAGGCGCCGTGGGTCGCGGTCGCCAACGGTGCGGTCGCTCGGATCGACCGGGAGATCACCTGGTTGGGAAGCGATACGTCCCAGCGGTGCTCGTGACGTCGGGCCCGGCCCTCACATCCCGATCTTCTGGTGGTCGACCTCGATCAGTGCGACGACGCGCTCGACGTCGCGACCGTAGGGGCCGCCGATGTATTTCAGGGCGATCCGGTCGACCGCCGTCCAGCCCTCGACGCCGTCCAGCCACTCGACCACGCGCCCGCGCAGCAGCACCGGCGTGAACGGCTCGTCCGGCGGAGTGAGCGAGATCGCGACCCTGGGGTCGCGCTGCAGGTTGCGTGCCTTGCGCGAGTCGGGGCCGGTCAGGATGGCGACGCGATCGCCGACCGTGCCGATCCACAGCGGGACCGAGTGTGGTGAGCCGTCGGGCAGCGTGGTCGCCAGGTGGGCGATCGGAGTGCCGTTCAGGATGGAACGTATGTCGTCGGTGAGCATGGGCGGTCCCTACTTCGCGATCCGGTAGTGGAGGTGGGTGACGCCGACACCCGGAACGGTGTCGACGAGGGTGAGCGGGACCTGCTCGGCGAGCGGCCCGAAGAAGCGGCGACCGGCACCGAGCAGGACCGGCACCTGATGCAGCATCACCTCGTCGACGAGGCCGGCTTCCAGTGCCGCCGTCACGGTGACGCCGCCCTGGATGCCGACGTCCTTGGCCCGCGCGAGTTCCTTCGCCCGGGCGATGGCGTCCTCGATCGACGTCGTGAAGACCTGGCGTGCCGAGGCGGCATACTCCTCCGGTTGCGGCCGGTGGCTGACCACGACCATCGGGGCGCTGGGGTGCGGGCTGCCGCCGTCGAACCCCTCGCAGTCGTCGTATGTCGTGCGTCCGGTCACTACCGCTCCGACGCCGTCGACGAGCTGTTGGTAGACCGCGGAGTTGCCGGGGTCGCCATACCAATCGAACAGCACGCCGCCGTCGCCCAGACCGTGGCTCGGGCGGGCATCCCGGCCGGTGATGTAGCCGTCGACGGAGACCGCCAGCGCTGCGAAGACCTTGCTCATGACGAGGTTCCTTTCGGAGTTCCTTGAAGAGACTCCATGGACGCTACCGCACTTAGTTCCTTGAGGGAACCCTTAATGCTAGATTTGGTGGATGCAGCGCACACAGTTCGGTGAGATGGCCTGCTCGATCGCGCGGACCTGGGGCGTGATCGGGGAGCCGTGGTCGGCGCTGATCGTGCGCGACATCTGGGTCGGCATCCGCAGGTTCGATCAACTGCAGGCCGATCTGGGCATCTCCCGCAAGGTCCTCACCGAGCGGCTGAACCACCTGGTCGAGTGTGACGTCCTCGAACGCCGTCCGTATGGCGCTCGCCCCCGCTTCGAATATCACCTCACGCAGAAGGGCACCGAGCTGCTGGACGTGCTCATGTCCATGGTGCGGTGGGGCGACCACTGGCTTTCCGGGGAGGCCGGACCGCCGGTGCTCTACCGGCACCACGCGTGCGGACAGATCGCCGAGGTCGACCCGCGCTGCAGCAGCTGCGGTGAGCCGATGCACGCCGACGATGTGGACGTCCTCCCGGGGCCGGGCGCTGCTCGCTGACCGACGGAGCGCCTGACCTCAGTCGGCCTGCAGCGCGGTGGTGATCGGCGTGAGTCCGTCGATGAGTTCGTCGAGTTCGGCCGCGGTCAGCACGGTGTATGCCGGGGCGGCGAGCTCGTCGGTCAGGGCCTCGATCCGCTCCCGGGTCTCGCGGCCTGAATCGGTGCATCCACCTGCGGCGTCGACGAATCCGCGGTCGCGCAGGCCGCCGATGACTGCGTCCAGCTGAGCCTTCGGCAGGTGGTGGATCCGGCCGAACTTCTCCGGACGCATGTCGTGTGTGACCGCGTAGAGCACGTGCGCCTCGGTGCCGCCGATGCCGTGCGCGACCAGGGCGGCGTTGTGCCCGTCCCCGCGGTGCTCGCGCAGCAGCGTCGCCGCGTGCCACATCTTGGCCACCGGTTCCTCGGGTATGTCGAGCGCCCGGAGCCCGGCATACAGGACACGACCCTCGGTGGGTGCGCTGACGGCGGCGCGGGTGGCGAGGTCGGCGAGGTGCGGCAGGTCGGGGGAGTCGGCCAATTCGCCGACCGCAGCCCGAATCGCGTTGACGCTGCCGCGTTCCCGTATGGCGATCGCCTCCTCCGGCGTGACCTTGCCCCAGACCCAGGGGATGTGCCGGGCGACCTCGCCGGGAGCGAAGTTGTAGAAGACCGCGTCGACGACCTCCGCGGGCGCCATACCCAATGGTGCGGCGCGGCCGGCGAAGTAGCCGTCCCAGTAGTTGCGCATGCCGACCGCGCGGAACTCGGAGTCCGCCACCGGGCTGAACGTCCTCGTGCCGATCGCCTCGCAGATCTCGGCCATCCGGTGGATCTTGTGCTGTGGGTGCGTCATCGGTCGTCAGCTCCTGTTGTCGTGACGGCAGCCTCGTGCGCCGTACTCAGCATGTCCACGAACGACACTGCCGGAATACGACACCGCCGATCGAGCTCAGCCTCCGGTGTGTCCACTCGGCGAGAACACCGTCTCAACATCTGTCCCCAGTGCGTAGATTGAGAAGTCGTTGTCGACGAAGGGGAGGAACTGCGTGCCAGCCACCGCACACCGCAAGCCTCGGGCGCCCGAGGAGTCCGGCGACGCCGGTGTCGTCGCGCGGGCCGCGACCGACATCGAAGGCCTCGCGGTGCGGACGCTGTTGCAGGCCAACGCCCGTCTCGGCGAGCTGGTGGGTGCGCAGGTGCTGCTCAAGCGCGAAGACCTGCAGCCGGTGCGGTCCTACAAGATCCGTGGCGCGGTCAATCTGATCCGCGGACTCAGCCAGCAGGAGCGCGAGCGCGGGATCGTCTGCGCGAGTGCCGGCAACCACGCGCAGGGTGTCGCGCTCGCCTGCGCGGAGCTGGGCGTCACCGCGCGAATCTACTTGCCGCGCAACACTCCTCGACAGAAGCGGGACCGCGTTGCGTCGCTCGGTGGCGAGCACGTCCGGCTGATCCTGCACGGTGACACCTACGACGACGCCTCGAAGGCCGCGATCCTGGATGCGTCACGCACCGGTGCGACCCTGGCGCCGGCGTTCGACGACCCGCGGGTGATCGCCGGCCAGGGCACCGTCACCCGGGAGATCCTGCAGGACCTGGGGCACGCTCCCGACATACTCCTGGTGCCCGTCGGCGGGGGCGGCCTGCTGGCGGGGGCGCTGCTGGCGCTCGCCGAGGCGCCGGCCGAGTACGAAGCGGACAAGTGCCGCGTGATCGCGGTGGAGCCCGTGGGTGCCGCGAGTCTGCGGGCGGCGCTGGACGCGGGTCAGCCGTTGGATCTCGGCGAGATCGACACCTTCGCGGACGGCACCGCGGTCCGCAAGGTCGGTGACCACCCGTTCGAGATCATCCGCCGCGGCGAGGTCGAGGTCGTGAGCGTCGAGACCGGTGCGATCTGTCAGGAGATGCTGCGGCTCTATCAGGTCGACGGCATCATCGCCGAGCCCTCCGGTGCGATGGCGATGGCCGACCTCGACCGGCGGGGGATCACCCCTGGCGCCACGGTGGTCGCGATCCTGTCCGGTGGCAACAACGACGTCAGCCGGTATGCCGAGGTCATCGAGCGCGCACTCGTGCACGAGGGTCGCAAGCACTACCTCCTCGTCGACTTCCCGCAGGAGCCCGGTGCGCTGCGCCGCTTCCTGGAGGACATCCTCGGCCCGGACGACGACATCACGTTCTTCGAATACGTCAAACGCAACAATCGCGAGTTCGGTCCGGCGATGGTCGGGGTCGAGCTCGGGGATCCGTCGACGTATGACGCCCTGCTCGAGCGCGCAGAGGAGTCCCCGCTGGAGGTCGAGCCGATCCCGCTGGACAGCCCGCTGTTGCGCTACCTGCTCTGAGGAGCACGATCGATCCGCTCGATGCGCTCGCGGCTGGACAAATTCGGCGGCGCGGTGGCGCGGGTGGTTGTCTGTCCCGGTGAACATGAACGACGCACGGGACGGCGTCCGTCAGGTCAAGAACAGCAGGACGCTCGATGTCGGTGCCCGGGCCGGTTTCGTCGCCAGCGGAATGCTGCACCTGTTGATCGGCTATCTCGCGCTGCGGGTCGCCTTCCACAAGTCGGGCAAGAACCCGGACCAGTCAGGCGCGTTGGCGACGCTCGCGCAGAATGGCGCAGGGAAGGCGCTGTTGATCGTCTTCGTGGTGGGTTTCGTCGCGCTCGCGCTGTGGCAACTCGCGCGGGTGTTCATCGCCGCCGAGGTGAAGGATCGGTTCCAGAGCGGTGCGCTGGTGGTGATCTATCTGACGATGGGGTGGAGTGCGCTGTCCTTCGCCAGGGGCAAGGGTCGCTCGAGCAGGTCGACGTCGACCGACTTCACCGCGACGGTGATGAAGCAATCTGGCGGTCGCTGGCTGGTCGCGATCATCGGGCTGGTGATCATCGGCGTCGGGATCTACCACGTTCAGAAGGGGATTCGGACCCGGTTCATGGAAGAGCTGCGTGAGCATCCCGGCACGGCGATCACCTGGAGCGGGCGAGTGGGGTATGCCGCCAAGGGCATCGCGCTCGGCATCGTCGGCGTGCTCTTCGTCGTGGCCGCGGCGAAGCACCGATCCTCGCACGCGTCGGGTCTCGACGGCGCGCTGTCCGCCTTGCAGCGGGCGACCGGCGGGCAGCTACTGCTGACCCTGATGGGCCTCGGTCTGGCTGCCTTCGGTGTCTATTCGCTCGCGCGGGTGCGTTTTGGCCGGGTCTGAGGAGCCGCCGCCGGCGGAGGAGCGCGCACTCGCCGCGGCATACGACCCGGACCGCCGGCCGACCACTGGGCTGCCCCGGGTGATGTGGGTCAGCGCGCTGATCCTCGGCGTCGGGGCCGTCCTGCTCATCCCGTGGACCGTCTATCTGGCGTGGACGCTGCCCGGACATGCCGTGGCTGCGAACTACGACATCGCGTGGACGGGGTTCGACATCGGCCTCATCCTGGCGCTCGCCGGCACGGCAGTGGCGGCGCTACGAGGTGGCCGGTGGCTGCCCACTTTGGCGGCGGTCACAGCGGCGGCGCTGCTCATCGATGCGTGGTTCGACGTCGTCACCGCGTCGACCGTCGCCGATCGGGTGGAGGCCGTAGTGCTGGCCGCGATCGTCGAAATCCCGGTCGCCGGCGCATGCCTGTGGATCGCCGTCAACGCCCAGGAGTTCAACGACCGGCGCGTCGCCCGGGCGGCACGGCGGACGAGTCATCGACCGCGGTGACGGTGGTGTCGAGGCGAACCTCGGTCGAGCTGGGTACATCCGCGCGGTGAATCCGCCTGCGCCGACAGAGGATCGGCCGGCAGCTACATGTCGCGGTAGCGAACCGCAGCGTCGAGCTGCTCCTTGAGCCCCTCCGCATTGAACCTCCATAAGGGTGTGCCGGACCAGCCCCGAGGGTGCGATCGTCGGGATGTTCAGCTCGTCGCTGCCGCGCCAGTCCGGCCCTGCTGCAACCAGACCACGGACGAGTCGCACACCTGAAGGAGGACCAGATGGCAAAGGGCGAAGCCGAAGACGAGCGGATCGTCGACGAGGCCGTCGCAACCGCGCCATCGCTGCGCGACGTGAGCGTGCGTGAACTCCTGGCGCAACTGACGATCGTGCGAGCTCGGCTTTTGGGCGAGTTGCGGGCCGGTGGCTATCAGACCGTGCCGAATCAGAACTACCGCCGCGCCCAGCTGCGTCGGCAGGAGCAGGACCTTGTCCGTCAACTGCGCATCCGGCAGAACCAGTGGCGCCGAGCGATAACGACGACCCAGGACCAACCGCGACCCTAGTCAACGGGTGACACAGAGATGGCCGTCTTCGTCTACGAGATAACCGGGCCGGCCGCGGCGAACGGGTGGCAAACAAGTGCACCCGACGAGCCGATCGCGACCGCGGCCGAGGCATGGCGCCTGATCGCCCGGATCGTCCGACGGACCGAACCGGAGCTGGCGCTGTCGCTACGCACACGCAGCATGCCAGGAGTCCTCAACCACAACGGGACCCGGTACACGGTGATCCGTATCGCGTGATCGAACCGGCCGGGCGACGCTCACAGCGGTGGCGTACGCGGTGGCGCCATACGCCGTGAGCCGAGTGCCTCGAAGCCGGCGGCCACCCGCAGCAGTGCGTTGTCGTCATACGCGCGACCGGCGAAGGTGAGACCGACCGGCATCCCGATGTCGGCCATGACGCCCAACGGAACCGTGACGGTGGGTATACCGAGGTGGCGGATGACGAGGTTGCCGTTGGCCACCCAGGTGCCGTTGCGCCAGGCGAGATCGGCCGACGCGGTGTTGACGTCGCTGTCTGCCGGTCCGACGTCGGCGACTGCCGGAAACACCACAGCATCAAGGGTGTTCGTGGTCATCCAGTCCTCCAGGTCGGCTTGACGGGTGCGCTCCAGCCCGGCCAGCCCGTCCGGCAGCGTCGGCATGTCGTTCAGCCCGGCACCTGGGTGGGTGCGCACCCAGTCCGGGTAGGTGGCGATGTCGTCGGGGAAGCCGGTGTAGCGGTCCAGCGCACCCGGCGGCTGCGGGAAGATCGTGGCGCCGTCGACGGGTGCGAGCGAGGACAACGCCGGGTCGCCGTTGGCGGCCAGGAAGTCCTCCCACGACCAGGGCGACAGGGCGTTGATCTCCTCGCTGAGGAACTCCGGGCTGACGAAGCCCCTCGTGCTGATCGTCGGCGCACCGGCCCGGTCGCCCTCGTAGTTGGACACAGCAGGGAAGTCCACCTCGACCACTTCCGCGCCGGCCGCTTCCAGGTCGGCACGCGCCGCCTCCCAGAGGGCGATCACCGACGCGCGGGTCTCGATGCGCTCGCCGGTCGGCCCGCCGATCGTCGTCCCGGTGCCGGCGTCGGGGTCGGCATTCAGGTACATCCGCGGTATGCCGAGCCGTATGCCGGACAGCGAAAGCCCTTCTCGCAGTGCGGGATAGGACGGGGGACGCACCGCGGACGACGCCGGGATCGACACCCACGGCTGCACCCGCCAGAAATCCCCACGGGTGTCCGCGTCGTCGGCGACGATGACGTCCAGCACCTCCAGCAGATCGGCCATGGTCCGCGTGTGCGGCACGACGACGTCCATCGTGGGGACCAGCGGCCAGTTGCCGCGGACCGAGATCACGCCACGTGACGGGGTGTAGGCGCACAGGCCGTTGTTGGAGGCCGGGCCGCGGCCGCTGGACCAGGTCTCCTCGCCCAGCCCGAACGCCGCGAAGCTCGCCGAGGTCGCGGTGCCCGAGCCGTTTGAGGACCCGGAAGCGTAGGGCGCAGTGAGGAACTCGGCGTTGTAGGGACTCTCGGCGCGACCGTAGAGCCCGCGCTGCATGCCGCCGTTCGCCATCGGCGGCATGTTGGTCAGGCCGAGACAGATCGCGCCGTTGCCGCGCAGTCGCTCGATGGTGAACGCGTCGCGTTGCGCCACCAGGTCGGCGAACGCCGGACTGCCGGCCGCCGCCGTCAGGCCTTTGACGAGGTAGCTGTCCTTCGCCGTGTAGGGAATGCCGTCCAGCGGTCCCAGCGTCTCGCCGCTCGCCCGCCGCCGGTCCGACTCAGCGGCCTCGGCCCGTGCCTCGGGGTTGGGCACGATGACGGCGTTCAGCGCGGTCGCCGTGTCCGGCCCGTCGTAGGCTGCGATCCGTGCGAGGTAGGCATCGACCAGCTCGACAGCCGTCGTCTCGCCCGTCTCGAGCGCGGCGCGTAGGTCGCTGATGGAACGTTCGACGACATCGATCACGGGATCTCCTACGTGGGTCTTCAGTGGCCGGTGAGGAACGACAACACCCTGCCCAGTGTGGCGGGGCGGCGGGTCACTCGCTCCTCCCGGTCGGCCCATGATGCCACCTGCAGTCCGGCGTTGATGCCGAGCCAGCGGAGCGGCTCCGGCTCCCAACGCCGCGAATTGTGCTGCACCCAGGGCAGTTTCGAGAGCTCGGTGCGCTGCCCGGTGACCAGCTCGGCGACCGTGCGCCCACCGAGGTTGCTCAGGGCGACACCGTCCCCGACATACCCGCCGGACCAGCCCAGGCCGGTCGCCGTGTCGTAGCCGACGCTCGGCTGCCAGTCGCGCGGTATGCCGAGGGCGCCGCCCCAGGAATGGGTGAACCGCACGTCGTCCAGCACCGGAAACATCTGCCGCAGTGACGATTTCAGTGTCTCGAAGACCCTCGGATCCTCGTCGAACTCCGGCCGGATCCCCGACCGGAAGTGGTATGGCGCCCCGCGACCACCGAACACCAGCCGGTCGTCGGAGGTTCGTTGGCCGTAGACGATGACGTGTCGGTGCTCGCTGAATGTCTCGGCCCGCGCCAGCCCGATCCGCTTCCACCAGTCAGCGGCCAGCGGTTCGGTGGCGACGATCAGTGAGTAGACCGGTGCCACCGCACGGGTCGACCCGGGCAGGTGGGAGGACCAGGCCTCCGTCGCCCGAATGATGCTGCCCGCTCTGATGATCGGGCCACCGGTGGTGTGCGCCATACCGGGTTCGATGGAGGTCACGCGCGTGTGCTCGACGATGCGCCCGCCCAGCCGCTCGACCGCGTCGGCGACACCGTCGACGAGTCGGCGTGGCTGCACCCGCGCGCAGTGCGGGTTGTAAGTGGCGCCCAAAGTGCCTGTGGCGCACAGTCTTTCGACCGCTGCGTCCTGCTTGAGCAAGGATGTGCCGAGGCTCCAGTGCTCCGAGTGCGCGACCTCTTCCTTCGCCCGGGTGAGCTGAGCACGGCTGCGCGCGACGACGACGGTACCGCCGTGCCGGAAGCCGCAGTTGATCGCTTCGGCGTCGACCACGCGGCCCACCTCCGCCACGCTGTCGCGCAGGGCGGCGTACTGCGCACGCGCCGCAGCGTCGCCGTGCGCTTTGGCGAGGACCTCCGGCGGCGTCGGGTAGAGCGCCGACACCCAGCCGCCGTTGCGACCACTCGCGCCATACCCGGCGTGCTCGGCCTCGACCACCAGCACCGACAGCGACGGGTCGCTCCGCAACAGGTAGTAGGCCGACCACAACCCGGTGAAGCCGGCGCCGACGATGCACACGTCGACCGTCGCGTCGTCGGTCAGGGAAGGCCGGTCCGTCGGCGTGCTGGCGTCCCACCAGAGGGGCCGTGCCGTCATACGCACGATCGTGGCGTATGGCGACATCGGTTGGCAACCGTTTTGACAACGAATTCCGTCGCGAAACCATCATTCGAGACACGGATCAGTAATTTTTGCAGTATCTCTTCACGAGAACCGTGGTCGCCGCTATGGTTGCTCCCCATCGAAGCACTGTGGCTTCACGCCGACGCATCTCAAGCCGCCGTGCTTATTGAACTTCATGATGGGAGCCGACGGATGACAAGTCAGGCCGATCAGCAGCAACACGACACCGCATCGATGGTCGACACCGCAGCCATCAATCTGCGGGGCGTCGAGAAGACGTTCGTCGCCAAGAACGAGACGTTCCAGGCCGTGCAACGACTCGACCTGTCCATCGGCGAGGGAGAGTTCTTCAGCCTGCTCGGACCGTCCGGCTGCGGCAAGACCACGACGCTGCGGATGATCGCCGGGTTCGAGGAGCCCACGGCGGGCGAGATCCTGCTGCACGGTCAGAACATGGTGGGGGTGCCGCCATACAAACGCGACGTCAACACCGTCTTCCAGAGCTACGCCCTCTTCCCGCACATGACCGTCGAGCAGAACGTCGCCTTCGGCCTGGAGCGCAAGCGGATCGGCAAGGCGGAGGTGCGCACCCGCGTCGGCGAGATGCTCGAGATCGTCGGCCTCGGGGAGCGCGGTTCGCGGCGGCCGCAGCAACTGTCCGGTGGTCAGCAGCAGCGCGTCGCGCTCGCCCGTGCCCTCGTCAACCGGCCGAGCGCACTGTTGCTCGACGAGCCGCTGGCTGCGCTGGACCTGAAGCTGCGGCAGGCGATGCAGGTGGAGCTCAAGCGCATCCAGCGCGAGGTCGGCATCACGTTCGTGTTCGTCACTCACGACCAGGGTGAGGCGCTGACGATGAGCGACCGGATCGTGGTGATGAACGCCGGGCTGATCGAGCAGGTCGGCAACCCGCAGGAGCTCTACGAGCGGCCCAGGACGCGCTTCGTTGCAGGGTTCCTCGGCACCTCGAACATCATGGAGGGCAAGGTCACCCGGTATGACGACGGCGTCGCGCTGATCGACGCCGGCGCCGATGGGCGGGTGCTGGTGCCGACCGACGACGCGGCCGTCGGTGACCGCATCACCATCAGCGTCCGGCCGGAGAAGATCGTCCTGTCACACGACGAACCACCCGCCGGTGACCGCGAGTGCAGCGTGCAGGGGACCGTCGAAGAGATGGTCTACCTCGGCACGTCCAACACCTACGAGGTGCGCCTCAACGGCGGTGAGACCGTGACGGTCCTGGAGCAGAACGGCTCGACCGCGGACGCCACCGCCGTCCGCGGCGACAAGGTCTGGCTGAGTTGGCGACCGCAGCACTCGCTGCACCTGGTCGACTCGCCGAGCGTCGAGGAAGGTGCGGCCGATGACGCCGGTTGATCCCGGTCCGGACGGCCTGGCGAACCTGCGCGGGCTGACCCAGCGCCGGTTCAGCCGCCGTGACCTGATGCAGGCGGCCGCGCTGCTGGCCGGCGCGGGCGTGGTGGCCGGGTGCTCCGTGCCCGGCGCACGCGCCAGCGCCATACCGGCCGACTACTGGAAGGACAAGAAGGCGAGCAGGTCGCTGGACTGGGCGCAGTGGCCGCTCTACATCGACGTCGGCAAGGTCAAGGGCAAGACCGTGCACCCGTCGCTGGTGGAGTTCACCAAGCGCACCGACATCCAGGTGAAGTACGAGGAAGTCATCCAGGACATGGATTCCTTCGTCGGCACCATCCGGCCGGTGCTCGCCTCGCACCAGGCCACCGGTTACGACCTGATGGTCTTGACCAACGGCATCTACCTGACGCAGATGCGGGAGCTGAATTATTTGATCCCGCTTGATCATTCGCGAATGCCCAACTTCTTCAAGTATGCCGACAAGACCGCCAAGGACCCGACCTTCGACCGCGGCAACAAATACACCGTGCCCTGGCAGTCGGGCATCACCGGGATCGCCTACAACCCGAAGTACGTCAAGCGTCCGATCACCAGCTTCGACGACCTCTTCGACCCGGCGTTCAAGGGCAAGGTCGGCATGTTCGCCGACAACCAGGACCTGCCGAACTTCGGGCTCGTCGGCATCGGCGTCGACCCGGCCAAGTCGACCGAGGACGACTGGCGGCGCGCGGCCGACCGCCTCATCAAGCAACGCGATGAAGGCTTCGTGCGGGCCTACTACCAGCAGGACTACATCTCACCGCTGTCCAAGGGCGACCTGTGGATCACCATGGCCTGGTCCGGTGACATCTTCCAGGCGAATGCGTCGACGCCGGGCCTCGACCTGAAGTTCGTCGTCCCCGAGCAGGGTGCGGTCGTGTGGACCGACAACCTCTGCATTCCACGCTATTCGCGCAATCCGGTCTCGGCGATGGAGCTGATCAACTTCGCCTACGACCCCAAGATCGCCGCGATGATCGCCGAATACGTCAACTACTTCACCCCGGTGCCGACGGCGCGCAAATACATCCTCGACGACGCCAAGGCGGCCACCAAGAAGGCCGACCGGGAGTCATTGCTGCAGATCGCCGACAGCCCCTTGGTGTTCCCCACCAAGGCAATGGAATCCAAGCTCTATCGCTATGCCACTTTGACGCCGGAGGAGGTGCCGGTATGGAACCAGATCTTCGAGCCGGTCTACGAGTCGTGACCGTTTTCGGTGTCCTCCGGACTGACGGGATGCTGCGATGACCAGCGCGACGTCCGACGAGGTCAAGGTCGGGTCGACACGCCGGCGGATGGGCCGGCTGACGGCATACTGGCTGGCCCTGCCCGGTGGGCTGTGGCTGGCGATCTTCTTCGTCATACCGATGATCTATCTGTTGTCGCTGTCGTTGATGACCGGCAACTTCATCGACGGCTTCACCCAGACGTTCCACGTGTCGACCTACTGGCACACGATCAGCCTCTACCACGACCAGTTCATCCGGTCGATCATCTACGCGCTGATCGTCACCGCGCTCACCATCACGCTCGCCTATCCGATGGCCTACTGGATCGCCATGCGGGGCGGTAAGCACAAGTCGACATACCTGCTGATCATCCTGTTGCCGTTCTTCGTGTCGTTCGTCATACGGACGTTGCAGTGGCAGTTCATCCTGGCTGACAACGGCTTCGTCCTCGGCACGTTGAAGGATTTGCACCTGGTCGGCTCGGACTTCCACCTGCTGGCCACTCCGGTCGCGGTGATCTGCGGATTGACCTACAACTACTTGCCGTTCATGGTGCTGCCGCTCTATGTGTCGATCGAGCGACTGGATCCACGGTTGATGGAGGCGGCGAACGATCTGTATGCCAGCAAACTGCAGGCACTGCTGCGGATCGTCTTCCCACTCACCATTCCCGGCATCTTCGCCGGCGTGATCATGACGTTCGTGCCGGTCGCTTCTGACTTCGTCAATGCGCAGCTGCTGGGCGGTGCGAAGACGACGATGATCGGCAATGTCATCTACACGCTCTATCTGACGAACAACGACTATGCGGCCGCGTCGGCGCTGTCGTTCACGTTGATGGGTGCGTTGTTGATCGGCATCTTCATCTATGCGCGAGCACTCGGCACCAAGGACGTGATGGAGGCGGCGGCGCTATGACGACCACTGAAGCACCTCGCGCCACCTCGCCGGTCGCGCGACGCAAGCCGAAGCGCAAGTGGACCTATTACATCCTGCCCGTCTACACGTGGGCGGTCCTGCTCTTCCTGTGCCTGCCGATCTTCGTGATGATCCTCTTCGGATTCAACGACACCAAGGGCCGCTACAACATCACCTTCCAGGGCTTCACGCTCAAGTGGTACAAGGAACTCTTCGCGATCGACGGCCTGACGAATGCGTTGATCAACTCCCTCACCATCGCGGTGATCGCGACGGTCGTGTCCGTCGCCGTCGGCGGTGCACTCGGTATGGCGCTGGGGCGCTATCGCTTTCGCGGCAAGGGCCCGCTGTCGCTGGTGGTCTTCGCCCAGATCGCGACCCCCGAGCTGGTGCTGGGCACCTCGCTGTTGTCGTTGTTCCTGTCGCTCAACATCCCGCGCGGTTACACCACGATCCTGTTGGCGCACATCATGTTCTGCATCCCCTTCGTGGCCGTCACCGTGCAGGCACGGGTCGCCGGCCTGGACGGATCGCTGAAGGAAGCGGCGATGGATCTGGGTGCCACACCGGTCGTGGCGTTCCGCAAGATCACCTTGCCGATGATCATGCCGGGACTCCTGGCCGGAGCGCTGTTGTCCTTCGCACTGTCGATCGACGACTTCGTGACCACCAGCTTCAACGCCGGCCAGACGGTGACCTTCCCGCTGTGGGTGTATGGCGCCTCGCGGCTCGGCATCCCCGCACAGGTCAACGTGATGGGCACACTGATCTTCCTCTTCGGGTTGATCCTGGCCGGCTACAGCATCCTGGCCGGGCGCCGTAAGAAGGACTGAATCCGCAGCGATGACAACGCTCGACCGTCGGATCGACGCCCGGATCGGGGCGGCGCGACGCACGCCGTACTGGCTGGACAACGCCGTCCGGCCGGCTGCCCGACCGCCGCTCGACGCGGACACCTCGTGTGATCTCGCGGTGGTCGGCGGCGGGTTCAGCGGCCTGTGGGCCGCGGTGCTCGCCAAGGAGGCGGACCCGGACCGGGACGTGCTGCTGCTCGAGGGTGGTCGGCTGGCCTGGGCGGCGTCCGGTCGCAACGGCGGCTTCTGCGCGGCCAGCCTCACCCACGGTTACGACAACGGGATCAGCCGGTTCGGCGAGGCGGCCCAGATCGAGCTCGACCGGCTCGGTATGGCGAACCTCGACCAGATCGAGGAGACGGTCGCGCGCTACCGGATCGACTGCGACTTCGAGCGCACCGGCGAGGTCGACGTCGCGACCGAGGCGTACCAACTGGTCGATCCGGCGGACGTGACCGATGCGGTGCACCTGGACCAGCAGGAGGTTCGTGCCGAGTTGGACTCGCCCACCTTTCTCGGCGGTGTCTGGGACAAGCGCGGCGTCGCGATGCTCGACCCGGCGAAGCTCGCCTGGGGTCTTGCCGAGGTTGCCGAGCGACTCGGTGTGCGCATCGTGGAGCAGACACCGGTCCGTGACCTGCACAAGCAAGGGCAGCACATCGAGCTGCGGACCGATCACGGCACCGTCCGTGCCCGACGGGTCGCCTTGGCCACCAACGTTTTTCCGTCGCTGCTGCGCCGACTGCGGCTCTACTGCGTCCCGGTCTACGACCACGTGCTGATGACCGAACCACTGACCGACGAGCAGCTGGCTGCCATCGGCTGGCAGCACCGCCAGGGCTTCGGCGACAGCGGCAACCAGTTCCATTACTACCGGCTGACCGCCGACAACCGCATCCTCTGGGGTGGGTATGACGCGGTCTATCACTTCGGCCGCCAGGTCAAAGCCGAGTATGACGATCGGCCCGCGACGTTCCGCACGCTCGCGGAGCATTTCGACACGACGTTCCCGCAGCTGGCCGGCATCGGTTTCAGCCACCGCTGGGGCGGAGCGATCGACACCTGCACGAGATTCTGTGCCTTCTACGGAGCGGCATACGACCACCGGGTGGCTTACGCGCTGGGCTACACCGGTCTGGGGGTCGGCGCGAGCCGCTTCGGCGCCCAGGTGATGCTCGACCTGCTGGACGGTGCCGAGACCGAGCGCACGCGGACCCCGCTGGTGCAGTCCCGCCCGCTGCCGTTCCCGCCGGAACCGTTGGCATTCCTCGGGATCGAGGCGACCAGACGGTCACTGGCCCACGCCGACGAGAACGACGGCCGGCGCAACCTGTGGCTGCGCGGACTCGACAAGGTCGGGCTCGGTTTCGATTCCTGACCGTTCGCGTTCCGTCTTTCGGCGATCTGAGTGCAGTTCGGATCTGCTGACAACCGGTGCAACGTCGTGGACGTCCTGGTGGTGTGAGTGGCAGGGGGTGCCGGCACTGTGAGGCGGGGGAGCAATGGGTCAAGCGGTACCTGAGGTCACCGACGAACAGCGACGTAGTGAAGGTCGGCCGCCGAAGTCGTTTCGGGACAACTACATACGTGCATCCTCGGGCGGCTGGACGGATCTCACTTGCGGCTCACCTGTGGCACCACCGGCATCACGATCGGCAACTGACCGAACACGATCGGTGATCGCGGTCTACCTCGGCGCCATTTGGGCATCAACGTCCGGCAGGGGCGCGGCGCAGATCGGGACGGTCGCGCTGTCGGGTGCGGCTGCCCGACGACGTGACGTCCGGCCTCGCCGGAGCTCGACTCAGCTCGTCTCCGGGCCGCCGGTCGACACCCATGAGCCGAGTGGCTCGCCCGGCTTGTCCTCGTCCGTCTCCTCGACACCGCACACGACGAAACCCCGCGCCCGGTAGTTGGCCAGCGCGGCCGGGCCGTCGAGGGAGCAGGTGTGCACCCAGACTCGGCTGACATCCGGCAGGCCGTCGGTGCGCCCGGGAACGGACCAGGCGGCCTGTATGCCGTGCGCGAGCAGCCGGCCGCCGAGTCCGCGCCCGATCGCCTGTTCGGCCAGTCCGAAGTAGCGGATCTCCACATGTAGGCCATCACTCTGCGGCACGGGTTGCAGGTGCAGGTAGCCCAGCGGCACGCCACCGCCATACAGGATCCAGAACTCGGTCCCTGGCACCGACAATTCGCCCTGCCACTGCTCGCGCGACCAGTCCAGCCGGTCGGTCCAGTGCCACGGTCCACCGACCAATCCGTAGAGGAATCGGGCATATTCGGGTGACACGTCGGTCGCGCGGTCCAGTCGCACGCCGTCGGGAAGTGTCGGCGCGGGGGCCGATGGCGCGTCACGCATCTCGAGCGTGGTGGTCGTGACTTTCATGCGCGTTCCTCTCGTGCGGTCACCGCTCATCCTCGCGCAAGCAGGGTCGTCATACTGGAGGCGCCCACGTTTCGTGGACGGTATGGCGGCAAGGAGATGCGACATGGCAACAAGCGGGCTTGTCCCACCGTTCGACCGCGACGGCGCGATCGCGAAGGTGCGCAAGGCAGAGGATCTTTGGAACACTCGCGATCCGGAGAAGGTCGCGGCCGCCTATTCGCCGGACAGCCGCTGGCGCAACCGCACGACCTGGGTGAACGGGCACGACGAGATCGTGGCGTTCCTGACCCAGAAGTGGGACCGCGAACGCGACTACCGGCTGATCAAGCAGCTGTGGGCGTTCGGCGGCAACCGGATCGCGGTGCGCTTCGCGTCGGAGTCGATGGGCAAGGACGGGCTCTGGTATCGCTCCTATGGCAACGAGCAGTGGCAGTTCGACGATGAAGGGCGTTGCCAGTTCCGGCACGCGAGCATCAACGACCTGCAGATCGCGGAGGCGGACCGCCTCTATCGGTGGGATGCGCCGGGCCCTCGTCCGCAGGACCACCCCGGTCTGAGCGATCTGGGTCTCTGACCGCCGCGAGCTCTCACGGCACTTGAATTGTGTTGGGGGCTGGTGTTATTCGCCGGGTGTGGTGGTGTAGTCGCGGCCGGTGGGGCTGGTCCAGGTGCATGCACCGTCGGGCGTCATGGTGACGGTCCAGCCGTGGGCTTGTTTGGTGCGGTGGTGGTGGCGGCACAGGCATTGCAGGTTGGTTGCGGCGGTCGGGCCGTGCGGCCAGGGGGTGACGTGGTCCAGGTCGCAGCGGTGGGCGGGGGTGGTGCAGCCGGGGAATCGGCAGTGCCGGTCGCGGGTTTGGACGTAGTGCTGTAGGCGGGTGCTGGGCCGGTAGCGGGTTTCGCAGGTTTCCAGGGTGACGCCGGTGTCGGCGTCGATCAGGGCACGGGTGATGGTCATCCCGAACGAGCGGGTCATGGTTTCGATGACGTCGGCTGGGATGGTGCCGATGCCGGGCACGGTGGCATCACCCAACCGGGCAGTCGGTGTGCGGGGTTCTGATGGTGGTGGTGCGCCGCGGGTGGTCGTCGCGGATGGTGGCGCTCCTCGCAGTTGGTGGGTGTGCAGGTCGGCGTGCGGGTCGAGGTCGGTGGGTGCGTATTCGTCGTCGAGTTCCCAGTCGGCGAAATCCGCGTCACATGGTGGGTATTGGTGTTTGAGGAGTTCGTTGAACTCCCGGTCGATCTCGTCCTGACTGCGGACTCTGACACCGCACGGTCGCCCTGTTGCCGGTGTGGGTGTGGTGGGGCGGCCGTGGGGGAAGACGGTGGTCCCGGTGACGGGGTGCGCGAACGCGTCGGGCCAACCGGGTCCACCACCGGCGGCCGCGGTCCGGGCAGCGGTACCCGAAGCTGCTGCAGTGGCCGCGGTGCCGGTGTGGATGGGGAGGTGGATGACCAGGTGGGTGGTGATGGTGGTGTTGCCGAGGATGAGGTCGGCGATGGCGTCGGCGCGGCATTCGGCCAGGGTTTTGTCGGTGGTGGTGTCGGAGTGCAGCGCCCGGGCGTGCTGGTCGATGGCGGCCATGATCTTGGCGGCGACCGCGGACGGCAGGATCGCGTGCAGGTGGGTGAGGCCGGGTTCGTCGTCGGGGTGGGTGAACACTCCGACCCGGTCTCGGCGCCGCCGGGTCGCGGCCTGGGTAGCGGTGATGGGGTCCAGGGCGCGCAGGATCCGTTGGGTGCGGTGTTGCACCCGCGGGGCGGATTGCCGGGCGAGTAGGGCGACGTTGGCTTGTTCGACGGCGGCGGCCTCCGCCGCACTGCTGGCATGGTCGGGGTCACCCAGCAACGCGGTTTCGACCTGCCGGGCCAGGTCCAGGGTTGCGGGGGTGCCGTCCTGGGTGGTCTCGCGGGCGACCCGGCCGAGTGCGCGGTGAATGCTGGTGAGTTTGGCTGGCTCCAACTCCCCGGTGCCGACATGGCCGAACAGGCGTGGGGTGCGGATGATCGCATCAGTCGCTTCAGCGACTCGGTTGAGTGCTTGCCCGGAGGTCCACCCGAATTGAGGTCCGAGCTCGGAACCGATGAATTCGTCTCGATGTGTGCCGAAGGCGTGCCGCACTTCGTGTTCCCGGAAACCCTCAGGCGCGGTGGCATCAGGGAAGGCGACCTTCTCGATCGCCGCGGCTTGCGCGAGCCGAGCGGACTGCAACGCCCACACCGCATTGAGCGTCCGCTGCGCGATGATTGCCTGCTCCACGAGTTCCTGTTTGGTCAGGGTTGTCGAATCGATGCGGGAGTCCTGGAACGCCGAAGCGAGCAGCTCGAAGGCGGCCGTCGGCTCTGCGTCGGTACCTCGGATCCCCTCCATTTCTATATCGTACAGGCGTTCGATGAAGATGTCGAGTTTTGAGTGGTGTAATTCGGTGCAAATACGAAGCTTCGATGCCTGCGAGCGAACGGCCCATCCCACGCCACGTGACGTGAATCAGATACGCCAAGCTGTAGCCGCGCGCGAAAAACGGCGTCGCACGCCGCCCATCGCGCCGACCTCTCCGCAACGCAAACACCCGAGCGCGCCGACCGAGACCAACGCACCCTCAGTGCATCGACGCCTCGCGACTGGTGCGTCCGAACAGCGCACTCTAGGCAGTAGTTCCCTACCCCGAGAGAGACTTCGTCGAACGGGGAGCGGAGCACCTTCGGCCTTGAGACACTTCGAGACCACGCCCATGCGCCATTGCGATACCCCGTCAGCGGTGAGGCACCACGAACCAGTCGTCAGGAGACCGAACGATGGATGACGAGATTCAGTTGATCAGCGACGGCGACGGCTTGGCTGTCATCGGCGATTCGGCGGTTGTCGATCGATTCCTCGCTGCGGAAGGACTCTCTTCCAAGGACCTGGGCCTACCTCGACTCAGCCGGATCCTCAGCGTTGGCGGCGGTGTGTCAAGCGTGGGCTCCGAGGCCGCCGCAAACTCGGGGCGTTGGGTCAAGTTGACGAAAGAGTCCGCGAAGCTTGTTCGCAAGCATGGTTTGAGGGAGAGCAAGGGCGGCTACAGCACGGGTGTGCTGAAGGGAAAGAACGGTCAGGTCAAGGGATTCGTCGAGTTCGTGAAGGCCCCCGGCACACTGCTGACCAATCCTGCCATGTTGGCCGGGGCAGCCGGCATCATGGCGCAACTCGCCATGCAGCAGACGATGGACGAAATCACCGACTATCTCGCGACGATCGACAAGAAGGTCGACGACGTCCTTCGTGCGCAGAAGGATGCAGTGCTCGCTGACATGATCGGCGTCGACCTGGTCATCGAGGAGGCAATGATCATTCGGGACCAGGTCGGCCGGGTCTCAGAAGTCACCTGGTCGAAGGCGCAGGCCACGACACTGACGATCGCACGGACCCAGGCATACGCTTTGCGGCAGCTCGACGCAGTCGCTGAGAAGCTTGAGCGGGAGAAGCGATTCGGTGAGCTCGCCGACGCCACCAAGGAAGCGCAATCCACGGTGCAGGACTGGCTCGCGGTATTGGCTCGTTGCTATCAGTTGCAAGAGGCGATCGCGGTGCTCGAGCTCGATAGAGTCCTCGATTCCTCGCCCGACGAACTGGATCGCTATCGTCTCGCGCTGCGGGCTGCCCGGCTCAACCGGGTGGAGCGGATCTCCGGCACCACCGAGCGCTTAATGATCCGGATGGATGCTGCGGCCGGCGCTGCCAACGCCAGGGTCCTCATGCACCCGACCGCCTCGCGGGATGTCGTCAGGTCGACCAATGAGGTGGCAACCGCTGTCGTCGACTTCCACGGTCGGCTCGGGATCGAGCAGGCTCGGGAGTCGATGGAGGCCAGGCGTTGGCTGGATGCCGCCACCGAGGCGCGACACAAAGCGCTCGAGTCTGGCGCGGACGGACTGGACGCCGCCCGCAATCTCGGTAACGAGACTTTTGATCGCGCCAGGACGATGACGACCAAACTCTCCGGCGGCATCGGCAAGCCCAGCTTGCGGCGGCGAGCGCGGGACAAGGACAGCTGAGCGCCACCCCGCCAACGGCCACCCGGCGGACCCGCCCTCACATCTGCGCGCGCAACACCGCGAATTCGCAACCAGGAGAGTCGGGATCGAAGCCGTGCTCGAGCAACCAGCGCGCTGACGTGAGGCCGCGGTAGGACCACCACGCGCGGATAACGCCGCGGTCGACGTCGGCGCCATGATCGGCGCCATGATCGGCGCCATGACCAGCGCCGTAGCCGGCGAGGATGTCGTCGAGGTGCTCCGGATGGCCGATGGCCAACGTTGCCAGGTCGTACATCGCGTCGCCGGGCGCGCCTTCGGACCAGTCGAGGACGCCCGTCACCTCGTCGGTGATCTGTTCGACGAAGACGTGGTCGACCTGGAGATCGCCGTGCATGAAGACCGGGGTCCACGGCCGCAGCGCGGTCTCGGCGATCCGGCGATTGCGGGTGACGAGATCGGTTGGCAGGACGGCATTTTCGAGCAACCATGCGCACTCGGTGTCCAGGCGTGCAGCGAGTCCGTCGACGCTCGCGCCCTGCCAGGATGGTGGCGTCGCATCGTGCAGTTCTCGTATGGCGCCACCCGCCGCCGCCCATGCCGCGGCCGATGCGGTCGACGGCTCGCCTAGCCGGCCGAGCGGTCTACCGTCGAGCGCGGCCAGGGCGAGCACCGGAGGCTGATGCCACAAGATGTGCGGTGTCGGGACGGGCGCCATACGCATCGTCTCGATCTCCCTGTCGAGGCGTGACTGATCGGCGTCCATCTTCAGGAAGATGTCGCCGACCCGGACGGTCGCCCGCTCGGCGTGCGCCACGACGACCTCGATCTCGTCCATGGAGGACACCCTGGCAGGGGCGACGGCACGGCTGCCAGGGCTTATCGCCCGACGGGAGGGCCGCGTCAGTCGCTCGGCTGCTCCACCTGCAGGTCGCCGGCGGCATACCGCTCGCGCAGCCGCTTCTTGTCGAACTTGCCGACGCTGGTCTTGGGCACCTCGTCGATGATCGCCCAGCGCTCAGGCAGCTGCCAGTGAGCAACGTTGTCCGCCAGATGTTTTCGCAGATCGGCCGGAGTCGTGGTCGAGCCCTCCTTGATGACCACGGTGGCCAAGGGTCGCTCGCCCCACTTCTCGTCGGGGATGTTCACCACGCTGGCTTCGACGACGTCGGGGTGGGACATGATCTTGTTCTCCAGATCGACCGAGCTGATCCACTCCCCACCCGATTTGATGACGTCCTTCGAGCGGTCGGTGAGCCGCAGGAAGCGGTCGGCCGTCAGTGCGCCGACGTCGCCGGTGCGGAACCAGCCGTCCGAGCTGAAGCGTGACGCGCGGTCATCGATGTCCGCCTGGGCGTCCCCTTCATTGGTGAGGTAGGAGCCGGCGATCCACGGCCCGCGGATCTCCAACTCGCCGACGCTGGTGCCGTCCGTCGGCTGCACCGCGCCGTCCGGTCCGACGATGCGCCCCTCGAAGGTGGCGAGCAGCCGGCCCTGCGTCGCGCGGGCGCTCCAGTATTCGTCGGAGCCCTCGTCCAGCCGGGGCGGAGGTATGGCGACAGAGCCCATCGGCGACGTCTCCGTCATACCCCACGCATGGATGATCTCGATGCCGAGTTCGTCCTGGTAGCGGCGCATCATCGACTCCGGCGCCGCGGACCCGCCGACGACGAGCCGGCGGACCGTCGACGCGTCGGCGCCTTCGTGCTCGGTGAGATAGCGCAACAGGTCGGCCCAGATCGTCGGCACGCCCGCGCCCCCGGTGATCTTGAGTTGCTTGATCATGGTGGCCAACGGCTCGGCCTGCAGGTAGCGACCCGGCATGACCAGGCCAGAGCCGGAGAGCATTGCCATGTAAGGGAATCCCCACGCATTCGCGTGGAAGAGCGGCACGACGACGAGCAGCCGGTCGGCAGCGGACCAGTGGAAGGTGCCCGCCCCGGCGAGCGCATGCAGGTAGTTGGACCGGTGCGAATAGGCCACCCCCTTGGGGTTGCCGGTCGTGCCGGAGGTGTAGCAGAGCGAGGAGGCGTCGTTCTCGTCCATGTCCGAGACCCACTCGTATGACGTGGGTCGGTCCGCCAGCAGTGTCGCCCAGTCGTGCACCTCGGCGTGCTCGGCGAGAGTGGCCTGCAGCGTCTCGGGGATAGCTCCGTTGACGATGACGTGGCGCACCTTCCGCAGATGCGGCAACAGCTTGCCGAACGGCTCGGCGAGCGTGTCGTCGACGATGACCACCTCGCTGCCGCCGTGGTTGGTCACGTAGAGCAGTTGCTCGGGGAAGAGCCGGATGTTGAGCGCGTGCAGCACCGCACCCATCGACGGCACCGCGAGGTATGTCGCCAGGTGCTCGGCGTTGTTCCACATGAACGTCCCGACCCGCTGGTCGCCGTCGATCCCCAGCCCACGGAGCGCGTGCGCCAATTGGGCGCACATCTCGCCGAGCTCGCCATACGTCGTCGTACGCGGGCCGTCCTCGGTCCAGGTGATGACCTCACTGTCGGCATACGCGGTGGTGCCGAATTCCAGCAAGGTGGAGATGAGAAGTGGGGTCTCCTGCATGGTGCTCTTCATGGCCGCAGCCTGTCACTTGGGAGCCGCCGACGGGAGGATCTCCCGAAATGTTTCGGTCGGCGAGATGCGTCCGATCAACCTGTCGCGACCCGGCTCACCGGCAGAAGAGCAGGCCGTGCTGCGCCTTCAGCGTGAGGATCCGGTGTATGGCGTGGTTGACCTGCCACGCGAAGGTCGAGCTGGCGTGGACGCGTGCGCGTATCGCGGACAGCATCGTCGGGACTTCGCCGGGCGAGCCGGTGAGCACCATGTCGCCGCCCGCTGCGATGAACCGCACGGCCCGGTCGCCCACCGGAACGTGTTGCACCGCAACGGCGCTCATTGAATCACTGACCACTACGCCGTGGAAGCCGAGGTTGCCGCGCAGGATCGTGGTGACGATCTTGGACGAGAACGGTGCCTGGTTGGCCGAGTCGATCTTCGGGTACCACGCCAGCCCGACCATCACCATGCCGGCGCCGGCGCTGATGCCCGACTTGAACGGTGTCAGGTAGGCGTCGGTGGATGTCATCGTGTTGTCGGTGATGCCGGTGCTCGAGGTGTCCGTGTTGTTGGCGATCCGACCGATGCCGGGGAAGTGCTTCAGGGTCGCGATCGCGCCGCGCGAGTTGAGGCCGTGGACGACATTGGTCACTGCGCGCGAGACGACGCTCGGGGTGTATCCGTATTCGCGGTAGTAGTGGCCGATCGGACCGTTACCCGTGCCCAGGGACTGCGGCACCGTGTCGGTGACCGGCGCGAGGTCGACGCCGACGCCGACGTCCCGCAGTTGTTGCCCGACCGTCGCCGCAACGCTCTGCTGGTGCGACGACGACCAGGTGCCCTGGGTGAGCGCGGTCGGAAGCTTGGTGAAGCCGGCCCCGGTGAGCTGCTGCACGTAGCCGCCCTCCTGGTCGGCACCGATGAGCTGTGCCACGCCGTCGGTGGCGGAGTTGCTCGTCAGCCGCTGCAACCCGTCCGAGGTCCGGCCGACTGTCCCGTCGCCGCTCCAGCCACCGAGATAGACGATGTTGCCGACGTGGTAATTGGAGACGAGCCCGTGGACGGTCGACTGGCCGCCGCTCGTCATACCGACCATGATCAGTTGCCCCAACCGCTGCGGCACCGTCATCTCGTTGTAGGTCTTGGTGACGCACGCGGACCCGGTCCCGCCGAAACGGAGCAGGGCCTTCCAGGTCAGGTCGTCGACGACACCCGTCGCGTCGAGATGCCGCGCAGACTGGAAGCGCTTGACCGCGCTCAGGGTCGCCGCGCCGAAGACTCCGTCGGCGCCCGACGATCCCACCGAGTAGCCGTGTTTGATCAGCAATTGCTGTGCCAGCTTCACGCAGCTGCCGGTCTTGCCGTAGTAGGTGACGGCGTATGACGGGCAGCTCGCCAGCGTCGTCGCGGTCCGGGTGGCCGCATGCGACGGTGTGGCCGGCGCCAGCGCCATACCTGCTGCGGCAATGGCGAATGTCGCCCCCAGGACCAGTTGCCGCTTCCCCGCGATATTCATGATGTGCCCCCTCCGCTGAGTGCTCACTCAGTAGGACGCCTATCCGGGCTGGTCGGTTGTCAAGACGTTCGTCGGTGGGCGAGCGAGCTGGGACGACGCCGAGCGTGAGCGTCCTGACTCATGACCAGCAACTCGAGCCCGGCGCTGCTAGGCTCCGCTGGTTCGTGACCTGGCAAGACGGAGGTGCGGCCCATGAGCGCCATGAACACTTCACTCTTCACCGCAGAGCGCACCACTGACGGGGTCATCGAGCGCGACTTCACGATCGGCGAGGTCCCCGGTGTGCTCTGGTCACCCGCGGACGCGTCACCGGGCACACCGCTGGTGCTGATGGGTCACGGTGGCGGGCTGCACAAGCGGTCAACCGGCCTGGTCGCCCGAGCCCGGGACGCCGTGCTGCGTGACGGACACGCCGTCGCAGCCATCGATGCCCCCGGACACGGAGACCGGCCGCGGTCCGCCGAGGACCAGCGCTGGGTCGACGAGATGCTCGCCGAGCGAGCGGCCGGTCGGTCGATGGCCGCGACCATCGCGGCATACAACGCCTCGCTCACCGAGCGCGCGGTGCCCGAATGGCGGGCGACGATCGACGCGCTCCAACAACTGCCGGAGATCGGCCGGAGTGCGCCGGTCGGCTACTCCGGTATGACGCTGGCCAGTGCCATCGGCATACCGCTCGTCGTGGCCGAATCCCGCATCACCGCAGCTATTTTCGGCGGCGTCTTCGTGTATGACGAAATCACGCTCGCCGCGCGGAGCGTGACCATCCCGGTGGAGTTCCTGCTCCCGCTGGACGACCCGGAGATTACCCGGGAGTCGGGGTTGGCTCTCTTCGAGGAATTCGCCTCGGAGGACAAGACGTTGCACGCCTTCCCGGGTAGCCACTTCACCGTGCCGATGGAGCGCGTCGACACGCGCTTCTTCGCCCGACACCTGGCGCACCCCGCGGCGTCAGTCGAGCCGGTCGGGTAGGCCGAACCGTCCGTAGGTCGCGCTCAGGCTGCGCTGATCCATCGGCTGCTGCGGAAAGCGTTGGTACGACTCGTTATCCGGGGAATCGGTCGACCGGACGATGAAGGCGGTCACATCGAACACCCGGTCGTCACGCAGCGTCAGTACGTTGAGCGCGAAGGGCAGATGAGCCCCGGTCGCCTCGTCCCAGGCGTAGAACGCGAGTGCGGGCTGCGCATTGGCGCTGGAAGGAGTTACCTTCCAACGCCATTCGCCACTCAGGGACGACTCGCGGGCCCAGGTCTCCACAATCAATCGCGGTGCGTACCAGATCGACAGCGGCGGCATCGCGAAGCTGGCGTCCTCGGTGAGCAGGGCGGTGCAGGCCGCCACGTCACACATCTCCCAAGCAGCGAACTGTCCGGATACGGCTCTATCCATACGGATTCGGCCATCGGTGCACCGCGGTGCCGTCCCGCAGTCCGGCGGCACCGCGCCAGGGCCGGATCAGCGTGTCCTGGACGGCGTCGTCGGCGTCATACACCGAGCCGAGCATCCGGTAGCAGTGCGCGTGGAGCTCAGCTCGGTGACACTCGACCAGAACGGCGAAATCGACGCCCTGGTCAGGGTTTTCACTCAGGTTGTTCCACCACCATCAGGCTGTGTCCGCTCGGATCACGGAACCAGAACATCGGCGGCACGGGGTCACCCATCCGGGAGACCTCCGCATCCACGTCGACACCCTTGTCCACCATCTCGGCGTGCACCGCCTCGACGTCGGCGGTGGTGAGCGTGATGCCGGTCTGCGCGGGCTCGAACGTCGACCCCTCGGGTGGTGGCGCGAGCGCGATGCCTGTCTCGCCCTCCGGTGGGTACATCTCGATCCACCGGTAGCCACCGCCGAAGGGCTCGTCGGTGCGCTTCTCGAAACCGATCGATTCGTAGAACGTCACGGCCTTGTCCTGGTCGGGCGTCGTCACACAGACGAGGCTGATCCCGCGGAGCGCGGTCTTGGTCACTGGCATGGTGCACCTCCTGGAGAAATCACATGCTGGCACCAACTAGGACCCGCGTCACCCACGAAACTCATCGGTGTCGGCTCGGTTCGTTCGCCGACAGCGAAGCAGTAGTCGTCGGCGCCGGAGGGCGTCATTCGCGGCGTTGGTAGAGCAGCGTGGTGAGCGGCGCGAAGACGGCGATCAGCACGGCGGCGGTGCCGATCACCAGAATGGCCTGGTGTCCTGCCGGCGTACCGTCCATCAGGTCTCGCGCGGCCGTCACCAGATGGCTGATCGGATTGGCCTCCGCGACGTTCCGCAGCCACCCCGGCATCGTGTCGGGGGCGACGAAAACGTTGCTGACGAAGGTCACGGGAAAGAGGATCACGAAGCCGAGGTTCATCACCGCTGTGGGGGTGCGCAGCAGCAGGCCGAGGGTGGTCCAGGCCCAGGAGAGTGCTGACGCGAACAGGACGACCAGACCGACGGCGAAGAGCACGCCGAGCACGCCGCCGTGCGCGCGATAGCCCATCAGGAAACCGAGGCCGAGCACGAGACCGGCGGCGAGCAGGTAGCGACCGACGTCGCCGATCAGAGCACCGACGATCGGCGCCGGGCGCCAGTTCGGCATGGATCGGAAGCGGTCGAACGCTCCGGTGGTGAGATCACGATTGAGCGTGACGCCGCTGTAGATGGTCACGAACACGACCGCCAGGGCGAGCGTGCCGGGCAGGAGGTACTGCAAGTAGTCGTGCGTGGAGCCGGAGACCGCCCCGCCGAACAGGTAGGTGAACAGCAGTGTGAAGAGGATGGGGATGCCGATGACGTCGCCGAGTTGTTCGGGGACGTGCTTGATCTTCAGCAGGGAGCGCCGGGCGTAGGTGAGCGAGGCTGAGACGGGGCCCGCCGGTCGTGCGGGAGCCTCGGCGTCGAGGACGGTCATACGGACACCTCCGATCGGTCGGTGGATTCGCCGGTCAGTGCGAAGAAGACCTCGTCGAGGCTGGGCTGACCGTAGGTGAAGTCGGTCACGGCGATGCCCTCCTGAGCAAGCTGGTTGAGCACCTGAACGGCGAGATTGGTTGACGCTGCGAGGTCCTCGGCCGGAAGCTGTGCCCGCAGCGCGGCGGGATCGCCATCCTTCATGACATGGGGCGTCAGGGAGGCGGTCAGCGTGGCTTCGGCCCGGTCGCGCTGAGACGGATCTGCCAGTCGCAGTCGGATCCCACCGGCGCCGACAGCAGACTTCAGCTCCTCGCGAGTACCCGACGCGATGACCCGGCCGTGGTTGATCACCGCGATCCGGTCCGCCAACTGGTCGGCTTCGTCGAGGTACTGGGTCGTCAGCAGGACCGTCGTCCCGTTGGCGACGATATGGCGCACGACGTCCCAGACCTGGCTCCGGCTGCGCGGATCCAGTCCCGTGGTCGGCTCGTCGAGGAAGAGAAGCTCAGGTCGCACGATGATGCTCGCGGCGATATCGAGACGACGCCGCATCCCGCCCGAGAGCTGAGTCGCGAGTCGCCCGGCGGCAGCGTCGAGCTCGAACCCCACGAGCAGGTCGTCGGCGCGCGTCTTCGCCGCCGCGGGGGAGTAGCCGTGGAGGCGGCCGATCATGACGAGGTTCTCCCGCGCGGTCAGATCCTCGTCGACCGACGCGAACTGGCCGGTCAGGCTGATGCGTCGGCGCACCGCGGGGGCATCGTGTGCCACGTCGTGTCCGAACACGAGGGCGGTGCCCGCGTCGGGGCGCAGCAGCGTGGCGAGCATCCGGATGGTGGTCGTCTTGCCTGCACCGTTCGGCCCCAGAACGGCGCAAATGCTCCCTGTCGGGATGTCGAGATCGATTCCGTCGACGGCGCGCGTCTCACCGAAGGCCTTGGCCAGGCCGCGGGCACGCACGGCAAGATCGGCATTGCGAGTGGTCATGGGGATCACTGTAACTAGCATTTGTCCATATGGACAAGTCAAATGGACAAGGATTGTGATGCCTGAATCTTCCCGACGTGGCCCTGGGTCCGAGGCAACGCGCGAGAAGCTCAACGCGGCGGCGGCAGAGTTGATCGGTGAGCTGGGCTGGGGCCGGGTGACGACGCGCGCCGTCGCAGAGCGGGCTGGGGTGCCGCACGGCGCAGTCAGCTACCACTTCCGCGGTAAGCAGGAATTGCTGACCGAGGCGTGTCTGGCGGCGTTCGGCAATGCGGTGCCGTTCGAGGAGTTCGCCTCGCTCGGCGGTATCGACGACCTGATCGACTTCATTGCCGTCGAACTCGAGCAGGGACTCGCGGACAACACAGTGCTCACGCGGTTGATGTTCGAGGCGATGCGTGAAGCGGAACGGGACGACAGACTGCGAGAGCGACTGCAGGCGATGATGGCCGACTACCGGCAGGCGGTGGTGACGTTGGTCCAGGCGGATCAAGCGCGTGGAGTGCTGTCCCCGGCATTTTCCGCCGAAGGGGTGGCAATCATGCTCGCCGCCGTCGGTGACGGACTGTTGCTACATGCCCTCCTGGACCCGGGCCTCGACATACGCGGTGGGCTGACTGCACTCCGCACCGTGCTCACCGCCTCGCAGGGCTGACCGGGCGCGGCCGTCGCTTCGTGAGGATGATCCGGCTCGCGCTGATCGCAGAGACGACCACGGGCTGTCTCGAGGGCGGTGAACCACTCCTGGGCGCGACGCGCTGCCCTTCACATTCGCCGCCGAACAGCGCACGGTGGACGGTATGGATACGCACTACGGAACCAACCGAACGGAGCCGGCTGCGTCGACGCCTGCACCGGCGCCGCCGCAGCCGCCCACCCCACAGGAGCCGCAGCCGCCCGACCCTCCACCGTCACCGGCTGAGCCCGGACCGTTTCCGGACCCGCCCGGACCGCAGCCGGAGCCACTGCCATCGGGTGACACCTGGCCGGACCACCGGCGGCGATCCAACCGATCGGGACAACCGTGTCCGGCTCCAGCTCGGAGTTCAGGTGTACGACGCTGTTGATCCGCAACTCGCACCGCTGCCCGATCACCGAGCCGGGGAACACCGACACATCTCTGCACCGTATGACGACCGAACCTCCCATGCCTGAGGCATCGCGCCTCGCCGTCGGCGTGGAGCCTCAGCGCTCGAGCAGTTCAGCGATCAAATGCTCGACACACGAGCGGATCTCGTCGCGTACCTCCCGCACGACGTCGAGCGGTTGCCCGGCCGGGTCGGTGAGCGGCCAGTCCACGTAGCGCTTGCCGGGGAAGTAGGGGCAGGTGTCGCCGCAGCCCATGGTGACCACGACGTCGACACCTTCGACGAGATCCGTTGTGAGCAGCCGGGGTCGGGCAGTGGCGATGTCGATCCCGACCTCGCTCATCGCCGTGATCGCGGCGGGGTTGAGCTGATCGGCGGGCTCGGTGCCGGCCGAGTAGATCGCGATCCGGTCCGCGGCGAGGTGCCGCAGCCAGCCGGCTGCCATCTGGGAACGTCCGGCGTTGTGGACGCAGACGAACAGAACGGCCGGCCTCATGCGACCTCCTGGGCGGTGGCGGATGTGTTGGTCGCCGGCGCGATGCGCCGCCGGATCGCGAGGGCGACATACACCAGGGCGACGAGGACGGGAACCTCGATGAGCGGGCCGACGACACCGGCGAGAGCTTGCCCCGACGTCGCACCGAAGACGCCGATGCACACAGCGATCGCGAGCTCGAAGTTGTTGCCTGCGGCGGTGAACGCCACGGTCGCCGTCTTGGCGTAGCCGAGCCCCATACGGTGTCCCCAGGCGAAGCTGACGCCGAACATCAGCGCGAAGTAGCCCAACAGCGGCAAGGCGATCCGGACCACGCTCCACGGTTGGGTGGTGATCGTGTGCCCCTGCAGGGCGAAGAGCACGACGATCGTGAAGAGCAGTCCGTAGAGCGCCACCGGTCCGATCTTCGGCAGGAACCGCTGCTCGTACCAGTCGGTGCCCTTGGCGCGCTCGCCGAAGGTCCGGGTGAGGAAACCGGCGACGAGCGGTATGCCGAGGAAGACCAGCACGGAGACCACGATCGTGCCGATGGAGAAGCCGGCCTCGACGGTGTCCAACCCGAGCCAGCCGGGCAGGACCTGCAGGTAGAACCAACCCAGGACCCCGAAGGCAAGGATCTGGAAGACCGCATTGATGGCGACCAGCACCGCGGCGGCCTGCCGGTCACCGCAGGCGAGGTCGTTCCAGATGAGCACCATCGCGATGCACCGCGCCAGCCCGACGATGATCAGCCCGGTCCGGTAGGCGGGCAGGTCGGGTAGGAAGATCCACGCCAGCGCGAACATCAGCGCCGGGCCGATGAGCCAGTTGAGGACCAACGATGTCGCCAGCATGCGGCGGTCACCGGCGACGCGGTCCAGCCGGTCGTAGCGGACCTTCGCCAGCACCGGGTACATCATCAGCAGCAGGCCGATCGCGATCGGCAGGCTGACCGACCCGACCTGCACCGCATCCAGATGGCCCGCCAGGGACGGGATCGCCCGGCCGAGCACGATGCCCAGCACCATGGCGGCGATGATCCACACGGGCAGGAAGCGGTCGAGCATCGACAGCTTCGCCAGCACGGGTGCGCTGTCCTCCTCGGCGGATGTGGATGTATGGCGCAGGTCGGTGGCCGCCACGCTCAGGCTCCCTGCACCGGCTTGACGGCGCGAACGAGCGCGGAGTGCATTCCCGGAGCGGCCTCGTGGGTGAATTCGACTACGGCGTCGGCGAATCCGACCGCCGCCAGGCCGTCGAGGTATTCGGAGCGGGACAGTGCGCCGGCGATGCAGCCGACATACGACCCGCGCTCGGCACGGTCGGCCGGTGTCAGGTGGTCCTCGGCGACGACGTCCGAGACGCCGATGCGGCCTCCCGGTGCGAGCACGCGGAACATCTCGGCCAGCACGGCCGGCTTGTCGGTCGACAGGTTGATGACGCAGTTGGAGATGACCACGTCGACGGAGCCGTCCGGCAGCGGAACGTCCTCGATGGTGCCCTTGAGGAAGTCCACGTTCGTGACTCCCGCCCTGGCCTTGTTGGCGTTGGCCAGCTCGAGCATCTCGTCGGTCATGTCGACGCCGTAGGCGTGCCCGGTCGGCCCGACGCGGCGCGCGGACAGCAGCACGTCGATGCCACCACCCGAGCCGAGGTCGAGCACCTTCTCACCTTCGTGCAACTCGGCAACCATCATCGGGTTGCCACAGCCGAGGGACGCGGCGACGGCCTCGGCGGGCAGTTCGCCCTGCTCGTCCGAGGAGTAGAGGGACGCGCCGAACGCGTCGTCGACTTCACCGGTGCCACCGCAGCACGAGCTGTTCTCACTTGGTGCGCAACAGGATTGGTCTGCATCAACAACTGCCAGGGCGTCGCGGTCGCCGCGTGTCACGGCCGTTGCCGCGGCGGCATACCGGGAGCGGACCTGCTCCTGGAGCTCATTGGTCTGTTCGGTCACGACATTGCCTCCTGCGAAAGAACCTATTGAAGAACTTCGATATGAGCATCGTGCCGCACGTATCGACGTTCGTCAATGCATCAGCGTAGAGTAGTTGCCATGACCACCAGGACGCAGCTTCCGATCGCCTCCGCGGGGATCGCCTCGTGCTGTTCGCCACTCACGGGCGGCGTGCTCGACGAGGAGTCGGCGCAGCAGCTGGCGCGGGTCTTCAAGGCGCTGGGCGATCCGACCCGGGTGCGTTTGGTGTCCCTCATCGCAGCGGCCGACGACGCCGAGGCGTGCATCTGCGATCTGACCGATCCGGTGGGCCTGAGCCAGCCGACCGTGTCCCACCACATGAAGCTGCTCGTCGACGCCGGCCTGGTGACCCGTGAACAGCGCGGGAAGTGGGCCTACTACCGGCTGGTGCGGGAGACGTTCGACGCGCTGCGGGGAGCCATCAGCCTCGATCGATGAGGCGGCGCACTCAACCGCGCGCGATCGCCAGCGCGATGCCGACGGGAATGCTGACCAGCACGATCGCGAGCACGGCACGGTAAACCATCACCAGCAGTGACCGTCCGGCTCCACGGCCGGCGAACAGGAACAACACCAGGGAGATCGCGAGCAACACCGATCCCAGCACCATGAGCCACAGCTGGTCGGTGACCGTTCCGGCGATGACGCCCGCGTTGCCGAGGTTCCACGCCAACAACTCGGCCCATGGAGTGCGCGTCACGCGCTCGGCCGGGACCACTGCCGCCTGGCCGACGCCGACCACGATCTGCGCAATGCCGCAGACCAGCACGAGGTAGGCGACCGCCCAGGTCGCGTGCTCGGAGGGTGCGTGCGCGGTCGCGGCCGCCAGGAGGCCGCCGCCCACGATGCACACGGCGCCGATGGCGGCGAACGGCGAGGCCCTACGCCACTGCTCGGCGGTCGGTGGGCTGACCAAGTTCTTCACCTCTGCAGAGTAGATATCGACGGCCGCAGTCAGCGCTCTGGGATGGCCCGACGGCCTGATCGCACTGGCGGGCCCGCGAACAAGCGATGGATCGAACGTTCACCAGTCACTCAGCGCAGCGGTGAACACTGAAAGGGTGACACGTGCGGCGAACGGCTCGGCCTCGGCCGGCACGCCCGGCCCGAACCAGCTGACACCGATGCGCTTCGTCGTCGGGTTCGGTGTGGTCGCCGGGCTGGGCGATTTCGTCTACGAGGGCGCGCGTTCGGTCGTCGGGCCCTACCTGGCCACCTTCGGAGCGAGCGCCGCGGCCGTCGGCCTCGTCACCGGAGCAGGGGAAGCCGTGGCGCTGCTCTTCCGGCTGGTGTCCGGACCCCTGACCGACCGGACGCAACGACCCTGGCCGATCACCATCGCCGGCTACGCGATCACGATGGTCGCCGTCCCGCTCCTCGCGGTCGGGCAGCTGCTCTGGCAGGTCGTGATCCTGGTCATCGGCGAACGCTTCGGCAAGGCCGTCAGGAGTCCGGCCAAGGGCACCATGTTGGCCGCCGCCAGCAGCAGCATCGGCCGTGGGCGGGCCTTCGCCATACAGGAGGCGCTCGACCAGGCCGGCGCCGTCGTCGGCCCACTGGTCGTCGCCGCGATGGTGGCCATCTCCGGATACCGCCTCGGCTTCGCCGTGCTCGCCATACCGGCTGCTGCGAGCCTGGTGGTGCTCGCCGTCCTCCGCCTGCGTGCTCCGCACCCGGAGGCGTACGAGACGGTGACCGCCGACGGCCAGGAAACGAAAAACGTTGGGGAGCAAGGAGGTCGGCCACAGCTGTCGGCTCGCTTCTGGGGCTACAGCGCCTTCACCGCGCTGACGATGCTCGGCTATGCGACGTTCGCGGTGCTGGCGTTCCACCTTCAGGTGCGGCACGTCGTGCCGACCTACGAGATCCCGATCATCTATGCGGCCGCCATGGGCGTCGACGCGGTGGCCGCGTTGGGATCCGGATGGATCTACGACCGCGTCGGCCTCCGCGGACTGGTGGTGCTGCCGATGCTGGCCGCGATCGTGCCTGCGTTGTCCTTCTCCACCGACGTAGCGCTGGTGTGGGTCGGCGCCCTCGTCTGGGGTGCGGCGATGGGGGTGCACGAGTCGACCATGAAAGCCGCCGTCGCCGACCTCGTCCCACCGAGCCGGCGCGGTTCCGGCTACGGCATCTTCGCCGCGGTGTACGGCGTCGCCTGGCTCGCCGGATCCGCCGCGATCGGTGCCCTGTATGACGTGTCGGTCACCGCGATCGTCGTCTTCACGACGGTGGCCCAACTCGTCGCACTGCTCGCGTTCTTCGCATTCCTCGCGGGCGGAGACGACGCCCGCGGAAATCGAACGGTTCTGTAAGCCCGACAAGCGGTGCAGCCGGCCGGCGGTACGACTGTTCCTGGAGCTGTTGTCGACGCTCACGACGGATCATCCCCGCGCCCGAGACGACAGCGTCACCACTTCGTTCACCGACTGCAAAAGGACCTGTCATGAACTCCCTCACCAAGCTCGCGGTCACCTTCGGAACCGTCGCCGTCACCGGCGTGCTCGCGGCCGCTCCGGCGACCGCGACACCCGGCCACACCGGCGCGCCATACGGCCAAAGCTCAAGCCGCGGAGTCGTTTTCGTGCAGAACGACGATCTCGCCGGCAACACGATCGTCGCCTACGACCGCACCTCCTCCGGTGGGCTGGCCCAGGCGGGGTCCTACCGCACCGGAGGGGTCGGCGGCGTGCTGTCCGGCTCGGTCGTCGACCACCTCGCCAGCCAGGGGTCGCTCACCTACGACCGATCGTCCGGGTCGCTGTATGCCGTCAACGCGGGCAGCAACACCCTCACGTCGTTCCGGGTCTCTGGTGACCGCCTCGCACGTCGCCAGGTCGTCCCCACGGGCGGGCGGTTCCCGGTCAGTGTCGCGGCGCACGGCAATCTCGTCTTCGTGCTGAACGCCCGTGACGGCGGTTCGATCTCGGGCTACCTGCGTGTCGGCGCCCGGCTGCTGCCCGTCCCGGTCTGGCACCGCGAGCTGCATCTGAACACCTCCGCCCCGGGGCATGCCGATGAGTTCACCTCGACGCCTGGCCAGATCGGCTTCACGCCGGACGGGCACACGCTGCTGGTCTCGACCAAGAACGGCGGCAACACCCTCGAGGCGTTCCCGATCGGACTCTTCGGGCCATCGGCGCACCCGGTCGTCACCTCCTTGCCGGGGAAGGTGCCCTTCGGCTTCTCCTTCGACGCCAGCGGCCACCTCGTGCTCAGCGAAGCCGGAACGAACAGCGTTGCCACATTTGCGGTTTCACGCAGCGGACGGGCAGCAGCACTGGACTCCGCCACCACCGGACAAGCGGCCACGTGCTGGATCGCAACGATCGGCAACAAGGTCTACGCGTCGAACGCCGGCAGCGCGAACCTGTCGCGCTACACGACGTCATACAGCGGCACCCTGACCAGTCACGGCGTGACCGCCACCGACCCGGGCACCGTCGACGCGGCGGCGTCGTCCGACGGCCGTTACCTCTATGCGCAGACCGGCGCCCAGGGGATCGTGGACGCCTACCGGGTCCAGGCGGACGGCGCGCTGACGAGGACCGGCTCGGTCACTGTGCCGAACGCTGTCGGAGCCGAAGGGATCGTCGCGCTCTGAGCCGTCGCCCTCCCCCTCGTCTCGTATGGCGCAGCGCCATACGAGACGAGGGACGCGGTGGTCTCACTCGGCAAGTGACGAACGAAAACCCCTGAGCCGCAGGCTGTTCGCGACGACCGACACCGAGGAGAACGCCATGGCGGCACCCGCAAGCATCGGGTTGAGCAGGCCGGCCGCGGCGATCGGGATCGCGATCACGTTGTAGCCGAACGCCCAGAGAAGGTTGCTCTTGATCACGCCGAGCGTGCGACGCGACAGCCGGATCGCGTCACCCGCCACCCGCAGGTCGCCGCGCACCAGAGTGAGGTCGCTCGCCTCGATGGCGACGTCGGTGCCGGTGCCCATCGCCAGACCCAGATCGGCCTGTGCCAGAGCCGCTGCATCGTTGACGCCGTCGCCGACCATCGCGACGACGCGACCTTCGGACTGCAGCCGCTTGACCACGTCGACCTTGTCGGCGGGCAGGACCTCGGCGAAGACGTCCGCCGCATCGATGCCGACCTGTCCGGCCACGGTGCGCGCCACACGTTCGTTGTCGCCGGTCAGCAGGATCGGGCGCAGCCCGAGCCCGCGCAGCTGGGTGATCGCCTCCGCGGAGGTGTCCTTCACCCGATCGGCGACGACCAGCACCGCCCGTGCCCGACCGTCCCAGCCGACAGCGACCGCGGTCTGCCCGCGGTCCTGAGCGTCGTCGAACGCCGTCTGCAGGTGATTGTCGAGGTGCTGCGACCACTGTGCGAGCAGTTGCGGACGACCCACGAGAACGGCGTGCCCGTCCACGATGCCCTGCACGCCGAGTCCCTCGATGTTGGCGAAGCCCTCGACCGTGCCGAGCTCGCCGGCTTCTCGGGCCGCGTCGGCGATGGCGCGCGCGATCGGGTGCTCGGACGCGTCCTCCAAGGAGCCCGCCATACGCAACACCTGCGCGGTCTCCTCGCCATCGGCGGCGGCGGTGTCGGCGAGTGTCATCGCACCGGTCGTGACGGTGCCGGTCTTGTCCAGCACGATCGTGTCGATGGTGCGGGTCTGCTCCAGCGCCTCCGGTCCCTTGATGAGGATGCCGAGCTGGGCTCCTCGCCCGGTGCCGACCATCAGCGCGGTCGGAGTGGCGAGACCGAGGGCACAGGGACAGGCCACGATCAGCACGGCGACGGCCGCGGTCAGTGCGCCCGCCGCGCCGGCGCCGGTGCCGAGCCAGAAGCCGAAAACGGCTACGGCGACGGCGATCACGGTCGGCACGAAGATGCCGGAGATCCGGTCGGCGAGCCGTTGGACGGCCGCCTTCCCGGTCTGGGCGTCCTCGACCAGCTTGGCCATCTGGGCCAGTTGGGTGTCGGAGCCTACGCGGGTGGCGCGTATGACGAGCCGGCCGGCTGCGTTGACCGTCGCACCGACGACCGCGTCGCCGGGGGAGACTTCCACGGGCACGGATTCGCCGGTCAGCATCGACGCGTCGACTGCGGACCGGCCCTCCTCGACGACGCCGTCCGTGGCGATCTTCTCGCCGGGCCGGACGACGAAGCGGTCGTCAACGGCCAACTGCGACACCGGGATCCGTTGCTCGGTGCCGTCGCGCAACACAGCGACGTCCCGGGCGCCCAGGTCGAGCAGCGCACGCAGGGCGGCACCGGCATTGCGCTTGGCGCGATGCTCCAGGTAGCGGCCGAGCAGGATGAAGGTGATGACGCCGGCTGCGGCTTCGAAGTAGATGTTCGACGTGCCGTCGGTGCGCTCGATGGTCAGCTCGAAGGGATGACGCATGCCCGGCATGCCGGCATCGCCCCAGAAGAGCGCGTAGACCGACCAGGCGAACGCGGCGCCGGTGCCCAGTGACACCAGGGTGTCCATGGTCGCGGCACCGTGCCTGAGGTTGACCCAGGTCGCCTTGTGGAACGGCAGCGCGCCCCAGACCACGACGGGCGCGGCGAGAGTCAGCGACAACCACTGCCAGTTGTCGAACTGCAAGGCCGGGATCATCGCCATCGCGACCACCGGGACGGAGAGTATGGCGGAGACGATCAGCCGGGTGCGCAGATCGCGCACAGCCGAATCCGCTGCAGTTTCCTCGGTGTTCGGGTGGTCGGCGTCATCCGCCTCCGGTGGCTCGGGCAGCTTGGCGCCATACCCGGCGGACTCCACGGTGGCGACCAGGTCGTCCGGGGTGACGGTCTCGCCATACGTGACCTTGGCCTTCTCGGTGGCATAGTTGACCGTGGCGGTCACACCGTCGAGCTTGTTGAGCTTGCGCTCGATGCGGTTGGCGCACGAGGCACAGGTCATGCCGGTGAGCAGCAGCTCGACATCGGTGCCACTGGTCGACGGCTGGGTCGTGTCAGTGGTCATGCTCATGCCGGTCCCCTCGTTCCTCGGGTGCCGCCATGAGCTCTGCTCCTTCTGGTCGCTCGCTTCGCTCACTCATGGTCGCCTCCTTCTGTTCCATTGTCCTCGCCCGGTGTGTGCCCGGTGCTGCCGCGTGCGTCGAGCGTGAACTGCGCGGTGTGCACCTTGCCGTCGACCCGGAAGTCGAGGAAGAGGTGGTAGCGCGACGCGCTCGGCACCTCCGCGCCGAAGCCGATCTCCGGGCCCGGCTTCGTCCTGCCGTCGCCGGGCTCGCCGTCCGGGTGCACGTGCAGGTATGCCGAATCCCCTTCGCGCAGTGCGACCAGGTGCCCGTACGCGCCCAGATGGGGCTGCAGGTCGGTGACCGGCTTGCCCGCCTTGGTGACGCGGAAGTCGAGCATCGAGTGCTCACCCGCCGTCAACGAGCCGGTCGCGGTGACCGTGTAGCCGTCGACCTGCGCGGTGCGGCGTGGCTGCGGCATGGACTGCCGGCCAGGGTCGCCGGGCACGGTGACGTCGCTGGCGAGGGTGAGGTTCTTGCCGCCGGTCGGCACGAAGTCCGTGTAGATGCGCCACGTGCCGGACATGAGATCGAGCGGCACCGACCACCTTCCGGTCGCCGTGTCGAGGGTGGGGTGGACGTGCTGGAAACCGCTGAAATCGCGCCGCACCGCGATCAGGTGCAGCTTCTTATCGTGCGAGGTCTGGTATGCCGTCACCGGCTTACCGTCGGGTCCGAGGATGCGGAAGGTCACGCGCTGTTGTCCGCCGTGATGAACGGCGGGGACGAGGTCCAGGGTGTAGCCCTGCCGGCTGGCGATAACTCCTTGCGGCAGGCTCGTGGGTTCGGTCATGTTCATCCCGTCGTCCATCGTGGGCTTGGTGGTGGAGTGCGCGGAGTGGGACGGGTGCGTGGCCGTCGGTGATCCGGTGTCGACCTGACCACCCACGGTGTAGCCGCCGCCGGCCAGGAGCAACAGTCCGGCGCCATACGCACCGAGGCGGGTGGGGGTGTTCATGCCAGCGCGTAGCCGGCCTCACGCACCGCGGCTTCCACCGTGTCGCGTGCGACTGGCTCGTCGGAGGTGAACGTCAGCACCCCGGAGGCCAGGTCGACGTGCACGTCGCGGACGCCGTCGATCGCGCCGACCTCCTCGGTCACCGAGGTCACGCAATGCCCGCACGTCATACCGGAGACCGTGTATGACGTCGCGTCGATCGAGACCGGCGGTGTGGTGTCGATCGTGTCGGTCGTCTGGGTGCCGCAGTTGCAGGAAGTGCACATGGTGCGTCCTCTCGGTGGAGTGTCGTCGAAGTTGCGGCGGGTCGTGATCGCAACGGCATACCCCCCAGGGGTACGTTCAATGTATACCCCCACTGGGTATATAGCCGCAAGTGGGTGGCGCGACCAGAGCGGAAAATCTGCTGCGGTGAGCATCGTCCAACGGCCAAGATCAGCGGTATGACGACAGAGCGCACCGCCGGCGCCGACTTCGCCGGGCTGGGGTTGGACCCGAAACACTTCCCGGGCTGGGACGTGCGAGCGCTCCAACTCACCGACGCCGCCGATGTCGCGGCTGCAATGGCGGCATCCCAACTGCACGACACGGGCGAGGTGGCCATCGAAGAGGCCGACATCCTGGGCGACTGGCATCGGCCGTCCTTCGACGTCGGCGCGAGCACCGTCGGGGTCTTCACTGCGGAGGGCGAGCTCGCGGCATACGCCGAATACCCGGGCCACGACCGCTATGACGCGACGGTCGAACCCGACCATCGCGGAAGGGGTTTGGGCACCGCGCTGGTCCGGTGGGTCTGCGCCCGCGCGGGCGCCGCCGGAGCGAAGATTGTCGGAATGCCGGTGCCGCAAGGCTCCACGGGCGAGCAGTTGCTGCGAGGGCTCGGGTTTGCCGAGCGCTGGACGTCGTGGTCGCTGAGGCTGCCTGCGCACGTTCGCCTGCCGCAACTCCAGCTACCGGAAGGCCACCGGATCAAGAACGCCACGTCGGCGCACGATCGGCACGCGGCATACGACGTCATCGAGGACGCCTTTCTCGAGTGGTCCGACCGTGAGAAGGACCCGTACGCAGACTTCGCCGCACAGACCTATGAGCGTCCCGGCTTCGCCGACTGGCACATGCGCGTCGTATGTCGCGACACCGCGGATGGCGAAAGCGTTGTGGGCGCTGCGTTTTCGATCATCGACACCAATAGCGGTGCGCTCTTCGTCGACCGGCTCGCAGTTCGCGTCGATGCACGCGGCCAGGGGTTCGCGCGCGCACTGCTCGCCGACGTGTTCTCCATCGGGCTGGACCGCGGCGCCACCGGCTGCGAGTTGTCGACCGACTCCCGGACCGGTGCACTCGGTCTCTACACCGGCCTCGGCATGGAGGTCACGAACACCTGGGTCAACCTCGCCGCATCACTGAGGCCCCGGATCGGGTCGGACGCCGCCCCAGGATGACCCACGTCCGGCATGCTGGGAGGCATGACGACAGCGAATGTGAAGAACACCGCGGCGATCGAGGTCGACGAGACGTATGTCGCGCACAACTACCATCCGCTGCCCGTTGTGGTCGCAGAGGCGGCCGGGGCCTGGGTCACCGACCTGGACGGCAAGCGCTACCTGGACTGCCTGGCGGGCTACTCCGCCCTCAACTTCGGCCACGGCCACCCGGAGCTGCTCGCGACCGCACATGGCCAACTGGACCGGGTCACCCTGACCAGCCGTGCGTTCCACAACGCCGAGCTCGGACCGTTCTGCGAGGCGCTGGCGACGCTCGCCGGCAAGGACATGGTGCTGCCGATGAACACCGGCGCCGAAGCGGTCGAGACCGCCATCAAGGTCTCCCGGAAGTGGGCGTACGACGTCAAGGGCGTCCCCGCCGATCAGGCGAACATCGTTGTCGGACAAGGGAATTTCCACGGGCGGACCACCACGATCGTCGGGTTCTCCGACGACCCGGGTGCTCGTGACGGGTTCGGCCCGTTCACACCCGGGTTCCGCTCGGTCCCGTATGGCGACCTCGCCGCCCTCGACGCTGCGATCGACGAGAACACGGCTGCGGTGCTGATGGAGCCGATCCAGGGCGAAGGCGGAGTGATCGTGCCTCCGGAAGGCTTCCTGCGCGAGGTCCGGGAGCTCACCACGCGCCGCCGCGTGCTGTTCGTCGCCGACGAGATCCAGTCCGGGCTCGGCCGCACCGGCACGACGTTCGCCTGCGACCTGGAAGAGGTCGTGCCCGACATCTACATCCTCGGCAAGGCGCTCGGCGGCGGCATCGTCCCCGTGTCGGCGATCGTCGCAAACCACGACGTGCTCGACGTCATACATCCCGGCAACCATGGCTCGACGTTCGGCGGCAACCCGCTCGCCGCCGCCGTCGGTCACGCGGTGGTCGACCTGCTGGCGACGGGGGAGTACCAACAACGCGCAGCTCGGCTCGGGCAGCGGCTCGACGAGGGTTTGCGCGCGCTCATCGGTCAAGGAGTTCTTGCCGTCCGTGCTCGCGGACTGTGGGCCGGCGTCGACGTCGACCCGGCACTGATGTCCGGCCGCGAGCTGTGTGAGCGGCTCGCCGCCCGCGGGGTCCTCGCGAAGGAGACGCATGGCTCGACGGTCCGGCTCGCGCCGCCGCTGGTCATCGAGGAGGGCGATCTGGACTGGATGCTCGAGCAGATCGGTGCTGTCATCACCGGGCGAACCGACTGACGACAGACGCACCACGGCTATTACTCGGTGGTAACTTTGGCGCGCCCAGCACACTCCGACCACCCTCAGGAGCAGCCGATGAAGCACTCGATGATCCGCTCCGTCGCAGCCGTCGCACTGACTTTCACGGCTTCCGCCGCAGGCGTCGGCGTGGCACCCGTCGCGCATGCGACGACCACCGACCCGTTCTTCACTTACACGGGAAGCGCGCCGCTGTCGTCGTACAAGCCGGGTGCAGTGCTCAAGACACGGACGCTGTCCTATCACGTGCTGGGCATCCCGACGCCGGTGAAAGCGGTCCAGATCCTCTACCGCACTATCGACGCGCAGGGACGGCCGACGGCCAATGTCACCTCGATCCTGAAGCCGATCGATGGCGGTGACCCGGCCAAAGCCGTTGCATACCAGTCCTATTACGACTCCGGAAACCCCGCAGACGGCCCGTCCCGGGCGATCGCCGGCGACGTGCGTCTCGGCAGCGCGCTCTTCGACACCGAGACGCTGCTGATCGTGCCGCTGCTGACCCAGGGCTACTCGGTGATCATCGCCGACACGGAGGGGCAGACGGCCGACTTCCTGGCCGCCCCGGAGTACGGCACCAACACGCTGGACTCGATCCGTGCGACGACCCACGCTGCGGCGACCGGGCTGAACACCAGCACCCGGATCGGAATGATCGGCTACTCCGGGGGCTCGGTGGCCACGACCTGGGCGGCGCAACTCGCGCCGACCTACGCGCCGGACGTCGACAAGCAACTCACCGGTGCCGCGGTCGGTGGTGTCGTCGTCGACCCGGCCCACATGACGGAGTACGCGAACGGCAGCCTGCTGTGGGCGGGTGTCATGCCGACGATGATGGCGACCACCGCCCGGGCGTATGGCGTCGACCTCTCGCCATACCTCAGCGACTACGGCAAGCAGGTGTTCCCGAAGCTGAGCCACGAGGCGATGGTCAACGTCCTCGGCCGCTACCCGTTCCTGCGCTGGCAGCAGCTCTTCAAGCCGCAGTACTCCACCCTCCAGTCGATCCCGCCGCTGGCCCGCACCCTCAACAGGATCAACATGGGCACGGCCCCGACGCCGACCGTGCCGATGTTCCTGGGTCAAGGGGCGAACGGCGCGCTCGAGGGCACCCTCACCAACAACCGACCGGGTATCGGCCCCGGCGACGGCATCACCGTCACCGGCGACGTGCGAGCACTCGCGCGGCAGTTCTGCGCCGACGGCAACAGGATCAGCTACAGCCAGTACGACCTGCTGAGCCACAACACCGCCGAGCCGGGCTGGGCGGTCCAGGCCCTCGGCTGGCTCAACGACCGGTTCGCCGACAAGGCCGCGCCGTCCAGCTGCGGCCACATCGCACCCGGAAACTCGTTGGCGCCGCTGCCGACCGACTGAAGCGACGCGGCAGGGGAGCTCACTCGTCGCGTTGCGCGACCAGCACCACCGCCGGTCCGGCTCCGTCCGGCGGGGTGAGCCGCAGCTCCGCGGTCGGGCGCAGGCCTGACGTGCGCAGCAGCTCCACCAGCGGCTCCGGCCGCCAGCGGTGCGTGGTCCAGTGCACGGGCACTGCGCCATACGCCTCGCTGCGCTGGACGTCCTCGTCGCCGACGTGGGTGGCGACGATGAACTGCCCGCCCGGCCGCAGTGCTTGCGCGCAGTGCGCGAGGACCGGCGGCACGAGCTCACGGGGGAGGTTGAACAGCGACCACCACGCGAGGATCCCGCCGTGCGACGCCGGCGCGAGGTCGAGCTCGGTCCAGGAGCCGACCTCGAAACGGCACTGCGGGTGTCGCTGCCGTGCGTTGGCGATCATCCGCGGTGACAGGTCTATCCCCGAGACGTCGACTCCGCGCTCGGCCAGGTATGCCGTCACCGTGCCCGGGCCGCAGCCCACGTCCAGCACGGGACCGATGCCGGAGACCTCATCGGCGAAGATGTCGATCGCGGAGCGCAGCCACGGCTGCCGGCGTATGTCACCCATGCCGTCGGTGACGACCATCCGGGCGTAGTTGTCGGCGACGGCGTCATACGAGGCCCGCACGGTCTCGAGGTCGGCGGGATGGCGCAGGGGCGATGGGTTCACGAGTGCTCGATTCGGGAGGCCGGCCGTGGGATGAGCCAGTCAAGCGGGCACCACCGACAGTGCAACCTCTAGAGTCGCGACCGTGACCCCCGACCACGCGGACGCGAGGCCCGGCACGGCCGACGCGAGGCTGTCGGCCAACTTCTGGCGGCTCTGGACCGGTGAGTCGGTGTCGTCGTTCGGGGTCTACGTGACGCTGCTCGCGCTGCAGGTGCTGGTCCTGGTCACGCTGCACGGCGACGCGCAGGATGTCGGCTGGGTCAACTCCTGCCGTTGGCTGCCCTACCTGCTCTTCGGCCTGCTCGCCGGCGCCTGGATCGAGCGCCGGCGACGCCAACCCGTCATGATCGCGACCGACCTCGCCTGCGGCGTGCTGCTGGCCGTCATACCTTTGGCCTGGGTGCTGGACCGGTTGTCCGTGCCGATGCTGCTGGTGATCGTCTTCCTGTATGGCGCCTCGGCGCTGTTCAACGATGCCGCCTCGATGGCGGTGATGCCGCGCATCGTGTCCCGTGCCCAGTTGCAGCGTGCGCACGCTCGACTCGACGGCTCCTCCGCAGTGGCCCAGACGGCCGGACCGGCACTGGCCGGTGTGCTCATCCGGGTGCTCGGCGCTCCGTTCGCGGTGCTGGTCGACGCCGCGGCATACATCTTCTCCGCCGGCATGATGGCGACGCTACGTTTGGGCGAAAGACGTTCTGTCCGAACGATGTCCAAGACATCGGTCCGCCAAGACATCCGTGAGGGCGTGCGCTGGATCTACGGCGGTCCGACCCTGCGGTCGTTGGCCATTGGCACCCACGTCTGGTTCGCAGCCAACGCGACCCTCGGAGTCGTCGTGCCGACCTACGCACTGCAGACGCTGCGCCTGTCGGTGCTGCAGTTCAGCATCACCAGTGCGGTCGCTGGGGTGGGCGCGATCGTCGGCGCCGTCATCACCACGTGGGTGGGGCATCGACTCGGGACGGGACGCACCGTCATCGCGACCCATCTGGTGTCGATCGTCGGCGTGCTCGTGATGGCGCTCGCCGGGCTGGGCGATGCGGGTTGGCCGGCGGCGCTCACGCTGGCAGCGGGGCAGGGACTGCACGGTGTGGCGATGGGCATGGGCAACTCGCACGAGACCGGCTACCGGCAGGCCGTGACCCCCGATGACCTCCAGGCCAGGACGAACATCACCATGCGCGCGTTCAACCGCGCGGTGATCGTCGTATTCGCCCCGATCGCAGGGCTTTTCGTGACACTCGGCGGGACGCGCGCATCCCTGATGGTCGCCGCGGGCATCTTCGGAGTCGCCGTCTGTGTGCTCGCGTTCTCGTCCTTCCGCGACGCGGACATCACCGCGCACCACTGAAGCACGCGCGGGGCTACTCGTCGATCGGCTCCGTCACGTCGGCGACGTCGGCGTCCAGCGCCCGTATGACGTCCTCGGCCGGCGCGGTTGCCGAGACTCCGTGTCCGCCGGCGCCGATCGAGATCGTCCCGGTCACCCGCGAGTCGGCGATGACCGGCCACGCATGCAGGCAGCCGAACGGCGTGATCGTGCCCCGCTCGTAGCCGGTGACCTCGAACGCGGTCGCCGCATCCGGCATCGAAAGCCGTTTGACGCCAAGCAGATCGCGCAGCTTCGGCCAGGAGATCCTCCGGTCGCCCGGCACGAGGACGAGGAGGTAGTCGTCCTCGTCCCGGCGTACGACGATCGTCTTGGCGATCTGGGCAGGCTCGATCCCTCGCACGGCAGCCGCCTCCGCGAGCGAACCGACCGGGCCATGCCGCACGATGTCGCAGGCGATGCCGGCAGCCGCGAGCGCCGCGGCCGCGCGCTCTTCACCGGTCTTCGTCACAGCTGTCCTCCTCGGGGTCACCGCCCATCATGCCCGGCCGTGGTGAGCACGATCTTGCCGATCTGTCCGCCGCGCTCCAACTCCTCGTGCGCCGCGACGACCTGATCGAGTGGGAAGACCTTCGCGACCGTCGGCTGCAATGCACCACTGCGCAAGCCGGCCCCCAGAAACGCCGCGATGCGTCGTACGACGGCGGGATCGAGGACGTGCTCGAAACTCATGTAGCGGTAGATGGTCAGCGGCGCGTTCTGCGGCATCGAAGCCGGGCGCGGATCGAGCCATCCCACGGTCAGCAGGGTGCCGCCGGGCCGTGCGGCGGTCGCGAGCTCGGCCAGTCCGGGTCCCATCACCGAGTCGATGATGATGTCGACCCCGACGCCGCCCGTGTGAGCGCGTGCCGCGTCGGGGATCGCTTCCTCGTCACTGACGATGACGTGCGCCGCGCCGGCCGCGAGGAGGGCCGCCTTCTTGTCGGTGTGGCGCGTGACGGCCAGCGGGATCGCACCGAGCTGGTTTGCGATCTGTATGGCGGCCAGGCCGACCGAGCTCGAGGCCGCCGTGATGAGGACGGTGTCTCCGGGCCGCATGCCGGCCTTCTCCACGAGGGCGCCATACGCCGTGGAGTACGAGACCCACAGCGCCGCCGCGGCCACCGGATCCAACCCATCCGGTCGCGGGACGACCCGCTCGGCAGGTACCACGGTGTGATCGGCATACGTGCCCCGCACGTCCATGTCGGGGACGGCGGTGATGATGACGGCGTCGCCGACGGACACCGAATCAACCTCTGCGCCAACGGCATCCACGACACCGGTGCCTTCGCAGCCGATCCGTGCGTGCGGCAGGCGGAACGGTCGCGGGAACGCACCCGAACGCATCATCGAGTCGAGCCGGTTGATGCCGGCGGCCTCGATGCACACCCGGACCTCGCCGGGGCCCGGGTCGGTCAGTGGTTCATCAGCGAGCTGGAGGACATCGGGTGTCCCGGTGCGATCGAAGACGACGGTGCGTGTCATGACGAGATGGCTCCTCGTGTGGAGGGTGTGGTGGGCGAGGCGTTGTCGGCTACCATCGGAACGAAAGCGGGACAGCGTCACGCTTAAATATACGGGACGCTGTCCCGTTTAACAACGGATGCCCTCGGAAGGAGATGTCGCGATGCCGAAGAGCACGACTCCGGCGCCGCCGCGGGCGAAGCGCGCCGATGCGCGGCGCAACGAGAAGTCGCTGCTGAACGCCGCCGCAGAGGTGTTCGTCTCCTCCGGCGTCGAGGCTCCGATCCGTGACATCGCAAAGGCGGCCGGCGTCGGCACGGCGACAATCTATCGCCACTTCCCGACCCGCGCGGAGTTGATCATCGCCGTCTACCGACACCAGGTGGATGCGCTCGCCGAAGACGGTCCGCGCCTGCTGCGCGAGACCGACAACGCGTACGACGCCCTCCGGACCTGGGTCGACCGGTTCGTCGACTTCCTGGTGACCAAGCACGGTCTCGCCGCGGTGCTGCAGTCGACCGACACGTGTTTCGACCCGCTGCACGACTACTTCCTGGACGGCGTGGTGCCGGTCTGCTCACACCTCCTCGATGCGGCCAGAGAGTCGGGCGAAGTCACCTCCGAGATCGACGGCATCCACCTGATGCGGGCGATCGGCGGCCTGTGCGCGGGCGCCACCGATGCACACGACTACGACGCGCGGGCGATGGTCGACCTGCTGGTCACCGGCCTGCGCGCGAGAGTCTGAGCCGCGTATCCGGCGCGTCGGTTCACAGGGCGGTGAGCAGCACCAGCACCACGGTCGTCACCGCGAACATGCCGTGCACCAGGACGGCCGGCGGTGGCAGATGGTCCTCCGCGGCGTGCCGCGGTCTGTGCGCGTGCCGACCACGAGTGATGTTGCCGGCCGCGAACCAGAGGCCGAACATCGTCAGGCCGAGTGCCGCGACACAGACCAGCACGCCGAGCGCGACCCAGGGCAGCGCTCGTGCACCGCTGATGAGGTACCAGACCCAGATCGCCAGGCCGACCGCAGCGAGCCCGGCGTGGCCCAGGATCAGTGGTGGTGCGAAGCGTGACTCGCGTCCCTCGGTGCCTTTCTGGAGGCCACCCTTGGCTACCCAGGTCGTGAGAAGGAAGGCGCCCATCGACGCGGCAAGCACCCAGGTGACCAATGCGGCGATGCTCACGAGACCCTCCTGATGCCAGTCCGGTTCGGGCTACTGGACAGGTGGAACAGCGGTCGGCCCGTCGCCGCTGGTCTGAGGCTACCCCGGTACTTGGGGAAGCGTGCGGTTGACAAAGTGATAGTGCAGGTTGAACTATCTGCGCATGCGTTCTGCGATGAGCCGGCTCCTCGCGGTCCTGTCGATACTGCTCCTGCCGGCGGGTTGTTCCCGCAGTGGATCGTCGCCCTCGTCGCCGGTGCCGGACGACTCGAGCGCGGCCGGGGCGTCGAGCGCGCCACCGGCCTCCGGTGCATCGCCCGCGGCATACCGACCGCAGCAGTTCCACGGATCGCCGGCCAACTTCTACGTCCCACCGAAGCCGATGCCGAAGGTCGCGCACGGGACTCTGCTGCGTTATCAGCGGACCAAGCTGACGATCCCCGGCGGCACCGCATGGAAGGTGATGTACGCCAGCACCTCCCTGGCCGGCAGAAGCATCGCCGTCACCGGGATCGTCGTGGTGCCGACCGGCAACGCCCCCGAGGGCGGCTGGAAGCTGATCAGCGTGGCCCACGGCACGACCGGCATCGCCGACGACTGCGCACCCTCGCGGTTCGACGTGCCGGAGAACGTCGACACCACATCGGCATACACGGTCGCCCTCTCGCGGGGCGACTACCGGCGGTTCGCCGAGGACGGCTACCTGAAGGCCGGCTACGTCCTCTCGTTCACGGACTACGAAGGCCTCGGCACGCCGGGGGTACATCCCTATCTCGTCGGCCCGAGCGAGCGCCGCAGCGTGCTGGACGCAGCGCGTGCGGCGCGCCGTCTTCCGCACACGCCGGTGCGGAAAAGCTTTGCGATCTGGGGTTATTCGCAGGGTGGACACGCCGCCGCGTGGGCGAACGACCTGGCCGCCAAGTGGACGCCGGAGCTACACCTCATGGGCAGCGTCGCGGGCGGTCCGGTCAGTGAGCTGAACCTCGTCGCGAACACCCTCGGTTCGACGTCGATGGAGCCGAGCCTCTTCTTCATGATCATCGCGGGGTATGCCGCGGCATACCCCGAGCTGCACCCGTCCGACGTGTTGACCCCTGCCGGCATACGGGTGATGCAGAAGTTCGAGGCGCATTGCGGCGCCTACCCCGGTGCGGTGCGCGGCCAGAAGTTGTCCGATCTGGTCAAGCCCGGCTTCGACTCGAACACGGCGTGGCAACGCAGGCTCGGCGAGAGCAACCCCGGCCAGTACGGGTCGCAGGCGCCGGCGGCCCCACTGCTGATCCTGCACAGCGCCGACGACGAAGTGGTGCCGGCCTTCCTGAGCAAGACGATGCTCGATCGGATATGCCGCATCGGCTGGACCGTCGAACGCCGGATCTACCACAACGGCAAGGGTCACGTCGCCGAGGTGCCGAACGCGATGGCGGACGCACTGCCCTGGATCAATGCGCGTATGGCGGGCAAGAAGCCGGCCTCGAACTGCACGAAGAAGTAGGTCAAGGCAAGGTGGGACCATGCCAGCACAGACTGATCCACCACGCGATGTGACCCTGACGATCGGGCACGAGGAGCTGCGCATCCGCGGCATCTACGAAACCCTGTCCATCACCAACGACTTCCTGGCCGGGGTGCTGTTCGTCGTCGGCAGCATCCTCTTCTTCTGGGAGTCGACCACCGTCACGGCGACCTGGTTCTTCCTGGTCGGCTCGGTGCTCTTCGTCGCCCGGCCGGCGATCCGGTTGGTGCGCCGACTGCATCTGGGGCGCATCGCGGAGGGCGCCCCTGGCGAGTCGGCGCGCGACTTCTGAGTCTCGGGAAGGTCTCAGACTTCTTGGCGGAGAAGGGAATCCGGTGACAACGACGCCGCCGCGGCCTCATCTGCAACGACGAACACGGCGGGGTGCAACTGCAGCCAGGAAGCCGGGCACTCCGCGGTCGGGGTCTGCTCCATCGCCCGTGCCAGCGCCTCGGCCTTGCGCGCACCGGACGCGAGCAACAGGATGCTGCGCGCCTCCAGGATCGTGCCGATGCCCTGGGTGAGCGCCTCGTGAGGGACGTCCTCCGGAGAGTCGAAGAATCGGGCGTTGTCGCGTCGCGTCCGGTCCGCCAACGTCACCGCACGGGTACGCGAATCCACTTGCGAGCCAGGCTCGTTGAAGCCGATGTGGCCGTTGGCGCCGATGCCGAGAATCTGCAGGTCGACCCCGCCGTTCTCCTGCAGCTGACGCTCGAAGTTGGCCGCCGCCGCAGCGAGGTCGTCGGCCTCCGCGCGCGGCACACCGACCTGTCCGTGCGGGATGCCGAGCGGCTCGGCGATCTGCTCGCGGACGAAGGTCGTGTAGCTGCCGGGGTGGTCGGCGGGGAGCCCGACGTATTCGTCGAGGGCCGCCAGCCGGATGTCGTGCAACCGGCCGTCGCTGCGCCGGGCCAGCTCGCGGTAGGTGCTGATCGGAGTGCCACCAGTCGCGACGCCCAGGACCTGGAGCGCTCCGGCGTCATACGCCTGCAGGATCCGCTCGGCGGCGACCTCGCCCAGCGCTGCCTTGTCGGCAACGACCTCTATCTGCATGGTGCGGCGGCCTTCCTCGTTCGTGTAATAGAATTTCATTCTATCCACCGGCTGGTGAAACACCACTCCACAGGTACCGGCGATCGAACGAGCAGCTTCGGAGGTGCGCGTGCACGACAAGTCGGTGACCGCAACCGTCGACGTGTTGCGCCTGCTGGCCGCACGCCGCGACGAGTTGACCCCGGCGCTGCAGCGCATCGCGGACACCATCGCGGGTAACCCGGCGGAGGTCGTGCACATGTCCACCGCGGAGCTGGCCCGGCTCGCCGACACCTCGGACGCCGCGGTCTCCCGCTTCTGTCGCAGTGTCGACGTCGCGAGCTTCCCGGAGCTGCGATCGCTGATCGCAGTGGCGCTCGCGCAGGGCCGGCAGCCGGCGCCCGTGTCGTTGGCCGATGTGCAGCGCAGCAGCGACCTGGCCACGATTGCCCGCGCCGTCCGCAACGCGCACGTGGATGCGGTCGACCTGACCTTCGCGCAACTCGACATCGCGGTGACCGCGCTGGCGATCGAGGCGATCAGCGCGGCCCGCCAGGTCATCGGTTTCGGGGTCGGCGCGGCCGGTGCCGTGCTTACGGATCTGGACTTCAAGCTCGGCCTGGTCGGCGTGCCGGTGACCACGACCACCGACATACATCGTGCCCTGTCGATGACGGCCCGCGCCGGCGCGGGAACGGTCGCGATCGTCATCAGTCATTCCGGTGACACCCGGGAGTGCGTCGAGGTCGCCCAGGCCGGCGTAGAGGCGGGCGTCACCGTCGTCGCGATCACCACTGCTGCCAACTCCGCGTTGAGCAGGGCGTCGACCCACACGTTGCGGCCCGTCGCGCACGAACCGCGGGCCCAGTCCGGCGGCACCGCATCCCGCATCGCGCAGCTGTATGTCGTGGACCTGCTCTACCTCGGCCTGCTGGCACGGGCGCCGCGCGAGGAGGAGGTGGCGGCCGACCGGATGAGTCGTGCCGTCCGCCCGCACCGGGTGAGCTCCGGCAGCTGACAACGTCCTGGCGGCATACCGTGGGTGCGGCAGGTGCCGGCTGCGGCACGCCAGTCGGCTGTGAAGGAGCGCGCACATGCTGGTCGGAGAACACGTGGTGCTGCGGGCCCGCCGGGAGTCGGATGTCGCAGTCCTGCACGAGGAGTTGTATGACGACGTGCCGACGCGGATCCGCGCCGACACGAGGGGCTGGATGCCTGTGGGGCTTGCGGATTCGCCATACGCGGCGCACGGGGCGAGGGTCGAGGCGGCCGAATTCTCGATCGTCGAGCGGTCAACGGACGAGCTCGCCGGCGAGGCGATCCTGTGGCAGATCGACCCGCACAACCGGTCCGCGCACGCCGGTCTCGCGCTGCGACCGCGCTTCCGCGGTCGCGGGCTCGCCGTCGACACCTTGCGCGTGCTGGTCGACTACGCTCTGCGCATCCGTGGCCTGCATCGGGTGCAGCTGGAGATCGTCGCCGACAACGAGCCGATGCTCTCTGCCGCGCAACGGGTCGGCTTCGTGCAGGACGGCGTGTTGCGCGAATCGGTCTGGGTCGGTGGCCGATTCGCCGATCAGATCGTGTTGAGCGTGCTTGCACGAGTCGAGTCGTCATCCGGCTGACGGCGGTGCGGCACGGTGACTACTCTCGAAGTGTGTGCGATGCCGCCACGACGTGACGCTCCTTCGCACGAGGCTGCATGAGAAGGCAGCACGACGATGTCACGAGAAGGAGCCGCACGCATGAAGATCGGAGTCCCCACCGAGGTCAAGGACAACGAATTCCGGGTGGGCATCACCCCGGTCGGCGTCCACGAACTCGTCCGCAACGGCCACGAGGTGCTGGTGCAGCGCGGCGCCGGGGAGGGCAGCTCGATCACCGACGAGCAGTACACCGCCGAGGGCGCCACCATCGTCGAGGCCGCGGACGACGTGTGGGGTGACGCGGAGCTGGTGCTGAAGGTCAAGGAGCCGGTGGCGGAGGAATATCACCGGCTACGTGCCGATCTCACGCTCTTCACCTACCTGCACCTGGCTGCGGACGTGGCGCTGACGCGGGAGCTGATGAGTCGCAAGGTCACCGGGATCGCTTATGAGACTGTGCAATTGCCCTCCGGGATGCTTCCGCTGCTCTATCCGATGAGCGAGGTGGCGGGATGCCTGGCACCGCAGGTCGGCGCGCACGCGCTGCTGAAGGCGCAGGGCGGTGCAGGAGTGCTGATGGGAGGTGTCGGTGGCGTGGCCAGCGCCAAGGTCGTCGTCCTGGGCGCGGGTGTGACCGGACAGAACGCCGCCAACATCGCGCTCGGCATGGGCGCCGACGTCACCGTGCTGGACACCGATCTCGAGAAACTGCGAATGACGTTCTGGCGCTACGACAACCGCGTGCGGCAGATCGCCAGCTCGACCCTCGCGGTGCGCGAGCAGGTGCTCGGCGCCGACCTGGTGATCGGGTCCGTGCTGATCCCCGGCGCACTGACGCCGAAGCTGGTCACCAACGAGATGGTCGCCAACATGAAGCCCGGCTCCGTGTTGGTCGACATCGCGGTCGACCAGGGCGGCTGCTTCGAGGACACCCACCCCACGACGCACTCCGATCCGACCTTCCAGGTGCACGGCAGCACGTTCTACTGCGTCGCGAACATGCCCGGCGCGGTGCCCAACACGTCGACCTGGGCGCTGACCAACGCCACGCTCCCGTATGTCGTCCGCCTCGCCAACCAGGGCTGGCGCGATGCGTTGCGAGCTGATCAGGCGCTCGCGCGCGGGCTCAACACGTATGCCGGCGACGTCGTGTGCGAGCCGGTCGCGCAGGCCCACGGCCTCGAACACGTCGACCTGGCAACGGTGCTCGGGTAGCTCCCTGGTCGGATTGACCGGCATGGCGACGGATGAGCGGCGTAGCGAAACCACCCGATTCGGCAAGCCGCTCGATGCAGCGGTATGCCGCTCGATCAGCCGGCGAAGGCCAGTGCGATCAGTGCCAGCACGGGCAGGGTGCCCTGCGTGGCGGCGGCTCGCGCCTTCGACATGTCACTCGCGACCAGCACGAGTGACGCTGCGGCCATGGATCCGGCGCCGGCGACGGCGAGCGCGACCGACGCGGAGTGAGGACCGGTGCCGCGCAGCACCACCGCGACCAGGACGACGATGGCGAGGAAGAGGTTGTAGAACCCCTGATTGAACGCCAACGGCTTTGTCTGCTCTGCCTGTTCGGCGCTGACGCCGAAGGTGGCACGCGTGCGTGGAGCCGTCCATGCGAAGGACTCCAGCCAGAAGATGTAGACGTGCAGCAGGGCAGCGAGCACGAGGAGCACGGAGGCCACGATCGACATACGCGGAGCTTACTGACCCGGGAGTTGACAGGTCAGGCCTTGCGACGGGCCAGCAGCGTGGAGTCGTCGATCTCGACGGTCCGCCCGTCACGGGTGACGGTGCGGGGGCGCTGCTGCACCACCAACGCCTCGAAGTCGTCCGGCAACCCCGGCACCAGGTCCTCGGCGAGGAACATCGCCTTGCGTTTGCTCTCGGTCAGCTCGGCGAAGTGTGCGGCGGGAGAGTGCCCCACGACCAGCAGGTGCCCGCCCGGCGCGACGGCGGCACCCAGCCGACCCACGGCGTCGACCATCCGGCCGTCCGGCAGGTGCAGGAAGTGTGAGGTGACCAGGTCGTAGGACCGGCCCGCGGCGTCGAACTCGCGGGCGTCGACCTGCCACCAGTGGGTGCGGTCGGCCACACCGGCGTCCGCTGCGTGCTGCGCTGCGCGGGCGAGACCCTTGCTCGAGAAGTCCGCGCCCGTGACCTGCCAACCCTGCTGAGCCAGCCAGATGACGTCGCCGCCCTCGCCGCAGCCGACGTCGAGCGCGGTGCCGGGCGACAGCTTGCCGGCCTCGGCCACCAACTGTGGGTTGGGCTTTCCGCTCCAGACCGAGTCGGCTCCGTCATACCGCTCGTTCCAGGAGGTTGCCTCGAAATAGTCGGGGTCGGTGGGGCTCGCCCCGTGCTGGTGCTGGTGCTTGTGCTCTGCGGTCTCGTTGCTCTGCATGCGATCAGCATGGCAAGCCTGCAAGAGACTTGGCAAACGTTGTTGCCAGATCAGCAAACTGCCGTTGTAGGGCGCAGCGCCCGCTCAGGGCGCAGTGGTCTGCTTCTGCGGAGGCTCGTCGATCTTGGTGCGCTCGCCGTGCGGGTTGCGGAAGAACACCACGGCGAGCACGGCCACGATCGCGATGCCCGCCGGCAAGTAGAGCGCCTCGCCCATCGCTCGGGAGAAGCCGTCGGCGACGAACGCCGGCAGGTGTCCGGCGGCCCCGGCAGCACCTTCGGTCGCCGAGTAGGAACCGGCGGACTCACCCAGGTGCGCGTGCAGGCGGGACTCCATCACCGCGGCGATCGCGGCACTGCCGATGACCGCGCCGACCTGCCGGGTCATGTTGTAGACACCGGCGCCGGCTCCGGCGCGCTGCGGTGGCAGCGTCCTGGTCGCCGTCACCGACAGCGGAGACCACATGAAGGCGTTGGCAAGACCGAGCAGCGCCAGCGGCAGCACGAGCTGCCAGGTCGGCAGGCCCGGCCCGAGGATCGCGCCCAGCCAGAAGAGCGACACCGTCAGGCAGACCAGACCGAACCCACCGATCAGCGACGGGTGGTAGCGGTCCACCATCTGGCCGACGAACGGTGCGCCGACCACATTGACCAGCGCCATCGGCACGAAGAGCAGCCCGGCCTGGGTCGGGGACAACTCACGCACCACCTGCGCGTAGAGCATCATCGGCAGCGCGAACGAGGTGATCACGAAGCCGACGATGCTGATCGCGATGTTCGCCAGGCTGAAGTTGCGATCCTTGAAGAGCACGAGCGGCACCAGCGGGTCGGCCTTGGTGCGCGTCTGCCACCACACGAAGATCACCAGCAGCACCACACCGACCGCGATCAGCAACGGCACCGAGACGAAGCTCCACACGGAGCCCCAGTCGTAGGACTCACCCTCCTGTATGCCGAACACCAGGCAGAACAACCCGGCGCCACTGAGCGCGACGCCGACCCAGTCGAACGTGTGCGTGTGCACCGGCAGCGACGGCACCAGCCACCACGCGAGCGCGAAGCCGACGACGCCGACCGGCACGTTGATGTAGAAGATCCACTCCCAGCCCCAGTTGGTGGTGATCACGCCACCGAGGACCGGACCGACCAGCGTCGCCACACCGGCGACGGCTCCCCACAGGCTCATCGCCTGCCCGCGCCGCTCGCCCGGGAAGGTGCGGGTGATGACCGCCATCGTCTGCGGCGTCATCATCGCCGCGCCGACGCCCTGCACGACGCGTGCTGCGATCAGCATGCCGATGCTGCCGGTCAGCCCGCACCACAGTGAGGACAGCGTGAACACCGCCAGGCCGATCAGGTAGAGACGGCGTGGCCCGAACCGGTCGCCCAGCCGGCCGGCGACCAGCAGCGGCACGGCATACGCCAGCAGGTAGGCGCTGACCACCCAGACCGCGCTGTTGATGTCGGTGTGCAAACCCTCTTGGAGCGCGGGTATGGCGACCGTCACGATGGTCGAGTCCACCAGGATCATGAAGAACCCGATGCACAACGCGATCAACGCGCGCCATGGATTGACCTGCTGCAACTCCAAGAGGGGGGTCCTTCTGAGGGTGGGATCAAAGGGTCGGGGAGACGTCCCCGGGAACTTCACAATCCTATGTTGTCGGGCCGACAACGGAACCCTGCCCGCTCCTATGGCGACTGGCCGGCCCGCGGCTCGGTCGTGTCGGGGTCCCCGCGAAGTATTCGGGGAGCGCAGCGGAGGAGAAACTTCGTGGGGTGACAAAGGCCCGCCCCGGAGAATGCCGGGACGGGCCACTGATGGCTGACGACTGGTGAACTCAGCTGCCGGACGGCGGCGTCTGGCCCGGCTCGGTGGGTGGCGGCACCTGGCCGTCGCCGGGAGTCGGTCCGGTCGTGCCCGGCGCACCGCCGGTGTCCGGGCGCTGCTCGGCCAGCTTGTCGGCGCCCTTGAGGGCCGCGTCCTGCGCCTTCTCGAGCTTGTCGTGATATTTGCCCTGGGTCTTCTCGTCGATCTTCGACGTCAGTTTGCCCAGGACGCCGGCGAACTTGTCGCGATTCTCGTGGGCGAGCTTGCCGGCCTTCTCCTTCGCCTGCTGGGCGGCGTCACCGGCGTTCTTCTTGAAATCTTCACTGTTGGGCACGGTGCAACTCCCTTACTGGTAGACCTTCAACTATTGATGCCAAACGCCGTCGACGCAACATCCGTTCCGCGGTGCGGGGCGCGGAGCCGGAGTCGGTCCGTCGTCATACAGTCAACGCGTGACGTTGATCCTGCATCGTGCCGAGCGCACCGACGTGCTCGCCGATGGCCTGGCGCGGTTGCTGAGCGACCCGCTCGACGACCCGTTCGTGCAGGAGCTGGTCATCGTGCCGACGCGCGGTGTCGAGCGGTGGCTGGCGCAATCGCTCTCGCACCGGCTGGGCGCGGGCTCGCGCGGTGGGGACGGCATTTGCGCCGGGGTGCGGTTCGTCGCGCCGCACTCGCTGGTCGCGTTGCTGACCGGGCGCGAACGCGACGACCCCTGGCATCCCGACCGTCTGGTCTGGCCGCTGCTCGAGCAGATCGACGCCCACCTCGACGAGCCGTGGAGCCGGACTCTCGCCGAGCATCTCGGACACGGCACCGACGACCCGGACGGGCACAAGGCCGGTCGACGCTATGCCGTCGCGCGCCGGGTCGCCGGCCTCTTCTCCTCGTATGCCGCCCAGCGGCCGAGCCTGCTCACGGCGTGGGGTGCGGGACAGTTGACCGACGGCACGACCACCCCACTCGACCCGGATCTGGTGTGGCAGGCGCAGCTGTGGCGACTGCTGGCCGATGGGGTCCCGGAGCCGACGCCGTCCGCCCGTCACGCGCGGACCGTGCAGCAATTGCGCGAAGGTCAGGATCCGGCCCCGAACGCCGCTCTGCCACCACGCATCTCGCTCTTCGGGCACACACGCATGCCGGTCACTGAGCTCGAGTTGCTGGAGGCTCTCGCCATACACCGGGATGTGCATCTGTGGCTGCCGCAACCGTCCGACGCGCTCTGGCAGGCCGCTGCCGGCATACCTGCCGGGGTCGTGGCACGCGCCGATGACGACAGCGCCGAGCTGGTGCACCATCCGTTGCTCGCCTCGCTCGGCCGGGACGCGCGCGAGCTGCAGCGCGGGCTGCCGCCGGCGGAGGACCGCACCGAGGCAGGGCAACAGCTGGCCGAAGCATCGACCGCACTGGGATGGTTGCAGCACGACATACACCGGAATGTGTTGCCGGCGAACGATATTCGCGTGCAACGGCCCGTCACCACCGATGACCGGTCGATCCAGGTGCATGCCTGTCACGGTGCCGCGCGGCAGGTCGAGGTTCTGCGCGAGGTGCTGACCGGCCTGCTGCAGGACGACCCGACCCTGGAGCCGCGGGACATCCTGGTGATGTGTCCTGACATCGAGAGTTACGCGCCGTTGGTGCAGGCTGCGTTCGGGCTGGGCGAGCCGTCGGGCGGCACGACAGCTGGCCACCCCGCGCACACGTTGCGTGTCAAGCTCGCCGACCGGTCGTTGGCCGGCGTCAACCCACTATTCGAAATCGCCTCTGATCTGGTCGATTTCGCGGTCGGACGGCTTCGGGTCAGTGACCTGCGCACCCTCATCGCACGGGAGCCGGTCCGTCGGCGGTTCGGCTTTGACGAGGAGGACCTCGAGCGCATCGCCGAGTGGATCGCCGAGGCTGAGATCCGTTGGGGGATGGACGACGAGCATCGTCGGCGGTTCGAGCTGCAGGAGATCGACCAGAACACCTGGCGGTTCGGCCTGCGCCGGTTGCTGCTCGGTGTCGCGATGAGCTCCGCCGGCGGTGCCGCGGTCGGTGACGTGCTGCCGGTGGACGACGTGGAGAGCGGCGACATCGATCTGATCGGCCGGTTCGCAGAGCTCGTCGACCGCATCGACGGTGCCCTGGGCGCGTTGCAGGGCGCCCGCACCGCTGACGACTGGATGGGCGCGCTTGCCGAGGGTGTCGGTGGACTCGGCGCCGTTTCACGCGAAACCATCTGGCAGCAAGCACAATTCGACCGAGAGCTGCAAATCGTGCGTGCGACCGCAGCCGGCGGCACTGACCTGCGGGTCAGCGACGTGCGGCAACTGTTGCGTGCCCGGCTCGAGGGTCGTGCGACCCGGGCCAACTTCCGCACCGGGACCATCACCGTCTGCACCATGATGCCGATGCGGTCCGTGCCACACCGGGTGATCTGCCTGCTCGGTCTCGACGACGGAGTGTTCCCGCGCACCAGTGGCATCGACGGCGACGATGTGCTTGCGCGCAATCCGCTGACGGGAGAACGCGATCCGCGCAGTGAAGACCGTCAGCTGTTGCTCGACGCGGTGCTGGCGGCGACCAATCACCTGGTTGTCACCTACACCGGCGCCGGCGAGCGCACCGGTGCCGAGCGTCCGCCGGCAGCGCCGCTGGGCGAGCTGATCGACGCCGCCCGCCGGTGCGCCATCTGGCCGGAGGGCCACGACGTTGTCACGCGTCATCCGTTGCAGCCCTTCGACGCCCGCAACCTCGTGCCGGGAGCGCTCGGCACCGCAGCGGCGTTCAGCTTCGACCGCACCGCGCTCGTCGGCGCGCGCGCTGCCCAGCATCAGCGGGTCCGCGACCCGCGCCTGTTGCGTGCGCCGTTGCCGCGGCAGCCCGTCGGCGACATCAACTTCGCCGACCTCGCGCGCTTCTTCGCCGACCCCGCAGCGCATTTCGTACGGCGGCGGCTCGACGTCGCACTGCCCTACGAGGAGGACAGCGTGGACGACGCCATGCCGATCACGCTCGACGGATTGCAGAAGTGGCAGATCGGCGACCGTGCGCTGCAGGAGTCGCTGGTCGGCACCGCACCCCACGACATCACCCGGATGGAGCAGCTGCGGGGCGCCATACCGCCCGGTGCGCTGGGGCAGGAGGTGCTACGTACGACGATCGACGGCGTCAAGGCGCTGCGCGACCCGGTCGTGCAGCTGCTGCTGCGGGAGACCTCGAGCATCGACCTGGACATCCGGCTGCCCGACGGTCGACGGGTGACCGGCACGGTCGGCGACCTGCGCGGCGACGTGCATCTCGCCATCACCTTCTCCACACTGCGCGCCAAGCAACGGCTGCAGTCGTGGTTGACCCTGCTCGCCCTGGCGGCCGGCGCACCCGACCACCCCTGGCAGGCCGCGGTCGCCGGGTGGCTGCGCGGCGGCAAGCAGCGACAGGCCGGTTACTACCTGACCGGCGGGCTCGACCAGGAGACCGCGACGCGACATCTCGCCGACCTGGTCGACGTCCACGACCGCGGCATGTGCGACGCCATCCCGCTGCCGCTGGACACTTCGTTCGCCTATGCCGAGAAGCTGCTGCAGCGCTCCGGCAGCGAACGCGTCGCTGCCGAATTCGGCCGACGCAAGTGGGACGGCAGTGGTTTCGGCGATCGACGCATCCCCGGCGATGCCGAGAAGCCCGCCCAAGAGCTGCTGTATGGCGGGCCGATCCCCTTCACCGATCTGCTCGCCGAGCGGCCCGTCGACGACGAGGCCTGGAATCCGTCAACCAGCCGGCTCGGCCAATATGCGCTGCGGGTGTGGGCTCCGCTGCTCCAGAACCAGGCGGCACACACGTGATGACCCCACTCCTCGACGAGCCCTTCGACATACACGGCCCGCTGCCGACCGGCACGACCGTGCTCGAGGCGAGCGCGGGCACCGGCAAGACGTGGACGATCGCGGCGCTGGTGACGCGGTATGTCGCCGAGGGCGTCCACACGCTCGACGAACTGCTGGTGGTCACTTTCGGGCGCGCTGCTTCCAGGGAGCTGCGCGAGCGGGTCCGCGAGCAGCTCGTGGCCTGCGCCGAGGCGCTGGACGACCCAGACGCCATACCGACCGACCCGCTGCTGGTGACGCTGCGCGACGTCGACCCGGCAGAGCGTGCGACACGGGCCAGGCGGGTCCGCGACGCGCTCGCCGCGTTCGACGAGGCGACGATCGCGACGATCCATCAGTTCTGTCACCAGGTGCTGCGTGGCCTGGGCATCGCCGGTGACACCGACGCCGGCGCCACCCTCGTCGAGGACGTCGACGATCTGCTGATGGAGGTTGTCGACGACCTCTACCTGCGCGGTTTCGCACGCCAGGAGAGCCGGCCGGAGTTCGACCTGGCCGAGGCGCGGCGGATCGCCCGCCGGGTCGCGGGCGACCCGAGCGCACAACTGGTGCCGCTGCGGCCCGAGCCCAACACACCGGCGGCCCGCCGGGTCGGATTCGCCCGGGCGGTGCGTGGCGAGCTCGCCCGTCGCAAGCGCCGCCTCGGCGTCCTGACCTACGACGACCTGCTCTCCCAGGTTGCCGACGCCCTGCGCGACCCCGACGGTCCGGCGCGTGAGCGACTGCGGCGGCAGTGGAAGGTCGTGCTGATCGACGAGTTCCAGGACACCGATCCGGTGCAGTGGGAGGTCTTCGACCGGGCGTTCCGCGGGCACGCGACGATGGTGCTGATCGGCGATCCGAAGCAGGCCATCTACGCATTCCGTGGCGGTGACGTCACGACCTACCTGCAGGCCGCGCACACCGCAGGAGTGCGGCGGACGCTCGGCACCAACTGGCGTTCCGACGCGCCGCTGGTCGCTGCGCTCGGCCGGTTCCTGACCGGTGCCGCACTCGGCGACCCCGAGATCCTGGTCCACCCGGTGACCGCGAGCCACACCGAGACCCGGCTGGTCGGAGCACCCGAGCCCGCGCCGTTCCGGATCCGGTTGCTCGGCGCCGACCAGGTCGCCCGGTCCCAACTGCTGAAGGACGACGCGATTCGTGCGGCGGCCTACCGCGAGCGCGCGGCGCAGGACGCGGCCCACGACATCGCGCGACTACTGGGTTCCAATGCCACGTATGACGATTCGGGTCATGCCCGTCCGATCCGACCCAGCGACATCGCTGTCCTGGCGAGCCGCAACGACCACCTGGCGCTGATGCAGCAGCAACTGCGCGAGGTCGGTGTGCCGGCAGTGCTCAGTGGCGCCGGCAGCGTCTTCCGCACGCCGGCCGCGCGGGCGTGGCGCATCCTGCTGGAGGCCATGGACCAGCCGCATCGGTCCGCGCGGATCCGTGCCGCTGCGCTCACACCCTTCATCGGCAAGACCGCGACGGAGCTCGACGCCGACAGCGAGCTGCTCACCGAGCAGGTGACTGACCGGGTCCGCTGGCTCGCGTCGGTCTACGAACGCCGAGGCATCGCAGCTGTTTTCGAGATCTGCAACATCGACGGTCTGCCGGCGCGGGTGCTCGCCGAGATCGGCGGTGAGCGTGAGCTGACCGACCTGCGGCACATCGCCGAGGCCCTGCACGCGGTCTCGATGGAGCGGGCGAGCGGACTGCCGGCGCTGCTGGCCTGGCTGCAGGAGCAGGCCGAGCAGGACCGTCCCGCATCGGGTGACGCACGGGCTCGGCGCCTCGACAGTGATGCGCAGGCCGTCCAGCTGCTGACCATCCACGGCAGCAAGGGACTCGAATTCCCAATTGTCTACTTACCTTTCGTCGCCGACCGATGGGTGAGCGACGACGACAACCCGCTGTTCCACGCGCCAGGCGATCCGCCGCGCCGGTCGATCTACGTCGGTCAGGCCGACCGGGAGGCCGGCAAGCTGGCCCGGCAGGAGGACGCCGGCGAGTCACTCCGCCTGCTGTATGTCGCGCTCACCCGGGCCAAGTCGCAGGTCGTCGCCTGGTGGGGACCGTCCAACAATGCACCCGACTCGGCGATTCATCGGATGCTGATCGACCGCGATCCGGCAGCGCCGACAGCCGCCGGTGCGATCGCGGACTCACGTGGGCACCGCAGCGAGACGGAGGCTGGTGCCCTGTTGCAGCGCTGGTCGGATGCCGGTGGGCCGCAGTGGGAGCGGGTCACCAAGGCGGGCTCCGATCCGGTCCGATCGGCAGTCGCGGCAACCGATCTCACGGTCCGCCGGTTCACTCGGGTCATCGACGAGGATTGGCGTCGCACGTCGTACTCGGCACTCAGCCGTGTCCTTGAGCAGCTTCCCGCCGCGGACGGTGTGAGCAGCGAGCCCGACGCCGACGTGAAGAACGACGAGCTGCTCCTCGAGCATGCTGATCGAGTAGCGGGCGAGGAACGAGACCGCGTATCGAGATCCGCGCACCTCGACAGCGGTCTCGACCGCGAGTCCCCGATGGCTACTCTGCCCGTCGGAGCCACCTTCGGCTCGCTCGTCCACGCAGTCCTCGAGACCGCCGACCCGACGGCGACCGACCTGGCCGCGGAGCTCACCACGCGGGTCCACGAGCAGCTGGTCCGCTGGCCGGTCGATGTCGACGTGGAGGTGCTGGTCGACGCGCTGGTGAGGGTCTACGACACACCTCTCGGACCGCTCGCCGGCGGAGTCACGCTGCGCTCGGTCGGCCGGAACAAGCTGGCAGAGCTCGATTTCGAGCTACCGCTGGGGGCTCAGGACGGCGACGAGCGTGTCCGGTTGGGTCAGCTGGCCGCCATACTCCGTCGGCACCTGGCAGCCGGCGATCCGCTGCTGCCCTACGCCGAACTGCTCGACAACGAGCTGCTCGGTGGGCAGGTGCTGCGCGGCTACCTCACCGGGTCGATCGACGTGGTGCTGCGGGTGGGTGAGCGCTATCTGGTCGCCGACTACAAGACCAACTGGCTGGGCCCCGCCGACGAGTCACTGCTGTTGGGTGCCTACGGTCCCGAGCCGCTGGCGGCCGCGATGGGGCACTCCGACTATCCGTTGCAGGCGCTCTTGTATGCCGCCACGCTGCACCGCTATCTGCGCTGGCGATTGCCTGACTACGACCCGGAGCGACACCTCGGTGGTGTGCTCTACCTATACCTGCGAGGTATGGCGGGTGCGGATTCCCCTGTGGTGGAAGGCAATCCGACCGGTGTCTTCTCGTGGAGCCCACCGGCCGCGTTGGTGCTCGAATTGTCCGACCTGCTCGACGGCGAAGGTGGTGTGTGATGGCAGTCGACGACGACGTCCGGATCGCGCGGCGCGCTGATGGCGTGTTGGCGGCTGCCAACCGTGCCGGCATTCTCGAGCCTGCCGACGTGCATGTCGCCCGGCAATTGGGCGACATTGCCGCAGAGGCGGATCCGTCGGTCGTGCTGGCGCTCGCGCTGACCGTTCGCACGGTGCGGAGCGGGTCGATCTGCCTCGACCTGCACGAGGCCGTCGACCCGTCCGCGCTGACGCCGGTCGAGGACACCGAGCGGGCAGATGATGAGCAAGAGGGCGGATCGAGCGCAGCCCTGAGTGGCCGCGAGGAACCAGCGGCGTATCGAGATCCCGATCCGGCCGACCCCGCCATACAACAGGGTCTGCACGAGGACTGGCCGACCGACGCGGACGCGTGGCTGCGTGCCGTGCAGGACAGCGCTCTGCTCCGATCCGGTGTGTTGCGAGTCGAATTCGGGCTCGTCTACCTCGACCGTTACCACCGCGAGGAGGTCCGCGTCGCGCAGATCCTGCGCGAGCGGGCGACGCAGGATCCGCCCGCCGTCGATGCGGCGACCCTCGAAGCCGGTCTATTACGGCTGTTCGACGGTGAGACGTATGCCGAGCAACGCTCCGCCGCCGAGAGCGCGGTCCGGCAGTGGACCACCGTGCTCACCGGTGGTCCCGGCACCGGCAAGACGTCGACGGTCGCCCGGCTGCTGGTGCTGCTCGGTGAGCAATGGGACGCGTCCGGGCAGACCCGGCCGTTGCGGGTCGCGCTCGCCGCGCCCACCGGGAAGGCGGCCGCTCGACTCAAGGAGTCCGTCTCGCAGGCGGCGGCGCAGCTCGCTTCCGGCGACGCGGCGCGGATCCAGGATCTCGACGCAATGACGTTGCATCGATTGCTTGGTTGGAATTCCCGCAGCAGCAACAAGATCCGCTTTAACGAGAGCAATCGTCTGCCGCACGACCTGATCGTCGTCGACGAGACGTCGATGGTGGCGCTGACCATGATGTCCCGGTTGCTGCGGGCGACCCGGCCCACCAGTCGACTGGTCCTGGTCGGTGACGCCGAGCAACTCGCGTCGGTCGACGCGGGCGCCGTGATGGCCGACCTGGTCGAGGGCTACCAGCAGCTCGCCCCGCGAACCGTGTGCCGACTGACCACCTCACATCGGTTCGACGCAGAGATCGGCTCCCTGGCGGCCGCGGTGCGTGCCGGCGACCCGGACCGGGCGATTGCGCTGCTGCGCGCGGGCGGTGAGGCGGTCAGCTGGATCGAGGACCACGATCCGGCGCCGGTGCTCCGCGGCCGACTGCTGGACCACGCACTCCGACTGCGCGAGCGCGCCGTCGCAGGCGACGCGGCCGGTGCGCTCACCGTCCTCGGTGAGCACCGGCTGCTCTGCGCGCAGCGCACCGGCCCGCGGGGCGTGCGCTGGTGGAACCACCTGGTCGACGAGTGGCTGTCGGAAGCGACCGGTGATCCCCTCTGGGAGCCGATGTATGTCGGGCGGCCGATCCTGGTGACTCGCAACGACTATGCACTCGGCGTGCACAACGGCGACACCGGCGTCGTGATGGGCGGGGACGGCGCGGCGGTCGCGCAGATCGGCACCGCGGCCGGACCGGTACCGATCGCCGCGAGTCGGCTGTCCGACATCGAGACGATGCACGCGATGACGATCCACAAGAGCCAGGGCAGCGAGGCCGGCGCGATCACCGTGCTGCTGCCGCAGGAGGAATCCCCTTTGCTGACAAAGGAACTCCTCTACACCGCGGTCACCCGTGCGCAGCGGCACGTCACGATCGTCGGCAGCGAGGAGACGGTTCGTGCCGCGGTCACCGCGCAGATCCGTCGCGCGACCGGGCTGCGTCGGCGACTCGGCGGCTAGTGCAGAGCAGGCGACCCGGGCGACGCGGAGGGATGGCCCGGGTAGGCCGACCCTGCCGCCGCGCCCGCGTTCGATCAACGCAGTTGCGGTCCAGCATGGGCGTTTTCGCCGTGCTGTCGAGGTCCGGTATGTAGTTGGCGTGGTCGTTGTCCGCCACTGGGATCGAGTCCGGTCGGGCTGAGCTCAACCCTGAGTGAATCCAAGCGTGCGAGGCCGTTCGCGGAGGGCACGCCGCGCGGAAATACCGAAATATGTTCGATGAAGCCCTAGCCATTGACAGTGCTTCGCGGTATCCTGTATTTGAGCGAAACCGCTTACAGGGGAGGGGGATTCACGCCATGACCATTGATCATTCGACAGTGAATGGTGCCTGGATCGCGGAGCCGGGGCGGGGACCGGAAGTGCTCGCCGGGCTGCAGGCTGCTGTTCAATTGCTGGACGAGGTGCCGCGTGTGGTGCATCAGCTCGGCGAGGCGCAGGTGGGCGACTTGGTGTCAGTGTTGTTGCGGTGGCACGGACGGGCGGCGCAGGTGACGACGCTCGTGACGGCGGACGCGGTCGAACAGGGCTGTTTGCTCCGGTCCGATGCGGCGAACACTGCGCAGTGGGTCGCTGGGCACTTGGCCGATGGGGTGCCGGTGGAACCGAAGACGGTGCGGGCGATGGCGTCGGTCGCTGATGCGTGCCGGGACCGAAAGAACGCGGTGATCACGCAAGCGTTGCGGGACGGTTCGTGTTCGGTGGAGTCCGCACGGACCGCGCTCACCCAGGCCGACAAAGTCGCCCCCGTGATTCCGACTGCGGAGCGTGAGGAGATTCTGGGTTGGTACCTGCAACTCGACCCCGCCCTCGGGTGTGCCGGACTCACCCAGTTGACGCGGCAGATCATCGCCCGGTTCGACCCCGACAAACTCTCCGACAATGACGAGAAGCTGGAGCGGACTGAGTCGTTGACCTGGTCCACCACCCCGACCGGCATGACTCGGCTGGTGGCGGAGTTGTCGCCGGCGAACGCCGCGATCCTCAAAGACGCCATCAACGCCAAGTCCGCACCCGATCCCGCGAAGCCTGCCGATGGTGGTCGAGTAGCGGCGGAGGAGCGTAGCGGGGGAGCCGGCGTATCGAGGCCCCATGAGCCCTCGGGGCCGAGTCGTGCCGGCGGTACCGGTGCGGCGTTCGGACTCGGCGCCGACAATGCACCCGAGGACTCCGATTCGACCGTGGACTCTGGTGAATCGGTGCGTGACGAGCGGACCCCGGGCAAACGACGCGTCGACGCGCTGCTGGACCTGGTCGGTGCCGGTGCCCGCGCAGCAACCGGGGAAGGCACCCAATCCAGTGCCGCCACCGTGCTGCTGACCATGGGCCTGGAAACCCTGACCCAAGGCCTCGGCGCGGCGGCCACGACCACCGGTGACACGGTCGACGCCGGTGCGGCACGAAGGTTCGCGTGCACCGCGGACCTGATCCCCGCAGTGCTCGGCGGACCCAGCGCACCGTTGGACGTCGGACGGCGAGAACGCCTGGCCACCAGAGCAATCCGGGCCGCGGTCATCCTGCGCGACGGCGGGTGCACGTTCCCCGGTTGTGACCGGCCACCGGGTTTCTGCGAAGTGCATCATGTCCGGCCGTGGTGGGCAGGCGGCGAAACCTCCCTGGCGAACTCGGCCATGTTGTGCGGCCGACACCACCAGACCGTGCACCGCAAGGGCTACACCGCCGACATACAACCCGACCGCGTGCGCTGGGATCTCACACCTGGGCTGATGGCAGGCCACCAGACCGCAGCAGCCTGAGCCGCGCGGCGGTTCGACACGCGCGTGCCGTAGCAGGCCCGGGTCCCGGGACGTCCAGGCGAACGAGGTAACGGGAACGAGCGTCGCCACGCGACGGAACAGCACGTCTCAGTGTGCGATTGCACCAATGGTGCTTCCTATGGCGAACGTCTTGTGGCACGCCCCGCGTGTCAATCCACCATCGAGACGGCAGCGGTCTGCCTCCGGCAGGCATCCGCGTCCGGAGCGGTGCTTACGACTCACCTTCACTGAGACGCACGAAGGCGCCACCTTCCGACCGGGTGTACTCGCGATTGGCGTTCTTATCGATCTTTCGCTCGATCTCAGTTTGGAGATCGACGTTCAGAATCTCCGCGAGTCCGAGCAGGTAGATCGCAACATCGGCCAGCTCCTCGCCCACGGTGCCTGTGCCGCGATGCCACGCTTCGAACGCCTCCGCAATCTCCCCTTGCAGTAGGCAGAACTCAAGTGGCACGTCGGTGGTGTTGAACCCCTTGGCGACCTTGTTCGCGAAGACGACTTGCTGCCCCGATGCAATGTCCATGCCTCGGTTCTACAGGCTCCGCGCGGTCAGACGTGGCGTTCCGGGCACTCGGCCGCACTTCCGGCCCTGGGGTCATCGTCGCTCGTCTCCGGAGGCTTGCTTTGCAGGTCGTGACCGTAGATGAGCAGACGACGCGTGTTCCGAAGATGCGCGACGCGATCGCCATTGCGGTCGCTTTGCTGGCGACCGGCTCGAACACGCCGGCCACTGTGGAGGTCGCGTGTCTTCGCCCCTCGGCTTCATTCTGGGAGTCGCGGGCTGTTCTGATTGACATGCTCATCGAGCAGGGCATGCCGATCCGCGGGAGTGCCGACGATTCTTATTGGATCTGGATCGACGGCTTCGGAAACGGTCTGCTCACCATCGGTGAGTTTGAACTTTGGTTCTATGAACGCCTTCCAGCCTGGCAATAGGGGCCGCCGGACCAACAGTTGGTGACGATGCTCGCCGAACGAGATAGCGAGACCGACCCGGTCTGCAAGTCCACAGTGGAGCGCCGGATGCGAGACGTCGCTCGACGGGCGCGACGTCATTGACCAGGTCGGCTCGACTTGCCCGACATGTGGCGACCGACGGTTTGGCGCAGAATTCCCGTTTGACGATCGGTGTGCGAGGCATGCGGTTAGCTGAACGATTCAGTCCGGCAGGCCCCGTCGGCGTCGTAATGGTTGTCGAGGGCAGCCCTATCAACGGTATGATTTAGTCATACTGAGTGGAGGTGGTGCCGTGGTTCACAAGGTGGCGATCACGTTGCCCGAGGAACTGTACGACTTGGTCGAGCGGGCCCGGGGCATCGAGCATCGCTCTCGCTCGGAGGTGATCCAAGAGGCGCTGCGCACGCACTTCGGCGAGTCGGTCTACGTTCCGTCCGACGCAGAGCGTCGCGCCCTTGCCGAGGCTCTCGACGAGTTCGACCAAAACCCGGGCGCGCAACGCGAATGGGACGACGTCCGCCATGAGCTGTGGCCGAAGGAGTGACGGTCGCCCTCGGCGAGCACGCCGTCGCGGATCTGCGCCGCGCCCGGGACCACTACGCGCGGATCGATCCCGCGCTGAGCCACAACTTCGCCGACGCCTTCGACATGGTGGTTTCCCGCATCAGGGCGTTTCCGCACGGCGCGCCACCAGTGGAGGGGTTCCCTGGCCTGCGACGAGCTCGAATGCGGCGATTCCCGTACGGAGTCTTCTACCGCGACGCCCCCGATCAGGATCCCGTCATCCTCGTCGTCCGCGTGCTGCACAGCTCCCGCGACGCGAGCCGACACCTTGACCACTGACCGCGGTGTGCTGATCCGGGGCATGACAGTGCCCAGTGGGCTATCGGCTAACGGTCCGTCGGTGGGTCGATCTCGCCGGTAAGCGTGCCTACCGGCGAGGACGGTCGTCGCGGCTCGCGAACACCGGCCCGGCCCGGCGAAGCCGACCAGTGAACGACGAGCGGATCCCAACGCTGGCGACTTGATCCCGCAGGTGGCTCCTGCTCGGTGACCCAGTAGTCGTCGGGCCAGGTCAGAGCAGCCAGTGGTGGTCCATCCGGGTCCGGTTGCGCGAGTTTGAGGCGGGCGACGTAGGCCACCCGGGCCGCGTCGCGGACCTGCAGACCGACGACATCGGGTACTTCGACAATGTCGGCGTAACGCGAAGAATCACGGGACATGGACGGCTAGCCCTCCTTGCAGCCATCGTCCACCCGATCAAGACGACTGTCACGCGGAGAACTCAGTGCCGAAGTCTCTACGTCGACGGGCGGGTAGGCAACTACGTCACCGGCGTGGTGAGGGCCATGACGCCGCGGCCGATGTCGTAGGTCTGCACATATCGGTCGAGGAATTCGGTACCGATCAGTCCGTTCAGCGCGATGTCCTGGAACATCACTGTCGGACCTCGAAGTACGGTCTCGGGCGCAGTGGCGATGCTGATGTCTCCTTCGATCGGGACGAAGCGCCGCACGTAGTCGTGGCCGGTCTCGTCGATGCCTTCGTCCGTGCGCCTTCCCCTCTCCGTGCCGTCGACTGCGCAGGACTTCATGAAGCGGTCATCCAGAATCGTTGCCGCTGAACCGGTGTCGATCTCGACCTCGGTCACAGTGCCATCCGGCAGCTGGAGGTCGGTTCGCAGGTCGACGGCCGGGCCGTCGCGGCGGACTCGGACAGGTACGTCGATCTGGGGTGCGCCAGCCGAGGCGGGCAGTGCGCCCAGGCCGACTACCGACCTGAACGGATCGATGGTGAGGATCAGCTCGCCGAGCAGGTCGAGACCGATGATGCCGTCGAAGCCTTCAGGCCCGTCCGTCGCGCCAAGGTCAGCGATGCCTGCGAGTCCGGACACGACGGCGAAACCGCCGGACGCCGCAGCGGGGCTTGCGCTACGGAGCTCCAGCGACGGCAGTTCGACCAGGGGGACTTCGACCGCCTGCCCTGACATGCGGTGGCCGGTGTAGCTGTCGCCGGTCTTGATGAAGTCACAGCTACGGGCCAGGCCTGTGGAGACGATGGTGATTCCGATGCCGGTGTCGACCAGAAATCGTGCGCTCGCGCCGTCGGGCAAGCCGATCCGGATGCGAGCGAAGTGGTGGACGCGGTCAAACGGAACTTCGAACACTTCGGCACAGTAGCCCGCTCCACATTCGGTGGTAGCCATCAGGGAAATGGGCGCGGCACGCAGTCCCGTGCCCAGCTCAGTCTCGAATGAGAGATCGGGTCACGGGACAGCTACCTGGGCCGCGGAATCGGCTGGCTCCATCCGCCAACAGGAGGAGAGACTGCTCAGTCGCGCAGCAGACCGAGTTCGCGGGCGCGCGCGACAGCACCAGTGCGGGAATCGGCGCCCAGCTTCTCGAAGACGTGCACCAGGTGCGTCTTCACCGTCGCCTCACTGAGGAAGAGTTCCTTGGCGACCTCGCGATTGGGACGTCCCAGCGCCACCTGCCGCAGCACCTCCAGCTCGCGGCCGCTCAGCGTCGGGCGAGGACTGCGCAACCTGGCCAGCAGCCGGTCGGCGACCACCGGGGCGAGCACCGTCTCGCCGCGCGCGGCGCGGTGCACGGCATCGACCAGGTCGTCCGGCGGAGCATCCTTCAGCAGATAACCCGAGGCACCGGCCTCGACCGCGCGCAGGATGTCCTGGTCCGTGTCGTATGTCGTCAGGATCAGCACCCGCGGCGCGTCCGGTGCGGCCAGCACGCGCTCCGTCGCGGCGACACCGTCCATGCCCGGGCCCATCTGCAGGTCCATGAGGACGACGTCGACGTCATACTCACCGGCCAGCCGTACCGCGTCCTGGCCGTTGGCTGCCTCGGCGACCACCTCGATACCGGCCGCCGTCAGCAGCATTCGCAACCCGGTGCGCACGACGGGATGGTCATCGACGAGCAGCACCCTGGTCATCGCGGCCCTTCGGCCGGGACCTCGACGTGGACACTGGTGCCCTCGCCAGGCGCAGACTCGACGGAGGCATGGCCACCGGCGTCCCGCGCCCGTTCTCGTATGGCGCGCAGGCCGAACCCGCCTGCCGCGCTCGGCACGATCGGCATGGTGGCGTCGAAGCCGACACCGTCATCGGTGATGTCGAGCGTCAGCACGTCTCCGAAACCGAGGGCGATGACCACTCGCGTGGCACCCGCGTGCTGACGGACGTTGGACAGTGCGCCCTGCGCGATCCGCAGCAGCGCGGCCTCGATCGCCGTGGGCAACGGTCGTTCCTCACCGTCGATCACCAACTGCGCATCGAGGTCCCCGCCCTGCCGGTCGACGAGGCGCTGCAGCGCCGCGGACAGCGGGGACCGCTCGAGATCCGAAGGAGTGAGGGCGTGCACGACGGTCCGTGCATCGTCCAGCCCTGTCGCCGCGGACTCCTCGATCTGGCGCAGCACCTCGACCAGTTGCTCGGGATCGCGCCGCCCGGCCAGCCCGGCCCGGGACAGCAGCAGGATGCTGGAGAACCCCTGCGCGACGGTGTCGTGCACGTCTCGCGCGAGGCGGGCACGCTCGGCGAGCACGCCGGACTCGCGCTGCGCTCCGGACAACGCGTCGTTCGTGGCGACCAGATCCTCTTGTGCCGCAACAAGTTCGGTGTTGAGCAACCGACGTTGCTCGCTCTCCTGCCGCAGCGCCGAATAGATCCAGGAGATGCCGACCGCCACGATCGCGCCCATCGACGGACCGAGGATCGACGGCACCGTGGCCGTGTCCGGCTGGTGCAACTGCGCCACGATCACGACGAGGGTGCCCGCGACCACTGCCGCGAGTGCGAACCAGCGCGGCAACAGGTGCAGCGCGAGGAAGAAGAGCGCGAATGCCACCCAGCTCAGCTCGGTGGACACCGCGACCAACGCGGCCCAACCGAGGAACAGGACCACGAACCACACTCGTCCGGCGACCGCACGTCGCTCACCGAACCGCATCGGAGTGAGGCGCAGGCCCGCGGCATACCAGGCGAAGAGCAGCACGCAGCCGAGGACGAGCGGCGCCGGGTGCGACGACTCCTGGGCACCGCGGATCGTGCCGATCAGCAGCAGCAGCACGAAGAGCCCGTGCATCGCCAGTTGCAGGGCGCGCATCACCGACGTACCGGCGGTCGAGGCGTGGTCTTCGAGCATCGAAGCGAACGCTAATGGATCGGTGCCCGTCCGCGCGCCCTTGCAGCATCCATCGAACGGTTGACCCGCGGCTCCATCGAAGGCCATCAGCGGGTTCCACCGTCTGCCCGATGTCTTCCGCGCGTATCGGCCGTTGACTGGACGACATACCGAATTCCATTGCTCGAGAAGGAGAGAACTGAAGTGTTCCTGGCGATCCGGGACCTGTGGTGGGCCCGCGGCCGATTTGCCCTGATGGCGGGCGCCATCGCGTTGATCACCCTGTTGGTGGTCATGCTGACCGGCCTGACGGAGGGCCTCGGCCGGCAGAGCACGTCGGCGATCACGTCGCTGCGCGCGGACCAGATTGCCGTCGAACGGCCGGCTTCGGGCGAGACGCTCTCGATGTCGACCAGCCGGATCACCGGCGCCGCACTGCAGAAGGCCAGGACACAGTCGGGCGTGAACGCGGCGGATCCCATCGGCATCAGCACGACCCGGGTCACGGTCGGCTCCACGCCCGCACCGGCGACCCTCTTCGGTGTGGACCCGAAGGCCGCGGTCGCACCGTCGGGAATCGGCCCGGATAGTGCCGTCGTCAGCAGTGAACTCGTGAAGGACCACACGATCCGTGCTGGCGACTCGATCTCCGTCAACGGCACGACGTTGCGGGTCGCGAAGGTGGTGGACGACGCTTCGTTCAGTCACGTGCCGGTGGTGTGGGTGCCGCGTTCGCTGTGGCGGCATACGGGAGCAGCGGCCGGCAGTGAGGGCACGGTGCTCGCCCTGCAGACGGGTAAAGGATTTGACGCCCAATCCTTCGACACTGCAACAGGATTGGTCAGCAAGTCGCGTGCCGACTCACTGTCGACCATCGGGTCCTACTCGGCGGAGAACGGTTCGCTGACGATGATCCGCGGGCTGCTCATCGCGATCTCCGCGCTGGTGATCGGCGCCTTCTTCACGGTCTGGACCGTGCAGCGGGAGGGAGATCTGGCGGTGCTGAAGGCCGTCGGTGCGCGCACCACCTACCTGCTGCGGGACGCGCTCGGGCAGGCACTGCTCACCCTGCTGCTCGGTGGCGGCATCGGCACCGCGGCTGCGTTCGCACTCGGGCTGGCCGTGCGTGGTCAGGTGCCGGTGGTGATCGACCTGGGCACCGTCGTCGTGCCGTTCGCCCTGATGGTCGCGGTCGGCCTGCTCGGCGCGACCGCCGCGTTGCGGCGCGTGGTGACGGTGGACCCGTTGACAGCGTTGGCAGGTGCGCGATGACGAGAGGTATGGCGGAAGGTATGGATGTGCAGGCGCTCGAGATCGACCAGGTGACAGTGCGATTCCGCGACGGGGAGGGCTGGACCTATGCACTGCGCGACGTCTCGCTGACCGTCGCACCGGGCGAATTCCTCGCAGTCACAGGGCCGTCCGGCTCGGGCAAGTCCACGCTTCTCGCGGTTGCCGGGCTGCTGCTCACCCCGACCGAGGGCACCGTCCGACTGGCCGGACGGGAGGTCGGCGGGGCGACCGCCAAGACCCGAACGGACCTGCGACGCAGCGACATCGGCTTCGTCTTCCAGCAGCCGCACCTGCTCGGCTCGCTCACGGCGCTCGAGCAGTTGCAGATGGTCGCGCGACTCGACGGAGATCGTTCGGCGGCGACCACACAACATGCGAAGGACCTCCTCGAGCAGGTCGGTCTGGGCAGCGTCATGCACAAGCGCCCGTCGACCCTGTCCGGCGGACAACGACAGCGGGTCGGCATCGCACGCGCGTTGATGGGCGACCCCGAGCTGCTGCTGGTCGACGAACCCACGTCAGCTCTGGATCACGAACGCGGTGTCGCGATCGTCGACCTGTTGCGGACGCTCACCCACGAGCGTGGACTCGGCACGCTGGTCGTCACCCACGACCTCGGCACACTCGGGTCGGACGACGAGGTGATCCGCCTGGTCGACGGGAAGTTGGCAGTGGAAGAGCCGGTCGACTGATCGCGAATGACGGCTTCTTCGCCGAGTGACGGCCCAATAGGACCGTCACTCGGCGAAGAAGCCGTCACTCGGCGGGGGTTGGTGGCCAGCTGAGCGCGCAGCGGGCGGCATACGCATCAGTGAGTATGTCGACCACGGCTCCCCGCTGGACCGAGCCGCGGTAGCCCGCAAAGACGTCGTTGACCTGCACCGACCCGTCGACGGCCTCGGACTCACCGAGCACCGCGAACGCGTAGTCCCGGCGTGCTCGGCTCGCGCGGATCCGTGCCCCCAGGGACCCGGAAGCGTCCAGCTCGGCCCGCAGCCCACGCGCCACCAACGCATCGACGAACCCTCGCGCGACGTCGTCGACCGTCTCCGACACGGGCAGCACACGCAGCTGGATCGGGTTGAGCCACAACGGCATCCGCCCGGCATACCGCTCGAGCAACGCGGCGGTGACCCGTTCCATCGACCCGACGGTGCCGCGGTGGATCATCACCACCTGGTGCTCGGAGCCGTCCGGGCCGTCATACACGAGGTCGAAACGCTGCGGCTGCACGAAGTCCAGCTGCACGGTCGCGATGGTCTCACCGACACCCCGCGAAGTTCTCCCCCGCTCCGCTCCTCCGATACTTCGCGGGGACCCCGCCAAGCGAGCATTGCCGTCGATCACCTGCAGGTCCAGCTTCGGCCCGTAGAACGCGGCCTCGCCCGGCGCCTCCACCACCTCCAGCCCGTATGACGCCAGGTCGACCGCCGCACACGCCTGCCGCAATGCCTCGGCGGCCTCCGCCCACCGTGCCGGATCGCCCAGTTGTCCCGGATCGGCATCGGGCAGCGACAGGCGCACGTAGTCGACCGGCATACCGAGCACGCGCTGCGCGTGCAACGCCGACCGCAGCGCTCGCTCCGCCTCGTCTGCGACCTGATCCGGCCGGCAGAAGACGTGAGTGTCGTCCAGGTTGATCTGCCGGACCCGGGTCAGCCCGGACACCACCCCGGACCGCTCGGCACGGAACATCGGCGCGAGTTCGTTGAAACGAAGCGGCAATTCGCGGTAGGAGTGCTGACGGGCGGCATACACCATCGCGTGGTGCGGACAGTTCGCCGGACGCAACACCAGCTGGTCACCGGGCGCTTCGTCACCCAGTGCCATCGGGGGAAACATGTCGGTGGCGAACTTCGCCCAGTGCCCCGACTTCTCGAAGAGCGCACGCTTGCCCAGCACCGGGGTGTGCACGCCGACGCACCCGTCGGCGCGGGCGATGTCGCGGGCCAACCGCTCCAGCTCGTCGCGGATCACCGAGCCGGCGGGCAGCCACAACGGCAGCCCGGACCCGACGAGCGGGTCGCCCGCGAAGAGGTCGAGATCACGACCGAGGTCGCGGTGATCATGGGGCGGATGTGCTTCATTGACAGGTGAATTCATGACGTCCTCGAGTTGTCGGGCCCGAAGTCACCCGCGGCACGAAAAACGCCCCGGAGATGACTCCGGGGCGTTGATGTGCAGGTTGTTCAGTGCAGCACCGCGCAGCCGGAGTGATCCGGCGTCGTCGTGCGCTGCGCGTCATACATGAAGGTCACTCTACGACGCGGGCTCCCGAACCGGAACCGCATTTGTCGGCACCAGGGTGCCGCCCGGTCTGGTGCGAGCGCACTAGGCGAAGACGGTCGCTGAGCACGATGTCAGACAGGTCCTCGCCGACGAGTCTTGAAGTCGCGTGATTCTCACGCTCCCACGAACTACATGACTGGAGTGAATGACGATGGCGAGACTTCTCAGCAGGGTCGGGCGGTGGGTGTTCCGGCGCCGGCGGCTCGTGGCCCGCATGTGGCTCGTCGCGGCGGTGCTTGCCATCGTCGCGGCGGTGGCCGCACCGTCCGGGGAGGAGGAGGACCTGACGATGCCGGGCACCGAGTCGCAGCAGGCCTTCGACCTGCTGAACCAACGATTCCCCGGCAACGACGCCGAAGGCGCCGAGGCCAGGCTGGTGTTCAAGGCCGCGGACGGGCAACGCATCACCGCGCCCGGCCAGCAGGCGGCCGTCGAGGACACCCTCGGTTCGCTGAAGGACGGTGACCAGATCGCCTCCGTCAGCGATCCGTATGACGACAAGGCGGTGAGCAAGGACGGCACCATCGCCTACTCGACGATCACCTACACGGCCGGCGCCACCAGCCTGAGCGACTCGACCAAGAGTGCGCTGGAGGATGCGGCCGAGCACGCTCGAGACGCGGGCCTGACCGCGGAGATCGGAGGCGATGCGCTCGACGCCGAGGTCGAACCCGGCGGCACGACCGAGATGATCGGTGTCGTCGTCGCGGCCGTGGTGCTGATCCTGACCCTCGGGTCGCTGGTCGCCGCCGGGCTTTCCCTGTTGACCGCTTTCACCGGAGTGCTCATCGCGTTCGGCGCCGTCACCGCGTTGTCCGTGCCGCTCGGCCTGACCTCCACGGTCGGGATCCTGGCGCTGATGCTCGGACTCGCTGTCGGCATCGACTACTCACTCTTCATCACCTCCCGCTATCGCGACGAGCGAGCACAGGGCAGAGAGCCGGAGGAGGCGGTCGGTCGAGCGCTGGGCACGGCCGGATCCGCAGTGGTGTTCGCCGGCGCGACCGTCATCATCGCCCTCGCAGGCTTGAGTGTTGTCGGGATCCCGGAGCTGACCAAGATCGGCCTCGGCGGCGCGGGTGCGGTCGCGCTCGCAGTACTGGTCGCCCTGACGCTGGTGCCCGCGTTGCTCGGCAAGTTCGGCAACCGGGTGCTGGCCCGCTCCATCCGCAGGGCGCGGCGGCGCGGTAGGCCGGTCCGCGCCAAGCGGCCTCGGCTGGCCGGCCGCTGGGCGGGTTTCGTGCTGCGCCGCCCGCTGAAGGTGCTGATCATCGCCGTGTTGGGGCTCGGCGCCGTCGCGCTCCCGACCCTGGGCCTCCAGTTGGGCCTGCCGGGCGACGAGTCGAAGCCGGTCGGCACGACGCAGCGCGACGCGTACGACCTGCTCTCCCAAGGGTTCGGGCCGGGCTTCAACGGACCGCTGACCGTCGTCGTCGACACGGCCTCCGCCGACAACCCGCAGGCCGCCACCAACCGGGTGGTCGACACGCTCCAGCAGATGGACGGTGTCGCATCGGTCGGCGAACCGGTGCTCAACAAGGCCGGTGACACCGCGGTCCTGACCGCCATACCGGAGACCGCACCGACCAGCGAAGAGACCACGGACCTGGTGAACCACATCCGGGACGAGGCGTCCGTTCTGGAGGCCGACACCGGCGCCGACGTCTTCGTGACCGGATCGACAGCGGTCAACATCGACATCTCCCAGGCGATGTCGGACGCTCTGTTGCCCTATCTGTCCGTGGTCATCGGGCTGGCGGTGTTGCTCCTGCTGGTGATCTTCCGTTCGGTCCTGGTCCCGATCACGGCAGCGTTGGGCTTCCTGCTCTCGGTGGGCGCCGCCTTCGGAGTGCTCGTCGCGGTCTTCCAATGGGGCTGGGCCGCGGACCTGATCGGCACCGAGCAGACCGGACCGGTGATGTCGCTCATGCCGATCCTGATCATCGGGATCGTCTTCGGCCTGGCGATGGATTACCAGGTGTTCCTGTTCACCCGGGTCCGCGAGGCCTACGTCCACGGCCGACCACCGCGGGAGGCGCTCATCGAAGGCTTCCGGCACAGCGGCCGGGTGGTGACCGCCGCGGCGATCATCATGTGCAGCGTGTTCGCCGGCTTCATCGGCATCCACAGCCCGACCATCCAGACGATGGGAGTGGGCCTGGCGTTCGCGGTCGCCTTCGACGCGTTCGTGGTCCGTATGGCGATCATGCCCGCGGTGCTGGCTCTGCTCGGACGGCGCGCGTGGTGGATGCCACGTATCCTCCATCGTGTGCTTCCGAAGGTGGACATCGAGGGCGAGTCGTTGGCCAAGCACGACCGGGTGCTCACATCGGTATGACGAACGACATCGGCGTCCTCCGGCCCCGCCCACAGTGGCGGCGGTCGGAGGGCGCCGTTCTGCTCACGGCCTTCCTGTGCTGCATCCTCGGGGGAGTGGCGCAGGTCGACAACAGCCTGGGCCGGCCGCCGCCCGTCACGTATGGCGTCGCGGCGCTGTCCTGTGCAGCGCTTCTGTGGCGGCATCGGCAACCGGTGGCCGTGCTGGCCGCGACCATCGCCTGCGGCATGTTGGTCACACCCGTCGGACTGCTGCTGACACCGCTGATCGTGGTGCCGGCCGTGATCGCGTCATATGCACTCGCCATACATCTCGAATGGCGGCCGGCGGCGGCGTTCCTCCTGGTCGGGGTCGCACTGCTGGTGGCCACGGCTTCGTTCTCCGGTGCGCTCTCCTGGCAGGACGGCAGCCGGTTGGGATCGGTCGTGGCGTTGCCGCTGGTCGCCGGCATCCTGGGTCATGCCACCCGGAACCGCCGTGCTTACCTGGCGGCCGTCGAGGAGCGCGCGCAACGCGCGGAGCAGAGCCGCGACGTCGAGGCGCGACGCCGGGTGGCCGAGGAGCGGCTGCGGATCGCGCGGGAGTTGCACGACGTCGTCGCCCACCAGATCACGCTCGCCAACGCCCAGGCGACGGTCGCGTCGCACCTCTTCGACAGTCAGCCGGAGCGGACCCGCAAGAACCTGGACTCGCTTGTCGAGACGACGAGCAACGCGCTCGACGACCTGCGGGCGACCGTGGGCCTGCTGCGCCAGTCCGACGATCCGACCGCGCCGGCCGAGCCCGCGCCCGGACTCTCCCGTCTCGAGACCCTCGTCGGGGACTTCTGCCGGGCAGGTCTGGACGTGACGGTCACCCAGGAAGGCACGCCCCGGCCGCTGCCGCCCGGTGTCGACCTGACCGCCTATCGCATCATCCAGGAGGCACTGACCAACGTGACCAAACATTCGGGGACCCGCCGCGCGCGGGTCGGCCTCGCCTGGGGTCGCAACCGCGTCGGGATCACCGTCGCGAACGACGCGCCGAGCGGTGGTGTGTCCGCCGCGGCACCTGGGTCGGGGCGTGCACCCGGGTTCGGGTTGATCGGCATGCGCGAGCGCGCCACCGCGGTCGGCGGGGAGATGTCCGCCGGTCGCAGCGAGGAAGGCGGCTTCCTTGTTTCGGTCATGCTGCCCGTCCCGCCTCGCAAGGAGACGCAACCTGCGGACACCGAAAAGCCGCAGCCCGCAACAGGATCCACGTCTCCGGTAACAGGTGAGCCGTCGTGACACTGCGTGTGCTCCTCGCCGACGACCAGGCGCTGCTGCGGGAGGCGTTCCGGACGTTGCTCGAAACGGCCGACGACATCACCGTGGTCGGCGAGGCCGCGGACGGTCGGGAAGCGGTGCGCCTCACCCGGGAGCTGCACCCGGACGTCGTGCTGATGGACATCCGGATGCCCGACCAGGACGGCCTGAGCGCGACCTCGCAGATCTGCGCCGACCCGGAGCTCGAGGACAGTCGCATCCTGATCCTGACGACGTACGAGACCGACGAACACGTCGCGCACGCGTTGCGGGCGGGCGCCAGCGGATTCATCGGCAAGGGCATCGGCGCAGCGGACCTGATCAACGCCGTCCGCACCATCGCGGAGGGTGAGACGTTGCTGTCGCCCGCCGCGACCCGGTCACTGGTGCAGCGATTCCTGGCGACGCCGGCGGACGACGAGCGATCACCGGTGCCGGAGGAGCTCGCCATACTCACACCGCGTGAGCGGGAGATGGTCGCGCACGTCGCGACCGGGAGGTCGAACGAGGAGATCGCCGAGCAGATGTACCTCAGCCCGTTCACCGTCCGCGCCCACGTGCAGCGAGCCATGACCAAACTGCACGCGCGCGACCGCGCACAGCTGGTCGTCATCGCCTACCGGACCGGGTTGGCCTGAGCCGTCACTGGGCAGGAGTGTCCAGATCCGACATGTCGAGGACGAACCGGTAGCGCACGTCACCTCGGCCGAGTCGCTCCAGCGACTCGTTGACCCGCGAGGACGGCAGCAGCTCGATGTCCGCCACCACGTCGTGCTCCGCGCAGAACTCGAGCAACTCCGCGGTGTGCGCCCGGCCACCGCTGCCGGCGGAGGTGAGCTTCTTGCGCCCGATCAGCAGATCCATCGTGTCGACGGAGACCGGCCCCAGATAACCGACCTGCGACAGCGCGCCGTCGAGGGCGAGGAGCGCGAGGTAGGGGCCGAGGTCGTGGGTGACGGCGACGGTGTCGATGATGACGTCGAAGCGACCGCGGGCCGCGGACATCGCGGCGGCATCGGTGGACACCAGCATGCCCTGCGCGCCGAGCCGGTGGGCGTCGTCGGCCTTGTCCGCGGAGCGACTGATGACCGTCGTCTCGGCGCCGAGCGCCACTGCCAGCTTGACGGCCAAGTGGCCGAGACCGCCCAGCCCGACGACGGCGACCCGAGTCTTGGGCCCAACACCCAATGTTCGCAACGGTTCCCAGACGGTGATCCCGGCGCAGAGCAACGGTGCTGCGGCAGCGGGGTCGAGGGGTGCGGGCAGCGGGTAGGCGAACTCCTCGCGCACCACGTACTCGCGGGCGAAGGCGCCGAACGTCGGCAGGCCGTCTCGCCGGTCGGTCCCGCCATACGTCAGTGTGGGGAACTCGCGACAGAAGTTCTCCTGACCAGCCTCGCACGTGTCGCAGCTGAGGCACGCGTCCACGATGTTGCCGACCGCGACGGGGTCACCCACCGCGAAGCGTCGGGCAGCGCTGCCGATGTCGGTGACGACACCGGTGAACTCGTGACCGGGTACGAGCGGCACCGTGGAGCCGGGCGCGTGCGAGTGCAGCGCGTGCAGGTCGCTGTGGCAGACGCCGCAGTAGTCGACGCGGACGGCGACGTCGTCGGGCCGTAGCTCGCGCCGCTCGAGCAGAGTCGTGCGCACGGTGGTGGGTCCGGCAGCGGCCCAGCCTCGGGTGCTTCGCATGAGGTCATCCTTAAACAGACTATTCGGTCTATTTCAGCGTACGGCCGCGCAGCGGCAAAAAACAAACCAACCGGTCTGTTGTGTAGCGTGGGGTGATGCCCGACAAGGAACTGACAGCGCGCGGGGCCGCGACGCGCAGCCGGATCGTGGACGCGGCGACCGCCGAGTTCGCCGAGCACGGCATCGCCGGCGCCCGGGTGGAGCGCATCGTCGCCGCTGCCGGCACCAACAAGGCGCAGCTCTACGCCTACTTCGGCAGCAAGGACGGGTTGTTCGACGCGATCTTCGGGGCGTCGCTGGAGCGGATCGTCGAGGTCGTCCCACTCGAGTCGGCGGACCTCGCGGACTGGGCGGTGCGCCTGTATGACGAATACCTGCGGCGGCCGGACCTCATCCGGCTGGCCACGTGGCACCGCCTCGAGCGCCGTCCGGCCGGGCACCTGGTCGAGGACGTCGATCGGCTGGACGACCGGAAGTTGCGGGTCATCGCCGAGGGTCAGGCAGCCGGGTCGGTGCAACCGGGCGATCCGTTCGACATCATGGCGCTGGTCATCGGTATGTCGATGGCCTGGTCACCGGTCAGCAACGTTTACGCCGCCACCGCGGCGGAGTCGAAGCGGGTCCACCGAGCTCGTAGTGAACTGCTGCGTGAATGCGTCCGGCGCGCGGTGCTCATCGACTGAGGCGTCGGCGCTGGACGGTGTCAGCCCCGGTCCGCCACGAGGTATGCCGCGCCCGCGCTGACGGCAGCCGCGGTGAACACCGACGGCCACGCGCCGATCTTCTTCGCCAGCGGGTGTGAGGCACCGAACGACCCGAGGTAGAGCGCGCTCAGTGCGGCCGTGCCGGCCGGGCCGGACTTGGCCAGCCAGGTGCGGCCGGCATACGCACCGGCTGCCGCCAGTACGACACCACCGAGGGGGCGGATGCCGGTCTCGCGGGCGGTCAGGAATCCACCGACCAGTCCGAGGGCGGCGATGGGTGCGGTCCGGACGTCGGTCACGTTACGAAAAGCCATGTGGCCGAGAGTAATCCGCGAGTCTGAGCGATATAGCGCGGGACTCCTCCAGCGCTACGATCAACGGGGCTACTTGTTGGGCCAGGAGATCGTGACCCGGCGGTTCTTCGCACGGCCGGTCGGGTTGTCCGAGCCGTCCGACTTCGTGTTGGCGGCGATCGGCTTCGACTCGCCGTTGCTGGTGACCTTCAGCTGTATGCCGGGCAGCTTGCTCCGCAACTCCGCGGCGACGGCATCGGCGCGCTGCTTGCCGAGCTTCAGGTTGAACGCGTCGCTGCCCTTGGAGTCGGTGTTGCCGACCACGGCGACGGTCTTGCCCTTGACGTGCGACTTGATCGAGATGGCGGACTGGTCGACCACCTGCTTGCCGCTCGGTGTCAGCTTCGCGCTGCCGAAGGCGAAGAGCACATCGGCCTTCAGGTCGACGGTCGAGGTGTTGCCCACGTTGCAGACGACATACCGACCGGCGAGCTTGCCACCGTCCGGCTGCTTGCCGACCACGGTCTTCTTTCCGGACTTGTCGACGTAGAAGAGGCCACTCTCGTCCGCCGAACCCTTGGCGCCGTCGGAGCCGACGAACTGCAGCCCCTTCTTGTTGGCGCAGGTGACCGAGCCGTCGGGCAGCACCCCGATGACGCCGGACGGATCCGCGATCACGCCGGCGCCCTTGGTGTTCACCGTGGACGGCACTCCGCTCGCGGCGACCCACGTCGCCTGCCTGTCGGTCAGCGTGAGCGATCCCTTGGGGGTCTTGCTGTTGGTGTGATGCAGGTCGGTCACCGGCGCGCCGGCGTCGACGGTGAAGCGGATGCCGTTGTTGTAGACGAAGGTGACCTTGCTGCCCTCGGCATACCAACCACCGTCGTCGCCCAGTGCGCCGTCCTCGGGTCCGACCTTGCCGGACGATGTCGACGTGCCGGAGCTCGCGGAGTCCGACGACTTCGACGGCCCGCTGCTGGACCCGCCGGTCGACGTCGGCGCGGCGTCCGCGCCGCCGGTCGCCTGCGACGACGCCGTGCCGGCGGTGACCGCCGGGCCGTCCTGCTGCTGGCACGCGCTCAACATCCCGGCAGTTGCCAGCACCACCGTGGCCGTGGTCAACGACGTGATTCGCTTCATGTCCCCTGGTCCTTCCGCTTTCCTCACCGGGTCACACGGTATGACGCAGCAACGCCCCGAAACGCTCCATCGTCGACCCGAGCACGTGGGACCGCACCGGTGCCGACGCCCCTACGATCGAAGCATGTCACCTCGCATCGCCACCGCACAGCGCGTCGATCGTGACGCGCTACTGGACTTCGTCCGCACTCGCCACCGGGCCACGCTCGTCACCCACAAGCGCAGCGGCGGCCTCCAGCTGTCGCTGGTCACCTGTGGTGTGGGGGAGCAGGGAGAAGTGCTGATCTCCACCTACCCTCAGCGCGCCAAGGCTGCGAACATCCGACGTAACCCGTTGGTGTCGTTGCTGATCCAGTCCGACGACTGGAACGACGCCTACGTCCAGCTCGACGGCACGGCTCGAGTGATCGATCTGCCCGACTCGGTCGAGCCGCTGGTCGAGTACTTCCGTTGCATCTCCGGCGAGCACCCCGACTGGGACGAATACCGCCAGGCCATGCGCGACCAGGGCAAGTCGCTCATCGCGGTCACCGTCACCGACTGGGGACCGATCGCAACCGGCGGCTTCCCACCCGAGCTGGCGAACGACTGACGACATACGCAAAGGCGCCCGTACTCGACTGAGTACGGGCGCCTTTCGTGGGGTGAGGCTCAGTGCATCATGATCGGTGCGGCGTCCTCACCGGCAACCGGCTCCGGCAGCGGCTTGCGCGGCAGCATCAGCGCCGGGATGACGGTCAGCAGACACAGCACGGCAGCCACCCAGAACGTCGTGCCGAACGATCCCGCGAGGTCGTGCAGCGCGTGGGCCATGAACTGCTTCTGGCCACCGGCCTGCGCGATCGCGTGCATCTGCTCGGTCGTCGGAGGCAGCGGCGGCTTGTGCTGCGCCCGCTCCTGCACCGCTTGACCGATCTGCACGTAGTGCGACGCCTTCTGGCGGTCGGTCAGCACCGTCGACATCACGGCGACACCGACGGACGAGCCGATCTGCTGCACGATGTTGATCAGCGTCGAACCACGTGCGATCTCGTGGTGCTTCAGCGTCTTCAGCGCCGAGGTCATGATCGGCATCATCGTGCCGCCCATGCCCAGACCCATCAGGAACAGCACCGGCAGGATGTACCAGTAGCTGGTGCTCTCGTCGATCTGGGTCAGCATGAACATGCCGACGATGATCCCGACGAGACCGAACGGCACGATGCGTCCGACCGGCATCTTGTCGACCAGGGAGCCGGCGAGCGGCATGGTGATCATCGCGCCGATGCCCTGTGCTGCCACCAGCAGGCCGGAGTCGAAGGTCGACTCACCACGGACCGCCTGGAAGTAGGTCGGCACCAGCAGCAGACCACCGAAGAAGGCGGCGACGAAGAGGAACATCGTGATGGTCGACATCGACAGCAGTTTGTTCTTGAAGAGCCGCAGGTCGAGCAGCGGGTGCTTCGGCTTGAAGGTGTGCCGGATGAACAGCGCGATCAGGGCCAGGCCGATGATGCCGGTGACCAGCACCTTGGTCGAACCCACACCATCGGTCGGGATCGACGAGACACCGAAGAGGAAGAGCGCCAGACCCGGCGACATCATCAGCATGCCGACGAAGTCGAAGGACTCCGACGGGGTCGGGCTGTCGTTCTCCAGCGCGAACCACGCGTAGACCATCGCGAAGATGCCGATGGGGACGTTGATCAGGAAGATCCAGTGCCAACTCGCGTGCTCGATGAGGTAGCCACCGAGGATCGGGCCGCCGATCGGGCCCAGCAGCATCGGCACACCGAGGATGGCCATCAACCGGCCCATCCGCTTCGGGCCGGCCGCGTGGGTCAGGATCGTCATACCGAGCGGCATAAGCATGCCGCCACCGAGGCCCTGCAGCACTCGGAAGCCGATGAGCACCTCGATCGAGCCGGCCGTCGCGCACAGCGCGGAGCCGATCGTGAAGAGCAGGATCGCCAGGATGTAGAGCCGCTTCGTGCCGAAGCGGTCGGCCGCCCAGCCGGTCAGCGGGATGACGGTCGCGAGCGAGAGGGTGTAGGCCGTCACCGTCCACGCGACGGTCGAATAGGCAACAGGGTCACCGCCATCGGCGAAGACACGCTGGAAGGTCGGCAACGCGACGTTGACGACGGTGATGTCGAGGATCGACATGATCGCGCCGAGCACGACGACGCCGGCGACCTTCAGGACAGCGCCGTCGATCTCCTCGGGATATTCCGGGGCAGCGCTGGTGCTCATGCGCGCCTCCTCATCTGGTGTCCTCGCGCCCGCGAGGACTGTTCTCGGTATTCAAGGGCAGCGGATAACACGCTGAGGGCTCCTTCAGGACATTCGAAAGCTGGTAGCCGTAGCCTGACCGGGGCCGGTTTCACGATGGTTTCACCACTAACGTTGCAGCACAGCGCGCACGCCGCCCCCGGGCAACCCGACCAGCGTATTACTCGGAGGCTGTCTCCGGAAATAGTTATTTTGTGGTCAGCGTCACGGATGCAGCAGCGCGTCGACCCGGTCCAGCGTCGAGGCGGTCGCGGCGGCGTCCCCGTCGGGAAGGTCGGTGTCAGTGAACAAGTGCCCCTTGCCCGCAGTGACGAAGTCCTCGAACTCGGCACCGGAGGCACGGACTGCGTCGCAAAGTGCTTGCAGATCGGCCGGGTCGACGAAGGGGTCCTCGGCATACCGATGGATCTGCACCGGCTGCCCGCTCCACGTGCCGTGCCGCGGTGCCGCCACGCTGTGCATCAGGATCACCGCGGCCGCTTCCGGTCGGTCGGCGGCGAGTCGTTGGGCGAACGCCGCGCCGAGTGAGAACCCGGCCAGCACGGTGTCGGCCGGCAGCTCGTCGATCACCGGACGCACTCGCGCGAGCAGCTGCGCCGGACCGACGTCGTCGCGATGGGAGAGACCGGCACACGTGTCGTCGAAGACGTTGCCGGCGTAATAGTCAGGAGCGACCACCTCGTGGCCGCGCTCGCGCAACGCGTCCGCGAAGCGGAGCACCGCCGGCCGCAGTCCGAACGCCGAGTGCAACAGCAGGATGGTGGCCATTGGCTGATCGCTCCCTTCACGTGAGTGAGGCGTTCATGCCTCGAGTGCCTCGGCAGCATTCTCGTCCTTCGGCGGCGGCGCCGCACGCAGCAGCACGGCGAGCAGCCCACCGAGGACCATCACGATGCCCACTAGCCAGAGGCCGGTCTTCTCGGTGCCGGTGCCGTCCTTGAGCCAGCCGGTGAAGTATGGCGCGAAGAATCCGGCCGAGTTGCCGACCGAGTTGACCAGCGCGATCCCACTCGCGGCGGCGGCGCCGGACAGGAAGTTCGTCGGCAGCGCCCAGAAGGTCGGCAGCGCGCACATGATGCCGACGGCGCAGATCGTCACCGCGACCATCGCCGCGAACGGGCTGCCGAGATAGAGCGTGATCGGGATGGCGATCCCGCCGACGATGGTGGGACCGGCGACGTGCCAGACACGTTCGCGGGTCCGGTCGCCGTGCAGTGCCCACGGGATCATGACCGCGGCGCCGATGACGTAGGGCACGGCATTGATCAGACCGCGCTCCACCACCGAGTAGTTGGTGCCGAACTGCTCGGAGAAGCCGGAGATGATCGAGGGCAGGAAGAAGCCGAGTGCGTAGAGCCCGTAGACGATCCCGAAGTAGACGAAGGCGAGCGCCCAGACACGAGGCCGGGTCAACGACTGCAGGATGCTGACCTGGTATGCGCGACTGCGGCCGCGTTCCTCGGCGTCGAGAGTCCGTTGCAGTGCGTCGCGTTCGGCCAGTGGCATCCACTTGGCGTTCTCCGGACGGTCGGTGAGGTAGAACCACGTGACGACACCGAGCACGACCGCCGGCACACCCTCGATGAGGAACATCACCCGCCAGCCGTCGAGTCCGATCCAGCCGTGCGCGTGCTCGATCAACAGCGACGAGATCGGTGTGCCGATCGCGCTGGACAGAGGGACGGCGACCATGAAAAGCGCTGTCATCCGGGCGCGTTCGCGTTGTGGGAACCAGAACGTCAGGTAGAGCACGATGCCGGGGAAGAAGCCTGCCTCGGCGACACCGAGCAGGAAGCGCAGCACGTAGAGCGTGCCGGCGTTGGGCACGAAGGTGATCGCGGCCGCGACGATGCCCCAGGTGACGAGGATGCGCGCGATCCAGCGCCGCGCGCCGAACTTGTGCAGCGCCATGTTGCTCGGCACCTCGAGCAGCAGGTAGCCCAGGAAGAAGATGCCGGACGCGAAGCCGAACATCGACCCGGACAGGTGCAGGTCGTCGTTCATGCCGTTCGGGCCGGCGAACCCGATGTTGGTGCGATCCAGGTAGTTGACGAAATAGAGCAACGCCACGAACGGGACGAGTCTGCGCACCGACCGACGCACGGCGCTGCGCAGCAACGGGTCGTCGGCAGGTGGCGCTGCCGCCACGGGAGTCTTGGTCAGATCAGGGCGCGACTCCGTCATGCCTTCAAACGTATCGGCATCCGCGGTACAACTGGGACGTGGACGACACAGAGGTCTGGCATGTCCGGGACGGCGAGCTCGTGGGCGATCGCCCGGATTCGTGGGTCTATGTCTGGCGGCTGCCGGACAGTCCCGACCCGCGCGCGAACATCCTGTATGTCGGCACGACCGGGATGACTCCGGCGCTGCGCAGTTGGTTGCACCTGCACTCCAAGGACAAGGAGGTCGGCAGGGTCAGGAAGCGCTTCCCGAAGATCGACACCGAAGCCGCTGACATCTATGCGTTTCCGGTGCCTGCGGGCATGTCGCGCCCGCAGGTCAAACACGCCTTGGTGCACGCGCTCGCCGACGCCGGCCTGCTGGCACCGGAGTATGTCGGCCCGCCACTCGAGGGGACTTCGCACGCGAGCGACGCCGTGGCGTCATACGTCGCAGAAGTCGTGGCCCAACTCACCTGACCCGCTCGCTGGTCCCGCAGTCACGACGCCCCTTGGACGTCACCTGCTCGTCGTGGTCGACCTCGCTGTGGCCTGGGGGCTGACAAGGCCGCGGAGACGCGGATTCCATCATCTTGTCCAGATCCTCAGGATTCGACGTCGCGTAGGACGTCCCCGTCCCGGGGAAGAAGTCCGGACGGCTTGTGCGGGGATCGGTATCGCCCGGCCGGGTAGATCGCGTCTTGACCTTCCCGTTCGCCTTTTGTGGAACGTCATGTGAGACAGCCAGCGCGCAGGATCGTGCGCCCACGAATCGGCGGGCTACGAGATCCGTCATTACCTAAAGTGAGTGGCATGTCCGAGGGAGAGCAGCCACTGACGGGAGGCAACGCGACCCCCGGTGGGGCAGTTCGGCGCGGCGACACTGTGCGCAAGCCATGGACCGCAAGCACGCCCTTGGTACGCGAGTACATCGACGCGTTGGCAACTCGTGCCGTACCCGTGCCGCAACACTTCGGCTGCGACAACCGAGGCAGACAAGTCATCGAGTTCATGTATGGAACGCTCGCTCACGAGCATGGCCCGCTGAGCGAGGGACAACTCACCGCGGTCGGGCGGCTTATCCGTCGTATCCACGATGCAAGCGAGTCGATCCCTTTCGTCGATGAGGCTTGGGATGTGTTGATTCCACCACCCGACACGGCGAGCCTGCTATGTCACAACGACTTAGCGCCATGGAACCTTGTGCTGAACGGCAGCGTGATGGTCTTCATCGACTGGGACGGCGCAGGACCGAGCACCCGCGTGTGGGACCTGGCCTATGCCGCGCAATCGTTCGCGGGGATCGACCCGTCGAATGCCCCAAAGGTTGCCGCCCGGCGGCTGAGCTGCCTCATCGCCGGATACGCACCCAACGAGCAGATGCGGCAACAGCTTCCGGCGGCGATCGTTCAGAGGACAGCCGCGATGCACCAGCTACTCCGAACCGCGGCGGACAATGGTCGGCAACCTTGGGCTGCCATGTTCACCTCCGGACATGGCACCTACTGGGCGAACGCGGCAGACTACGCCGTCCTGCACGAGTCCTATTGGCACCACGCGACCTCGTCGGAGTAGCCGACCCGGTATCGGTCGACGCTCGTGTGTGGCACTGTCGCGCAGTGCAACCGGATGCGTGGATAGTCATCCGTTCTCTTCAGGCCTTTTACACTTCGAACGTGCCATTTCCCGACGAACTCGCGCCGACCGGTGTTCGTGTTCTCGGGTATCAGCAGGAGTGGGCAGACGAGGCGCACGAACTCACTGTTCGTCTGCGTGCGCTGGTTCCGGACGCAGTTGTAGTCGAGCACATCGGATCGACTTCGATCCCGGGCATGAGCGCCAAGGACTGCCTCGACATGATGATCGTGGTCGCTGACCTCGACACGACGACAGCAGGTACGTCGCTGACCGAGGTGGGATACCGCCGCCGCCCGGAACCGTGGAACAACGATGAGCCGGCGCAGGGCCGGCTGTGGCCGAAGATGGTGTTCGCTCCACCCGAAGGTGGTCGTGCGGTGAACATCCACGTGCGGCTTGCGGGTGTGCCCACAACACGGGTGGCTTTGTTGTTCCGCGATTTTCTGCGTGCGAGCCCTGGGCATGCCCGGACCTGGGCGCATTTCAAGATCGCGGCGGCCGAGGCCGCGGACGACCTGGCTGCCTACGGAGCAATCAAGGAGCCGGCGTGGCGACTACTAATGGACCTGGCCGAGCAATGGTCGACCGAGACGGGCTGGTCACCTGACGCGTAGCCCACGCAACGCTCGACCTGCGTCGGTAGACGATCCGTTTGCGGAACGTTGACTGGGCAGTTCCTCGTGTCGTTCGGATCAGTTGGCGATCCGTTCGTGGATCAAGGCTGTGAGGTGTTCTGTCGTGTCGTGCGCTTCGTGTTCGTGCTGGCCCCAGTCGTCGACGACGTTTCCCACGTAGCGTCCGAGGCCAGGGAGAGGACGCGCCGGTGTCGTGAGGGCAGGAGCGGTAGAACCCGTTCGGCTGCCTCGTTCTTGGAGACAATCTGACCGGTCTGCGCGGTGACAAGCATCCGTGCCAGCGTGAGAAGCACGTTGCGTTCATCCCCGAGGAAGTTGCTCAGCAGTGGCTCGACGCTGTCGCGGATGGATTGGCGCAAATCGGCATTCGGAACTGGATCGAGGAGGTCGCGCGGGTGCGGGCCGCGTAGACACTCCGCGTGCTGTCGTGAGCTGGCGATGAGTACGGCCAGATCGGGATTGACTCGCCGCCGCGGGATGCCGCCATCGATGAACTCGTCCCGTAACCACTCGCCGTAGAGGAAGTCGCAGACTGGTGGGTACTTCCATGGCACGACATCGTCGAGCACCACTGAGGTCAGTTCCAGGGGACGTCCTGGTGTGACTGTGGCCCTCCGTCCTGAGAATCGCAGAAGGAAGGCCATCAGTTCATTTCGCTCATGGAAGGACAACGATCGGGCGGTCACGAGGAGTAGATCGATATCGCTATCGGGCCGCAGCCCAGTTGAGTCCCGCATAGTGGTGTAGCGCGGTCGCCGACAACCCACGAGCCCGTCAGGTAGACACCGCGCAGGTTGCCTGGCGCAACGTGGTCCAGGTACCCCAGCAACTGTTTGATGACTGACTCCATGTCTCGCATCCTCGTGACCGCAAACCGGGTGCGTCAATACATTTGTCCCAAAGCTCCGAGTCGTCGAAACGAACGACACAGTTGCGCCGCAAGTGGATCGACATACGGCGAAGCTGGATTATCAAGCCTGGAGCCTGGGTGCGGCTATGTGGGTGCGTGCCATGATCCCGTTATGGCGATCGATTCCGTGTCACCGCATGGGCCGACTGCGGCTGCTGGGGTAGCCGTCTTCAACGGCTCGGGCAGCTTGCTGCTCGGTCGCCATGCGCACGACGATCGGTGGGCAACATTCGGCGGTTCCGTCGAGGCCGGCGAATCGACTCAAGTTGCGGCTCTGCGCGAGGTGCGTGAGGAGGCCGGTCTCCCACTCGGGGACCTGGAGATGTTCGGAACCTTCGGTGGGTCCCCGATCTACACCGTTCAATACGCCGATGGGTCCTCGGAGAGCTACACCGTGACGATGTTCGGGCACGTCATGTGCCGCGAGGTCCGACCGCGACCCGATGGCATCGAGATCTTGGAGTGCCGTTGGTTTACCCCAGATGACCTCGAGGCAGCGATCCTTGCGGAGGACATGGCAGAGATCGTTCCCGCGGCTTTGGACTGGTTCCGATCACGTCGTGCCAGGCCTGACAGCTGAGGTCGCGGCTGCAGTGGGTTTCCCGCAGACCGATCGTCTTGTGAGGCGCGGAGACCCCTAGCCGACGGAGTGGCATAGAGAGCTGGTCGGGGAAGACGCGAATCACCGCAGCCGCTTCCCCATGCCTGTCCCTGGAGACCCAACCGCGGCCGCATTACGGTCCCAACATGCCGACACCAGCCATGCGATCTGCACCAACGATGAACCACGGACGAGCTACGCCACCCCAACTCTGGGGCAGTTGCTCGCCATGGGGTCACTTCGCGCGGCGCCGACACCGTGGTCCGCGCCGCCGCAGCGGCCCGACAGCTGCGATAGCAGGATTGCAGCGCGGCGGTCGTACGGCGAGGGTGAAACGGGATCGGAGTGGCGAGCAGAATATTCACTATGAGCACCGCCGAGAACGAGGACGTACTGGATCTCTTCGACCAAGCCTGGAAGCGTTTACAGCGACGGATGGATGGCATTTCCGATCCAGAATGGGGATGGCGACCTGCTGAGATCGAAGCCGAGATCAGCATTCGCTGGCGGCTTGAGCACATCACCGACCTTCTTGCTGAGCCGCGAAATTGGACCTGGCTGGGGCTTCCCGTGCCTGAAGCACAGGGCGCGGCGGGCGCTGCGCGGTCCGCGGCGTCCGCTTGCTCTTCAATGGCTGCCGCCTACGAGCTCTTTCGGGGCAGCCTCAGCGATGGCTCAGTCAACTTCGATGCCGAGGTTGGCCCGGCGGCAGGTCCCTTCGCATCGGCGACACGCCGCTCGTTTGTGCTTCACATTGCGGATGAACTCATCCACCACGGCGCGGAAGCTGCTCTGCTCCGAGACCTATACGCCGCACAGTCTCGGTAGCGGAACGTCTTGCGGCACGTCCGCGTGCCGATCTGTCCCGACGAGGTTGCTTGAGTGATGGACCGGTGCGAGGCTCACTCGATGGTCAAGTCCGGCAATCAAGTTGCCCGCGGGGTTCTGTTCCTCGACGGGGTGGGGTGCCTGGTGTCATCTGTCGTGGTCGCAGCCAGCCCTCGGCTTGTCGGAGTCATCGACGAATCCATGAGGTCGCGTCCGTGGATCGTGGGTGCACTCGCTGCGACGGGCACGATGATGACCGCTGGTGGCCTCCGGTCGGGAAGTCCGACGGCGTTGCAAAGCGCGGCCGTAGCCAACGCAGGGTGGGTGGCTGGCTGCGCACTCGCAGTTCCTGGGCGGACCGGTTGGGGACTGCGTCTGGTGTCCGCGACCGCGCTCCTCGATGCGACCATGGGCGTCCTGCAGTTGCACCTCGCTGCCAGTTCATCGGCTCAGCGCTAATTGGAACACGTCACTTGGCTCAGCCCTGCAGGCTGTCGATGGCCTTGTCGATACGTCGCTGGCGTGTCTCCGGTTTCTTGGCGCTCTCGATGGCGTGCACGTGCTGTCGTTTGCGGCCGTCAGAAAGGTCGTCGTAGGCGGCGCGGGCACCTGGGTTGTTGTCGAGAGCCGTGGCGAAGTCGGCTGGCTCGGCGACGATGCGTGGCTGGGTGTCGAGCTCCAATTCGACCTCGACCGCCTCGCCGATCGCGACGTCCGCGGCCTGCCGGTTGGCGTTACTGAGGCCGATCAGGTGGCGGCCGCGCATGATGGCGATGCGACTTCGCCACGAGTGACCGTTGAGCGTGATGATCACGGGCGGACGAGCGCCACCGCCGAGCGCATCCACCACCTCGGGCGGGACGTGCAGCCCGCGCATGGGCTCGGGTGGTTCGACACGGGTCAGAAACTTCGTCATCTTTCTCCAGCCGTCTTGATGACGCACGCAGATGTCACCGCGCTCCGGTCGAGGAGCGCTTCTCCTTGACGAGTGGGCGCGATGGCCGATGTCCGGGGCGGCTGCGCCACGCCGCCCCGGACAACTCTCAAACTATTCAGCGTACGGCTGGTCCGTTCCCTGCTCGCTGTAGCCGACGCTCCAGATGTAGCCGTCCGGGTCGGCGAAGGTGCCGCCGTACCCGCCCCACGGCAGAGCGCCGGCGGGGTTGAGGATCGTGGCGCCCGCACTCTGCGCCTCGGCCATGATCTCGTCGACCCGTTCCTCGGTGCGGACGACGTAGGTCAGCACCAGCCCGCTGAAGCCGCTGCCCTCGGGGCTCGTGCCGACTTGGTCGGCCAGGCCGTCGCGGCCGTAGAAGCCGACCGGGGAGGCGCCGTCCGCTTCGAAGAACACCGAGATGCCGAAGTCGTTCTGGACCTTCCAGCCGAGCCCTTCGGTGTAGAACCGCTTGGCCCGGTCCATGTCCCGGACGGCGAGAAGAATTGAGCTGACGTGCGCTTTCATGACTGGCTCCTTGCGAATGGGTGTGAGCTTCCGACTGCACAGCGGCGCCTGTTCCAACCGGCACGGACCGTGCCGTGTCGCTAGCGTGCAATGATGAGACGGTCAAAGTCAAGACGGCACGTGCCGTTCCGTTACGCTGGCGAGCATGGATGCCGACCGGGTCAACACGCACACCGACGCCCGCAGCGAGACGATCCGGAGCGCGACGCTCGAACTGGCTCAGGAGCTCGGCTTCGCCAAGCTCAGCATCGAGGCCGTCGCGGCTCGCGCCGGCGTAGGCAAACACACGATCTATCGCCGTTGGCCATCGAAGGGAGCCCTGTTCCTCGATGCAGTTCTCTCATCGCACGAAACAATCCTCGAGTACCCCGACACCGGCGACATCGTGGCCGACCTGAGAGAGCAGATCCTCGCGGCGGTCGAACTGCTCGCCCGACCTCCGCTGGACGGGCTCTTCCGCTCTCTGCTCGGTGAGGCTCAACAGGACGCTGCCATCTCCGCCGCACTCAACGAGCGATTCATCGCGCCGCAGACCCAGCGAACGATCGACCGGCTGGAGAAGGCCCGCGACGCCGGCCAACTTTCCCCCGACCTCGACCTGGAGCTCGCGATGTCGATCCTGTCCGGGCCGATCTACTTCCAGTTCCTCATCACGGCTCAGCCGCTGACCCACGACTACATCGACAGGTTGCTCGCAGCTCTCTTCGCCGGTCTGGGCCCACGACCCTGAGACTCAGAGTGTTGCTTGCCCACTCGACCGGCAAGAGTTATCCGAAGAGGATCGCGGCCTCGTCCCAGCGCTCGCGCGGGACGGTTTTCAGCACGGTCGTCGCCGAATGCAGGTCGACCAACTCGATGTCGGTGCCGATGAGCGAAACCATGGTGCCCCACTGCTTTTCGACGACCGCGTCGACCGCAGCGGTGCCGAAGCGCGTCGCCAGCACCCGGTCGTATGCCGACGGGACGCCACCTCGCTGCAGGTGGCCCAAGGTGGCCGAGCGGGTCTCGATACCGGTGCGCTCCTCAATCTCCGGCGCGAGGCGCTCGCCGATGCCGCCGAGCCGTGGCCGGCCGAACGCGTCGAGTCCGCGTGGCGCGTGCAGATGCTCCTCACCGGAGGGGACGAAACCTTCGGCGACCACGATGACCGGCGCGCGTCGCCGGTCACGAGCGTCCTCGGCCCAACCGCAGATCTGCTCGATGGACACGTCGACCTCGGGGATCAGGATCGCGTGCGCGCCGGCGGCGATGCCGGCGTGCAAGGCGATCCAGCCGACGTGCCGGCCCATGACCTCCACGACCATGCACCGGTGGTGTGACTCGGCCGTGGTCCGCAGGCGGTCGATCGACTCGGTGGCCACCGAGACCGCGGTGTCGAAACCGAATGTGTAGTCGGTGGCGGACAGATCGTTGTCGATGGTCTTCGGGACGCCCACGACGGGGATGCCCTCGTCGGCGAGCCGACGGGCCGCGGTGAGGGTGCCTTCGCCGCCGATGGCGATGAGCGCCGTCATACCGTGCTTGTCCATGGTCTCGCGGACGCGCTCGGCCCCGCCGTGCTCGAACGGGTTGGTGCGCGACGTGCCCAGGATGGTGCCGCCGGCGCGCGAGATGCCGCGCACGTCGGCGCGCGGCAGCGGCACGATGTCGTCCTCGACGAGACCACGCCAGCCGTCGTGTATGCCGACGAACGGCACCTCGTGGATCCGGTCGCCCTTGATCACCGCCCCACGGATCACCGCATTGAGGCCCGGGCAGTCGCCGCCGCTCGTCAGGATTCCGATCGTCATGCCGTTGGTCACAAGGTCCATCGTGGTCGATCGGTGCCGTCCGGCGGGCGGTTGTCCACGATGTTGTCGGACAGCGATGTTGTCGGACAGCGAGACGGACCCGCCGGCCGAGGACCCGGGAATACTTGCACCGGCCGGCCGGGTTCACACTTCATGGGACTGCTCGCCCACCTCGGCCGAAACCCACGCCCGACGCTGATGTCGTTCCGCGAGGCGCTGGACGCGCTCGGCGACGAGGGTGTGCTGGAGCGGCGGCTCGCCGACGTCCCGATCGCCCAAGTGGTGGGCTCGGCGGCCAGGCCGCGTGACTTCGATGCCGACTTCCGCCCGCTGAGTGCTCACCTGCGCCCGCGCCGGGACCGGCTGGCCGACCACCTCGCGGGCCACAACGAGCCGGCACCGGTGGACCTCTACCAACTCGGCAACCTCTACTTCGTCGCGGACGGTCACCACCGGATCTCGGTGCTGAAGTCGATGGGCCGGCAGGTGGTGACGGCCCGCGTCGTGCGGTATTGCACCGTCGCGTTCGCGATGGCCTGCCTCCGGGCGATGCACCTGCCGAGCAAGGCGGCCGAACGCCGCTTCCTGGAACGCATCCCGCTGGCCGACCCGATCCGCACCGAGCTCTGGTTGGACAAACCGGAGGACTGGGTCCGGCTGGCGGACCGTGCCGAGGCGTGGGGCTACCGACACGCGATGCGCGACGGCCGCCCGTTGCCGCCCGCCGAGCTGGCCGCCCGGTGGTGGCGCCAGGAGGTGGAGCCCACGCTGGAGCTGGTCCGGGCAAGCGGATTCGGCGCCGAACTGCGGGACGTCGAGCTCTACTTGTCGGCGGTCACCATGATGGATCGGGCGGGCCGCGACAGTTGGTCGCCGGCGCTGTTGCCGACCGGTTGAGAGCGGCACCAACCGGATCCGTCCTCCCGGGGCGGTCGGCGACCGGTCGGCGCGACCGGGCATGCTTCATGTGATGACGACACCGATGTGCCTTGTCTTCCTGCTGCGGGACACCGCGCGCGGGCAGGAGGTCCTGCTCGGGCTCAAGCGGCGCGGGTTCGGCACCGGCCGGATCGTCGGCATCGGCGGACACGTCGAGCCGGGCGAGAGCGATCTGGCGGCCGGCGTGCGCGAGACCTTCGAGGAGACGGGCCTGCACGTCATACCCACCCAGTTGTATGACGCAGGGCGCGTCACCTTCCACTTCCCGAGCACTCCGGAGTCCGACATGTCCGTGGCGCTCTACCGCGGCACCACGTGGACCGGAGAGATCGTCGCGTCCGACGAACTGGACCCCGAATGGCACCCGGTCGCGGGCCTGCCGACGGCGGCGATGTGGGACGACTCGCGGATCTGGCTGCCGCACGTGCTGCGCGGCGAGCGGATCACCGCGGACATCACGTATGACGCCACCGGCACGGTCGTCGCCGACGTCCGGCTCACGGTCCTGGCCCAACCTGTTACCCAGGAGTCACCCGCGCGCCACCGATCGTAGGTACCGTGGAAGTCAGCTGTGGGTGCCGCCGGTGCGGCCTGCCGACAGGTTCCATGGACACTCGAGCTCCGTTCGATGTCCATGACTCGGGCGACGAAGAGGCTTGTGCTGCGGTAAACCTCCCGCGCCCGTTCAGGATCAACTTCAAGGCGAGGTTCCACGACGATGATCAGTTACACGCGAGCAGGCTCCGGCGATCCGCTGGTTCTCATCCACGGCATCGGGCACCAGCGGTCCGCGTGGGGCGACACCTTCGAGTTGCTGGCCCAGGACTTCGACGTCATCGCCATCGACCTGCCCGGTTTCGGCAAGTCACCCCGCCCGGACAAGCCGCACAGCTATCGCATCGACAGCTACGTCGACCAACTGGAGGAGTTCTTCGCCGAGCTCGGCCTGGACCGTCCGCACGTCGCGGGCAACTCCCTGGGCGGCATGTTCGTGCTCGAGTTGGCGGCTCGTGGAGCGGTCCGGACGGCGACCGCGATCTCGCCCGCGGGTTTCTGGGGTCCGCTCGGTCTGCTCAACGCGATGGTCAACCTCGCCGCGATGAAGGCCTCGACCTACGCGCCCCGCGCCGTGGTCAAGGTCTTCTCCGACAAGGCGTTCCTGCGCAAGGTCAGCCTGCGCGCGCTCTACCAGCACCCCGAGCGGGTCCCGGCGGACGTCGCGTATGACGACGCCCTCAACCTGCGCAGCTCGCCCGGCTTCTTCCCGGTGGCGTGGCACGCATCGCGAGCCCGCTTCCGGCGCCGCCCGCTGGTGCCGGTCACGATCGCCTGGGGCACCAAGGACAAGCTGCTGTTGCCGTCGCAGGCAGCCGCAGCACGTGAGGCGTTGCCGACGGTCTCGCACCTGACGCTGCCCGAGTGCGGGCACGTGCCGATGATCGACAACCCCGAGTTGGTGGCCGGTGCGATCGTCCAGACGGTCGTGCAGGCGGCCGATCGTGCCGGCGAGCCGCTGCTGCACCTCACCGGGGCCTGAGGCTCGGATTCAGCTGGAGCGCAAGGCGATCCCCGCCGCGCTCAGTTGGTAGTAGACGAAGCGCCCGCGCCGGAACTGACTGAGCAGCCCGGCTCGTTCGAGCACCTTCAGGTGCCCGCTCACGGTCGGTTTGGGCAGGTGCAGCTTCTCGGCGAGATCGGTCGTGCTCACCGGCACGGTCGCCTGTCCGAGGATCCGTGAGCGCGTGCTGCCCATCAGCTGCTCGAGGCTGCTGGACGCCGGCTCCTCCTTCTCCTGCAACCACAGGGTCGCCGCGCCCCACGCCGGGTAGCCGATGGCGATCGGCATGTCTGGGGCGTCGTGCTCGTCAGGTCCGTGCACGATGAAGCCGGATCCCTTGAAAACCACTGGGGTGAAAACGAGTCCGCCTGGCGGCACGGTGATGTCGATGTCGAACTCGTGCTGCAGCTCCAGCACCTGACCGTCGAAACGGATCTGATCGTTGAGGTCGTTCAGGACGCCGCCGATGCCCTCTCGGACGATGCGTTCGGCCCGCATGTTCAGGTCGCGCAGGGCGATGGCGTGCGCGCGGTCCCAGAAGGGCCGCAGCACGCCGCTGAAGTAGTCGACCAGTGCCTGCTGCGCGATCTCGCGCAGGCCGGCCACCTCCTGATCGCCGTACGGCGACTCCTGCGTGCGGAGCTGTTCGAGGACACCCTGCACGTCCCGCTCCGGGATCATCCGCACCAGGTCATGCAGTCGCTCGGTCACGGCGGCGGGCGAATTGTCCACGTCATACGCATAACCCGGGACCACCAGCAGGGACGGCGCGGCCGGGTTCGTCGTCAGCCGTCGCAGCGTCGCGACGCCCGGGGCGTCCTGGTTGCGCAGTGCCGTCGCCAGCGGTGCGTGCAGCGAGCGCGACGACGGCTGCACGAAGAGGGACATGCTGGACAGGATGTTCCACGCGGGATCGACGACGAATTTGATCGCGGCGATGTCACCGGTCGAGCACCGGATGCGAATCATCGCCGGTGTCCTCCTTCTCGTCGTGCTCCGTGGCCGACGGTACGTGGCACTGTGTGTCGGAGACCCATTGTCACGTATGGGTGCCGGGGATGGAGGTTCGGTCAGCGGGGTACTCGACGCGGCATGATATCCCGGGACAGCGGTGGACGATCTGACGATTTCAGTGAGGGTTGGCGCTCATGAAGGACGCATCGGACGGCTCAGGAACGCGTCCCGTCAGGCGGGAGCGCCGTCATACCCGCCTGTGGGTGCTTCCCGCGGTGCTGGTCGTCCTGTGGCTGGTGGTCGGCGGCATCACGGGGCCCTACTCCGGGAAGCTGAGCAGCGTCTCGACCAACGACCCGGCCGCGTTCCTGCCGTCCAGCGCCGAAGCCACTCAGGTCAACACCTTGGCCAAGGACTTCCAGGGCCGCGAGGTGAACCCGGCACTGATCGTCTATCAGCGCAGCGACGGCATCACGGCCGCCGACAAGAAGGCTGTTGCACGTAAGGCGGACTCGGTCCGATCCATCGACGGTGTGGTCCGCGGCGTGGTGGGCCCGATCCCGTCCAAGGACGGGAAGGCTCTCGAGGTGGTCGTCCCCTTGGACGGCACGCTGGGCGACGAGACCGCGACCGTCGTGGATCAGGTCCGGGACCGGATGGAATCCGGGTTGCCGCCCGGGATGCAGGCCTACGTCACGGGCCCGGCGGGCTTCGCGGCAGACCTGGGCAGTGCCTTCACTGGCATCGACGGGGTGCTGCTGCTGGTCGCTGTCGCCGTCGTGCTGGTCATCCTCATCGTGGTCTATCGCAGCCCGATCCTGCCGTTCGTCGTCCTGTTGTCGGCGTTGTTCGCGCTGTCGCTGGCCAGTGGCGTGGTCTATTTCCTGACCGACCAGGGTGTTCTCACCCTCAACGGCCAGAGCCAGGGCATCCTGCTGATCCTCGTCGTGGGAGCCGCCACGGACTATGCCTTGTTGCTGGCCTCCCGGTTCCGGGAGGAACTTCGCGAGGAGGCGTCCCGGTTCGCCGCCATGCGGATCGCCCTGCGGCAGTCGTTGGAGCCGATCCTGGCCTCGGGCATCACGGTCATCCTGGCGCTGATCTGTCTGCTGGTCAGCGACCTGAATTCGACGAGCAGCCTGGGGCCGGTAGCCGCCATCGGCATCGCCTGTGCCCTTGCCTCCGCACTCACCTTCCTGCCGGCTGTGCTGGTGCTGCTCGGGCGCGCGGCCTACTGGCCGAAGCGGCCGAAGCTGGGGTCGGAGCACCCCGAGCGGTCGGGCGTGTGGGGTCGGGTCGCAGACCTCGTCGCTCGCCGCTCGCGCCCGCTCTGGATCGGCGCGACCCTGCTACTCGTCGTGGGCTGCGCATTCCTCCCCACGCTGAAGGCCAGCGGTGTTCCGCAGAGTGCGCTCTTCCTGCAGACGGTCGAGTCCGTCACCGGACAGCAGGTGGCAGCCGATCACTTCCCGGGCGGCACGGGCAGTCCGGTGGAGATCATCGGCTCGGCCGGCAAGGCAGAACAACTCGTAGCAACCGCTGGGAAGGTCGACGGGATCTCGTCAGCACAACTGCTCGGTGACTCGGGACGCCCGGTCGGGCCGGGGACGCCGCCCAAGACGGTTTACGGACGGGTCGAGATCCAGGCCGTGCTGACCGACCCACCGGACAGTGACGCCGCGATCGCCACTGTCCAGCAGCTTCGCGAAGCGGCTCGTGCCGTCGCACCGGACACGCTGGTGGGTGGAGCGACCGCCATACAGCTGGACACGCAGCAGACCGCCGAGCGGGACCGCGCGCTCATCATTCCGATAGTTCTCGCGGTGGTCCTGATCCTGCTGATGCTGGTGCTGCGCTCCGTGCTCGCACCCGTGCTCCTGCTCGCGTCCGTCGTGCTCAGCTTCGCCGCGACCCTGGGGGTCTCGGCACTGGTCTTCAACCACGTGCTCGACTTCCCCGGTGCCGACCCGTCCGTCCCGCTCTTCGGCTTCGTCTTCCTCGTCGCGTTGGGAGTCGACTACAACATCTTCCTCATGACCCGGGTGCGCGAGGAAGCGCTCCGGCTCGGCACCCATGACGGGATCCGGCACGGACTCGCAGCCACTGGTGGTGTCATCACCTCGGCAGGCATCGTTCTCGCAGCGACGTTCTCGGCGCTGAGCGTCATACCGATCCTGTTCCTGGCGCAGATCGCGTTCATCGTCGCGTTCGGTGTACTGCTGGACACCTTTCTCGTCCGGTCGTTGCTGGTGCCGGCGCTCGCGGAAGACATCGGCCCACGAATTTGGTGGCCCAGCAAGTCCTTCCGATGATCACCGCGCTTGGTCCTCAGTGCTGAGCAGCCTCAACGGGGCTGCAGTGCGCAGGCGATCCGCATGCCTTCACCCGCTGGTTTTCGCCGTGACAAGATTTCTTGACATCGAAACCGGTTGTACCGCTGTATGGCGATGAAAGGCAGATTCACCAGGATCCCGTAGCCGATGAGCAGGCTGGCGGGCAGTGCAGGGTTCCAGAGAGCGAACAGCGGCCCGCACGCCAAGGCGCCCCAGTGTGCGAGTTCGGCGCGGCGCGTCTCCCTGATGAACAGGTCGAGGCCGCCGTCAGTCAAACCAGGTAGTCGCGCCTTGCTGATTCCTCCGTCGAAGAGATCGCCGGCTTCAGGTAGCCGGTCCTTCCAGGCATGGATGCGCAGTCGGCGGCGGTACCACCGTCCGGAGTCCTCGAACCTGCGGGGACGCAGCAGCCACCCGTCCTGGTTCAGGCAGCGTCCGGTCAGCCGATGAGCGGCATATCCCGTGCCGGCGTGGAAGACGCCCCAGGCGGCGATGTCGGTTGCGATCGTGACGCGGACCGGCATGACGAAGTTGAGCATCGGTCTCCTGCCCTTCCCACTCCTACGGGCGGCAGTGCGCTACCGCCGATTCCACGACGTCGAGTATGTCGTCTCGACAGCGCCTGTGCGCTCTCGCCGCCCTCGGCGTCATTGATCGACCGGCTCGACTGCGCGATCCTCGCAGTGTCGCTCGGTCTTCAGGTGTTACTTGCCCTACTTTTCCGCGTGCATGGCGACGTCGCGACCCCGCCACCGGACGGACCCGCGCGCGTAGGTCAGGAACACCGAACGCGCGAACAGCACACCGAACGCCACCAACGGCACCGGGAAGACCGCCCACGTCCACCACCGGTAGGACCCGACCCGTCGCAGGATGCTCCTGAACTGCAGTCCCAGCGCGGCCCAGCCGATCATCCACACGAACCACGGGCCGGTGACGAAAGCACGTTGTCCAGTCGCACCGGACACAATGGTCAGGAGCACGCCGACAGCGACGGCGAAGTGGCACATGATCCATGCCGCGGCACTGGCCCGGGCAGCAGGTCCAGCCTGTCCGGCACCGGAAGCGATGTTCTTCGTCCAGCCTTCGGCGAGCTGACGAAGGCCGTTCGGATACATCCGCATCCGCAGTTCCGCCCCACCCGTCAGGCACCGCACGGGAAGACCGACACGTGCGTAGGCGGTTGCCAGCTCCACGTCGTCGAGTATGGCGCCGCGGACCGCCCCATGGCCGCCGGCGCTTTCGTAGTCCACCCGCGACGTGAGCAGGCACGGACCGAACGCCATCGGCCGGCGCGTCCTCCGAGGCGCGAACTCGCCGCTACCCATGAGAGACATGACGTTGAAGTAGGCCGACAACTGTTCGTAGGCTGCGTGCACCTCGTGGTAGGGCTGCACCGAGACCAGTCCGCCGTACCTGCGGTGCGCACCGAGCAACCGCTCGACGGCGCCGGTAGCGAGCACGGTGTCCGCGTCGAGGAAGAGCAGGAGTTCCGCCTGCGTCGCGTCCGCACCCACCTGACAGGCCCAGGCCTTACCGGTCCAGCCGGCAGCCACCTCATGGACCGCCAGCACGCGGGCGCCGGTGGACGCGGCGACCTCGCCGGTGCCGTCGACGGACCCGTCGTCGACCACGACAACCTCCGACACCGCGCTGCCGCCGTTGCTCAGCGAGTCCAGCAATATCGGCAGGGTGCCGGCTTCGTTGCGGGCCGGGATTACCACTGCGATCCTGCCGGCATCAGTGGCGCGGCCTTCGTCGCCCAGGCGACGCAGGTTCGCTAGTTGCCGAGCGCCGGCCGATGCACCGACGAACAGGAGCAGCAGAACAACGACAGTGGTCACGGCAACGGTGACCTGATCGGCGTCAGACACAGCGGCATACCACCGCTGGGGTGCACCGCGACGTCCGCCTGCGGGCTCGGACGGCTCCACTCGGCCGGCAGCTCGACACGGAACCTCGACACGATCCTGCTCAGGATGATGGCCATCTCACCCAGCGCGAAATCTCGGCCGATGCACAACCGCGGACCCGCACCGAAGGGCAGGTAGTTGGCGCGTGGCACCGAGCCATCGCGAAACCGCTGGGGCCGGAACCTCTCCGGGTCATTCCACGCATCGGCGCGGCGATGCAGTACCCAGGGGCTGATGATCGCGGTCGTTCCGGCCGGCACCTCCCGGCCGCCGATGAGATCGGCCGCCCGCGATCTTCGCGAGATGACCCAAGCCGGCGGATACAGGCGCAGCGCCTCGTCGATGACCGCCCGGGTCCACGGCAACACCGACCGGGTCTGCATCATCGGAACCGAACCCGGCAGCAGGGCGACCTCGCTGCGCACGCCGTCCTGCGCAGACGGGTGCTCGGCGAGCAGCATCAGCGTCCAGGACAGTGCCGCCGCAACGGTCTCGTGCCCCGCGATGACCATCGTCACCAGTTCGTCGCGGATCTCCTGGTCGGACAGACCTCCCTCGATCAGCAGGCCGAGCAGGTCGTCACCGTGCGAGCCGGCGGCCCGGCGTGCCTCGATCAACTCGAAACAGAGAACGTCCAGTTTGCGGCGTGTCGTCGTCAACCGGCGGTTGAGAGCGGACGGGATCCGCTCGGGAAGGATCGACTGCCCGAGTCGCACCACCAGTCTGGCCGCAGCGCTGGTCGCCTCGAGCAACCGATGCGCCTGCTCGGACAGATCGGTGGACAGGATGGCATCGCCCACCACGTCGAGCGCGATGCGCAGACAGACCTCGGCCACATCGACGGTGTGCGTTCTCGAACTCCACCCGACGTGCACGTCCAAGGCGCGATCACCCGCGTTCGCCACCTTCGCTGCCAGGGAGTGCAGTCGTTGATGATGGAAGGCAGGTGCCACCAGCCGGCGGTGCTCCAGCCAATTCGGTTCGGCCGAGGCCAGCAGGCCAGGACCGGTCACTCTCGCCAACGCGCGGTACTGAACGGTGTCCTTACTCCAGTTCCGGGCGGACGTCTGCAGCACCCGGCGGACATCGGTAGGGTCACTGACCAGGAGCGCTGGTGGGCCGGGAACCGGGAAGGCGACCAGATCGCCGTATTGCTCCCGTGCCCGGCACAGGAAGTCCAGCGGATCGGCCCGGATGGAGCGGAAACCAGTCATCATCTCCCGCGTCGACGGACCCGGAGCGCCGATGTCCAGCGAACCCTGCCTGATCCGTGCTGCGAAGCCGGTCACGATGTCTCGCAACGGCGGCGACCACGCCCCGCCAGTGCTTCCCACACAGCACAGGTCAGCAATATCAGCGCGAACCCGAAACCCACATCCTCCACGGGCGCCCAGAAGAGCCGGCCGTCCCCGAGCCAGGTGATCCGTGCCGTCCCCAGAATCGCGTCCCCGTCGTAGCGGACGATGCCCCGCCCGGTCAGCCACGCATTCGTCACCAGCTGGAAGGTCAGCATGATCGCGTAGGCCGCCCACCAGGTCCTGGACGTGGTCAGCCGGGTACGGGTGATCACACGATCGACACACACCGAGGCGATGACGGCGATGACGGCGAGCACCGTGTACGTCATACCGATCCCTTCCGACGTGGCCCGTTGCCGCGTGTATGGCGACTGCCGGTGAGGTGACGCACGGCTTCATAGGTGAGGATGGCCGCCAGCGGAACGACGACGAAGAACGCGATCTCCTCCAGCGGCAGTCCGCCGACCCGCCACGGCAGCGCCTGCCGGCTGTCGAAATGCCACTGTCCGGCATGAGTGGCCCACACGTCCCAGGCCACGAAGGGAGCGGACGCCAACACGATGGTCGTCAGCAGGCGTAGCGGCCGGTGCAGCACTCCCAAGCGGTAACCGAATTCCAGGGGGAGGGTGCCGGCCAGGCAGAACGCCAGCATGGCCACGTAGGAGAGGTGTCGCAGACTCATCGCGGCCACCGCCTCGGCCGGGCCGGTCCGTCGTGGTCGGTATCGGCCCGCCGCCCCGTGGATCGCACGGGTAGCGGAGCGGGCAACGGGCCGGTGGAATCGTCCCCGCGCACCGCCTTGAGCAGGACCTCCGCGCTGATCAGGCACATGGGCAGGCCGATGCCGGGCAGCGTGCTGTGACCGGCATAGAACAGACCCGCGACCCGTCGTGATCTGTTGCGTCCGCGGAAGAACGCGGACTGCCGGGCGGTGTGTGCCAGTCCCAACGCCCCACCCCTCCAGGCAAACACGTCGTCGGCGAAGTCCTGCGGGCCGATCGTACGACGGACGACGATGCGCTCGGCGAGGTCGGGCACCCCCGCCCAGGTGGCAACCTGGCGGATCGCCGCATCCGCGACGAGTTCGACTGCCCGGTCGCCGGCGCCGTCGACACCGCCGCGTCCCATTGCCGGGTCGGCGGCGACCGGAACGAGCAGGAAGAGGTTCTCGTGACCGTCCGGTGCCATGGCCGGGTCGCTGGCGGTGGTCCGACTGACGTAGATCGACGCGGGGTCGGGGATCGCCTCCGACCGGTGGATGGCGGCGAAGTGTTTCTCCCAGTCACGGGCGAAGAACAGCGAATGGTGCGCCAACTGTGGCACCTGCCCGCGCACCCCGAGCAGGACCAGCACCGCCCCCGGGCCCGGGTCGCGCCTGGACCACCACGATGCGGACCGGCTGCGTGCGGCGTCGCCGAGCAGTCGCGTCTCCACATGGTGCAGATCCGCCGCGCCGACGACGACGTCGGCGTCGACGGTCACCTGATCGTCGCCCGCGGCAAAGCTGACACCGGTGACGCGGAACCTGCGATGGTCGCGGCCCCGCCACCGACGGGCACGGACGGCCGTGTGAATCGTGGTCGCGCGGGACGAGGTGTGGATGCGGACCCCCTCCGCCTCGGCGAGCGTCACCAGCGAGTCGACCAGCGCCCGGAAGCCACCCTGCGGGTAGTAGACACCATCGACCAGATCGAGGTGGCTCATCAGGTGATAGATGCTCGGCGCGCGGGACGGCGCGGTCCCGAGGAATACGGCCGGGTAGCCGAGGATCTGCTCCAGTCGGCGGTCCCGGACATACGTGGCGATGAAACGGTCGAGTGGTTGGACCAGCATCCGCGTCAGCGGGCCGAGCCGGGTGACGACATCGCGGCGGACCAGCGGCACCATCGAGCGGTACGTCGTATAGAGGAAGCGGCGGACCGCCAGCTCGTATGTCGTCCGGGCGGATTCGAGATACGAAGCGATGCGCGGGCCCGCTCCGGGCTCGATGCCGTCGAAAAGCGCCGTCACCGCAGCCGTGCCGGAGCGCACGTCGATCGGTTCCGCGTGGCCTTCGAAGAAGGCTCGGTACGCCGGCTCCAGCCGGGTGAGCGCCAGCTCGTCGCCCGCAGCAGAACCGAGGAGTCCGAAGTAGTGCTCAAAGACGTCGGGCATCAGGTACCACGACGGGCCGGTGTCGAAGTGGAAGCCGTTCTTCGTCCAGCTGCCGACGCGGCCACCGACTGTGGCGTTCTTCTCGTGCAGTTCCACCTCGAAACCGTCACGTGCGAGCAAGGCCGCCGATGCCAGGCCGGCGACACCGCCACCGATGACGACGACCTTCCGCGCGCCGGTCATGCTCGCCCCTGCCGTATGCCGGCCGCGAGCGCGATCCGCAGCTTGGTGGGTCCGGGCACCCGGACCCGCTGCCGCACCAGCTGCTCGGCCGGTGTGACGCGCAACCGGTGTGAGAGCTCTGCGAAGACCGCGTGCGCAGCGGCCACTGCCCGGCGGCTGCTGTTCGGAAGTTGGGCGACGGCTGCGGCGGCCTGATCCAGATCGGTGTCGATGTCGTCCAGGATCCGCTGCTTGTCGCCCTCGGTGAGGCACGCCGGGTCGATGCCGGGGAAGTAGCAGCGGCCGCGCAGGAAGTAGTCGTCGCGCAGGTCCCGCAGGAAGTTCACCTTCTGGAACGCAGCACCGAGCCGGCATGCTCCGGCCGCAAGTTCTTCGTACGCAGGACCGGCCAGCAGCTCTCCGACCGAGGAGCGTTCGCGGCCCACGGGTGCGAGAAACACCCGCAGACACATCAAGCCGACCACTTCCGCCGAGCCGTACACGTAGCTCGCGAAACTGTCCGCGTCGTGCTCACGCACCGAGAGGTCGGTGCGCATCGACCGGAAGAAGGGCGATGTCAGGTTCGGCTGGATGCCGCATTCCCGGGCGGTGGAAGCGAACGCGTGGACAACCAGATTCGCGCTGTAACCGGTGCTGATCGCATCCTCGGTGTCCGCCTGCAGCCGGTCGAGCAGCACGCCGGCCCGCTGGGGCTGGCCGACGCCGATCGGTCCGTCCACGACTTCGTCGGCGAGACGGACCAGCGCGTAGATGTTGCGGACGTGAACCCGCACTGGTTGCTGCAGGAGCCGCGCGGCCATTCCGAACGATGAGGAGTAGGCGTTGATCATGCGTGCGGCGGCGACCTGCGCCACCGCGTCGTACGTGCGTTGCTGGTAGGGGTCGGCGTGTGGCGCCGTCCGGGTCTTCTTCACCATCGCTTCCCATTCGCCGTGCTGTGCGTCATGCGGCAGTGCTCCGCATGATGCGGCGGCTGTGCCGGGTGAGCTCGGTCAGCAGCGCCGGGTCGAGGCCGATACGCTCCGCCGTTTCCTCAGCCCGCGTCAGGTGGTGCTCGGCGAGTCCTTCGACGAAACGTCGCGATCCGCAGCACTGGAGCAGCTCGCGCACCGTCTCCGCGGCTCTCGCCTCCAAAGAGGCGTCTCCGATGTGCGGCGCGATCTTGTTCCAGACAGCGGTCGTCCGAGCGTGCGCGATCAGCGCGGTGAACTTTCCCTCGCGCAGATCGCTCAGCGCGCTCTTGCCAGTGTCGGATTCGTCCCCGAACACGCCCCGGAGGTCGTCGGCGAGCTGGAAACCGATGCCGGCGAGACGACCGACCTCCGCGAGCTGGTCGACGGTTGCTCCGGGCGCGCCGGCGAGCACCGCCCCGGCCTGCAGCGGGAAGCGGAACGAATACCACGCAGTCTTCTGCTCGGCGATCGCGAGGACCTGCTCGAGGGTGGGTGCCGTAGCGCGGCATACACCGGCGGCAACGTCGTCGAGTTCTCCCGCGGCACTGACCCGTACCGCATCCTCCACCAGCGCCAGCAGCGCACGAGTCGTCGCAGCGTCTGCGCCACACAGCGCCACCAGGTGTATGGCGCGGGCCAGTGCGAGGTCTCCGGCGAGTATGCCGGCCGCGACGCCGAGAGTGACCGCGCCCTCCTCGCGCGCGCCACGCACCCGTGCCGTGTCAGCGAAGACCCCGGACACGTTGGCCGATCCCCGCCGCACGACATCCCGATCGATGACGTCGTCGTGGATCACCAACGCGGTGTGCAGCAACTCCACTGCAGCACCGACGCGGGCGACCACCTCATCATCATCGCCGCCGCAGCACTCGTACGCCGCGAACAGCAGTGTCGACCGCAGCTTCTCGCCGCCGCGGCCCGTTCGTCCCAGTTGCTGCCACAGCTCGTGCGTATCGGCACTCTCTTCTGTCGAGCGCCGCAGGCCGTCGGCGACAAACCGGTCCAACTCGACGTCGAGTCGGGCGCGCCAACCACTCGCTCGCGCCGCACGGTCGACCGGTGCCTCGCCCTGTTCATGGTTCACTGCTCTGCCTCCCTGCAGCTATCGAATCCGCCGGCTCTCAACTGATGAACGGCCGATCCGGGTGCTCGGGGTCTCCCGCCGAGCCGGGTCGCTCGGGCACGCCACTGACGCCGTCCTGCTGCGCGAGCACATCGCCGCCCGTGGTGACGATGTCCAGCCTGGCGTCCTGTACCCCGAAGAGCTGCTCGGCGATCATCTTGACCTGTACCGGCGGCATCGGCATTTCCAGGCGATCGAACTCCTCGCTCAGGACCTTTGTGAGTTCGTCAACGTCCTCATGCGCTCCAGACGCTGCTCGGGTCAGGACGCTGAGGTACTGCCTCAGTTGGGCATCCTCGAGAGAGGCCACGAATCGCTCGTCCAGGACCAGGACGCGGCCCGTGGGGAGATCGGTGGGTCGTCCGGACGGGGACGGATCGGCGTGCATCGGGTGCTCCTTGTCATCGTGCGCGGTCTCTGGCGAGATATGGATCCCGACGCCGCGTTCGGCTGGATGGGTCATCACAGGCTCCCGATCAGGTGATCGATGGTGACGAATAGGACGACGCGCTCCGGGTTGGGCCTGGGGACCCGGAAACGCTCGGCGTAAACCTTCTCGGCGTGCTGGACCGACTCGTCGTCAGTCAGTACTTCGGCGGTTCCATTTGCAGTGCACCAACGGCGCCCGTCGACCTGGCACACGGAGACCCAGGGCTCGTCGCCGGCTTCGGTCACGTTGCGCACCTTCCGGGACCGGCGCGAGGCCAGGATCCGCAGCGCCCCGTTGTCCGCGTCGAGCACGGGTGCCACCGGGACCGTGTGCGGTCGACCGTCGGATGTCAGCGTCGTCAGGGTCGCGAGATGACGCTCAGCCCAGAACTCCTGGACCTCGGGGTCGCCCAGGGGCAACCGGTGCGTGCTTCGACGCCGCGGTGTCGTGGCGTCCGCTGCCGATCGCTCCGTCATGCGGTCTCTCCGTCGGGCTGGATCCACTGCTTCGTGACGGACCACACGCGTGAACCATCCAGATCCGCCAGCGGCGTGGTGACGAACCGGCGTACCGCATCGGACTTCTGCCGGCGGACGACGAAGTCCTCGCTGGCCACGGTCGACACTGACTGCATGAAGCCCTCGACGGCGAATTTGGCGTCGCAGTAGGCACCTGCGAACGGATGCCCGACCACCCCGCCGACCATTTCGACGGCAGCGTGCAGACCCATCCCCGAGGACGTCCCGGTGATCAGAGCTGGCCGCGTCCTCATCGCTGGCTCCCCCGGTCGGCTTTGGAGGCCCGCACGTGCTCGTAGCGACCGAGCGCGTCTCGTCGTTCGTGGTCGTGATCCACGACCGGAGCCGGGTATCCGTGCGCGTGGCCCTCCGGATGCTTCCACGGCGCATGCACGTCCGCGCCGTTCAGGTGCCGCAACTCCGGCACCCATGCGCGCACGTAGTCGCCGTCGGGGTCGAACCGCTCACCCTGCCGCACCGGGTTGAAGACCCGGTGGAATGGGGCGGCGTCGGTGCCGGTGCCGGCAACCCACTGCCAGCCGTGGTTGTTCGACGCCAGATCGCCGTCGATCAGGTGCTCCATGAAATAGCGCGCGCCCTCACCCCACCACCGGTGCAGGTCCTTGGTGAAGAAGCTGGCCGTCACCATGCGGACCCGGTTGTGCATCCACCCCGTCGCGTTGAGCTGCCGCATGCCGGCGTCCACCAGCGGATAGCCGGTCCGGCCCTCCTGCCAGGCGCGCACCAGTTCCTCGGCGTTGTCGTCGCTGTCCCTATCGGCGTCGCGTCTGGCGTGGGCCGGAGCGTCATACAAGGGCGACATACCGGACGTCATGTCGTGCCAGGCACTTTCGGGCGCCCGCCACAGCACGTCGGCGTAGAACTCGCGCCAGGCGAGCTCGGTGCGGAAGCGGTCGGCCGACCGGCTCCGGCGGCGGCTCAGGTCGTGCAGCAGGGTCCGCGGATGGATCGCACCGACCTTCAGGTGGGGCGACAACCGGCTGGTGCCGTCGAGATCCGGCCGGTCGCGATCCTCGTCATATAGACCGATCGAGTCGTGCAGGAACTCCGCCCAGCGTGCCCGCGCCGCGTCCTCGCCGGCGTCCGGCAGCGGCACCGGACAGTCCTGCACCGCCTGCTTCAGAGTCGTGAGCGCGTCGGTGTCGTCCGCACCGTCGATCAGCTGCAGACCCTGGGGATCGGGTGCCGGCGCGGGCCAGCCGTGCGACCGCCAGGCGCGGGAGAACGGCGTGAAAACCTTGTACGACTGGCCGCTGTCGCGGGTCACCAGGCCGGGGCCGACGGCGTACGGCGTGCCGGTCGCCACCATGTCAATGTCCCGTTCGTGCAGCGTCGCGGCCACCCGGTCGTCGCGCCGGACCGCCCAGGGCGTGGTCTCCCGTGTGTAGTGCACGGCGGACACGGCGTGTTCGCCGCACAGGGCGGTCAGCACGGTGTCGGGCCGGCCGGCTCGCACCAAGAGGCGCCCGTCGAAGGCGTCTCGTGTCGCCAGTACCGTGGCGGCGAGCCAACCGCGTCGTACCGGCCCGGCGGCTTCCCACAGACGCGGTTCGATGACGAACACCGGCAGCACAGGGCCGCCGGCCGCTGCCTCCTGCAGCGCCGGATGGTCGCTCCGGCGCAGGTCCCTCCGCAGCCACAGAATGCTCGACATCACGCCCTCCCGTCGGCGCCTGATCGAAGGTGCTCTCCGAGCCGTTGCAGCACCCATGTCACCGCGCTGTCGGTGTCCTGTCGGAACTGTCGGCTGTCGGCCCAGAGGTGCAGGTAGAACGCTTGGGTGAGTTCCTGTGCCCCCGAGGTGTCCTCTGCCGCGCGGCACGCGAGTGGATAGACCCATCCGATCGTCTCGTCATAGAGAACGCCCATAGCGGTGACCTCGCTGGCCGCGCATTGGGTGAGCAGTGCACCGAGACGCTGCCCGCGCGACTGGGCTGGCCCGTGCCGGGACAGTGATGAGAGGCGAACCCGCGGTTCGCCGACCGGCATGCCGGTTCGACGTCGTTCGCCGTTGACTCGACCGGTAAGCATGCCAATAGATTACACAAAATAACGAACTTGTAAAAGGTTTCGTACAATGTAAGCTTGCGGTATGACCTACACGATCGGTGAGATCGCCGAGCTCACCGGCGTACCCGCAGTGACACTGCGAGCGTGGGAGAACCGCTACGGAGTCGTGCAGCCCGACCGCACCGCGTCGTCATACCGGCAATATGACGAGCACGACCTCGAGATCCTTCATCGAATGCGTGCTCTGGTGGACTCGGGCGTCCCGCCACGACGAGCAGCGCGTCTGGCTGCTTCACCGGCCAGCCAATCTCCGCGGTCCTTGGGCAGTGTTCCGGGCGCCGCCATACAGGACGTGACGGCGCTGGCGCGTGCCGGAGCAGCCTTGGACAACGATGCGCTTCGTCGGGTCCTGGACGAAGCTTTCGCGGTCACGTCGATCGAGACGGCCGTCGACTCCTGGCTCGTGCCGAGCATGCATCAGGTCGGACGGTTCTGGGAGTCTGGCAAGTTGGACGTCGTCTCCGAGCATCTGGTCAGCGCCGCGGTCATGCGCAAGTTGTCGGCGCTGTTCGACACGACGCCGGCACACGGTCCGCGCGTGGTGGTCGGCCTACCGGCCACCAACCGGCACGAGCTCCCTGCCCTCGCCTTCGCTCTGCTCCTGCAACGCCTGGGCACTGAGGTTCTGTATGTCGGTTCTGATGTGCCGGAGTCCTGCTGGACGCGCCTGGCCGAGGTGTGGCGACCCGACGCCGCGGTGATCAGCGTCGCCAGAGACCACGACATCGCCCCGGCCAACGTCGCCGTCCGCACTCTGGTCGGCGCCGGGATCGGAACCGTCTACGTCGGCGGTAGCGAGGCTCACCATGTCGACGGGGCGATCCCCCTGATGTCGTCCCTCACGGCATCGGCACAGACCGTCGCTGCGGCGCTCCTGCACCGCAGCCGGTCGCCACGGCCACAGGTTGCACGCTGATCCCGATGGCCACCATCCAGAGCCAGGAGCACTGTCGATGAACATCACCAGGAGTTTCTTCGTCCGCGCCGAACCGCAGGTGGCGCGCACATACCTGCAGGATTTCAGCCACGCAACAAAGTGGGATCCTGGCACCCAGCGGTGCGAACGCCTCGACAGCGGATCGATCGCGGTGGGAAGTCGCTGGCGCAACGAGTCCCGCTTTCTGGGCCGGCCGGTGACGCTGATTTACGTCTTGGCCCGCTTGGACGAGAACCGCGTCGTGTTCGAGGGCTCCAACGACTCCGCCGGCTCGCGCGACGACATACAGCTCGCGCCGGCGCCGGAAGGCGGCACCCGCATCACCTACACCGCCACCATCACCCTGCGCAGCCGGCTGCATGTCGTCCTCGATCCGCTGCTGCAGCTGTTCATGCGACCGGTCGCCGACAAGACGGTCGACCGCATGACCACGGTCCTCAACGGTCTTCGCTGATGGCGGGACCGGTGCGTGCGGCAGGCCCATGGCGGCCGGTGAGCGCCCACCCCGCCCGGTCGGCCTCGGGTTGATGCCGATGGTCGTGTTCGTGAACCCGGTGCGGGAGGTGCGCTCGTTCGTGCGGGCGGCGCTGGTCGTGCCGGTGCCGCGCGACCACCGGGAGACCGACGCGGCGTTCCGGCGGCGACGGATCGTCGCGTTGGTCACGCTGGTCGTCGGCGCGGCGCTGCTCGCGGCGGCGTTGCGCATCCCGGCCGGCGACCCCTCGTTCTACCTGGCGACGGCGGTGCTGGCGGTCGTCTGGACGGTGGGCGGCCTGCTCTCGGGTCCGCTGCACCTGGGCCGCGCGCACACCCGGGCCGGATCCGACCGGGCCCGGCCGGTGGTGCAGTCGCTTGCGCTCGGTGCGCTGCTGCTGACCGTCTTCCTGGCCGGCGGCCTGCTGGTGTCTCACGTGCCGGCGTTGCGCGACCCGGTGGTGCGGCTGCTGGACCACGCCCGGCTGGGCTCGTTGCCGGCGATCGTGCTGATCACCGCGGCCAACGGGGTCGCGGAGGAGATCTACTTCCGCGGGGCGCTGTATGCCGCCGTCGGACGGCGATATCCCGTGCTCGTCTCGACCGCGGTCTACTCTCTGGCCACGGCCGGCAGCGGCATACCGTTGCTGGTGCTCGCGGCGGCCGCGCTCGGCCTGCTGACCGGTCTGCAACGCCGTGTCACCGGCGGCATCCTCGCCCCGATCATCACCCATCTGATCTGGTCGCTGGGCATGCTGCTCCTCTTACCCGTCGTCCTACCCACAGGAGGTTGAACCATGGCACTCGTGCTGGTCACCGGCGCGACCGGTTACATCGGCGGACAGCTCGTTCCGGAACTGCTGCAGCGGGGGCACACGGTCCGCGTGCTCACCCGTCATACGTCCGGACTCAGCGGGCAGTCGTGGTCGGGACAGGTCGAGGTGGTCGAGGGTGACGCGTCCCGCGCGGCCGACTGCCGTCGCGCGCTGGACGGGGTCGAGACGGCCTACTACCTGCTGCACTCGATGGACGGCCGGGGCGACTTCCGGCGGCGCGACCGGGCGATGGCGCAGACCTTCGCCGACGCGGCGGCCGACGCCGGGATCGCCCGGGTGGTCTACCTCAGCGGGCTGCACCCCGAAGGTGAGCTCTCGGACCACCTGGCGTCCCGGGTCGAGGTCGGGCGGGTCTTCCTGGACGGTCCGATCCCGGCCGTGGTGCTGCAGGCCGGTGTGGTGCTGGGCAACGGGTCCGCATCGTTCGACATGCTGCGGCACCTGACCGAGCGGCTGCCGGCGATGGTGGCGCCGCGCTGGGTCGACAACCGGATCCAGCCGGTCGCGGTCGCGGACGTGGTGCACTACCTGGCCGGCGCGGCGGAGCTGCCCGCCGACACCAATCGCACCTTCGACATCGGCGGCCCGGAGGTGCTGACCTACGCGCAGATGATGCAGCGGTATGCCCAGATCGTCGGCCTGCGGCCACGACGGATCATCAGCGTGCCGGTGCTGACGCCCCGGCTGGCCGGATTGTGGGTCGAGGTCGTCACGCCGATCTCCGCGGGGATCGCCCGGCCGCTGGTCGGCAGCCTGGTGCACGACGCGATCTGCCAGGAGGACGACGTGCTCGACGCGATCGGGCCGCCCCCGCGGGGCCGGACCGGCTTCGCCGACGCGATCCGGGCGGCGGTCACCGACCTGGAGCCGCACCGGTGGATCCGCACGCTGGCCCGCACGTCGGCGGTCGTCGGCACGGCCGCGGTCGCCGGTTCGCTGCTGACCACACCGGATTCGCCGTGGTACCGCCGGCTGGACAAGCCCGCCTGGCAGCCGCCGCCGGCGGCGTTCCCCACCGTGTGGACGCTGCTGTACGCCACCACGGCGGTGGCCACCGCCCGCAGCAGCGCGGAGCTCGCCGAGACCGGCCACCCGGCCCGGAGCCGGCAACTGGAGCAGGCGCTGGCGGCCAACATGGTGCTCAACGCCGGCTGGACCGCGCTGTTCTTCCGGGGCCACCGACCCTGGCCGGCGGCCGTCGAATGCGCTGTCCTCACTGCCAGTTCGGCCGACCTGGCCCGCCGGGCGGGCGCCACGGGCCGGGGAAAGGCAGCCGGCATCGGGCTGTATGCCGGGTGGTGCCTCTTCGCCACCGCGCTGACCGGGTCGATCGCGCGACGAAATGGCCGGCGGTGATTGTGCGGTACGAACCGGTCGGCGCGCTCGCCGATGCCTCCGCTGTGCGCGTCACGAACCGGCACAGATCGTCAAACTCTCGTCGTACACCGCGACGAGCACGACCATCTCCTGCTGCTCGTCCCGGGCGACTGAAGGAGCTGCCGTCCGATCCCGCGCGAACACCTCGGCCTGACAAGGCTGTCGACCTCGGACGCCGCGATGCCACCGCGTTTGAGCGTGTCACCATCACACCGTTCTGCTGTGGCTTCGCGGCTCAGGCGGATCGAAAAATTTACGGCGGGCGCAGGCTGTGTTGGTCCGGCATACGATGCGGGTATGGCGGAGAACCATTCGTACCCCGTGGCTTTGAGCTGGCAAGGCTCCACCGGTGAGGGGTATGACGCCTACTCCCGTGAGCACCGGGTCGGACCTGCAGGACTGGCCGGGATGAAGTTGTCCGCGGACCCGCACTTCGGCGGTGATCCAGCCGTGGCCAACCCCGAGCACCTGCTCGTGATGGCGGCGAGCAGTTGTCAGTTGCTGTCGTTCCTCGCGGTCGCAGCGCGGGCCCGGCTGGATGTCATCGACTACGTCGATGCGGCGGAAGGGACCATGCCGGAAGGGAATTCGCCGATGTCGATCACGGATGTCGCGCTGCACCCAGTGGTGACACTCGCTCCGGGTAGTCGTCTGGATCAGCTCGAGCGGCTGACGCGCATCGCGCACCAGGAGTGCTTCATCGCCAACTCGCTGCGCTCGCGGATCTCGATCGTGGCGCGCTTTGTGATCGACGGCGACGACGTGGCAACCGTCAGGCTCTGACCGGCAGGCCGAGCGACCGCCACGCGTCGAAACCGCCGATGACAGCGGTCGTACGGTGAACACCCAGGCCCGCCAAGGCATCTGCGGCAAGAGACGAGGCGTGACCGTCCTGGCACAGCAGGATCAGGCGTAGGCCGGGGTTCGCGATCCCTTCGCTGTGCAGCGTCTGCGCGATCCCTCCCTCGATCGCGCGCTGATCCGGAGGGCGGATATCGACCAAGTGCGCTCGCTCGAACAACAACTCCTGGAAGGCGGCGCGCGGGCTGAGCCGCTGCCGCCCCTCGGCCACGGACCTGTCCTCCATGACTGCCGCGAACGAAGTGCTGCTGGCGAAAAGCTCTGACTGCCAGGTCATTTCGGGTTGGTGGGTGGTGATCATCAAGCATCCTTGTGCGGTCTGTCGAGAGTTGTGCGGGGAGTCAGGTCGACAGACGGCAACAGGTGATCGCGCGACGCATGGAGCGTCGTGAATCACCAGCGATGATGCTTTGCATAACGTTAAGTTACACAAGGTCCCGCTCCGTGACAACCCGCCACCGGATCCGCACTGGAAGAGGCGCGCAGAAGGGGCAGTCATCGCGAACAAGCCGGCCGGCCATGCCATGCTCGGGGCCATGGCTGCTGAGACTCCCGTGACCTTGCTCATCCTCGGCGCCGGTGGTGACCTCACCCACCGGTTGTTGCTGCCCGGTGTCGGCAGCCTGCTCAAGATCGAGCCATCCCGGAAGGTGCAGATCGTCGGTGCCGATCGCGCGGACCTGACTGCGACGCAATGGAAGAAACGGGTCGAGGAGTCGTTCGCCACTGTCCCCGTGCCTGCTCGCCCCGCGCGTTCCGCGCTCGCCAAGACCCGTTACCAGCAGACCGACCTGCTCGACACCGAGCAGCTGGCCGACCTGCTGGCCGGCTGCTCCGGACCACTGGTCATCTACTTCGCGCTACCGCCGGCCGTGTCGATGAAGGTGTGCAGACTGCTGGAGGACATCGACCTTCCCGACGACACTCGGCTGGCACTGGAGAAGCCATTCGGTGGTGACGAGAAGTCGGCGCGCACGTTCAACGCGCAGTTGCACAAGCTGGTCCCGGAGGATCACATCTTCCGCGTCGACCACTTCCTGGGTCGCTCCACCGTGCTCAATCTCATCGGGTTGCGCTTCGCGAACCGCATCCTGCAACCGATCTGGAGCGCCGAGCACATCGAGCGCGTCGAGATCATCTACGACGAGGACCTCGCCCTCGAAGGACGCGCCGGCTACTACGATCGGGCCGGAGCCCTGCGCGACATGTTGCAGTCACACCTGTTGCAGATCCTCGGCGTCTTCGCGATGGAGTCGATCGCCGACCTGTCCGCCCAGGAGGTGCAGGACCAGAAGGCCCAGGTGCTGCGCTCCACCTACCTGTGGGGCGGCAGCCCGAAGAGGTCCAGCAAGCGTGCCCGCTACACCGCCGGACAGATCGGCCGTCGCAAGATCCCGGCGTACACGCGGGAGAAGGGTGTCGACCCCTCGCGCGAGACCGAGACGCTCGCGCAGGTGCAGGTAGAGGTGCGCAACAACCGGTGGGCGGGCATCCCGTTCACGTTGCGCAGCGGCAAGGCGCTCGGCACCCCGCGCAAGCAGGTGATCGCCTACTTCCGGCCGGTTCCGCACCTGCCCAACGGTTTCGACAACACGGCAGCACCCGACAAGCTGATCATCGACCTCAAGCCGGGCGCCGTGTCGTTCGTGCTGACGATGAATGCCGAAGGCAGCCCGATGGACCTGGAGCAGAAGGAGCTGCGCGCCGAACTCGCACCCGGCTGGATGCTCCCGTACGGCGAGGTGCTGCGCGAGGTCCTGGACGGGGACAACCTGCTGTCCGTCCGCGGCGACGCAGCCGAATCCTGTTGGCGCATCATGGATCCGGTGCTCAAGGCATGGAAGGCCGGCCGCGTGCCGATGGAGGCGTACCCCGCCGGCTCGACCGGCCCGAAGGGTTGGTTGCCCGACGACTCCCTCGTCCGTTAGGACGACACGGCGAGCCAGGTGAGCAGCGTCGAGGCGAGCGTGTAGCGCTCGCCGCCGCGCTCCTCTTCGACCTCGGCCGGGTGCAGCTGGCTGTCGGCGACGGTGAAGTCGACGAAGACGTCGTCGAGCAGCCGGCGTGCGGTGTCGATCGACAGGTCGCTCTCCAGCAACGCCGGGCGCCGGGTGCCGTCGGCGCGGATTTCGAAACGATCGGCGATGATCCCCAGCGCCACGACGCCGCCCGGCCGGGTCGCAATCCTGGTTCGCTGCAACAGGTTTCGTACCGCCTCCGGTCGCGGCAGGTGCTCGATCGCGGAGAACGCGAAGACCAGGTCGGCAGGGGCCGCGAAATCGAAGTCGTCGAGATCTGCCGTGACCGTGTGCAACACCGTCGAGACGCCGGCGGGCACCTCGGTCTCGAGTTGCGCGAGCGCGGACGGCAACAGGTCTACGGCATACACCGTGGAGCCGGCGGGCAGTCGCTCCAGCATCGGCATCGTATGGCGCCCGATGCCGGCGCCCAGGTCGTAGGCGGTCACCGCCCGGTCGGAGGGCAGCAGCGCGAGAGCCGCGGTCAGCAGCGGGTGCGGATTGGCCAGCCAGGTCCCGGCATCGCCGAGGTCGGCCGAGGCGTAGAGCTCCTCGTGATAGCGGACCGTCTCGTCACGGGCACGCTCGAAATCGTCGGGCTGGTCGGTCATCCCTCGATTGAAGCGCACCGCCGCCGACGATTCGTGGAGACGGCACACCCGCACCTACCATGGCCGCATGTCTGATCCGTATGGCGCCTACGGCTCCCGGGACCGGAGCTTCCACGAGCGAGCGCAGCTAGGACCGAAGGGGTCAGGCGAATGACGGGGCACGACGCAGGAGTGCCACGTCATGACCAAGAGACGACCGCTCATCCGGCGGTCGATCCCTACGCCCAGCCCGGACAGCGGGACAAGGCTTCCCAGGAGCAGCAGTACGGGCAGCCGCAGTACGGGCAGCCTCCCTACGGCTACGGTCAGCAGCCCTATCCCCAGCAGGGCTATCAGCGGCCATACGGTTATCAGCAGCCCTACGGCCAGCAGCCGTACGGCGGCTACGGGATGCCGGCCGCGCCATACAGCACCTATCAACCGACCCCGACCAACGGGCTCGCGCTGGCCTCGATGATCACCAGCATCGCCGGGATCTTCGTGTTCTGTGGGTTCTCCGGCATCGTCGCCATCATCCTCGGAGTCATGGGCCTCAAGCGCTCGCGGGAGATCCAGGACATCGGGCGCGGTCAGGCGATCGCCGGCATCGTCATCGGCGCCATCCAGTTCGTGCTGGTCATACTCGTCATCGCCGGTGTGATCATCGCCGGCCTGAACGAGCCCTCGACCGGGACCTGACTCACCAGCGGTTCATCGCTGCCAGGCCGACCCGCACGACGCGGTGGCGTCCGGCCACCCGGCCCAACGTGGTGTCGCCGCGGGTGATCCGGGTGAAGACCCGCCACCCCGGCGAGGTACGCAGCATCGTGTGGAACGCGCGCGGGTGTCGCTCGAACGCCCGCAGCGTCTGCTGCCCGACCCTCATCTCGGTGCCGAGCTCGCGCTCCACGTCGCGGGTGTATGACGCCAGGCCCTCCTCCGGCGAGTCGCTCGCGAGGCCGACCCGCGCCGCGGCCGCTCCGGCGAACGTGCCCGACCGGACGGCATACGAGATGCCCTCGCGGGTCCAGGGCTCGAGCAACCCCGCGGCGTCCCCGGCGACCAGCACCCGGCCGCGCCCGAGGGGTGAGTCCGCGGTCCGGCAGCGCGTCAGGTGGCCGGAGTCGCGCACCACGGGTAGCGACGAAAGCCCTTGCTGCGCCACGAAATCGGCCAGGTAACGCTTCGTCTCGGCCGGTTTGCCCTTGGCCATGATGACCCCGACGGTCAGCACGTCCTGCTTGGGGAAGACCCAGGCGTAGGAGCCGGGCACGGGACCCCAGTCGAGGTGCACCCGGCCGGACCATGCCGTGCGGGCGGCGGCGTCCGGGGTCAGCTCGACCTCCAGACCGAGATCGACCTGGCGCAGTTCCACGCCCGCATACCGGCCGACCCGGCTCGCCGACCCGTCGGCGCCCACCACGGCCCGGGCGCGCACCTCGCCGTCCGAGGTCGTGATCGTGACCAGGTCAGCCGCTTCCTGCACGCCGGTCACGGCGACGCCGGTCTGCAACTCCGCACCGGCAGCGGTCGCGGACGTGACCAGCGCAGTGTCGAACTCGGCCCGGTTCACCAGGCTCAGCAGTCGGTCCTCGGCCCGCTTCTCCACATGGGACCGGCCGTGAATCGTGAACGATGCCCGGGTGATCCGCTGCTGGACCGGCACCTCGACGTCCGGCGGAAGCGACGCCAGCGTCGGCCCGATCAGACCACCGCCGCAGGTCTTGTAGCGCGGGAACTCCGCCCGGTCCAGCAGGAGGGTCCTCGCGCCGGCCCGCGCCGCGGCATACGCCGCCCGACTCCCGGCCGGTCCGGCCCCCACGACCACCACGTCATACGCCTGATCCCGCAATGTCACGGTCGCAGATGCTAACCGAGGGTTCGGTCGCGCGGTGTCCTCGAGCGGCGCGGGTCAGCCGCCGGCGTCCGCGTGCAGGCTCGTCATTCGCGCGTACGCCGACCGGATGTGCTCCTCGATGAGCGCGACCGCGGCCTCGGTCTCGTGGGCGGTGATGGCGGCGACGATCCCGTGGTGCTGGGCTCGCAGGATGTCGCGAGTGCTGATCCAGTCCGGGAGGGCATCGAGACCGGCGAGGATCGGCAGCCGCATCGACTCCCGGATCGCGATCGTGAGGTCGCTGGCCAGCCGGTTGCCGGCTGCTTCGGCGATCGCCACATGCAGGCCGGTGTCGTGGTTGTTGAACTCCGCCATCGTCAGGCCGTCGTCGTCCATGACCTCGAGCAGGTCCCGCATCCGCGCCAGGTCCGCGTCAGTCGCCCGGGTGCTGGCGAGCCTCGTCGACAGCCGCTCGAGCGCGACCCGGACCTCGGTGACGTCGGGGGTCGGGAAGTTCGCGAGTGCCACGTGCAGGCGCAGCAGCCGGGTCAGGGCCTGATGCGGCACCCCGGAGATGGTCGTACCGCCGGTCGCGCCGGCTCCGACGGCGGATTGCAGGACGCCGTTCGCCTGCAGGGTGCGCACCGCCTCGCGCACCGCCGGACGGCTCACCCCGACGCGCTGGGCGAGGTCCCGCTCGGCCGGCAGGTGGGAACCGACCGCGAACTCACCGCTGAGGATGCGTTGCTCGATCCAGTCGACGACCAGCTGCCAGGCCTTCTTCGGCGCAACGTCATCGGACACGTCCGCGAGCCTACGTCTTGCGGTCAGGGGCTTACGCAACGGCGGATCGGCTGGTATGTTCTGCGTCACATCTTAATGGTAAGACCATTACTCCCCCTGCACCACCGCCCGTTTGGAGACCGCCACGATGCCGACCTACCAACCACCGATCACGCCGGTCGCGGACAGCCTGTGGCTGTCCGCAATCATCGCGGCGCTGCCGTTGCTGAGCATCTTCCTGACCCTCGGACTGCTGCGCTGGAAGGCCCATTGGGCCGGCCTGACCGGCCTGGGGATCGCGCTCGTCGTGGCGATCGTCGCGTTCAAGATGCCGGTGGATCTCGCGCTGCTGGCAGGCACCGAAGGGGCGGCATACGGCCTGGTCCCGATCATGTGGATCGTCTTCGCGGCGATCGTGCTCTACCAGGTCACCGTCGTGAGCGGCCGGTTCGAGGACCTGCGCGCAGCCTTCCACCTGGTGTCCAACGATCCACGGGTGCAGGCGATCATCATCGCGTTCTGCTTCGGTGCGCTGCTGGAGGCACTGGCCGGTTTCGGTGCGCCCGTGGCGATCACCGGGGTCATGCTCATCGCGGTCGGCTTCTCGCCGTTGCGTGCGGCGGCCGTCGCCCTGCTGGCCAACACCGCGCCCGTCGCGTTCGGGGCCATCGGCATCCCGATCATCACCGCCGGCAACCTGACGCACATCGACTACAACATCGTCGGCGCGTATGTCGGACACCAGACCCCCGTGCTCGCACTCGTCGTCCCGCTCATGCTCGTCTTCCTGGTCGACGGTCGTCGCGGCGTTCGCCAGACCTGGCCCATCGCGCTCGTGGTCGGTGCCGCCTTCGCAGTGGCGCAGTGGGCGTCCGCGACCTACATCTCGGTCGAGCTGACCGACGTCATCGCCTCCCTGGTCGGTCTCGCCGCCGCCGTCGTCATGCTCCGCTTCTGGCAGCCGCAGGGGCGCGAAGAGGCCAACGAGTCGATCGCCCAGGCCCGCAAGCTCGAATTCGCAACTGTCGGTGGGGGATCCGGCGATGCGGGCACCGCTGTCGCGGACGACGACATCGCGTTCACCTCGGCGGAGGAGATGGACCGTCGGGCCGAGGCGCTCACCCCCGGCCGCATCGGTATGGCGCTGTTGCCCTACCTACTGGTCATCGCGGTCTTCGCGGCGGCCAAGCTCATCGACCCGATCAAGAACGCCCTCGCCGACACCGACGTCAAGATCGGTTGGCCCGGGCTGGACGGCCACGTCCTCTCCGGGACCGGCAAGGTCAGCGCTACCACCGTCTACACGCTGCCCTGGCTGTCCTCGCCCGGCTCGCTGCTGTTGATCTGCTCGGTCATCGTCGCGCTGGTCTACAAGGTCGGACCGGCCCAGTGGGGGCGTGAGTTCGTGGAGACCGGGGTCAAGCTCCGGTTCGCGTTCCTGACCGTCGCGTCCGTGCTCGGGCTCGCCTACGTGATGAACCTGTCCGGCCAGACCGTGACGATCGGCACCTGGATCGCCGGCACCGGCGCCGCCTTCGCGTTCCTGTCGCCCATCCTGGGCTGGCTCGGCACCGCGGTCACCGGCTCCGACACCAGCTCCAACGCGCTCTTCGCGACGCTGCAGCAGACCGCCGGGCACAAGGCCGGCATCGATCCGACCCTGCTGGTCGCGGGCAACTCCGCGGGTGGTGTGGTCGGAAAGATGATCAGCCCGCAGAACCTCACGATCGCCGCCGTCGCGGTCGGCCTCGTCGGGCGGGAGTCGGACATCTTCCGCAAGGTCATCCTCTGGTCCATCGGACTGCTGGCGATCGTCTGCCTGCTGGTCGGCCTGCAGTCGACGGTCCTGTCCTGGATGCTGCCGTGACCGCCGCGCCACGGGTCGCGCTCTTCGCCACCTGCTTCAACGACACGATGTGGCCGGACACGCCACGTGCGACCGTGAGCCTGCTGGAGCGGCTCGGCGTCACCGTCGAGTTCCCGATGGCGCAGACCTGCTGTGGTCAGATGTTCACCAACACCGGGTATGTCGACGAGGCGGTGCCGCTGGTCCGGGCGTTCGTCGACGTGTTCGGTTCGTATGACGCCGTCGTCGCGCCCTCCGGGTCGTGCACCGGGTCGGTCCGCGAGCAGCACCAGTGGATCGCCGAGCGGTCGGGTGACAGCGGCCTGGCCCGGGAGGTCGAGCAGCTCACGCCACGTGTCCACGAACTGTCGGAATATCTCGTCGACGTGCTCGGGGTCGTCGACGTCGGCGCCTACTTCCCGCACCGGGTGACCTATCACCCGACCTGTCACTCGCTGCGCATGCTGCGTGTCGGTGACCGGCCGCAACAGTTGCTGCGCGCGGTCCGCGGCATCGACCTCGTCGAGCTGCCGAGCGCGACCGAGTGCTGCGGGTTCGGTGGGACCTTCGCGATGAAGAACGCCGACATCTCCGTCGCGATGGGTTCGGACAAGGCCCGGCACATCCGGGAGACCGGTGCCGAGGTCGTCGTGGCCGGTGACAACTCGTGCCTGGCCCACATCGGCGGTCTGCTGGACCGCCAGCGGGCCGGCGTGCGGTCCCTGCACCTGGCCCAGATCCTGGCATCGACCGAGGAGGATCCCGCATGAAGAAAGCTGCCCGTTCCACGGCACCCGAGCGAAACCCCGTCGGCATCACCACACCGACATACCTCGGCATGCCAAAGTTCCCGAAGCTGGCCGCACCCGAGCTGCGCAACCCGGTGCTGCGGCACAACCTGCAAATGGCGACGCACACCATCCGGGACAAGCGCGCCCAGGTCGTCGGCGAGGTCGACGACTGGGAGGCGCTGCGGGTCGACGGTGCGCGCAGCAAGGACGCGGCGCTGAACAACCTCGACGAGCACCTGGAGGAGTTGGAACGCAACCTGCAGAAGGCCGGTGCGACCGTGCACTGGGCGCGCGACGCCGAGGAGGCCTGCTCCATCGTTGTCGAACTTGTCCAGGAATCCCTCGGGGCCCCCGCGAAGTATTCGGAGGAGCGCAGCGGGGGAGAAACTTCGTGGGGTGGGGGTGAGGTCGTGAAGGTCAAGTCGATGGCCACCCAGGAGATCGAGCTCAACGAGGCACTCGAGGCGGCGGGCATCAGCGCCTGGGAGACCGACCTCGCGGAGCTCATCGTGCAGCTCGGCCACGATCGGCCCTCGCACATCCTGGTGCCAGCAATTCACCGCAACCGCAGTCAGATTCGCGAGATCTTCGACCGCGAGATGGGCAAGGTGGGCCGGCCGGCGCCGGACGGTATGACGGACGAGCCGGCACAGTTGGCCGAGGCGGCCCGGCAGCACCTGCGGGAGAAGTTCCTGCGCGCCAGGGTCGCGATCTCCGGCGCGAACTTCGCGGTGGCCGATACCGGAACGCTGGTCGTGCTGGAGTCGGAGGGCAACGGCCGGATGTGCCTGACCCTGCCCGAGACCCTGATCAGTGTCGTCGGCATCGAGAAGGTCGTGCCCACCTGGGACGACCTGGGCACCTTCATGCAGTTGCTGCCACGGTCCAGCACGGGGGAGCGGATGAACCCCTACACGACGATGTGGACCGGCGCCACGCCCGACGACGGCCCGCAGGACGTGCACGTCGTGTTGTTGGACAACGGCCGCACCCGGGTGTTGGAGGACGAACTCGGCAGGCAGGCGCTGCGCTGCATCCGGTGCTCGGCGTGCCTGAACGTCTGCCCGGTCTACGAGCGCGCGGGAGGGCACGCCTACGGCTCGGTCTACCCAGGACCGATCGGCGCGGTGCTCACCCCGCAGCTGCGGGGCACCGCGAGCCCCATCGACGAGTCGCTGCCCTATGCCTCCAGCCTGTGCGGCGCCTGCTTCGACGCGTGCCCGGTGCGGATCGACATACCGCGGATGCTGGTCGAGCTGCGCAGCCAGGTCGTCGACCAGCACCGCGGCGGCGTGCCGTCGGCCGAGGCGGCCGGCATGCGCGCCGCGTCCTGGGTCTTCGGCAACCACAAGCGGCTGGAGGGCGTGCAGGCCGGCGCCGCAGCCGCGAGCCGGCTGTTCGGCAAGCGGACGTCGATCAGCCAGCTGCCCTGGCCCGCATCCGCCTGGACCCAGGCACGCAACGCACCCACACCCCCGAAGGAGTCGTTCCGGTCATGGTGGCGACGGACCCACGAGGAACCACGGTCATGAGCACGGCACGCGAGGAGATCCTGGGTCGGATCCGGCACGCCCTCGACGGATCCGGCGCACGCACCGCCGACACGGCCGCCGGCCCGGTCGGTATGACGGGCGCGCCGACCCCGGGCAGCACGGCGCACGACGCGATGGTCGAGCGTTTCGTCGAGGTGACGGCGGACTACCGCGCCGTCGTGCAGCGGTGCGGCCCGGAGCAGCTCGCCGCCCACGTCGCCGCGGCACTGCAGGCGTATGGCGCAGGTCGTGTCGTCATACCGCCCGGTCTGGAGCAGGACTGGCTCAGCGCGTCCGAGGCCGAGTTCGTCATCGACGACGATGTCAGCACCGAAGGTCTCGACCGCTGCGACGCGGTGGTCACGGCGGCATCGGTCGGCATCGCCGAGACCGGCACGATCGTGCTCGACCACACCGCCGACCAGGGGCGACGGGCGCTGACCCTGGTGCCGGACGTGCACGTGTGTGTGATCCGCGAGAGCCAGGTGACCCCGGACGTCCCGGGCGCCATCCGGCTGCTGCGGCCGGCGATCGAGGCGCACCGCGCGCTGACCTGGATCAGCGGTCCCAGTGCCACGAGCGACATCGAGCTCAATCGCATCGAGGGGGTGCACGGTCCGCGGCACCTGCACGTGATCGTCGTGGCCGGCTGAGTCGGCACCCGGCGCAGTCGGGGTCGACCCGAAACCCGGCAGTGGCCGATCTGGCGTGCCATGTGACCGGCGGGTAACTTGGATCTCCGACCATCCCGATCGGCGAGCCGAGGAGTCACGATGCCTTTGCAGGACCACTACGACGTGCTGGTGGTGGGCGCCGGCCTGTCCGGGATCGATGCCGGATACCGGATCCAGACCATGTGCCCCGGCGCCGACTACGCGATCCTCGAGGCCCGCGAGACCCTGGGCGGCACCTGGGACCTGTTCCGTTACCCGGGCATCCGCTCCGACTCGGACATGTTCACGCTCGGCTTCCCCTTCGAGCCGTGGACCGGCGAGAAGTCGATCGCCGACGGCGCCGACATCCTGCAATACCTGAAGGACACCGCCGCGAAGTACGGCATCGACCGGCGCATCGTCTATTCCACCAAGGTGACCGAGGCCGACTGGTCCAGCACCGACGCGCGCTGGACGCTCACCGTGACGACACCCGAGGGCACGTTCACCGTGACCGCCGACTTCGTCTACCTCTGCTCCGGCTACTACAACTACGACCAGGGCTACCGCCCCGACTTCGCCGGCATCGACGACTTCGCCGGTGACGTCATACATCCGCAGTTCTGGCCCGACGACCTCGATGTCGACGGCAAGAAGATCAGTGTCATCGGCTCCGGTGCCACCGCGATGACCCTGGTGCCGGCGCTCACCCGCCAAGGGGCGACGGTCACGATGATCCAGCGGTCCCCGACATACGTGATCAGCCTGCCGTCGCGCGACGTCATCGCCAACACGTTGCGCAAGGTGCTGCCCGGCAAGCAGGCGTATGCCGCAACGCGTATGAAGAACGCCGTGACGACCGTCGGGTTCTACGAGTTCTGCCGGCGGGCGCCCGGGTTGGCGACGAAGGTGCTGCGCACCGGGGTCGCCCGCCAGATCAAGGACAGCAACGTCGACATGGCCGCGTTCACCCCGCGCTACAAGCCCTGGGACGAGCGGCTGTGCGTGGTGCCGGACTCCGACCTCTTCAAGGCGATCCGCCACCACGACGTCGAGGTCGTCACCGACACGATCGATCACATCGAGGCCGACGGAATCCACACCGGATCGGGACGGTCGATCCCGTCCGACATCATCGTCACCGCGACCGGCCTCAACGTGCAGCTCGCCGGTGGCGCGACGCTGCGGGTCGACGGCAAGGAGTGCGACCCCGGCGGTCGCTACATCTACCAGGGTCTGATGCTGGAGGGTGTGCCCAACGCCGCCGTCTGCATCGGCTACACCAACGCCTCCTGGACCCTGCGGGCCGACCTGTCGGCGAAGTTCTTCTGCCGCTTCATCAACCATGTGCGGGCGAAGGGCCACGCCTACGGCTACCCGACCGTCACGTCCGAAATGCCCACGTCACCGGCGCTCGACCTCGCGGCGGGCTACATTCAGCGGTCCATCGCGACGCTGCCCAAGCAGGGTGACCGCAAGCCGTGGTTCCTCCGGCAGAACTATTTCGCCGACCGCCGCGACGCGCGGCGGGCGAACGTCACCGACGACATGACCTTCGTGCGCCCCGGTGAGGCCCGGACGCCGAACGACGACCTGCACACCGCCGCCGCCGAACCGAGTGTCGCGTGAAGATCGCGCTCGCGTCATACAGGAGCAAGGAGCACTCCGGCGGCCAGGGCGTCTACGTGCGCAACCTCTCCCGCGAGCTCGTGGCGCTCGGCCACGACGTCGAGGTCTTCAGCGGGCAGCCCTACCCGCGGCTGGACGCCGGCGTGCGACTGACGCCGGTGCCGAGTCTCGACCTCTATCGCGCGGATGACCCGTTCCGTCGGCCCGCACTGCGTGAATTCCGCTCTGCGGTCGATGTTTTCGAGTTCGCGACGATGTGCACAGCGGGCTTCCCCGAGCCGCGGACGTTCGGCATGCGCCTGTCCCGGCTGCTGTGGGACCGGGTGGGCGACTTCGACATCCTGCACGACAACCAGACCCTCGCGCCGGGCGTGCTGGCGCTCGAGCGTCGTGGGCTGCCGTTGCTGACGACCATCCATCACCCGATCAGTCGCGACCGACGGCTGGAGCTGGAGGCGGCCACCGGCTGGGACCGCGTCACCAAGCGCCGGTGGTACGGCTTCGTGCAGATGCAGCGACGGGTCGCCCGGCGCAGCAAGCACATCCTGACCGTGTCCCGGGTGTCCGCACGGGACATCGCGGCCGACTTCGGGGTGCTGCGTGACCGGATGCGCGTCGTGCCGGTCGGTGTCGACGTCGATCGCTTCCGGCCACGCGAGACACCGCGCGTGCCGGGCCGGATCGTGTCGATCATCAGCGCCGACGTGCCGTTGAAGGGTATGTCGGTGCTGGTCGACGCACTGGCCGCGCTGCCCCGCGAGGCGTGGAGTGAGCTGATCGTCGTCGGTACGCCGAGCGAGGCGACCGGCAAGCGGTTGGCCGATGCCGGTCTGGTCGACCGGGTGACGTTCCGCAGCGGACTGACCGACGAGGAACTCGCGCAACTGGTGGCGTCGGCGTCGCTGCAAGTGATTCCGTCGCGGTACGAAGGGTTCTCGATCCCCGCGATCGAGGCGATGGCGTGTGGCACACCGGTGGTCGCGTCCGACGTCGGCGCGCTGCCGGACCTGCTCGCCGACGGTGTCGGTCGCCTGGTGCCGGTAGGTGACATCGCTGCCCTGGGCGCTGCGATCGCCTCGGTGCTGGCGTCCCCGGCCGAGGCCGCGCAGATGGGTGCGGCCGGTCGGGAGCGTGCGGTCGCCACTTACAGTTGGCGCGCGGTTGCCAGGGCGACCGCGGATGTCTACGCCGAGGTGATCGCCGCGAGCGGGCGCACGGCGCCCACCCGTGAGCCTGCGATGGCCGAGGTACGAAACCTTGAGGAGCAACAACGATGATCACGATGGACTTCGACTCGGCGTTCCCGGTCTCACCCGGCATGAGCGTCCTGGACGTCGGCGCCGGACAGGGTCGTCACTCCTTCGAGGTGCTGCGCCGCGGTGCCGTCGTGACCGCCTTCGACCAGTCCGAATCGGACCTGGCCGACATCAAGACGATGTTCGGCGCGATGGAGCTCGAGGGCGAGGTGCCCGAGGGTGCATCAGGGACCGTCCTGCACGGTGACGCGCGGTCGATGCCGTTTCCGGACAACAGTTTCGACCGGGTCATCGCCTCGGAGATCCTCGAGCACGTGCACGAGGACGACGAGGTCATCGCCGAGCTCTTCCGGGTCGTGAAACCGGGCGGACTGGTCGCCGTGTCGGTGCCGCGCAGCTGGCCGGAGAAGGTCTGCTGGAAGCTGTCGGACAGCTACCACGAGGTGGAGGGCGGTCACATCCGCATCTACCGGGCGTCCGATCTCGTCGCCAAACTGCGACGGTCGGGCCTGGCGCCATACAAGCAACATCACGCGCATGCACTGCACGCGCCCTACTGGTGGCTGAAGTGCGCGGTCGGTCCGGACAACAACGACAACCCCGCGGTGAAGGCCTATCACCGGCTGTTGGTGTGGGACATGATGCAGGCGCCGTTCGTCACGCGTGCGGCCGAGAACGCTCTCAACCCGGTCGCGGGCAAGAGTTTCGTGGTGTATGCCGCCAAGCCGGAGATCAGCGCCTGATGGTGGTGCAGCGACCCGTCGGGCGACTCGGCGCGCTGGCGGTGCCCAACGTGCTGACCGCCGGACAGTGTGCTGCGACAGCGCAATTCATCTTGCGGCAGCAGCGCTCCAACGGCTCGATCCCCTGGTATGACGGCAGTCATCTCGACCCCTGGGACCACGTCGAGGCGGCCATGGGGCTGACCGTCGCCGGTCACTGGTCCGCCGCGTGGCGCGCGCTGGAGTGGTCGGCGTCGACCCAGCGCCGGGACGGGTCCTGGCCGATGGTGGTGCGGGACGACGAGGTCGAGGACGCGGGAGCCGACACCAACCAGTGCGCCTACATCGCGGTCGGCGTGTGGCACTACTACCTGGTGACCGGTCGGACCGACGGGCTCGCCCGCCTGTGGCCGACCGTCGAGGCGGCGATCAATTTCGTCATACGCGCTCAGCACCCGGGTGGCGAGCTCGGCTGGGCCGTCGGCGCCGACGGCGGCGTCGCCGACTTCGCACTGCTGACCGGCAGTGCCAGCGCGCTGCAGTCGCTGGAGTGCGCGTGCCTGATCGCGGCGACGCTCGGGCACGACCGCCCGCGGTGGCGTTGGGCGGGCAATCGGCTGGCCGCGGCACTGCGTGAGCGGCCGCAGTCCTTCGCCGACCGATCCCGCTTCTCGATGGACTGGTACTACCCGGTGCTCGCCGGTGCGGTTCGTGGCCGGGCGGCGACCGATCGCATCGAGAAGGGCTGGGACGACTACGTCCGCTCGGGGCACGGCGCCCAGTGCGTCAACGACCAACCGTGGGTCACCTCGGCCGAGTCGGCCGAGCTGGTCGCCGCACTCGACGCGATGGGCGACACCGACCGGGCGCTGATGGTGCTGGCTGATCTGCAGACCCTCCGTGACGAGGAGACCGGCGGTTACTGGACCGGTCGGAACCTGCCGGACATGGTGCTCTGGCCGCGGGAGCAGACCTCCTGGACCGCCGCTGCAGTGCTGCTGGCCGCCGACGCGGTGACGCAGACGACCGCCGGCTCGGCACTGTGGCGAGACGCCGGCTGGCCGGGGGACGAGTCCGTCGAGTCGGCCACTTCCCTTGCGCGTGACGAGGCGGTCGGCTGATGCCGATCCCACCGGAGCTCGCCGAAACCGTCGCGGCCACAACGGGTTTCATGCCGGTCGACGAGGGCGAGGCGTTGTATGACGTCGCGCTCCGCGCGCGCCCCGGCGCCTGGCTGGAGATCGGCACCTACTGCGGCAAGTCGACGCTCCTGCTCGGCTCGGCAGCCCGCGCCCGCGGTGCACGCCTGGTGACGGTCGATCACCATCACGGCTCGGAGGAGAACCAGCCGGGCTGGGAGTGGCACGACCGGGCGTTGGTCGACCCGCGGTCGGGGCTGCTGGACACACTCCCGCACTTCCGACCGGTGCTCGACGCGCTCGCCGATGTCTGCTCGGCCGTTGTCGCACGCACCGAAGTCGTTGCGGGCTGGTGGAATTCGCCGATCGAGCTGCTCTTCCTGGACGGCAATCACACCGAGAAGACGGCGCAGCACGACTACCGTGCCTTCGCCCGGCACCTCGTGCCCGGCGGAGTGCTGCTGGTCCACGACGTCTTCCCGGACCCCGCCGACGGCGGCCAGGCTCCCTGGCACGTGGTGCAGTCGGCGCTCGCGGACGGCTTCGTCGAGGTCGAGCAGCATGGTTCGCTGCGTGTGCTCTCGGTGCCGGTCGAGTAGGCGCGTAGCCGCAGCGAGCGACCGCCCCGCGGTCAGGCCATCGTGTTTGCGTCGAGGTAGCGGGCTCGATCCGCGGCTTCAGCGTCGAACAGGCTGACGATCTGCCGCACGCGCACCTCGGCCAACGGGCCGAGAGCGTCGTATGCCGCGATGAACGCCGCGCGGGCACGTGCGCGCGGCCATCCGTCCGGCATCTCGTCATCCGGTAGACCGGGGTCGTCGGCCGGGAAGCGGCGGTAGTCGTCCATCAGTCGGGTGCGGATGACCAACGCCTCCGCCGGGTGAACACGTCCGTCACGCAAGCGGTGGCAGATCTGCTCGGCGCGATCAGTGAACTCGTCGTAGGTGCGCCGAAGGTCGAGGAGATCCCACGCGGCGAGTGGATGACGGCTGTCAGCGCCGCCCACCGTCGTCGCGGTGAACACGGTGGCAGAGGTCACTGCGAGATCGGCCAGCACCTGGTTCGCCGTGTCGGCATCAGCACTCGGTGACACCCATACCGCGTCGTACAGCGGGGCGAAGCCGAACCATCGCAGCCGAGAGCGCAGTAGGTGCCGGCTGTCGCGCTTGTCCTCCGGGACCGAGAACACCACGACGCACCAGCGACGGTCCCACTCGGAGTGCTGTCCGAACCGGATGATGCGTCGCCCGCCTTCGCGGATCCGGGTCGCTGAGTCGTCGGAGAGCCGGTAGTACGTCTTACGGCCGGTCTTGCGCACGTCGACCTGACCGCGTCGCAGCAGACGATTCAGTGCTGCTCGCGCGCTGGCCGAACTCACCCCGAACTCCCCGAGGAGCGCGACCAGCGCGGCCGACGGAAGATCGCCCTCCTGGTCCATCCAGTAGTCGCCGAGCAAGGTGACCAGGACATGCTGCGGGGACGAGCGCTCGTGCACGGGTGCCATCTGATCGTCGAGCCACCGTGGTGTGGCCGGCGTTCCGGTCATGAGGTCCTCCTATGCATTCAAGGTACTGAATGGTAACGAACGGTACAAAAAGTGGTACCTGATTGGGCCACGAACCGGGCGTGGCACTGGATCAACTATTGCGGGGCAGTGCTGATTTCAGAGTATATGTAACTCAAACATTGACGGACGACATACATATGGCTACATTTCTCGACGAGTGAGGCTCGTCACAGAGGAGAAACCATGGGCTCGACAGCAACCCGTTCCGTCGTGCGTAGAACGACTGCAGTCCTCGCCGCGTCGGCCATCTCGGCCGTAGGTCTCGCGGCATGCACGAACGGCGGCGGCGCCGCCGGTGGTAGTGGCGGTGGTGGTGCGTCCGATTCGCTGACCATGCAGTTCGCGGGGCCGCCGGTGAGTATGGACCCGGCGAAGGCGGGCAACGGTGGCTCGGCGGCCTTCGTCTCGCTGGCCTACGATCCGCTGATCTATCAGACCGGCGAGGGCAAGTTGGTGCCGGACCTCGCGACGAAGTGGCAGTACGTCGGGACCGGCAACAAGGTCTTCGAGTTCGACCTGCGCCACGGGGTCACCTTCACCGACGGCGCGAAGCTGGACGCCGCCGCGGTCGTGGCCTCGATGCGGTACTTCCTCAAGGCAGGAGGTGGGCTGGTCGGCAACGTCGGGTCGATCGACGCCGTGACCGCCGTCGACGACGACACGGTCCGCATCACCTACAAGCAGCCGTACCCGATCGCTCCGGAGAGCCTGACCCAGTTCTTCGGGATCGGGAACATCATCGGCCCGAAGGGGCTGGCCGACCCCAAGTCGCTGCTGACCTCGAGCGACGGCACCGGACAGTACGTGTATGACGGTGCCAAGTCGGTCTCCGGCAACCGCTACGCGTACAAGCGCAACCCGAAGTACTTCGCACCGTCGGCGCAACATTTCAAGAACGTGTCGATCCGGATCATCGGTGACCCGAACGCAGTCCTCTCGGCGGCCCGGACCGGTCAGGTGCAGTTCGCCTCCGGTGACCCGCAGACCGCCGCCGCGGCCAAGAAGGCCGGCCTGACGGTCCAGACAGCGCCGTTCTTCAACTGGTCCCTGATGCTGGCCGATCGCAAGGGCACCGTGCTCAAACCGCTCGCCGACTCGCGGGTGCGGCAGGCGATCTCTCTCGCCTTCGACCGCAAGACCCTCGCCTCCGCGCTGGGTGGTCGATTCGCATCACCCAGCGGGCAGCTCGTCCTGCCCGGGATCCCCGGTTATGTCAAGGGCGGCGGCTACGACTACGACGTGGCCAAGGCGAAGAAGTTGCTCGCAGCAGCCGGCTACCCGCACGGCTTCAAGATGACGGTGCTGACCCAGTCGCTCATCGACCCGAATACGAAGTACTCCCAGGCATTCGCAAACGCCCTGAACGCGATCGGCATCGACGTGAAGCTCAAGGTCGAGTCGACCGGCATCGCTCAGTTCGCTGCGGACTCCCAGTCGAAGAAGTATCCGGCTGTCATCTTCCCCACGGCCGGGTCGACGCTCTATGCAACCTCCGCGCAGATTTCGTCTGGCCTCTTCAACCCGTTCAAGAGTGCGGACACGCAGGTGGACCACATCCTGGCGACGGCGAACGCCGCGACCGGCACCAAACAGGAGCAGCTCTACGAACAGGCGAATTCGCGCTACGCCGACCTCGCCTGGGTGGTCCCGATCATGTCAACGCTCAACATCCACTACCTCGCCTCGGACCTGAAGAACGTGACGTCCTCGACGATCAACCCCAACCCGATTCCGACGGGACCGACGTCGGAGCTGTCATGGGCTCGCAAGTGACCGCTGCCAGCCCCCGTCGCAGTGGAGAAGAGTCGCCGTGCTGCGAGTGATCGGTCACCGACTCCTCGTCTCGATCCCGCTGCTGTTCATCGTCACCTTCGCGGTGTTCGGACTCGAGTCGCTGATCCCCGGCAATGCCGCCCAGACGATTCTCGGTGAGAACGCCACACCCGCCGCGGTGGCCCAACTGAACACGCAGATGGGCCTCAACGACCCGTTCTTCGAGCGGTATGCCCACTGGGTCGGCCATGCCGTGACCGGCAACTTCGGGTCGTCGGTCATCAGCGGAGCGCCGGTGTGGACGAGCGTGGTCACTCGCCTCGGCGTCACCATGTCGCTGTTGATCCCGAGCCTGGTCCTGGCGGCCGTGGCAGGGGTTGTCCTCGGTATGGCGAGCGCCGTGCGGGGTGGCTGGTTGGCCCGGCTCATCGACGTCGTGTCGCTGCTCGGGTTCGCGCTGCCGAGCTTCTGGGTCGGCCTCATCCTGGTGTCGATCTTCGCCGTCAAGCTCGGTGTGCTCCCGGCGACCGGCTATACACCGCTGGGGACCTCCCCGTCGGAGTGGATCGCCTCGATCACGCTGCCCGTCGTCGCGTTGAGCCTCTACGGCATCACCGCGATCGCCAAGCAGACGCGTGACTCGGCATCCGAGGTGCTCGACAGCGACTACATCCGGTTCCTGCGGGCGAACGGCGTCCCGGAGCGCAGCGTCCTGCTCAAGCACGTGCTGCGCAACTCATCCATTCCGGTGGCGACCTCACTCGGCTTGATCTCGATCGGTGCCCTCGGCGGAACGGTGTTCATCGAGAACGTCTTCGTGCTGCCGGGGCTCGGTTCACTGGCGACCCAGGCGACCCTTGACCACGACATACCGGTGATCCTCGGTGTGGCGCTCTGCTTCACGCTCGCGGTCATCGCGATCAACCTCGTCATCGACCTGATCTACGGTCTGTTGAACCCGAAGGTGCGTGTCTCATGACTGCCGGCGTGGACACCACCCAGACGCACGACGGACCGGCCGCGCCGGCGGACCCGGCACGGCAGAGCATCGTCCGTTCGCTGCTGCGCACCCCGCGCGGCCTGCTCACCGTCGGCTTCCTGGTCGTGCTGTTCGTCGCCAGTCTGCTGGCGCCGGTCGTCGCACCGCACGACCCGCTCCACCAGGAGCTCAAGCACGCGCTGGAGGGGCCGAGCGGACAGTACTGGTTGGGGACCGACGGGCTCGGCCGCGATGTGCTGAGTCGCCTGTTGTACGGCGGCCGCTCCTCGCTCCTCGGGGTGCTCGAGGGCGTCGTCGCCCACGTGATCGTCGCGGTTCCGCTCGGCATCGCCGCCGGCTACCTCGGCGGGTGGACCGACCGGATCATCACCCGGGTCGTGGACATCGTCATGTCCGTGCCGACCATCGTGATCCTGCTGGCATTGTTGACGATGTTCGATCGGAACATCAGCGCCGCGATGATCACCCTCGGTGCGCTGAGCGCCGCCGGGACGACCCGCATGATCCGCGCGGCAGCCCTGTCGGTACGCGGCGAGCTGTTCGTTTCGGCAGCAGAACTGCTCGGCCTCTCGCGGCCACAGATCCTCTTCCGGCACATCCTGCCCCGGTGTCGCGGCGTGATCATCGTGCAGGTCTCCCTCTTCGCAGCCGTCGCCCTCGGCATACAGACCGGTTTGACCTACCTCTCGTTGGGCCCGCCGCCGCCGGCACCGACCTGGGGCGGCATGGTCGCCGACGCGGCATCATCGGTGAGCAACGATCCGTGGCTGCTCGTGCCCGCCGGTGGCCTGATCGGGATCACCGTCCTGTGTTTCGGCATCCTCGGCGACACGGTTCGCGACATCACCGCGCAGAGTTCGACGGCCTCGGCCGGCCTGCGCGCTCCGCGTCGTCGACCGGAGCCCGCCACTGGTGCGCCCGAAGAAGGAGCACTGTTGAGTGTGCGTGAGCTGTCGGTGACCTTCCGCACCCCTTCCGGGGACCGCGACGTGCTCACGAGTGTGAGCTTCGACGTGCAGCCCGGCGAGACCCTCGGACTGGTCGGCGAGTCCGGCAGCGGCAAGACGGTGACCGCGCGTGCTGTCCTCGGCCTGCTGGAGAACAACGGCGCCGTCGCTCACGGCAGCGCCCGCTTCGACGGCGTCGACTTGCTCGCCCTGCCGCGAAAACGGTGGGCAGCGTTGCGTGGCAAGCGGATCGCGCTGATCTCCCAGGAGCCGATGGTTGCGCTCGACCCGTCGTTCACGGTCGGGGCGCAGTTGCGCGAAGTGGTCCGCGCACATGACCACAGCGGTCGAGCGGAAGCACATGAGCGGGTGCTCGAGCTCCTCCGACTGGTGGAGTTGCCCGACCCGGAGGAGATCGTCAAGCAGTACCCGTTCCAGATCTCCGGCGGTATGGCGCAGCGCGTCGCGATCGCGCTGGCGCTCGCGGGCCGCCCGGACCTCCTGGTGGCGGACGAGCCGACGACCGCACTGGACGTGACGGTCCAGGCGGAGATCCTCGATCTGCTGCGCCGGCTGCAGCAGGAGACCGGCATGGCCATCGTCCTGGTGACGCACGACTGGGGCGTCGTCGCCGACAGCTGCAGTCGCGTCGCGGTCATGTACGCCGGCCAGGTCGTCGAACGGGCCGACGTCGAGGACGTGTTCCGTCACCCGTCACATCCGTACACCCGCGCACTCATGGCGACCAGTCCCGAGCACGCCGAACGCGGCCGGCCGATCGCGGCGATCGCCGGCCAGGTACCGGCGCCGGGCACCTGGCCCACCGGCTGCCGGTTCGCGGCGCGCTGCCCACTCATGACGGAGGCGTGTCGCCGCGAGCCCGTCGCGATGGTCGACCTGGGCGAGGGACGCGACAGCCGATGCCTGATGGCCACGAGCATTCTCGAAGGGACCAGCGCATGACTGCACAGCACGTGAAGGGACCCGGTGACGCCGCCGCGTTGCACGTCCAGGACCTGGTCGTCGACTACCCGCTCGGTCGCCGCCGCACGCGACGGGCTGTCGACGGGGTGTCCCTCACCGTCCCCGCGGGTTCGACGCTCGGCGTCGTCGGGGAGTCCGGTTCCGGCAAGTCGACGATCGCCAAGGCGGTCCTGGGCATGGCACCGGTGACTTCCGGATCGATCACGTATGGCGATCGAGGGCTCCTCGGGTTGCCGTCCGGCCGCCGGCCGCAGGAGATCCAGGTCGTGTTCCAGGACCCGTACAGCTCGCTGAACCCGACCAAGACCATCGGCTACACACTCGAAGAGCCGCTGCGTGCGCAGGAACATCGCACGGGCGTGGCGCTCGGGCGGGCCGGTAGGCAGGCCCGGGTGCACGAGATGCTGGAGCGGGTCGGCCTGCCGGCGAGCACCGCCGGGCGGTATCCGTCGCAGTTCTCCGGAGGACAGCGCCAGCGGATCTCCATCGCCCGAGCCCTGATGCTCGACCCGGAGCTGGTGATCTGCGACGAAGCAGTGAGCGCACTCGACCTCTCGATCCAGGCGCAGATCCTCAACCTCCTGCTGGAGTTGCAGCACGACCTCGGTGTCAGTCTGCTGTTCATCAGCCATGACCTCGGCGTCGTCGACCACATCGCCCAGCAGGTGTTGGTGCTCTATCGGGGCCGCGTGATGGAGACCGGTGATTCCGCGGCCATTCACGCTCGTCCGGCACATCCGTACACACGCGCGCTGGTGATGTCCGCGCCGGTCCAGGATCCCGGGCGGCAGCGGGAGCGTCGGGAGCGACGTCGCGCCGAGACACCGGTGGCAGGGATGCGTGCTCCGCTCGGCGACTCGTGCCCGTTCGCTCATCGCTGCGCCCTCGCCACCGAGCTGTGCTCGCGCGAACGCCCGCAGCTGCGGACCCTCGCGGACGGACGCGCGGTCGCGTGCCACCACGCCGAGCTCGAGCCCGCCGAGACCTTGCTGACCAAGGAGACCCGATGACGCTGACCGACCTGGAGCCGATCGACGGCCGCCCCGGAGTTCCGCTGGGCACGAGCTTCCTGCCGGAGGGGTCACGCGGAGTGAAGCTCGAGCCCGCCGGGTATGTCGAGCAGGAGTTCCTCGTCACCGGCGATGCCCGCGACTGGCAGGACGACGACGGAGCAGCCGTGCCGGCAGGGCAGGCGGGGCGGTTCGTGACGCGAGTCCTCGTGCGTCGCCCGGCGGATCCCGCTCGGTTCAACGGAACGGTCCACGTCGAACCGTTGCACCCCGACTACGACCAGGCACTCACCTGGCGGACGGTTCACCAGCACGTGCTGCGGACCGGCGCCGCCTGGGTCGGTGTCACCCAGGATCACCGGATGGTGCCTGTTCTCGCCGAGCACTTCGACCCGCTCCGCTACGCAGGCCTGCGCATCGACTCCTTCGGCCACCGGTTCGACATCGTCGGCTCCGTCGTCGCAGGACTGCGCGGCGAAGCGACCAGTGTGCTGACCGAGCTGGCTCCTGTGGTGCAGCGCGTTCTCCTGTCCGGCTGGTCCTACACCGGCAGCTTCTGCCGGGTCTTCCTGGCGGACGGGTTCCACGACCGGTGCCGGCTCCCCGGCGGCCGCCCCGCCGTCGACGGCTATCTGATCGGCATTTCCTCCGGCGCAGCCGGCGAGTCCGGTTACCCGCCCCTGACCGCTGACGCAGCACGGGTCGCGTCCGACGACCCGCGGCGCACCATCGGCGGGCACGACGTTCCGGTCATCGAGCTGCTCAGCGAGTTCGAGAGCGAGACGCACGCGTCGGCGGCGCGGGCCGACAGCGACGCCGCTGGTGATCGTTATCGGCTCTATCAGGTGGCCGGCACCTCGCACGACAGCCCCGCCTCATGGGGACTGCTCACCAACCACGAGCAGTGCCGCGCCCGGGGACTCGCCGTCCCGCGGTGCCGCATCGTGGAGCAGCCCAGCCGTGCCCGGATGGACGTCGTCGGGCGAGGCGCGTATGCCGCGCTCGAGCGCTGGGTCCGCGACGACGAACCGCCGCTGCGCGGTGGGCGTCTCGAATTCACCGGCCGTCCCGAGAACGAGCTGGCCCGGGATGCCGACGGGAATGTCCTCGGCGGCATTCGTCCGCCGTGGATCACGGCGCCCGCCGCGACCTATTCGCCGCACAGCACACCGGCCACGGGTTTCTGTGAGCCGTCGCCGTGGGCGCCGATGGGCACCCCCGAAATGGTCGCCGGACTGATCGCGAACCAACGTCCGTTCCGGCCGCACCGCCTCGCCGAGCTGTATGGCGACGCGGCGGGCTACCTCGCGGCATACGACCGAGAAGTGACGGCATTCGCCGACGACTGGCACCTCGCCGACGCCGACCGACAACTGCTCACCGACCTCGCCGAGCGCGAGGCCGCCACGTGGCGGACCACCGCCCACACCGAAAGGAACATCAGTGCCTGACATGCAGGTCGACAACGCACACGTCCGGGTCGAGGACCACGGTGCCGGCGACACGGTGGTCGTGTCGTCGGCGTCGGACTTCGGTGCCTATCCGGCAGTGCTCGCCGACGAGATCCCCGGGGTGCGGGTCGTGACGATCCAGGCACGCGGCTTCGGCAGATCGACGCATCTGGCCGAACCACCGGAGCAGGGTTGGCTGGACCAGTGGGGCGACGACGTGCTGTCCGTCGTGAGGCAGCTGGGCATCGAGTCCTTCATCTACACCGGCATCTCACACGGCGGCGGCATCGGCTGGCACCTGGCCCGGCGCCGGCCGGCTGGGCTGCGTGCCTTGGTGTCGGTCGTCGGCACGCCGCACGACCGCCGTGGTGACACGACGTCCTCGGAGGGGCGCCGGAAGATGGTCGCCGGGCGCAAGGACCCGAAGGTCGTCGAGGAGCAGTTCCGGCTGATCGGCGGGCGGACCGATGGCGCCATACGAAAAGCGTTGCGGGACAAGGTCATCGCGCAACTCGTGGATCGGACCCTCGCCTACTCCGACGAGGAGGGCCGGGTCAATCAGGGGATGCCGTTCCCCGAGGCCACCACCAACGACGAACTCGCCGCGATCCTGTCCACCATCGACCTGCCGGTCCTTGCGATCGGTGGCTCGAGGGACGGTGTGATCTCGGCCGAGTCCACCCTGCGGGTGGCACAGTGCGTGCGCCGCGCCAAAGTCGTGCTCTTCGAGGACGAAGGACACTTCGTCGCCGCGGAGCGACCCGAGCGGGTCGTGCGTGAGTTCCGGACCTTCCTGGCGGAGTTGCCCGAGCTCGAAGCGACCTGGGCGGAGGGCCGCCGGTGATGCGCGTGTATGCCGTCGGCGATCTCGTCCTCGACGAACCGCACCCGGACTCGTTCTTCGAGAAGTCCCGCTCCGTCCTGCACACCGGTGACGTCGTGGTGGGACATGTCGAGGTCCCGCACTCGACGACCACGACCCAGAGCAGCACCGACGTACCGGCTCCGCCCGCCGACCCGGACGCGCTCCAAGCGCTGGGTCGGGCCGGCTTCCACGTCGCGACGCTCGCCGGAAATCACGTCGCGGACGCCGGACCGGAGGGCGTGCTCGACACCGTGCGCCACGCCCGGGCCGCTGGACTTGCCACGGCCGGCTCCGGCGCGACCCTCGCCGAGGCGCGGACGCCGGCGGTCGTCGAGAGAGACGGTCGGACGGTCGCCGTCCTCAGTTACAACTGCGTGGGTCCGCGGGAGAGCTGGGCGACCTCGAAGAAGCCCGGCTGCGCCTACGTCCACGTGCTCACCCATTACGAGCTCGACCATGCCTCGCCGGGTGGCCCGCCGCGGATCTACACCTTCGCCGAACCCGACAGCCTCGCCGCGATGGCCGACGACGTGGCCGCAGCGCAGGCGTCATACGACCACGTGATCGTCGCGTTGCACAAAGGCATCGGCCACACCCCCGCGCAGCTGGCGATGTACGAGAGCCCGGTCGCGCGTGCCGCCATCGACGCGGGTGCGGACGCAGTGGTCGCGCACCACGCGCACATCACGCGCGGCGTCGAGATGCACCGTGGACGCCCGATCTTCCACGGCCTGGGCAACTTCGTGACCGTGACCCGCGCGCTGAGCCCGACAGGTGGTGACAGCGAGGAACGACGGGCATGGGCGCGGCGGCGCACCGAGCTCTACGGCTTCGCGCCTGATCCCGCGATGCCCACGTATCCCTTCCACCCGGAGAGTCGGAACACCATGATCGCCACCCTGCAACTCACCGACGGCGGAGTCGAGGCCGGACTGATCCCGTGCTGGATCGACGACGACGCGTCGCCGCGCCCGCTCACCCGCGACGCGGGCGGGGAGAAGGTTCTCGACTACGTGCGCGACATCACCGCGCGCGCCGGATTCAGCACCGGTTTCGAGTGGATCGACGAGCAGCACGTCGGCATCCGTCCGACGGGAGGTGCGCTGTGAAAGCCACGGAGAACACTCGCCCGCTGGAGGGGAAGGTCGTCCTGGACCTGACCACTGCCCTCGCCGGCCCCTACGCGACGCTGCTGCTCGCCGGACTCGGCGCGACGGTGATCAAGGTCGAGAACCCGGCGGTCGGCGGTGACAGCTCCCGCAACAACGCACCGTATGTCGGCGCCGACGGGCCACAGCTGACTCGATCGGACGAGGACGACATGTCGATCTCGTTCCTGGGACGTGCCCGCAACAAGCAGAGCATCACCCTCAATCTCAAGGACCCGCGTGGCCGGGCACTCTTCCTGGAGCTCGCGCGCGACGCCGACGTCGTGGTGGAGAACTACGCGGCCGGGACCGCCGACCGGCTCGGCATCGGGTATGACGACGTCCGAGCAGTCAATGCAGACGTCATCTACACCTCGATCAGCGGTTTCGGCGCACAAGGTGGGACGGCGAAGGCGATGGACTCCATCGTGCAGGCGCTCAGCGGAGTCATGTTCACCGCCGGTGAGCCGGACAGTGCACCGGTCAGGTTCGGGTTGCCGGTCGGCGACCTGCTGGCACCGCTGTTCGCGGTGATCGGCACGCTCGCCGCAGTGCTCGAGGTCGAGCGCGGTGGCCCGGGACAGCAGGTCGACGTCTCGATGCTCGGTGCCCTCACGTCCTTGCTGTCGATCGAACCGTTCGACGCCTACGAGCAGGTCGGTATGGCGACCCGCACCGGGAACGAGGTGCCGCGTCTGGCGCCCTTCGGGATCTTTCGCGCCCGCGACGGCTGGGTCTCGGTCAGTGCACCGACCGACCGGTTCACGGCCGGCGTCTTCGCCGCGATCGGGCGCCCCGAGTTGGGGGAGGACCCGCGCTTCGCGGACCGCGACGGACGCGTGCGCAATGCCGACCAGCTGCACCGGATCCTCGAGGAGTGGACCTGTGCGCGCTCCCGGCGGGAGGCCGTCGACGTGCTTACGTCCTGCGGTGCGCCCGCCGCCGAGGTCCGCGAGCCCGCCGACGCCATACGGGATCCCGGGGTCCGTGGACGCGGGGAGGTCGTCGAGCTGATGCACCCCTCGCTCGGCCCGACCGGCGTGGCCGGTCCGGGCGTCCCGATCAGCTTCTCTGCGATGGACGCATCCCTGGACCGTCCGGCGCCCCGGCTCGGCGAGCACACTGAGCAGATCCTGCTCGAGCGCACGGGTCTCACGACCGAGGACATCGAGAAGCTGCGCGCGGACGGTGTCGTGTGAGCAGCCCCGCGGACGCGCACCGCACGCTGTGTGAAGCCGTCGACGACCCCTACCGATTCGCGCGGCGCTGGCAGGACGACGGTGGGGTGTTGGTCGGCTACGTCGGCGACGACCTGCCGCTGGAGCTGGTCGACGCGGTCGGCGCCCTGCCGGTACGGCTGGTGGCCCGGCCCGAGACGAACCGGCGTGAAGCGGGCGAGCTGCTCTCCGGGGCGGTGGACCCGGCGGCGGTCGCAGTCCTCGGCGATCTCCTGGATGGCGTGATCGCTCCGGACCTGGTGCTGATCAGCCACGAGTCGGACGCGTCCCTCCAGCTGTTTTACACGCTGCGCGAGCTGGGCCGCATCGGGCGGAAACCGGCCGGCGTCGAGATCGCGCTCGTCGATGTGCTGCACGCACGGCGACGCACCACCACGGCATACGTGACCGAGCAGGTGCGGATGCTGACCGGTCGGCTCGAGGTGCTGGCCTCGACCACTGTCACGCCTGAGCGGCTGGCAGTGACGATCGCGGATCGACACCGACTACGCGACGAACTCGCGCTGGTCGCCGACCGGCAGCGAGCCGGGCGGCTCGCCGGGGTGACGGCGCTGCGCTATCGCCTCGCAGCGGCCGCGCTACCGGCGGCGACAGCCGTCGAACTCCTCCGGGATGCACGCGCGGCCGCTCCGTACGAACCGTCGGGAGCGCCATTGCTGCTGACCGGGAGCGGCCACGACACGCCGCACCTGTATGACGAGCTGGCCGACCGCGGTTGGAACGTGACCGTCGACGAGGCATCCTCCGCGGCCGGTGCACCGGCAGCGAGCGTCGCGGCGCTCGCGCTGCACTGCCAGGTCGAACGCGGCGGCCCGAACGCCGCCCCGGTCGACGAGCGGGTCCAACGCCTGGCCGCCGGCGCATCGGGTGCGGGCGTCGCTGCCCACCTGGCCTACGTGCGTCGCGGTGACGACGGCCTGCGCTGGGACGTACCCGTGTTGGCATCCACCCTGTCCGTTCCGACCGCGCTCGTCCACGGTCAGGACCTCGGTGGACTCCGCCTGGACGACCGGGCCCGAGACCTGCTGGAGATGCACGTATGACTGACCGACTGGAATCCGCACGAGTGGCGCTGGACCACCAGAAGGAATGGTTCGCCGGGCTGCGTGACCAGGTCGCCGGTGGCGCCCCGCTGGCGCTGGTGAACGCCGATGCCCCCCAGGAACTCTTCCGGGCCGCCGAGGTGCCGTATGTCGTGAACCAGTGGTGGGCCTCGATCATCTCGGCGAAGCGGTTGTCCGGCCGCTACCTCGGTGCGCTGCGCGACCGCGGGCTCCCGGACGACGACCAGCAGTACAACGCGCTTCCCCTGGCAGAGGCGCTGACCGGTGGTGACGACCGCCCGTGGGGCGGTCTGCCGCAGCCGTCACTCGTGCTCGTCGAACGCACCGGCGACAGCCTGCACCGGATGTTCCAGCTGTGGCAGTCCGAGCTCGGGGTGCCGGTGCACGTCCTGGAGAGTGCCGCTGCCGAACAGGTCCCGATCAACTGGTGGGATCTGATGTCGTGGCAGTGGGAACAAGCTGTCGGCGCCGACCGGCTCGACCTGTTGGAGCGCGAACTGGGGATGGTGGCCGACCTGATCGAGACCGTCACCGGCCGGCCGGTGTCCCTCGAGGCGCTCGCGACCGTGATGCGGTTGTCCAACGAGCAGGCTGAGTGGAACCGGCGGACCCGGAACCTCATCGCGACGGCACCGCGCTGCCCCGTGCGTGTCAGCGACACGATCCCCGCGGTGATGATCCCGCAGTGGCACCGCGGCACCCAATGGGCGGTCGACGCCGCGCACCGTCTGCACGACGAGGTGCGGGACCTGGTCGAGACGGGCACTGCGGTCGTCCCGGACGAGCGACGGCGGTTGATGTGGATCGGGCGCGGACTGTGGTTCGACATGGACTTCTACCGGCGATTCGAGGAGAGCCACGGCGCGGTCTTCGTCTGGTCCATGTATCTGGCGCTGGCGGCTGATGCCTACGCCCGGTACGGCGGTCGGCCGATGCGGGCGCTCGCCGCGCGCTTCGCTGCGTTCCGGGACCAGATGTACACACCGCCGTGGTCGGTCGAGTGGTATGTCGACCAAGCCCGCCGCCATCGTGTGGACGGAGTCGTGCACCTGGTGAGCGCCGACAGTCGGTCGTCCTGGTTCACCACGCACGCCCTGCGTCGAGCCGGCGTGCCGGTGTTCGAGATCCATGCGGACAACGCCGACAGCAGGTCACTCGACGCCGAGGAGTTACGCCGCCGGATCGGCACCTGGATCGACGACGATCTCTGATGCCTCGCCCGCTTCGGTCAGTTGTCGTCGCGGCCGGGGCGGCGTAGCGCCCGCGCATTGCGGTCGCGCGTCGCCCGCTCATGGGCAGTCTCCTCTGCGCGCGGAGGTACGCCGTCCGCTGGAAGGTCCCGCACCGACAGGAACGTGTGGAAGGTGGCCAGTTCGGCGAGGCCGGTATCGGTCTCGGCGACCACTTGCCGGAATCGTCCTGCTGCCAGCGGGCCGAGGGTGTCGTAGATGTCGACGAAGCAATCCCTTGCCGCATCACGGGGCCAGGCCGCGGGCGCGAGCTCGCGGGGGAGCCGGGGATCGACGAGTTCCGCCTGGCGCCAGCGGGCGGACATCTCGGTGCGCACACGCAGAGCCTCCCGCGGAGCGATCTCGCCCCCGTGCATCCGCTGCCGGATCGGCTCATAGATCTCGATGAAGCGCCGATAGCGATGCTCGGCCGGCGCCAGGTCGAACGCCCGGGCGACGATGTCCTCTCCCGGCATACCCTCGATCTCGGTGTGAAACACACCCGACGTGGACACGTGGTGCCGGTCGAGGACCGCGGCTGCTTCCCGTCGGCGGTCCCGGGCGTGCACCCACAGCGCGTCGAACACCGGCCCGAAACCCAACAACCGCAGGTCATCCCGCAGATTGCGTCGTGAGTCGCGGTCATCCTCGGGGACTGAGAACGCGACACCGGTCCATCGCCGGTCCCAGGGCTCCTCGTCGTCGGCGGCGAAGAGTTCCTTGAGCCGCGTGACGATCTCCTCGGTCGATCGTGTCGGTGCCCCATAGGACGTCGTCCGGCCGATCTGGGTGCGGCGCACCAGTCCGCGTTCGGCGAGTCGCCGCAGCGCTGCCCGAGCGCTCACGGTGGTGATCTCGAATTCGGCCAGCAGCGCGACCAGTGCCCGGGACGGCAGAGGTTCGGGTCGCCAATACCAGTAGTCGCCGAGCAGGATGGTCAGCAGTCGTTGCGGCTCGGGGCCGCGCCGAGGGCGCGGGAAACTGGCGGATTCGGGTTCGGTCCCCGCCACCGATCCACCTCCCGCTTCGTCGACCAATCGCCCGGCCGATCCGGTCGGCCCCGGCCACCGAAGTTTAGAGGCCGATGTATGGCGACGGGGCGGCGCGCCGCCGGCAGCCTGCCACACGGACGTCGGCGTGAAGTACCGGGCTCCACACCCGGTCGTTGCGTCGGCGTCTTCGCCCGACAAGGCACAGGAAAGATCCAGCTTTCGACCAGTGAATGGTGTGGAAGCGTTAAAGGTTTGACCGGCTTACGGTCATGATTTCGCCAGCGCACTGGCACGGCGTCACGCCGTGCCGCGAAAGTTCTCCCGCAGTGCTCGCCACCACCCCGTGCGAGCACCCTTCTCAAGGAGAACCCCGTGAAGAAGTCCGTCACCAGTGGTGCGCTGGGCGCCGCCCTCGTCACCGCAGTCTGCATGAGTATGCCGCCCGCGCTCGCGAGCAACCCTTCCGCCATACAGCACGCAACCACGGCGAAGGCGTCGATCAACGCCGACCATGACGCGTTGGGTCTGGGCAGCGACGAGAAGCTCGTCCTGCGCAACGTCGTCACAGACAAGAACGGCAGCACGCACGTCCACTACGAGCGCACCTACAAGGGTCTGCAGGTCGTCGGCGGTGACTTGATCGTCACCAAGAGCAAGAGCGGTCACGTCGGCAAGATCCGCAAGAACGCCTCCGGCAAGGTCGCGGTCACCTCCGTGACACCGACCTACTCGCAGACGGAGGCGAAGGCGACCGGCAGGCGCCATACGGACGCGGTCAAGACATCGAAGAAGGACTCCACCCTGGTGATCTTCGCCGGAAAGGGTGCACCTCGCCTGGCCTACGACGTGTATGTCGAGGGCGTCCGCGCCGACAAGGTGCCCACCCGGACGCACACTTACGTCGACGCTCACAACGGCAAGGTCCTCGCCGTGGACGACGAGATCGAGACCGGCACCGGCCGCAGCATCTACGTCGGCGACGTGACCATCGGGACCAAGGCACACAGTGGCGGCGGTTACGAAATGACAGACGCCGCAGGCAATTACACGACCGACGTGCACAACCAGGGTGACCCCAACACCGGCACCGGGCCTGCCGGTGACCTCTTCCTGGACAGTGACGACGCGTGGGGCAACGGCAGCAACTCCGACCGCGCGAGCGCCGCGGTCGACGCGCAGTACGGCGCGGAGAAGACGTTCGACTACTACAAGAACGTGCTTGGCCGGAACGGCATCTGGAACGACGGCCGCGGTTCGCGCTCGCGGGTGCACTTCGCCGACGGGATGGCGAACGCCTTCTGGGACGGCCAGCAGATGAGCTACGGCGACGGCACCAACAACGCCCATCCGGTGCTCGCGCTGGATGTCGCCGGACACGAGATGAGCCACGGTGTCACCGAGAACACCGCCGGGCTGGTCTATTACGGCGATGCCGGCGGTCTGAACGAGGCGAACTCGGACATCTTCGGCACCGCGGTCGAGTGGTACGCGAACAACACCGCGGACACCCCCGACTACCTGATCGGGGAGAAGGTCGACCTCTTCGGCAACGGCGCGCCGCTGCGTTACATGGACAAGCCGAGCAAGGACGGCGCAAGCAAGGACTGCTGGAGCAGCACGCTGGGCAACCTGGACCCGCACTACTCCTCCGGGCCCCTGAACCACTGGTACTACTTGGCATCCGAGGGCTCGGGAGCCAAGACGATCAACGGCGTCAGCTACAACAGCCCGACCTGCAACAGCAGCACCGTGACCGGCATCGGACACGACAAGGCGGAGAAGATCTGGTTCCGGACCCTCACCACCAAGCTGACGAGCAACTCCAACTACAAGGCGGCACGCGAGGGCGCGATCACCTCCGCCATCGAGCTGTATGGCGCCTCCAGCGCGGAGTGCAAGACGGTCGAGGCATCCTTCAACGCCATTGCCGTGCCGGCCGGTTCGGCCTCGTGCGAAGGCGGCAGCGACCCGAACCCGCCCACCGGGGACAACCTGCTGAAGAACCCCGGGTTCGAGTCCGGTGCGGTGGACTGGACCGGCACGGCGGGCCCGATCACCAACAACAGCGGGCGTGCCGCGCACACTGGTTCCTGGAAGATGTGGCTCGGTGGCAACGGCCAGACCGCATCCGAGAACGAGTCGCAGACCGTGTCGATCCCGGCCGGATCCAGCGCGACGTTGTCCTACTGGGTGCGGATCGACTCCAGCGAGTCCTCCCGTTCCTACGCCTACGACAAGATGCAGGTCCAGGCTGTGAGTGGAGGCACCACCACGGTGCTGAAGTCCTACAGCAACGTCAATGCGGACAACACGTGGCACCAGGTGTCGGTCGACCTGTCGGCATACGCCGGCAAATCGGTGACGCTGAAGTTCGTGATGAACGAGGACTCCTACCTGCAGACGTCCTTCGTCGTGGACGACACCTCGATCACCGCGAAGTGACGCCGCTCGAGTGACGCAACGAGCACCGAGTGACGCACCTGCAGTGCGTCACTCGGTGCTTCGAGCGTCAGTCGGCGAGAATGCCGGTGTGCACTACGTCCGCGTCGGTATGACGATCCTGTTGCTCGGCGTCGTCGCCGGGTGCGGGAGTGACGCCGAACCGACCCGGTCGTCGGCTGCCGCGCCGCGAGTCATGACGTCGGCCGCGGCATCATCGTCCACGAAACCCGTTGTGCCGCCGAGTAGTTCGACGACCAACGCGACGCCCCCGCCATACATCGCCAGGGTGGTGTGGGTCAGTCTGCCGAGCGGTCGCAGCCTGCAGGTCTATCCCACCGCGAACGGCCGCGTGGCGACCGCGGACGACGCGGGCGCCGAGGCGTGGCGCGAGGTGCTGCGCAAGGCGCCCGATGCCGGAAGCCGAGGCATGCGAGCGCAATTCGACTGCCACTGGGCGTTCGCGCGACTGGCGGCACCCAACAAGCCCAGTTGGAACCTCGAGCCGTGGCGACCGGTCGTGTCCGGGCAGCAGATGTACGACACCCGCTGCAACCCCGGCGGCCCCGAAGTCTGACCCCAAACCTGCCGAATGACGGCCTCTCTCGCCGAGTGACGGTCCAATTCGACCGTCACTCGGCGAGAGAGCCGTCACTCGCGATGGGAGCGCTACTGCCTGTCCGGGTGCTCGCCCTGCTGCTCGCCCGGCTCGGCGCCCGTTTGCTTGGCCTCTTCCTCGGCTATCTGCGCGCGGATCTCGTCCATCGGCAACTTGCGTGCCTGGTCGATCAGCGAGGTGAGCTCGGGTCCGGGCAGCGCGCCGGCCTGGGCGAAGACTCGGATGCCGTCGCGGAAGATCATCAGCGTCGGGATCGAGGTGATCTGCAGTGCCTGGCCGAGGGCCGGCTCGGCGTCAGTGTCGACCTTGCCGAAGGTCAGGTCCGGGTGCTTCTCCGAGGCATCCTCGAAGATCGGCGCGAACATCTTGCACGGACCGCACCAGTCGGCCCAGAAGTCGACCAGCACGATGCCGTCGGACTGGACCTCCTGGGTGAAGGTGTCGGTCGTGAGGGTCTTGGTGGCCATCGTTCTCGCTCCTTGGTCGACGGTGGCGGTCGGCGGCCAGTCGGTCGCCGTCAGTTGCCACAACGAACGCGGGCCGTGGATCCTTCCATGCCCCGGACGGCGCTTTGCAGCCGTGTGTCCAAAATGTGAAAAGTGATCTCGTCATACAAGACTGCGGGAATTGTGTTTGGCAAACCCGCTCACCTCATGTTGTCCTTGTGGCATGTCTTCGCACGTCACGCTCCGCATGCGCCTCGCCGACCGGCGACGCATTGCGACGTGGCATGTCTGCCGCTATTGAGCCGACCTTCGCTCAGCTCGCCGCAGACCACAGCGCCCCACTGAGGCGCGTCCTTCATTCCTTCACGGAGACTTCGATGACAACTGCTTCACCCGGCGTCCGGGACTTCACCAGCGATCAACTCGCCCGTATGGCAAAGCTTTTCGCGCGTGAAGGCGCCGCCGTCAGTGCGGTCAAGCCGGACGGCACGGAGCGTCAGCGGCACCAGCTCACGAAGACTCCACACCTCGAGGTCTGGGTGGTCAACTGGCCGCCCGGCGCCAGCACCGGCTGGCACGACCACGGTGCGGCCGCAGGGGCGATGGTCGTCGTCGAGGGTGACCTGATCGAGCGACAGTGGAAGGGCGGCTCCGAGCAGTGGCGTGAGCTGCGCGCAGAGGACGAGACGACCATCACACCGCAGACGGCGCACGAGGTCACCAACGTCGGGGACGGCTTCGCCGTGACCGTCCATGCCTACTCGCCGGGCCTGACCGAGATGACGCCATACGCCTGGGAGAACAACGCGCCGGTCGCGATCGACGCCGCCTCCTAGGGCCGCATCCTGTCAGGATGCCTGCATGACCAGTACTCCGTCGCCGTCCGGGTTCCGTCGTCGACTCACCCCGATGCGAGGTCGAGACCCGCGCGAGGGTGAGCGGGCGTCCACTCCACTGGAGTTGCTCTTCGACCTGATCTTCGTGGTGGCCGTCGGCACCTCGGCGTCGCGCTTCGCCGAGATGACTGCGGAGGGGCACATCGGCAAGGGTGTTCTGGCGTTCCTCTTCGCGATGTTCGCGATCTGTGTGGCCTGGATCAGCTTCACCTGGTTCGCGTCGTCCTTCGACACCGACGACTGGCTCTATCGCATCCTCACCATGCTCACCATGGTCGGCGTCGTCGTGTTCGCGCTCGGGCTGGCGCCGATGTTCCACTCGATCGACGAGGGTCACCACGTCGACACCCGGCTGATGGTCATCGGGTATGTCGTGATGCGCATCCCGCTGGCCGCGCAGTGGTGGCGGGCGTCACGACAGTCACCGGACTACCGACTCGTCGCGCTGCGCAACATCCGTTGGATGCTCATCGTGCAAGCGGGTTGGGTGGTCTTCGGGTTCGTTCCGATGCCGTTGGTGGTGACGGCCGTCATCGGTGTGTGCCTCGGAGCGGCGGAGCTGCTGATCCCGGTCCTGGCGCAGGGCGGCGCCAACGCGACGCCCTGGCACCCCGACCACATCGCCGAGCGCTACAGCCTGCTGGCGATCATCACGCTGGGCGAAGGCATCGTCGGCACCATCGGGTCCTCCCAGGGGCTGCTCGGTGGCGAGGCCGGCGACAACTGGAGCTGGAACGCCGTCGCGGTGGTGATCGCCGGCATCGGGCTGACCTTCGGCATGTGGTGGGTCTATTTCATGATGCCGTTCGGGACGTTCCTGAAGCATCGGCCGACCTACGGCTACTTCTTCGGGTACGGCCACATCCTGGTCTTCGTCGCGATCGCCGCGGTGGGCGCGGGACTGCACATCCTCGGTCTCTTCCTCGAGGGCGACACGCACCTGGGGGAGACGGCGGCGGTCGTGCTGCTGACCGTTCCTGTCGCGATCTACCTCGCCGGGGTCTACGCCCTGCACGACGCATTCATCGGCCGCGTCGATCCGCTGCACCTGATCAACGCGGGCGTCACCGCGGCGCTGCTGGTCGCCGCGATCGTGCTGGCCGCGGTCGGCGCCCCGATCTCGATCAGTCTCCTGCTGACGATGGCGGCGCCGTTCGTGACGATCGTGGCCTACGAGGCGGGCGCGCACCGCTGGCAAGCGGAACAACTGGAACGTCTCGCGGCGGGTTCGTGATCACACGACTACGCTCTACTCATGAGTAACATCGATGTCACCGTCGCGGGCGGAATCGCCGACGTCCGACTGGACCGGCCGGACAAGCTGAACGGCCTAACCCTGCCGATGCTCCGCGATCTCGCCGCCGCCGCGCGAAAACTGCGTGGTGACAAGCAGATCCGGGCCGTCATACTGTCCGGCACCGGTGACTCGTTCTGCGCCGGGCTCGACTTCAAGACGGTGACCGCCGACCCCAAGCAACTGCCGTTGGGCATGCTGCCGCGACCGTGGCGGGGGACCAACGTCTTCCAGGAGGCGTGCTGGGCGTGGCGCCGGGTGCCGGTGCCGGTCGTCGCCGCCGTCCACGGGCACTGCTACGGCGGCGGGTTGCAGATCGCGCTCGGAGCGGACCTGCGGGTGACCGCCCCGGATGCGAAATGGTCTGTCCTGGAAGGCAAGTGGGGTCTCATCCCCGACATGACGGGCGTGCGCGCGCTGTCGGAGCTGGTCGGCATCGAGACGGCCAAGCGGCTCACCATGACGGCCGAGATCATCAGCGGCGAGGAGGCTGCGCGGCTCGGCCTGGTCGGTCAGGTGCACGCCGAGCCGTATGACGCCGCTCGCGCGCTCGCCGAGTCCCTGACCGACCGTTCGCCGGATGCGCTGGTGGCGGCCAAGCGGCTCTTCGACAAGACCTGGCGGTCGTCCCCGCGCCGGACCTTCGCGCGCGAGCGTTGGGAGCAGACGATGCTGCTGCTCGGCAAGAACTCCAAGATCGCGCGCACCGCCGGCCTGAAGCGGGAGGACCCGGTCTTCGAGCACCGCCGCTGAGCCCCTTCGCCGAGAGGCTCACCCACTGTCGAGAGTCCGGATCGTCGGAATATCGGACCGCTGCTGACCGCCGCACGGTTACGGTGGGGCGACTCACGACGTTGCGCCGGACTCGACCGTCACGCCGGCCTCCTACCGACCGGGGAGAGGGAGCTATGCGAGTTCTGGTGCTGGGTGCAGGTTTTGGTGGGTTGGAGTTGACGACCCGCCTGTCGGAGGAGCTTGGTGACGACGCTGACGTCGTGCTGATCGACAAGGCCGACGACTTCGTCATGGGCTTCTCGAAGTTGGATGTGATGTTCGGCCGCACGACGGCTGATGCGGTGCGCCACCCGTACGCCGACGTCGTCATGCCGGGAGTTCGCTTCGTAAAGGCCGATATTCGCGCCATCGACCCCGGCGGACGGAGTGTCGAGACCGATGCGGGCCGCTTCGACGCCGACGTGCTGGTCGTCGCGCTAGGGGCCGATCTGGACCCGGCGGCAACGCCTGGACTGCTTGAGGCAGGCCACGAGTTCTACACGCCCGCAGGTGCTTTCGCGGCCGCTGAGGTGCTGGACTCCTTCACTGGCGGCCGGGTGATCGTCGGCGTGACGTCGACGCCGTTCAAGTGCCCACCCGCGCCGAGCGAGACCGTGCTGATGCTGCACGACTTCCTGGTCGAGCGCGGTCTGCGGGACAAGAGCGACATCTCGCTGGTCATGCCGCTCGGCAGCCCGATACCCCCGTCGCCAGGAGCGTCCGAGGCATTGCTCACGGCTTTCGGAGAACGTGGCATCACCTGGTCACCGGACTCGCTGGTGCGCACTCTGGACCCGGAACGCCGCGTCGCCGTGTTGGCGGACGGGCGTGAGCTGCCCTTCGACCTCTTCCTGGGCGTGCCGAGGCACCGGGTTCCTGCGGTGGTGGCGGAGTCAGGGATGTGCGTGGATGGCTGGATCCCGGTCGACCCGCTGACGCTGGAGACGAAGTTCCCCGACGTGTATGCCGTGGGGGACGTGACCAGTGTCGGCACGCCGAAGGCCGGTGTCTTCTCCGAACGCCAGGCCAGAGCGGTCGCGGATCGGTTGATAGCGCGTCATCGCAGGGTGGCCCCGGAAGCGACATACGACGGAACAGGCTTGTGTTTCGTCGAGTTCGGCGACGACCGCATCGGCAGGGTCGAGGTCACGTTCCGCAGTGGCGAGACCCCGGTGGGGACCTTCGACGCGCCCTCGCAGGAGATGCGCGAACGCAAGGCGCACTTCGGAGCCAGCCGTGCGAAGCGGTGGTTCGGGACGGACTGGACCAACCACTGATTGCCGACAGGACAGGCAAGTACCGAGAGGACAGGCGATTCCGGCCGTTGAGGCCGGAATCGCCTGTCCTCTCGGTACGTCGCCTGTCCTCTCGGCGAGAGGGGGCTCAGCGAGTGCGGAGGATGCGGGTGACCTCCGGCCAGGCGAGCCGGCCCAGCTCGCGGTTGGTGTCGTCGGTGCCGCCGCGACGCATGGACATCCCTGCGGTGACGGGTGTTTCGCCGGGCAACAGGGTCCGATGACCCGCATCGGGCGTCGTCACACTCGTGGTCTCGAGGCCGTGCTCCCTCCGACGACTGACGATCCGCTCGGCGAACTCGACCGACGGCCACACCTGGTCGTCGCCGCCGGCAACCACCAGCAGGTCATCGACGTGTTCGACCGCGATCGTCGCGTTGGCAACGGTTTCCGGGTCCGCCACCCGCATGCTTTGCCGATAAATGCCCACGTATGCCGGGGGCTCGCTGTCGGGCTCCCAGGTCGTGTCGAACGGGACACTTGGGACCGGGCGCCCGCCGTGCGTCCAGTGCGACACCTGTGAGCCGTCCGGGTCGAGGAAGCTCCACGCGACCGGGCTGGGCGCGAATCCGATGCAGCCGTCGACTCTTTCGTCATACGAGGCGACGAGCAGGGCAGCTTCGGCGCCGAACGACAGTCCGGAGATGACCAGCCGGTCGCACTCGGGCGCCAGCCGAGCGAGTGCCTCGGTGAACGTCTCCAACGGCACCAGTCGTGGTCCACTCGGTTGTCCCGGTCCGCCGAACCACCGGATCGACATCGCCAGCGCTCCGTGCGACGCGAGCAGGCGGGCGCGGTCGGCGTTGATGCGTCCACTGGATCCGCCGATGGTGAGCACGCCTGTCCCGCAATGCTTCTCAGGTATGACGAGCAGACCTTCCGGGTCGGTCAGCGTTTCCTCCCGCATGCGAAACACCCTAGACGGTCGCGGGACGCGCAGCCCGTTGCGCGAGCACGCCGGCGCCGAGGCTGAGGACGGCAACGACGGCGAGGCCGAGTAGCACGTCGGTCTCCGGCCAACGGTCGACGAGCACCGACACTGCTGTCGGCACGGCGAATCCGACGTAGGTGAGCGAGTAGAAGACCGCATTCGTCATCGCGAGTTCGCCTGCCGGGGCGATGTGTTCGACCCGGCTCAGGCCGCCCACCAGGTTCAGTCCGTAACCCGCGCCGAGCACGACGGAGGCCACGATCACGAGCGTCACCGAGCCGTGGCCGACCGTCAGGGCGGTCAGCAGCACGCCGAGCAGTGTGCTGGCCATGCCGAGCACCGTCACCAGGCCGGGGTGCAGCGACTCCAACCTGCGCGCCGGCTGCTGGACGAGGACACCGGTGCCGAGCGTGAGGCCACAGAGCAGACCGGTGAATGCGACTGCGGCGCCGGAGATCTCGTCCTTGATCAACGTCGGCAGGATGACCATGCTCATCGCCGGGCACGCGAAGACCCACGGCGCCATCGGCCCGATCCGCGACCAGAAGTGGCCGCTCAGGGCGTAATGACGACCGTCCCGCTGCGTCGGATTCCCCGCCCGGGTCCGGACCGCAGCAGCGCGCTCGGGCACCGGCGCGTTCCAGACCAAGACCGCCGCGACGACGGTGAGCGCGATGTGCACGACATACGGCAACACCTTCGGCGCCGGCAGCCACTGCGCCATGAACCCGACCAGGAACGCGCCACCGCCGAAGCCCGCGGACAGCGCGATCGCGGCCCGGCGGGCGCCGGTCCCGACCGGGGCATCGGCGGACAGTTCCTTCACCCAGGTCGTACCCGGTGCCATCGCGGCGCCGGTGCAGACGCCGTACAGGACCCGCCCGATGAACAGGGGAGCGGGCGAATGGTCGCCGATCGCCAGTAGCAGCGACGCGAGGATCGTCAGCACCATCACCGGTCGGAGCACCTTGCGATGCCCGAAGCGGCCGCCGAGCTCGGCGGCGATCAGCAGCGCCGGCACCAGGCCGAGCACGTATGCCGCGAACATCGACGTGACCAGCGTCTGGGAGTAGTGATCGGTCGCGCGATAAACCAGCAGCAGCGGGGTGAACTGGTTGGCGCCCCAACCGACGACGAACATCGCGAACGCGACTCGGAGCCAACCGGGGATGCGCATTCGTTCAGCATGACAGCGTGCCGAGGCGAGAGAAGCGCCACGTCGTGAGGATCCGGTCACACCGGTATGGCGTGCTGCCAGACTGCAGGTATGAACTTCTACTCGGCATACGACCAGGGCTTCGCGCGCATCGCTGCGTGCACGGTCCCGACCGCGATAGCCGACCCGGACACCAACGCCGCGACGATCATCGAGCAGATCCACGGGTGCGACGCGGATTCTGTTGCGGTCGCTGCGTTCCCGGAGATGAGTCTGACCGGTTACGCGATCGACGACCTCGTGCTGCAGGATGCGGTGCTGGAGGATGTCGAGCGCGCGATCGGTCGGATCGCCGCTGCCACAACCGATCTGCTGCCGCTGGTGATCGTCGGCGCGCCGGTGCGGAAGGGTCTGCGTCTCTACAACTGCGCGGTCGCGATCCATCGCGGCCGCGTGCTCGGGGTGGCGCCGAAGAGCTACCTGCCCAACTACCGAGAGTTCTACGACAAGCGCTATTTCGCACCCGGGGACGACCAGCGTGGGGAGTCGATCGCGATCGCCGGGGGCACCGTGCCGTTCGGCCCTGATCTGCTCTTCGCGGCCGAGGACCTGCCCTCGCTGGCGCTGCACGTCGAGGTCTGCGAGGACATGTGGGTGCCGATCCCGCCGTCGTCGGTCGCGGCCCTCGCCGGTGCGAACGTGCTGGTCAACATCTCCGGAAGCCCGATCACCGTAGGCCGCGCCGCCGAACGCCGCGCGCTGGCGGCCGCGCAGAGTTCGCGATGCCTGGCGGCATACGTCTATGCCGCCTCGGGCGTCGGTGAGTCGACGACGGACCTGTCCTGGGACGGCATGACGATGATCCACGAGTGCGGTGGAGTGTTGGCACAGGGTGAGCGGTTCCCGCAGGAAGCGACCCGAACGGTTGCTGACGTCGACCTGGACCGGATCCGGCAGGAGCGGTTGCGTGACGGTTCCATCGCCGACAACGCACGAACTCATCGTGAGGCCAGTGGTTTTCGGACGGTTACGTTCCGGCTCGATCCGCCGCGGGACGACATCGGCCTGCAGCGCAAGATCCAGCGTTTCCCGTTCGTCCCCGACGACCTCGCGCACCTCGCGCAGGACTGCTACGAGGCCTACACGATCCAGGTGACCGCGCTGAAGCAGCGGCTCACCGCGATCGGTGGACCGAAGATCGTCATCGGGGTCTCCGGTGGTCTCGACTCGACGCACGCGCTGCTGGTGGCGTCGCGGGCGATGGACGAGCTCGGGCGGCCACGGACCGACATACTCGCCTACACGATGCCCGGCTTCGCGACCGGCAGCGCGAGCAAGACCGCGGCGACCGACCTCGCACAGGCGATGGGAGTTTCGTTCCAGGAGCTGGACATTCGGCCCGCGGCCACGCAGATGTTGCGCGACATGGGGCATCCGGCGGGCGATGGAGAGCCGGTCTACGACGTGACGTTCGAGAACGTCCAGGCCGGCCTGCGCTACGACTACCTCTTCCGGATCGCCAACAAGGAGGGCGGCATCGTGCTCGGCACGGGCGACCTGTCCGAGCTGGCGCTCGGCTGGTGCACGTATGGCGTCGGCGACCAGATGTCCCACTACAACGTCAACGCCGGCGTCCCGAAGACGATGATCCAGCACCTGATCCGTTGGGTCATCGGTGCCGGACACTTTGACGAGGCGGCCAGCGCCACGCTGCAGACGATCGTGGATGCCGAGATCAGCCCCGAGCTGGTGCCGGCCGGCGAGGACGAGAAGCCGCAGTCGACCGAGGACGCCATCGGGCCCTACGCGCTGCAGGACTTCAACCTCTTCCACACGCTGCGGCACGGCATGCGGCCGAGCCGGATCGCGTTCATGTCCTGGCACGCGTGGCACGACGCCGGGGCGGGGGAGTGGCCGCCGGACTACCCGGAAGATCGCCGCACGTCATACGACCTGCCGGAGATCAGGTCGTGGCTGGAGCTGTTCCTCAAGCGTTTCGCGTTGAACCAGTTCAAGCGGTCCGCGCTGCCCAACGGCCCGAAGGTAGTCGCCGGTGGTGCGCTCTCACCGCGCGGCGACTGGCGTGCCCCCAGCGACGGCAACGCGGCGGCGTGGCTGCGGGACCTCGAGGCCAACGTCCCGAACGGCTGAGTGGCGCGCTCGTGTCATACACATCGCGCGGTATGGCGCGCGGCTCGTCTGGCCGAAGGCCCGACCGGATCGGGGCGTGCACTGGTCTCCCCGGTGTCGAGGTGTGGCCGGGTATGGCGTGCCGGGGTGTGCACGGGCCTCCCCGGTGTCGAGGTGTGGCCGGGTATGGCGTGCCGGGGTGTGCACGGGTCTCCCCGGTGTCGAGGTGTGGCCGGGTATGGCGTGCCGGGGTGTGCACGGGTCTCCCCGGTGTCGAGGTGTGGCCGGATCGGCGCCGCGGAGCGTGCGCGAGCTGACACTGGGTCGGGTTATTACCGGGCTGCGAGGAGTCGAGCCAGAGTTATCCCTTGCCCCAGTCCAGGATCCGCCAGCGCTCGGAACCGGTGTTGCGGACCAAGTAGTAGGTCCAGCGCTCGTGATCCGGCTTGTTCGCGTTGGTGACGCCCTTCACGTGCTTGAAGGTCGCTTCGGTGCGGACCTGGACGCACTTCTTCCACGCCACCGCGGCCTCGCTGCCGCACTGGGCTCCGGTGGTGACCGCGCCGGTCTTGAGGATCTGTAGGTCCTCAACACGTGGACCGTGCAGATCCCACCATTTGGAATCGACGCCGACCCGGTCGCCGATGACGAGGTCCTTCGCGGCGGAGAAGTCGCGATCGTTGAGTGCCTGCGCGAACGTCTGGACCACGTGCGACGGGGCGGACGATGCGGGCGGCACCGCCACCGTGCTGCGGGGTTTGCCCCACAACCACAGCCCGAACACCCCGCACAGGACAACGATCACCAGGCCGAGTCCGACGATGTTCTGTGCCCTGCGCATGTGTCGAGTATCGGTGCGGGGACCGCTGCGGTGAAGGGCACCACCTACTTTGCTGCCGAAACGCCGATGCGTGCGCCGGTCCGAGGAGAGTCCGTCCACATCCCCGAGGGCGCGGTTCCGCCATACACAACGCGCTCAATGGGTGTCGCGACTGTCAGCCGTGGCGGCTACCGTCGGATCGTGATCAACCCGTCCGAGTTGCAGTTGCGCGGCCGAAGGCCGGCAATCAGATTCAGGGAGCTGCGCCGATGACGAGGGGCGAGTCGCCGGTGCAGCTGCGCGGCGCTGAATGGGTGCGCCGGGTGGGGCCGGAGCAGCTTGCCGCACGGCTGGGCGAGCTGACCCTCGCGCGTGCCGAGCTGTATGTCGACTCCGAGCGCGTGCAGTCGATCAACACCGGTGATCAGGGCCGGCTGCTCCTCGCCACGGTCGAGGGCAACCGCACCCGCCCCTACACCGTGATGATCACCCGCGTGGAGGACCACGACGGGCTGCCCGACTGGCATTCGCGCTGCTCGTGCCCCGTCGCGACCGAGTGCAAACACGTCGCCGCGACCCTGCTGACCGCGCGTGACCACCTCGGTGGCGCGGTGCAGCAGCTGCCGGCCTGGCGCCGCTTCGTCCAGGAGCAGCTGGAGGACCCGCCGGTCGACCACGCGGACGACGGCGTCCGGCTCGGGCTGCGCCTCGAAGCCACCAAGGAGTTGCGCGGCCGGCGCCGGGTGACCCGGCTGGCGATCCGCCCCGCCCACGTCACCAAGACCACCAATTGGTCCAAGACCTCGTCGTGGGACGAGATCGCGCTCAACCGGGTCCGACGGCGCTTCAACCTCGCGCAGGCAGATGCCGTCTCGGCGCTGCGGGACCTGATCACCGGCCGCACCCACCAGTTCGCCCTGGCGCCGGCACAGCTCTACCTCGACGACTGCACCGCCGGGATCTGGTCGGCGCTGCGCGACTGCACTGCGGCGGGTGTCGAGCTGTTGCCGGCATACAACCGCCGTGACGAGGTGCGGCTGCTGCCCGACCCGCTGCAGGTGTCGGCCGACTTCGGCGAGCAACCCGACGGTTCGCTGCTCGGCAGCGCGGGTGTCGTCGGTCTCGCCGACGTGCCGGGCGAGACCGTGGTGCTCGGCGATCCGGGGCACGGCATCGCGGTCGTCGGCCACGACGGCAGCATCACGCTGGCGCAGCTGGAGACGTCGCTGAGCTCGGCGACCAGAGCGCTGCTGCTGGACGGTCCGCTGGAAGTGCCGGCCGAGGACGCCGAGGAGTTCCGCGACCTCTACTACCCGCGCCTGACCCGCCAGCTGCGCCTGGTCGCCAGCGACGGTCTGACGGTCCCCGATCCGCTGCGACTCCGCCTCGTGGTCAGCGCGCCCGAGCCGCAGGCGGTCCACATCACCGCGTCGATGCTGTATGCCGGCAAGCATCCCAAGCCGGTCGCGCTCGACGTCTACGACCGCACACGAGACCGGGTGGCCGAGCACGAGCTGGTCGGCCGGGTCGATCCGGCGCTGCGTGAGCTGGGCCTGATGGAGCTGATCGGCGGCCTCGGGTGGTGGCCGGTGTCGGACAGCCTGCTGCGCGGCTGGCCGGCGGTCCGCTTCGTCGAGGGCCTGGAGGAGCTGTCCGACTCCGACGACCTCGAGGTGGTCGTCGATGGCGAGTTGCCGACGTTCGAGGAGAGCACGGTCGCACCGCAGATCACCATCGGCGCCACCGACTCGGACGAGAGCGACTGGCTCGATCTGCACGTGACGGTCACCATCGATGGCGAGGAGGTGTCCTTCGCCGAGCTCTTCGCCGCGCTCGCGCGAGAGGACGAGGCGATGCTGCTGGCGTCCGGCACGTGGTTCTCGCTCGACCGGCCTGAGCTCTATCAGCTGGAGCGGCTCATCGCCGAGGCCCGGGAGATCTCCGACAAGGAGCGAGAAGGCCTGGCGATCAACCGTTTTCACGTCGGCCTGTGGGAGGAGCTCGAGCAGCTCGGGGTCGTCGACCAGCAGAGCGAGCGGTGGACCCGGCAGCTGGAGCGGGTGCGCGGGCTGGACCGTTTCGCCGCTCCCGCCATACCCGACTCCCTGCACGCGACGCTGCGCTCCTACCAGGTCGAGGGCTTCACCTGGCTGGCCGCATTGTGGGACTGCGCGCTCGGCGGGGTGTTGGCCGACGACATGGGCCTGGGCAAGACCTTGCAGACCCTCGCCCTGCTCGCCCGCGCCCGTGAGGAGGGTGAGCTCGACGTGCCGGTGCTCGTCGTCGCGCCCAGCTCGGTGGTCGGCACCTGGGTCGGTGAAGCCGCGCGCTTCACGCCGGACCTGCGGGTGGTCGCACTGTCCGAGACGAGCAAACGCCGTGGCACGACCGTGGCCGAGGCCATCGGTGACGCGCAGGTCGTCGTCACGTCATACGCGGTGCTGCGATTGGACGCCGAGCAGTTCGCCGCAACCTCCTGGAACGGCCTGGTGCTCGACGAGGCCCAGTCGGTCAAGAACCACACGTCCAAGACCTTCCAGGCCGCCAAACGCATCGGCGCACCGTTCACGCTCGCGGTCACCGGCACGCCGCTGGAGAACTCACTGATGGACCTGTGGTCGATGCTGGCGCTCGCCGCTCCGGGCCTCTATCCGCGGCCGGACGCCTTCAAGCAGCGCTACCGCAAGCCGATCGAGCGCGGCGAGGCTCCCGAGCTGCTCGACCAGTTGCGCCGCCGGATCCGCCCGCTGATGCTGCGACGCACCAAGGAGCAGGTGGCGAGCGACCTGCCGCCCAAGCAGGTGCAGGTGCAGGCGGTCGAGCTGAGCGCCAAGCACCGGCAGACCTACGACCGGCACCTGCAGCGCGAGCGGCAGCGGGTGCTCGGGCTGCTGGACGACCCGGACGGCAACCGTGTCGCGATCCTGGCCGCGCTCACCACGCTGCGGCAGCTCGCGCTCGACCCGCGGTTGGTCGATGACACGGCCGCTCGTGCCGACGACTCGGCGAAGATCACCCTGCTCGTCGAGCAGATCGCCGAGCTCGCGGCCGAGGGCCACCGGGCGCTGGTCTTCAGCCAGTTCACCTCGTTCCTGCAGCTCGCGCGCGATGCTCTCGCCAAGGCGGGCCTGTCCAGCTCCTACCTCGACGGCCGGACCCGCAACCGGCAGAAGGTCATCGATGGGTTCAAGGCCGGCGACGACCCGGCGTTCCTGATCTCGCTCAAGGCCGGTGGCGTGGGGCTCACCCTCACCGAGGCCGACTACGTCTTCGTGCTCGACCCGTGGTGGAACCCCGCGACGGAGGCGCAGGCGATCGACCGCGCGCACCGCATCGGGCAGGACAAGCCGGTGATGGTCTATCGACTGGTCAGCGCCGGCACCATCGAGGAGAAGGTCGTGGCCCTGCAGGAGCGCAAGCGCGAGCTCTTCGAGAAGGTCGTCGACGGTGACGGCGGTGCCGGCGGCGCGATCACGCCGGACGACATCCGCGCTTTGTTGGAGTGATCCACCTACCGGCCGGTAGCCATGTCTAGGGTGACAGGTATGCGAATCCATTCCTCCCCGCTGACCAGACGGCCAACCCGGTCGTATGCCGCCGCCCGCTGCCTCGTCACCGGCGGTTGCTCCGGACTCGGTCAGGCGTTGGTCAAACTCCTGGTCGCCGACGGTGCCCGGGTCCTGGTCGGCGACGTGCACGAGGTCGCACCGGAAGGCTCGCTGCCGTCCGGTGTCGACTACGTGAAGCTCGATGTGTCCCGTGACGAGGACTGGGCGGGCGCCCGCAACTGGGTCGAGCAGACGTATGGCGGACTCGACCTGCTGGTCAACAACGCCGGCATCGCCGCCGGAGGGCGCATCGATGTCGCGGACATGGACGAATGGCGCCGCATCACCGACATCAACCTGCTCGGTGTCGCACGCGGCTGCCACACCTTCGTGCCGATGATGAAGCAGCAAGGGAGCGGCCAGATCGTCAACACTGCATCACTCGCCGGACTGGTCCATGCGCCGGCGATGGCGTCATACAACGCGGTGAAGGCGGGCGTGGTCGCGATCAGCGAGACGCTGAAGTCGGAGCTTGCGCCATACAACATCTCGGTGTCGGTCATCTGCCCGTCGTTCTTCCGCACCAACCTGGCGTCGTCGTTCGGTGGCAAGGACGTCGACATGGAGGCCAGTGGTGTCGACATGATCAACAAGGCGCCGCGATCGGCGGATCAGGTTGCCGCCGTTGCGTTTGCCGGTATGAAGGCGGGCAAGCACATCATCCTGACCGATCGTGACGGGCACATCGCGTATGCCGCCAAGCGCTACGCGCGCCCCGTCTACGATCGAGCCATGAAGGCGGCGGGCAAGCAGGTCGGCACCGGCAGGACGCCGACACCGAAGATCGTCGAGAAGCTGCAGGCACTCGGCGCGAAGAAGAAATGAGCATCGATATGGGTTCGATCGCCATCATTGGCGGACACGGCAAGATCGCTCTGCTGCTCGCGAAACAGCTTGCCGCGCAAGGACATCAGGTCCGATCACTCTTCCGCAACGAGGACCACGCACCCGAGGTCGCCGCCACCGGGGCGACACCGATCGTCGCAGACGTCGAGCAACTCGACGTCCCAGCACTCTCGGAGCTGCTCAAGGGCGTCGACACGGTCGTCTGGTCCGCGGGTGCCGGCGGCGGGAACCCGGCACGCACCTACTCCGTCGACCGGGATGCCGCGATCCGCAGCATGAACGCGACCGCTGAGCTCGGCATCGAGCGCTACATCATGGTCTCCTACTTCGGTGCATCCACGGATCACGGTGTGCCCGAAGACAACTCGTTCTTCGCATATGCCGAGGCGAAGGCGGCCGCCGACCAATACCTGCGCGGCACCGGCCTGAAGTGGACCATCGCCGCGCCGAGCAGCCTGACCGATGGCGAGCCGACCGGCCGCATCGAGATCAGGGGGCCGCAGGGCGACGACCTGGAGTCGGCATCCGTCTCACGTGCGGACGTGGCTGCCGTCGTCGCAGCGCTCATCCCGGCCGACAACACGATCGGTGCGATGGTGCAGTTCAACAACGGCGAGACCCCGATAGCCGACGCCGTCGCCGAGGTGTAGCCGGGCTACACCTCGAAGTACGCGCCGGCCTTGATGTCCTCCAGCAGTGTCGGGCCGGTGGGTTCCCAGCCCAGCAGTGCCCGGGTCTTGTCGGACGAGGTGGCCCCCTCCATCCCGAAGAATCGGCCGATGAAGCCGAAGTGTGAGATCGCGTGGTCCGGATCGATCGAGACCACAGGCAGATCCAGGCCCGTCCCGATGGCTTCAGCGATGGCTTTCGTGTCGACCCCGATCTCGGCGACTGCGTGCAGCCGCGCTCCTGCCGGTGCTCGTTCCAGCCCGAGTCGCACCAAGCGTGCGGCATCTCGCACGTGCACTGCGGCCCACCTGTTGGTGCCGTCGCCCACATAGCCGGACACGCCGGTCTTGCGGGCGGCCGCGACGATATAGGAGATGAAGCCGTGGTCGCCGGTGCCGTGCACGGTCGGTGCGAAGCGAGCCGCAACCGCCTTCACTCCGTGATCGACGAAGTCGAAGGCGCGGTTCTCGGCGCCGCCGCGCATCGAGTCGGGCCCGATGTGCGGGCTGGCGTCGTCCTCGGTGGCTGGACGGCCTTGCACCAGGCCGGCGACGCCCGACGCGAAGACGAAGGCACGGTCGCTGCCCGACAGTGCCTCGCCGATGGTCTCCACCGCGGAGCGCTCAGCGGCAGCGGAGGCCGCAGGGTTGGCCCAATCATGTTTGTTGGCAAGGTGAATGACGCCCTCGGCTGCGTCCGCGCCCTTGCGGATGGAGTCCAGGTCGTCGAGGTCGCCGCGCAATACCGTCACGCCCTTGGCTTCGAGTCGTGCGGCGGAAGTGTCGGAACCCGCCAGACCGGTCACGTCATGTCCGGCGTCCAGCAGATCGTCGACGGTTGCGGAGCCGATCCAGCCGGATGCCCCGGTGACGAATACGCGCATGGGTGGGTCCTCCCTGAGGATGAGCGACTCGCCGAGCCGGCGAGTGATGTCATTAACTGACATCACCAACTGTACACCTGGGTGTCAGTGACTGTCATCAGTAAGATCGCACGTATGGCGAGATGGCAACCCGGAGCACGAGAGCGACTGCAGGCGACCGCCCTGCAGTTGTTCGCCGATCACGGTTTCGAGCAGACCACCGTCGCGCAGATCGCACATGCCGCCGAGTTGACCGAGCGCACCTTCTTCCGGCACTTCGCCGACAAGCGCGAGGTGCTCTTCGCCGGACAGGAGGACTTCCTGGATCTGTTCACCGATCCGATCGACGAGGCGCCGGCAGGCACTCCGGCATACGAGCTCATCCGGCGATCGCTGGACGGAGCCGGTGGGTTCTTCCCGGACGAGCGCCGCCCGTTCGCTCGGGTGCGGGCGTCGATCATCGGCACCGAGCCGGCGCTCCAGGAGCGGGAGCTGGCCAAGCTCGCGGCGCTGAAGGTACGTCTCGGGGAGCTGTTCCGCGAGCGGGCGATCGAGGAGCCGGCTGCAACCCTCGCGGCCGAGGCCGGCGTGACGATCTTCCACCTGTCGTTCCAGCAGTGGATCGCCGAAGGTGAGCAGCGCAGCATGTCCGAGATCGCGCGAGAGCGGCTCGACGCGATGGCCGCGCTCGTCTCCGCCTGATCAGTTCGGCGCGCCGGGCGCTTGCTGACCGCTGCCCTGACCGCTGCCCTTACCAGGGGGAGCCATGCCGCCTTGTTGCTGCTGCGTCCCGTTCCCACCGTCCGTGTTTCCGGGGGCCTCGAAACTGCGGGCGTTGCCGATGCCGCCACCGCCCATGCGTCCACCCACGCCGCCGCCGGAGCCGCTGGCGACTGTCGCGGAGGCGGTGATCGCGCCGGCCGAGGAGAGCCCGATCGCGAGCGCGGCCACCACAGCCGTCTTCTTCCCGGACCAGCGTGGTTGCCGTAACACCGGTGCGGTTGCGTCGCCGGCGTCGCCGTCGGCCGGCATGGGCTGATCGGGGTGCTCCTGCGTCATACTGCGTCCTTCCCTGTGAAGTCTGAGATCCGTTGTCGCAGAGAACGATTCCGATGATGGCTGTGGGCTGTCTTTGAGTCCAGGCTGGGACACCTGGCAAGTCTGCGTACTTCCTGAACGCTCACGGGCCGCCCAGGTGACGCCCACAGCATGGCCATAAGCACGATCGCCACGGTTCATCTCATGGATTCAGCGACCGCACACTTGCGGACCTCAGATCAGGCTGTCCGCAGGGAAGGCCCGGGCGATGCCATGCGCTCGGGTGCGTCTGCGGGCCATGGCCGGCTCACTCGTCTGTGGCGCGGCCACCCGGACGACCCGTCCTGGGCGAGGCCCTCGATGTGCGGGGTCCTCGCCGCGACGGCGGTGATCTACTTCTACAACCTCACGGCCAGCGGTTGGGCGAATTCCTTCTATTCCGCTGCGGCACAAGCGGGTTCGGTGAACTGGGAGGCGTTCTTCTTCGGCTCGTCCGACGCCGCCAACTCGATCACCGTCGACAAGCCCCCGGCAGCACTGTGGGTGATGGCCCTGTCGGTCCGGGCGTTCGGACTCAACTCCTTCGCGATCCTGCTGCCGGAAGTGCTGATGGGCCTCGCAACCGTCGGGATCGTCTACTCGATGGTCCGCCGCCACTTCGGCGCAGCGGCCGGTCTCCTGTCGGGCGCGGTGCTCGCGCTGACTCCGGTGGCAGCGTTGATGTTCCGCTTCAACAACCCGGACGCGCTGCTCGTGCTGCTGATGACGCTCGGAGCCTGGGGGACGATGCGGGCAGTCGAGAAGGGCTCGATCAAGTGGATGGCGCTGGTGGGCATCTTCCTCGGCTTCGGGTTCTTGACCAAGACGTTCCAGGTCTTCCTCGTCATCCCCTTCGTCGGGATCGCCTATCTCGTCGCGGCCCGGACGACGCTGAAGCGTCGGCTGCTCGGGCTGGGCGTAGGCCTCGGCGCGATGATTCTCGCGGGTGGCTGGTGGGTGCTCATCGTGCAGCTCGTGCCGGCCAGTGCTCGGCCGTACATCGGTGGGAGTCAGGACAATTCGTTCTGGAACCTCACATTCGGTTACAACGGCTTCGGCCGGCTGAGCGGCAACGAGACCGGCTCAGTCGGCGGCGGCGGTGGACCTGGTGGTGGAAGCGGCGGCGGTATGTGGGGCGTCACCGGCATCACCCGCATGTTCGGATCCGAGGTCGGCAGTCAGGTCTCCTGGTTGCTGCCCAGTGCACTGATCCTGCTCGGTGCCGGGATCGCGTTCCGCGGCAGGAGTCCTCGCACCGACCTGCGTCGAGCGGCATACCTCGTCTGGGGTGGCTGGCTGCTCGTGACCGCCCTGACGTTCTCCTTCATGGCCGGCATCTTCCACCAGTACTACACGGTGGCCCTCGCGCCCGCGATCGCCGCGGTCGTCGGCATGGGTGCCACGGAGGCCTGGGAGCGCCGGCACCACGCCGTCGGCTCGATCACCCTGTCCGTCGCGACGGCGGCAGCCGCGACCTGGTCTTTCATCCTGCTCACCCGGGTGACTGCGTACGGTGACTGGCTGCGGGCCTCCGTCCTGGCGATCGGTATGGCGGCGGCGTTCCTCCTCCTCGCCCTGAACTGGTTGCACCACAAGGCGATTCCGCTGGTGCTGGCCGGCGCCATCGCAGCAGGACTGGCCGGGCCGGCGGCATACACCTGGAGCACGGTGAACTCCACGCACACCGGATCCATCCCCGCCGCCGGACCCGGCGGGATGGGTGGCATGGGCGGCGGTGGTGGCGCTCCCGGCGGCGGTCGAGGCAACGTTCCGGCTGTACGCGACGGAGCAGCACCGGGGGGTGCCACGCGTGGTGCGGGCGGCGGTATGGGTGGTCTCCTCGACGCGAGCACACCGAGCACTGCGGTCGTCAGCGCGCTGGAATCCGGCGCCGGTGACTACACCTGGGTCGCTGCGGCGATCGGCAGCAACAACGCGGCCGGCCTGCAGCTGGCGACCGGCAAACCGGTGATGGCGGTCGGAGGTTTCAACGGCAGCGACCCGTCGCCGACCCTCGCGCAGTTTCAGAGCTATGTGAAGGCGGGCAAGATCCACTACTTCGTCGCAGGCGGGGTTGGTGGCGGCGGTGGCCGGTCGAGCGGCTCCGGCTCGCAGATCTCCTCGTGGGTGACCGCGCACTACAAGAAGGTGACGATCGGGGGATCGACCTTCTATGACCTCACCCAGCCGACCAGCTCCTCGAGCTCGTCATCGGCCAGCTGACACGGAGCCGAGCAATGAAAAGTATTCAGACACAACAGACTCCGGGTGAGTACGCAGCCGGTCAGATCGTGCTGGAGATGGTCATTCCGGTGCACAACGAGCAGCACGTTCTGGAGGCGAGCGTCGAGACCGTATGGCGGAGGTTGCGCGACGAGTTCCCCTACCCGTTCCGCATCACCATCGCCGACAGTGCCTCGACGGACGGCACCCTGCTGGTCGCGCGCCGTCTCGCCTCCACCCGGCCCGAGGTCCGGGTGCGCACGATGGATCGCAAGGGGCGGGGTCTCGCACTCAAGCATGCGTGGCTGGGCTCGGACGCACTCGTGCTGGCATACATGGACGTCGACCTGTCCACCGATCTCGGTGCGCTCTTCCCCTTGGTGGCGCCGTTGTTGTCGGGGCACTCCGACGTGGCGATCGGCTCCCGGCTTGCACACGGGTCTCACGTGGTGCGCGGGTTGAAGCGCGAATTCATCTCTCGCAGCTACAACTTCATCCTGCATTGGTCGCTGCGGACCGGGTTCACCGATGCGCAGTGCGGGTTCAAGGCGATCCGCAGCGACGTCGCCCGTGAGCTGCTGCCCCTGGTCGAGGACGAGACGTGGTTCTTCGACACCGAGGTGCTGGTGCTCGCGGAGCGGTGCCGACTGCGGATCCACGAGGTGCCGGTCGATTGGTATGACGACCCCGACAGCCGAGTGCACATCACCAGCACGGCCCGTGACGACCTGCGTGGCGTATGGCGGCTGAGCCGCTCGCGTCGAGAGCGGGACCCGGAGATCCGGAACCTTCGAAAGGCACTGGGAAGGCTCGGGATCGAAGACTCGGCACGTTCCGATCAGGCACTCGGTCAGGCGGCCGAGCAGCCGGTCCCGGAGGCGGTACAGCTGGCCGAGTGACGGCGTGGCGGGTCGGGTAGCTCGGGGGAGTCCGGCCCGCCATCGTCGTTGGGCGTGGTCAGGTGTCCTCGGGCTCGGGAGGCTCTTCGGCTCCCTCGCGTTCGTCTCGCTCCGCCCACTCCAACAACGTGTCGAGCCGGAACGCCTCGTCGTCGATGCCTTCGGTGAGGTCGCCGCGCTCGGCATACCGCGGCGGGACGGTGGCGATGGTGCACTCCTGCGGCTCGATGTCGTCGAGCTCGCCCCAGGTGAACGGCGTCGACACGGTACCCGCAGGGTTGCCTCGCACGGAATAGGCGGCGGCGATCGTGTGGTCACGAGTGTTCTGGTTGTAGTCGACGAAGACCATGCTCGGGTCGCGGTCCTTGCGCCACCAGGTGGTCGTGACATCGTCCGGCATACGCCGCTCGACCTCCCGGGCGAACGCCAGCGCCGCCCGACGGACGTCCTGGAAGCCCCACTCCGGCTCGATCCGCACGTAGACGTGCAGGCCGGATCCGCCGGAGGTCTTCGGGTAGCCGGTGATGCCGAGTTCGTCGAGCAACTCGTGTGTGACGTGCGCGGTGCGTCGCACCCGGTCGAAGCCCGCATCAGGCATCGGGTCGAGGTCGATCCGCCACTCGTCCGGCCGCTCGACGTCGAAGCGCCGGGAGTTCCACGGATGGAACTCCACGGTCGACATCTGCACCGCCCAGATCACCGCGCCGATCTCGGTCACGCACAACTCGTCCGCCGTGCGGTTCCACCGAGGGAAGTGGATATTGACTGTTTCCAACCAATCCGGCGCACCTCGGGGGACTCGCTTCTGGTGCACCTTCTCCCCGCCGATGCCGGTCGGGTAGCGGTGCAACATGGTCGGCCGGTCACGCAGTGCCCGGACGATGCCGTCCGCGACCGACAGGTAGTAGTGCGCCAGGTCGAGCTTGGTCTCGCCGCGCTCGGGGAAATAGACGCGGTCCGGGTTCGAGATGCGGATCGTGTGTTCGCCGGCTGCTACCTCGGCGGCGGGTTTGCTGCCCTTGGCTGCCATGCCGCCAACCTACTGCCCGTCGTCGCCTTCCGCTGCTGCTCCGAGCGCAACGCCATCTTGTGCAACCCATCGGTTGCACAAGGTCTCGTCTGCTCTGGTGGAGGCTCAGTCCACGACCTCACCCGCAGCGTGTATGCCGGCCAGGTCGACATACGCCGCGCCATTCAGCTCGATGCCGCCACGCTCCTCGTCGGCCAGCTCGCGGCGGACCTTGGCCGGCACTCCGGCCACCAGTGATCCGGCCGGAACCTGCATCCCCTCGGGCACGACCGCGCCGGCAGCGATCAACGAACCCGCCCCGATGACAGCGCCGTTGAGCACCCGCGATCCCATGCCGATCAGGACGTCGTCCCCGACCGTGCAGCCGTGCAAGGTGGCGTTGTGCCCGACAGACACGCGCTCGCCGACGCGCAGCGGGCTGCCCGGATCGGCGTGCAGCGAGCAGTTGTCCTGGATGTTGCTGCGCGCCCCGACGCTGATCGACTCGATGTCGCCGCGGACGACGGCGCCATACCAAATGCCGACCTCGGCGCCGAGCGTCACGTCACCGACCACGGTGGCGTTGGGGGCTACCCATGCCGACTCGTCGACCGTGGGCGTCATGTCCTGGATGCGGATGATCGTCATCGCGCCAACGTATCCGCTCCCGGTGAGATCCCCGGCGCGACGAGAGCGGCTCAGTCCTCCGTCTTCGAAGCCGGGTCTGTCGTGACGGTGGTCCCGTCACCGTCGCGCCATGCGTCGAGGCGGTGATGATCGGGCCTGAACCCGTGGGCGATGCCCCAGAGGACCGCCTTCGTCCGACTGGTCACGTCGATCTTGCGGTAGAGGCTGCGGATGTACGACTTGATCGTGTTCGGGCTCAGATAGGTCAGCGACGCGATGTCGGCATTGCTTCGCCCCTGGGTGATCAGGGCGAGGATCTCCGACTCACGATCGGTCAGGCCCTCGAGACGTCCCGGCCAGTCGAGTCCCGGGTCGCTGTGGACGAGTGGCGGCGGGTCACTGATCACGACCTTCCCGGCGTGCACCGCCTCGAGCGCGTCGACGAGTTCAGCTGCCGGAAGGGTCTTCGACAGGTAGCCGTCCACGCCGCGCCTGCGTGCCGACGCGATCAACTCGGGATGAAAACTCCACGTATAGACGACCACGCGCCGTGCCCGCGGGCTGTCCACGAGCAGGTCGATCTGGCCGGTGTCGGCCTCGCCCTGGGCGAACGAGTCGTAGAGGGCGATGTCGACGTCCTCGACGAGGGGTCGGTTGGTGTCGATCTCGGTGATGACGACCCGGTCGCGGTAGTCGTCGAGCATGTGCGCCAGGCCACCGAGGACGATGTCGTAGTCGTCGATCAGGGCGAGCCGGATGGGCTCGGTCACGCGTGGAGGCATTGCCGGAGAGTAACCGCCTTTGGGGTGTGCCACACCACCATTGACGGTGAAAACCTTGTCCGTCGGGCCAACTCGGCCCGGCGGGGGTCTTCAACACAGTGGACTGCGTCACCACGGGGTCCGCTCACACCTGGAAAGCGAAATCTCACCATGCTCGGTCTCATCATCAGTCTGATCGTCATCGGCCTCATCGCCGGTGCGGTCGCCCGACTGCTCGTGCCCGGACGCCAGAACATCGGCATCCTCGCGACGATCGTCTTGGGCATCGTCGGTTCCTTCATCGGCGGTTTCCTCGGCTACCTGATCTTCCACAAGGACTCCCAGAGCGGCTTCTTCCAGCCGTCCGGCATCATCGGCTCGGTCATCGGCGCGATCATCGCGTTGCTGATCTACCTGCGCATGGGCAGCCGCCGGACCGTGCGATGACGGACGACGTCTGACACGACACGGACCCGGTCACGAGCCGACCACCGCATCAGGGGTGTGGTGGTCGGCTCGTGTCATGCGGCGGCACGACTCACGCAGGCTGCAGATGTATGGCGCGGCCGGTCCAGCGTCGCCGGATCCACCGGTCGTGGCTGGCGAGTATGACGGTGACCGGGCTCGCGCTCAGCGCCTCCTCCAACTCGTCCACCAGCGCGAGAGACAGGTGGTTCGTGGGCTCGTCGAGCAGCAGCAGGTCCGGTTGGCGCGCGATCAACAGCGCCAGCTCGACCCGACGTTGCTGGCCGAGGCTGAGCTCCCCGACCGGCCGACCGTGGTCACGCGGATGCAGCAAGCCCAGTGAGGACAACGAGATTCGCGCATCCACCTTCTCGAAGAGGGCGGTCGCTGTCGCCGTCCGATCGGGGAGAGCGACGTCCTGGGTCAGCAGTCCGACCTGCCGGGCACGTACCTGGACGTCACCGGAGGAGGGCAGGCGCCGCCCGGCGATCACGTCGAGCAGGGTCGACTTGCCGGCGCCGTTCACGCCCGTCACCAACAGGTGCTCTCCGGGTGCGACGTCGAGCCGGTCGCACCGCAGCCGGCCGGACACCGCGATATCCCGCACCATCACGCTGGCGATCGGCTGCCGGTCGAACGAGCCCGAGAACTCCATCACCGCAGGCGGTTTCGGGATGCGCTCGCGTTCCAGCAGCTCAATGCGTTGCTCGGCGTTGCGGCGCCGTCTGCTCACCGTCGCCTGCACGCGTTGGCCCTTGAACCCGTAGATGAACTTGTCGTTGTCGCGCGGGCCTCGATTGTGCGCGATGTCGGTGTTGGTCGTGCGTGCGGCGGCCCGCAGTGCGTTGAGCTCCTCCTGCTGTGCCTCGAACTCCTCCTGCCAGCGGCCGCGGGCAGCGCGCTTCGCGTCGAGATAGTCGGTGAAATTGCCGGTGAAGAGCCGGCCGCCGCGCCCGTCGGTGCCGAAGTGCGACGGGTCGAGATCGACGATGGCGGTGCACACCCGGTCCAGGAAGACCCGGTCGTGCGATGCCACCAGCGTGGCACCGCCCATCGAATTCAGTTCCTGCTCCAAGAAGTCCAGCGCTTCGTCGTCGAGGTGGTTGGTCGGCTCGTCGAGCAGCAACACCTCCGGCCGGCGGGTCAGCAGCGCGGCGAGCGCCAACCGTGAGCGTTCGCCCCCGGACATCGACGCGACCGTTCGGCCCTTGGCGATCGCGTCCAGTCGGAGCCGGTGGGCAGCAACCTCGGCACGCCGGTCCGCGTCCCATGCGTCGTGCATCATCGCCCAGTCCAGCAGCCGTGCGTACTCGTCGGCGGACTCCGGCCGGTCGTCGAGTTGTGCCGCGAGCGCCTCCATGCGGGCGACGCCCTCGTGCAACGGCGCGAGAGCGTCATACAAGACCTGGGCGACGGTGGCCGACGGGTCCAAGCCGCTGTCCTGGCTGTAGTAACCAAGGTCGTCCGGCACGTGGACAGTGCCACCGTCGGCGTCCTTCCGGCCGGCGGCGACCTCCAGCAGGGTCGATTTGCCGGAGCCGTTCTGGCCCACCAGGCCCACGGTCGCACCGGGTATGACGGACAGGCTGACACCGTCCAAGACGCGCCGATCGGCATACGAACACACGAGATCAGTGATCTGCAAAGACATGAGAGTTCCGTTCCACGATGTGTGGGAACACTCGCGGGGCAGTTGCCACGGGCGCGAGCGATGGCGGATTCAGCTCTTCATGGTCCGGATACTCTGACACGGGTCGCAGCGACGGACAACCGGATTAATCCTGGCGGACAGACGAACGCGCGGTTACTCGTGGGTATCGTGGAGCCGACCGGAGCCGAGGGAACAGCTACAAGGAGTCCGAATGAGTGCACAGACCCGGCAGCGCGTCAGCCTGCTCGACCTTGGTAAGGGGGCGCTCGGCATCCTGCCGGACTTCCCGTTGCTCGCCAGGGAGGCTCCCGGTCTGCTGCTGCGCAAGCCCACGGCCAAGAACTCCCTCGGGCTGATCTTCCAGAAGAACGCCGCGCGTCACCCGGAGCGGCCGTTCGTCAAGGGTGAGGGCGACGACGGGAACATCCGCACCCTCACCTATGGCGAGGCCAACTCGATCGTCAACCGCTACGCGCACGTGCTGCAGTCGCGCGGCGTCCATCGCGGCGACGTTGTCGGCCTGATGGCGCACAACGGCATCGACAACCTCCTGGTCATGCTGGCGACGGTCAAGCTCGGTGCGATCTCCGGTCTGCTCAACTACAACCAGCGCTCCGATGTGCTGGCGCACAGCCTGGGCATTCTCGGCGCTCGCGTGGTCGTCGTAGAGGACTCGTGCACCGACGGCTTCGCGACCGCGGGCGACACCGCCCGCTCGCAACAGCTCCTCACGTTCACCGAGTTGCGGGAGGCAGCCGCCTCGCAGGCCGACGACAACCCGGCCGCGTGTGAGCAGATCGTCGCGCACGAGAAGGCGTTCTACATCTTCACCTCCGGCACCACCGGAATGCCGAAGGCGTCGGTGATGAGCCACTTCCGCTGGCTGAAGTCCTACAGCGGTCTCGGCGCCCTCGGCGTCCGCCTGAAGTCGACCGACACGATGTACTGCCCGCTGCCGCTCTACCACAACAACGCGGTCACGGTCGCGCTCGGCGCGGTGCTGGTCAGCGGCGCCTCGATGGCGATCGCGCCGAAGTTCACCGCCACCCGTTTCTGGGACGAGTGCATCCGGTATGACGCCACGGCCTTCGTCTACATCGGCGAGCTGTGCCGTTACCTCCTCGCCCAGCCGGAGAAGCCGGTCGACCGGCAGCACAAGGTGCGCGTCATCGTCGGCAACGGGCTGCGCCCGGACATCTGGGACGACTTCCAGGGCCGCTTCGACATCGAGCGGATCGCCGAGTTCTACGGCGCCAGCGAGTGCAACATCGCGTTCATCAACGCCTACAACCTCGATCAGACCGCCGGCACCTGTCCGCTGCCCTACAAGGTCGTCGCCTACGACATCGAGACCGGCGCCGCGGTGCGCAACGGCAAGGGCCGGTTGACCAAGGTGAAGAAGGGCGAGGTCGGGTTGCTGCTGGCCAAGGTCACCGACCGGGCGCCGTTCGACGGCTACACCGACGACGATGCGACCGAGGCCAAGCTGCTGCGGGGCGGTTTCAAGGACGGCGACGTCTGGTTCAACACCGGTGACCTGGTACGCGATCAGGGCTTCACCCACGTCGCGTTCGTCGATCGGCTCGGCGACACCTTCCGCTGGAAGGGCGAGAACGTCGCCACCACCGAGGTGGAGGGCGCGATCGACGAGTTGCCCAGCGTGGACGACGTCACCGTCTACGGCGTCGCGGTGCCCGGCACGGACGGCAAGGCCGGTATGGCGGCAGTCGTCCTCCGCGAGGGTGCATCCTTCGACGGCCCAGCAGTTTTCGAGCACCTCGCGACATCCCTGCCGTCATACGCGATGCCGTTGTTCATCCGGATCACCGACTCCCTGGAGCACACGTCGACCTTCAAGAGTCGCAAGATCGAGCTGCGCAACCAGAGCTTCGAGCGACCCGGCGAGGACACCGTCTACGCGCTGACCGACGCCGCCGGCGGCTACGTCCCCTACTACGAGGGCTACGCCCAGGACGTCGTCTCCGGCAAGTACCCCCGCGTCTGACCGCACTCGACTGATCTCGTAGCAACGAGCAACGAGCAACGAGCAACGAGCCGCGTGCCCAGATCGCCGAGAGGACAGGAAACACACTGAGAGGACATGGAATTCGGCCTGAATATGGCTGAATTCCCTGTCCTCTCGGTACATAAGCTGTCCTCTCGGCGAGACGGGGTCTGCTCGGCGGGAGGATGCCCGCTCGGCGAGAGGGAGCCCGTCAGCGGGCGGTGACGAGTTTCGCTTCCGGTAGGTGGCCGATCTCGTTGTAGGTCAACAGCTGCGGCAAGCCGTCCTTGTCGAGGACCAACCGCGTGACGCCGGAGTTGTAACCGGCCATCGACGTCGCCCGCCAGATGCTCTCGATCGCCAGGTCGTTGGTCCCCGGGCGCTCCGGGTCGCGCACGTCGCGGTCCCACGGCTCGCGGACCAGGATGCGCGCGACGATCCACGAGATGAGTCCGACGCTGGAGACAACCAGCGTCGACTCCGCCTCGTCCTCGAGCAGCGCTGACATCGCCGTGCGCACCCGCGTGTCGAAGGCGGCGAAGCTCTCGGTGTAGTCGTCGTCGTGCTCGCCGCTCGCCCACCGGGCGATCGCGTGGGTGAACATGTCCTCGAACGCCGCCCGTGGCCGCAGCGTGCGCACCATGTCGGCCTTGAGCACCAGCATGTTCTTGTATGCCGGCTTGAACGCGTTGATGACCTGCACGTGGTCCAGCTCGTTCCAGGCCGGATCGACGTCGGTCGGCGTGACCCAGCCCGCGGCGACGCAGATGCCCGCGGCGGTCTGGCGTTGCCGGTTGAGGCTGCCGCTGACGATCCGGTCCGGCCTGAAGTCACGGGTGCTGAAGAACTGGCCGAGCAGTCGCGACTGGGTGCGCCCGAGGTCGCTCAGCTGGTCGTAGTCGCTCTTGCCGAACGACGCCTGACCGTGTCGCACCAAGAGGATCGAACGTGGCATGGCATCAACCTAGCTGGGGTCCCCGCGAAGTATCGCCGGGGGAGCGGAGCGGCGGAGGTGAACTCCGGGGGGGGTGGCACGCTGGGTACGTGTCGGTCCGTTTCGGCACACCCCGGCGGGGTAGCCGCAGCGACAATCCTGGCCATGGCTGGCTGCGGTAGTCAGGGCAACGGCGCCGCGCCGGGCTCGGCTCCGACATCGTCCTCGTCCGATCACCGAACGCCGGGCATGAGCGCACGTCTCAGCCTGCCGGAGAGTTCACTGCGCGCCGGCGGAACGGTGACCGCCCAGCTCATCGTGCAGAACAACACCGGTCACGCGCTGCATTTCATCGGGTGCGGCGCACCGTTCCAAATTCTCCTGAGTGGGCCGGATGACAAACCGACACCCGCTTGGGCAGGGTGTGCGACGAGGATGACGGTCCGGGTCGGCACCTCGACGTATCGGGTGCCGGTCAAGGCGACATACAACGCCTGCACGTCCGACGGTGGGAACGGAACGCCGGCCTGCGGCAGCGACGGCAAGCCGCCGCCGCTGCCTGCCGGCGATTACGTGGTCACCACGTATGCGGTCAGCACGAAGCTGCCCGTGCCGTCCGAGGCGTCGCTCACCGTCGTTCCTCAGGGCACGGATCCCGCGAGCGCTTGACGTGCTGTGGCGCGCGAGGTCACGCTCAACTCGATCGAGTGAGACTGCCGTCCTCGCCGACGACGAGACGCACCGAGGCCCGCGGCTCGACCGGCAACGAAGCCGGTCCGGTCGCAGAGGCGGAGTGATGTGCCGTGGCCGCACGCGCACCGGCGGAGCCCGCGGTCGCGGCCTGCGCGGCCGGAGTCGCGCCGGCGCCGACGATCAGGATCGCGGCGCTGCCGAGCACAGCTCGGCCCGCGCGACGCAGGAATCCGGAGGAGTCGTCATTCCGCAGAAGAGCGCTGGTGGTGTTCATGCGGACCACTCAACCGACCGCCCGTATGGGCGACCTGTGTGAGCTCTATGCCGGCCCGATGGGGCCCGAGCGTGTCGCCGGTCAGGCGGTGCGGGGCGGCGGCTTCGGCAGCGCGAGGCGTGCGAGGCGGCGCTTCTCCTTGTTGGGGGAGTAGACGGCCTTGACGGTCTCCCACTTGTTCTCGTCCGGCAGCGCCAGCTGGCAGATCTTCTTCCAGGTCTGGAAGAGCTGCTTGGGCAACGGACCCGTGGTGTAGGGCAGGCCGTACTTGCGGCATACGGCGCGCATCTTCGGAGCCACCTCGATGTAGCGGTTCGAGGGCAGGTCCGGGAAGCAGTGGTGCTCGATCTGGTGCGACAGGTTGCCGGTCAGGATGTGGAACAGCTTGGAGCCGGACAGGTTGGCCGAGCCGAGCATCTGGCGGATGTACCAGTCACCGCGCGTCTCACCGTCGATCATCTCCTCGGTGAAGACCTCGACACCGTCGGGGAAGTGCCCGCAGAAGATGACCGCGTGCGCCCACACGTTGCGGATGCAGTTGGCGGCGACGGTGCCGGCCAAACCGCGTTTGAAGGAGTTGCCGACCAGCAGGCCGGCTGCGGGAGTGGCGATGTAGTCCTTGGCGACCATCCGGATCGCCTTCTTCTTCAAGGCCGCAAGGTCGGAGTCGAACTCCTCCTTGGTCTTCAGGTTGGCCTTGACCATGTCCCACTCGAGGTCGTATGACGCGATGCCCCACTCGAACAGCGGCGACAGCGCGGCGTTGACGATCGGGTTGAAGATGTCGCGCGGCTGCCACGGCTGGTCGTCGCTGACCCGCAGGATGTTGTAGCCGACGTCACGGTCCTTGCCCAGCACGTTGGTCCAGGTGTGGTGGATGTCGTTGTGGGTGTGCTGCCAGCCGCGGGCCGGCGCCACGAAGTCCCACTCCCAGGTGGTGGAGTGGATGTCGGGGTCGCGCATCCAGTCCCACTGACCGTGCAGCACGTTGTGCCCGATCTCCATGTTCTCCAGGACCTTGCAGAGCGCGATCGCGCCGGTGCCGATCGCCCAGCCGGTCTTGCTCTTGCTGAAGGCGAGGGTGATGCGACCGCCGGCGTCCAGGCCGCGGGCGATGCGGATCACCCGGCGGATGTATGCCGCGTCGGAGGCGCCGCGTTCGGCGATGACCTCGTCCCGGATGGCGTCCAGCTCGGCGCCGAGCTGGTGCACCTGCTCATCGGAGAGGTGCGCGGCCTCGGCGGGCCGCACCAGCGGCGCGCCGGTCGTGGGCAGCACCCCCGTGCGCTTCTTGGGCGCAGTGGTGGTCTCGATGGTCTCGGTGGTCTCAGTCGTCAGGGTCACGAGCTTCAGGGTCCTTGATCAGATGTCGAGGTGGCAGGTCCCGGCGGCAGCCGAGATGCAGGTCTGGATGAGGTCGCCTTCGGTGTCGTTGATCTCGCCGGTGCGCAAGTCGCGCACCTGGCCGGACAGTAGCGGAGTGAGGCAGGTCCGGCAGATGCCCATCCGGCAACCACTCGGCATCAGCACACCCGCTTCTTCGCCGACCTCGAGCAGGGGGGTGCTCGCGTCGGCCTCGACCTCGCGGTCGGACTTCTCGAAGATCACCGTGCCACCGTTGCCGCTGACTTCGGTGAGCTTGGCGGTTTCGAAGCGTTCAACGGTCAAACTGCCGGGAAGGTTCGCGTCCCGCCAGAGATTCTCGGCGTTGTCCAGCATCGCGGCCGGGCCACAGACGTAGGTCTTGCGACTGCGCCAGTCGGGGCACAGGGCGTCGATCTCGGCCACCGAGCCGAAGTCGATGCGGCCGTCCTCAGCCGTGTAGCGATGCACGACGTGGAAACCGTCGTGCCGGTCCGCGAGGTCGCCCAGTTCCTCGCCGAACAGAGCGGATTCGCGGTCGTGCGCAGAGTGGATCAGCACGACGTCGGCGTCCGCGCGCTTGGGCAACAAGGTGCGGATCATCGACATCACCGGGGTGATGCCGCTGCCGCCGGTCAGCATCAGCAACGGCCGTGGCCCGGTCGGCAGCAGGAACTCGCCCTGCGGCGGAGCCAGGAAGAAGATGTCGCCGACATGGGTCTCGTGCGCCAGATGAGCCGAGACCTTGCCGCACGCCGTGACGGTGATCTCCGGGTCGCCGCCGGCCGGAGCGGACAGCGAGTAGGAGCGCCATTGGCGCACGCCGTCGATCTCCACACCGATGCGCGCCCACTGGCCCGCATCGTGCGAGGACCAGCCGTCGCCGGGCCGGAACGCGATCGTTGTGGACTGCGCCGTCTCGGGCCGCACCGCCGTCACCACGCCACGCAACTGGCGGGCGGAGGACAGCGGGTTGATCAGCGCGAGGAAGTCATGTGGCGGCGCAGGATGCGTGAACACAGAGGCAGCGCGCATCGCGACCGACTTCAAACCCATGGCACCTACTGTAATTGGCTTGGCGCGCTCATTCATCCGTCCCGGGCCTACAATGAGAACCACAGTTTTAGCGCACGAGCACAAAAGGCTCTGGTATGACGACCCGACACCCCGACCGAGAGGCAGCCGACGGATCGGCTGATGAGGTGGGGCGCGGCCGGGATGCGACCCCGCGCCGAACCCTGATCGGCTCCGAGATGCCGTGGTCCGCGCTTCCCCGGGACGTCAGTGAACTGCTCTCGGAGTCGTTGCCGGAAGTGGTCGAGGAGATCGTCTCTCGCATTCCCCAGGAGGTGCCCGAGTACTCCCGCCCCCTGGAAGGCGAATTCGGCACCGCCGTACGCCGCGGCGTCGAGATCGCGCTCGGTCGGCTGTTCGTCGACCTGCCCGGCCGTGACGAGCCCGCGCTCATGCCGGACACCCGCGCGGTCTATCGGCAGATCGGCGTGGGCGAGGCTCGCACCGGTCGCTCGCTGGAGGCACTGCTGTCGGCATACCGGCTGGGTGCGCGAGTGACGTTCCGTGCCGTCTCCGCGATCACCGACCGGGTCGGTCTCGAGCCGCGGCTGATGCTGCCGCTGGGAGAGTCGATCTTCGTCTACATCGACGAGATCTCGGCGGCCAGCATCGAAGGGTTCACTGAGGAACAGTCACGCCAGGTCGGCGAGCGCGACCGGCGACGCGAGTCGCTGCTGCGCAGGATGCTGGCCGGCAACCTGCCGGAGGTCGAGGCTCGCCGGCTGGCCGGGCGGGCCGGCTGGCCGATCCCGGCGCGACTGGTCGCGGTGGTGCTGCCGAGCGAGGACGGCGAGGGCCTGCGCGCCGCGCTGGGGGACGACGCGTTGATCAGTGGACGCACCGGTGAGGTCGTCATACTGCTACGCGCGCCGGAGTCCTCAGCCGAGCGCGACCGGCTGGCCACGAAGTTGGGTGGCCGGCCGGCCTGGGTCGGGCCGGTTCGCCCATGGGACAAGGCCGAGGAGTCCTACCGGGCCGCAACCGTCGCGGCGGCATCACCTGCACTCGCGCGGGACGGAGCCGGTGTCCGGTGGGTCGACGACAACCTGACCGCGATCGCGCTGCACGCGGACCCGCTGGTGATGGCCGCCCTGGCCGCCCGCTGCCTGGAACCCATGTCGCAGCTGCGGCCCGAGCAGCGTGACCGGCTCGCCGAGACCCTGCTGGTCTGGCTGAAACATCGCGGCGAGCGCGGCCGGATCGCCCAGGAGCTGCACGTGCACCCGCAGACCGTCGGCTATCGGCTCGGCCAGCTGCGGGACGTCTTCGCCGACGACCTGGACGACGCCGATCGTCGGTTCGAGCTCGAGCTGGTGTTGCGGGCGGGACATCGCCCGGCTCCCGACTGACGCGTGGACGTGTTCGACAGGTCGGACAGCGGGAAGGTAACTACTGATCGGATGACCCAGGAGGAGATGAGCAGCGATGGCACTGCGATGGGACAGCCTGGTGGTCGACTGTGGCGACCCGGAGAAACTCGCGCGCTGGTGGGCGAACGTCCTCGGCTGGCGGGTGGTGCTGGACACGGACGAGGAGGTGGTGATCGCTCCCGAGCACGCCACCGGTTCGGGTCCGATGTCGGCAACCGAGTGGCGCACGCTCGGCCCGGTGATCGTTTTCGGTGTCGGCGTGGACGAGAAACAGGTGAAGAACCGGCTGCACATCGATCTCGCGCCGCACCTGTCCGACGACCGCGACGCCGAGATCGCGCGGCTGCTCGAACTCGGGGCGACCCATGTGGACATCGGGCAGACCGAAGACCTGCCGTGGACGGTCCTGGCGGACCCGGAGGGCAACGAATTCTGCGTGCTCAGCGCACGCGAGCGTTGAGCAGGGCCCTGTACCGAATCGTGTCCTACGCCAAATCCCACGGCCGCCTCCGGTCTCGTAGGTTGGTGGCCGTGACCACAGCGAAACTTCGTGAGCGGTATGTCGATCTCGACGGTGTCCGCGTTCATTACGTGACGGAGGACGGGCCCAAGGACGGCCCGCGTTTCGTCCTGGTGCACGGCCTGGGTGGTTCCTGGGCCAATTGGGCCGACGTCATGCCGTCGCTGGCCGAGCGTGGTCGCGTCGTCGCACTCGATCTCGGTGGTCACGGGCTCACCCGGACGTCGCCCGAGCAGTCGACGGTCACGGCCAACCTGCAGTTGCTGCGTCGTTTCGTGCTCAGCACCTGCGAGGACCGCCCTGCCGTCGTCGTGGGCAACTCGATGGGCGGGTTGCTGGCAGCGCAGCTCGCCGCGCTGGACAAGCGAGCAGTCGCCGGAGCGGTGTTGATCGATCCCGCCATACCGCCGACGCCCGTGGGTCGTCCGGACCCGATGGTGCTCGTCGGGTTCGGCATCAGCGCCATGCCGGTTGTCGGCCCGCGGATGCTCGCCGGTCAGGGGAAGCGAGTGCCGGTGGAGAAGCAGGTCGAGTTCACCATGCGGCTGGTGACCTCCGACTTCGACCGGATCAGCCCCGAGCTCTACAAACTGCACCTGGACGAAGCGCTCCAGCGACCGGACCGTGTCGGCAACACGGACGCGCAATACTTGTCGGCGACCAAATCGCTGCTCTGGCAACTGTTTCGGCGGGGGCGCTTCGCCCAGCAGATGCACCGGATCATCCAGCCGACGCTGCTGTTGCACGGCGCACAGGATCGTCTCGTGCACGTGCGGACCGCTCGCGCGCTGGCCGCTGCGCACCCGCACTGGACGTATGTCGAGGGCGCCGACAAGGGCCACACGCCGATGCTCGACCACCCTGAATGGGTCGCCGACGAGATCCTTCGCTGGGCCGATTCGCACCCCGCTGCGATCGCGCGAGGGGCGCTCTCCGCCGGGGCATGAGCGATCGCAGCGAACGACGTCTGAGCGCAGGGCAACGTCGAGACCCGAGGAACAAGGGGATCGCGGTGACGAGGGTCACGCGATTTGGAAACTGACAGAATCCCCGGGCATTCTGTTGCGATGCGCACTACCCAGGCCCACGCCCGTCGACTGAGCGTCGTCGCTGCCGCTGCATGCGGTGTCGTCGCACTGAGCGCCTGCTCCGGCGGCGACTCCACGGGTGCCTCTACCTCCCCCGCCTCCTCGAGCACCGCGACGACCTCGTCGTCGACGACCTCCAGCAGCGCACCGTCCGCCAGCCGTTCGGTGATGAACAGCGCGAGCTCGTCCTCGAAGTCGGCCTCGTCCTCGAAGTCGTCCAAGCCGTCGTCGTCCAGCAGCGCGAAGAAGAGCACCAAGCCCGCGGTCAAGACGGACCCGGTCGCCGCCTGCAAGACCGCCAACACCAAGAGCAACGCCGCGATCAGCCAGTGGAACACCGCGGTGAGCTCGCAGTCCAAGAGCAAGCTGGACGCGGCCGCCAAGAACTTCCGCACCACCGCCACCACGCTGCGCGGGCTGGAGAAGAAGGCCGGCCAGAAGAGCTTCACCGTGCGCGTCAAGGCCGTCGCCGGCGACCTCGACACGATGGCCGCCAACCGCTTCGCCGGCAAGACTGTCGACCCGTCGACATACAACACCGACTCGGAGAAGCTGCGTTCCTACTGCCAGAAGGTCCTCACGAGCCAGTAGTGCTGTCGGCTTCGGCCGCGTCGACGGACTCCTCGGCCGCTGTTCGCGCGGCCGACGCCTCCTCGGCTCGGGTGCGGGCCCGTTTTGCCGTCTGCCGGGCTGCCTTCAGCGCGCGCTCGGCAAGCTCGGCCGACTTCAGTGCCGCATCCTCAGCGCGTCGAGCTGCTGACAATGTGGTGCGGGCGTCGGCGAGACGCCGCTGCGCGGCCAGTCGCTCCTGCTCGGCGGAGCGTTCCGCCGCCTGCTGAGCCTCCTCCTTCGTGGGCTGGGTGGCGTCGTCCGTGGGCTCAGCAGCAGACGGTGCCGCGGTCGAGGCGGCGTCCGGTGCGCTCGCCTCGGGTGACTCGGCCGGCAGGGGAGCGGCCACGGCGTCGCTGAGGTCCACTTCTCCGAAACCGCTGTAGCGCAGGCTGTTCACCAACCGCCCGCTGCCTACGGCGTGCCCGGCGTCGGCGTCGGCCACTGCTGCGGTGAACGTGTCGGAGAGCTGCTCGCGCACGGACCCCGAGACCGGCTCGTCCGCTGAGTCGACGATGTCCTGCACCAGCCGGGTGATCAGCGAATTGCGCTCGGCGCTCAGGGATTTCATCGACTTCACGTCCAGCGTGGACTGCGCTCCGCGGAGCCGCCCGCCGAGGTCGAGGAGGTCGTCGATGCCCGACCTGTCGGGGTCGCGGCGGAACTGGTTGATCAGCGCCGCAGCTGCGGAGGGGCGACGCAGTTGCTTGATGCGGTCGGCGAGTTCCTTGTCTCCGGCAGCTCGCGCCTGCTTGGCCGCGGCGTCGCGCTGAGCGATGAACTCATCCGGGGGCCCGGCATACAACTGCTCGACAGTGGTGTCGAAATCGGCTGCCATGAGGCAAGTCAACAGCACCGGGCGACCGAGTCGCACGACTCACGCACCCCGGAAGCGGTACCGGCGGGTAGGTTGGTGCGACCTCGACTTCGAAAGGTGCACCCATGGATGCTGACGTGATCATCGTCGGGGCCGGCCTCGCCGGACTCGTCGCAGCGGGCGAGCTCGTGACCGCAGGCAAGAAGGTCATCATCGTCGACCAGGAGAGCGCGGCCAACCTCGGCGGGCAGGCCTGGTGGTCCTTCGGTGGCCTGTTCTTCGTCGACTCGCCCGAACAGCGCCGGATGGGCATCAAGGACTCCGTCGACCTCGCCTGGCAGGACTGGCAGGGCAGTGCCGGGTTCGACCGGCTGGACGACGAGGACAGCTGGGCCAGCAAGTGGGCGCGTGCGTATGTCGACTTCGCGGCCGGGGAGAAGCGCGCCTGGCTGAAGGAACGCGGCATGGGCTGGCTGGGGATCGTCGGTTGGGCCGAGCGGGGCGACGGCCGGGCGAACGGTCACGGCAACTCGGTGCCGCGCTTCCACATCACCTGGGGCACCGGCACGGGCGTGGTCAAGCCGTTCGTCGACACCGCGCTCGCCGCGGTCGAGACCGGACATGTGCGATTCCTGCACCGACACCGCGTTGACGAGTTGATCCGCGACGGCGCTGCGGTGACCGGCGTGCGCGGCCGGATCCTCAAGGAGGACAACGTTCCTCGTGGCGAGGAGTCATCGCGGGACGAGGTCGGCGACTTCGAGCTGAGCGCGCAGGCCGTCATCGTGAGCAGTGGAGGCATCGGCGGCAACCACGAGATGGTCCGCAAGTGGTGGCCGCAACGGTTGGGCACCGCGCCGCGAGAGATGATCACCGGGGTGCCGGCATACGTCGACGGCCGGATGGTCGAGATCACCGAGCAGGCCGGTGCGCGGACCGTCAATCGCGATCGCATGTGGCACTACGTGGAAGGCATCCGCAACTGGGACCCGGTGTGGCCGCAGCACGCCATCCGCATCCTGCCCGGACCGTCGCCGCTGTGGTTCGACGCGCTCGGGCGGCGGTTGCCGTATCCCTACCTGCCGGGTTTCGACACGCTCGGGACACTTCGGCACCTGCGGACGACGCCGGACCTGGCGCCATACGACCACTCGTGGTTCGTGGTGACCCAGAAGATCATCGAGAAGGAGTTCGCGCTGTCGGGCTCCGAGCAGAACCCGGACATCACGAACAAGGACCTGAAGCTGCTCGCGTCGCGGGTGCGCAAGGGCGCGCCGGGACCGGTGGAGGCGTTCAAACAGAAGGGCGCGGATTTCGTTGTCGCAGATGATATTTCGACTCTTGTCGACCGGATGAACGCGTTGACCCCGGAGCCGCTGCTGGATGCCACCAAGGTGGAGCAGCAGATCGTCGAGCGGGACCGCGAGGTGGCGAACCCATTCACCAAGGATGCGCAGTTGACCGCCATACACGGTGCGCGGCGCTATCGCGGGGACCGGTTGATCCGGGTCGCGAAACCGCACCGCATCCTCGACCCGGCAGCCGGTCCGCTGATCGGTGTCAAGCTGCACGTGCTTACCCGAAAGTCGTTGGGAGGCCTGCAGACCGACCTGCAGTCCCGGGTGCTCGACCCCGCTGGGCAGCCGATTGAGGGCCTGTTCGCTGCGGGCGAGGCTGCCGGTTTCGGCGGTGGCGGCGTGCACGGGTACAACTCGCTGGAGGGCACCTTCCTGGGCGGTTGCATCTTCTCCGGGCGGTCGGCCGGCCGCGCGGCGGCCGCGCAGGTGGGTTGATGGCCTCCGAGCAGATCGGACCGGTGCGGCGGCTCGGCCTGCGCCTCTTCCGGCTGGTGCCGTCGCCGGTCGTGTGGCCGTTCATCCGGATCGCATCGCCGACCTTCACGGTCGGAGCGGTGGCGCTCATCGAGTATGACGGGCGGCTCCTCGCGCTGCGGCAGAGTCACCGGCGTGGGGTGAGCCTTCCCGGTGGGTTGGTCGAGAAGGGCGAGCACCCTGCGGAAAGCGTCGCGCGAGAAGTGATGGAGGAGACCGGGATCCGCATCGACGCCGGCGACGTCATCGCGACCACGTTCGAGACGAAACTGCGGCACATCGACGTGCTGTTCCGGGTCACGTGCGACCGCGAGCCGGTGGTGGACGTCGGGAGCGAGGCGACGTCATACGAATGGCTGCCCCTGGACGATTGGACCGACGTGGACCGGGCCACGGCGCGTGTGCTTGCCGCGGTGCGCGCAGTGCACCACGAGCCACGGCCGGGGTCGGTGTTGGACTGACCGGTCGTCCACCCACCGGGCGTTTTGCGGACATGCGTGGGCCGCAGCACCCGTGGGGTGCTGCGGCCGCGTCCGGTCCGAGGCGTCAGAAGCCAAGTGGTGCTCTCCTGCGCCCCGCTCGATCAACGCCGCTTGATGACGCTCCAACCGCCGGGACCGACGGCGAGACCGACGACGATCAGCACGATGCCCAGAATGATGCCGCCCTTGATGAGGGTGACTATCCCGGCAATCACGAGAATGACTGCCGCGATCCACAACAGAAACGTCATGATCTGCTCCTTACGGCGGGGCCCGCACATGGCGACGTCCGCGGATGATGGTCGGCACGTTCCGACCGAGGCAGGAACACTTTCACGAACCTCATACCACTTCAAGCTTCTTCCACGGCCGACGAAGTGAATGTCGTTGTTGTCGTGCCGATCCGATGTCCTACCCCGCACCGCCCGAGAGAAAACGGTTGCCGGCGACGGGTCAGGTCACAATAGTCGTGCGAATGACGAACGAGAGGTCGCAGAGCTTCGGCGTCGCGGCCGCGGCATACGAGCGGTATCGACCGGAGTATCCGGCTGAGGTGGTCCAGCTCGTTCGCGAGTATGCCGGGCGTCCGATCGAATCGTCCCTGGAGCTCGGCGCGGGCACCGGCAAGGCGACCAGAGTGTTTGTGCGACAGGGCATTCCGGTCACAGCGAGTGAGCCGGACTCTGGGATGGTCGCGCAGTTGCAGCAGTCGGTTCCGGATGTGCCGACGATCACCGCGACGCTCGAGGCGCTACCTCGGGTCGAGCCGGTCGACCTGGTCTTCGTCGCTGCCGCCTTGCACTGGACCGATCCGGTCGGGCGTTGGGATCGGGTTGCGGACTTGCTCGTGCCCGGTGGCGTCTTTGCGAACTTCGGCGGCGCACCCGAGCTGGCGGATGCGGGGCTGGCAGCAGCCGTGGCGGCGGCCCAAAGGCCGTGGCTGGTCGATGATTCGCCGGCAGGACCGGTGGAGCTGTCCGACGACGGATTGCACTGGCCGGCAACCGAACTCGTGGCGGACCGGCGCTTCACCGATGTCCGTGAGCTCGTGGTCGAGCAGCGGTTGACACTGCGTGCCGCCGACTGGATCGGCTATCTGTCGACCGTCTCGGCATACCTCGTGCTGTCCGACGAGGACCGGGTCGCTGTGCTCGCGGCGATCCGTGACGTCCTGCCCGAGACGGTCGAACTCCTGGCCGACCTCACGGTGCACCTCGCCCGCCGGGTGTGAAGCCCTGGAGCGCTTCAGATCGCGTAGGGATAGATCCCGAGCATGTAAGCACCGAACCACGCGCTGGTGACCGTGGTGGCGACGCCGACGGTCACCTGGGTGGTCCGTGAGCGTTGTGCAAGGGCGAGCGCGACGGGAGTGAGCAGCACGAACGCGGGCAGCAGCAGTCGCACGCGGGAGTTCATCAGGCCGGTCGACAGCAGCACCGTGGAGGCGGCGAGTGTGCCGTAAAGGCTCACCTGCCAGGGCAATCGGGTCACGAACGCAAGCACGATCAGGCAGACGGTCGCCAGGATCACCCAGGCGGTGAAGACATCGCCCGCTGTCTGGTTGAGCGACAACGTGTCCCGCAGGTAACGCAGCGTCGAGAGGCCGACGTCGAAGCGGGTGTCCCAGCCGTCGCTCTGGACCTGGAACCAACCGTTGGGCGCGCCTACGCGGATGCCGACGAACACGATCCAGCCGAGCCAGCCGAGCGGGGCGATCGCCCCACCCACCCATGGCCGCCAGCCGTCCCGGCGGGCCAGGAACGCCGCGATCAGCAGCACCGCGATCAGTCCGACAGCCGTGGTGCGTGTGGCGCCGGCGCACACGGTGAGCAAACCCGCTGCGATCCAACGCTTTTCGAGGATCATCCACAACGCCCAGCCGGCGAATGCGCAATAGATCGCCTCGGTGTAGGCCATCGTCAGCACGACGCTCATCGGTGTGGCGGCGAAGAGGACGGCCATCAGGAGACCGGTGCGGTCGCCACGGTCCTCGTCTGCGGGCCATCTGCGCAGTGCACACCACCGGCCGATCCGGTATGCCGCGACGGTCGCCGCCGCTCCGGCGACCAGGCTGATCGCGATCGCTGCGGCATACGTGCTCATGCCGGGCAGTGCGTCGAGGGCCCGCACGACCATCGGGTAGCCGGGGAAGAAGGCGTATGCCGTGTCGGGGGAGTGCCCGCCGTGCGCGTCCGTCAGGTGGGCCGGGATGTCGTCGTAGCCGCGGCCGGCGAGTGCCAGCATCCACTGGCCGTCCCAGGACGCGAGCATGTCGTGCAGGGACTTACCGTTGCGGTCCCCGACATACAGCAGCCACCACGCACCGACGGTGCGTACCACCACGAAGATTACGACCCCGGAGAGCCAGGACCGGGCCGCGGGGGTGTCCGCCCAGTGATCGTGTCGGGGCGGTGTCGCGACGCTCAGAGGTACTGCCCGGTCGGGGTCGTCGGCAGGTCGTGGCCCGCCTCGCCGCTGTGCCCGGCGGGCAGTCCGCGTCGCATGGCCTGCAACTGTGCTTGTGCCGCCATCTGCTGGGCGACGATCGCGGTCTGTATGCCGTGGAAGAGTCCTTCGAGCCAACCGACCAGCTGGGCCTGGGCGATGCGCAGCTCGGCGTCGCTCGGCGCCTCGTCGGTGAACGGGAGGGCGATGCGCTCGAGCTCCTCGACGAGTTCAGGGGCCAGACCTTCCTTCAGCTCCCCGATCGACCGCTGGTGGATGTCGGCCAGCCGCCGGCGACCGGCGTCGTCGAGCGGAGCGTTGCGGACCTCTTCGAGCAACTGCTTGATCATCGAGCCGATCCGCATGACCTTCGCGGGCTGTTCCACCAGATCCGCGGGGTTCTCCTCGACGGTCGTGTTGGCCTCGGTGTCGTCGCCGTCGTCATCGCTCTTGGGCGGGCTCGCCACGCCCATACCGTCCTGGGTCACGACGACGATCCGTTGCTGGTCGTCCTGGGTCTCCTGCTTGGGCTCGTCAGGCGTCATACGCCCATCCTGCCAAACCGCCGGTCCACATCGTCTTCGATGTATTGCACGAAGGAAATCGGGGTGATCATGTTGTCAGTAGCAGCTTGCCGACGTGCTGGGACTCGGCGAGCGCGCGGTGGGCGTCAGCTGCCCGGTCCAAGGGCAACGTCTCCTGCACGATCGGTCGCACGGTGCCGCTCTCCAGCAGCGGCCAGACGTGCTCGCGGACGCTTGCCACGACCTTGGCCTTGTCGGCGCGGTCGCGCGCCCGCAGGCCGAGCGCGATGATCGAGCCGCGCTTGGCCAGCAACGCCGCGATGTCCAGCTCGGCCTTGCGGCCACCCTGCATGCCGATGATGTCCAGCCGCCCGTCCTTGGCCAGTGCCTCGACGTTGCGGGAGAGGTACTTCGCGCCCACGACGTCCAGGATCACGTCGGCGCCGCCCTCGACGGCGACGACTTCGACGAAATCCTGCTCGCGGTAGTTGATCAGTATGTCGGCGCCCAGCTCCGCACAGCGCTCCAGCTTCTCCGCGGAGCCCGCGGTCACCGCGACCCGGGAGCCGAACGCCTTGGCCAGCTGGATCGCCATCGTCCCGATGCCGCTGGACCCACCGTGCGCGAGCAGCAGCTCGCCCGGGTGCAGCCGCGCGGTCATGAACACGTTGGACCAGACGGTGCACACGACCTCCGGCAACGCAGCCGCCTCGACGAGGTCAAGGCCGGTGGGCACGGGCAGGAGTTGCCCGACGGGCACCGCGACCTGCTCGGCATACCCGCCACCGGCCAGCAGGGCGCAGACCCGATCACCGACCGACCAGCCGCTGACGGCCGAGCCCACGGCGCTGATCGTGCCGCTGACCTCGAGGCCGGGGATGTCGGACTCGCCCTCGGGTGGTGGATAAAACCCTTGGCGTTGCATGAGGTCCGCGCGGTTGACGCCCGCGGCCGCCACGTCGACGAGCACCTCGTCGTCGCCGATCGTGGGTGCGGGGATCTCGGAGAGGGTCAGCACGGACTCGTCGCCGAAGCTCGGCAGGGTGATCGCACGCATGGTGTCGACGTTAGTCAGTCGCGCTCGATCTGTGTGCGCAGCACCGCCCACTGGTAGTGCAGGTCGCTCTGGGCCTCGGCCGGCCACGTCTCGAAGGATTCGACGATCCCGTGTCGGCCGAGGGCAGCGCGCAGGTCGTCGTCGCTGCGCAGGGCGAAGAACCGGGGTGGCCCGTATGACGCGTCGCCCCAGTGCTGTTCGCGGGTCGTCTCCGCGCCCCAGACACCGATCGCCACGGGCGCGCCGGGTCGGACCACGCGCACCAACTCGGAGATGGCCGTGTCGAGGTCGTCGTCGGCGATGTGCAGCAGCGTGCTGGCCGTGTATGCCGCCTCGAACTCGCCCGTCTCGAAGGGGAGTTCGAGGACCGAGCCGGTCCGGACGTCGAGCCCGGCCTCGACACAGAGCGCCACGCTCGCGGGTGCCAGGTCGATGCCCCGTATGGCGAAACCGGAGTCCCGGAAGGCGATCGAGTCGCGACCCGGGCCGGTGCCGACCTCGACGATCGACGAGCGCCCCTCCTGCTGCAACAAGGTGACGAACGTGTCGCGGTGCTCGAGACGGTCGGCCGGGAGGTGGTTCGCCCGGCGATCGCGAGCCTCGTTGTCGTAGTAGGTGCGCAGGTCGGCTTCACGCTCGGCACGGGTGCTCGTCACGTGAGCATCCTTCCACCAGCGGTGACCGAGGAGTGAAGGCGCGAAGCGGGGGAACGTCTCGAGGTCCCGCTCGGCGGGAATGACCGCGTTGTCGACGCCGTTCGCATGGATATGAGTGCCCCGGACGTGACGACGCTGCAGCGCGCAGCCGTCGTGATCGGTGCCGGACAGGCCGGGTTGTCGGCCGCGCACTTCCTGCGCAAGGGCGGACTCGCGCCGGGCATCGACTTCGACGTGCTGGACGCCAATCCCACGCCGGGTGGCGCGTGGAGCCACCGCTGGGACGCGCTGACCCTGGACGACGTTCACGGCATACACGACCTGCCCGACTTCCCGCTCGGCCGGCCCGACCCGACCGAGCCGGCACGCGAGGTGGTCAAGCGCTACTACGGCGACTACGAACGGCACGAGGATCTCCGCGTGCAGCGGCCCTGGAAGGTGACCTCCGTCGAGGAGGCCGGCGACGGGCGACTGCTCGTGCAGGCTGCGCACGACGATGCACGACGCGCCTACGTCACTGACGCCGTGGTCAGTGCGACCGGCACCTGGGACCGGCCGTATGTGCCTCGTTATCCGGGGCGTTTCGGTGGGCAGCAGCTGACCACCCGCGATTTCCGCGCGCCCGAGGACTTCCGCGGCAAGCGCGTTCTCGTCGTAGGCGGCGGAGCGTCCGCGGTGCAGTTCCTCCTGCTTCTCGAGCGGTATGACGTCGCCACCGTCTGGTCCACCCGCCGCCCGCCGCAGTGGACGGAGCGCACCGTCGACCCGCGCTGGGGCGCCGAGGTGGAGCGGCGCGTCGCAGCGAAGACGCGTGCCGGCCTGCCGGCGGGTTCGGTCGTCTCCAACACCGGTCTGCTGCGACGTCCGGAGTATGAGGCCGGCATCGCCCGCGGCACGCTCGTCAGCCGTGGCCGGATCGCCCGGCTCACCGAGCACGGTGTCGATTTCACGGACGGCAGCCACGAGGACGTCGACGTGATCCTCTGGGCGACCGGATTCCGCGCATCACTGGGACATCTCGCGCCACTGAAGCTGCGCGAATCCGGTGGCGGGTTGCTCGTGGCGCGCGACGACGTGTCGCTGGTCAAGGAGCCTCGGCTCTTCGTGGTGGGATACGGCCCGAGCGCCTCCACGCTGGGTGCGACGCGTGCCGGCCGCCGGGCCGCGCGTGGGGTGCTTCGCCTGCTCGCTGAGCAATCGCGCGGAGCGGCCTGAGATCTCCATGCCGTCATTCGGCGGGGTGCGGTGGCGGGATACGGTGGCCGAGGCGTCGGCTCAGGTCGGCGGCTGCCGAGCGCACGGCCGCGACGAGTGGACCGGCCGCCGGCGGGTCCTCCGCCGGATAGGTCACCGCGATGCCGGCCGCGGGACTGCCGTTGTGGTCCAGCGCGGCCACCGCGACGGAGGCGAATCCGATGGAGACGGAGCCGGTCTCGACGGCATACCCGCGTCTGCGCACTTGGGCGAGTTCCGAGTTGAGGGCAGTGAGCGACAGCGGCCCGAGTCCGTTGCGCTGCACGAACGACTCGCGGTCGGGGTAGAGCGCACGCACCTGCTGGGCGGGCAGCGCCGCGAGCAGTGCCAGCCCCGACGCGGTCACGGCTGCCGGCAGACGCACGCCGACGTCGGTGACCAGTGACGGCCGCCGGGGAGCGCGCTCCTCGATCACGTAGAACACGTCGCGTCCGTGCAACACCGCGAGGTGCGCGTTGTGCGTGGTGCCCTCGACCAACCGGCTGAGCACCGGTCGGGCGATGCGCTGCAGCGGGGCCTGGCGGACGTAAGCCGTCCCGAGCTCGAACGCGGCGACACCCAGGCCCCAGCGGCGTTCGTCGGACAGATGCGTCACGAAACCGGTGTCCGCGAGGACGGCCAGCAAGTGGTAGGTCGAGGACCGCGGTAGCTGCAGCTCGCGGGCGATCGCGGCGGCCGGCATCGGCTCCGCGTGCCGGGCCAGCAACTGCAGCAGTGCAAGGGCCGAGGCTGCTGCGGGGGCGTTCGCCATACGGTGCAGTGTCTCAGATATGAGACAGAAAGGCCCGATCGCCGCTATCAGTGCATCGCAGGTGGGTATTGCATGGATCATATGAGCGAATCCGTAGTTGTTGGTCTCGGCGCCCTCTCCATCGCCGATGTCGTCGCCGTCGCCCGCCACGGAGCGCGGGTGGAGGTGTCCGAAGAGGCACTGGCGGAGGTCGCGCGCAGCCGATCGATCATCGAGCAGCTGGCCGATGACCCCATTCCGCACTACGGCGTCTCCACCGGTTTCGGGGCGTTGGCGACCAAGCACATCCCGGTCGAGTCGCGCGCCCAACTGCAGCGCTCGCTGGTGCGCTCGCACGCCGCCGGTTCCGGCCCCGAGGTCGAGCGCGAGGTGGTGCGCGCACTGATGCTGCTGCGCATCAGCACCCTGGCGACCGGTCGCACGGGCGTCCGCCCGGAGGTCCTGGAGACGTATGTCGGGATGCTCAACGCCGGCATCTCGCCCTGTGTCCGGGAGTACGGCTCGCTCGGTTGCTCCGGTGACCTGGCGCCGCTGGCCCACTGTGCACTTGCTCTGATGGGCGAGGGCGAGGTCCGGAACGCCGACGGCGAGCAGCAGACCGCCGACGAAGCGCTCGCGGCCGCCGGCCTGACGCCGGTCGAGCTGCGCGAGAAGGAAGGCCTGGCGCTGATCAACGGCACCGACGGCATGCTCGGCATGCTCTGCCTGGCGATCACCGACCTGACCGCGCTGACCAAGGTCGCCGACATCACTGCGGCTATGTCGGTCGAGGGCCTGCTCGGCACCGATGACGTCTTCGCCGCCGACCTGCACGAGCTGCGCCCGCAGCGCGGCCAGGGCGACAGCGCCGCAAACCTGCGGAACCTGTTGAAGGACAGCGAGATCCGCGAGAGCCACCGTGACCCCGCGGCGTGCACGCGCGTCCAGGACGCCTACTCGTTGCGTTGCTCGCCGCAGGTGGCCGGCGGCGCACGCGACACGATCGCGCACGCCACGAGTGTCGCCGACGCCGAGCTGGCGTCAGCCGTCGACAATCCCGTCGTCACCAAGGACGGCCGCGTCGAGTCCAACGGCAACTTCCACGGCGCACCCGTCGCCTACGTGCTGGACTTCCTCGCCATCGTGACGGCCGATTTGGCCAGCATCAGTGAGCGTCGCACCGATCGCTTCCTCGACGTGGCGCGCAGCAACGGTCTCCCGCCCTTCCTGGCCGACGACCCCGGTGTCGACTCCGGCCACATGATCGCCCAATACACCCAGGCGGCAATCGTTTCCGAGTTGAAGCGGCTCGCGAACCCAGCGTCTGTCGACTCGATCCCCTCGAGCGCGATGCAGGAGGACCACGTCTCGATGGGTTGGTCCGCGGCACGCAAGCTGCGCCGTTCGGTGGACGGGCTGCGCCGCGTGCTCGCGGTCGAGTTGCTCACCGCCGCCCGTGGCATCCGGCTGCGCGAGCCGCTCCGGCCCGGGCCCGCGACAGCTGCCGTCATCGACGCACTGCCGAACATCGGCGTCCCCGGCCCGGACCGCTACCTCGCCCCGGAGATCGAGCAGGCGGTCGAGTTCGTGAGCAGTGGCAGCGCCCTCGCTGCAGCGGAGAAGGTCACCGGGGTGTTGCGGTGAGGCGGTCCGGTCTCGATACGCCTCGCCTAGCGGCTCGGCTACTCGACCCGCAATAGCTCCGCTACTCGACCAGCTTGAACTGACTGACAACGAAAGGATCTGACGATCATGGAAGGTGCACGTCCCGTCCGCGCCCCGCGCGGCACCAAGCTCACCGCACAGTCCTGGGCGGCCGAGGCCCCGATGCGCATGCTGATGAACAACCTCGACCCGGAGGTTGCGGAGCACCCCGACGAGCTCGTTGTGTATGGCGGCACCGGCCGTGCGGCCCGTGACTGGCGGTCCTTCGACGCGATGGTCCGCACGCTGGAGAAGCTGAAGGCCGACGAGACGATGCTGGTGCAGTCCGGCCGTCCGGTGGGCGTCATGCAGACCCACGAATGGGCACCGCGTGTGCTGATCGCCAACTCCAATCTCGTTCCGGACTGGGCGAATTGGCCCGAGTTCCGTCGCCTGGAGCAGTTGGGTCTGACGATGTACGGCCAGATGACCGCGGGTTCCTGGATCTACATCGGCACCCAGGGCATCGTGCAGGGCACCTACGAGACCTTCGCGGCGGTTGCCGAGAAGCGCTTCGGCGGCACCCTCGCGGGCACCCTGACGTTGACCGGCGGTTGCGGTGGCATGGGTGGCGCCCAGCCGCTCGCGGTCACGATGAACGACGGTGCGTGCCTGATCGTCGACGTCGACGAGTCGCGGCTGCGCCGCCGGGTCGACCACCGCTACCTCGACGAGGTAGCGGACAACCTGGACGACGCGATCGACAAGGCCGTCGCCGCGAAGAACGACCGTCGTGCCTGGTCGGTCGGTGTCGTCGGCAACGCGGCCGAGATCTACCCCGAGCTGCTGCGGCGTGGTGTGCCGATCGACATTGTCACCGACCAGACCAGCGCTCACGACCCGCTTTCCTATCTGCCCGAAGGCATTTCGCCGGACGACTGGCACGACTACGCGGACAAGAAGCCGGAGGAGTTCACCGACCGCGCCCGCGAATCCATGGCCAAGCACGTGCAGGCGATGGTGGAGTTCCAGGACGGCGGCGCCGAGGTCTTCGACTACGGCAACTCGATCCGCGACGAAGCCCGACTGGGTGGCTACGACCGCGCCTTCGAGTTCCCCGGGTTCGTCCCGGCATACATCCGCCCGCTGTTCTGCGAGGGCAAGGGCCCGTTCCGCTGGGCGGCGCTCTCGGGTGACCCGAAGGACATCTACGCGACCGACAAGGCCGTGATGGACCTCTTCCCGGACAACGACCGGTTGCAGAAGTGGATGCGCGGCGCCCGCGAGAAGATCGCCTTCCAGGGCTTGCCGGCCCGCATCTGCTGGCTCGGCTACGGCGAGCGTGACAAGGCAGGCCTGGCGATCAACGACCTCGTCGCGAGCGGAGAGGTAAGCGCGCCGATCGTCATCGGACGCGACCACCTGGACTGCGGGTCGGTCGCCTCGCCATACCGCGAAACCGAAGCGATGGCAGACGGATCCGACGCGATCGCCGACTGGCCACTGCTCAACGCGTTGGTCAATACCAGCTCCGGTGCGAGCTGGGTGTCCATCCACCACGGTGGCGGCGTCGGCATCGGCCGGTCCATCCACGCGGGTCAGGTGTCCCTGGCGGACGGCACGCCGCTGGCCGCGCAGAAGCTGGCGCGAGTGCTGAGCAACGACCCGGGCATGGGTGTCATCCGGCACGTCGACGCGGGCTACGAGCGCGCCGAGGACGTGGCAGCCGAACGCGGCGTGCGCGTCCCGATGCAGGAGGGTTGAGGCCAGTGGCGGCCGGCGGCGGTCAGTGGGAGAAGCGCAGCATCGAGGTGGTGCCCGCCAACGAGCGGCACGGCTCTCCGATCAACCAGTTCACGCTGTGGTTCGGCGCGAACATGCAGATCACCGCGGTCGTCGACGGGGCGCTCGCCGTGGTCTTCGGGGCCGACGCGATGTGGGCGATCATCGGCCTGCTGATCGGCAACCTGCTCGGTGGTGCAGTCATGGCGCTGCACTCCGCGCAGGGTCCGCACCTCGGTCTGCCGCAGATGATCAGCAGCCGTGCGCAGTTCGGCGTGCTCGGCGCCGCGCTGCCGCTGGTGCTCGTGGTGATCATGTATCTCGGCTTCGCCGCCACGGGCACGGTGCTCTCCGGGCAGGCGATCAACAAGATCCTGCACGTCGATGCGAAGCCGGTGGGGATCATCATCTTCGGTGTCCTGACCTTCATCGTGGCAGCGTTCGGCTACCGCTGGATCCACAAATTGGGTCGTCTGGCAACGGTGCTCGGCTTCTTCGGCTTCGCGTATCTCACCTTCCGGGTCTTCCACGAGAACAGCGCGCACACCCTCTTCGGCTCGCCGCACTTCGACGGCGCGCCGTTCCTGCTGGCGATCGCCCTGGGTGCCGGCTGGCAGCTGACCTTCGGCCCGTATGTCGCCGACTACTCGCGCTATCTGCCGCGAAACACCACTATTTCCAGCACTTTCTGGGCGACCCTCGGCGGCAGCGTGATCGGCTCGATGTGGTCGATGACCCTCGGAGCACTGATCGCGTCGATCCCGAAGTCGACCTTCCTGGACAACCAGGTCGGATTCGTCGGTGACCTCGCCGGTGGTGGCGCAATCGCGTTCGTGATCTACATCGTCATCGTCGTCGGGAAGTTGACCGTCAACACGCTGAATGCGTATGGCGGTTCGATGACCTTGCTCACGACCACAACGGCATTCACTCGTCGCGCAACGGTGCGTCCGGTCGTCCGGATCGCCTTCGTCTTCGGCTTCCTGGCCTGTTCGATCGTCGTCGCCCTCGCCGGCTCCGCGAATTTCCTGGACAACTTCAAGAACTTCGTCCTGTTGTTGCTGACCGTCTTCATCCCGTGGAGCGCGATCAATCTGGTCGACTACTACCTGGTCTCCAAGGAGCGGGTCGACGTCCCGGCGCTGTACGACGAAACGGGTCGCTACGGGCGCTACAACGTGTGCGGGCTGGCGACCTACGTGATCGGTGTGGTCGTGCAGATACCGTTCCTGTCGCAGAGTCTTTACACCGGACCGATCGCGAAATCACTTGATGGCGCTGACGTCTCCTGGATCGTCGGCCTGGTCGTCACCTCGGTCGTCTACTACCCGTGGGCGCGTGCCACCAGCCGGCCGCCGGAGCGGACCATCCTGCCCGACGACCTCGAGGAGTTGGAGGAGGAACTCGTATGACGGACTCACACGCTGGTCGAGTGCCGGGGGAGCGAAGCGGAGGAGGTGTATCGAGACCAAGTGCCGCAGGAACTTCGGCCAGCTTCGACCGGATGTGGGCGGACCTCGACCCGGTGGGCCGTGCGTCCTCCGGCGGCTACCGGCGCTTCGCCTGGACCGCGGAGGACCACACACTGCGTGAGTGGTTCGCGGCCGAGTGCGCCGGTCGCGGGCTCGATCTGGTCGAGGACCGGATGGGCAACCAGTGGGCGTGGTGGGGCGACCCGGACACCGACGGACCCGGGGTCGTCGTCGGGTCACACCTGGACTCCGTGCCCGACGGTGGCGCGTACGACGGCCCCCTGGGCGTCGTCTCCGGACTCGCCGCCGTCGATGCGTTGCGGGAGAGGGGCTTCAAGCCCGAGCGTCCCATCGCCGTCGTCAACTTCGGTGACGAGGAGGGTGCACGATTCGGAGTGGCCTGCGCCGGCTCGCGGGTGATCACCGGAGCCATGACCGCCGATCGCGCGCTGAGCCTCACCGATGCGGACGGCGTCACGATGGCCGAGGCGCTACGTCGCGCGGGCCGCACGCCGGACACGATCGGGCGGGACCCCGACACCCTGCGCCGCATCGGGCAGTTCGTCGAGTTGCACGTGGAACAGGGACGGGCGCTGGCCGACCTCGATCCGACGACCTCCGCCGTGGCCATCGGCACCGACATCTGGCCGCACGGTCGCTGGCGGATCGACCTGCCCGGCACGGCGAACCACGCCGGGACGACGGCATTGGCCGACCGGCAGGACGCGATGATGTCCGCCGCCGAGGTCGTGCTCGCCGCACGATCGGCCGCTGCGACCAACGGCTGCGTCGCCACCACCGGCAAGATCTCGGTCGAGCCGGGCGGGGTGAACGCCATACCGTCGCACGTGACGCTATGGCTCGATGCACGTGGTTCGGACCAGAACGCCGTGCACACAACGGTTTCCGCGATCGCGGACGCTACGCGCCGGTTCGGCGGCACCCTCTCCGAGGAGTCCTGGACCGAGACGACCCGCTTCGACGACGACCTGTCCGGTCGGCTCCGCGACATCCTCGGCGAGCAGACACCGATGCTCGGCACCGGTGCCGGCCACGACGCCGGGGTGCTCGCGACTGCAGGAGTGTCCACCTCGATGCTCTTCGTCCGCAACCCGACCGGTGTGTCCCACTCCCCGGAGGAGTTCGCCGAGCGTGACGACTGCCTGCGTGGTGTCGACGCTCTCGCGACCGTCGTGGAGGAGCTCTCCTCATGAGCATCCGCCGGACACTTCGCGGGGACCACGCATGACGACCTACTGGGCCGAATATGCGCTGCTGCCCGACGGAGTGGCACGCGACGTCCTGTTCCGCATCGAGGGTGACGTGTTCGACGCGGTCGAGGCGGGCCGGTCGCAGGGCGACGCGCACCGCTTGCCCGGAGTCGTGCTCCCGGGCTTCGCGAACACGCACAGTCACGCGTTCCACCGCGCGCTGCGCGGCCGCACCCACGCCGGCGGCGGCACGTTCTGGACCTGGCGCGAGGTCATGTATGACGCCGCGCGCCGACTCGACCCGGACAACTACCTCGCGTTGGCCAGGGTGACCTACGCGGAGATGGCGCTGTCCGGGATCACCAGTGTCGGAGAGTTCCACTACGTGCACCACACGCCGGACGGCACGCCATACGCCGATCCGAACGCGATGGGGGAGGCGCTGCAGCAAGCCGCCAGGGAGGCAGGTGTGCGACTGACGCTGCTCGACACCTGTTATCTCGCAGGGGGTTTGACCGCGGACGGTCATCAACCACTCGCGCCGGAGCAGCGCCGTTTCGGCGACGGCGACGTCTCGTCGTGGGCGCGCCGCGTCTCCTACCTGCAGCCGGACGGCACCAACCTGGTCGGCACCGCGATCCACTCTGTGCGGGCGGTGCCGCGTGAGCAACTGCGCGAGCTCGTCCACTACGTGTCGAACGGCCAGACCGCACAGGTGATGCACGCGCACGTCTCCGAGCAGCCCGCGGAGAACGAAGCGGCGCAGGCCTTCTACGGGATGACTCCGGTGCAGCTGCTGGCCGACGCTGGTGCCGTCGGCCCGAATTTCAGCGCCGTGCACGCTACCCACCTCACACCCGACGACATCGCAACCCTCGGTCGCGCAAGGGCCGTCGCGGCCTTCTGCCCGACGACCGAGCGCGACCTCGCCGACGGCATCGGCCCGGCACGTGAATTACTCGACGCCGGAGTGCGATTGAGCCTTGGATCCGATCAGCATGCAGTGATCGACATGTTCGAGGAAGTGCGCGGTGTCGAGTCACACGAGCGGCTGCGCACGCTGCAGCGTGGCCGGCTCTCGCAGCCTGAACTGCTCGCCGCAGCCTCCGCGCATGCGACGATCGGCTGGCACGGTGCGGGCTCGCTGCAGGCGGGCGCGAAGGCGGACCTCGTTGCAGTCGACCTCGAATCACCCCGAACCGCAGGCATACCGGCCGAGTTCGTGCTCACGGCGGCCACCGCCGCCGACGTCACGGACGTGATCCGTGACGGAGAAGCGGTGGTCACCGACCGCCGGCATCGGCTCGGCGACGTCGGTCGACTGTTGACCGAAGCCATCGACACCCTCTGGGAGAACTGATGAGCACCACTGCCATCACCGGCATCAGCGAACTCGTCACCAACGACGCAACGCATCCCGATGGCGACGGTTCGCCGCTCGGTCTGATCCCGGACGCCTCGGTCGTCGTCGCGGACGGCCGCATCGAGTGGGTGGGCCGCCGTGAAGAGCTCACCGCCACCGACGACCGACGGGACCTCGGCGGGCGCGCCGTCATACCGTGTTTCGTGGACAGCCACAGTCACCTGGTCTTCGCCGGTGATCGCTCGGCGGAGTTCGCGGCCCGGATGACCGGTGAGCCGTATGACGGCGGCGGCATCGCCGTGTCGATGAAAGCGACCCGGGCCGCCACCGACGACGAGCTGCGCGCACTGGTCGCACGTCGGGTCGAGGAGATGCACGCGCAGGGCACCGGCGTCGTCGAGATCAAGAGCGGCTACGGGCTCGATGCCCACAACGAAGCACGCGCTTTGCGGATTGCCCGCGAATTCACCGACGAGACAACGTTCCTCGGCGCACACGTGGTCCCGCCGGAGTTTCGCGACAGCTACACCGGTCGCAACGACTACGTCGAGCTGGTCTGTGGAGACATGCTGGCTGCGTGCGCGCCATACGCTCGGTGGATCGATGTCTTCTGCGAGCCCAACAGCGCCTTCGCGTTCACCGGTGAGGAGTCCGAGCGCGTGCTGCGTGCCGGTGCGGCAGCGGGTCTGGAGCTGCGCGTCCACGGAAATCAACTGGGCCACGGCCCCGGTGCGCAGCTGGCCGTCGCACTCGACGCGGCAAGCGTCGACCACTGCACATACCTGTCCGACGACGACGTCGACGCATTGGCCGGATCGTCAACGGTGGCAACGTTGTTGCCCGGTGTGGAGTTCTCGACGAAGTCGCCCTACCCGGACGCGCGCCGGCTGATCGATGCCGGTGTCAGCCTGGCCCTCGCCAGCGACTGCAACCCGGGCACGTGCTACTCCAGCTCGATCCCGTTCGCGATCGCAGTCGCGGTCCGCGACATGGGTATGACGCCCGCCGAAGCACTGCACGCGGCGACTGCAGGCGCGGCCAAATCGCTGCGCCGCAACGACATCGGCGTCATCCGAGCGGGTGCGCGCGCAGAGCTCACCACGCTGGACGCGCCGTCATACCTGCACCTGGCCTATCGGCCCGGCGTACCGATCGCGTCGGCTCTGCGCTTCCCGTGAGTGTTCGTCAGTAGTAGGTCTCTTCCGCAAGCCGCCCGCGCCACGCATTGAAGTCGGACGCCGAGACCTTCGTGAACGACTTCGCGGTGCTGCAGTAGCTGGTGTAGCTGAGCGCCAGATCGCCGTCGCGATAGGCAACGACCTGAGCCCTGGCCTTGCCGTAATCGACATACGCCGCAGCCATTTTCACCTGGCCGACGTCGTTGATGTGTCCGACGAAAGCAGTCATCTTGATGATGCTGTGGTTACGGTAGGCAGGCTTCGGCTTCCCGGGGAAGAGCGCCGAGTTTGCCTCAGCAGTGACCTCGAGCACGTCCCGCGCGGTCATCGGATTCTTGCCTCCGGCGCCGTCGAGTTGCCACAGCCGGACGTAACAGCCCGGCTTGACGTGCCACTGCTGCAGGCCGTCCTGTTCCTTGGGGAGTTTCGTCCAGGACGGCGGGTCCGTGGGGATGCGCCAGATGAGATCCTTGGCCGGCTTGCCGGCCCGCCATGCCGCCCTGATCCGGGCCTTCTCCGCGGTGTTGGCGGCTGCGGATGTCGTTGCCACACCGGAGGGCGCGCTCGTCGGGACGGCGGTGGTCGGAGTCGCGCTCGTTGCTGATGCGCTCGGTGTCGTCGCGATGGCCGTCGGAGTCATCAGCCCACTCGACGCGTGGTCGGCGCATCCGGCCACGGACACACCCAGCGCACCCGCCACCACGGCGCCGACGGTGACGACGGGTCTCTGGTGGCCGCCCCAGCTGTTCACGGGACCGGAGACTACCGGCCGCGGCACCGCTCGCGGTGCCGCGGCGTCATACGAACGAGCGCCGAGTCAGTACTTCGTGTGTGCCTGGAGCTTGTCGATGAACGGGTCGAGCTCCGTCTTCGATGCGGTCTTGAAGAGATTGGCGTCGCCGCAGACGCTCTGGGCGGTCAACGCGTAGTCGCCCTTGCGGTAGGCGACGATACGGGAGCGGATCTTGCCGTAGTCGACCAGTGACTCCTCCATCTGCACCTTCGCGGTGCCGTTGAAGCCGTCGATGACATTGGGCACCATGCGTGTCGTCCGGTCGTGATACTTCGGCTTGGTCCCGGGAAATGCCGAGGACGTCTGCTCGGCGGTGTGCTCGAGCACCTGCCCCGACGTGGGCGTCTTGTTGGTGCCGATGCCGGCCGGCTGCGACAGCGTGACGACGCACTTGCTGCGGACCTTCCACTGCAGGGTGCCGTCGTCCGTCTTCAGCTTCTGCCACGACGTCGGCGGAGCCGGGTAGCGCCACGTCAGGTCCTTGGGCGGGGTCCCGGCGACGATCTTGGCCTGTATGTCGGCGGCGTTGAGCGTTGACGAGGCAGTGCCCGTCGGCGCCGTGCTGCTCGAGGCCGCACTCGCCGAGGGCTCCGGCGACTTCGAGGACTGCGGCGACTCCGAACTCGTGGTCGACGATCCCGACGACCCGCTCCCGGACGGCGGCGACGTGACTGCGCCCGAAGACCCGTCGTTGCACGCGGCCAGCGCCACGGTCAGCACCCCAGCAGCCGCCACGGCGACCGCCCTACTTCCTCCCCATGTGTTCATGCGGCCCGACCCTACTGGGCCGTTCGGCCGGAGCGGTGGGCCTCGTCCGCGGGTCGGACGTCAGAGCCAGTTCTTCCGGCGGAAGGCGGCATACAGAGCCACCACGAGAAGCACCATGAGCACCGTGCTGAACCAGAAGCCCGAGTGCTGGCCGAACCCGGGGTAGGGCACGTTCTGCCCGTACCACCCGGTGACGAGGGTGGGCACCGCGATGATCGCGGCCCATGACGTCAGCTTCTTCATGATGTTGTTCAGAGCCGCGTCGCCGAGGGCCAGGTTGGTGTCCTGCACCGACTCCAGGGTGTCGCGCAGCGACTCGGACCACTCGGCGACGCGCATGGTGTGGTCGTAGAGATCCTCGTAGAAGGGCAGCAGATCGTGCTGCTCCTCGTCCGCTCCGACTCGGCGCAGGAGCATCGTGACGACCTCCCGCATCGGCAACGCCACCCGGCGCATCCGGCCGATCCGCTTGTGCAAGGTGAACGCTTCCCGGGCGATCGCCGGGCCGGCGTGCTGCTCGGCGAAAAGTCGTTCCTCCAGCGCGTCCACCTGCTCGTCGATCCGGGTGGTCACGTCGAAATAGCCGTCGACGGCCGTGTCCAGGATGGTGTGCAGCAATGCCTTCGAGCCGAGGCGGATCAGGTCCGGGTTGTCGTCGAAAGCCGACTCGACGTCGTCGATCGGGAAGTTGCCGCCGAGTCGCACCGTCACCACGGCGTGTGGCAGCACGATCACCGACATGCGATGCAGGTCGCCGTCCTGGGCGGCGTTGGACACGGTGAAGCAGGTGATGAAGAAGTAGGACTTGAAGCGCACCGCCTTGGGGCGCTCGTGGACCGTCAATGCATCCTCGACGGTGTGCTGATCGAGGCCGATCGCCTCGGCCAGTTCGTGGATGTCGTCGTGCTGGGGGTCGAGCAGGTCGATCCAGGTCAGGCTGTCGTCCTGCGACAGCAGCCCCGGCAGGTCGGAGAACGCGACGTCACTGCGATCGAGTGCACCGGCCCGCCAGACACGGGTCCGACGCTCGCAGGTCATCCCTTGCGCTTGATGCTGTAGCTCACCTTGTCGCCGTCGACCTTGTCGACGACCGCGGTCACAGTCTGCTTCTTGCCGTCGATCTCGACGGTGCAGTCCGTGGTGGCCTTGACCTTGGCCTTCAGGTTGTCGTCGCACGTGACGTCGCCGACCTTGGAGCCGGTCGCCGCCGCGCTGACCTTCTCCTTGATCTGCGACTGCAGGTCACCCTTCTTGACAACCTTGTCACCGCATCCGGCCAGCAGCCCGACGACCGCGACGCCCGCCGCGAGACCGGCCGCACCACGGCGGACAGAGTTCTTCATGGACCCTCCAGCTGTCATGCGCATCACGGGCGAGAGTTTACGTGCTGTGCCGCCCGGTTGGTATGTCGCGCGTGGTCGGCCTGCTCGTCATACGTCGCCGAGCAACTGCACGGGTCGCTCGACGGCGTCGGCGACGAAGCGCAGGAAGCCGCCCGCGACGCCGCCGTCACAGACACGGTGGTCGAAGGTCAGGCCGAGCTGGACGACCTTGCGCACGGCGAGCTCGCCGTCGACCACCCACGGACGCTCGAAGACGCGGCCGACGCCCAGCATCGCTGCTTCGGGGTGGTTGATGATCGGTGTGCTGCCGTCGACCCCGAAGACGCCGTAGTTGTTCAGCGTGAACGTGCCACCGGTCAGGTCGGCCGGTGCGAGCGTGCCGTCGCGGGCCGCGTCGACCAGTTGCACCATGCGCTCGGCGAGCTGCCGGGTCGTCAGCCGGTCGGCGTCGTGCACGACCGGCACGACGAGGCCGCGCGGAGAGTCCGCCGCGAACCCCAGGTGTATGGCGCCATGGCGCACGATCTCCTGGCGCTCGGTGTCGACCGAGGAGTTCAGCTCCGGGTACTCGCCCAGCCCGGCGACGCAGATACGGCCCAGCAGCGCCAGCAGCCCGCCGCGCTCCAGGCCGATCACCCGGCGGGCCTCGACCAGACCGGTCGCGTCCGCGTCGACCCACGTCGTGGCGTCCGGGATCTCGCGGCGGGAAGTGGTCAGCTTGTCGGCGACGAGCCTGCGGATGCCGGTCAGCGGCACACGTTCATCACGCTGGTCGAGTAGTGGAGGAGCGGAGCGGGGGAGCGTATCGAGACCCGCCACCGCAGCCTCGACGTCGGTGCGGCGGATGATGCCGTCGGGGCCGGGCGTGACCGCCCCCAGGTCGAGGCCGCGCTCGGAGGCCAGCCGACGCACGATCGGTGAGATGACCTTCGGCGCTCCACCCCCATGCCGAATGACGGCTTTTTCGCCGAGTGACGGTGCAATAGGACCGTCACTCGCCGAGGAAGCCGTCACTCGCGGTGGGGTGGTGGGTGGGGTCGCGGCCCCTGTGTGCTGACGTCGGCGGGCGGCACGACGCCCGGACGAGCCGGAGGAACCGACGTCGGTGGTGCCGTATCCCACCAGCACCGCGCCGGAGCCGTCGTTCTCGACATCGCCGGTTGCTTCCGTGCTGCCGGAAGCGACTGTCAGCAAAGGGGATCCGACCTCGATCGTGTCGCCCTCGGCGCCGTGGCGGGTGTGCACCCGGCCGGCATACGGGCAGGGCACCTCGACGGTCGCCTTGGCGGTCTCGACGACGACGACGTGCTGGTCGATGGCGACCTCGTCGCCGTCGGCGACCAGCCACTCGACGAGATCGGCCTCGGTCAGGCCTTCGCCGAGGTCGGGCAGGTTGAAGGTCTGCTCAGCCACGCGCGCCCACTCCCGCGAACGTCAGGTCGGGCTGGTCGTCCCACTGCAGGCGAGAGATCGCGTCCAGGATGCGTTCGACACCAGGCAGATAGGTCTGCTCCAGCATCGGCGCCGGGTATGGCGTCGGCAGCCCACTCACTCGCGCGACCGGCGCGGCCAGTGAGTGGAAGCAGCGCTCGGTCACGCGTGCGGCGACTTCGCCGGACACGCCCGCGAAGCCCTGCGCCTCGGCGACGACGACACAACGGCCGGTACGGCGCACCGACTGCACGACGGTCTCGTCGTCGAAGGGCACGATGGTGCGCAGGTCGATGACCTCGACGCTCCAGCCCTCCTCTGCGGCGGCTTCGGCAGCCTTGAGAGCGGTCGGCACGGAGGGCCCGTAGGTGACGATCGTGACGTCGTCGCCGTCTCGGCGGACCTTCGCCTTGCCGAAAGCCGGGCGTTTGCAGGGGAGTTCGATGTCCTGCTTGGACCAGTAGAGCGCCTTGGGCTCCATGAAGATCACCGGGTCGGGATCATCGATCGCCTCGCGCAGCAGGCTGTAGGCATCGGCCGCGTCGGACGGGGTGACGACCTTCAGCCCGGGCGTGTGCGCGTAGTAGCCCTCGCTGGAGTCACAGTGGTGCTCGACACCGCCGATGCCGCCGGCATACGGGACCCGGATGACCATCGGCAGGCCGACAGCACCCGAGGTCCGGTTGCGCATCTTGGCGACGTGCGAGGTGATCTGCTCGAATGCCGGGTAGGCGAACGCGTCGAACTGCATCTCGACGACCGGCCGAAAACCAGTGAGGCACATACCGATTGCGAAGCCGACGATGCCCGCCTCGGCGAGCGGGGTGTCGAAGCAGCGGTCCTCGCCGAACTTTTCGGTGAGACCGTCGGTGATCCGGAAGACTCCACCGAGGGTGCCGACGTCCTCGCCGAAGACCATGACGTTGTCGTCTGCGGTCAGCGCGTCGCGCAGCGCGGTGTTGAGCGCGCCGCCCATTGTGACTGTCATTCTCCGACCTCCGCGTCGAGCTCTGCGCGAACCATCGCGCGCGCTTCTTCCAGTTGAGGTGTGCGCTGCGCAAAAACGTTGTCGAACAACGACATCGGGTCAACAGCGGGCTCGAGATTCATCCGCTCACGCAGGTCGGCGGCCCTCGCTTCGGCCTCGGCGTTCGCGGCCGCCACCATGTCGTCGTTGAGCTCGCCCCGTGCCCGCAGCCAGGCCTCGACCCGTGCGATCGGGTCGCGCTCCAGCCACGCGGTGACCTCGTCGGAGGAGCGGTAGCGGGTGGCATCGTCGGCGTTGGTGTGCGCGTCCATGCGGTAGGTGTGTGCCTCGATGAGGAATGGCCCCTTGCCGCTGCGGCAGTGCTCGAGCGCGACGTCCATGACCGCGAGCACCGCGGCCGGGTCGTTGCCGTCGACCTGCTCGGAGGGGACGCCGTACCCAATTCCCTTGTAGGCCAACGACGGTGCCTTGGTCTGCTTGGAGAGCGGGACGCTGATGGCGTATTTGTTGTTCTGGACGAAGAAGACGACCGGCGCCTCGAAGACGGCCGCGAAGTTGAGCGCCTCGTGGAAGTCGCCCTCGCTCGTTGCGCCATCACCGATGAAGGCCAGCGCGACGTGATCGGTGCCGCGTCGCCTCTCGCCGTATGCCGCGCCGGCCGCGTGCACCAGCTGCGTCGACAGCGGCGTGCACTGCGCCGCAGTCTTGGTCGCGATCGGGTCGTAGCCGCAGTGGCTGTCGCCGCGCAGCAGGGAGAGCACCTCGATCGGGTCGATGCCACGGGTCACCAGGGCCATCGACTCACGGTAGGTCGGGAAGAGCCAGTCGCCGCTGCCGATCGAGAGCGTCGCACCGACCTGGCAGGCCTCCTGGCCGCGGGAGCTCGGGTAGACCGCGAGCCGGCCCTGCTTGGTCAACGCGGTGGCCTGCACGTCGAAGCGGCGTCCGACGACCATCGCGTGCCACGTCGCACGCAGCCGTGCCGCGCTCGGCATCGAGTAGTCGCGGCGGGTGCCGGACTGCTCGACCTCCGCGCCGGTCGGGTCGATCAGTTGCACCGGGTTGGGCGACGGCAGCAGCGCAGCCGTCATCGTCTCGGCTGTGGTCTCCATCACACCAGTGTCGCGCCGACCGGGCATATTGCCCAGATCTATGCCCAACGACAAGACGTATGGCGTCATACTCGACGTATGGCGAAGCGAGTGTCCAAAAATGGCGCGCGAGGACCAGGCTCGCCCGGACAGTCGGCGGAGCACCGCGCACTGGACGAGGTCGACCTGCAGATCATCGGAGCGCTGGAGCGTGACGCACGGCTGTCGGTGCGTGCGCTGGCCGAGCAGTTGCACCTTTCCCGGGCGGCGACCTACGCACGGCTGCAGCGACTGCTGGACGACGGAGTGATCGAAGGCTTCTCCGCGCGGGTCGTGCCGCACCTGGCGGGTTTGCAGACGACGGCATACATCGCCCTGCAGATCGAGCAGAACACCTGGCGGTCGGTGTCGGCCGCGCTCGCCGAGTTGGACTACATCGACTCGATCTCGCTGCTGGGCTCGGACTTCGACGTGCTGGTCCTCGCGCACGCGCCGGACAACCAGGCGCTGCGGACGCTGGTGCTCGAGCGCATCCAGGCGATCCCCGGCATCATCGGCACACGAACCTGGTTGTCGTTCGAGGAGATCCGCGGCGCAGGTGCCCCTTGGGAGCGATAAGGGCTCAGCGCAACAGGTCGCCCCGGCCGAAGAGCTCGGCGGTGGCCGCGGCGGACGGTGAACCGGCGTCCACGTCCGCGCCGGCCTCCAGGAGCAACCACACGATGGTGTCCTCACCCTTGAAAACCGCACCGGCCAAGGGGGACTGACCGCGGTCGTTGAGTCGGTTGACATCGGCGCCGCGTTCGAGCAGCGCGGACACCACAGCGGCCTGCCCGTGGTATGCCGCCAGCATCAGCAAGGTGTTGCCACTGACATCGGCGAGGTCCACCGGCATACCGCCGTCGAGCTTGCCGAGCAGCGCGTCGAGGTTGCCACCGCGCACGAGGTCAGCGCACGCAGCGGCGTGGTCCGCCGTTGCCGCATCGGCCGGGTTCGCGTTGCTCATAAGGCGACCCTAACTTACCCGCGGCCTGAGCAGAAGACGCCGAGAACCCAGCGCTCGTCAGGCCTTGGCGACCTTCTTGTCGGCCTTCTTCTGTGCCTCGGACTTCGCCTTGGCCTTCTCGACCGGCGGAGGCAGGTGCCCGGCCGTCTTGGTGTAGTAGTCCGACGCCTTGCGCTGTGCGTAGGCCCGGAAGCCACCCGCGATGGCCGACGAGACCACCGCGAAGATCGCGACCTGCATCGCGGAGTAGTCCGGGTCGTGCTTGTCGACGGGCGGCGTGCCGCCGGTCGCGGTCTTCCAGCTTGCCGTCGTGGCCTTCTTCGCGGCCTTGCCCGCGGCGATGCCGGACACCGTGAGGAGCACTTTGTACGCGATCCCAGCCATGAGCTTCGTAATCTCCGTTCCGTATGCCGACGCGGTTGCCCCGCGCCACGCCTGTCCTTCTCCGAGCCTGCCACATCCGCGGCGCCTGCGGCGAGGCGTCACACGCGCGGGGCGCCATACGAACATCAGCCGAACGGCGAGCCGACCCGCGACGTCCCTGCGATGTCCCCGAACTGACCGACGGTTTCCTTAACGTTTGTTTACTATGTGTTCAATGGTCGCTTCGGGGGAGAACAACGTCCCCACGTCGTTCTCCGCCCGGGTGTCGTGGGACATCGTCCGCTGGTGGGTCATCGGCCTGTATGCCGTTGTCCTCGTTGCCTTCTGCGCGACCTGGGGCGTCCCGATGGACCGCGTCGGACTCACCTTGTGGATCATCGCCGGGCTGAGTGCCGCCTGCATCGGCAAGGGCCTGCGCGCCTGGGGCCGGATGATGCTCGACTGGCTCCCGTTCCAGGGGATCCTGCTCGCCTACGACTACAGCTATGGTGCGGCGTCGCACTTCACCGGCGGTCTCATCGGCGGCTTTCCGCAGGAGGGCGCACACAACAGCGTCGGTATGCCGCTGCACGTCACCTTCCCGGTCGACGTCGACAAGTGGTTGTTCGGTGGCACCTTGCCCAACCAGTGGGTGCAGGAGCACCTCAGCGGCGCGGTGCAGCAGGCGCCGTGGTGGTCGGTGTTCATCACGCTCTGCTACATCAGCCACTTCATGGTCTCGCCGATCGTCGCCGCCGTGCTGTGGGTCAAGAAGCGCACGATGTTCCGCGCCTGGGCGGCGCTGTTGGTCGCACTCGCGGTGGCGGGCATCGCGACCTACTTCCTCTTCCCGATGAGCCCGCCGTGGCTGGCGTCCCAGCAGGGTTACATCGACGGGCCGGAGGTGCTGCGGATCTCCGGGCAGGGCTGGGCCTGGCTCGACTTCCGCGGCGCTGCGCAGGTGCTCGGCGACGCCCAGAACCGCTCCAACCCGGTGGCCGCGATGCCGTCGCTGCACATGGCGACGTCGACGCTGGTGGTGGGCTTCTTCTGGTTCAACTCACGCCGCTGGGTGCGGCCGCTGCTGCTGCTCTACCCGGCGCTGATGGCGTTCACGCTCGTCTACTCCGGTGAGCACTACGTGGTCGACGAGATCGCCGGCGTGTTCTACGCGCTGGTGCTGCTCGCGGCCTGGCGGGTGCTGCACCGCCGGCCGTTGCACCTGCCGCGCAAGCTCGGCGGGCAAGGCGTCCTAGCGAGCTGGAAAGTGGCGGACGGTGAGACACTGCTCGACCCGACCGACCGGCCCGTGGACGTCGTTCAGCACGGATGAAGTGAGCCCGAGCCCGGTGGGCCCGAAGGTCACGCTGGTGTCCAACCCGATCAGTGCCGGGTCCGGCTCGCGCACGAAATGCAGGGTCAGGTCGACATTCGGGAACATCAACTCCGTCGGACGCACCCGCGTCGCGATGCCGTTGGCCGTGTCGACGAGCATCGTGTATGCCGCGATCGGCGCTGCCTCCACGCCGTCGATGAGATCGCAGTCGGTGCGGACCCAGACCTGACGGCGCCCCTCGCGCCCGCCGGGGACCGCCGCGACCTGCAGGGAGCGGATGTAGCCGCCCGGCCACTCCAGGGTGCTGTCCAGCTGCTCGGTGTCGCCGCCCGGTCCGGGCATCGCCGGCAACTCGTTGCCCGCGACATCGCTCATGTCGGAGACCGCGAGCCGCCACGCGCGGGCGCGGATGATGGTGCGACCGCCGATGGTCAGCGTCGCCTCGAGCAACTCGATGGTGCGACCCGGGCGGATCGTCTCGACGTGGATCGTGCTCTCCTGCAACGGAATCATGCCCAGAATCTCGAACGAGATGCGGCCGATCTGGGTGTCGTCGCGCCGCTCGTGCATGGCGAGCTCGTGCGCGATGAGGCCGCTGATCGGCGCCATGTGTTGCTCGGTCTCCTGCCAAGCGCCCTGGACGTGGATCGTCGGCCGGTAGACGCCCGGCCGGACCGGGACGTAGTAGGCCAGTGGGTCGGTGGTCTCGGCGGAGTCGGCGGAGCTGGCGGCGTTCTGGTCGGTCACGGGACAGCAGCGTAGGCGCGGCGGTGCCCGCGTCAGTCCGCGGGCGCGGCAGCGGTCAGACCGAGGGCGTCGACGAGCGCCGGTAGACCGGACTCCCACCCGGCCGAGACGTTGCGCACCTTCCAGGTGTCGCCGCGCCGGTAGATCCGGGCGAGCACCGCGGCCCGCTCCCCGCCGAGTCGTGCCGGGAGGTGGAACTCCTCCCGCTGGTCGGCGCCCTCGGCATACAAGGTGGTGCGCAGGTCCGGCAGGTCGCCCAGCGTCGCGGGTTCGTCGACCGCCATACCGAGGACCACGGCGTGCACCTCCGGGCCGAGCGCTGCCGCATCGAACTCGATGCGACCCGAGTCCGACAGTCGCACAACGCCATCCGCGGACCTGCGGTTGTTGAAGAAGACCAGGCTCTCGTCGCCCAACGCGCGGCCGTCGGCGTCGAGCTCGCACGCGATCAGGTCGACGCTGGCTGCGTCGGTGGCCTCGACCCGCAGCGAGAGCTGCGTGCCGGACAGCGGAGCGTTCTGGCCACGGGACAGGGTGAAGATCGCTTGACGTTGCGGAGCGCCGGCCGCCGTCTGCGGGACCGGTGTCGTCGGGCCGCCGTCCGGCAGGTGCGCGACACGGACCGGCGCGATCCGGTGCGTGGTCGCGGGTGCCGCGCCGATCGCGGCCTGCAACTGCTCGGCGAGCGCGACCGCACCGTGCGGCCGAGCATCCGGGTCCTTGGCCAGGGTCGCGTGCACAACTCGGCGCAGTGGCTCGGACACCGAGTCCGGGAGGGTCGGCACCGGCTGCTGGACGTGCGCCAGTGCGAAGCCGACGGCCGTGTCGGCCTGGAAGGGCAGGTGTCCCACGAGCATCTGGTAGGCGACGACACCGAGCGAGTAGAGGTCCGACTGGGCCGTCGCCTCCTTGCCGATCGCGGCCTCCGGCGCGAGGTACTGCGGCGTACCCATCACTTCGCCCGCACGGGTCATCGATGACGCGTCCAAGGCGCGGGCAATGCCGAAATCGGTGAGTTTCGCGACGGATTCGTCGTCGACGACGATGTTGGCGGGCTTCACGTCACGGTGCACGATGCCCTTGGCGTGCGCGGCGTGCAACGCGTTCGCCGCCTGCACCAGCAGGTGCACCGCGTCGGCCTCCTGCATCGGGGCGGACTGCGCGATGACCTTGGACAGGGGGTCGCCGTCCACCAGCTCCAGCACCAGGAACGCCGTGCCATGGTCCTCGCCGTAGTCGTAGACCTGAGCGATGTTGCCATGGCTGAGCTTGGCCGCGTTGCGGGCCTCGATGCGGAAGCGAGCCACGAACTCCGGGTCGTCGGTCAGGTTGGTCCGCAGCAGCTTGATCGCCACCGGTCGCTCCAGCACGGAGTCGGTCCCGCGCCATACCTCACCCATGCCGCCGCCGGCGATGCGCGAGGCCAGCACGTAGCGGCCACCGACCTCGGTGCCATCTGTGCGCTGCATCCCTCGAGTCACCCCCCAGACCTCCTCGCGCGTTGTGGTGTGCAGCCTAACGACGTCCACGACACGGTCGCGCGTTCCATGCGTCAACCGCGGCGGCATACATTGGTGCTCGAACTTTTCGACCCGAGCAAGGAAGACAGTGAGCAGTCTGCGCGGCATGTTCGCCGACACCAGACCGTTGCAGGTGCCGGCCTTCCGGCGGCTCTGGAGCGCCAACATCATCACGGTCATCGGCGCCCAGCTGACCGTGGTCGCGGTGCCGGCCCAGATCTACGCCGAGACGCACAGCTCGGCATACGTCGGGTTGACCGGGGTCTTCGGGCTGGTGCCGCTGGTGATCTTCGGGCTGTATGGCGGGGCGCTCGCCGACGTGATGGACCGCCGGCGGCTGCTGATGATCTCCACCGTCGGGCTGATCGTGTGCAGCGGTCTCTTCTGGGCGCAGGCCATGATGCACGTCGACAACGTGTGGGTGATCCTCACGCTCTTCGCGGTCCAGCAGGCGTTCTTCGCGGTGAACCAGCCGACCCGGTCGGCGATCCTGCCGCGACTGATCCCGCTGACCCAACTGCCGGCGGCGAACTCGCTGAACATGACGGTCATGCAGTTCGGTGCGATCGCAGGACCGCTCGTGGGTGGTGCGCTGATCCCGGTGCTGGGCTTCCAATACCTCTATCTGACCGACACCATCTGCCTGTTCGCGACGCTGTGGGCCGTGGTCACGCTGCCTGCGATGCCGCCGACGCACGACGGCACGTCGAAAGCCGGACTGCGTTCCGTCATCGACGGATTCATCTACCTGCGCGGCCACAAGGTGCTACTGATGTCGTTCCTGGTCGACATCATCGCAATGGTCTTCGGTATGCCGCGAGCGCTCTTCCCGGAGGTCGCGCACGAGAGCTTCGGTGGTCCGACCGACGGCGGGCTCGCCTTCGCGTTGCTCTTCGCCGCCATACCGGCCGGTGCGGTGCTCGGCGGCATCTTCTCCGGTTGGGTGTCGCGTGTCGAGCGGCAGGGCCTGGCCGTGATCAACGCGATCGTCGTGTGGGGTGCGGCGATGGTGCTGTTCGGCGTCGGAGTCGGGCTGGCCGACGGTCGCGCGGACGTGTTCCTGCTGCTCGCGCTCGCCGGGCTGGTGATCGGCGGTGCGGCCGACATGGCGTCGGCCGCGTTCCGGTCCACGATGTTGATGGAGTCGGCGAACGATGACGTGCGCGGCCGGTTGCAGGGCGTCTTCACGGTCGTCGTCGCAGGTGGTCCCCGGGTGGCCGATGTGGTGCACGGTGGCGCGGCCGCGGTCGTCGGCACGTCGGTCGCCGCGACCGGCGGTGGGGTGCTGGTGATCGTGCTGGTTGTGGTGGCCGCGCTCGCCATACCCGTGTTCGTGCGGTACCGCGTGGTGCGTCCGACAGTGTCCGCGGCCGTGCCCAAACCCTGACACCCCCCTTGTGCCGAGAGGACAGGCAATGGCCGGGAGGACAGGGAAAACCGCCCGAATCGGGCCTGTTTTGCCTGTCCTCTCGACGAACGGGTGTCCTCTCGGCGAGAGGGTTAGTTCACTCCGGACGATGCCAACTCGCCCTCGGAGGACTCAGCCGGCGGGGCCTTCTCGTCGGCGTGGCCTGGCCACCACGCGAGGTGCCCGATCAGCGCGGTGAGCGCCGGCGTGAAGATCGTCGCCATCAGGAACGCCGCCATCACGATGCCGCAGGACAGCGCGAAGCCCATCGACGACAGCAGCGAATTGCCGGCCAGCATCAGCGACCCGAACGACCCGGCGAGGATCAGCCCGGCCGCGCCGATCGTCGGCCCGGCATGCCGGATGGCGACCGCAGCCGCATCCCGCGGCGACAGACCCTGCTGCGCCTCCTCCCGCAACCGCGACACCATCAGAATGTTGTAGTCCGTCCCGAGCGCCACCACGAACATGTACATGATCAGCGGCAGCATGAACATCAGACCGCTCTCACCCTGGATCCCCTGGAAGATCAACGTCGTTGCGCCCAGCGTCGCCAGGAAGCCCAGGCCGACCGACACCATGAGGTACCACGGCGCGACCAGGCTGCGCAGCAGCAGACCGAGCACGATCATGATCAGGATCGCGGCGACCGGGAAGACCAGCGCGTAGTCGCGGTTCATCGCCGATTTGATGTCGACGTAGACCGAGGTGATACCGCCGACATACGCCTTCGAACCGTCGGGTGCCGCCTGGTGCGCGACGTCCCGCAGCGGCCCGGCGACGGTGTTCAGCGCCTCGTCCGACTCCGGGCTGTCGGCGAGGATCACCGAGAAGTCGGCGGTCCTGCCGTCCTTGGACAGCGTCGCCTCGCCGACCTGGCCGACGCCGTCGACCTTCGCCAGCTTCGCCTTGTATGCCGCCAGTGCGGACGTGTCGAGCCGAGAGCTCGACTGGACATAGACGTCGGTCGGCTCCGTCGCTCCGGCAGGCATGTCGCGCTCCAGATCGTGCAGTGCGACAACGGATTCGGCGTCCTTGGGCATCGACGAGCCGGCCAGGTCGAACGTGGGCTTGAACCCGAGCGCGCTGATCGCGAGCACCAGCATGATGACACCGGAGACGGCTGCGAAGACGGCAGGACGCTTGCCGACGGCACGCCCGATGGATGCGTAGCGAGCGCCGGTGGGCTCCTTCTGCCAGGCCTTGCTCGGCCAGAAGACCTTCGTGCCCAGCAGGGACACGACGGCCGGCACCAACGTGAGGCCGGCGACCAGGGTGACGGCGACCGCGATCGCGAGTGACGGACCCATGGCCCGCAGCATGCCGAGCGACGACAGGGCCATCGCCAGGAACGCGATGATCACGACGCCGGCCGCCGACGCGATGGCCTCGCCGACGCGGGTCACGGCGGTCACCATGGCCTGCTTCGGATCCTCGCCCGCCCGCAGCCGCTCGCGGTAGCGGAACATCAGGAAGAGGATGTAGTCGGTGCCGACACCGAAGAGGACGACGATCAGCAGCTGGTTGATCGAGCTGTCGGCCTTCAGCCCGAAACCCTTGGCAGCGAAGCCGATCAGACCGTTGGCGACCTGGCTGACGACGCCGATCAGCACGATCGGCAGGAAGGCGATGATCGGGCTGCGGAAGATCACCAGCAGCAGCACGATGATCAGCAGGATGGTCGCGATGCCGATGATGGCGTCCGAGTTGCCGGACGCCTCCTGCTGATCGAGGCTCTGTGCGATCGTGCCGGTGGTGCCCACCTTGATGTCGGTGTCGCGGGTGAGTTTGCGCAGCTCGACACGGATGTCCTTCGCCGTGTCGTTGAGCTCCTTGTAGTTGCTGTTCGTCTGCTCCGGTGTCTTGATGAGCAGCGTCTGCACGAGCTTCTTGGGCGACGCGGGCGCCGGGATCACCTGCTCGACGTTCTTGATCTTCGCGGCCTTCAGGTCCGCGGCGAACCCCTTCACCTTCGCCTGGTCGGCGGCGGTGAGCGGCTTGTCGTCGGTCCGCTGGAAGACACCGATCATCGACGGCGTGAACGCGGCCGGGAACGCCTCCTGCTGCAGGTCGGCGGCCTTGATGGATTCGTAGTGACGGGGCAGGAAGTCGCTCTCGTCGCTGCTGTTGGGCAGCGCGGGCGCGAACGCGACGATCGCGATCGCAGCGACGATCCATCCCGCGATGATCTGCCACGGGTGTTTGACGACATACCGGCCGAGGCTGGCGAACATTGCTCTCCTGGGGTCGAAACGCGAGCTGGGTGAAGGAGTCGGGCCACGACGGAAATCGGCCCATGAGGCTTATTCTGCGTTGGCGGTTGCGGTCGCGAGCTCCCTGCAACGCCACCGCATCCCAAGCCTCCTGTGTTGGTTCAGAGGACTTCATGGTCGATGATGCACGCTCGCATGGCCTGTCGCATTCGACTAAGGGCTGATCCTTCTCCCCCTTCAGTATGAGATGCCGTTCCCCGGCCGGCGCGCTCGTCCTGAGACGATGAGCCGGTGGAACCACCCGTGCTCTTCTCCGTCGCGCCCGACTACTACCGCTTCGCCGTCGCCGAGTTGCGCGCTGCGCTGGATGTGACGAAGGCACAACGCGTCGGACCGGACGCCGGTGTGGTGCACCTGGGCTCCGGCTCGCTGCAGGAGGCCGCGGATGCGTGCTGGGGTGGTGAGATCCCGCTCGTTCGCCACCTGGCGCGCGCGGACGCCGTGCGTGGCGCCGGCAGTTTCGAGACGGCGGACGAACTGGCCGACTGGGCGAGCAGCGTGCTGCTTGCGTCGCTCGAGGTCGGAGACACGATCAGCCTGCACACCTGGGAAAGCGGGGACGCTGAGTTCGCGCCGGGCAAGGTGCGGCGTCCGTTGCTGGAAGCGTTGATGGACAACGGAATCCGGGTGGTGACCAGTGGCGCCGACATCGTCGGCAGCGTGTGCATCGGCACCGACCGGATCACTGCGGGCGTCAATCCGAGCGAGCTGTCACTGTGCGACTGGCCCGGCGGTCGTATCCGCTTGGCGACCGTGCCGGAGCAGGTGTCACGCGCCGAGTTCAAGCTCGAGGAGCTCTTCTCGTATGTCGGTGCACCCTCCGGTGACGTCGCTGTGGACCTCGGCGCCAGCCCGGGCGGGTGGACGAGAATCGTGCATTCGCAGGGTTTTCGGCAGGTGCACGCAGTGGATCCGGCCGCACTCGACGAGCGGGCGCTGGCGCTCGACGGCGTCATACATCATCGACAGACGGCCGGCGACTTCGTCAAGGAGTATGACGGCGAGCCCGTCGATCTCATCGTCAACGACATGCGCATGGTGCCGCAGCTGACCGCGCACACGATGGTCGACGCGGCTGCGCTGCTGCGGCCGGGCGGCCTGGCGGTGATCACCCTGAAGTTGGGCACCAACAACCCGGAGAAGCAGATCGACGACGCGCTGGAAGTGCTTGTGGCGGCATACGATCCGAGCTTCATGCGGCAGCTGCAGCACAACCGTCACGAGGTCACCGTGGTGGCGACCCGGCGCTGAGGCTCACCAGTGCAGTGCCTGGCTCGGGACGTCGGTGATGATCACGTTGGCGTGCAGGCTGCGAAGCCTGGTGAACTGCGCCTTGGCGTCGACGGTCCATACCGCCACCTGCATCCCCTTGCCGTGGATGGCCGCGTGCAGGCCGGTGTGCCAGTTGGCAGCGTTGTACGAAACGTCATAGCAGTTCTTGCTTTTCGCCGTTGTGATATCCGCTGCGGACACCGACTTCTCCAGGCACGAGACGCGGATGCCGGGATGCGCGGCGTGGATGGTCGCCGCGGTGTTGCGCCACGCGAAGTCCTGCACGATCGCCCGACCCGTCATGTTCTTCTCGGCGAGCCGCTGCACGAGCAGCTTTGCGGCCGTGCGCTGTCCGGCAGCCGGCTCGCCGTGATGCTTGACCTCCACGCGGAAGACCGCACTCTTGTTGGACGACGCCAGGAACGCCCGGAGCACATCGGCCAGCTTGGTGGGTCGCGCACCGTCGGCGCACCGCAACGCGCTGACCTGGGCCCAGGTCGACCCGGTGATGGTCCGTGACGAGTGGCAGTTCTGCAGCGAGTCGTCGTGGTGCAGCACGCCGACCTGATCGGTCGTGAAGTAGACGTCGCCCTCGATGTCCCTGACACCGTGCGAGAGCGCACCGTTGATCGCCTTGAGCGAGTTGTCGATGCCGTAGTCGCCACCGCGGTGCGCTGACACCTTCCCGTATGTCGCTGCGGCTCCGGCGGAGTCGCACGCGACGACTGTCCCGGCACTCGCTGCGGAGAGCACGACCACCGCAGTGAGGACACGCCGTTGCCGTTGCTTGGATTCCATGTGTTGCACCCTGCCATTCCCTCGTCCGGTATCAGTAGAGATAGGGATTGCCCGACGAGTCCCACTTGATGACGCCGACATACGCCTGCCGGGTGCTCGTGCCCTTCAAGGTGGCGTGGAACGCGATGCGGGTGGTGGCCCCGTCCTGCAGCAGCTCGGCGCCGCCGGGACTGATGAACGCCTGACCGAGGCGGTTGTTCATCGTCATACGCTTGACGAAGTGGAAGCCGCCGGGGTCCTGGAAGGTCGGCGCCGCCCAGGCCTCGGTGCGATATCCGGTGCCGGCGAAGGCGCCACGGGAGACGAACATCCAGACCTTGCCCCCGTGTGCGACGAAGGTGGGCGCCTCCATCGTCTCCGAGCTCGTCGTCGCGGCCAGTCGCTTGCGGTCACCGGCGATGACCCTGGTCCCGGTGGCTGCGTCGACCGGCACCGAGACGATGCTGAAGAAGCGTGGGTCGGAGTAGCGGCCCTTCTTGTAGACCAGGTACCGCTTCCCGTTCTTCGCGAGATACATCGTCGGATCGATCGCCTCGTAGGCGCTGGAGCTGCACACGCGCGTTCCGGCATACCGGAAACCGTGGGTAGGTGACGTCGACGTGGCGATCCCGATGCAGTCGTTGTTGTAACCGCCCGCCTTGTTCCATGCGGTGAAGTACATGACGTAGAGCGGCTTGCCGTCCTTGGTCACCCGGAAGACGTGCGGCGCCCAGTGGTGGCGGCCGTATTTCGGCGCGGTGCCGTTCCACGTCGACGGGTAGTCGCCGGTCGGAGAGCTGAGGCCCTTGACCGCGTACTTGCCCTGTGGGGTCGTCGACGTCGCCACCGGGAAGCCGTCGCCGGTCGAATAGAGGTAGTAGGTGGACCCGAACTTCGCGAACCCCGGGTCCGGGAAGTTGCGGCTGATGACCTGGGACACGTGACTGGCGCGACCGGCGGCATGAGCGTCCACCGTGCCGACTCCCGAGCCGGCGACCGCAAGAGCCGCGGTCACCACGGCGGCACTGCGCAGGATGTTCTTGGTGTGCATCGGACCGTCCCCCTTGTGGGCTGTCGTTGCTGACAGTCCAAGAAGGTAGGAAGGTCCACTGCGAAACCGCTGCGAGCCCGCTGCGATGCGTGGCACCACGTGTCGGGATCGAGTGGTTGAGTGGACGGCATGGCAGAGACGGCAGATGTGACCACCGAGATCCTGACCGACGCATTCACCCGGGTCCGCGAAGGACTGCCGCAGCAACTCGACGGACTGACCGCCGAGCAGGTGCTGTGGCGGCCGGGGCCGGACGCCAACCCGATCGGTTGGCTGGCCTGGCACCTGGCACGTGTCCAGGACGACCATCTGGCGGGTGTCGGCGACGTCGAGCAGGCCTGGACGCGTGGCTGGTCCCAGCGTTTCGGGCTCCCGTATGACGACATGACGATCGGCTACGGCCAGACCAGCGACGAGGTCGGGCGGTTCAGCGTCACCGACACCGATCTGCTCGTCGGCTACTACTCGGACGTCCATGACCTCACCCTGAAAGTGTTGCAAACACTACGGACTCCGGCCGACTACGAGCGCATCGTCGACGAGCGATGGGATCCGCCGGTGACCGCCGCGGTGCGGATCACGTCGGTGATCGGCGACATCACGCAACACCTGGGCCAGCTCTCCTACGTGCGGGGATTGTTGGACAAACATTGAACGTCCCTTTAACAACCCTGGTCGGGTCGGGCGCGTCCTACCGGTGAGAGGCCGATCGGCGAGAGATCGGCCGTGAGCAGGGGTGACCACGATGAACCGCACGTCAATACGTTCTGCTCTCACCGCGACCGGCGTCGGTATGGCGCTCCTCCTCGCCGGTTGCGGGTCTGGAGGATCGGACTCTGCCGCGGGAGCGAAATCACTGACCACCGTTGCGGATTCGACGACATCGAGCCAGACCCGGACCGACTCCGGCACTTCGAGCTCGTCGACCGCGGGCAGCGCGAGCAGCGCATCGGACACGTCGTCGGCCACACCGACCTCGGCGTCGAAGCGGGCGGCTACGGCGCCGCCTGCAGCCAAGAGGTCGAAGACGAAGCCACCGGTGAAGCCGTCGATCCATCCGTCGGCCGGTGACAAGCCGGTCCCGCTGTGCACCGTCGGTCAGTTGCACATCACCGTCGGTGGTGGCAACGCCGACATGCAGGGCGCTCACCGCTCACTGCGGTTCACCAACATCGGCGACAAGACGTGCAAGCTGACCGGTGCCCCCGGGGTGTCCTACCGCTCCGCCGGCCGGGGCGGTCATCAGATCGGGCTGCCGGCGCACCGCATCATCGGGCATCAGCCGATCGTGTTGATTCCCAACGCAATCGGCTCTGCCGGCATCTTCATCTCCAGTGCGCCGCGCAAGAGCGGGTGCGCCAAGGTGACCGCGCGCGGCATACGGGTCTATCCGCCGGACTCCTACAAGGCGGCGTTCGTCCCGATGCCCGAGGTCGTCTGCGCATCGGCGACGTCCGGCCCCTACCTGAAGGTCGGCCCGATCCTGCCGGGTCCGAACCACACGGTATGACGCTCTGCCCGCATCCGCACCAGCTCTATTTCTGATTCACTGCACTAGTCGGTGGACGGCAACGCGCAGGACGGTGTCCCGCCGGGCAACTGATGGCGGTGCCGCGCGACCCAGCCGTAGGTGAGTCGCGCGGCTGGGTCGACGCCCGGCAGGGTGATGATCCGGCCGATCATGCGCAGCGGTGCGCGGCCTGTTCGCAGCACCGCGGCGATCGCTCGGTGGCCGTAGACGACCGAACCGTCGGCGTGGACGAACGGCATCTCGACCACGGCTCGCTCCGCCGAGACCCCGAGCGCCTCGAGATCGACCGACTGCAACGCAGTCACGTCGATGTCCAAGCGCAGTCTCGGCACGAACCCGGCGGCCTTCGTGCAGAAGCCACAGTCGGCGTCATACAACAAGGTCGGCCTCATGCCTTGACGGTACAGCGCGACCGCTCCACCGAAAGTGCAGGAAGTGTCGTTCCGAGTCGCGTATGCCGACACGGTTTGCACTCTCGTGAAGAAGTGGCGGTAGGAGCCGTCGCGCCGAGCCGCCTCGTTCCTCGGCGCCTCGGGCGCTCCTCCCAAATCCCGCTGTCTCCAATAAAAAATGAGGGACCCGACGAAACTGCTGTCGGGTCCCTCATTTTTTGGCGGTGGCGGTGGGAGCCGTCGCGCCGAGCCGCCTCGTTCCTCGGCGCCTCGGGCGCTCCTCCCAAATCCCGCTGTCTCCAATAAAAAATGAGGGACCCGACGAAACTGCTGTCGGGTCCCTCATTTTTTGGCGGTGGCGGTGGGATTTGAACCCACGGTGGAGTTGCCCCCACACAACATTTCGAGTGTTGCACCTTCGGCCGCTCGGACACGCCACCGCCGAAGAGGCTACCGGACAGTCCGCGTGACGCCAAAACGGGGCTGGGGGCGTGTCACGAGGGGCAGCCGGGCGGCGGGGTGACAGTGGTCGGGGGCGCGGAGGAGACCGTCCGCGCGTCGTCGCCGAGCACCAGGTCGACCGAGTCGTCGGTGCGGCCGTCCTCGACCAGCTGAGCGTCGGGCGCGTACTTCTTGACGTATTCGGTGGCGTTCTTCTTGCCGTTGGGACCGAACCGGATCTGACCGGCGCCGGAGAGGATTTCCTTGTAGGGGTCGTTGCTGACGGTGCCGACGCGGAAGCCGTGGGACGTCATGGCGATGCCGGTGTCTTTCGCCTGGCCGCTGTCCCGCGAGGCGTTGTAGATGTTCAGCACGAAGACGGACTGTGGCGGGGGAGTCGGTGTGACGTCGCACGACGACGACGGCGCCGGTGCGGCAACGCCGTCCTTGTTCATGTAGTTGACGGCATACAGGAATGCGCCGAACACCAGGGCCGCAGCCACCAGGATGACGATGATGGCGCGGCGGTGCCGGCGGCGTCGCGCCTGCGCGAGGCCGCCGTCTTCGCGGACGTAGCTCACAGCGCTAGAACCCGTGCGTGCAACACGGGTCGTTGTTGCAGTGCTGCTCGCAGCGCGCGGTGCAGTCCGTCTTCAAGATAGAGATCCCCCTGCCAGGACACGACGTGCGCGAAGATGTCGCCGTAGAAGGTCGAGTCCTCCGACAACAACGTGTCCAGGTCGAGCGTGCGCTTGATCGTCACCAGCTCATCCAGTCGGACGACGCGCGGCGACACCGAACGCCAGTCCTTCGGACTCACCAGACCGTGATCCGGGTAGGGGCGCCCTTCGCCCACCGCCTTGAAGATCACGCTGACAGCTTAATGGCGAGGTTGCCCAGAACCTGCCGCGCACCCGCGTGGCGCGACTATTCTCGGGCAGCGTGACGGATTCCACGGCGAGCGGACAGCTCGAAGAGATCAAGAACGGCTACTCCTTCGACAGCGAGGTGATCGAGCTCGGCGCCGCTGTCATCGACGATGCGGCCCATGCGGACGTGCCGGTCCGGCTCCCGGTCTCGATGATGAACAGGCACGGACTGGTCGCCGGCGCGACCGGCACCGGCAAGACCAAGACGCTGCAGCTGATGGCCGAGCAGCTCTCGACCGCCGGCGTCCCGGTCTTCCTGGCCGACATCAAGGGTGACGTCTCGGGCATCGCGTCCCCGGGCGAAGGCGGCGAGAAGATCGATGCGCGCGCCAAGGACGTCGGCCAGGACTGGAAGGCGACCGCCTTCCCGACCGAGTTCCTGTCCCTCGGGGGCAAGGGCAAGGGCGTCCCGATCCGCGCGACCATCACCTCGTTCGGCCCCACCCTCCTTTCCAAGGTGCTCGGGCTCAACGACACGCAGGAGTCCTCGCTCGGCCTGGTCTTCCACTACGCCGACAAGCGTGGTCTCAGCCTGCTGGACCTGAAGGACCTGACCGCCGTCATCCAGTTCCTCGTCTCGGACGAGGGCAAGGAGGACCTCAAGGGTCTGGGTGGTCTGTCGTCGTCGACGGCCGGCGTCATACTGCGCAACCTGATCGCGTTCTCCGACCAGGGCGCGGAGGCGTTCTTCGGTGAGCCCGAGTTCGACACCGCCGACCTGACCCGGGTCGCCGAGGACGGACGGGGCGTCGTCACCTGCCTCGAGGTCCCCGGTGTGCAGGACAAGCCGGCGTTGTTCTCCACCTTCCTGATGTGGTTGCTGGCCGACCTCTTCCACGACCTGCCCGAGGTCGGCGACGCCGACAAACCCAAACTGGTCTTCTTCTTCGACGAGGCGCACCTGCTCTTCAACGACGCGTCTCCGGCATTCCTGACGGCGATCGAGCAGACCGTGAAGCTGATCCGCTCCAAAGGCGTCGGCATCTTCTTCGTCACCCAGACGCCCAAGGACGTCCCCAACGACGTGCTGTCCCAGCTCGGCAACCGCGTGCAGCACGCGCTGCGCGCGTTCACCCCGGACGACGCCAAGGCGCTCAGGGCCACGGTGCAGACCTTCCCGACCAGTGGCTACGACCTGGAGAAGCTGCTGACCTCGCTCGGCACCGGCGAAGCGGTCATCACCGTGCTGTCCGAGAAGGGTGCGCCGACCCCGGTCGCGTGGACCCGGATGCGCGCACCGCTGTCGCTGATGGCACCGTCGCCGGCCGAGACGATGGACGGCATCATCGCGAAATCGCCTCTCGCGCCGAAGTACTCGGAGGCCGTCGACCGCGAGTCGGCATACGAGATGCTCAACAAGAAGCTGGCCGATGCGCCCACCGATGACGCCGAGAGCGGCAAGGAAGCTGCGGCGCCGAAGGAGAAGGCGGAGCCGAAGAAGAAGGACGAGCCCGGCATGGTCGAGCAGGTCGTGAAGTCCTCGGCGTTCAAGTCGGTGTTGCGATCTGCCGGCACCGTGCTGGGCCGCGAGATCACCCGCGGCATCTTCGGCACCGCTCGCCGCAGGCGCTGAGCCTCAGGAAGAAGAAGACGCCGTCGGCGTCGTCGCGCACTTCGACGACGTCGGCGACGGGCTCTTCGGCGGCACGGTCGCCTTCGCCACCGGCACGATGGCGCTGTCCTTCCACTTGCTGCCTATCACCACGTCCACCTTGGTGCCCTTGCGGTGATCGTTGAGCATCCGGACGTCCTTGAACTGCAGGGCTGCTCGCCGCGCAGCCGGCTCACCCTGGGTGCCGTAGCGGATGATGACGGCGTGGTCGGGGTAGAAGTCGCTGGTGTTGCCGACCTTGGCGACGTGGAAACCGCGCTTGGTCAGCAGCGCGGAGAGTTGGCCCGCCGTGCCCGGTATGACGAAAGCGTTGAGCACGTTGACCGTCACCTTCGACGGCTTCGGCGGCGGCACCGGGACGAGTGCGAACTTCTCGCCGATCACCACGTCGACGCTGGGGTTGGTGCGGTCGTCCTGCTCCAGCTTCGCGTCCTTGATCTGTTGGGCCAGCGTCAGCGCGATCTGCTTGCCGTTGGCGCCATAACGGATCTCGGCATGCTTCGGCGGCTGCCCGCCCTTGGGGTCGTTACCGGTGTCGATGACGTGCACCCCGCGCCAGGTCAGCTGTGACGCCACGCTCGCGGCCTGGCCGGCCTTGCCGCCGGCGTTCCAGACATTGGCGTGGATCGTGTTCAGCGCGATCTTCATCGTCGGCGTGGACGGTGCGTTGAGGCACGACTCGGTCGCCGTGTCATGGTGGTTCCCGGTGGTGCACGCGACGAGTGCGGGCATCGTCAGTGCTATGGCGACCGTGGCCCCCGCCACGCGTCTCCCCGTCAGCCCCATGGTTCCTACCTGTGCGCACCGATAGATCTTGTGGCACACAGTATGAGTTGTTCTCATGTGAATCCCGCGCACCCCCGCGTGGCGGTTTGGTCACAATGCGGTGCCGTCGCGGCGATCCGTCACCGTCGAAGGGCCGCGGCCTTCGTGTGCAGGTAGTGCTGCTCGGGGATCGAGTCGGTCAGGGCGGCTGCCTGCGCGTAGCACTCGGCTGCCTCGGCGTCCCCGATCGCCTCCAGCAGATGCGCTCGGGCGGCGATGATCCGGTGATCCCGAGGACGTTGCCGCAGCAGCGGTTCCAGCGCTGCGAGGCCGGCTCGGGCGCCGTCGACCTCGCTGAGCGCGATCGCCGCGCCGAGGTCGACCGCCGGACTGGGGGCGACGTCCTGGAGCATGCGGTACAGCTGCAGGATCTCGGCCCAGTCGGTGTCGGCGAAGGTGGCCGCGGTCGCATGGACCGCGGCGATGGCCGCCTGCAGTTGGAAGGGACCGACCGGTCCACGCGGCAGCGCGTCCTCCAGGAGTATGACGGCGCGGTCGATCTGGTCCCGGTGCCACCGCGACCTGTCCTGGTCCGCGAGCGGGACCAGCGCTGCCTGCTCGGTGCGGGCGGGTGTGCGCGCGTCCACCAGCAGCATGAGTGCCAGCAGTCCGGCCGTCTCGGCGTCGCGTGGCAGCGCCCGGTGCAGCTGATCGGTGAGCCGGATCGCGTTGCGCGTCAGGCCGGTGTCGATCAGGTCCGGACCCGCGCCGGCCGAGGATCCGGCGGTGAACGTCAGATGCAGCACGTGCCGTACGGCGTGCAGCCGTTGCGGCAGTTCGGCCGGCGCCACCGGTCCGAAGCGGGCCCCGGCGAGGCTCTTCTTGGCGCGGCTGATCCGTTGCGCTGCGGTCGTGGTCGGGATCAGCAGACCGGCAGCTACCTGCTCGGTCGTGAGACCGGCCACCGCTCGCAGGGTGAGTGCGACCGCGGCGGGTGCGCTCAGGGACGGGTGGCAGCACAAGACGAGCAGTTGCAGGGAGTCGTCGCGGTCCGTGGTGCGGTCGGCCCACCCGGTCGGCCGGTCCTGTTCGGAGGTGTAGGCGTCGCGCAGCTCGCGCCGCGCGCGGGCAGTGTCGGTACGGGTCATGTCCACCAGGCGGCGGCCGGCGACCCGGATCAGCCAGCCGCGGGGGTTGCGTGGGATGCCGCCGGAGGTCCACTGCCGGAGCGCAGCGATGAGAGCCTCCTGGGCGGCATCCTCACAGTCTGCGAGTGGCCGACCGCCCCGCAGCAGCGCAGCCAGGACGTATGGCGCCTGCCTGCGCCATACGTCCTCGATCTGCACGGAAACGCCCGCGGCAGTATGCGACACGGCCCGCACCGTGGCCGGTCAGGCCTCGCAGCCGGGCTGCATGGTGGGACGCAACTCGATCGTGTCACCGGGGCAGGAGAACGCGGCCGCGATCTCCGCGGCACGCTCGCGGCTCTCGACATCGAGGACGAAGAAACCGGCCAGGTGCTCCTTGCCCTCGGCATACGGCCCGTCGCTGGGCACCGGGGCGCCGGCGTAGTGGAACACCTGCGAGGAGGTCGGGTCGCCCAGCGCGCAGCCGTAGACAACCTCGCCGTTGGCATCGGCCTCGCCGAACACCTTGTCCCAGTGGGCGCCGAGCTCGTCCTTCGTCTGCTGAGGCAGCGCTTGGTATTCGGCGGTGTGATCGCTCGTCGGATGCGCCCACGGCTTCGGGTTCGAGTGGATCAGGACTATGAACTTCATGCGAGTTCTCCTCGTCAACGGGGGACGTCTCTCGTCCCTCCACCGCTACGTCGGAACTATCGCACCGAATTCGACATACCCGTGGCGTTCGCCCGGCGGTCAGTGGCGGCGCGGACGCTCGAGGCGGAAGCTCTCGAAGGCGGTCAGCTGCCCGCCGACACCGGTCACGTCGTAGTAGGTGACGGTGATCGAGGTCTTGCCGCCGTGCCAGCCGGGGTCGACCGCGAACGACGCGAACCCGTGGGAGTGTGCCGGGTTGCGCACGGCCGACCACGGCGCGTCTTCCTTGACGTATGTCGGAGTTCGCTTGCCGTTGCTGCCTTTTGAGCCGACGGAGGTGATGACGCGGCAGGCCGGCGGGTTGTAGAAGAGTTGGTTCGACGGGGCCGAGGTGCCCCCACCACCGATCACCATGTGCACAGTCCCCTTCGTCGTGTCGACGACCTCGGTGTCGGTCGCCCGCGGCAATGGGGTGCGGGTCTCGTTGTCCTGCTGGCCGCGGATCGGGTGTGAGCGTTCGTAGTGGTGCTCGTGACCGCACACGACGAGGTCGACGCCATACCGGTCGAAGAGGGGGAGCCACTCCTCGCGGACGCCGAGATCGGCGCCGTTGAACTGGCCCGCGGTCGAGACGGCGACCTGGTGCATGCAGATGACGATCCAGTCGATGTCCTTGTCACGGCTCGCGTCGCGCAGTGTCGACTCCAACCACCGCTTCTGCGCGCCGTCGGAATAGCCGCGCACGTAACTGTCGCCACCGTCCTGATAGCAGACGTCGTCGTTGGCGATCGAGATCACCCGCACCGAGCCGACGGTGAAGGAGTACCAGAGGCCGCGGGTCGTGTCGGTCTGTCCGGAGGTCTTCGGCAGCTCGAAGAACGTCTGGTATGCCGCGTACCCGATCGGACCGTTGCCGAGCTCGTTCTCGTGGTTGCCGGCCGACGGCATCCACGGCCGGTGCCGTGCGCTGCGTGAGTTGTTCGCCCAGAAGTCCCACCAGGTGCGGACCCGGTCGGTCGCGAGGTTGGCGTAGCAGAGGTCGCCGTTGAACAGGTGGAAGAGCGGCTGGAGCTGCTCGACGCCGAGGGTCGTGTCACCGGCCGCGAACGATCCCAGATTGTCGTTGGCCATGATCGTCTTGCCGTCGGCATCCTTGACCTGCTTGCCGACCGTCGGTGTGCCCTGATCGCCGAAACTGGTGAAACTGAAGGCCTTTCGGCCGTGCGGGGCGGTGCGGAAGCTGCCGCCCTCGGCGGTCGCGCCATCGTGGGTCGCCAGGTAGAGGTAGTTCGAATCCGCTTGCAGGCCACTGATCTTCGCGTGGTGCGCGTAGACCGTCGTGTCCGACTTGGCGTCGACGTAGCTGCGCGTCGTGGCCGGGTGCGAGCGGCGGTAGCCGTACTCGGTGCCGAGCAGCACTCTGGCCTTCCGGACCGGTTGGAGGGTGTGCCAGGAGATGACGACCTCGCGGCGGGCGTCGGAGCCGAATTGGGTGTGCAGCCCGGCGACAGGCGGCGTCGTGTCGCTGTCCCCTGCGGTGGTTGGCTTCGCGACACGCGGTGTCGAGTCGGCCGGTTCGGCGCTCGCCGCGCCTGACTCGAAGAAGCCGGTGGCGGCCATCGCGGCGCCAGTCGTCAGACCCGCGACCACCTGCCGGCGGCCTAGTCGCCTGCCGAAAACGGCCGCGTCCGCGGCATCGTGGAAACCCGTCGTGTTCTCGTCATCAGTCACACCGGTGAGACTGCCGAGTCGGCCTTGCGGGCACGCGGCATACAGGTGAATCCGCGGCGTACATCCAGCACCTCGCGGTGAGCGGAGGATAGGACAACCGTCGCTGCGCTCCTCCCGAATCGTGCGCCTCGCGGAAAAGCTGAGAGGGACCGTCCGAAGATCGTGGACGGTCCCTCTCAGCTTTGGCGGAGGATAGGGGATTCGAACCCCTGAGAGCTTTCACTCAACACGCTTTCCAAGCGTGCGCACTAGGCCACTATGCGAATCCTCCGCCGAGGAGAATACCTGCTCACCGCCCGGACACCGAATCGGGATCGAAGCGGCGGTCTCGATTGCGTATGACGGGCCTGCGTGTTCTACAGTTGGCGCCGGACCCCTCGTGCGGTGGTACCTCTCCGAACTCCCCCAGGGCAGGAATGCAGCAAGGGTAGGAGAGCTCTTCCAGGTGTGCGGGGGGTTCTTTTACACCCCACGAAGTTCTCCGCTCGTACCTCGCTCCGATACTTCGCGGGGACCCCGGATGAGCGCCCACGAAGTTCTCCGCTCGTACCTCGCTCCGATACTTCGCGGGGACCCCGGATGAGCGCCCACGAAGTTCTCCGCTCGTACCTCGCTCCGATACTTCGCGGGGACCCCGAACCGCGTCAGAGATGTCGTTCGCTCATGCCGTCACCCGCTCGGCGATGGCGAAGGCGACTTGGACTCGTCCGGTGACACACAGCCCGGCGGTTTGGACCGCACCGGCTTGAAGTCGCTGCTCAGCCGGACCGGACCACTGGTCGGCATGGTGACCCGCAACCAGCCGTCGTTGTCGACGATGCACGCGGTCTCCGGCCGCTTGGTCAGCGGATTGACCGCGCCGATGTATCCCGAATAACGCACCTTCAGGTCGATCGGTCTGTCCGCAGTCGCGTTGAGCGTGACGCCGTGCGAGTCGATCTTGAGGACGTCGCCGCCCTTGGCCAACGGTGCCGGGTTGACGACCCGGTAGAGCTGCCAGTCCGAGTTGCTCCAGGTCAGCTTCAGGTAGGGCAGCCCGCCCCGCACGAGCTCGGCCTCGTCCCGGGAGGCGTAGTCGATCGGGGCCTTGGGCACGGCCACCCAACCGACCGCGAGCGAGTCCAGCCACTGGCGGTAGCTGACCGGGTTGAGCAGGCCCTTCTTGTAGAAGATCGTGTTGTCCGCCTGGTCGGCCTGCCGGTCCCAGCCGCGGGCGATCGAGAACGACGCCAGGTAGACCGATCCCCAGTGGTTCTTGGTGTCCACGACCTCGACCCGCCGGCCGATCACCTCCTGGCCGAGCTGCTTCTGATCGGTCTTCAGCGCCGCCGCGAGCGGTTGGTAATAGACGTAACTGCTCGACGGCTGACCGGCCAGGTGCAACTGGTTGACCAGGTCGCTGACCGGCCAGATCGCGACCACCAGGGCGCACACCCAGGCGAGGGAGTCGCGGATCTCGGCATACGCGATGATCGCCGGCACCGCCGCGAGCCAGGCCAGCCGAGTCGCGTTGGTGCCGATCGCCAGCGGCACGATCAGCAGTGGCAGGAACGACACGGCGAGGACGGCGGCGGTCGCACGGATGAGCTTGTGCTGGCACACGCCGAACACCACGATGCAGCTGAGCATCGCCGGTGCCGCATCGGTGATCGGGAACGGCATCCTGCCGGTGCCCGGGAAGAGGATCGCCATCGCCAGCCCGGAGACCAGCAGCACCGCGGCGCAGATGCCTGCGGTACGCCGATAGTCGGGGCGCAGTATGGCGACGACGATCGCGATGATGCCGACGAAGAAGCCGGCCAGTGGTGAGCCGAGGAAGGACAACAGGGCCAGCGCGACGGCGGACTTCTCACGATGGTTGCGCATCGCGACCAGTGCCCAGATGGCCAGCGCTGCACCGACGGTGAACGTGACGCGACCGTTGAGCAGGTCGGCGGCCTGCGCGATGGTGATCGCGACCGCACCGGCACGGGGGCGCGGTGCCTTCTCGACGAGGAGCGCCCCGCCATACGCACTGAGGATGACGGCCGCGACGCCGGTGAGGCGGATGCCGAAGGTCGCCATCGAGAACGGCACGAACGCGCTGTAACTGGGCAACGTGATACCGCCGAACCAGCCACCCCACCAGACGGGGGCGCCGCCGACCTGAGCGACCTTGGCGCGGGCGACCTGTGCCGCGAGATCCGGGACCTGCGGTGTCCACACGATGTAGAGCAGTGCGAACACCACCGCGCACGCCGTTGCCAACGCCGTCGGCGAGCGCAGCCGGCGCGACGAGAGCATGACGTCCACGGTACCTTTCGACCCCCTGCGGTCCCTGTGGTTGCGCGCGCTGGTGGGCCGCGCAACCGGTGTCCATTCTGCCTCTCCTGCAGCTTCGGTCGGCACCCACGAACGCACGAGGCATGTCCCGGGACATCTTTCCCGGCGCGACGGGACAGCACACCGTTCCGGATGGGACGCCGCGCGGCACATCGTTGCCCGATCGCCGCACCCTCGGCGACCTCGAAGGGAGACCGACATGACTCACCGCACAGGACGTTCGCTGGCGGCGCTCGCCGCCGCCGGACTGACCATCGCCCTCACCGCAGGCACGAGCAGCGCAGATCCGATCGCGCCCGCCGCCCCGGTCGCGAACAGCATCACCATCACCTCGACCGGCGACAACTACCTCCTGCACGGCGGCATCCGGCCAGGCACGGCAACCGTCCGCTGGGTCAACGCCGATGACGAGATGCACATGATGGCGTTTGCGCGGCTCAAGCCCGGCGTCACCCTCGACAAGATCCGGGCCGCGCTGGCCCAGGGCGAGGAGAACGCCTACCCGCTGCTGGCCGACGGGCCGGACATGGCGTATGGCGGGCCCGGCATGGTGACAGCGGGGCAGGGCGAGACGGTGACGATGACGCACCTGCGAGCCGGTGCCTACGTGCTCGTCTGCTTCATGATGGAGCCGGACGGCACGCCGCACTGGGCCGAGGGAATGGTGCGGATCCTCCAGGTCCGCGGCGCCGCCGAGACCGAGGCGCCGGCCACCGCCGGCACGATCACCGTCGACGACGACGGCATCAACCTGCCCGCCGGCTTCACCGGCCACGGGACGTATGCCGTTGTCGACACCGGCACGGCCCCGCATTCGTTCTCGCTGGCACGACTCGACCAGGGCACCAGTCTGCTCGACTTCGCCGACTCGGTGGGAATGGCATCGGGGATGGGCACTCAGCCGTCTGGTGGTGCACTGGTCTCGGGGATCGACTCGCTCAACCCCGGCCAGACGGCATACGTCACTCTGGACCTGGCGGCCGGCCATTACGGCTACCTGTCGCCGTGGGACATGGAGGGCCCGGCGCTGCCGCCGCAGAGCGGGGAAGTGACGATCCCCTGAACGCACCCACCCCGGTTGGCGGCCGTCGTGCCGAGCGCCCTCGGGAAATGTCCGCCTCGCCATACCCGACCGGAGCACCATGGGGTGTGGCACTCCGAACGGCCGCATCGTCCGTCACCGCGACGCCAAGTGGTACGCCACTTCCGCGTGGGTACCATCTGGGCCGAATGCTCTTGTCCGGCAGGGGATTACCGGCGCTGCGCCGGGTGCTGGTGGTCTCCGGATCGGTCGGGCTCGTTGTCCTCGTCGGGCTGCACGTCCTCAACCGCGGCACCCCCGTGGACACCTGGGGACTCGGCAACACCGTGCTCGGCTTCGGGCTGGGGCTGACCGGCGCGCTGCTCACCGCTCGCTTCCCGGGCAATCCGATCGGCTGGATCTTCCTGGTCGGCGGCGTCGGGCAGAGCCTGTGCGGAGCATCGCGGGAGTGGGCGATCTACGCCGCGCTGACCGACCCCGGCTCACTGCCGGCACCGGAGTGGGCGGCCTGGGCGAGCGGCTGGCTGCAGCAGATCGGGCTGGCCACCTTGCCGCTCGTCCTGCTGCACTTCCCCGATGGCCGGCTCGTGTCATCGGGCTGGCGGCACGTGCGCAGGCTCGTCGTCGTGGTGATGGGCGCGACCCTGGTGTTGTCCGCCGTCCAGCCGGGCCGGTTCGAACCCGACGTGCCGCTGACCAACCCGATGGGCATCGACGCGATACCCGGTGACGCGCTGTGGCCTGCCTTGTCGGCCGCCACCGTGCTCGTCGTGCTGCTCGCGGCAGTCAGCCTGCTGGTGCGCTGGCGCCGATCCGATGTCGAGGACCGGCAGCGGATGCGCTGGGTCACCGCAAGTGCGGGCCTGCTCGCCGCCGAGGTCGTCTTCGAGATGACGGTCAACCTCGGTTCGATCCAGCATTACACCGCGTCGATCGCGCTACTGCTCTTCGTCGGGACCATCGGGTATGCCGTGCTGCGACACCACCTCTGGGATCTCGACGTGCTTGTCAACGTCTCGGTCGTCTGCACCGTGCTGACCGCCGTCGCCCTGGGCATCGTCATGCTCTCGGCCGTCGTGGTCGACGCGATCGTCGGATCCGCGTCGGTCTGGCCGGTGGCGGGGGCGATCCTGCTCGTCATACTCCTGTTCCGGCCGTTGCGGCACGGAATCCAGTCCGCCACCGACCGGGTGCTCTACGGTCGTCGGCCCGACCCGCACCGCACGCTGGCCGGTCTGGGCCGGAGGGTCGGATCGACGGGGGCGGCCGAGCCGGTGCTCGCCGAGGCGGTCGACGCCATCGCGGCTGCGTTCCTGCGCCTCGATCACGTCGCCATCCGGACGGCCGACGGTGTCGTCTCCCGCGGCACCGCGCGTGCCGAACTCGTAGGGCTACCAATTGTTTTCCGAGGTACTCAGATCGGCCGGCTGGAGGTGGCCGCCCGTCCGGGAGCAGCGCTGCGCGGAAAGCCGCTGGCACAGATGCACGAGCTCGCCGACGAAGTCGCGCCGCTGGTCCACGCGGTCATCCTGCGTGAGGCGGTCGATCAGCTGCGGCGTGAACTCGCCTCCGCTCGAGAGGAGGAACGGCGCCGCCTGCGCCGGGACATCCACGACGGGATCGGGCCGGCGCTCGCCGCGGTCGCCCTACAGGTCGACGGCGCCGCCACGCTGGTCGACAGCTGCCCCGAGGTGGTCAAGGAGGTCCTGCTCCGGGTGGCCGGTCAGGTCGGTGACGTGCTGGCCGACATCCGACGGTTGGTGCACGAACTGCGCCCTCCGGTGCTCGACGCGCTCGGGCTCTCGGCGGCCGTCGCGCAACTCGCGACGACCTTCGCCATACCCTCCGCGGCGAAGTCGCCGGGCCTGCTGGTGACGGTGGATACACCGGACTCGCTCGGGAAACTGCCGGCCGCGGTCGAGGTCACGGCATACCGGGTCGTCGCGGAGGCGCTGAGCAACGTCGCCCGCCACTCCGGTGCCGGGACGGCGACGGTCGTCCTCGCGCGGGGTCCCGGGCTGCTGCGCGTCGTGGTCGAGGACGACGGGGTCGGCCCGCCGCCGGACGGGCCCTACGGCGTGGGGACCATTTCGATGATCGAGCGAGCGACCGCGATCGGTGGGGACTGCACGATCGGGTCATCGGCCACGGGCGGGGTGCGGGTCAGTGCCCTGCTGCCGTTGGGGGACGGTCCCGCTCGGGACGAGGAGGTGTCGTGACCGACACCGGGCCGATCAGCGTGCTGATCGTGGACGATCACCCGATGTTCCGGGAAGGGCTGCGTTTCGTCCTGTCCGCGGCCGGGGACATCGAGGTGGTCGGCGAGGCTGCGTCCGGGCAGGAGGCGGTCGACCTGGCGTTGGAACTGCAGCCCGACGTGGTCATCATGGATCTGGCGATGCCGGGCATGCTCGGGATCGAGGCGACCCGGGCCATCGTCACCGCGAGCCCGCACATCGGCGTGCTGGCACTGACGATGTTCGACGACGACACCAGCGTCTTCGGCGCGATGCGGGCGGGCGCTCGCGGCTACCTCCTCAAGGGCGCCGACCACGCGGTCATCTCCCAAGCGATCCGGTCGGTTGCGCGCGGTGAGGTGATCGTCGGCAGCACGGTCGCCGCGCACATCCAGCAACTGCTCGCCTCGCCTGCCGCACCAGCCGCATTCCCGGGTATGACGGCGCGCGAGCAGGAGGTGCTGGAGCTGATCGCCCGCGGCCGCGACAACGCCCGGATCGCGCGTGCTCTGGGCATCTCGGGCAAGACCGTGCGCAATCACGTGAGCAACGTCTTCACCAAACTGCAGGTAGCCGACCGGGCAGCCGCAATCGTTCGCGCCCGCGAGGCCGGCATCGGTGTCCCTGGGGGCCGCGAGCACCCGACGGCCTGACCGGGTCTTCGCGCAGTGGACCGTCACGCGTGTGGGCGAAGGCGAATAGAGTTTTGGGATGACCACCGCGCTCTACCGTCGTTATCGGCCCGAGACCTTCGCCGACGTCATCGGCCAGGAGCACGTCACCGAGCCGCTGATGCAGGCGCTGCGGACCGGCCGGGTCAACCACGCCTATCTCTTCAGCGGTCCTCGCGGCTGTGGGAAGACGACCTCGGCGCGGATCCTCGCGCGCTGTCTCAACTGCGAGCAGGGGCCGACCCCCACGCCGTGTGGGCTGTGCGAGTCCTGTGTGGCGCTGGCCCGTGGCGGGTCCGGCACCGTGGACGTGATCGAGATCGACGCGGCCAGTCACGGTGGTGTCGACGACGCGCGTGACCTGCGGGAGCGGGCGTCATACGGTCCGGCGCAGTCGCGCTACAAGATCTACATCATCGACGAGGCGCACATGGTGACGCCGCAGGGCTTCAACGCGCTGCTGAAGATCGTCGAGGAGCCGCCGGAGCACGTGAAGTTCGTCTTCGCGACGACCGAGCCGGAGAAGGTCATCGGGACCATCCGCTCGCGCACCCATCACTACCCCTTCCGACTGGTGCCCCCGGCGCGGCTGACCGATTACCTGCAGCAGTTGTGCGACGCCGAGGGCGTCGCCGTCGAGCCTGGTGTGCTCTCGTTCGTGACGCGCGCGGGTGGCGGGTCGGTGCGTGACTCGTTGTCGGTGCTCGACCAGTTGATCGCCGGGTCGGGGGAAGAAGGACTCACGTATGCCGGAGCCGCCGCGCTCCTCGGTTTCACCGATGGTGAGCTGCTGGACGCGACCGTCGACGCGCTCGGCGCTCACGACAGCGGTGCGGTCTTCCGGCAGATCGACCGGGTGGTCGAATCCGGCCATGACCCAAGGCGATTCATCGAGGACCTGCTCGAGCGGCTGCGCGACCTGATCGTCATCGCCGCCGTCCCGGACGGCGCGGCGCAGGTGCTGCGCGGTGTGCCGGAGGACCAGTTGGACCGGATGCGCCAGCAGGCGGCATCGTTCGGGCCGGGGGAGCTGTCCCGCGCCGCCGACATCGTCAACACCGGCCTGTCCGAGATGACCGGCGCCACCGGCCCGCGGCTGCAGCTCGAGCTGATCTGTGCGCGCGTGCTGTTGCCGGCCGTGTCCGGCGAGCAGGGGTATGCCGCCCGCCTGGACCGGCTCGAGCGCCGGATGGACATCGGTGGCGCGCCCGCGGCCGATGCTGGTCGAGTAGGGCCGAGCCACCGCGAGTCGCAACCCACAGCCGGTCGAGTAGGGCCGAGCGACGCCGAGGTGCCCGCGGAGTACTCGGGGGCTGCAGGCCCCGACGAAGTATCGGAGGAGCGAAGCGAGGGAGAGCTTCGTTGGGTGCAGGGCAGCGGAGGAGAAGCTTCGGGGGGTGGCCAGGAGGGCCGTGTCGAGACCCCGCAATCGCAGCCCGTGCAGCAGCAGGCGCAGCCCGTGCAGCAGCAACCCGAGGCACCGCAGCCCGAACCCGCCGCGGCAGCGGAACCACCCGCGCCGCCCGCGGGCGCGGTGAGCACCGACGCCGTACGCCGTGCCTGGCCCGACGTGCTCGACCGCATCGCCCGCAGCAAGCGGGTCACCTGGGCACTGCTCAGCCAGCACGCGCACGTCGCCGACTTCGACGGCGAGACGCTCGTCCTCGGCACCAGCAGCCCGGGTCTGGCGTCCGCGGTCGAGCGAGCGCCGCACCCCGACGTCGTGGCCGCCGCGCTGTATGACGCCCTCGGCATCCGCGCTCGCGTGACGGCCCGTGCCGACGCCGGCGCACCCACGCCGAGCCTGCCGCCGGAGCCGGACGAGGGTCCGGGGTCAGGCCCAGGACAGGGTCCGGGTCAGGGCCCGAGCGCGCCCGGCGACCAAGGTCCTTCCGGTGGCTCCGGGCCACGGAGCAACCCGACTGCTTCCGAGAGCGGTGGCACAGCTGCCGACATACCGACCGGTCGTCCCGGCCCGCAGCAACCGAGCGGCGGACCGGCCGATGCCGCACCGCCGACCGACCATGCACAGGGCAGCGGGCGGCAGCCGGCCGCTGCGCAGCCGCCCGCGCGCCGGTCGCGTGCGGCCGAGGCACTCGCCCAGGCAGGGCTCTCCGCGTCCGCCGGCGCATCCGACAGCGGTGGCGGGTGGGGCTCGGTCAACGCACCGCCTCCGGAGTGGGCGACGGCCGAAAACCCGGCGGCACCAGTCAAATCCGACGAGCCGGCGGAGGCCAAGAAGGAAGAGATCACCGAGTCGATGGACGACGAGGACGTCGACGACCCCGGCCAGGTCGGTTTGCCGGTGATGCAGTCGGTCCTCGGTGCCACTGTGATCGATGAGCAGGTCGACTGATGCACGAGCGCACCGGGCGGCCACAGGGCAGGGAACGGCGATGACCGGAGGCCCGCTCTATCCCCTCTCGCGGATGACGGTCGCACCGTTGCTCCGAGCGATCTGGCGCCCGAATGTCGAGGGTCGCGACAACGTCCCGAGGTCCGGAGGCGTGCTGATTGCCAGCAACCACCGATCGTTCGTCGACAGCGTCGTCATACCGCTCGTCGCGCCGCGCAAAGTGGTCTTCCTCGCCAAGGCCGAATACTTCACCGGCAAAGGCCCCAAGGGGATCGCTTCGCGCACCTGGTTCAACGCGATGGGGATGATCCCGGTCGAGCGCGATGACTCGCGGGCCGCGGTCAACTCCCTCGACCAGGCACTGCGGGTGCTGCGCGAGGGCGAGGCATTCGGCATCTACCCGGAGGGGACCCGGTCACGGGACGGCCGCCTCTACCGTGGCCGCGTCGGTGTTGCGCACCTGGCGATGCAGGCCGGCGTGCCGGTCGTCCCGGTCGGCCTCCTCGGCACCCCGGAGGTGCAGCCGATCGGCACCAACATCCCGCGGCTGGCGAAGGTCACCGTGAAGTTCGGAGAGCCGCTCACCTTCGGCGAGGCATACCGGGCGATGCCGGCCGGTAAGGCGCGGCGCCGGGCGACCGACGAGATCATGGCCGCCATTGCCGCGCTGTCCGGCCAGGAGCGCGCGTCGTCATACAACGAACGCCCGCCGGGCTGAGGGCCGAGATCAGACGAGACCCGCTGCTTTCCAGCGGGTCAGCAACGAATCGACGGCCGCCAGCTCACCTCGCTCGTGCCACGCGAGCCGGCGGAGCAACTTCGTCGCAGTCCAGACTTCCTTGCCGGGCCGGTGTTGCGCGCTGCGGGGCATGGACGTGAGGACCGACCGCACATGCCGCTGTGATGCGCGCAGTTCATCCGGAAGCCGCTCGACCCGATCCTTGGCCTGCAGCCCGGTCTGTGGAAGGTAGTAGCGCGATTCGGTGTCACAGATGTGCCAGAGTGTTTGCCGGATGGTGCGCCAGCGCGCCCAATCGGGCAGGTCGCGGTCCGGATCATCGAAGTCGAGCACTCGCGGAGGCAGTTCGTCGAGCATGCCGATCGTCCGCTCCCGTTGTTCCGTCAAGATCGCGAGCGTGCGGTCGAGCTCGGCATCGGAGGCCGGCACGAAGTCCCGCTGAAACGCCTGCTCGTCGCCGGCCGAGCGCTCCGCAGCGGTCGCGGGTCCGTGATGCGTCGTCCAGGCGGCCATCGCGAGGTCTTCGGACGGCCCCTGCTCGCAGACACCCCACAGGTCGAGGTCGAAGCTCCACACCGCCGCGCCGTTCGAGGTCGCCATATCGACCGGGCTCTCGAGGTGGACACCACGCGGCGAGTTCATGGCGAAGCACGTTACGCCCGCCGAGAGTGCAGTTGCGGTCGTTCGGGCGACGGTGCAACGACCGCTGGTCCACGCCCGGCGCAGAATTCGGTCGTATATGAAGCCGATTCGCCGCGAAGATGTCCAGGTGACCTTGCAGCTCGCACCCGATTTCTCGGCCGCGCAGTGGATCAGCGACGAGCTGCGCCGGCAGGACTGGTGGCGGCTGGTGACTCGGGGACCGCTGGGTTTCGAGGCGTATGCCCGGCTGCGGTTCATCCCCGACCCGGCATACCCGGGTATGTCGGAGAACGACTTCGAGGCACAGGACGACCTGCCGGACGAGCAGGAGAGCCTGCAACAAGTCGTTGCAACACTGGTCGGGCACACGCAGACACCGGACGATCTCTACTTCGCGATCTGGGACGGCTGGCCGTCCGGCGTCTCGCAACTCGACGTCCCGAAGTGGTCGCTCACCTATCGCGAGTTCGTCCTGTTGCGAGGCGGATCCGCCGACTTCCAGAAGTGGCGCGCTCCGCAGTGGCCGGATGAACACGGCAGGGATGACCTGCCGACCCCGGCATACGTCTGGCCGGCCGACCACGAGTGGTGCGTGACCCAGGATGTCGACCCGCATTTCGCGGCGATCGGTGGCAGCGCAGCCGCGATCGAGGCGCTGCGCGCGGAGCCCGACCTCGACCTGGTGGCCGACGATCCAGCTGTCGACCCGCCGTTCTACTTCTGACCGTTCCTTCGGACCGACCCGGTTTGCCGAGTGACGGCTCTCTCGCCGAGTGACGGTCCGATCGCGCCGTCACTCGGCGAAGAAGCCGTCATTCGGCATGGGGTGGCGCTGGTGGGCGAGGCGGGCGCGCGTCGTCGGGCCGGGCGATTAGGCTCGACCACTGTGTATGAAGGTGTGGTCCAGGACCTGATCGACGAGCTCGGCAAGCTACCGGGAGTCGGTCCGAAATCCGCGCAGCGGATCGCCTTCCACCTGCTGCAGGCCGACCCCGCCGACGTCACCCGGCTGACCGAGGTGCTGACGACGGTGCGCGAGAAGGTCCGCTTCTGCGAGCGCTGTTTCAACGTGGCGGAAGACACGTTGTGCCGCATCTGTCAGGACCCGCGCCGCGACGAGAAGATTCTCTGCGTGGTCGAAGAACCCAAGGACGTCGTCGCCGTCGAGCGGACCCGCGAGTTTCGCGGCCGGTATGCCGTGCTCGGCGGTGCGATCAGCCCGATCGACGGCATCGGCCCGGACGACCTGAAGATCACCGAGCTGGTCCGTCGCCTCGGCGAGGAGCCGATCGAGGAGATCATCCTGGCCACCAACCCCAACCTCAACGGTGAAGCGACCGCGACCTACCTGTCCCGGCTGCTGCGCACGATGGGCTTGCGCGTCACACGTCTGGCGTCGGGCCTGCCGGTCGGGGGAGACTTGGAGTATGCCGACGAGGTCACTCTCGGCCGCGCATTCGAAGGACGGAGAGTTGTCGATGCCTGAGACACCTGACACCGAAGCCCTACAGGTCGGTGCGCTGGCCGCGGAGACCGCACAGGACGCACGCGCGTTCTGCGAGTCCGTGCGCCAGCTCGCCTCCGGGTCCGCCCCGGACGCCGCACTGCCCCTGATGCTGCTGATGCTCTCGCAGCTGCAGGTCGCGGGCGCGCGGCTGGGCGCCGTACAAGATGTCGTGCCGGAGGAGCGGTTCGAGGCGGACCCCGGTCCGGAGAGCAACCTCGACGCGCTGCGGATGGGGCTGGCCAACCTGCTGGACGGCATCGACGACTACGCCGACGTCGTCGACCCGCTCACCTCGGTCGAGCCGGCACGTGGCGCGCTGTCCGACGACCTGGCCGACATCGTCGGCGCGCTCGAGCACGGGCTGGTGCACTTCGACCACGGCCGGCTCAGCGAAGCGCTGTGGTGGTGGCAGTTCAGCTACCTGTCGCAGTGGGCGGTGCGTTCGTCGGCAGCGTTGCGCGTGGTGCAGACGATCCTGGGTCACCTTCGGCTGGACGCGGACGACGAGACGGTGGCCGACGCGGAGTTCGAAGCGCTGCACCCCTGATCGGCATACGCGGCGGGCGAGTAAGCGACGCGAGTAAGTGACGACTGTAGTGACTTATTCGCCGTAGCTCGCTGATCGACGCGAGTAAGTGGCGACTGTAGGGACTTATTCGCCGGCGGAGCTGCTCAGACCGACGACGTGGTCCGGGCCTTGTCGTCGCCGGCGTCCGGCGTCGAACCTGCGGCGGTGTCGACGATGGCGTCATCGCCCGACCGGGAGGCGCGCAGCAGCTCTTCCTTGTCGAGCGCCGGACTCCACGGGTTGTGCCCGAAGAGCAGCCACACAGCCAGGACCGACACGGCCAGACAGGCGTAGCCGGCGAACGCGTCGAAGATGAAGTGGTTGGCGGTCGCCATCACCACGAAGACGGTCCAGATGCCGTAGGACAGGCCGATGATCCGGATGAGCTTGTGGCGTGCGACGAAGAACACCGACAGGCCGACCCACATGGCCCATGCACAGTGCAGGCTGGGCATGGCGGCATACAGGTTGGAGTGGTCGGCGACGGCCGGGCTGCCCCACGAGCCGAACGTCTTGAAGTAGACCACCGTGTCGGTGAAGCCGCTGCCCTCGAGCAACCGGGGCGGCGCCATCGGGAAGAGCCAGAAGCCGATCAGGCCGAGGACCGTGGTGAAGACCAGCACGGTGCGTGCGGTCTTGTAGATGCGGCGGTGCATCCAGAACAGCCAGATCAACACCGCGCCGGTGATCGGCAGGTGGAAGAACGAGTAGTCGTAGTTGGCGATCTGGGCGAGCCACTCGTGCCGCATGACGAAGTGGTTCATGGTCAGCTCGATGTCGAGCCCGATGCTCTGCTCGAAGTCGAAGAGGTCCCAGCCGCGGGCCAGCGCCTCCGCCTCGCGGGTCGGCACCAGGTTGCGCAGATGCTCGTAGACCACGTCGAGGACGATGAGTACGACGACCTCGAACCACCAGTGCGGTCGCCGGTAGGCACGCCAACCGAGCGGCAGCAACGCCGGGCCGGACTCGGCGCGACGTTGCTTGGTAGTGAGGTCGCTGACCCCTCCCGAACCACTCGACACACGACAAGTCTGGCACTGAACGCCCACACACCGAAATCACGGGCTGTTCACGGAGTGTTCGTGATAGCGCGCGCGTCGCGCGCGCCGCAGGGTGAGGGGTCCGTATGGCGGCCGGAGGTCCCGGCATACGGGCGGCAGGGAGGTACGGCGCCGCGCTCGTTAGAATCAAGCTTCCGCATCCATTGACGTCGACCCGTGAAGGGAACCTCGACCCGTGCCTCTCGTTGTCCAGAAGTATGGCGGCTCATCGCTCGCCGACGCCGAAAGCATCAAGCGGGTCGCCAGGCGCATCGTGGACACGCGCAAGGCCGGCAACCAGGTGTGCGTCGTGGTCTCCGCGATGGGCGACACGACCGATGAGCTGCTCGAGCTGGCCGATGCCGTCACGCCGTCCGCTCCCGAGCGCGAGCTCGACATGTTGCTCACCGCGGGTGAACGCATGTCGATGGCGCTGGTGTCGATGGCGATCGCCAACCTCGGTGACAGCGCCATGTCGTTCACCGGCTCCCAGGCCGGCGTCATCACCGACGACGTCCACGGCAAGGCGCGCATCATCGACGTCACGCCCGGTCGCATCACCGAGGCGCTCGCCGACGGTCACATCGTGATCGTCGCCGGGTTCCAGGGCGTCAGCCAGAACACCAAGGAGATCACCACGCTCGGCCGTGGCGGCTCCGACACGACCGCGGTGGCGCTCGCTGCCGCACTCGACGCCGACGTGTGCGAGATCTACACGGACGTGGACGGCATCTTCACCGCCGACCCGCGCATCGTGCCGAGCGCACACAAGATCGACCAGATCAGCAACGAAGAGATGCAGGAGATGGCCGCGTCGGGCGCCAAGGTCCTGATGTTGCGGTGCGTCGAATACGCCCGACGGTTCAACCTGCCGATCCACGTGCGCTCGTCGTTCAGCTACCGCGAGGGCACCTGGGTCCACCCAGCAGAAGGAGAAGAAGACGTGGAAGCCCCGATCATCGCCGGCGTCGCACATGACCGCAGCGAGGCCAAGATCACGGTCGTCGGCGTCAAAGACACGCCGGGCAGCGCCGCGGCGATCTTCAACCTGATCTCCGCGCAGCAGGTCAACATCGACATGATCGTCCAGAATGTCTCGGCCGTCGCCACGGGCCGGACCGACGTGTCCTTCACGCTGCCGAAGACCGACGGTCAGCGCGCCGTGCAGGCGCTGCAGGACGCCAAGGGCGACCTCGGCTTCGAGTCGCTGCAGTATGACGACCAGATCGGCAAGGTCTCGCTCGTCGGCTCCGGGATGCGCAGCCACCCCGGTGTCTCCGCGACGCTCTTCCAGGCGCTCGCCGATGCCGGCATCAACATCGAGATGATCTCGACCTCGGAGATCCGGGTGTCGGTCGTCACCAAGGGTGACCTGCTGGACGACGCCGTGCGCGCCATACACACCGCGTTCGGGCTGGACTCGGCCGACGGAGAAGCCGTCGTCTACGGAGGTACCGGCCGATGAGCAACGGACTCAACATTGGCGTCGTCGGCGCGACCGGTCAGGTCGGTGGCGTCGTGCTGCGGCTGCTCGCCGAGCGCGACTTCCCTGTCGAAGAGCTGCGGCTCTTCGCCTCGGCCCGGTCCGCCGGCCGCGAGATAGACTGGCAGGGCAAGCGATTGGTGGTCGAGGATGCCTCGACCGCCGACCCGACCGGACTGGACATCGCGATCTTCTCCGCGGGCGGTGCGACCTCTCGTGAGCAGGCGCCGCGCTTCGCGGCTGCCGGCGTCACGGTGATCGACAACTCGTCGGCGTGGCGCAACGACCCCGAGGTGCCGCTGGTCGTCTCGGAGGTCAACCCCGAGCAGATCGCCGACCCACCCAAGGGCATCATCGCCAACCCCAACTGCACCACGATGGCCGCGATGCCGGTGCTGAAGCCGCTCACCGACGCGGCCGGACTGCGCCGGTTGATCGTCGCGACCTACCAGGCGGTCTCCGGCTCCGGTCTCGCCGGCGTGGAGGAGCTGGCCGGGCAGATCCGCCAGGGCGTCGAGGGCAACCTCGAGGGACTGGCGCACGACGGTTCGGCCGTCGAGCTCGGCCCGGCAAGTGCGTATGTCGCCCCGATCGCCTACAACGTGCTGCCGATGGCCGGCTCGGTCGTCGGCGACGGCAGCGAGGAGACCGACGAGGAGCAGAAGCTGCGCAACGAGTCGCGCAAGATCCTCGGCCTGCCCGATCTCGCCGTCGCAGGCACTTGCGTGCGCGTGCCGGTCTTCTCGGGCCACTCGCTGGCGATCCACGCCGAGTTCGACAAGGCGATCACGCCTGACGAGGCCCGTGCGGTGCTCGCCGTGGCGCCGGGTGTCGTGGTCACCGACGTGCCGACCCCGTTGGAGGCGGCGGGTCAGGATCCGTCATACGTCGGACGCATCCGGCAGGACCAGTCGGTGCCGGACGGCAAGGGACTGGTGTTGTTCGTCTCGGGCGACAACCTGCGAAAGGGCGCTGCTCTCAACACGATTCAGATCGCCGAGGTCATCGCAGCTTCTTCAAGACAGGCACAGGAGGCTTGAGATCCGCCCCAGTTGCAGCGAGCCCGCGAGCGCAACGTGGGCGGAACGCAAGCCACATAGCGGCAGGGCGATGACGCAATGACCGAGGGCAAGCCCACGTTGGCGGTAGTCGGCGCGACGGGTGTCGTCGGGCTGTCGTTGCTGTCCCTGTTGCCGACCCGTGACGACATGTGGGGCGAGATCCGGCCGATCGCATCGGGTCGCTCCGTCGGCCGCCGGGTCTCGATCCTCGGCAAGGACGTCGTCGTCCGCGAGCTCAACCCCGCGTCGTTCGACGGTGTCGACGTCGTGGTCATGGCGGTGCCGGCCGATGTGTCGGCGCAGTGGTCTCCGATCGCGGTCGGTGCTGGTGCCGTGGTGATCGACAACTCCGGTCATTTCACGGCTCAACCGGACGTGCCGCTCGTGGTGCCCGAGATCAACCCGGACGCCGCGCGGCAACCTCCGGCGGGCATCATCGCCAGCCCGAGCGCGGCCACGCTGATGATGGTCGGCGCACTGCACTCGCTGCACAGTTCGTGGCAGTTGACGTCGGTCGTCGCGACCACTTTCCAGGCCGTCACCGACGCCGGAGTCTCCGGTGCACTGCGGCTGTATGACGAGACGATGGAGCTGGCGGGCAACCAGAGCGTCGGCCAGTCGCCGGGTGACGTCCGTCGGATGCTGTCCGACCTGGGGGAGTCGCCCTTCCCGGCGCCGGTGGCGTTCAACGTGATTCCGTGGGTCGGCCAGGAGGCCGACGACGGGTCTACCGACTCCGAGGAGACGGTGCGCGAGGAGCTGCGCTCGCTGCTGCGGGTGGCGCACCTGCCGGTGGCGGTGACCTGCGTACAGGTGCCGGTGGTTCGGACGCACTCGGTGTCGGTCCACGCGACCTTCGCGACCGACACCGACCGCAACGACGCGGTCAGGGTGCTCACCGAGTCGTCGAACTCCGTTGTGGTGCTTGATGATTCGGCTGCGTCACTGGACGACGCCTGGCCGACGCCGGTCGACGTGGTCGGCGCCGACCCGATCTTCGCCGGTCGCGTGCGGCGGCTCGAAGGTTTCCCGAACGCCATCGAGCTGTTTATCTGCGCGGACAACCTGCGCAAGGGCTCGGCACTCAACGCGCTGCAGATCGCCGAGCTGACCATCTAGGCTCACCCCACGAAGTTCTCCTCCGCTTCGCTCCCCCGATACTTCGTGGGGACCCCGAGTTCGTTGGTCCCGACTTCGCGGCAGCAATTTGAGGGCCCGTATGCTTTTGCGGTGCATAAGGTTTGGTTATTCACGGCGCGCATCGCGGCGATGCTCGCCACGCTCTTCCTGCTCGCTGGTGTGTTCCTGGCGCCACCCGCCCACGCTGCGACCGACAAGCCGTCGGGGTTGCCCAAGACACTGAGGGTCGGCACCGAGGGTGTCTATCCGCCGTTCAGCTATTACGATGCCTCCGACAAGCTCACCGGCTACGACGTCGACTACATCAAAGAGGTCGGTAAACGACTCGGTGTGCAGGTCAAGTTCGTCGAGACACCGTGGGATTCCATGTTCTCGGCACTGCAGTCCAAGCGCATCGACCTGGTCGCCAACCAGGTCACGCTGAATCCGGAGCGCAAGGCCAAGTACGACCTCTCCTCGCCATACATCTCCACGACCGGCGTGCTGGTCGTCGCGTCCGACAACAAGTCGATCAAGTCGCTGAAGGACCTGAAGGGCAAGCGGGCCGGCGAGAACATCACCAGCAACTGGGCGGCGACCGCCAAGAAGAACGGCGCGACCGTCGTCGGGGTTGACGCGATGGACAAGGCGATCAGCGCACTGACCCAGGGCCGGGTCGATGCCATCGTCAACGACAAGCTGGCCGTCAAGAACTACCTGAACACCAAGGGCACCAAGGGCGTCAAGATCGTCGCGACCACCGACGACAAGAGCGAATCGGTGTTCGCTGCCCGTCGAGGCAGCAGCTACATGCCGGCGATCGACAAAGAGATCCGGGCGATGCGGCAGGACGGCACGTCGCAGAAGCTCTACGACAAGTACTTCGGTGCGAAGGCCGCCGAGAAGTCCGGCACCAGCGACTGGCAGGTCGTCAAGGACAACGCCTGGCCGATGCTGAAGGCCACCTTGAAGACGACCATCCCGTTGACCGTCGTGGCCTTCCTCATCGGTCTGCTCATCGCCGTGCTGGTCGCGTTGATGCGACGCTCGAGCGTGCTGGTGCTCAGCTGGATCGCGCGCGTCTTCATCTCGATCATCCGCGGCACCCCCTTGCTGGTGCAGCTGGTGATCGTCTTCTACGGATTGCCCGAGATCGGCATCAAGTTCTCGACCTTCATCTCGGCGGCGATCGCGTTGAGCCTCAACGTCGGTGGGTATGGCGCCGAAATCGTGCGGTCGGCCATCTCCTCGGTGCCGGACGGCCAATGGGAAGCAGCCGAGACGATCGGCATGGACTACCGCACGTCACTGAGACGGGTGATCCTCCCGCAGGCGTCACGGATCGCGGTGCCACCGCTGGGCAACACGTTGCTGTCGCTGGTGAAGGACACGTCGTTGACGTCCATGATCCTTGCCCTCGACCTCTTCCACCAGGCACAGATAGCCGCGGCGCCCACTTACAGCTACTTCGCCCTCTACTGTGCCGCGGCGGTCTACTACTGGGTGATCTGCTTCATCCTCAACCATTTCCAAGGCCGACTCGAGACTCGACTGAACAGGTACGTGGTTCGATGAGCACCCCACGAAGTTTCTCCCCCGCTTCGCTCCTCCGAATACTTCGCGGGGACCCCGACCTGCTCCCCCGAATACTTCGCGAGGACCCCGCATGACTGATCTGCTGCAGGCCACCTCGCTGGCCAAGAAGTTCGGTGACCACGAGGTCATCAAGGACGTGTCCTTCAGCGTGCCCCGCGGCACGGTGACAGCGATCGTCGGTCCGTCCGGTTCGGGCAAGACCACGCTGCTGCGCGGTCTCAACGCGCTCGAGCGTCCGGACAGCGGCATCGTCCAGATCGCTGACGTATCAGTTGATTTCGCGAAGATCCGAGCGTCCCGCCGTGGCCGGCTGGGGTCGGCCGACCGTGCGTTGCTGCGGCGGTATCAGGCCCACAGCGGCATGGTCTTCCAGGGACACAACCTCTTCCCGCACCGCACCGCCCTGCAGAACGTCACGGAGGGGCCGATCGTGGTGCAGCGGGTGCCCGCAGCGGAGGCGACCGAGAACGCGCGTGCCCTGCTGGCGAAGGTCGGCCTCGCCGATCACGCCGACAAGTTCCCCTATCAGCTGTCCGGCGGGCAGCAGCAACGCGTGGGGATCGCGCGGGCGCTCGCTCTCGAGCCGGACCTGCTGCTCTTCGACGAGCCCACGTCCGCCCTCGACCCCGAGCTGGTCGGCGAGGTGCTCGACGTCATACGACAGTTGGCGAAGGAGGGTCGCACGATGGTGCTCGTCACGCACGAGATCCGCTTCGCGCGGGATGTCGCCGACGAGGTGCTCTTCATCGACGGTGGCCTGGTGGTGGAGCGTGGCCGGCCGCGCGATGTCCTGGACCACCCGAAGCACGAACGCACGCAGGCGTTCCTGCGCCGTCTGCTGGAGGTATGACGCAGGGGCCCCACAGGATGCCTCTCCGGCGAGGTTAGATTGGCCGGACCATGAGCGAACACCCCACGAAGTTCTCCTCCGCTTCGCTCCCCCGATACTTCGCGGGGACCCCATGAGTGACGTTGCCGACTGCCGCGACGCGTTCGCCGCTGCCGCCGAGGTCTTCTCGGGGCCGCTCTATCGGCACTGGTGCGCGCTCGCAGCGGCGGAGGCCGGGCCGGACGATCGGACGTTCACGGCCTTCGCGCCATACGGGCTGGACTTCGCGAACTGGCAGTCGGCACAGCGCCTGTTGCGCGCGACGAGCGAGGAGTTGCGGAGTCTCGGGCCGAGCAGACCGCTCGCTGCCTACTTCCCGGTGCTGCACGGCACTTTGCCGCCGGACGGGCGTTCCTACCAGCTGTGGACCGAGCTGCTGCGCGACCGGCGCGGACCGATCGGCCGGCGCCTGCAGGAGCGACCATTGCCGCTCAACGACCCGCAGTCCGGCGTGCGGATGCTGCGCCTGGTGACCGAGCACCTGCGGGACGTCTATGCCGATCCGGTGACGATCGACCTCGTCGCCGTCGGCGCGGCAGCCGGGCTGGAGCTGGTGGCCGATGCGTTCGAGCCGGAGCTGCTGGCCGGGCAGCGCATCGCCTCCCGCCGGGGTTATGACCTTTACCCGTTGCACCCCGGTCACGCCGGCGTCCTCGACCGCATGCTGTCCCAGCTCGAGCCCGAGCAGGTCGCGGCGCAGGCCCGGGTGCGACGTGCCGTCCGCCTGGTCGACGAGCAGGACATCGTCGTCTCGCGCCGGGACGCCTTCGACGTGGTGTCGGCGGAGGGGTTCGGATTCGGCCGCCTGCCGGTGGTGTTCGGGTCCTCGTTCCTGTGCATGGTGGACGACCGGGCGCGGATGGACGAACTGATGCGTGCCCGACATGCAGAAGGCATCTGGGTGGCGGACGAGTCGGTCGGGGTCCTGCGTTCGGTCAGTGAGGCCGCGGTGCTGCGCGATGCGGCACCGACGGCGCGTGCGACCCGGCTGGCCCACTATCGCGCGGGTGAGTTGCTCGCGGAGACCGTGCGGGTCGAATAGCAACCCGGTCGTTTCCTGGCGGCATACAGCTGTAGTTGTCAGAATGGCGGCACATCGATGCGCAGGAGGCCGCCCCATGGAAGTTCCACTGATCGTCCGTGATTTCCTCGACCGTGCCGAGACGGTCTACGGCGACCGGGTCGCGATCGTCGACGAACCCGACCAGCCGGCAACGCCTTTCGACGGTGGCACGGTCACCTACCGCCGGATGGCCCAGCTCGCCCGGGCGCAGGCCGCCGGCCTCGACGCCATGGGCGTGCCCGTGGGCGGTCGCGTCGCGGTGGTCTCGCACAACAGCGCGCGGCTGCTGACCTCCTTCTACGGCGTGAGTGGTCATGGCCGGATCCTCGTGCCGGTCAATTTCCGACTGTCGGTGCCCGAGGTGCAATACATCGTCGAGCACTCCGGGGCCGAAGTGCTCATGGTCGACCCGGAGCTGCGGCACCTGCTCGACAAGGTCGACTGTGACCGCAAGTTCGTGCTCGGCGAGTCCGACGGCGAGATCTTCGGGTCCACCGCCGAGCCGCGGGAGTGGGAGGGCGACGAGCACGCGACCGCGACGATCAACTACACGTCCGGGACCACCGCCCGACCGAAGGGCGTCCAGCTGACCCATCGCACCAACTGGCTCAATGCGACCGTCTTCGGTTGGCAGGCAACGGTTTCCGACGAGGACGTCTACCTGCACACGCTGCCGATGTTCCACGCCAATGGGTGGGGTATGCCGTTCGCCGTGACCGGCATGGGTGCGCGGCACGTGGTGCTGCGGAAGGTTGACGGCACCGAGATCCTGCGCCGCGTCGAGGAGCAGGGAGTGACATTGATGTGCGCCGCACCAGCCGTCGTCGCAGCCGCGCTCGACGGTGCGCAACAGTGGGACGGGCCGGTCCCCGGGCGTGACCGCACCCGGATCGTCGTCGCCGGTGCGCCGCCGCCGACCCGCACCATCGAGCGGGTGCGGGAAGAACTCGGCTGGGAGTTCATCCAGATCTACGGTCTCACCGAGACGGCGCCGTTGCTGACGATGAGCCGAATGCGTTCGGAGTGGGCCGACCTGTCACCGACCGACCAGGCGCGCAAGCTGGGTCGCGCCGGCTACCCGGCGGTCGGAGTGCGTATGGCGGTCGACGGGACCGGCGAGGTGCTGTCCCGCACCAACCACAACCTCGAGGCCTACTGGGAAAACCCGGAGGCAACCGCCACCGCGCTGGCCGACGGCTGGTTCCACACCGGCGACGGCGGACACATCGAGGACGGTGCGGTCGTGATCGCCGATCGGAAGAAGGACGTCATCATCTCCGGTGGCGAGAACGTCTCGTCGATCGAGGTCGAGGACGTGCTCATGTCGCATCCCTCGGTGCGCGAGGTGGCGGTGATCGGCATACCCGACGATAAGTGGGGCGAGCTGGTGACCGCGCTCGTCGTGGCCGACGGCGAGGTGACCGAGGAGGAACTCATCGCTCATGCCCGCGAGTCGCTGGCCGGCTACAAGGCTCCCAAGCGGATCGAGTTCCGGGACGAGCTGGCCCGCACCGCGACCGGCAAGCTGCAGAAATTCAAGCTGCGCCAACCGTTCTGGGCCGACCAGGACAGGCAGGTCAACTGAGTGGCCGCCCCACGCGAGCTGTCCGGCATCGGTCGCGCGGTCCAGGGCGCGATCTACGCGGCGGGCGTCTACGGGCACAAACCGAAGGTGCCGGTCGAGCCCGCCGCGCTGTATGACGCCGCCCGCCGCAAGATGAGCCCGCAGGCGTGGTCGTATGTCGCCGGCAGCGCCGGCATGCAGCGCACCGATCGGGCGAACACCGCTGCGTTCGAACGCTTTCCGATCGTCCCACGCGTGCTGCGCAACGTGTCGGAGCGGTCCTTGGACGTGACGCTCTTCGGGCGCGACCTGCCGGCACCGGTTCTGTTCGCGCCGATCGGGGTGCTGGAGATGGCGCACAAGGATGCGGAGATCGCCGTGGCGCAGGCCGCCCGCTCGCTCGGCCTGCCGATGGTGCTGTCCACGCAGGGTTCCGTCCCGATGGAGCGCACCGCAGCGGAGCTGGGCACGAATCCGATGTGGTACCAGCTGTATTGGAGCAACAACGACGACCTGGCCAAGTCGTTGGTGCAGCGCGCCGAAGCAGCCGGCGCACAGGCCATCGTCGTCACCCTCGACACGCACCTACTGGGGTGGCGCACCAAGGACCTCGACCTGGGCTACCTCCCGTTCGCCCGGGGCGAGGGGATCGCGCAGTACCTCACCGACCCCGTCTTCCAGCAACTGGTCCGCGATAAAGCTGGTCCAGACACACAAGCGGGTCGAGTAGGCCGAGCCCCCAAGGGCGAAGCCGTATCGGGACCAACCACCTCAGAGCGCCCGACTCCGGCCGCCATACGCACCCTGCTCTCGATCACCCGCCATTACCCGGGCAAGCTGGCCGACAACCTGCGTTCACCGCTACCACGGACCGCGGTTGAGACGTTCCTCGACGTCTTCCCTTGCCCGGCGCTCACCTGGGAAGATCTGGCCAAGCTGCGGGAGTGGACCCGGCTTCCCATTGTTCTCAAGGGGATCCAGTCCGTCGATGACGCGCGTATGGCGCTCGACCACGGTGTCGACGGCATGGTGGTGTCCAACCACGGCGGCCGCCAGATCGACGGCGCCGTGGCGTCCCTGGATGCACTTGCCGAGATCGCGCCCGCGGTCGAGGGGCAGGTGCCGGTGCTGTTCGACAGCGGCATCCGCAGCGGTGCAGACATCTTCAAGGCACTGGCGCTGGGTGCAGCCGCTGTGCTGGTCGGGCGCCCATGGCTCTACGGCCTGGCCTTGGACGGCGCCGCGGGCGCGGAAGCCGTCATGGAGCGGCTGCTCGCAGAGCTCGACCTGACGATGGCGCTGTCCGGCGTCGCATCGATCGACGAGATCACCCGCGACTGCCTGAGCAGCTGACCCGAGCGCTAGGTCGCGCTGCACTCCACAGATCGGCGACGCCGAACTGTTCGGGATTGTTCGGGCTACGTGAATACCTGGCTCTTCCTGCCGACGATGGTCGACACGAGCACCGGCTCGGCGTCACTCGTGTCGGTGCATTGAACTCAGGGAAGGGACGAACAATCATGCGTAGGAAACTGTTCGGCGGAATGGCCATTGTCCTGCTCGCCGGAGGACTGAGCCTCGCCTCGATGACATCGGCGGAAGCCTCCGGTGCACAGAGCTGGACCCAGACAAGCTGCAACTACAACGGCGGCAACATCTCATACACCTATACCTCCGCCGGCGGATCGACCGTGACCACGGCCGCATCGGTCGGCGGCTCCTTCTTCGGGACCGAGAACGCGTTGATCCAGGCAGTCGCCAAGAAGTACACCGAATCGGAGAAGTGAGTCTCAGCGCACGACGACGGGCGTGCGCTCGTCGCTGAACGCAGTTCCGCGAGAACATTTTCGAGAGAGGGAACAACCATGAGAACGACAGCACGCGCACTCGCCGTGCTCGCCATCGCGGCGAGCGGCATCTTGATGCACGGCGCCTCGAGTCGGGCCGAGGCACTGCCTTCGGTGACCACTTGGTGCGAGGGCACGACCCTGCACATATCGACGTCCAGCGGTGGCTCGGGAACGATTTCGAACTCGGTGAAGTGCACCGGAGCCGCGAGCCAGAGCCAGTCCCAAAGCCAGTAGAGCATCGAACGCGCGATGAGCCGGTGGCTGTCCGGGACAGCCCACCGGCTCACCGCATCCCAAGCAGGTGATGGGTTGTGGGTTGCCGGGGCAGGGTCAGGTCAGGTCAGGTCAGACGACGGTGATCTGCGGGCCGTAGAGCTCGATGGCTGCCAACGCCCGATCGTGGTTGGCCGAAGTGGACCCGGCGCACAGGTCTGACGCGATGCGGATCGTTGCTCCGGCATCGGCTGCAGCGAGCGCGGTGGACAGGACGCAGCAGTCCGTGGACACGCCGGCGAGCGTCAATCGCGGTGTCAGACCGACGGTTTCGGCGATCGCGGGCCACTTGCCGAAGGTCGGAGCCGTGATGACGGGGACCTGTTCGGTGAACTCCGCCAACTCCGGCACCACCGCGTAGAGCGGATCGGAGTCCGGGACCTGGGCGAACGGCCACTGCCGGTAGTAGTCCACCCACGAGCCGCGAGGATCCGGGTCCGCGACGAAGCGGGTGAAGACGACGCGGTCGCCATACCACTCAACCGCGGTGCGGATCCGGGGCACCGTGTCCGCCCACATCGGCGAACCCCACTGCGACGTCTGCGGATCGGCGAAGATCAGCTGCGCGTCGATGACGACGAGCCAGTTGTCGACGGGCGAATCCGCCTGTGCTGTCACCGGATCAGGCCTTCGTGACGGCGGGCGCGGCGTCGGGCTCAGCAATCGGTCCGGTCTCCTGCATCGCCACCTTCTGGCGTCTCAGGATGTATGCCGCCAAGAACGACAACACCAGCGCGGCTATCACACCGAGGTTCGCATAAGCCCAGTTACCGCTCCACGAAGCGGTTTTCGCGTCATACGTGCCGAGGCCCAGCGGGTGCAGCAGATAACCCTGCCAGTTGTTCCAGGACGCGTCCTGTGCGTAGTTGTTGACCACCAGGCCCCAACCGATCAGCGACGTGATGACGAGGATGCCGATCGAGGTCCAGTCCCAAGCACCGTAGCGGCCGGCCGGATCGAAGAGATCCTCCTCGGCATACGAACGCTTCCGCAGTGCGATGTCGGCGATCATGATGCCCGCCCACGAGGCGAGCGGCACACCCAGCGTGATGAGGAACGATTGGAACGGGCTGGCGAAGCTCTCCGCGACGAAGACGACGTAAATCGTTCCGAGAGTGAGGATCACGCCGTCGACCAGTGCCGCCGTGGGGCGTGGGATGCGGACGCCGAGGGAGAGCAGGGTGAGCCCCGAGGAGTAGATGCCGAGCACCGCTCCGCTGACCAGCGACAGGATCGCGGCGATCAGGAACGGCACGAGGAACCACGTCGGCAGGATCTCTGCCAGCGCGCCGATCGGGTTGGCCAGGATGCCGCTCGCGACCTTCTTGTCCGACCCCGCCAGCAGCAGGCCGAAGATCACCAGGATGACCGGAGCGATAGCACCACCGAAGGTGTTCCAGACGACGATCTGTCCACCCGAGGCGTCGCGTCGCTGGTAGCGCGACCAGTCTGCGGCGATGTTGATCCAGCCCAGTCCGAAGCCGGTCATCACCATGACCAGGGCGCCGATGGTCTGCTGCCAGCTCCCGGACGGCATCGCGGTCACCTTCGACCAATCGATGTGTGAGGCGGCGACGATCATGAAGACGATGGTGATGATGCCGGTGATCCAGGTCAGCCAGGACTGCATCCGCATGATGATGTGGTAGCCCGCGACGGACGCGAGCACCACGAGCGCGGCCACCACGATGCAGGCGATGATCTTGGTGGTGGTCCCGCCGCCCCAACCGAGTTGGTGCATGACGGTCGCGGTGGCGAGCGTCGCGTTGATGGTCAAAAAGGTCTCCCAGCCGATCGACGTCAGCCAGCTGATCACGCCGGGGACCTTCTGGCCGGTCACGCCGAATGCCGCGCGGGACAGGATCATCGTCGGCGCCGAGCCGCGCTTGCCGGCCAGCGCGATGATCCCGCACAGGGCGAAACTCGCGATGACACCGATCAGGACCACCACGACCGACTGCCAGAACGAGATGCCGAAGCCGAGCACGAACGCGGCGTAGGAGATGCCGAAGACCGACACGTTCGCGGCGAACCACGGCCAGAAGAGGTCGCGCGGCTGCGCCGTCCGCTCGGCCTCCTCAATGATCTCGATCCCCGTCGTTTCCACACCGAGACGCCGCACGTCCTGCTGGGTTTCGTTCATTGCGAGAGCATGGCAGATCAGCGGCTGCGAGGGACTCGGTTTTCCGCCGCGTTCGGCGGTTCGCAGCGTGTATGGCGAGCGGGAACAGCCGACGCCGCGTGTTTGTTCAAATTTGTATGAAAGCATTCGGGTTCCTCAGTTTCGGTCATTACGCACGGGTGCCGGGGTCGCGGACGCCCGACGCAGCCAGCGTGCTGAAGCAGTCGGTGGACATCGCGGTCGGCGCGGACGAGATAGGCGTGAACGGCGCCTACTTCCGCGTCCACCACTTCGAGCGGCAGCTGTCCTCCCCGATTCCGTTGCTGTCCGCGATCGCGGCCCGCACGCAGCACATCGAGGTCGGCACCGGGGTCATCGACATGCGCTACGAGAACCCGCTGCAGCTGGCGGAGGAGCTCGGCGCCCTCGATCTGCTCGCCGACCAGCGGATCGCCATCGGCATCTCCCGTGGCTCACCCGAGACCGCGCAGCGCGGCTACGAGGCGTTCGGCTACACCGGTGCGCAGGACCCGCGGGGCGGCGACATCGCACGAGCGAAGTTCGCGACCTTCCTCGACGCGATCGGTGGTGAGGGAATGGTGGCCGCCGACCCGCAGCGTGCGATGCCCGGCACCCGGTTGCGCATCGAACCACGCTCCGACGGTCTGCGGGATCGCATCTGGTGGGGGTCCGGCTCACGCGAAACAGCCGAATGGACAGGCGAACTCGGCCTGAACATGATGTCGTCGACGCTGCTCACAGAGGCCAACGGCGCATCCTTCGCCGACCTGCAGGCCGAGCAGATCGAGCGCTTCCGGACGGCGTATGTCGCAGCAGGTCACACCGGACGGCCACGCGTGTCGGTGTCCCGCAGCATCTTCCCGATCGTCGACGAGCGCGACGCGGCATACTTCGGCGGCGCCCGCGACAGCGACCAAGTTGGCGTCATCGACGGGTTCCGGTCGACGTTCGGCAAGACGTATGCCGACGAACCCGATCGGCTCATCGAGCAGCTACGCGCCGACGCCGCCGTGATGGCCGCGGACACCGTCATGCTGACGATCCCGAACCAACTCGGCGTGGACTACAACCTGCACGTGCTCCGGGCGTTCGCGCAACACGTCGCGCCGGCGCTGGGCTGGCGCGCGAACACCGAAGGCCCGGTGCAGGGGGACGAACCGGCCGAGTGAGCCCGATGTGATGGTTACCATCCGGTAGGTACAGTGATCGGTGCCCTGCCCGCCACGGGAAACCGGAGTGATCACCGATGACCGAGCAGTCGCCCGGCCTCGCACGACCCGCGCCAGTTCCAGGCCAGGCGCCGACGACGGGTGGCACGCGACGCCCCTGGTTGATCGGGATCGTCGCCGCCTTCGTGGTGGTGGCGTTGGTGGTCGGCGCCGAAGTATTCGCCCGGCATCAATTGCGCAGCAAGGTCTCGGATGCGATGGCGAACGGTCTGCACACCTCACGTGTGGACGTCGGTATCGGATCCTCGCCCGCGCTGCTCGACCTCGGGCGCGGCACGATCGATCAGGTGTCGCTGAACGCCCGGAAGGCGACGGTCTGCCAGGTGCGCGATGTCTCACTGGACGCGAAGGTCCACGACGTCTCGACGTCGCCGTCCGGTGGTCGGATCGGGGCCTCGGAGCTGACGCTGACGCTGACCGGGAAGTCGCTCAACGACCTGCTCGCCGGCTCCGGCAAGGCGGATGGCGTGACGGCGACGACCCGGTCCGGATCGGACACGGTGCGACTGACCGGCCTGGGCGGTTTGGCTCGTGTGCAGGTGCGGCCGAAGGTGACCGACGGGAAGCTCGACTTCACGGTCGTGTCGGCGTCGTTCGCCGGACGCCCCGTGCCTGCCGCGCAAGCGCAGAAGCTGCTCCGTGGGGGTGGCGCCAACCGGCTCGAGGAGTTGCCACTCGGGCTTCGCGCCACAGCCGTGCAGGTCACCGACGCCGGGCTGGAGACCAGCTTCCGTGGCGAACCGACCACGCTGCCGGAGGGCAAGCAGCCGCTGAGTTGTGCAGGAGGGTGAATGTGGTGAAAACCATTGAGGTGCAACGAACATTGAGCCCGACGAGCGTGTCACACTGGCGGCCGCTATGGAGATGACATCTATCGAGTCGTGGCACCCGCGCCCCGGCGAAGTACTCGAGATCCGGCCCACTGAGCAGACACTGGATGCCACTCGTTCGGCTGCTGCCCTCACTGCGCGACCGTCGCTGTTGCAGGAGTCGCACATCCGAACGGCGGCCGATCGGCGCGCGAAGGGCGTGCCGTGGTCGCCCTGGCTGGCGTTCTCCTTCCACATCCCGCAACCGCTCGACCGCGACGCGCTGCGACGCACGATGCAACGTTTCGTGACCCGGCACGGGGCTCTGCTCAGCTGGTTCGAGATCCCCGACGACGCACAGATCGACGACAGCACGACGTTCACCCGCCGGGCGCTCGAGGCCGATGACGTCGAGCTGGAGCTGGTCGACGCCGGCGTCGCGGCGGACACCGAGGCGGCTCGAGCGGCGATCACCGAACGTTTCGCGGCCGGCACGAGTCCGTTGGAATGGCCGTCGTTCGCGGCCGGCGCGATCGACCACGGTGCGGACGGATTCAGCGTCTACTACGGCGTGGACCACTCCTTCACCGACGGCGTCTCGATCACTCTTGCTGTGGACGACATCTTCCGGATCTATCAGCTCGAGGCGCACGGCGAAGGTGCCGAGCCTGCGGAGGTCGGCAGCTACGTCGACTTCAGCGAGGTGGAGCGCGCTCGTTCCGAGCGCCTGACCTGGCGTACGCCGGCCGTTCGAACCTGGGCACGGGCGCTGCTGTCGGTCCGCAACAAGCTGCCCAGCACGTCGCTCGACATCGGCCTCGAACCCGGCGAGACGGGGCCGTCCACGCGGACGAACCGCACTCTCGCCGACGCTGCCACCATGCAGGCGTTCGAGCAGCGCTGCAAGGCACACGGTGGTGGCGCGAGCGCGGGCCTGTTCGGCATCCTCGCGCTGATCGACGTCGCGCTGACGGGCCGGTCGAGCTATTTCGTGCTCAACACGGTCGCTACGCGTTCCGAGCCGCAGTACGCGATGGCACAGGGTTGGTTCATCAATCTGGTGCCGGTCGCGTTCCGGGTTCCTCGACGTGCCGGATTCGACGACCTGGTCGGCAGGGCGCAGAAGTCGATGAATCGCTCCAAGGCCGCGACCGACGTCCCGGCGCGCGCGATCGTCGACTACGCCGCGAAGTTCGGTGGGGTGAAGGTCGGCGCGACCGCCGTGCCGCCGATGGTGTCCTACCTCGACATGCGTCGCCTGCCCGGCGCGGAGCTGCCAGGTGTCGACGACGCCCACGCGCTCGGCGGGCCCGGCACGACCGGCGACGTGTCGATGTGGCTCAACCGGCGCACCGACCGGACCTATGCGCTGATGAGCTATCCCGACAACGCAACAGCTGCCGCGAGCATCGACCACTACTTCCGGGCCATCACCGAGCTCATCCGCGCGGTGGCGTCCGGTGAGCTGGTCGGCATCGAAACCGCTCGAGCGGCAATGGGATCCGCGGTTCCGGCGACGAGCTGAACTCACCAGTCGCTCCTCAGTCGGCGAGCTGTCGCAGGCTGCCCTCGACCTCGTCCAGCCAGCGGCCGACGATGCGCCGAGCTGCGCCCGTGTCGGGCAGCCGGCAGCGCAGCGCCAGGCCGGAGTCGTCACGAACCCACCACAGCTGCACGTCGGTGGTCGGCGCGTCCGGGCTGGCCTGGGTCATCCGCAGGGCGTCGTGCAGCTCGTGGCCCGGCACCCGCCGGTAGTCGACGAACGACACCATCCCGACGTCACCGGTGTGCGTGAATCCCGGTGGGTATGACGCGATCACGTCGCTCAGGCGCATCGCAGCGAGGTGCCGGGCTCGCTCGACCTGCTGCTGCGCTGCGGCCACAGCATCCTCGAGCGGCAGATGACCGGGGACGACGACCGGACCGTTGCTCACGAACCAGCCGACCGCCTCCCGCCACTCCGCACGGTCCCGGGTGCCCACCGGCAGGAGCGTGGCGAACTCGTCGCACAGGTCCTGTCGATGGGCGGCACGCGCGCAGACCGTAAGCAGGCAAGCCGGCAGCCGGGCGTCGTGGGCGCGGCCCCACTGCTCCACCGCGGCGGCCTGCGCCGCGGTCAGGGTATGGCGTATTTCCACGGCAGCCTCGCCCCGGCCGTGGCGGGCGTCCTCGGGTAGCGGGAACCGTGGCAGGCCACCGGAATTGCGCCGGAAGAACTCGTGCCATTCGGCCACCCGCGGGTCGTCAGGGTCGGTAGTGTCAGCGGCTTCCGCCCGGCAGGCGTCCAGGAAGGAGCCGACCGCTGGCAGGTGGGCCGTCGTGCGGTCGCGGTCGGTCCCGCCGGAGGCGGCGCCATACAGCTGGACGAAGTCGCGGCCGAGCAACGGCATCGAGACGGCGTCGGTGACGCCATGGTCGACGGCGAGCACGATCTGGGTCCGATCGCGACCTTCGATGGCTGCGCAGCAGATGGTCGGGCCGGTCAGCGAGTGCGTGGCGGTGTCGATCACAGCCATCAGCCGGGTTCGGCGCTCCGCGGCGTCGTCGGGCAGATCGGATTCGCTGAGGGTGCAGCTGAATTCAGCGCCGAAGTCGATCGTCGTCGGTGTCCCGTCGGTGAGATCGACCATGGTCCGTAGGGCTTCGTGACGGGACAGCAGACCGAGCAGCGCTGTTGGCAGGGCCGACCGATCAACGTGCTCGGGCAGCTCCAGGGTCAGGCAGAGCCAGCCACCGCTGTCCCTGCGGGCGGTGGCGTGATTGACCTGGTTGAACGACGGTGGCGCGTCGAGGACCGCCCGTGGCGGCGCGGTCGGGGTCGGCGTGCACAGCACCAGCCGTCCGCGTGGTGGTTGCAGTCGAGCGGCCGTCGTGAGCCGCATCAGGCAGTCAGTTGGACCGGTTGCCGCGCGAGTTGCCGCAGCACCGTGGTGAATTCGCTGAGGTAGCGCTCCACGCTCAGGGTGGCGGTCGGATTGTTGGGGTGTCGCACCGACACGTTGAGCCCGCCCCGCGCGCGCACCACCCAGAAGTAGAACTCGTCGTCGGAGTAACGGATGCTGCGTAGCGCACGTGCACGCGCTGCGTCGAACTGAGCCGCGCCGGGCAGGTGCCGGACGTCGACGTAGGAGACCACGAAGCGCGGTGCGGATGCGATGCCGAGCAGGTCGGCGATCGATGCGAAAGGGATCTGCGCATCGGCGCGGACATGGGCGGAGGCGGACTCTGCGCGGTCCAGCTGCTGCCCCAGGTCGGTGACGCCGGCCAGGTCCAGCACGAGAGGGCTGATGCCGACGAACCAACCCATGGATGTTGTGTATTCGGGGGTACGGGTGTGCATCGGCATGACGAGTCTCAGGGCCTCGTCGGTGCCGGTCGCGTGTTGCATGGCGGTGGCGAGAGCGACCAGCACCGCTGACTGCATGCCGTGACCCAAAGAGCGTGCGTGTTCGTGGATCGTGTCACTGACCTCGGCCGGTGCCAGCCAGCGCGAGATACTGCGTTGGGGGAGGGTCAGGTCGCGTGCCGCGTCGTTCGGCAGTGGGAATGCCGGGAACCTCGGCTCCTCCGGATCGAGGAAGCGCTCCCATCGACGGGTGGTCTCGTGCCCGTGATCGGCGACGGCCGCCCGCGTTCGTTCCGCGACGCTGAAATCGACGTAACTCGGGGCAGGTTCGGTGACGAGCTGCTCGCCGCCGAGTGCGGCGGCATACAGCTGATCGAGCTCGGAGACGGCGATGAGCTGGGAGTACGCGTCCATCACCGAGTGGTCGGCTGCGAACGCGAGGAGGAACCTCGGCCCGTCGTCCTGGTTGGTCGGCACGATGGTGGCAGCAACCAGGTGGGGCCACGTGTCGGCGCGAACGGTGTGGTCGAAGAAGCGTGAGACGACGTCGTAGACGCGCTCCACCGAATCGTGCGTGCCGGCGTCCCGCGCGGTCAGTTCGAGGCTCTCCGGGCGGTAGGTGACGCGGTGCAGACCACTTTCGTCGCGGGTCACCATCGTGCGGAACGACTCATGCTTCGCGTGCCAGGCGAGCAGGGTGCGTCGGACAGCGTCGGCATCGAACGGTCGATTGATCTCGAAAACCGTTCCGATCCATGACGGTTCGGTAGGGTTGCCAGCCTGCTGCACATGCTTCTCGTGCTGCGGCGACAGCGGTCGTTCGTCAGCCGCGTCGGTACTGGGTGTCGTGGACGTCGCTCGCCAGAACGCGACCGAACCAGCGTAAACCTGGTAGTCGGCGAGTTCGGTGTATTCCACTTCGCGGGCTCCTTTCGCGCCGGGCAGCGCGATACGAGAGGACAGGATGATGTGGGCCGGCGCCGAAGGTTACGGCACCGTAACCAGTGTGGGCAACATTGGTTCAAGAGTGGGTAAAGCTCTGCAGTTCAATCAGATCAGCGGCGTGTCCCACGGCTGCTGCCGGGCTGGTCAGTCGTCCGGCCAGCGTGCGGGCCCGGTCTCGCGTCGGGTCCGTGAGGAGCGTAGTGAGTGCCGTGACGCACTCATCGGCGGTCAGGTCGCGGAATCTCCGGTAGCTCCCGACCCGGAGTGCCTCCAGGCGTCGGCCCCAGAGGGGCTGGTCGGCGTTGAACCAGGTGATCAGCGACGGTATGCCGGCACGCAGTGCTGCGGCGGTGGTGCCCGCACCACCGTGATGAACCGCGGCGACGCAGCGCGGCAGGACCCGATGATGATCGACGGCAGGCACGATACGGAGGTAGTCGTCCGCGGCATCGGCGAACGTCGACCAGCCTGCGGCGACCAGTGCTCGACAACCCAGTCGCCGTGACACGTCCCGCACCATGGCCAGCATGTCGTCGGGGGAGGCGACCGGCATACTGCCGAATCCCCAGTAGATGCAGCGACCTTCGTCCAACCAGGTGTCCAGCTCGCTCTGGTCGTTCGCTCCGTCGAGCGCAGCACGCGTCTCGGGGGACAGGTCGAGGAAGCCGACGAGCGGTCGCCGTACACCCCATTCATCACCCAGTTCCGGGAACAGGACGGGGTCGATGGCCTGCACCTCGAGTGATCCGGTGTTCGTCATGCGTTGCGCGACCGAGGTCCGCGACGGACCGAGGCCGATGCGTGCACGCATGGCGTCCTCGCCGCGTCGGGTCATCAGCCGCCACGACCGGTCCGCGAGCCACCAGGCGAGGTGGTGGACCGGATCCGCTGCGACCGGCGGATCCGGAAGCAGGTGAACAGATTCGGAGCGCCTGATCGGGTAGTAGTGCATGGCCACCTGCGCGATCCGGTGCTTGTCGGCCAGTGCCCGAGCGACCTCCTGACCGAGGAAACAGGTGACGATCAGGTCGGATTCAGCTGCCACCCCGTCGAGGGCCAGCGCGAGCTCGGTCCAGCCGAAGGTTCCGAGCTCGGACAGGCCGCGCCAGCGAGTGCGTGGGTTCGGCGACTTGATGCGGTGTTGGACCAGATCCGACTCCAGCAGTGCAGCAGAATCGGGTCCGGTCGTGAGCGGTTCGATCCCGGCACGTCGAGCGAAATCGACGAGGTTCGGAGGAACCCCGAGCCGAACGTCGTGCCCGCGGCGGCGGAGCTCGAGCGCGAGTGCGACACCCGGCTGCACATCTCCGCGACTGCCGAGGAACGGCATGAGGATTCGCATGCCGTGTAGCGAATCACGAATGTCTGCAAGTGCATAAGGATCGCGAGCGGTGGGAAAGGTGATTCTCGTCGCACGGGCCGCTCCGAAGATGCTCTCCAGGTGTCCGATGCGGCACCATGGCGGCCATGACACCCACTCCCGTCGACCGCGGCCCGGCGGTCGACGTGCGAGATCTGACCGTTCGGTTCGGCGAATTCGTCGCCGTCGACGGTGTCAGCTTCACCGTGCCGACCGGGTCGGTGCTGGGCCTGCTCGGCCCGAACGGCGCCGGGAAGACCACCATCGTGCGGGTGCTGGCGACCCTGCTGCCGGCCACCAGCGGCACCGCCGGCATCTTCGGGCACGACGTTCGGCGGGACCCGCACGCGGTACGTGAAGTGATCGGCGTCACGGGCCAATACGCCTCTGTCGACGAAGAATTGACAGCACGCGAAAATCTGCTGATCTTCGCGCGACTGCTGCGCTACACGCGTGCCGGTGCTCGGCGACGATGTGACGAGCTGCTCGAGGAGTTCGCGTTGAGCGATGCGGCCGACCGTGCGCTGAAGAATTTCTCGGGCGGTATGCGCCGGCGTCTCGATCTGGCGACCAGTCTGATTGCGGAGCCACCACTGATCTTTCTCGACGAACCCACCACCGGACTCGACCCTCGCACGCGGCAGCAGATGTGGGCGACCGTGCGGCGACTGGTGGACGGTGGATCCACGGTGGTCCTGACGACGCAATACCTCGAAGAGGCCGACCAGCTCGCGGACAACATCGTGGTCATCGATCATGGGCGGGTCGTCGCGGAGGGATCCGCGGACCACCTGAAGTCATCGGTAGGCACGGGCACTTTGCGACTCGTGCTGCGCGACGGCGCCGAGCGGGCGACGGCGGGGTCAGTCATGGAGCAGTTGGCCGGTCACCAGGTCGAGATCGACAGCGACGGATCGCTGGCGGTTCCCGTCAACGACGCGTCCCTCGTGACGGACGTGCTGATCGGGTTGCGGGACAAGGGAATCGAAGTTGACGACGTCGGGGTGCACAAGCCGACCCTCGACGAGGTCTTCTTCCAACTCACCGGGAACCGCGAGGACACCGTATGACGGAGGCCACCGCTCAGACACGCACGCAGTACCGACAGCGGCATCTACCCAGCCGAAGGCCAACTGTCTCCGGCACTGCCGCAGCCTCGCTCACGCTGGCCGCGCGTGGTCTGCTGAAGGTCCGGCACAACCCCTTCCTGCTCTTCGACGTCGTGGCATTGCCGGTCGTCCTGACAGCGATGTTCGCCGGGATCTTCGGCGGGGCCATCGCCGGCAGCGTGGGCAACTACCTGCCTGATCTCGTTCCTGGTGTCCTGGTGCAGGTCGCGGTGACCGCAACCGTGAACACCGGGGTCCAGTTGTGCGACGACGTCGATCGGGGCGTCTTCGACCGGTTCCGCTCGATGCCGATCGCCCGGATCGCACCCCTGATCGGTGCGCTCACCGCCGACGTCGTCCGGTACGTCGTCGCAGCGGTGATGGTGGTCGTGGTCGGACTCGTGATGGGCTACCGCCCGGACAGCTGGCCAGGTTTGCTGCTGGGCTGCCTACTGGTCATCTACACGGCGTTCGCACTCAGTTGGGTCTTCGCGTTCCTCGGCGTCCGTATGCCGAGTGCGCCCGCGGTGCAAGGCGCTTCGATGTTCGTGCTGATGCCGATGACCTTCGTATCCAACGCGCTGGTGCCGACCGCGCACATGCCGTCATGGATCAAATGGTTGGCCGACATCAACCCCGTCTCGCACTTGGTCACGGCCGTGCGGCAACTCGCCAACGAGGGCACCCTCGGGGTGGACATCCTCTGGTCGCTCGTCGGCGCGACCCTGATCATGCTGGTCATGGCGCCCATCGCGGTCCGTGCCTACATCCGGAAGACGTGAGTAACCGCGTGAATGCAGTCCCCGACGACAACCGCCTCTGCCCACCGGAAGAAGCGTTCGTGTTGGCCGAGCAGGTGCTGGACCTGCCGGTCATCAACCAGCTGATCTGGCGGTTCGACACACCCCTGGATGCGGGCCGACTGGAAACAGTCGTGGACCGGCTCCGCGACGGGCCGTTGACCCGTCGACTGCACCGGGCCGGTGCTCCCTTCGCGCGCGCCAGCTGGACTGCGGCACCGTTCTCGGCACCCGTCCTGCGCATCGACGACGACATCGATCGTGCGGAGCTGATCGCGTGGGCCGACCACGATGTTCGGCGATCGTTCCGATCCGACAGCGGTGTGCCGTGGACCGTTTCGGCCGCACCGATGCGTGAAGGTGGCCACGCGGTGGTATTCACCGCGCCGCACACGATCTCCGACGGGTCCGGCGTGTTCGCAGCATTCGAGGCTGCGGTCACCGGCGACGACATCGGCCGGTTGCCCCACGACCAGGCGCCGAGACCGAGCAGGTCGGACGACCTGCGCGATGGTGCACGGCAGGCGACGGCTGCGGTGGCCGGTCCGGTTCGAGCGGTCCGGATGGCCCTGCGCAAGCGCAGAGACAGCAGCGCTGATGCGCGGCCACCGCGCCCCGGCCAGCCGGAGCGGCCCGACACCCGACCTTTGCCCGATGCCGAGCCTGCGGCATTCGCGGTCGCCGAATTCCCCGCATCCGAGTGGCGGGGAGCGGCGGAACTCCGTGGGGGATCGGCGAATTCGTTGCTCACCGCGTTCGGGATCGGGCTGCTGGAGGCGTCCGGACGGATCGACGCGGTCGACCGGATCCCCGTGTCGATCCCGGTCGCGGTGCGGAGACCGGGCGATCGCAGGGCCGTCGCGACGATCGGAGCGACCATGACGGCCGACACCGGGCCCACGCGGTATGACGACCTCCGGCCGCTGCGGAACGCCGCCCGCGAGGCCTTCCAGGACGCCACGGACCCGGACCGCGATCAGGAGGATCTGCTGCGGCTGCTGACCCCGACGATCCGGCTGATGCCACGGAAGCTGTTGCGTTCCATGGCTCTTCGACAACCGGCGGCAGTGTTGACCTGCTCCAATCTCGGCGAGGTGCCCGATCCGGTCGCCACGCTCGGGGGTCCCGACGCCGGTGCGGTAAGCGCACGGATGTCGGTGCAACACGCGACTGTCGAGCAGTTGCGCACCGCACGCGGTGGCCTGACGACCTGGCTGGCGTTCTCCGGAGGCAACGCCGTGCTCAGCACCCTCAGCATGGACCCCGACCGCTGGCCCGACAGCGTCTCGGTGCAGCGTGCGATTGCCGACGAAGCAGCGAAATGGTCTCTGACACCAAGGTTCTGGTGAGGTCCACTCATGGCACATGACCCCACCGTCACCTATGACAACCGCTTCACCTTCGGGGACGACGCCTACTTCCTCAGCGAGGACCTGCTCGGGGTCCCCGTTGCTTCGCAGCACACCTGGTGGCTCCCTGAGCCACTGTCGGCCGAAGCGCTCCGTTCGATCCATGACGGTCTGCACCAGGGACCGTTGAGCCGGCTCGTGGTCGAGTCGCGTGTGCCCGGAGCTCGGCGCCGCTGGGTGCCGGCCCCGGCCAGTGACCGGCTGAGCATCGCTGCCGAGCCGGTCCCTCCGGAGGGCCTGATGGCCTGGTGCGACGAGCAGTTGCAGATACCCGTCGACCCGGTGCGTGGGCCGAGCTGGTGGCTGTCGGCGACGCCGGTCAGCGGTGGCGGCCAGCTCGTGTCGCTCGTCACCCGCCATACGATCGGCGACGGCGGCCTGATCGTGCAGGCGGTCGACGCCGCGGTGACCGGCATCCGACTGCCCCAGGTGCCGGACGAGCGGCCGGGCTCGTACGCCGTGCGGTTGCGTGACGACCTCCGGGACGCGGCCCATCAGTATGTTGCGGCCGGCCGCGGTCTGGTCGACGCGGTGCGTGCGTTGCGCGGGCGGAAAACCCCGTCGACACCCGATGCCCCGACGACGGCGGACCGGTCCGACCGATCGTTGCGGGCAGATCCGACCTCGTCATACGTCCCGCCATTCGTGGCGGTCGACTTGTCCGCCGACGCCTGGCGGGTCGCGGCGGACGCCCGTGGCGGCACCTCGAACAGCCTGCTGCTGATGGTCTCCGCGAGCCTGGCGGTCGCGGCCGGACTCGCGCAGGAGGGCGACACAGTACTCGTCGCGATGCCGGTCCGCCGGCGTGACGAGGGCGACTACCGCTCGAACATGCTCGGTGGCGCGTCGGTGCCGGTGCGGGTGACGACTGATCGCCACGCCGACCTGCGCGGGGTCCGTGCTGCGACCAAGGCGGAGCTGACGCGGGCCGCCGATCCGACCCGGACATCGGTGCTCGACCGGCTCCAACCCGTCGCGCGCGTGCTGCCCCGCCCCGTCATACGCAAGATCGTCGAAGGTATGCCGGCATCCCTGGTGTCGGTGTCGAACGTCGGTCGTATGACGGTCCCGGGCGGCAGTCTCGGCGGTCCGACGGCTCTGTCGATGATGTGTCGCGGGGTGCATCGCAACATCACAACTGACCTGCTGCGGGCCGCGGGCGGCGGAGTGACGACCTGGCTGCAGGAATTCGGCGACCGGATGACCCTGACCGTGGAAGCGCTCGCTCCCGATCGCATACCGGACCGGGAGCGACTCGCGGCGCTGGTGACAGAGGAACTGGGCTGCTGGGACGTGGAGCCGCTGCAGGTCTGGTAGGCGGTCGCTGAAGACTCGGTGGGGAACGACGCCTGCCCGTTGACCTCGGCGCTAGGGTTGTCCCGTGGGTCGATTCAGCGCGTTGGAGTGGCCGGTCTTCCGGCAGTTGCGCTCCGGGGACCACCTCGGGCGCGGCCCCGCCGTGGCGTCGGCGAAGACCCGCGCCACGCAGTCGCGCAACGCCACCGCGGATCGTGTCGTCCAGAGCATCTGCCCCTACTGCGCGGTCGGCTGCGGACAGCGGGTCTACGTCAAGGACGAGAAGGTCGTCCAGATCGAGGGCGACCCGGACTCGCCGGTGTCTCGCGGCCGGTTGTGTCCCAAGGGCGCTGCCAGTGAGCAACTCGTCAACGCTCCCGGACGGCAGTACGACGTGCTCTACCGGGCGCCGCGCGCGACCGAGTGGCAGAAGCTGGATCGGGACACCGCGATCGACATGATCGCCGAGCGCTTCGTCCGCAGCCGCCGCAACACCTGGCAGGAGACCGACGACGAAGGTCGGATCCTACGGCGCACCATGGGCATCGCGTCCCTGGGCGGCGCGACCCTGGACAACGAAGAGAACTACCTGATCAAGAAGCTCTTCACGGCGGCGGGCGCCATACAGATCGAGAACCAGGCACGTATTTGACACTCCGCCACGGTTCCCAGTCTGGGATCCTCCTTCGGGCGCGGCGGCGCCACCCAAACGCTCCAAGACATGGCCAACGCGGACTGCATCGTCCTGCAGGGCGGCAACATGGCCGAGGCGCACCCGGTCGGCTTCCAGTGGGTTGCTGAGGCAAAAGCACGCGGTGCCAAGGTGATTCACGTCGACCCACGGTTCACCCGGACATCTGCGGTCGCTGACAAGCACGTCGCGATCCGGGCCGGTTCGGACGTGGCGCTGCTCGGCGCACTGATCAACCATGTCCTCAGCAACGAGCTGTGGTTCAAGGACTACGTCGTGGCCTACACGAACGCCGCGACGCTGGTCGGTGAGGACTTTCAGGACACCGAGGACCTCGGCGGGCTCTTCTCTGGATTCGACCCGGAGACAGGCACATACGACTCGTCGTCATGGGCCTACGCCCACGCTCATCCGGACGAGCACCAGCCGCATCAGGGCGGCGCACCGGGCGACGCGCTGGGCAGCGGTGGTCCGCCGCTGCAGCACGCGGAGGTGGAGCGGGACGAGACCCTGCAGCACCCGCGGACCGTCTTCCAGATCCTGAAGCGGCACTACTCGCGTTACACGCCGGAGATGGTGCAGGAGGTGTGCGGCATCTCGCCCGCCGACTTCGACTACCTGGCGCGCGCGGTGACCGAGAACTCCGGTCGGGAGCGCACGACCTGCTTCGCCTATGCGACGGGCTGGACACAGCACACGCTGGGTGCGCAGTTCATCCGCACCGCTGCGGTGCTGCAGTTGTTGCTGGGCAACGTGGGTCGGCCGGGCGGCGGCATCATGGCACTGCGCGGACATGCCAGCATTCAGGGATCCACGGACATACCAACGCTTTTCAACCTGCTGCCGGGCTATCTGCCGATGCCGATGGCCGGCAACCACGACAACCTGCAGGACTACCTCGCATCGGTGGGCACCAAGCAGCAGAAGGGCTTCTGGGCCAACTCCGACTCCTACTTCGTGAGCCTGATGAAGGCCTATTTCGGGGATGCCGCCACCGCTGAGAATGACTGGTACTTCGACAGATTGCCCCGTATGACGGGCGCCCACGGCACCTACGAAACGGCCATGAGCATGCTGGCGGACGAGGTCGAGGGATACTTCGTGCTCGGCCAGAACCCCGCGGTCGGATCGGCCAACGGCAAGCTGCAGCGCGAAGGGATGCGGCACCTGAAGTGGATGGTGGTGCGTGACCTCAGCCTGATCGAGAGTGCCACCTGGTGGAAAGACTCACCGGAGGTGGAGTCGGGCGAAGTGCGCACCGAGGACATCGAGACCGAGGTCTTCTTCATGCCGGCCGCGACCCACGTCGAGAAGGCCGGCTCGTTCACCCAGACACAGCGGATGCTGCAGTGGCGACACCAGGCGGTGCAGCCGCCAGGTCAGTGCCAGAGCGAGATGGACTTCTTCTTCGAACTCGGCCGTCGCATCCGGGGGCTCGTCGCCGCGTCCGACGATGAGCGGGACCGCCCGCTGCTCGACATGACGTGGGACTACCCGGTCGACGACGAGGGCAACCCGGACCCGGAGTCGGTGCTGCGCGAGATCAACGGATACCGCACCACGGACACCGGTGAACGCGAATTGCTCTCCAGCTACACCGAACTCGCGGCCGACGGGTCCACCTCATCCGGATGCTGGATCTACACCGGAGTGTTCGCGGACGACCAGAACAAGGCCGCGCGGCGTACTCCGCACGGCGGCCCGGGCGTGAGCCAGTCGCAGTGGGGCTGGGCATGGCCGTCAGACCGGCGGATCCTCTACAACCGCGCGTCCGCGGACCCCGACGGCAAGCCGTGGAGCGATCGCAAGAAGTACGTGTGGTGGGACGAGAGCGAGCAGAAGTGGGTCGGCGACGACGTGCCGGACTTCCCGGTCGATCGCGCCCCGCACAGTCGCCCCGACCCGGCTGTCGGTGGGCCGGCCGCGCTGGCCGGGGACGACCCGTTCATCATGCAGTCCGACGGCAAGGGCTGGCTCTTCGCACCGAAGGGTCTGGTCGACGGCCCCCTGCCCACGCACTACGAGGCGCAGGAGTCACCGGTGCGCAACGGGCTCTACCCGCAGCAGCAGAGTCCCGCCCGGTTGATCTATCCGCGGCAGGACAATCTGTCCGCGCCCAGTGCCGGCACGCCGGGAGCGGGGATCTACCCCTTCGTCTTCACCACCTACCGGCTCACCGAGCACCACACGGCCGGAGGTATGAGCCGCTGGCTGCCCTACCTTTCCGAGTTGCAGCCGGAGATGTTCTGCGAGGTGTCGCCGCAACTGGCTGCGGAGCGTGGTCTGGTCAACGAGGGTTGGGCCACGATCGTGTCGCCACGGGCCGTCATCGAGGCTCGTGTCCTCGTCACCGAGCGGATGAAGCCGCTGACCGTCGGCGGCCGGATAGTGCACCAGGTCGGGCTTCCCTACCACTGGGGTGTGGGCAACCACGCTCTGGTCACTGGTGATTCGGCGAACGATCTGATCGGTGTGACGCTGGATCCGAACGTGCAGATCCAGGAGTCGAAGGTCGCGTCCTGTGATGTGATTGCCGGTCGCCGCCCGAGAGGTCGAGCCGCTGACGCGCTGTTGGCGTCATACAACGAACGTGCGGGGGTGACGGTGCACACTGACAACCAGCGGGTCACCGACGTGCGCGAGGAGGATGTCGACGATGAGTAGCCAAGCTGCCCAGTCCGTGACGAACTATGCGCGAGGGGCCTCACACCAGTTCTCCGGACCGACCGACCCTGCGGCCGATGCGCACTGGCCGAGTGGGCAGGTGCGCAAGGGCTTCTTCACCGACACCTCGATCTGCATCGGCTGCAAGGCGTGCGAGGTCGCGTGCAAGGAATGGAACCACAACCCTCGGGACGGTGATCTCGAGCTGACCGGCTGGTCCTACGACAACACCCAGTCGCTCGGCGCGAGCACCTGGCGACATGTCGCCTTCATCGAGCAGGACCGCGAACGCATCGAGCAGGCACGCGAATCCGGCCGCAAGCTGGTCGACCTCGGCATGCCGGCCGTCCGTCCAAGCGGGTCGAGTAGCGGTGAGGGACGAGCCGCGTATCGAGACCAGGACGTCACGCCCCCGGACACTCCCGAGTTCCGCTGGCTGATGGCGTCCGACGTCTGCAAGCACTGCACGCACGCCGGCTGCTTGGACGTGTGCCCGACCGGCGCGCTCTTCCGCACGGAGTTCGGCTCGGTGGTCGTGCAGGACGACGTCTGCAACGGCTGCGGCACCTGCGTGGCGGGATGCCCGTTCGGAGTGATCGAGCGGCGTAGCGACGGCACCGCTGCACCCACGACGCGCAGTGGGGAGAAGAAGGGTGAGCAGCCCGACGTGCCCAAGCGCGGCGTCGCGCAGAAGTGCACCCTCTGCTACGACCGGCTGGTCGACGGCGAGACACCGGCCTGTGCCAAGACGTGCCCGACGACCTCGATCAAATTCGGCGATCATCCGGATCTCGTTGAGACTGCGCGTGATCGGGTCCATCAGTTGCACGAGGAGGGACTCACCGAAGCCCGCCTGTATGGCGCCAACGAGCTCGACGGGGTCGGTGGGACAGGTGCGATGTTCCTGTTGCTGGACGAGCCCGAGACCTACGGCCTCCCTCCGGACCCACGGGTGCCCACTGCAGATCTCCCGGTGATGTTCCGCCGCGCGGGTCTCGCCGCAGCAGGGATGCTCGCCGGCGCGGCCGTCGCCTTCCTCGGAGGCGGCCGGTGACGGTTTCGGACTTCGATCAATTCCGCCCGCCGGAGCCCGAGCGCCGGGGACGACGGTTCGGCAAGCTGCGACGCAAGAGGCGCCCCGGACGCACCGACGGCTCGGCAGAGATGCTGATGGTGCCGGACGTGGAGTTCACCTCCTACTACGGCCGGGCCATCGTCAAGCCGCCACCCTGGGGGCCGGAGATCGCCGCCTACCTCTTTCTCGGTGGCGTTGCAGGTGGATCCGGCCTGCTCGCCTACGGTGCACAGCTGACCGGCCGAAAGTTGTTGTGCCGCAACGCCCGCCTCGGTGCCATGGTGGCGGTGAGTGTCGGCGGCGCTGCCCTGGTCAAGGACCTCGGCAGGCCCGACCGCTTCTACAACATGCTGCGCACGATCAAGCTCACCTCACCGATGAGCCTGGGGTCGTGGATCCTCACCGCATACAGCGGTGGCATGGGGGTTGCCGCGATGGCCGACGTCGACCGGCTGACCGGAAGCCGGCTTCCGCTCGGGCCGATGCGCCGCGCCCTCGCCAAGGTCGAGCCGGTGGCAGGTGGCGTCGCGGCAGTCTTCGCTGCTCCGCTGGCGGTCTACACCGCGGTGCTGCTCTCGGACACGGCGAACCCGACCTGGAACGCCGCACACCGCGACCTGCCCGTGGTCTTCGCGAGTTCGGCCAGTCTTGCTGCGGGTGGTCTGGCGATGGTGACCACGCCGACACGCGAGACCGGCCCGGCGCGCGCGCTCGCCGTGATGGGTGTCGTGGGTGACCTGGCAGCGACCCGATACATGGAGAGCCGGATGGATCCGGTCGCGGCGGAGCCACTGCACCAGGGACGGCCGGGGCGACTGCTGCGCTGGAGTGAGCGCCTCGCTGCCGCGGGTGGTCTCGGTGCGCTGCTGCTGGGCGGAAACCGTGCGTTGGCAGCTGCTTCCGGCGTCGCGCTGCTGGGCGCCTCGGCGTGCACGCGGTTCGGCATACTCGAGGCAGGCATCGAGTCGGCCAAAGATCCACGTTACACCGTTGTCCCGCAACGCAATCGGCTCGCGAAGCGCCGCGCCGCCGGCATCACCGACGACTCCATCACCACCGCTGGGTAAGTCGTTCGCCCGCCCGCCTTCTTCATGCCGACAGGACAGGCAATGATCGAGAGGACAGCGGATTTCGCCATGTGAGGGCATCAAACGGGTGTCCTCTCGGTGAACGGGTGTCCTCTCGGCAAGGAGGGTTCTCTCGAGGAGGTCGAGGAGGTCGAGGAGGTCGAGGAGGTCGAGGAGGTCGAGGAGGTCGAGGAGGAGTCTGGTCGGCAGGCCGGGGAGGCTCAGCGGACTTGGATGCCGGAGCCGGCGACGGTGTGGCCGATGACCGGATAGCCGGGGACCTCGCCGACGACGAGCAACCCGCCCGACGTCTGGGCGTCGGCGAGGAAGAGCAGGTCGTCCTCGGTGATCGAGGACCCGGTGCGCAGGTGCGGACGCACCCAGTCCAAGTTCCGGCGGGACCCGCCCGAGACGTAACCACCTGCCAGCGCGTCGAGCGCCCCGTCGACGGCCGGCACCGCGGACCGGTCGAGCACAGCACCGATCCCGGACGCGCGACACAGCTTGTGCAGATGTCCCAGCAACCCGAACCCGGTGACGTCCGTCGCCGTGGTCGCCCCGGCGGAGAGGGTCGCCGCCGCAGCCGTGTCGTTGAGAGCGGTCATCGATGCGATCGCGGCCTCGAACACTTCGCCGGTCTGCTTGTGCCGGTTGTTGAGGAGCCCGACTCCGATCGGCTTGGTGAGGGTCAGCGGCATACCGGCGACACCGGCGTCGTTGCGCAGCAAGCGGTCCGGATGCGCGACGCCGGTGACCGCCATACCGTATTTGGGCTCCGGGTCGTCGATCGTGTGTCCGCCGATGACGGGACACTCGGCTTGCTTGCCGACGTCGAGACCGCCGCGCAGGACCTCCGTCATCAGCTCCATCGGCAGCACCTCGCGCGGCCAGCCGACCAGGTTGATCGCGACGACCGGGCGACCACCCATCGCGTAGATGTCGGACAGCGCGTTCGCCGCGGCGATGCGGCCCCAGTCGTATGCGTCGTCGACGACCGGTGTGAAGAAGTCGGCAGTGGACAGGATCGCGAGGTCGTCGCGCACGCGCACTGCTGCGGCGTCGTCGCCGTCGTCGACGCCCACGAGGACGTCCGGTCCGGCCTGGCCGGTGAGGCCACGCACCGCGTCCTCGAGCTCGCCGGCGGGGATCTTGCAGGCGCACCCGCCGCCGTGTGCGTAGCCGGTGAGTCGGAGCTGCTCCATGGCGGTCATGTCTTCGACCCTACGACGGCCCGGGTAAGTTGGCGCGTGGAGGCGTCAGGGTTCCTGGTGGGCCCCCCGGTCTTCAAAACCGGTGAGGCCGAGCATCTCGGTCTGGCGGGTTCGATTCCCGTCCGTCTCCGCCACAGCTATATCCCCTGCTCCACGGAGGTGCCGATGTCCTCGCAGGACCCGCGCAGCCGCATCCCGCGCACCGACACCCTGCTCGCCTCGCCTGCGGTCGTCGACGCGTCCGCTCGGCTGGGAGCGGACACCGTCCGCCGTCTGGTGATCGCCGCGCAGGAGCGGGCACGCCACGGTGAGATCGAGCCGGAGCAGGTGCCCGACGTACTGGCCCAGTCACTGCAGGCCGGCCGGGCCACCCGGCTGCGACCCGTCATCAACGCGACCGGGGTCGTCATACACACCAACCTCGGGCGGGCACCGCTGTCAGCGGCAGCGGTCGACGCCGTCCAGGCGGCCGCCGGGTATGTCGACGTCGAGCTCGACCTCGCGACAGGCACGCGGTCGAAGCGCGGCGTCGCGGCACGCGCCGCGCTGCTCGCCGGATGCCCGGACGCCGAGGAGGCGCTGGTCGTCAACAACGGCGCCGCTGCGCTCGTCCTCGCCACCACCGCACTGGCACAGGGACGTGAAATCATCGTCAGCAGAGGCGAACTCATCGAGATCGGCGCCGGCTTCCGACTCCCGGACCTGATCGCCTCGACCGGAGCCCGACTGCGTGAGGTCGGCACCACCAACCGCACCCACCTGAAGGACTACGCGTCGGCGATCGGGCCGGACACCGGCGCGATCCTCAAGGTGCATCCGAGCAACTTCCGGGTCGACGGCTTCACATCGGCGGCCGCCATCGATGAATTGCATGATCTGGCAACGCAACACGAGGTGCCGTTGATCGTCGACCTCGGCAGCGGCCTGCTCGCGCCGGACCCACTGCTGCCCGACGAGCCGGACGCAACCTCCGCGCTGGGCGCGGGAGCGGACGTCGTCACCGCGAGTGGCGACAAGCTCCTCGGCGGGCCGCAAGCGGGAATCGCCTTGGGGCGCAAGGCGATCGTCGACCGTATGGCGACACACCCGCTCGCCCGGGCGGTCCGTGCGGACAAGGTCGCCCTCGCCGCGCTGGAGGCCACCTTGACCGGCCCGGCGACACCGACCGCAACGGCGCTGCACGCGGATCCCGACCGCTTGCGCGCGCGGGCCGACGCGCTCGCCGCCGCGGTCGGGGGAGAGGTCGTGCCCCACGACGGCCGCGTCGGAGGTGGCGGCGCCCCCGGTGTCCCTCTGCCGGGGTGGGCCGTCTCGCTGCCCGAAAACACCGCGGCGGCACTGCGACTCGGTGATCCTGCGGTGCTTCCCCGCGTCCATGGCGGGGCCTGCTTGGTCGACCCGCGGTGCGTACCCGAGTCCGAGGACGGGCCCCTCACTGCAGCCGTGCAGGCCGCACTGGCGCACTGACATGTATGTCGTCGCCACCGCCGGCCACGTCGACCACGGCAAGAGCACGCTGGTTCGCGGACTGACCGGGATCGACCCCGACCGCTGGGACGAGGAGAAGCGGCGCGGTCTGACGATCGATCTCGGATTCGCTTGGATGACAACCCCGTCCGGCGCAGACGTCGCATTCGTGGACGTGCCCGGTCATGAACGTTTCCTGGGCAACATGCTCGCAGGGCTCGGCCCCGCGCCGATGGTCTGTTTCGTCGTCGCTGCGGACGAGGGTTGGCGGGCGCAGTCGGCAGAGCACCGGGATGCCGTACGAGCGCTCGGGATCGAGCGAGGCGTCGTGGTGATCAGTCGCGTCGACCTGGCGCCGGAGCGCGTCGGCGGCGTGACGGACGGGATCCGTCGCGAGCTCGCAGACACCGGATTGCGCGATGCACCTGTCATCCCGGTGTCGGCGGAGACGGGCCTCGGGATGGACGCACTCGTCAGCGCGCTTGACAAGGTCCTTGCCGAGAGTCCGAAACCTATGCAGGAGAGCCGGATCCGGTTCTGGATCGACCGGGCGTTCTCCGTCAAGGGTGCCGGCACCGTCGTCACCGGGACATTGCCTGCAGGGACGCTGAGCACCGGTGATCAGCTGACGATGCTCGGTGCTCGCGGTGAGGTCACCGTCGCCGTGCGTGGTCTCCAGCAACATGGGGAGACCGCGGACGAGGTCGGTTCGATCAGTCGGGTCGCGGTGAATCTGCGCGGCATCGACGCCGTGGCGATCCATCGGGGTGATGCGCTGATGACGCCGGGCCGGTGGCAGGTCACGCGGGTGCTCGACGTCCGCCGGGAGAGTGGGCCGGAGTTGTCCGCGCTGCCGGAACACATCACCGTCCACGTCGGCACCCTGACGGCATCCGCACGACTTCGGCCGTTCGACGACGCGACGGCCCGGCTGACGCTCGCACGTGACATCCCGGTCGCACTCGGCGATCGAATAATTGTGCGGGACAACGGATCCCGGTCAGTCGCCGGTGTCTCTGTGCTGGACGTCGATCCGCCGGAGCTGCGACGACGAGGTGCGGGGACCCGGCGCGCGCAGCAGTTGGCCATCCTGCCCGCGACAGGCGACGTGCAGGTGGAGGTCGCCCGCCGGGGTGCGGTCCGTGCCGAGCGTCTCGCCCGGTTGGGGATCTCGCTGCCAGCGACTGCTCCCGACGGCGTGGTCGTGCATGGGTCGTGGTGGATCGACAATGCTGCGTTGCAACGCTGGAAGGACACACTCCGCACCGCCGTGGCAGCGGACCAAGAGCGAAACCCGTTGTCCGCAGGGCTTTCTCGGGGAGCTGCGGTTGATGCCCTCGACCTGCCGGATCCGAGCCTGTTGAAGATCGTGGCAGCCGCTGTCGGCATGACTCAGCAGGGGGGCGCCATACGTTCCGCGGCGACCGACACACAGCTCGGCCCGGCGGAGGACGCGATCGCGACTGTGGAACACCGGCTGCGCGAGTCGCCCTTCGCCGCACCGGAAGCGGACGAGCTGTCCGCGCTCGGCCTCGGGAAGCAGGAGCTGGCAGCGGCCGAACGGGTCGGACGACTGATTCGGTTGCCGGACGGCGTCGTGCTGCTGCCAAGTGCGCCTGCGCTGGCGATGCGCGAATTGGCCAAGTTGCCAGAGGTTTTTACCACCAGTTCGGCACGGAAGGCGCTCGGCACGACGCGCCGAGTCGCCATACCGCTGCTGGAGCACTTGGACGCGCGCGGCTGGACCAGACGCATCGACGCCGGACACCGCACCGTGGTGCGGGCCGGCCCTGACGGATGAGGCTCAGGCCTCCGCGAGGGCGAGGTCGTCGCGCGCGGGCTCAGCACGCTTGGGCCGACGCCCCGAGATGGTCAGCGCGATGGCCCCACCGACCAGCGCCGCGACGGCACCGACGAGGAAGCACAGCTTGAACGCATCCGAGGACGGTATGGCGGGTGTGCCCGGCTTCAGGGTGATGGTCCGGCTTGTCAGCAGGCTGGCCATCACCGCACCGGCAACGGTGGTGCCGATGGACCGCATCACCGTGTTGATGCCGACACCGGAACCGGCCTCGGCCGGCGGCACGTTCTCCAGGATGAGGGTCGGCATGGCGGCATACCCGATGCCGACGCCGGCCATGCTGATGCAGCTCGCCACGAGCAACTGCCACGGCGCGCTCATCATGAACAGCGCGACCAGGTAACCGGCGCCGATCACACCTGCGCCGATCGCCAGGGTGATTCGCGCGCCGACCGTCGTCATCAACTTGCTCGACACCGGGGCGAGGAACATCATCATCAGCCCGCCGGGAGCCATCCAGAGGCCGGCCTCCAGGATCGATTGGCCGAGGCCGTAGCCGGTCGCCTTCGGCATCTCGAGCAGCTGCGGCACCACGATGGACTGGGCCATCATCCCGAACCCGATGAGCATGGCGGCGATGTTGGTCAGGAGCACCGGGCGGCGTGCGGTGGTGCGCAGGTCGACCAGTGGGTCCTGCTGGCGCAGTTCGTAACGGCCGAAGAGCACGAGCACGAGGAGACCGCCGACCACGCAGAGCAGGGTGTTCGTCGAGGCCCAGCCCCACTCGTTGCCCTTGGAGATGCCGACGAGCGTCGCGATGAGCCCGATCGCCAGGCTGATCGCGCCGACGACGTCGATGGAGGCCGGGTGGCCGTCCGAGACGTTCGGGACGAGGAAGGTCGTGGCGACGACCATGAGTGCCGCGAGTCCGGCGGACACCCAGAAGAGCGCGTGCCAGTTGTAGTCCTGCGCGATCCAGGCGGCCAGCGGCAGGCCGATCGCGCCGCCGACGCCCATGGTGGCGCTCAACGTCGCGATCGCGGTCGACGCCATGTGCGCCGGCACCACCTCGCGGACCATGCTGATCGCGACCGGGATGAATCCCATCGCGATGCCTTGCAGGAAGCGGCCGCCGATCATCGGCCACACGCTGGTCGACAGCGCGCACACGATCGAGCCGATCACCAGGATGACCGACGACCCGACGAGCACGCGCTGTTTGCCGATGATGTCGCCGAGCCGTCCGGCAACGGGCATGGCGACGCCGCCGCCGAGCAGCGTGGCGGTGACGACCCATGAGGTGTCGCTCGCAGCGGCGTGCAGCAGCCGGGGGAGCTCGATCTGGATCGGCAGCACGAGGGTCTGCATGAGCGCCGCGGACAGCGCGCCGAAGCAGAGCACGGCGATGATCAGTTGTGGCTTGACCGCCGTGGGGGCTGGTGCGTCAGCCGGTGTCTTCGAGGGGTTCGTGGTCTTCATCAATATGTATGGTGCATGCATGCATGTGCATCTGTCAAAATGCCGGTATGACGGATTCGGTGGCCAGTGAGCGCGGCGTCACGACTGAGCTGCGATCACTCGCTCGCGACCACACCCTGGCGCCCGAACGCCGGGCGGCCGCGATCCTGCACTCCTTCGACGTCGACCGCCGGGTGATGGAGGCGCAGACCAGCTTGGCTGCCGCCGACCTGCGGTTGTTGTGGTTGCTGTCCGACGGTCGGCCGCGCACCCAGCGGGACATCTCGACCGAGTTGAGCCTGGAGCAGTCGACGGTCAACCGGCAGGTCAACGCGGCATTGCGGGCGGGGCACCTACGGCGGGACGCCGCTGAGTCCGGGGCCGCGGTGCTGAGCGCGACCTCGCAGGGCCGCCGGCGCTATGAGTCCGACGTCGAAGCGTTGATGGGGCTCATGGGCACAGCGTTGCAGGCGCTGGGCGACGAGGCCGAGCAGTTCCTGGTGTCGCTGGCGACGTTCGTCGAGGCTTACCGCGCGGCCATGCCACACGCCCGCGACCACTGACTCTCTGCCTCACAAGGGAACGATTCGACGCAGATACTTGGACGTCCTAGTATTGGTGGTGAGTATGGCGAGCCCGATTCTCAAACAAGCACAGGAGACTCGAACCGAGGTGGGTGGCACGAGCTCGCGAGTCGCAACACCACCCCGGATCGAGTCTCGATGAGTGGAGACACCATGTCCGAGGCACCCGCGCTGCATGTTCCGGAGAACCCGGTCCGCATCGTCACTGCGTCCAGCCTGTTCGACGGGCACGACGCATCGATCAACATCATGCGGCGGATCATGCAGAGCCAGGGCGCGGAAGTCGTTCACCTCGGCCACAACCGCAGCGTCCAAGAGGTCGTCGACGCGGCGATCGAGGAGGACGCGCAGGGCATCGCGGTCAGCTCCTACCAGGGCGGGCACGTCGAATACTTCGAATACCTCACCCAGTTGCTCCGCGATGCCGGCGCCGACCACATCAAGGTCGTCGGCGGCGGCGGCGGTGTCATCGTGCCCGAGGAGATCGACCGACTGCGCACGTCCGGCGTCACGATCTTCAGCCCGCAGGACGGCCAGCGGCTCGGTCTGGTCGGGATGATCAACCAGGTCATCAAGGACTGCGACTTCAATGTGTATGACGTGTCCCGCCCGGACGCACACGCCGTCATCTCCGGTGACCGCGCAGCCGTGGCGCGCACCATCAGCGGCGCCGAGCAGGGTGCGCTCGACAGCGTGCTGTTGGACGACCTGCGCTCCGCGGCCGACGACCGCCATACGCCCGTGCTGGGCATCACCGGCACCGGCGGGTCCGGCAAGTCCAGCCTGACGGACGAGCTGGTGCGCCGCTTCCGGATGGATCAGCAGGACAAGCTCCGCGTCGCGTGCGTGGCGATCGACCCGACGCGTCGGCGTGGCGGCGGTGCGCTGCTCGGCGACCGCATCCGGATGAATTCCCTTGATGGCGAACGCATCTTCTTCCGTTCGCTCGCCACACGCGGTGGTCGCGAAGTGCCCGAGGAGCTCGCCGAGGTCCTCACGGTGCTGCGCGCAGCGGCATACGACCTGATCATCGTCGAGACCCCGGGCATCGGCCAGGGCGACGCGGCGATCATCGACTTCGCCGACGTCAACCTCTACGTCATGACACCCGAGTTCGGTGCGCAGAGCCAGCTCGAGAAGATCGACATGCTCGACTTCGCCGACGTCGTCGCGATCAACAAGTTCGAGCGCCGTGGCGCGATGGACGCGTTGCGCGACGTCGGCCGGCAGATGGTGCGCAACCGCGAGGCGTTCGGCCAGAAGCCCGAGGACATGCCGGTCTTCGGCACGTCGGCCGCGACCTTCAACGACGACGGTGTCACCGCGCTCTACCAGGAGCTGATCACCGAGCTCGGCGCCAAGGGCCTCGAACTGGCGCAGGGTGCCCTCGAGCCGGTGTCGGTCCGGCACTCGTCCGTGCTGCGACAGGTCGTGCCGCCGCAGCGTGTGCGCTATCTGGCGGAGATCAGCGAGACGGTGCGCGGCTACCACGCCGACACCGAGCAGTATGTCGACGCGGCCCGTCGTGTGCAGCACCTGACGACTGCGCGGGATGCGTTGGCGGACAAGGCCCCCGAGGCGTTGAACGCCCTGATCGACGAGGCCGGTGAGGCGCTCCCCGGCTCGGTCGCCCGGCTGCTGACCGACTGGCCGAAGGTTGTCGAGTCCTACAGCGGCGACGAGCAGGTCGTGACGATCCGCGACAAGGAGATCCACACGACGCTCGCACGGGAGTCGTTGTCCGGCAACAAGATCCGTCGCGTCTCGCTGCCGCGCTACCAGGATCACGGTGAGCTGCTCTCCTTCCTGCGACGGGAGAACCTGCCGGGCTATTTCCCTTACACTGCAGGCGTTTTCCCGTTCAAGCGGGACAATGAGGACCCAGCGCGGATGTTCGCCGGTGAGGGCGATCCGTTCCGCACCAATCGCCGCTTCAAGCTGCTGTCCGAGGGCCAGCCGGCGACGCGACTGTCGACGGCGTTCGACTCGGTCACGCTCTACGGTCGCGACCCCGACCTGCGCCCCGACATCTACGGGAAGGTCGGCACCTCAGGCGTTTCCGTCGCCACGTTGGATGACATGAAGGTCCTGTATGACGGCTTCGACCTGACGTCGCCGTCGACCAGCGTGTCGATGACGATCAACGGTCCGGCGCCGACCATCCTGGCGTTCTTCCTCAACACGGTCATCGACCAAGAGTTGGCGAAGTTCGCCGAGGAGCAGGATCGGCAGCCGAATGTCGAGGAAGCACAACAGGTCCGAGCCCGGGCACTGGCGACGGTCCGCGGCACGGTGCAGGCCGACATCCTCAAGGAGGACCAGGGTCAGAACACCTGCCTGTTCTCCACCGAGTTCTCGTTGCGGATGATGGCCGACATCCAGGAATGGTTCATCGCCAACGAGGTTCGCAATTTCTACTCGGTGTCGATCAGCGGCTATCACATCGCCGAGGCCGGAGCGAACCCGCTGAGCCAGCTGGCCTTCACCCTGGCCAACGGCTTCACCTACGTCGAGGCCTACCTCGCGCGTGGCATGGACATCGACGACTTCGCGCCGAACCTGTCGTTCTTCTTCTCCAACGGTATGGACCCGGAGTATTCCGTCATCGGTCGCGTCGCCCGGCGCATCTGGGCGGTCGCGATGCGGGACAAGTACGGTGCCAACCCGCGCAGCCAGAAGTTGAAGTACCACGTGCAGACTTCCGGGCGGTCGCTGCATGCGCAGGAGATGAACTTCAACGACATACGCACCACGCTGCAGGCGCTGATCGCGATCTATGACAACGCGAATTCGCTGCACACCAACGCTTTTGACGAAGCTGTCACGACCCCGTCGGAGGAGTCGGTGCGCAGGGCGCTCGCCATACAGCTGATCATCAACCGGGAGTGGGGCCTGGCGATGAACGAGAACCCGCTGCAGGGCTCGTTCGTCATCGACGAGTTGACCGACCTGGTGGAAGAGGCAGTGCTGCTGGAGTTCGACCGCATCGCCGAGCGTGGTGGTGTCCTCGGTGCGATGGAGACCGGCTACCAGCGGGGCAAGATCCAGGACGAGTCGATGCTCTACGAGCACCGCAAGCACGACGGCTCGCTGCCGATCGTCGGCGTCAACACCTTCCGCAACCCGCATGAGGGCGAGGTGCCGCAGAAGGTCGAGCTCGCCCGCGCGTCGGAGCACGAGAAGGAGTCGCAGCTGACTCGTGTCGGCGCGTTCCAGCAGGAGCACCGTGACGAGGCGCAGGAGGCGTTGACGCGCCTGCGTGCGGCGGCGACCAACGGCGACAACGTCTTCGCGGTGCTGATGGACGCAGCCCGCGTCTGCTCGCTCGGTCAGGTCACCGAGGCGTTCTTCGAGGTCGGCGGGCAGTACCGCCGCAACGTCTGAGGCCCGCCCCCCGGAACGTCCGACACCCGCCACTTCCTCGCCGACAGGACACCCGCCACTTCCTCGCCGACAGAACACCCGCCACTTCCTCGCCGACAGGACACCCGTGGATCGAGAGGACAGGCGATTCGGGCAAGAAGCGCCGGAATCGCCTGTCCTCTCGATGCGTCGCCTGTCCTCTCGGCGGGGGTCGGCGGAAGGAGTCGCGGGGGTCAGCGGGCGCGCAGGGCCTGCTCGAGGTCGGCCCGCAGGTCCTCGACGTCCTCCAGGCCGATCGAGAGGCGTACGACGCCGGCGTCCGGGCGGGCGTCGGCCGGCACCGGCCGGTGGGTGAGCGACGCCGGATGCGAGATCAGCGATGTCACGCCGCCGAGCGAGACTGCGTGCTCGAAGAGTCGGACCGAGCTCACGAGGTGCGCGGCGGCGGCATACCCACCAGTGAGCCGCAGCGCGAACATCGCTCCGGGGCCACGCATCTGGCGTCCGACGAGACCGGCTGGGTCGCATTCGGGCAGGCCCGGGTAGAGCACCTGCGAGATCGCGGGGTGGTCGCTCGCCCAGCCGACCAGCTTGTCTGCGGAGGCCTGGCCGGCGCGCACCCGCAGCGGCAGCGTGGCCAGGCCACGGTGCAGCAGATAGCCGCCCATCGGGTGCAACAGGCTGCCGGTGATGGCGCGCACGCGTCGCAGCGCCTCCGCCCACGGCGTGCTGGTCGCCACGACTCCGGCGATCGCATCGCCATGGCCACCAATGAATTTCGTCGCACTGTGCAGCACCAGCGCCGCGCCGAACCGAGCAGGGTTCTGCAGCACCGGGGTGGCGAAGGTGTTGTCCACCACGACCGGCGCCGAACCGGCTGCCGCCGTGATGGCCGCGATGTCGACGAGCTCCAGGGTCGGGTTGGCCGGTGTCTCCACCACAACCAGGCAGGTGTCCGGCCGCACCGCGTCCGCGACCTCCGACGGTGCGCAATAGGTCGTCTCGACGTCCAGCAACGGCGAACCGAGCAGGTGATCCGTGCCGCCATAAAGGGGACGTACGGCGACGACATGCCGGCCGCTGTGTTCGCTCTTGGCCGCGAGTATGACGGCCGTCATCGCCGCCATACCGGAAGAGAACGCGACTGCCTCGGCGGTGCCTTCCAGTGCGGCCAGGCCGTCCTCGAACCGGGCAACCGTCGGATTCCACAGCCGGGCGTAGACACTGCCGCCACCCGGCACCGGGCGACCGCCGCCGGCCATCGTCTCGTAGGAGAGCCCGCTCGCATCCAGGTCGGGGACCGGGTTGGTGGTTGACAGGTCGATCGACGGGACGTGCACGCCCTGCTCGGCCAGGCCCTCCCGTCCGGCGTGCGTCGCGATCGAATCCAGTTGCAGCGGCGGTGTCGTCATACGCGCACGGTAGAAGGATCCAGTGCGATTCGGCTCGTATGGCGAAGAAGCTGCGGCACAATGAAGAAGGTGGGAAAGAGTCCGATGAACGCGGGGCGCCGATGAGTGCGGAGTCGAAGAATCCTCCGTCCCTGAACGGGCTGGACGCAGTGGACCTGGCGCTGCTCGCCGAGCTCGCCGCGAATGCCCGGGTGACCGGTGCTGCGCTGGCCAAGCGGGTCGGGGTCGCCGAGTCGACGTGTGCCAAACGCATGCAACTGTTGCGGGACCGCGGCGTCATCACCGGCTTCACGACGCAGATGAATCTCGCGGCGCTCGGTCGTCCGATCCAGGCGGTGATCGCGGTGCGGTTGGTCAGCCACAACAGGGATCACGTGCTGCGATTCCACGACACGCTCACCGCCATACCGGGGGTGCTGACGGTGTTCCACGTCGCGGGGGAGAACGACTACCTGCTGCACGTCGCGGTGACCAGTCCAGAGCAGTTGCGGGACCTGGTGCTCGAGCACATCAATGTGCACCCAGGCGTCCGGCACACCGAGACGCAACTCGTGTTCAGTGTGATGCCAGGAGCGGGCATCTTTGCGGGGTGACGTGCTTGCGGGATCTCGATACACCGCCTTGTTCCGCGGCGGCACTCGACCCGCATGGGTGACCTACTCGGCCAGCAAGTGGTGGTGGGCTTCGATCATGGACGGGCCGTACCAGGTGGTCAACCGGCCACTGACCAGCCGCGTCGGCGTGCGGAACGCCTCCGGGCCGTCGTCGGCGGTGAAGACGTACGGCTCGTCCGGCAGGAGTATGACGTCCGCCCCGCTGCTGTCGATCGCCGCCACGTCGGCCTTCGGATAGCGACCTTCGGCGTCGGCGTACACATTGTCGAAACCCACACGCCGCAGTAGGTCTCCGGTGAAGGTGCGTGACCCCACGACCATCCACGGGTCGCGCCAGATCGGGATGGCGACGCGTGCCCGGGCGGGTGGCACGTCGCCGGACCAGAGTCGGCGCGCCTCCTCCAGCCACGCCGGGCGTTCCCACTCCAGAACCTGGTCGAAGAGTTCGTCATACGCTGCGAAAGCAGCTGGCACCGTTTCGATCTCGCTGACCCACACCTGTAGGCCGGAGTCGCGCAGTCGCCGGACGTCGAGCTCGCGGTTCTCCTCCTTGTTGGCCACGACGACGTCGGGCTGCAACGACCGGATGACCTCGAGGTTGGGGTTCTTGGTGCCGCGCACGCGTGTCACGTCGAGGCCGGCCGGGTGCGTGCACCAGTCGGTCGCGCCGACGAGTGCATCGGGCCGGGACGTGGCCAACGCCTCGGTGATCGATGGCACCAGGGATACGACACGTTGCGCGGACATTGTGACGATCCTTTCATCCGGGGTATCGATGCGCCCATCCTCGTTCCTCGGATCCGCTATTCGCCCCGCAAGGGGCGGTGCCATGATGACGAACATGGACTCGACGGCAACCACGGCATACCGGGCGGCGCGGGACTTCCTGCTGCAGCACCACGACGACTACGACGAGGCAGTCGCGGGGTTCCGCTGGCCGGACCTGGGCGACCGGTTCTGCTGGGCCGTCGATTGGTTCGACGCCGTAGCGGCCGGCAACGACCGCCCGGCGCTGGTCATCGTCGAGCAGGACGGCTCACGCACCAGCCGCTCCTTCCAGGAGATGTCCCGCCGCTCGGACCAGGTCGCGAGCTGGCTGAGCGGACTGGGAGTCGGCAAGGGCGACGCGGTCATCATCATGCTGAACAACCAGGTCGAGCTTTGGGAGACCATGCTCGGCGTGATGAAGCTGGGCGCGGTCATCGTGCCGACGACGACGGCCGCCGGGCCCAAGGAACTGACCGACCGCCTCGAGCGCACCACCGCCAAGGCCGTCATCTGCAACGCGACCGACATCGGAAAGTTCGACGGGGTCGCCGGCGACTACCTCCGGCTCAGCGTGGGGTCGGTCGACGGCTGGCAGGACTTCGCCGACGCCTTCGACACCGAGTGGCACGCGATCGAGCACCCGGGCACCACGCCGCAGGACCGGCTGTTGCTCTACTTCACTTCCGGCACGACCTCCAAGCCGAAGCTCGTCGAGCACACGCAGGTCTCCTACCCGGTCGGGCACCTGTCGACGATGTACTGGATCGGCCTGCGCCCCGGCGACGTGCACCTCAACGTGTCCTCGCCCGGCTGGGCGAAGCACGCGTGGTCCAACTTCTTCGCGCCGTGGATCGGCGAGGCGACGATCTTCCTCTACAACTACACGCGCTTTGACGCGGCAGCGCTGTTGGAGCAGATGCGGACCGAAGGGGTCACCAGCTTCTGCGCGCCCCCGACCGTATGGCGGATGCTCATCAAGGCGGATCTCGGCACGAAACCGGATGCCCTCCGCGAGGTGGTGGGCGCCGGAGAACCGTTGAATCCAGAGGTGATCCGGCAGATCGAGAAGTCCTGGGGGCTGACGATCCGGGATGGCTACGGGCAGACCGAAACCAGTGTGCAGATCGCGAACACCCCCGGCTCGGCGGTCAAGGCGGGATCGATGGGCCGTCCGCTGCCTGGTGTCCCGTCCGGGCTCGCCGATCCCGTCACGGGTGAGCTGCTGCCGGCCGATGCCGACGAGGGCGAGATCTGTCTCGACCTGGGCCAGCACCCGGTCGGTCTGATGACGGGCTACCAGGCGGACCCGGAGCGCAACGACCTGGTCATGGCGCACGGTGTTTACCACACCGGCGACGTCGCCTCCCGGGACAGCGAGGGTTACTACACCTACATCGGTCGCACCGACGACGTGTTCAAGGCGTCCGACTACAAGATCAGCCCGTTCGAGTTGGAGTCGGTGCTGATCGAGCATCCGGCGGTCGCCGAGGCCGCGATCGTGCCGGCACCGGACCCGGTGCGACTCGCCGTGCCGAAGGCCTACATCGCGCTCGCGCCCGGTCACGAGCCGACGGAGCAGACGGCGTTCGAGATCCTGAAATACGCGAGGGAGCACCTGGCGCCATACCAGCGGGTGCGGCGGGTGGAGTTCTACGAGCTGCCCAAGACGATCTCCGGCAAGATCCGCCGCGTCGAGCTGCGCGGACGCGAGGAGGAGATCGCCGGGAACCGTCCTGTGCCCGAATGGCGCGATGACGACTTCCCCGAGTTGAAGGGCTGATTGGTCAGCGCAGCACGACGGTCCGGCGACCCTGCACGAAAACCCTTCCCTCGCAGTGCCATCGGACGGCGTTCGAGAGCGCCTTGCACTCGGTGTCGCGTCCGGCGGCGACGAGGTCGGCCGGCGCGAACGAGTGGTCGACCTCCTGCACCTGCTGGGAGATGATCGGCCCCTCATCGAGGTCTCCGGTGACGTAATGTGCCGTCGCGCCAACGGTTTTCACGCCGCGTTCGTACGCCTGGTGGTAGGGCTTGGCACCCTTGAAGCTCGGCAGGAACGAGTGGTGGATGTTGATCGCGCGGCCGCTCAGGTTGCGCGCCAGGGTGTCGGAGAGGATCTGCATGTAGCGCGCGAGCACCACGAGGTCGATGTCGAGCTCGTCGACCAGTTGCAGCAGTCGCGCTTCGGCCTCCGGCTTCGTCGCGGCCGTCACCGGCACGTGGTGGAACGGCACGTGATGCCATCGCACCAGATCCTCGTGGTCCGGATGGTTGGAGACCACTGCCACGATCTCGATCGGCAGGTCCTCGACGTGCGCGCGGAAGAGCAGGTCGTTGAGGCAATGCGCGAACTTCGACACCATCACCAGCACCCGCTGCTTGTCGCTCGCCCGTCGCAACCCGGCGGTGAGCTGCCACTCGCTACGCAGACCGTCGAGGGAGCGCTCCATGGACTCGATGCCCGGGTCGCCGTCATCGGGCACCACGAAGTCGACCCGACATACATAACGACCGGCGAGCTGGTCGTCGAACTGCTTGATCTCCCGTATGTCGGCCCGGTTGTCGACGAGGAAGCCGGTGACCGCGTGCAGCAGTCCCGGACGCTCGGCGCCGTCCAGGGTCAGCACGTAGCGGTGCTCACCGTTGTTTGCGCTCATTGCGAATCTCCTTGTCTCCGGGGCATGCTCAGCAGGTGCACTCAGCACTCAACCACGTTCACCGCGAGACCGCCGCGGCTGGTCTCCTTGTACTTGCTCTTCATGTCGCGGCCGGTCTGCCGCATGGTGCGTATGGCGGCATCCAATCCGACCCGATGGTCGCCGTCGCCGTGCAGCGCCAGCCGCGCCGCGTTGATCGCCTTGACCGAGGCGATCGCGTTGCGCTCGATGCACGGCACTTGCACCAGGCCGCCGACGGGGTCGCAGGTGAGCCCGAGATTGTGCTCGATGCCGATCTCCGCAGCGTTCTCCACCTGCACGGGTGTCCCGCCGAGCACGGCGCACAGGCCGGCAGCAGCCATCGAGCAGGCGGAACCCACCTCGCCCTGGCAGCCGACCTCCGCGCCGGAGATCGACGCCCGTTCCTTGAAGAGAATGCCGATCGCGGCAGCGGTCAGCAGGAACGTGACGACCGCGTCGTCGTCGGCGCCGTGCACGAACCGGGTGAAGTAGTGCAGCACTGCCGGCACGATGCCCGCCGCGCCATTGGTCGGTGCGGTCACGACCCGGCCACCGGACGCGTTCTCCTCGTTGACCGCCAGCGCGTAGAGATTCACCCACTCCATCGCCCACAGCGGGTCGCTCATCGTTCCGGTGCGGGCCCGTTCGTCCGCCTCGTCAGCGCGCAGGTCGCGGCGCAACTCCGGGGCGCGGCGGCGCACCCGCAATCGCCCGGGCAGGAACTTCTCCTCACGAGTGCAACCGTTCTCGACGCACTCCTGCATGACCGCCCAGATCCGCAACAGCTGCTCACGCGTCTCGGACTCGGGTCGGAACGCCGCCTCGTTGGCGAGCATCACGTCGGCGATGGAGCCACCTGTCACCGAGCACTGCGCCAGCAGCTCCGCGGCGCGGGTGAACGGGTGCTGAACCGCGACATCATCGGTACCAAGCCCGTCACCGGCATCCCTGTCGACGACGAATCCGCCTCCGACCGAATAGCTTTCGGCCTCCGCCAACGTCGCGCCCGAGGCGCCATATGCTGTGAAGCGCATGCCGTTCGGGTGTCGGGGTAGCGGCTTGCGGTGGAACTCCACATCGCCGCCGGCGTCGAAGTCGATCGCGTGCTCGCCGCCGAGCAGCAGCCGCCGCGTGTCGCAGATCTCGTCGAACTGCGAGAAAGCCGCTGCCACATCGACCGTCTCCGGGTCCGCTCCGGTCAGGCCGAGCACCACCGCGCGGTCGGTGCCGTGACCCACGCCGGTGGCGGCCAGCGAGCCGAAGAGCTGCACTGTCACCCGCCGCACCTGCCCGAGTGACGAGACTCGGCGCAGACCGTCGACGAACCGCGCCGCGGCGCGCATCGGGCCCACCGTGTGCGAGGACGACGGCCCGATCCCGATCGAGAAGAGGTCGAGCGCGGAGAGTGCCATCAGACGAACTCGCGCATGCCGTCCAGCAGCCACTGGGCGGTGTGCGTCGCGAACGATGAGCGCGGCATGATCCGCCAGGTGTCCGGGGTGACCCGCCACAGGACGACACCGACCGTGCCCAGCAGGGTGACCAGCGCGGATCCGACGGGGAACGCGACCGGATCGAGGTCGAGGCGGCACGACTTGTCGAGCACCTCCTGCGCGCGGGGGCCGCGCAACTCGAGCGTGGTGCGATTCGCGGACAGGTCGACGACCTGCCCCGGCAACTCGCCGAGCGCAGCGGTCAGTTCGTCGGTGATGCGCACCGGGTCGTCGCCGCCGTCCGCCTCGTCCGGTGTGATCAAAAGGAATTCGTCCGGCGCCAGCCACAGGACGTGTCGGTCGCCCGGCAGCCCGGTGACGTCGCCGACACCCTCCGGCAGGGGACCGGACAGTGCCGCCTCGAGCGCCGCGGCCGATGGGGTGTCCGCTACGACGCGCAGGCCGATCTGCGCGAGGAACGGGACCTCCCGCAGCGCCGCATTCGCGCTGCTTCCGGTCTCCAGCTCCCGTGCCATCCGCTGCAGGGGACTGCGTCGGCGCTCCAGCACCGCAGTGCGCTCAACCATCGCGACGTGCTCCTTCCTTGTCATAGACGACTGCCTCGGCGATCTGCACCGGGTAGAACCTGCCTTCGAACGAGGCCATCACCTCTTCGCCGATCCGGGTCCGACCGTCCCGGACGAGGGCGAGCGCGAACGTCCGGTCCAAGGCCTCGCTGCGATAGCTGGACGTCACGTGCCCGATCATCGGAATCGGTTGTGGCGCAATGCCGTCCAGCGGGTCGGCCGGTGTATTGTCCGTCGTTACGAGCTGACTGCCCTCCGGCAGGCGCAGCTCGGGGTCGGTGGGGAAGAGGCTGACCAGTTGCTTGCGGCCCTCCTCGACGTGCCCGGCGCGTGCGTAGGACCGCATGCCGATGAAGTCCTTCTTCTTCTTGGCGACGACCCAGTCCATCCCGAGGTCCTGCGGAGTGACCGTGCCGTCGGTGTCCTGTCCCACGATCGGGAAGGCCTTCTCCGCGCGCAGCACGTGCATGGTCTCGGTGCCATACGGCGTGATGCCGAACTCCGCTCCGGCGTGCGTGATGTCGTCCCACACCGCCTCGCCATACCAACCACTGACGTTGACCTCGAAGGCCAGCTCACCCGAGAAGGTCACCCGGGCGATGCGTGCCGGTATGCCGCTGGCGAGCACCGTGTCGTGGAAGGACATGAACTCGAAGCCTTCCTTCGACACGTCGAGGTCTGGCGCGATCTTGTGTATGACGTCGCGCGACCGCGGGCCGGCGACGACCGTGGTGGACCACTGTTCCGTGACCGACGTGAAGAACACGTCGAGCTCCGGCCACTCGGTCTGGTGCCACTCCTCGAGCCATTCCAGGACTTTTGCGGCGCCACCCGTGGTCGTGGTCATCAGGTAGCGGTCCTCCGCCAGCCGGAAGGAGACGCCGTCGTCGAGGACCATCCCGTCCGGACCGCACATGACGCCGTACCGCTGCTTCCCGACCGAAAGCTTGGCGAAGGCGTTGGTGTAGATCCGGTTGAGGAACGTCGGGGCGTCCTTGCCGCGGATCTCGATCTTGCCCAGCGTCGAACCGTCCATGTAGGCGACATTGGTTCGTGCTGCACGGCATTCGCGGGCCACCGCCGCGTTCATGTCCTCACCCGATTGCGGGTAGAACCATGGCCGTTTCCACTGCCCCACGTCCTCGAACTCCGCGCCGCGGGCCACGTGCCGCGCTTGCGCCGGCGTCACCCGGGCCGGGTCGTAGAGCTCACCGCGAGCCCGACCGGCCAGCGCGGCGAACGCCACGGGTGTGAACGGGGCGCGGAACGTGGTCGTGCCGATGGCGCCGGGTGACGGTGACCGGTCGGTCGCGCCTCCTTCGGCGCCGTCCTGACCGGGCTGCCCGGCCGGCATGGAGGCCATGTCGTGCTCGCCGAGCAACTGGCTCAGCAGCCCGATCGTGAGAACACCACCGATCTTGCCCTGGTCCAGGCCGGTGCTGATCGAGGTGTAGCGCTTGACGTGCTCGACCGAGCGCATCCCGGCTCGCACCGCGCGGACGACACCGGCGGCGGTCTCGTCACGTTGCAGGTCGACGAAGTGAGTGTCGAAATCGCCTGCAGGAGAGGGGATCAGCCACAAGCCGTCGGTAGTGCCCGAACCGGTCCGACGCTCCTGGGCCGTCGTCGGATCCGGCTGCGCGGAACCGGCAGCGATGCCCTCGGCGACGGCGCCGTCGGTCCAGTAGGTGCCTGTCACCGAGCCGGCGAGCGACTGGTCCCGGACCGCGCCGGACGGCACGAAGCCGAGTAGGTCGTCGTCCCAGTGCAGCGCACCTTGACGTTGCGAGTGCAGGTTCACGTTGGCCGACCAGCCACCGGAGACGGCCAGCAGGTCGCACGGAAGTTGTTGTGTCTGCTGTATGTCGCCGTCCCTCGGTGCGATGCGCACGCCGACCACCCGGTCGCTGCCGATGGCTTCCACCGCGACGCTGCCGTGATGGACGTCGACGGATGCCGGGTCGTCGACACCGGCCGACGCTCGGCTGTCCACGAGACTCACCGACGCACCGGCCGCCGCCAGGTCGGCCGCGACACCGTATGCCGAGTCGTTGGTCGTGAATACGACGACCTGCTCGCCAGCCAGGACTCCGTAGCGGCCGAGATAGTTCTGTGCCGCGGACGCCAGCATGACGCCGGGAAGGTCGTTGCCCGCGAAGACGAGCGTGCGCTCGAACGCGCCGGTGGCCAGCACGACGCGCCCCGCGTTGATGTGCCAGACGCGCTGGCGCGAGACGCCGTCCGTGCCCGGCGCTTCGACGCGCTTCTCGAGCGCGATCAGGTAGTTGCTGTCGTAGCTGCCGAACACGCTGGTGCGCTTGAGGATCCGACAGTTGATGGCCTGTTCGAGCTGCGCAGTCACATCCTCGATCCAGGCACCGGCCGGGATGCCTTCGACGACCTCGTTCGGCCGGCCGAGCAGGCTGCCGCCGAGCGCGAAGTCCTGCTCGAAGAGCATCACCCGCACCCCGGTCGCGGCTGCGGCGCGTGCCGCGGCCAGTCCGGCCGGACCGGCACCGATCACGGCGACATCGGTGTGCACGTGCATGTGGTCGTACTCCGCGGGGTCGACCGACTGGTCGAGGGTGCCGATGCCGTCCTCCCAGGTCAGTTCCGACCCGTCGACGAGCTCGGTGATCGTTGCCGGCTGCATCGACTCGCCATACTCACCGTTGATGCGGACGAAGGCGTTCGGCTCCTCGACGCCGCTGGTCATGACGCCGCGGGGTCGGCCACGGTAGATCGAATCACCCACCTGCAGAACGCCGTTCGCCAGCGCGGCGGAGGTAACCGTGTCACCGGCGACGCCTTCAAACGAGCGGCCGTCGATGGTGAAGGTGCGGGATGTGCCGCGGTCGACAATGCCGCCGGACGCGAGACGATGTGGGCTGCCCATTACTGCGCTCCTTGCGTGCTGTTCGCCTCGGCCGGTGCCGCGCCGAGGTAGGTCGAGGTGATGTCGTAGGTGCGGGTGTCACGGATCGCGTTGAACCACTTGCGGCAGCCTGCGCTGTGCACCCAGCGCTCTCGGAAGGTGCCCTTGGGGTTGTCGCGGTAGAAGAGGTACTGCGCCCACTCCTCGTCGGTGAGGGCTTGCGGGTCCTCCGGGTAGGGGACATGTGCCTGTCCGCCATACGTGAACTCGCCCTCGGGACGCACCCCGCAGTGTGGGCATTCGATCATCAACATGTCGGGTCCTGTCAGTGTGCGACGGCGGCTGCGCCGTGCTCGTCGATGAGCTCTCCGGTGACGAAGCGCTCGAGGGAGTAGGGACGGTTGAGCTCGTGCGGCTCGTTGTTGGCGATGGTGTGTGCGAAGGCGAAGCCAGCACCCGGCACGGCCTTGAATCCACCTGTGCCCCAACCGCAGTCGACGTACATGCCATCGACGGGCGTGAGTCCCATGATCGGTGAGGCGTCGAGGGTGACGTCGACGATGCCGCCCCAGGTGCGCAGCAGGTGCGCGCGGGAGAACGCCGGGAAGAGCTCCACCGCCGCCGACATCTGATGCTCGATGACGTGGAACGAGCCGCGTTGTCCGTAGCCGTTGTAGGAGTCGACGCCGGCGCCCATCACGAGCTCGCCCTTGTGCGCCTGCGAGACGTAGACGTGCACGTGGTTCGACATCACCACGGTCGGGTGGATCATCTCGTGCAGCTCGGAGACCAGGGCCTGCAGCGGGTGCGACTGGATCGGCACCCGGAAACCGGCCAGCTCGGTCAGCGTGGACGTGTGCCCGGCGGCGGCCAGCGCCACACGTCCGGCCTTGATGTTGCCGCGTGTTGTCCGAACGCCGACGACGCGGTCGCCGTCCATGTCGAAGCCGGTGACCTCGCAGTTCTGGATCAGGTCGACACCCAGCTCGCTGGCACGTCGCGCATAGCCCCATGCGACCCAGTCGTGCTTGGCGATGCCGGCGCGCGGCTGGTAGGTCGCGCCCATGACCGGGTAGCGAATGTCCTGGCTGATGTTGATGATCGGGCAGACTTCCTTGACCTGCTCCGGCGAGATGTATTCGGCGTCGACGCCGTTGAGGCGGTTCGCCTCCACTCGGCGTACGGAGTCACGCTGGTCCTGCAACGTGTGCGCGAGGTTGAGCACCCCGCGCTGGGAGAAGAAGATGTCGTAGCCGAGCTCGTCCTCCAGGCCCTCCCACAGCTTCAATGACTTCTCATAGATGGCTGCGGACTCGTCCCACAGGTAGTTGCTGCGGATGATCGTCGTGTTGCGTGCCATGTTGCCGCCGGCCAGCCAACCGCGTTCGAGGACAGCGACATTGGTGATGCCATGCACCTTTGCGAGGTAGTAGGCGGTGGCCAGTCCGTGCCCGCCACCTCCGACGATGACGACGTCGTAGGAGTTCCGTGGGTCCGGGTTGCGCCACAGGAAGGACGGGTGTGGTGGCAGCGCGCGCTGCCCTGAACCTTGTGCAGTGGTCATTTTCAGGCCTCCAGGTCGGGGTAGAGCGGGAAGCGGGCGGTCAGCGCCGCGACGCGGGCACGCAGGTCGTCCGCGACGGCGTCGATGTCGTCGGCGGTCAGCGTTGCCGCGATGATGTCCGCGACCTCGGTGAACTCCGCGTCGCCGAAGCCGCGGGTCGCCAGGGCCGGAGTGCCGATGCGCAGGCCGGAGGTAACCATCGGTGGACGCGGGTCATTGGGAATCGCGTTGCGGTTCACCGTGATTCCGATGCTGTGCAGTCGGTCCTCGGCCTGTTTGCCGTCGAGAGCTGCATCTCGCAGGTCGACCAGCACCAGGTGCACGTCGGTGCCTCCGGACAGGACGCGGATGCCGTGCTGTGCCGCGTCGTCCTGGAGGAGTCGGTCGGCCAGTAGGCGTGCACCTGACAGGGTCCGTGCCTGACGGTCGGCGAAGTCGGCCGTCGCGGCTGCGCGGAAAGCCACTGCCTTGGCAGCGATCACGTGCTCCAGTGGCCCGCCCTGCATGCCGGGGAAGACCGCCGAGTTGATCTTCTTGGCGATCGCGGCGTCGCCCGTCAGGATGATGCCGCCGCGCGGGCCGCCGAGGGTCTTGTGCGTGGTGCTGGTGGTGACGTCCGCGAAAGGCACCGGGTTCGGGTGCAGGCCGGCGGCGACCAGTCCGGCGAAGTGCGCCATGTCGACCATGAGCAGGGCGCCGACCTCGTCCGCGATCGCCCGGAACGCCGCGAAGTCGAGGATGCGTGGGTATGCCGACCAGCCGGCCACGATCATCTTCGGTCGGTGCTCGCGGGCGAGCCGGGCGACCTCGTCCATGTCGACCCGGCCGTTGTCGTCCACGTGGTATGCCGCGACGTCGAACATCTTGCCGCTGTAGTTGATCCGCATCCCGTGCGTCAGGTGGCCGCCGTGTGCGAGGTCCAGCCCGAGGATGGAGTCGCCCGGCTGCAGCAACGCGAAGTAGACCGCGGTGTTGGCCTGGGCGCCGGAGTGCGGCTGGACGTTGGCGTATGCCGCTCCGAAGAGGCTCTTCACCCGCTCGATCGCCAGGCTCTCGATGACGTCGACGTGCTCGCATCCCCCGTAGTAGCGCCGGCCGGGGTAGCCCTCGGCGTACTTGTTGGTGAGCACGCTGCCTTGCGCCTGCAACGCAGCGACCGGCGCGAAGTTCTCCGACGCGATCATCTCCAGGGTGTTCTGCTGACGGAGCAGCTCTTGTCCGATGGCCGCCGCGACTTCCGGATCTGCTTGAGAGAGAGCGGAATTGAAACCGCCTGGCGCCATACCGGCTGCTGATGCGTCGCTGATCGTGGGGCTTGGTGAGATCACGGCGATTTCCTTCCGTACGTCTTGAGCGAGTCTGATATATCAGTTGTCGGGTAAGCTAAGCCCCTGCTCGTCGCCTGTCAACCCGTCGGAGGTGCTGCCATGATGCGGTCCGTGCCCCATCACGAGCCCCAGCAAGCGCGGACCAATGGATCGCTGACCGAGGTCGCCTACGAGGCGCTCAAGGAGCGACTGGTGCTGCTCGACATCGAGCCCGGCGCGCCGCTGAGCGAGCAGTCGCTCTCTGCAGAGTTGGCGGTCGGCCGCACGCCGTTGCGCGAGGCGTTCAAGCGGCTGGAGTCCGACCATCTGGTGGTCACCTACTCCCGGCGCGGCACCTTCGCCACCCCCGTCGACATCACGGCCCTGTCGGAGATCTCCGAGATCCGCCGGGTCCTGGAGCCGCTCGCCGCCGGACTGGGTGCCGTGCGCGCCGACGCGGAGGATCGGCGACACCTGGAGAAGCTGCGCGACGGTCTGGCTGCGCTGCCGGCCGACACCTCCGCGCGCGACCACATGGAGTGGGACCTGCAGGTGCACCGCGCGATCTACCGGGCCACGCACAACGCTCACCTGGAGACGGCCCTGGTGCGTTATGGCAATCTCGCGACCCGGATCTGGTCGGTGGCCGCACCGCGCCTGGCCGACGTCGGGTCGCACATCGTGGAGCACATCGAGTTGCTCGAAGCGGTCCGCGGGGGTGGCAGCGAACGCGCGGAGCGGCTGATGCTGGAGCACATGCAGGCCTTCGAAGTCCGGATCCGTACCGTCCTCTGAGTCAGCGCGGCGCCCCGACTTCTTCGTACCGGTCGTTCGCGGGCCATCTGCAGGAGTGTCCGAAAGCTACCTACCAGTAGCACTTGACGGGGAGCTGAATCGCCTCTAATTTCGGTGCAACCAAGTTGCAATGAACGCAACGATCAACGCTTCGCGAGGTATGGCGCGCCGGTCGGCGACATCCGCCGGGTGCGTCAGAACCCACACATCTGGCATCAGGCCAAATCCCGGAATCCCTTCCCCCAGAAAGAAACCGGAATGCAAACCACTGAAGCATCACCCGACGAGGCGCAGACAGCCGACGTCGAAGACGTACTACAGCCGATCCCCGAGTCGAAGCGGACCACCAAGGTCTCCGGTCAGTTCTGGATCTGGCTCGGCGCCAACGTCGCACCGATCAACTGGATCCTCGGCGCGCTCGGCGTGCAACTGGGCCTCAGTTTCAGGGACACGATGGTCGTGCTCGTCGTCGGCAACCTGATCGGAATGTTCGGCTTCGGCTTCTTCGTGCTGCTCGGGCAGCGCTCCGGCGCGACCGGCATGCTGCTGTCGCGCGGCGCGTTCGGGCGCAAAGGTGCGTATCTGCCGGCCGCCATACAGGCGATCGTTGCGATCGGCTGGGCGGCGGTGAACACCTGGATCATCCTCGACCTGGTGATGAGCCTCTTCGGGCTGCTCGGCTGGGTGGACCCGGACGCGCACAACTACGGTGCCCGCATCGCGGTCGCCGCGCTGATCATGATCGTGCAGGTCATCATCTGCTTCCTCGGCTACCGAGCCATCGCCGCGTTCGAGCGCTGGTCGATGCCGCCGACGATGGTGGTGCTGACGATCATGACGGTGCTCGCCTGGACCAAGGTCGACGTCAACTGGGCCTACCAGGGAGCGGGCCTGCACGGCACCGAGCGCCTCGCAACCATGTCGGCAATCATGACCGCGATCGGCATCGGCTGGGGGATCGGCTGGTTCACCTACGCCCCCGACTACTCGCGTTTCGTCAGCCGGAGCGTCCCGCGTCGCAGGCTCTACTTCGCCAGCGTCTCCGGACAGTTCATCCCGGTGGTCTGGCTCGGTGCGTTGGGCGCGTCGCTGGCCACCACCAACCCCAAGGCGGACCCGGGTCAGCTGATCGCGGGCAGCTTCGGCACCATGGCGATCCCGATCATCCTGCTGGTCATCCACGGACCGATCGCGACCAACATCATCAACATGTACACGTTCAGTGTCGCCAGCCAGGCGCTGGACATCCAGGTCTCGCGGCGCAAGTTGTCGCTGCTGGTCGGTGCCCTGTCGATGTGCGCGGTGATCGGCTTCATGTTCGCCGGTGACTTCGCCACCGTCGTCGACACCTGGCTCGTCGCGATCGCCGGCTGGGTTGCCACCTGGGGCGGCATCATGGCAGTCCACTACTTCATCTTCGAGCGCAAGCACCGCAACTTCGACTACCTCTTCCGCGACCCCAAGGACACGCATCTCAAGGCGGTCAACAAGTACGCGATCATCGCGTTCCTCTGCGGTCTGTTCATGACCTGGATGTTCATGTATGGCGGCATACCGGCCCTGCAAGGGCCGGCCGCCCGCGCTCTCGGCGGGGCCGACTTCTCGTGGCTCGCAGGCACGTTGACGTCCGGGACGATCTACTTCCTCACCGGCTACCGGCGCTTCAGGAGCCGGATCCACGACGGCATTCCGCTGGGTCTGCGCAGCGACATCGCGGACCAGGAGGCGATTGCCGAGCTGCACACCTGCGAGGACGACGCGGTTCTGCGTGACAAGCCGGCCGAGGTGAGTGCATGAGTGACACACGGCAGCCGTTCCATCCGCCGTCCGGGTTCCCGTGGCCCGACGGGAAGAAGTTCGCTGCTTCGTTGACCTTCGACGTGGACGCGGAGGCGGGCGCACTCGCCTTCGATGCCACCTTCCACCGTCGTATGTCGCTGATGACCCACCAGAGCTACGGACCCTCCGTGGCGGTTCCGAAGCTGCTGGCGATGCTCGAGCACCACGACATACGAGCGACGTTCTTCGTGCCCGGCTACACCGCCGACCTCTACCCGGACATGGTGCGGGCGATCGTCGCCGGCGGGCACGAGGTGGCGCACCACGGCTGGATGCACGAGAAGACGACGTCGCTCACCGACGCGCAGGAGGCCGAGATGCTGGACCGCGGGCTGGAGAGCCTGGACCGCGTCGGTGTCCGGCCGGTCGGTTACCGGGCACCGTGGTGGGAATACAACTACCGCACGACCGACATGCTGCTCGAGCGTGGATTCGCTTATGACTCAAGTCTGTTGGACGGCGACGTGCCCTACCGCTTCACCTCCGGTGACGGCGTCGCGCGCGACCTCGTCGAGATCCCCGTCGACTGGGCCCTGGATGACTGGGAGCAGTTCGCGTTCTACCCGGAGTGGACCGGCAGCGGTCTCATCGAGTCACCGCGCAAGGCGTTGCAGATGTGGTCCGACGAGGCGAGCGTGGCGGCCACGGCCGGCAACTGCTTCGTTCTCACGAACCACCCGTTCATCTCCGGGCGCCCGACGCGACTCAGCGCCCTGTCCGAGCTCGTCGACCACATCACCTCTCTCGACGGTGTGTGGTTCGCGACGCTTCAGCAGATCGCGGAACACACCGCAAACACCTTGTCCGACATACGAATCCACCATCGGATCCCGGACCCGGGTCCACAGCCCGGCCAGGGCGGTGACGGACACCCGCTCGGTCACCTGCACGACAACCTCTAGCACGAAGGAGCAACCTCATGACCACCACTACTTCCCCTGCCACCAGCGTCGCCGACCTCGAGCGACTGAAGGTGCTGCACAACGGCTCGAAGGTGCCGCTCACCTTCAGCGACGCCGAACTCGAGCGTCGCATCGACGGCCTGCGGTCGATCATGGCCGACCTGCAGCTCGACGCGGTCGTGCTGACGTCATACCACTCGATCAAGTACTACAGCGACTTCCTCTTCACCTACTTCGGTCGCTCTTACGCGATGGTCGTCACCGCCGCCGACACGGTGACGATCACGGCCAACATCGACGCCGGTATGCCGTGGCGTCGGTCGTATGGCGAGAACATCGTCTACACCGACTGGAACCGGGACAACTACTACTTCGCGATCCAGCAGGCCCTCAAACAGCGCGGGGTCACCGCCAAGCGCGTCGGCGTCGAGGACGACCAGCTCCCGCTGATACTGCGGCAGCGGCTGGCCGCCGCACTCGACGGCGCCGAACTGGTCGACGTGTCGCAGGCCGCCATGCGCCAGCGGATGATCAAGTCCCCGGAGGAGATCGAGGTCATCAAGCACGGCGCTCGTATCGGCGACCTCGGCGGTGAGGCGATCCGGCAGGCGATCAAGGTCGGCGCCACCGAGTACGAAGTCGCGCTCGCCGGCACCGAAGCCATGGTCCACGAGATCGCGAAAACGTTCCCCAACAGCGAGATTCGCGACACCTGGGTGTGGTTCCAGTCCGGCATCAACACCGACGGCGCCCACAACTGGCCGACGACACGCCAGCTGGAAGAGGGCGACATACTGTCGCTGAACTGCTTCCCGATGTCCTCCGGTTACTACACCGCGCTGGAGCGCACGCTCTTCCTCGGTGAGCCGGATGCCCGTTCGCTCGAGCTGTGGAACGTCAACGTCGAGGTGCACCGGGCCGGCCTGGAGCTGATCAAGCCGGGCGCCGTCTGCAAGGATATCGCAGCCGAGCTCAACAAGATCTACGTGAGCCACGGGCTGCTGCCCAACCGCACCTTCGGCTACGGCCACTCCTTCGGTGTGCTGTCCCACTACTACGGCCGCGAGGCGGGCCTCGAGTTGCGTGAGGACATCGACACGGTGCTCGAGCCCGGCATGGTCGTGTCGATGGAGCCGATGATCACCGTTCCGGACGGCGAGCCCGGCGCAGGTGGTTACCGTGAGCACGACATCCTGGTCGTCGGCGACGACGGTGCCGAGAACATCACCAAGTTCCCGTTCGGCCCGGAGCGGAACATCATCAGCATCTGAGGCACCGCGCCGATCATCGGCACGGATCATCGGCACGGGGAGGACGAATCACCATGGATGAGAACGAACTACGGGAGCGCTACTCGCGTGCGGCGTTCGAGGCGGCGGTCGACGCCGCCTCGGCGTCGCTCGCCGACGGCGGTGTGCCGATCGGTTCCGCGCTCGAGCGGGGCGGTCAGCTGCTCGCGACCGGCCACAATCAGCGCGTGCAACACGGCGACCCCACGGCGCACGGCGAGATCGACTGCCTGCGGCAGGCCGGACGGATCGGCTCGTATGACGGCACGATCCTGCACACCACCCTCGCGCCGTGCGCCATGTGCTCCGGCGCGATCGTGCAGTTCGGTATCCGCGAGGTGGTGGCCGGTGAGAGTCGCACGTTCCCAGGCGAACTCGACTGGTTGCGCAGTCGTGGCGTCACGGTGCTGGTTCTCGACGACGACCGGTGCGCCGGCCTGATGACGCAGTTCCAAGAACGCTTCCCGCTGGTGTGGGCCGAGGACATCGGCACGCTGCACGAGGGTCCGGGCGCGAAGTAGCATCCATGGAAGTTCACACGGTGCGAGACACGGATGGGAGGGGGCAATCGATGACGACGACACCACGTGGATCGTCGCCGGTCGCCACCGCCATGGCGGTCCTGCGCTGTTTCAGCCCGGAGCGTCCGGTGCTCGGCGTCGTCGAGATCGCCGAGGAGATCGGTCTGCACAAGTCTTCGGTGTCGCGGATGATGACGACGCTCGAGGCGGAGGACCTGGTCGAGCAGGATCCGCTGTCCAAGAAGTTCCGGCTCGGACTCGGCCTGCTGAGCGTGGCGGGCTCCCTGCTGGCGAACCTCGACGTACGGCGCGCGGCGTTGCCGGTCCTGACGGGGCTGACCGAGCGCACCGGGGAGACCAGTTCACTGGTGATCTGGGACGGGTTCGACGCAGTCATCGTCGAGCAGGTGCCGTCCGCCAATCCGATCAAGCACGCCACCGAGCTCGGCACCCGCTTCAGCACGGTCCAGGACGCGTCGGTGCGGGTGCGGCTGGCCGCGCTGCCAGAGGGGGAACGCGAGGCGTTCTTCGCCGCGGCGTCGCGCAGCCGAGCGGCATACCAGCGACTGGTCAGGGCCGACAGGGACGGGATCGCCGTCAACAACGGCGACACGACACCCGACGAGGTCGGCGTGGCCGCGACGGTGCGTGACCATCGCGGTCGGTTGATCGCAGCGATCCTGATCGCCGTGCCGCGTTATCGCGTTGACACAGAACGCCTTTCGGCGTTGTGTGATGCGTGTCGGGGTGCTGCGGACGAGCTCACGCGCGCGCTGGGTGGCACGCCGGAGCAGCGCACGGCCTGACCGGGCCGTCAGGCCTCTCGCACCTGCCGGGCTTTCGCCGCGGTTCCGAACGACGACCAGTCCGCCTCGCCCGGGCTGCCCCACACGACCAGGACGCGCAACTCGTCGTCGCCGGTGTTGGTGAGGTCGTGCTCGGTGCCGGCCGCGGCGACGACGCAGTCGCCCGGTCGGATGTCGTGCACGTCGTCGTCCACCCGCATGCGCCCGGTCCCGGCGATCACCAGGTAGAGCTCCTCGAGCGGGTCCGACGTCGGATCGTGCGTATGCAATCCCTCGGACGCGCCCGGCGGCAACCGCCAGGTCTGCACCGCGACGGGAAGCCGCAGTTGCTCGAAGGCGTGCCACTGCACAGTGATCTCTCCCGAACCGCCGTGCAGTGCATGTGGGAACGCGTAGGCACCCTCTCGCTCCAGCATCACGGCAGCGTATCCGGCCGCAGGAGCCGGCCCAAGGCTGTCCGACGCCGGGAGTTTGCCAGGCCGTCGCGCGACATTCGCCGGGGCGTTACGTGTGGCCCAACTCACCATGAACAGATCGACGGAGCACGTGGCGGAGTCTGCCGCGCACGCGCGAGGAGATCCGTCGATGGAGGGAAGGGCATGTTCGAGAAGGCATTGGCTGAGCTGGATGTCGAGAAGTTCTGGAGGGACGGCTACGCCATACTTCCGGACGCGTACAGCGACGCCGAAGTGGAACAGATGCGCGCGGAGGCGCGCCACCACAAGCAGCACAGCAAGGGTGGGGACCTGACCAGCGGGCCGTTGCGGCATACGCTCACGGACGGGCGGATGATCTCGGTCGCCCGCAAGCTGTTGGGCACCGAGGAGATCCTGTATGGCGGTGACAGCTCCGCGACCATCAACGGCAAGATCCGTGTCTGGCACAAGGACAACACCGACCGGCTCGACGCCGCCGCGCCCGACTGGGACAGCCGCTACACGCAGCTGCGGTTCGGCATCTACCTGCAGGACCACACCGAACACACCGGCGGCCTGAACCTCAAGATCGGCGCGCACGACATCTGCGACCTGTCCAGTGGTCAGACGCTCTATCTCAAGAACAGCCCGCGCGACCTGCTGGTGTGGAGCATGCGGATGACGCACTCCGGCGCCGGCACGCTGCTGAAGGACCCGACCGCGCGCTTCCCGGAGCCGCACGAGTGGAACGCCTTCCCGGCGGACGAGATCGCACCCGAGCACGAGGAGCGTATGGCGGTCTTCGCGCACCTGGGTGCCGACGACAAGCACGGGCGTCGCTACCTGGACTACCTGCGCACGCGCACCTACATGGTCAACGGCTGGCGGGCCAACCCGTTCACGCCGGAGATCCTGGAGGAGTTGCAGGAGGCCGGCTTCACCGTTCGGGACATGCCCGCGGAGGTCAAGGACGACGAGCGGGCGGGACTCTTCAAGGAGTGGGCGCCATACCCCTATCCGGCGAAGGGCACCGGCGACTTCGTGATCGCCGGTCGACCGGGCAAGAAGTCGGCACCGGTCACGCCCGCACCGGCTGCTGCACCGGCCGCGGCGCCGGCGCCGGCGGCTGGGCCGCAGCCTGCTCGAGTGGGCCCGACGACGGCGGAGCGATACCGCGCGGCGGCCAAGCGACGACTGCGTGGAGTGGCTTCCGGCGCGCGGCGTGGGTGGCAGGAAGCGGCCCCCAAAGCACGTTGAACGAGTAGGCCGTTCAGCCGTTGAGATCGGTCAACTCCTGGACACCTTGCGGCCACTCCGCCCGTGCTACCGTCGATCTTCGACTGCTGTTGCAGTTCCTCGTGGTGCGGCGCCCGACTCACTGTTGGGCGCCGAGTTTGTGAGCGGCGGTTCACGCATTGGGGGCATGCCTCGGCGGTCGGGTGGCCACGTAAAGTGCGCGGTCATGCGAAAAGAACAATAGATTGAGAGTTACCCCCAATGGCACAGGGAACCGTCAAGTGGTTCAACGCTGAGAAGGGCTTTGGCTTCATCGCTCAGGATGGTGGCGGCCCGGACGTTTTCGTCCACTTCACCGCGATCCAGTCTCAGGGTTACCGCAGCCTCGACGAGGCACAGCGCGTCGAGTTCGAGATCACCCAGGGTGACAAGGGCCCCCAGGCGGCCAACGTCGTTCCGGTCTGATCGACCCCTTGATTTAGCAGTATGAGTTAGCAGCATCCATGGTCGGGCGCCGAACCGACCAGCACAACGCCCCGGCAGCGCGGCCAGCGCTCGCCGGGGCGTTCTGTCATCCCACGAAGCCCTCGCCCGGGCAGCTCGGCGTCGGTCGTACGTCGACACCGGGGAGAGTCGTGCACGCGGATGGGCCCGGGACCGGTCATATCTCTCCCCAGTGGGGAGCTATGACCGGTCTGACCGGCCGGGAGCGTACCGATCTCGACACCGGGGAGGCTCGTGCACGCGGATGGGCCCGGGACCGGTCATGTCTCTCCCCAGTGGGGAGCTATGACCGGTCTGACCGGCCGGGAGCGTACCGATCTCGACACCGGGGAGAGTCGTGCACGCGGAGGCCCCTGGGCGTCGGTCGTATGTCGACACTGGGGAGGCTCGTGCACGCGCCCGGGCTCACGCGATCAGCGAATGTCAGCTGTTCGCGAGGGTTTTGAGGAACTTCGCGGCCACGGGTGCGGCGGTGTCGCCGCCGCTCTTGCCCTTGGGCACGTCCTCGACGAGCACGCAGAACGCGGTGTTGCCCTGCCAGCCGGTCAACCAGCCGTTGACGCCGGTCTTGCCGCCCTCGGCCCACTCGGACGTGCCGGTCTTGGCGTAGACGGGACCACCCGGGACCTTCTTGACCGCCTTCGCGGTGCCCGTCGTCACGGTCTTGCGCATCAGCGTGCGCAACTCCTTGATCGCCTTCTGGTTCAACGGTTTTGCTTTCGCCGCGTCGCCTGGCGACGGTGACGTCACGAGCGTCGGCGCGATCATCGAGCCACGTGCGACCGACCCGGACATCACCGCGACCGCGAGGGGTGAACCCTGCACGCGGCCCTGACCGAAGACCGAAACCGCTTTGTCTGTGGGGCCGTTCGCGGTCGGGACGTTGCCGTCGAACACACCGTTGACGCCGACCTGCTTGGCCCAGCCGGCGCCGAACCCGAGTGCGTGCGCAGCCTGCTGCAACTCGGTGTCGCTGAAATCCGAGGTCGCCTTCACGAACGCCGTGTTGCACGACTTGGTGAAGTCCTCGGTGAACTTCGGGTGCCCCGCCGTCTCGCCCTCGAAATTGCCGATCCGGTAGCCGTAGACGGTCACCGTCTTCGGGCACGGCACGACCGTGTCGGGGTCGAAGCCGTGCGTCAGCAGCGCATAGGTCGTCGCGATCTTCATCTGCGAACCCGGCGCGTAGCGGCCGGTCAGCGCCCGATTGATGCCGTATGTCGGTGAGTTGGCCACTGCGCTCACGCCGCCAGTCTTGACGTTGACGGCGACGATCGCGGCCGGCTTGCCCTTCTGCGACTCCAGAGCCTTCTCGGCGGCGTTCTGTACCCGGGGGTCGAGCGTGACGGTGACGTTGCTGCCCTTCTTGGCCTTGCTGCCGAAGAGCACGTCGGAGGTGTCGGAACGCGGCGTTATCGTGAAGCCGGGTGTGGAGCGCAGTGTCTTGTCGTATTGCGCCTGCAGTCCGGACAGCCCGGCGATCTGGCCCGCGTGATATTCGTTCGGGTGCTTCTTGATCATCTCGGCGGTGACCGGTCCGACGCCGCCGAGCAGTGGCTGCGCGAAGGTGCGGCTCTCGGCGAGCGGCTGTTTGCGGCTGTTCACGACGACGCCGGTCAGGCCCTCGACGCCGTTCTGATAGATGATGTAATCGTCCTGGCGGTAGGTGATCACCGGGATCTGCGCCTGCGAGCCGGCCTTCTTGGCCTTGTGCAGCTTGTCGACCAGGCCGGTGATGTTCAGGACATTCTGCAGTTGGCCGATCGATGCGTCGGTGGCCTTGGTCGGATCGATCGAGATGTCGTAGACCTTGCGATTGATCATGATCGCGCTGCCGTCGGTGCTGCGGATCTCACCGCGCAGGCCGGCCTCCTCGTGGACCACGAACGCGTCGGATGCCTGCAGCTTCGGGTGCCACAGCGACGACGAGGAGTCGACCTTGACGCCCCAGGTCTGGCCCTGCTTGGCCAACTCGATCGGATCGTCCCAGCTGAAGGTCCGCTTGTCGGCGAGGGACCACGCGACGTGCAGCGTCGCGGTAGCGGTGTCACCGTCGCGGTTGAACTTCGTCACATCGATCTTGATCGGACCCTTGCCGAGAGCCGCGGTGGCCGTGGCGAAGTTGGCGGCGGCTGCTTCGCCGGTGGTGCCGACGTATGTCGCCGCCCCGAGCTGGCGTGCCGACCAGTCGTGCGCGAAGTCCGTCGCTGCGGACTTCGCGGCCGAGTCCTGCTTGTTCACACTGTCGGCCTGCTGCCAATACATGTAACCGCCGGCCCCGCCCGCGATGATGAGGGCTCCCGCGGTGACTCCCAGCACTGTGCGTGAACTCATGGCACCATCCAACCCCATCGCCACGACGTGGCCGCGCGGCGGGACTGGCTGGCTTTCGTCATACGACGTGGCTCAGCAGGAGTCGGCGGTGTTGCTGATGGCGTTCGCCGTCGTGCTGCTCGAGCTGCTGGACGGCGTCGTGGGGGACGAGCTCGAGCTCGCCGACTGCGTGCTCTTCTTCGGCGTCGGCGCCTTCTTGTTGTGCTTGGCCGTGACCGCCTTCTTCACCAGCGCGTGGATCTTGGCGTAGTCGGGATTGTTATTGCTCTGCGGGTTGGAGATGTTGACCGACCGCATGTTGCCGCTCTTCATCTTCTGGGCGAGCGTCGCGAAGGCCGGCAGGTCGTCCTGGCTGATGTCGATGCGGATGTTGTCGGACGCCACCTGCATGATGCTCGGGAACTTCTTGACCATCTGGAACGGATTCACCTGCGAGACCAGGCTGTTGATCATGCAGCGCTGGCGACGCATCCGCTCGTCATCGCCGCTGGCGACTCGGCTGCGGGAGTACCACAGCGCGTCGTGGCCGTTGAGCTTCTGGTAGCCCGGCTTGATGTAGCCGGTGATCGAGCCGGGCTGGATCACGCCGTTGATGATCCGTCCGCCGATCGGGATGCCCAGCTTCGGGTCGGTGTTCGAATTCGGATCGGCCTTGACGTTGACGTAGACGCCACCCATGGCGTTGACCAGTTGCTCGAAGCCCTTGAGGTCGATGGTGGCGGTGTAGTCGATCTTCAGGCCGGTGATGCCGGTGACGGCGTCACGGGTGGCGGTCAAGCCGGGCTGCGGGTCGTCCTTCGGGAAGAGGTCCTTGTGGTCGTCCCCGGCCTGCCAGATGCTCTCCATCAGACCGGCGGCGTTGTCGGTCTGACCGGGAAGCTTGGTGAAGCCGTCCGGGTAGAGCTTGTGCAGCGGGTCGCTCTTGGGGATGGGTGCGTGACCCATGTTGCGCGGCACGCTCACCAGCACGGTGTCACCCGTCTTGGTGTCGACGCTGGCGACGATCAGCGAGTCGGGGCGCTGCTTGATGCGGTCGGCTCCGGCGTCGGAGCCGAAGAGCAGGATGTTGACGCGTGGCACGTCGGCCCAGGGGTCGCTTCCACCGCCGGGGGTCGCGGCGTCGGTGTTGGTGGTGTAGCGGTCGTGGAAGATGTTGTTGAACGCGTTGCGGGTGATCCACACGTCGTGGGCGGCATACGCGGCCGGTGCGGCCACCACCAGACACATGATGGTGGCGAAGATGCGGTGCATCCAGCGGGTCTGGTCCGGCCAGCGCCTGCCGGTGGTCGTCAGCGCGGTCAGCACGATGCCGGCGATCCAGAGCAGGCCACCGCCGATCGTGCAGAAGAGCAGCAGCACCAGACCCTTCTTGGTGAGCAACTGTGCGGTGCCGTGGATGAGGCCGCCGCTGGAGACGATGATGCCCAGGCAGATCGCGCCGATGACGGTGACGCCGACCATGGCCAGGCCGATCATCTTGCGCTTGGTCCACAGCAGCCCGAGGCCGGGCAACAGCACCGACAGCGCGGTCAGACCGAGTGCTCGCCGGACGTCCCGCGCGCGAGCGGTGCGCACTTCCTGACGCGATCGGGCACCGGGGCGCGCCGCAGCCTGACGCCGTACGAGCTCTCGCCGGGTGGCGATGATGGTCTCGTCCGGGTCATGGTCCGGTACATGGCGTCGTCCACCGACGCCCCCGACGTTGCCCGTCATTCGCCTGCCTTCACCTGGGTGCTCGTTACCGTTCCGTGATCATTGTGGATGAACGAGTCTGACCGACGAATCGTGCCGATCACAAATCGAAGCCCCGTCACAGTAGACGCCGAAGCTTTGCGCTCGGTTGTCGGTCAGGGGCACCCGTTTTGAACTCGGGGCCATCCCTTGGGTAGCCTTGCCACGCTTCACACAGTGAGGCACTGGAGGCGTCGCCTAGTCTGGTCTATGGCGCCCGCCTGCTAAGCGGGTTTGGGGATAAAACCCCATCGAGGGTTCAAATCCCTCCGCCTCCGCGTCGAACGAGTAGAGGGCACAGTGCGCGAACGCGCACTGTGCCCTCTACTCGTTTCGACATCGAGAACGTGGGATTTGGGAGGAGCGCTCAAGCCGCCGAGGAACGAGGCGGCTCGAGCGCGACGGATCCCTCTGCCGACCCGACCGCGGCGGCCGCCTCGGGCGGTGTCACCAGTCAGCGGCGTGAATGAAATCCGACGACGGGCGGGCGAGCCACTGCAACACCCGCATCACGAGTGCGAGGTCCGCCTGCTTTGCGGTGCGCAGGTTGGTCAGGCGGACCGGCGTGCAGCCGATGACATCGGCCAGCTGTGCCCAGGTCATCTCCCTCGCGCGTCGCTCGTCGTTGATTGCACCGTGCAGCGCGGGCAGGTCGAAGCGCAGCCTCTGGTCCGGTCCGGCCTTCGGGAGCCGGACCTTGCCGACATCCACGACCTCGCCGGCGAGGAAGTCCTCCGGTGGCCGGTCCAGCCAGCGGAGCAGGAAAAGCGCGTATTGACAGGAGGTTTCGCCGCGTGCGGGTAGTCGCCCGATCGCACCGCCGCACATCGGATGGTCCTGTGGCCGCTGCGCGTTGAGCAGGTCGGATTGCGCCCACAACGCGTCGGCCAAGTCGTACCATCCGAGGTCATGCGAGGTCCGCTCACCGTCGAAAGCGGCAGCGAATGCTGGAAAGTCGAACGTTGCCAGCGCCATACGAACGACGCTACTCCTGGACCGCGAGAGCAGGTTTCGGCGCGAACCAGCGACGCAGCATGACGAAGCGGATAACGGTCGCGACCACGTTGCCCGCCAACTGCACCACCGACTGCGCGGTGTGCGAAGCATGCGGGTTTGCCTGCAGCAGCAGGAAGAGTGCAAGCGCCGTGGCTGACCACATGATCAGCCAGAGGACAAGACCCTGCAGCTGAGCACGGCCGGCTCCCTCTTTCGAACGCGCCCCGAAGGTGAAGTGGCGGTTCGCGGCGGTGTTGACGACCGTGGTGATGACCAGCGCGAGAGCGTTGGCCACCTGCGCGTTCATCGTCAGGTTGAGCAGGTAGAAGAGCACGACGTTGGCGACAGTGCTTGCGACACCGATCACCGCGAAACTGCCGAGTTGATGTTTCAGATGCGTATGGCGGGACGCCTCCGTCATACCGGCACTCGCGGGTCGTGCGGTGCTGCCGGGTTCGGAACCTTCGGTCCCGGGACGGGCTGCCGACGCGGCAACCAGATGGAGAAGACCGTCTCGCCCGGTCGCGAGCTGACGTCGACTCTGCCGTGGTGTGCGGAGACGACCGCGGACACGATCGACAGGCCGAGCCCGGTCGATCCCTCGGTACGGGTGCGAGCGACGTCGCCACGGATGAATCGCTCGAAGATCCGCGGGACCAGCTCCGGCGCGATGCCGGGTCCGTTGTCGCGGACCTGGATCAGCACACCGTCGCCCTGCGCATGCACCGACACGACGACCTGCGTGCCCGCCGGCGTGTGCTTGCGGGCGTTGCCGAGCAGGTTGATCAGGATCTGCCGGATCCTGGCCTCGTCGGCCTCGATCTCGATGCCTTCCTCGGGCAGGTCCAGGCCCCACACGTGGTCCGGGCCGGCCGCCCGGGCATCGCTGATGGTCTCGATCGCGACGATCGGCAATTCGACCGGCGCGAAGTCGAGCGGGCGTCCGGAATCGAGTCGGGCGAGCAGCAGCAGGTCCTCGACGAGGGTCGTCATCCGACCCGCTTCGGACTCGATGCGGCCGAGTGCATGTGTGACGCCCTGCGGCACCGGCTGGGTCTCGCGGCGGGAGAGCTCGGCATACCCGCGGATGGAGGCCAAGGGAGTGCGCAACTCGTGGGAGGCGTCGGCGACGAACTGCCGAACCTGCATCTCGCTCGCCTGGCGTGCGGTCAGCGCGTTGTAGATGTGGTCGAGCATGTCGTTCAGCGACGCGCCGACCTGCCCGACCTCCGTGCGCTCGTCGGTGTCCCGCGGCTCGACGCGCTCGGGCATGACCACTTCGCCGGAGGAGAGCGGCAGCTTGGACACGCGCGCCGCGGTCGCTGCGACCCGGCGCAACGGTTCGAGGTTGCGCTGGATGACGACGGTGGCGGCCACCGCGATCAGGATGACGCCGGCACCGCTGAAGAGACCGATCGAGAGCGCGGTCTTGCGAACGGTGTCGGTGTTGTCGTCCAACGGCAGTCCGATGACGGTGGTGACGTCCTCCCGATGCACGGTGTTGTCGGACAGGGATCGGACTGACTGTGCGTGTCTGACTGCAATCAGCTGGTAGGTGCCGAGCCTGCCGAGATCGACGGCCTTCGGTGTGCTGCCCAGACCCGCGGACAACAGCTTGCGTTGCTGGGCTTTGGTGAGCTGGGTGCTGCCTCCGAGCGAGTTGACCGTGGCGTTCTCCACGGGCTCCTGGGTCTGGTAATCGCGGTGGTAGAGGACGTCGCCGTTCGCGTCGACATCCATCTGCAACGAATTGCCGCCGCCCAGCCCGATGTCCTGGCCACCGCCCTGGTCCGGGTTGCTGCCTTGTATGACGGCGCGGGCGTTCTGCAACTGGGTGTCGATGCTGGAGGTGAGTGTCTGATTCAGCCGCCATACAGCGAGCGAGCCGACCGCCAGCGTCACGATGACGAACAGCAGCAGCATCCACGCGACGAGCTTGGTGCGCAGCGTCCAGCGACTGGGTTGCCAGGATGATGCGGTGGTGGTCATCGCGGGAGACGGATCAGCAGTCGAGCCCTGCTCAACTGGCGGGTTTCAGGACGTAGCCGGCACCGCGCATGGTGTGGATCATCGGGCTGCGGCCGGCGTCGATCTTCTTGCGGAGGTAAGAGATGTAGAGCTCGACGACGTTGGCCTGGCCGCCGAAGTCGTAGTGCCACACCCGGTCCAGGATCTGTGCCTTGGACAGCACCCGCTTGGGGTTGCGCATGAGATAACGCAGCAGCTCGAACTCCGTTGCCGTCAGGGTGATCTCATCCTCGCCACGAAACACTTCGTGGCTGTCCTCGTCGAGCCGCAGGTCGCCGACGACCAGCGTCGAGGAGGAGTCTTCGGTCATCGCCACTGATCGCCGCAACAATGCGCGCACCCGAGCCACGACCTCCTCCAGGGAGAACGGCTTGGTCACGTAGTCGTCGCCACCGGCGGTCAGTCCCGCGATGCGGTCCTCGACGGCGTCGCGGGCGGTGAGGAAGAGCACCGGCAGTGTCGGGTCCTCGTCGCGCAGTCGGCGCAGCACCTCCATGCCGTCGAAGTCCGGCAGCATCATGTCGAGCACGACCGCGTCGGGCCGGAACTCCTTGGCGGTGCGCACTGCACTCGACCCGGTGCCCGCGCTCTTGATGTCCCAGCCTTCGTAGCGCAGCGCCATCGAGAGGAGCTCGGTCAGATTGCTCTCGTCGTCGACGACGAGGACGCGTACGGGGGAGCCGTCAGGTCGCTTCAGGCCAGATTTCTCGCTCATGATGGTCACCCTCTCGCCGGTCACTGTGTGCGGCCATGCCCAAGTCTATGTCCACCCTGTGCGTGCCCTGTATGACGAAAACCCGCCGCCGGGCGGTCTGTTTAGGCTGGGGCCACGGCCCGGTGACCGGAGGTGGCGGCTGTGCACGGAATGACAGAACCGAGTCGGCGCGCCGTCCTGGGCGTGCTCGGAGCGACCTCTCTGGTGGCTGCGACGAGTGCCTGCACCGCGGACAGCGCTGGAAATCCTACTGATTCGGCAAGCGCCTCACAGGGGTCGACGTCGCGCTCCGGTGTGGCCGACGTCGTCACGGGCCTCAAGGCGCCCTGGTCCGTGGTGTGGGTCGACGGCGCGCCGCTGATCAGCCAGCGCGACGATGCCCGCATCCGTCAGCTCTCCGGTGGCAAGCTGCGCGAGGTCCTCACGGTGCCGGGAGTCAAGCACGGCGGCGAGGGCGGTCTGCTCGGTATGGCGGTGCACGACGGCTGGCTGGCGGTCTATTACACCGGCGACGACGACACCAACCGGGTGGTCCGCTATCGCTGCGCGAAGCGCGAAGGTGCCGTGCGCCTCACCGGGCGGCAGCAGATCCTCGACGGCATACCGGCCGGTGTGGTGCACAACGGCGGGCGGGTCGAGTTCGGCCCGGACGGCAAGCTCTACGTCTCGACCGGTGACAGCACTCAACGTGAATTGGCCCAGGACAGAAGCAGTTTGGCGGGCAAGATACTTCGGCTCGAGCCCGATGGGGGAGTGCCGGGCGACAACCCGTTCGTCAGGAGCCCGGTGTGGTCGATGGGGCACCGCAACGTGCAGGGGATGGCCTGGGCCGCCGACCGCACGATGTTCGCGGTGGAGTTCGGCGAGAACACCTGGGACGAGCTCAACGTCATAGTCCGCGGAGGAAACTACGGCTGGCCGGTGCGCGAGGGTCGTGCGAAGACGGACTTCGATACGTCGCTCGTTCCTCGCGGCACGGGGTCCACCAGTTATCGCAACCCGGTGCAGCAGTGGCCGACGTCCGAGGCCAGTCCGAGCGGTATGGCGGTCCTCGGCGACACCATCTACATAGCGGCACTCGGCGGGCAGCGGCTGATCACCGTGCCGGTCTCGCACCCGTCGGCGTCCACGCAGCACTTCGTGCGAACCTACGGGCGCCTCCGGGATGTCGTCGTGGCACCCGACAGATCGTTGTGGGTGCTGACCAACAACACCGACACTCGCGGCGACCCCCGGCCCGGGGACGACCGGATCCTGCGGGTGGATCCCACATCGCTCAGCACGGACAAGTAGCTACTGTCGCGAGTTATACGTCCGATTCCGGTGGGAACGGCGAACAACTCGCGACAGTAGCCAGTCCGTCGGGCGCGTTGCGTCGCCCGGGTCTCGATACGCTCCTTCGTCGCTACTCGACCAGCGGGTGCCGCTACTTGGTCGCGGTGACGCGCCGCAGGCCCTGCCGCATCTCCGGCGCACGCAGGCGCGCCGCGTCACTCTCCGAGTCGGTGTCGAGCTCCTGCGAGGCACGTTCGGCGGCGACGCGCTCGCGGTAGGTCTCGATCTCGGTGCGCTTCTGCTCCTCGGTCCAACCCAGCAGCGGCGCCATGATGTCGGCTGCCTCTTCGGCCGCATCGACGCCGCGGTGCTTGGTCTCGATCGACATACGGGTACGTCGGGCGAGTACGTCGGCCAGGTGCAGCGCACCCTCGTGGGTCACCGCGTACTTGAGCTCCACCCGCAGGTAGGTCTCCGCTGACTTCACCGGCTCCAGCAGCGTCTCGTCCTCCGCAGTGAGTGCGAGGAGTTCGTCGAGCTTGGATCCGTAGCGGTTGAGCAGATGTTCGATCCGCCACGGCGGCAGACCGGTCTGCTCGGACAGCTCCCGGGTGAGGTTGAGCATCGCGGCATACCCGTCGGCTCCGACCAGTGGCACACGGTCGGTGACCGACTCCTTGATCTCGCCGAGGTCCTTGCCGGCGATGTCGATCGCGTCCTTGGCCATCACGCGGTAGGTCGTGTATTTCCCGCCCGCGATCGCCACCAGCCCCGGCTGGGGCCGAGCGACGGCGTGCTCACGGGACAACTGGCTGGTGTCCTCGCTCTCCCCGGCGAGCAGCGGACGGAGACCGGCATACACGCCCAGGATGTCGTCCTTGGTGATCGGCGTCGAAAGCACCGAATTCGCATGCTCCAGAAGGTATTCAATGTCCGAAGCCGTGGCTGCCGGGTGTGCCAGGTCGAGGGTCCAGTCGGTGTCGGTCGTGCCGATCAGCCACTGCTGGCCCCACGGTATGACGAACAGGACCGACTTCTCGGTGCGCAGGATCAGGCCGACCTCGCCGGCGATCCGGTCGCGGGGGACCAGGATGTGCACGCCCTTGGAGGCGCGCACCCGGAAACGCCCGCGGCCGCCGCTCATGCGCTGCACGTCGTCGGTCCAGACACCAGTGGCGTTGACCACAACCTTCGCGCGCACCGTCACCCGCTCGTCGGTCTCGACGTCACGGACCACGGCACCGATCACCCGGTCGGCCTCCCGCACGATCTCCACGACTTCGGTCGAGCTGCGGACCACGGCGCCGTAGTGGGCAGCGGTGCGCGCGACCGTCATCGTGTGCCGAGCGTCGTCTGCCTGCGCGTCGTAGTAGCGGACCGCGCCGACCAGTGAGTCGGACTTCAGGCTGGGGAAGAGCTTCAGCGCACCGCCGCGGGTGAGGTGCTTCTGGCGAGGCACCGAGCGAGCGCCGCCCATCTGGTCGTACATGGCCAAACCCGTTGCGACATAAGGGCGTTCCCAGCCGCGGTGGGACAGGGGGTAGAGGAACGAGACCGGGTGCACCAGGTGCGGCGCGATGGTGGTCAGCATGAGTTCACGCTCGCGCAGCGCTTCGGCGACGAGGCCGAAATTCATCTGCTCGAGGTAGCGCAGCCCGCCGTGGAAGAGCTTGCTGCTGCGGGACGAGGTGCCACTGGCGAAGTCTCGGGACTCGACCAGTGCGGTGCGTAGTCCGCGGGTCGCGGCGTCGAGTGCGGCGCCGGAGCCGGTCACGCCTCCGCCGATGACGAGTACGTCGAATTCGCGCTCCTGCAGGTCTTTCCACGCCTGCACGCGCTCTTCGGGCCCGAGTCGGGCGCTGTTGGGCTGCATCACCATGAAAATTCCTCCTGGCCGCCGGCCGCCTGACGACGACCGGTGTTCTCCACTGTAGGTATGTGACGCGGACAACTCGCGGCCGGTTCGTGCGGGTGGATGCACGAACCGACCGCGAGATGCCGGGTCGAAGGTGATCTCACTCGACGTCGACCCAGTCGAGTGTGCGCTCGACGGCCTTCTGCCAGCCGGCATACCCGGTGGAGCGCTGCTCGTCGTTCCACTCGGGCTCCCAGCGCTGGTCCTCGTTCCAGTTGGCGCGCAGCTCGTCGGTGTTGTTCCAGAACCCGGTCGCCAGGCCCGCGGCGTATGCCGCGCCCAACGCGGTCGTCTCCGCGACGACCGGCCGGGACACGGAGACACCGAGGATGTCGGCCTGCAGCTGCATGCACAGGCTGTTGGCGGTGACGCCGCCGTCGACCTTGAGCACGTCCAGCTTCACGCCGGAGTCCTTCTCCATGGCGTCAGCGACGTCCTTGCTCTGGTAGCAAATGGATTCGAGCGTCGCCCGGGCGAGATGCGCGTTGGTGTTGAAGCGCGACATACCGACGATCGCGCCGCGCGCGTCCGAGCGCCAATAGGGCGCGAAGAGCCCGGAGAACGCCGGCACGAAGTACATGCCGCCGGTGTCCTTCACCTGCCGAGCGAGCTGCTCGGTCTCGGCCGCACCAGAGATGATGCCGAGCTGGTCGCGCAACCACTGCACGGCACTACCGGTCACCGCGATCGAACCCTCGAGTGCGTAGACAGCAGGACTGTCGCCGAACTTGTACGCCGGTGTGGTGAGCAGCCCGCTCTTGCTGCGGACGATCTCCTCCCCGGTGTTCATCAGCAGGAAGTTGCCGGTGCCGTAGGTGTTCTTCGCCTCACCGGGTGCGAAGCACACCTGGCCGACCGTGGCCGCCTGCTGATCGCCGAGGTCTCCGGCGAGCGGCACCTCGCCGCCGATCGGGCCGCTGCGCAGCGTCGTCCCGTAGAAGTTCGGGTCCGAGCTGGGCCGGATCTCCGGCAACATCGAGCGCGGTATGTCGAAGAACCCCAGCAGTTCGTCGTCCCAGTCGAGGGTTTCGAGGTTCATCAACATGGTGCGGCTGGCGTTGGTGACGTCGGTGACGTGCACGCCGCCGTCAGTGCCACCGGTGAGGTTCCACAACACCCAGCTGTCGGTGTTGCCGAAGATCGCGTCCCCGCGCTCGGCTGCCGCACGGAGCCCGTCGACGTTGTCGAGCATCCACTTGATCTTGCCGGCCGAGAAGTACGTGGCCGGCGGGATTCCCGCCTTCTGCCGGATCACGTCGCCCTTGCCCTCACGTTCGAGGGCGGAGGCGATCTTGTCGGTGCGCGTGTCCTGCCAGACGATCGCGTTGTAGTAGGGACGCCCCGTCTTCTTGTCCCAGACGACGGTGGTCTCGCGCTGGTTGGTGATCCCGATCGAGTCCAGATCGCTGGCGTGCAGATTGGCGTTGGCGAGCGCGCTGCCCATCACGGTGCGGGTCCGGTCGATGATCTCCAGCGGGCTGTGCTCGACCCAGCCCGCCTGCGGCATGATCTGCTCGTGCTCGAGCTGCCGCTTGGCTATCTCGTTGCCCCCGTGATCGAAGATCATGAAGCGGGTGCTGGTCGTGCCCTGGTCCAGGGCGCCTACGAAGTCCGGCATGTTTTCTCCTACAGAAGTGTTGCTGTTGCTTTGTGTTCAGGGTGGCGGATCAGGCTTGCGCCCGATCCGCCGTCGGACTCAGTCGATGTCGTCGTCGATCGGCGGAACCTGTTCCGGCGCTTCCTCCGGCGCGCCGAGTGCGGCGCGGGCGTCCAACGCCCTGCCGATCACGACGTCGTAGATCACGATGCCGACGACACCACCGATCAGTGGTCCGACTATGGGCACCCACATGTAGCCGCTGAAACCGCCTGGCCCGTGGACGGTTCCGGGTAGTGCCAGCTCACCGAATCCGGCGAAGTAGGCGAGGATGCGCGGGCCGAGGTCACGCGCGGGGTTGATCGCGTAACCGGCGTTGGCGCCGAAGCTCATGCCGATGGCCGCGACGGCGAAGCCGATCAGCAGTGGGCCGAGGTTGGCCTTGACGATGGTGTTGCGGGCGTCGACCAGCGCGGCGATGCACAGCAGCAGCAACGCGGTGCCGATGATCTGGTCGAGCAACGGACCCCACATCGATCCGTTGAACGCCGGGGACGGGAAGGTCGCGAAGATCGAGAACGTCGCGTTGGTGTGTCCGTTGACCAGATCCGCCCCGGCTTTCCCGGCCGCATGGTCGTAGGCGTTGATCGAGTCGTGATAGTTCCACCAGACCAGCGCGGCGCCGACGAACGCCCCGACGATCTGGCTGAGCGAGTAGGGCAGCACCTTGCGCCAGGGGAACTTGCGGCGTACGGCGAACGCCAGGGTGACCGCCGGGTTCAGGTGCGCGCCCGTGACACCGCCGGCGATGTAGACGCCGAAGCAGACCGCGAACGCCCAGCCCCAGGTGATCAGCAACCAGTCGCCGGAGGCGAGGAAGATCGTGGTGGCGCTCTGGGCGCGGCCCGATCCGGGCAGCGCGGCGACCGCCATCGCGACGACGCCGTCTCCGAAGAGGATCAGCACGCAGGTGCCGAGGAACTCGGCGGCGCACTCACCCCACATCCCGCCCATCTGCTTGAGTCCCCACCCGCGTTTCATCGGGGCGGTGATGGCGCTCATCGCTCAGCCGCCTCGGAGAGGAGTCGTGAACCTGTTCGTCTCATGATGTGCCTGCCTTCCGACGGTGTGAACTGCGTCACAAATCACCTGCGTGGCCTCAAGGTAGATCCGTCCGGACTGGTCGGGTGTCCTAACCGTTCGACATTGTCGAATGGCGCATCCGGACCTACGCTTCGCCGTATGCCGGGACGCGTGCAATCCGTCGAACGGGCGGCCGCGATCCTGCGTCTGCTCGCCGCCGGTCACGGCCGGGTGCTGGGCGATCTGTCCGGTGCGCTGGGGCTCAGCAAGAGCACGGTGCACGGCATACTGCGGACGCTCGTCGAGGTCGGCTTCGTCGAGCAGGACCCGGCGAGCGGTGCCTACCTGCTTGCGGCGGAGGTCCTGGGCGATCGCTCAAAACCCATGGACATCAACGAGATGCGGTCGCGTGCAACGAACTGGGTCGACGGCCTGGCGGCTCGGACCCGGCTGGCCGCACGCCTTGTGGTGTTGCCTGAGACGGAGCCCACCGAGATCACGTCCGGGCTGACAGCCCATCACGTCTTCAGCGCATCGCCCGCACCGCAGCGAGTGGAGATCGGCGACGAGGTGGACCTCGCGGCGACCGCGGAGGGGAAGATGCTGCTCGCCCTCAGCCCGATCGGCGGGCAGGTGCTCGACAGCCTGCTTCGTGCCGAGCGCTCAGCCAAGAGCGGTGACCGGCTGCGCGACGACGTGACGTTGACCCGATCCCGTGGCTACGCCGTCGACACCGGCGGCTCCGGCACCGACGGAGCGGGCGTCGCGGTCCCCGTACGGAGTCACGGGGGCACGGTCGTGGCCTCGCTCGGCGTGCGCGGCTCGACCGAGCAGGTGTTGACCCCCGCACGCAGCGCGCGCAAGGACGTCCTGAGGACCCTGGACGAGGCAGCCCGGGGCACGAGTCACGCTCTCATGTCGAAACGGTGGTAGCCACCCCACGAAGTTTCTCCCCCACTACGTTCCTCCGAATACTTCGCGGGGACCCCGACTTTCGGTAACAGACATTTCGAGGAGGTTCACAGATGGCCGCGCGTTACGTCCTCAGCATCGACCAGGGCACCACCTCGACCCGGGCGATGATCTTCGACCAGCACGGCCGGTTGGCCGGCATGGGTCAGCGCGAGCACCGGCAGATCTTCCCTCAGCCCGGCTGGGTCGAACACGACGCGGCGGAGATCTGGCACAACACGCGGCACGTCATACCCGAGGCGCTCGCCGACCTCGGGATCTCGGTCGCCGACGTTGCCGCGGTGGGTGTCGCGAACCAGCGGGAGACGTTCGTGCTGTGGGAGAGGACGACCGGTCGACCGGTCTGCCCGGCGATCGTCTGGCAGGACACGCGCACCCGGTCGGTCGCCGACCACCTGCTGGACGACCCCGGTGCCGACTTCTTCCGGCAACGGGCCGGCATCCCGCCGGCGTCATACTTCACTGCGGTGCGGTTGTCCTGGTTGATGGACAGCCGGCCGGAGTTGCGGGAGCGCGCGCATCGCGGTGACCTGCTGCTGGGCACCATGGAGACATGGCTGATCTGGAACCTTACCGGTGGCCCGGACGGCGGCATACACGTCACGGACGTGACCAATGCGAGCCGTACGTTGCTGATGAATCTCGAGAGTCTGCACTGGGATTCGGAGTTGCTCGAGTTCTTCGACGTTCCTCGGGCGATCCTGCCGAAGATCGTGCCGTCGTCGACGATCGTCGGGACGGCGACAGGCTCGCTCGCAGGTGTGCCGGTCGCTGCGGCGGTCGGGGACCAGCAGAGTGCACTCTTCGGGCAGACCTGTTTCGAGGCAGGCGAAGTCAAGTGCACCTACGGCACCGGCGCCTTCTTGCTGATGAACACTGGCGACGAGATCGTGACGTCCACGCACGGCATGCTGCCTACGGTCGCCTACCAATTGGCTGACGGCACAAAGGCTTACGCGCTCGAAGGGTCGATCGCCGTGGCGGGCGGGCTTGTCCAGTGGGTGCGCGACGGGCTGGGTCTGATCCGCAGCGCACCCGAGATTGAAACACTCGCGCGCACGGTCGACGACAGCGGTGGGTGCGTTGTCGTGCCGGCATTCACCGGGCTCTTCTCGCCGTACTGGTCCTCGGGCGCTCGCGGTGTGATCTCCGGGCTGACCAGTTTCGTCACCGCCGGTCACCTGGCACGTGCCGTGCTCGAGTCGTGTGCGTGGCAGACTAATGATGTCGTGGAAGCGATGGCCGCGGACGCCGGTGTGCCGCTGAAATCCCTACGCGCAGACGGCGGTATGACGGCCAACCACCTGATGATGCAGATGGTCGCGGACGTGCTCGACGTGTCAGTGGTGCGGCCGACGATGAGCGAGACCGTCAGTCTCGGGGCGGCATACCTCGCCGGGCTCGCGGTCGGCTACTGGTCGGACATCAAGGTGTTGCGCCGCAACTGGCACCGGGCCGGTCAGTGGGACCCGCAGATGTCGCCGCAGGTGCGGGAGTCCCAGCGCGCGGCGTGGCGCTCGGCGGTCGGGCGGACACTGGGAGACGGCAGTGTCGCGGCCGGGTGACGCCTCGATTAGTCCGGTCAGCTGCTGAGGTCCTTGACCATGGTCGTGCGCGGCCACCGTTCGTAACCCGCGTCGCGTTGGCGAGCGCGAATAGCCAGAAGTCCGGCCGACGTCTCTTCCTCGGCGAGGGTTCGCCAGCCGAGACGCTCGTAATAAGGCGCATTCCACGGAACGTCCTGGAACGTCGTGAGCGACAGTCGATGTAGGCCGCGTGCCGTCGCCAATTCGGCTGCTGCCTCGAGGAGTAGGGCGCCAATGCGGTGCCCCAGGAAGCGCGGCCTCACGTTCACCCCGGCGATGTAGAGCGTCTCGTCGAGAGTCCGGTATTCGATAAAACCAGCAATATCCGTGTCGCACAGGGCAATTCGGATGTTGTCCGCGTAGAACGCATCGCTGAGGAAGCCAACGTCGGGTTCGTTTCCCACGGCAACCTCGCTCATTCCGATGTCTGCATAGGAAAGGTAGCTTTCGACTTCCAGCGCGGGGAGCTCGCCGATCTCGGCGGCTGTCGGCCTCCGGATGGTTGTCTTCGCGCCCATGGGCGGCATTCGATCACATCGTCGTTCTGATCCGGTGTGTATTTCGGTCTGAATCGTTCTTCGCGGGCGGGGTCGTGATGTTGCGTTGGGTGGTCCTGTGCGGCTGACCTCGGCGCCGCTCCGGAGTCGCCGCGCTATCCAATTAGCGGAAATGAGTTCGATGAAACACTAGCCGTTGACTACCCCTTCCGGTATCCTGAGAGTAGCGAAAATGCTTACAGGGGAAGGGGGTTCACGTCATGAGCATTAGGCATTCGCTCCTGGATGGTGCCCCTGCTGCGGAGCCGGGTCGGGGACCGGAACTACTCGCTGCGGTACAGGCAGTGGCCGTGTTGTTGGACGAAATCCCGGCGGCTTTGCACCAGCTCGGCGAGGACCAGGAGGCCGAGTTGATGTCGGTCCTGTTGCGGTTGCAGGGTCGGTCGTCGCAGGTGGGCACGATCGTGGCTGCGGACGCGGTCGACCGCGGCGCGGTCACGAGGTCGGATGCGGCCACCACCGGCCAGTGGATCGCCGGGCGGCTGACCGGCGGGACGCGTTTGGAGCCGCGGACGGTCCGGGCGATGGCGTCCGTTGCCGATGCGTGCCAGCACCGCAAGAACACGGTGATCACGACTGCGTTGCTGGAGGGGTCATGTTCGGTGGAGTCCGCGCGGACCGCGTTGGCCCAGGCGGACAAAGTCGGGCCGGTGATCCCGACCGCGGAACGTGACGAGGTGTTGGGCTGGTTCCTGCAGATCGATCCCGCGCTCGGGTGTGATGGTCTGACGAAACTGACTCGGCGGATCATCGACAGATTCGCCCCGGACGAACTCTCCAAGGATGACGAGAAACTCGAACGGACCGAATCCTTGTCCTGGTCGACCACCGCGACGGGGATGACGCGCCTGGTGGCGGAGTTGTCGCCGGCGAACGCCGCGATTCTGAAGGAAGCGATCAACGCCAATTCCGCACCCCGACCGGATGCGGGTCGAGTAGCGGCGGAGGAGCGTAGCGGGGGAGCCGGCGTATCGAGGCCCCATGCGCCCTCGGGATCGAGCGGTGCTGGCGGTACGGGTGCGGCATTCGGCCTTGGCGCCGACAATGCACCCGAGTGTCCTGGCCCATCCACAGGCGCTGGTGAGCAGGTCCGGGATGAGCGGTCGCCGGGCAAACGCCGCCTGGACGCGTTGATGGACCTCGTCGGTGCCGGCGCACGCGCAGCGACCGGGGAAGGCACCCAGGCAAGTGCGGCCACCGTGTTACTCACCATGGGACTGCAAGAACTGCTCGCCGGGCACGGCGCCACCACCCCCACCGGCGACCTCGTCGACGCCGGCGCCGCCCGACGGTTCGCCTGTTCGGCGGACCTGATCCCGGTCGTGCTCGGCGGCCCCAGCCAACCCCTGGATGTGGGGCGGCGAGAACGCCTGGCCACCAAAGCGATCCGCGCGGCAGTCATCCTGCGAGATGGCGGATGCACCTTCCCCGGCTGCGACCGGCCACCAGGATTCTGCGAAATCCACCACGTCAGACCCTGGTGGGCCGGAGGCGAAACCTCCCTGACCAACGCGACACTGCTGTGCTGCCGACACCACCAGACCGTGCACCGACAGGGCTACACCGCGACGGTCGAGCCCGACGGCGTGCGCTGGGACCTCACACCCGGGCAGATGCCCGGCCACCACACCGCAGTGGCCTGAGTCCCACTTGGTCGTATCGGTGAGTCTCGACATCGCCGTCGATGGGATCTCAGCGAGCGCCACCGACGATTCGGGCTTCGTTCGAAGTCGGAATCGAGCGGCGGCGAATGCAGTGAACTCACGTATGGGTTGCGTGAGAGGAGTCACCTCCGGGACCGGCACCCGGACAGACTTGTGTGGGAACCCCGACATCTCCCGCCGAGACGTGAGTTCCCCGGACCCGGCCCGGCTCGAACGGGCAGCCACCCTCTCCGCGCGGCGGGCAGGACGCACCCTTACCGGGTAGACGCGCCTTGGGCGGGCTCGGCACAAACGGTAGAGCTACGAACGCCGTCGCGCGACACATTAAGGAGCACTTGCGTACTGTCTCGGCCGACATCGTTCATCGGCGCGGTCCGGTGATGTTCTGGCAGGCTGCACCCATGTTTGACGAGTTGATCGGGTCTCGCCTGCAGTCCGTCGACCGTTTCGCGTGGCAGTCGACGGACGGCTCGTTCCGGACACCATCGGCTGGCTCGGTGCACATGCGGTTCGAGTCCGACCTGGACCTACATCTGGACGGGGCAAGCGACTGGACCTTGTCCTGCTCAATCACCGATGCCGATGATCAAGGCTGGATGAGCCAGTATCTCTACGACGATGCAGGGCGGTGGGTGTTGCGAGACGCAACCGGCGAGGTGCCGTTCGTGGGCTGCGTCGGAGAGCCGCTGATGCGCGCGACCCCGGTACGCGATGAGGTGAACCAGACTGTGGGGGTGAGTCTCATGTTTGAGACGCAAGAAATGACGCTCGTCCTGTGGGCGGGCGAGATTGACACATCTGCCAGGTGAGTCTTGGCGCTCGTCTCCAATGAGGAGCAAATGCGATACGTCCTGGTCAGTTGGTGAGTGTGACGGCCGAGGAAGATCTCGACGATGTCGCAGCATGCTGGGCATGCCGCCAACTGAAGTTGTCGTAGACGGCGAGATTCGCTGGGAATCGACCCATTAGCGGATCGGTCATCGGGGGTGATGTCCGGCATCTCTACTGCCACCGTCGGTGCCGCTGGGGTTCCGCGTGCGAGCGGCATCGTGCGTAAATCGATCGCGCGGCATACGACGACTGTGCTCGACTGCCCGGGTGAAGATTCGCCTGGAGCAACCCGTTGACTTCGACGCGATCGACGCACTCGTACGGGCGGCGTTCGGGAAGCAGATGGAGGCAGATCTCGTCCGCGCGATCCGCGACGACGCCTGCTATCGGCCGGCCATGTCGTTCGTAGCCGTCGAGGGCGACGACATCGTGGGTCACGTCATGGTCGACGGTTGCTGGATTCGCAGCAACGATCAGGACCGGCCGATCGTCATGCTGTCGCCACTCGCGGTCGCTCCCGATCACCAACGGCGCGGCATCGGCACGGCCCTCATCGAAGCTGCCACCTCTGTTGCCGATGCAGCCCACGAGCCGCTCATCGTCCTTGAAGGAAGCCCGACCTATTACGGCGCAAGGGGATTCGCCTACGCGGGCGACCACGGACTGACGCTGCCGCTCGCCGACTGGGCGCCGCCCACCGCGGCCCAGGTCCGGCTGCTCACGGCATACGACCCGAACGACCCGACCCTGCGCGGCGATGTCGTCTACCCCGAGCCGTTCACCGGACTGGGGTGAAGCCGCACCGGACGGTGAACCGGAACACGATCACCAGGTGACGGTGAAGCTGCCCTTGTCGGTGATCGGGCTGACGGCATACGAGGTGCCCGGGTACTTCCAGCCGGCGCCGTCGGCGACCCAGCCCTGGCTCGGCAACGTCTGCCGCCAGTAGGCCTCGATGTCGGTCGGCAGATAGGTGAGTCGGACGGTCAGGCTGTTGCCGCTCTCCGCGGTGCGCTGCCACGAGGTCTTCGACGGCATCGACAGCATCCGCTTCGCGCCACCGGACGGGTCGTCCAGCGGCACGGCGCCGACATACTCACGGTCATCCAGCGCCTTGGACTGGGGCAGGCCGCTCGGCATCGCGGGCGGTTGATGAGCGGCGATCGACATCGACGAGTCCGCTGAGCTCGACGGAGTCGACATCGTGCTCGAGCCACCGGACATCGCGGTGCGGGTCGCTTCGGGAGGGGTCGTTGTCTCGGACCTCGGTGCCGACGACGCGGTCGAATCGCCGGACGTCGGCAACGTCGTGGTCGGCCCCTTGCTCTGATAGGCCGGGTGGCGCAACGGCGTCACCAGCCCCCCGGACGAGGAGGACGGGCTGCTCGTCGTGGCGCCGCTCGGTGACGTGCTCGAGGACGCCGTCGTGCTGGCAGGTGGCAGGCCGTTGACGACCTGCCGTTGACCGTCGCCGTGCAAACCGATGAAGGTCACCCCGACGATCGCAGCAGCCGCAGCTGCGGCACCGATGCCGGCGAACCAACGAGTCCCCGGGTGGCGCCGGTGCTGGCTGCTCAGCGCGGCCGCCACCTCGTCCTCGCGGTCGTGGTCGAGGTCGGCGTCGGAGATCTGCAGAGCCTTCGCGGTGAAGGCCGCACGCAGGCGACGCTCGAGGTCGTCGGTGTTGTCGTGCTGCTCAGACGGATCCATCGGTTTCGCCTCCTTGCATGATCTTGGCCAGTGTCGCCATCGCGCGACTTGCTTGTGATTTCACGGTTCCCTTGCTGATGCCGAGCGCGTCGGCGATCTCCGCCTCGGACATCTCCGACCAGTAGCGCAGCACCAGCACCTCACGCTGTCGCGGTGGTAACTGGTCGACCGCCCGCAACACCTCCTGGTGCTCCTCGGCGAGGATCACCTCGCTGTCGGCAGGTGGTGCGATCTCCGGCTCGGCGACCTTCAGATGCGCGCGGACCGTGCGCCGCCTGCGCAGCATCGAGCGCGACTGGTTGACGACCGCCTGCCGCAGGTAGCCGACGGCCGCCCGCGAGTCGCGCAACGCTCCGCGGTTACGGTGCATGCCCAGGAAGGCTTCCTGCACGACGTCCTCGGCGCTCGCCGTGTCGTCGACGAGCAGCCGGGCGAGACGCACCATCTGCAGGTGGTGCGTGCGGTAGAGCTCGGCCAGGTCGACCGGTGGGTCCGCCGTCATCGCATCGTGCGCAGGAGTCGATCCAGGGTCATGGATCCGACCTCCCAAGCGATACGGCCTCTCGGCATACACGGAGGGTGCAGTGAGTGTCACGACACCTCAACCCCTCGCCCAGACCTTAACGATTCATCGCTGCAGGAGGGAACGCCGCACCGCGACGGGCCGGATACCGGCCGCCGGGCGTCGGTTCTCGCGTTGCACCTCACGGTGGGAAGACGTGTGAACCCCCTCGAGGTTGCTCGGTATGGCGCGGCGACGCCGTGCGGTCGGTCACACCGGTGATGGCCTCACGGCAGCAGGAGTATGGCGTCAGCGCGGTCCCGCGTCGACCGCACCACCTCGGCATTGCGCTCGTCGGAACCCAGCGCGCGTTCCGATGCTTCGGCGAGGCTGCGGCCGTAGCTGCGGTGCCGCGCGATCAGCCGGTCGCGGCGGAGCTCGTCGGGGGTTTCGACATACCAGATCGCGTCCAGCAGACCGGGCAACTCGCACCACGGCTCGTCCGGCAGCAGCAGGTAGTTGCCCTCGGTCAGCACGACCTGCGCGGCCGGGGACACCTCGATCGCTCCGGCGATCGGCTCCTCCAGCGACCGGTCGAAGGACGGCGCCCACACCGTGCGGTCGCGCTCGCGGCGGATCCGGGCGAGCAACTCGACGTACCCCGCGGCGTCGAAGGTGTGCGGCGCACCCTTGACCGGCGCCCAGCCGCGTTCGTCGAGCACCGCCTGGGCGAGATGGAAGCCGTCCATCGGCACCACGACCGTGCGCAGGCCGCGCTCACGGCAGCCGGCGGCGAGCACCTCGGCGGCCGTGGACTTGCCCGTGGCCGGTGGTCCGGTGAGCCCGACGACGACGCGGTCGCCCCGTCGGGCCGGCTCAGTGAGTGCCGCGACGGCGGTGGCGGCGGAGAGCGTGCGATCGGAGGTCACCCGCGAGACTCTGCGGCATCGGAGCGCGCCATACAAGCCTGTGCTCGTTCCGGAGCGCCGTCCGGCGGTGCTACCGTTTTGGGCTGACGCCCGTGTCGGGCGTCCAGGTGCGCGCAGGGGAAGTCGGTGCAAATCCGACGCTGTCCCGCAGCCGTGAGTGGCCGGTCGGCCACGAGTCGGAATACCTGCGCCGCCCGTCACCGGATCGACTGTCGAGGACTGCAGTCGCGGGCGAGATCGTGTCGCACGCGGGAAGTCGCGACACGAGTCCTGATACGAAAGGACATCGCCCGCATGGCCAGCCGCCTGGTGCGATCGGCAACTGCCGTCGCGCTCGCCTCCTCGGCAACGACGTTCGCGTATGTCGGATCCGCCGCGCCCGCGCAGGCGGCCGGCTACAACGGATACTGCAAAACCAGCTCGGGGGTCACCGTCGTGGTGGACTTCCGCAACCTCGGTGGTGGTGTCGCGATCCGTTGCTCGCCGGTCGGCAGTGGCGCGACCGGACTCCAGGCCCTGCAGGCAGCGGGGATCCCGGTGGAGGGCACGCGCGACGGGGGACTGTCCGTGGCATGCCGGATCTACGGCAAGCCGACGGCGACGCAGGACCTGCCCGGCGGCTACCACGAGCAGTGCGTCCGCATGCCGCCCGGCAAGGCCTACTGGAGCTACTGGCAGGCCTCCAACGGTGGGTCCTGGGGCTACAGCCAGGAGGGTCTGTCGAACAGCCACGTCATACCGGGCGGATTCGAGGGGTGGTCGTTCAGCGAGGGCGGCTCGAACGTCGCACCCGGCGCAGCGCCGTCCCGTCCGACCGCACCGAAACCCACCACCACGACGACCCAGCCACCGGCGCCTCCGCGCCATACGACGACGACCGCGCCGAGGCACGACCCGGCGCCGTCCAAGCACGACGGCGGCACGTCCGCCGGCTCCCAGCCGAAGTCGACGACGTCGACGGCCGCCGAGAGGAAGGCCGAAGCCAAGGCGAAGGCCGCGAAGGCGAGCAGGTCCGCGTCGAAGTCCGCGAGTGCGTCCAAGTCGTCGCACAGCAGCTCGAGTTCGGCGGGTGCGTCGAGCGGATCCACCAGTGCGTCGAGCGGCGCTGCCGTCGATGCCGGCGGACAACCGCTCAGCAACAGTGACGACCTGATCAAGGACTCGAAGAAGAAGTCCTCCAGCATCAACGCCACCACCGTCGTGGGCGGCGGCGTGCTGGCGGCGCTCGCCATCGGCGGCGGGGTCGTCGCGATCATCCGACGGCGCAACCTCGAGTGAGACGCTTGCCCGCTCCCGTCCACCCGGTCGCCTGGTGGTTGTGGGCGATCGGGCTGGCGGTGGCGGCGTCGTTCACGACCGACCCGCTGCTGTTGTTGTTGCTGATCGGTGTCGCGTGCTTCGTCGTGGTGCTGCGGCGCGGCGATGCACCGTGGGCCCGGTCGCTGCGGGTCTACCTCCTGCTCGGGGCATTCATCGTCGTGGTGCGTGTCGCGTTCCGGTGTTTCCTCGGTGCGTCGGGCAGCGGAACCGTGCTGCTCGACCTGCCGCGAATCCCGTTGCCGGACTGGGCAGCCGGTGTTTCGTTGCTCGGTCCCATTCACCTGTCGGACGTGCTCGACGGTCTGTATGACGGCCTTCGGCTCGCCGCGATGATCATCTGCATCGGCGCGGCCAACTCGCTGGCCAACCCGAAGCGACTGCTGAAGGTCGTGCCCATCGCCCTCTACGACATCGGCACGGTCGTGGTCGTCGCGGTGTCGGTCTTCCCGCAGATCGCCGACAGCATCGGGCGGGTGCGCCGGGCGCAACGGCTGCGGCCGGACAGCGGCGGCCGGAAGTGGCACGTCGTGCGACGGATGATCGTGCCGGTGCTCGCCGATGCACTGGACCGCTCGCTTCTCCTTGCTGCTGCGATGGATTCGCGTGGTTACGGCCGGCGCGGGCCGACCCCGGTGCGCACGCGCCGGATCCTCGGCGTGCTCACCGTCGCCGGGCTGATCGCAGTCTGCATCGGTGTCTTCGGTGTGCTCGACGACCGCGCGCCGGCGGCGTTCCGCTGGCCGGCGTTCGTGCTCGGCGTCGCGCTCGCCGCCGTCGGGCTCGCGTTCTCCGCACGGGAGCGCACCGTGACCCGCTACCGGGTGGATCCGTTCGGCGTGACGGCGTGCGCGGTCGCTGCCAGTGGTCTGGCGGCGGGTGGGCTGATGATCCTCGCAGGGCAGTACGCTCCGGCACATCTGAACCCGTCGACGACACCGGCGACCTGGCCGGTCGTGGACCTGCTTCCGTTGATGGCCGCGGTGATCGGCCTGCTGGCGGCAGTGGTGTCGCCGCCCAGCGCCATACAGGGTCTCGACGAGGAGGTGCCCGCGTGATCGAGCTGCGTGACCTGTCGATCCGGTATGCCGACGATCGACCGCCCGAGTTGGCACACGTCGACCTGCACATCGAGGAGGGCGAGCTCGCGCTCGTCATAGGTCGCACCGGCGTCGGCAAGTCGACCTTACTCGGTGCCATCAACGGGCTCGTGCCGCACTTCACGGGCGGCCGCCTGTCCGGCAACGTCGTCGTCGCCGGCATGGACACCCGCGACCACCCGCCCCGGGAGATGGCCGACGTGGTCGGCCGAGTCGGCCAGGACCCCGTCGCAGGCTTCGTCGCGGACACCGTGGAGGACGAACTCGCCTACGGCATGGAGCAATTGGGCGTCGCACCGGCGACCATGCGCAAGCGGGTCGAGGAGACGCTGGACCTGCTCGGCATCGCGGCGCTGCGTGGGCGGTCGTTGGCGACGCTCTCCGGTGGGCAGCAGCAGCGGGTCGCCATCGGTTCCGCGCTGGTGACCGCGCCCAGGGTGCTCGTGCTGGACGAACCGACGTCGGCGCTCGATCCGGGGTCTGCGGAGGAGGTGCTCGCGGCGATAACCCGCCTCGTGCACGACCTCGGCACGACGGTCGTGATGGCCGAGCACCGGCTGGAAAGGGCTGTCCAGTATGCCGATTCGGTGATCGCCATGCCTGGCGGCGGTGTCGTGCGCAGTGGTGATCCGGCGACGATGATGATCGATGCGCCGGTCGCTCCGCCGGTGGTCGAGCTGGGCCGGTTGTGCTCCTGGACGCCATTGCCACTGTCGGTGCGAGACGCACGGCGGGCAGCACGTCCGCTGCGCGGGCGCCTGGCTGATCCGTCGCCTCGGGCGCGGCCGGCGGGTGACGTGGCGCTCCGGGCGAAAGGCGTCACGGTGCAATATCGCGAGCGGGTCGCCGTGCGCGACGTCACCCTGCAGTTGGCCGCAGGGACGGTCACCGCGCTGATGGGCCGCAACGGCTCCGGCAAGTCCTCGCTGTTGTGGTCGCTGCAGGGCAGTGGTCCGCGCAGCGCCGGCTCCGTGCTGGTCGATGGGGTCGAGACGTCGGGCGACGCGAAGCGGGGGAGCACCAGTGGACCGCAGATCGGACTCGTGCCGCAGACGGCCGCGGACCTCCTCTATCTGGAAAGTGTAGGTGAGGAGTGTGCTGCGGCCGGGCCGGAGGCTCGCGCCCTGCTCGACCATCTGGCGCCGGGCATCGACGACGGACAGCATCCGCGTGACCTGTCCGAAGGACAGCGTCTTTCGCTGGTGCTCGCGATCCAACTGGCCGGCCGGCCGCGTGTGTTGCTGCTGGACGAGCCGACCCGAGGACTCGACTACACGGCCAAGGCGTTGCTGACGCAGCAGTTGGACACGCTGGCCCGCGACGGGCACGCGGTGCTCGTGGCGACGCACGACGTGGAGTTCGTCGCGGGTCTCGCGGACCGGGTCGTCGTGCTCGCCGACGGTGATGTGATCGCGGACGGGCCAACCGCTGACGTGGTGGCGTCGTCGCCGATCTTCGCGCCACAGGTCGCCAAAGTGCTGGCACCACAGGAGTTCCTGACGGTGCGGGACGTCGCTCGTGCGCTGGGCGACTCGAGGGAGCTCGGATGAAGTCGCTGACGGCAGCGCGCACCGCGGGCGACGGACAGGACCTGGTGACAACGCTGGGTGGCCACGCGGTCCCGCTGCGTGCTCGGTCCGCCGTGATGCTGGTCCTGATCAGCATCGCCGGTCTCGCGATGTTCTGCTGGCCGTTGCTCACCCATCACGACGCGTCCGGGTCCGCGCATGTCACGGATGCCCCGATCATCTTCGCGGTCACTCTGCCGCTGCTGGTTTTCGTCATACTCGCCGAATTCGCCGACGGCGGAATGGATTCCAAGGCGCTGGCGATGCTCGGTGTGCTCTCGGCGGTGGACGCCGCACTGCGACCGACCGGCGGCGGGACCGGCGGGATCGAGACGGTCTTCTTCCTGCTGATCCTGGCCGGCCGGGTCTTCGGCCCCGGCTTCGGCTTCGTGCTCGGCTGCACCTCGCTCTTCGCGTCGGCACTGATCACCGCGGGCGTCGGGCCGTGGTTGCCCTTTCAGATGCTGTGCTCGGCGTGGATCGGGATGGGCGCCGGGCTGTTGCCCCGTCGCGTGCGGGGGACGCGCGAGATCGTCATGCTCATCGGCTACGGCATCGTCTCGGCATACCTCTTCGGTGCGCTGATGAACCTCTACAGCTGGCCGTTCCTCGCTGGGGCGGACATCTCCGGGCACGCGAATCTTGCCTATTCCTCGGCGTATTCGCTGCTGGAGAACCTGCACCGCTTCGGGGTCTACACGCTGGTCACCTCGACCGGCGGGTGGGACACCGGCCGGGCCATCACCAACGCGGTCGCCATCGCCGTGCTGGGGCGGCCGGTGTTGGTGGTGCTGCGGCGTGCGGCACGGCGGGCGTCATACGACCTGGTGCGCAGCGCGGATTGAGCCCTCGGCCCCATTCGCCGAGGGGATGGGAAACACACTGAGGGGACAGGGAAATCAGGCGGTCTGAGCTGTTTTTGCCTGTCCCCTCGATCATTTGCTGTCCTCTCGGCGAGTGGGGCCGGCGGATTGGCGCGCGGTGTTCACATTTCTTCGTGGGTGTTCGGGTCGCCGCCGAAGAGGCGCCCGTCCCGTCGGCCGAGGCCGGTGATGGCCGCCATCTCAGCATCGGACAATTCGAAGCCGAAGATGTCGAGGTTGGCTCCCTGACGCTCCGGTGTGCCGGACTTGGGCAACGGGAGTGAACCGAGCTGGTGGTGCCAACGCAGGATGACCTGTGCCGGAGTCACTTCGTGGGCGCGCGCGGCGTCGGCCACCGGCGCCGCGTCGAAGGGCGCCTGTCGCTTGCCCATCGGGCTCCACGCCTCGGTGCGGATCCCCAGGTCGGCGTTGGTCTTTCGCATGTCGACCTGCGGGAAATAGGGGTGCAGCTCGATCTGGTTGACGGCGGGTGTCACCCCGGTCTCGGCGATGATCCGGTCCAGGTGCTCCGCGGTGAAGTTGGAGACGCCGATGGTGGTGACCAGGCCGTCCTGCTGTGCCGTCACCAGTGCCTTCCACGCTTCGACGAACTTGCCGACGCTCGGGTTGGGCCAGTGGATGAGCTGCACATCGATCCTGTCGACGCCGAGGGTCTCGAGGGATGTTCGGATGGAGGCGAGCGCGTCGTCATACCCGTGGTGACGGCCAGGGATCTTGGTCTGGATACGCACCTCGCCGCGTGGCACCTCGGAGCGGCGCAGCGCTTCGCCCACCTCGGCTTCGTTCTCGTAGTTGACCGCGGTGTCGAGCAGCCGGTAGCCGGCGTCGAGTGCGCCCGTGATCGCGGCCGTGCCGTCCTCACCCTTGAGCGGATAGGTGCCGAACCCGATCGCCGGAAGGGTCGTGCCGTCATTGAGTGCGTATGTCGGAGTGCTCATCGAGACCACGCTACGCGCGACCAAGTGGCGAGATCGAGTGCGTCGACCAGCTCAGTCGAGGCGGCCTTCGGCGAGGTCGACGTGTGCGGCTCGTGCGACATCGGTCGGGAAGGCCCCCGCCATACCCTCCGGCGTGGTGTTGGTCAGTGCGACGACGACGGTGCGGGTCGCCGGATCGATCGACCAGGAATGGCCGTAGACACCACCCCAGTGCACCGCATGCACCGGTAGCCCGAGCAGCGGGCTGGTGTCGGGTGACGTGACAGCCCAGCCGCGGCCGAAGGACTCGCGGACCGTCGGCGTCAACTCTTGGCTGATCCGTCCGGCATACATCTCGGCGACGGTCGACGAGCGCAGGAGGGTGCCGCCGCCGAGTGCGACGGTGTCCAGGATGCTCCGTATGTCGTGCGCGTGGGCCGCCGCGCCGGTGCCACCCGACGGCCACTGGGTCGGATCGAAGATGCGCTCGGGGGAGTAGCGAGACACGTTGATGCCATTGGGGATCGGCTCATCGGTGATGGGGATCAGGCCGTCGCTGTATGCCGTGGCGACCGGGGTCCGCTCGCCCACAGAGAACCCGAGGCTGTGCAGACGCAGCGGTTCACTGATGAGCTCATGGAAGGCGCGCTGCAGCGTGGTGCCGGTGGCCGCCGCGATGAGCGCGCCGAGCACGTCATACGCGAGGGAATAACGGAATTCGGTGCCCGGGAGGGCGCGCAGGGTGGTGCGTCCGATGCGGGCGAGGTTCTCGGCAAGGGTCAGGTCGGTCCGGTCGAGTCCGTCGGACACCTCCAATCGGTCGTAGTCGCTGCCGGGTGGCTCTGCCTTGCGGTAGGCGAGGCCGGCGGTGTGGGTGAGCAGGTGATCGACCGTGACGTCCGGCTCCGAGCCGTCGGCCAGCGTCGGGCGGAAGTCAGGCAACCAGTGTGTGATCGGGCTCGTCAGATCCAGGGCACCCTGCTCGACGAGGTGCATCGTGGCCACGGCAGTGACGGGCTTGGTCACCGACGCGAGCCGGAAGACCGTGGTCGGGGTCATCGGAGTCTGGGACTCGAGGTCGGCCATCCCGGCAGCCTGCTCGTGGACCAGCTCACCGTCCCGGGAGACCAGCACGACTGCTCCGGCGATGCGCCGGTCGGCGATGGCGCGGTCGACGGCTCGGGTGGCTCCGGGAAGCGGCATGCACCGAGGTTATGCGGTGCTGACCCACCTCGGACCCCACGCCGAATGACGGCTTCTTCGCTGAGCGACGGTCGGATCGGACCGTCGCTCAGCGAGAGAGCCGTCACTCGGCAGAGACACCGTGTTGTCAGGTTTTCTTGACATACTTCAGGATGTCAGGTTTCATTGACACATGAACGACGACATGAAGCTCACCGAAGCGGCCGCGAGCACGAACCCCGCGCAGGGTCTCGCCGCGGTGCGCGCGCTCCGAGTCCTCGCCGACCGGTTGGAGGACGTGCAGGTGCGCAACGCCCGGGAGCGCGGCTGGAGCTGGCAGGCCATCGCCGATGTCCTGCAGGTCAGTCGACAGGCCGTTCATCAGAAGCACTCGTGAGCGACTGCTCACCGCGGTGCATGTCCAGCGAAACACGCTGGGAGACAACAAACTTCAGGGAGACACAATGTTTCGATCAATGGGTTCTGAGATACGGATAGCGATGATGCAAGCGGTCGAGGAGCGAGGAGAGCTGGGCCACGAGTTGCTCGGGCCGGACCACCTCCTGCTCGGGCTGCTGTCCAACGTGCGAGGTACGGCATACGAGCTGCTCGCCGAACAAGGCGTCACGTACGACTGGGCGCGGCGTGTGGTGGCAGAGAAGCACGACGACCGCCGTAACGACGATGACAGCGATGCGCCGGACGAGGCGACGGACAACCTGGACGAGGACCGGGAGGCATTGAAGGCCATCGGCACCGACCTCGACAAGGTGCGTGACGCCGTCCGTGACACCTTCGGTGAGGACATCACCGAGCGGTGGGGCCAGCGTCGCGGGCGTGGCCGGCGCGAGCGTGGACCGGACGGCGGCGCGCGTGGCGAGCGCCGGGAAGACCGGCGGGACGATCGGCATGACCGCGGTGAACACCGGGGCCCCGGACCGCACCACGGCGGACCCTGGGGCCGGGGTCCTTGGGGGCCTGATGCCGAGACGCTCCGCGATGAATTCGGTGGCGGATTCGCCGGATTCGGCCCGGGTGGCCGCGGCCGTCGTGGTCCCCGCAGTCGCCGCTTCGAGCAGGTGACACCGAGCATGCGGCGCCTGCTGCGCGGGTTGCGCGGTGAGCTGAGGGCGGCACAGTCGGCGTCCTGCGATCACGAGCGAGGACTCAGTGCTGGCGTCGTGCTCGCAGCGATTCTCGGCAGCGGTGACCCCGCCGTCGACGCGGTGATCGACGCCGCCGACAACCCCGACGCGCTGCGCGCGGCGGTCGACGCGTTGGCGGGTCGCGCGACCGCCTGACTTCCACCTCGAGACCCGGCTCCGCGCATCGCGCGCGGCGCCGGGTCTTCACGTGTCTTCGGAAACCCCGCACGAACGTCCTTGACGACGGCCGTTCCGGGTCTAACCTGCGGGGAGCCCCGGGCGCGCCGAATCAGCGGTGCGGCTGGGGTGGTTGGACCGCGACGCACCACTGCCGACGTGACAAAGGAACGTTCGATGCTTGGACTGCCCGACTCGATCACCACCTGCCTCTTCGACCTCGACGGAGTCATCACCGACACTGCGAGCGTGCACCGCAAGGCGTGGAAGCAGATGTTCGACGAGTACCTGGAGGCCAAGGACGGCAAGGGATTTCAGCCGTTCACCGAGGGCGACTACAACAAGTACGTCGACGGGAAACCGCGGCAGGACGGTGTGCGTGACTTCCTGGCGTCGCGTGACATACAGCTGCCCGACGGCTCACCGGACGACGGTGGCGATGCCGAAACCGTCTGGGGACTGGGCAATCGGAAGAACACCAGGCTGCAGGCAGAGATCGAACGCAACGGTGTGGAGGTCTACGAGGGTAGCCGGCGCTATCTGCAGCTCGCGCAGGAGAAGGGACTTCGTCGCATCGTGGTGTCCTCGAGCGCCAACACACAGATGGTGTTACAGGTAACCGGTCTCGACCGGTACATCGAAGGCCGGATCGACGGGGTCACACTCGCCGAGCAACACATCAAGGGCAAGCCGGCACCGGACTCCTTCCTGGCCGGCGCGAAACTCGCTGGTGCGTCGCCGGATCAGGCAGTCGTCTTCGAGGACGCGACGTCCGGGGTCGCGGCCGGCCGCGCGGGCAACTTCGGCTTCGTCGTCGGAGTGGACCGCGTCGGGCACGCTGACGAGCTGAAGCGGAACGGCGCCGACCTCGTCGTACAAGACCTCTCCGAACTCATTCAGAAAGGCTGAGGCGATGACCGACAACCTCAAGAGCGAGTTCACCGTCGAGCCGTGGCGAGTCCGCGAACTCGGAGTCCACCCGGGCAATCTCGCGCAGTCCGAGTCGGTGTTCGCGCTGGCGAACGGCCACATCGGTGTGCGTGGCAATTACGACGAATCGACCCCGAACGGTCTCCTCGGCACTTACCTCAACTCGTTCTACGAGGAGCGTCCGCTGCCGTATGCCGAGGCTGGCTACGGCTACCCCGAAGAGGGCCAGACGATCGTCAATGTCACGGACGGCAAGATCATTCGGCTGCTGGTCGACGACCAGCCGCTGGACCTGCGGTACGGCGTGGTGCGCCACCAGGAGCGTTCCCTCGACATGCGCGAAGGGCTCCTGCACCGGGATCTGATCTGGGAGACCACTGCCGGCACGCAGGTGCACATCCGGTCGACCCGGTTGGTGTCGTTCACCCAGCGAGCGATTCTCGCGATCCGCTACTCGGTGGAAGCGGTCAACAAGCCGGTTCGCATCGTGATGCAGTCGGAGATGGTCGCCAACGAGAAACTCGCTTCCACCTCCAAGGATCCCCGGGTCGCAGCCGCGCTCAAGGACCCGCTGAAGCCTGAGGAAGCCACCAGCAGCGGCAACCGCTCCTCGATGATCCACCGGACCCGACGGAGCAAGTTGCGAGTAGCTGTGGCGTGCGATCACGAGATTCACAGCGAGGACGGCAACGACCTCCACAGCAACACCTATGTGCAACCGGACTGGACGCGAACCACGGTCGGCACCGAGCTGCAGCCGGGCGATTCCGTCGGCATCACGAAATTCGTTGCCTACGGCTGGAGTTCGCAGCGAACCCTGCCCGCGCTGCGGGACCAGGTCGACGCGGCACTGTCGGCGGTCCGGCACACCGGGTGGGACAGCCTGGTCGCTGAGCAGCGCAGCTACCTGGACGAGTTCTGGGACGGTGCCGACGTCGAGGTCGACGGTGATCCGGTGATCCAGCAGGCGGTCCGCTTCGGCCTCTGGCACGTCCTGCAGGCCGGTGCCCGGTCGGAAGGTCGCGCCATAGCCGCAAAGGGTCTGACCGGACCCGGGTATGACGGGCACTGTTTCTGGGACAGTGAGATGTATGTCCTGCCGGTGCTGACCGCCACGGCGCCACAAGCCGCACGTGATGCTCTGAGTTGGCGGCTGTCGATCGCCGATCTCGCCGAAGAACGCGCAAATACGCTGAAACTCGAGGGAATCGCCTTCCCCTGGCGCACGATTCGTGGCCAGGAGTGTTCCGCGTACTGGCCCGCCGGCACTGCAGCCTTCCACGTCAACGCGGACATCGCGGTGGCAGCGGCGCGTTACGTCCACTGGACCCAGGACGAGGAGTTCGACCAGGAGATCGCGTTGCCGCTGCTGGTGCGCACCGCGCGACTCTGGGCTGATATCGGCTACCTCGGCACCGATGGCCGTTTCCACATCGACGGCGTCACCGGGCCGGACGAATACAGCGCGATCGTCGACGACAACGTCTACACCAATCTGATGGCGGCACGAAACCTGCGGTATGCCGCGGAGGCAGCCGAACGCTGGCCGAAGGCCGCCAAGGAACTGAAGGTCACCGAGGCGGAGCGCGCCGAGTGGTGGACCGCCGTCGAGACGATCACGGTTCCCTACGACTCCGAGCGCGACGTGCACATGCAGGACGCCGACTTCACCCAGCACCGGGTGTGGGACTTCCAGGAGACACACGACAGCAAGTCTTACCCGTTGCTGCTGCACTATCCGTATGTCGACATCTACCCTCGCCAGGTCATCAAACAAGCCGACCTGATCCTCGCAATGCACTGGTGCGGCGACGAATTCACCGCGGAGCAGAAGGCGCGGGCCTTCGCGTACTACGAGCCGCTCACCACACGGGACTCGTCGTTGTCGGCGTGCACGCAGGCGGTCCTGGCAGCGGAGGTCGGGCACGTGGATCTGGCGCACGACTACGCCACCGAGGCAGCGCTGATGGACCTGCACGATCTGGAACACAACACCAAGGACGGCGTCCACGTCGCCTCTCTGGCAGGAGCGTGGCTGGCGTTGGTGTGCGGCTTCGGCGGCATGCGTGATCACCACGGGCAACTCAGCTTCGCACCGGCACTGCCCGAGGGCATCGAACGCCTGGCGTTCACCATTCGGTGGCAGGGCTGCAAGATCCGTGTCGAGGTGACGCACGACCGGACGATCTACCAACTCGAGGACGGGCCGGACGCGCACACCACCATCAAGCACTACGGCCGCAAGTTCACCCTGCGGTCCGGTAAGCCGACGTCCCGGGCGACGAAGACTCCCAAGCCGTTGACGCCGCGACCGGAGCAGCCGGTGGGCCGCGCGCCGATGCGGGCTGGGTCGGGTGGCTGAGGGACGGCTGTGCATGAGTGGCAGACTGGGTGGTAAGCCGAAGTCGGCTGACCAACGCCTCGGCCGACGTCACTGACGGGAGCCGAAAACAATGACAGCACAAGGTGATTCCGCCGCTGCGACGCGCACCGAACACGACTCGATGGGCGACGTCGAGGTTCCGATCGATGCCAAATGGCGTGCGCAGACCCAGCGCGCGGTGGAAAACTTCCCGATCTCCGGGAAGCACATCGAGCGCGAGCTGATCGGAGCACTGGCCTCGATCAAGGGTTGCTCGGCGGCGGTCCGGAGCGAGCGCGGCATGCTCGACGAGCGCAAAGCGCGGGCCATTCATGACGCGGCCGCGGAGGTGGCGCGCGGAGGATGGGACGACGAGTTCCCGATCGATGTCTTCCAGACGGGTTCGGGCACGTCTTCAAACATGAACGCCAACGAGGTGATCGCCTCGCTCGCGCAGGAGGCGCTCGGCGAGCCGGTCCACCCCAACGACGACGTCAACGACCCGTTCTCCTCCAACGATCAGTTCCCTGCCGCCATACACATCGCGGCGACGCGCGCGGTGGTGCGCAAGCTGATCCCGTCGCTGCAGCATCTCGCCGAAGCACTGGAGCGGAAGTCGGTCGAGTTCGCGGACGTCGTGAAGTCCGGTCGCACCCACCTGATGGACGCCACCCCAGTGACGCTCGGCCAGGAGTTCGGCGGGTATGCCGCACAGGTCCGCCAAGGGATCGCCCGGTTGGAGACGGCGCTGCCGCGGGTCGGTGCGCTGCCATTGGGCGGCACCGCCGTGGGGACCGGCATCAACGCACCCGAAGGCCTTGCCGCAGAGGTGATTTCGAGACTCGCTGACGACATGGGCCTGCCGCTGGCCGAGGCCGCAGACCACTTCGAGGCGCAAGGCGCCCGGGACGCGCTGGTCGAGCTGTCCGGCGTGCTGCGCACGATCGCGGTGAGCATGACCAAGATCGCCAACGACATCCGCTGGATGGGTTCCGGGCCGCGCACCGGCCTGACCGAGATCTTCCTCCCGGATCTGCAGCCCGGCAGCTCGATCATGCCCGGGAAGGTCAATCCCGTGCTGGCAGAGGCGGTTTGCCAGGTCGCCGCACAAGTGGTCGGCAACGACGCAGCGGTCGCCTGGGGCGGTGCGGCCGGCAACTTCGAGCTCAACGTGATGCTGCCGGTGATCGCCGACAACCTGCTGCAGTCGATCGAGATCCTGGCGAACGTCAGCGAGGTTTTCGCCGACCGCTGCATCGACGGGATCGAGGCGAACGTCGAGCGCTGCCGGGAGTTCGCCGAGTCTTCGCCGTCGATCGTCACTCCGCTCAACCACTACGTCGGGTATGACGAAGCCTCCGCCATCGCCAAGCAATCCCTCAAGGAGGGCAAGACGATCCGCGAGGTGGTGGTCGAGCGCGGCCACGTGAAGAGCGGCACGATCAGTGAGGCCGACCTCGACCGGGTGCTGGACGTCCTCGCGATGGCGCACCCCCACGATTGACCCGCCCCGCCCGCACCCCTATCGCTGAGCGGACAGGAAGAGCACTGAGCGGATAGGAAATCCGGCCGACGGCGCTCATATTTCCTGTCCGGTGAGTGTGTTTGCTATCCGCTCGGTGGGTGGGGCGGCATTAGGCTCTGATCGTGCCCAGCTGGAGGAACCGCGCTTTCCGGACGGCGGCGGCGCTGCCTGCTCGGGGTGGCGCGTCGTCGCGCGACGACGCGCCCGAGCGCATCCTGCAGCCGCGGCGTGCCGAGGAGGAGGTGCCCGTCGAGCAGTCGGTCGTCGAGAAGGCGGTCTACTGCAACGGTCACCGGGTCGAGGCGCCGAAGTCGCTGCGAGAGGCGATGCACCGGTTGCACGGTCCCGACAAGCCGATGGCCTGGATCGGTTTGTTCCACCCGACCGAGACCCAGATCAACGACATGGCGGAGGTCTTCAACCTCCACCCGCTCGCCGTCGAGGACGCGATCGTCGCGCACCAGCGTCCGAAGCTGGAGCGGTATGACGAGACGCTCTTCGTGGTGCTGCGCCCGGCGATCTACCTGGACGCCTCCGAGACCGTGCAGATCGGCGAGTTGCACCTCTTCATCGGGCCGGACTTCGTGCTCACGGTCCGCCATTCCGACCGGCCGAAGCTGGCCGCGGTGCGCGAGCGGCTGGAGTCGGACCCGGAGCTGCTGGCCCGCGGTCCCGAAGCGGTGCTCTATGCGATGATCGACTTCGTCGTGGACCGCTACGCGCCGGTGGTGGCGGGCTTGGAGAACGACATCGACGAGATCGAGAACCAGGTCTTCGAGTCCGATCCCGCAGTGTCGCGACGCATCTACGAGCTCTCCCGCGAGGTCGCCGAGCTGCAGCGGGCGACCAAGCCGCTGCTGCAGATCATGAAAGGCCTGGAGGCAGGCTTCGACAAATACGGCACCGACGAGGAACTGCAGCGCAATCTGCGCGACGTCGCCGACCACGCCACCAGCGTCGTGGAGCGGGTGGACGGATTCCGGGCCAATCTCGCTGACATACTCACGCTCAACGCGACTCTGGTCGCGCAGACCCAGAACGAAGAGATGCGCCGGCTCGCGGAGGCGGGCATGGAGCAGAGCGACGAGGTCAAGAAGATCTCCGCGTGGGCGGCGATCCTCTTCGCGCCGTCGCTCATCAGCGGCATCTACGGCATGAACTTCGACGAGATGCCCGAGCTGCACTGGGCGTTCGGCTATCCCTTCGCGGTCGTGCTCATGCTGGTCGTCTGCTGCCTGCTGTTCGTGGTCTTCCGCAAGCGAAAGTGGCTCTGACCAGCGCTGGTTGAGTAGCTCGAGGGAGCGCAGCGGAGGAGTGCGTATCGAAACCCGCTGGTGCACCTAGGGATTCGCGGCAAGGAAGATGAACGCCGCAGTCAGGATCAGATGTATGCCGCCCTGCAGGCGCGTGGCACGTCCCGGCACGACGGTGAGGATACCGACTGCCGCAGTGAGACCGAGCAACACGATCTGCGTGTGACCCAGCCCGAGGTGCAGGTCCGTGGGCAACCAGATGGACGCGATCGCGATGACCGGGATGGTCAGGCCGATCGATGCCATTGCCGAGCCGTAGCCGAGGTTGAGGCTGATCTGCACGCGGTCGCGCCGGGCCGCGTTGACGGCCGCCAGCGTCTCCGGCGCGAGCACCAGCAACGCGATGATGACGCCGACGAAGGAGTGCGGCAGACCGAGCCCGCGCACGCCGTCCTCAATTGGCTTCGACTCGACCTTCGCCAGCCCGACGACGGCGATGAGCGCGACGAGCAGCAGCACCAGGCTCTGCAGCGCGGCCCGCTTGGTCGGTGGTTCGGCGTGCTCGCCCTCTGACTCCTGGGTTGCCAGATCGTCCCGCGTGGCGGTTGTGTACCCGTTGCCCCGGGCCAGCGGGCGATAGTCCGCCCGGTCGACCGGTAGGAAGAAGTCGCGGTGCCGCACTGTCTGCGTGACGACGAAGAGGCCGTAGAGCGCGAGCGATGCGATCGCTGCGAACGCCAGCTGTGACCCGGAGAACTCCGGGCCCTGCACGCTGGAGGTGAAGTTGGGCAGCACCAGGCACATGGTCGCCAGGGTGAGCACGCAGGCCAGTGCGGCTCCGGTGCCTTCGGCATTGAACGTGACGGTGTGGTGGCGCATCGCGCCGGCGAGGAGTGAGGCGCCGACGATGCCGTTGCAGGTCAGCATCGCCGCAGAGAAGACGGTGTCGCGGGCGAGGGTGTTGGCATCGGACCCACCGCTGAGCATCAGGGTCACGATGAGCGCGACCTCGATGACCGTCACCGCGATCGCCAGCACCAATGACCCGAAGGGTTCGCCGACCTTGTGCGCGACCACCTCCGCGTGGTGCACCGCCGCCAGCACCGAGGCACCGAGCAACGCCGCGACGATCACGATCCAGGCGGGGCCGATGTGCTTGCCGAAGGTGAACGGCAGTGGCAGCAACGCCAGGATGGGAGCCCAGACGGTCCAACGGGCCAGTGCGGTGCGCAGTCGAGTCGGATTCACGACCGCATTGTCTCGTGCCGGTGGGTCATGGATCGTATGCCGGGCTGACCGCTGGTTAGGCTGCGAGCACGATCTGCACGCTCGAGGAGGGGATGCGATGTTCGGTCGACGCAAGAAGAAGGCTCCGCAGCAGCCGATGCAGCAGGTCGACGACGGGGGTTGGGATTTCGACCGGTTGACCCCGCAGGAGCGGGACGACCGCGCGGGCCATTGGCCCGAAGAAGTGGATGAAGCGCTGCGATTCGCTCGCGATGTCGTCAGCTCCGGCTTCCATGATCAGGCGGGCGTACGCGAGGCGCTGCGTGACACCTACGACACGCTCGCGCCGGACCGGGTGAGCGTCGACGCGATCGCGGATCAGGCGTGGTCCGAGCGCCTCGCCGAGCAGGCCACATGGTCCGGTCCGGGCGACCACGACAAGGTCGCAGGCGTCTTCGCATCGCTCGCCGACCGCGGGATCGTGGCTCGGATGAACTTCGCGTGCTGCCAGCACTGCGGGCACGGCGAGATCCGCGACGAGGTGGACGATCCGAGTGCCTGGCGCGGCTACACGTTCTTCCACGCGCAGGATGCCGAGGGGCTCGGCGACGAGCCCGCGCGGCTCTGGCTGGCGTTCGGCGCGTTCGATCGGTCCGACGCCACCGAGCTCGCCGTCGCGACAGATGTCGCCGAGGAGTTGCGCGCGGCCGGCTTACGCGTCGAGTGGGACGGCACCACGAGCGCGCGAATCCAGATCGTCGACCTGCACTGGCGCAAGCCACTGCCGACCGCCTGATCTTGGTTGGTGTCCGACCGGGGTCGGCATACCCCTTTCGCCGACAGGACAGGCAACGACCGAGAGGACAGGCAAAACAACCCCGAAATGGGTCGAATCGCCTGTCCTCTGGGTGAACGAGTGTCCTCTCGGCGAGAGCGGGGCGGCGCGGTCCCGCCTACGGCAGGTAGTAGGTCGGGTTCGGCAGCTTGACCGGCACGATGGCGTGCCCGCCGATCAGGTCGCTGAACTGGTCACCGAAGTTGGCGATGACGGTGTAGCCGCCACCGGATGCGGTCTCGACGTGTGCGCGGGTCTGCGACTTGTACTCGATCGTCGTGCACTTGGCAGTCGCGCAGGTGATGTATGGCGGCTGCTGGCTATCGCCACTGCCGGTCCACTTCGTGTAGTAGTTCGGCACGGTGAATCCGGTGTAGCCGACCTTGGCGAGGTTGCCCATCGTCGCGGCCTTCTGGTTGTCGTTGCGGCCGGTCAGGCCGATCAGCGTGCAGCCGGACTTCTGCGCGGCGTTGACCAGGTCGACCATGCCGGGGGTGGCCGGGAACTTCTGCCCCTGCACCCACACGTCCTGCAGTGCCGGGTCGTAGTTGAACTTCATCGCGCCGTTCTCCATGTCATAGGTCATGAGGGTCGTGTCGTCGGCGTCGAGCACGATGGCCGGCTTGGCGCCGAAGACGCTGCCGAGGGTGCAGGCGGCGGAGAGCGCCGGCGTGATGCTCGAGGTCAGCCGGGTCATCTCACTGATGTATGGCGAGGTGACCTTGTTCGCGATGCCCTTGGAGTCCGCGTTGTAGTAGGTGCGGATCGTCGACTTCACCGAGTCGATGTTCGGAATGCCTTCTCCGCCTTCAGTTTTCCCGCTGGAGCCGTCCGCCTTCATCGTGAAGTGCGTGCGCGGTGCCAGTCGCGGCTCGTTCATGCCGGGCAGGTCGGGGGACGGCAGGTAGTAGGTCGGGTTGGGCAGCTTCAGAGTGTGATCGGCATACCCACCCTGCAGGTCGGAGAACTGGTCGCCGACGTTGAGCGCGATGTCGTAACCCATCGACTCGATGTGCTTGCGGGTGCCGGCCTTGTACTCCACGGTCGTGCACTTCGCGGTCGCGCAGGTGATGTATGACGGCTGCTGGCTGTCGCCCTTGCCGGTCCACTTCGTGTAGAAGCGGTCGGAGGTGAAGCCGGTGTAGCCGACCTTCTTCAGGTTGCCGACGGTGGCGGCCTTCTGGTCGTCGTTGCGTCCGGTCAGACCGAAGACGGTGAATCCGGCGTCCTGAGCGGCCTTGACGAAGGTGACCATCGCGGGAGTGGCCGGGAACTTCTGGCCCTGCACCCATACGTCCTGCAGCGCAGGATCGAAGTTGAAGTGCATGGCGCCGTCTTCCATGTCATAGGTCATCAGCGTCGTGTCGTCGGCGTCGAAGACGACGGCCGGCTTCTTGCCGTCGCGCAGGCTCTGCTGGTAGAGCCCCTTCAGTTTCTTGGTCTCCTTGGCGACGATCGTGTTCATCTCGGAGATGTACGGCGAGGACGTCTTGCTCGCGATGCCCTTGGAGTCGGCGTTGTAGTAGGTGCGGATGGTGGACTTCACCGAGTCGATGTTGGGTATGCCGGCACCGCCCACCGTCTGTCCGCTGGACCCGTCGGCCGCCATCGTGAAGTGCGTGCGTGGCGTCAGCTGGTGGTCCGCCCACGACTTCAGCGATTTCACCGAGTGCTGCTGGGCCACCCGGGTCGAGGGGGAGTGGTGTCCTGAGTCGGCGCTGGCACTCGGTGCGAGGGTGAACGCGGGTGCTGCTGCTGCGATGGTGATCGCGGCGATCGTTGCTGCACGACGATGCATGTTTCATCTCCGAAGTCGTGGCTGGATGACGGGGCCCACCGACGTTACTGCCGCACGGCGACCGGTGGGCCGAACTCGGCAGAACGGAACGAGGACAGACACGGAGACGACGACCGGAACTGGGGGTGGCGCTGCCGAACTCGTTCGGCGGCGCCACCCCAGTTCCGCGAGGAGTCGGAGCAAAAAACACAGCTCAGCCGACGAAATTGAAGTGGTAGTCCTCACCCTCCTGCAGCGTGGGCGCATACGGGTTGTGGAAGCCGAAGGCCTGCTGGTGGGTGAGCAACCAGTGGTTGCCGGGCGCGCCCCAGGAGTAAAGACCCGGCTCCTCGCCCTCCTCGAAGTCGATCGCGAGACCGTAGCCGTGGTTGGACGTGCCCGGCACCGCCGCGCGGGGGCTGCCGAACTTGTCGTACCAGTACTCCTGCTCGGCATACGAGCGGTAGGTGAGGTCGATGGTCGCGAAGTGCCCGAAGCGCCGGTGGAAGGCGTGCTGCAGGCGGTGCAACGCGGCCAGGGCGGCGCCGTTCAGATAGCGCGGCGTATCGGGGGTGTATGCCGGCTCGAAGTACGCAACTGCGTTGTAACACAACGGGATCGGAGCCAGCAGATGCTCCGGGAGGCGGCCGTTGAGGCTGCTCGGGTTGGTGGCGTGGACCGCGATCGTGCCGCCGTTGACGTAGCCGCGCTCGGTCTCCACCCACGGGCCGTGGTCGACCAGCCGGCCGGTGACCTGCTCGTGGTGTGCGTAACGCCCGACGACCGGGTGGCTGAATCCAGGACCGGAGCGGATGTTGGCGAACTGGTTGTCGCTGGTGACGCGGCCGACGATGTGCGGGCACGGGACCGGCGGGGCGGCGCGCGGTCGGTCGGTCGTCAGGTAATCAGTGCTGACGCAGCCGCCGACCAGTGGTCCGTCGGTGATCTGCAGCCATCCGGCATACGGGATGCCGATGACTTGGGCGCCGGGCGCCAGAAGGCCGACTGCGGGGTATGCCGTGCTCGGCCCCATCCGGACGTTGAGGCTGTCGATGTCGGGTGCGACGTAGCGCGTGCTTCCGGCGGCTTCGATGTCGATGGCCGCCGACCCGGCTGATGCGGTCGTCATGGTCGCTCCCTCCCTCGCGATCACTGGACCTATTCCAGCAGAACCGGGGGCAGGGAGATGCGATTCTGCGTCGGTGGATCGCGGGCGTGTCCTGAAATTTCTCGAGCGGCGCACCCGCCGGGTGCGCCGCTCGACGTCGGATGGTTCATGGGCGGACACCCACCGGGAGGCCGGCCTATCGGGTGGCTGCGCGCACCGCCGCGAGGTGCTCGGCCGTCGGCTGCACCACGTGCTCGGCGTATTCGGGGTGCTTGGGCAACCAGGCGGCGACATACGGGCAGACCGGCACGATCTCGCGGCCGGAGGCGATGACGTCTTCGACGGCGGCGCGCACCAGTGTCGAGGCGAGACCCTGGCCGGAGTACTCCTCCGACACCACGGTGTGGAACAACACGCGCTCGGCAGCGTCCGTCATGTCGACGTACTGCTCGACGCCGATCTCGTCGTCGTGTGTGCCGTCCTCGCCGCGGTCGAGCAGGACGTAACGGGACTTATCGGGGAGGTGCTGCACGTCGAAGCGTTCGTCGGTCATTTCTTCTCCTCGGGTGATGGTGTCGGTCGTTCACGGATCAGCCGACCGTCGGCATCGCGGGGCTGGACGGGATGTTCGCTGAGGATCGAGATCCGGTTGAACGCATTGATCGCCACGGCCACCCACTCCGCGGCGACGAACACATCCTCACCCAATTCGGCTCTGGCGGCGTCGATCTCGGCCCTCGAGTCCTCGGTCAGCGGCAGGCGGGTGGCGGCCTCCGCGATCGCGAGCACGGCGCGCTCGCGACTGGTGAAGGCGGCGCCTTCACGCCATGCCGGCAGCAGGTCCAGCTTCTGCTGCGGGACCCCGGCGTGACGGGCCTGGCGGGAATGCAGGTCCAGGCAGAACGCGCAGCCGTTGAGCTGCGAGGCGCGGACCTTGACCAACTCGGTGGCGGTGGTCTCCAGCCCTCGCTCTTCGGCGGCCTCGACGACGGCCGCGGAGTAGGCCTGCGCGGCGCGCCATACATCGGGCGCGGCCTTGTCCAGGAACGGACGCATCGGGGCTCCTCGTCTCGCGGGGCGCCGGACGCGGCAGCGCCGGCAGAGTCAACAGCGCTTCGGCTCTGCCGGTAATTCCCGAGCCTGCGGGTGGCTCGTCAGGTGTGCAACGTGTCGAAGAGCTCGTCGACGACCTCGGCCAGCCGGGCGAGTTCCTCGATGTGGTCTGCGGACAGCGCGTTGAGCCGCTTGCGACCTTCGTCGGTCAGGGCCAGTCGCACCACGCGGTGGTCGGCGCCGTCGCGCACCCGGTCGATGAGCCCCAACTCCTGCGTGCGGTTCGCCAGCTCGACCGCGGTGTTGTGCCGCACCAACAGGTAGTCGGCGACATCGCCGATGGTCGGGGCTTCCTTGTCGTCGTGCCCTCGGATGGCGAGCAACAGCTGGTGCTGGCTGGAGGTCAGTCCCATTGCCGCGGCCTGCGCTGCGCTCCAGTGCTCGAACTTGCGCAGGCGGGTGCGCAGCCGCAGCAGGCGCGTGTAGTCGGCGTCGGTGATGCGCGTGGCCACGGATTGAGACCCTTCCGTCGTGGTTTCGGGCAACCCTATATTATGTCGTCGCACGACATAGTCGTGTCACGATATAAAGCCACGACGACAGCGAGTGAACCCTTCTCCATGAGCACGACCCAGCCCATCGCACCGAACGACGTGCCACGCGATGTCCACCATCTCGGCGACTTCCGTGCGACGCCGCGGCTGCTGATCATCGCCGCGCTGGCCCTGCCGGTCGGCGCGGTCGCCGCCGTCGTGGCCTGGGCGCTGCTGCGCCTCATCGGGCTGATCACCAATGCCGTGTTCTACCAACGCATCGACACTCGACTGGTGGCGCCTGGCGGCGGCCACGACCACTGGTACATCGTGCTGCTCGCGCCGATCGTCGGTGGTCTGGTGATCGGGTTCATGGCGCGCTACGGCTCGGAGAAGATCCGCGGGCACGGCATGCCGGAGGCGATCGAGGCGATCCTGCTGGGCGGCAGCAAGGTGCAGCCGCGAGTCGCCATACTCAAGCCGATCTCCTCGGCGATCGCCATCGGCACCGGTGGCCCGTTCGGCGCTGAGGGCCCGATCATCATGACCGGTGGCGCCATCGGTTCGCTGTTCGCGCAGTTCCTGCGGTTGACTGCCGACGAGCGCAAGACCCTGCTGGTCGCAGGTGCCGCGGCCGGTATGGCGGCGACCTTCAACACGCCGTTCGCGGCGATCATGCTCGCCGTCGAGTTGCTGCTGTTCGAATGGCGCCCGCGCAGTTACGTGCCGGTCGCGGCTGCCGTCTGTGTCGCGACCGTGATCCGGCACCCGTTGCTGGGCGACGGCGTGCTCTTCCCCGTCAAGGGCGCGCTGCACATCACGCCGGTCGCCGAGCTGTTGTGCGTTGTCACCGGCATCGTCGCCGGACTTCTCGCGATCGTCGCGACGATGCTCGTCTACGCCGCGGAGGACGGCTTCCGCAAGCTGCCCGTGCACTGGATGTGGTGGCCGGCCATCGGCGGCGTGATCATCGGCATCGGCGGAATGATCGTGCCGGAGTCGCTCGGTGTCGGCTACAACATCATCGAGGCCGAGCTCGACGGCAGCATCGGCATGGACCTCGTGGTCGGCATCCTGATCGTCAAGACGCTCATCTGGTCGCTCTCGCTCGGGTCGGGCACCTCCGGCGGTGTGCTCGCACCGATGTTCATGATCGGCGGTGCACTCGGCGCCCTGGAGTCGAACATCTTCCCGCACGTCGGCCCCGGGTTCTGGGCGCTGGTCGCGCTCGCGGGCGTGCTCGGCGGTGTCATGCGGTCGCCGTTCACCGGTGTCATCTTCGCGATGGAGCTGACTGGTCGCTTCGACGCCATACTGCCGTTGATCATAGGTGCCTCAACGGCTTTCGCGCTCTCCAGTCTGATGCTCAAGCGGTCGGTGTTGACCGAGAAGATCGCGCGCCGCGGTTACCACCTGACTCGCGAGTATGACGTGGACCCCCTCGAGATCTACTTCGTCGGCGAGGTGATGTCGCGCGACATCCTCAGCTACGAGAGCGACCTGACGGCGGCCGAGGCACTGGAGGTCATCTCCGGTGTCGAACCGGACAATGTCGAGACGCGCCGCCAGATGCTCTACCCCGTGATCGAGGGCAGCGACACGCTCGTCGGCGTGGTGACCCGCACCCAGCTGGAGACGGCGGTGCACGAGCATGGTGGTGACACCTCGCTGCAGGAGCTGTGCATCACGGCGCCGATCGTCACACACGCCGACCAGACCCTGCGTGAGACGGCGAATGCCATGGCTGCCAACGCTGTTGACAAGATGCCGGTCGTCGACCGGGAGGACTCCACCCGGCTGGTCGGCCTCGTCTCGCTCACCATGCTGCTCGAGGGCCGGGTGCGTGACGTGCGTGAGGCACGCGAGTCCGAGCGAGTGCTGCGCCTGCGCGTCGCACGTCCGGGGTGGTTCGGCCGGACCCAGTGAGGCCGCGCGGCGGGTTGTCGCCGCACCCGTCGACTGGTCACGCCTGGATGAGCCCCGTGCGGATCGCGTAGCGGGTGAGTTCGACCCGGTCCCGCAGTCCGAGCTTGGCCAGCAGGTTGGCGCGATGCCGTTCGACCGTCTTGGGGCTGATCACGAGCAGGTCGGCGATCTCCTTGCTGGAGCGGCCCTCCGCGACGAGCTTGAGGATCTCTTCCTCTCGTGGCGTGATCGGTGAGCCGGTCGGGTCCTCGCCCCTCGCGACCTGGCCGAGGTAGTTGCGGATGAGGGCGCTCACCGCCCCGTGGTAGAGGAAGGGCCGGCCGCGCAGCGCAGCACGGCAGCCTTCGATCAGGTCGCGGTCCGCGACGGACTTCAGGACGTATCCCGCGGCACCGACCTTGAGCGCCTCGAAGAAGAATTCCTCGTTGTCGTGCATCGTCAGGATGAGGATCGGCAGGTTCGGGGTCTGGCGGGAGAGCTCCCTGGCCGCTTGGAGGCCGGTCATCCGGGGCATGGAGATGTCCAGGATGGCGAGGTCCGGCTGGTGGGCGCGTGCCTGCTCGATCGCTTCGGCGCCGTCACCGGCCTCGGCGACCACCGTCAGGTCCGGTTCGTTGTCGATGATCAGGCGCACTCCCCGGCGCACCAGTGCGTGGTCGTCGGCGAGCAGCACTTTCGCGGGCGTCCGAGCATCGAAGGTCATGGCGACTCCTGGGTCACTGAGCGGGTGTCGGCTGCGGCGGGATGGGCCGACGCGAGAGGAATGTCCAGGCGTATGTCGGTGCCACGACCGGAAGGCGGCGTGTCGAGGGTGAGCCGGGCGCCGATCAGCAGCGCGCGCTCGCGCATCCCTTGGAGTCCTGCGCCTTCGTCGGCCCCCGCCATACCGACCCCGTCGTCCCTGACCAGCAACTCCAGCCGGTGCGGCGCCCGATCCAGTGACACCATCACCCGCTCGGCGCGTGCGTGTCGGGTGATGTTGGTCAACGCCTCCTGTGCGACGCGATAGACGACGAGTTCGGTCTCGGCATCGAGCTCCGGCAGGTCCGGGTCGCAGGTGTAGTCGACCTGCAGCGCCGCACGCTCGGCCGTGTCGCTCGCGAGCACTCGCAGAGCACTGCGGACCCCGAGCTCGGTCAGCACCCCGGGACGGAGCCGGTGCGCGATCCGCCGGATCTCATCGAGACTGCTGCGCGTGGTCTCCTGCACCTCGCGCAGCTCCGAGGCGACCTGTCGGGGAGCGTGGTCGGAGACCCGTTTGAGGTCGAGCAGTACGGCGGTCAGCGTTTGGCCGATCTCGTCGTGCAACTCCTGCGCGATCCGGCGGCGCTCGCTCTCCTGGGCCGACAGGGCGCGTGCCGCGCTCCGGCCGCGTTCGGATTCGAGTCGGTCGATCATGGCGTTGAACGTGCGGATGACCTCACCGACATCGCCGCCCCCGGCAGCGACCGGCCGGGACACCGGTCGCAGCAGATCGACCGAGGTCATGGCACGGCTCAACCGGCGCAACGGCGCCAGTCCGATCCGGAAAAGGAAGCCGTCGAGTGCGAGCAGCGCTGCCAGCCCGATGACGAGGACGATGATCTCGGCGAAGACCGGCTGAGTGGAGACACTCACCGGCCCGAACACCAGGCTGATGGTGGCCACGACCAGCACGACGGCGTTGAGCAGGTAGATCCGCCAGAACAGCGACACCGTGAGCCTCCGCACCGTAGAACCGTCTGCACCGCGAGAGCAGTGGGTGCCGTGAGCCTGACACGGGGGACGCACCCACGTCCATCCGTGCGGACACCGGGCGACTGCAGGGTTCAGGCCGCGGAGTTGGTGGTCAGCACGGATGGTGGTCGGGGTCCGGCGACGGCATCGTGGTGGGGGAGATGCCGAGCCCGAGCGGGGGAGGTGGCGATGACGATGACACCGCGCAGATGCCTGCAAGGGGTGCTGCTGACCGGGCTCGTGCTGGCCGTCGTCGGTATGGCGCTCGGTCACGGCCTGGTGATCGCTGCCGGTCTCGTCCTGGTCGGCCTGTCCGCTGTCGAGGCGCCGCGGCGGCCGGGTCGCCAGGGAGCCGGAGATGGCGGGGAGCACCGGGCGGATATGGGTGTCAGCACGGATATCGCGAACCCCGCCGGTCGGGAATCCTGGAGATCGACGGACAGCGACGGACGGGCGGAGGCCTCACGGATGATGACGGACCAGACCACCGGAGCTGTCGGGTTGCTCACGCGAACGCGCGGTATGACGGGAACGGAAGTTATGCAGGCTGGAGACATCGCCGCCCACGTGCCGACGGTGACCGTGGCCGACCAGGTGCTTCGTGCGGTCCGGCTGATGGCGGTCAGTCGGATCCCGGGCCTGATCGTGGTGGACGACGAGTCCCGCCCGGTCACGGTGCTCCCGGGCAGCCAGGTGCTGCGACTCATGGTGCCGGACTCCTATCAGGACGACCCGGCGCTGGTGCGCACGGTCGACGAATCACACGCGGACCGGTTCTGGTTCAGCGAAGGGAACCGGGCGATCGCGGACTGTCTGCCTGGCCCCCTCCGTCCGCCGGTCATGGTCCGCAAGGACGCGACCCTGCTCGAGGTGGCCGCCCTGATGGCCCGGCTGCGCAGCCCCGTCATAGCGGTCGTCGAGGACGACGGCTCGCTCTACGGAGCGATCACGCTCGAACGGCTGATCACCAGCATCGCCGTGAACGCCGGGGACGACCCGATGGATCAGGACCGCACCCGAACGCCATAGACCCAGCGCACCCGCCCCCGGGTGAAGGAGGCCACCTCGTGAACAATCCGCCCGGCCCGACGAGGTGCATCCGATGACAGCGGCGCTGGCGCTGGCGATCTTCCTGGTCGCGTTCTTCTTCATCGCCACCGAGAAGGCGGACAAGGTCGCTGTCGTCCTCATCGCCTCCGGCGCGATGGCGGGACTCAAGCTGATCCCGGGCAGTGAGGTCTTCTTCTCCGAGCACTCCGGCATCGACTGGAATGTCATCTTCCTGCTGCTCGGGATGATGGTCATCGTCGGCATCATCAAACAGACCGGGCTGTTCGACTTCCTCGCGATCTGGGCGGCGAAGAAGTCCGGAGGCCGGCCGTATCGGCTGATGGTGATGCTCATGGTCATCACCGCGATCGCGTCGCCCTTCCTGGACAACGTCACGACGATCATGCTCGTGGCGCCGGTGACGGTGGTGGTGTGCGACCGGTTGTCGGTGTCGGCGCGTCCCTACCTGATCGCCGAGGTGCTCGCCTCGAACATCGGCGGTGCCGCCACCCTGATCGGCGACCCGCCCAACATCATCATCGGCAGCCGCGCCGGCCTGACGTTCACCGACTTCCTGGTGCACATGGCGCCGGCGGTCGTGGTGATCTTCGTGGTCTTCGTGCTCGGGACCCGCGTGCTCTTCCGCTCCGAATTCCGCTACCACCCCGAGCGAGTGGCCGAAGTGATGCTGCTCAATGAGCGGCGGGCGATCACCGATCCGAGGCTGCTGCGGCGGGCTCTGGCCGTGTTCGCTGTCGTCGTCGTCGGTTTCACCCTGCACGGTGCGTTGCAGCTCGACCCGGCGGTCGTCGCTCTGCTGGGCGCCGGAGTCATGCTGCTGGTGACCCGGGTCGATCCACAGGAGGCGCTCGGCGAGGTCGAGTGGCCGACGCTGGTGTTCTTCATGGGTCTGTTCGTGATGGTCGCCGGACTGACGCACACCGGGGTGATCGACATCTTCGGTGACTGGGTCACGAGCGCGGTCGGCGACAACTACTACCTTGCCGCGACTGCGCTGCTCTTCGGGTCCAGCATCCTCGGGGCGTTCTTCGACAACATCCCGTATGTCGCCACGATGGCCCCGGTCGTCGAAGGACTCGCGGCCGACGCTCCCGATCAACAGACAGGACGGTCGTTGTGGTGGGCGTTCGCACTCGGCGCGGACTTCGGTGGCAATGGGACGGCGGTCGCCGCCAGCGCCAACGTTGTCGCCATCGGACTCGCCGCACGCAACGGGCACCGGATCAGCTTCTGGCAGTTCACCCGCTACGGCATCGTGGTGACTGCGGTGACCACCACGCTGGCGTGGATCTACGTGTCGCTCCGGTATTTCGTCCTCGCCTGACGACGGACGGGGGCCGTGCCCGTAACTCCTACAACTCGCGACGTCGGATCTGCGCAGGGTCACGGCCGAGAAAGGCCAGCAACCGGTCGCCGGCGCTCGCGTCGGTGGCAAGTGGTGCTTCCGGCGCGAAGAACTGCTGACGGAGGTCGTCGGTGACCAGGGGCGAGACGAATGCACGGACGTCGGCCGCCAAGTCCTCGGGTATGTCGATCTCCGGGTCGAGATCCCATGCGTGCGTGGTGAACTCGACCGCCACGTCGCCCGCGGCAGACTTCGTGTGCTCGGACTGCTCGGCGAGGGCGTCTCGCGTCTCGCGGATCGCTTGCTGGGTGTTGTTGATCGGGTCGTCAAGCGGGAGCGCCTCCTCGGGCAACTCCCGGAGCCCGGTCCGGGCGAAATCGGCCAACGCCGACGCGGTGCCGGCGACGTGGGCCAGGACATCGCGGACCTTCCAATCGGGACACGGGGACTGGCGATCAAGATCGGCGGGCGTCAGCGAGCCGAGGACCCGGTCGAGGTGGGCGATGGCCCGCTCGGCCAGTGCGAGCTCGGGTGCGGTGCTCATGACCGCTCCGCGGGCATCAGCGACCACACCTCGACCGGAAGCGCATTGCCCGTCTCGACCAGCGACTTCATGTTGGCCAGCACCGCCGGCCAACCGCGCGAGATCCCGCCATACATGCCCATCGACGGCAGGTGCTCATGGGTGACGGTGAGCCGCACGAGCTCCGCGCCGGGTTCCAGCTCGAACGTCACCGTCGACGGCTGCTCGAGTTGCTCGCCCTCCGGGTCCTCGAAGGTGATCACCAGACGGCGCGGTGGCTCGGCCTCGAGCACTCGCCCGATGATGTCGTTGCCCGAGCCGTCGAGGCGCTGGTGCTCCCACGTCGACCCTGCTTGCCAGTCGGAGACGTTTCGGTGGTCCCAGTAGGCGGCCGTCAGGTCGGCGTCGGTCAGCGCGTGCCAGACCTGGTCAGCGGAGGCGCGGATGTAGGTGACGTAAACGTAGGTCGGAACGGTTGTCGTTGTTGTGCTTTCACTCATGGCGAGATCCTCTGCGTGGTGTCGGACGGCGCTGAGCGCGTCCAGTCGAGGTTGGTCGAAGGTGGAGATCCAGCGTTCCTGGAGCTCGTGGATCGGCGCTGGGTTGAGGTAGTGCAGGCGCTCGCGGCCGCGGCGTACGACGGTCACGAGTCCGGCCTTGACGAGCAGGTCGAGGTGCTGGGTCGCCGACTGGCGCGCCATACCTGTGTCGGCGCAGAGCTCACTGAGCGTCTGCCCGTCGGTGTGGCGCAGGCGGTCCAGCAGCGTCCGGCGGGTCTGATCCGCCAGTGCCTTGAACACCGCGTCCTGCGCTGCATCGATCATGTGATCAATATGCAGGTAATCACCTGCATATGTCAACAGCGCCGATCGACGATCTCCCTGACCCGACGCGGCTCCGTGTCAGCGGCGGTGGTCGACCGTCGGACGCTCGCCGATCAGTCGCTGGTGGCTGCGCAGCGGCTCGAACCCGACGAGCAACAGGACCGCTGCCAGCGGCAGAAGCGCCAGGGAAGCGGCGACGCAAGAGAAGCCGACCACGACGAGAATCCAATGGGGCCAGGGAAATTGCGCACGAAGGGCGGCGACGCCGAGCAGCATGAAGATGCCGAGCAGGAAGGCCGGCGGGCCGAGCGCCGTGACCGGGCCGGGCACTGGTAGCTCCGAGTGGATCGACGGGGAGATGTCACCGACGATCACCCAGACGAAGGCGGCGGACCCGGCCAGCCCGAGGACGTCCGCCGTGTCGGTCACCAGGCTCTGTCCGAGGCTCCGCCACAGCAGCACGTCGAGCACCGCGACCCCGACGATCGCTCCGAGGAAGCACAGGTGCCCGGCGACCCAGAGCGGTCCCGACTCATCGGTGCCGCCGATGCGGTCGACGAAGCGCAGGATCCCATAGGCGAGAAGCAGCGCCGGCACGCACAGTGCTGGTATGCGCGTCGATTCGATGGTGGGAGAACGCGATTGGCTCATCCCCCCAGGGTCGACCCGGCGCACGTGGGCGAACATCGGGGACCACCCGGAAGACGTCCCTGATCAACCCTGGGTCGACCCCGGCTCCGTTGCCCGCCGCGACTCGGTGGGCTCTCCGTGCACCCAGTGATGTTCGCGTGCGTGAGCGATCGCGAGCTGCTCGAAGGTCCGGGAGGTCGGGGGCCGATCAACCATCGGAAGCACGAGCATCACTGTGACCGTTACGGATTCGTCCAACGGGATCCATCGGATACCCGCCGGAAGTCCGTGCGCGGAAGACCGTCCGATGAGCGCCGTGGCGGCACCGTCTGCAATGAACTCGTGGTTGAAATCGAAGGCGATGTCCCTCTCGAGCAACTCGGGTTGCAGGCCGCGATCGGTGAACAGGCTGAGAACGAAATCGTGATGGGCGGGATTGGCGGTGCGCGGGTGCAGAGCGAGTGGGCGGCTCGCGACCGCCGCGAGGCCGACGGTCTCCTGCGCGGCGAGCGGATGGGTGGTGGCGACCAGAACCCCGATCGGATCACGCCGCAACGGTTGGAGCTGCACGCCTTTCAGCGGTCGCGCCTCCCGGGCGAGTCCCACGTCGGCGCGACCGTCACGCACCGAGCGGAGCACCGTCGGAGTCGGCACCACCTCGGTGGTGACAGAGATGCCCGGGTGAGTTTCGTGCACGGCATGGATCAGTCGTGGTGCGGTGTCGCGCGCTGCGCTCAGCGGGTAGGCCAGCCGGAGGGTGCCGGCCTCCCCGCGTCCGACCTGTCGGGCGGTCTCCCACGCGTGCTGCATCGCTGCGAGTCCCATGGCACCCTCGTCGGCCAGCGTTCGGCCGGCCTCGGTCAGCGACACCGCTCGGGTGTTGCGCCGCAGCAGCGCCACGCCCAGTTGTGACTCGAGCTGTCGGATCTGGGCGCTCAGCGTGGGTTGGGCGATATGCAGCCGCTTCGCCGCCCTGGTGAAGTTCAGCTCGTCCGCCACTGCGAGGAAGTATCGAAGTAGCCGCGTCTCGGGCTCCATAACCCGTGAGGTTACGCCGGGTCCATAGCGAGCGCCTCTCGATTCATCGGGAAGAAGTCTTTCCTATCGGTCGACGGCGCGTCCTACGGTGTTGGTATGGAAGGGGATTCGCGCGCACGCATCTGCGACACAGTCGGAGGGGGACAGGCGGTGATCGTGGCGAACCCCGCTCCGATGGCGTATGGCGTGGTGGCGACCACGGCGCGCGCGATCAATGAGCTCAAGCGGCGACCGGCGGAGCAGAACGTTGCGGTCTCCGTGCACGACCGGTCCCAGTGGCGCGAACTCGAGCCTGCCGTGGACCTGCCGCCGGGCGCGCTGCGCTCCGTGGTCCAGTTGCTGCGGATGCGGCTGACGGTGCTCCTGCCGGTCGGTGGCACCGTGCCTCCTCCGCGATGGATGGCACCCGCACTGCTGGACGGCCGGCTCGCTGTGTTCAACGGCTACTGGCCGGCACTTGACTGGCTGTGGCAGCGCTTCCCTCGTCTCTACGGCAGCAGCGCGAACGTGACCGGCGAACCCGCGGTGACGAGCGCGGCAGCGGCCATGGCGATGTTCGGCGCGGACTGCGTCCTGGCGGAAGCGGACACCGAAACCGACGACAGCGATCCGCGTTGGTCCAGCACGATGGTGAGTCTGGACGCAACCGGCCGAATCTCATTGCACCGCAGCGGTGCTCAGGACCAAGTGTGCGGAGCGCCGGCGCACGACTTCATCAAGGAACTGGCCAGAACGGTCGGGCTGCGACCGGCTCCGAAGGGAACGACACCATGACCGAGAACCCAACTCCCGCACCCGATGTCGTCGACCGGGCGACATTCGAAGGCCGACTCGACGAAGTCCGACGACGCGAGAAGGCACACACCCACGAGGGCGACGCGATCGCCGCCGCCCGGCGGCGTCTTCCGATGGTCGAGGTGGATCCGGGGCTGACGCTGTTGGGTCCTGAGGGACCGCTGACCCTGCGCGACACCTTCGAGGGCAGGCGGATGCTGATCGCGTACTACTTCATGTGGAATCCCGGCCGGCCCGCAGCCGAGCAATGCGAAGGGTGCAGCTTCTACACCAGCCAGATCCGGGAGCTGTCGCCGCTGCACTCTCGGGACATCACGTATGCCGTCTTCTGCCAGGGGCGCAACGTCGCCTGCGGCCCGGCAGACGCGCAACAGTCGTATGACGCGAGCCTGGCCTACCGGGACTTCATGGGATGGGAATTGCAGTGGTACTCCGCGCAGCCGTCCCTCGACGCACTCCTCGGCGACCGGGAGGCCGGTCTCTTCCACCTGATCTGTTACCTGCGCGACGGCGACCGGGTGTTCGAGACCTACTGGACCAAACGCCGTGGTGTGGAGGTCTTGGACAACGCGTACGCGTTGATGGACCTCACGGCATACGGACGGCAGGAGCCGTGGGAGGACTCACCCACCGGGTGGCCGCAGCACCGCACGAACGCGCGCACTGAGGACGGCGCGCCGGACTGGACACCGGTGACGGAGTGGCCCGGCGGCCGTCCGATCGTGCAGTGGCCGCGGGTACAAGCCCGGCGATCCGATGACCTGGGCGTGCCGGAGGCGTCGGCGCCCGGATCGCACTCGTGCCACTGAGCGGTGCGAGAGCACCGCTCAGCGGAGCGTGGTATCCCCGAACCACGGCTTCGTCGCCGCGGTCCACGTGCCGTCGTGCTTGGCGATGTTGAGCCAGGTGTTGACATATTCCTGCCAGTCATCGTCCCCGCGTGGCAGCAGGTAGGCCTTCTGGCTGTAGTTGAAGGGCTTCATCGGATGCACGGCGCACAGTTTCGGGTGTGTCTTGGCGACCCAGACCGTTTCGCTGGCATCGGTCGTCATCACGTCGACCTTGCCCTTGACGATCTGGTCGAAGATCGTGTTGTTGTCACCCCAGACCACGATCTTCGCCTTTGGGTAGTTCGCTCGAGCGAACGCCTCGTTGGTGCCGCCCTCGGGCGTGATGGCCCGCACACCGGTCTTGTTGATCTCTGCGACCGTGTCGTACTTCGACACCTTGCTGCACAACGTGATCGGCGTCTTGCCCTCGGTCAGCACCGGATCGGTGAAGGACGCCTGCTGCGCACGATCGGTGGAGATCGACACACCGCCCATCGCGATGTCGCACCCGGCGAGGAAGTCCGGCATCAGGTCCTTCCAGGATGTCGGCACCCAGGAGATACGCGCGCCGAGCGATTTCGCGAGACTCTCGGCCATGTCGACGTCGATCCCACTGCGCTTCTTCGTCTTCGGATCGACATACGTGAACGGCCGGTAGTCGCCCGTGGTGCAGACCCGCAACTTCTTGGTGGACTTCACGCGGTCCAAGCGGGATGTGCGGACGGCTGGTTGTGCATCGGCGGCCCGGCCAGCCGAGTGGTTGCCGTCCGACGAGGCACCGGGGGAGTGACCGGACCCGCTGCTGCAGGAGGTCAGTGCGATAGCCAACGCGGCGCCGGCGAGGAGTGAGCGTCGAAGCATCTCCCAAGGCCTACCAGAGCGCGTGAGCTCGCAGGTGGTTCGGCGACGCCGGTCTCGTTGGGCGACACGCCATTTTCGTCGGCGCACAGAGTCCGTGCGAGCATGACCGCATGATTGCGGACAGCGAGATCTCGACCATGCAACCGGGCGAACTCGTCGGATACTTCGGCGCTTTCGCGGTCTTTCTGATCGGTGGCATCCTGCTGATCGTCTTCGGCACCCGACGGCTGATGCGACGCTCCGCAATACGGAAACAGCGGCAGTACGGACCCTCCGCCGGTTACCAACCGCCGGCGCCGTATGGCGTGCAAGGTGCCGGTTACCAACCGCCGGCGCCGTATGGCGTGCAAGGTGCCGGCTATCCGCAGCCGAATCCGTATGCGCCACAGCCGATGAGCGGCAAACCTGACCTGTCGGCCAAGAAGCCACCGAATCTCGTGATCAGCATCGTGATGATCGCCCTGGGTGCGCTGCTCACGCTGGCCACGGTCGGCGCCCTGGCGCAGTCGGCCAGCGGTACCTCCTGACAGGTCGGGCTCGGGCCGAGCTCGAATTCAGGCCACGTCCGTCGACCTCGTCACCGCTCGGCCCATGCGCTCGACGACCTCGCGCAGGACGGGCCGGGGAGTGGCGAAGATCAACCGAGCGTGTCCCCGACCGTTGGCACCGCAGGTGCGCCCGTCGGTCAGGGCAACGCCGGCGCGGTGCCGGAAGAACTCCGCAACGTCGTCACCGAGATCGAGCGCGCGAAGGTCGAGCCACCCGACGTAGGTCCCGTCCGGAGGGGTGTAGCGCACGCCTGGCAGGTGCTCGGCCACGAGTTCGGCGAGAAGTTTCCGGTTGCCGTCGAGGTAGTGCTGAACGTCGTCCAGCCACGAGCGGCCCTCGTCATACGCCGCAGTGGTCGCGACCAGGCCGAGTGTGCTTGCTCCGTGTCCGTGCACCGGCGCGATCTCCGGCCACCGCGCCGCGTCCGCCGCGTTGCTGAAGAGTACTTGCGCACACTTGAGGCCGGCGAGATTCCAGGCCTTCGCCGCGGAGGTCCCGGTGACCGTGTGCTCGGCGGATGTGGGGGAGACCGACGCGTACGGCACGTGCTGCGCGTCGTCATACACCAGTGGCGCGTGCACCTCATCGGCGAAGACCCGGCCGTCGTGCTCGGCGACGACTTCGCTGATCGCCAGGAGTTCGGCTCGGCCGAAGACCGTGCCGGTCGGATTGAACGGGTTGCACAGCAAAAGGATTCCGCCGCCGCCGGTGAACGCGGCGGCCAGTGCTTCAAGGTCCATGGCATAACGGCCACCGTCTTCGAGTAGCGGCACCTCGATGATGCGGCGACCCATGGCGCGCGGCACGGTGAGGAATTTCATGTAGGTCGGAGTCGGCACGATGACGGCCGAGCCGGCCGTCGAGTAGTGCTCGATCGCGACCTTCAGCGTCGTGATCACGTCTCCGACCGGCTGGACGTACTCCGGCGCGACCGCCCACCCGTAGGAGTCCGCGTACCAGCGTGCGGTGACCGATGCCGTCGAGGCCTGCAGTTCGCTGCCGGGGTAACCGAGTCGTCCGGAAGCGATGGATGCTCGGAGTGCGTCGGTGACCCTGGGTGCGGTGCCGAAGTCCATCTCGGCCACCTGGGCGCCGATGACGTCGTCGCCCAACGACCACTTCGGGCCGCCGCCGCGGCGCAACTGCGTGGGCGTGATCTCGTCGAACGAAATGCGTGCGTTCACCGGTTCTCGCTCTCTGCGCCGGGCCCGGATCCGGCTTCGTCGTCCTTGAGTTCGTTCAGGTAGTTGTAAACGGTGTATCGGGTCACGTCCAAAGCCGTCGCGACCATGTCGACGGCGTCCTTGATGTGGAAGAGTCCCCGGCCCCGCAAGTCGCGGACCACCTCGAGTTTGTGGCGCTTGTGCATCAACTCGACGGGTACGCCTCGCCGGGCGAGTGCGGCTCGGATGAGATGGTCGGCCAGTTCGTCGACGCTCTTGGCGAAGACTTCTGTCCGGGACGCGTCCAGCTCGCGCCATTCGGTGACGGCGGCCGACTGCCGGGGTCGCTCGACCTGCTGCTGTGCGCTGCCCAGCATCGCGTCGACGATGCCCTGCACCGAGGTCCAGACAGCCAGGTCGGCGTTGAGGCAGAGCGCCGCGACCTGCTGGCCGGAGACGTCGCGCACGAGCATGGTGGTCGAGCGGATCGAGCGTCCGTCGGGAAGCGTGCTGACGTAGCCGATCGCAGGGCCCCGGTCCTCGCGGGCGATCAGATCCAGCAGCACATCCGTCGCGGGATCTCCGACGCTGCGACCCGTGACGTCTCCGTGGATCGCCACGATGGAATTGGGCAGCAGACTCAGGTCGTGCAGGACCACCTCGATCGACGAGGGAAGGGACCGGCCGATCGGCTCCACAAGCTGACACAACAGACCAAGGACGCGCTCGCCGTCCACCGTGCGATGTGGCACTGACTCAACAGCACGTTGAAGTTTTGCTGGTTGCTCTTGCTGTGAATCCACGCCTCCATCCTGACACACTCAGAATAATTCAACTAGCCGTTGACCTATTGCGCCTCTAGGTCTACGGTTCCGTTCAACACAGAGTTGAAGAGATCAACCGTGGCATTAAAGGCGTCCCGCGAGCGGTGACGTGAGGAAGTAGGAACAGATGGGCAATCGACGTCGCTTCGGCGCAGTGGTCGCGGTGCTTTCGGGCGCAGCTCTGGTCGGCGGATGCGCGAGCGGCGCCACGTCGACGAGCGAAGGAGGTGCCAAGCCGACGCGTGGTGGGTCCCTCGTGATCGCGCGGTCCGCTGATGCAACCACCTTCAACACCACGACCGTGCACGACAACTTCTCGATCTTCACGACCGAGCAGATCCTGGAGCCGCTCTTCATGGTCAGTGAAGATGGCAAGAGTGTCGAGCCGTGGCTCGCCAAGAGCTACTCGGTGTCGGCCGACAAGCTGGTCTACACCGTCAAGCTACGGACCGGGGTGACATTCTCCGACGGCACGCCGCTGACGGCGAAGGACGTGAAGTTCTCCATCGATCAGTCCACCAAGACCGCCGAGACGGGATGGGGATACATCAACGACCCGATCAAACAGGTCACGGTCGTCGACGCGCACACGGTGAAATTCAGCCTCAAGTACAAGTTCGCGCCGTTCCTCTCCGTCCTGTCGATGTTCAGCAACGAGATCGTGCCGGACCAGTACGGCGGCAGGACGGCCGAGAAGTTCTACCAGGATCCGGTCGGCACCGGTCCCTTCCTCCTGGGCGAATGGAAGAAGGGGCGCCATCTCAAGCTCGTCCGGAACGAGAAGTACTGGCAGCAGGGCAAGCCCTATCTGGACAGCGTGCAGTGGAACGTCGTCTCCGACGCCAACACTCGCAAGTTGCAACTGCAGGGCAACCAGATCCAGATCGACGAGGCTCCCGACTGGTCGAGCTTCGACTCGTTGAAGTCCTCACCGGGCATCACCGCCAAGAAGTTCGAGTCCACCCAGAGCAGTAACCTGGCCTTCAATCTCACCCGAAAACCATTCTCGGACGTGCATGTTCGGCGGGCAATCGCTCACGCGATAGACCGCAAGGCGCTGGTCAAGGCAGTCCTCTTCGGGCACGGCAAGCCGGCCAACTCGTTGCTCGCGCCGGGCACGCCCTACTACGACAAGGACGCGCCGTCACCGTCATACGACCTGTCGAAGGCGAAGGCGGAGCTGTCGAAATCGTCCAAGCCCAACGGCTTCTCGACATCGCTGTTGGTGCGAGCGGGCAACGGCGAGGCGCTCGCAGTGGCGCAGATCATCCAGTCCGAGCTCAAGCCTCTGGGGATCAAGGTGAAGATCAACCAACTCGAGGCACAGACGGCACGCCAGCAGCAGCAGAACCTGAAATACGACATGGCGCTGACCGGCTGGACGATGGACATCCCGGACCCCGACCAGTGGACGACGTTCGCCGTCGACCCCGCCGGCGGCGCGAAGTCGGACTTCACCGGCTACAACAATCCGCAGGCGATCGCGCTCAACAAGCAGGCTCGCAAGGAGAGCGATCCGGCCAAGCGTGAGCAGCTCTACGCGAAGTTGCAGCGGCTCACCGGTCAGGACAGCTTCCTCGCCTACCTCTACTACTCGCCGTATGGCGACGCGATCAGCAACAAGGTCAAGGGTTTCCACGTAACGCCGCTGGGCAACTACCACCTCGAGAACGTCTACCTCGCGAAGTGAATGCCATGGACGTCGGCACACCGGAAGGGAGACACCCGTGTTGCATCGCCTGATCTTCGTCCCGGCCCGCCTGGTGCAGGCGGTCCCCGTGGTCCTCGGCGTGACACTCATCGTCTTCTTCATGTCGCATCTGCTGCCGGGCGATCCGGCGCTGGCCATCCTGGGCGACAAGGCGACCCCGGAGAGCGTGTCCGCACTGCGCGATCAGCTCGGGCTGGACCAGCCGATCTGGCAGCAATACGTGCACTTTCTGAGCAACATCGTGCACGGAGACCTCGGCACCAGCTTCACCTACCAACGACCGGTGACCGACGTCGTCCTGCAGGCCGTGCCCGTCACTCTGACACTGGTCGCGCTGGCGTTGCTGCTCAACATCGTCATCAGTGTCCCGCTCGCGGGACTGGCCGCCATGAAGCCGAACAGGACTCCCGACCTGATAGTCCGGGCCTTGAACATGGTCGGTCAGGGCATGCCGCAATTCTGGGTCGGCATCATGCTGATCCTGCTGTTCGGAGTTCGTCTGCGATGGTTCCCCGTCGGAGGTTATGGCGACACGCCGTTGCAGCACTTGTACTACCTGCTGCTGCCAGCCCTCACGCTCGCAATTGCATTGTCTCCCACGACGATTCGTAGCCTTCGGTCTTCGACGATCACGGTGCTCGGATCGGACTACGTGGCCACCGCGCGCTCCAAGGGGCTGTCCGGGCTACCACTCTTCCGCCGGCACGTCCTGCGCAATTCGGGGATCCCCACGGTGTCGATCGTCGGCGTCCACCTGGCCAACCTGGTGGGCGGCTCCATCGTCATCGAGAAGGTCTTCGCCATACCCGGCCTGGGGTCGGTGATGCTCGACGCGATCTACGCTCGTGACTTCCCGAGCATCCAAGCGGTCACCCTCGTGGTCGCCTTGCTCGTGACGGTCGCCAGCATCTTGACCGACGTCCTGTACGTCGTGATGGATCCGCGAGTCAGCCTTGGGACGGGAGTTCGGGTATGACCGCCGCGGCGGAGGTCAAGTCGCGGTTCGTAGGGCGCCGCCGGGCGAGGCGTCGGTCGGCGCGCTCCCTGCGGGCGTGGTACCGGAACCCGTCGCTGATGGCCGGCATCGTCGTCGTCGGTGCACTGGTCCTCGTGGCGGTGCTGGCGCCGGTGCTCGCGCCATACGACCCGATCAAGCAGAACCTGCCGGACGCCTTGCAGGATCCCAGTTCGGCTCACTGGCTGGGCACCGATCGTTACGGCCGCGACGTGCTGTCTCGACTCATCTGGGGCGCTCGCGTCGACCTGCGGATCGGCTTCCTCGCCGTCCTCATCCCGTTCGTGATCGGGTCGGTCATCGGTGCGCTCGCCGGCTACTTCGGCGGTTGGTTCGACGCCGTCGTGATGCGCGTCGTGGACGTGTTCTTCGCGTTCCCGTTCCTGGTCATGGTGATCACCTTGGTCTTCGTGCTCGGCGCGGGCGAGACCAGCATCTACCTGGCGATCGCGATCGTGTCCTGGGTCGCCTACGCCAAGATCGTGCGCGGCGAGGTGCTCGTGGTCAAGGAGCACGACTACGTCACCGGTGCGCGGCTCGGCGGGCTGTCCGACCGGCGGATCCTCTTCCGCCACATCACCCCGAACGTGTTGTCCCAAGCGGTCATCTATGCGATGAGCGACATCGTCATGGACATCCTGGCGATCGTCACCCTGGGCTATCTCGGGATCGGTGTCACGCCGCCGACCGCGGAGTGGGGAAGCATGATCCTCGACGGCCAGGAGTTCCTCACCACTCACTGGTTACAAGCAACGATTCCCGGCCTTGTCGTGGTGGTCACGAGCCTCGGGGTGTCGTGGCTCGGAGACGGACTGGCAGACCTGATGAGTCCCGAGCAAAGGCGATGATCATGACCGAGACGGATCTGCATGTCCTCGAACCGGATCCGAGCGACCGGACGTTGCTGCTCGAGATCAACGACCTGCGGGTCGGACTGCGACGCGGCAGGACAGAGACGACGATCGTCGACGGGGTCTCGTTCGACGTCGACCCGAGGACGCGGTTCGGCATCGTGGGCGAGTCCGGCTCCGGCAAGTCGATGACGTTGCGTGCCATCGCCGGCCTGTTGCCCGGCGGCACGGAGGTCCTCTCGGGGAGCATCCGCTATCGCGGCACCGATCTGGTGACCGCGAAGCCGTCAGTGCGCCGTGGCCTGATGGGTCCGGAGATCGCGATGATCTTCCAGGAGCCGATGACGGCGCTGAATCCCGTTCGCCCTGTGGGCGATCAGATCGCCGAGGGGCCCCGGCGGCATCTGGGCCTGAGCAAGAAGGAGGGCCGCGCGCTCGCATTGGAGATGATGGGTCACACCGGCATCCCCGACCCGGTGCGGCGGGTCCGTGCCTACCCGCACGAGCTGTCCGGAGGCCTTCGGCAGCGAGTGATGATCGCGATGGCGCTCGCGTGCCGGCCCAAGCTGCTGCTGTGCGACGAGCCGACGACCGCACTCGACGTCACGGTGCAGCACCAGGTGCTCGACATGCTCGAATCGTTGTGTGCGGAAGTGGGCGCCGCACTGGTCTTCGTCACCCACGACCTCGCGGTGGTGAACAAGACCTGTTCCGATCTCGCGGTCATGTATGCCGGCCGGATCGTCGAGTCAGGTCGCACGAGCGAGGTGCTGGCGAACCCACGACACCCCTACACGCGCGGCTTGCTCGACTCCGCACCCGACTTCGACCAGCCCGGTCGCGCGCTGGTGCCGATCCCCGGACTTCCGCCGAGCATCGCGAACCGTCCGCCAGGGTGCGCCTTCGCGCCGCGCTGCTCGCGTGCAGTCGCTGAATGTGACTCGGCAGCACCGATTCTCACCACATCAACGGATCACCGGACGGTCGCCTGTTTCCGGGCCGAAGCGAGCGGATCGGAGATATCGGCATGACGGACGCACCAGTCCTCGAGGTCGACGACGTCGCCAAGACGTATGACGTGAGTGCGCCCCTGCTGCAGCGGCTCTTCCGCCAGCAGCAGCGCACCCTGTTGACGGCGCTGGACGGCGTCGACCTCGAGCTGAGACGGGGCGAGATCCTCGCGCTCGTCGGCGAATCGGGCTCCGGCAAGTCGACCTTGGCCAACATCCTCGTCGGAAGCCTCCCGGCGACTCGTGGGCAGGTCGTCCAGGACGGGAGCGCCATACCGGCAAGGCGGGACAAGGAGTTGTCCCGGCGGATCCAGATGGTCTTCCAGGACCCGTACTCGTCGCTCAACCCGCGACTGACGGTGCGGGCGATGCTCTCGGAGTTGTTGCGGGTGCACGACATCGTCCCGCGCAGCGAGGTGCGCAAGGAGTGCCTCCGCCTGGTGTCCCTGGTGGGGCTCGACGAGGACGCATTGGACGCCTACCCCGGCCAGTTCTCGGGCGGCCAACGACAGCGCATCGCCATCGCCCGAGCGCTGGCTGTCCGTCCCGACGTGCTCATCGCCGACGAGCCGGTGTCGGCACTGGACGTCTCGGTGCAGGCCACCATCCTGGAGCTGTTCGCCTCGTTGCGTGACGAGTTGGGACTCACGATCCTGTTCATTGCACACAACCTCGCGGTGGTGCAGCACCTGTGTCAGCGCGTCGCCGTCATGTACCTCGGGCGGATCGTCGAGGTCGCCGGGACCGACGAGATCTTTGCCAACCCTCGGCATCCCTACACACGTGCGCTGATCGCGTCGATTCCGCGGATGGGTGACACGTCGGGTGCTGCGGACCTTGTCCCGGAAGGCGAGCCACCCAGCCCGTACGACCTGCCCACAGGGTGTCGCTACCACCCGCGATGTCCGTTCGCCGAAGCGCAGTGCCGCGAGCTCGATCCGTCGCTCCGACCGTTGTCCGAAAGCGCCGGACGGGTACATCTCAGCGCCTGCCTGCGGGCGAGCGATCTGCCCGAATCGCCCTGAGCGCCATACACATACGTCCGCCAGCACATCAGCAACAGGGAGCACCGCATGAGAGTTTGGATTTCGTTCGACATGGAAGGCGTCGCCGGCATCGTCGATTGGGACCAGTGCCGCGTCGGCAGTGGGGCGCCATACGCACTTGGCCGTGCGTTGCTGCAGGACGAGGTCAACGCGGCTATCGACGGCGCGCTCGAGGGCGGGGCGACCGAGGTCGTGCTCAATGACTCGCACGGAAGGATGTCGAACCTCGACCCGAGGGCGATCAGTGGCGGCGCACGCTACATCGCCGGTCGGCACAAGCCACTGCACATGATGGAGGGCCTGGACGACCGCTTCGACGCCATCTTCTTCGTGGCGTACCACGGTGCGATCTCCGGGAGGGCATCCGTGCTCAGTCATTCCTACAATCCCGAGGTCTACACGGCTGCTCGGTTGAACGGTGAGCTCGTCGGGGAGAGCGGAATCAACGCACTCGTCGCGCAGCACCACGGGGTCCCGATCGTGCTGGTCACCGGTGATGTCGCCACGCAGGAAGACACCCGGCCCTTCGCACCCGAGGCGGAGCGGGTGGTGACCAAGGAGAGCATCACGCGTTTCTGTGCCAACAACCTGCACCCCGCGGAGTCGTGCCGACAGATCCGGCTCGGTGCACGGACCGCGATGCAACGGGTGGCGGCAGGCTGGCCGTCGGTGCCGCCGATCGGCCAACCCGCGCGCTTGGATCTGGAGGTGCGGCAGGCCGACCAGGCCCGCTGGGCGGCGCTCGCACGTGGGGTGTCGCGCACGGGGGAACGGTCCGTCCGGATCGAGAGTGACAGCGAGAGTCTGCTCGAGATCTACGAGTCCTTCATGGCCGTGAACCAACTGGTCGCCGCGGTGAGCGGCGTCTGACGTCGCGCAGGCGTGCTCGTTCGCCCCGCGGTCCGGACGTCGCCGGGATAGCCTGTGGCATCGTCGGCGACGAGGAGCGTTGTGATGGACACCGCCTGGCTCGAGAGCCTGCTGGCACTGGTCGAGCACGGCAGTTTCACTCGAGCAGCCGAAGCACAACACGTCAGCCAACCGGCGTTCAGCCGCCGAATCCGTTCACTGGAGCAATGGTTCGGCGCGGACCTGGTCGACCGAACGACGTTTCCGGTCACCCTGACACGTGTCGGCACGGATGTCGCCTCGTTCGCGCGCAGCTCGGTCGCCGGGTTGGCGGAGTTGCGTGACGACGTTCGTGGCCGGCAGCTCAGTCCGCGCAACGCGGTGCGCATCTCGGTCAGTCACACCCTCGCCATGTACTACTTCGCGACCTGGTGGACCGGTGTCACCGGCGGGGATGTCACCTGTACGTTGCTGCCGTCAAACACCCTCGAGGCGTTCGACGCGTTGTTGCACGGCGGCTGCGATCTGGTTCTGGCGTATGCCGATCCGGCACATCCGATGGGAGTGGACCAGGGCGATCTCGAATGGATCGCCGTCGCCGAGGACCGGATCGCGCCATACGCGAAGACCTCTGAGGGGGCACCCGCCTTCAGCCTCCCGGGGACAGAGGGGGCGCCGGCGCCGTTTGTGACGCACGGGCCGGGTGCGTTCCTGGGGCGCGTCACCGAGAACGTCATCGGGAGCCTGCCCCTGCAGCTGCGTCCAGTGGCGCAATCGGATCTCACCGCTGCCCTAGCCGGTCTCGTGGTGGCCGGCATGGGCGTCGGTTGGCTGCCCGGCCTGGCCGCGGCACCCGCCGAGGCGGCGGGCGCCATCTGCAGGATCGGAGACCCGTCGTGGACGGCAGCGCTGGAGATCCGCCTGTATCGCAGGCGTCGGCATCACCTGAGTTCGCAGGCAGCCCTGGTTTGGGAGGGTGCCCGGCACTAGGGCGATCTACTGGCGAGCGGGACAGCACTGGCGAACGACAGCGCGTGCCAGCACATCCGTGGGGTCGACGAAGCGTGGGTCGCCTGTCGCAAGGGTGGCGCTCATTGCGATGGGTAGCTCGGTGCACGCCAACAGGATCCGGGTGAGGCCTCGGTCGACGAAGGCGTTCGCGACGTCAGTGGCCAGCCGGGAGGCGGCGCCGAAGTAGCCGCCCTTCACATATCGGATCGCCAGATCCAGCGCCGCCTGTTCCTCACCGTCGGCCACCACGGTCTCGATCCCGTGCTCGGCCAGGCCTTGCTGGTAAAGGCCGCTGCGGATCAACTGTCGGGCACCGAGGACGCCGACGGCATCGTTCTCCGGCGGATCCAGATCCGCCACCCAACGGGTCGTCTCGCGCACCATGTCGACAAAATGCAACCCGGTGTCCTGCACGAGCCGGTCCAGGTAGGCATGCGCCGAGTTGCACGGCATCGCGACCATGGATGCTCCAAGAGTGCGCAGGTTCTGGGCCCCTTCGAGCAGCGCCGGATAGGGGTCGGCGCCGCGGCCGCCCCGTGCGCGGCCCGGCACCGTCGGGTCGGCCCAGATGACCACACGCAGATGGTCCTGGTCACGAGTCGCAGGCGTGCGCTCGATCAGCTTGCGATAGAAGTCGGCCGTCGCCGCCGGGCCCATGCCACCGAGTATGCCGACGAGTGGCCGCCCGCCGTGCTGGTCCGACTGCTGAGCCGACACCGTCATGCTCTCCTCGTTCCGGTCCGCGGCCATCACGGCCGTGTCAGTCGCCATCGAACACCGACCGGTAGCCGAAGAGCCCCGCCACGCCACCAGTGTGGAGGAAGACGACATTCTCGTCCTCGGCGAACGTACCTGCAGCGATGTTGCCGAGCAGGCCGGCGAAGCCCTTACCGGTGTAGACGGGGTCGAGCACTATGCCCTCGAGTCTGGCCAGCAGATGTATGGCGGAGAGCATCTCGTCGGTCGGCACGCCGTAGCCGCCACCGACCCACCGGTCGTCGACGCGTATGTCGCCATCGTCGATGGTGTCACTCGTGCCGAGATGTGCGGCCGTCTGCACCGTCAGTGATTTCACCGCGTCGAGCTGCGCGGTCTCGTCGCGCCGATTGGAGATGCCGAGCACCTTCGCCCGGCTGTGGAAAGCGGCGAACCCGGCAACCAGACCCGCCTGGGTCCCGCAGCTCCCGGTGGTGTGGACCACCCAATCGACAGCGATATCAGCAGATTCGAGCTCTTCGGCGCAGGCGACATACCCGAGTGCGCCGACCGGGTTGGACCCGCCGCCTGGGATCACATAGGGGTTGCCACCGTCCCGCTCGACGGCGTCGGCGATCTCGTCCATGGCGCCTGCGAGATCCGCTCCTGCAGGCAAGCGGTCGATGATCTGCGCACCGAGGATCTTCTCCAGGAGAACATTGCCCGATTGCTCGTAGTCCTCGTCCCGTACCTGCCGGCGCTCGAGAACGAGCTTGCAGTCCATGCCGACGGCGGCTGCTGCGGCCGCCGTCTGACGGGTGTGGTTGGACTGCACCGCGCCCGGAGTGATCAACGTGTCGGCGCCGCGCTCGAGGGCGTCGCCGACCAGGAACTCCAGCTTGCGGGTCTTGTTGCCCCCGGTCGCCAGACCCGTGCAGTCGTCGCGCTTGATCCAGAGGTTGGGCACCTGCGGGAACCGCTTGCGGAGATGCTCCTCGACCCGCTCCATCCGCTCGAGCGGCGTGGGGAAGTGGCCGAGCGAATGTCGTGGGAATCGTGCGAGCTGAACCATGTGGGATCTCTTCCTTACCGAGCGTCGACGACTTCGTGTCTCCAGCAAACGGCAGCGGAACGCATACGTCCAATGCCCAGTCCGACGCACTCATGCATGTGACGCATACTTCCGTCACTCGAGTGGGTCACGCGCACGGCGGCCGGGTTCACGCCCCGGCTTGGCTGCTCCGGTCAGTGACCAGGCCGGCGAAGCGCTCGGCGAGCAGCGCCGAGGTCTCGAGCACCGCCGGGTCTGCCGCCGCGAGGTCGTCGATGCCGCGCGCGACACGCGTCCGCTCGTCGGCGTCAGTGCTGTGAAAAGCGCCGGCCCACTCGGCATACGTCGCCGGCGAGATCTCCGGGTGGAACTGCACACCCCAGGCGTTCGGTGCCGCACGGAACGCCTGGTGCGGATAGGTCGCCCCCGTGCCGAGCAGAACTGCACCCTCGGGCAGGGCCTCGATCACGTCGCCGTGCATGGAGGCCACCGGGTAGTCCGGCCCGATTCCGTTGAACAGCAGGTCATTCGGCGCTTCATCGGTCGCGCTCGCGGTGACGAGCCCGGCCTCCACGCCGGTGCCGCCGCGGACGACGCTGCCGCCGAGTGCCTGCGCGAGCAATTGCCCACCCAGGCAGATCCCGAGTGTCGGCGCCTCCTGGCGGGCGGCGTCGCGCAACAGCACGCGAATGTCCTCCAGCCAGGGGTATGACGCGTCGTCATTGGAACTCATGTCGCCGCCGAGCACGATCAGGCCGTCCGTCGTCAACTGGTCGGGCACGGCATCGTCGTCATACGGCCGGATCGTCTGTATGGCGACGCCACGATCCTCAAGCCAGCCGTCGAACCTGCCGAGCGGGTCGTCGTCACCGGGCTGGATGACCAGCACAGTGGGCACGGTGCTCAGCGGTCGTCCTGCTTCAGGGCGGTGTCAACGGTCAGTGCGGCCGCAATCGCCAATGACCGCAACGGATCCGGCAGGTCGGGACGGATGTGCACGACGTAGTTGTCGGCAGTGGTGAACATCGTGGTGAGTAGACCTTCCCAGGTCTTGGTGATGCGACCGACCTCGACGCCGTCCGCGTCCAGCAGTGCGAAGTTCCAGGCGCGCCAGTTCTCCGCGTTGAGGGTGCCGACGTCCTTGCCGCCGACCTGCAGGCCGAAACGGATCTTGCCGAAGACGTTCTGCTGGACGAGTCGACCGATCTCGCCGCCACCGGGCTGCTCGACGATGATGGTCGACTTGAAGACCTTCCCCGGGCGGGTCAGCAGCAGCAGCGGCCTGCCGTGCGTGTCGCGGATCTCGAGGCGGTGGGTCAGGAACTGGTCGACGTTGCTGACGAAACGCAGCGCCTTCTTCGCGGCGCTCTGCCCGACCTGGACCACGGCACCGATCTCGGCGCCATCCTGGCCGTAGACCATGTATTCATTGGTCAGCTCGATCAGCTTCCGCTTCTGACTGACCACGATGGTGGACTCGGTGAAGACGTTGCGGTCGCCCGCCACCGTGTGCCCGACGGGTCCGTTGACGGCACCACCGAAACTCTGGTCGCCATACCCCTGGGTCAAATTGGAGTATTCGCCGCGCGCGGACTGCGGCTGGCCCTGTTGGGGCCCGTTCGGCTGCTGGGCCTGCTGCTGCGGGTAGCCGGCCTGCTGGCCCTGCTGCGGGTAGGTCGAGCCCGGCTGCTGGGGCGGTTGTTGCTGCTGCGGCGCAGGCATCGGCTGGTAGTGCTCGGTCCACTGCTGGCCATCCCACCAGCGCAGTCGGTTGGAGCCGGCGGGGTCCGGATGCCAAGCAGCGGGTGGGTTCGTCGTCATGGGGAACATCCTGTCATTGGTGCGATGGGTGACGAGGTCGGTTGGTCGGAGTTGCCCCCGCCGGCGATTGGAGGGCGACCCCGTTGTCCAGGTTCCATGCGCGACCGAACCGGCGGTCACTCGTCTCCCGCGCACCGGCGGGGCAACGAGGACGTGGCACGGGACAGGCTCGCCGAGTCGGCCGCCCTCCTGCCGGCTTCCCAGCCGCGCGGGTCGGGAGTGAACTGGGCCGGCTTGGAGACGAGCACCGGGAACAGCTCGTCGACCTTGGCATCGACCTCGGCAGATCGCTCGGCGAGGACGCGAACCAGCGCCCGCGAGCGGCCGCCGCAAGCGCCCGGATCTGCGACGATCTCGTGCTCGTCGATCGCGGACTCCGTCTCGGCGTCGGTCGCCGCACGTAGGCGGTCGCCGATGCGCGCGGCATACGCGGTGAGGAACGACCGGCGGAAGCTGCGAGTGCGGGACCCGGACGAGCCGCCTCCCCGGCGCCCTTCGCCGACCATCGCGCGGGTGGCCTGCAACAGCAGCGAGGTGAAGATCGCCTCGACCGCCGCGAGGTCGGCCGTGTGTCCGACGACGGTCGCGAAGCCGAGGCCCGAGCTCCAGACCGTGCGGCATCGGTTGGCGTCGGCGACGGCGTGGAGCAGTCGCACCTTCTCCTGCTCGTAGGGTCGCTCCACCCAGACGCGCGTCGGGGTCGCTGCGTCGGTGCGCCGCTCGTCCGATGCGGCGAGCATCGCGGCGTCGAGGCTGTGCCTGGTCATGAGGGACTGGGCCGCAGCGGTGAACGTGTCGGCCTCGGCTTCATAAGGAGTCGACTCGGCCTGGGCCAGCAGCCGGCGCACGCGCTCGAGCAGGCGTGGGTCGACGTCGGTGCGGTCGCGACCCGGCCGACGCGGCTGCGCGGTGCCCGGGAGGGGATCGAGGCGTTCGATCACCGGGAGCATCGACAGCAGTGCCACGACCGCGAGTGCTTTACGCAGTGTGGGTTCGAAGCCGTCCGCGTCGGAGCGGGCGGTGAGCAGGTCCTGGTTGCTCGGCCACCAACGACTGGCCTCGATGGTGCGCAGCTGCTGCGGCCATGACTCGGCGAGCGTCGTGGCGGCATACGTCGCGAGCTGGGTCGCCATGGCGTCGCCCGCGATCGCCTGGGCGGCACTGTCGAGCTCGCGGCCGACGAAGTTGTGCAGGTCGAGTGGGCGCCAGCCTCCCGACCAGGCGTCAGCGATGCGAGCCACGAGCACCTGGCTCAGCCGGCGCGTGACCGCCGCCTGCTGAGCAGGTGTGACACACCGGGCGATCAGCCGTCGTATTGAGATCTCCGCGCGCGGTTTGTTGAGCGCGGACAGCATGACGATCGCGTCGGTCAGGTCGTGCGCGTTGTGCTCGCCCTCGGTCATCGGCGGCTCGCCGTCGCCGGTGTGTAGCAGTCCCGGATCGGGCCATGACCCGAAGACGCTGCCTCCGCTCTCGTGTGCCGATGACGTCCGACGCCGGCGGCGTTCCTTGGCCTTGGCGGCGCGGCGTTGTTGATTGTGCACTCCCATTGCGTTCCCCCAAATACCGATCGCGTGTCCGACTGAAAATCAGCCTCGCACGAACCACCGACAGGGGCCCGACCACGGCGTATGTCGCCGCGGCCGGACCCGATCGACACGGTGGGTCAGGCGTTGACAGGCACGGGCCGAGGCTCGGCGTCGACAGTGGCGCCCTCGCTGATCCCGAACCTGTTGTGCAGGCGGCGCAGCGCCGGCGGTGCGTACCAGGCACGGTCACCCAGCAATTTCATGACTGCCGGCACCAGGACGATCCGCACGATGGTCGCATCGATCAGGATCGCCAAACCCGTTGCAAGCCCGAACATCTGGATCAGACTGACGTTGCCGGTCGCGAAGGCGAAGAAGCTCACCGCGAGCAGCGCCGCGCACGAGGTGATGATCCGGCCCGTCTTGGACACACCGGTCACGACGGCGGCATCGGACGACGCTCCCGCGTCACGGGCCTCCTTGATGCGACCGAGCAGGAAGACCTCGTAGTCCATGCTCAACCCGAATGCGACGCAGGCGCTGAGCACCAGCATCGAGTAGTTGACCGGGGTCGGCGTGAAGCCGAACACCGACGCGAGATGACCGTCCTGGAACATCCAGACCATGACGCCGAACGTGGCGCTCAACGTGACGACGTTGCTCAGGATCGCGCGGATCGGATGCACGATGCTGCCGGTGAAGAGGAACAACAGGATCATCGTGATGACGACGATGATCAACGCTGCGAGCCAGAGGTTGTCCGTGATCGCGGCGGTGTTGTCGATCAGCACCGCGGTCGGGCCGGCGACGAGGACTTCACTGCCGGCCGGTGCGCGGATCGACCGGATCTGCTGCACCACGTCCTTCGCGGCTTCCGAGGCCGGATCCATCGTGATCGTGGCCGTCATGCGTTGCGCATCGGGCCGGCTAAACCGGTCGGAGCCCGGTGCCGCTGCGGCGGATCGTCCGGAGTCCCAGGAGCCGGTCGCGGTGTCGACCCGCGAGACGCCGTCGATCCGACTGACCCGCTGGGCGAGCCCTTGGACGTCAGCAGGGGAGTCGGTGTCGGTGACGACGACGTCCACGGCCGACGACGCGTCGCTGCTGAAGCCGGTGCGGAGCGCGTCGCCGACCCGGTGTGCGGGCGCCGACGACGACAGGACCCGGTCGTCGGGGTTGCCGGAGGTGATGCCCACCAGCGGTGCGGCGATGACGCCGAGCACGACGAGCGTCGGCACCAGGACCAGCAGCGGCCGACGCATGACGCCCTGGGTCAGCCGCCCCCAGCGCGATGGGCCGGCCGCCGCGCGTTCCTTGCCGATCCACGGCACCTTGCCGGAGTTGACCTTGGCTCCGAGCAGGACCAGCGCGCACGGAAGTATGACGAGCGCCGCGAACGCGGCAACGGCGACCACGGCAATGCCGGCATACGCGAAGGACTTCAGGAAGTACGGCGGGAACACCAGCATCGCGGACAGTGCGGCCAGCACGGTGACCGCACTGAAGGCGATCGTGCGCCCGGCGGTGCCGAGCGTTGTCAGGACCGCATCACGTGGCGCTGCACCGGTTTTCAACTCTTCGCGGTAGCGGCTCACGAACAGCAGCGCGTAGTCGACGCCGAGGCCGAGCCCGAGCGCGGTGACCATGTTGATGGCGAAGATGCTGACGTCGGTGAACTGCGTGATCCCGTTGAGTATGGCGAACGAGCCGATGATCGAGACCAGCGCCACCAGCAGGGGCAGGAGTGCTGCGACGGCGGACCCGAAGACCAGCACCAGCAGGATCAGCACCAGCGGGATTGCGATGCTCTCGGCGAGTGCGACGTCCGCGGTGGTCTGGCGTCCGATGTCGGTGCCGTCCGGGCCGCCGACCAGCACCGACGTGACGCCGTCGCTGCTGTCGTTGTACTTGTCGAGGATGGTGTTGATCCGGTCGTCCCGGGTGGAGTCCGGGCCGTCGACCTGGGCGAGGATCAGCGCGTCCGTGCCGTCCCGGGAGTGCAGCGTCGGCGCGTGGGTGTCGAAGTATGACGTGACGTCCGTCAGTGACGGGTCGTCCGCGAGCTCGTGGGCGAGCTTCTTGCCGGACGCCGTCGCCGCGGGTGCGTCGACCGTGCCGGTCTTCGCGTGCACGAGGAAGACCAGGTCCGGGCTCCCGCCGAACTCCTGATCCACGAGTGCGGTGGCGCGGGCCGAGTCGGACGCCGGGTTGGCGTAACCCTGCGTCCCGAGGTTGGCGAAGACGCTGAGCCCGAAGACTGCGGCGGCGATCGTCGCCAGCGCGGACAGGATCAGCACAACGCGTGCGGAGTCGACCAGTCGGCGACCGAAGGAAGTGTTCATGAGGGGCTCTCCCGTAGAGTTACGCATGTAAGGTAACAACTGTTCTAGCACATCATCTAACGCGCGTAAACATACGAAGCGAAGATTTCATCTGCGTAAGCTTCCCGCTGTAAGGTGACGGCCATGAACGCACCGGCTGAGAAGACGACGTCCGCGCGCGGGCGCAGGCGCAATCCGCGCGGCGAAGGGGGCCGGTTGCGTGACGAGATCGTCCGGGCGGCGACCGAGTTGCTGGACGAGTCCGGCGACGAGCGCACCATCACGCTGCGGTCCGTCGCCCGCCGTGTCGGCATCGCCGCGCCGTCGATCTACCCGCACTTCGCCGATCAGCCGGCGATCATGTTCGCCGTCGTGGCGCAGGAGTTCGGCCGCCTGAAAGAAGCGCTGCTGGCCGCGGTCGCCGCGGCCGGGGACGCACCGCGTGACCGCCTGCTGGCGATCTGTCATGCGTACCTGGATTACGCGCAGGAATACCCGGGTCGCTACCGCACCATGTTCGGCGGCCTCTGGGTGCCGGACCTGGAGGCCGTTTCGTTGACGCACGACGAGATGCTCACCCTGGGCGCCGGCACCATGCAGGTCCTCATCGACGCGATGAGCGACTGCGTCGCGTCGGGAGACGTCGCCAGCACGGACCCTGTTGCGGATTCAGCCGCGGTCTGGGTCGGCATACACGGGCTCGCTCACCTGCGCGTCGCGACCCCGAACTACCCGTTCCCGGCCGACATCGTCGAGCGGGTCTTCGACTCGCTGGCAAAGCTGAAGCCGGTGGACGGCTGACCGACGTCAGCGCGCGAAGTCGGTGACCGCCGGCGGATGCCGCGCAGGTCCCTGACTGGTGGTGTCCGGATTGAGCAGCCACCCGACGCGTTTCGTCGCACGCAGGATGATGGTGTTGCGCAGTAGCTCGATCCCCGGAATCCGTTGTGTCAGAGCAAGTTCCACGTCCATCACCTCGGCGACGGAACGTAGCCACATGATGATCACGAAGTTGGCTTCGCCGGTGGTCGATGCAGCGAGCCGCACCTGTGGCATCGCGGCAAGGGCTCGTGCCGCGCTGTCGTGCGCATCCGCAGGCACGCGCGCAGACCATTGACAGCTGATGGGGAATCCGCTGTAGCGCTGAGCGATCTCGCACCGGAACGACAAGACATTGGCCGTGATCACCTTGTTGAGCTGACGCTGCACCGTCGCCGGGGTGCGGTGCAGTTTCCGCGCCATCTCGGCGGCCGTCACCCTTCCGTTCGTCGCGAGCTGCGGGAGCAGGGCGAGGTGGCTCGGTGGTAGGTGGGACGCGGGTCCGCCGGTCGGGTGCGCCAGGAGTTGGACCTGTGCCCGTTGATCGGCGTTGAGCACCCCCAGGCGCCACGCGTAACCGCCCTGATGCAGCCGGGTGGACATGGCCGCGCGGTAGCCGAGCACGCCTGGGAGTGCCGTGAGTTGCTCGATGACGATCTCGCTCAACTCTTGGAACGACGCGGTCAACACCGTCAGCAACAGGGTGCGGTCGCTCGCGGAGTGCTCCACCGTCGCAATCTGCGGCACCTCGGTCAGGGCAGCCGAGATCGCCTCCCGACGGCGCATGTCGCAGTCCACCTCGAGGAAGGAGAGCGACATCTCCTGCGGGTCCCCGACGAGGTGCCCGGTGATCCACGCGATCCCGGCGGTGTTGAGCCGCTCCCACCTGCTGGCCAGCGAGGTCGGGTGTGCGTCCAGCACGTGCGCCAGATCGGACCAGCGGGCGCGAGGTGCGATCTGGAGTGCGTTGATCAGCGCGAGATCTTCCTCGCTGGGAAGATCATGATCACTCGCCATACCACGGGATTGAAGCATGAAAACTGGATGCAGGCCGAGGCTACTGACCGGTTTCAGGGATTTGAGCGTCTGTGATGCGGGTCACCTCAGAATCGACATCGCCCGTTCGCAACCGATGAGGAGATCCGATGCCACTGCAGCCCCACGACCTGAGCGTCGAGCTGATCCGTTTCCGGCATGCCCTCCACCAGGAGCCGGAGATCGGACTGGAACTACCCCGCACGCAGGAGAAGGTGCTGCGCGAGCTCGACGCGTTGCCACTGGAGATCAGCACCGGCCGGGAGACGACCTCGGTGACGGCGGTGTTGCGCGGGCGTGGTGGGGCACCTGGTGCCGAGCGCCCCGCCGTGTTGCTGCGCGCCGACATGGATGCGCTTCCGGTCCAGGAGCAGACCGGGGTCGACTTCACCTCACGGGTCGATGGGGCGATGCACGCGTGCGGCCACGACCTGCACACGTCCATGCTGACCGGTGCAGCGCGGCTGCTCGCCGACCGCGTCGACCAGTTGCCCGGCGATGTCGTGTTGATGTTCCAACCCGGCGAGGAAGGGTGCGACGGAGCATCGGTCATGTTGCGCGAGGGCGTCCTCGAGGCCGCCGGTCGCACGGTCGATGCGGCATACGCGATGCACGTGTTCTCCGGTATGGCGCCGCACGGTCAACTGCTCACCAAGCCCGGCGTCATGATGAGTGCCTCCGACGGACTGGAGGTCGTTGTCCACGGCGCCGGAGGGCACGGCTCTGCACCGCACCACGCCAAGGACCCGGTCACCACGGCGGCGGAGATGGTCACCGCACTGCAGGTCATGGTCACGCGGCAACTGGACATGTTCGACCCGGCGGTGCTCACAGTCGGCGTGCTGCAAGCCGGCACCAAGCGCAACGTCATACCCGACAGCGCCCGCTTCGAGGCGACCGTGCGTACCTTCTCCGAGGAGAACCGCGCGCAACTGCAGCGGTCCATTCCTCGCCTGTTGCAAGGTATTGCGTCGGCCCACGGGCTCGAGGTCGAGGTCGCGTACCGCACCGAATACCCGCGCACGGTCACGGATCTCAGCGAGACCGAACGCGCCGAGCAGGTGATTCGCGGGCTGCTCGGCGAGGAGCGGATGACTCGCCTGGCGACACCTGTCTCGGGGTCGGAAGACTTCTCGCACGTGCTCGATCGTGTCCCTGGCACGTTCATCGGTCTCGGTGCCGTCACCCCTGGCGCCGATCCGAAGGCTGCTGCGTTCAACCACTCCCCGCAAGCGATCTTCGACGACGGCGTGCTCGCCGACGGTGCCGCACTGTATGCCGAGCTCGCCACCACTCGCCTCGCCTCGCTCGCGGCCGAGTCCACGACACCTCGCACTGCCGACGCGGTCGCGACCGCGTAATCCCTTCTCCGAGCTGACAAGTCAGGAAAGCGTCATGACTCAAGCACTTGATGCACCGACCTCGAAACCACGTCCTGTGACCCGGCAGCCACTGGCGGTCTTCCTCGGACCGCTGGTGTTGGTCGAGCTCTTCAGTGGTGTCCTGCAGATCTACTTCTCGCCTGTGTACGCCTCGCTGGCAGAGAAATTCGGTGTCGGCATCGGCACCCTCTCCTGGTCGTTGACCGGCTTCACGCTCGCCAGCGCGATCTCGACGCCCGTCTTCTGCAAGCTCGGTGACGTCTACGGGCATCGGAAGATACTGCGGATCCAAGTCGCTGTCGTTGCAACGGGATCGGTGCTGATCGCGGTGGCTCCGAGTTTCTCGGTGCTGGTGATGGGCCGTGTGCTGCAGGGCATGTTCCCGGCATACCTGCCGTTGATGTTCGGCCTGGTGCGTGATCGATACGGCGACGACGACACGAAACGTGCGATCAGTTACCTGACCTCGATCCTGATCTTCGGTGTCGTATTCGGTTTGGTGGCAGTCGGATTCATCACTCGCTACACCGACGGGCCGACGTGGGCCCTGTGGCTCCCGGCGGTCGGCACCATCGTCGCACTCGCGGGCCTGTTGCTGGTGCGTGGCGAGAAGGTCGAACGTCGCACCGACCTGCGTGTCGACTGGGTGGGTGCGCTCATGCTGGGCGCCGGATTCGCGTTCCTGCTGCTCGGGATCTCCGAGGGCTCGGACTGGGGATGGACATCGGGCAGAGTGCTCGGCAGTCTCGTGCTCGGTATCGCCATACTCATCGCCTGGACGATGGTGGAATTGCGCATCGACCAGCCGCTGGCCGATCTGCGCTGGCTCTTCAAGCCGCACTTCGTGCCGATCTACATAGTCGGATTCTGCACGTACCTGGCGGTTCTCGGTGGTCAGGTCGTCGGGTCGACCTTCATGGCTGCGCCGAGCAAGGTTCTCGGCTACGGCCTGAGCCTGTCGCCGTTCGGGATCAGCATCTGGCTCGCGGTCACCTTCTTTGCGATGTTCCTCGGAGTCCTGTCGACGGCCTGGCTGGGCAACCGGATCGGCTTCCGGACCGTGATGATGATCGGCGCCGTGATGGCGGCCGTCGGCTACCTGGGTCTGGTCTTCTGGCACAACAGCTTGGGCGTCGTCGTCGTGCTCACCGCGATCGCTGTCGGTGGAATGGGCTTCATCGAGAGCTCGACCCGCACACTGGTCGTCGGCGGTCTGCGTGAGTGGGAAGTCTCGATGGGGGAGGGCATCTACGAGTTGTCGATCAGCCTCGGTCCGGCGGTCGGCTCGGCAGTGTTGGGCGCCATACTCTCGGCGAACGCTTCCAAGGTCCACGGGCTGGCGACCGAGCACGGCTACCGGATGAGCTGGCTGGTGATGGGCGGATCCTGTGCCATTGCAGCGGTGGTCGCGATCGGCTTCGTGATCAGTGGTCGTGCCAAGAAGGCCCCGACGGCTGGCTGAAGGTGACTCCGGACCGGCTCAGGTCCCGGTGCCGGACAGGTGGTGTGCCAGGAACTGGCACCAGAGCGCCTCATCCTCGGGGTGGTTCGATCCGTGGAGACCGGGTCGTGCGTGGAGCACCTTCTCGGGTGAACGGATCAGTTCGAAGAGCTCGAACTGTCCGGCCCTGGGGAAGACCTCGTCGTCCCACGGCACGTGCAGCAGAGCCGGGGCGGTGATGGCGTCGGCCGAGTCGCGGATGAGGTTGTCGGCTGCCATGCGCTGCATGCCTCCGCCGCAGTGGAGTCCGAACTTCCCGAACACAGCGACGCGGAGCCGTGATCCGAGCGCCGCACACGTCGGTATGCCGTAGCGGGCGCCGCGACGGGCGCAGGTGTTTCAGGCAGCCAGGCCACCGCGGGTATGGCGCTGCCCTCACGCGTTACGCCGAGCCGGATCTGTCTCACGGCGCGGCTCAGTCCGGTGTGTCGACGACGATCTCGCACTCGAAGCCTTCGTCGTTCTCGATGAACAGCGCGGTGTGCTGGCGGCCGCCAGCGTGGGGGTACCGATCGGCGAAGAGTTCGTGCCAACCATTGACCTGGCAGTCTTCGCGTAGGCGGTCGAGGGTGCCGCGGTCAGGGGCTCGCAGGGCGAGATGGTTGAGGCCGGCGCGCATCCGGTCGTGTGGACCGTTCACCGCGGGTGACTGCTCCAGCACGATGTATGGCGCACCGGCGCAGCGCCATACGCGACCCTCGGGCCAGGCGGCGTCGACGTCCTCGTGCCAGCCGATGCGTGTGAGCAGCCAGTCGAACGAAGCACCGGTGCGTTGCAGGTCGGTCGTCCAGAGCTCGATGTGGTGGACCGGGTTCGTCATGCGGTGCACGGTAGCGGCAGCTCGTCCGGAGATCCGGGGGAGCGCCCCTGGCCGGGTGCCGGCAACAGAAACCGTGATCGTCGAATGGTCGATAGATGCTGCGAGAGTTGAAGTCTCGCGACATCCGCTGCCCTCTCGGAGGGTGACGCACTGGAACGCGCTCAGCGCAGGTTGTGCAGTAGGAACGACGCGATTCGGCAGCTGAAGAAGTTCGTGCGGCGGACCGGCCATCGGTCATCGGCGCAGCCAACGCAACACGGTCTCGGCCTGTGCCTCGGTCCAGGCGGTCGATTTCGGCGAGCGCAGGTTTTTCCTGCCCTCGTCGTTCATGAAGTCGCGCAGGGTCTTGGGCACCGTCCCGCCCGGTGCGTATGGCGTGCCTTCCAGCACGAATCGCTCGCGACCGGACGCATCGAGGAAGAACACCTCGTCAGAATGCTGGACGTCGTAGGTCAGCGGCGCCCCGGTGCGCCAGTTGCGCGGAGCGGGGCCGGGACCGTTGGCGACCCGTTTGCGCCATACGCCGAAGTAGTCCCAGAGTGCGTTGACGTTCTTCGAACTACCGGTCCAGGCTTGCCAATTCGACGGCGGACCGGTGAAGAGGTGGCGGTAAGCGCTCAACTGCGCAGTGCCGTCCCTGCCCGGGTCGACGGTCAGCGAAATGAACACCGGTGACTTCCCGGATGCGGGGTGCTCCTCGGCGCGAGCTGTCTGCACCACCGTCGCGGTGTCGATCGGGCAGGTCTCCTGGCACAACGTCATCACGTCCGAAAGCACGACGATGCGACCGGTGAGGTCGGCAAGGCTGACCTGTTTGCCGTCGCTCGCGGTGAACGAGAGGTCGCGGACCGACTTCGGGATCGATGAATTCATCGGCGTACCAATGCGGCCCAGTGACGAGGACGACGATGCTGACGGGGTGCCCGCGCTCACCGGATCGTGTGTTGATCCGGAGGAGCACCCAGCGAGGCTGAGCACGATGACGGATCCGATCAGTGCTGTATGCAATCGATGCATTGAGCGATGGTCACACGGCTGGCTGATCATCGGCTGGGGGTCAATGTTTCGTGCATACTGCAACAGTTGCTCTATGCTCTCCAGCATGGCTGACGACCCGACCACCCTGACCGAGTCCATCGTCGCGGAGCTCGCCGACGATGAGACCGCAAGCATGCTGGCCGGTCAGGCGGACGTCGTCGATGCGGTTCTTGCTGCGAACCGGGTCTTCGTCGCGGTCGCCGCCGGCGCGTTGGCGAACCTCGAGCCGGAAGTCACGCTGCCGCAGTTCCGCGCGCTGGTGCTGATCGACATACACGGGTCGATGACGGTTGCCGAGTTGGCCGAGGCGCTCGGTGTGGTGCCCTCGACCGCGACCCGTATGTGTGACCGGCTCGTCGCCAAAGCGCTCGTCGACCGGACCGTGGACAGCGCGAACCGCCGTCAGATGACGCTCACCCTGCGCGCCGAGGGCCGCGCTCTGATCGCACAGAGCACCCGGCGACGGAAGCGGGAGATCAACCGACTGATCAAGAGCATCTCACCGGAGGCGCAGGCCGATCTTGCGACCTCGCTCGGCGCCCTGGTGCAGGCAGCGCACGGCAGCGATCGCACCCGCGCCTCGCGGCGGCTGCACTCCTCGACGGACGGCAAGGAGCAGCGCACTCGATGACCGTCGTTCAGACACAACTGCGTTCGGTCGGCGCCGCAGCCGGCGGGTGGGTCCGACGAGCGAGCTACCTGCAGAAGTGGGTCGTGCTCGGTGCGGTCATCGGTGTCATAGCCGGACTCGGCGCCATCGCGTTCTACCTGGCCCTACAGGCCGCCGGACATCTGCTGCTGGAGGGCATCGGCGGTTACACCGTGCCGGCCGCCGCCGTGGAAGGCGGCGCCCGCGGCGACGGTCACTTCACCCGCTGGTGGGCTATCCCGCTGGTGGTGGCGCTCGGCGGGCTGCTGTCCGGACTGCTGGTCACCAACCTCGCGCCGGAGGCGGAGGGGCACGGCACCGACGCGGCGATCGATGCGGTGCACCGCAATCCGCGGATGATCCGGGCGCGCGCAGTGGTGGTCAAGATGGTGACCTCGGCGCTGACCATCGGATCCGGCGGATCCGGCGGGCGAGAGGGGCCGACGGCCCAGATCTCTGCCGGCTTCGGCTCGCTGCTCGCGCGCACGCTGGACCTCACCGCCGAGGACGGCCGCATCGCGGTGTCGGTCGGCATCGGTTCGGGCATCGGCGCCATCTTCGGCGCACCGCTCGGCGGCGCCGTGCTGGCAGCCGACATCGTCTACAAGGACGACTTCGAGGTCGAAGCGCTCGTGCCCGGCCTGGTCACCTCGGTCGTCGCCTACACGGTCTTCGGGTTCGCCGAGGGCTTCTCGCCGATGTTCGGGTATGCCGCTGCCGGATACCACTTCGACCAGCCCCTCCAATTGGTCTGGTTCGCCGTGATCGGCATCGTTGCCGGTCTGGTCGGATTGGCTTACAGCACAACGTTCTACGGGTTCGCTGACACTGTGAAGCGATTGCCCGGCAGCACCATCGTCAAGCCGGCCATCGGTGGGCTGCTGGTCGGTCTGATCGCACTGGCCATCCCGCAGGTGCTGGGCACCGGTTACGGATGGGTGCAGATATCGCTGACCCGAGATGGGCTGCTCGGCATACCGCTGTGGATCATCCTGGCGCTGCCGTTGGCCAAGATCGTGGCGACCGCCCTGTCGATCGGATCCGGAGGCTCGGGAGGCATTTTCGGCCCCGGCATGGTGATCGGCGCCTTCACCGGGGCGGCCGTATGGCGGGTGCTGGAAACCTTCGCGCCCGGCGTGCCGCACAGCCCCGCGCCCTTCGTGATCGTCGGGATGATGGCCTGCTTCGGCGGCATCGCGCGGGCCCCGCTGGCGATCATGCTGATGGTCGCGGAGATGACCGGCAACCTCACCATCATCGCTCCGGCGATGATCGCGGTCGGGCTCGCCTACCTGATCGTGCGGCACTTCGACCGGACGATCTACCGATCGCAGCTGGCCAACCGGGACGAAGCCGCTGCAGCGCGTCTCAAACAAGGGCTGCCGCTCCTCGGGCGGGTGCCGGCGTCGGAGGCGATGGCCGTCCCACGGCTGGTGCTGCACGAGGACGATGACCTGGCTGATGCCGTGAAACTCCTGTCGACAGAAGGCATTCCAGGTGCGCCCGTGGTCGACTCCCGGCAGCGCTTCCTCGGCACGGTGGCGCTGGCGGACCTGGTCGGGCCCGCAGGCAAGGACCCCGACGGCACGCTACGGCGACAGGTGGACGCGACCGCACCGTCGACGGACATATCAGCGACGCTCGACCAGGCGATCGACGCGCTCCCGGCGACCGTGCACTGGCTCACCGTGCTCGACGACCAGCGGCAGGTGCACGGCATCGTCGCGTTCAGCGACATCGTCCGGGCCTACCACCGTGTGCTCCGCTCGGACGCCCGGCGTATGTCGCGAGTCGCCTCCAGCGCGGGCATCCAGGATGTTCAGGTCGGAGTGGGCTCGCCCTTGATCGGGCACCGGCTCGACGAGCAGGTGCTGCCGGACGGCGTGATCGTCATTGCGGTGCGCCGCTCGGACTCGATGCTCCTGGGGCTGGGTGCGGTGCATCTGGAAGTCGGGGACCTGGTCACCGTCCTGGTACGGCCGGACCAGCAGGACGCCATACGCCCGCTCTTCGACGGGGACGCGGTCACCGCCCAGCGCACCACCGCCGCCGACCCGGGCACACACTGACCGCGGCGGATTGAGAAGAATCGCGTCGTGAGTATGACGAGTGGGCCGGCGCCATACGCCCCGGGCGAGGGCGACGAGCGGAAGCGACTGCTCCTCGAGGTCGGCGCCGCGTTGCTCGGCGGCGGTGCCGCGTCGAGCGACGTGGAGGACGAGCTGCGGGCACTCAGCCCGGTGATCGGCTGCCCCGACATCACCGTCGCCGCGTTGCCGACGGGCCTCTTCGTCGGTCTCGAGCCGATGGACAGCGTCAGCTTCGCGCCGGTCGACGGCGCGGTGCGACTGGACCAGACCTCCGAGGTGCTGGTCGTCATCTCGGCCCTGCGGGCGCACGGCCTAGCGGTCCCGGCAGCGCTGCAGCGGCTGCACGAGATCCGCGCGACCCCGCCGCGCTGGCCGCGGTGGGTGGGTGACATGGGCGGCATACCGATCGGCATCGGCCTCTGTCTGCTCCTGCAACCGTCGATCGTCAATCTGCTTGTGGTTGCTGCCTGTTCGCTGGCCGTCGCAACCCTGACGATGCTCACCCGACAGTGGGGTTCGCTGGCGCGGCTGCTGCCGGTCGCCTCCGCATTCATCACGTCGCTGATGGTGCTGGGCGCCTTCCACGCAGGGTGGGTCGACGGACCGTTGCGGCTCGTCGTCGCCGCCATCGCGGTGCTGCTGCCGGGCAGCGCCATCGTCATCGGACTGACCGAGATCGCCTCCGGGGCTGCAGCAGCCGGGACCTCCCGACTGGTCTCCGGAGGAGTGCAGATAGCGCTCTTCGTCTCCGGGGTGGTGGCTGCGGCGGCGCTGACTGCGACACCGGTGAGCACACTGACCAACGGCACCGGGACGCACCCGGCGTGGTGGGCCGCCGTCCTCGGGCTGGTGATCTGTGTGCTGGGCCTGATGATCCACTTCTTCACACCCGTCGAGCACGCAGTGGCGATCGCTGTCGTGATGGTGGCAGCCGGCGGCACTCAGGTGCCCCTGCAGAACATCTACAACCCGGAGATCGGCGGCTTCGCCGGCGCGCTCGCGGCGATGATCGCTGCGATCGTTGTCTCCTGGTTGCCCGGAGCGCCGATCTGGCGCGTCACCTACGTGCCGGCGTTCCTGATCGTCGCGCCCGGTTCGTTCGGACTGCTCAACGCTTCGCAGGTGGAATTCGGCAGCGGCACGAGCAGGTCTGCTGACTGCACTTTCAGCGTTCCTCGCCATCGCTGTGGGCACGCTGATCGGCTCCATCATCGCGCGTGCGGCCGACCACTCGGCTCGTTCGCTGCCAACGGTCAGCACCGCCGTCGACTGGCCGGCGGGGGAGTGAGTCGGGCACTACGCGACCGGCTGCAGCTCGCGGTGGACGCTCGACGGCTGCTCCGCACGCCTGCGCCATCGGGAGAGTGCCATCAGGCCCAGGCCGAGAATCACCCAACTGCCAAGCACCGCAGTCGATCCCGCGCCAGCAGCACCATCGAAGAAGGCGGTCGAGCGGACCAGGTCGCCCGCCGCACCGATCGGCAGCAGCTGCCCGACGGTCCCCCATGGATCGGGCAGCCACGCCGATCCGGTGGAGATGCCGGACAACGGGTTCGAGACGAACATCATCAGCACAGCGCCGACGCCCAGACCGGCATACCCGAGCAATGACTCGAGACCGAGCACGGTCAGCGAGATCGCCGCGACGCCGAGGCTGAGGCTTGCGGCAGTGAGCCAGTAGGAGCCGTCGACGCTGCCGATCCAGAACTGCAGGATCGCGGTCACACTGAGCCCGGCGAGGATGGCGAACGAGATGCTCCCGACGACACGGAGCACGATCCGGTCGCGGAACAGGGTCGACAGCACCACCGCCGAGATCATTCCACCGAAGGCCAGCGGCAGCCCGAGCGCCGAGAAGCTGGCTCCCGTCGGGTCGTCCTGGGTGTAGGGGACGACATCGGCATACGTGACAGGGGTCCGGTTCTGCTCCTGCAGTGCGGCGCCGACCGTGTGCAGCAACGGTCCGTATGGCGCACCCGCCGCCGACGCGGTCCGAATGGTCACGCCCTGCGATGTCACGGAGATGCCGCCGATGGCGTCGCGGCTCTCGATGGCGTCGGAGACGGCGGCGCCGTCGGAGTACGTGGTGACCTCGAAGGCGCCCGGATGGGCCTTGTCGAGTGCGGCGGTCAGCTGCTGCACGCTCGCACTCGGACCGGACACCGCCAACGGCAGGTCGTGCGCTCCGGAATGTGAGCTCGGCAGCGCGAAGGCCAGCAGCATGACCGACACCGCCGCCGCGAGGCCGACGACGACACCGACCAGCCGGGCGGACATCGTCAGTGCCGGGCGTTGCAGTGCCGGGCGTTGCAGTGCAGGGCCTTTGCCGTGCTCGTCGCCTGAGGACATGATTTCTCCTAAGTGGATGATTTTACTCCGGTTAAAAGGAGTGTAATACTTCACTTAGAACGAGGCAATCGGCGGGCAGATCGAAGGGATCGAGGATGAGAGCAGATGCCGCGGCGAACCATCGGGCGATCGTCAGCGCCGCGCGTCGACTGATCGCCGAACGCGGCGGCGATGTGCCGCTCAGCGCGGTCGCTGAGGGGGCCGGGGTCGGCATCGCCACCCTCTATCGGCGTTTTCCGTTGCGGGAGGACCTGATTCGTGCGGTCGCGGTGAACGTGCGGGACGAGGTGGTAGGCCTCATCGAGCGACACCGGGACATGGTGGCAACGGATCCCGCAATCGGCTGGCCGGCGCTGGTGCGTGCGCTCGCGGCGTTCCGGCCGGGGGCGACCATCCCGGGGATCATGACCGCGGCGAGCGAGATCATCGCCGACCGGCCCGACGCGAACGAAGCCCTCGAGGAAGAGATCGACCAAGTGCGTTCGGCGGTCTTCGACGCGCTGTCCGGTCCTCTCGAGGCAGCGAAGGAGGGTGGCGCGTTGCGTGCTGACGTGACCGCGACCCGGTTCATGCTCGGTCTGGCGGCCCTGACGCGACCGTTGCCCGTGGGCGGGCCGAAGGAACCCGGTCAGGAGGAGTGGCTGACCGAGATCTACCTCGCGGGGCTACGGCCCGACGGGCCTGCGAGGTCGACCGCCTGACGCATCGCTCGCGCGAACGTGGTCAGCGCGCGACATACACGGTGTTGGCCGATTCGCCGCCGGTCAGGAAGTTCGCGAACGTCACGACGTGCGCGTCCGACGACTCGAAGACCTCGCTCAACAGTGCGTTGAAATCGTCGTCGGGCGGGTCGTCGGACCAGAGCGCGAAGACGCCACCGGGCTTCAAGTGTTGTGTGAGTTGGCGCAGCCCGTCGGCCGTGTAGAACGCGGCATGATCCGGGTGCAACACATGGCGCGGCGTGTGGTCGATGTCCAAGAGTATGGCGTCGAAGCGGCGGCCGGGCGCGTCCGGATCGAAGCCCGCATCGGAGGCTGCCATTGCGAAGAAGTTGTCGAGCACCAGCCGGGTGCGCGGATCCTGCACGAGCTCCGCGGCGCCGGGTAGCAGCTGTCGCTCGTGCCAGTCGATCACTTGGGGCATCGCGTCGACAACGATCATCGAGCGAATTCGCTCATCTTCCAACGCAGCTCGCGCGGTGTAACCAAGTCCGAGCCCACCGACGACGATGTCCAGATCGGTGCCCTGAGTCTGCGCGAGACCGAGTCGCGCGAGCTCTACCTCGGCGACCGTGAACAGGCTCGACATGAGGAACTCCTCGTCGAGCTTCACCTCATAGACGTCCACCTTGAGCGTCGGCTCCAGCCGACGGCGCAGGCTGATCGTGCCGCGCGGTGTCTCGCTCCAGGCGAGCTCTTCGAAACGCGTGCTCACTCGGACGCGTCTTCGCTGGCCGTCTTCGAATGGCGCGTCGGACCGGGCGACTTCTTGGCCGCGGCGACCTTGCCGCCGTGCTGCTGGTTGTCGTCGACGTATTCGTCCGGGTCCTTGTCGATCGGCTTGATCCCGGCCGCTGCGTTGATCGCCTCGAAGCGCAAGAACTGTATGGCGATGTCGTGGCGCAGTTGCAGGCTGGCCTGCTGCCGGAAGTCAGCCAGATCCTGGCGCTCCTCCTCGCCCATGTGCCGGCTGTTGTAGACGTTGCAGTCGGTGACGGCGGTCCACCACTCCTCGGTGCCGGTCTTGGCGCGGTCGGCCTTGCGGATCGCCATACGAATGTTGTTGTGGTCGCCGATCGCGTCGTCGGTCTCCTCGGCGGCGTCCGGTGCGTCCGCAGCACCGGTGCCGAGCTTGAGCAGCTCCGGATAGAAGTAGCGTTCCTCGGCCTCGGCGTGATTTTCCAGCAGTATGGCGAGCCGGCGCCACATCGCGGCCAGGCCGTCGGTGTCGTCGCGTGGCCACTCCTCGAGCATCGCGAAACCACGGCGCTGCTCGTCGTGCTGCTGCTGGATGATCTCGGTGATGTCCATGGCCCGAAGCTACCCCGCTCGTGGGTATGACGAACGGTGCCCCGGCAGCCGGCCGTCGCCACGTACCGTGAGGTCGGTGAGACTCACGTCTGCTGATGCACGCGAGCGACTGGCCACGGACAGTCATGGCGTTCTGAGCACCGTGCACCCACGACGAGGGGTGGACGCGGTGCCGGTGGTCTACGCGATGACCGGCGACCACGTCGGCATACCGGTGGACACGATCAAGCCCAAGTCGGCGAATCCGCTGCAGCGAGAGCGCAATCTGCACGCCGACCCTCGGGCGGCGTTGCTCGTCGAGCGGTGGGATCGCGACGACTGGTCGCGGCTGTGGTGGGTCCGCGCCGAGCTACGGTGGTGCGACGACACCGGCGCCGCGTTGACCGACTCGCTCGCCGAACTGTTGGCGGCGACCTACGTGCAGTACCGCGACCGGCCGTTCGCTCGGCTGCTGGTGTTGCAGGTCGTCGGGGTGACTGGGTGGGACGCTCAGAGCCGGTGACCGCTACGCGCGACGCACCCTGATGGCCGGCGGCTCGGCGAGTGACTGGCCGACGACGCAGTAACGCTCCGCCATCTTCCCCAGTCGTTCGAGTTGTTGGTCGGTCGCGTCGGTGTCGGCGACGAACTCGAGTGCCAGATCTTGTATGCCGACAGGCACCGATCGGTCGACGCCGAGGGTGCCGCGTGCGTCGAAGGTGGCCTCCGCCCGGCCCTCGACGGAGCGCAGCTCGACGCCGGACGCGAGTGCCACGGCGCGTAGCGTCACGCCGGCGCAGGCGAGCACCGCCTCCAGCAGCATGTCGCCGGAGCAGGCATCCGATCCGTCGCCGCCGGTCGCCGCGTGCAACCCGGCCCGGGTGACCGCACCGGTTTGGCGCACCGAGAAGGTCGGTGCCGGACCACTGCCGTCACCGGTCGCGGTGACGGGTGTGGCGGCGTCGGCGCCGGACTGCTTGTAGCGCTCCTTGAGTGGGGCTTGTGCGGCCCGAAGTTCGTGCGCATCCATGGGTCCATTCTGCTGCGAAGAGGTTTCCGGGCTGCGCACCGGTAGGGAAGTCGATCGATGATCCGGTCGCCGGCACGCCGGAAGAACGGCCGGCGCCAATGCTCAGAAGTATGGCGTAGCTACCTCAATCAACTTGGCAATAAACAAGATTGGGAACTTGTGTCGTCGTGTGGTGTTGATCCATGGCGCGCAACGCCATGGACTGCCCACAGTCGGCACGATCTCGTCATCAATTACCGAATGATTTGCTCCGGGCGAATCCCGTTCGCGAGTGCGATCACCCGTGACAGGGCCGTGACGAGGAATGGACGTCTGCGCGACCGAGAAGTGTTGCCCCAGAAGCACATTGGGCGGCATGGATGGAGTGTCGGACAACTGATCGCGGGCGTGAAGGACGCGCCACGGCGGTGAATGTACGGACATGCTTGGCCACAATCAGGTCCAACTCAGGTGCCAGTCTGGTCTCATCGAGGCCACACTTGGAGCGCGCTCGCACCAAGGGGGATTGAGGTGGCTCCGGACGCCGCGAAACCGGGGCTCACTTCCCGAAAACCGCCCGCAAATCGAGTTCGGGGCCGGGTTTGGTCACATTGAGGCCACCAGTGGACCCAAAAGCACCCCACGCGCGGCAAATCCGATATGAATAGGACTTGGGCGACCTCCTGCAGTATCGACAGTGGGTCCTACTTGGGCTTCTCCGGATCATTTGTTGCACGGCTGCTGGGGTCGCCCGTGACGTGTGAGCACATGGTGAACGTGAGAAACACAGAGAGGAACCCGACTTCATGGCATGTGATGTCGACGTGTGCGCGAGGCTCCGCGGGGCCGGCGCCACGACCCGGTGGATGGTCGCCGGATGAGCGCGCGTTCGCGGAGTGATCCGCCGCATCGCCTGCGAATCACGGTGCCGGCGTCCGACACGTCGGTCTTGCGATGGCTCGAGGTGCAGGAAAGCCCTTCGATATCGCTGCGCATGCTGGTGCGCGCGGCCATCGAACGCGACGGCTACACGGACGTGCTGACCCGGCCGGTCGATCAGTTGCCGCGTCGTGGCCGGCCGGTGGCCGAACCCACGAATACGACTCCGACGGCGCCTCAGCCCGGTGAGGCCGCCGCCCCACCGGCCCGGGACTCACGTGACGACCACGAGTCGGACACGGGTGAGTCCCGCCGCGGTTCGCGAGCGGGTGCGAAGAGGAAGGACGCGCCTGCGCAGGTGCCGGAGCCTCAGAAGCAGTATTCGATCGACGAGATCATGAGCAGTACGCGGCAGTGACGATCTGAGCCGGTGTGCCGACCGGCGTTCCTCGAACATATTCAAACCAAGAAGAAGGACGAATCAGGAATGGCGAAACACAGCCCCGGCAGCACGAAGGACGCGGCCACCACGAGCAGCGTGGGCACGGCCGACGGGATGACACTGATCGGCGGCATCGACGTCGGAAACGGCTACGTCAAGGGCGTCATCCGTGGCGAAGTCGGTGGCGAAGCCGTCTTCGACGAGATCGACCTTCCGTCGGCGGTGGTCTCGACGAGCAGGTCCACTCCGAAGGTGCCGCTTGCCGACTCCGACGTCGTCGCGGAGATCAGCGGGGCCGGAGCCGGTGACACCGACGACTTCTACAACCGGCTGGACTGCTCACTGGCCAGCCCCCTGGTCGGACACACCGACCGGAGGATCTTCGGTCGGTCGGCACTGTCGGTGCGTGGCAGCAAGTTCACCGAATTCGAGGTGCTCGGTAAGCGCTCGAAGGCCGACCAGGAGCTGAGCGCGGTGCTCGTGCTGGGGGTCTTTGCCGCGAAGGCGCTGCGCGACTATGTCGCCGCGCACGGCAGGCTGCCCAACCACGAACTGCAGGTTGACGTGCGAGCCGGCCTGGCGCTGCCCATCAGCGAATACGTGCAGCGACGCCACACGTTCGCCGCCGAGTTCGCGGGAGTACACGGCGGCCAGAAGCCCGTCGTCCATTCAGTGACGATCAAGAACTTCAGCACCCCCGTCACGGTGCGACTGCGTTTCATCGACGTACAGGTTCTCGCCGAAGGCGCGTCGGCACAGTTTGCGATCACCGACAAAGGTGAGCCGCTGGCGCAGGCACTGCTGGACGACCTGCGGGCGAGCGATCCAGCCACCCTGCCGGAAGGCGTCACCGCTGCCGACCTGGTCAGTGTGCGCAACACGATCGGCGTCGACGTCGGCGAGGGCACCGTCAACTTCCCCGTCTTCACCGATGGGCGGTTCAACGCCGAGGCGGCCGTAACGCTCGAGCAGGGATACGGCACAGCGCTGATGAACGCGATGGAGCGCATGAGCGAGGCCGACAAGCAGCTGGCATTCACGAGCCGAAAGCAACTGGCCGACTTCCTGCAGCAGCGTCCGTCCGTGCTGCAGCGCAGCCGGTACAGCAGGGCGAACGGCTTCGTTGAGGACGAGGCCCGTTACCTGGTGGCCGAGATCGCCAGCCGGTTCGCGGACGTCGTGGCCCAGGCCGGCGCGACCACCGAGGTCGTCTATGTCTATGGCGGCGGGTCGGGCCCGATCAAGCATCTGCTGCGGCCGGCCCTTCAGCAGGTCGCCGGCGACATCCCCGTCCTGTATCTGGATGCGCGGTATTCGCGGCACCTCAACCGTGAGGGTCTCTACATCGCGGCACGGCACGTCGAGCAGCTCGCCGCACGCGAGCCTGCCGGCGAGCGGAGCGCTCGTCGGCGGGCGAAGGCCAGCGCGTAGCCCGACGCGATCTCGCGCAATCGTCGGCGTGGCCCCCTGGTCGGGGTCACGCCGGCGTCATGTCCACCGATAAAGATCCGCCCCCAGCAAGGCGGCGGATGATTTTGTTGTGGTGACAGGAGCCGCGCGTGACGCTCCTCCTTCGTCGGACCGTGCACGCGCTCCCAGCATCATGTCTCCCGACATACGAAAACCGCCGACAAGTCGGCGGTTTCGTTATGTCGGGGTGACAGGATTTGAACTGTTCACTCGCCGCCTTCGGCTAACACTCTGATCTGCACCACAGGCGTCTGACCTGCAGCGATGTAGACTCTAGCGCGTGAGAGTAATGGGCACAAGAGGACACGACGAACCTCAAATTATGCCCGGATTATGTCCCGACGTGTCCGCGAGCGGCGCCGTATGACGCGGGCAAAGCGGGACTTCGGGACGATTCGAAAGCGGGCCAACGGTCGCTACCAGGCCTACTACATGGGTCCGGACCAAGGCTTCCACCGTGCGCCGTCGACGTTCCAGACGAAGTCCGACGCCGAGGGCTGGCTCGCCGCCGAGCGCCGGCTCATCCAGAACGACGAGTGGTCGCCGGCGAGATCTAGGCGCGCGAAGGTGCGTCGGGCCACCGAGGCATTCGGGCCGTACGCCGAAGCCTGGCTCGCGCAGCGCGAACTCAAGCAGCGAACGCGTGCGCTCTACCGGCGGCAGTTGGATCGCTTCATCCTGCCGGCGTTCGCGGAGATGTCGCTGCGGGACATCACGCTGCCCGTCGTGCGCACTTGGTACACGGGGCTCGATCAGACACGACCGACTCAACGCGCTCACGTGTACTCCCTGCTCCGCGCGATCCTGAACGAGGCGGTCCGAGACGACATCTTGGCCAAGAACCCGTGCACGATCCGGAGTGCCGGCATCGCCAAGCGGCAGCGCCCGATCGACCCTGCTTCGCCGGAGGAGATCGTGACGCTGATGAACGAAATGCCTCACCGATACTGGGCATTCGTGCTCATCGCGGCGTGGTGCGGGCTTCGTTTTGGTGAGCTTGCAGAGCTGCGTCGAGGGGACGTCGACGTTAAGGCGGGGCTCATCCACGTGCGGCGAGCCGTCACCTGGGATCACAGCACCCCGGTCGTCGGCACGCCCAAGAACGGCCAGCAACGCTCCGTGTCGATGCCACCCCACATCGGCGAGGTGGTGAGCGCCCATCTTGTGCGCTTCGTCGGGCGAAGCACCGACGCGCTGCTCTTTCCGGCTGTCGGTGACAACACCCGCCAGATCCACTCCAACACCGTCCGCCGCCACTGGCTCAAGGCCCGGGAGGCCGCAGGCCGGCCCGATATGCGCATCCACGATCTTCGCCACACCGGCGCTGTGCTTGCCGCACTGGCCGGCGCAACGCCGAAGGAAACGATGGACCGGCTTGGGCACCTCACCGCCGAGGCGGCGATGCGCTACCAGCACGTCGCCCGCGGCCGCGACGCCGAGATCGCTGCGAAGCTGTCAGAGCTGGCGGGCTATTGAGTTCACGATGAGACGACCACCTCGGCCGTGCTGAAGCAAGCGCGAGTGCAGGCAACGTACAGTTTCCGGTCGCTGTCGCCCTCAACGTGCAGGCCTCGATGGAGTAGCGCCCGTTCCGCGTCGGCCAGGCAGACTCCGACGTAGTTCCACTCGGCTCCTTTCGCTTGGTGAGCCGTCAAACCAGGGACGGGTCTCACGGGATGCAAGAGACGCGCCTGAATGTCCCTCAGACGGTTGGTGTGGTTGGCACGGACCGGCCTTAGGGTTCGTGGTGAAAACTCGGCGAGGAGCTCGCCCAAGTGCGAATAGGCAGTCTTCACGTTCTGCTGTTTCGCCGTTGCCGTTCCGTCCGAACTTAGCACGTCCACGATTTGCTGAAGCCGGGGCTTGGCTTTAACAAAGAAGTCTTCATCGTCGATCGATAGGGACGTGACAGCATCTTTAACATACGTCGCCTCAGTTCCGAAGATGCTCGTCGTCACATGATTGAGGACGAGAATCGCAGCGGCCTCCTCAGGGCCGCCCTTGAACGACTGGAATCCGATTGGCAGCACCCCAGGACCGAGATTCCAAAGTGGTGCCCACCGGAGTGAGAGGACGACATCGAGGCACGGCACGTCGGCACTAAGCACAACAGGAAGAGTGACTCCGATTCCGCCGCGCAGGTCGTCTGCGAGCTGTGCCTGTTCCTCGGAACGCCAACGAAACGAACGCGTCAGCGTGAGGGATCGAAAGCCTTGGCGACTGAGCAGTTCTGGTACGACTTCGGGGCGTGCGCCCCGGAACACGTAGAGCGCCTGCCAGTCGTCCCCCACGAGGGTTACGCTTACCCCTCCGTCGACAGCGAGTTCGATGAAGTCGATATCAAGATCGTTGGCGTCGTACACCTCGTCAACGATGAATGATCGAAACCTCGAAGCGAATCGCTTTCGCGCGTACTCGCGAACTTCGACTCTACGGAGTGCCAAAGCGAGAACCTGGCGCACGTCCGAGTGAGTGCATATGCCCTGCCGGATGAGACTTGCGCAACGGCTGGGGTTCACCGTGTAGGCAGCGGCGTGAAGCCGGGCACTCCCGATCTGGACCTCGGCCCCGGATATCGTTAGCTTGTATTGGGCAAACGTCCGGACTCTGGTGCCGTAGGAAGCCCAGCTATCTTCCACGACGAGTGTTGTGTGTCCGCCCGGCCACACAACAAGCTTTGTCAGCAGCAGGTCGTGGAGTAGCTCGACCATCACCGTGTCGAGGGTAACGACGCGGTGGGGCCATCGGATGGCGTGGGAGCCCCAAAGGCGCCTGATGCGGCGCACCAACGTGTGGGTGGCTGCGCGCGTGAAGCTCACCGCGACGACTGCTCGGGGATCGCCGCGATACTCCCGGGCGAACCGTTCGACGCCGAACCGGCGCGCTGACACCGTCGTCTTGCCGGTACCGGGGCCCGCCTCGATATTGAGCCGACGAACTCGCGCACCCACGGCCAGCCGCTGTTCTTCTGTCAGACCTCCGGGTCCATCGCCTGAAGTTGGATCTGGACCAGGAGCGGCAGGCGTGTGTTCAGGTGAGTAGCTCGTCATCGTCTTCTCCGGCTTGGCCGTCATCCAGCGGGCCAGATGCTGGCTCTGGAGTCGGTTGCAAACCGCTGTAGAGGAAGTCAAACAAAGAGTTCAGTGGCTCAGGGACACGGACCTGGTCTCCAGCGGTGCGTGCGGCCTTCACGAGACCGGCGAATTCCAGCGCAAATTCGCCTTTGCGTCCCGCAGCGGGTCCTGCAGGGACCGCAGTTGCAGCTGGTGTGGTGTCCGTGGCCGCCTTAGCCTTCCTGGCGGAGGAGAAGAGTCCAGCGACTTGTTCGGGGGTCAGGGGATCTGTGTAGGTGAGATTCATAGCGTCGAGCGCTCCAGCGACTAACTTCGCATTGCTCCTGGTGAGCTCAGGTTCGAGCGTCGGGTGGCTGTGCTCGACCCGAACCACCTCTGGATCGTGTGCTGCGGCCCACGAGGGCTGTATTGGGGAGTCCTCGAATGGCATATCGCTGTCACGCAGTACAGCAAGGCGCGCGCATAGTTCGTGGTCGGCGGTCGCCAGCAGCCGGACAGCCCAGGGTCCAACCTTGGTGCCCATCGCGACGATGCTCAGAGCGTCGATGAAGGCTCGGCGGTCCAGGTCGTCATTGGCCCAAACCCAACCAAGTTCTCGGACCAATGCTGCTTCGGTGACGCCTTCAACGAGCAGAAGCCGTTCGGCGAACAATGCAGAAGATCGACTTGCGTCGAGGTGCAGCCGTGCCTTACGGAGCACTTCGTCGCGGTTCGTCATCGGTATGTCCTTGACGCTGCGAGCGACGTGTTCGTCTGACTTGCTTCGGCGAACGACGACGAGTTCCTCCGGGTCGCAGGATGAGATGATGTCGCTGGCATGGGACGTCAAGATGACCTGTAGTTCGGGTCGTTGTTCGACCTCGCGTTTGAGGTACCGCACTAGTGAGTGTTGTAGCTGCGGGTGGAGGTGGGCCTCCGGCTCCTCGACGATCACAGTGACGTGAAATGCATCATCCGGGAAGAATGAGTCCTCGGCACTGTCTGACTCGGCGATGGCCTGCTCAATCCGAGCATCGGCATCGTCGAGCTCGATGGTTACGTCGTCGTGCGTCGACTGCCCGTTAGGTGGGTGCGGGTCCGAAGACAACTTTGCACTGCCGTCGACGAAGGTGTCGGCAGCCGCGCGGGTGAGGTCGGGGATCGCGGCTAGTACGACGGCGATGTGGAGGAGGTTTACGTACCCGAGCCCGACCGCTTCCAGAGGCAGCGCGTTTTCTCGACCCTCGAATGTCGCCAGCATCAGTTCCAGTACGCGCGCGAGGTATCGGTCATCGATGACCTGACCCCGGATGTATGGCCAGTTCTTACTCACCCCGGACGACAACGCGTGTAGGTGCATGCGAACCCGCGCTTCTAGTGAGGAAAGGATGCCGTCCTGGGCAAGAGCATCTAAGAGCGCGGACGCGCGAGCTCGTAGCGTGGTCAGGTCGCGGCCACGGCCTAAGTTCTGCTGCTGGGCGCGCAAGAGCTCCACCAGGATTCGAGTCTCTCGCCGAGCGAGCTCGTCGATTGGGTTTCGCCATGCAGGCAGATAGATCAGGCGGATCGCGTCCTCTACATCGGAGCTCAGCCCGATCGTTTCAGCACGAACGCGCCCCATGTCGCGGTGAAGCGCACGGTCCCAGGTGGCCGCGATGTTTCCGGGGGTGGCAACGCCGCTTTGCGCCTGAATGCGTTGCCCCAGGAGGCCTTCAGCGTCGTCGTCATCGGCGAACGAGTACTCGACCGAGATCTGCCGGTCCATATAGCCAAGTGTCGCCGCGATCGGTCGTGACACGTGCGGAAATACCCTCTTATGGCTCAGGTACGCGGCTTCGCTGAGCGTCGTCTTGCCAGAACCGTTTGCGCCGATCAATACCGAGAACCTTCCGGGTATTGAAGCGTCTAGCGTTCCGCCTACGCTGCCGCGATACCCTGCGACTCGCAGTCGGCTCAGGTGCATGTCCAACTCCTCTCGTGGTGACGTTCAACGATTGTGACCAGCGCCCGTCCTACGTCGTCGGGTACCGCGACGCGTGCCGGGTCGACCTGCGCCGGATCCGTGTCGCAGGTGACGATTTCGCGGAGTGCTGGATTAACGGTCCTTGGCGGCGAACCGAGTATTGTCCGCGGTGTTGCGCATTCATAGTCTTCGCATGTTACTGCGACCGATTCAGAACGTTTGCGAACTCATACCTCCGGTGGGGGCGGGTCGACGAGACGCTGAAGCCACCGCCCCCGCGGTCTAGCGGCACGCCTGTTGTTTGGCGGAACATACAGTGGTAATGCGTGTCCACCTGTAGCCAGGCCGACGATCATCAGACCCGTTTCCAGTCATGGAGTCCTTATTTCTACAAGCTACGGTCAGGTGTAGCGGACCGGTCGTTGAGGCTCCCGCGTATGCGGAGTCGCAGCCCGTGCGAGCTGGATGTCTTCGGTCTCGAATGAGACCGTACGGCCCTGCTATGCACGGGATGCTGACTATCAATCGAGATCAACCCTGCCGCGCCGTTAGGCGGTGGGGACGGGCAGTTGAGTCCCGCATAGTGGTGTAGCGCGGTCGCCGTGATCGTCCTGGTAGTGGACGTGGTGCGGCCACCGCGTGATCCTTCGAGTGAACCTCTCACAGCACTCTCGAATGGAGTCATCACGATGACCGCACCACACATTGTCGACCCTGCCGGCCTGCTCGGTGAAGCCTTGTCCGAAGCCAGTCCTGATCTGATGCGCAGCCTGCTGCAAACGATGATCAACGCGTTGTTGTCCGCGGACGCTGACGCGGTCGTGGGGGCCGAGTACGGGCGTCCGTCGCCGGACCGTACGGCGCAACGTAACGGGTACCGGCGCCGCGGCCTGAACACCCGGGTCGGCACGATCGATGTCGCGGTCCCGAAGCTGCGCACGGGCAGCTACTTCCCCGAGTGGCTGCTGGAGCGCCGCAAACGCACCGAGTCCGCGCTGATCACCGTCGTTGCCGACTGCTACCTCGCCGGTGTGTCCACCCGCCGGATGGACAAACTCGTCAAAACATTGGGCATCGACTCGTTGTCCAAATCGCAGGTGTCGCGGATGGCGACGGACTTGGATCAGATCGTGGAGGAGTTCCGGCACCGACCCCTGGGGGAGGCCGGACCGTTCACGTTCGTGACCGCCGACGCGTTGACGATGAAGGTCCGCGAAGGCGGCCGCGTCATCAACGCCGTCGTGCTGCTGGCGACCGGTGTCAACGGCGACGGCCACCGTGAAGTCCTCGGCCTGCGGGTAGCCACCTCAGAGACCGGGCCGGCGTGGAACGAGTTCTTCGCCGACCTGGTCGCCCGCGGCCTGACCGGGGTCCGGCTAGTCACTTCCGACGCCCACCAGGGTTTGGTGGAAGCGATCGCGGCGAACCTGCCCGGTGCGTCCTGGCAACGCTGCCGCACCCATTACGCCGCGAATCTGATGTCGGTGACACCCAAGAACATGTGGCCGGCGGTCAAAGCGATGCTGCACAGCGTGTACGACCAACCCGACGCGGCCAGCGTGCACGCCCAGTTCGACCGCCTCCTGGACTACGTCGAGTCGAAGCTGCCCGACGTGCACGCCCACCTCGACGCCGCTCGCGCCGACATCCTGGCGTTCACCGCGTTCCCCAAAGACGTGTGGACCCAGATCTGGTCCAACAACCCCACCGAGCGGCTCAACCGAGAGATCCGCCGCCGCACCGACTCCGTGGGCATCTTCCCTAACCGAGCTGCGATCGTCCGCCTTGTTGGGGCGGTGCTCGCCGAGCAAACCGACGAATGGGCCGAAGGCCGCCGCTACCTCGGCCTCGACGTCCTGGCCCGATGCCGCATCACCATCGCGCCCGGCAACGATCCCGAGATCGGAGCTGATCAACTACCCGAACTCACCGCCTGAATCACCAACAAGGAGAACGCAGCCCGCTACACCACTCACAGGGACTTGACCGGACGGGCTCCATCTGGCGGTCGACATCGGCGGGATCCACACGCAGGACGCGGGGTCCACTGCGGTATGCGGGCAACTGCCCGGCGGCGATTCGTCGGCGGAGAGTACGGATGCTGAGGCCGGTGCGCTCGGCCGCGTCGTCGAGCGACTCGAACTGGCGGCGGGACTTGGGAGTGTTCGTCATACTTCCCCAAAGGTCAGATCGCGACTCTGGCGGTCATGCTCGGGAACGAAGATCATGGAGTGGATTTCGACCGCCAGGAGGACGCATGGATGGCCCCTCACCTTCGAGGCCGGTGCTCACGCCACGCCACGCAGCCGTATCCCTCGCGAACAAGGTCGCCGCGGCACGGGTCTACATCACGGCCAGCGCGAAGAGCGGGCAACCGGTGCCTGATTGGATCAGGCGGATCGCTGAGGGCAGGACAACTAGCCGCGCAGCTGTTCCTCCAGAGCTGTTGCTACTGCTTCGAACTCGGCAAGTGCGGCCGTCAGGTCCTCGACGATCTCGCGGGCGATGACGTCGGGCGAGGGGAGGCTGTCGAGGTCTTCGAGCGAGTCGTCCTTGAGCCAGGTGATGTCGAGGTTGGCCTTGTCGCGGGCGAAAATCTCGTCATACGTAAACGACTTCCAGCGCTCGGACTCGGTTCTCTCGCTTCGGTTTCCGCCTTTGTATGACGCGACGAACTCGTCGAGGTCGGCCCGGCGGAGCGGGTTCTGCTTGAGCGTGAAGTGCTTGTTGGTGCGCAGGTCGTAGACCCACAGTCGTTCCGTCCACGGCTGGCCCGGCCTCGCGACCTTCTTGTCGAAGAACAGCACGTTCGCCTTGACGCCGTTCGCGTAGAAGATGCCGGTCGGCAGGCGGAGCATGGTGTGCAGGTCGAAGTCGTTCAGCAGCTTGCGGCGGATCGTCTCGCCGGCGCCGCCCTCGAAGAGCACGTTGTCAGGCAGGACAACCGCGGCGCGACCGTTGGTGTCGAGGATCGTCATGATGTGCTGCACGAAGTTGAGCTGCTTGTTGCTGGTGGTCGCGACGAAGTCCTGGCGTTCGATCTCCCGGTCCTCGCGTGCCTCGCGCCCGTCGGCACCGACCATCGTCAGCGACGACTTGCGCCCGAACGGCGGATTCGACAACACCACGGACCAGCGATCGCCCGGGTCGGCGATCAACGAGTCCTTGACCTCGATCAAGGACGGGCCGTTGGACTTGCCCATGCCATGGAGCAGCAGATTCATCGACGCGAGACGCGCAGTGCCATCGACGAGTTCATAACCGGCGGCGAAGGTGTCGCGCAGGTGATCACGCTGCTTGGGTGTCATGGATGCCGCACCCTGTTCGGCATTCTGATGAGCGACGAGCAGGAAACCGCCGGTGCCGCATGCGGGATCGACCACACTGTCGGCGACCGTTGGGCGGATGGCGTCGACGATCCCCTGGATGAGGGCGCGCGGCGTGAAGTACTGGCCTGCTCCGGAACCCTTGTCCGACGCACCCCGGGACAGCAACTCCTCGTACGCGTCGCCCTTGATGTCGGTCCCGGACTGCGACCACTGCTCCTTGTCGATCAGGTCGACGATGAGGCGGCGCAGTTTTGCCGGGTCCTGGATGCGGTTCTGTGCCTTGCGGAAGATCGTGCCGATCAGGCCGGGTTCGCGGGCGAGGCCGACGAGGATCTGGGTGTAGACGACCTCAAGGTTGTCGCCCTGTGCGTCGAGCAGCCGCTGCCACGAATATTTTTCGGGCACGATCCGCTCCGGGGCGAGCCTCCGCGTCGCACGCTCATGAGCCATCTTCAGGAACAACAAGTAGGTCAGCTGCTCGGTGTATTCGATGACGCCGACGCCGTCGTCGCGCAGCACATCGCAGTAGGACCACATCTTGTCGACGAGGCGGCGGGAGTCACTCATTTTCATCCTTCAGTAGCCGGAGTCCGTCGACCCCGCGGTAGATGTCGTCGCCACTCAGTAGCGGTATGTCGTGAGCGTGGGCGGTGGCGGCGATCCATGCATCGCCCATGTGGATTTTGTCCGCGAGTGCGTGGCCCGCTTGCCTACAGGCCGCGCGGACGGTTGCGAACGACTGGATGACTTCAGCGGTCACCGGAACCGTCGGTGTCCTCGCGAGGTGGGACTCCAAGTCAGTCATCCGAGTTGTGCCCCACTGCTTCACCAAAGCGCCGAACCGAACTTCACCTTCGGTCTGAGCCGCAATCAGCGGTTGCTTTCCGAGGAGCAGTCGGCGCCAGGACGCGACTCTCGGATCGGGAGTGCGGCTGCTGAAGATCGCGCGGCTCCACACATCCGTGTCGACCAGGACGAGGTCATCAGGCACGAATTTCCGCCAGGAAGTCGTCGAGTTCTTCGTCTGAGATGTCGACGGCGGCTGGCACCGGCGTGTTCAGTGCGCGCTGCCGGAGCTCATCGGGACCGGGTGGGGGTTGGAGGCCGAGTCGGCTCTCGAGTGACTCCTGCGGTGTGATCTGCGCTTCTTCCATGCGGTGGTGCTGCGTGCCCTGGCCCACGGCGAGGACGCCCGTCGCCACGACCCGTGTGCCGACAAGGCGAGCCGCTTCGTCAGGTGCCGCGACTCCGAGCAGGTCGATCGCGTTCCCGGCGGCGTCGCGCAAGCGGAAGCGCGCGGTGTGCAGGTCGACCATCTCCAGCACGCCGTGGACTGACACCTCGCCTGCTTCCTCGCCACCCTGCCGCTGCCACGGGTCCCGGCGCAACATCTTGGTATGAAGGGTGCGCGGACCATGCCCTGGAAGCGTTACTTCGACCTGGGGTGCCGCCCGCTCCAGGGCGATCACAAGCTTGTCCACCGAATCCGCAACAGTGTCAGACACGTTCGGCGGTCTCTCGTTGTTGTTCATTCCTTCGACGATTGCCCAGAATGTCGCATCGACCTGCTCGGAGACCGGGTCGATGATCGCGTCCTGGTCACCGACAACGAAGACAACCCGCGTGCTGCCGTTTCTGAGGCCGACCCGCACGGTCGCGAGACGCTCGAGCACCGCGTCGGTCCTGCCAAGACCGGATCGCGCGGCAACCGAACGGGTCAGGCGGTAAGTGATGTCCTTGAACGAGCTGATGATGCCGAGGGCATCGACTGCGAGCAACTCACCGTCCGCGCTCTGGTGGTCGATCAAGCGGAACTCGATCTCGCGTGTCGTCATGCCTCTCACCACCTCGAATTTCTTTCTGAATGCCTACGGTACGTCTGGCTGCCGACAGTGTGTCCCTCCAGTCAGTATGTCGCGAGCGGCCAGTTCTCGCGCTCAGCGCGAGGCGTAGTAGTCATACGTTGCCTTCACCTGATTCGCCCAGAAGTCGAGCCGCTGGTCGCCGGACGGTCTTGGGGTCAACAGCCCGAGCGAGCTGGCAAGTCTGAAGAAGCCGGTGCCGGCGTCGTTCTCACGAAGGTAGACAACAATCGATGAGACGAGCGCGCCCACCTCAGGCAGCTTCACCGTCGCCACCTCTCCGAGCAACGCTCCCATTGCTGCACGGCCCTGATCACTGTCGAAGTCGAAACCATGTGCGCCAGTCCGCTGTTGGAGCACCGCATTGAGTTCGGTGTACGACGTTGTCCGTCGGAGACGTGCTTGCTCCGCGAGGAACTGTGCAGTCGCGTGGAGCAACTCCGACCACTCGGATTCTTCACGTCCCCACGGCACTTGTTCCTCCTATCTCGATGGTGAGCGACCGGAACGTCCCGGCCCGGCTTGAGTCGAGCCGCGAGTAGTCGGTCCACTCCAGTGCGTACTCGCCCGCAAGCTGCAGGGGTGCCTCGTGACCCTTGGCCGTGCCGCCGGTACGCGGCCCCCAGCCTCGTTGTCCAGCGAGTAGTGTGCCTTCGCTGATTCGGAATGCGTCAGCGTTGGTGGCTCTCCCGTGAGTGCGTGGCCGCCAGTAGCTTGCCTCGTTGGTGAGAACGATGACGAGTCCGGACCAGCTGGGCCGTGCCGCGACGAAACGCTCGACCCGGACGATGTCCTTGACGATGTCGTAACCACGCAGGTCCGACGCGCCGTGGTTCTTGAGAGAAAACGTCTCCGAACCGTGGCGTCCTGACCAAAACCGGGTCATGTACTTCATCTCGATGGCCACGCCGATGCCAGATCGGGAATCGAGCAGCTCAAGGTCGAGTCGGACAGCGGGCTCCGGATGAGTCTCGAGGCGCACTTCAAGATCTGGCGATCCCAGCTTCGCCTCCCACGCAAAAGCAAACTGGAAGTCGGCCTCTGAGTGGAACGTTGGCCGTTTCGCCGCGAGGCTTTGAAGAACCCGGGCGGCGTCGATCAGCCCGTTGTCACTCGACTCCACGGCTCTCCCGCACTCCGAAGGAGCGTTCGGCTGAGTCCCATTCGACGCGGCCGTTGCACGACCGGCTGAGCGAGTTGAATTGATGATTGTCACCGTCGTGCGGCACACTGTTGTCGTCGGCTCGCGGAGTGCTTGCCGGGGATCGCCAGCGGTGCTGCCACCGCCCTCCTTCAGTGGATCGGCCCCCGGAGGCACTCGGCGGGCCGACTTTCAGCGTTGTGGGCAGTTGGCACATGGGAACCAGTCGTGTGTTGTGACGATTTTGTTTTCCGGCATCGACATGAGCCCGAGTGGTACCGCGCAGGAATCGCTGTTCCGGATCAGCGGCCAGATCGTCCGGAGATAGGCCGGTTCGACCAGATCGAATTCACCGCTCGGCCACAGCGCGGCCTTCAGGAAACCGCCGAACAAGTCGGCTGCCTGGCTCTCGACGTAGTCGCCAGCACCGACCCACCGCAACCCTTGCTCGATATCGTCGGGGAGTCTGGGGTTCTGGCGCGCCATTCGCTCGAGGTAGCGCTTCGTTGGGCGGTGGTCGTGGGCGCGGACGTGGCCGAACCGAGTCCAGAGTTGGCAGTCATTGCCCTTCCAGTTGCGCGCGGCCCACAGGATGGACGTATAGGTCTTCATCGCGACGTAGTTATAGAACAGCGCGATGTCGCGCACGTACGAGGTCGGGTCCAGGGCACTCTTCTGCGCGTAGACGTAGCAAACCTTGATGCCCTTGATCGTTGCCAACGCCGAAGCGGCGTGGCGGCGTCGGTCATGGTTCTTCGTATGCTCTTTCCACGACATGACTCGACCGTCTGGAACCTTGAAATCTGCTCGCAGTTGGTTGACGGCAGCGCGAAGGTTTGCCGCCCCCGATGTGTCCGCTATGACGGCTGCCATCCCGAAGATCGGACTTGACCTTGGCCCGATGCCACGGTCTCCGGTCTCGTCGATATAGGCCCAGAGGCGATGGTCAGCCATGTGCGGTCGCCATTCCTTCGATCACTTCGTCGTCGGTATGGCGACCGGTCAGCGTCCCGCTGAACGCCCCGGCGAGGACAGCGCGACGCAGGCCAGACAGTTTCGTGCGAGCCACCTGCACCTCGTTGACCAGTCGTTTGCGCGCAGCGCGGTCGTCCGCCAGCGTCGCGACGATGGACTGCTGCTCTGCTCGCTCGGGAATCGGGATCGAGATTCGCTTCAACTTGGTAACGCTCAGCGTGTGGAGTCCGCTGCTGGAGCTGGCGACGGCAGTGAGCTCGGCGCGTGTCTCTGGTGAGTTCCACACAGCTTCAAGGTATTCCGGCAGAAGATCGCCGGTCACACGAACGCGGATCAGGTGGTTCTGGTGGACGCAATCCTCGATAGAGCCGTCCCAGAGTGCTGCTCGGCCTATCTGACTCGCGCTGCCGTTTCCTTCGACGACCAGCAAGTCTCCACGGGCAAGTCGCAACTTCGTGAGTTCGTCGCCGAACAACTCGATCCGATGGACGTCTGTCAGGTCGAGGCCCTTCGCAGTGACGTTGGCGACACGCAAGAACGGGTACGAGTTCTCCCGCGGCGCCCGACGAGGTTGCTTTTGGATACCACCTTGAATTGTTGATACCTCTCGCAGCGGCGTCATTGCTCCTTGTCGCGCCGAACTGAGGAGCGACGCACGCAAGGCGTCGAGACGGGCCAATGCATTGGAGAGGCCAGCGTCCGCTGCGTCGAGGTGGGAGAGGTGTTCTTCGAGGATCTCGACGATCCGCCGCTGCTCGTGCAGATGCGGAATCGGGATGGTCAAGCCGGACCTGAAGCGAGCCAAGCTGACCTTGCGCTGCGCAACTCCGCTTGTGATGCGCTCGATCTGCTGCTTGAGGGGTGGCGCTTGAATGGCATAAGCGACGAATTTCGCGTCGAAGTCGTCAATCGGCCGCAGGCGAATGCAGTCGGCCGTAATCACCGCAGGCTCGGTGCCTGAGTAGACTGTCGAATCCCCTGGCGGCTCGCCCATCTTGGTGATGAGAACGTCACCCGGGCGGACAAGGTGGGCAGCCAACTCTTGTGCCTTCTCCGGATCGACAAATGCGCGAACGTTCTCGAAGTCCCGAGCGCGGATGTCTCGCACGAAGACGAGTGGAACCCCGCTGCTCCGGTAGTCCGACGTCTTGAGGTTGCTACCAAACGGTCCGATGACGAGTCGAGTCTTGTCTTCACCAGCAATTTGGTGAGGTGTGACGGTTCGCCAACCGTTGGGCAGCGTGCTCACGCGGTGAGCTCCGCGTTGAGGTTCTCCAACAGGTCGGCCGCTTGGTCGCCAAGATCACGCAGCGCTCCGTCCACACCGCCGCGCTCAGTGAAGGGTGCTTCGTCGAGGTCTTCGGCGGTGATGCCGGCGGAGTTTGCGATCACTTCGACCATCCGGTCCAGCCACCACCTTTGTGTCTCAGTGAAATTCGTGCCCGACTGCGCTTGCTGGACGAGCCAGGCGGCATACCGTTCGCGCACTCGGTCGGCATACGGCACCAGCTCGTCATCGACCCCGACGGTATAGCGCAGCAGCGAGACCAGGTCGGTGAGGGTGTGCCGGTCGCTGTGGCGGACCTTGTCGACATACAACGTCTCGTAGGCGTGCCAGATGAGGTCCGTGGTCCAGTTGTGCGGAGGCCGGCTGATCCGGTCGGCGAGCTCCTGGATGTCGGCGAAGTTGATGCGTCGCACGCGGGCTTCGCCGAGGAGTTGGATGGCGGTGATTTCGTCTCGGTGCTCGTTGAGGTAAGCCTGCCAGGACTCGACGACCGACCTGGCTCGGCCGGTATCGACCACGCCGCTCGCGTCGATCAGTGTGTCGGCGTTGACCTCGTCGATGATCCGGTCGTGAGTGGCGCGCAGCTCGAGGATGCGGCCGCGGAGTTCTGGGTTGGCGGCGAGCGGTCGCGTCGCATCGTCGAGCAGGCGCTGGATCGCGGCCTCCGGATCTGCTTGTCCGGCGGCGGCTTTGGCTTGGGTGTCGGGATCGACCGCGTCGACCAAACCGCGGACGATGTCGCGGACCGGCATACCCGCGACGTCGTCGAGTTCCTCTCGTTCGGCGGGGTTGAGGTCGAGCTCCAACTTGGCCAATCGTGATGCGAGAGTCGCCGTTTCGTCCTCTGTGAGAGACAGTGTGGCCGCCTTGTCGAGCAGCTTCTTGAGCGAGACGCCCTTCTCACGGTTCAGCGGTGGGTCGACGAAGTCGTGCTCGGTGACACCGACTGCGTCGACGATCACGAACCGGTCCTTGCCCGGCGCGTCCGGGGTGACGGACTGGAAGTCGGCCGGGGTAATGGTGCGGGCACCGCGGCCCTTCATCTGCTCGAAGTACTGCGCCGACCGCACGTCGCGCATGAAGAAGACGCACTCCAGCGGCTTCACGTCGGTGCCGGTGGCGATCATGTCGACGGTCACCGCGATGCGCAGACTGGGGGAGGTGCGGAAGGCCTGTAGCTGCCCCTTCGGGTCGCGGGCGTTGTAGGTGATCTTGGCGGCGAAGTCGTTGCCCTTGCCGAAGACCTCGCGCACCGTGGTGACGATCTCTTCTGCGTGTGCGTCGTCCTTGGCGAAGATCAGCGTCTTGGGCACGGTGGAGCGTCCGGGGAAGATCTCGGTGAAGAGCCGGTCGCGAAAAGTCTCCAGCACCAACCGGATCTGCGACTTGGCGGTGACCGCGCGGTCGAGCTGCTTGTTGGTGTACTCGAGGTCCTCCTCCAACGCTTCGAGCCGTTGCTTGCGGGTGCGGCGGTCGACCTTGGGCACGATCGTGCCGGCGTCGATCGAGTTGCCGCGCTCGGAGATCTCGGTGCGGATCCGGTAGAGGTCGAAGTCGACGTTCACGCGGTCGGCGACCGACTGCGGGTAGGTGTACTCGGAGACCAGGTTCTGCCGGAAGAACGCGAAGGTCTGTTTGCCGGGAGTGGCGGTCAGACCGACGACGTGGGCGTCGAAGTACTCGAGGACGCTGCGCCATACGCCGTAGATCGAGCGGTGCGCCTCGTCGACGACGACCAGGTCGAATGTCTCAGGCGGCAGCTGCGAGCTGTAGGCGACGGTGACGGGGGAGTCGGGCACGAAATCGTCCAGACCCGGGTCATCGTCGGCGGTGACCTCGTCGCCCTGCAGCGCCTTGTAAACGCGCTGGATGGTCGAGATGACGACGTTGCTGCTGTCGAGCATGCCGGCGCGGGTGAGCTTGTCGACGTTGTAGATCTCGGTGAACCGTCGGCCGTCGCCGGGAGTGCGGTAGTTCTGGAACTCGGCGATCGACTGCTCGGCGAGGTTGTTGCGGTCGACGAGGAAGAGGATGCGCTTGAAGCCGCCGAACTTCAGCAGTCGGTAGGCGAGCGTGACGGCGGTGTAGGTCTTGCCGGCACCGGTCGCCATCTGCACCAGCGAACGGTCGAACTGCTGCGCGGCGAGCGAGTGCTCCACGCCGTTGATCGCGGTGATCTGCGCTGGCCGCAGGCTCGTCGTGTCGAGCTCGGGGAGGTGGCGTACCTTCGCGCGCCAGGTCGGTGAATCCTCGTCGGCTTCGGCATCGCGGATGATGCGGGCGAGCGTCGCCGGCTGCGGGAACGCGAACAGCTGTCGCGATCGTGCGTCCGGGTCATAGCCGTTGGTGAAGTGGGTTTCGGTGCCGCTCGCCTCGAAGATGAACGGCAGCCGGCCGTCCTTGGTGAGTGCCTTGAGTCGTATGTCGGACGGGAGGCCCTCGGCATACATCGCCGACTGCCACTCGACCCCGCTCAGTGTCGTGCCCTGCGGCTTCGCCTCGATGACACCGACGACGCGCTGGTCGACATACAGCAGGTAGTCCGCGCGGCCGTGCCCGGACTTCATGGTGACTTCGCGGCACGCAACGCCCTGCGCCGCGAAGAGGTTGAGCGCCTTCTTGTCCTGGACCGCCCAGCCGGCGTCGGTCAACTGCCGGTCAATGAGCACACGCGCCCGTGCCTCGGCAGCAAGCCGAGCCTCGTCCCCTGATGGCGCATTCATGATGCTCGCAGGTTACTGCGGACTATCCGCAACGTTTGCGATCTCACGCCATTCCGCCAACGACCATATGGACAATCTCAGATTGATCTCCGAGTGTGCAGCCAGACGTGCAGCGGTTGGATGTCGGCCTACGTGGTTATGGTCCGGGCATGCTTCCCGTTGCGATCTCGATCTTCTCCGCCGGCATCGCTCTTGTGGCGCTCATGGTGTCCTACCGGCTCGGGTCTCGCAGCGCGCGTGCGTCCGAACGGTCGGCTGAAGCCGCAGAGGCATCCCGGGCCATCTCTCAACGTCAACTTGAGAACTCTGTACGTGCTCAGGAGGCAGCTCTTCAGCCATACGTCTGGGCTGATGTTCGACCAAGGGATGACGGCCAGATTCTGACGCTTGTTGTTGGCAACTCGGGGCCGACGGTCGCGACCGCCGTTCGGGTGATCATTGATCCGCCGTTGGAACAGATCGTTCCGGAGCGGATGAAGCAGAGGGCGCGTCGCGTGGATGAGCGACTGGCGGCTGGTTTCGGCTCCATTGCTCCTCATCGCACGTTCAGTTGGGGTCTCGGCGTCGCACATGAGTTCTTCCAGGGCTCTGATGGGCCACCGGTTCCAGAACTGACAATCACCGTCGTTGGTGAGGGTCCGAGCGGCCCTCTTGAAGCCGTTGAGTACACAGTCGCCCTGGAAGATCTGCGCCAGCAAAGCGCGCGAGCCGTGGGCGTCGCGTTGCTTGAGCCTGTTCTGAAGAAAATTGCCGGATCCGTCGAGCGTCACGCTCGCGCTGCGGAAGCGCAGTCCCGAAGAGACGCTGAGCCCACCGAGCTCGAGTGACCTCGTTAGCCAGATGGCGCCAAATTGGCGCGAACCGTCGGTCGAGATCGACGGCCCCCTTCGAACAATCAGACGGTTGGGACTCGCACCATCAGCCGGTCGACGTCGGCTGGGTCGACTCGGAGGATGCGGGGGCCGCTGCGGTAGGCGGGCAGGTGACCGGCGGCGATACGGCGACGCAAAGTCCGAACACTCAAACCGGTTCGTTCAGCTGCATCGGACAGAGACTCGAAGTGGCGACGGGCACTGGCAGAAGTAGGCATGTGGATCTCCTTTCTGCAGCCCTAAGGGCAGGTCGGGTCCCTGGCGGTCACGAGCGGCGGGTAGATGTTCCGGAAGCCGAAAACGCCGCAGGGCTGTGCGTCGAGCGTCCGGGCGCGGGATGTGAGCACTGAGCGCACGACGCGAGCTCGTCACCGAGGCGTCGCACCCTGTTCGTGGACTGATCCCACACCTGGGATTGTCTTGCTTGGATGCTGTCGGCCCGCGGCGTCGTCGGTCCCTGCGTCGGCCGTGACGTACTTGCGCCGCGGCTTTAGCGGTTTTTAGTTCTTTTAATTCTTGCTGCCGCTCGAGCCGCCACCGCACCGAGAACCCCGATCCGACGACGACGCTCCGACCACGCACTGGCCAACGAGGACAGTGCAGGCATCACCCTCGTCGTACCTCCTCCAGGAAACGCGCACGTCGATGTACGACACACCTCTTGCATTGTCGGCGTGCGTGCGTTTCGATGATGCGAAATGATGGTTGGTTGGGAACAGCCACCTGGCGAAGAACAGGCTGGACCGAGTCGCCGGATCGAGGCAGCACGCGACATCGATGGCCTCGCCGACGACCTACTAGAGCGGACCTGAGACAGGCTGCTGGACCACGTCACGGAGGATCGAAATGAGCGACGAGTCGGCTGCCGTATGTCCGCGGTGTGGCGGCCCGGTGGTCTATACCGGACGCGGTCGGCGGCCAGTGTGGTGCTCGACGCGGTGCCGAAATGAGGCAGCGGTGGTACGCCGCGGCGCCCGCGAAGCGGCCGTCGAGATCCGCATGATCGACGTCCCGAAGCAACCACGCCGCGGCGCTGATGGAGGGTCCGGTAAGCGCCCTACCGACGCGGCTCAGCGGCCGGAGGGAACGTCGAGTCAGGACCGCAACGATGTCGACACGTTGGATCGACGGGCATTGACCGCTGCCGTTCTCGCGGATCCGGTGGCGGTCGCTACCGTCATCCGCGCCCTCACCGGGCTCCAAGAGATGGGCAAATTCTCCGGAGCTAAGTGGGCGTCGGTGCGGGCCGACGTCGTTTCGTTGGCCGACCTCGTACGGACCGATGGTGGGGGAGTGCGAAGGCCTGCCCCAGGTGACTGATACGCATCAGCGAAATGCGCACGCGCCGAGAATGCAAGAGCTGTGTGTGGCTTCGAGTTCCTCGATCATGGAGAGGTGCGCGGCCTGCCTCGTTGGCACGTGCCAGGAACGAGTCGTGGTGGGAGTCCGAACTCGATCGCGCACCGTGGTCGTCGCATCACGGGCACACCGCGATGCGCGGCTAAGGCCGTCGATGGTGGACGATGGCGACGTGCCCGATCGGATCGTCTCGTATCGACTTGCTGATGGGGAGACCCGTCACGCGGAAGCGCCCCGTAGCTTCTTCATCCCTCCACGCGCCGAGCGGGAGGCGTTGCGGCCTGGTGATTACGCCAAGCTGCTATTCGAGGTCACCAATCCGGAGCCGAGCGACCCTGGTGCCGAACGCATGTGGGTTCAGGTGCTCGGGGTCAGCGACGGTGGATACGTCGGAGCGCTCGTGAACACGCCTCGCGCAATCACAACGGTCGGTCTCGGCGATCGGGTCGATTTCGGCCCCCAGCACGTCATCGCGACGCCTGGCGACTGGCCGTTGCTCGGGAAGAAGGCATTCGTGAGCCGGCGATGTCAGGATTTGGACCTGCGTCCGCGATACCTCTATCGCGAAGATCCCGACAACGAGCGTGATTCCGGATGGCGCGCCATGGTCGGCGACGAGTCTGATGATGAGATCAACAACCCGGACAACGTCCTGCTTCAGGACCTTGGGTTCCTGCTTGATCGATGGCCAGACCTGAAGCCTGTTCTCCAGACTGACCCGCAAAACGGCGAATGGTTTTGGAATGACGACAGCGAGACGTACGTTCAAGGCGCACCGGGCTAGGCAGCCGAGACTCGTTGAGCCGACGGCTCACCCCGTGACCGGGGCGCGAGGACGAGGCGAGTCAGTGCGTCATGCCGTGATCGGGATCAGAAGGATAAAAGACCAGCAAAGGGCCCAGCTGTCCAGCGCGCGCCGTACCAGACAACACATGCAGATGCTGAGCATCGACCCAACCGTCCCATCGCGGCCGGCATAGGTCAGAGACCGCGCCGTGTGGCGACTACTGCACGAGCGTGGCCACGCTGACCCGGAGTACGAGAGCCAGGTCGTCGAGCCGCTCGAACAGCACCCCGCGCCGTCCGTGCTCGAGCTCGATCAGCTGGTTCCGGCTCAGGCCAGACTCGAGCGCCAGGGCCTCCTGCGTCAGGCCGCGCTCCAGGCGTAGCCGACGGACGTTCGCGCCGACCCGCCTACGCGACTCAGCCCAGCGTTCCTGCTGCTCAGGGTCTACCTGATCGCGTCGCGTCGGCACGCATTGATGTCACGCGAGTTGGGCATCAATGTCTGCCCCACTAATAGTGCATAGTCGTGTTCATGGAGCGGATCGTGCGATACGGAATCGAGGCGCAGTTCAACGGTGCGTGTTCGTTGTGCGGTGCGGCCACGCTGGCGGGGGAACGGATATTCAAGTTGCCCGCAAAGCGAGGCGGAGGGAAGTGGGTGTGCGCGCCTTGTCGCTGGGACGACGACGATCGGGTCATCGATCTGGGCTTCGTCGTTCGGAAGGTGGAGCGTCGGATGAAGGTCGGGCCGTACACGCCGAAACTCGTTGAGGTGGAGGTGATTCTGCGTGCTGTCCAAGATGTCGAGCTGGAGACGTACGACGAGGCGCTCCTGCTCGATCACTTCGAGGAGTGCCTCGAACTGCGTCGGTCGCCGACGCTGAGCCGAGCCAAGATGGCGATGCTGCTCGGCGTGCTGCGCCGAGTCGGTGAATAGGGACCGCAGAGGGAGCACGGGAGCGGGGTGAAGGTAGGGGGACCCCAACCCGCGCAGGGTTGTGGGTCCCCGGAGACCGCGTCGGTCGCGTGGTCGCGTATGGCTTGGCCGGGGACGGGCTGCGGGTATGACTCGCTTGCCCCCGGGACCGGGATGTGTTCGGGACGCCGTACGAGGGTCAGTCGTCCGCGCCCGGGTCTGCCTTGGACCGCGTGACGCCACCGAACTCGGGCAGGGTGCACTTCCGGCTCTGACCCGGGACGGCACCGAGGACTGGTCGGCCCACCCGTTTCGATCCGTACGGGCGCAGACGTTCTTGTAGGGGAGGGAAACTGCGCGGCCGCAGAAAGCGGCGGCGCGAACGGCAGCGGGCGCGATGCCTCGGTGTTGCCGTCGGAACGAAGTCAGACCGTCGTCGATCGACTACCACCCGTCTCGTCCACGGCAGGGCGAGACAGGTAGCGACATGAGGCGACAGGGCGCACGTCCTGCCGGAGCTCGACGCCCTTGGCGGGCGGAGCGGTGGCGGCTACTCTTGAAGCCACGTCAGCACCTCTGAACTGCTGTCGTCAGACCCCCGGAGGTTGCCGCCTCGCGGGGGTTAAACCTGTCCGCGATCGGTGCCGTTGTGCCTCAGTTATGCCCATTGGGACATAAAAGAAACCGGCTCCGACCACGTTTCCGCAGGTCAGAGCCGGTTTGCCAACGAGTCGGGGTGACAGGATTTGAACCTGCGACCTCGTCGTCCCGAACGACGCGCGCTACCAAGCTGCGCCACACCCCGTGGCATGCCGCGTGCACCCGATGGATACGCGCGGCGAGATGCAACGATACAAGTAGTCCAGGTGTTTCGCCCAATCGGGTCAGGACGGGAACGCGGGATGCGTGACCTGACCGTCAGGCATCCGGCGGCCGGCGGGCGCTCAACGAAGGTCAGCGGTAACGGTGCAGGATCCGGCGGGTCTGCTCGACATACCCGCCGCCGAAGAGCACGGCGTGCAGCAGGACGAGGTGCAGTTGCATCAGCGGGACGCGCTCGCGCCAGCCGTCGCCCAACGGCGCAACTTCCTCGTATGACGCAACGATCCGCTCCAGGTGCGGTGCGCCGAAGAGGGCCAGCGCCGCGAGATCGGACTCCGGGTGACCGCCGTGTGCAGCCGGATCGATGAGGGCAGCGCCGTCCGCGGTCCAGACGACGTTCCCGGACCACAGGTCGCCGTGCAGCCGCGCCGGAGCTGCGCAGGATCCGTCGAAATCGCCGCCCCGGAGGCGCCTCAACAGCTGCTCCGCCTCGCTGCGCAGCGCTGTCGCCCGCTCGAGCAGCGGAACCACCCGCAGGTCGGCATACATCGCGCCCCACGAGTCGTAGGGCCGCAACGGCAGGGGCAACAGGTCGTCAGCCGGCCCCTGGTATCCGTCGCCCTGCCATCCGTCCGGTCCGACGCCATACGCCGAAGCGCCTGCGGAGTGCGTCGCTGCGAGCGAACGCCCGAAGTCCTCGGCCGCCGCGGTCGATGGTGAGGTCGACGAAAGCTGTTGCAGCACAAGACTGTTGGATTCGACTGAGGTCACCTCGACGACCGACGTGCCACCGGCCGCACGCAACCACTCGAGGCCGGCGGCTTCCCAGGAGGCTGCCCGCTCGGATGCGGCGTGCTTGACGAATGTCATCGTGCGACGAGCGTCAGCAGGGTCGCCTCCGGTCGGCAGGCGAGTCGCACCGGGTTGTACTTGTTGTGGCCCAGCCCGGCCGACACGTGCAGCCAAGCCGCATCGTCCGGGCCATCCGCGTCCCGATGCCCCGACGCACCCGGCCACCAGCGCGAAACTCCTTTGGCACGAGCGTTGTCCAGGTCGCAGTTGGTGGTCAGCGCTCCGTAGAACGGCACGCACACCTGACCACCGTGGGTGTGCCCGGCCAGCACCAGCCCGGCACCGTCCGCGGTCATCGGATCCAGCACTCGCACGTATGGCGCGTGCACCACGCCGACAGTTGCGGCCACGTCCGATGCTGCCGGCCCCGCCACCGAGGCGTAGTCGTCCAACTCGATGTGCGGGTCGTTAACACCGACGAATTCGACGGGCTGGTGGGCGATTTCGAGCGTCGTACGCACATTGTCCAGATCGGTCCATCCGCCGCCGATGAAGCCGTCGACGAGGTCCTGCACCGGCAGGTTCGGCGTGCGCATCTCCGGTCCCTTGGGATGAGGCTGGCCGAGGCCGACATACTTCAGCGGGTTCTTGGGCATCGGTGCGTAGTAGTCGTTGGACCCGAGCACGAACGCGCCGGGGAAGTCCATCAGCGGCTCCATCGCGTGCAGCACCGACGGAACGGCGTGCAGGTCCGAGCAGTTGTCGCCGGTGTTGACCACGAAGTCCGGCTCCAGCGCCGCCAGCCCGCGCACCCAATCGATCCGGCGCTCCTGCCGCGGCACCAGGTGCAAGTCGCTGACCTGCAGCACGCGCAGCGGGCGCGCGCCTGGGGCCAGCACCGGCACGGTGAAACGGCGCAGGATGTAGAGGTGTCGCTCGACCAGCGACGCCCACGCGAGCGTGCCGAGGCCGGTGCCGGCGATGGCGGTCGACGTCTTGGTGAGTGCATGCATGAGAGTGCCAATTATGCGGGTTGCGGCAGCGGTGTCCCGTGAGCGATCGGTTCACGTCGCAGTGGACGACCGGCCGGCCGATGGGACACTGAGCCGTATGACGAGCAAGCAGAGCCTTCGCGATGACATGACCGCCGCCCTCCGCGCCCGCGACCAGGTCCGCACTTCGACGCTGCGGATGGCGATGGCCGCGGTCACCAACGCCGAGGTCGCCGGCAAGGAAGCCAAGGAACTCTCCGACGACGAGGTACAGCAGGTCATCGCCAAGGAGGCCAAGAAGCGCCGAGAGGCTGCCGAGGCGTATGACGGCGCAGGTCGCACCGAGCTCGCGGACCAGGAGCGGGCCGAGCTCGCGGTGCTGGAGGAGTACCTCCCCAAGCAGCTCAGCGACGAGGACCTGTCCGCTCTGGTCGCCGACGCGATCAGCGAGACCGGCGCGCAGGGCATGGCCGGTATGGGTCAGGTGATGAAGGCCGTGCAGCCCAAGGTCGCCGGGCGCGCCGATGGTGGACGTGTCGCTGCTGCGGTGAAGCAGGCGTTGCAGGGCTGAGCGGGACCTCGAGGGGCTCGTCCCTCGCGGGCTCCTCAGGACGACGCTCGGCCACCGCTAGCCGGCGGTGGCGAGCGTCGATCGCGGTTGCCGCGCTACGGCTCACCACGACGAAGGCCTTCGCCCGTATGACGGGCGAAGGCCTTCGTGGTCCTACTTGGTTTTCGGTGGTGGACCGGTGTGCTTGGGCGGTCCCGTCTTCGTAGGCGGCTGCGTGGTCGTCGGCGCAGGTGGCTGCGTCGTCTTCGGCGGCTGCGTCGTGGTGGTCGACGGCGGCACATAGGTGCGCGTCGTCGTTGCGGGCGGGGTGTATGCCTGCGTCGTGGATGTCGCCGGCGGCGGGTAGTAGGTCGGCGGGTTCGACGTCGTGGTCTTCTCGCTCGTCTTGGGCGACGGCGAGTCCTTCGGTGTGGTGCCGTCGGGCTTCATGAAGTGCTTGATCGGCTGACCCTTCAGGGCGCCGTCCATGATGTTCTTCCAGATCGGCGCAGCAAGGTCGCCGGCGAACACATAGCCCTTGTAGTAGTGGCCCGCCAGGGTGACGTCCTTCATGTACTCCGGGGTCCCGTGGTGGCCCACCCAGACCGCGGTCGCGATCTGCGGGGTGTAGCCGACGAACCAGATGTTCGCCGAACCGTCTTCGGTACCGGTCTTACCGGCGGCCTGGCGGTCACCGGCGAGCAGGATGTCGCCGTGGGTGGTGCCCTTCGGGTCGGTCAGTACCGACTCGAAGATCTTCGAGGTCTGTGCTGCGACCTTCTTGCTGATGATCCGCTTGCACTTGGTGCCGGACAGGTTCAGTTTCTTGCCGCTGCCGTCCTTGATCGACACCACCGGATGCGGCGGGCAGTACATGCCACCCGACGCCACGGTCGCGTAGGCATTGGCCAGGTCGACCGGCGTGACGTTCGAGGTGCCGAGTGTGATCGACGCCGGGCTGCTGGAGATGGTGCTGCCGTATCCGTCCTTGACTCCGAACTTCGTCGTCGTCTTCATGACGTTGCAGGCACCGAGCTTGCTCACCATGGTCGCGAAGATGGTGTTGACCGACTGGGCGGTGGCGTCGGTGATCGACCAGTCCTGGCCCGCCTGCGGGTAGGGCTTGTCGTTCGGGAGCACCCACTTCTCGCCGCGGCCGAGGCCGCACCGGCCTGGGAAGTCGTCGTGGGTGAACGCGTGCGCCGGCGCACCCGCCTTCGACTCGGCGTTGTAGACCGGCACCTGGATCTTCTTCTCCGGGGACCAGCCGTTCTCGAGGGCGGTGATGACGGCGAAGATCTTCGCGGTCGAACCGTAGGCGTAACCGCGACCGGACACGGTGAAGTCCGAAGCGCTGGTGCCCTTGCCCTCGGTATTGGAGTACTTGGTGTTCTGGCCGCTGGCCAGCACGAGGCCGGTGCCGGGTTGCACGATGACGCCCGCGGAGTCGATGCCCTCCTTGTTGCCCTGCGGCACCTTGGCGCGGATCTGCTTGTCGATGATGTTGGCCATCTTCGGGTTGAAGCTCGTCTGGATCGTCAGGCCGCCGCTCTCGAGGGTCGCCATCCGCTCCTTGGGCGTCTTGCCGAGGGCCGGCTGGGTCTGCAGCCAGCTGATCACGTAGTAGCAGAAGTAGGCGTACTTGGAGTTGGCGCAACTGTTGGACTTCACCGGGTGCGGGTTGAGGCCGATCTTGGTGTTCTGCGCCTTGATCATCTGCTCGCGGGTGATCATCTTCTGCTGGTACATCTTCCCGAGCACGACGTTGCGGCGCTCGGTGGCGCCCTTGGCGTTGGTGAACGGGTCGAGGTTGCCCGGCTCGTTGACGATGCCCGCCAGCAGCGCCGACTGCGGCAGGTTCAGCTCGGAGGCGTGTATGCCGAAGTACTGCCGAGCAGCGGCCTCCACGCCATACGCCTGACCGCCGTAGTAGACGAGGTTGAGGTAACCGTCGAGGATCTGGTCCTTGGTGTATTTCTGCTCCAGCGACACCGCGTATTTCAGCTGCTGCAGCTTGCGGACGTAGCCCTCCATGCCGGTGCGGCTGACGGCCTTCTTCGCCTTGGCGGTGTTGCCACTGTTGATCGCTTCATTCTGGATCGCGATCTTGACGTATTGCTGCGTCAGCGTCGATGCACCCTGCGTGCCGTTGCTGAAGACGTTGGAGCCGATGGCGCGGAAGAGACCCTTGGAGTCGAGTGCGCCGTGCTCGTAGAACCGCTCGTCCTCGATCGCGACCTGCGCGTGCTTCATGTTGGTGGAGATCTTGCTGAACGGCACGACGATGCGGTTCTGGTTGAACGGCGTTGCGAGCACCGAACCGTCCGACGCGAGGATCCGCGACTGCTGCGCGAGCGGGTTCATCGCGAACGAGCCCGGCATGTCGTTGAAGAGCTTCACGCCGCCGTTGGTGGCCTGACCGGCAGCACCGATCGCCGGCAGGAAGAGGCACGCGACGATCAGCCCCATCGCCACGGCCGTGGCGACGAACGCTCCGAGCAGGCTGAAGACGGCGCTGAGACGAGAAGCAACACGCATGCGGGGCAGCGTAACGGGCGAAACTGTCATCGCCCACTTCCGACGGGCGGGCGCATGATAGACGAATCGATGGGGCCGCACGTATAGTGCGAAAGGACTATTTAGAAATAGTTCCCCGAGGATCTGGCGTTGTGCGCTCTGGGTCAATACCGTGACCCAAGACACACGCGGGGGGCGTGAACAACAGATCCATGGGCGGGGAAGGCCGAGAGCGAGAACATGACTGCTGTGATGCCCGAGAAGGCGACCTGGGACGACAACTGGGCGGCGCGAGCTGTATGCCGCACGGGAGCCTCACCCGATGAGCTCTTCGCCAAGGGGGCTGCCCAGCAGTCCGCCAAAGTGATCTGCCAGCGGTGTCCGGTTGTCGCCGAATGCCTGGCTGATGCACTGGACAACCGCACCGAGTACGGCGTGTGGGGTGGCATGACCGAACGCGAGCGTCGTGCCCTGCTGCGTCGCCGGCCCGATGTGCCCTCGTGGGCGCAGCTGTTCAAGCTGGCCCGCGCCGACGAAGCAAAGTCCGCCGACTGAATTTTCCTGCGAGGCGACTGGCCCGCGAGGAGTCGAAGCAGAGAGCTAGTCGGCGAGTTGTGCGCCGATGTCGCGCAGTTGTTCCACGTCGTTGACGTCCTGCGCCGACGCCGCCACGACCACCTGCGGGATCGTCGGATGCGCCGCGGTGAACCGGCCGATCGCCGCCTCCTGACGTCCCGCCTGCGCCGCCCGTTCGGAGTGCAGCCGCAGCAGAGCCGCGGTGTCCGCCGGCTGCCAGCCGGAGCCTGCGCGGGTGTCCAACTCGTCGGCCTCGTCCGCGGCGGCCTCGGCCCGCCCCTCGCGCAGTGACGGCACGTGGGTGTGCTCGACGCGATTGACCACGAGACCCGCCAGCGGCATACGTTCCGACGCGAGACGCCCGGCGAAGAACGACGCCTCCCGCAACGCGTCCCGCTCCGGCGTCGCCACCACCACGAACGCCGTCGCAGCGTCACTCAGCAGCGCGTAGGTCTGGTCGGCGCGCTCGCGGAACCCACCGAACATCGAGTCCAGCGCCGCCACGAAGGTCTGCGCGTCGCGTAGCAACTGTCCACCGAGCACCTTCGACATCACCGCGGTCATCGTGTTGACACCGACCGACATGACCTTCAGATAGGCCCGGCCGCCGGCCTTCGCCGGAGACATCAGCAGCCGGATGAACTTGCCGTCCAGGAACGACCCGAGCCGCTTCGGCGCGTCGAGGAAGTCCAGCGCCGATCGCGATGGTGGAGTGTCGACCACGATGAGGTCCCAGCGGGCGTCGTCGCCCGCCTGCTCGGCGTGCAACTGGCCGAGACGCTCCATCGCCATGTATTCCTGCGTGCCCGCGAACGAGCTCGAGACCGCTTGGTAGAACGGGTTTTCCAGGATCTGCTGCGCCTTGTCCGGAGCAGAGTGACGCAGCACCAGCTCGTCGAACGTGCGCTTCATGTCCAGCATCATCGCGTCGAGCGAGCCGCCGGCCGAGTCGTCGATCGCCTCCACCGGCGCCGGCTCGTTGTCCAGGTGTGCCAGGCCGAGCGCCTGCGCGAGCCGCTTGGCCGGGTCGATCGTCAGCACCGCCACCGTGCGGCCCTGCTCAGCAGCCCGGATGGCGATCGCGGCCGCCGTCGTCGTCTTGCCCACACCGCCGGAGCCGCAGCACACGATGGTGCTGACGGACCGGTCGTGCAGCAGCTCGTCGATGTCGAGCAGAGGTGGCTGCGTCGTCATACGCCCGCTCCTTCGGTCAGCTGCTTCGTCAGCGTCGCGGTCAGCTCCAGCAGCCCGCCGCCGTCCATGCCGCCGGGCACCAGCGGCAGGTGGTATGTCGGCAGGTCGAGCTCCGCCAGAGCCGCCCGCTCGCGGTCCTGCAGGGCCAACCGTTGGGTCAGGTCGACGCCGGTCTGGGTCAGCCCGCGCACCATCCGCGGTCCGACCCGCAGACCGAGCGAAGTCAGGTCGGTCGCGAGGGGCTCGGTGTCGAAGTCGTCCGCGGCGAGCAGCTCGAGGGTGCGTTCGCCGACCGGGGGAGTGACCTCCTGGTTGACGATCACCGCGCCGAGCGGGAGCGACAGGCCGCGCAGCTCGGCCGCCGCCTCGACGGTCTCCTGCACGGGCATCTCCTCCAGCAACGTCACCAGGTGTACGACGGTCTGCGACGACTGCAACATCGCGGTGATCGAGTCGGCCTGGTTCTTGACCGGGCCCATCTTGGCCAGCCCGGACATGGCGTGGTTGACGCCGAGGAACTGTCCCACCCGGCCGGTCGGCGGTGCGTCGAGCACGACGGCGTCATACAACTTGTCGCTGCGGGTGCCACGACGACTCGGCCGGCGACGGACGGCCTCGTAGACCTTGCCGATCAGCAGCACGTCCCGCAGCCCGGGAGCAACGGTGGTGGCGAAGTCGATCACGCCGAAGCGCTCGAGCATGCCGCCGGCCATGCCGAGCTTGTAGAACATCTGCAGGTATTCGAGCAGGGCGGCCTTCGGGTCGACCGCCAGGCCCACCACCTGCCCGCCACCCGGCCCGGTCGCTACCTGCACCTCGTCGTCGCCCAGTCGCGGCACGTCGAAGACGCCGCTGATGCCCTGGCGGCCCTCGACCTCAACCAGCAGCACCCGCTTGCCGTCGGTGGCCAGCGCCATCGCGAGCGCGGCGGCAACGGTCGTCTTGCCGGTGCCGCCCTTACCCGTCACTACGTGCAGGCGCACGCCATCCCAGTCGCCGGAGGTCATGGGGTTCACGGTAGCCGGACAGCGGGGGCGCCTCGTCGTCATACCAGGGAGTGACGCCGGGCGTGATACTTCAGCGGGACGCCCGGCAGGTCCTGCTCACTTACGCTGATGGCCATGACGTCGGTCGAGCAGAGCCGCCCGGACGCGCTGCTCGCCGGGGCGTCGCGTCGGTGGGTGCGGGCGCTGCCTTGGGCGGTCGCGTTCGTCTACTTCATCACCTTGATGCCGGTCACGCTCGGAGTGCTGAACGCCGACTACGGACTCAACGCCGGGATCGCCGGCGCCCTCTCCGTCATTCAAACGGTGCCGCTGCTGCTCGCGGTGACCCGCCCGCTGCAGGCCTGGTGCATCGTCTTCGCCGCGGACGTCGTCGGTGCGCTCGCGCTGCTGACCGCGGACACCGCCGGCTACGCGTGGCCGTTCCCGGCGATGGAGATCGTCGGACTCGTGCTGCTCTGCCTGGCCATCGGCCTGCGCGAGTCCCGCCGGACACTGCTGCTGGTCTGGGCGGCCCACATCGTCGCCGGCATCGGTCTGACCTTCCTCGCGCCGGACAGCACCAGCAACACCAGCGCGACCGTCATCGTGCTCACCGGTGTCGCACTCGTGCTGGGTGCCGCGCTCCGCGAGCGGTATGACGCCCAGCGGCGCCTCGCCGAGCAGGAGACGATCAGCGAGGCCGAACGCGGCCGGCGCACTCTGCTGGAGGAACGCGCCCGGATCGCGCGGGAACTGCACGACGTCGTGGCGCACCACATGTCGATGATCACCGTGCAGGCAGACACCGCGGCATACCGCCTGCACGACCTGACGCCCGAGGTGCAGGGCGAGTTCACCTCCATCGCGTCGACCGCTCGCGAGTCGCTGGCCGAGATGCGGCGGCTGCTCGGGGTGCTGCGCAACGAGGACGCGGGGGGCGAGCTCGCGCCGCAGCCGGGCCTCGGCGACATCGCGCACCTCGTGGAGGCCACGGTCCGTGCGGGCGTGCCGGTGGAGGTCGCCACAGGCGAGGCCGAGGTGTCGGATGCGATCGGCCTGTCGGCATACCGCATCGTGCAGGAGGCGCTCGCCAACGTGGTGCGGCACGCCCCGGGTGCTGCGACACAGGTGACTGTGTCGGCGGATGACGGGCAACTTCTCGTCGTGGTGGCCAACGAACCGTCGCCGGAGCCACCCGAGTCCCCACTGGAGGAGGGCGACACGGGCCACGGTCTGGTCGGTATGCGTGAACGTGTGCGGCTCGTCGGTGGCACCCTGGAGGCCGGAGCGTTGCCCGACGGCGGCTTTCGGGTAAGAGCTGAACTTCCACTGACTGCAAAGGAACTCACGTGACGACGCGCGTCATCATCGTTGACGACCAGGCCATGGTGCGTGCGGGATTCGCCGCGCTGCTGGACGCGCAGGACGGGATCGACGTGGTCGGCCAGGCGCCCGACGGCGAGGAGGGTGTCGCGTTGTCCCGCCGGACCCATCCCGACGTGGTGCTGATGGACGTGCGGATGCCGAAGCTGGACGGCCTCGAGGCGACCCGCCGGATCCTGGGCTCACCGGGGCTGGCGGATCGCACCCGGGTGCTGATGCTGACCACCTTCGACGTGGACGACTACGTCTACGAGGCGCTGCGGGCCGGGGCGAGCGGCTTCCTGCTCAAGGACGCCCCGCCGGCCGACCTCATCGCGGCGGTGCGCGTCGTGGCTGCCGGGGACGCGCTACTCGCGCCGTCGGTGACCCGCCGGCTCATCGCCGAGTTCGCCCAGCGCCGCCCCGCCGGGCGGGGCAAGCCGGCGCTGCGACTCAGCGCGCTGACCGAGCGGGAGACCGAGGTGCTGACCCTGGTCGCGCGCGGCAACTCGAACGCCGAGATCGCGCAGGCGCTCTTCGTGGCCGAGCAGACCGTCAAGACCCACGTGAGCCGCATCTTCACCAAGCTCGACCTGCGTGACCGGGCCCAGGCGGTGGTGTTCGCCTACGAGTCGGGCCTGGTGACCGCCGGCGAGTAGTACCGGGGTACGGGCCTCGAAATCACTCCGGAGTGTGACGAAGTCGGGCAAACCTGCTTCCTACCTTGCCGGCATGAGGACTTCACGAACACTTGACTACCGACTGCACGACGTCGACGAGCACACCCTGCTCGCCTGTGATCCGCCCGGCGGGCACCGCATCGTCGAGGCGTTCGGCGATGTCGCGATGGCCGACCACATCGCCGTCGTGGTGCCGGGCAACGGCCACCACCTCGGCAACTACTTCACCGACCGCGGCCCCGTCAGCCCGCGTGCCCGCGGTGCGGTGGTGCTGCGCGCCATGCAGGTAGCAGCGCCCGACCAGCACGTGGCCGTGGTCGTCTGGGTCGGCTACCGCACACCGGCCGGTATGGCGGCCGCGTTCTTCAACCCCGCTGCCCGCGAGGGCGCCGACGACCTGGCCCGGCTCACGCACTACCTGCCCCGCTCGGCGCACCTGACGCTGATCGGGCACAGCTACGGCAGTGCGGTCTGCGGTCTCGCCCTCCCGATCGCTCGGGCCGACGACTGCGTCGCCCTCGGCAGCGCCGGCATGGGCGTATGGCGCCGAGATCAGCTCGGCTCCGGCACGCGCCTGTGGGCCGCGCAGGCCGAGTCCGACTGGATCCGGTTCTTCCCGCACGGCCGGATCGGCCGGCTCGGCCTGGGTCGCCCGCCGCTGCACCCCGCCATACACGCGACGCGGTTCGGGACCGGCGACATCACCGGGCACTGCGGCTACTACACCGAGCACAGTGAGTCGCTGCGCAACCTCGCCCGCATCGCGGTGGGTCGGTATGACGCGGTGACACCGGCCGGCGCAACCGTCGCGACCGGCGAGCCCGCACCGTCCAACCGCCGACTCGTTGAGGTGACGGCATGAACACCCGGACGAGCACGGCCAACACCCGGCCGGCGGTCCGGTGCGAAGGACTGCGCAAGAGCTACCCGCGCCGCGGCGTGGTGCTCGACGGACTCGACCTGGCCGTCGCGCCCGGCACCGTGCACGGCCTGCTCGGTCCGAACGGGGCGGGCAAGACGACCGCCGTACGGATCCTCGCAACGCTGCAACGCTTCGACTCGGGCCGCGCGGAGGTCGCCGGCTGCGACGTGGCGAGCGACCCCGCCGGCGTGCGCGCCCGGATCGGGATGGCCGGACAGTACGCCGCGGTGGACGAGGTGCTGACCGGCAGACAGAACCTGGTGATGTTCGCGCGGCTGCATCACCTGCGGGCCCGGGCGGCGCGGCTGCGGGCAGCGGAGCTGCTGGAGCGGTTCGACCTCGAAGCCGCCGCCGACCGCCCCGTGCGGCACTACTCCGGCGGCATGCGGCGCCGGCTCGATCTCGCGGTCAGCATGATCCGCAGCGCCCGCGTGCTCTTCCTCGACGAACCGAGCACCGGGCTGGACCCCCGCAGCCGGAACGAGGTGTGGGAGGCGGTGCGTGAACTCGCGGCAGGGGGCACGACCGTGCTGCTCACGACCCAGTACCTGGAAGAGGCGGACCGGCTGTGTGACCGGATCTCGGTGATGAACCACGGACGGATCGTGGCCGAGGGGTCGCCGGCCGAACTCAAGGCTCGGGTGGGCGGCAGCCTGGACGATGCGTTCCTCGACCTCACCGGCCGGCCGGCCCTGCTCACCCCACGAAGTTCTCCTCCACTGCGCTCCCCCGATACTTCGCGGGGACCCCGAGACGGCATGCGGGGGGTGGCGTAATGACCGCGCTCGCTACCGAATCACGCACAGCGCCAAGTCGATTCGCGTGGTTCGCTGCCGACACCTGGGTCGTCGCCCGCCGTCATCTGGTGCGTCTCGTGCATCGCCCGGACGAACTGCTGGGCACCCTGCTGATCCCGGTGATGGCGGTCGCGATGTTCGGCTTCGTCTTCGGTGACGCGCTGGGTGCGGCGATGACCGTGCCCGGCGGCGAGTACCGCGAGTTCCTGCTGCCCGGACTCTTCGCTCTCACCATGGCGTTCGGGATCGGCAACACCACCATCTCGGTTGCCTCCGACATACGAGGTGGAGTGCTGGACCGAATGCGCTCGTTACCCATGACGCCCGCGGCGGTGCTGGCCGGACGCTCCGTGGCCGACCTGCTCACTGCCGCAGTCGAACTCGCCATCGTGATGGCGTTGGGGACGCTCCTCGGCTGGCAGTGGCACGGCGGCGTCGTCGCACTGCTCGCGGCCTTCGGCCTGCTGGCGCTGCTGCGGATGGCGTTCTCCTGGATCGGCATCCTGCTCGGCCTGCCGGTCAGCGGACCGGAGGCGGCGATGAAGTATTTCTCGCTGCTGTTCCCGCTGGCGATGGTGGCCGACACCGTCATACCGACCGACCTGATGCCGACCTGGCTGTCCGGTCCGGCGAGCTGGAACCCGTTGTCCGCCACCGTGATCGCCACGCGGAACCTCTTCGGAAATCCCGCCGGCCCGGCGACGTCCTGGGTGGCCGAGCACGCGACGGCGCTCGCCGTCGCCTGGCCCCTGGCGATCACCGCGGTCTGTATGCCGCTGGCGCTCGCTCGCATACGGAGGATCGCGCGATGAGCCTCGTCGTGTTGTTCCTGATGGTCGTGGCGGACGGACTCGTGCCACTGGTGCCCAGCGAAGCCGTGGTGTTGGCGCACGCGTCGGCGGCCGCGGCCGCCGGGTGGCCGGCGCTCGTCGGACTCGGACTGCTGGCCGCGGTCGCTGCCTTCCTCGGTGACGCCATCACCTACCTGCTGGGGCGGCACCTCGGCACCACGCGGTTCGCGTGGCAGCGGCGGCCATGGGTCGCGCGGTTGCTCCAACGGACCGGCTCGGCCCTCGACCGCCAGGGTGTGCCGCTGATCGTGTCGGCGCGGATGCTGCCCGGCTGGCGGGTCGCGATCACGTTCCTCGCCGGTGCGAGCCGGCTGGCGATGCCACGCTTCCTGTTGGCCAGCGCGCTCGGCTCGACGCTGTGGGCGACATACCTGCTGGGCATCGGCGCCACGGTCGGCGCACTCACCGGAGCCGGCCCGATCGCCGTCGCGGCGGTGTCGCTGGTCACCATGGCGGTGCTCAGCCAGGCCGTGCGCTGGGTGCGGGGCAGGCGTGGCCGCAGGCCCGCGCGACGCGCAATCCGGGCCCGGGCCGGCAGACACACCCGTCCGCTGCCGGTCGCCCTGATCGATGCGTCGCGCGTAGCCAGGGTGTGACGTAACGTGTTGCCATGTATCGACATTGAGTCACCTCCCTGACGATCCGGGCGGCCGCCTACCGGGCGAGCCGCGAGTGCATCGCGTTCTTCGCCGTCAGTCCGCTCTACTTCGCCGCCCACGGCGTCGACGCCACAGCGCAGGGCACGCTCTTCGTGCTGTGGTCACTGACGAGCTTCCTCTGCGAGGTGCCGTCGGGTGCGCTCGCCGACACCGTCAGCCGCCGCCTCCTGTTGCAGCTCTCGGCGGTCCTCTACCTGGGATGTTTCGGCAGTTGGCTGCTGCTGCCCAGTTACGGCGGCTTCCTGCTCGGTTTCGTGCTCTGGGGTGTCTCCTCCTCGCTGATGTCGGGCACCTTCGAGGCGTTGCTGTATGACGAACTGGCCTCCGCCGGGCAGGAGTCGTCATACGACATGGTGCGGACCCGGGCGGAGACCGCAGGGGTGGCGTCGATCTCGTTCGGCATGCTCGCGGCGGGTCCGTTGGTCGCGCTCGGCGGCTACCGCGCCGTCGCGATCGCGAGCCTCGCGGTCGCGGCCGTGCACCTGGCGACGACCGCGGTGTTACCGGCGCCGCCGCGCAGGGAGGCCGTCGCCGAACGCCGCTACCTGCAGCATCTGCGCACCGGCGTGAGCGAGGTCGCGCGGACTCCGGCGCTGCGGCGCACCGTCCTGGCGATCACCGCGACCGTGGCACTGGTCGGCTTCGACGAATACTTCGCACTCTTCTTCGCCGATGCCGGTCTGACTCCGGGATGGGTCGCAGTGGCGGTGGCCGTCGTCGCTGTCGCGCAAGGGTTGGGCACCTGGGCTGCGAGTCGGCGCACGCTGCCCGGCCGTCGCGCGGTCGCACAGTTGACCGTGCTCGCCGGGGCCGCCTTCGCCGCGGGTGCGGTGGCGGCGCTGGCCCATGCGGCGTCGGCCGCTCTGGCCGCGGTCGTACTGATCGCAGTCGCCTACGGGATCATCACGAATCTGTATGTCGCACAAGAAAATCGACTGCAGCATCAAATCACCGGCTCCGCGCGTGCGACGGTCACCTCGGTGGCCGGTGTGTCGGCCGAGCTCGGCGCGATCACCAGCTTCGCGCTGATGGGCGGTCTCGCGCACTGGTGGTCGGTGCCGTTCGTGCTGCTGGTGGCGACGATGCCCTTCACCGCCATCGCCACAGCGGTCGTCAGGAAAGGACGGCCTCGATCGCGGCGACCGTCTGCGCGAACTGCGGGGTCGCCGGGTCGATGAGCTCGTGGTGACCGCAACCGGCCAGCACATGCAGCGGGGTGCCGGCGTCCGCCGCGGCCTGGTAGCTCTCCGAGACTTCCACCGGCACCCTGTCATCGGCAGCGCCGTGGACCAGTCGCACCGACACCGGCGGCCGCCCGAGCATCGAGGGGTCGGCTGCGCGCCATACATCCTCGGGGGCGGAGCCCATCAGTGCTTCCGCGGCGCCGTCGCCCAACCCGAGGTCCCGGGTCAGGTGGAGATCGACGCAGCCGGCGAGTGAGACGACGCCGACGACCGGCACCGACTGGTATGCCGCCCAGGTCGCCAGGTGGCCGCCCGCGGAGTGCCCGAGCAGCACGATGTCGTCGGGCAGCTCCGGGTCGGCGGCGACGGCGTTGATCGCGGCGAGCACGTCCGCCGCCATCGTCGGCCAGTCGCCGGGGATCCGCCGGTATTCGATCGTGGCAACGTCAAAACCGTGCGTTGTCAACGCCTTCGACTGTTGACCCGCATGCTCCCGGTCGTATGTCGGCCGCCAGAACCCGCCATGTATGACGAGCACCGTCACGCCCCGCGCCGTCCCGACCGGCCGGCGCACGTCGTACACCTGATCAGGTGAGTCGCCATACGCGACGGTGCGGTCGGGCGGCGGGGCGGGAGCGGTCAGCACGGACATGCCTCGGACAGTAGGTCACGGCAGGAGCAACACGCGACCTCGCACCCCGGCTCGGGCCGCTGCAAGGAATGGGCCGAGCAGCACATGCCGTCCGTCGAGCGAGCCCGCGAGTTGTATGACGCAGTGGGCTGACGGCGACCGCTGAGGATCCGGGGCGCGATCGACCCTACTGGCGAGTTGCGCACCGGTGAATCTTCGAAACCGAAGCATTGCTACCGTCCGAAGCGCGGTAACAATGTCACCCCGGAAAGAGGATTCGCCAATGGCGCTCGAACCACTTCGGCCCGCCAAGGGACAGGGCACCCCACGTGTTGTGATCGTCGGTGCCGGCATCGTCGGCCTGTCGACCGCGTGGCACCTTCAGGAGCGTGGTGTCGAGGTGACGGTCGTCGAGCGATCGGGCGTCGCCGCGGGCAGTTCCTGGGGCAACGCCGGCTGGGTGTCGCCCGGCCTGTGTGTGCCGCTGTCGGACCCCTCGGTGATCAAGTACGGCCTCAAGGCGCTGCTCGATCCGGACTCGCCGCTCTACATCCCGATGAAGCCGGACCCCAAGCTGGCGGCGTTCCTGTTGGGCTTCGCACGGCGCTGCACTCCGGGGCAGTGGAAGCGCACGATGGACAAGTTCGTGCCGGTCAATCGCCGGGCGATCGAGGCCTTCCAGTTCCTGGAGGACCACGGTGTGCAGGCGAAGTCGCACGAGGCGCCGATCATGGCGGCCTTCCGGCACGCGAAGGATGCCGCCGGGCTGGAGCACGAGATCGAGTTGATCCGCGCGGCGGGCCTGGATCTGGAGGCCACCGAGGTCGACAACGCCACCTTGCGGTCGGAGTTGCCGATCGTCAGCGCGGATGTGGAGAAGGCGATCCGGTTGGGTGGTCAGCGCTACATCAACCCGCCCGAATACGTCCACGCCCTCGCCGACGCGGTCGGTGCGCGTGGCGGCAAGATCGTGATCGGCTCCAACGCGCGTGCCCTGCGACACGGTCCCGGGGGAGTGACCGTCGAGATGGTCAGCGGTGACCCGATCTCCGGGGATGCGGTCGTCATCGCGACCGGTGCGTGGCTGCCCGAATTGGCCAAGGACTGCGGTGTGAAGACTCCGGTGCGTGCCGGGCGTGGTTACAGCTTCTCGGTGTCGGTGACCGACCCGGCCAATCGTCCGGTGCCGTGCCCGGTCTACTTCCCGTTCGAGCGGATCGCGTGCACGCCGCTGGGTGACCGGTTGCGGGTCGGCGGCACGATGGAATTCGGTGGCACCGAGGAACCGCTGCACCAGGAGCGCGTCGAGGCGATCGTCAAGGGTGGCAAGCCGTTGTTGTCCGGCGTCGACTGGGACGACCGGCAGGACGAGTGGGTCGGTGGCCGTCCGGTCAGTGTCGACGGGTTGCCGTTGGTCGGTCCGACGAAGGTGCCGCGCGTCTACTCCAACGGCGGTCACGGCATGTGGGGCATCACCCTCGGTCCGCTGTCCGGTCAGTTGCTGGCGGAGCAGATGGTCACCGGCGTCACCCCGCCGGAACTCATCCCCTTCGACCCGACCCGATGATGAGTCCTGCGCTGGTCGTGCGGTCAGGTTGGTCCGGCCCGTCGCCTTACCGGCTCGGCACGGGAATAGGGTGACCGCATGACCACCTGGGAATACGCCACTGTGCCGCTGATCGTCCACGCCACCAAGCAGATCCTCGACCAATGGGGTGAGGACGGCTGGGAGCTCGTGCAAGTGGTGCCGGGCCCCGACGGCAACAGCCTCGTTGCCTACCTGAAGCGTCCGAAGGAGCAGTGACAGATGTCCGCAGTTGAAGATCGCCTCGCCGAGCTCGGCCTGAGTGTTCCCGAGGTCGCTGCGCCCGTCGCGGCATACGTGCCGGTGGTGCAGGACGGCGATCTGGTCTACACCTCCGGGCAGCTGCCCGTGGTCGACGGCAAACTCGGCGCGACCGGCAAGGTCGGGGCCGAGGTGAGCCCGGAGGACGCCGCCAAGCTGGCGCAGACCTGCGCGCTCAACGCGATCGCCGCGGTCAAGTCGCAGGTCGGCGACCTCGACAAGGTCAGCCGTGTCGTCAAGGTCGTCGGCTTCGTCGCGAGCGACCCGAGCTTCACCGGTCAGCCGGCCGTCATCAACGGCGCGAGCGAACTGCTGGCGAAGGCCTTCTGCGACGCCGGCGCGCACGCCCGCTCCGCGGTCGGCGTCGCGGCCCTGCCGATGGACGCACCCGTCGAGGTCGAGATCACCGTCTCGGTCCGCTAGGACCTTCCCGTATGCCGTCGACGCACGAGCTCGAACTGCCGCCGACGCTGCGCGACAACGCACTCAACTGGCTCGCCACACCCGCGCCGGAGCGAGCGATCGCCCCGGCGCGGTTGGCGTCCACCGTCCTGCTGTTGCGCGAATCCGACTCTGCTGTAGAGGTTTTCCTGCAGCGCCGGGTGTCGTCGATGAAGTTCGCGCCGTCGATGTGGGTGTTCCCCGGAGGCGGCGTCGACACCCGCGACGAGTCCGTCGACGTCCCGTGGGCCGGGCCGTCTCCGTCCGACTGGGGCCGCCTCCTCGCCATACCCGAGGCAACCGCGCAGGCGGTCGTCATCGCTGCCGTCCGTGAGGTCTTCGAGGAGTGCGGCGTGCTGTTGGCCGGTCCGTCCGCCGGAGAGGTCGTGCTCGACGTCACTGCTGAGGACTGGCAGGCCGACCGGGCGGCGGTGCTCGACCGGGCGCTGTCGTTCGGGGCGCTGCTGGAGCGGCGCGGTCTGGTGCTGCGCTCGGATCTGCTTGCGCTGCAAGACCATTGGATCACTCCGGAGATGGAGCCGCGTCGCTACGACACGTGGTTCTTCTCCGCGCGACTGCCTGTGCGACAGGTCGCCGACGGCCGCACCACCGAGGCCGCCGAAGCCGTATGGCGCCGCCCGGCCGACGCGCTCGCGGAGGCCCTCGACGGCACGGCGCGGATGCTGCCGCCCACGCTGGTGCAGCTCGACCGGGTCTCGCGCTGGCCGGACCTCGCACCCGCGACGGTCAGCCGGGCGGGCCTGCACGCGGTGATGCCGGCGCCGGTGCAGGACGGCGAGCGGATGCTGTTGCGCGCCCACCTGAACGACTGACCCGCCCCGCCATACCGAGCGGACAGCAAAACACCGACCGGACAGGAAATTTCGGCCGATCCGATACGAATTTCCTATCCGGTCACCGTGTTTCCTGTCCGCTCGATCGCGCGGGCGTCGATGCTCCTCCGCCGGTGCTCCGACTGCTCGACGCCGGTAAGACGCGTCAGCCGTTGGCCAGCGCCTTCACCCGGGTGATGTCGCCGTTGAACCAGTCCTTGTCGATCGGCGACGAGGTGTACTGCCAGATCGTGTAATAGGGCCAGCCGCCGGGCAGCGTGCCCGGGGAGGACGAATAACGCGCCACCCACAGCGGATTCGTCTGGTTGAACGCTGTCGAATTGCCGGTGCAGCGGCTCCACCAGTCGTAGTTGGTGTAGATCACCGCGTCCCGGCCGGTCTTGGCCTTGTACTCGGCCAGGAAGGACTTGATCCAGCTGACCATCGACGAGGCGGACTTGCCGTAGCAGGTCGCGCCATACGGGTTGTACTCCATGTCCAGCATGCCGGGCAGCGTCTTGCCGTCCTTGGACCAGCCGCCGCCGTGCGCGGCGAAGTGGTCCGCCTGCGCCGCGCCGGTCGAGGTGTCCGGGAGCGCGAAGTGGTAGGCGCCGCGGATCATCCCGACGTTGTAGGAGCCGTTGTACTGCTGGGGGAAGTACGGGTTCGTGTAGCTGGTGCCCTCGGTCGCCTTGGAGTAGGCCCACCGCACACCGGCGCCCCACTGCGAGCTCCAGCTGACGTTCCCCTGGTGGCTGGACACGTCGATGCCGAGTGTCTGGCCCGATGCCAGCGTCGGCGTCACCGACCGGGTCAGCGGCTGAGTCCCGGTCGCCTTCCAGCCGGCATACGCCTCACCCGGCTTGACGATGCCGGCGCGGGTGGCGGCCGCGGTCGGCCCGTGGTCGGTGGGTATGGCGTGCGCCGGACTCGCGACGATGGTGAATGCGACCGCGCCGGACAGGCAGGCAGCGGTGACCAGGGACTTCCTCATATGACTTCCTCCAGGGGTTCGCGCTCGCCGCTCCGGAGCAGAACGGCGCCACGCGCCTTGTCAAGGAATTTCCACAATATTGATAGTTCGTAAAATGATTACCGCTCTGCAGTAAAGACTTCGCCAGCCGCGGCAGTGTTCACCGACCGGACACCGAACGTGCCGACAGGACACGAAGAGCGGGCCGGATCGACCCGCTTTCCGTGTCCTGTCAGGGTGTTTCGTGTTCTCTCGGCGAGAGGGTGGGTGGCTCAGGAACGTCAGCCGTAGGCCAGCGCCCGCACCCGGGTGATGTCACCGTTGAAGAGGTTCTTGTCGATGGGCGAAGAGGTGTACTGCCACATCGTGTAGTAGGGCCAGCCGCCGGGCAGGGTGCCGGGGCTCGAGGCGTAACGCGCGATCCACAGCGGATTCGTCTGGTTGAACGCCGTGGAGTTGCCGGTGCAGGTGCTCCACCAGTCGGTGGTCGTGTAGATCGGCGCATCGCGACCGGTCAGCCGCTTGTATTCGTTCAGCCACGTCTTGATCCAGGTGACCATCCCGGACTTCGAGTATCCGTAACAGGTCGAGCCGTAGGGGTTGTACTCGATGTCGAGCATCCCCGGCAGCGTCTTGCCGTCCCGTGACCAGCCGCCACCGTGCGACACGAAGTAGTCGGCCTGCGAGGTCGCGGACGAGTATCCGGGGTTCGCGAAGTGGTAGGCGCCGCGGATCATGCCTACGTTGTAGCTGCCGTTGTACTGCTGCGCGAAGTAGGCGTTCGTGTAGTAGGTGCCTTCGGTGGCCTTGGTGTAGGCCCACCGCACACCGGCGCCCCACTGGGACGACCAGTTGACGTTGCCCTGGTATGCCGAGACGTCGATGCCGAGCGTCTTGGTGGCGGTGAGTGTCGGAGAGGTGCGAGTCAGTGCGGCGGACGCGCGACCGGCGTCGGTGTGGCTCCTCCAGCCGGCATACGCATCGCCCATCTGGTGGATGCCGGCCTGCTGGGCGGCCTTGGTCGGCCGTTCACGCTGGTTGTCGGTGGTCGTGGCATGCGCGGGCGCCACGGCGACGGTCAGGGCGAGCGCAGCGATGGTCGCGCACGCGGTGGACACGGATTTCTTCATGTCGGGGTCCTTCTGCAGCTACGAAATGGTTCGGGGGAACTGCGGTCAGGGGAAACCTCAGCTACAACACCATTCACGGTATTCACAGGAGGTATATGCGTTACCAACGTTGGGTAAGACTTTGACAAATCCGCGAGTCGCTCTGACAACGATGATCTCAGCGGTGGAAATGCGTGCCGCTGCACTAACGTGGCGTGCCGTGACGACTGAAGCGGTATGGCGCGGCGGATCACTCGGCGACCACGCGCATGCGGTGCTGGCGCCCAACCCCGGCCCGATGACTCTGGACGGCACCAACACCTGGGTGTTGCACGTCCCTGGTGACGACTGTGCCGTCGTGGTCGATCCGGGGCCGTTGCACGAAGGCCACCTGCAGGCGGTTTTGCGGTATGTCGAAGAGCATGGCGCCCGTGTCGTGCTCACGCTCATCACGCACTGGCACCACGACCACACCGAGTCGCTGGAGCGATGGGGCCAATTGGTCGACGCGCCGGTCCGCGGCGGTGGATACGGGAGGACCCTCGTCGACGAGGAGCGGATCGACCTGGAGTCATTGCGGATTCGCGTCCTGGCCACCCCGGGGCACACTGCCGACTCGGTGTCGTTCCACCTGCCGGATGCCGATGTGCTGGTCACCGGTGACACCGTGCTCGGCCGCGGCACCACCGTCGTCGCACACCCCGACGGCGCGCTCGGTCCCTACCTCGCCTCGCTGGACCGGCTGCACGCGGTGGCGACCGAGCGTCCGACCGCGCTGGCGCCGGCCCACGGGCCTACGCATACCGACGCCGGGGCCATCATCGCGGCATACCGACAACACCGGCTCGAGCGACTGGACCAGGTCCGTGCGGCGCTCGCAGCAGGTGACGTGGACGCTCCCGACGTCGCGCAGGCGGTCGTCGAGCGCGTCTATGCCGACGTCCCGCGCAATGTGTGGCCCGCCGCGAAGGCGAGCGTCGAGGCACAGTTGGCCTATCTGGCCGTATGACGCGACTCTGGTGGGCGAGAAGCTGTCCCGAAGGGCCGACGGTCGGTATGTCGGGACGGGGTTGGGCGAGAAGCTGTCCCGAAGGGCCGACGGTCGGTATGTCGGGACGGGGCGGCTCGCGGACCGCTCAGGCGTCGGGGGAGAGCGCGGCCAGCACCACGCTGATGTTGTCGTGCCCGCCGGAAGCATTGGCGAATTCGACCAGCCCGTCGGCGATCGCAGTGGCGGAGTCGCCGTGCGAGGAGCGGACGCGCTGCACGAGGTCCCACAGGTCGGCCGGCTCGGAGCAGTAGTTCCAGAGTCCGTCGGTGCAGACGATCACCCAGCCCGGCTCGCGGGCGACCAGGTGCGCCATACGGGGTCGCAGGTCCTGGGGTGCGTTGCGACCGAGCCATCGGGTGATCGCATGTGCGTTGGGGGCGTTCTCGGCGTTGTCGCGTGGCACGCCTCGCCGCATCAGCGCGCTGGCCATCGAGTCGTCCTCGCCGAGTTGTACGGCGCGCTCCGGTGCGGCGGCCGGGATCCAGTAGACCCGGCTGTCGCCGACGTTGCCGCCGACGACCAGGTTGTCTTCCACGACCGCGGCGGCCAAGGTGCACGACGGCGGCGCCGGGTCTTCCGCGTCCGCGCCGGTCGCAGCGGCGGCCGCACTGCCGGCCTCGGCCGCTTCGGCGAAGGCCTGTGCGGCGGTGTCCAGCCAGGTCTCGTCGGGGACGTCGTGACGGGGCATCGGCTGGGAGAGCCGCTCCATGGCGGCGATCGCCGCGGCCTGCGAGGCCAGGTGTGAATCGGTCGAGGTGGACACGCCGTCACAGGCCACCAGCACCGCGCGAGCGCCGACCTCGGTGGATGCCGCGAGGGCGATCGAGTCCTCGTTGCGGTGGTGGCGCCGGCCGATGTCGGACTCGCCCGCGACCCACGGATGTGGTGACAGCAAAACGTGATTGCGCGGGTCGGTGCTGTCAGTCACCGAGCCGTTGCCGGAGTCGTTGCCCGGGGCGCCGACAGGGTCCTTGGTCGAGTCGCCGACCGCGTCCGATGCCTGGCTCTCGTCCACTCCCGTGCCTTTCGTCCGTCTACAGCTGTCGCAGTGATGTCACGCAGACGACGCCGACGACCGCGCGGTTCCGGGCCGCGAGCACAGTATGCCGGGTCGGAGATGCCGGGTCGCCGGACTCGCCGATCATCGGTGCTGCGGCGACGCCACGTCGGCCGAGGTCAGCGCGCGCGGCGCTGCAGGCGCTCGGTGTCCATCAGGGTGACGGCACGGGCCTCGAGCTTGATCCAGCCGCGGGAGGAGAAGTCGGCCAGCGCCTTGTTGACCGTCTCACGGGAGGCGCCTACCAACTGGGCGAGCTCCTCCTGGGTGAGGTCGTGGGCGACCAGCGTGCCCTCGTCGGAGGGCTGGCCGAAGCGACGGGACAGGTCCAGCAACGCCTTGGCGACGCGGCCCGGCACGTCGGTGAAGACCAGGTCGCCGAGCGCTTCGTTGGTGCGGCGCAGTCGGGCGGCCAGCGCCGACAGCATCGTCATCGCGATCTCGGGGCGGGTGCCGAGGTAGTCGGTCATGTCCGGGTGTGACAGGCCGACGAGCTCGGTGTCGGCGATCGCACTCGCCGTCGCGGTGCGCGGGCCCGGGTCGAAAAGGCTCAGCTCGCCGAGCATCTCGCCCTCTCCCAGGATCGCCAGGAGGTTCTCCCGGCCGTCCGCCGAGCGGCGGCCGAGCTTCACCTTGCCGGCGGTGATCACGTAGAGCGAGTCGCCTTGCTCCCCCTCATGGAACAGTTCTTGCCCACGCGCGATCTTGGTGCGGGTCATCGTCGACAGCAACGCCTCCGCGGCGTCGTCGTCGAGAGCAGCGAACAGTGGTGCTTTGCGCACAGCCTCGGTATCCACGATGTGCAGTCTGCCACGACGCGTGCTTCCTGTTGTGCAGCTCACACGTGGTCTCGCCGGATTCCTGTTGTTCCACCGCCCGTGCAGGGCGCTCGAGGGGATCCGGCCAGGGGCCTTCGACCAACCGCACACCTGGCTACGGCGTCAATGCGAGTGAGGGCCGCCGGGCGGCCGTCATGGACAGACGGCGGGGTGCGGAGCAGCGTGGCGGAGACGACGGGCAGGACGGCAACGCCGGTCGGGGCGGGCGTGGGTGCCACCCACCGATCGTTGCGGGCGGTGCACTTGCCCGCGCTCGACGGCCTCCGGGCGGTCGCGGTCATCGGGGTGCTGCTCTACCACTTCGGCGTGCCGCACTCCGCGGGCGGATTCCTCGGTGTCGACCTGTTCTTCGTGCTCAGCGGCTACCTCATCACCGGACAGCTGATGACCCGATGGGTGTATGGCGCCCCCGTCGGAGCCGCGTCGTTCCGCACGTTCTGGGCCGCCCGTGCTCGACGGCTCTTCCCGTCGCTGGGTGCGATGCTGGCGGTGACCACGGCAGTGGTCGCGGTCGGGGATCGCGTGCAACTGCCCGAATACCGGGGTGATCTGAGCGCTGCGGCGACATACACCTCCAACTGGTGGTACGTCTTCCACCACCGGTCCTACTTCGTCGCCACCGGCCGGCCACCGCTGCTGCAGCACCTGTGGTCGCTCGCGGTGGAGGAGCAGTTCTACCTCGTCTGGCCGGTCGTCGTCCTGCTGGTGACGCTGGTGGTGCACAAGCGCTGGGCTCGCAAGGGCGTGCTGCTGCTGGTCACGGTCGGCCTCACCGCGGTCAGCGCGCTGGTGATGGGTGTCGGCAGTGCGCTGGCCCAGGTGCCGCAGCTCGGCGACCCGTCCCGGTGGTACTTCGGCAGTGACTCGCACGCGATCGGCCTGCTGGTCGGTTCGACGCTCGCGATCGCTCGGGGAGGGGACGGGCTCGGTGAGAGGCGCCATACAACGCCGCGGCACGCGGACCGCTGGTCCACCGCGGTCGGCTTCGCGGCGCTGGCGGCAGTGCTCGCCCTGTTGTCCGAGGCCGCCGAATACTCCACCCGGCTCTATCGATTCGGCTTCCTGCTGTTCAGCGTGCTGGTCGCGGTCGTCATCGCCGTTGCGGTCCAGCACGGCCCGCTCGAGCGCGTGCTCGGAGTCCCGCTGCTGCGGGCGATCGGGCGCCGCTCCTACTCGATCTACCTCTGGCACTGGCCGATCGCGTGTATGACGCGTCCGGGCCTGGACCTGCCGTGGCCCGACTGGCAGGTGTTCCTGCTGCGCGTCGCCCTCACTCTGGCGCTGACCGAGGCGACCTACCGGCTGATCGAATCCCCCGTCCGCCGCAACGGCTGGCCTGCGCTGTGGCATCGCCTGCGCGAGTGGCGGGTCGGACCGGCACGGGGTTCGGCGCTGGCGCAAGCGTTCGGACTGGTTCTCGTGGCGGCCATCTGCGCACCCGCGGGCATCGCCGCACCGCACCAGAGCGCGTATGCCGCCGGCGCCGTCTACGTGCAGTGCACGACCAGGGCGGACGGAACCTCTCGGCTGCCGACGAACGCACCAGCCGGCGCGCGGTGTGCACCGGGCGCCTCGGGCACCACGGCCGCCGGCCCGGCCCCGACGCGGTCGGGCGTCCCGCACAGCTCGGCCGGGACGGAGCACGCGAGCGCCACGCACACCACCGAGGCGGCCGGGCAGACCCCACGCCCGACGGCGACACCGCTCCCCACGACCCGGCAGGCGGTCCCGCCGCCACCACGTGACGCCGACCAGTTGCGCAGCATTTCCCTTGCCGTGTATGGCGATTCGGTGCCCCTCGGCGCAGTCCCCGAGCTGACCGGCGAGTTCGCCTCGGTGGCAAACCATGCCGTGGAGGGCGAGCAGGCCTGGGATCTGCTCCCGGAGCTGAACGGCGACGCCCGCTCCGGCGCATTGGACGGGAAGGTGGTGTTGCTGCACACGGGTGACAACGGCCTGATCCCCGAGTCCCAGCTACGCCAGGCGCTCGACGCGCTGCGGGGCGCGCGCCGGGTCATCGTTGCGACACCGCACACGCCACGGGAGTGGGAGTCCCACGACGTCGCGCTGCTGCGCTCGGTCGTGCCGGACTACGGCAACACCCGGTTGATGGACTGGAACGCCGCGGTCACCGACCGGAGCAGCTGGTTGTGGAGTGACGGGATACACCTGACGGCCAGTGGTGGTCAGGCGTACGCCCACCTGGTCGCCCGGGCTGTGACCGGCCGACACTGAAATCGCCTGTCGGCCCGCTCATCTAAGGTCGTATGTCGTGAAGCCCATCGACGTCTCGGCCGAGTCCGACCTCGCTCGCACGCGTCGGGCCCGCAAGATGTTCCGCGCGCTGCGGGAGCAGTTCCCGCACGCGCACTGCGAGCTCGATTTCCGCACTCCGCTCGAGCTGCTGGTCGCGACCATCCTGTCCGCGCAGACCACCGACGTGGGCGTCAACAAGGTGACGCCCACGCTGTTCGCCCGTTACCCGGACGCCGCGGCGTATGCCGCCGCCGACCGCGAGGAGCTGGAGGAGTTGCTGCGCCCGACCGGCTTCTACCGCGCGAAGGCGAAGTCCGTGATGACGCTGGGCCAGGCGCTGGTGGAGCGGTTCGACGGTCAGGTGCCGCCCCGGCTGGAGGATCTGGTGACCCTTCCCGGAGTCGGCCGCAAGACCGCGTTCGTGGTGCTGGGCGACGCCTTCGGGCTGCCCGGGCTCACCGTCGACACGCACTTCGGCCGGGTCGTGCGCCGGGCCGGCTGGACCGACCTGGAGGACCCGGTCAAGGTCGAGCACGCCATCGGCGAGATGTTCCCGCGCAAGGAGTGGACCCAGCTCAGCCACGTGCTGATCTTCGAGGGCCGACGCATCTGCCACGCCAAGCGTCCGGCCTGTGGAGTCTGTCCGATCGCGCGCTGGTGCCCGTCATACGGTGCGGGGGAGACCGACCCCGACAAGGCGCGCAAGCTGCTGAAGTTCGAGCTCGCGCCCGGCGCCGAGCGCCCCGAGGGCGTGCCCGAGCCGGCCGCCGTGCTGTGACCGACTTGGTGTCGGCGCCTGAGCCGGCCTGGCTGCGCACCCTGGAGCAACGCGCTCATGAGGCGCCGATGGTCACCGGACTGCCCGAGGCGACCGGTCGCGCGTCAGCGGTGCTGATGCTCTTCGGCCAGGACGAGTCGGGCGGTCAGGACGTCGTGCTGACCGAGCGGTCGACGAGCCTGCGCAAGCACGCGGGGCAGGTGTCGTTCCCCGGCGGCCGGGTCGACCCGGGTGACGTGTCGTTCGCCGACACGGCGCTGCGCGAGGCGCACGAGGAGATCGGTCTGGACCGCGAGGGCGTGCGCGTCGTCGGGGTGCTGCCCGCATTGCCGTTGAGTGTCACCGGTTTCCGGGTGACTCCGATCGCCGCCTGGTGGGAGCGGCCGTCGCCGATCGGTGTCGTCGACACCGCGGAGGTGGCACGCGTGGAGCGGGTGTCGCTGGCGAGCCTGGTGGACCCGGCCAACCGCTTCAGCGCGATCGTGCCCGGGCGGGAGTTCGTGGCGCCGGCGTTCGAGGTCGACGGCCTCTATGTCTGGGGATTCACCGCGATCCTGCTCGACGCGACGCTGCGGCTCGCCGGGTTGGAGCAGCCCTGGGACCGGTCCGACCAGCGACCGGTGCCCAGCCGTTACCTGCAGGGTGGCTGAGCCGGCGCGCCCACCGATCGAGCGGCATACAGACGGATTGAGCGGCATACGGATCCGGGTGGGATCGGTATGCCGCTCAATACGGCGGTGTGCCGCTCAGCGGGAGAGCGACCGTGCTTGTCAGACCTTCGGCGGCTTCACTGCGGCGACAGTGCGCTGCGCGTTGTCGATGGTGCGCGCCGGTTTGCCCTTGACCTTTTTCAGCGCGCTGATGCCGAGGAGCGCCAGGATCAGTGTGATGACCAGCAGCACGCCGGCGGTGATCAGCATGCCCAGCCACACCGACAGGCCGGCTGCGTGCAGCCCCCAGGCGAGTGCGAGCAGTAGGAAACCGAGCATGTAGAGGGCGAAGAGTCCGGCGCCGGCCAGCAGGCCCGCACCCTTGCCGCCCTTGGCGACGTCGGCCTTGACCTCGACCTTCGCCAGCGCGATCTCATCCTTGATGATCGACTTCAGGTCGGTGGAAGCGTCGGCGACCAACTGGCCGAGAGTGCGCTCCGTGCCCTTGGTGGTCTGGGCCATCGATTACTCCTCGTGGTGGTTGTCGGTTCGCTCAGCCTGTCGTAGCCAGAATAAGCACATCGAACTCACCGGTACCTTAGCGACTACGGGGCGTTCTGCAGAAAGGCCGGGCATCGGGCGACGCCGGGAGCCGACCTCACGAGGCGGTCTGCGGGCCGTCCTCGGCGTAACAATCGGGCACGCCGTCGCCGTCCTCGTCGAGCGATTCCTGCTGTTGGATACGCCGGTATGTCGCGTTGCGCGACCGCAGCACCACGCTGGCGAGGATGGCCGCCAGCAGCGAACCGGCCAGGATCCCGAGCTTGACGTGCTCGTCCGCGGCCGAGCCGCTGCCGAACGCCAGCTCGCCGATCAACAGCGACACGGTGAAGCCCACCCCGGCCAGCAGGCTGAGGCCGAAGACGTCGGACCACTCGAGATCGTCGTCCAGCTGTGCCCGGGTCAGCCGGACCATGAGTGCCGTGCCCCCGAAGACGCCGACCGTCTTGCCGAGCACCAGGCCGACGACGACTCCGATGGTCACCGGATCGCGCAGCGCGTCGCCCAGCCCGCCCCCGACGACCGTCACGCCGGCCGCGCAGAAGGCGAACAGCGGGACACAGACCGCGGCGGAGAACGGCCGCAGCCTGCTGTCGATGCGACTGCCGAGCGACGAGCGCTCGTCACCCCGCGGTGACACCGGCACCAGCAGCCCGAGGGCCACCCCGGCAACGGTCGCGTGCACCCCGGAGTTGAGCACCGCGAGCCAGGCGATCAGCCCGAGAGTGAGCAGTAGCAACGGGTTGCGGTTGCCGCGCATGGTCAGTCCGAACCCCGCCAAGGCGACCAACGCGACCGCGAGCCACACCGGGCTGATCGACGAGGTGTAGAACAGCGCGATGATCGTGATCGCGATCAGGTCGTCCACCACGGCGAGCGTGAGCAGGAACGACCGCAGCGCCGACGGTAGGTGGGTGCCGATCACCGCGAGCACCGCAAGGGCGAAGGCGATGTCGGTCGCGGTCGGGATGGCCCACCCCTCGAGCGCGCCGGCTCCGAGGGCCTGGCAGGCGGCATACAGGATGGCGGGGATGGCGACACCGCAGCAGGCGGCGACGATCGGCACGGCGGCCTTGCCGGGATCGCGTAGGGCGCCATGGGTGAATTCGTGTTTGAGCTCGAGACCGGCGAGGAAGAAGAAGATCGCCAGCAACCCGTCGGACGTCCAGTGCGCGAGGCTCAGCTGCAGGTGCAGCACATCCGGCCCGATCATCGCCGCGACCAGATCGTGGTAACTGTCGCGCCACGGGCTGTTGGCCCAGACCAGGGCGGCGAGCGCGGCGAAGAGGAGCAGCGCGCCCCCGACGGTCTCCTGACGCAGCAATGCGGCGACGCGGCGGGCTTCGGGCCAATCGCCTCGGGTGAAGACACGTCGGATGGGCCGGATCGTCATACAGGGCCTTTCGGTGTGCGGGGTCGGGTATTACTACGCCGACCAGACTTCCCGGCACACCGCAGTCCAGTCTACCGATCACCGTTGACGGTCGAAACGGTCATTGACGGCGCAGCAGGGGAGTCAATCGCTGTTTCGAGCGTCAATCGCGGGTTGGGTCGTCAGCGGGCGGACGGGATCTGGCCCGAGAATCCGATGGTGTGGGCCGCGGTGCGGAAGGTGAACGTGCAGATGTGGTCGCCGGGCTCGAAGCTGCCCACGAACTGGCCGAAGAGGTCGAAACTGATGACGCCGAAGACCTGCGTCCACGCGGCCGCGAAGCGGATCAGCACGGTCTCGGGCAGCGCGGAATCGAGGGCGGCGCCGAGCTCCTTGGCCTGGCGGCGCACGGCCGGTCCGGCTGGTGGCATCGGGGCGTCGACGGCGAGTTCGCCTGATTGCCAGGCCTCTTCGATGAGTTGTATGGCGACAGCCGGTGTGCGCGCGGCATCGGTGACGGTGCCGCCGGGCGCGCGATAACCGGGGACCGGAGACCCGAACAACAGGGCGTACTGGTGCGGGTGCTCGCGTGCCCAGGAGTAGATCGCTTCGCAGAGTGCGACGAAACGGCGGCCGGGCGCTGCACGGCCGGTGGTCGCCTCCTCGGCGACCTCGGCCAGGTCCCGATAGCCCCCGATGATGAGCGCCGTCAGCAGGTCGTCCCGGGAGGCGACGTAGCGGTAGACGGCCGAGGACACCATGCCCAGGTCCCGTGCGACGGCACGCAGGGACAGTGCGGCCGCGCCGTGCTCGGCGAGCTGCTGCCGCCCGGAGGTGAGGATCCGCTCCATGGTGTCGACGCGTGCACGTTCGCGAGGGGTCGGGCTCATGGGCACCCCCTCCTCCGTCGGGCGTCCCCATCTGCCCGCGCTACTGGTCGCTCGCTCCGCTCGCTCATGGGCACCCCCTCCTCCGTCGGGCGTCCCCATCTGCCCGCGCTACTGGTCGCTCGCTCCGCTCGCTCATGGGCACCCCCTCCTCCGTCGGGCGTCCCCATCTGCCCGCGCTACTGGTCGCTCGCTCATGGGCCCATCGTGACAACTGTGAGCGCCAGACGCAAGAGAGAGCACTGCTCTTGCAATCGGTGCGCGGACATGCTTTCCTAATTGTGAGAGCACTGCTCTCGTAACTACCTCGAAAGGTGTCGCCATGGTTTCCGAACTCGACCTCTTCACCCGCATCACGAACGCGATCGTGAAGCGCCTGTCCCGTTTCGGGATCAGTGCATTCGGTGCGAAGGAGCTCGTGGTGACGGGCCGGAAGTCCGGTCAGCCGCACAGCACCCCGGTCAATCCGGTCCGGTTCGACGGCGGGCTTTATCTCGTCGCGCCCCGCGGTCAGACGCAGTGGGTGCGCAACGTGCGCCATACGCCTCAGGTCGTGCTCCGTTCGGGGAGGTCGCAGGACAGCTACACCGTGCAGGAGCTGCAGGGTGCGAGCGCCGTGCCGGTCATGCGGGTCTACCTGAAGAAGTGGGCCTGGGAGGTCGGCCGGTTCTTCCCCGAGGGGGTGACCGCGAAGTCGACGGACGACGAGATCGCCGCCGTCATCCCGGCCCACCCGGTCTTCCGACTGGTCCGGAAATGAAGCGCGGGCCGGCAGGCGCCGGAGCAAGGCGATCGGCGACCGTCGGGGTTCACGACGTCGTGGCGTTCTTTGTCGAAATCTGTGCGCTGGTGCTGCTCGGCGCATGGGCCTGGCGCATGGCGCCCGGAGCGGTGCTTGCCCGCTCGGCGGCTCTGGTCGTGGTGATCGGGGCAGCGGTCCTGCTGTGGAGTCTGTTCGCGGCGCCCAGGGCGACCTTCGACGTGCCTGTCGCCGCGATCGCGGTCAAGGCGCTCGTCCTCGGTGGGAGCGTGCTGGCGGCATACGCGATGGTTCCCGTGTTGCTCGCCACTTGTTTCGCAGTGCTGGTGGTGATCAACACGGCAACCGTCACGATGATGCGCTTGACTTGACGCATGCCGCTCACGGATGGGGAGATCGACGGTCTGGATGTCGCGGCGCGGCTGGCATTGATCCGTCGGCTCCGTCGCGGTGCGGTCGTCGACCGGGCGCTGCTCGATGCCGAGCGCCGCGTGCGGCGCCGACGCGCCGTCGCGCTGACGGTGACCGCCGTCGCTGCCGCGCTACTGGTCCCGTGGACGGCATACCTCGCGGTGAGCCTGCCCGACCAGTATGTCGCCAACGCCTGGGCGTTGACCTGGGTCGGCTTCGATGTGCTGTTGATCGTATTGCTCGGATTGACAGCGTTTTTCGCGTGGAAGCGGCGGATGTTGGTGGTGCTCACGTCGTTCGCCACCGGGGTGCTGCTGCTGGTCGACGTGTGGTTCGACATCACCACCTCCGACGCCGACGACCTGCACCTGTCCGTGGCGTCCGCGGTGCTCGTCGAGATCCCGCTTGCGGTATTCCTGATGGTGATGTCGATCGGCATCTCGTGGAAGCTCTCGGGCCTACTCAACGCGCTGACCGGATCCAGTGGGGTCGGCCGCTGGCGGATGCCGATCAGTGCCGAGATCGTGGCCGACGCCGTCGACACGGGCGAACCGGCGCCGACCGAGGGTTGACAAGCACCAACGGTAAGTGGCAACTTACCGTTCGTGACGACTTACCAAGATGCCTGGGCCGTGCTGGCCGATCCGAGCCGTCGCGCCATTGTGGAGGCGCTCGCGGATGAGCCTCGAGCAGTGGTTGACCTGGCGACCGCCCTGCCGATCAGTCGGCCGGCCGTCTCTCAGCACCTCAAGGTGCTCAAGGATGCGGGACTCGTGGCCGAGCAGGCCTCTGGCACGCGCCGCGTCTATCGCCTCAACCCTGTCGCGGTGGAGGCACTACGTGACCAGTTGGACGCCTTCTGGTCACGGACGCTCGCCCGATTCGGCGAGCAAGCGGGAGAAACGAAAGGAACCCGGTCATGACCACGACAACACCCGAGGTGCTGCGCACCGTGACGGTGCCACTGCCCGTCGCGGAGGCGTTCCGCGTCTTCACCGAGCAGTTCGATCTGATCAAACCCCGTGAGCACAACCTGATGCGGTCGCCGGTGGCGCGGACCGTGATGGAGGTGCGGCCCGGCGGTCGCATCTTCGACGAGGCAGAGAACGGCGAGCAATGTGCCTGGGGCGAGGTGCTGGCCGTCGAGTCGCCGACACTGCTGCGCTTCGCGTGGCTCATCGGTCCGGACTGGCGCGTGCAGGACCGGGAGAACGCGAGCGAGGTGGAGGTGCGCTTCACCTCCGACGGGGCGGACGCCACGCAGGTCGAGCTGCGCCATTTCAAGCTCGACCGGCACGGGCCCGGATGGGAGAGCCTCCCGGACTCCCTCGGCGGTGCCAACGGCTGGCCGCTCTATCTGCAGCGGTATGCCGACCTCGTCGCGACCTCGGCACGCGGCTGACCGGCAGGCTCCCGCTAGACCGATGGCCCGGCGGCATACGCCGCCCGGGTGGTGGGCGCCTATCCTCGACGGGTCCAGCCGGGCCGGGCCGCCTTCGCGCCGGCCTCGGCTCTGATTCCGGCACCCAGGAGAGCGAGCACCACCCGATGACAGCTGCGTTGACCGGTCTGACCGCGTTGCCGGGAGTCGCCGACGCGATCGACGCTGCACGGGAGGCCTGCACCCAGCTGCGCTGGCACGGTGCTCTTCGTCGCCGCGTGTCCGAGGTCGCCGCCGAGTCGCGCGTCCGCGGTGCGCGAGCCAGTGCGTTCCTGGAGGGCGCCGAGTTCTCGGTGGACCTGGTGCGCGACGTCATACGAGGTGCGACGCCGTTGGGCCACGACGGTCCGGAGGAGCAGGTGCTGCACGGGGCGATCCAGGCGACCAGCGTCACGGAGCAGTTGACGTCGGTGGTGTTGACGGCTCCGGCGCAGGCCTTGGCGCGGTTACACACCGCTGCCGCTGCCGACCTGGCCGCACCGGAGGAGCTGGGCCGGCCACGGCTGCCCGGCGAGACCGCTGCCGAGTTGCGCGACCTCGGCGCGGCGCCGGACGCGGCGGCCGCAGGCGCGCGGCTGCGTGGCGTCGTCGAACTGATCACCCGCGCGAAGGAGGAGCCGGGCATCCTGGTCGCCGCGATCGCGCACGCGGAAATTGCATCCGCTCGGCCCTTCGTCCACGGAAACGCTTTGGTGGCAAGGGCTTTGGAGCGTCTGCTGCTGCTGGTGCTCGGTGTCGATCCGACCGGTGCGGTGGTCAGCGAAGCCGGCTACTCGCGCCAGGGCGCTGTCGCGTATCAGGGGGCACTTGCGGCATACAGCGGCGGAAGCCCGGACGGTGTCGCACTGTGGTTGCGGCACTACGCCGAGTCGATCGTGGCGGGCGCCGCGGAGGGCACAGCGATCGCGGACGCGGTCCTGGCCGGCCGGCTCACCCAACGCTGAGCGGCCCGTGCCGGGCGCTGGGCAGAGGGCGGATTGTCCGCCCGACACGGCGCAGATACAAGTCTTGTATGCCGGGCCCGATCGGAGTAGACCTTTAGTCACGAACGACGGATGGGAATCCGACGAAGCACCGTTATCGAAACCGGCACCCACGCGGAGACAGTCCACGTTATGGACCGCTCGTCCGGGGCCTTGTGCCCCGGCGACAAACCTGAGGATGCACGCCTGGTAACCGGAGGTAGAAAGCGGTTGATGGCCCCGCCACGCAAGTGGCGGGGCCATCACTCTGTGCGGTGCAAATCGCCGTCGACGGCGCCGCATGTCGGCGGTATGCCGAAACTTCGCCAAGTGGCGCACCCCGCGGGAAGTGCGACCGAGTCGGCCACTGAAAACAAGCGATTTTGCGGCGGTCGGCCAGTGGGGGCGAAGACCGGCTCATCCTTACTCGACACCTGTCCTTCTGGGGAAGGTAAGGATTTCTTATGGGAACGTCGGCGGCCATTGTTTTGCGGCTGACGGCCACTCACACTTGAAGACGAAGCGCTCCCTTCCAGGTCGCAGCGCCGCAACGGGCTCCTACCCCCCCAGGGGCCCGGTTGCAACTGAAGACCCCCGCCTACCCCCCCGGCGGGGGTCTTCATATGTCCGGGATGGATCCCGCAGCACGAAGCCCGCTGCGAATGCCGACCGACCGACCATCCGGTCCCCTCATCCACACCCCGTCAAGTGGTCGGCCGGCATCCACAAGTAGCGACGTCGCCACTTCGATTCGGGTTCCGAGGATTCCACGATCAGTCCATGACAGAGGCGAAGACGGTCGCGGTGATCGGCGGCGGCACGGGTGCCGGCGCGACGACATTGCTGGTGGCACTGGCGATGCGAGCACAGGCTGCCGGTCGGCGGGTCTGTGCCGTGGATGCCGACCCGTGCGGCGGTGGCCTCGATGTCGCCTTCGGCATCGAGACCGGGCCGGGAGTGCGCTGGGAGGATCTGCTCGGCTCGGACGGTCCACTGGACGGCGCGCGACTCGCCGAGCGGCTGCCGGGGCGGGACACCCGGCCGGGTGTGCTGTCCTTCGGGCGCCAGTGGTGCACGGTTCCGGACGAGTTGTTCGATCGCACGCTCGAGGGGCTGCGCGACGCCCACGACCTGGTCCTGATCGACGTCGGACGCCACCGGGCGACACGGGCGACTGTGGCCGGCCACGACGAGTTGGTCCTGGTCGCGCGTGGGACGGCCAGTGGGCTCGCCGCGGCCGGTGCGACGGCGCAACGCATCGAGCGACTGCCGAGTCTCGTGGTCCGCGGTGCCGGCGCCCCGTCCGCACGGGAAGCAGCCGCCGCGCTCGGCATGCAGCTCGCGGCCGTGCTGCCCACTGACCGGCGGCTGGCGATCGACGCCGAGCGCGGCGTGCCCGCCGGGTCACGGGCAAGGTCCGCGTATGTCGGTGAGTGCGACACGCTCCTGCGCGACCTCCTGCTGGGTGAGGACGTCGCGGCATGACTTCACCGAAGAGCGGCGCAGCGGTCGGCGATGCGATGTGGGCACAGATCCGCGATGGCCGCTCGCCGACCGACGAGAGCGTTGAGCGGCTCGCGGCTCTGGACGCCGCGGTGCTCGGCCAGCGCAGTGTGCAGACCCTCAAGGGACGGCTGCACGCGGACGTCTTCGGGGCCGGTCCGCTGGAGCCGTTGCTCACCGTCGCCGGCGTGACGGACGTGCTGGTCAACGGCGTGGCCGGCGTGTGGATCGACCGCGGGTCCGGTCTCGAACGCGCACCGGTCGTGCTCGGCGACGCAGCGGCGGTGCGTCGGCTGGCAGTTCGGCTCGCCACCCGGGCAGGGCGCCGGCTGGACGAGACCTCACCGTTCGTCGACGGACTGCTGCCCGGTGGCGTGCGACTGCACGCGTTGCTGCCACCGCTGGTCGAGGGTGCCGCACACATCAGTCTGCGCATCCCGCGCCGGGAGCCACCGGCGCTGACCCAGCTGGCAGAGACCGGCACATGTTGCCCGGAGGGCCTGACCGTGTTGCGACGCATCATCGCGGCTCGGGTCGCCTTCGTGATCAGCGGCGGGACCGGCTCCGGGAAGACGACGCTGCTCGCCTCGATGCTCGCGGAAGTGGCCGCCGAGGAGCGCATTGTCGTGGTGGAGGACGTCCGCGAGCTGCAGATCGACCATCCGCACGTCGTCCGGCTGGAGAGCCGGGCCCCCAACGTCGAGGGGCAGGGCGAGATCAACCTCTCGACGCTGGTGCGGCAGTCGTTGCGGATGCGGCCGGACCGGCTGGTGGTCGGTGAGGTGCGCGGCGCCGAGGTGCGTGAGCTGCTGAGCGCCCTCAACACCGGTCACGAAGGCGGCTGCGGCACCGTGCACGCCAATACGAGCACCGATGTGCTGAGCCGGTTCGAGGCGCTCGGTGCGCTCGCGGCGATGTCCGGCGGTGCGGTGCGCTCGCAGTTGGCGTCCGCGGTCAAGGTCGTCATACACGTGCGCCGGGATGCCGCCGCCCGGGTGGTCTCCGAGATCGGCGTCATCGGCTGGGCGGGGGACCGGTTGCAGGTTGTTCCGGCGATGCGGCACGACGGTGAGCGACTGCGGCAGGTGGCTGGCTGGCCCGACCTGGCTGCGGTGCTCGACCAGCGCGAGCGCGGCCGGCCAGCACCCACGGTGCCCGCGATGGGCGGGCCGGCATGATCCTCCTCGCCGCTTTCTGCACCGCGGCCGCCGTCCTCTGCTGGCCGGGTCGGCCCGGCCCCGTCGTGCGCCGCCGGTGGTCGCTGCCCTCGTTGCGGCCACGGAGCTACGGACACAAGGCGAAGACCGCGGACCTCGACGCGCTGACGACCATGGTCGAAGGCATCGCTCCGGCCATAGCGGCCGGGGTGACGCCGGCAACGGCGGTGGCGACGTCCGCGTTGCTGACGGCGTCGACGGTGTCGGACGCGGCCCTGCGGGACGACCTGCAGTCCTTGGCCCGGCAGGCCGCTGCCGGGGCCGAGCTGGCACCACTGTGGGCAGGCCTGCGGACCCGGAACGACCTGGCCGCACTCGGCGAGGTGGCTCGGGCGTGGGCGCTCTCGGAGCAACTCGGCTGTGCCATCGGTGATGCGCTCAGTGCCGCGACCGCGATGATGCGCGAGCAGCTCGACCTGGAGCGCCGCATCGCGGCGGCGACAGCGGGACCACGAGCCACGATGCAGTTGCTGACGCTGCTGCCGGTGCTGGGTGTCGGCATCGCGATGGTGATCGGCGTGCCGCCCTGGCGTCTGTATGCCGGGCCGTTGGGCGGCACCGTGCTCGTGCTGGGGGCCGGATTCGTCGGTGCCGGACGGTGGCTGACCCGATGGATGATCCGACGCGCGACGGCACCGGCAGTGCTGGCATGAGTGTCCTGGCAGCGATCCTGCTGGTGGCCGTCATCCCGCTCGTGTGGCCACCCCGCGCCGCCCGCGACCTCACCGCGATGCGAGCCACGACGAGCTCCGCGAAACGATCACCGACCGATCCGGCAGCGCGAGAGGACGCGCTGAGTGTCGCGGGAGCTCTGGAACTGATGGCGCTCGCACTTGGCAGCGGAGTCCCCTTGGTGACGGCGGTCGAAGTGGTCGCCGAGCGTAGCGGCCCGGTCGTCGCGGGCCAGCTGCGTCAGGTGGTCGCCGCATTGCGCTGGGGCGTCTCGGAAGCGCGTGCTTGGGACGGATTGCCGGTCATCTGGCGACCTGCCGGGCAGGCCGTGTCCCTCGCCGGCATGGCGGGCGTCCCGCCCGCGGGCCTGCTCAAGCGGGCCGCCGCCGACATGAGACGGGCGGAGCAGCGTCGGATCGAGGAAGCCACCGGACGACTGTCGGTGCTTGTCGTCATACCGCTCGGCCTGTGCTTCCTGCCGGCATTCGCGCTGCTGACGGTCGTGCCGGTGATCGCGGCACTCGCGGCTGACCTGATGGCAGGCAGTGCATGAGCCCGAAGGCATCGGCCCGTCCTCGTCGCTCGCTCCCACGATTCACGGAACGCCGTAGTGAGCGACCACCCGACCCACGCCGCTTGCGGCGCGGAAATCGCTCTCGCAGAGAGCAATTCATCAACAGAAGGAGACACAACATGTCACGCAGGACAATCCGGCTGGGTGCTCGGCTGCACGCCCGGTGGTTACAACTGGCGACCACTCCGGCCGAGCGTCGTGAGGCAGGTATGACGACCGCCGAATACGCGGTCGGCACGCTCGCGGCGGTGGCTTTCGCCGTCGTGCTGATGGCGGTCGTGAAGTCCGGAGCGGTCAAGACCGCGCTGACCGGCATCATCCAGTCCGCGCTGAGCGTCGCGTCCTGATGCCGGGCAGGTGGCCGCGAGGGCGGCGAGGGAGCCGGTGGTCATGTCGGCGACATCGGCGATCCGGTGACGGTGGCATGGTCACTGCCGAGCTCGCGGCCACCATCCCCGCACTGATCTTCGTGCTGCTGGTCGCCGTCAACGCGGTGATGATCGGTATCAATCAGGTGCGTTGCGTCGACGCGGCACGCGTCGCGGCACGGGCCGCTGCCCGTGGGGACAGCGCCGCAGCGGTGCGGCAGGTCGGTGCTCGCGCAGGCCCCTCGGGCAGCACCGTGCTGGTCGCCGGCGGGGGTGAGGAGGTCACGGTGACGGTGACCGCACCGGTGCCGGGGCCGTTCGGTTGGCTGGTGGGTGGTGCGCCGTTGCGATCGGTGGTCACGACACCGGTGGAGAGTGCGGAGCCGGTGTCATGAGGCGCTGCGTGGCCTGCCGGGTTGCCGGTGCCGGCCGGGAGCGCGGGTCTGCGACCGTGCTGGTGGTGATGGCGATCGGCGTCGTGCTGCTGTGCCTGACGGGCGCGCTCACCCTGTTGTCCGCGGTCCATGCCAGTCACCGAGCGCGGGCCGCGGCCGACCTCGCGGCACTCGCCGGCGCGCAGGTACTCGTCAGCGCCGACACCCGAGCACCGTGTGATGTCGCCGCGGCCGTCGCCGCGCGCAATGGCGGTTCGCTGGTCGGGTGCGCGGTGGCCGGTGATGACATCACAGTGCGCGTCGCTACCCCGGCGAGTTGGCCCGGGCTGGGTTCGGCACGGGCACGCGCCAGGGCAGGTCCGGATCCCGGTGACCCATCCCGGTGACCCATCCCGGTGACCCATCCCGGTGACCTCGCGAGCTGGCGCAGTGAACAGAAAGAAGCGCACTAGACCCAGACGCCGCCGCGCTTCTCCCGCCACCAGGTTGCCTGGTCACCGGTCGCTTCGTCGCTGTAGAGGTCGGGGTGGTGGGTGATCCCGGCGGCGTAGATGCCCGTGTAGCGGCAGGCGGCGTCCTGCAGGAAGGGCTTCAGGTCGTCCCACTCGGTGAGGACACCCGCGTGCGCCATGGCGGTGAGTGTGTTGATGACGAGGCTCGTACTCGCTTTGTTCTTCAGCAGCAGCCGCAGCGCCTCGTCGTTGTCCGGAGTCGCGAGCCTTGACATGAGGTAGGTCGCCAACTGGCGGGTGATCGGGTCGCGGCCGGTGGTGCAGATCTCGGCCGCCTCGGCGCAGATCGCAGCCGCGAAGGGGCTGCAGTAGATGAGCGTCGCCGCGTGGTGCCGGATGCCGAAGCGTTCACTGTTGACGATCAGTCGGAGCAGCTCGGGCAGCACGCTGCCGGTCGGATGATCGGGCCAGGTACGAGACATGGCGGCGTGTGTGTAGGCCGACACCTCCGCGCTGACGTCGTGTCGCGCCCGACGCCCGGTCAGCCGGGACAGTGGATGCACGTCGGTGTCGATACGTCGCAGGATCGGCTCGCCGAGCGCCTCGGGAAGTTCGGCGGCCAGTGCGGCGATGGGCTCGTAGGACTTCAACGACCACGTCGACAGTCGGTCGGCCAGGTGATCCGCGACGATCTGTTGCTGCGCGTGGCTGAGCCGGCCGCGGTGGATGGGCGTGTTCAGCGCGGCGGCGTGGAAGAAGAAGCGCTCGGCGGGCACAGAGGGCAACTCGGCGAGCAACAGGTCGATGACTTCCGGTGCCCGGATGTCACCCACCACGCTCCACGCCTCCATCGCGCCGGACGCACCCTGCACCGACGTCAGATCCCGGGTCGCCGCCAACAAGTGGGTGGCGTAGTGGTCGTGTTCGGCAACGGTGGACAGTGCCTCGAACCGGGGGAAATAGGCGGGATTCACCGCACGCATGCATTCGTCGAGAAGTGTGCGGATCCACTGTGCTGCCAACGCATCCGGCAGGAGCGACGGTTCGCCATACGTGATCGCGTCGATGAGCGTCAGCCAGTCGCTCCCGGTGAACTGCTCGTCATCGAGGTACCGCCGGTAGAAGTCGTCGACGACGTCCTGGCGGGCCGACAAGGACTTCGGCACCGACCGCAAGGTGGCCAACTTCTCGGCACCGCGGGCATGCGGCGCCTCACGCGCGGCCGACCGCAGTGGCGCACTGAGCGTTCCGGGTGGCATCCACAACATGCGTTCGTACTTGCCGATCGCCGAGACGGCGACGTCGTTCTCGCCGTTCTCGGTGCGGGACACCTCCGTCTCGGACAGCGGTATGCCGCGTTCGCGCGCGGCGGCGGCGAACTCCCGGCCCGTCATACCGCCGTATTCCGACGCCATCCGGTGTGACCACAACAACCAGCCGGTGACCGCGTTCATGTCCTCGAACGTGTGCCACCGACCGGACGCCACCGGGCCCCGCGCAATGCGGCCCCGCCTGCTCGCAACTTCCCAGACCATGTGGCGTATCCTGCCCGGCGAGCGTGGGCGGTGCGGATATCTTGCAGCAGGAGCGGACTTCCGCAACACCTGTCGTCGCGGCGGCGTCACGCGTCCGACGGCCGCTGCGGTGGGTCAGCGCTGCCAGATGTATGGCGTGGTGGTCGTGACCCGCCGGAACCCGGAGCGCTCGAGGATCGGCCGGGAGAACTCCGTGGAGTCGGAGTTGATCAGCGTCTTGCCGGCGCGCAGCGCCGTCTGTGCACGTTTGGCGGTCAGCGCCCGATAGATGCCACGACCGCGCCATTCCGGCAGCGTCGCGCCACCCCAGATGCCGGCGAAATCCGTGCCCGGGACGGGCTCGATGCGTCCGGCGCTGATGACCCGGCCCTCGGCCTCGGCCACCCACAGCTCGACCCCGGGAGTGTCCGGGTCGTTGATCCGATCCAGCGTGGACTCGAGACGTTCGGACACGGTCTCCGGGTCGTCGAAGACACTTGCCTGCATCGTGAGCATCGCTCGAACGTCCTCCGCGCTGGTCACGGTGTGCAGCGAAACGCCCTCCGGCACTGGCACATCGGTCGCAATGGAGGTGGCTTCGCCGACCATCACCGACTCGACCTCCTCGGCCACGAAGCGGTGCTTGCGCAACAGCTCGGCGAGCGCCGGCACGCCGTCGTGCCCCCGCGTCTTCCACTCGAACGCCGTCACCGACGGGTCGGCGGCGTAGTGCTCGACGGTTTCGACGATGAGCTGCTCGAGTTCGGCATCGGTCGGTGTTCCGAGGGTGCGGTAGCTGACGAACCCGCGTCCGCTGTGGAACCTGCCCCACAGCAACGGGCCGTGACGCTCGACGTCGGCCATCGACCGCATCTCGGCGTCGGTGCGCAGTTGGTCGTCGTATGCCGCAAGCAGGCTCGCATCGTCCATCACATGCGAGACCCTGCCCGGCAGAGCACTTCGCGGCAACCGAATTAGCGGCCCTTCGCGGTCGGGCTCAGCGGTGGTCGCGAAGCACTCGGTCGAGCACGACGATCGCGCCGGCCTTGTCGAGTAGGTTGTTGCCGTTGCCGCACTTCGGCGACTGCACGCACGTCGGGCAGCCGTCGCGGCACGGGCACGCGTCGATGGCGGCCCGCGTCGCGAGCAACCAGGTGGCGGCTTCGCCATACGCGCGCTGTGCGAACCCGGCACCGCCCGGATATCCGTCGTAGACCACGACGGTCGGCAGGCCGGTGTCAGGATGCAATGCCGTCGAGACGCCGCCGACGTCCCACCGGTCGGACTGTGCGACCAGCGGCAGCATCGCGATCGACGCGTGCTCGGCGGCATGCAACGAGCCGGGCAGCTCATCGGCGGTCAGCCCTTCGGCCAGCAGGTCGTCCTCGGCGATCGTCCACCACACGCCCCGTGTCACCAGCTCGTGCTCGGGCAGGTCCAACGGATGTTGGCCGATGACCACACCCGAGGGCAGCATGCGCTGGAACGACGTCACCTGCGTGCGGACCCGGATCGTCCCGAAGTGCAAAACCACGCTGCCCCAACGCATCTCGCGCTCCACACGTTGTATGTCGAATGACGACACCGACTGGGCGAAGGTCGACCAGCCGGGGTCGCCGACGACGACGTGCGCGGTGGTGGCCGCCAGGTCGAGCTCGGTGACCACATGCGACTGGCCCTGGTGCAGGTAGACCGCGCCCGTGTGTACGGCCGCATGCGCCCGAGCCGCGTCGACGGTGCCGAGCACGCGCGCCGTCCGCGTCTCGACGATCCGGACGTCGTCCTCGCCACCGCCGCGCAGCGAGAAGTGATCGGCCGGCCGGTCGTCGCGCGCCCAGAACCAGCCGCGTGGCCGGCGCCGCAGGATGCCGCCGGTAACCAGCGACTGCAGGATCCCGGGCAGTGACGGACCGAAGAGCGCGGCGTCGGCCTCGGTCACCGGCAACTCGTGCGCTGCGGCGGCGACGTGCGGCGCGAGCACGAACGGGTTCGCCGGGTCCAGGGTCGCGGCCTCGACAGGCCGGTCGAAGATCGCCTCCGGATGGTGCACCAGGAAGGAGTCCAGCGGGTCGTCCTCGGCGATCAGGACGACCAGCGAGGTGCGGCCGCTGCGGCCGGCTCGACCTGCGCGTTGCCACAGCGAGGCCAGCGTGCCGGGCCAGCCGGCGAGCAGCACCGCGTCCAACCCGCTGACGTCGATGCCGAGCTCGAGCGCGGAGGTAGCGGCGAGTCCGCGCAACTTCCCTGTGCGCAGGTCATTTTCGAGCTCTCGGCGTTCCTCCGGCAGGTAGCCGCCCCGGTATGCCGCAACGGGCCTCACCTGGTCTCGATACGAGCCTCCTCCGCTGCGCTCCCCCGCCTCTACTCGACCCGCATGGGATCGCACCATCTCGGCGACGACCTCGACGCCGACCCGTGACCGCGCGAAGGTCAAGGTCTGCACGCCACGGTCGATCAACGCACTCATCAAGTCCGCGGACTCGGCGACCGCGCTGCGCTGGGCCGCATCCGCGCCCGGTTTGCTCCCGGGCTGCCAGAGGCCGACGAGCATCGGCGCGCGCGGCGAGCCGTCCTCGGTGACCTCCTGCACCGGCAGACCGGTGAGCTCGCCCGCGTGCAGCCCGGGCGTCGCGACGGTGGCCGATGCGAGCACGAAGGTCGGGTCGGCGTGATAGCGCGCCGCGATCCGCCGCAACCGGCGGATGACGCCTGCTACATGTGAGCCGAAAACCCCACGGTAGACGTGACATTCGTCGATCACGACATAACGCAGCGCACGGAAGAACGACGCCCACCGCTCGTGCCCGGGCAGCAAGGTGTGGTGCAACAGATCGGGATTGGTCAGCAGCAACGCGGCGTGGTCGCGGATCCAGCGGCGCTCGTCGAGCGGGGTGTCACCGTCGAGGGTCGCCGCCCGCACATCGGGTATGGCGAAACCGCGGATGCGGGCTTCCTGGTCCGCCGCGAGGGCCTTGGTCGGTGCGAGGTAGAGCGCGGTCGCGCCACGGCCGGTGGGTGCGGAGGACCCGTCGGCGACCGCGGACAGCATCGGCAGCAGATAGCCGAGGCTCTTGCCCGACGCGGTGCCGGTCGACAGCACCACGTGCTGTCCCGACCACGCGAGGTCGGCCGCTTCCCGCTGGTGGGACCAGAGCCGATCGATCCCGGTGCCTCGAACGGCGGCGGCGACCTGCGGATTGACCCAGTCGGGCCACGCCGCGTCGACCGCGGCGCGCCCGGGCAGCTCGCGGGTATGGACGAGTTCGCCGGTGCCCGCACCCGCGAGTGCGGCGAGGGCGCCCCGAGCGTCGAAATCGGCGGATGCCGGGGCAGCATCGATCTCCGGTCGTCCTCGCGGAGGGCCGGTCACGGGCGCGATGTCGGTCATTCCGTGTTCAACGGTAGGTCCGATCTCCGACATCCGTGGGACCGGCCGGGGCGGCCGATGAAAGACTGTCGCCCGACAACGAGGCTTGCTACGCGTTGGCGTTGCGGTTGCAGGCCCTGTTCAGAATGAACGTCAACGGCAGTTCGACCCCGAAAGGTAGCTTCGTGACCGACCTGGACATCAGCGGTAGCGACGAGGGTGACTTCACCGTCATACGACTGGTCGGTGACGTGGACGTCTCAGCGGCCGCACGGCTGCGGGACGCGCTCGCACGGCTCATCACCGACCCCGCGGAGAAGGTTCTGGTCGACCTGAGCAATGTGCCGTTCCTGGATTCCACCGGTCTGGGCGTGCTCGTCGGGCGGCTGAAGCAGCAGCGCCTCGGCGGTGGCGACCTCGCGCTCGTCATCGAGTCCGAGCGGCTGCTGCGCAACTTCCGCATCACCGGACTGGACCGTGTCTTCAACATCCACCCGTCGGTCGCTGCCGCGGTGGCCGCGGACAACGCCGACGGAGCCTCCGGCACCGCCTGACTGCGAGACCCGTGGCGACCCCGCACCGAGGGCAACCCCGAACCGAGCACACCCCTCGCGGAGAGGCTCAGAAACACCTTGACAGGCTCAGAAAATCGACGGTTGCAGAGCTGGTTTTCTGAGCCTCTCGGTGGGGTGGCGCGCCGGGATCTCCGTATGCCGAACCCGCCGTTGGGCGAAGATGGCCGTATGCCGAACACCGCGCCGCTCGCCGACGATCCCGCAGCCCTGCGACGCGCACTGATCGCCGCCCGCTTCACGCTCGACGGGATCACCGAATGCCTCGGCCCGGTCGCAGCACAGGCCTTGCACCGCGAGCAGCGCCTGCCGGCGGACCTCGCCACCCGCGACGACGCGTCACCGGTTGCGACCCTGGTGCGGCTCTTCGCTCTCGGCCTGCCCGTCGGCGTGCGGCAACTCGACCGTGCCCTGCCCGGTTGGGACACCGCCCGGCTACGGGCGGCCGGCATGGTCAGCGTCGACGGGTCGCGTGTGCGGGCGGCATACGACCTGCGTCCGTATGGCGACGACGACCACCAGTGGTGGGTCGTCTCCGACCTGTCCGAGGTGATGACCGGAGAGCCGTTGCCGGTCGACCACGTGCTCGGCATCGGTGGTGCGTCGACGACGCTCGCGTCCTGGACCCCGCGGCGGCGGGTCGCTCGAGCGCTCGACCTCGGGACCGGCTGCGGCGTGCAGGCGCTGCACCTGACCGGCCACGCCGAACACATCGTGGCGACCGACACCTCTGCCCGGGCACTCGAGATCGCCTCCTGGAACGCCGCACTCAACGGCTGCGACTGGGACCTGCGACGGGGAAGCCTCTTCAGACCCGTCGGCGGCGAGACCTTCGACCTGATCGTGAGCAACCCGCCCTTCGTCATCACGCCGCGCGCCGAGGGCGTGCCGACCTACGAATACCGCGATGGTGGCAAGGTCGGCGACGGCATCGTGCGATCCCTCATCCGAGAGCTCCCGAACCGACTGAACCCCGGTGGCGTCGCACAACTGCTGGCCAACTGGGAGGTGCCCGAGGGGAAGGACTGGCGCGACGTCGTCGGTGCGTGGTTCGACCGCACCGGCCTGGACGCCTGGGTCGTACAACGAGATACCCAGGACCCCGCGGAGTATGCCGAGCTCTGGTCCGGAGATGGTGGATTGCGTTCCGGCGCAGAGGGATTCGAGCAGTTGTATGCCGCCTGGCTACGCGACTTCGAGCAGCGCGGCATCGCCGAGGTCGGCTTCGGCGTGGTCACCGTCCAGCTGCCGGAGCGCCGTCGGCGCCCCTGGAGGGAACTGATCGAGGTCACCGGCCCCGTGCAGTCGCCGATGGGCCCGGCGATCGATGCGGGCCTTCGAGCCCGGACCTGGCTGGCCGAAGCGGGCGAGCAGGGGCTGCTGGACTCGCACCTGACCGTCGCCGCGGATGTGACCGAGGAACGGCATGGCCGCCCGGGCGCCGAGGACCCGTCGGTCATCGTGATCCGGCAGGGCGGCGGCCTGCGTCGGGCGTTCAAGGTCGACACCGCGATGGCGGCGTTCGTGTCGGTCTGTGACGGCGAGTTGTCCACCGGACAGGCGCTCGCCGCGATCGCGTCGCTGCTGGAGGTGCCGGACGATGAGCTGGTGCGGGGGGCGCTTCCCGTCATACGCGACCTGGTGGCCGACGGCCTGCTGACGACGAACAAGGAGAACTGACAGGCATGTTCACGATCGAAGAAGGCCGAGCAGTCCTGCAGGCGCAGCCGTTCAGCCGGCTGCTGGGCACGGAGCTGACCGAGGTCGACGCCGATGAGCGAGCAGTGACGCTGCAGCTGGATCTGCGTGACGAGTTGCGTCAGCAGCACGGGTTCCTGCACGGCGGAGTGATCGCCTACCTCGCCGACAACGCGCTGACCTTCGCCGGCGGCCTCGTGCTCGGGCCGTCTGTGCTCACCGGCAGCGTCAACCTCGACTACTTGCGTCCGGTGTCGGCCGGGCCGGTCCGGGCGCGCGCCACGGTCGTCGAGGTGGCCGGCCGGACCGCGATCTGCGCGGTGCAGGTGTCATCCGCCGATGACGTCTGCGCGGTCGCGCAGGGCAGAGTCCGCCTCGTCGGTTAGCACGCAGCGGTGCGACATACGCTCCTCCCATGAAGTTGCGCATCTTCACCGAGCCCCAGCAGGGCGCCTCGTATGACGACCTGGTCGCCGTCGCACAGCGAGCGGAGGCCCTCGGCTTCGGGGCGTTCTTCCGCTCCGACCACTATCTCGCGATGGGCGACGGTGACGGGCTGCCGGGGCCGAGCGACGCGTGGATCACGCTGGCCGGCATCGCCCGCGAGACTCGGGCGATCCGCCTTGGCACGCTCGTGACGAGCGCGACCTTCCGGCTGCCCGGGGTCCTCGCGATCGAGGTCGCGAATGTCGACGCCATGTCCGGCGGGCGGGTCGAGCTCGGACTGGGCGCGGGATGGTTCGACCGGGAGCACGCGGCATACGGCATTCCGTTCCCGGGGACGAAGGAACGCTTCGACCGCCTCGAGGAGCAACTGGAGATCATCACCGGGCTCTGGTCGGCGACCGGTCGTTTCTCGTATGACGGCAACCACTACCAGCTCGCCGACAGTCCGGCCCTCCCGAAACCGTTGCAACGCAACGGGATTCGCGGCGGTGTCCCCGTCTTGGTCGGCGGGCACGGCAAGAAGCGCACGCCGGCGTTGGCGGCGCGGTATGCCGACGAGTTCAACATGCCGTTCGCCTCGATCGGGGACACGGCGACTCAGTTCGGGCGCGTGCGCGCAGCCGTCGAAAAGGTTGGCAGGGCAGCGGATTCGATGACCTACTCCGCTGCGCAGGTGGTCTGTGTCGGCAGCACCGAGACCGAGCTGGAGCGCCGAGCCGGAGCCATCGGCCGGGACAAATCTGAGCTGCGGGAGAACGGCGTGGCCGGCACGCCGGCCGAAGCGGTCGACCGGCTCGGCGCGCTGGCGGATGCAGGAGCTGAGATCGTCTATTTGCAGCTGCTCGACATACAGGACCTGGAGCACCTGGACCTGATCGCCGGCGAGGTCATGCCGCACGTCCTCTGATCGCCCCCACCTTCCGCGAGTGACGGCTTCTTCGGCGAGCGACGGCGCTATAGGACCGTCACTCGGCGAAGAAGCCGTCACTCGGCAACGGGGTGGTGGGCGGGGTCAGGCGGCGGTCGAATCCAGCTGCCACGAGCGCTTGGACAGGCCGTGCCAGAAGCCGTCGATGACGGTGTGTGAGTCCGAACCGTCGGCGGCTGCGGCGCCGAGCGCGACATACAGCGGTGCCCAGTGCTCGGTGCGCGGGTGTGCCAGCTGGGCGGCCGGCGCGGTGTGGCCGAAGTCCATCAGCGCGTCGAGGTCGCCCTTCGCCATCGTCTCGGCTGCCCAGTGGTCGAACTCGGACATCACCGACTGCGGCGCCGCGTCCGGGCTCGGCTGCATGCAGCTGAGGTTGTGGGTCGTGAAACCCGAGCCGACGATCAGCGTGCCGTCGTCGCGCAACGGCGCGAGCTTGCGGCCCAGCGCGTAGAGCTCCTGCGGATCGAGCGTCGGCATCGACAACTGCAGCACCGGCACGTCCGCCTCGGGGAACATCTCGTTGAGGGGGACGTAGGCGCCGTGGTCCAACCCGCGACTCTCGTCGCGCACGAGCGACTGTCCCGGAGTCGAGATCAACTTGGCGACGTCGTCGGCCAGGTCGGGCGCGACGGGGGCGTCATACCGGACGTCGTAGTACTTCTGCGGGAAGCCCCAGAAGTCGTAGAGCAGCGACGCGCCGGTTGTCGAGCTGACCGCGATCGGTGCCGATTCCCAGTGCGCGGAGACCATCAGGATGCGCTTCGGTCTCGGCAGCTCCTTGCCCCATGTGCCGAGCTCGGCCGTCCAGCGCGCGTCGTCGGCGAGCGGCGGGGCGCCGTGGCTGAGGAAGAGGACGGGCTGGCGGTCTGTGGTCATGGATCCCATGATGACGTAAACAAATTTAACTTTCAACTATTCCCCGCAATAAGTGAGCAGGTGGGCCGACCGCGGTGGGTGCGCTCCGGGGAACGTGCTTAGACTCAGCCCCGTTCGCACGTCGAAGCAGTGACGAATCCACTGCACGTCGGACAGGAAGCGAGAAGAACTGTGGCGCGCAAGCTGGTCATCGTGGAGTCACCCGCCAAGGCCAAGAAGATCGGCGGCTACCTCGGGGACGACTACGTCGTCGACGCGAGCGTCGGACACATCCGGGACCTGCCGAACCCGTCCGAGCTGCCGGTCGAGATGAAGAAGGGCCCCTACGGCAAGTTCGCCGTCAACGTCGATGAGGGCTTCGACCCCTATTACGTGGTCGCATCGGCCAAGAAGAAGAAGGTCGCCGAGCTCAAGCGACTGCTCAAGGACAGCGACGAGCTCTACCTCGCCACGGATGAGGACCGCGAGGGCGAAGCCATCGCGTGGCACCTGCTCGAGGTGCTCAAGCCCAAGGTGCCGGTCAAGCGGATGGTCTTCCACGAGATCACCAAGGAAGCGATCCAGCACGCTGCCAACAGCACTCGCGACCTGGACGACAACCTGGTCGACGCGCAAGAGACCCGCCGGGTCCTGGACCGCCTCTACGGCTACGAGGTCAGCCCGGTGCTGTGGCGCAAGATCCGCCGCGGCCTGTCCGCCGGCCGCGTGCAGTCTGTCACCACGCGCATGGTGGTCGAGCGCGAACGCGAGCGTATGGCGTTCCGCGCCGCCTCCTACTGGGACGTCGAGGGCGAGTTCGCACCGAGCAACAGCACCTCGCAGGCCTTCACAGCGAAGCTCACCGCACTGGACGGTGCCCGCGTCGCCACCGGCCGTGACTTCGACGACCGCGGAAACCTCAAGAACGACAAGGTGTTCCATCTCGACGCGCCGCAGGCCAACGCCATCGCCGAGCACGTCTCCGCGGGCGCCGCGACGGTCAGCTCGGTGCAGGAGAAGCCCTACACGCGGCGTCCGAGCGCACCCTTCACGACCAGCACCCTGCAGCAGGAAGCCGGTCGCAAGCTGCGGATGAGCAGCAAGGCCGCGATGAGCGTCGCGCAGCGGCTGTACGAGAACGGCTACATCACCTACATGCGTACCGACTCGATCACGTTGTCGGAGTCGGCGATCCGTGCCGCTCGCAACCAGGCCCGTGATCTGTATGGCGCCGACTACGTGCCCGATCAGCCGCGTCGCTACCAGGGCAAGGTCAAGAACGCCCAGGAGGCGCACGAGGCGATCCGCCCGGCCGGTGACACCTTCCGCACGCCGGCGCAGGTCGCCGGAGAGCTGCGTGGCGAGGAGTTCGCGCTCTACGAGCTGATCTGGAAGCGCACCGTCGCATCGCAGATGGCGGACGCGCGTGGCAGCACCGCCACCGTGAAACTCACTGTCCCGATTGCGGACTCGGGCGTCGCCAAGATGTCGGAGTTCAGCGCCTCCGGGACCGTGATCACCTTCCGCGGCTTCATGGCGGCATACGAGGAGGGCCGCGACGTCGAGCGCAACGCCAAGGGCGACGACACCGGCACGCGCCTGCCGAAACTGAGCGAGGGCGTCGCGCTGGACGTGTTGCGCGCTGAGGCCGAGGGCCACCAGACCAGCCCGCCGCCGCGTTACACCGAGGCCACCCTGGTCAAGGCGATGGAGGAGATGGGCATCGGTCGCCCGTCGACATACGCCTCGATCGTCGGCACCATCCAGGATCGTGGTTACGTCAACAAGCGCGGCACCGCGCTGATCCCGACCTGGACCGCGTTCGCCGTGATCCGGTTGCTCGAGGTCCATTTCCCGTCGCTGGTCGACTACGACTTCACCGCGTCCATGGAGGAGGGTCTGGACCGCATCGCCGCAGGCGACGTCGGCCGGGTCGATTGGCTGACCCGCTTCTACTTCGGCGACGGCAACGACCGCACGCCCGGCCTGCCGACCAACGGCCCGGACGGCACCGAGGGCCTGCAGGAGATGGTCGAGCACCTGCCCGAGATCGACGCTCGCGGCATCTCCACCATCGAGATCGGCGACGGCGTCGTCGTGCGTGTCGGACGCTACGGCCCGTATGTCGAAGAGGTCGTCCCCGAGGGCGTCGACCCGAAGACCGGTGAGGTCACGTCGGATTCGGCGGAGGCTCCGAAGCCGCGTCGCGCGACCATCAACGACGACATCGCACCCGACGAGATGACCCCGGAGAAGGCGCGCGAGTTGCTCGTGTCAGCTGACGACGACGGCCGCGTGCTCGGCCAGGACCCTGCCACCGGTCACGACATCGTCGCCCGGGCCGGGCGCTACGGCCCCTACGTCACCGAGGTGCTGCCTGCCCCGCCCGAGCCGCCCGCGCCGGCAGAGGGTGCCAAGCCCAAGCGAGCCAAGAAGACGACCGGCCCGAAGCCGCGGACCGCGAGCCTGTTCAAGGACATGGATCTGGCCACGATCGAGCTGGACACCGCGCTGAAGCTGCTGAGCCTGCCCCGGGTCGTCGGCGCCGTCACCGAGGGTGAAGGTGACGAGGCCAAGCAGGTCGAGATCACCGCACAGAACGGCCGCTACGGTCCCTACCTGAAGAAGGGCACCGACTCCCGGTCGCTCACCAGCGAGCAGCAGCTCTTCGACATCACGCTCGAAGAGGCGCTGGCCATCTACGCCGAACCCAAGCGGCGTGGCCGGGCCGCGCAGCCGCCGTTGAAGGAGCTCGGCAACGACCCGGTGTCGACCAAACCCGTGGTGATCAAGGACGGCCGGTTCGGCCCCTACGTCACCGACGGGGAGACCAACGCGACGCTGCGGCGTGGCGACGACCCGGCATCGATCACGCCGGAGCGTGGTTTCGAGCTGCTCGCCGAGAAGCGCGCCAAGGGTCCGACGACCCGCAAGCGCGCGGCGAAGAAGACGACCAAGAAGGCGACCACGAAGAAGACCGCGGCCAAGAAGACGGCCAAGAAGACGGCCAAGAAGTCGGCTGGGAAGAAGGCTTCAGCGGCCAAGTCGACGGACTGATCCCGGCTCGCCATACGGGCGGCCGGATCGAGATTTCCTCCAGAACTTGTACGATGCCCCGGAACCTACAGGGGATCACCACCGTCACAGGTTCGAATTTCAGCAAGGACACAACGGAGGAAAGTCATGTCCAGCAACATGTTTCGCCGCACCATGGTTGGTGCCGTTGCCATCGCGGGTGCATTGGGACTCGCGGCGTGCAACAACGACACCGCGAGTGTGAGCACGCCATCCGGTTCGACTCCGGCCGCCACGTCGGACGCTCCGACGAGCGAGGCTCCGCCGACCAGCTCGGAGGCGCCGACGGCCGAGGAGTCGACGACGACCAGCAGCACCACGTCCGAGACGTCCTCGCCGAGCGAGACCTCGTCGTCGTCGGCGGCGGCAGCGGGTGGCTCGAAGGACACGTCGAAGGTGACGCCCGACGGCACCAAGCTCAAGTTCGGCCAGGCCGCGGTCATCGACGACGACTCGGACGGCAAGTACAAGCTGAAGGTCAAGTCGATAGAGGCAGCGCCGAAGGCGGCATACGCGGCGGCCAACCTCAACGAGACCAACGGCAAGATGTACTACGTCAAGTTCGACGTGACCAACCTCGGCGGCGCGAAGTACGGCTTCCGGGCCACCGCTCCCAACCAGTTCTTCCTCAAGCCGGTCTTCGACTCCTCGGAGAAGGGCCGCGCCGGCGGGAACCCCTACGACAACCTGCCGGGTGGTTGCGACAAGGCGTCCTATGACGAGATCGCGGTCGGCAAGAGCGCCTCTGCGTGCTACTACTACCAGGTGACGGGCCCGACCCCCACCAAGGTCATGTGGGACACCTACGAGACGGAGATCGTCTGGTCCAAGTGACCCACTGAGGCTTCCTGTGCGTTGGCGTTGCGACATGCAACGCCAACGTATTTCAGGCCTCCTGTGCTTAGTCAGAATGAACTTCAGCGGCCGGTATGACGCCGACCGCGCGTGCACGCTGAAGGCGGCCATCCCCCTGCGGGGTGGCCGTCTTTCGTGTGACATGCAGGAAACTCTCAGAAAAGCTGTTTCCGATCGGAACCCTCCGTTGTCGCGTGCCGTCACAAGCCTGATCGACAAACGCGAACAACGAAGGGAAAGTTCATGTCCACCACCATCTTCCGTCGCACCGTGGTCGGTGCGGTCGCCATCGCGGGTGCCCTGAGTCTGGCGGCGTGCAACAACGACAGCGCAGCCGTCGACACACCGACCGGCGCAGCCACCTCGACCGCCCAGAGCACCCAGGCGGAGCCGCCTCCCAGCGAAGAGTCCGCCGAGGGGGAGTCCAGCACCACGTCACCCGAGTCGGAGTCGAGCGAGACGTCGTCCGAGTCGTCGACGGAGTCGTCGGAATCGTCGACCGGGACGAGCGGATCCGCCGACGGCCCGACCTCGGTCACCGACGCGAACGCCACCTTGAAGATCGGTCAGCCCGCGGTGATCGAGGACTCGGACGACACTTACCGCCTGACGCCGAAATCCCTTGAAGTGGCACCAGATTCGGTCTACAGCGAGACCACCCTCAAGAAGGCGAACGGGACGGTCTACTACCTGAAGTTCGATGTGACCGCCATCAAGGCGAACTCGACCTACTTCGGTACGAACTCGGTCAACGGGTTGTTCTTCCACCCGAAGATCGATGCCTCGGTCAAGGGTGCCAAGCGGGTCTACGGCCACACCGCGGCCTGTGACAGCGACAGCACGAAACTGGCGGCGGGCGAGTCGGGCAACAGCTGCTACATGTTCCAGGTGCCCGGCGCGACGGTGGATTCCGTCGTCTTCAACGACTACAAGCACAACATCACCTGGAACAAGTGACCTGACCAGGTCAGCGAAGTGCCCCGGCAGAGCAAGTCCGCCGGGGCACTTTTGCGGTGTCGCGCCGGCGTCAGGGGGTCGGCTGACCGAAGCCCAGCGGCGCGCGCGTGAATCGGTAGGTGGCCCAGTTGAATTGGCGCACCGAGCCATCGTCACGGCGATGTATGACGAGTCGCTCGCCACGCTCCCGACCGCTCACCGTGCGGTAGACGTCGTCGCTCTCGGGCTCGAAGACCGAGACCGGTGCGGAGGCCGGGGCGGCGGCGAGCCGGGCGGTCAGCTTGCCATCCTTGATGGCAAGGGTGAACTCGGCTCCCTCTGAGAACCATTGTCCGACAAGCGGCTTGAGTTCATCCGGTTCGGCCGTGCCAGGGGTCCAGGGCTCGGGCAGCTCCGGGTCGTTGGTGACGACATACTCACCGAATTTGATCGCGGTGCCCGCCGGGTCCTTGGAGACCGAGTTGTTCATCAGGACCGCGCCCGTCGTGCCGGACTCCGGCTCGGAGAAGAAGCCGGTGATGCCGCCCGGCATCCCACCGGTGTGCCCGAACCAGATGCGCCCGTCGCGCCGCTCCAGCTCCAGGCCGAGCCCCCATGCGGTGTTCCACTGCGGGTCGGCGGCGATCTGTGGCTGGCGCATCTCCTCGACGGTGTCGGGGGAGAGGATCTCCTCGTCCGGGTCCAGCAGGAATCCGTGCCACCGGACCATGTCGGACAGCGTGCTGGCCAGTGCACCGGCAGAGGCCGTGGTGTTCTTGGCCAGCACCGGCTCCTCGACCGGGACGTCGGTGAACGGCGGCACGTAGTAGAGCCCGACGTATGGCGCCACACGGGTCAAGGTGGTGCGGCGCAGCTCCAGGGGATCAAGCAGACGACGCTGCAGTGACTCCTCCCAGCTACCGCCGTCGTGGCGTGCCACGACCTCTCCGAGGAGGGCGTAACACAGGTTGGAGTAGTGCCAGCGGTTGTGCGGGCGCAGCACCCGCTCCGCTTCGTTCCATCCTGAGATGAGTCCGTCGCGGTCGGGGAACTCCAGGGTGTCCCACACGTCGCCGACCGGCTCGCGCTGCATGCCACTGACGTGGGCGAGCATCTCGCGGATCGTCACCTGGGCATGCGTCGTGCCCGGGACCAGTTGGTCGACGGTGTCGTCGAGGGACAGCTTTCCCTCATCCCGCAGCTGCATGATGAGCACCGCGGTGAAGGTCTTGGTGTTGGAAGCGACCAGGAACTGCGTGTCGGCTCCGAGGGGAATGCTCGGGTCGGTCAGGTCGGCCCGACCGACGGCCTCGGACCAGACCAGCTGTCCGCGGCGGGCGACTCCCGCGACCAGAGCGGGCGTGCGGCTGGCCCGCTGCGCCTCGATCGCTTTGCCGGTCAGGACACGGGCTGTCGATTCGCGCAGGGGTGAAGGGTTTTCCGTCATACCACCAACCTAAGGGGGTGCGACCTGCGTCACGTCGGGACCCGGCTGGCGCCGTGCTGTGGGCGTCGCAGACTAGGCTCCGGGATTGTGTTCATAGCGTTCGAGGGCGGCGACGGCGCGGGCAAGACGACCCAGATCGAGTTGTTGCGCGCGCAACTCGTCGACGGCGGCCAGGACGTGGTCGTCACCCACGAGCCCGGCGGCACCGACCTCGGGGTCGGCATCCGGCAGCTGTTGCTGCACGGTGACGAGGTGGCTCCCCGGGCGGAGGCGCTGCTGTTCGCCGCAGACCGCGCGCACCACGTCGCGACCGTGGTCCGGCCCGCGTTGGAGCGTGGCGCCGTGGTCCTGCAGGACCGCTACATCGACTCGTCGGTTGCCTATCAGGGCGCCGGCCGCGAGCTGGATCCCATTGAGATCAAGCGGCTTTCGCTCTGGGCCACCCAGGATCTGCTGCCCGACCTGACGGTGCTGCTCGACGTCACCCCGGCGGACGGCCGCAGTCGCCGGGGCGACGTGCACGACCGGCTGGAGTCCGAGGAGGACGACTTCCACGCACGCGTCCGTGAGCACTACCTGCAACTCGCCGCTGCCGATTCGGGGCGTTACCTCGTCGTCGACGCCGGGCTGCCGCGCGAGGAGATCGCCGCGATCGTGGCCGAGCGGGTGATCCGGTCGTGACCTCGTCGGGTGTGTGGAAGGACGTGATCGGGCAGGAGCAGCCGGTCGCCACCCTGCAGGCGGCCGTCGCGGACCCGGCTCGGATGACCCACGCGTGGCTGTTGACCGGGCCACCCGGGTCCGGCCGGTCCACTGCCGCTCGGGCGTTCGCGGCCGCGCTGGAGTGTCCACGCGGCGGGTGCGGGGAGTGCCACGAGTGCCGGACCGTGCTCGACCGCAGTCACGCCGACGTCACGGTCATGGCGACCGAGGGGCTGTCGATCCAGGTCAAGGACGCTCGCGAGCTCGCCGGACTCGCGCAGCGACGCCCGAGCATCGGGCGCTACCGGGTGATCATCATCGAGGACGCCGACCGGCTGACCGAGCGCGCGGCGGACGCGTTGCTGAAGTCGCTCGAGGAGCCGGTCGAGCGCACCGTCTGGTTGCTGTGCGCGCCCTCGCTCGAGGACGTCATCATCACCATCCGCTCCCGATCACGGCATGTCCGGCTGCGCACGCCTCCGGTGGAAGCCGTCGCGAAGCTGCTCAGTGAGCGGGACGGCATCGATCCGCAGGTCGCGACGTATGCCGCCCGCGCCGCGCAGTCCCACGTCGGCCTCGCCCGCCGCCTGGCCACCGACGAGTCGGCCCGGGAACGCCGTCGCAAGACACTCCTGCTCGCCGGCCGGATAAACAACCTCGGGGACGCGATGACCGCCGCCGGCGACCTGGCCGCGATCGCAGGCGAGGAGTCGTCGGCGTCGTCCGCCGAACGCGACGCCGCTGAGAAGGAACGTCTGATGGCGCAACTCGGCGCCGACCCAAGCGCCCGCACGCAACCGCCGCACGTGCGCTCGCAGATCTCCGCGCTGGAGAAGGAACAGAAGACGCGCGCGACCCGCTTCGGTCGCGACGTGATCGACCGGTCGCTGGTCGACCTGCTGTCGATCTACCGTGACGCCCTCGTGCTGCAGGCCGGCAACACCGTGCCGCTGATCAACGCCGACCTCGCCGACGAGGTGCAACGACTGGCCGACGGCAGGACCAGCGAGCAGCTGCTGGTGGCGATGGACATGATCGCGACTGCGCGCGAGCGCATCGAGGCCAACGTGCCGCCGTTGCTGGCGCTCGAGGCGATGACGATCGGCTTGCGGGCGCCGGCGAGCATCCCCGGCTGAGCGCTCACAGGTCGCGGCCGTAGCTCAGGAACGTCTTCGACGATCCGGTCGGCGGATCGGTCGGCCCGACCAGCGCGAAGCCGCAGTGCTGCAGGACCCGCCGCGATGCGGGATTCGTCGTGGCGACCTTCGCGTGCACGCGAGGCACACCACGGCCGGCCGCCAGGTCGAGCGCACTGGTGACGCCCCAGGTCGCGATGCCTCGCCCCTGCGCCGCCTCGGCGACCCGGTAGCCGAGCTCGGTCGGCTCCGGCTGGTCGATGTCGATCAGATTGACCCGCGCGACGATTTCGCCGGCGGCGTCGACGACCACGCAGAGCAGCGAGCGGCCGGAGGCGTTCTCCGCCACGCGCTCGGCGAGGTGCAGATGGAATCGGCTGAAGAAGTCATCGCCCCGGTCACCGATCCGCGCCGCGAAGAACGCGCGGTTCGCACGCTCGAACGCTTCCAACGGCGCGGCGTGCCGCATGGCAAGCAGTTCGAGGCGCAGTTGCTCGGTCCCTTCTGTCATCCGACGAGCGTCCACGAGCCGGTCGGTCTCGGCAACCGATTTCCGGGCCTCGGTCGGCGGGTCACTGTGGAGTGAGCTTGTAGTGCAGCCGCACGGCGGTCATCCGTCCCAGCTGCAGGACGTGGTCGGTGCGCAGCACCTGTTCGTCGTCGACGTACAGCCGGAACGTCTCGTGGATGGGTGCTCGGGATGCGTGCGTGCCGCGCTCACGCACCACGACATACGCACCGTCCTGGCCGAATTTCCCTGGGGCAGAAACGAGTTCGAGCCCACCGCCGGGCAGTGCCCGTGGGCGGAGGAAGACCTGCACGTTGCCCGACTCCAGCGGAAAGGCAACGTGCACGCTCGGCCGGTCGCTGCCGGGCAGCGACCGCACGGAGTAGCAACCGCTGTAAACGTAGTCACCCGACTCGCGCAGGGTGCGCAACCAGGCAGCCGCGTGCTGCTCTCCGTCGCCGTCGAGGATGCGGACCACCGTGCTGTCCATGCCGTGTGCAACGTCCAGCGGTCGCGTGGGTATGGCGAGTTGCTGCACCCGAGTGCCGAACGCCCGGCTGATGAACTCGCCGCCGGGCTGCAGCAGCGGATTCCACTGGGCCCAGACCTCCATCCGCCAGCCGCTGGTCTGCTCGTAGAAGCGGCGGATCATCGGGTCGATCGACCTCGCCGAGAACCCCGGGCCGTCCAGCGCTGCCAGGTCCGCCAGCAAGCCGCCCTCGCCATCGCTCTCCGTCCGGCCGCCGAGCGCGGCGGCGGCATCCGCCACCCAGCCGTCGGCCACCCGTGACCCGGAGTGCATCGGCGCGGCGAGCCACGCGTGCTCGCCGTCGAGATCGACCGGGCGACCCAGCGTGCGCCACATGACGCGGCTGCCGCGGTCCAGCAGAGCAGTCCTTGCAGCGAGAGGCATGGCCACGTGGTGATCGGCTCAGAGGTGACGAGCAAGTCCACGCCACCGGTCAGTTCGTATGACGTAACGTGCAGCGCATGGAAGTTCATTCTGAACGAGCACAGCGAGCTTGGGCAGCGTTTGCAAGGCGGCGCCTTGCTGACGCGCTTGCCAACACAGAATGAGCCACATGGTGCGTCGACGGTCCCTGGCGGGTTTGGTGGGCGTCACGGTCCTCGGGCTGGCCGTGGCAGGGTGCAGCAGTGGATCCGGTGGCGGTGCGCCGTCGGCCGCCGCATCGTCGCAGGGCTCTGCGCAGTCCGGTGCGGCTGCCGGGAAGGCGTCCGCCGCGGACGCGGCACCCGCCGATCTGTCGAAGTTCTACGACCAGCAGCTGAAGTGGACCGACTGCGGTGACGCGAAGTGCGCCGACCTCACCGTCCCCGTCGACTACGCCAAACCCGGCGGGCCGACCATCAAGCTGGCGATCGACAAGGTGCCGGCCACGGGCGACAAGAAGGGCTCGCTGGTGGTCAATCCCGGTGGTCCCGGAGGTTCCGGCGTCGACTACGCCGCGGCCGCCGCCTCCGGGTACGTCGTCAGCAAGGACGTCCGATCGTCATACGACGTGGTGGGTTTCGACCCTCGCGGCGTGCAGCGCTCCGCGCCGATCACCTGCTACGGCGACGCGCAGATGGACAGATATCTCGCCGCAGACCCGACGCCGGACGACGCCGCCGAGCAGCAGCAGGCGGCCAAGGACAGTCGTGCGTTCGGCGATGCCTGCGTCGCCAAGACCGGCAACCTCATCAAGCACGTCTCGACCGTCGAGGTTGCCAAGGACATGGACGTGCTGCGTGCCGCTCTCGGTGACGACAAGCTCAACTACCTCGGCAAGTCCTACGGGACGTTCATCGGCTCGACCTACGCGGATCTCTTCCCCAAACACGTCGGCCGGTTCGTGCTGGACGGCGTCGTGCCGCCGGACATCACCGGCACCCAGATGGGACTCGGCCAGGCCAAGGGCTTCGAGCAGGCGACCCGGTCCTACGTACGCGACTGTGTTGCGAGCGGCTCGTGTCCGCTCGGCGCCAACGTCGACGACGGTATGGCGCGCATCCGCTCGTTCCTGAAGCAGGTCGACGCCAAGCCGTTGAAGGTGACCGGTGAGGGTGATGTCCACAAGCTCACCGAGGGCTGGGCGACCATGGGCATCGCCCAGGCGATGTACGACAAGGGTTCCTGGCCGACGCTCACCGACGCGTTCCGGTCCGCACTCAACGGCAACGGCAACAAGCTGATGGCGCTCGCCGATCAGTATGCCGAGCGCAGCAGCGACGGCAGCTACAGCGGCAACATCATGCAGGTGATCAACGCGGTGAATTGCCTTGATCGGGGCGGCTCTTCGGACCTGGAGACCTACCGTGACGACGCCAAGACCTTCGCCAAGGCGGCGCCCACTTGGGGCCCGATGCTGGCATGGGGCGGCCTCGCGTGCGGCGAGTGGCCGGTCAAGGCGACCGGCAAACCGGAGCGGGTCACAGCCAAGGGTTCCGGCCCGATCCTGGTGGTCGGCACGACGCGTGACCCGGCGACGCCATACGAGTGGGCGCAGCGGTTGGCCAAGGAGCTGGACAACGGGCACCTGCTGACCTACGACGGCGACGGGCACACGGCATACAAGATGGGTTCGTCGTGCGTGGACGGCGTCGTCGACGACTACCTGGTGAAGGGCACGGTGCCAGCAGCCGGAAAGGCCTGCTGACATGGACTATTCGAGCGTCGACGTCGCGGTCCACGGAGGCTCGCTGCGGGTCGGGCGCTGGCAGGGTGACGGCCCGGTCGAGCGGGTCATCCTGGCGGTGCACGGCATCACGTCGTCGCACCGGGCGTGGGTGTTGATCGGTGACGCGGTCGCGCCGGGGACGATGATCCTGGCCCCGGACCTGCGCGGCCGTGGTCGTTCCGCAGGCCTGCCCGGGCCATCGGGCATGTCGCAGCACGCCACCGACTGTCTGGCGGTGCTGCAGGAGTTGGCCGACGGGCGGTGCGACGTGGCGGTCGGTCACTCGATGGGTGGTTTCGTCGTCACGACGCTGGCCGGTGAGCACCCGGACGCGGTCGGGAGTCTGCTGCTGGTGGACGGGGGTGTGCCGTTCGAGCTGCCGAAGGACGGTGACCTGCCGGCGCTGATGCAGGCGGTGCTCGGACCGTCGGTCGAGCGGCTGTCGCTCGAGTTCGCCGATCGCGAGGACTACCAGGCTTTCTGGAAGCAGCATCCCGCGTTCGTCGGGCAATGGAATTCCGCCGCGTCGGACTACGTCGACTACGACCTGGCGCGGGAGGGTCCGCCATACCGGAGTTCGGTGGCGGCTGCTCTGATCAGCCAGGACTACCCGCAGATGTTCGTCGGCGGCCCGACCGACCTGGCGTGGCGGGCGGTGACCGCTCCGGCGGTCTTCCTGCGTGCACCGCGTGGCCTGCTCGGCCAGGAGGACGGCCTCTACGCGCCGAACCAACTCGACGAATGGGAGACCGGGCGACCGAATTTCACCTGGCGCGAGGTCAGTGGCGTCAACCACTTCACGATCACCCTCGGCGAGCGCGGTGCCCGCGTGGTGACCGACGCCATCGCCGAACTGCTGGCTGACGAGGACGCCGACTAGGTCAAGCCCGGCGATTTCGGCCGTGCCGATCGCGCTGTATGGAGCGCGATCGGCACGACGCAACTCGGCACGGGCCGCCGATTCGGTGTCCGGGCACTCCCCTGCGTATACTCGTCGCGGCCTTCGGCGCACGCTGAAGGCCATGCCGCCTTAGCTCAGTCGGTAGAGCGATTCACTCGTAATGAATAGGTCAACGGTTCGATTCCGTTAGGCGGCTCCGGCCAATGCCCTCGACTCCGGTCGGGGGCATTTTCATTGCCCTGCGGGGTCCGGGACCGGATGGCGGGACGGCGGCGTCTCCGGCGATGGTGCGGCGAGGGCGTCGAGCGCCAGTGTCGCGTAGCGCTCGGCCGCGCGAGCACGTCGGGCCTCCGGGTAGGTGGCGATGGTGCGCCCGGCGGCCAACAGCATGATCAGGTCGTCGATGGTGAAGTCGCCGCGCAAGCGACCGGTGCCCTGGGCGCGCTTCGCGACCGTGCCGATCATTCCCAACAGCTCCCGGCGATGCGCCGTGATGAGGTCACCCATCGACCCGGTCACTGTGAGCGCATCGACCAGGCCTCTGCTCTGCGAGTTGATCGCGATCAGCCGCCGGACGATCAATCTGAATCCCTCCCAGGCGTTTTCGACCTCGCTGCCTTCCTCGACGATCCCGCGGCACCGGTGCAGCTCGCCCGCGAAGACCTCGTCGACGAGGGCCTCCTTCGTCGGGAACCGCCGGTAGAGCGTCGCCGGGCCAACACCGGCACGTCGGGCGACCTGCCGCATGCCGACGTCGAGACCGTCCCGCGAGAACAGCTCCTGCGCCGCCTCGACGATCCGGTCCCGGTTGTCCTGCGCGTCGGCGCGTAACGGAGACAGTTGTGCGCACATTGCTCTCACTCCGATCAAGTGGACGCATGCGTCCGTTAACTTCGCACGGTATCGCACCAAACGACGAGGAGTTGAGACGAATGCAGGCAGTGGTCATCCGCAAGTTCGGAGACGCCGACGGGATGGTCGTGGAGGAGGCGCCGGCCCCCGTCCCGGGTGCCGAGCAGGTCGAGATCGCGGTGGCGGCGATCGGGGTCGGCGGTGTGGACGCCGTGATCCGGCGAGGGACCATCGGTGGCTTCGCACCGGGTCTCATCCCCGGCAGCGAGGTGGCGGGCGAAGTCGTCTCGGTCGGTCCTGGTGTCGATCCGACCTGGATCGGACGCCGGGTCTGGGCATTCGTCGGTGTCAGTGGCGGGTATGCCGAGCGAGTTGTCGCACACGTCGATGACCTGACCGCAGTGCCGGACGGCCTGTCTCCGGTCGACGCTGTCGCCCTGGGCAGCGCGGCGACTGTCGCGCACTTCGCGCTCGCACATGCGCACTTCACCGCCGGCGATCGGGTGCTCGTCCGGGGAGCCGCCGGCAGCCTCGGCATCGCGACGGTCGAACTCGCCGTCCACGGCGGGGCGAGCGTCGTTGCGGTGACGACGTCATCGGCCGAGCGCGGGCGTCGGCTGCGGGAACTCGGAGCGACTCACGTGCTGGATCGCGCGGGCGCGGGGGAGTCCGCGGCCGACGAGTACGACGTCATCGTCGACATCGTCGGCGGTGCCGATTTGCCGCTCTTCCTCGACAAGCTGGCACCCAACGGCCGGCTGGTCCTGGTCGGGGCGGTCGCCGGCTACCCGCCCGCGGACTTCGGCATGCGCCTCGTGGAGACGTTCCAGGCGTCGCGCACCTTCTCGACATTCAGCCTGAACACCGTGCCGACGGTCGATCGCAATGATGCTCGTGCGGCGTTGTTGGCAGCTGGGGCGCGCGGTGACCTCACACCGGTGGTGCAGCAGGTCATGCCACTCGCCGAAGCCGCGGATGCGCACCGCGCGATGGATGCCGGCACCGTCTTCGGACGAGTCGTCCTGGTCGTTTGAGGCTCGTGGTACGAGCAGGGGGATCAGCTGACCGCCAGCGGCGGCCGAACAGCGTATGGCGCTGCCGACGAACGGTCCTGGAACTGCACGATCGCCGGGTTGACGATCCGGCCGTCACGGATCTCTATCGCGCGACTGATGGTCTCGTCGGCGTCCCATGACGCAGGTCCGGCCATCACGGTCTCCAGGAAGGGCAGCAGCGCCTCGCTGTTCTCCCACGTCGCCGACTGCCACAGGTAGGACGGGCTGTGATCGACCGCGTAGTAGGCCACGTGGTCGCCCACGGTGAACATCGGCTCGTCGAATCCGGTGGGCCGTGCCCAGCTGAACCCCATCCCTTCGTCGCAGGAGACGTCGACGATCAGCGTGCCGCGCGTCAGTTGTGGCAGGTCCTCCTCCGTGAGGTAGGTGAGCGGGTGGTTCGGGTCCTGCAGCGTGCAGTTGACGATGATGTCGTGGTCGGCGAGGAACGGCGCCAGCGGCTTGCGCCCTCGGTCGGTGATGACGTGGCTGAGGTAGGGAGCCTTCGGGTCGTGGTCGAACTGCATGATCTTCACCGAGTGGATCGGTGAACCCACTGCTGCCACACCACGATTGGTGAGGACGTGGACGTCGTGGACGCCGTGTGCACTGAGCGCGGTGACCGCGCCCCGGGCTGTGGCGCCGAAGCCGATGACCGCTGCGGTGAGTCTGCGGCCGTAGACGCCGGTCGAGCCGGTCAACGCCAGCGCGTGCAGCACTGAGCTGTAGCCCGCCAGTTCGTTGTTGCCGTGGAAGACGTGCACGCCCATGTAGCCGTCGACCGTCCAGTGGTTCATGGCCTCGAAGGCGATCAGCGTCAACTTCTTGTCGATCGCCAGCTGCGTCATCTCGACGTCCTGGACACAGTGCGGCCAGCCCCACAGGACGGCGCCGTCCCTCATGGCAGCGACATCGGCGTGCTGGGGTTTGGGCAGCAGCAGCACGTCCGAGGTCGCGATCACCTCTGCGTGCGAGGCGAAGCCGGCGACCTGCTGCGAGAGTTCTGCATCGCTGAAGCCGAACCGTTCGCCGTAGCCGTGCTCGAGGGTCATCCGGGCACGGATCGCCGGGTCTATCCGATCCAGGTGCGCAGGATGGAGCGGCAGGCGATGCTCGTTCTCCTTGGCGGACGTGCCGACGACGCCCAGCGTGGACGCCGCGGCAACGGTCGTCACATGTCCTTCAAGAGTTTGTTGTCGGTGGTGTTCTTGGCGCGCTTCTCGGCGCGCTTCTCCTTGATGGTCTTGGAGGACTTCTTGGACATGTTCTGTCTCGGCGACTTGTCGCTCATGGTCACTCCCATAGTCGGAAGCCTTGATGGCTCCGTAGTTCCACCGTACGCCGTGCCTGCCCCGACCTCTGCCACGCGCTGCTCTCGTCAGTGGCAATTGCTGCCGCCGGACGACCAAGCGCAATCACGGGTAGGTCCGCGCTTGATCATCCGGGCCGGGGGCGCGGGTGCTATGCGTCGCCGTTGAGGAGGTCGGCGGTCAGCACGTTGCCGGCGACACCCCAGCCGCCGTCGGGGACCTCTTCGACGAGGACGACGGTGGTCGGGCGCGCCCTCTCCCCGTAGATCTCGGCGTACAGGTCGGTGGTGCGGGCGATGATCTTCTTCTTGTCCTCGTCGCTGATGGTGTCGGCGGGTACCTTGAAATTGGCGAACGGCACGGTGAATGCTCCTTTGGTGGGTTCTGCTATGTGTGGTCATCCGGATCAGGCACTGGCCGGGGCCGGAAGGTGGTTCGGCCATACCGATGCGGTGGTAGAACTCATCGCGTACCCGGTCGGCGGCCGAGGCAACGACCTTGTCGTTCCCTCCTGCAGCAACCCGGTGCGCACGGACGGCGGCCACCAGCTCGGTGACCGCCACCGACGTCTCCGCCATTTGTAGCCGGAGGGACTCGCTGAGCAATGTTTACGGAAACAGGCTGCGCGATCGGCGGCGGCACGGGCAGAGACCGGTTATCGGGGGACCAGGGGTCCCTGGTTCGGAGTGTCTGCGTGAACCACACCGGAGATGGTTACCGAGTCCTGGCGAAGGCGACACGGCCCTGCGACGAGGGCATTTTCGTCGTCATACCGGCTTCCCGAGCACGTCGTATGCCGCGTCGACGTCGTCGACGAGCAACACCTTGCGGTTGTCGTGGTCGCTGTACTGCCCGTGCAGCACCACGCCGGCGTCGACCAGCTCGCCCATCATCCCTGCCAGAGCGCCCGGCACATCGGCACCGAGCTCGACGACCGCGACCGGAGTGACGGCTACTTCGTGGAATCCGTTGTCACGCAACGCTTTTACGGCAACCTCGCCATCGGACACCAGGTAGTGCGCGGCGCCGGACCACATGCCACCACCTTCCAGGCCGACACCTGCGGCACCCAGCGTGTTTCCGATGCGCAAAAGTGAGGTCGCGCCGTCCGGCGCCGGGATCTCGACGTCGAACACTCAGACCACCTCGATGGTCGGCTCGAGCCGGATGTCGGTGGTGAGTGAGTTGGCGATGTAGCACTGGTCGTGAGCCTTGTGCAGCAGCTCGTGGACCACGTCGGGCTCGGTGCCTCGTACCCGGATGTGCGGGTTGAGGACGATCCGCGAGATCCGGACGGGGTGCTGCTCGTCGGGCATGGCGCCTTCGGCGTCGTCCTCGTAGCTGATCACGTCGACCTTCGCCTGTGCCGCGACCGCCAGAAAGCTGAGCAGCTGGCACGAGCTCGCGGCGGCCACGAGCAGGGCTTCGGGATTCAGTTGCGTCGGATCCCCGCGAAAAGCCTTGTCCGCGCTTAGTTTCAACGTGCTGTTGTTCGCGGTGACCTGATGGCTTCGGGTGTAGGAGCGGTAGTCGCTGGTGGACCCGGTCCAGGTCAGGGCGGCGTCATACAGGTGGGTCGTCATACCGGCACCGTATGACGCGAAGGCTTCGGCGCTCGCCGAATCGTCATCGGTGCGAGGGGATACCGAGCTGCCGTTCAGCCCGACGGGCGCGTCCACCGCATCGTGAACGAGCCGGGAACGAAACCGTCCGGGCGCTCCGCACCCGCGCGGTAGGCGCGGGGTGACTCGCCGACGATCTCGGTGAAGGTCCGGGTGAACGTGCCGAGGCTGCTGAAACCGACTTCCATGCACACGGACGTGACGCTCTGGTCGGTCCAGCGCAAGAGGTACATGGCGCGCTCCACCCGTCGCCGCTGGAGATACCGGTGCGGCGTCTCACCGAATGCCACCTTGAACTCCCGGATGAAGTGCGCCCGGCCCATCAACGCGATGCGGGCGATCCGCGGCACGTCGAGCTCTTCCCGGTAGTGGACGTCGATGGCGTCCCGGGCCCGCAGCAGGCGACGGTTCCGGTCCTCCTGGGGCTCCACCGCGACATCGTATGGCGCGAAGCCCGCACTTTCGGAGAAGTATCGCGGCCGGACTGCGCCATACAGTCGAAATCGATCGAACGGCACCACCAACCAGATCAAGGAGCAGGGCCATGCTGAAGCGGAACAACATCTCGTCGATCTTCGTCCTCGACCAGGACGAGGCGAAGACGTTCTACACCGACGTCCTCGGCCTCGAGGTCGACCAGGATCTCGACTTCGGACCGATGCGCTGGCTGACCGTCCGCGTCCCGGGCGACCCGAAGGTGATCATGCTGGAGAAGCCCGGCCCTCCGGGCATGGACGAAGCCACTGCCACGCAGGTGCGGGAGTTGGTTGCCAAGGGCGCCGGCGGTGGCTGGCTGGCGTTCGACACCGACGACGTGGACGGCGCCTTCGCCCGCTTGAAGGATGCCGGCGTCGACTTCACCCAGGAGATCGTCGAGCAGCCCTACGGGCGGGACTTCGCGATCCGTGACCCGTTCGGCAACAACATCCGGATCGGGGACGTGCACAGCGACCTGCCCTGACGGGCGTCGGAAAGCGCTGGCGTCAGCCGAGTTTCGCCCGGGCACGCTCGGCGGCCGCGCGCACCCGAGTGCTGTCGTCGGCGGCAAGCTGCTCCAGCGCAGCAGGGGCAGCGGTCGAGGACGTCATACGGGCGGCGATCACCTTGGCGGCCATCTCGCGGACCCGCCAGTGGTCGTCCGAGGACGCGGCCAGCACCGCGGGCTCGGCCGCCGGATCCCAGACGTGGAGCAGCGCGCGCAGTGCCCAGGTCCGCGGCCAGTAGCCGTCCGGTCCGCCCTCGTGGCCGCTGACGACGTATGCCGCGCCGTCGCCGCCGATCACTTCCATCAGTGCGGGGTCCATCTCGCCGCCCAACAGGCCGACGCAGCGCATCACGAACTCGTGCTGACCATCGCGTGCGACGGCAGCGGTGATCCGCGCTCGCGGCGTCGTTCCACCCATGACGATCGAGTGTGGCACCGGGTGCCGACAAGTGACGCGTCCGGGGCAGTTGGAGGCCGGCTACTCCGCCGGCGCCTCGCCGCGCGCGACGTGGGTGGCCCAGCGCAGCACCGCGACGTCGTCGACGTGCCCCTCCGGCAGGTCGTCGGGTATGACGTCGTTCTTGTCGACCAAGTAGTGCAGCGCGGCGATCACCAGGCGGCAGCGGGCGTCCGCGATAGCGCTGGTGCCGTCGCCGGCATTCAACTCGGCGATGTGCGCATCGACCACCGCACAGGCGATGTCGATGTCGATACCACCGCGAGTGTCCGGCAACTGGCCGATGCCGAACTCGTGAGCGGCGACGCGGTCCAGCAGGCTGGTCAGGGCCGTGGGGTCGTTCGCCGTGCGGGCTGCCTCATGACGGCACCGCTGGAAGGGCGCGGACGCCAGCAGCTTGTCCAGCGCGGGTTGGGTCTCTGAGCTCACGACGTCAGGACTGTAGCGGCTTTCGGTGTATGTCGGCCGGTTCGCGCGACGAGTGGCCGATCACAGTCGTCGGGCCGGCGCCGACGTGACGGACTCAGGAGGCGGAGGCCGACGAGGCGGACCGGCGCGCGACGGCGAGGTCGACGCGGTCGGCGGTGAGCGCGTGCTGGATCACCATGGTCGCGGCGCCGATGACGCCGGCCTGCTCGCCGGTCGCAGCGGGCACGATCTGCAGCGCCCCCGTCGCGAGGGGCAGCGATCGGCCGTAGACCACTTCGCGCACGCCGGCGATGAGGTTGCCCTCGGCCAGACCGAGCGAGCCGCCGATGACGATGACCGACGGGTTGAGCAGGCTGACGCAGGTCGCCAGCACCTCGCCGATGGTGCGGCCGGCCCGCCGGATGGCGTCCGCGGCGGGGCCGTTGCCGCCGCGGGCGAGCTCGACGATGTCGGTGCTGGTGGCGGCATCGAGGCCGATCTCCTTGAGCTGCTTGGAGATCGCGCTACCGCTGGCGACCGCCTCGAGGCATCCGCGGTTGCCGCAGGTGCACAGAACATCAGCTGCATGTGGGGTCGCAACGTGCCCGAGGTCGCCGGCCGCGCCGACGGCACCGCGATGGAGCACACCACCGTTGATGATGCCGGCGCCGATCCCGGTCGCCACCTTGACGAAGAGCAGGTGCTCGACGCCTGGATGCGCGGTCGCGTGCTCGCCGAGCGCCATGATGTTGACGTCGTTGTCGACCAGGACCGGGACGTCGAAGTGGCGGCGGATGTGCGCGGGCACGTCGTAGCGGTCCCACCCCGGCATGATCGGCGGGCGCATCGGTCGTCCGGTGGAATGCTCGACCGGACCGGGCAGGCCGATCCCGATCCCGATGAGTTGGGAAGCGTCCCTGCCGGCATCGTCGAGCAGTCGCTGCGTCCTCGAGGTCAACCAGTCGAGCACGAGGTCCGGTCCCGCGCTGATGTCCACATCCTCGGCGACCTCGCCGATCGGCTTGCCGCCCAGATCGGTCAGTGCGACCCGGCCGTGGGTCGCGCCCAGGTCCGCACCCACCACGACACGTGCTTGTGGATTGAAAGCGAACTGCACGGGTGGCCGCCCGCCCGTGCTCGCCGCCTCCCCGCTCGGCGCGAGCAATCCGGTCGCGAGCAGCGCATCGACGCGGGCACCCACCGTCGACCGCGCCAGGCCGGTCAACTTGGCGAGTTCCGCGCGGGTGCGGGGCGTCTCGTCGCGCAGCAGTTGCAACAACTCGCCGGCCCCGGTGACTGCGAGGGTCGGCGAGGACGACTCCGGCGACGACTCTGACGAACTCACGCCTGAGTGAAACACACCGGACTTCGGTATGTCACTTATGCGACTTATTCCGAGTGAAATAGAACTTTTGCTTGACGAGCTGACAGAAGTGGGCAACGGTGTGACTCATGTCACCTCGACGGTCTGCAGGAGCCGGTCACCCTCTGTTGCGGATGACCGATGTGGTCAAGCGATTCCCGGGTGTCGTCGCGCTGGGCGGAGTGGACCTGACGGTCGAGCAGGGAGAGGTGCACTGCCTGCTCGGGCAGAACGGTGCCGGCAAGAGCACCCTCATCAAGGTGCTCGCCGGTGTGCACCGGGCGGACGAAGGCACGGTCGAGTGGCGCGGCGAAGCGGTCGGCCTGCCCGACCCGCAGGCGGCCATGGACCTCGGCATCGCCACGATGTACCAGGAACTCGATCTCGTCGATGGCCTCACCGTGGCCGAGAACATCTTCCTGGGGCATGAGCCCAGCCGTGCCGGCTTCTCCCAGCGGGCAACCGCGCGACGGGCGGCCGCCGGCCTGCTCGCCGAGCTCGGGCATCCGGAGATCACGCCGACGACCGAGGTCGGTGCGTTGTCGGCCGCGGCGCAGCAGATCGTGAGTATGGCGCGAGCACTGTCCCGAGACGCCCGGCTGATCATCATGGACGAGCCGTCCGCGGTGCTGGACGCCGGCGAGGTCGAGCAGTTCTTCGCAGTCATCCGTGAGATCACCGCACGGGACGTGGCGGTCATTTACATCTCCCACCGGCTCGAGGAGATCCGGGAGATCGGTGATCGGGTGACCGTCCTCAAGGACGGCAAGACCGTCAGCACCGCGATGGACGCCAAGACGACGTCGACCCAGGACCTCATCCGGCTGATGACCGGACGCTCCATCGAATACGTCTTCCCGCGCCGCTCGCCGGTAGCGGGCGCCGAGCCGATGCTCCGGATCGAAAATCTTTCTCAGAAAGGTGAATTCGCCGACATCAGCTTCCAGGTCCGGCCGGGCGAGGTTGTCGGCCTCGCCGGCCTCGTGGGATCGGGCCGGACCGAGATCGTCGAGGCGATCTTCGGTGCCACCCGCGCGACGAGCGGCACGGTGACTGTCGACGGCCGCACCGTCCGGCCGGGCTCCGTCCCGGCAGCGGTCGCGGCCGGCATCGGCCTCTGCCCGGAGGAACGCAAGAGCCAGGCACTGGTCCTGCAGGCGTCGCTGGCGGCCAACATCTCGCTGGCCAGCCTGGCCAAGTTCTCCCGGGCCGGGCTGTTGGACCGGCACGGTGAGACACGTGCCGCCGAGGCGCTGCTGGACTCCCTCGACGTGCGACCGCGCGGGGCGCATCGCGAGTCGCGCACCCTGTCGGGCGGCAACCAGCAGAAGGTCGTCCTCGCGCGATGGCTGCTACGTGGCTGCAAGGTGCTGCTGCTCGACGAACCGACGCGCGGCGTCGATGTCGGCGCTCGCTCGGAGATCTACGGCCTGATTCGGGAACTCACCGACCAGGGCGTCGCCGTCGTCGTGGTGTCCAGCGAGATCCCCGAGGTGCTGGGCCTTTCCGACCGTGTCCTGGTCATCGCCGATCGCACCATCCGTCACGAGGGTCCGGCCGACGAACTCGACGAGCACGCGGTGCTCGACATCATCTTGAAGGGAGATGCCGCATGAGTGAGCGCAGCGAGCGAACGAGGACTCAGACGTATGGCGCGGCCCGACACAGGAGGGCGACGCCATGAGTTTCGATCTGACGAAGGCCGAGACGCCGAAGGCGGACGACGCCGAGACCGAGACGGCACCGGAGGAATCGGCCGCGCGCCGCGGCGGCCTTGTCGACTTCCTCAGTGGGCCGGCGGGGCGGAACCTCGGACTCGTCCTCGCGCTGGTGCTGCTCATCATCGTCGGAATCCTCACTGGCGGAGAGCGATTCGCCAGCACGGACAATGCGCTGACGATCCTGCGGCTCGGCTCGGTGATCGGCGTCGTGAGTGTCGGTATGACGTTCGTCATCGCCGGTGAGGGCATCGACCTGTCCGTCGGGGCCATCGTCGCGCTCTGTTCGGTCTGGGCCACGACCATCGCGACGCAGACCATGGCCGCGGACTACCACTGGTCGGTCATGGTGTTCGTGGCGCTCGCAGTGGGAGCCGGCTGCGGTCTGGTCAACGGTGTGCTGATCGCCTACGGGCGAATAGCCCCGTTCATCGCGACGCTCGCCATGCTGGCGGCGGCTCGCGGACTCGCCGAGATCATCGCCAAGCGTCGCACCCAGATCATCCGGGAGCGAGGCTTCGTCGACTTCTTCGGTGGCAGCGTCGCGGGGGTCCCGGTGCTGGTGATCATGTTCGCAGCGGTCGCCGCGGCCGGCTGGGTCCTGCTCAACCGCACGACATTCGGCCGCCGGACACTCGCCATCGGGGGCAACCCGGAAGCCGCACGGCTGGCCGGCATACGGGTGCAGCGACACACGATGTACCTCTACATCCTGCTCGGTCTGGCATGCGGCATCGCCGCCGTCATGCTCATGGCGCGTACGACGACCGGCACCTCCACACACGGCACGCTCTACGAGCTCGATGCGATCGCGGCGGTCGTCATCGGCGGCACGCTGCTCTCGGGTGGCCGGGCGACGCTCGTCGGCACGGTGCTCGGCGTGCTGATCTTCACCACGCTGACCAACGTCTTCACGCTCAACAACCTCGACACTTCGACGCAGGCGGTGGCCAAGGGAGCCATCATCGTCGCCGCGGTCCTGCTCCAACAACGGGTCGCTCGCACCGGATCGACCTGATCGCGCCGCGTCGCACACAGCGGCCGCTCGCGTCTACGCACTCTCCGTCTCGTCACCAACCCGGAAGTACCCCGTCACCACCCGTCACCACCGCGCAACTAGGAGTCACCGTGTCTTCATCAATTCCTCGCACTGCCAAGCGGATTGCGATCGTCATGGTCGCTGTCGGCACAGTCCTCGGCGCCTCGGGATGCACCGGGAACGACCCGGAGAACAACTCGCCCGCGGGTTCGAAGTCCGCTCCGAAGAAGGCGGGAAGCAACAACGACGCAGCAGGCAAGAAGGTCACCATCGGCTTCTCCGGTCCGGCCGCCGACCACGGCTGGCTCGGCGCCATCAACAAGGCGGCCAAGGACGCGGCGAAGAAGTATCCGGACGTCGAGCTCAAGGTGGCCGAGGGCACCAACGACGCTTCCCTCCAGATCAGCCAGATCGAGACCTTCATCAACGACAAGGTGGACGCGATCGTGCTGCTGCCGACCGATGGCGCAGCGCTGACCGAGGTCGCCACCAAGGCGATGAACGCCGGCATACCGGTGATCAACGTCGACCGGGAGTTCTCCAACCCGTTCGCGGCCCGCACCACCATCCTGGGCGACAACTACGGGATGGGCGTGTCGGCAGGGACCTACGCGTGCCAGCTGGTGAAGCAGAAGAAGTTGTCCAACCCGGTGATCGCGGAGATCGCCGGCATCGACTCACTGCCGCTGACGCAGGACCGCAGCAAGGGATTCAAGGATGCGCTGAAGAAGTGCGGCCAGCGGGTGGACAACCGGGTATCGGCCGAATTCACGGTCGAGTCGGGGGAGAAGCAGGCGTCCAACCTGGTCCAGGCAGCACCGAAGATCGACATCCTGTGGAATCACGACGACGACCAGGGCGTCGGCGTCATGGCCGCGCTCGACCAGGCGAACCGGCACGAGATGGCCTTCATCGGCGGCGCCGGATCCGCGAATGCGATGCGGCTGATCAAGGAAGGGAAGATGGAGGCGACCGTCCTCTATCCGCCGACCCAGGCGGCCGACGGCATCAAGGTCGCGCGGCTCATCGCGCAGGGCAAGGGCATCAGTGACCTGGCCCAGGTCGAGGTTCCCCGGCGCATCGTGCTGAACGCACCAGTCGTGACCAAGAAGAACGTCGACCAGTACCTGCCGCTCGCATTCGAGTCATGACGGCGCGGGCGCCTGCGTGATGATCGCGGGCGCCCGCCCTGAATCACCAGCGGCTTCAATCACGTTCGGGAGGACGTCAATGAGCACACCCAGCACGCCCACATTCGGCATCGGCATGGTCGGCTACGCCTTCATGGGACGCGCGCACTCACAGGCCTGGCGCAACGCACGTAGCTTCTTCGACGCTCCGGCGACACCGCACCTCGCGGCGGTGGCCGGGCGCAACGAGGCGGCAGCCGCCGAGACCGCCCGTCGCTTCGGCTGGGAGAGTGTCGAGACGGACTGGCGACGATTGCTCGACCGGGACGACATCGACGTCATCGACATCTGCACGCCGGGTGACACGCACGCCGAGATCGCAACCGCGGCGTTGCAGGCGGGCAAGCATGTGCTCTGCGAGAAGCCGCTGGCCAACTCGGTGGCCGAGGCGGAGCTGATGGTGGAGGCCGCGAATACCGCACAGGCTCAGGGGATCCAGTCGATGGTGGGGTTCACCTATCGTCGGGTCCCGGCGATCGCCTACGCACGGAACCTCGTGGCGGAAGGCCGGCTCGGCCGCATCCTGCACGTGCGCGGGCACTACCTGCAGGACTGGCTCACCGATCCCACGTCGCCGCTGACCTGGCGCCTGCAGAAGGAGCGTGCGGGCTCAGGAGCACTGGGCGACATCGGCGCGCACATAGTCGATCTCGCACAGTTCGTCACGGGGGAGCAGTTGGTCGGTGTCGCCGCACGCACCGAGACCTTCGTACGTGAACGGCCGCTCGGCGGCACGCCATCGGTGACCTCCCTCGGTGGTACGGCGGCCGGCGACAGTGCCACGCAGCTCGGCCCTGTGACCGTCGACGACGCGGCGATCTTCGTCTCCCAACTGACCGGGGGCGCTCTCGCGGTCTTCGAAGCCACCCGCTTCGCGACCGGCCGGAAGAACGCGATCCGACTGGAGGTCAACGGAACTCGGGGATCGGTCGCGTTCGACTTCGAGGACATGAACGTCCTGCACGTATATGACGCAGATGCTCCGACGCGCGATGCCGGTTTCACCCGGGTCCTCGTGACCGAGGAGACCCATCCGTATGTCGCCGCGTGGTGGCCGCCGGGACACGTGCTCGGCTACGAGCACAGCTTCACCCATCAAGCGGTCGACTTCCTCACGGCACTCGCCGAGGGCACGGCACCACGCCCAGGTTTCGCCGACGGGCTCCAGGTGCAGCGGGTCCTGTCAGCCGTCGAGGACAGTGCCGGGCGCTCTGGATCGTGGTCCTCGATCGCCGACGTCTCGGCGCAGGCAGGCGTCCGCTGACCCCTCGGATCTCTCGTCACGTCGTTCGCCGGAAGGAGTTGTGCACCACCACCCCGCAAGGACCGCCTCCGTCAATCTCCAAGGAGCAGTAACCATGCATGACAACGAAGTCCAGCCGCTGAAACTCGCCAAGGGTCTCGGTCTCAGCCGTCGACAGTTCATGGCGGCTTCCACCGGAATGGCGGCGGTGGCGCTCACCGCCGTGGCCGCGCCGGGTGCACGCGCTGACGCAGTCGGCAATGCCGGCGGTGTCCTGGTCCCGAAGTCCAAGCGGGGGATCATTCTCTACACCGTCCGCGACGCGACCTCGCGCGACCCGAACACCTCGCCCTACGCGTCCGGATTCAAGGCGGTCATCGAAGAGCTCGGCCGAATCGGATACACCCAGCTCGAATTCGCCGGTTACGGTCAGCATGCGAACGCGCCGGGTGGGAACCTCAACACCCTGGATGGCGCTCGCCTGCTGCGAAAGTGGCTGGACGACAACGGAATCGAGGCCGAGGGCAACCACGGGTCGGTGCCGTCGACGGTCACCGACGCAACGCTTGCGTCGTTCGATGCCGCGTGCGAGGTGGCCAACATCCTCGGTATGTCGCACATCGGCACCGGCGGCGACCCGACCGGCTCGGCATACGTGGCGGACTGGGACGCGGCTGCTGCGCGTTGGAACGTCTTCGGCGAACGCGCGTGGCGCAAGCACGGGTTGAAGCTCTACACCCACAACCACGACGTCGCCTACAGCTTCCTGCTGGACAGCGGACCGCTCGATGACCAGGGGCGTCCGACGCGCTCGTCGGGCATCCGCCGTCTCGAACACTTCCTGGCCAACACGGATCCGAAATACGTGCACCTCGAAATGGACATCTACTGGGCGCACGTCGCGCAGTACAAGCACAAGGCATACACGGCCGCCGACGGATCGACGGTCACGTCGATCTTCGACCCGGCGGCCGTGGTCGCCAAGCAGTCCAAGCGATTCCCGCTCTTCCACGCCAAGGACGGTGCGATCGACACCACCAAGGCCGACGGCTATGTCATGACACCGTTCGGCACGGGCGACATCGACTACTCGACGTTCTTTCGACGGGTCGGTGCCGGCGGCTGGCACAACCCGATGTACGAGCAGGACAACGCGCCCAGCGGCGCGTCGCCCGGACAGTCCTTGGAGTTCGCCAAGGTCAGCTACGACAACCTCGCCGCCCTGCGCGGCTGACACGTCCCGGCGCCACCGGCCCTCGCCGAGGGTCTTCCACCACCCAGGCGGAGGCCGGTGGCACCGCCATACCCGCATCGCGACCGGGAACAACCGCATGAAACAACAGGATTCACCGAAGGAGACGCACGATGACTCGACCGATCACGCTGTTCACCGGGCAATGGGCCGACCTGCCGTTCGAGGAGCTGTGCCGTCTCGCCGGCGACTGGGGCTACGACGGGCTGGAGATCGCCTGCTGGGGTGACCACTTCGAGGTCGACCGCGCCCTCAGCGAGCCGGACTACATCGCGTCACGTCGCGAGATCCTCGACAAGCACAACCTGAAGGTGTGGGCCATCTCCAACCACCTCGTCGGGCAGGCGGTGTGCGACGACCCGATCGACTTGCGGCACAAGGACATTCTGCCGCCGGCAGTGTGGGGTGACGGCGACCCGGAAGGAGTTCGCCAGCGCGCTGCGCAGCGGATGGCCGACACCGCCCGTGCCGCCGCGCTACTGGGTGTCGACACCGTGATCGGCTTCACCGGTTCGGCCATCTGGAAGTACGTCGCGATGTTCCCGCCGGTGTCCGACGAGGTGATCCAGGAGGGTTACGCGGACTTCGCCCGACGGTGGAACCCGATCCTCGACGTCTTCGACGAGGTCGGCGTCCGGTTCGCGCACGAGGTACATCCGAGCGAGATCGCCTACGACTACTGGACCACGCACGCGACGCTGGAGGCCATCGGTCACCGTCCGGCGTTCGGGCTGAACTGGGACCCGAGCCACATGGTGTGGCAGGACCTCGACCCGGCCGACTTCATCTGGGAGTTCAGGGACCGCATCTACCACGTCGACTGCAAGGACGCGCGCAAGCGGATCGGCAACGGGCGCAACGGTCGGCTGTCCTCCCACCTGCCGTGGGGAGACCCTCGGCGCGGCTGGGACTTCGTGTCCACCGGACGCGGCGACGTGCCGTGGGAGCACTGCTTCCGCACGCTCAACGCGATCGGGTATGACGGCCCCATCTCGATCGAGTGGGAGGACGCAGGGATGGATCGGCTCCAAGGAGCGCCCGAGTCGCTGGACTACGTGCGGCGGCTGAACTTCGAACGGCCCACGGCATCGTTCGACGCCGCGTTCAGCAGCACGCGCGACTGAACACGGCCAGGCGCCGGACGCCGCGGAGGCGCCCGGGCCGGTTCGGTCAGAGTCGGCGGATCGGCAGCGCGGTCTCCACTGCAACGTCGCTGTCACGCACCAAGTGGTAGGCGCCCGCGCCGTCGAGTTCGGACACCGCTTCGGCGAATTCGGTGCCGCGGTAAAGGATCCCGGCACCGTCGTCGGTGCAGTAGGACTCCGGCAGCGCGCCGTCCGCGACCAGGCGCTGCATCAACGGGCGACGGCGAGCCTCGCCGTCGTAGTGCACGCCGTTGCCGTAGGGCAGGAGACCGAGGCCGTTGGTGATCGGCTGCAGGTCCGCGCCGAAGGAGTCGGTCGTCCCGCCGCTGTGCCAGCAGATCGATCCGGCGCTGACACCGGTGAGTACCACGCCGGCCTCCCATGCGGCGCGCATCGCGTCGTCGAGGCCGTGCACGCGCCATACGGCCAACAGGTTGGCGACCGAGCCGCCCATCACCCAGACGACGTCCTGCGCGAGCAGGTGCTCGGCCTGGTCGGCGACGTTCGGCATCTCGAAGAGCTGCAGGTGGGTGTGGTCGTACCCGGCGATTTTCGCCGCCTCGGACAGGGCGTGCAGGACGAACGGGTTGTCCCCGACGGCGGTCGAGACCGTGCACAGGCGTGGCGCCCGACCGGTGACGCCGGCAAGTTCGACCGCAAAATCGGTCAATTCGCTGAATTCGAAGAAGGTGCGTTCACCACGGCGGACACCACCGGAGGTCGCAAGGATGGTGCGTTCGACGGGCATGCTCGAGACGTTAGTTCATCCGATCGTCGGGGACGAGCGCGTTTCGGGTGGGACGATGCTCAGGGAATGGCGGACACCACCGCTTGGTCGTGCCGCACCGACGTCGGAAGGTCCACGGATGGCAGGTTCGGTCGCTGCGAAGCTGCTGGGCATCGTCGGCGCCTTCGACGAGTCGCACCGCGAGTTGTCGCTGACCGAGCTCGCGGCCCGGTCCGGTCTCACCCTGTCGACCGCGTCCCGCCGGGTCGCCGAGCTGGTTGCCTGGGGTGCGTTGGAGCGGACACCGGCCGGGCACTTGCGAATCGGCTTGTGGCTGTGGGAGGTCGGTTCCCTCGCGCCGCGCAGCACCCCGTTGCGTGAGGCTGCCCTACCGTTCCTCGAGGATCTCTATCTCGTCACGCGGGAGAACGTTCAGCTGGCCATCCGCGAGGGCACCGAGGTGGTGTTCGTGGAGCGGATCACCGGCCGGCACTCGGTGGCCGTGCTGACCCGGGTTGGCGGTCGGTTCGCACTGCACGCCACCGGCGTCGGTCTCGTGCTGCTGGCACACGCACCCGCCGGCGTGCTGGACGACGTGATCGACGCGGGCCTGACGTCATACACGAAGGCCACGATCACCGACCCCGCCCGGCTGCGCCGCGTGCTCGCCGAGGTGCGCAAGCAGGGATATGCCGTCAGCGCGGGCGCGGTGACCGACGACGCGCTGTCGGTGGCGGCGCCGGTCACCGACGCCAAGGGCCACGTGGTGGCGGCGGTGTCGCTGGTCGTCGCGCTGGACTCGGCACGGCCGGCCCAGCTCGCGCCCGCTGTGCAGACCGCTGCGCGCGCCATCTCCAGGGCTCTCTGACCGATCCTCTTGCACTGAGTGCAAGTCGTATGGCGTGGGTCACGTGGCCCGCAGCACGCTGCTCCTCATGACGAACGAAACCCTCCGGGACCGCGTGAACGCCAAGATCTTCCCGCATCCGCTCGACGCCTGGTATGCCGTGGCGTGGGACCACGAGGTCACCCACAAGGGAATCCTCGCGCGCACCGTCGCCGGCCGACCGATGGCGATCTACCGGACCGAGTCGGGACGTCCGGTCGCCCTGGCCGACGCGTGCTGGCATCGGTTGGCGCCGCTGTCCATGGGCAAACTGGTCGGCGCGGACGAGGTCCAGTGCCCCTACCACGGGCTGCGCTACAACCCGGCCGGGCGCTGCACCCGGCTGCCGGCCCAGGAGACCCTCAACCCCAGTGCGTCGGTGCCGTCGTTCCCGGCGGTCGACCGTTACCGCTTCGTCTGGGTGTGGCCGGGCGACCCGGCGGCCGCCGACCCCGACCTCATCCCCGACATGCACCAGATGGACGACCCGGCCTGGGCGGGCGACGGACTCACCATCGACGCCAAGTGCAACTACCAGCTCATCCTGGACAACCTGATGGACCTCACCCACGAGGAGTTCGTGCACGGCTCCAGCCTCGGACAGGACGAGCTGAGCCAGTCGGAGTTCACCACCCGGCTGGAGAGCGACAATCACGTCACGGTCACCCGCTGGATGATCGATGTCGAGCCGGCACCGTTCTGGGCCAAGAACATTCGCGATCGCTTCCCGGACTTCAGCGGCCGTGTCGACCGCTGGCAGATCATCCACTACTACGCGCCGAGCACGATCTGCATCGACGTCGGCGTCGCGCCGACCGGCACCGGTGCACCGGAGGGTGACCGCAGCCACGGTGTCAACGGCTACGTGATGAACACGATCACCCCCGAGACCGAGCGGACGTCCCACTACTTCTGGGCCTTCACCCGCAACTACTGCCTGGACAGCCAGAAGATCACCACCGAGCTGCGCGACGGAGTTCAAGGAGTCTTCCGCGAGGACGAGATCATGCTGCAGGCGCAGCAGGACGCGATCGACGCCAACCCCGACTACGCCTTCTACAGCCTCAACATCGACGCCGGTGGCATGTGGGTGCGCCGCATCCTCGACCGGATGCTGGCGGCCGAGGGCCGGTTGGACGACGTGCCGTCCGGCGCCCCCGACGACGCGCGAGCCCTGGTCGGTCAAGAGGTGCCGTCGTGACGAATGCCGCCGCCCACGACTGGCGCACCTGCACCGTCGTGGAGAGCCGGCCGGTGTCCACACGTGCGCGGCGCATCACCCTCGAGCGCCCCGTCGCATCGGGCCGCCCGGCGGAGCCCGGGACGCACATCGACATGCGAATCCCGTTGCCGGACAAGGGCTCCGACAACACCTCGGACGTCCGCTCCTACTCGATCGTCGAGTCGGACGACCTGGGCAAGCACCTCACCGTCACCGTCCAGCGCGCAGCCAACAGTCGCGGCGGCTCGGCATACCTGCACGGCCTGCGGGTCGGAGACACGATCGGGGCGACCCGTCCGTTGCAGGACTTCCCGCTGAGCTTCGGCGCTGACGGATATCTGCTGCTCGCCGGTGGCATCGGAGTGACTGCGCTGGTCAGCGTGGCGCGGGCCTTGCGGCGCCACGGCGCGCCATACCGGATCGTGTATGCCGGGCGCTCGCGCGACGACATGGCCTACCTCGACCTCCTGCGGGAGGAGCACGGCGAACGCCTCACGACCTTCGTGGACGACGAGGGCAGCCAGCTCGACGCAGCCGCACTGGTCGCCGAGGTCGCCGCACAGTCCGGCCGGCAGGAGCTGGTGATGTGCGGTCCGGTGCGGCTGATGGACGCGGTGCGCCGTGCCTGGTCCGCGGCCGAACTGTCGCCTGTCGACTTGCGATTCGAGACCTTCGGCAACAGCGGGTGGTATGACGCGGAGCCTTTCGAGGTGGAGTTGCCCGAGCAGGGGATCACCGCGACCGTCGCCGCCGACCAGACGATGCTGGACGCACTCGTCGAGGCGGGCGCCGACCTGATGTGGGACTGCCGGAAGGGCGAATGCGGGCTGTGCGCGATGGCCGTCAACGACCTCGTCGGGGAGCTCGACCCGCGCGACGTCTTCTTCAGTGAGCGCCAGCAGCTGGCCGCGGACCGCGCCTGCATGTGTGTCGCGCGGGTGGCAGCCGGCGGCGCCGGCTCGGGCCGGGTGAGCGTGCGGACCCTGTGAACGGACGATGCCCCAGCCCCGGCGGTGTGGCTGCCGGGGCTGGGGCATCTCGCGGTCCAATCACTCGACGACCGTGATCACCACCGGGTCGGAGGTCGCCATACCGCCGTCCGCGTCCGTGTAGCGAGCGGTGATGCTGTGCTCACCGATCGCCGCGTTCTTGGGCAGCCGGTAGTCGGCCTTGCCGGCACCGTTCGTGGTGACTGTGGCGACCAGGGCGCCGTTGTCGTAGAACTCGACCGGCGACTTCTTGGCCATGCCCTGCTCGAGCGCGACCCGAGCGGTCAGCTTGGTGCCGTTGCGCTTGCCCTGGTGTTGCACGGTGCTCGTGGCCTCGAGTGTGACCGTCGCGGAGCTCTCCGGGGCGGACTCCACCGGCACATTCACCTGGGTGGTCGTGCCGGTCGTGTCACCGGTGACGGTGAGTGCCGCGGTGCCGGCCGGCGTACCCGCCGGCAGGGTGACACTCACGCTCGCCTTGCCGGTCTCGTCGTCCTTGACGGTGCCGACGGTGTTGTCCACCGGGAAGGAGCCGAGCGACGTGTCGCCGAGCTTGACCGTGACCGAGCTGTCCTTCGCGGTGCCGGTCGACATGGACAGGGACGACAGGTCGAAGGCGACCGTGCCACCCGCCTGGTATGCCGCGGGGGCGCCGTCGGGGAAGTGGACGCCCACCGAACGTTGCGAGTTGTCAACCGGCAGAGCGGAATCAGCAGCCTTGGCGGCCATGTAGTCGACCATGCCTTGCAAGTCGGTCTGGCCGGTGTCCTTCTTGTTCGCACCGTTGGCGAGCTCCGCGAAGTTGTCACCACCGGTCGCCAGGAACGAGTTGACCGTCACCGAGTAGGTCGCGCTGTCGGTGATCGGCTCGCCGTTCAGCCACATCTGCCGGATGCGATCGCCCGCCGCACCAGCCGGGTCGTAGGTGTAGGTGAAGCCCTGGGAGATGCCCAGCCGCAGGAACGGCCGGGACGCACCGGCCGGCTGCCACTGCTGCTCGAGGACCTTCTTGATCTGGGCCCCGGTGAGTGTCATGTTGACCAGCGTGTTGGCGAACGGCTGCACGGTCGCAGCCTGCTTGTAGGTCAGGACCGTGGGATAACCCGCTTCGTTGTTGCCCACCATGTCGGCTCGCAGCCCCCCAGGGTTCATGAGGGCGATCTGTGCCGAACCGGTCGTCGAGGACTCGGTCGCCCAGCGCTGAGCCTCGGCGACCAGGTTGCCGAGCGTCGACTCGCCGCCCCGGTTCTCGGCGGAGGAAGAGTCCTTCGCCCGGTTGAACGGCCCCGCGATGTTGCCCAGCGGCTTCTTGCCGAGCACGTCGGCGTTGGCGACCGCGGTGTCGACGATCTTGCCGACAGTGCCGTCGGCCGCGTAGTTGGGAACCCAGATCTTCTTGGTCGGGTCGTCCGAGTTCGGATCGTCGACCTCCTTGGTCAGCGCGAGCGTGTTGGACTCGACGCCGGTCACCTGACCGGCGGAGGAGACGGTGAAGTTCAGCTGGTCGAGGTTGTAGCCGTACTGACCGGCGGAGACCACCGGTCGCTGGGTCACCGGCCGGCCGGCCCAGGCGGGAACGTCGACCATGCAGTTGTAGGTCAGGTGTGTGTGCCCGGAGACAACCGCATCCACGTTGTCATCGAGGCCGGTGACGACCTTGCCGAAGTCGTTGGCCGGGTCGGTGACCGATGCACAGTCGGTGTTCGGAGCGCCCTCGTGGACCAGCATCACCACGATGTCGGCGTCACCACTCGACTTCAGCGCGTCGGCTTCCTTGTTGACCGCGCTCGCGATGTCGGTGACCGAGATGTTCGCGATGCCGCCGGGGGAGACGAGCTCGGGCAGGTGCTCGGTGACTGCTCCGACGAAGCCGACCTTGACGCCGTTCAGGTCCTTGACCCAGGTCGGGTCCAGCGCCGGGTTGCCGCTGTCCTTGAACTTCACGTTGGCACCCAGGTACTTCCACTGTGCGCCGCCATACGGGTTGGTCGTGGCGTCATACGGCGCCATCACGCGGTTGACCAGGTCGTCATACCCCTGGTCGAACTCGTGGTTGCCCACCGCGGACACCTCGAGGCCGGAAGCGTTCAAAGCGTCGATCGTCGGCTTGTCGTGCGCGATGAACGATTCGAACGTCGAGGCGCCGATGAGGTCACCCGCGGCCGCGAAGACGGTGTTGGGCTGCTGGGTGCGCAGCTGGTTCACGGCACCGGCGAGCACGGCCGCGCCGGCTTCCTGGCCATTGGCCTGGATGCGCCCGTGGAAGTCGTTGATGCCCAGGACTTGCACCTCGGTGTCACCGGCTGCAGCCTGCGCGTGGCTCGGCGCGGCGAGCGTCATACCGGTGGCCATCGTCAGGGCGCCGACCACCGCCGTCCCCAGTCGGAATGCTCTCTTGGTCATGCCGCCACTCTCTTCTGCCGATGGTTGTGCCGATGTGGATCGGCGGGTGCTGTCCAGTTGGCCGACGGCGCCGCTCCTATCACGACTTCCCGCCAGAACTCGGAAGAGTAGTTCAAGGAAGCCTGGGAGAACCGCGAAATGCAGCAACCCGGTCCGGGTCTTCGTCCGGTGGACGGCTGCCGTTCCCAGGGGCGTCGTCGGCGCCCGAGCGGGTGAGCCCGCGTGGTGGCTGCCTGGCAGGATGTGCGGATGGCAACGGTGCTGGTGGTGGGCGGTGCGAACGTCGACGTCGTCGCGCAGTCGACCGGGAGCTTCACGGCCGGCACGAGCAACCCGGGCCGGACCTATTCGAGCGCTGGGGGAGTGGGCCGCAACATCGCCGCGAACCTCGGCCGGCTCGCCGTCCCCACGACGCTGATCGCCGCGTTCGGAAATGACACTTTCGGCGAGCGACTGTATGCCGAAACCGCAGCAGCATCAGTGGATCTCACCCACTCCGTCACGCTGAACATGCCGAGTGGCAGCTATCTGGCGATGCTCGACGGGACCGGCGAGCTGGTCGGCGCCGTGTCGGATATGAAGGCGGCGGAGTCATTGCGCGCCGAGCACGTGCCCGAGCAGGTGATCGCGACCGCGGCGTATGTCGTGCTCGACGCGAACCTGTCGGCAGAAGTCCTGGAACACGTATGCCGCCTGGCGGCCGCGAGCCGGGTCCCGGTCGTCATCGACCCGGTGTCGGTGCCGAAGGCGGACCGAGTGGCGCGAGTGCTCAAGGCCGGTCCGGTCCACACGATCACCCCGACACGCACCGAGCTCGTGACGCTCACCGGCGAGGATGACCTCGCAGGTGGTGTCGCAGCACTGCACGACCTCGGCGTCGGCCGGGTCTGGGTGCGTGAAGGCGCAAGCGGGTCAACACTTTTCACCGCCGAAGCAAAGACCCACGTGGCGGCGATCACCGCAGACGTCCGCAACGTGACCGGCGCCGGTGACGCGATGGCGGCGGCATACGTGCACGCACTGATCACCGGACACGACGACGTCACCGCGGCCAAGCACGGAGCCGCGGCGGCATACCTGACCATCACCAGTGAGCACACTGTCCGGCCGGACCTGTCTCCGGCACTCATCGAGCAGGTCCTGAAGGAGCAAGAATGAATCCGCATCCCCGTTTGCAGCTGACCGACGAGGTGCGCGACGCGCTCGCCGCCGGGAGACCGGTCGTCGCTCTGGAGAGCACGATCATCAGCCACGGCATGCCCTACCCCGCCAACGTGACGATGGCGCGAGAGGTCGAGGCGCTCATCCGCGCCGAGGGAGTCGTCCCCGCGACGATTGCCGTCCTCGACGGCGTCCCGCGCATCGGGCTGACCGACGAGAACCTCGAAATGCTCGGCAAGGCAGGCGAATCCGTCACCAAGGCAAGCGTGCGCGACCTTGCCTACGTCATCGCCAAAGGCATCCACGGGGCGACCACGGTGGCGGCGACGATGCGGCTCGCGTCGCTGGCCGGCATCCGCGTCTTCGCCACCGGCGGCCTCGGCGGTGTGCACCGTGGCGCCGCCGACTCGATGGACCTCTCCGCGGACCTGACCGAGCTGTCCCGTACCCCGGTGGCGGTCATCTCGGCCGGCGTGAAGTCGATCCTCGACATCGGCCTGACGCTGGAGGCGTTGGAGACGTTGTCGATCCCGGTCGTCGGCTACCAGACCGACGAATTCCCTTCGTTCTACTCACGATCCAGTGGGCACGAGGTGCCGATGCGCGCCGACAGCCCCGAGGAGCTCGCCGCGATCATGGCTACCCAGTGGGACCTGGGGATCACCGCTGGCTTCGACATCGCCAACCCGATCCCGGCAGCGGAGGAGATCCCGGCCGACGAGATCTCCGGCATCATCACGCAGGCGCTCGCCGACATGGACGAGCGGGGCATCACCGGCAAGGACACCACGCCATACCTGCTCGGCCGCGTGGTGGAGCTGACCGACGGTGCGTCGCTGACCGCCAACATCGCACTGGTCAAGAACAACGCGCTGCTCGGTGCGCAACTCGCGAAGGCCTATGCAGACGTTGCGGGCTGACTAGGGCGTACGCACGGTTGCGGGAGGCCTCGGCGACGCTCACTGGGTTGACCGGCCGGGCCGAAAGAGTGGGATGCCAACTGTCGTATTCGGTGGATCCCGTTCGTCGTCATGTCAAGAGACGGTATGGACCGCCTCACCGACTGAAGGTTGAATGACATGTCTGAAGTACTCACCGTCCACGAGCAGTCACGCGTTGTCCCGACTCGCCCGGCGCTGTGGTGGCCCGGCGTGGCGCTGTCCGCCGGCGGGGCGATTGCCGCGTCTTTGGTCGCCGGGGCGGCACGCGCGGCCGGGGCTCCCCTCGAAGTCGCCGGTGAGGCGATTCCGTTGTTCGCGTTCGCCCAGCTCGCGTTCATCTTCTCCCTCCTCGGCGTCGTGCTCGCTGCGGCTTGTCGTCGATACTCGCGACGTCCGGTTGGCGTATTCCTGCGCATGACTTTTGCACTGGTTGTTCTCTCGTTCATTCCTGACCTCTTGACGCCGGACATCGACGCGGCGTCCCGAGTCGCTCTGATCTGCAGTCACATCGCGGTCGCCGCGGTCGTCATCCCCGGGCTCGAGGCCCGCCTGCGCCAAGCGTCGTGAGCGCGGAAGGTCAATGGATGTCGTGAGCTTCGGCTCTCACGACATCCATTGACCTTTCGGCGAGCGATCGTTGTACAGGGGCTCGGCGGGGTCCAGCGGCCGGGCCGGTCAGTCGCGCTGCCGGTTCGCGAACGCGGCTTGCTTGGCGCGGTTGCCGCAGACCGCCATCTGGCACCAGCGGCGCCGGCGCGACGTGTTGAGGAAGAGCCACCCGCAGTCCTCGCCGGGGCAGGCCGTCACGAGCTCCCGCCGCTCGTCGGCCAGCAGACGACCCGCTTCGATGAGGAGCGCGTCGAGCGGGTCCTTGAGCGTGCCGTGCCCGGTGAACTCCCACCGTGCGCTGTCGACATCGACGACGAAACGCCGCCGGGTGTGCGCTGTGCTGATCGCGTCGGCGAGCCGTCGTCTGCCCGCCGCGCTCGGAGTGCCGGTCAGCGCGGCGTAGAGATCGGCCCGGAGCGACCGGGTGCGCTCCAGCACGCGCTCCGCGGAGCCAGGGTCTCGCCCCGCATACCGGCGCAACGCGTCGCCCGACTCGGCGGAGATGACGCCGGTGGTGGTCGCGAGCAGCGCGAGCGCGTCATACGTCCGCAGGTACTCGCCACGAGGGTCCGGCGGCCCGTCCCAGCCGGCGCGCGTGTTGCACAACTCCAGGGCGGGGTGGCCGCTGAGCGGTTTGGGCAAGGAGATGCCGTCGACCTCGATGCGCCAAGGGGTTGACATGTGAACCATCTAACCATTTTTATCGATATAACCGGTTATGTAAATCTAATGGTTAGGGGTATGGCGATGCGGATGTCACACGGAGTGGCGGCAACGATCGGAGCAGCAGTGCTCGCTGTGGGTACGGCGCAGGCGGCGCCGGCCGTGGCGGCGCCGCGAGCGAACGACGGAACCCCGGGCTGGCACTGGGTGAACGAGGGGTGGGAGCCGGCGCCACAGGGCGACAACACCCTGCCGGCGGCCCGTTACTGCCGGACGTTCGACCTCGAGCTGGACTCGATCAGTGAGGACGTCCGCAGCAAGGTGCTGTCGCGCTGGGACAACGGGAAGCCGAAGGACACCTACTACACGGGGCCACTCACCGTTCGTGCCGAGAACCTCACCACTGGCAAGGCCAAGAACTACGACATGGGCGGTGACGCCCTCGAGAGCGACTACCCGACCGGCAACTGGCACGTCTATCGGACCCACGGACCGGTCGGGATCGGCATGCCTATCGGTGCGTCCAGGGGCATGCCCGCGAGCTACTACGTGATGGACGGTTATCACGTGCTCCGCTTCAACGCCGACAACACCGAGCGCACCCTGACGGTGCGGCGCGGCCCGGAGACCGACATCTGCGCCGCCCTGCGGTGAGGGGCGCGTGGTCGGCCCGCGCGTCCGCCGGTGCACAATGGAGGGGTGATCGCCTCCCTGTCCACGAAGCTCGACCAGAACAACGGGCACCCCATCGGGATGGGCGTCACCTTCTTCGGGATCTGCATCTTCATGATCGCGCTCTTCGCGCTGATCATCTGGGTCGGCAAGCAACGCGACAAGCGCCGTGGCGGTCCGAAGGAAGCACCGCAGCTGCCCCTGCTGATCAAGAAGGACGAGGAGCGTGAGCGGCGCCGTAACGCCGGTCGCTGAGGCCATCGCGGCGCTGGAAGCCGCACGCACCACTCCTGTCGCTCCTGGCGCACCGCTGGTCGCGGGCGCAGTCGGACTGCTCGCCGTCGGTGAGCACGTCCTCACGGCGCATGCCACCGGCTTCGCCGTGTTGTATGACGACACCGGCGCTCCGCTGCCGGTGGAAGAACGCGTCCCGATGCGCGTGGACACCGTCTTCGACGTCGCATCGCTGACCAAACTCTTCACGGCCACGGTGGCGATGCAGCAGGTCGAGTCAGGCATGCTCGACCTGGATGCTCCGGTCGCAAGTTACCTGCCCGACTTCGCGCAGGGCGGCAAAGGGGCCATCGCGGTGCGCCAGTTGCTCACGCACACCAGCGGATTGGAGTGGTGGCTGCCGCTCTGGCGCGACTGGCCAACCCGAGAGGACCGCATCGATGCGGCGCTGACCAATCCACCGACGTCGCCGCCGGGGGCGGAATTCGTCTACAGCGATCTCAACCTCATCGCCCTCGGCGTCATCCTGGAGCGGCTGGGCGGTGCGCCCCTCGACGTGCTCGTCGGGGACGGCATCACCGGACCGCTCGGAATGCACGACACCGGGTTCGCCACCCAGCTGGGTCACGTGGCACGCGATCGCTTCGCCGCCACCGAGATCGAAGAGGACGCCGGTCGCGGCCTGGTCCGCGGCGAGGTGCACGACGAGAACGCCTGGTCGCTCGGCGGCGTCGCGGGCCACGCCGGTGTCTTCTCCACGGCGGCCGATCTGCTGCGCTTCGCGCAGGTCTTCACCGGCGACGACCCGCGAATCCTGAGTGCGGACAGCGTGATTGCGATGACGACCAATCTCAACCCGGATCTTCCGGACGACTCGCACGGTATCGGGTTCGAGATCGACCAGCCGCGCTACATGGGCGAGCTGAGTGGCCCGCGGACCATCGGGCACACCGGCTTCACCGGCACCTCGCTGGTCGCGGACCTGACGAGCGGCGCCAGCGCCATACTCCTGACGAACGCGGTGCACCCGCACCGCCCGGAGACGTCGATCAACGCGCTCCGAGCGCGGTGGGCCACCGGGCTGGCGCGGTCATTGGGTTGACCGCACGGCCGCTCAGTCCCCGTTCGGACCCTGGGCCACACCCGGATTCTGTGACCCGGGCAGGCTGGTTGCGAGGTAATCGAGGACATCGCCCGACGCGGGGACCGGCGCGAAGCTCAGCCCGTTCCAGGACACGTCGTCGCCGAAGTCCCAGATGGCGGTGCCGATATAGCGCGGGTCGTGTACCGCACCGGTCGCCCGGATCGCTGCGACGGCTGCTCGGGTGTAGCTGAGCATCGGATGGCCGGTCGCGCCGGTCGCGTCGGGCTCGCAGTTGTCGATGGCATTCGGCCCGGCCGTGCATGTCGTGAACTCGTGGGCGGACGCCGAAGCCGGGATGCCGAATCCGTAGCGGATGTGCAACCGATTGGCCCACTGCTTGGCGTTGCCGGCTTCCCGCCGGGCCGCCGACGTGTAGTTGACGAGACTGTTGAGGGTGCCCGCCGGCGCATCGCTGAGGTCGTAGAGCGAATCCATCAAGTAGCCGTTGCGGTACGTCGCGAGGATGTCGCGGACGTTGGCGGCCGACTCGGTGCCGGGCCGGATTGCCGCCGCGAAGGTGAAGACCGAGTAGAACCGGCCCTGAGGATGGTCGGCGTCGACGCAGCCGTACGGGTCGTCCGCGGTGCCGCTGGTGTGCCGACCGGCGAAGTTCTTCGCCAGTTGCAGATAGAAGTAGTACTGGCCGTTCTTGGTGGAGACATCGAACGGCTCGAGATCGAACTGGATGCCATCGACGTGCGGGTCGGCGCACACCTGGGCCGCGACCTTGTCGGCGAACCCGGCGGCGAGGCTCGGGCTCAACTCGTTGAAGCCCTGTAGATAGCCATTGGCGTCGGTGCGGCCGTCGATGATCGGCGAGATTGTGAACGAGTCCGACGTGGCGGCGAACGCGTCGTGGTAGGCCGCCGTTCTCGCCGGACCACCGCCGGCCTCGGTGTAGAACGAGTAGAGATCATCGGCGGCGCAGCGGGTGCCGTCGTTGTCGGGGCAGTACATCTCCATGTCGGTGCCGTAGCTGTAGACCTGGTTGAGCGCATGGCCGGCTCCGGCCACGGCGTTGTATGCCGTGATCGCGTCGACCCAGGTTCCCGGTTCTGCCGAGTCGTAGACCCAGGCGGAGTTCGCCTTCGGTGGGAACGCGTCGCCGTGTGTGGCACTGGCCGCGGCCGGCGGCAGCACGCTCACTCCCGTCGCCGTGGCTGCCGCGGCAGCCACGGCGAGCGCTCGGCTCAGGCGGCTTGGTCGGTGTAGATCCGCCATGTGGTGCTCCCTCGAGTTCGTCGGCGGACTCAGGCCTAGCAGAGCCGGAGCTGCGCCACAAGGGCGCGGTGCGTCATTCAGCTCACCGCACGCGACGCAGAACCGCCTCGACCACCTCGTCGGCGTTGACCTCGGGCAACCAGTGCCCAGCGCCCTTCACCTCGACGAATTCGTAAGGCCCGGAGACGAATTCGGCTGACTTCTCGGCGGCCTCGCGGCCGAGGGCGAAGTCGCGCGACCCCCATACGTAACTCATCGGCACAGTGACCTTCCGTGCGCGCCGCGGCCCACTGGCCTGCTTGCGGGAGGGCAGTGCGGCACGGAGTTGCCCCGCGAGCATCGAGCGATACCAGCCCAGCGGGCCGCTCAACGACCTCGGCGTGGCGAAGCGATCGGCATACTTCTGGGCATCCTCGGGCGACATACCGGTCTTGACGTACATCTCCGGTAGCTGCCGCAGGACTCCGCGCTCGGCGATCCAGGGCAGTTGGAAGAATGCCATGTAGCTGCTCTTGCGCCACTGATTGCTGTGCCGCATCGCCCACATCAGCGCTTCGGGGTGCGGTGTCGACAGGGTGGTCGCCGACGCGATGCGGTTGGGATGCGCCTGCGCCAACTGCCAGATCACCGCACCACCCCAGTCGTGTCCGACGACGTGCGCCGTCGGTGCCCCGGCGGCGTCGATCAGCGCGATGACGTCCCGTGCCAGCTCCGACAACGGGTATGCCGTGCGGCTCCTCGGCGTGGCACCGGGGGAGTAACCGCGCTGGTCCGGCGCGAGCACGCGGTAGCCCGCCTCGACCAGCTGGGGCGCGACCTTCTCCCACGCCTGCCGGTCCTGGGGAAAACCGTGCAGCAGCACGATGACCGGGGCGTCCTGCGCGCCGGAGTCGGTCACGTCGAAGGTCAGTCCGTCGCGGGTGTAGGTGTCCATGCAGTGACGGTAGTCCAGTCGCCGGGGTCACCGGGAGAGCGATCTCACGTCCGAACGTTGAGAGTGGATATGACACGAGTGACGTGTTGTATCTATCGTGGATGCAACATGAGTGCAAGTGACAAGGCATACGAATTCGTCAAGCAGGGCATCCTCTCCGGCGCCCTGGCTCCGAGCACCTTCCTGACCGAGGGGCAGCTCGCCGATGAGGTCGGCGTCTCCCGGACGCCGGTGCGCGAGGCGCTCCTGCGGCTGCAGGCTGAAGGGATGGTTGAGCTCTTCCCCAAGAAGGGGGCGCTCGTCGTTGCGGCCACGCCCCGGGAAGCACGCGAGACGTTCGAGGCGCGTGGGCTTATCGAGGAATGGGCCGCCGGCCAGGTCTGGCCGCGGCGAGCCGACACGGTGCCGACCCTGCACGAGAAACTCGATCAGATGTGCGCCGCGCTGAAGGCCGACGACATCGGCGCCTTCAGCGTAGCCGACCGTGCCTTCCACGAAGTCATCGTCGAAGCAGCCGGAAACTCAGTCATCGCAAGGCAATACCGCCACCTGCGAGACCGGCAGATCGTGATCGTCGCGGGCAGCATGCGAGCCGACAAGTCCCGTATGGCGTCCTCGGTCAAGCAACACAAGGAACTCGTGCAGCTGCTGGAGACCGGCACCCGGGCCGCCTTCGTGCGCGCCTGCCGCGAGCATGTCGCGCACGCGACGAGCCTGGTGACGAGCCGATGACGCCGCCACCCGCCAACGCCGAGGACCGGGAACACCACCTGCCCGGTGTCGTCGAATCCCCCTCCACCGAGTGGCCGCTCGGAGGTCGCCGGGCATGGAGCGTCTTCGTCGTCGCGCTGCTCGTCTACATCCTGGCGATCTTCCACCGCACGTCGTTGGGTGTCGCCGGGGTGATGGCCGCCGAGCGATTCCACATCAGCTCGGCACAACTCGCGACGTTCGTCATGGTGCAGCTGTTCGTGTATGCCGCGATGCAGGTGCCGGTCGGCGCCCTGTTGGACCGGTTCGGCTCCAAGGTGCTGCTGATCTGCGGTGTGACGACGATGACCATCGCGCAGGCCGGCTTCGCCTTCGCAGATACCTTCGCATTGGGTGTGCTGGCAAGGGTTTTCGTCGGTATGGGCGACGCCATGGTCTTCGTGTCCCTGCTGCGCGTCGTCGCGCTGTGGTTCCCGCCGGCGCGCTCACCGATCATGACGCAACTCGTCGGTGTCTTCGGCCAGTTCGGCGCCATCGCGGCGGCCGGTCCGCTGTCGGTCGCGTTGCACGGTATGGGCTGGACAAAGTCCTACTTGCTCGCGTCGTCGGTCGGCGTCGTCCTCGGTGCCGCGCTGATCCTGGTCGTGCGCGATTCGCCATACAAGACCAAGGAGCGGACCGAGATAAAGCTGCGCGCCGTGGCGCGGGCGGTCTCCAGCGCGTGGCGTGAGCCGGGGACCCGGCTCGGGCTGTGGTGCCACTTCACGTCGCAGTTCAGCGCGACGGTCTTCAGCCTGATGTGGGGCTTCCCGTTCCTGACCAAGGGCGAGGGCCTCTCGACCGGCACCGCGAGCCTGTTGCTGGAGATCATGGTGCTCGCGACCGTCACCGCCAGTCCGCTCTTCGGCGCGTTCACTGCGCGCTACCCCTACAACCGCTCGACCCTCGTGCTCGGCACCGTCACCGCGATCATGGTGATGTGGGCGGTCGTGCTGCTGTGGCCCGGTCAGGCGCCGCTGCCGGTGCTGCTCCTGCTCGTGGTCGTCACCGCGATCGGTGGCCCGGGTTCGATGATCGGCTTCGACCTGGCCCGCACGTTCAACCCGACGCACCGGATCGGCTCCGCCTCCGGCATCGTCAACGTCGGCGGGTTCACCGCGACGCTGCTGTCGGTGTTCGTCATCGGCGTCATCCTCGACCGGGTCGCCCCGGGTGGCGCGGAGCACTACGACATGCACGCGTTCCGGGTGGCCATGTCGTTCCAGTACGTCATGTGGGCGTTCGGGATCGTGCAGATCGTGCGGCTGCGTCGACGCACCCGTCGCCTCGTGCACGCCTCGGACGACTACGACCACCTGAAGGTCGGTGTGCGGACCGGAGCACCCACGGCACGCTGACCCCCTTCGCCGAGAGACTCACATACGCATCGAGAGGCTCAGGAAAACAGGCCAGGACGGCCGGATTTTCTGAGCCTCTCGGCGTGCTACTGCCTCTCGGCAAGAAGGGTCAGTCAGTGCTTGTTGGGGGAGACCCAGCGTGCGGTGTCGACGCCCTGGTCCTTGGCGCGCTGCAGCGCGTCGGCGACGATCTTCTCGGCCTCGTCGCGGCCCGCCCAGTGCGAGCCCTCCTCGACGCTCTTGCCCGGCTCGAGCACCTTGTAGGTCTCGAAGAAGTGCTTGATCTCGTCCAGCAGGAAGCTGCCCACGTCACTCACGTCCTGGATGTGGTCCCAGCGCGGGTCCCCGGCGATGACCGTCAGGATCTTGTCGTCGCCACCGGCCTCGTCGACCATCTTGAAGACGCCGACCGGACGGGCCTCGACGATGGCACCCGGGATGACCGACTCGGTCAGGAGCAGCATGGCGTCCAGCGGGTCGCCGTCCTCACCGAGCGTGTGCTCGATGTAGCCGTAGTCGGTGGGGTACTGCATCGAGGTGAACAACCGACGGTCCAGGCGAACTCGCCCGGTCTCGTGGTCGACCTCGTATTTGTTGCGGCTGCCCTGCGGCACCTCGATGGTGACGTCGAACTCCATTACGCCTTGTCCCTTCGCCTGGAAGTTTATTCTGAACAAGCACAGCGAGCTTGGGCAGCGTTGGCATGGCGGCAGCTTGCTGACGCCCTTGCCGACGCAGAATAAGCCTCCGGGGTCGTTGTGCTTGACTGACGCCTAGTTTGGCGCACCGACGGGCGCGCTGTCGTGCGAGGGGTGTAGCGGGTTCATGAGTAAGCGGTTCGCGGCCACGGCGGCTGCCGCTGTCGTCGTGCTGGCGATCGGCTACGAGACGCTCGATGTGTATGACGTCGTCCCTGGCCCGCTCACCCGCTCGGCCGCGGCTCGTCCGGCGGTTCCGGAGCCAGGTAAGACCAGCGTCGGGCCGTCCGTGGCACCACCGACACCTACGACCGCGTCACCGCTGGCCGCGGCGGAAGGCCCGGAGCAGGTCCCCGCGAAGGTGCAGGCGAAGGTCGCGGCCGCCCTGAAGAAGCCCGATCTCGCCAAGAAGCTCGGTGTGGTCGTGGCCGACGCCAAGACCGGCCAGGTCCTGCTGCAGAAGCACGAAAACTCAGCAATGACACCGGCATCCGTCACCAAGCTGCTCAGTGCGTGGGTCGTAGCCAACACCCTCGACCTCAACAAGCCGTTGACGACGAAGGTGGTCAACGGCGCCTCCGACGACCGGATCGTCCTGGTCGCAGGAGGGGACACTGCGCTCAACCCGGGCAAGGGAGATCCCGAGCACGTCAACGGCCACGCCGGACTCGCCGATCTGGCGGCGCAGGTGGCCACGTCGCTCAAGAAGAGGGGCACGACCTCGGTCACGGTCGGCGTCGACACGTCATACGCACCGGGGCCGCTGACCGCCAAGCACTGGGATCCCGATGTGGTCGCAGCCGGTTACACCGCGCGGATCGCGCAGCTCGGCCTGTCGACCGAGCGCGCGACCGACCCGGCCCGCCCCACACCGAAGGACCCGGTCGCCTCGACCCAGCAGGCGTTCGTCAAGGCGCTGAGCAAGCACGGCATCACCGCCAAGGCCGGAGCTTCGACGACGGCGGGCAAGGACGCGACCGTGCTCGGTCACGTCGAGTCCGCCCCGCTGCTGGACGTCCTCGGCAACGCGTTGCAGACCAGTGACAACGCGATGATCGAGTCGCTCGCGCGGCAGGCGGCGTTCCACGAGGGAGTGGGCGGTTCCACCGCCGAGGTCACGGCGTTCGTCGAGAAGAAGCTGAAGGACGCCGGGTTCGATATGAAGGGCGTGAAGCTCGCCGACGTCTGCGGCCTGTCCTCGGGTACGACGATCCCGCCGCGGGTGCTGGCCGATGTGCTCCTGTCCGGCACCACCGGCAAGAACAAGTCGTTCGGCGAGGTGCTGACCCGGCTGAGTGTCGGCGGCTACAACGGCACCCTCGACAACCGCTTCCTCCAGCCCTCGAACAACTCCGCAGCCGGCGACGTCCGCGCCAAGACCGGGTCGCTCACCGACGTCGCGTCGCTCGCGGGGACGGTCATCACCGCCGACCACCGGGTGCTCGTCTTCGCCGTCATCAGCAACGCTGCGAAGTCCTGGGGCCCCTACGGCACCCGCGCCGCGATCGACGACTTCGTCGCCGACCTGCAGAAGTGCGGCTGCTCGAAGTGACGGCCGATCGCCTTGTCTGACAACAGCTTTCCGGGATCACGGCAACAATGGCTCGACTCCGAGGCGCAGCTCAGGGTGCAGTTGCGACAGGAACTGGTGCGGCGTCAGCTGCGGAGGCACCTGCCGGATCCACCTGGCTCCGTGCTGGACATCGGCGCCGGCCAGGGGCGCAAGACCCTGGAGCTGGCTGAGCTCGGTCACGAGGTCGTCGCCGCCGAGCCCGACGTGCACATGAGGGAGGTGCTGCAGGAACGGCTCGCCCAACAGCCACCACAGGTCCGCGAGCGGATCACGGTGTCATCAGCGGGTTTCGGGGCTCTGGGGGAGCTCGCCGATCGCACGTTCGACACCGTGCTGGCGCTCGGTGTGCTGATGTACCTCCCGTCGGGCACGACGGCTCTCACCGAAGCCGCCGGCCGGGTCGCGCCGGGCGGCATACTCTCCGTCGCGGTGCGGCTCGACGTCTCCGCCGTATGGCGCCCGGCCCGCCGCCAGGACTGGACCGCGGCGCTCGCGGCGTTCGAGCAGTGGGATCGGGCGCAGGCCTCCGGCGAGGACGTGCACTACACCAATGAGATCGGCGCCGCGGCCCGTGCCGATTCGTTCGACCGCCTCGTCGCGGCCGCGGCGACCGCCGGCCTGACGCTCGAGCAGTGGTACGGCATACGCATCGCCCTCGACCTGCAAGAGGTCGACGCGGCGCCGCCGACGGACCCTGCCGACCTCGACGCTCTCCTCGCCGTAGAGGAGCGATTGGGCGCGATGGACCCCTACCGCTGGCTCGGACAGCTCGCGCACCTGGTCTTCCGGCGCTCGGCCTGACATACGCTCGACTCCATGTCTGAGGTGTATGTCGACTGGGCCCTGGCCAAGCGCACCGGACGCCGCTGGGTGTCCGACGGCCCGTCCACGACCCCGACCGAAGCCGCGGACGTCGTGGCGGAACTGCGCGACGCCGCACACCGAGCGCTGCAACCGGTCGCGGACACCGCGCGCCTCGATGCGGCCGCCGGAGCGAACTCGCCCGTGCACGTCGTGGACCGTGGGGCCTGGATCGACGTCAACGTGGAGTCGATGGCAGCGCTGCTCACACCGGTCGTCGACGAGCTCACTGCGCGTCGCAAGGCCGGCCCGCGCGCCCGCGCCGTCGGCGCACGTGTCACCGGCACCGAGACCGGCGCGCTGATGGGCTTCGTCGCGAGCAAGGTCCTCGGACAGTTCGACCTCGCACCGGACGGCCAACCCAGCCTGCTGCTGGTCGCACCCAACATCGTCGCCGCCGAGCGCCAGTTGGGGGTGGACCCGTCGGACTTCCGCCTCTGGGTGTGCCTGCACGAGGAGACGCACCGGGTGCAGTTCACCGCCGTGCCGTGGTTGCGCGAGCACCTCATCGACCGGATCCGCACGCTGGCCGTCGACATGGTGCCGCGCCCGGAGATGCTCCAGGAGCGGCTGCAGGCCGCAGCGAAGGCGCTCCCGGGCATCCTCAAGGAGGGCAGCGGCGGCCTCACCGATCTCGTCGGCAGTCCCGAGCAACGTGCCGAGCTGGCCAACGTGACCGCCATCATGTCGCTTTTGGAGGGCCATGCCGACGTGGTGATGGATGATGTCGGGCCGCAGATCGTGCCGTCCGTCGAGGAGATCCGCCGCAAGTTCGACGCCCGTCGCAAGGGCACCGTCGGCCCGGACCGGATCATCCGCCGGCTGCTGGGCCTGGAGGCGAAGATGCGCCAATACCGCGACGGGGCGGCGTTCTGCCGGGCGGTCCAGGAGAAAGTCGGCATCGACGGCTTCAACGCGGTCTGGGCCGGTCCGGAGAACCTGCCGACCGCCGACGAGATCTACGCACCGGCGACCTGGGTCGCGCGCGTTCACGGATGAGCGACTGGCCATGACCGGCCCGCATCCCGCGGTCGCCGCCTGCCGGCGTGGTGTGCGCGCGGCGCTGTCCGAGGCGGCACTGCCCCCCGGAAGCACGGTCGTGACGGCCTGTTCCGGCGGTCCGGACTCACTCGCGCTCGCCGCCGCGGTCGCGTTCGAGGCGCCGAAGCAGCGGCTCACGACGGTCGCCGTCGTCGTCGACCACCAGTTGCAGGAGGGGTCGGGCGACGTCGCGCTGCGCGCTCTCGAGCAGTGTCGCGACCTCGGGATCGATCAGGCTGCCGTCCGCACCGTCGACGTCGCGGGCACCGGTGACGGCCCGGAGGCTGCCGCCCGGGACGCCCGGTATGCCGCCCTCGCGGAGGCGGCGGCGTCCTACGACGCGGGTGCCGTGTTGCTCGGACACACCAGCGACGATCAGGCGGAGACGGTGCTGCTGGCCCTGGCGCGCGGGTCCGGACCGCGGGCGCTCACCGGTATGGCGCGAGCGTCCGGAGTGGGGGTGCGGTGGCTGCGGCCGCTGCTGGACGTGACGCGCGACGAGACCCACGCGGCCTGCGCCGCGCTGCGGCTGGAACCCTGGCACGACCCGCACAACGACGACCCGCGCTACCTGCGGGTGCGGGTGCGCAAGGCGCTCGCCGACCTGGAGGCCGACATCGGTCCGGGTGTGGTCGCAGGGCTGACCCGCACCGCGGAGCTCATCCGCGACGACCTCACCCACCTCGACGACAGCGCGACCCGGTTGGCGACCGAGCTCGGCGAATCCCCTTGGCCGGTCGACGAACTCGCTGCGATCGCCACACCCCTCCGCACTCGTGTATGGCGCGAGCTGCTGCGCCGGGCAGGCTCCCCGGCGGCTTCGCTCGGGAAGGTGCACATCGACGCCGTCGACGCGCTGGTGACCCGGTGGCACGGGCAGCAACCGATCCACATCCCAGGGAGCCTGCAGGTCCGACGCGGTGCCGGGCTGATCGTGGTCGAGCGGCGTCAGGTTCAATAGGCCCATGGATTCCAGCCATATGGGCAATGACCTGGACCACGTCCTCCTGACCGAGGAACAGATCCACGCGCGGCTCGACGAGCTCGCGACCGAGATCTGGCGCGACTACCACGACAAGGACGTGCTTCTGGTCGGTGTCCTGAAGGGCGCCATCCTGGTGATGGCCGACCTGATGCGGGCGCTGCCCGGGTCGGCTCCGATGGACTGGATGGCGGTGTCGTCATACGGCTCGGGCACCAAGTCCAGCGGCGTGGTGCGCATCCTCAAGGACCTGGACACCGACATCTCCGGGCGGCACGTGCTGATCGTCGAGGACATCATCGACTCGGGCCTGACCCTCAACTGGATCCGCGCCAACCTCACCTCGCGGGAGCCGGCGTCGCTGGAGATCTGCACGCTGTTGCGCAAGCCGGAGGCGGCCAAGGTCGACATCGACTGCAAGTACGTCGGCTTCGACATACCGAACGAATTCGTCGTCGGTTACGGCCTGGACTACGACGAGCGCTACCGCAACCTGCGCGACATCGGCACTCTCGCCCCCCACGTGTACTCATAGGACGGATCCGCGAGCGGGTCGCATCTACATCTGTGTCGACTGTTACGGAACATCACTCGCCGTCCGCACGTTGATCCAGCCAGGACACCTGCAGCAGCCCCATTACCTGCGGTGTACCGTCTACTGGTCTGTCATGGGCTCGGCCCAACTCAAGCAGGAGGATCGGGGCACGCCCCGCAGGTACATGAACTTCAAGCGCGTTCTTCGCAGCCCTGGGCTCTGGGTCATCCTCGTCGTGCTGATCGGCGTGCTCTGGCTCGCAGTCGGCAACGTCGGCGGTTATCAGAGCGTCGACACCTCGCAGGCCGAGAAACTCATCTCGAGCAAGCAGGTCGACACGGCCACACTGACCCCCGACTCGATCAAGTTGACCCTGAAGGACCCGACCACGGTCGGGGACAAGAAGGGCCTGACCAAGGTCGAGGCCAACTATGTCGACCCGCGCGGTGACCAGCTGGTCGAGCTGCTCGAGAAGAATCCGCCGTCCGGCGGCTACACCGACGACCCGGAGAAGCAGAGCGTCTGGCTGTCGATCCTGATCAGTATGGCGCCGTTCATCCTCTTCATCCTGATCTTCTGGTTCCTGATGACCCAGATGCAGGGTGGCGGCTCGCGGGTCATGCAGTTCGGCAAGTCCAAGGCCAAGCTGGCCACCAAGGACATGCCCAAGGTGACCTTCGCCGACGTCGCCGGTGCGGACGAGGCGGTGGAAGAGCTCGAGGAGATCAAGGATTTCCTCGCGGCGCCGAAGAAGTTCCTCGACGTGGGCGCCAAGATCCCCAAGGGCGTGCTGCTCTACGGCCCGCCCGGCACCGGTAAGACCCTGCTGGCGCGAGCCGTCGCAGGCGAGGCCGGCGTCCCGTTCTACTCCATCTCCGGCTCCGACTTCGTCGAGATGTTCGTCGGTGTCGGCGCCAGTCGGGTCCGTGACCTCTTCGAGCAGGCCAAGGCCAATGCACCGGCGATCATCTTCGTCGACGAGATCGACGCCGTCGGCCGCCATCGCGGCGCCGGCCTGGGCGGCGGGCACGACGAGCGCGAGCAGACCCTCAACCAGTTGCTGGTCGAGATGGACGGTTTCGACGTCAAGACCAACGTCATTCTGATCGCAGCCACCAACCGCCCCGACATCCTCGACCCGGCGCTCCTGCGTCCTGGCCGCTTCGACCGGCAGATCGCGGTGGAGGCTCCCGACATGGGCGGCCGGCACCACATCCTGCAGGTGCACTCCAAGGGCAAGCCGATGGCCAATGACATCGACCTGCTGCAGGTCGCGCGTCGCACCCCGGGCTTCTCCGGTGCCGATCTGGCCAACGTGCTCAACGAGGCCGCACTGCTGACCGCGCGCTCCAACGCGCAGGTCATCGACAACCGTGCGCTCGACGAGGCGATCGACCGGGTCATGGCAGGCCCGCAGAAGAAGACCCGCGTGATGAGCGCCAAGGAGCGCAAGATCACGGCATACCACGAGGGCGGCCACGCCCTGGTCGCGTCGGCGCTCAACCACACCGACCCGGTCAACAAGATCACGATCCTGCCGCGTGGGCGTGCGCTCGGTTACACGATGGTGCTGCCGGTCGACGACAAATACTCCACGACCCGCAACGAGTTGCTCGACCAGTTGGCCTATGCGCTCGGCGGTCGCGTCGCGGAGGAGATCGTCTTCCACGACCCGAGCACCGGTGCGGCCAACGACATCGAGAAGGCCACCGGCCTGGCCCGCAAGATGGTCACGCAGTTCGGCATGAGCGAGCGGGTCGGCGCGATCAAGCTCGGCTCGGGCAATTCCGAGGTCTTCCTCGGACGCGACATGGGCCACGAGCGCGACTACTCCGAGGAGCTCGCCGGTGTCGTCGACGAGGAGGTGCGCCGGCTGATCGAGGCCGCGCACGACGAGGCCTGGCACGCTCTCAACGACAACCGCGACCTGCTCGACAGCCTGGTGCTGGAGCTGCTCGAGAAGGAAACACTCAACGTGCACCAGCTCGAGGTCGTCTTCAAGGACATCAAGAAGCGCCCGAAGCGCAAGGTGTGGCTGTCCAGCGACCGACGCAACGTCAGCGATCGGCCGCCGGTGCTGACCCCGGCCGAGCGTGAGGCGGTTGCCAAGGGCGTCGACCTGGAGAAGGAGGACCGGCAGCAGGCCGGTCAGGTCCATCCGCCTGAGGCGGTCGTCGAGGTGCCGGACGGCGGGTATGTCGACCCCACCCAGGATTGACCTCGAGCGAGCAGCGGCCGCGGTTCGCGAGCTGCTGCTCGCACTCGGCGAGGATCCGGACCGCGAAGGCCTGAAGGACACACCTGATCGTGTCGCGCGCTCCTACGCCGAGACGTTCTCGGGGATGTGGCTGTCACCGAAGGATGCGCTCAACCGCACCTTCGCCGTAGATCACTCCGAGCTGGTCATCGTCCGCGACATCGAGGTCTATTCGACCTGCGAGCACCACCTGGTGCCGTTCCACGGCGTCGCGCATGTGGGCTACATCCCGGCAGCCGACGGTCGGGTCACGGGACTGTCCAAGATCGCCCGGCTGGTCGACGTCTTCGCCAAGCGCCCGCAGGTGCAGGAGCGACTGACCACCGAGATCGCCGACGCCCTCATCGATCACCTGCACGCCCAGGGTGTGCTGGTCGTCGTCGAGTGCGAGCATCTGTGTATGTCGATGCGAGGCGTGCGCAAACCCGGAGCCATGACGATCACCTCTGCCGTGCGTGGGCAGCTGACCAATGCCGCCACGCGGGCCGAGGCGATGAGTCTGATCAACGCGCAGAGCCGGCGCTGATGGCCGCGGCTGCACTGACTTCCGTGTTGCCGCAGCGTCCCGCCGACCGACCACTGGTCATGGGGGTCGTCAACGTGACCCCCGACTCCTTCTCCGACGGCGGACGCTACTTCGATGCCGGAGCCGCCGTCGCACACGGGCACGAGTTGATCGCGCAGGGCGCGGACATCATCGACATCGGTGGCGAGTCGACCCGTCCGGGTGCGCAGCGGCCCACGGTGCCCGAGGAACTCGGTCGGGTCATACCCGTCGTCGAGGGGCTGGCTGACGCCGGCGTCTGGATCTCCGTGGACACCATGCGAGCGTCGGTGGCGGAGGCGGCGGTGCAGTCCGGCGCGCGGATCATCAACGACGTGAGCGGCGGGCTGGCCGACCCCGAGATGACCTCCGTCGCGGCGCGGACCGGTGCCGGCTTCGTGGTGATGCACTGGCGCGGGCACAGTCACGACATGCAGACCCGTGCCGTCTACGACGACGTCACCGCCGATGTCTGCCGGGAGCTGGCCGACCAGGTCGGCGCGGCGCTCGATGCAGGCGTCTCGCGAGAGCAGATCGTCATCGACCCCGGCCTCGGCTTCGCCAAGACCGGCGAGCAGAACTGGGTTCTGTTGCAACACCTTTCGGCGTTCCAGCAGATGCAGCTGCCGGTGCTGGTCGGCGCCTCGCGCAAGTCCTTCCTGGCGCGGGTCGGGAGCCGCACGGGCGGTCCGGTGCCGGCCGAGCAACGCGACTTCGCGACAGCTGCGGTGTCGGTGGTGCTGGCGCAGGCCGATGTCTGGGCAATCCGGGTGCACGACGTGCGCTCGACGTTCGCTGCGTGCGACGTCGTGTCACACATCAGGAAGGCTCACCCCACGAAGTTCTCCGCCGCTTCGCACCCCCGATACTTCGCGGGGACCCCGAGTCCACGTTCCGGCGTCTCGTGGGTGCATGATGACTGACCGCATAACCCTGACCCAGCTCGCGGTGACGACGCCACACGGCGTCCTCGCGCACGAGAAGCGCGAGCCGCAACGGTTCTTCGTCGACATCACGATCGAGTGCGACCTGTCGCTCGCCGGATCGACCGATGACCTGGAGCAGACGATCAGCTACGCCGACGTCGCGCAGGACGCCGAGCGGATCCTGCTGCAGCCGCCGGTCGACCTGATCGAGTCGCTGGCCGAGCAGATCGCCGCCTCGGTGCTCGCGCGCCCTGCGGCCGAGGCGGTCGAGGTGACCGTGCACAAGCCGGATGCGCCTGCGGGAGTGGACTTCTCGTCCATCGGGCTCACCGGCCCGGCCGTGACGATCCGACGCGAGCAGCACCGGCCGGTGGTGATCGCGCTGGGTGCCAACCTCGGTGACCGCGTGGCGACGCTCGCCTCCGCCATACGTGCCCTGGGTCGTGTGGAGGGGCTGGACCTGATCGAGGTGAGTGGGCTCTTCGAGACCGACCCGGTCGGCGGTCCGGAGCAACCCGACTACCTCAACGCCGTCGCGGTCGGCAGCACCCGGCTGTCGCCCTGGACGTTGTTGGACCGTCTACACGAGATCGAGGCCGGCCGTGGCCGGACGCGCGAGATCCGTTGGGGCGCACGCACGTTGGACCTCGACCTGATCCAGGTCGGTGACCCCGCTGCCGACACCGACCTGCGCTTCGACAGTGGCAAGCTGACGCTGCCGCACCCGCGCGCACACGCGCGCGCGTTCGTGCTCGCTCCGTGGCTGGCGGCGGACCCGCAGGCCCGCCTGCGCGTCGGACGCAAGGTCGTGCCCGTCGCGGAGCTGCTGCGTGCGGCGGACACCTCCGGCATACACGTCGGCCCGCAGTGGGCTCCGCAATGACGGATTCGGGCATCACCTGGCGGCATGCGGCGGGGGTCGGTGTCGTCATACTCCTGCTCTGTTACGGCGTGCTGCGCTGGACCACGGCGCACGGACACGGGTTGCCGCACATGTCGTGGTTCCTGCTGGTCACGATGGTGCTGTTGTCGATCGCGGTCCTCGCGGCCGGCTGGGAGGTGCGTTCCTACCTGCAGGGGACCTCTGTACGCCCGCCGTCGCCGCAGAAGGCGCGCCGGGCGCTGGTGGCGGCTCAAGCCGCGGTGCTGGCGGGGGCGATCTTCGCCGGGTGGTTCGGGGCGTTCGCACTGATCGAGCTCGGTCGGCTCGACGCCAGCAGCGCGCTCAGCCGGATGATCCAGGCCATCGTGCTGTGCGTGGCCTCGATCGGTGCGGTGGTCGTCGGACTCGTGGTGCAGAGCTGGTGTCGGATCCCGAAGGACCAGGACGACGACCCGCCCGAGGGCGGGAGCCTACGAGCCTGAATGAGCCGGTGCGCTTGACTGTATGCCGTGAGTGAACCGATCCTGCCCATGCCCGACGTCCCCGGCGGCTTCGTCGCGAGCGTGCCCGACGTGCCGGACGTCCCCGAGATCATCGAGTTGCTCGCGGCACACCAAGCCGCCGCACACGGCAGCAGTTCGGTCGACCCCGACATGGTCGCCTCCAATGTCGCCGGAGTGGGCTCGTGGACGCGGCGGCAGACGTTGGTGCGGGACGCCGACGGCGCGGCCGTCGCGTGGACGGTGGTGCATGACCGGGCAGCCGGTCGCACCGTCGTCGAGGTCGCAGTCCGGCCGGAGGCGCCCGACGACCTGGCCGCGAGCCTCTTCGACTGGGCGAGCGCCGAGGCCCGCACGATGATGCGGGTGCGTGGCCTGAAGGTGACGCAGCTCGACTCGGGTGCGTATGCCGAGGACCGTCGCCAGCAGCGCTGGCTCAGCGAGGCCGGATTCGGACTTGCACGCACCTGGCTGCAGATGAGCCGGCCGGTGACAGCAGCGGATGCCGACCTGCCGGTGCCGCGCGAGGGCGTGGCGGTGCGTCGGATCGGGCTGCACGACGACGGCACGCCGGTCGCCGCGGACCTGCAGGCGGTGCACCTGGTCCTGGAGGAGTCCTTCGCGGACCACTTCAACTCCTACCGGGAGAGCTTCCCGGAGTTCGTGCAGCGGTTGCGCGAGGACCCCGGACACCGTTGGAACCACTGGTGGTTGGCCGAGGTCGAGAGCGACGGCCGGTGGCTGCCCGGCGGCGCCGTGGTGGGCACCGTGCTGCCCCCGGACAGCAGCGGCGCACCGGGCAGCTACATCGACTACATCGGCGTGCACCGACGGTCGCGCGGCAGGGGAGTCGCCAAGGCCCTGCTACGCACCGTGATCAGGGACGCGTTGGACACCGGCTGCAATCGGGTCGGGCTGGAAGTGGATGCCGACTCACCGACCGGTGCGGACGGGCTCTACACCTCGATGGGCTGGGCGACGTCATACAAGACGCAGAGCTGGCACCGCGACCTGCACTGAGTCTTCTTGCTCGACTCCTCGCGACACGGTCGGGGCAACGGCTCGCGCGCTCGGCCTGTCCCCTTATGCCGAGAGGACAGGAGACACGCCGACAGGACAGGCAATTCGGGCGTTCGGGCCGCGAATTGCCTGTCCTGTCGATGCATATCCTGTCCGGTCGGTGAGGTTGCGGTCAGGCCGCGTCGTGGGTGAGGCCGAATTGCGCACCGGACGCGTCCCGGACGACGGCGACCCGGCGGCCGCCACCGACCTCCTTCGGGGCGTCGACGACAGTGCCGCCGGCTTCGGTGATCAGTCGGGTCGCCGAGTCCATGTCGTCGACCTGCAGCTGCGGCATGACGGTCGCGGCGCCGGGGACCAGCCCGATGTGCTGACCGTCCACCTCGAAACCGACGTAGTAGTCCGAGTCCGCCGTCGGCTGGCTGCCGAGCAGCTTGGTGTACAGCTCGCGGGAGGCCGCGAGGTCGTTGGTCGGCAGCAGGACGATGTGGAAGTTGCCCATGGAGTTGCTCCTTGCGGGTTCGTGGTGGCTGCGCTTGTTGCGCTCACCCGTATGACGAGCGACCCGCCAAAAGTGTGACCGGTGGGCCCACCGGGTGTGATGAACTTGCCGGATGGATGACCAGACCGCCGCCTTCGAGGCGGAGCGTCCGCGGCTGGCTCGGATGGCCGAGCGCCTGTTGGGCGATCATGCGGAGGCCGAGGACGCCGTACAGAACGCGTGGCTCCGATTGGCGCGCAACGATGCTCGGATCGACAACCTGCCGGGCTGGTTGACGACGGTGACGACGCGGTTGTGCCTGGATCGGCTGCGCAGCAAGCTCCCGGAGCCGGAGGAGGATCTCGATCTCGACGAGACGTCCCCCGACCCGGCGGACGATGTCGTGCTCGCCGACTCAGTGGGCAGCGCACTGACCGTCGTACTCGACCGGCTGTCCCCGTCCGAACGCGTGGCGTTCGTGCTGCACGACAGTTTCGCGGTCGACTTCCCGACCGTCGCCACCATCCTCGGGACCTCCCCGGTGGCTGCGCGCAAGCTGGCGTCCCGGGCACGCAACAAACTCGCGGACCACGATCGCGACGAGGCGCGGCCCGAACGACCCGATTACACCGCGGTCGTGGACGCCTTTCTGCACGCCGCCAAGGGCGGCGACCTCGACACGTTGCTCGGGCTGCTCGCACCGGACGTCGTCATGGCAGGTGCCGATTCGGCTGCCGTGGCGATGGGCACACCACGATTGGTCGGCCGCGCACAGGTCTCGCAGTTGCTCAATGGCGGGGTGAAGACGGCGTTTCCCGTCTTCATCGGCGAACGTCCCGGGCTCGCCTGGCTGCACCGCGGCGACTACAAGGTCGCGTTCGACTTCGTCATCGAGGACGGGCTGGTCCACCGTGTCGATCTCCGCGCGGACCCGCAGGTGCTGGCGACGGTCCGGAAGCGCTGACCGGCGCGGGCCCGTTGCGCCATACGAAAGGTGCCGCCTCCCAGAGGGGAGACGGCACCTTTCGTCGTGCGTGAGCTGGACTCAGTGACGGCTGCTGAGGCGGCGACGCAGGCCGACGCCGAGCGCTCCGACGCCCATGGCGGCGACGGCTGCTCCGCCGACGACACCACCGTTGACGCCACCATCGGTCGAACCGCCGTCGGTGATGATCGGCGGACCGGTGGTCGTGCCGGTGTCAGTGCCGGTCGCGGTGCCGGTGGATGTCGCGGTGCTGGTGCCCGTGTCGGTGGGAGTCGACGTCGGCGTACCCGTGTCCGTCGGGGTCGAGGTCGGGCTGGTCGGCTCGCTGGTCGGAGCGTTCGGGTCGACGACGTGGACGACACCGATCTGGGTGTTCTGGCCCTTGACCAACGTGCACGTCAGGCCCAGGGTTAGCGCCGGTGAGTCGCCGCTGCTTGCGGTGTAGGCGTTCAGGGTGCCGGTGAAGTCACCGATGTTGACCTTGACGTCCTGCGGGGTGCTCGGCGCGGTGGCCGCTTCGCCGGAGCCGGACGCGGTGGTGGTGATCGCGCCGCTCGTGGGGATCGGGGTGTCACCGATGGTCAGCTTGGACGTCGCCTGCTGGCTGCCGAAGGTGTAGGCAGCATCGCTGGTGCCGTTGATCTTGGTCACCTGCAGCGAACGCATCGTGTCTCCGGCCGTGGTCGACGTCGTGACCTTCGCAGTGACGGCCGGAGCCGGGATCTTGTCGCCGACGTTCGCTGACTGCGGCAGGTCGACGGTGACGGCCGCCGTCCATTCGCCCTGCGGCAGGGAAGCGCCGAACGCGCTCGCGGTGCAGTCGTACTTCAGGCTGATGGTCGCCGCGCTTGCGTCGGACGCGCCGACTCCGGCGGTGAAAGCGATGGTGCCGGCAACGATGCCGACGGTGCCGAGGCCGGCGAGGGTGCGCCGGGACGTTCCGGGGCGCTTGATGCGTGCCATGTGTCCTCCGTGTGGGTGAGCCTCGGGACAACATTGACCCCGGGCGCGCTAACTTACTGGCAGGTAAGCATCGTCAGAATAACCGCACGTGACGCGGCTCACCCAGCTTTTCCGCAGGATCGACCAACTTGTTTTGGACGGGTGTATGGCGCGCCCGTGCTTGGGCGGTGTCAGTAGGACTTCGGTAGGCCGAGACCGAATTGCGCGACGAAATTGAGCGCCATCTCCCGGCTCACCGGAGCGATGCGGGTCAGCCGCGAATTGCCGATCAGGTGCACGAGGCCGTACTCCTCGGCGAGCCCGTTGCCACCGTGCGCCTGGACCGCACGGTCGACGGCGTTGCAGGCAGCCTCTCCCGCGGCGTACTTCGCCATGTTCGCCGCCTCGCCGGCCAGCATGAGCTCCCCGGCCTCGTAGAGTGCGGCCGCACGCTGTGTCATCAGCCGGGCGAGCTCGGTCTCGACATACGACTGTGCGAGTGGGTGCGACACCGCCTGGTGGGTCGCGATCGGCGCGCCCCAGACCTCGCGTTGCTTGGTGTAGGCCACCGCCTTGGCGATGGCGCAGCGCGCCATACCGGTGGCTGACGAGGCAGCCATGATCCGCTCGGGATTCAGTCCGGCGAAGAGTTGCTCGATGCCGGCGTCCGCTTCGCCGACCAGTGCGTCCTCGGGGAGCCGTACGTCATCGAGGTGCACGACGAACTGCTTCTCCGGGCCGACGATCCCGATGTCGATCTTGGTGAAGCTGAAGCCTTGGGAATCGGTCGGTATGACGAACAATGCCGGCCGCAGCTTGCCGGTCTTGTTGTGCGCCGTGCGAGCGACGACCAGGACATCGGAAACCTCGTCGACACCGGAGATGAAGACCTTGCCACCCTTGAGGATCCACTCACCGGAGGACTCGTCCCGGACCGCGGTGGTCCTGATGTTGTGCGAGTTGGAGCCGGCATCCGCCTCGGTGATCGCGAAGCCCATCTTGCGCGTGCCGTCCGCGAAGCCCGGGAGCCAGCGATCCTTCTGCTCGGTGGTGCCGAACTGCGCGATGATCGACCCGCAGATGGCCGGTGAGACGACCATCAGCAGCAGCGGACAGCCGGCGGCCTGTAGCTCCTCGGCAACGGCGGCGAGGTCGCCGATGCCGCCGCCGCCACCGCCGTACTCCTCGGGTATGGCGACGCCCAGATAACCCTGCCGGCCGGCGTCGGCCCACAGCTCATCGGTCTTGCGCCCGTCGTGGGCACACTGCAGCCAGTAGTCCTCGCCGTACTTCTCCGCGAACGCTGCGACCGACGTGCGTAGTGCCTGCCGCTCCGGCGACTCGGTGAAGGCGATCTCCTTGTCGGGCATGTGCTACTCCAATGTTCAGTGTTCGGAGGATGATTCGTCGATCACTGCCAGCACGGTGCCTGCAGCGACCTGGTCGCCGACGGCGACGGAGAGCGAGCCGACGACGCCATCGGCGGGTGCGGTGATCGTGTGCTGCATCTTCATCGCCTCCAGGACCAAGAGTTGCTGGCCGGCGCTCACTACGGCGCCGGTGTCGACGTCGACAGCCGTCACCACGCCCGGCATCGGCGCGAGCAGGGACCCGGCGACATCCGACTCCGGTGCGGTGAAGCGGGGCACCTGCTCCAGGTCGGTGCCGCCGTCCGGGCCGTCCACGAAAGTCGTTGTGCCGCGGCGTGACACCCGGTAGCTCGACGTGACATTGCCGGACCGGAGGAGCACCTCGTCCGGCGTGACGCGGATCGTCTCGAGCTCGCCGGCGGCCAGCTGCAGCCTGCCGCGGACGGACCGATAGCCGACCTCGATCTCCTCGGATCCGGCGCGATATCGCCGTGTGCGATCCGCGGATGGCGCATTGCGCCACGCAGTCGGGATCCTTTGCTGCACAACGCCTTCGGACGATGCGGCGGCTGCGTCCGCCAGTGCCGCGGCACCGGCCGCCCCGGTCAGGTCGGGCCGGCCGGACTGCAGCCAGCCCGCGAGCCGCTCGTCGAGCAGCGAGGTGTGCATCCTGGCGGCCAGGAAGTCGGGATCTCGCAGGATGGCCCGCAGCAGCCGCGCATTGGTGGCGATCCCGTGGATGCGGCAACGGCGGAGGGCGTCGGCCAGCATGCGGCATGCGCTGGTCCGGTCGGGAGCCCAGGCGATGATCTTGGCGAGCATCGGGTCGTAGTGGATGCCGACCGTGGAGCCTGCTCCCACGGCGGAGTCCACCCGGACCCCGAAGTTGGTCGGGCGATCGAAATACGTTGCCTTAAAGCTGAATTCGGCGATCTCGCCGTCCTGTGGCGCCCAGTCTCGTGCGGGGTCCTCGGCATACAGGCGCACCTCGACGGAGTGGCCGTGTGGTGTGAAGTCACGCTCCGCGAGAGGGTGGCCCTCCGCGACCAGCAACTGCTCCGCGACCAGGTCGACACCGGTCACGCACTCGGTGACAGGGTGCTCGACCTGCAATCTGGTGTTCATCTCGAGGAAGAAGACATCGTCGCCGTGCACCAGGAACTCGACGGTGCCGGCGCCGACGTAGTCGACCGCCCGGACCGCCGACCGTGCTGCGTCGTGTAGTCGATCGCGCACGGCGTCGGTCAGGTGGGGCGCGGGGGCTTCTTCGACCACCTTCTGGTGCCGTCGCTGGATCGAGCAGTCCCGGTCGCCGACGATCCAGCAGGTGCCGTGCTGGTCCGCGACGACCTGAACCTCCACGTGTCGGGCGGTGGGTAGGTAGGGCTCGACGAAGACGGTCTCGTCCCCGAACGTCGAGTGCGCTTCGGCGCGCGCGGCGGCGAGCTCCGTCTCGAGTCGGTCGGCCGATCGGACGACCCGCATCCCGCGCCCGCCGCCACCGGCGGATGCCTTGACCAGCAACGGAAAGGCGTCCGCGTCGGCCGAGTTGGGATCCACGTCGAGTGTCGGCACTCCGGCGGATCGCATGATCGCCTTGGCTTCCATCTTCGATCCCATCGCGGCGATCGTCTCCGGGCGTGGGCCGACCCAGGTGAGGCCGGCTGCGATCACAGCCGCCGCGAAGTCGGCGTTCTCGGACAGGAACCCGTAGCCCGGGTGGACCGCATCGCACCCGCTCTGTGTGGCGGCCGCGACGATGGCGTCGACCTGCAGGTAGGTCTCCGACGCTGCCGCTCCGGGTAGCCGCACGGCGAAGTCGGCGTCGCGCACGTGCAACCCGTCGGTGTCCGGATCCGAATGGACCGCAACGGTTTCGATGCCGAGCGTCCGACACGTCCGGAAGATGCGCCGGGCGATCTCGCCGCGGTTGGCGACGAGCAGGCGCCTGATGGTCGTGGAGGCGGTCACAGTCGAAACACTCCGTAACCCTCTGCTCCGCGGATCGGGAGATTGTTGATCACCGACAGGCAGATGCCGAGCACCGTGCGGGTGTCCCGTGGGTCGATCACGCCGTCGTCATACAGCATCCCGGAGATCGCGTATGCCGTTGACTCGGCGTCGATCTGGGCTTCCACCAGCTCCCGCATCTGCTCGTCGGCCGCTTCGTCGAAGGGCACGCCCTTCTTCTCGGCGGACGCTCGCGAGACGATCGAGATCACGCCGGCCAGCTGCGCGGCGCCCATGACAGCGGAGCGGGCGTTGACCCAGCTGAACATGAAGCGTGGATCGTATGCGCGCCCGCTCATGCCGTAATTGCCTGCACCGTATGACGATCCGATGACCACGCTGAGGTGCGGCACCGTCGAGTTTGACACCGCGTTGATCATCTGCGCCCCGTGTTTGATGATGCCGCGCTGCTCGTACTCCGCGCCGACCATGTAGCCGGTCGTGTTGTGCAGGAAGAGCAGTGGAGTGTCGATCTGGTTGGCGAGCTGGATGAACTGCGCGGCCTTCTGTGCTTCCTCGCTGAAGAGGACGCCCTGTGCGTTGGCCAGAATGCCGATCGGGTTTCCGTGCAACTGGGCCCACCCGGTGACCAGACTCGACCCGTAGAGCGGTTTGAACTCGTCGAAGTCCGAGCCGTCCACGATCCGGCCGATCACTTCCCTCGGGTCGAACGGCGCCTTCGGGTCGGTGGGCACCAGGCCGAGGAGCTCCTCGGCGTCATACAACGGGTCGGCGTAGGTGGACGGGGGAGTGAGTCCCTGCTTCCGGTGGCCGAGTCGTCGCACGATCGAGCGCCCGAGGCGGATGGCGTCGTGCTCATCCTCGGCGAGGTAGTCAGCCAATCCCGAGGTGCGCGCGTGCATCTCGGCGCCGCCGAGGGTCTCGTCGTCTGACTCCTCGCCGGTGGCCATCTTCACCAGTGGGGGGCCGGCGAGGAAGACCTTGGCACCGCCGCGGACCATGACGGTGTAGTCGCTCATGCCGGGGATGTAGGCGCCGCCGGCGGTCGAGTTGCCGAAGACCAGCGAGATCGTCGGCCGCCGGCCGGCGCTCGCCCGGGTGAGGTTCCGGAAGCCGCCACCGCCGGGGATGAAGATCTCCTTCTGGGTCGGCAGGTCCGCGCCGCCGGACTCGACCAGATTGACCGTCGGGAGGTGGTTCTCCGCCGCGATCTGTGCGGCGCGTGCGCTCTTCTTCAACGAGGACGGATTCGAGGCGCCACCACGGCTGGTCGGATCGTTCGCGACGATCATGCACTCGGTGCCCTCGATCACGCCGATCCCGGTGACCAGGTTGGCGCCGACCGGGAAGTCGGTGCCCCAGCCGGCGAGTGTCGAGAGCTCGAGGAAGGCGCTGTCCTGGTCGATGAGTAATTCGATGCGTTCGCGGGCGAGGAGCTTGCCACGTCTGTGGTGGCGCTCGACATACTTCTCCCCGCCGCCGGCCAAGGCCTTGGCCTGCTCGTCGGCCAGGTCGTCGACTCGTGCCAGCATCGCTGCGCGATTGTCCTGGTATGGCGGGGAACTCGCGTCGAGTGCGGTTCTGAGTGTTGTCACTTGATGCCTCCTGTCGTGTAGCCGAGCAGCCGTGCGGCGAGGTCGTCGAGGATCTCCGTGGTCCCGCCGCCGATGCCGAGGATGCGCGCGTCGCGGTAGTGCCGCTCAACCTCCGACTCGCGCAAGTAGCCGGCGCCACCGAAGATCTGCACGGCTTCGTCCACGACGTAGGAGCACGCCGCGACGGCGGAGTTCTTCGCGAGGCATGCGTCGGCGATGGCCTCGTCGCCGTCCGCCACGCGTTCGATCACCGATCGGGTGAAGGCGCGCGTCTCGGCGACCCGCCGGTGCATGGTGACCAGCTTGTGTCGGATGAGTTGCCGGTCGATGAGCGGTCGCCCGAAGGTGGAGCGATCTCGGGCGTAGTCCGCGGCGAGTGTCAGCGCGCGGTCGGCGACGGCGTAGCCGTGCACGGCGAGGTTGAGTCGCTCGTGCACGAATTGCTGCATCACAGCGACGAATCCGTCACCCTCGGCGCCAACCAGATTGCCGACCGGGACCGGCGTCCTGTCGAACGACAGCTCAGCGGTGTCGGAGCACTGCCAGCCCATCTTCCGCAACGGACGGGACACCTCGAAGCCGGGGGAGTCGCGGTCGACGACCAGCAGGCTCAGCCCGTCGTGGCCGTCGCCGCCGGTGCGCACCAGGGTGGTGATGAAGTCGGCACGGGTGGCGCTGGTGATGAACATCTTCGAGCCGGTCAGCAGGTAGTGGCCGTCGTCCCTGATCGCCCGGGTCGTCACAGCGGCGACGTCGGAGCCACCTGCCGGCTCGGTGACCGCCAGCGAGCCGATGAGTTCGCCGGCGAGTGTCGGCCGGACGTAGCGGTCGATCAGCGCCGGTTCGCCCGCGGCGATGATGTGTGGCAACGCTATGCCGTGCGTGAACAGAGTTGCGACGAGACCGCTGGATCCGCCTGCGGCGATGACGGATTCGGTCACGATCGAGCTGTCGACGAGGTCGCCGCCGGCACCACCGACAGCGGGGTCGAAGCCGATCCCGAGGTAGCCCGCGTCCGCCATCCGCCGGTGCATCCCGCGCGGCACCGAGCCCGCGTCCTCCCACTCCGAAAGCTGGGGCGCCAGCTCGCGGCGGGTGAACTCGATGACCGCGCAGCGCAGGTCCTTGCGTTCGGGGGTGTTCCACCGGTCGGTCATGCGGGGTCCTCGCGAAGTATCGGAGCGACGGAGGAGCGGAGAACTTCGTGGGGTGCGAGGAGTTCCTCGGGTATGTCGACCACTCGCGCGCGTAGCCACTCGCCCAGTGCCTTCGCCTGCGGATCGAACCGGGTGGACGCCGCGACGCCGTCGCCGAGCAACCCGTGGGTGACGACATTGACGGCGTACAGGTTCGGCAGCGGCCATACCTCGATGTCGAGATCCGCTGTCTCGGGCAGCAATTCACGCAGCCGGGCGGGAGTCAGCAGTCCTACTACCCAGGCGAAGGCGCGATCCCGCGCTGGGTGCTCGGCCGGGATCCACACGCCGACGTTCGCGTCGCCGCCCTTGTCGCCGCTACGTGCGTAGGCGACCGAACCGAGCGGGGCCCTCCGCGTCGGGCCGTCGATGGTCGCAGGAGTCATTGCCGGAGCAGGAGGTCCGGCCGGCGCTGTCCGGGGGGGCGCCGGAATGTCGACCGTGTCGCCGTCGATGTGCACGCGGTGCGGCACCCGGCTCTGCTCGGCATACGCCGCCCGGTAGATCCCGAACGGCGTCGCACGGGACGGAGGTGCGGTCGTGGTGAAGCCCGGGTATGACGCCAGCGCGAGCTCGACCGCCGCGCTGCTGAACGCCCGGCCGACCGGTGCCTCGCGTTCATCGCGTACGTGGCAGCGCAGCAGCGACGTGGCCGCCCATTGCGTCTGGGGGTCCTGGGACGCCACCTGGTCCAGTCGCCAGGTGACGGCCTGCGGTGGGTCCGAGGACAGCGCGGCCGTCAGCTGCTTGCGCAGCAGCTCGGCCTTGCGCTCGATATCGAGGCCGGTCAGCACGAAGTCGGCCGAGTTGCGATAGCCACCAAGGTGATTGAGACACACCTTCGTGGTGGGCGGCGGGGCGCCGCCACGGACGCCATCGATCCGCACCCGGTCTTCGTCGACCGGGCTGATCCGGGCCGTGTCGAGGCGGGCGACCACGTCCGGGTTGAGGTATGCCGGTGAGCCGATCTCGTAGACGAGCTGCGCGGTGACGGTGTCGACGGTGACCGCACCCCCGGTGCCCGGGTGCTTGGTGATGACGCTGCTGCCGTCAGCGGCGACCTCGGCGATCGGGAACCCGGCACGGACGCCGGGGACCAGCTCGTCGAAGCCGCTGAAGTTGCCACCGGTCGCCTGCGCCCCGCACTCGATGACATGGCCGGCGACGAGCGCGCCAGCCAATTCGTCGAGGTCGTCACGGCCCCAGCCGTGCGCTGCGATCGCCGGACCCACCGTGAGCGATGCGTCGGTCACACGGCCGGTGACGACGATGTCGGCCTCGCGGCGTAGCGCCTCGGCGATCCCGAACGCACCGAGATAGGCGTTCGCAGTGAGTGCGTTCCCGAAGCCGAACTCTGTTGCAACAGAACGTAGGTCGTCGCCGTCGACGTAGGCGACGGACACCTGGAGGCCGACGTCCTGTGCGAGTTGCTCGATCCGAGCGGCCAGGCCGGCGGGGTTCAGCCCCCCGGCGTTGCTGACGATCCGGACGCCGCGTTCGACGGCGAGGCCGAGACAGTCCTGCAGCTGCCGCAGGAACGTCTTGGCGTAGCCGAGCGACGGGTCCTTCAGCTGGTCACGCCCGAGGATCAGCATGGTGAGCTCGGCAAGGTAGTCGCCGGTGACGTAGTCGACGTCGCCGCCGACGAGTTGCTCGCGCATCGCCGCCAGCCGGTCACCGTAGAAGCCGGACGCGTTTGCGATGCGTACCGCGCTCATGAGCGCCGGGGCTTCGGGTCGGCGCCGGGTGGCCCGGCGAACGCCTGGATGATGTTCAGCCACTCCCGGGCCGGACCTGGTGTGGCCACCAGCGACGTGTCGTCAGGGTGCAGCCGGCGCACCGCGACTTGGGCGAATTCCCAGGCGGCACCGCTGATTTCGTGTATGGCGCCCTCTTCGCCCCAGCTCCACGTCGCACCACTGGGCGCGGTCAACGTGACCCGGACCGGCTCGTCGGGTGTCGGCAGACCGCGGCCGGCATACACGAAACTGCGGGTGGCGACCCCGATGTGACACACGTGCCTGATCCGGTCGGTGCGCGTGGGTTCGACCCCCAGGGCGGCGGCGACGTCCAGACCGTGCGCCCACGTCTCCATGATGCGGGCGGTGACCATCGAGGTGGCCTTCATCGAAGGTCCATACCACGGGATGCGCACGTCCGAAGGGGTCGCTCGCAAGGCTGCCAGGAGCGCTGCGCGACCGCTGTCCCACCGGGTGATCAGCTCGGTCGGCTCGGCAGCCGCCAGCGCGGCCGCGCCGTCGTCGACGAAACTCGAGGGGGCTGCCACTGCGTCGGTCAGGACCTGGTCCCAGTCATACGGACCTTCGACGGACGGGACCACGGAAGCGATGGCGCTGGTGGACATCTCGTCGGTCCAGGTGAGATGGGCGAGCTGGTGTGCGACCGTCCATCCGGTCGCGGGGGTCGACAGAAGCAGTGCGTCGGGGCCGGCCGTGCCGACCATCGACCGGAGGCTCGCTGACTCCGCCGCCAGGTCGGTCAGCAGCGTTTCCAGGTTCATCGGGACCGTCCGATCGTGGTGGTGCGCCGTGCCGTGGCGTCGAAGATGGTGGACCACTCGGCGAGGATGGCGTTACGCCTGCGGGTGTCGTCGCTGAGGGTGTTGGCCAGGCCGAAACCGCGCAGCATGTCCAAAGTGGCCTGCACCAGCGCGCGTGTCGGGCGGTCCGAGTCGTCGGCAGCGAGCATCGCGACCGCCAGCTCGTGCTCCTCGCGACCCCAGCGGCGTTCCATCGGTCGGACGATCTCGCGCAGCGGCTCATCGGTGCGCGCTGCCACCCACAGCTCGAGGGACGCGACGAACAGGTCCGAGGTGTAGTAGTCGGCCAGCATGGTCAGCACGCTGCGGGTGCTGCGCTGTTTGCCGCGCGTCGCCTGGTCGTGGCGGCGTTGCAGCTCGGCCGTCATCTGCTCGCTGAGGTGCTCCAGCGATGCCACGACCAGCTCGTGCTTGGTGTGGAAGTGGTGCAGCTGCGCGCCGCGAGAGACTCCGGCGACCTCGGACACCAGCGTCGTCGTCGTGCCGGCCCAGCCGCGCTCGATCAGGCAGTCGATGGTCGCCTGCATCAGCCGCGTGCGCATCGCCCGGGTGCGTTCGGGTTGCGGAGTCCGTTGCGGAGTCCGTTGTGGAGCGGTGGTCACGAGCGTCAGCATCTCCGATCGACATACAAACAGTCAAGGCTGTTTGTATCTTGTTTTCGGTGACGCCACGCGGCACGATGGGTCGCACCGCACGTCGATCGGAAGGCGAGACGATGACCGAGCCCATGCGTGCCGATCTGTCCGGGGTCGATGAACTCACGGCCAACCTCACCCATCGGGTCTGCGTCGGCGATCAGTCGTCGCGCAATGCGGTCGTCTACGGGGATCGGATGGCGCTGATCGACGGACCGACCCGCATCAGCTACCGCGAGCTGGAGTCGCTGGCCAACGCGGTGGGCCGTGGATTGCGTGACCTCGGGGTGCAGCGCGGCGACCGGGTCGCCCTCGCTCTGCAGAACCGCTGGGAGTTCGTCGTCACCTTCTTCGGTTGCGCGAAGCTCGGTGCCATCGTCGTGCCGCTCAACGTCGCCCTGATGCCGGCCGAGCTCACCTTTCAGCTCGACGACAGCGGGGCCTCCGTCCTGGTGACCGAGCAGCCGCTGCTGGCACTGGCGGAGGCCGCGGTGCGCGGCACCGGCGTCCGGGACGTTCGCGTCGTCGGCGCCGCCCCCGCGACCGTCGGCGACGTCCCCGCCGCGCCGTGGGAGAGCCTGATCGCAGTAGATGATTCACGGCTCGAGGTGATCGTCGAGGACCGCGACGTGCTGCACTGCCTCTATACGTCGGGGACGACCTCGGCGCCCAAGGGTGTGCTGACCAGTCACGTCGCAGTGCAACTCGGAGCACTGTCCTCCGCGCTCGCCTTCGGGCTGCGCGCGGACGTCGATGAGTCGGTCATGCCGCTCGTGCTGCCGATGTTCCACGTCACGGCGCTCGACGCGATCCTGTTGTCCTCGTTGGTGACAGGTATGACGGTGCTCCTGCACCGCGGTTTCGACCCGGCCGCGGTCGCCCAGAACTTCGTCGACCACCCGGTGACGCACCTGACGATGCTGCCGGCCATGTGGGGAGCGCTGCTGCAGCAGCCGGCGCTGGGTCAGGCGGACACCGGCCGCCTGGTGTCCGGCTGTTACGCGATGGCGCCGATGCCCGCGGACCTGCTGGCCGCGCTGCGGGCCAGGTTCCCTCAGGCTGCGTTCATCCTCGGCTCGGGGCAGACCGAGACGACCCCGGCGTCACAGATGCAGTGGGTCGGCCATCAGGGCACGAAGGACGACTCCTGGGGTCCCGCCGTCGCCACCACCGAGGTGCAGGTGATGGGACCCGACGCGAGACTGTTGGAGCGTGGTCAGGAGGGCGAGATCGTCTACCGCACACCGCAACTCATGGACGGCTACTGGCACAACCCGGAAGCCAACGCCGAGTCGCTGGCCGGCGGCTGGTTCCACGGTGGCGACATCGGCTACCTCGACGAGGACGGGGTCGTGTGGTTCACCGACCGCAGCAAGGACATGGTGAAGACGGGCGGGGAGAACGTCTCTTCGGTCGAGGTCGAGCGAATCCTGTTGGCGCACGAGGCTGTTGCCGAGTGCGCGGTGGTGGGCCGCCCTGACGAACGGTGGGGTGAGGCCGTGACGGCATACGTGGTGCTCGGTGCGGACACGACGGCCACGCGCGATGAGCTGCGCGCCCACTGCCGCGAACACCTCGCCGGCTTCAAGGTGCCCAAGACGATCGAGCTCGTGGATGCGCTCCCGAAGACCGCGACGGGGAAGATCCGCAAGGTCGAACTGCGCGGCTGAGGCGGCCGGTCAGGTCGGCTCAGCCGCCGCTCAGCTGCGCTTGGTGCGCAATCGGCGGGCCGAGCCGACACCGAACAACGTCACGCCCGCAGCCGCGATTCCGGCGCCGATGAGCGCGCCGGTGGCATTGCCGCCCGAGGAATCACCGTCGGTGATGATCGGGGGTCCCGTGGTCGGCGAGGTCGCGGTGCCGGTCGGTGTGCTCGTGGGAGTGCTCGTCGGGCTGGTGCTCGAGCTCGCCGATGCGCCGGTCACGGCGACGCCGGCGATCGTGGCGTCCTGGCCGTCGGCGAGCGCGCAGTCCAGCTCGACCGGCACACCGGAGTCCGTGGTCAGCGTCGCCGTGAGGCTGCCTGCGGTGACCGTCGCCGTGCCGGCCGTGGCCGCAGCCTTCTCGTCAGCCGCAGTTCCGTTGGCATCAGTGGTGATCGGGCCTGTCGCCGGCAGCGTCGTGGTGTCGACGGTCAGCGTGCTCGACCGGTCGCCGGGCGTGGCGACCGCGCCGGCGACGGCATACGAGAGTTTGACCGAGCCGGACCAGGAGCCCACTCCGATCGCGCGGAACTGTGTCGCGGCGTCGTCGCCCGCGGTCACCTGTGCGTTGAGGTATGACGTGTGCAGTGCGTCGCCGGTCGAAACGCTCGCGGGGTAATCGGTCTGGACGGTGACCGACCATGCGTCGGTGAACGTCAGGTTGATCGCCGGAGCCTTACAGTTGTAGGCAAGTTTGGTAGTGGTCGCGGCGTGTGCGGGGCTGCTGGTGAGAGCGACACCCGCGATCGACAAGCCGGCTGCCACGCCCAGTGCACCGCACGTGGTCAGCACCCGAGGAGCTGCGATCCGTCTGCGTGTTGCCTGCCCGTGGCCGGTCGATCCGCTCATCGTGACTCCTCGCTGGCTGGCGACCCGCGCGCGCGGGTCAGGGACCACCTTGACCCGTTTGGGGAGGTGCTGCAACCGGATCGGCGAATCCCGACCGGGCGGCTGCGCGGCCGTCCTCCCGCCGTACGATCACAAGGTCCCGTCCGGGGCATTGTCGACACCACTTTCTGGAGCCACTCGATGAGCCACGCCGCCACCTTCCTGGGAGAGACCACCACACGGCTGGAGCGCATCGCGGCGCTCGCGGAAGGCGGCGGACTGGACCCGGCGATCGCCCTGCTCGCCGACTCGATTGCGGCCGGCGGGATCGTGCACGTCTTCGGCACCGGTCACTCCGAGGCTTTCGCGATGGAGGTCGCCGGGCGGGCCGGCGGTCTGATCCCCACGAACAAGATCGCGCTGCGGGACCTCGTCCTGCGTGGCGGCGAGGATCGCTCGCTGCTCGGCAGCAGCCTGCTCGAGCGTGATCCGCAGATCGCCGAGAAGCTGTGGGCGCTCGTGCCGGCACAGCCGAAGGATGTCATCGTCATCGCGTCGAACTCCGGGGTCAACGGCTCCATCGTCGGGTTCGCCCTGCAAGCGAAGGAGCACGGCTACCCGGTCATCGCCGTGACGAGCCTGGAGCACACTGCCGCCGTCGAGCCGAAGCACCCGAGCGGAAAACGCCTCTCCGAGATCGCCGACGTGGTGATCGACAACCTTGCGCCATACGGTGATTCGACGATGGAGGTCGCCGGCAACGGCTGCGGCGCGGTCTCGTCACTGACGGCCGCGTTCATCGCGCAGTTGCTCACCATCGGCACCATCGAGAAGCTGGCCGAGGGCGGCGAGCCGCCGGTCTACATCTCCGCCAACGTCCCCGGCGGTCACGAGCGCAACCAGAAGCTCGAGGACGTCTATGGCGACCGCCTCATCCGTGGGTCGTGAGGGCCCCGACTACTTGTCGATGTCGCCCACGACGAAGAACATCGAGCCCAGGATCGCGACCATGTCGGCGAGCAGGTTGCCGGGCAGCAGCTCGCTGAGCACCTGAATGTTGTTGAACGACGCCGACCGCAGCTTCAGCCGCCACGGAGTCTTCTCGCCACGGGACACCAGGTAGTAGCCGTTGAAGCCGAGGGGGTTCTCGGTCGCGAGATAGTCGGTGCCCTCGGGCACCTTGAGCACCTTGGGAAGCTTCACGTTGACCGGTCCGGCGGGCAGGGACCCGAGCCGGTCGACACAGGCCTGCGCGATGTCGAGCGAGACGTGCACCTGCTCGAGAAGCACCTCCAGGCGGGCCAGCGAGTCACCCTCGGTGCGGGTGACCACGCGACCGGGCCCGCCGGGAGCGAACAGCTCGGCGTAGTTGAGGTAGGGCTGATCGCGGCGCAGGTCGAGGTCGACGCCGGACGCCCGGGCGATCGGACCCGAGAGTCCGTATGCCGCAACGGTTTTCGCGTCGATCACGCCGACGCCACGGGTGCGCGCGTGCAGGATCTCGTTGCCGATCAGCAGGCTCTCCAGGTCAGGCATGCGGCGTCGTACGGCGGCGATCGCCTCGCTGACCCGACCGAGCCAGCCGACCGGCAGGTCGTCCCGCAGGCCACCGACCCGGCCGAACATGTAGTGCATCCGCCCGCCGGAGATCTCCTCCATGACCGCCTGCAGCTCCTCGCGCTCGCGGAAGGAGTAGAAGATCGGCGTGATCGCACCGAGCTCGAGCGGGTAGGAACCCAGGAACATCAGGTGGTTGAGCACCCGGTTGAGCTCGGCCAGCAGCGTGCGGGTCCAGGTCGCGCGCTCGGGCACGTCCATGCCGAGCATTCGCTCGGCGATCAGCGCCACGCCGATCTCGTTGCTGAAGGCGGACAGCCAGTCGTGCCGGTTGGCCAGCACCATGATCTGCCGGTAGTCCCGCACCTCGAAGAGCTTCTCCGCACCGCGGTGCATGTAGCCGACGATCGGCTCGGCCGACTTGATGCGCTCTCCGTCAAGGGTGATTCGCAGCCGGAGCACGCCATGCGTCGCCGGGTGTTGCGGGCCGATGTTGAGCACCATGTCGGCGGTCGCGAGACCTCCGGCGCCGACTCCGACGGTGAGCTCGCGTTCTGGCATGCGTGCCAGTCTGCCAAAGCCGTCGCTCAGAGGCGTCGCAGCTCGCCGAGTCGCACCAGGACCACGCCCCCGACGATCAGCAAACCACCCAGCAGTTGTATGACGAGAGGCATCTGCCCCAGGAACAGCCACGCGAAGAAGACCGAGAACATCACCTCGGACAGTGCGACGAACGACGCGACGGTCTGCCCCAGGCCACGGGCGGCGACGACGCCGGTCAGGTAGGCGAACGCCGTCGCGATGACGGCCAGGGCCACCAGCGGCACCCAGAAGGGCAGCTGTCGCCCGGCGAACGTGGTCTCGTCGGTCGTCGCCTGCATCGGCAGCACGCCGATCACGCCGAGCACGCCGAGGAAGACGGCGCCGACCGCCATACCGACGCCGGACAACGCCAGTGGGGGCAGGTCGTCGTCGGCGCGGCCGGCGATGACGAAGTAGCCGGCCGAACCGAGCGCGGCGCCGAGGCCCCACAGCACGCCGGTCAGCGAGAGGTGGGCGTCGCCGAAGACGTTGAGCACCAGGGCGAGGCCGCCGATGCAGACCACCGTCCCGATGATCGTCGGGGTCGCGGGACGCCGACGGTTCCAGGCCCAGAAGCCGAGGACGAGCAGCACCGGTGAGAGGTATTCGAGCATCAGCGCGACACCGACCGACAGATGCTGCACGGCGTAGAAGAAGGCCAGCTGACAGCCCGCGATGCCGGTGAGGCCGTAGATCAGGATGGGCAGGATCTTGTGGCGGACGATGTGCCATTTGCCCCACAACGACCAGACGGTCGGCGGCATGAGCACTGCCGCAGCCAGGCCGATGCGCGCCGTCACGGCGGCGCCGGGGGACCACCCGGCCTTCAACAGGGCGGTCGCGAAACTGCCTGAAGTGCTGAACGCCGCGGCCGACACGAGCGCCAGACCGACGGTGCCGACGCCCGGGCCGACGCGTCGGACGTCGACCGGGGCCTCCAGGTCGACGGGAACGCCTCGTGCCGTCAGCGCGTCGGTGGTCACAGTGGTGCTCCTGAACGGGTCGAAAGAGACGTAATGAGCAAAAGGACAAGTTGCCCATGACAACCAGCCGATCGTATGGTGTGCCGCAGACAGGAGTCAACATGCTTTTTGCTCATGACACGGAAGTGGCGCTGACCGACGGCGCAGCGCTGGTCAACACCGAGCTCGACGACCCGGACCCGTTGCTGGAGCGGGCGTCATACCTGAGCTTCGTGCACAGCTGGGAGTGGAGCGGGCCGGTCGTCGGAGACGCCGTCGAGCGGGCCGCCGTCCGCGCGATTCGGCCGGAGATCCGTGCGTTGTGGACCGACGACGAGTCGCTCGTGGTGGACCGCGTCAATACCTTGCTGCGCCGGGAGTCGGCGCTGCCGCAGCTGGTGAGACACGGCGACTGGGACTGGCATCTGCACGCCACTCCGACAGACGCTCCGCTGGCGTCGCGCTGGGTGGTGGAGGTCGCGATGGCGATGGTCGACCTGGTGCGTGCCGGCGAGCTGAGCCGGTTGCGACACTGCGCCGCCCCCGACTGTGACGGTCTGCTGATCGACCTGTCCCGCAACAGATCCAAGCGCTATTGCGACTCGGGCTGCGGTAACCGGCTCAATGTCGCGGCATACCGCGCCCGTCTCACATCGGGCGCTTCCGTGCCGTCGGACGGTACCCTGCAGCCGTGAGCGACCAAGGGGACGGACGGCCGCCTGAGGGCGCCGGCGATCGGCAGGGGCAGACCGGCGACCAGTGGGCCGGGCAACAGCGCTGGAGCGGACGTCAGCAGCCGTGGGCGACCGCCGGACAGGACGCGCAACCGCCGTCATGGTCGACGGGCCAACCGTCGACGCAGGAGACCGGGCCCAACGTCGGCCCGACGATGAACAACCCGCAGAGCTCCTACTACGACCGCTTCTCGGCAGCGTCCGGCGAGGGCATCACCGGGCCACAACGCAGTGGTGGCAGCGGCGGCGGTCGTGGCAAGGTCCTGATCGGACTGGCTGCGGCGCTGGTGCTCATCGTCGCCGCGGTGGCGATCTTCGCGTTCACACGCGGCGACGATTCACCGAAGCAGGCGACCGGCTCCAGCTCTACCCAAGCGCTGCAACCGGTGAAGGCCACGACCTGGGTCAACCCGACACTCGGCGTCGGCGCCCGGCCGGTCAAGGACGGCTGGCAGACGCAGAGTTCGGTCAAACTCGGCGGTCAGTATGACGTGCCGAAGGAGAAGGACTGGAAGGTCGAGTCCAACAGCTACGTCATCTACTACCCCGGCAAGAAAGAGAACGAGATCATCACCGCGGCCGGAGGGATCTCGCAGTACAAGGTCGGATTCTGCAAGGCCGACAAGGAGGAGCCGGCCGCCTGGGTGGGGGTGCGCGACATCAAGAAGTCCGACCCGGAGCAGGTGGGGGCGTCGGAGGCGCAGAAGCTCGCCAAGGGCATCGGGACCTCGCTGAAGGGTGGCAAGGACGTCAAGCCCGGCAAGGTGTCGGCCGCCAAGAAGGTCAAGGTCGACCAGGGCACCATCCCCGCAGTGCAGTACACGACGACCGCGCAGGCCGGTGACCCGAACAGTTGCAACAAGGGCAAGAAGTACGAGGTCAGGACCGTCAACTTCAAGACGCCGGAACGCGCCTACCAACTGGTGGTGGTGCGGTTGCTCGGGGTAGCGGACACCCTGCCGACCAGTCGGGTGGACGAGATCATCTCGACGTTCCGACCGGACAACTGAGCCGCCCGCCAGACGGTGCCGGCGAATGACGACCCAACTACGCGATAGGTAGCCTTTCAGCCGTGAGTGATCAAGGGAATGGCCAGTGGCCGCAACAGCCGGACCCCCAGGACGGCCAGGGACAGCCGCCGCAGCAGGGCGGTCAGTGGACCGGAGGTCAGCCGTTGGCGGGGCAGTCCGGCGGCCAGCGACTCCCGGGTCACCCCGGAGGCCGGCCGCAGCACGATGCCGCTGGGCCGTGGACGGGCGGACAGGGTCAACCCGGCGGTCAGGGTCAGCCCGGGGCACAGAACCAACCCGGGGGACAGAACCAACCGGGCGGTCAGGGTCAGCCGGGCGGCAACACCGGCGGGCAGAACCAACCGGGTCAGGGCGCTGACACCGGCGGCCAGCAGCAGTGGGGCGGCGGACAACAGCCGTGGGCGAGCGGTGGCCAACCACCGTGGGCCGGCGGCGGTCACGACGCACAGCCGCCGTCGTGGTCGACGGGACAGACCGGACCCAATGTCGGCCCGACGATGAACAACCCGCAGAGCTCCTACTACGACCGGTTCTCCGCGGCGTCGGGCGAGGGCGTCCAGATCCCGTCGAAGCAGGGCGGCGACGGAGGCGGTCGCGGCAAGGTCCTGATCGGGTTGGCCGCTGCGCTCGTGCTGATCGTGGCAGCCGTGGCGATCTTCGCGGTCACCCGCGGTGACGACTCCCCGACCGAGGCGGGAGGCCCGAGTTCCACCAGCGCGCTGCCGCCGGTGAAGGCGACGACGTGGGTCAACCCGACCCTCGCCGAGGGTGCGCGAGCGTTGAAGGACGGTTGGCAGGCGCAGCAGGCGACGGATGGTCGCGGCGTGTTCGACGTGCCGAAGACCGCCGACTGGAAGCTCCTCAGCAGTGACACGCTCTTCGGTTATGCCGACCCGTCCGGCAAAGAACGCGTTGTCGCCAAGGCGCCGGCGCAGTTCGGGGTGGGCTACTGCTCGTCCGACAAGGATGACGAGTCCGCCTGGCTCGGTCTGGTCAATGTCGGCAAGCGCGACCCCTCGGACGCCGGTCCGGACGTCGCGCAGCGCTTCGCCGATGTGATCGCGACCAAGAAGGACGGCTCGAAGGCCAAACAGGGCAAGCTGTCCGAACCCAAGTCGGTCAAGGTGAACCAGGGCACCATCCCCGCGCTGCAATACACGATCACCACCGCGATCGGTGAGGCGAACGGCTGCGACAAGGACAAGGACATCGAGATCCGGACGGTGACGTTCTCCTCCGGCGGCAAGTCCTACCAGCTGGTGTCCGTCCGGTCCGTCGATGGTTCCAAGGAGCTGCCGACGAAGACGTTGGACGAGATCATCTCGACCTTCCGGCCGAGCAACTGACGCCGCGCGTCAACCATCGACTGCGCTGATCGCCCACCAGAAGTCGCCGAGGCCGCCGGACGCGGTGAGCTGCCCATAGCTGCCGCGCTCCGCCAGCGCCCGGAGGTATGCCGGTGGGTCCTCCCTCGCCAGGTCAATGGCGGGCGCTCCGGGCCGTAGCCCGAGTCGGTCGAAAAGCTCGCGTTGGCGCACTAATTCGTCCACCCCGAGCGTGTCCATGGCCACGTGCGCGGTGATGTCGGTGGAGCCGTCGGGTAGCGGTGGGCACTGGACGCCGTCGCGGTATCCGGTGAGCGTGCCGTATGGCGGACGGTCCGCCGCGAGGTGGCCGTAGTCGACGATCACGAACAGGCCGCTGTCGAGACGGGCGCGCAGGTCCCGGCACGCCGAGTCGCGCGTCGTGCCGATCTCGACGCGATCGCCGTCGCCGGCGTTGGGCGGCCAATTGACTTGCAACCACTGCATTTCCGTGTCATCCAGCGGGGCGGCGAGACGCTCGGCGCCCGAGGGGTCAACTTCGACGGTTCGCCATACGGTGCCGTCGTGCTGCGCGACCGTGCACGGCACGACGTCGAGCCATTCGTGTGCGATGACCAAGGTCTCCTGCAGGTCGCGCAACTCGTCGGGAAACTCGGCACCGCCGGGAGAGATCAGCCAGTCGACCGTCCCGGGCAGATCGGCCGGGCGATCGACGACGTCGACGCCTGTCAACTCCAATTCGGGTGCGGCGTAGGCGATTTCGAGGAGGAGCTCACCGCGTCCGGCCCCGACGTCGACCAGCCGAGTGCACCGCGCCCGTTCTGCGAGTATGACGAGGGCCCTGGCCAACAGGCGCCCGCCGCCGGGGATGCCTTGTGCGGAGGTGGCGAAGTGCCCGGCCGGTCCCGGCTCCTGCCGGTAGAAGCCGTCGGAGCGGTAGAGGGCGTCCTGCCATGCCGACCGCCACGATTGCCATGCCACGCGTCGCAGCCTAATCACCGCGACCGGATGGACCGTGCGCGACGCGGTCGGAGCGGTTCGGCTAGCGTCGTCCGGGTGAAACAGCGGTGTGGTTCGCGATGACCGGGCTCGAACGCCCCACCTTGCGGGTGGGCGTCGTCGGCGCCGGCCGGGTGGGGTCCGTGCTCGGAGCAGCGCTGCGCGCCGCCGGGCACGAGGTGGTGGCGGTGAGTGCGGTCAGTGATGCTTCGCGCGACCGTGCGGCGACCTTGCTTCCCGGTGTCCCCGTCCGCGACGTCCCGGATGTCGTGGCTGCCTCCGACGTGGTCCTGTTGACCGTGCCGGACGACGCCATCGGTCCGTTGGTCACGGGACTGGCCGCGCACGATGCCTGGGCCGGCGGCCGACTGGCGGTGCACACCAGCGGATTCCGGGGGCTGGACGTCCTGCAACCCGTCGTCGACGCAGGCGGCGACGCGGTCGTGCTGCACCCGGTGATGACCTTCACCGGGACACCGAGCGACGTCGATCGCATCGTCGGCACGCCGATCGCAGTGACGGCCTCGATGGGAGCCGACCTGCTCGCGGACGCCCTCGCCCTCGATCTCGGAGGCGAACCGTTCCGGCTGGCCGACGAGGACAGGGCGACCTACCACGCAGCGCTCTCGCACGCCGCGAACCACCTGACGACCATCGTCGCGCAGTCCGGCCAGTTGCTGCGCAGCATCGGCATCGACGACTCCGCGCGGCTGCTTCGTCCGCTGCTGGAAGCGGCGCTGGAGAACACCCTGCAGCGGGGCGACCGGGCACTGACCGGTCCCGTGGTGCGGGGTGACGTCGGCACGGTCGCGGCACACCTCGAGGCGCTGGAGAGGCAACCGGCGGACATCCGGCGTGCCTACCGGGCGCTCGCATCGGCCACCACTGAACGCGCGGCAGCACGACGTGCGTTGCCCGCCGAATCCGTGCAGCCGCTGCTCGATCTGCTCACCACGAAAGAGGAGAAATGACCACCCCAACGACCTCGCAACCGGTGGTCGCCCACACCCGAGAAGACCTGCTCCCGGCGCGGAAGTCGTTGCAGGGCACGGTCGCCACCGTGATGACCATGGGTGCGTTGCACGAGGGACACGCCGAACTCGTCCGCACGGCAAAGAAGTCCGCGGATCACGTCATCGTGACGATCTTCCTCAACCCGTTGCAGTTCGCGGCAGGGGAGGACCTGTCGCGCTATCCGCAGACGCTGGAGGACGATCTGCGACTCTGCGCGCGCGAAGGTGTCTCCGTGGTCTTCGCGCCGACGCCGGATGTCGTCTATCCGGGCGGCGAACCCGGTGTCCGGGTCTCGGCCGGCAAACTGGGCGAGGTCCTCGAAGGTGCCTCGCGCCCGGGCCACTTCGACGGGGTCCTCACCGTCGTGGCCAAGCTGATGCACCTCGTACGGCCCGACTTCGCATTCTACGGGCAGAAGGATGCCCAGCAGTTGTTGCTGATCCGGCGGATGGCGCGCGACCTGGACTTCCCGGTGGAAGTGATCGCGGTGCCTACCGTCCGTGAAGCCGACGGGCTCGCGCTGAGCAGCCGCAACACCTACTTGAGTCCCTCGGATCGTGAAGTGGCACTGAGCCTTTCGCGGGCACTGCGGGCAGGGGCCGACCAGGTGATCAACGGGCCCGCCGCCGTACGCCGTGCTGCCCGCGACGTCCTGGTCCGGGAGCCGCTCGCGCAGGTCGACTACCTGGTGCTGGTGCATCCGGAGACCCTGGAGCAGGTGCCCGAGTGGTATCGCGGCCCGGCGCTCCTGGCGGTCGCGGCGAAGGTCGGCACCACCCGGCTGATCGACAACCAACCCCTGGAGATCGGGCCGACCGCCGACTGAGCGGACGGCTGTCAGGGCAGCATCCCGGATGCGCAGTGGCAGGAAACCGACGTGTCGCATTCCTGCTAGTCATTGTCGGTGCTCGGGAGCAGACTGAAGGCATGCTCACCGACCCGCAGACCTGTATGACGGCCGTGCGGTCTCGTGATGCCCGGTTCGACGGGTGGTTCGTCACGGGTGTGCGCACGACAGGTATCTACTGCCGGCCGAGTTGTCCGGCGACGCCGCCCAAGGCACGCAACATCACGTTCTATCCGAGCGCCGCCGCCGCGCAGGCGAGCGGATTCCGTGCATGTAAGCGGTGCCGGCCCGATGCCAGCCCCGGCTCACCCGAGTGGAACGTCCGCGCGGACCTCGTGGCACGCGCCATGCGCCTCATCGCCGACGGCGTCGTCGACAGGGAAGGCGTCGACGGGCTGAGCCGGCGACTGGGCTACAGCACCCGCCAGGTCGAGCGGCAGGTCCGAGCCGAGCTGGGAGCCTCCCCGCTCGCGCTGGCCCGGGCACAGCGGGCACAGACCGCTCGGGTGCTCATCGAGACGACGAACCTGCCGCTGACCCAGGTCGCGCACGCTTCTGGTTTCGGCAGCATCCGATCCTTCAACGACACGGTGCGCGCTGTCTTCGCGATGGCACCGCGCGAGTTACGTTCCAGGACAAAGGTTCTCGCGGGTGGAGCGAGCCCAACCGGTGCAGCCTGGCATCACCTGCAACTGCGGCTGCCCTTCCGCCGCCCGCTGGAGGTGGGCAACCTCTTCGGGCATCTGGTCGCCACCGCTGTCCCGGGTGTGGAGGAGTGGCGCGACGGTGCCTACCGGCGCACCATGCAACTCCCGCACGGGCCGGCGGTGATCGCCCTCCGGCCGGACGACGGGTTCGTCGCGGCACGTGTCTGGCTGCGCGACCTCACCGACCTACCCGTCGCGATCAGCCGCAGCCGCTGGCTGCTGGATCTGGACGCCGACCCGGAAGCGATCGACGCGCACCTCGCGACCGACGAGGTGCTGGCGCCGTTGGTGGCAGCCGCTCCCGGCCGCCGCGTTCCGCGCACGGTCGACGGGGTCGAGTTCGCACTCCGACTGGTCATCGGCCAGCAGATCTCCACGCGGGCCGCACGCACGCACGCCGCCCGGCTCGTCGAGGCGTATGGCGAACCGATCGACGACCCGGACGGCGGTCTGACGGCGACGTTCCCCGACGCCGTAGCGATCGCAACCGCTGCCGACGAGACTCTGGCGATGCCGCAGAGCCGGCGAAACACCTTGCGGGCGTTGGCAACCGCACTGGCAGAAGGACGGATCGACGTCTCGACCAGCGCGGACTGGGCGCGCACCCGGCAGGAGTTGCTCGCGCTGCCCGGTATCGGTCCGTGGACCGTGGAGGGCGTCGCGATGCGAGCTCTGGGCGACCCCGACGCGTTCCTCGCCACCGACCTGGGGGTGCGTCAGGCGATGTCCGCGCTCGGCCTGCCCGACGCCGGTCGGGCCCAACTGGACACCGCCGCGCCCTGGCGGCCGTGGCGCGCCTACGCCGTACAACATCTCTGGGGCAGCGTTCCGCACGAGATCAACCAGCTTCCTGAGCAGGCCACCCACGAGCAGACGAGGAGCGCCGGATGAGCGACAAGCGGCATATGATCGTGGACCCCACCCCGATCGGCCCGATCACCGTCATCGCCGAAGGCGGGGACATCATCGCCGTCTACATGGAGATCCATCTGCATGCACCCGACCCGGAGACCTACGGCGAACGCGTGGACAGCGACCCATTGCTCGACGAAGCGGCCCGACAGCTGACCGAGTATTTCGCCGGCGACCGCACGGAGTTCGACCTACCGCTGCATCCGAAGGGCACCGAATTCCAGCAGCGCGTATGGCGGGCCCTGTGCGACATACCGTTCGGCCGCACGTGGAGTTACGGCGAGCTCGCGCAGCACATCGGCAGCCCGACGGCCAGCCGCGCGGTCGGGCTGGCGAACGGCCGCAATCCGATCTCGATCGTGATTCCGTGCCATCGGGTGATCGGAGCCAACGGCAGCATGACCGGGTACGGCGGAGGTATCGAACGCAAGCGTTGGTTGCTCGCGCACGAATCCGGGACGCCGGACGGCGTCCTGTTCTGAGACGACCGGACGAAGACCGCTTCATTGCGGGCGTCGAAGCGGGGGTGAGAGCACCCAGCTCGTAGCCGTACCATTGACGGCGTGTGGCCATACATCGCGACCCTGATCCCGTCGATCGGGTTGCTCTATCTGCTCTATGTGATCCTCAAGCACATGATGGAAGCCGATCGACGCGAGCGAATTGCGCACGCCCAGTGGGAACGCGACGAAGCTGCTGCTGCCGGCGCCGCTGCACCGAAATCCTCCGATCAGCAGAAGTGACCCGGGGCGGCCCCGCGAAAGCATCGCCGGCCGCAAAAGATGTCGCCGAATTTAATGCGACTCACACGTTGCGCATTGTGTTAGCGTTTCATTCGATCTTTTCGATATCCCCTGCTAGGAGAAAATCGCGATGGCGCAGCGTGTACAGATTCTGCTCGAGGACGACCTGGACGGGTCCGAGGCGAGCGAGACCGTCAATTTCGCACTTGACGGCAAGTCCTACGAGATCGACCTATCCGCAGCGAATGCTGCTCAGTTGCGGGACGACTTCGCCAAGTGGACCGGCCACGCCCGGCCGGTTCGTGGCCGTGGTCGCGGTGTCGCACCGACCCGCTCCGCCGGCCGCACCGACCTCAACAAGGTTCGCGAGTGGGGCCGGAAAAACGGCTTCAAGGTGAGCGACCGTGGTCGCGTTTCGGCTGAGGTCCAGGAGGCCTACGCGCGGGCCAACGCCTGACCTGCAGTCACATTGACGCCATTCGGCGCGTGTTCTTTCGCACGCCGAACGGCGTTTCTTGTCCACTGTGACTTGCGGACCGCTGACCTCTAGTCCGAATGGGTGAGTCCGTCGCCGAACAAGTCGCCCTGCTTCTGCAGCCTTTCCACCACTTCGTCCAACAGTAATTGCCGCAAGCTGTCGGCATCCTGTGCGCCACGTTCGATCTCCTCCCAGGTGCGCGGAGCGGCCGCCGTCGGTCGATCCTTTCCGCGCAATGAATAGGGCGCGATCGTCGTCTTCGCAGCGGTGTTCTGCGACCAATCCAGCAGCACTTTTCCGGGACGCTTGGACTTCGTCATCTTCCACACGACCAGGTCGGGGTGTTCCCGGGTCAGCTGTTGCGCCAGTTCGCGTGCCCCGTCCCGCACCGCATCGCTGGTCTGGCTGCCGTCCAGAGCGGCATACACCTGCATGCCCTTGCTGCCGGACGTGACCGGCACGCAGCGGTCGAGCCCGATGTCGGCCAGCCGGTCACGCACGATGAGCGCCAACCGGGCGCATTCGGGCAGCCCGGCGGGCGCCCCGGGGTCCAGGTCGATCACCAACCGGTCGGGCGCGGCCGGCCGGTCCCCGTCGAGCCGCCACTGCGGGACGTGGAACTCCAGGGACGCCAGGTTGACCAGGTAGACCAGCTCCGCGACACCGCCGATCACCGGGTAGGTGACCTCGTCCCCGGAGCCGCGGGAGCCGGAGGACGGCAGACTCACCCGCGGCAACCACGCGGGTGCGCCGGGAGGGAGGTTCTTCTCGAAGAACGACAGGTCGGAGACACCGTGCGGCCAGCGGATGCGGGTTGCGGGGCGGTCGGCGAGCACCGCCAGCAACGGCTCGGCGACCTGCGTGTAGTAGTGCAGGACCTCGCCCTTGGTGGTCTCGGTGCCGGGGTAGAGCACCTTGTCGAGGTTGCTCAGCTTCAGCCGGCGGCCGTCGACCTCGGTCGTGATCTGCTCGTCAGCCACTTCCAGGGACCTCCGTCGCGATCAGGTCCTGCGGCCGCAGGTCGTGGCGTATGCCGCGCCAGCTCGGCTGGCGCAACTGGCCGCCGTCGGAGATACCGAGGAACTCCACGTCCGCCACCAGCTCCGGGCGGACCCATCGGATCGCCCCGCGGCCGGGCTCGCCGGGCGGGTCCTCTTCGAACGGCGAGTCGGCAGAACGCAATTCGCGCAACTGGCTGAGCAGCGTTGCACCGCGTGTGCCCGCCAGCCCGGATCCGACGCGACCGCGGAAGAGCAGCGGACCCTCGGGCGTCGGCGTCGCCAGATAGACCGAACCGAGTACGAGGTCGTTGTCCCGTTCCGGCAGCCAACCGCACACCACGAACGAGTCCGTGCGACGGTGCACGATCTTGCGCCAGTCGGGGCTCCGCCGTCCTGGTCGGTATGGCGAACCGGCTCGCTTCGACACCACGCCTTCCAGATGCTTGGCGGCGGTCGCCTCCGCCAGCTGCGCGCCGTCGGTGAAGGTCGGCGGCACCTGCACGAAGCGGGTCCCGAGCTCGAGCCCTTCGAGCAACTGGCGCCGTTGCCGCAGCGGCATCGTCAGCGTCGGACGGTTCATCGCCTGCAACACGTCGAAGACCAGGAACGTGGCCGGCGTCGCCGCGGCGAGCCGAGCGGCCATCGCGGGGTCCGAGACGTTGAAACGCTCCGCCAGCGCCGCGAAGGACGGCACACCGTCGGCCAGGATCACCACCTCACCGTCGAGCAGCAGGTCGTCATACCCCTGCAGCCCGGCGTCGGCGGCTATCAACTCGGGGAAGGCGACGGAGATGTCTCGCTCGGTCCGGGAGGTGAGCCGCACCGACGACCCGGACACATGCGCGAGCACGCGCATGCCGTCCCACTTGACCTCGTGCAGCCAGTCGTCGCCCTCGGGCACGGTGTCCGCGGGTGTGGCGAGCATGGGGCGCATGGAGCCAATCTTGCCTTGAGGCTTGCTCCGCGTGGGCATCGCAGCAGCAAGCGGATGGGATGCCCACGCGGTCCGAGCTCGCTGTGCTTGTCCGAATCAACTTCCGGAACACGAGGGCAACAGCAGGCGCACCGCTTGCCGCCTGTCACACCGACCCAGCACAATCGGTGGATGCGGGCAATTTGGAAGGGCGCTGTCTCCTTCGGACTGGTGAACGTTCCGGTGCGGCTCTACTCCGCCACGGAGAACCACGACGTGCAGTTCCGGCAGGTGCATCGGGAGGACGGCGGCCGCATCAAATACCAACGCGTCTGCTCGATCGACGGTGAGCAGGTGTCGTATGACGACATCGCCAAGGGGTTCGAGACCGACGACGGTCAGATGGTCGTGCTGACCGACGAAGATCTGTCCGAGCTGCCGATCAGCAACAGCAAGGAGATCGCGGTCGACAAGTTCGTCCCGAGCTCGCAGATCGACCCGATGCTGCTGGACAAGAGCTATTTCCTGGAGCCCGACAAGGGATCGGCCAAGCCGTATGTCCTGCTGCGTGACGCGTTGCAGTCCACCGACCGGGTTGCACTGGTGACGGTTTCGATCCGCACCCGGTCCACCGTCGCGTTGCTGCGGGTCCGTGACGAGGTGATCGTGCTGCAGACCATGTTGTGGCCGGACGAGATCCGCAGCGCCGACTTCGGCGTGCTCGACGACGCGGCCGACATCGAGCCCAAGTCGGCCGAGTCCGCGATGGCGAGCATGCTGGTCGATTCGCTGTCCGGCGACTACGACCCCGATGACTACAGCGACGACTATGAGCAGGCCGTCAAGGAGGTCGTTCGCGCCAAGCTCGAGGGCAACGAGGTCAAGGCAGTGCCCGAGCAGGAGGACGAGGGCGGCGAGGTGCTCGACCTGCTGGCAGCACTGCAGCAGAGCGTCAATCGGGCCAAGAAGTCGCGCGGCGAGCCGGTCGAGGAGGAGCCGCAGGCGAAGTCGGAGTCGAAGTCGGAGTCGAAGGGGTCCGAGTCGACGGCGAAGAAGTCGACCGCCCAGAAATCGACTGCCAAGAAATCGACGGCGAAGAAGTCGGCGGCGAAGAAGTCGGCCGCGAAGAAGTCGGCCGCGGCCAAGAAGTCGACTGCGAAGAAGACCACCAAGAACCCGGCGAAGAAGGCCGGCTGACCGGTCGGCCTACAGCTACAGCGTGCGAGCGGTCACTTGGCTCGCTCGCGCCGACGCACGCGCCGGCTCTCGGGCACGTCCGAGTCCTTGTCCGACGACGGCTGAGAGGTCGACGCGCGCTGGCCGTGCTTGGCGGCGGACCGCTGACCGCCCTCGGGCGCGTCGCCGTAGTACTTCTCCCCGGCATACGTGCCGTAGGCGCCGTGGCCGTATTGCGTGTCGCCATACATGATGCGGTTGATGCGGCGGGTGTTGACGCGGTTGAGGACGCCACCGAGCACGCGGCCGCCGACTGCCTCGAGGTTGGCCCGGGCGCGCTGCACGTGTTCGACACGGGTGTCGGACGCGGCCACCACGACCACCGCGCCGTCGGCGCTGGCGGACAGCAGCGCCGCGTCGGTGACCGGCAGCAGCGGTGGGGCGTCCAGGATCACCCGGTAGGTGCCGGTCAGCGAGTCGAGAAGTTGCTTCATCCGCTGGGAGCCGAGCAGCTCGCTGGGGTTGGGCGGGATCTGGCCGGCGGTGAGCACGAACAGCCCGTGCTTGTCGGTCGGCTGCAGTGCGTCCTCGACCGAGGTGGTGCCCGCGAGCACCTGGGTCAGGCCGACCGAGGAGTCCAGGTCGTAGATGCCCGCAACCGCCGGGCGGCGCAGGTCCGCGTCGACCAGGATGACCTTGTCGCCGGAGTCGGCAATCACCCAGGCGAGCGCTGCGGCGACCGTGGACTTGCCCTCACTCATCCGGGCACTGGTGATCACGATGCTGCGCGGGTCGTGGTCGACGTCGACGAATCGCAGGTTGGTGCGCAGCTGCCGCAGTGCTTCACGGGTCGCGAAGTCCTGCTTGCCGTGCAGCGACCGGTCGGCCGCGGCGAGCTGCCGGGTGGCCGGGATGACGCCGAGCACGCTCGCGCCGAGGTTCTCCTCGACGTCGTCGGTGCTGCGGACCCGCGTGTCACGGCGGTGCTGGATCAGTGCGAGCAGGTAGCCGATGACCAGACCGGCCAGCAGGCCGATCGGCAGGATCTTGGCCGGTTTCGGGTAGGACGGTGAGCGGGGGAGCACCGCGCTCGAGGTGTTCTTGATCGCGACGCCGGTGTTGGGGTCGGCCTTCTGGACGTAGCCGGTCAGCACGTCGACGACGGAGTTGGCGATCGCCTTGGCCCGGGCCGGGTCCTCGGCACTGACGCTGACGGTGATGATCGGCTTGTCCTGCGGGACGGTCGCGGTGATCTGGGTGGCGAGCTGGTCCTTGCTCAGGGACAGCTTCTGCTGCTTGATGACCTCGCCGGTCACCTGACGCGAGGTCGCCAGGTCGGCCCACACCGCTGCGCGCTGCTGGGCGACCAGGCCGCTGCTGTATGCCGCCCCGCTGCTGGTCGAGTCACCCGACGTGCTCGGCGCGGCGACCAGCGCCTGCGCCGTCGCGGTGTATTGCTTGGTGCGGGTCCAGGTGTATGCCGCGGCCAGGGCGAGACCGACACAGGCGCACGCAGCCAGCATGATCCAGTAGCGGCGCGTGAGCTTCCAAAGGTCTTCCAGTGTCAACGTCTGTCTCCATGACCACGTACGAGAGCCGAGCCGGCCGGGTTCGTGAATTCGATGCGGCTGCCGGCAAGAGGGAGCCAGATGCGGTGCCCCCGGATTTGCACAGAACGGCGCGAGTATATCTGAGCACGCCGGTTGTGCCCGCCGTGCGAAAATAATCACCACTCGTCCCCGTTCCCAGGAAGTCGTCACCGTATGCCGCACCTGTTGTTCGTCTGCACCGGCAACATCTGCCGCTCACCCTTCGCGGAGCGCTACGCGAGCCATGTCGCGGACCGCAGTGCTGTCACCGACTGGACCTTCGCCAGCGCGGGTGCGGGTGCGATGGTCGGCTCCGCGATGGACGCCACGATGGCCGCCGAGTTGCAGGCCCTGGGCGGCGACCCGTCGGCGTTCCGCGCCCGGTCGCTGAACCGCGACATCATCGGGTCGGCGGACCTGATCGTCGCGATGGAGACGTTCCACCGATCCGTGGTGCTGGACGACCATCCGAACCTCGTCCGGCGCACCTTCACACTCGGTCAGCTGGCGCGGATCGCCCGCGACCACCCGGCCGAGGTTCACGGCGAGGAGTTGTTGGGCCGGATCGGGGCGTTCCGGCAGCGCGCGCGGGACGAGGACGACATCCAGGACCCCTACCGGCGCAGTGCCGAGCTCGCCCACGAGGTCGCCGGCCAGATCAGCGGGCTGCTCGACGAGTTGGTGCCGCGGCTGGGCTGAAGTGCTGCCGTCGCCTCCGGCGGTCGGTTCCGACGTTCAGTCGGCCGGTTGGAGGACGGAGTGCTCGACGAGGTCTCGGACGGCGGTGCGGACCAGGTGCGCCGCCTGCGGATGGTCGCCGTGCTCGGCGACGCACAACTCGATCAGCGCTGCGACGGACATCGCGCGGTCACTGTGCGCCCAGATGGTGCTGCCCAGGCCACTGAGCCGGGTCGGCCGGGTGTCGATCAGCACCAGGATCTCGTCCTCGACACCGACCGCGTCCAGGTATGGCGCTCGTATGACGCGGGCGCCGTCGTCCCACTCGGCCTCGTCGGTGGTCGCGGCGTCGGCCGTCCCGGCACTGCTCGGGCGGCTCGATCCGGCGTCGGTCGGCTCGAACGCGATGACTTCGCTCGGGTCCGGCTCGGTGGCGCGAAGCGCATCCCGCAACAGGGGCGCGGTGTCCTCGACCTCGCGGTAGCGCATCCGCCATACACCTCCCGCACGGCGGACCGTGCCGGCCAGCGTCTGCAGCGGGCGGCGCATCGCCGGCAGTGCGGAGGTCTGCGGGATCAGCGCGATCAGGCCGTCCAGCAGCGGGACCCGCTCCAGGCGGGGCATGACTTCGGCGGCCGGTGCGTCGTCGGTCTTCTGGTCGGGTTGCTCGGTGGGTTGATCGGTCGCGCGGTCGCGGTCGAGCAGCACGAAGAGCGCCGCGCGCGCCGGCGCGGGGCAGGGTGCCAGGCCGAGTTCGTCCGGGCCGTGCTGGGACTTGTGGTGCGGGGAGTCGCCGTTGATGACGAGCGACAAAGGTTTGGGGTAGGGCAGCACCTCGTCGTCCGCGTCGATCGACACCGTCTCGTCGGTCACGTAGCCGAATCCCGCACGGCACAACCGGTGGGCCGCAGTCGTCTTGCCGGTCCCGGACGCCGCGACCAGCACCGCGACACGGCCGGTGCCCGGGTCCGCGACTCCGGCGGCGTGCAGCATCAGCCGCGATCCGGCGGCGTGCGTGATGCCGGCCAGGGTCAGCGCGCTGGCCAGGCCGTAGTCGCGCCGATGGGCGTCGTCCTGCCCGCCGTAAGTGACGGAGGAGACGGCCGTGGCGGCGGCAGGCGCCATACAGCGTGCCCATTGGGTGCGGATGCGGTCCGCGTCGTCCGCGGACGGTATGTCGACGGAGACGACGGAGCCCAGCACCTCGAAGTGTTCGGCCGTCATGTGGGGATGCTATCCACCCGGTGGGGTTCGTTCCGGCGGTTGTCCTGAACGAACCCCGAGGTCACACCCTTTGTTCGCTCTGCGCGAACAACCGATCTCGCACGGCCCGGGTGGAACATGCTGACCACCGCCGGCGTTGTCCGCCACAAGACCTGCTGCAGCACCGCTGCCCGCCCTGTGGTCAACTCTGGCGGACCCAGCTGCTGCGGCTAGCATCGATGGTAGCGAGAGCTACCCGAGGAGTTAATGATGTTCGAACGGTTCACCGACCGCGCCCGGCGAGTTGTGGTGCTCGCTCAGGAAGAAGCGCGCATGCTCAACCACAACTACATCGGCACCGAACACATTCTGCTCGGGCTGATCCACGAGGGCGAAGGTGTGGCCGCGAAGGCGCTTGAGAGCTTGGGCATCTCCCTGGACGCCGTGCGTGAGCAGGTGCAGGAGATCATCGGCCCCAGCCAGCAGACCCAGTCCGGGCACATTCCCTTCACCCCGCGGGCCAAGAAGGTCCTCGAGCTGTCCCTGCGTGAGGGCCTGCAGCTCGGCCACAGCTACATCGGCACCGAGCACATCCTGCTCGGCCTGATCCGCGAGGGCGAGGGCGTTGCTGCCCAGGTGCTGGTCAAGATGGGCGCCGATCTGTCCCGTGTCCGCCAGCAGGTGATCCAGCTCGTCTCCGGCTACCAGGGCAAGGAGCCCCAGGGCGCCGGCGTCGGCCAGAGCAGCCAGGAGAGTGGCACCCCCGCCGGCTCGCTGGTGCTCGACCAGTTCGGCCGCAACCTCACCCAGGCGGCTCGCGAGGGCAAGCTCGACCCGGTCATCGGCCGGGACAAGGAGATCGAGCGCGTCATGCAAGTGCTGTCGCGCCGCACCAAGAACAACCCGGTGCTCATCGGGGAGCCCGGCGTCGGCAAGACCGCTGTCGTCGAGGGTCTCGCCCAGGACGTCGTGCGCGGTGAGGTGCCCGAGACGCTGAAGGACAAGCAGCTCTACACGCTGGACCTCGGCTCGCTGGTCGCGGGCAGCCGCTACCGCGGTGACTTCGAGGAGCGGCTGCGCAAGGTGCTCAAGGAGATCCGTACTCGCGGCGACATCATCCTGTTCATCGACGAGATCCACACCCTGGTCGGTGCCGGTGCCGCCGAGGGCGCCATCGACGCCGCGTCGATCCTCAAGCCGATGCTGGCTCGTGGTGAGCTGCAGACCATCGGCGCGACCACGCTCGACGAATACCGCAAGCACATCGAGAAGGACGCCGCGCTCGAGCGTCGGTTCCAGCCGATCCAGGTGGAGGAGCCGACGATCCCGCACGCGATCGAGATCCTCAAGGGCCTGCGCGACCGTTACGAAGCGCACCACCGGGTGACGATCACCGACGCCGCGTTGGTGGGTGCGGTCAACATGGCCGACCGTTACATCAACGACCGGCACCTGCCGGACAAGGCGATCGACCTCATCGACGAGGCGGGCGCGCGGTTGCGCATCCGCCGGATGACCGCTCCGCCGGACCTGCGCGAGTTCGACGAGAAGATCGCGCACGTCCGCCGTGAGAAGGAGTCGGCGATCGACGGGCAGGACTTCGAGAAGGCCGCGTCCCTGCGCGATGACGAGAAGAAGCTCATCCAGGCCAAGGAGCACCGCGAGAAGGAGTGGAAGGCCGGCGACATCGACGTCGTCGCGGAGGTCGACGAAGAGTTGATCGCCGAAGTGCTGGCCGCATCCACCGGCATCCCGGTCTTCAAGCTGACCGAGGAGGAGTCCACCCGCCTGCTGCGGATGGAGGACGAGCTGCACAAGCGCGTCATCGGCAACGATGACGCCATCAAGGGGCTCTCCCAGGCGATCCGGCGCACCCGTGCCGGTCTGAAGGACCCGCGTCGTCCCGGTGGTTCGTTCATCTTCGCTGGTCCGACCGGTGTCGGTAAGACCGAGCTCGCCAAGTCGCTCGCCGAGTTCCTCTTCGGCGACGAAGACGCGCTGATCACGCTCGACATGTCGGAGTTCTCCGAGAAGCACACTGTTTCAAGGCTTTTCGGTTCGCCTCCCGGTTATGTCGGTTACGAAGAGGGTGGCCAGCTGACCGAGAAGGTGCGGCGCAAGCCGTTCTCGGTGGTGCTCTTCGACGAGGTCGAGAAGGCACACCCGGACATCTTCAACTCGCTGTTGCAGATCCTGGAGGACGGTCGCCTGACCGACAGCCAGGGCCGGGTCGTCGACTTCAAGAACACCGTCATCATCATGACCACCAACCTCGGCACACGCGACATCTCCAAGGGCGTCTCGCTCGGCTTCGCGTCGGGCAATGATGCGTCGACCGGCTACGAGAAGATGAAGTCGAAGGTCAACGACGAGCTGAAGCAGCACTTCCGCCCGGAGTTCCTCAACCGTGTCGACGACACGATCGTCTTCCCGCAGCTGACCCAGGAGCAGATCGTCGAGATCGTCGACCTGCGGGTCGTGGACCTGGACGAGCGCCTCAAGGACAAGGACATGGCGATCGAGCTCACGCCCGCCGCCAAGAAGGTCCTCGCCGAGCGCGGCTACGACCCGGCCTTGGGTGCCCGACCGCTGCGTCGCGCGATCCAGCGCGAGGTCGAGGACGTGCTGTCCGAGAAGATCCTCTACGGCGAGATCGGGGCCGGCGAGATCGTGCTGGTCGACGTCGAGGGCGAGGGCAAGGACGCGAAGTTCACCTTCGTCGGCAGCCCGAAGCCGCAGGCACCGGACGGTCTGACCGTCGAGACCGCGGGCGGCGTCGACCTCGGCAAGGAGTGACGACCGCACCGGTATGACGTGAAGGGGTCGGGCGATTTTCGCCCGGCCCCTTTCGTCATACCCCTGTGTGTTTGGCGTCCCGAAGTGCCGACGGTCGGTCCGTGGGGACGGGGTGAGCGGCGTGTGGCGTCCCGAAGTGCCGACGGTCGGTCTGTGGGGACGGCCGCCGCATCCGCCGGTCGAGCGCTGCGGAAAGATGGGCGCATGACGCTGAGTGATCCCGCCCTACGCATCCGTCCGGCCCTCGCCACGGACGTGCGCGGGATCCGCGAACTCACCAAGCCCTATGTCGAGTCGCGGGCGATCGTGCCGAAGCCGGCCGTCGCCTACTACGAGGGCGTGCAGGAGTTCCTGGTCGTCGAACGCGAGGACCGGCTGGTCGGGTGCGGGGCGATGCACGTCATGTGGGAGGACGTCGCCGAGATTCGCACGCTCGCCGTCGCCGCGGACGAGAAGGGGCAGGGCATCGGCGGCACGCTGCTCGCCGGGCTGATAGAGCGCGCTCGCGAACTCGCGGTGCGACGGGTCTTCTGTCTGACCTTCGAGGTGGGCTTCTTCGCCGCGCACGGATTCGCGGTCATCGACGGTGAGCCGGTCGAGCCGGCCGTCTACGCCGAGATGCTGCAGTCGTATGACGAGGGTGTCGCGGAGTTCCTCGATCTCGACCGGGTCAAGCCGAATACCCTCGGCAACCACCGGATGTTGCTCACGCTCTGAGCCGGTCGCCGGGCGTGCCGGTCAGTGCAGCATGAGCCGCATGAGCGGCGCGCTCCGGGAGGCGAATCCGGCGCGTTCGTACATCGGCAGTCCGCTCTGCGTGGCGAGCAACTCCGCGCGCCCGGCTCCGCTGCTGCGGGCCTAGTGCACCACCGCCTCGAAAGCCGCCCGGCCGTGGCCGCGTCCGCGATGCTCGGGGACGGTGCACACGTTGCTGATCAGGACGTCGCCGCCGTCCGGTGATGTCGGCGACGGTGCCGCGTCGCGCAGCAGGCCCATCGCGCACGCGACCACGCGCCCGGACTCGATCACCACGAAGATCCCGCAACCGGGATCGTTCAGGTGCTGCTCGAACCACCGGCGGGCGTTCGAGCGCCAGGTGTCGTCACCGCCCAGCACGTCCATCGCCCGGAACATCTCGGCACGCAACTCGACCAATGCGTCCTCATCGCCATGCTGTGCCCTGCGGACCTGGCTCGTCATACGGAGCACCGTATGACGACCTGCCGACGGCTCGCACGGTGGCTGGACTCCGGGTTGCGATCTCAGCGGGGGAGTACGTGGCTGATGCCTTCGGGCACGACGGTCGAGGTCGGCTGCAGATCCACTCGTCGGGCACCGCACTCGACACATTGAACGTAAGTCAGGATGCCGAGCGACGTGTTGTGCCGGGACTCGGTCTGCCAGGCGTGTTCGGTTGTGCGTGCTGGTGTTTGGCGACTGTGTGGTTGCGTCGAGATCGTCATACAGCCAAGCGTGATGTAATGGCATTGTGCAACTCAACCCTTACGGCGAGTATGCCGTGCTGTTGGCCGCGTCGCTCGCGAACGACTGGCCCGAGGACCGCGCCGGCATCGAAGCACGCACCCGCGTGTTCGGCATGACCATGCCCTTCCCGGAAGCGCCGAACGATCACGCCGAGACACGACGGATGATCGACCAGTGGCTCGCCGTCGTCGACGCGGACAGCGACGCCGAGCGCGCCCGGCTGCTCAACGTGCTGATGAAACGCGCCACGGCATACCCGCGGCTGGTCGACCACGACAACGAGGGCTGGCACCTGCACTACCGCGACGACGACCAGACGATGCCGCACGTGCTGCGGGCCGTGATCAGCGTCGGGACGGCATTGCACCTGACCACCCGCGGCATGCACCGTTTGGCGCGATGTGCGGCGGGCGCGACGCCGGGCGACCCGTGCACCGACGTCGTCGTGGACATCACGCGCAACGGTCGGCAGCGGTACTGCTCGGTGCGCTGCGCGAACCGGGACGCGGTGCGCCGCCACCGGGCTCGCGCGCAGGCGTGAGTGGTCGCCCTCCGCTCGGAGAGCTAGCGGCTGGCGCGGTAGATCCGGCGTACGACGTCCTCGATGTCTGGCTCCTCGATGGACAGGTCCCGCAGCTGCGCTCGCTCGCCAACGGCCGCGAGGACCGTTGCCGCAGTGGTCATCTCGGAGTCGAACGCCAGCCGCTGGCGTGCGCCGGCGACCTCGCTGCCCAGGTGGGTGGTGTGCGGTATGCCGGTCAGATCGGGGGTCGCGTCGGCGAAGTCCAGCACCAGAGTGCGCTCGGCTCCGGCGGCACGCGCCAGCCCGTCGAGACTGCCGTCATACACCGCACGACCGTGGTCGACCACGAGCACGCGCTCGCAGAGTCGCTCGATGTCGCCCATGTCGTGGGTCGTCAGCAGCAATGTGGTGCCGTGCTCGCGGCGCTCGGTGATCAGGAACTCGCGCAGGCGTTGCTTGGAGAGCACGTCGAGACCGATCGTCGGCTCGTCCAGGATGACCAGCCGAGGCCGGTGCAGCAGCGCCGCGGCGACCTCCGCGCGCATCCGCTGGCCGAGCGAGAGCTGGCGCACCGGCGTCGCGAGGAACTCGGTCAACTCGAGTTGTTCGATGAGCTCGGTGCTCCGCGAACGAGCGGCCGCGCCGGGGAGTTGGTGGATCGCGGCGAGGATGTCGAACGACTCGCGCACCGGCAGGTCCCACCACAGTTGCGACCGCTGTCCGAAGACGACGCCGACCTGGGCCGCGAGCCGGCGCCGCTCCCGATGCGGGTCGATGCCGCAGGTCCGCACGGTGCCGCTGGTCGGCACCAGGATGCCCACCAGCATCTTGATGGTGGTCGACTTGCCCGCGCCGTTCGCGCCGATGTAGCCGACCGACTCGCCGGGGCCGACCAGCAGCCGCAACTCGTCGACCGCTCGCAGAGTGGTCTTGCGCAGGGTTTCGCGGCCCTTGCCGCGCCGGGTGAATTCCCTTGTCAGGCCGTCGGTCTCGATGATGTAGTCGACCAATTCAGCCGCCCCCTCCTTGATAGTGGCGGACGCCGAAGCGCCACATGATCAGTGCGAAGCCCCACATCCACACGGCGGCGACCGGGGTGCACCAGGCCAGCCAGTTCGGCATGCCGGCCGGTCCGGGCAGGTCGAGCAGCCGCAGCGCCGGCACGTATGCCGCCAGAGCCATCGGGAAGACGAAGCCGAAGAGTCCTTTCAGCGGCAGCGACCACACCGCAGCGGGCTGCGTCGCCGCGTAGCGGCCGCCATACACGAACGCGTTGGTGAACTCCGCGCCCTGGATCAGGAAGAACTGCACGCCGGCGGCCCAGATGTACATCGCCGAGAAGATCGCGATCGCGCAGACGATGGTGAGCACCAGCAACGCGACATGCGCCACGGACCAGTGGATGTCGTTGATGCACAACGCGATCACCAACGAAGTGAGACCGATGCCGGCGCGCGTGAGCCGGCGCAGCGAGATGTCACTGGTCATCAGTTGCAGCAACAGGGGTTGCGGCCGCAAGTAGAAGACGTCGAGGGTGCCTTCGCGGATGTATTTCGGCAGCGTGTCGCAGTGGCCGACGACCATGTCCGCGATCGAGTAGCACATGTCGGCGAGACCGAAGACGAGCAGCACCTGGGTGAAGTTCAGGCCACCGAGCACGGTTACCTGGTGGAAGAGCAGCCAGACCTCCGCCAGCTCGATCAGGCCGACGAGCCCGGAGCTGGCCAGGTCGATGACGAAGTTGCTCCGGTAGCTGCGCTGGGAGCGCATCCGGGAGGCCAGCACCGCCCGGTATCCCGCGAATCGGGTTGGTATGGCGTCCGTCTCGGCCGTGAGGGTCATCCTCCTTGCACCTCCAGCTTGCGTCGACCAGCGGTCGTCAACAGGTGACCGATCAGCAGCGTCCCGGCCAGCCAGGCGAGCTGCACGCCGACCAGTCCGTATGCCGCGCCACCGGTGGTGCGGCCGGTCAGGATGTCGATCGGATACATCATCATCGACGGGCAGGGAGTCGCCTCGGCGAGCGCCAGCAGCCAGTCGGGGAAGAGCGCGATCGGCACGAAGAGGCCGGCGAAGAAGCCGGACAGGACCATGTAGAGGATCTGGATGCCGCGGGTCTCGATCAGCCAGAAGCCTGCGACAGCAACGAGATACACGGTCGAGAAGGAGACCGTTATGCCGATGACCAGGCTCACCAGGCCCAGGACATAGGCGGTCGGTGAGGTCGGCATCGTCATACCGACGAGCAGCGCGCCGATGGCGACGCTCGGCAGTCCGCGGGGGATGAGCGCGAAGACCGCCTTGCCGACCTCCGTTGCGATCGTTGCCATTTGGACGTTGACCGGGCGCAGGAAGTCGACGGCGACATCGCCGTTCTTGATCCGCTCGGAGAAGTCGAGCCGCCCGTGCAGGTTGACCGAGCCGAGCATCCCCTGGGAGACCCAGATGTAGGCGCTCATGCTGCCGACGTCATACCCCTGCACGGTGCCGCCGGCCGCGCGCACGGTGGCGAAGAGCATGGCGACCTTGAGGAAGCCGAAAGTCATGTTCGCGACGAGGCCGCCGAACATCGCCAGGCGGTAGGCCGCCTGCTCGCGGAAGCCGGCTGTGAAGAGGCGGCCATAGGCGCCCCAAGCGGGTCGAGTGCCGGGGGAACGAAGTGGAGGAGGTGTATCGAGACTCGCCGCACGCACAAACGCAAGAACATACCGACGAAGCGCCGTGCGGGCAACCCTCAGGTTTCGCTTGATCGGCTACGTGGCTACGTGGGTGAGTTTCGAGGGCATCCGGGCGGTTGCGCTATGGGTGGAGTGCTCGGTGGACGAGAGCCGTCAAGCTGTCCGGACGGCGCTCCTGGTCGTTGGCTGTGTCCGTGTGGCCCGTTACTGTCGCAGGCCATGACGATCGACTGGGTTGCGGATACGAGAGAGTCCTACGATCGCGTTGCCCAGCCGTACGCGGACTTCACTTCGGGAGCCGACACGACCAGCGCATACATGATCGGAACGTACGGAATGCTCGCCGGCTCATGTCGAAACGACCGCGCACCACTACGACCCATCGTCGCCGACATCGGATGTGGTCCGGGGATGTGGGTGCACCTGCTGGCCACTATGGGCGTCGAGGCGATCGGAATCGATCTGTCACCAGGAATGATCGACCTCGCGCGTGCTCGCAGCAGCGATGCCCGTTTCGAGGTCGGCTCGATTCATGACCTTGAACTACCCACCGACGGCGTCGACGGAGCCGCGTGCATGTACGTGCTCCACCACCTGCCGGACGACGCGATCGACGCCGCCCTCGATGAGCTGGTGCGCGTCGTTCGACCAGGCGGCGTTCTCCTGCTCGGCGGCCACATCGGTGACACGCGCCGCGTCAAGACCGAGGGCTATGGCGGCCACCCGATGCACGTGCTGTCGCTGCGCCGCCCAGCGAGCCTGTGGGAGGCCAAACTACGTGATCGAGGCATGACCATCGAGGCGCATACCATCTACGACCCTGACGAAGACACCCGCACCCACACTCTCTTTACGCGAAAACCGGCAGCGTCAACGCACTGATCTGCTGCGAACAGCGCTGACCAGTTGGCGGCCACGGTTGCCACCGACTGCTGACGAAAACACCCGCAAGTCGATCGTCTTCTGACACGCCCCTGCCAGGCAGCTTCACCCTTGGCGATCGCCGTAACCGGGTGGAGGATGGCTGCAAGGAGGCTAGCTGTCCATGTCCCGTGACCCGTGGCGATACAGCGACATCGTCGAGGTACCCGATGTCGTCGGTCTGCATGTTCGCGACGCGGCCCGGGTGGCCTACGTCGCCGGCCTCAAACTCGCGCAACCGGACCCGGATGGACCACCACTGGCAGCTTTGACCTGGCCCGACGACTACTGGATCACCGAACAGGAACCACCTGCCGGATCAAGTAGCTGGCGTTGGGATCCGCTCGTCGTTCACTGGTCGGCCTCACCTGGCCAGACCGGTGTTCGCGAGCCGCGACGACCATCCCCTCCGGCAGGCACACTTGCCGGCGAAATCGACCCATCGGCGGACCGATAGCCGATCCCGTTGTGGCACGCTCCGCGTGACGATCGATCATCGAAACTGGTCCGGCGATTTCTTCGAGA
>NZ_BMHI01000003.1 GCF_014640635.1 Flexivirga endophytica
CGCATCCACTCAGACCAACGGCTGCGACTAGCAGCATGGTTGCGCGGCTTGCTGCAGATACGAACATAATCGCCCCCTTCAATTCAGTGCAGGCCCCGACCTTCAGGTCCACCACCGCTGCAGGTGCCCAGACGACTACCCGATTGGTGCGACGAAGTTCGACCTCGTTCGGATCCCACAAACGAGTTCTCGTCCAGGGAGCAGGCGTCTCGATAGAGGTTCCACAAACGGCGAACCAGCAGGTCAGCACGCAACACAGGTAGGCAGACCGGGGCTCATCCCGTAAGACCCGCCCGGTTGGACATCCCGGGACGGGTGCGGCATACGGATCCCCGATGTCGGCGGACTCGGAGGCCACGAAAACAGGCGCCCTCCCCGAGTTTGGGGAGGGCGCCTGCGCCATACGCGCGAGAAGGGTGAGCTACTCGGCCGCGGGGGCCGACGCCTCGCCGGCGCTGTGCTTGGCCAGTCGCAGCCACGTCTCGACGACGGTGTCCGGGTTGAGCGACATGGACTCGATGCCCTGGTCCAACAGCCAGTCGGCCAGGTCCGGGTGGTCCGAAGGACCCTGACCACAGATCCCGACATACTTGCCGCGGTCCTTGCACGCCTTGATCGCCATGGCGAGCATCGCCTTGACCGCCGGGTTGCGCTCGTCGAATCCCGCCGCGACCAGTCCGGAGTCGCGGTCCAGACCCAGCGTCAGCTGGGTCATGTCGTTGGACCCGATCGAGAAGCCGTCGAAGTGGTCGAGGAACTGGTCGGCGATGACCGCGTTGCTCGGCACCTCGCACATCATGATGACCTGCAGGTCGTTCTCGCCGCGCTTCAGACCGTTCTTGGCCAGCAGGTCGATGACGCCTTCAGCCTCCTCGAGCGTGCGCACGAACGGAATCATCACCTTGATGTTGGTCAGTCCCATGTCCTCGCGGACATAGCGCAGCGCCTCGCACTCCATCGCGAAGCAGTCCTCGAAATCCTTTGACAAATAACGAGATGCGCCTCGGTAGCCGATCATCGGGTTTTCTTCGTCGGGCTCGTAGCGCTCGCCGCCGAGCATGCCCGCGTATTCGTTGGACTTGAAGTCCGACATGCGCACTATGACCGGCTCGGGGTAGAACGCCGCAGCCAGCGTTGAGACGCCCTCGGCGACCCGCTTGACGAAGAACTCGCGCGGGCTGTCGTATGCCGAGATCAGCGCGTCGATCTGCCCGCGGATCTCCGGGTCCTGGTCGTCCAACTCCAGCAGCGCCCGCGGGTGGATGCCGATCTGCCGGTTGATGATGAACTCCAACCGAGCCAGGCCGATCCCCTTGTTGGGGAGGCGGCTGAACTCGAACGCCTGGTCCGGGGTGCCGACGTTCATCATGATCTTGACCGGCAGGTCGGGCATCTCGTCCAGCGCGGTCTCGTTGACCTCGAACTCGCGAGCGCCGTCATACACGAAACCGGTGTCGCCCTCGGCGCACGAGACGGTGACCTGCTGGCCGTCGGTCAGGTCCTTGGTCGCGCTCGCGGTGCCGACGACAGCGGGTATGCCGAGCTCACGAGCGATGATCGCCGCATGGCAGGTGCGGCCGCCACGGTTGGTGATGATCGCCGACGCGCGCTTCATGATCGGCTCCCAGTCGGGGTCGGTCATGTCGGCGACGAGGACCTCGCCGGGCTGGAACTCGTGCATCGAGTCGATCGAGCCCAACGTGCGCACCGCACCGGCGCCGATCTTCTGGCCGATGGCGCGACCCTCGACGACGACCGGTCCACGCTCCTTGAGCACGAAACGCTGCAGCGTCGAGGTGTTCGCGCGCGACTGCACGGTCTCAGGACGGGCCTGCAGGATGTAGAGCTTGCCGTCGACACCGTCCTTGCCCCACTCGATGTCCATCGGCCGGCCGTAGTGTTCCTCGATCGCGATCGCGTGCTTGGCCAGCTCGGTGACCTCGTCGTCGGTCAGCGAGAGCTTGCCCTGGTCGGCCTCGTCGACCGGCACGAAGTGGATGGTCTCCCCCACGGTCGGGTCGTCGGTGTAGACCATCTTGGTCGCCTTGGAGCCGACGCCGCGCTTGAGGATCGCCGGGCGGCCGGCCTTCAGGGCGGGCTTGAAGACGTAGAACTCGTCCGGGTTGACCGCACCTTGCACGACGGCCTCACCCAAGCCGTAGCTGGAGGTGATGAAGACGGCGTCCCGGAACCCCGACTCGGTGTCCATCGTGAACATCACGCCGGAGGACCCGATGTCCGAGCGCACCATGCGCTGGATGCCTGCCGACAGGGCGACCAGCGAGTGGTCGTAACCCGCGTGCACGCGGTAGGCGATCGCGCGGTCGTTGTAGAGCGAGGCGAAGACCAGTTTGATCGCGTGCAGGACGTTGTCGATCCCGCTGATGTTGAGGAAGGTCTCCTGCTGCCCGGCGAAGGACGCGTCCGGCAGGTCCTCGGCGGTCGCGCTGGAGCGCACCGCGAAGGTGACCTCCGCGCCCTGCTCGCCGGTCAGTCGCTCGTATGCCGAACGGATGTCGGCATCCAGATCAGCCGGGAAGGTCTGCTGCTCGATGTCGCCACGGATCTTGGCACCGACCTTGGCCAGCTCCCGCACGTCGTCCACGTCGAGCCCGTCGAGCAACTCGTCGATCTCAGCCTTCAGTCCGGTCTCGGTCAGGAAGCGCCGATATGCCTCCGCCGTGGTCGCGAACCCGGTCGGCACGCTCACGCCGGCCTTGCTCAGGTGCTGCACCATCTCACCGAGCGAGGCATTCTTGCCGCCCACGGTCTCGACGTCGTTGATGCCGAGATCGGCGAACCACTCGATGTTCGTCATGTCGGGATTCCTTTCGTATGACGCGGCTGAAGTTTATTCAGACGCAGGTCAGCTCCGCCGTGGCGCGTCATCGACTGCCGGGCCGCGGCTTGCGCCCGGCGCTCAGCTTGCGCGTCTGCATGATCATGGCGGCCATCTCCTCCACGGACATCGCCGAGGAGTTGACATAGGGGATGCGGTGCGCGCGGAACATGGCTTCCGCGCGTCGCAACTCGTAGGTGCACTGCGACAAGGTGGCGTATGTCGAGCCCGGCCGCCGCTCCGTGCGCACCTGACTCAGCCGTTGCGCGGTCGACAGCAACCCGAAGCACTTGTCGACATACGGGGCGATCGGGCGCGGCATACCGCCGGTCTCGAAGTCCTCCTCGACCAGTGGATAGTTGGCCACGAGGAGGCCGTACTGCAGGGCGAGATACATGGTCGTCGGCGTCTTGCCGCAGCGCGACGGCGCGGTGAGGATCAGGTCGGCGCGCTCCAGCTGGCGCAGGCTCTGGCCGTCGTCGTGCTCGATCGCGAACTCGACGGCTTTCATCCGGGCGTCGTACTCACCGACGTCGCGGACCCCGTGCGCGCTGCTCGCGTTGTGCGCGGCGTTGACGTGCAGCACCCGCTCGACCATGTCCAGGTGGGACCCGAAGAGGTCGATGAAGGCGCACTCGGTGCCGGACAGGATCTCGCGGATCTCCTCGACGGCGACGGTCGAGAAGACCAGCGGCATCACGCCGTCGGTCTTGGCCGCGTCCATCTGGGCGACCGCGTCACGCGCCTGCTCGGGTGTCTTGATGAAGGGCAGCTTCTCGCGCACGAACCGCACGCTGGGGAACTGTTGCAACATCATGTTGCCGAGGGTCTCAGCGGAGATACCCGTTCCGCCGGCCACGAAGAAGACCGGGGTCGCGGGCGTCTCGGCCGGGAAATCCACAGGCCGAACTCTGCCATACGCACGGCCACCCGGGGCACGGGGTGCTCGTGCGTATGGCGCGCTCATCGACTCCCTGCCGTCCCGGTGCTGACGCCTGTTATCCGGCGAGCTTCTCGGCGGCCGCCAGCAGGACGCACGTGGCGACGGCTTCCATCGCGGCGGTGACCTCCTCGGCGACCGGGAACGTCGGCGCGAGCCGGATGTTGGTGTCGTCGGGGTCGTTGCCGTAGGGGTATGACGCGCCGGCGGGCGTCAGAGCGATGCCGGCGTCCTTGGCGAGTTGCACCACGCGGCTGGCCGTGCCCGGTATGACGTCGAGGCTGACGAAGTATCCGCCGATGGGATCGGTCCAGGTCGCGACACCCTTGCCGCCGAGCCGCTGACGCAGGATCCGCTGCACCTCGGCGAACTTCGGCGCGATGATGTCGCGGTGCCCGCGCATGTGCTTGCGCACGCCGTCTGCGTCACCGAAGAACTCGGCGTGCCGCAACTGGTTGATCTTGTCCGGCCCGATCGAACCCTTGCCGAGGTGACCGAGGTACCACTTCACCTGCTCGACGGACGCGGCCAGGAACCCGACGCCGGCGCCGGCGAAGGTGATCTTGGAGGTCGACGCGAACATGATCGGCCGATTGGGGTGGCCGGCCGCGCTGGCCAGGGACAGGACGTCGGCGCTCTTGGCCTCGTCCTGGGTCAGGTGGTGGAACGCGTAGGCGTTGTCCCAGAAGATCTTGAAGTCGGGCGCCGCCGTCGGCATCGACGCGAGCTTGGCCGCGACCTCCTGGCTGCACACCGCGCCGGCCGGGTTGGAGTAGGTCGGCACGATCCAGATGCCCTTGATCGTCGGGTCGTCGGCGACGAGAGCCGCGACGGCGTCGGCGTCCGGGCCGTCGGCCTGCATCGGCACGGTCAGCATCTCGATGCCGAGCGACTCCAGCAGGGTGTGATGCCGGTCGTAGCCGGGCACCGGGCAGATGAAGCGGACCTTCTCCTCCTGAGCCCACGGACGCGGCGAGTCGACGCCGCCGGAGAGCATCAGGTAGTAGAGCGTGTCGCGCATCATCGTCAGGCTGGAGTTGCCGCCGGCGACGACCTGCTCAGGCTCGACCCAGAGCAACTCGGCGAAGATCTCGCGCAGTTGCGCGATGCCCTGCAGCCCGCCGTAGTTGCGGGTGTCGGTGCCGGCCGCGTCGACATACGACGTGGGCAGCTGGAGCAGTCCGTTGGACAGGTCCAGCTGTTGCGCCGACGGCTTGCCGCGCGTGAGATCGAGCTTGAGTCCGCTGGACTTCAACGTCTCGTATGCCGCCTGCTGCTCCTGGCGGAAAGCGGCGAGCTGGTCGGCGGAAAGCTCGGTCAATGGTTGCGCGTTGGACACGGCGGGTTCTCCTGGGGGACATCCGAAGCGGTCACCACAGTCTCTCAAAGGCGCAGGGCACGGCCGCCCGAGGGACCGCATGACGGACGTCGTGTGACGCGGCTCACCGGGACGACGGATCGACTACCTAGGCTGCGGCCATGGACCAGCAGACCCTCGACCGTCTCGTCGCCGAACTCGCCTCGGCCGATCCGACCGCTCGCGACGACGGCGCCTACTCGGGATTGGCGTCCGCGGTCACGGAGCGGCAGCTGAGTGGCGAACAACGGCAGTGGCTGGGCGACCGGATGCTCGAGCGGCTCGATCACTCCGAGTCCTACGCGCGTTCCTTCGCGCCGCTGGTGTTCGCGCTGCTGGCCTCGACCTGGTCCGCCGAGGACGACGACTGGCCGGTCGGGTGGACGGACGCGCTGCTCGCCTGGTGGCCGGCGGAGACCGACCTGCGTGGGTATGCCGAGCCGGTCGGCTGGATCCACGCGGTCGCTCACGGCGCCGACGCGCTCGGCGAGATCGGCGCAGCGGGACTGGCGCCGGCCGGCCGATTGCTCGGGACGATCGCCGAGCGCGTCACCGCCGCAACGGATTTCGTATGGCGCGATCAGGAGGACGACCGCGTCGCGGCGGCGGTGGTCGCCATACTCCTCGGCGACGGGAGCGCCGACCTGGACGATCTGCTCGAGCCCGTCGCCACGATGTTCGCGACCGGCGAGCACGGCCCCGTGCCGCCGCCGGCGACGAACTCGATGCACACTCTGCGCAGCCTGTATGTCGCCCTCGGCAACGCCGTCATACACCCGAAGGCCGGTGAGCCTGCAGTCATTTCGCGTGCTGTCGAATTCCAGCACGACATTGCACGCACGCTGCAGGTCACCACACCATGGTTGTTCAGCGCGCCGCCAGCGGGGTCGGTCAGGCAGTCGCCTGCCCGTTGAGGACCGCAGGCTGCTCCTTCTCCCGACGCTCCGCCTCCGCGAGCTCCTTGTTGGCCCAAGCGCCCTCGGAGGGGGCATAGAGGTGCCTGCCGAAGTACGCCGCAACACCGGACATCACCTCGGCGTTCTTGCTGAAGAAGACGTAGCGCTTGCGCGGGCCGCCGTAGCCGGTCGCCACCAGAGGCGCACGGAAGTCGATCCGGTAGCCGTTGGCCTCCGCCAGGTGGATCAGCGCCTCCGGTGTGTAGTAGGAGGCGTGCCCCGGCGTGAAGATGTATTTGTGGTTGCGCATGTTGCTGCCGTCGTAGACGTTGGTGGAGCAGACCAGCAATCCGTCCTTGGCGACATGAGCGAACAGCGCGGCGAACTCCGTCGCAGGATCCAGGAAGTGCTCGACGACCTCGCACGCGACCACCAACGGGAACCGCTTCGCCGCCGGTTTGTTGATGTCGATGAACTCCGCATCGTCGCGCAACTTCATCACGTCGGCGACGGCGACGTCGCGGAACTGCGGGAGGGCGGCGATGTGCCGGTTGTCGAAACTGCGGCCGGCGCCATAGATGAGGACGTCGATCTCGGACCGGGGCGCCATGATCTCCGCGGCCATCTGCGCCATGTGGAACTCGCGGCCCTTGCGGTCCTCGGTGCCGACCCGCGCCCGCATCGGCAGTTTGTCGAGCTTCTTGAACTGTCGGTAGTCGTGCACGTTGTCCGGGTTGGCCACGTGTCCGCACACGCGACAGACCCTGACGTCGAAGACGGTGCCGTCCTTGGCGTAGGTGATCTTCCGGCGTCGCGGATGACCCGCGCCGCAAGCCAGGCAACGCTCCGGCGCGGCGGTCGGGTCGATGATCGCGCTCAACCTTCGTCTTGCCGCCGCCACGTAGCGCGATCGGGTGGACGGGCTTGCCAAGCCGGCCGCGATGCGTGCCGCGCGTTTCCCTGTGGCCATCGGCGAACGCTAACACAGTGTGACCCATATCACAGCGTGCCGAGAATCGCCCGTCAGCGAGCTGTCACTTCAACTGCCGTATCCGTGGGTTGAGTGCGAACGCCGCACAGAGGCATCCCATCGCGAGCCCGCACACCGTCGTCGCGAACAGCACCGACGAGGCACCGGCGAGCAGCCCGAAGATCGGCGTGGTCGCCGGAGTCAGCACCAGGTCCCCCAGATTGCTCACCGACCCGACTCTGCCCAGATGGCTCGGCGCGATGATCCGCTGGAAGGACCCACTCAGCCAGACCGACGCCAACCCGGCGGTGACACCCACGATCGTCATACCGAGAACGAGCCCGAACCGCGTGGGCAGACCGACGGCACTCAGTCCGACGCCCTGCAGCACCAGCAACCGGAAGGAGCGCGCCGGCAGGTAGTCGCCCTGCCAACGGGTCCCGATCACCGATCCGATGATGGCGCCGACAGCGAACGTCGCCTCCGAAGCTCCCAACCAGCCCGATCCCCATTGGGATTGGGACACCCGCAACGCGACCCCGACAGACATCACGGGCGTGACGAAGACGTTCAGCGCCGCCAGGCCCAAGAGGAAGATCCGTGCGACCTCCGACTCGCGGATGTAGTCCCAGCCGGAACGCAACGACTGCAGCATCGGCTCGTTCGGCGTCCGCGGCAACCGGAAGCGGACGTGTACGACGAGCCGCAACACGATCAGCACGCCGAGGAACGTCAACCCGTCCGCGATCATCGAGAAGCCGAAACCCCAGTGGATGATGACGGCGCCGAGCGGGGCGCCGAGCAGGCGGGCCAGGCGGGAGCCGGTCTGTGCCCAACCACTGACCGTGACCAGATCGTCGGTGTGGACCAACTGCCGCACGAGCGTCCGGGACGCAGGACCACTCAACCCACTGACGGTCCCGAAGCAGATGGCGACCGCGAAAAGCACTGCGCCCGCGTGCAATCCGCTCTCCCAGCAGGCCGCGGCGACGAACAGCACTGCGACGCGGGCGAATTCGCCCAGCATCATCACCCGGCGAGTGTCATAGCGGTCGGCGATCACCCCGCCGAACAAGGTGCAGATCGCCTGCGGCAGCATCTCGACGCCGAGTACGAAGCCGGCCAGTCCCGGCGAGAACATGTGCACGGCGGTCCACGCGAGACCGATCGCGAAGACCGTGTCGCCGGCCGCGGAGACGATCACCGCGAAGAGGTACGCCTGCACCATGCGGTCCCGCTTCACCGGCGGCGGCGTGGGTCCGATCAGCTGCGGCTCGTCGACGGTGGACGTCGTCATACCGCACCCGGCTCACTCGGGAAGACCCGCGCGATGAGGCGCACCGGACGACGTTCCGCGTCCGGGTGCAGCCCGGCGTCGGCGCGGACCTCACGCGACCACTCCTCGGTCAATGCGTCGAGGCGCTGCATCAGGTCCTTCAGCTGGTCCACGGTGGCGGGCACGAACGAGTCGGTCGCCAAGCTCTCCTGCCACTGCGCCGGCAGCTCGTCGCGGGTGCGCATCCACCGCACCGTCGCCGCATTGAGATATTCGAGATTTGCATGCTCGGCGGTGTCGGTCACCTGGCGGGCGAAGCTGCCGTCCGCGTAGTCCTCCCTACTCCAGGACAATCGACGCTGCCGGCCCCGCCACCACGACTCACGCGTGTCCTTCGCCAACTCCGGCGCCGGTTCGATGAAGCCCGCCTTGTGCATCGGCTTGAGGTGATGACTGACCGAACCGACCGCGATGCCGAGCCGGGATGCGAGCTGCCCGACCGTCGCCGGCCCGTCGTTGGTCAGGATCTCGAAGATGCGTCGCCGCACCGGGTGGTGCAGGGCGAGCAGCGCGTCGATCAGTGCGGCCCCCTCGGGCAACGCGGGAATCTCCTCGGGCGGAGCGGAGTCGGTATGCCGCTCGGCGGCGGTCCTGCGTGGCATTCCCTCAGCGTGGTGCCCGTTCGCGCCATACACAAGAGCCCTTGTATAACTTGTCCAAATTTGAGGGTCCGTTCACTTGCACAGCCGCATGCCGCCCCTAGGCTCGAAGATCCCCGTTCTCAGGAGTCACTCATGAAACAGGCCCACCGACGCCTGCTGGCCACACCGGTCAGTATCGCGCTGCTCCTGGCAGTTGCGCCGACCGCGACCGCCGACACCGACGGATCGACGAGCACGCGCTATGTGCAGACCACCGCCTGGGCCAATGGCACCGGTGCGATCGACCGGGTGCGTTCCGCCGACGACGCGGCGGAGTACCCCCGGCTGTTCCCCCTGCTGCAGGCCGGGACCGGTGATGCGCAATGGAACAACTGCGGACCGGTGGCCGCCATCGCCGCGATCTACGCGATGGGCAGGACACCGGTGCACTGGGACGGCATGAACGACTCGGCCGCCACGCAGTACATGCGCTACACGACCATGGGTATCCCGAAGTCGCAGGACGACCACGGCACCAGTGCGACCGACCTGGTGCGCGGCTTCTCGGCATACGACCTCGACACCACGATCGTCAGCGACCCGGCCACTGTCCCGGACCAGGTCGCCGCGTCTGCCCGCGCCGGCCGGGTGTCGATCGTCAACGGCGACATGCAGAAGCTGCCGGACGACTACAAACACGACATCACGCCGGGTTACACCGATCCGATCAGTCACTTCATCGTGGTGGCCGGCTATGAGTTGTCCACCGACAGCTACCTGGTGATCGACCCGGCCTCGCTGCACAGCGACCCGGCGTCCGTGGTGATCCATCGCTTCACCGCCGCCGAACTGGCCGACTTCCAGCAGGGTGAGCTCGTCTTCGGTCGGAATCCGACCGCGGTCATCACTGACACACCTGCACCCGTCTGAGCCGCGCCATACCGCATCCGCCGCGACTTTGGTGATCGCGACACGCACAAGGGCCACAACTGTCACAATATTCTCCGCACACTCTCGTGGCGCATCCGCGACCGAGGTGAGCCGTTCTGCCGCCTCTCGAGCCACGAGGACATCACCATGGGTACTCCCCGCCTTCTCACCGTCACCTTCACCGCAGCCGCCCTCCTCGGCTCGCTCGCCGTCGCACCCGCGAACGCGGACACGGACCCGGCACCGAGTGCGCCCACGTATGCCGAACAGGGCATCCCCGGCCCGGCCGGCAATCCGGTGTGGGCGCAACGGTCCGCTCAGCGCGGCACGCTCGCACTCACCTGGGTGTCCTGCGGTCCGACGAAGAGCGACGGGGTGACCGCGACCGCACTCGCCGGTGCCATGACCTATGCCCGGATGGGGCGACGGCTGAGCGCCGAACAGGCTGCCTGCGCCCGCCGCATCGTCGCCGCGTCACGGGCGAGCGGGCTGGATCGCAAGGCCGCCGAGATCGCCCTGATGACCGCGATCGTCGAGACGACCCTGCGCAACTACACCGGCGGCGACCTCGACAGCGTCGGCCTCTTCCAGCAACGCAACTCATGGGGCACCTACGCCCAGCGCATCAACCCCGAGACCGCGACGAAGAAGTTCCTCAGCGTCATGCAGCAGATCTATCCGCGCAGTTCGTGGCTCAAGGCCCCCGCAGGACAGGTCGCGGCGGACGTGCAGCGACCGGCCGCGGCATACCGGGGCGAATACGCATTGGCGCAGTCGTCCGCCGACGCGCTGCTGAATGTGCTGTGGCCACAACCTGTTTCGAAGCCCGCCCCCTCCACGACCGCGCCGACGAGCCTCGCCGGGTTCGGCGACGTGACGGGCGACCGCGTCCTGGATCGGGTCGCCTACCGCAGCACGCTGCGCGGCGGCAGCATCCGCCTCTACCGCGGATGGACGACCGGCATCACCCTCGGGTCCGGTCTCAATCAGTACCGGGCTCTGTTGCGCGGCGACTTCGACGGGAACGGCACCGCCGAGTTGCTCGGCGTCGCCACGGACGGTCACCTGGTCCGTTACGCGATCGGTCGGCGAGGCACGCTCGGTGCCGGCGTCCGGGTGGCCGGCAGCAGCGGCTGGGCGGCATACAGTCAGTTCGCCGTCGTCAACGATCTGGCACGCGGCAAGGCGCAGCGTCGCATCGGCGTCACGACGAGCGGCGACGTCACCTACTTCGGCGCACGCACCGTCACGACCAGGCGCCTGATGCCGCTGAACACGTACAAGCAGCCGCTGCCGGTCGGAGACCTCAACGGCGACCGGCTGCCGGACCTGGTCGCGGTCCGCAAGGCGACCGGGCGGCTCAGCGCCTTCTACGCCCATGCGAACGGCACCTACAGCAAGGGCCCCGAGTTCGGCACCGGCTTCTGGAACAGGTTCCGCGCGATCACCAGCGACGGCAACGGCGTCCTGCGTGGCATCGACGCCAAACCGCAGGTGCAGCGCGCCTATGTCGTCCGGAACGTGCGGCCCGGCGGCGTCCGGCTGATCGGAGTGGGCACCGGCACGTGGGCGCCCTACGCGGGCCTGCTCTGACCCGAACGCTCCGGCCCGCACACGCGGGCATGCGAAGAGCCCCGGACCCTCAAGGGTCCGGGGCTCTTCGGTCGATCTACTTCGTGATCCGGCGGGCGAAGCCCACCAGGGTCACTTGTTGATCTTGGTGACCCGGCCGGCGCCGACGGTACGGCCGCCCTCGCGGATGGCGAAGCGCAGGCCCTCCTCCATGGCGATCGGCTGGATCAGCTGGACGGACATCTCGGTGTTGTCACCGGGCATGACCATCTCGGTGCCCTCCGGCAGCGTCACGACACCGGTGACGTCCGTGGTCCGGAAGTAGAACTGCGGACGGTAGTTGTCGTAGAACGGCGTGTGACGGCCACCCTCGTCCTTGCCCAGGATGTAGACCTGACCCTCGAACTCGGTGTGCGGGGTGATCGAACCCGGCTTCACGACGACCTGACCGCGCTCGACGTCCTCGCGCTTGGTGCCACGGAGCAACAGGCCGACGTTCTCGCCCGCACGACCCTCGTCGAGCAGCTTGCGGAACATCTCGATGCCGGTCACGGTGGTCTTCTGCGACGTCTCCTTGATGCCGACGATCTCGACCTCTTCGTTGACGTTGAGCACGCCGCGCTCGATACGACCGGTGACGACGGTGCCACGACCGGTGATCGTGAAGACGTCCTCGATCGGCATCAGGAAGGGCTTCTCGATGTCGCGGACCGGGTCCGGGATCGACTCGTCGACCGCGTCCATGAGCTCCTCGACCGACTTGGTCCACTCCGGGTCGCCCTCGAGCGCCTTGAGCGCCGAGACCTTCACGACCGGGGCGTTGTCGCCGTCGAACTCCTGGCTCGACAGCAGCTCACGGACCTCCATCTCGACGAGCTCGAGGATCTCCTCGTCGTCGACCATGTCGGCCTTGTTCAGCGCCACCAGGATGTAGGGAACGCCAACCTGACGGGCGAGCAGAACGTGCTCGCGGGTCTGCGGCATCGGGCCGTCAGTGGCCGCGACGACCAGGATGGCGCCGTCCATCTGAGCAGCACCGGTGATCATGTTCTTGACGTAGTCAGCGTGACCCGGGGCGTCGACGTGCGCGTAGTGACGCTTGTCGGTCTCGTACTCCTGGTGGGAGACGTTGATGGTGATACCGCGCTGGCGCTCCTCGGGAGCGTTGTCGATGTCCGCGAACGCCGACGCCTTGTTGAGGTCGGGGAACTTGTCCGCCAGCACCTTGGTGATAGCAGCCGTCAACGTGGTCTTGCCGTGGTCGACGTGACCGATGGTTCCGATGTTGACGTGCGGCTTGGTCCGCTCGAACTTGGCCTTAGCCACTGTGGGGTCCTCCTTCAAGGACTGTTGCTGACGCCGGGGCGGCGCCTTCGGTTGTGTTGGATGTGCTGATTGCGTCGATTCCGCGCGTAGGGCCTCGCTTGCTTCGCTGCGCGAGCCCCTGCTGTCATCGCCGCATCCTTATTGACAGCCGGGCTGACGATAAGCGCTGCGGCATACCACGATCAATTCGGTATGCCGCGGCGCCCCGCGTCACTCGCCCCGGATCTTCTTGATGATCTCGTCCGCGACGTTCCGGGGAACCTCGGCGTACGAGTCGAACTGCATCGTGTAGTTGGCACGACCTTGGGTCTTGGACCGCAGGTCACCGACGTACCCGAACATCTCGGACAACGGCACGACCGCCTTGACGACCTTGGCGCCGCTGATGTCCTCCATGGCCTGGATCTGACCACGACGCGAGTTGAGGTCGCCGATCACATCGCCCATGTAGTCCTCGGGCGTGCGAACCTCGACGGCCATCATCGGCTCGAGCAGCGCCGGGTCGGCCTTGCGGGCCATCTCCTTGAGCGCCATCGAACCGGCGATCTTGAACGCCATCTCCGAGGAGTCGACGTCGTGGTAGGCGCCGTCCAGCAGGATGGCCTTCACACCGACCAGCGGGTAGCCGGCCAGGATGCCGAGCTGCATGGCCTCCTGGATGCCTTGGTCGACCGACGGGATGTATTCGCGCGGCACGCGACCACCGGTGACCTTGTTCTCGAACTCGTAGAGCTCGCCGTCCTCGGTGTTCAGCGGCTCGAGCGTCAACTGCACCTTCGCGAACTGACCGGATCCACCGGTCTGCTTCTTGTGGGTGTAGTCGTACTTCTCGACCGACCGACGGATGGTCTCGCGGTAGGCGACCTGCGGTGCACCGACGTTGGCCTCGACCTTGAACTCGCGCTTCATGCGGTCGACGATGATGTCCAGGTGCAGCTCGCCCATACCGCCGATGACGGTCTGGCCGGTCTCCTCGTCCAGACGGACGGTGAAGGTCGGGTCCTCCTGCGCCAGCTTCTGGATCGCGGTGCCCAGCTTCTCCTGGTCGCTCTTGGTCTTGGGCTCGATCGCCACGTGGATGACCGGCTCCGGGAAGCTCATCGACTCCAGAACGATCTGCTCGTTCGGGTCGCTGAGCGTGTCACCAGTGGTGGTGTCCTTCAGACCGATCGCCGCGTAGATGTGACCGGCGACCGCTTCCTCGACCGGGTTCTCCTTGTTGGCGTGCATCTGGAAGAGCTTGCCGACGCGCTCCTTGCGACCCTTGGTCGAGTTGACGACGGCGCTGCCGGCAGCGATGCGGCCGGAGTAGACCCGGATGAAGGTCAGCGTCCCGAAGAACGGGTGCGCGGCGACCTTGAAGGCCAGCGCCGAGAACGGCTCGTCCTTGCTCGGCGCGCGAGTGATCTCGACGTCCTCGTCGCCCGGCTTGTGACCGATCATCGGGGGCACGTCCAGCGGCGACGGGAGGTAGTCCACCACGGCGTCCAGCATCGGCTGCACACCACGGTTCTTGAACGCCGAGCCACACAGGATCGGGTAGAGGTCGGAGTTGACCGTGAGCTTGCGGATGGCCGACTTGATCTCGTCGGTCGTGAGCTCGCCGCCGTCGAGGTACTTCTCCATCAGCGCGTCGTCGGCCTCGGCAACCCGTTCGACCAGTGCCTGACGGTATTCGTCGGCCTTCGCCTTGAGGTCGTCCGGGATCTCCTGGATCTCGTACTTGGCGCCCATGGTGACGTCACCCTTGGCGTCACCCGGCCACACCAGCGCGCGCATCTCGACCAGGTCGACGACGCCGACGAAGTCGGACTCGGCACCGATCGGCAGCTGCAGCACCAGCGGCTCCGCACCCAGACGGTCCTTGACCGTCTGGACGGTGAAGTAGAAGTCCGCGCCCATCTTGTCCATCTTGTTGACGAATGCGATGCGGGGGACGTCGTACTTGTCGGCCTGACGCCACACGGTCTCGGACTGGGGCTCCACGCCCTCCTTGCCGTCGAACACGGCAACGGCACCGTCGAGCACACGCAGCGAACGCTCCACCTCGACGGTGAAGTCGACGTGACCCGGGGTGTCGATGATGTTGATCTGGGTACCGTCCCAGAAGGAGGTGACGGCAGCGGAGGTGATGGTGATTCCCCGCTCCTTCTCCTGCTCCATCCAGTCGGTCGTCGAGGCACCGTCGTGGGTCTCACCGATCTTGTGGTTCACACCGGTGTAGAACAGGATGCGCTCGGTCGTCGTGGTCTTACCGGCATCGATGTGCGCCATGATGCCGATGTTGCGAACCTTTTTCAGGTCGGTCAGCACGTCGAGTGCCACGTTGTCTTCTTTCGTGAGTTCTTGAGTGGTTCAGACTCGGTTGTGATGGACGGCGTCGCCGTCCGGGCCCGTCGCCCGATGCCGTGGCATCGGGCGACGGCACGCATCACCAGCGGTAGTGCGCGAAGGCCCGGTTGGACTCGGCCATCTTGTGGGTGTCCTCACGGCGCTTGACCGCGGCACCCAGGCCGTTGCTCGCGTCGAGGATTTCGTTCATGAGGCGCTCGGTCATCGTCTTCTCCCGACGCTGACGGGCGTAGCCGACGAGCCAGCGCAGCGACAGCGTGGTCGCGCGACCCGGCTTGACCTCGACCGGGACCTGGTAGGTCGCACCGCCGACGCGGCGGCTCTTGACCTCGAGGCTCGGCTTGACGTTGTCCAGCGCGCGCTTCAGCGTGACGACCGGGTCGGTGCCGGTCTTCTCACGGCAACCTTCCATGGCGCCGTAGACGATGCGCTCGGCGATGGACTTCTTGCCGTCCAGCAGGATCTTGTTGACCAGCTGGGTGACCAACGGGGAACCGTAGACCGGGTCGACGACGAGCGGGCGCTTGGGAGCGGGGCCCTTGCGAGGCATTACTTCTTCTCCTTCTTCGCGCCGTAATGGGAACGAGCCTGCTGGCGGCCCTTGACACCCTGGGTGTCGAGCGAGCCGCGGACGATCTTGTAACGCACGCCCGGCAGGTCCTTCACACGACCGCCACGCACGAGCACGATCGAGTGCTCCTGCAGGTTGTGGCCGACGCCCGGGATGTAAGCGGTGACCTCGATGCCCGAGGTGAGGCGAACACGCGCGACCTTGCGAAGCGCGGAGTTCGGCTTCTTCGGGGTCGTCGTGTAGACGCGGGTGCACACACCGCGTCGCTGGGGGCTGCCCTTGAGAGCCGGCGTCTTGATCTTGGCGATCTTGTCCTGCCGACCCTTGCGGACGAGCTGGTTGATTGTAGGCAACCTACTGTCTCCGTAACTGATCGAATCTTGTCTGCTGGCACGGGTTCACACCCGCGCCAACTCCTTGGTTTTCCCGGCCCCGCACGACCCCCGCAGTCGGGAGTGTCGGACCGGCGCTCTCCCCCGCACTTCCCGTATGACGAAAGGCCTGTCGGAAATCGACCGGCCGAAGCGCCCGATGAGCTGCCCGGCGAGAGCGTGTGATGGTCTGGTGCCACGCACGAACCGGCATACCCTGGAACGGGCGGCGGATCAGCGGGCAGGGCAGAGCCCACGCACGAAGGACAATCCTACCGGTCCGCCACAGTGCCGCAAAATCGGTGCACTCCGCGCCCTACCGGTAACGCGCGACCTGTCGATCTGGCAGATTTACCGGTGCCACCGTTCACTGGATCCAGCTGGAAGTTGACTCACCTGTGCCGGGAAACCCGCCACCCTCACACCCCGTGCTCTCCGTCGTGGTGCCGATGTACAACGAGGAGGACGTGCTGCCGCTGTTCGTGGAGCGGCTGCGTCCCGTGCTCGACGACATGACGGTGGGCTACGAGGTGATCGTCGTCGACGACGGATCCACCGACAACACCCCGGTGCTGCTGCAGCGCGCGCTGCGCGACTGGCCCGGGCTGCGGATCGTGCGGCTGCGCGCCAACTCCGGTCACCAGGCGGCGATCTCGGCCGGACTGCAGCGCTCGCTGGGCGACTGGGTCGTGACGATCGACGCCGACCTGCAGGACCCGCCGGAGACCATCGCCCGGATGTATGGCGCAGCGGTCGCCCAGAACGTCGATGTCGTCTACGGGGTCCGCACCGACCGCACCACCGACTCCGCGTTCAAGCGGCATACGGCCGGTGCGTTCTACCGGTTGATGCGCCGGCTGGCCAAGCTCGACATCTCGCAGGACGCCGGCGACTTCCGGATGATGTCCCGCTCCACCGTCGATGCGATCGTCGCGCTGCCGGAGCACAACCGCGTCCTGCGCCTGGTGGTGCCGACGCTGGGGTTCCCGTCCACCACGGTCGAATACCGCCGCGACGCCCGCGCCGCCGGCGAGTCGAAATACCCGCTGTCCAAGATGATCCGACTCACGCTCGACTCGATCACCGGCTTCTCCCAGGCGCCGCTGCGCTTCGCGACGTGGTTCAGCCTCTTCGGATTCGTCGTCGCCGCACTGGTCCTGGTCTACGTGGTGTGGAGCAAGCTGAACGGCGGGACGACGTCCGGTTGGGCGTCGACCGTGGTGATCCTGGCGGTCTTCTCAGGTCTGCAACTGCTCTGCCTGGGGATCCTCGGCGAGTATGTCGGCCGCACCTACACGGCCCTGCAGCAGCGACCCAGTTATTACGTCGCCTACGACTCGGACCACACCGGCCCACTGGGGTCCGCAGAGACCGACGAGCCGGTCGACTGAACCGCCGGTCCACCACCCACCCCTTCACCGAGGGGACACCGCATCATCGAGAGGACAGGCGAATCGAACCCGAATCGCCCGATTCCCCTGTCCCCTCGATGTGTCGCCTGTCCTCTCGGCGAAAGGGAAAGCCCCCGACCAAACGGCCGGGGGCTTTCCAATTACTTAACCTTGATCAGCTGTCGAACCCGAGGGAAGCGTCGTCCAGGCGGACGGCCTCACCCGAACCCGGGCCGAAGACCGGGTAGTCGTACGGCTGGTAGTCCGGCAGCGCGTAGAGCGCGGCCTTGGCTTCCTCCGTCGGCTCGACCTTGACGTTGTTGTACCGCGGCAGGCCGGTGCCGGCCGGGATCAACTTACCGAGGATGACGTTCTCCTTGAGGCCGAGCAGCGGGTCACTCTTGGCGTGCATTGCCGCCTCGGTGAGGACTCGCGTCGTCTCCTGGAAGCTCGCCGCCGACAGCCACGAATCGGTAGCCAGCGAAGCCTTGGTGATGCCCATCAGCTCCGGACGACCGGACGCCGGACGACCACCCTCGGCGAGGGCACGTCGCGACGCGTCCTCGAAGCGGGTGCGCTCGGCGAGCTCGCCGGGCAGCAGGTCGGTGTCGCCGGCCTCGATGATCGTGATCCGGCGCAGCATCTGCCGCACGATGACCTCGATGTGCTTGTCGTGGATCGACACACCCTGCTGGCGGTAGACGTTCTGCACCTCGTCGACCAGGTGCTTCTGCACGTCGCGGGCACCCTGGATACGCAGCACCTGCTTGGGATCGATCGCACCCTGCACCAGCAGCGTGCCGACCTCGACGTGGTCGCCGTCCTGCACCAGCAGGCGGCCACGCTTGCTGATCGGGTAGGCGTGCTCGTCCGAGCCGTCGTCCGGGGTCAGCAGGATGCGGCGTGCCTTGTCGGTGTCCTCGATCTGGATGCGACCGGTCGCCTCGGCGATCGGCGCGACACCCTTCGGAGTACGGGCCTCGAAGAGCTCCACAACACGCGGCAGACCCTGGGTGATGTCATCACCCGCGGCGCCACCGGTGTGGAAGGTACGCATGGTCAGCTGCGTGCCGGGCTCACCGATGGACTGTGCGGCGATGATGCCGACCGCCTCACCGATGTCGACCAGCTTGCCGGTGGCCAGCGAACGGCCGTAGCACTTGGCGCAGGTGCCGACACGGGACTCACAGGTGAGGACCGAACGGACCTTGACCTCCTCGACACCTGCGGCGAGCAGCTTGTCGAGGTTGACGTCACCGAGGTCGGCGCCGGCCTCCGCCAGCACCGTGCCGTCCATCTCGACGTCGGTCGCCAACGTGCGGGCATAGACCGAAGTCTCGACGTTGTCGTGCTCGACGAGTGCGCCGTCCGCGCCACGCTGACCGATCGGCAGCGTGAGGCCGCGGTCGGTGCCACAGTCGTCCTCGCGGATGATGACGTCCTGCGACACGTCCACCAGGCGTCGGGTCAGGTAACCCGAGTCGGCGGTACGCAGCGCGGTGTCAGCCAGACCCTTACGGGCACCGTGCGTGGAGATGAAGAACTCCAACACCGACAAGCCCTCTCGGAAGTTGGCCTTGATCGGACGCGGGATGATCTCGCCCTTCGGGTTGGCCATCAGGCCACGCGCACCGGCGATCTGCCGGACCTGGAACCAGTTTCCGCCGGCGCCCGAGGACACCATCCGGAAGATCGGGTTCTTGCGGTCGAAGTTGTTCTGCATGTCCGTGGCGACCTCGTTGGTCGCCTGCGTCCAGATCTCCACGAGCTCCTGACGGCGCTCGTCGTCGGTGATCAGACCGCGGTCGAACTGCGTCTGGATCTTCGCGGCCTTCTCCTCGTAACCCGCGAGGATGCCCCACTTGTTCGAGGACGTCTGCACGTCGCTGATCGCGACCGTGCAGCCCGAGCGCGTCGCCCAGTGGAAGCCGGCTGCCTTCAACGCGTCGAGCGAAGCGGCGACCTGCACCTTCGGGTAACGCTCGGCAAGGTCGTTGACGACGGCCGAGAGCGCCTTCTTGTCGATGTCGTAGTTGAGGAACGGGTAGTCCTCCGGCAGCGTCTCGTTGAACAGCACGCGACCGAGGGTCGTGTCCAGCTCGAACGCCTTCAGGCGACCCATCTCGTCGGGCTCGACACCCTCCGGGATCTCGTAACCGGCCGGCGGGACGTAGTCGAAGATGCGGATCTTCGCCAACGCGCCCAGCTTGATCTCGCCACGGTCGAACGCCATACGCGCCTCGGCCGGGGACGAGAACGCCCGCAGGTGCTCGCCGTCCTCGGTCTTGGCCTCCCCGTCCTGTGCGGACAGGAAGTAAAGACCGGTGATCATGTCCTGGCTGGGCATGGTCACGGGACGGCCGTCGGCCGGCTTCAGGACGTTGTTGCTCGACAGCATCAGGATGCGGGCCTCGGCCTGCGCCTCCGCCGAGAGCGGCACGTGCACGGCCATCTGGTCACCGTCGAAGTCCGCGTTGAACGCGGTGCAGACGAGCGGGTGGATCTGGATGGCCTTGCCCTCGACCAGCTGCGGCTCGAAGGCCTGGATGCCCAGGCGGTGCAGGGTCGGTGCGCGGTTCAGCAGCACCGGGTGCTCGGTGATGACCTCTTCGAGGACGTCCCACACCTCGGCGCGCTGGCGCTCGACCATGCGCTTGGCCGACTTGATGTTCTGGGCCAGGTCGAGGTCGACCAGACGCTTCATCACGAACGGCTTGAACAGCTCCAGGGCCATCTGCTTGGGCAGACCGCACTGGTGCAGCTTCAGCTGCGGGCCGACGACGATGACCGAACGGCCCGAGTAGTCGACGCGCTTACCGAGCAGGTTCTGACGGAAGCGGCCCTGCTTGCCCTTGAGCATGTCGGACAGCGACTTCAGCGGACGGTTGCCCGGTCCGGTGACCGGACGCCCACGACGGCCGTTGTCGAACAGCGAGTCGACAGCTTCCTGCAGCATGCGCTTCTCGTTGTTGACGATGATCTCCGGCGCGCCCAGGTCCAGCAGTCGCTTCAACCGGTTGTTGCGGTTGATGACCCGGCGGTAGAGGTCGTTCAGGTCGGAGGTCGCGAAGCGGCCACCGTCCAGCTGCACCATCGGACGCAGGTCCGGCGGGATGACCGGCACGCAGTCGAGCACCATGCCGGTGGGGTGGTTCTTGGTCTGCAGGAACGCGGTGACCACGCGCAGGCGCTTGAGCGCACGCGTCTTGCGCTGACCCTTGCCGGTGGCGATGGTCTCGCGCAGCGACGCGGCCTCGGCGTCGAGGTCGAAGGTCTCCAGACGCTTCTGCAGTGCCTCGGCGCCCATGCCGCCCTCGAAGTAGAGGCCGAAACGGTCGCGCATCTCGCGGTAGAGCACCTCGTCGCCCTCGAGGTCCTGGACCTTGAGGTTCTTGAAGCGGTCCCAGACCTGCTCCAGGCGCTCGACCTGCTGGTCGGCGCGCTTGCGCAGCTGGTTCATCTCGCGCTCGGCCGACTCGCGGACCTTGCGGCGAGCGTCCGCCTTGGCGCCTTCCTTCTCCAGCTCGGCCAGGTCGGCCTCGAGCTTCGCGGCGCGGGTGTTGACCGCGTTGTCGCGGGAGTTCTCCAGCTCCTTCTTCTCGACCTCGATCTGTGCCTCGAGCGACGGCAGGTCCTTGTGACGCTGGTCGACGTCGACGGAGGTGATCATGTATGCCGCGAAGTAGATGACCTTCTCCAGGTCCTTCGGGGCGAGGTCGAGCAGGTAACCCAAGCGCGACGGAACGCCCTTGAAGTACCAGATGTGGGTCACCGGAGCGGCGAGCTCGATGTGGCCCATCCGCTCACGGCGCACGCTGCTACGGGTCACCTCGACGCCGCAGCGCTCACAGATGATGCCCTTGAAGCGGACTCGCTTGTACTTGCCGCAGTAGCACTCCCAGTCGCGGGTCGGACCGAAGATCTTCTCGCAGAAGAGTCCGTCCTTCTCCGGCTTCAGGGTGCGGTAGTTGATGGTTTCGGGCTTCTTCACCTCGCCGTGGCTCCACTGGCGAATGGATTCAGCGGTGGCGAGGCCGATGCGGAGTTCGTCGAAGAAGTTGACGTCCAGCACGTTGTGCCTTCCTTCTCGTGTCTAGCGAAAGTCTGAAAAGAGTTGGGAAATAAAGGTGTTGGTGTAGGTATGCCGGAGGCTGTCCGGCATACCTACACCGGTGGTCTGTCTCAGACTTCCTCGACCGAACTCGGCTCACGCCGGCTCAGGTCGATGCCGAGCTCCTCCGCAGCGCGGAAGACCTCCTGGTCGGAATCGCGCAGGTCGATCAGGCTGCCGTCGCTGGAGAGCACCTCGACGTTGAGGCACAACGACTGCATTTCCTTGATCAGGACCTTGAACGACTCCGGAATGCCGGGCTCGGGGATGTTTTCGCCCTTGACGATGGCCTCGTAGACCTTCACGCGGCCCGTCACGTCGTCCGACTTGATCGTCAGCAACTCCTGCAGGGCGTAGGCGGCGCCATACGCCTCCAGTGCCCAGACCTCCATCTCACCGAAGCGCTGGCCACCGAACTGGGCCTTACCGCCGAGCGGCTGCTGGGTGATCATCGAGTAGGGACCCGTGGAGCGTGCGTGGATCTTGTCGTCGACCAGGTGGTGGAGCTTCAGGATGTACATGTAGCCCACCGACACCGGCTCCGGGAACGGCTCGCCGGAGCGACCGTCGAAGAGCCGGGTCTTGCCGGTGTGGTCCAGCAGACGCACGCCGTCGCGCGTCGGCAGGGTCGCGTCCAGCAGACCGGTGACGACGTCCTCGGACGCACCGTCGAAGACCGGCGATGCGACGCGGGAGTTCGGCGGGGCCTCCTGGGCGTCCGGCGCGATCTGCTTGGCGAACTCGGGGTCACCCTCGATCTTCCAACCACGCGACGCCGACCAACCCAGGTGCAGCTCCAGGATCTGACCGAGGTTCATACGACGCGGCACACCGTGCGGGTTCAGCACGACGTCGACCGGCGTGCCGTCCTCCAGGAACGGCATGTCCTCGACGGGCAGGATCTTGGAGATGACGCCCTTGTTGCCGTGGCGGCCGGCAAGCTTGTCACCGTCGGTGATCTTGCGCTTGTTGGCCACGTAGACGCGCACCAGCTGGTTGACGCCCGGGGGCAACTCGTCGCCCTCTTCGCGGTCGAAGACCTTGACGCCGATGACCGTGCCGGTCTCGCCGTGCGGGACCTTCATCGAGGTGTCGCGCACCTCGCGCGCCTTCTCACCGAAGATCGCGCGGAGCAGACGCTCCTCGGGGGTCAGCTCGGTCTCGCCCTTGGGAGTGACCTTGCCGACCAGCAGGTCGCCGTCGCGGACCTCGGCACCGATGCGGATGATGCCGCGCTCGTCCAGGTCGGCCAGCACGTCCTCGCTGACGTTGGGTATGTCGCGAGTGATCTCCTCCGGACCCAACTTGGTGTCGCGGGCGTCGATCTCGTGCTCTTCGATGTGGATCGAGCTGAGCGTGTCGTCCTGCACCAGCCGCTGGCTCAGGATGATGGCGTCCTCGAAGTTGTGACCCTCCCACGACATGAACGCCACGAGGAGGTTCTTGCCGAGCGCCATCTCGCCACCGTCGGTCGCGGGACCGTCGGCGATGACCGCGCCGGCCTCCACGCGGGAGCCGTTCTCGACGACCACGCGGTGGTTGTAGCAGTTACCCGCGTTGGAGCGGATGAACTTGCTGATCCGGTAGGTCGTCTGGGTGCCGTCGTCGTTGAGGACCGTCACCAGGTCGGCGGAGACCTCGGTCACGACGCCGGCCTTCTCGGCACGGACGACGTCACCGGAGTCGAGCGCCGCACGGTGCTCCATACCGGTGCCGACCAGCGGCGCCTCGGCGCGCACCAACGGCACGGCCTGACGCTGCATGTTGGCGCCCATCAGCGCACGTGAGGTGTCGTCGTGCTCCAGGAACGGGATCAACGCGGTGGCCGCGGAGACCATCTGGCGCGGCGACACGTCCATGTAGTCGACCTCGTCGGCCGGCACGTCCTCGGACTCGCCACCGCGGCGACGGCTGAGGACGCGGTCCTCGGCGAACCGGCTGTCGTCGGTCAGCACGGCGTTGGCCTGCGCGATGACGAAGTTGTCCTCCTCGTCGGCGGACAGGTAGTGGATCTCGTCGGTGACGTGACCGCTCTTGACCTTGCGGTAGGGCGTCTCGATGAAACCGAACGCGTTGATCCGACCGTAGGACGCCAGCGAACCGATCAGACCGATGTTGGGACCTTCAGGGGTCTCGATCGGGCACATGCGGCCGTAGTGGCTGGGGTGGACGTCACGGACCTCCATGCCGGCACGGTCACGGGACAGACCACCCGGGCCGAGAGCGTTCAGACGCCGCTTGTGCGTCAGCCCCGACAGCGGGTTGTTCTGGTCCATGAACTGCGACAGCTGGCTGGTGCCGAAGAACTCCTTGATGGAGGCGACGACCGGCCGGATGTTGATCAGGGTCTGCGGCGTGATGGCCTCGACGTCCTGGGTCGTCATCCGCTCACGCACGACGCGCTCCATCCGGGACAGGCCCGTGCGGACCTGGTTCTGGATGAGCTCGCCGACGTTGCGGATGCGGCGGTTGCCGAAGTGGTCGATGTCGTCGACCTCTACGCGCAGGTCGATCTCTTCGCCGTCGCGGTGACCCTTGATGGTCTCCTGGCCGGCGTGCAGAGCGACGAGGTACTTGATCGTCGCGACGATGTCGTCGACGGCCAGCGTGCTGTCGTTGATCGACGCCTCGAGGCCGAGCTTCTTGTCGATCTTGTAGCGGCCGACCTTGGCCAGGTCATAGCGCTTGCCGTTGAAGTAGAGGTTGTCCAGGAGGTTCTGGGCGGCCTCGCGGGTGGGCGGCTCGCCCGGACGCAGCTTGCGGTAGATGTCGAGCAGCGCCTCGTCCTGGCTGGCGGTGTGGTCCTTCTCCAGCGTCGCGCGGATGGACTCGTACTCGCCGAACTCCTCGAGGATCTGCGCCTCGCTCCAGCCGAGCGCCTTCAGCAGCACGGTGACCGACTGCTTGCGCTTGCGGTCGACGCGCACGCCGACCTGGTCGCGCTTGTCGATCTCGAACTCCAGCCAGGCACCGCGGCTCGGGATGATCTTGGAGGTGAAGACGTCCTTGTCGGAGGTCTTGTCCAGCGACCGCTCGAAGTAGACGCCCGGGCTGCGGACGAGCTGCGAGACGACGACACGCTCGGTGCCGTTGATGATGAACGTGCCGCGGTCGGTCATGAGCGGGAAATCGCCCATGAAGACCGTCTGGCTCTTGATCTCACCGGTGGTGGAGTTCATGAACTCCGCGGTGACGAACAGGGGCGCGGCATACGTCATGTCGCGCTCTTTGCACTCCTCGATGGAGTACTTGACTTCCTCGAACCGGTGGTCGCGGAAGGACAGGCTCATCGAACCGGAGAAGTCCTCGATCGGGGAGATCTCCTCGAAGATCTCCTCCAGGCCGGACCGGTCCGGAACGTCGACCTTGCCGGCGGCCTTGGCCTCGGCCACACGGGCCTGCCAACGCTCGTTGCCGAGCAACCAGTCGAAGCTGTCGGTCTGCAGGGCCAACAGGTCGGGAACTTCCAGGGGTTCGCGAATTTTGGCGAACGACAGACGGCCCGAAGCCGTCTTTGCCGAGGAGAGGGATTGTGTGCGCGAGGCAGCCAAGGATGGATCCTTCCACAGGCATTCTAAGCGGGCGTTTCGATGTGCGCTTCCGATTCCTGCGGCGTCACCGCGACCGCTTCATGCAGACCGTGAGGCACGGCAGCATGGCCCTGGAGTTTTCTGCGTCCCCGACACGAAATCGGGCACGCGGACAGAGCACGGTCAAAGGTGGGTTGGCTGGATACGGGCAGCGCAAAGCAACACCATACCCGAAAAGTGCCCGCATGTCTACACGCGGTAGCGATCGAACCCCACAGCCCCCCTGGCCCGGAGATTCGATGGGACGAGCGTGCACCCTCTTCGCCCGCGGGTCAAGGGATACCGGCCAGTTTGGCGTGTCGCTTTCGACCCGAAGCGGAGGAGGGACCTGGTGGTGTGCTCAGGCGGACACCTCCGATCGGTATGCCGCAGGGCTGACGCCATACGCCTTCTTGAACGCCGTGCTCAGGCTGAACGGGCTGCCGTAGCCGACCTCGCGCGACACCGACGCCAGCGTGCGGTCGGTGTCCCGCAGCAGGTCCGCGGCGAGCGACAGGCGCCACTGCGCCAGGTAGGCGATCGGCGGCATGCCGACGACTGCCTGGAAGCGGCGGGCGAGCACCGACCGTGAGACGCCGACGCTGACCGCGAGCTCGTCGACGGTCCACGCGCGCGCCGGCTGTGACCGGATCAGTCGCACGGCTTCCGCGACGGCCGGATCGGCCACGACCCGAAGTCCGGCGACGCCACCTGGCGTCCCGGCCGCCCAGTCGCGAACCACTGAGATGAGCACGACGTCGAGGATGCGGTCGAGCACGGCCTCCTGCCCTAGCGCGTCCCGTGCGGCCTCGGCAACCAGCACCGGCAGCAGCGGGCTGTCCGCACCGCTGACCAGCGCGATCTCGGGCAGCGCCGCCGCGAGCGCGGTGCCCAGCTGCGCCTGCGCCGGATAGCTCGCGACGAGCATGGTGTCGTGTCCCGAAGCGTCGTTGCCCCAGGCGCGCACGCCGGTGGCGAGCTCGTCGGACAGATCCCGGCCGTCGGTGCCCGAGCAGGCCTGACCCGGTCCGATGCGGATGTCGGGCACGGTCGTCGGCTCGTCGCTGAGCAGGTAACGAGCCGCACCCCTGACCAGCAGCACGTCGCCCGCGACCAGCCGCTGCGGCGGGTGATCGGTGCGGCGCAGCCAGGAGTCGCCGCTCAGCACCGCCACCATCGTCAGCGGCGATTCCTCGGTGATCTCCAGCGCCCACGGCGGCTCCATCAGCACACGGAGCAGGAACGCCCCGCGGGCCCGCGGCCCGTCGAGCACGTCCGGTGTCCCGGCCAACTCCGCCATGATCTGGGACCCTAGCCACTGCCCATGACACCTGGTGAGCATCGACAGGTCAGCGATGGACATGCGTGCTCACGCGTTCGCCGTATGACGCCCCGACCCCGGCGGACGGCTGTGCCCGGTCCCGCGCTCCGGCGAGGAGTCCGCCGACGAGCAGCCCGACGGCAACCACCGACAGCCCGGCTCGCACGGTGTTGGCCGCGGTCCAGTGCTGCAGGTAGTCCCGCCACAGCCCGACCGACGACGCCGCGTGCGGATCCACCGCGGCGAGGCGGTTGTTCAGCGGCACGTTGTAGACCATCGTCAGCAGCAGACCCGCGAGGTATGCCGCTCCCCCGGCACCCAGCAGCACGTCGGACAGGGCCCGCTCACCCCGCAGCGCGCGGAAGACGAAATATCCACCGGCGAGACCGGCGCCGCAGAAGGCGAGCATGAACGGCCCGTTCTCGATGGACCGGTTGATCGACTGCATCTTCGCGATGCCGGTGGCGTTCGCCATCCGGCCGTACGACGGCATGATCCGTGCAGAGAAGTCGACGTACACGCCCGCGGTCGCCGCCGAGGTGACGGCTCCGAGAATGCCTGCGACGACGGTGAATCGAGAAGTCATGTGGTCTCCCGGTGTTCGGCCCGCCCGTCGCGGACCTCCTACCAGCAGTCCACCGCCGCCACCGGTCGCGCACCATCGGTCAGACGCGCGCGGACATGCGCGCGCGTCCCGGCATACAGCAGCACATGCGAAGAGCGCCGCCCACCCGGGGAGAAGGTCGGGTCGGCAGCGCTCATCCGTGCGTGGGGCGCCCCCTGCCCTCAGACGCCGGCCACCGACTTGATCCAGGAGCGGCTGGCGGTCAGGTTCGCGTAGTTGGAGCCCGCGTGGATGTCGCTGCCCGGGTCCGCGACGTCGCCGGTCGAGCAGACGCCGACGATCACGCCGCCGAGGAAGAGCGGCCCGCCCGAGTCACCGTGGTTGGAGGCGCCGTCGACACCCTTGACGTGCACCGCGCTGCCGCCGTAGGCGTCCGTGCTGGAGCCGACGACGTTGACCGTGGCCTTGTTGAGGTGCGTCGGCTGGGCGCCGCCGGCGGTCAGGCCGTAGCCCCAGATCGTCCCGGTGTCTCCGGACCGCGGGCTGTACGACGAGGCGAGCGGCGCGTAGCTGTTCAGCGTCTTGCTCGAGGACAGGTGCACCAGCGCCACGTCGCCGTTGGCCGAGCCGGCCACCTGGTCGGCCGCGACCGGAGTGCCGGGGCTGGTCACCGAGTTGCTGTAGTAGACGTCCATCCACTGTGTGCCGTCGATGCAGTGCTTCGCGGTCAGGATCCACTGCGGCGCGATCGCCTCACCGGTGCAGCCGTAGGTGCCGCCGCTCTGGCCGAACACCAACTGCACGATGTATGGCGAGCTGCCACTCGTGCCGCCGATGATGTGGGGACTGGCGGGGTCCGCCATTGCTGTGCCGGTGCCGGCTCCGACGAGCGCCGCGGTGGCGGCGGTGGCGAGAGCCAGGCGAGTGAGGCTGCGCATGGGTGAATGCCTTCTTTGCATGATCGATGACAACGAAATGCCGAAGGCGTGAAAACGCTTGCGGCTAGGCCACTTTCGTCGTCTCGCCGACCGGCCGCAAGGGCCGGCCGGCAACCCTTGCCAAAGCCGGAAGGACGCTTGACCAAGTGCTTACGTGTCCTTGGCCGTAGGGGTCGGTCAGGCCAGCACATCCACCTGCGGGTGACCGGCGACGTCGCGCGCGAGCGCGGCAAGATGCCACCGGGTGTCACCGAAGGTGTGCTCGATCGCGGTGATGCGAGCGGTGAAGTGACCGACGGCGTATTCGGCCGTCATACCGATGCCACCGTGCAACTGGATCGCTTCCTGGCCGACGTGCCGGCCGGACTGCCCGACGACGACCTTGGCGCGGGAAGCTACCGTCGCGTCATACGGGTCGGCCGCGAGCGCCATACCTGCGTGCAGGACCGTGCTGCGGGCGAGCTCGAGTGAGACGTACATGTCGGCCGCGCGCTGGGTGAGCGTCTGGAACGCCGCGAGCGGAACGCCGAACTGCTTTCGGGTCTTGAGGTATTCGACCGTCATCGGCAGCGCCGCGTCCATCGCTCCGAGCGCCTCGGCGGCCACCGCGAGGATGCCGAGGTTGACTCCCGCCTGGATGGCGCGCGCCGCGTCGTCGATGCTGCCCAGCGCCACCGCGGGGGTGTCGTCGAAACGCACCCGCATGCCGGAGACCGTGGCGCCTTCGACGAGGAAGAGCCCAGTGCGTTCCCCGACGCGCGCCGTCACGACCAGCTTGTCGGCCACGTCCGCGAAGGGCACCGGCTCCTTGGTGCCGGTGAGTGTCACGTCGCCGTCCGCTGCGGACGCCGTGACGTCATACGCATCGAGCGACCAGGCGCGGCCTGGTTCGGCGAAGGCCGGCACGATCAGCGAGCTGCCGTCGAGCAGATCGGGCAGCAGCTTCGCGCGCTGCTCGTCGCTGCCGCCGAAGGCGATGAGCCCCGCCGCGGTCAACGCGTCGGCGTATGCCGTCACCACGCGTGCTTTGCCCAACTCGGTCGCGGCGATGGCGACCTCGACGGTGCTGGCGTCGGCGCCACCGACGTCCTCACCGAAGGGCAGTGCGAGGAGCCCCATCTCGGCGATGGCGGACCATGCCTTCGGATCGTGCTGCGCCGGACCGACCGGCACGTCGCCGTGTGCTTCGGCAGGAGCATGGCGAGAAGCCAGCTCCCGAACCGCGTCCTGCAGCGCCTTCTGTTCGTCGTCGAAGGTGAAATCCATGACTCAGCTCAGCCTTTCAGTCCGAGGATGCCCGAGGCGATGATGCTGCGCTGCACCTCGTTGGATCCGCCGTAGATCGATGCCTTGCGGAAGTTGAGATAGGTGGGGGTCGCGAGCGCTGTCCACGCCTCCAGGTCGGTGTCATCCGGTTGCGACCACTGGAGTGAGGCCGGACCCGCGATGTCGGCGGTGAACTCCAGGACGTCCTGCTGCAACTGCGATCCGCGCAGCTTCAGGATCGACGACGCCGGCTCGGGCTTGTCGCCGTGCGAGTTGGCCGCGACACGAAGCACCGTCAGCTCGAGTGCTGAGAGTTGGGTCTCCAACTCCACGAAGCGGGCCGCGATCAGCGGCTCGTCGAGCAGTGTTCCCGCGCCGGACCTGGTCGCGGACGCGTGCTCCTTCGCCGTCGCGAGTGCGCGTTTGATCGAAGCCACGGGTGCGACGCCGACGCGTTCGTTGCCGAGCAGGAACTTCGCGATCGTCCAGCCCTTGCCGCGCTCGCCGATGAGCTGGTCGGCCGGCACCCGCACGTTGTCGAAGAAGACCTCGTTGACCTCGTGGCCGCCGTCGATGAGTTGGATCGGTCGGACGCTGACGCCCGGCGACTTCACGTCGAAGACCAGGAAGGAGATGCCCATCTGCTTCTTGGGCGCATCCGGCTCGGTGCGCACGAGCGCGAAGATCCAGTCGGCGTGCTGCCCGAGCGTCGTCCAGGTCTTCTGACCATTGACGACCCATTCGTCGCCGTCGAGCACCGCTGACGTGCGCAGGCTGGCCAGGTCGGATCCGGCGTTCGGCTCCGAGAAGCCCTGGCACCACCAGATGTCGAGGTTCGCGGTTGCGGGCAGGAAGCGCTCCTTCTGCTCCTGCGACCCGAAGGTGGCAATGACCGGTCCGACCATGTTGGCGTTAAACGCCAGCGGCGGCGGGACGCTGGCTGCCTGTATCTCCTGCAGGTAGAGGTGGCGTTGCAACTGGGTCCAGTCCTGGCCGCCCCATTCGACCGGCCAGTGCGGGACGGCGAGGCCGGCGGCGTTGAGCAGTCGCTGCGCGGCGCGCATGTCGTCGGGCTCCAGCTCGCCGCCGGCTGCCCACCGCTCGCGCAGCTCGGCCGGGATCTCGGTGGTGAAGAAATCACGCATCCGCTGCTGGAAGGCAGCGTCCTCGTCGGACATTTGCAGGCGCATGGCGAAGCGACCTTCCTGATCGTGGGTGTGCTACTTCACAGTAACTCAATCGCTAAGCGCTTGCTTAGTGAATGGCGGTCGGCGTACCCGTGCTTACCTCTCCCCAGTGTCGAGCCCTGAACGCCCGGCACCGGCACACCCGCGCAAACCTCTCCCCTGGGGAGACCTGCGAACAGCCCTCCGGTCAGCCGTCGCCGAGCAGTGCGGTCAGCGTCGTGTATGCCGTGCGCGACATCTCGGGGTTGGTCTCGCGGTAGTACCAGAGGCAGCCGATCGCCTGGACGAACGACCACGCGCGACCACGCTCCCACTCCTCGTCGTCGACCTGCAGCGTCGACCGGAAGGCGCGGCGCGCGTTGCCGCGGAACAGGTTCCAGGCCGGTTGCAGGTCCACGACCGGGTCGGCGACGCGCGCTTGGCCGACGTCGATGACTCCGGCCAGGTCACTGCCGCGCACCAGCAGATTGCCCGGCATGAGGTCGTTGTGTGTCCAGGTGTCCGCGGCTTCGTCGCGTCCGAGACCACACCAGTGCTGCCACATCGCGGCGAGCGTGTCCGTGTCGATCATCCCGACGCTCTCGTGCAGGCAGCGCTGGATCCAAACGCCCAAGTCCACGAGCCGGCCGCCCCGGTTGTCGCCGCCGAAGGTCCGGCCGTCCGTGGGCAGGTCTCGCACCTGTATGACGAATTGCCCCAGCGCTTCAGCGAATTCGAGGTCATCACCGACGTCGACGGCGCTCGCCACGTCGCCGTCGATCCAGCGCCATACGGTCCACGGCATCGGGTATGCCGCTGACGGTTCGCCCCTGACGACGAGCTCGGGAGTCGCGACGTCGACCGCGGAGAAGATCCGGGCGGCCTCGATCTCCGCGTCGACGGCCTCGATCGCCGCACCCTCGTCGAGGACGACCAACGGCAGCCGACACACGAGGTCGTCGCCCAGCCGGAACATCGCATTGACCGTGCCGTGAGAAGCCACGCGGGTGATCGGTTCGGCCAGCAGCCTCGGGTGCTGTTGCCGCACCAGGTCGCGCACGAGGGCGGCGGACAGGTCGAGTTCGGCGTCGTGCATCTTCACCGCAGTAACATCGCGACGAAAAGCCCGCGCGTCAAACGAATTCGGAGCCTCCATGAGCAGCTACGCGTCCGACCCGATCCCGTCCGACCCGAGTGAGCTGGGGCTGCAACCCCACCCGGAGGGCGGCTGGTTCCGCGAGACCTGGCGGCATCCGGAGACGGTCGAAACGCCATACGGCACAAGGGCATTGGCCACGTCGGTGCTGTTCCTGTTGCGACCGGGCGACGTCTCCGCATGGCATCGGGTGCGATCACCGGAGATCTGGATCTGGCAGGGCGGTGGGCCGGTCCGGCTCACGCTCGGCGGCACCGAGGACGACCCGACCCAGGCCAGCAGTGTGACCCTCGGGCCCGGCGGTCAGCATGTCGTCGAGGCGGATGAGTGGCAGAGCGCCATACCGGCCGACCCGGAGCGCGCCACGCTCGTCGCGTGCATCGTCTCCCCCGGTTTCGACTTCGCGGACTTCAGCCTGCAGGACTGATCACACGATGCGAAGAAGCCCCGATCCGCGGACGGATCGGGGCTCCTTCAGGAGTGCAGTGGAGCGTCAGCTCACTTGACCTCGACGGACGCGCCGGCGCCCTCGAGCTGCTCCTTGGCCTTGTCGGCGGCAGCCTTGTCGACGTTCTCCAGAACGGGCTTGGGGGCGCCGTCCACGAGGTCCTTGGCTTCCTTCAGGCCGAGGGAGGTCAGCGCGCGGACCTCCTTGATGACCTGGATCTTCTTGTCGCCGGCAGCGGTGAGGATGACGTCGAACTCGGTCTTCTCCTCGGCAGCCTCGGCGGCGCCACCAGCGGCACCACCGGCAGCGGCCACGGCCACCGGGGCGGCAGCGGTGACGTTGAAGGTGTCCTCGAACTCCTTGACGAACTCGCTGAGCTCGATCAGGGTCATCTCCTTGAACTGGTCAAGGAGCTCTGCGGTGCTGAGCTTTGCCATGTTTGGCAACCTTTCGTTTGTTTCTACGACCGGAGTCGTATGCCGTGAGTGGCGTTGATTGTTAAGCGAACTGGGCCGTGAGGCTCAGCTCTCGTCGCCACCCTCGGCGACGTCAGAAGCAGCCTCGGCCGGAGCCTCGGCAGCGGTCTCTTCGGCGGCAGCGGCCGGGGCGTCGGTGGCAACCGGACCCTCGGTCTCGACCTTGTTCCGCAGCGCGTCGACGACCCGAGCGGTCTGCGACAACGGAGCAGCGAAGAGGTAGACCGCCTGGCTGAGCGACGCGTTCATGGCGCCGGCCAGCTTGGCGAGCAGGGTCTCGCGAGACTCGAGGCTCGCAAGCTTGGTGATCTCTTCCGATGACAGGGGCTTGCCGTCCATGACGCCGCCCTTGATCACCAGCTGAGGGTTCGCCTTGGCGAAGTCACGCAGACCCTTCGCGGTCTCCACCGGGTCACCGGTGATGAAGGCGATCGCCGACGGACCCTGGAGGTCGTCATCGAAAGCCGTCACACCGGCCGCCTCGGCGGCGCGCTTGGTCAGCGTGTTCTTCACCACGGTGTAGGTCGCGTGCTCGCGGATGGAGTTGCGCAGCTCGGTGAGCTGAGCCACGGACAGGCCGCGGTACTCCGTGAGCACGGCCGCACCCGAGTCACGGAACTTGTCCGTGAGCTCGGCGATGGCTGCCGACTTGTCGGACTTGGCCATGCGGACCTCCTTCATTGGTGGATGTTCGTGCCGATGGGCCACCACGGAGGGTCCGACATACGAAAAAGAGCCCCGGCGCAGATGCCCGGGGCTCACATAGAGATCGTCGTCGTAGACGTATGACGAGATCATGCTGCCTGGTTCACCTGCGCTGGTCGCCCGCTCATCTGCGGAACCTTCGGCCAGTCGCACGAGGCGACTGAACAACCGGCGGTCTTCGGTGGGTCAAGACTACGGTTCGGGGCGACCGGGGAGCAAATCGACACTTGCCATGACAAGTCGTCCCCGCGGGCTGCCGAGCGCGGCTAACGGTCCGGCAGCGCCCGCCAGTGCGTCACCACGCCACTGTCGGTCGAGCCGTCATCGACGAAGTGCACCGCGAACATCGGTGGTAGCTCGCCGGTGAACTCCGGCAACGGCTCGGCGTCGAGCGTCACGGTGGACACCAGCCCGCCCGGCAGCAACAGCGGCCGCCCGGCGAACGTCATCGCACAGGCGGTGTGTGCGTGGCCGGCGAGCGTTGCCACCACGTTGTCGTGCCGGCGCAACACTGCTTCCAGCTGGTCGGCGTCGCGCAGCCCGATGGGGTCCATCACGTCGATGTGCACGTCCACCGGCGGGTGGTGCAGGCACACGAATGCCGTTTCTCCAGAGGCAAGTTCGTCGTCGAGCCACTCCAAGGAATCCGGCCCGAGCTGACCGTGATCGATGCGTTCACCCGGCGGCGCAGCGACCAGCGAGTCGAGCATGCAGAACTTGACTCCCCCGATCAGGTGCGCTTCGTTGATCGGGTCGTCGCCCCGGTCCGCGGGCAGGTCCCGCAGGATCTCCCCGTATGCCGCGCGCACGTCGTGGTTGCCCGGGCACAGCAGCAGCGGTGCACCGCCGACGCGCTCGTCGAGCATCGCTCGAACCTGCCGATACTCCTGCGGCGCACCGTGATCGGCGATGTCACCGGTCAGTAGCACCACGTCGGGACGAGGATCCAGTGCGTCGACATGGTCGAGGACACGACGGGTCCGGTGAGCGGCGCCGTCATACGCACCGAAGTGGCTGTCGCTGAGATGGGCGATGGTGAGCACCGGACAAGGGTGCACCAGATGTCGCTCCGTTGTCGTGGGCTTTGTCACTGCTGCGGACGACAGTCACGACGCCGGTTACACCGTCAACCGGACAGTCCGAACTGGATGATCGATTTGGTGCCTGCGCACCTCCACCCTGGCGAATCCTGGTCGAGAGAATCGACCGTTGCCGGGTCCAGGCCGACGATCACGTCGGACTTCAGTGTCCGCAGCGCAACGACCGGGGCCGTGAGCCAACCGACCGCCTCTCGGAAGGGGCGGGTTGGTGCCCACCAGAAGTCACCCACGAGCCGGCGGTAGTTCAAGTCACCCTTGGCGATGACGAGCGACGCCGTTGCAAAATGCTCAAGCAACTCGACAGGCATCTCCCACAGATGTAGTGGTGCACAGAAGAAGTCCGGACATTGCAGCGCCAGACGCCCCGCCCGCAAGGCTTCCCATAACCGGTGACCGGCCTGCTCAGCCGGACCCCCGAATCCGGTCAGACGTCGGATGGCGGCGATCACGTCCGTGGGGGTCGCATCCGAGACGAAATAGGGCTGGGGCTTGACATACAGCTCAACGCCGGTTGCGAGCCCGCGTCGGAGCAGGTGATCGATCAGCAGCAGGTCGGGAAGCAGTTCCCTCGCAGCGTTGTCCGCCACGAGCACGATCTGCCCCGGCTCGCTGTTTTCCAGGTGTCGCAACACGGCAGCGCCATCGTCGATCAGTAGCCCAGTGCCGGACGGGGGACCGCTGGGCACACCCGCGGCCAGGTTGAAGCACAGGTCCGCGTGGTTGGCCTGCAGCGAGGACCACAACAAGGCCGGCGCCTGCTCGTCCTCGCCGGTGTGGGTGACCAGTTCGTTGAACTCAGTCAGCAATGTGTCCGTGGCGGCTGAGGCCAGTTCGACCGACTTGAACGGACCGAATGGGTCCACCCCGCGCATCCCACCCGCGTCGAAAAAGCCAGTAGCCGCCAGCAGGCGCCGGAAGAAGTAGTTCTCCGCCCACAGGAACGGAGTCTCGGACCACGATTTCCCGACATGCGGCTCGCACCACCGCAACCAGCTGTCGCGATCGTGCCAGTGTGCGTCCGGTGGCCCGACGACGCCGGACACGATCTGCTCGCCCAACTGGTCAAGACGCGCGCGGTGCTCGGGTCCGTAGGCTGAGGCATCCCGCACCTTGCGGATCAACTCCGGGTACCGCTCGTGAAAGACGCTCCACGGAAAGCTTCCCGGGGTGTCGCACAGAATCGGCGCGGGCAGGACACCGAGTGTGCTGCGAACCTGCATCAGTTCTCCTACTTCTCGTACGGATCATTGATCCACCTCCGGGGTTGCCCGGGGACAGGACAGCGGCGTCCGGCGTACGGCCCAAGGTCTACTGCTTTCCCAAGTACAGCCTGTCGACGCGGCACGAGCACCTGGTCGGCCGGGCGGTTCCACTCCGTCACGCGAGGGGTAGTCATCGCCTCCCGACATGGGGTATGCGTCGGTCAGAGCTGGTACCGGGCGGCGACCGCGTCGATGAACATCTGCGTGGTAGTTGTCGATAGGCAGTGCGGTTCGGACTCGATCGTGTAGCACCCCAAGGGGCGCGCGATCAATCTTCGACGCGGTTCCTGGCTCTTCGCTGCATCTCGACATCGGGTGATCGCCATACGCCATCAGGATCCGGATCCGCACTAACGTCAGGAGAGTTGGCGCGCGCCGCGCACGCGTGACCCTTGCGGTGCGTGGCCCGAGGTGAGCGGGTTACATAACGCTCGCTTAGTATGTCGATAACTCCCCATGGCCATTCCGAAAGGTCGACATGTCTCGTCGTCGCGCGTCCCTCATCGCTGTCACCGCACTCACCGGAAGCCTGGTGCTGGCTTCCTGCAACGCCAATTCCCACGGCAGTTCGTCCAGCGGCTCGGCGTCCGGTGGACACGGCGCCACCGCCACGGCGAAGAAGGGCGGCACGCTCTACGAATACTCCTCCAGCAAGGAGATCCACTTCGATCCGGCCAAGAGCCAGAACCTCGGCACCAGCTCCATCCACCTCATCGTCCGCGGGCTGACCTCGTGGCAGACCTCGCCCACCGGCGACACGAAGCTGGTCCCCGACCTGGCGACCACCACCGGCAAGCCGTCCGACGGCGGCAAGACGTGGACCTTCACGCTGAAGAAGGGCCAGGAGTATGCCGATGGCAGCCCGATCACCGCGCAGGACATCAAGTTCGGCATCGAGCGCAGCTTCGACCCGCAGTTGCAGGGCGGCCTGAGCTACCACAAGGCACTGCTGGTCGGCGGCGAGAAGTACCAGGGGCCGGCCAAGGGCAAGCACCTCGCCTCGATCGAGACGCCCGACAAGTCGACCATCGTCTTCCACCTCGTCCGTCCGTTCGCCGACTGGGGCTGGGTGGCGTCGATGCCGGCCTTCGCGCCGGTGCCGGCGAAGTCCGGCATGGGCATCCCGAAGTACGACCACACCCCGCCGTCGTCCGGCCCCTACCAGGTGGCGTCCTACAAGGTGGGCTCGAACGTCACGCTGAAGCGGAACCCGCACTGGCAGAAGAGTTCCGACGAGGCACGCTCCGGTGCACCCGAGAAGGTCGTCTACGAGATGGGCCTGGACCCCGACACCCTCGCGCAGCGGATGGTCGACGACCAGGGCAACGACAAGAACGGCGCCGGTGTCGGTGTCACCGCGGCGATCGTGCCCAAGATCAACTCCGATCCGTCGGTCAAGGCGCGCACCACGGTCTCGCCGTCCGGCGCCGCGGAGTTCCTCGTGCTCAACACCAGCCGGCCAGGCCTGAAGGACCTCAAGGTTCGCAAGGCACTGCAGTACGCGATCAACAAGAAGTCGCTCCAGACCATCGCCGGCGGTCCGACATACGCCGGCTCGATCGCGACCACCTTGATCCCGCCGGGCGTGCAGGGCTACCAGAAGTACGACCTCTACAAGGCGCCCGCGACCGGCGACGTCGCGAAGGCCAAGAAGCTGCTGGGCAACGCCAAGGTGCCCACGCTGAACCTCGTCTACGACTCGACGACACCTGAGCTGGCCAAGCAGGCGGCATCGGTCAAGGCGGACCTGAAGAAGGTCGGGATCAACGTCAAGACCACCCCGCAGGACAGCGACACCTGGTACGCGACCGTCTCGCAGAGCAACAACTTCGACCTGGCGATCTCCGGCTGGCAGGCCGACTACCCCGGCGCCTACGCACAGCTGCAGCCGGTCTTCGCGTCCAACCAGATCGGTGGGGGCAACTTCAACCTGTCGAAGTTCAAGGACCCGGCGGTCGACGCGGCCATCAACAAGGCCACGTCCCTCACCGATCCCGCCAAGGCCGACGCGGCCTGGGCCGCGCTCGACAAGCAGATCCTGCAGCAGGCTCCGGTCGTGCCGCTCTACTACTCGCACCAGGCCTACCTCAACGGCAGCAACGTGACCGGCACCTACATCCCGACGTTCCCGACCTACCCCAACGTGTTGGTCCAGGGCCTGAAGAAGTGACGGCGGCGGTTGCGCGCAGCCGATCGCCGATAGCTCTCGCCGTCCGTCGGACCATGCGCTCCGGCGCGGGTCGGGCGGGGGCGGTAGCGCTGCTCCTGGTGATGATCGCGGGGTTCTGTGCTCCGTTGCTGACCGCACTGGAGGGACAGAACCCGAGCGACTTCAACGGCGACCTCGTCGACGGCAACAACGGCGGCAATCCCTACGGCAGTTTCGGCGGGGTCAACGGCAGCCACTGGTTCGGCGTCGAGCCCGGCACCGGGCGGGATCTCTTCGCGCTGGTGGTCTACGGCCTGCGCACCACGATCCTGATCGCGTTGGCGGCCACCGTCGTCTCGGTGATCATCGGCACCGCCGTCGGTATGTCGATGGGCTATCTCGGCGGCTGGTTCGAGACCGTGCTGGGCCGGTTCGTGGACTTCATGTTCGGCTTCCCGACGCTGCTGTTCCTCATCGCGTTGCAACTGATCGTGCCGTCCGACATACCGAAGCCGGTCGTGCTCGCCGTCGTGCTGGCGGCCTTCGGCTGGGTGGGCACGGCACGACTGATCCACACGCAGACACGGCAGCTCGCAGCGCGCGAATTCATCGACGCGGCAAGGGCTTCCGGCACGCCTTTGCGCCGGGTCCTCGTCGGCGAGTTGTTGCCGAACCTGATCGGCACGCTCGCCGTCGTCGTCGCGCTCAGCTTCCCCGCGACCGTGGCGGTGTCGGCCGGCCTGAGCTTCCTCGGGGTCGGCATCGGCGCAGACACCCCTGACCTCGGCGTCCTCATCGGATCCTCGATCACCTGGACCTACACCGGAGCGGATGCGGGCTACCTGATCTTCCCGTCCATCGTGCTGCTGCTGATCGTGCTCGGCGCCACCCTCCTCGGAGACGCCCTGCGCGACGCCTTCGACGTGCGCACCGAGGAGAACGCCCGATGACGTCATACATCGCCCGGCGGCTGGTGGTCTCCCTGCTGGTGCTGCTCGCGATCTCCTTCTGCGTCTTCATGCTCTTCTACAGCGGACCGTCCGATCCCGCCCGCGTGATGTGCGGAAAGCCCTGCCAGCCGGAGCGACTCACGCAGGTCAAGCACTTCATGGGCACCGACAAGAACGCCTTCGTGCAATGGCTCGACTTCCTCAAGGGACTCTTCGTCGGCCGGACCTACGGCACCGGCGCTGAGGCCGCGCATTGCTCCGCACCGTGCTTCGGCTTCTCGTTCGACCAGCGACAGTCCGTGACCAACCTGATCTGGTCGCGGCTGCCGGTCACCGCTTCGCTCGCGCTCGGCGGGGCCGCGGTCTCCCTGCTCGTCGGTATGACGCTCGGCCCGCTCGCCGCGATCTTCCGCGGCCGCTGGCCGGATGCCCTGGTCAGGGGCGGCTCGTTGTTCCTGGTCGCGACGCCGGCATACCTGTTGGGACTGTTGGGGATCCTGCTCTTCGGCTTCCAGCTCAACGTGGTCCCGGTGTCGGGGTATGTCGCCCTCACCGACAGCCCCGTGGACTGGGCGTGGCATTTGGTCCTGCCCTGGTGCGTCATCGGCCTGATCAACGCCGCAGGTTACGCACGCTTCGCTCGCAACCAGATGCTCGACGAGCTCGGCTCGGACCACTTGCTCGCGCAGCGGGCGACCGGTGCTCCGAAGCGGACGGTCCGCCGCGCCGCGCGACGCGGTGTGTGGGTCCCGATCACAACGCTCTTCGGACTCGATCTGGCGATGCTGCTCAGCGGGTCGATCTTCACCGAGCGGGTCTTCAGCATGCACGGCATCGGTGACCTGCTGATCGGTGGTGTCTCGAGCCACGATCTCGGGATCGTCGTCGGCACAGCGCTTTTCGGCGCCGCGCTGATCATCGTCGGCAATCTCGTCGTCGACATCGTGCAGGGTTCGATAGATCCGAGGGTGCGCCGTGGTTGAGCTAGGAAAGAACGGCGAACACGGCGGCTCTCGACACGCGGTGCACACCTCACCGTTACTCGACCAGCAGCCCGTGCTCAGCCTGCGTGACCTGCAGGTCACCTTCCGCGGCACGTCCGGTCCGGTGCCTGCGGTCAACGGAGTCACGCTCGAGGCGCACGCCGGCCAGGTCGTCGCGATCGTCGGCGAGTCCGGGTCGGGCAAGTCCGCCACCGCACTCGCGTCGATGGGCCTGCTTCCCGACTCCGCGACCGTGACCGGCAGCGTCCTGGTCGAGGGGACGGACCTCAACGCCATACCCGAGAAACAGCGGGTTCCGTTGCGGGGCAGCAGCATCGCGATGATCTTCCAGGACGCCCTCGCCGCGCTGAACCCCTACCGCACGGTCGGCCGGCAGATCATCGACGCCTACCGACTACATCACGATGTCGACAAGCGGACCGCCCGCGAGCGCGCCGTCGAGGTGCTCGATCGGGTCGGCATCCGCGACGCGACCCGGCGAGTCGACGACTACCCGCACGAGTTCAGCGGCGGCATGCGCCAGCGCGCGATGATCGCGATGGCCGTGGTCAACGACCCGACCATCCTGATCGCCGACGAACCCACGACCGCTCTCGACGTCACGGTGCAACGCCAGGTGCTCGACCTGTTGACCGGGCTCACCGACGACCTCGGTATGGCGCTGGTGCTCATCACGCACGACCTCGGCGTCGTCGCCGAGGTCGCTGACCAGATCGCGGTCATGTATGCCGGTCGGATCGTCGAATCCGGAAGTGTCCTGGACATTTTCGATCATCCGGCGCACCCCTACACCCAGGCCCTGTTGGGCGCGACGCCGAACCTCGAGACCTCTGGTCGGTTGGCCGCCATACCCGGTGTGCCGGCGTCCGGCACCAACCTGCCGTCCGGGTGCCCGTTCCATCCGCGGTGCGCCTTCGCGGCCGAGGTCGGCGAGGCGTGCCGCACGAAACGTCCGGTGCTGGAGTTGCGACCTGGCACCCCGGCACATCGGGCGGCCTGCCACTTCACCACGGACCGGGAGCTGCCCGATGCCTGAGCCACTGCTGAGCCTGCAACACGTGAGCAAGACATTCCGCGGCCGTGCGACACCCTTCGGGTCATCGGAGGCGAAGCATGCCGTCCAGGACGTCTCGCTCGACATCGCACCCGGCGAAACCGTTGCGCTGGTGGGCGAATCCGGCTCCGGCAAGTCGACTCTCTCCCGCGTCGCGCTCCGGCTGACGGACGCGACAGCAGGTCGGGTCCTCTTCGACGGCACCGACGTGACGCAGCTGCGGGGACGCGGTCTGCGAGCGCTGCGCCGCGAGTTGAGCGTCGTCTTCCAGGACCCGTACACGTCGCTCAATCCACGGCAGACCGTGGCACGCATCCTCACCGGCCCACTGCGCAACCACGGACTGCCGCGTGATCAAAAGGTTCTCGACGAGCTCATCACCTCGGTCGGCCTCGAACCGGAGCACCTGAACCGCTATCCCCACCAGTTCTCCGGCGGGCAACGGCAACGCATCGGCATCGCCCGTGCGCTGGCCACCCAGCCGCGGATGATCATCGCCGACGAACCGGTGTCCGCTCTTGACGTGTCGATCCGCGCCCAGATCCTCAACCTGCTCGGCGACCTGCGCGACGAACGCGGTCTCGCACTGCTCGTCGTGTCGCACGACCTCGCCGTCGTGCGTGGCATCGCGGACCGGGTCGCGGTCATGCAGGACGGGCGGCTGGTCGAGTCGGGGCCGGTCGAGCAGATCTACGCGGATCCGAAGGACCCCTACACGCGCTCGCTGCTCGATGCAGTGCCGGTGCCCGACCCGCACCGCCGCTCCCGCCCGCTGCCACCCACCGAATGACGGCTTCTTCGCCGAACGACGGTCGTATCCGGCCGTCGCTCGGCGAGGGAGCCGTCATTCGGCATGGTGCTTCTGGGCCTCGCCATACAAGAAAGCGACCGCCGTCCCGTGAGGGACGACGGTCGCTGTCCGTATGCCGTGGAGGCGTCGATCAGGCGTCGACGTCCTCGCCCAACAGGTTGCGCGTGATGGAGGCGTCGAGCGGGATCCCCGGGCCCATCGTGGTCGACATCGTCGCCTTGGAGATGTAGCGACCCTTGGAAGCGGCCGGCTTCAGACGCAGGACCTCTTCCAGCACCGCACCGTAGTTCTCGACCAGGGCCTTCTCGTCGAAGGACGCCTTGCCGATGATGAAGTGCAGGTTGGAGTGCTTGTCGACGCGGAACTCGATCTTGCCGCCCTTGATCTCCGAGACGGCCTTGGCGACATCCATCGTCACGGTGCCGGTCTTCGGGTTGGGCATCAGACCACGCGGGCCGAGGACCTTACCGAGACGACCGACCTTGCCCATGAGGTCCGGGGTCGCGACGACCGAGTCGAAGTCGGTCCAGCCACCGGCAACCTTGGCGAGCAGGTCGTCCGAGCCGACGAAGTCCGCACCGGCGGCCTCGGCCGCAGCGGCCTTGTCACCGTTGGCGAAGACCAGCACGCGGGCGGTCTTACCGGTGCCGTTCGGCAGGTTGACGGTGCCGCGCACCATCTGGTCGGCCTTGCGCGGGTCGACGCCGAGACGGAACGCAACCTCAACGGTCGAGTCGTACTTCGTCTTGGCACCGGCCTTGGCCAGGCGAACGGCGTCCAGCGGAGCGTAGAGCGCGTCCTTGTCGATCTGCTCCGCTGTGGCGCGGTAGCTCTTGCTGTGCTTCATATTGGATTCCCTTCCGGAATTGTGGTTGTGCGGGCCGAAGCAGGCCCAACCACGGTTGGTGTGGTCTTTCGACCAGCGTTGTTACTCGGTCTCGATACCCATCGACCGCGCGGTGCCGGCGATGATGCGCGACGCCTGGTCCAGGTCGTTGGCGTTGAGGTCGGCCATCTTCTCCTGGGCGATCTCGCGGACCTGGTCCTTGCTCAGCTTGCCGACCTTGTTCTTGTGCGGCTCGCCGGAACCCTTGGCGACACCGGCTGCCTTCTTGATCAGCTCGGCGGCCGGCGGGGTCTTGGTGATGAAGGTGAAGGAGCGGTCCTCGTAGACCGTGATCTCCACCGGGATGACGTTGCCGCGCTTGTCCGCCGTGGCGTCGTTGTACGCCTTGACGAACTCCATGATGTTGACGCCGTGCTGACCCAATGCGGGGCCGACGGGCGGTGCGGGGGTGGCCTGACCGGCCTGGATCTGCAGCTTGATGAAGCCGGAGACCTTCTTCTTGGGAGGCATACTTCTGTTCCTTTTCGTGGGCCGACGCCTTGGGCGATGACCCGGTTGCAATGTCCTGGCAGCCGAACGCTGTCAGGGGTGTGTCGTCATAGTCCCTAGATCTTGGCGACCTGGTTGAACGACAGCTCGACCGGGGTCTCCCGGCCGAAGATGGACACCAGCACCTTGAGCTTCTGGGTGTCGGTGTTGATCTCGGAGATCGACGCGGGCAGGGTCTCGAACGGACCCTCCATGACGGTCACGGACTCGCCGACCTCGAAGTCGACGTCCGCACCGGAGGCGGCCTTGCCCGGCTTGGCAGCCGAACCGGAAGTGGCAGCAGCGCCGGCCTCGGCCTCGCCCGCCGGCTCCTCGAAGACCGGGTTGAGCATGGTCACGACCTCGTCGATCGACAGCGGCGACGGCTGGTGGGCGTTGCCCACGAACCCGGTCACACCGGGCGTGTGGCGCACCGCGCCCCAGCTCTCGTCGGTCAGATCCATGCGCACCAGCACGTATCCGGGCATCCGCACGCGGGTGCCGGTCTTGCGCTGGGAGTTCTTGATCTCGGTGAACTCCTCCATGGGGACCTCGACCTGGAAGATGTAGTCCTCCATGTTGAGGCTCGTCATGCGGGTCTCGAGGTTGGCCTTGACGCGCTTCTCGTAGCCGGCGTAGGAGTGCACGACATACCACTCACCGAACTGCATCTTGAGGTCGGCGATGTAGGCCGCGCGCTGCTCCTCGGCGCTGAGCTCCGGAGCGTCCTCCTCGGAGTCGCCGTCGGCCTCGGTGTCGTCTGCGGAGTCGTCGCTCGCAACGTCCTCACCCAGGTCGGCGGCCTCGCCGGCGACCTCGGCCTCGGCCTCTTCGGAGCCCTCGGCGCCGTCGACGGCCTCTTCGTCGCGCTCGGCGTCCGCTTCGGCGGCGGCGTCACCGTCGGCCTCGGCGATCTCGGCGTCGATCTGCGGGTCGTCGGCGACGTCGTCCGCGGAAAGGTCGACGTCATTGCCGTCGTCCTCGGTGTCGGACTCGGTCCGGTGGATCGCGGCCAGCTCGGCCGGGTCCTCCGGGTCGGCACCCTCACGGGTCGAGTCCAGCGCCTGCTCGGTGTCGCTGTCGCCATCGGCGACGTCGAGGTCGTCCTCGATCGTCTCGCGCATGTCGTCCGCGGGGGCGTCGCTGTCGGCCTGGCGCTCGATGTCCAACGCCTCGGCGTCCTGGGCATCCTCAGCGCGCAGGTCGGCGCCCCACGCCTCGTTCTCGGCGCGGGTCGCGTCCACCTCCGCAGTCTCCTGCGGGTCCAGCTCGCCAGTCATTGCCCTGCTTTCCTTGATGTTCCGTGTCGTACCGGATGCTGCACGTGTATGGCGCCCTCGGCGTCATACGCCTCAGGCGAAGGTCCAGTCGACGAGGTGCACCAGCAGTTGGTCCAAGCCGACGACGTAGGCCATCAGGATCGCCAGGAAGACGATCAGCGCGATGGTGTAGCTGGTCAGCTCGTCGCGAGTCGGCCGCACCACCTTGCGCAGCTCGTCGATGACCTGCCGGATGAACAGCAGGATCGTCCCGAAGATGCCGCCCTTGGGCTTCTCGTCGGCGGAGCCGCGTGTCGAGGCGGTGCTCGTGCTCACGGTGACTCCTACATGTCGTTGGTGCTGGTGCTGTCGTGCAGGGCACGAGGGACTTGAACCCCCAACCCCCGGTTTTGGAGACCGGTGCTCTGCCAATTGAGCTAGTGCCCTCCGAGCTTTCAAGCCTGGTTTCACGCCAGTTTCGGGCATGCCACATCAGCTTGAGATTGATCGGTGGATCAAGCATACGGGTTATGGCCCGCTCCTCACAAAACGGTGGCCGGTCGATCGAGGTTCCCCGCGAGAGCACTTCACCGGGCGACCGCCGAGCGCAGCGCGCCATGTCGCGACTCAGTGACCGTCGGCGCCACCGGCGGCGCGATACGCCGAAGGCGTCATGGGCACCTGCCGGTCGCAGCCCAGGTTGGTGCATTCGCACGCATACGGGAACTCGCTCTCCGACGGCGCCTTGTCCCCGAGCGACGCGCGGAAGGCGGCGATCTGCACGTCGGTCACGGCGTTCTCCTCCCGTCGTATGGCGCGGCGCTGCTCGCCGTCGCGGGCCCGCGGACCGGCATCCAGCAGAGGCCGGAACAGCTCGGCCAGCACTCGCTCGCTCTCGTCCTCGTCCTGACCGCCGTCCATCTCGACACCGGCCAGGGCACGCTCAGCGGCGTCGCGCCGGATTCGGTCGGTGAGCAGCGCGTCCCGCTCCAACCGGCGACGGCGGGCACGCTCCTCGTCGCTCTCCTGCGCCAGCGGCGTCGGACTGTTGCGGATGCCCAGGCTGCGAGCGGTGAACTCCGTGGAGGGCAGCAACCAGACACCGTGCCGATTACCGGCCATCACCGGCTGCACCAGGTGCGGGAACAGTTGCGGGCCCTCCACCACGACCAGCGGGCCGCTGCCGCGAGCCACGATGTCGTCGACGATCATCGCGAAGCGCTCGGCGGCGTAATCGACGAAGTTCGCCGCCTGCTGCTCGGCGTCCGGGTCGATGTGCGACTGCTGGTAGTCCATGGCATGTGTGCGAGCCATCACCGGGTGGGTGGCCGGATCGGTGCGCTCCACGTGCGCGAACGTGTAGGCGTCGACCGGGTGGAGCCGCAGGTCGTGGCGGTAGGCGAGACGTCGCGACAGCGTCGACTTGCCGGCGCCGCTTCCGCCGCCGATCCACAGCACATGCGACAGGTCCATGCGTGCAGCCTAAGAGGGTTCGACCACGATCACACAGAAACCATCAATGACTTTTGCTGAATCTTTTGGCTTCTAACGCTCACTTAACGTCATTCGCTGGCTAGCCTCGAATACGCCAGGCCGCAGAACCCCTGCTGCGCCTCGCCGAGAAGATAGAGGTCAAGACATGCACCGGACCAGCACGTTCCGCACCGTCGGAGTGGCCGCCATCGCACTCGCGACGGTCGCCTCCGCACCGGGCGCCCAGGCCGCCGCCGCGGCGCCGTCATACACCGTCGATGTCGGCACGATCGGCACCTACAACCACCCGACCGACACCCCCGCCGCGCCGTTCATCGACGCCGACGGCACCTTCCACTTCCAGCAGTCCGCCTCCCTCTACAGCGCGGACAGCGTGCACGAGTGGGAGTTCTACACCGGCAAGGACATGGACACCGCCACCAAGGACGAAGCACTGTCCACGGCCGCGGATCCTGCCAACCCGCAGGACAGGAACGACGACACCGTATGGCGCTGCCTCAACGGTCCGACCGGCCGCGAAGCCACCGCGACCCCGACACCGACGGGGTACTCCTTCGCCAACTACTGCGATCTGGTCGGCACCTGGGTCGACCCGGACACCGGCAACTGGATCGGCTTGGTGCACAACGAGTTCACCCCGAAGCCGTTCGCCGACGGCCTGCACTACGACGCGATCGACTACGCCGTCTCGACCGACCACGGCAAGACCTGGAAGATCAAGGGCCACGCGCTCACGTCGCCATACAGCACGAAGCGCGGCGACACGAAGGCGTTCCCCGAGCAGACCTATTACTACGGCGACGGCGACCCGCGGTTGTTCGTCGACATGAAGTCCGGCTACTTCTACGTCTATTACGGCTCGCGGATCGTCGACAAGGGCGGCAGTTGGGGCGGCTTCACCGAGCACGTCGCACGTGCCCCGATCAGCGGCAAGATGGCGACCGGCACGTGGCAGAAGTACTACGACGGCGCGTGGCAGCAGCCGGGTGTCGGCGGCAAGGAGAGCGGCGTCGTCTCGACCGACAGCTCGGCGACCGGGTATATCGCGCCCGACAAGGAGTACGACCCCACGAACAAGGGCACCTGGCGCCAGCAGCAGGCCGACGGCACCCTGCCGCCCAACTCCGACCTGTTCATCCTGAACATCGCGTATGACGCCTACCTCGGCAAATACATCGGCACCCCGGAACGTATGTCGGACAACACCCCGCAGCGCATCTACGCCACGGACGACCTGGCCCACCCGAAGTGGGAGCTGGTCGGCGACACCGGCTCGGCATACGCCAACAGCAGTTGGTACCGCTGGCTGATCGACCCGGTCAGCAAGACACAGGGCACCACGGTCGGCAAGACCTTCCGCAGCTATTGCTCGATCGCCTGCGCCAACGGTTCCGACGGCGACTACGCGACGATCACCATCGACAGCGACCAGCCGGCGAAGTCCCCCGTGCGCGCCGGGCAGGACTACCTGCTGACCGCCGGCGGCGGAGTGCTGGGCACCGTGGGCTCCAAAGCTGTTGTGACGCGAGGTAATTCAGCCTCCGCGCACTGGAACTTCACCTCGAACGAGGACGGTTCCTACACGGTCGTGAATGCCGCTTCCGGGCTGGCCCTCGGTGTCGATGACACGGGCAGGGCCGGTCGTGCCTGGGGCGCGACGACGAAGGTGTCATCGGTGGCCGAGTCCGGGCCGGCCGCAGGACAGCAGTGGTTCATCCAGGCCACGAAGGGCAAGGGTGGCAACGCTTTCCGCCTGGTCAACCGCTACAGCGGCCTCGTGCTGGACCTCGGCGGCAACACGGGCAGCGACGCGCTGACCCAGCCCTACCGAAACTGGATCGGTGCGCCCGGCACCCCGAAGCCGGCCACCCAGGCAGTGCGCCTGCTGCCCGTTGGCTGAGCCACCTGGCAGGAGACACCGCATCGCATTCCACTAGGTTCGGGTCATGCCGGGCCAGACGGACGCTGACCGGTCGCTGCACCCGCAGCGGCCGGTCGGCGCGTCTGCGCGGTCGGTCCTTGCCCTGCCGAAGGCCCACCTGCACCTGCACTTCACCGGCTCACTGCGGATCGCGAGCCTGCGGGAACTGGCCGTCAAACACGGCGTGCGACTGCCCGAATCACTGCTGGCCGACTGGCCGCCGACGCTGTCGGCCCGCGACGAGCGCGGCTGGTTCCGTTTCCAGCGCCTGTATGACGCCGCGCGCGCGTGCGTGAAGGACGAGTCCGACCTGCGCCGCCTCGTGCGGGAGGCAGCCGAGGACGACGTCGCGGAGGGCTCACGCTGGCTGGAGATCCAGGTCGACCCCACGTCGTACGCCGGCGGGCTGGGCGGGATCACCCCAGCGCTGGAAATCGTGCTGGACGAGGCGCGGTCCGCGAGCGCCGACCTCCCGATCGGGGTGGGAGTGATCGTCGCCGCCTCGCGGCTGAAGCACCCGATGGACGCCCGCGCGCTCGCCCGGCTGGCCGCGAAGCACGCGGGCGATCAGCCCGGTGAGGTCGTCGGCTTCGGCCTCTCGAACGACGAACGCCGCGGCACCACAACAGATTTCGCGCCGGCGTTCAGGATCGCCCGCAGGGCCGGCCTGGCCAGCGTGCCGCACTCGGGCGAGCTGCTCGGACCCGACGCGATCACCGAGACCGTGGCATCACTGCAACCGACCCGGCTGGGTCACGGGGTGCGGTCGGTCGAATCACGCTCGGTGCTCAACCGGGTGATCGACTCCGGCATCGCGCTCGAGGTCTGCCCGGGTTCGAACGTCGCGCTCGGCGTCTACCAGGCACCCGACGAGGTGCCCCTGCGCACCTTGGTCGACGCCGGAGCGACGGTCGCGCTCGGCGCCGACGACCCACTGCTCTTCGGCAATCGCCTTGCGGATCAATACCGTTCGGCCCGCGAGGACCACGACTTCACCGACCACGAGCTGGCCGCGCTGGCCCGGTCGTCCATCGACGCATCGCTGGCGCCGGCGGACGTGCGCCGGGCGGCATACGACGACATCGACCGCTGGCTGGTGTCAGTTCCGGGCGACTAGCTCGAGGGCACGGTCGACGATCGCGACCCGGGGACCCGCGTCGCCGACCTCCGTGAGCCGGATCCACCGAGCGAAGTCGGTCGTGCCGTCGACCTCGGTGGTGCCGAGCTGACCACCGGTGATCGTGGCATCGAAGAGCACCCGCACCGACTTGAAGGGGCGCCCGCGGCCATCATCGGCGACCGTGAACGAGTCGGTCGTCAGTGGAGCACCTACCCGGACGTGGTAGCCGGTCTCCTCGTAGAGCTCGCGCACCACGGCTTCTTCGATCGACTCGTCGAATTCCACGCCACCGCCCGGCAACGTCCAGCCCGGCGTGCTCCCGTTGAACCAGCTGAGCAGGATCGCGCCGTCCCGGACGATCACGGCATATGCCGCCAGCCTGGTGTCGTATTCGGTGAAATGCATGGGCGGCATCCTCGCACGGGAGGCCCTCCCACCACAGGCGCTCACCAGCGCAGGCCGGCCTCCTCCAGCGTCGCCTCGACCTCGAGGCGTTCGACCGAGGACCACTCCCGAGGCGGCAGACCGTCGTCCACTTGTAGTGCGGTGCAACAGGATTCGAGCACGTCGTCATACGCCAGGGTGGTGGCCCGCAATCGGTGCACGCGCGCCGCCGCCTGCGACGACCGCAACACGTCGAGCTCGGCATACAGCCGGGTCAGGTCGGCGGAGAGCCGGCCGATGTCCCGGGGAACCGGCGACGGCCCGCGACGCTTCGCAGGGCGCGGCATGATCCAGTGGTGCACCGCCTTGTCGGCGGCGACCAGCAGAGCCGCCGGCGCCACACACACCGCCGCATATTGGATCAATCGCCACATCGCGACCTCCCACGTGCCACTTCCATGGTGACACCGAGCGGGCTTCGGCGCGAGTGGTCCGACCCGGCCGGTCAGCTCGCGTGCGCAGCCGGCACGCTGCACGGGCACGGCGGCACATCCGGAGTCGGCAGCGAGTGACGACCACGGTGCACGACGGCGGAGCCGGCGACGGAAGCGCCCGCGAGCAGCGCCACCGCACCGGCGTAGCCGAGGCTGGTCGACCGCAGTCCCACGTGGGTGGTGAGGACACCGGCGACGACGGCCGGAATGCTGAACGCCAGGTATGACGCGGTGTAGACGCTTGCGATCAGCGCCGCGCGGTCGGCGGGTGACGCCGACGCGGTGACCGTCCGGAACGCCCCCATGAAGGACAGCCCGAAGCCGACGCCCGCGATCGCCGAGCCGACCAGCAGCAGCCAGACCCACAACTGCCCGATGGCCAGTGCCGTCACCGCGAGTCCGCCGATGAGGGTCAGGCAGCCTGCCGTCATCGCGGTGCTCGCAGCCAGTCCGCGGCCGGCGACGGGAGCAGCGGCGCCGGTGGCCATCAGCAGGAAGATCAGCAGCCCGCCCCAGAGGTGGTTCGCCGAACCGGCGAGCTGCCCCGCGAGCGCAGGACCCAGCGAGAGGTAGAGACCGCCGAGCGACCAGGTCGCGATGAGGCACGGCAGCGCCGCGAGGAAGGCGCGACGCGAACTCACCGGCACACTGACCGTCGGCCGCAAAGACGCGACCGCGCCCGGCGACCGATGGCCCGGCTCCGGCATCCGGGCGACGGCCGCCAGTCCGATCACGGTGGTGGCCAACATGATCCAGTAGATGAGTCGTGTGGGGTTCGGCCCGTACTGCACGAGCACGCTGGTCACCATCGCGCCGAGCGCGAGGCCGAATGACGGCGCACAACTGTTGACCAGGGATGCCGTCGCCGCACGGCTGGGCGGCTGCAGCTCGAGCAGCGCTGCGCTCAACGCGCTGGTGGCGGCGCCGGTTGCCAGGCCTTGCACGCCGCGGGCGACATACAACGCGGTCAGCCCGTGCGCGCCGAGGAACAGCACCATCGCGAGTGCCTCGGCGACCAGTGCGCCGACGATCACGGGGCGTCGCCCGATGTGGTCGGACAACGCTCCGAGGATCAGTAGGGCGGCGAGCAGGGTGACCGCGTAGACCGCAAACACCGCCGTCACCGTGATCGCCGAGAGATGCCACTGCGCCGCGTATGTCGGGTAGAGCGGCGACGGCGCGCTCGCCGCGAACATGAGCAGCGCGAGCAGGCTTGCGATCAGCCAGAACGAACCGGATCCGGTTCTCAGCACCGTCCGGCCGCGGACGCTCTTCGCTTCGCTGATCTCGCTGTGCATACCAACCCCCACGGGAAACTAGTTTGGATTCAAACTTTATTCTCGCGACGTTACGCTTTCGCGATGGGAGCGCGCAACGAAAATCACCGAGCGGACGAGAGCAGCGATCCCATCGCCCGGGTGCTGGAAGGCTGGCGGGTCGAGCGCCCGGACCTCGACGTCGCCCCCATCGCCGTGACCGCTCGCCTCTCCCGACTGAGACAGGCACTCGGCACCCGGCTCGAGGCGGTCTTCGCCGCCCATGGCCTCAGTGGTGCCGACTTCGCCGTGCTCGCCACGATCGTGCGGACGGGTGGCGATCCGTTGTCGCAGCGCCGGCTCGGGGAGGAGCTCAATCTGACGCCGGGGACGATCAGTGTCCGTGTCGACCGGCTGGTTCGCGACGGACTTGTCGCGCGAGTGCCCGACCCCGCGGACGGCCGCGGCCAACTCGTCGGGCTGTCCGGTGCCGGACGTCAGCGTTTCGAGGCGTGCGCTCCGGAGCACCTGGCCAATGCTCGACTGCTGACGAGCGGCATCACCCGAAGCGAGTTCGACGAGCTCGGCCGACTGCTCGGAAAGCTGCTGACCTCACTCGACCCCGATCAACCGAACGCCGAGGGCGAGACCCGCCAGAGGCACCAGGCGACTACAGCTCGTGGCCGACGAAGATCGGCTCGTTGACGAGGGTCACGCCGAAAGCGTCGCGTACGCCGTCACGGACCTCGCGGGCCAGGTCGGCGACGTCGGAGGCCTTCGCGTCGCCCCGGTTGGTGATGGCCAGCGGGTGTTTGGTCGACAGCGCTGCGGGGCCGGGCATGCCGTGGCCCTTGTCGAAGCCGGCGTGCTGGATCAGCCACGCGGCGCTGGTCTTCACCCCGGTCCCCCGGGGTCCCCGCGAAGTATCGGGGGAGCGTAGCGGAGGAGAACTTCGTGGGGTGGACTCTTCGGTGGGCCAGTGTGGCGGGGCGGGGGCGTCGGTGCCGAGGCGTTCGGCGGCCACGCGAGAGAGTTCGTCATACGCACTGGCGCTGATGATCGGGTTGGTGAAGAACGAGCCGCAGGACCAGGTGTCGTGGTCGTCCGCGTCGAGCACCATGCCGCGCCGACGGCGCTGTTCGAGAACCGCTTCGCGGGCGTCACCCAGCGGCACGCGCGCCCCGAGGTCCACGCCGAGGCCCTTTGCGAGCGCCTCGTAGCCGACCGGCTGCGACAGCTCGGTCGGTCGCAACGCGAAGAGCACGTCGAGTACGACATACCGACCACCGCCGCGGAACGAAGAACCCTTGAAAAGTGAATGCCGATAGGCGAATTCACAGTCGGCGTTGGCGAAGGTCCGCACCTGCTGGTCCTGGCGGTCCCAGGTCCGCACGGATGCGATCGTCTGCGCGACCTCCTGGCCGTAGGCGCCGACGTTCTGCACCGGCGTCGCACCGGTAAGCCCCGGTATGCCGGACAGCGCCTCCACGCCCGACCATCCCTCGGCGCAGCAGCGCGCGACGAAGTCGTCCCATTCCTCGCCGGCCGCGACCCGGACATGGACTCCCCCACAGTCGTCGGCCGACTCCACGTCGATGCCGCTGTTGGCGATGCGTAGCACGGTGCCCGGGAACCCATCGTCGGCGATCACCATGTTGGACCCGCCGGAGAGCACCAGCAGCGGTTCGTCCGCATCATCGACCTCGCGGACGACGTCGACGATCTCGTCGGGCGTCTCGGCCACCATGAAGCGGGCAGCAGGCCCGCCGACGCGCATGGTCGTGAGCGGGGCCAGGTCGACCCCGTTCGCCTCTCGCATCAGGCGGACTTCAGCGCCACGGTCGCCCGTGCGCGGACCAGGACCTTCTGCTCACCCGAAGTGGCAGTGATGTCGACCGTCGCAGCGTCACCTTCCACGGACTTGACCGTGGCGCCGACCTCGATATCGGCGCCGCCGTCATACGGCACCGGCACCGGCGCGCTGAAGCGCACGCTGTATGACGTCACCCGTCCGGCATCGCCCAGCCAGTCGACGACCGGCTGGATCGCGGCGCCCATGGTCCACATGCCGTGCGCAATCACGTCCGGCAGGCCGACGGACTTCGCGAACTGCTCGTCCCAGTGGATGGTGTTGAAATCGCCACTCGCCCCGGCATACCGGATCAGCGTGGCGCGGTCGACGTGGATCGTCCGGCCGGGGATGACCGTGCCTGCCTCGATCTGCTCGCTCATGCGTTCTCATCTCCCCGGATCACCACGACCGAGGTCGCGCTCGTCACCAGCTCACCGTCCACCGTCGTGATCTCGGTGCCCATCGTCACCATCGAGTGACCGCCCGCCTGGCGGACCTTCTCGATCGTCGTGGTCGCCTGCACCTCGTCACCGGCGACCAGCGGCCGGTGGTGCTCGAAGCCCTGCTCACCGTGCACGAGCCGGCTGTAATCGATGCCGGCCTCCGGGTCGGTCATCACGTTGGCGTCGCCCTGCTGGGAGATCATCACTGCCATCGTGGGCGGTGCGATGACGTCGGCGTACCCGCGCTGGCGCGCGACCTCAGGGTCGAAATGCACCTCGTCGGTCGCACCGACCGCCTTGGCGAACTCGGCGATCTTCGCGCGTGACACGACATACGGCGCGGACGGCGGATAACTCCGCCCGGCCACCTCAGGGTTCACAGCCATGGCGCCAGACTAGTAGGGGTGGCCCCGACGGGATCCCACACACCCGCCGAATGACGGCTTCGTCGGCGAATGACGGCCTGATCGGACCGTCGCTCGGCGAGAGAGCCGTCATTCGGCAATGGGTGCACACGCGAAAGTGGCCCCGGACCGTTGCCGGTCCGGGGCCACTTCGTGATGCGTTCGGTGCGAGCTGCTGGTGTCAGCGGGTCTCGCGGTGCAGCGTGTGCCGCTTGTCACGCGGGCAGTACTTCTTGAACTCAACCCGGTCGGGGTTGTTGCGACGGTTCTTCTTCGTCACGTAGTTGCGCTCTTTGCACTCAGTGCACGCCAAGGTGATCTTGGGGCGAATGTCTGCGCTCTTGCTGGCCACGGCAACCTGCTCTCGGAGTTTCTGTCTTTGGTGCGTATGTCTGTCGTTGTAGCGGGGGCGGGGCTCGATCCCGCGACCTCACGATTATGAGTCGTGCGCTCTAACCAGCTGAGCTACCCCGCCTCGGGGATGGACCTCTCAGGCCCACCAGAGCCCCCAAACGGAATCGAACCGTTGACCTTCTCCTTACCATGGAGACGCTCTACCGACTGAGCTATAGGGGCCTGCCTGATCGAGCGCGACAAGGCTGTCGCCCTGCTCGAGCAGCGCAGCGAAAAGGCTACCGTAAAGCCTCTTCGATCACGAAATCGGCGAAACCTCCCCACGGACAAGGAGCGTTCCCTTGCGGTTGTTCCGCAGTGCCAGGTCCCAGGTTTCACCCGTCTGACGCGCCACGTGACGCACCGTGCCCGGGATCAACACCGGCTTGCGGAAGGACATCGTCGCGACATACGCGTCGGGCAGACGGTTCTCGACCGAGGCGAGCATCGCCGCCTGGCTCCACATGCCGTGGGCGATCGTGGACGGGAAGCCCATCGCCTTGGCCGTGATGGACCGCATGTGGATCGGGTTGACGTCACCGCTCACCGCGGCGAATCGGCGGCCGAGGTCGCCCGCCAGCCGCCAGACCATGCCAGCACCGTCGGGCGATTCGGTCTCGTCCGGGTGGGGCGGCACGTCGCCGTCGATCTTCTGACCGCGGTAGAGGTATGTCGCCAGCCCCTCCCACACCAGCTCGTCGCCGACGTGCGCCTGTGACACGACGTCCACCTGCACGCCGCTCTTGTGCGGGCGCGCGTTGGTCGTCCAGGTCGACAGGTCGAGCGGCTCGCCCAGCCGGATCGGCCGGTGCACCGTGAGCGTGTTGTCCAGGTGCACACTGCCCATCAGCGGATAGGGATAGCTCTTGTCCGCGAAAAGGGTTATCTGCAACGGGAATACGAGGTTGTGTAGGTAGGTCGCGGGCAACTCGTCGCGCAGGCCGAAGCCGCACACGTGGTTGTAGTCCGCGAGCGCGCCCGGGTCGACCTCGACCCCACGGCGAACGACCTGCAGGTCGGGCAGGCCGCCCTTGTCGTCGTGACTACGAGAGGTCGCGACGGCCCGGGCGAAGATCTTCGGCAGGCTCGGGGCGCTCTTGAGCTCGATGACTTTCGTCATATCAGTCCCTTTTCCTCGTGCCTCTTCCCTCGCCTGCGGGCCTCGCAAGCTCCTGTCCTCGGCTCGGTCGGCACTCAGGCCCCCAGCTGGCTCTGGCCGCAGACGCGCAGCACTTGGCCGGTGACACCGGCCGAGCCGGGCTCGGCGAAGAAGGCGATGGCCTCGCCGACATCCACCGGGCTACCGCCCTGCAGCAGCGAGTTGAGCCGGCGGCCCACCTCACGGGTGGCGAACGGGATCTTGGCGGTCATCTCGGTCTCGATGAAACCGGGCGCGACCGCGTTGACGGTGATCTCACGGTCGGCGAGGTTCTGCGACAGCTGACGCACCATCCCGATGACACCCGCCTTGGACGCCGCATAGTTGGACTGGCCGCGGTTGCCGCCGATGCCGCTGATCGATGCGACACCGATGATGCGGCCGCCGTCGGCCAGGCCGCCCTTGACCGAGGGGTCCAGCAGCGTCTTGTTGATCCGGAACTGCGAGCGCAGGTTGACGTCGAGCACACTGCCCCAACGGTTTTCGTCGGTGTTGACGAAGAGCTTGTCGCGGGTGATGCCGGCGTTGTGGACCATGACGTGCAGCTTGTCGCCCTTGCGCGCGACGGCCTCGGCGATGCGGGCGCCCGCGTCCTCGGCTGTCACGTCGAGCTGCAGCGCGGTAGCGCCGAGGTCGTTGGCGACCTTGCTGAGCGAGTCACCCGCGGCCGGGATGTCGACCAGGACGAGCGTCGCACCGGCCCGGGCGAAGACCTTGGCGATCTCGGCACCGATGCCGCGAGCGGCGCCGGTGATGACCGCGACACGGCCCGCCAGCGGGTGACGCCAGTCGGTCGCGTCCGGGACGTCGGCGGCGCGCACGCGCACCGGCTGACCGGAGACGTAGGCCGACCGAGCGGACAGGAGGAAGCGCAGCGGAGCGGCGAGCACGGAGGAGTCGCCCTGCGCGTCCTGGTCGACCCACAACAGGTTGGCGGTGCTGCCGCGCAGCATCTCCTTGCCGATGGAGCGAGTGATGCCCTCCAGTGCCTGCTGAGTCGCAGCCGCCTCGGCGTCCTGCAACTCGGCAGGGGTGGTGCCGATCACGACGAGACGTGCGGACGAACCGAGCTTCTTGATCGCCGGGCCGACGGTGGCGCGCAGCTCGTCGAGCTGGTCGAGCGTGCGAGCGGCCGTGGCATCGAAGACGATCGCCCCGAGCTTCTTGTCGTATGACGCCTCGGGCGACGCCGGCACGACGTCCCCGCCGGAGGCCTTGATGATGCCCGTGGCCCAGCCTGCGACGGGTGCGTCACCGATGCCTGCGACGGCGGCCGGCCCGGACAGCAGGTCCTGACCCTCTTCGTAGCGGCGCAACCGCGTCGGCCGCGGCAGGCCGAGTTGGGTGGCGATCTTCTTGCCGACCGGGTTCGTGTTGACGAGGTTGGAGTAGGTGTCGGTCATGCTTTCTGTCGCTCCTCTTTCCTTGCCTGCGGGCCTCGCAGGCTCGTGTCCTCGGTTCGGTCGGAGCTCATTCGCAAGCCTCCAGGATCGCGACGACGCCGAGTCCACCGGCGGCGCAGATGGAAATGAGTGCACGGCCAGAACCCTTCTCGTGCAACATCTTCGCGGTGGATGCGACGATCCGACCGCCGGTTGCTGCGAAGGGGTGCCCCGCGGCGAGCGAGGAGCCGTTGACGTTGAGCTTGTCACGGTCGATCGAGCCGAGCGGCGCGTCCAGACCGAGCTTCTCCTTGCAGAACTCCGGGCTCTCCAGCGCGGCCAGGTGGCACAGCACCGTCGAGGCGAACGCCTCGTGGATCTCGTAGAAGTCGAAGTCCTGCAACGACAGGTTGTTGCGCTGCAGCAGGCGGGCGATCGCGTATGGCGGAGCCATCAGCAGGCCCTCGTTGCCGGTCACGTAGTCGACACCGGCGGTCTCGCCGTCCACGAACCGCGCCAGCGGCGTGATGCGGTGCTCGTCGGCCCAGTCGCGGGAACCGAGCAGCACCGCAGACGCGCCGTCGGTGAGCGGTGTCGAGTTGCCCGCGGTCATCGTGGCGCCCTCGCCCTTGCCGAAGACCGGCTTCAGCTTGGCCAGCTTCTCCGGAGTGCTGTCGGGGCGCAGGTTGTTGTCGCGGGAGACACCGAGGTAGGGGGTCAGCAGGTCGTCGAAGAAACCGCGGTCGTATGCCGCCGCCAGGTTCTGGTGGCTGCGCGCGGTCAGCTCGTCCTGCGCCTCGCGGGTGATGCCCCACTCCTTGGTGGTGATCGCCTGGTGCTCACCCATCGAGAGACCAGTGCGGGGCTCGCCGTTGGACGGCTGGTCCGGCGCGAGCTGCCCGGGGCGGATCTTGGCCAGCGCCGAGATCCGCTGTTGCGGTGTCTTGGCGTAGTTGACCTTCATCAGCGTGCGGCGCAGCGAATCGTTCACTGCGAGAGGGGCATCCGAGGTCGTGTCGGAGCCGCCGGCGATGGCCGAGTCGATCTGGCCGAGCGCGATCTTGTTCGCGGTCAGGATGGTCGCCTCGAGGCCGGTGCCACACGCCTGCTGCACGTCATACGCAGGAGTCGTGGGCGACAGGTGCGAGCCGAGCACCGACTCGCGGGTGAGGTTGAAGTCGCGCGAGTGCTTCAGCACCGCGCCGGCGGCGACCTCGCCGAGGCGCTCGCCGGCCAGGCCGTAGCGCGAGACGAGGCCGTCGATGGCCGCCGTCAGCATGTCCTGGTTGGAGGCCTTGAGGTATTTGCCTCCGGATCGGACGAACGGGATGCGGTTGCCGCCGAGGACGTAAACGTCGCGAACACTCATTGAGGAATCTCCCATGATTCACTACTGAAAATTACCGATACTGAGAGTAGCAGGTACAGCGCGTTTCGGATACTCTCGGTGCATGAGCGGGCGCCAGGACACTCGAGTCGACGGTCGCGATGCGCGGTGGGCCGAGCATCGTGAGCAGCGTCGGCGTGAGCTGACCGATGCGGCGCTGCGGGCGATCCGGCACCACGGCGCGACCGTCGGGATGGACGAGATCGCCGCGGAGGCCGGCACCAGCAAGACCGTCATCTACCGCCATTTCGGCGACCGCCTCGGCCTCTACCTCGCCGTCTGCGCGAGCGTCGACAGCAACGTCCTCGGCGACCTCCAGCAGGTGCTCACCCACGTTGGGGAAGCCGCCGGAGCGACCCCGCTCGCAGGCGACACCCGTGCCGTCATCGAGGCGGTCATCGACAGCTACTTCGCACAGGTCGAGCGCGATCCGGAGGTCTATCGGTTCGTCGTACGCCGTCCAGCGCTGAACGTCTCCCCCGAGGACGACCCGGTCATCGGGATCAGCGACACCATCGCCGACGTGCTGCAGCCGATCTTCGCGGATGCGCTGCGCGACGCCGGCCAACCGACCACCGCTGCACGCATCTGGGCGCACGGGCTGATCGGCTTCGTCCGGGAGTCGGCCGACCGCTGGCTGGCCGATCCCGACCGTCCGGCACGCGCCGAGATCGTGCGGCACATGGCGGAATTCGCCACCTACGGATTGACTGGAGCCCTCGGCCTCGACACAAGGAGTATTTGATTCAACACAGGCGACCAGGCTTGCCCAGCGGAAGATCGCCGGGGCGCCAGGTCCGAAGATCTTCCGCTGAACAAGCCTGAAGGAGCACGGAATGACCGACCCTGTTGCAGACCAGTTGCGCGATGTCCTCGATGGTCGCTGGATCGAGTTGCGGCAGCGAGCACGCAAGGAACTGCCCGCCGAGCTGATGCTGGCACCCGCCGGTCTCACGACCGAGGAGCACCGCGACCGGACAACCGAGTCGTTGCTGAAGCTGGCCGAGATGGGTTTCGGGCGCGCAGGATTCCCCACGGCGTTCGGTGGCGAGCTCGACTACGCCGCCTCCTGCGTGCTCTTCGAGATGCAGGCGTTCGGCGACCTGTCGTTGCTGGTCAAGACGGGCGTGCAGTTCGGCCTCTTCGGTGGCGCGGTCGCTCGACTGGGCACGGAGCGACACCACGCGACATACCTCGAGGACATCATGACTGGGCGGCTGCTCGGCTCGTTCGCGATGACCGAGGTCGGTCACGGCAGCAACGTCCAGGCCCTGGAAACTATTGCGACGTATGACGACTCGACCAAAGAGATCGTCATCGACACCCCGACCGAGGGTGGCGTCAAGACCTACATCGGCAACGCGGCGCGGGACGCCCGGATGGCGGTCGTCTTCGCCCAACTGGTGACCGGCGAGGGCGAGCACGGCGTGCACGCGGTGCTGGTCCCCGTGCGTGATGAGGACGGCAATCCATTGCCCGGCGTGACGATCGGCGACAACGGACCCAAGGGCGGGTTGCCCGGCGTCGACAACGGCACCTTCTCCTTCGCCAAGGTCCGCGTGCCGAAGGCCAATCTGCTCAACGCTTTCGGCGACATCGATGACGACGGCCAGTACGTCTCCGACATCGACAACCCGAACCGTCGTTTCTTCACCATGCTGGGCACGCTCGTGCGCGGCCGGGTCTGCGTGGGCGGCGGCTCCGGCGCCTCGGCGAAGAAGGCTCTCGCGATCGCCCTGCGGTATGGCGCCACCCGCCGCCAGTTCGCCGCGTCGGAGGACCAGGACGAGATCGTCGTGCTGGATTACCTTGCGCACCAACGGAAGTTGCTCCCGCGTCTGGCGAAGTCGATCGCACTCAGTTTCGCTCAGAACGCCGTGACCGAGCGACTGCAGGAGTTGCAGGGCGGACCGGCCGACGCAGAGCGCGACGTCGAGGGTCAGCGCGAGCTCGAGTCACGCGTCGCCGGGCTCAAGGCGGTCACGACCTGGCACGCGCTCGACACCATCCAGGCCTGCCGCGAAGCCTGCGGCGGGGCCGGTTACATGGCCGAGAACCAACTCACCCAGATGCGCGCCGACGTCGACGTCTTCACGACGTTCGAGGGTGAAAACACCGTGCTGCTGCAGCTCGCCGCCAAGGGCCTGCTGACGGACTACAAGGCGATGTGGGGCGACCTCGATGTTCCCGGCATGGTCGGCAAGGTCGCCGGCCAGGTCGGCGAGTTCATCGTCGAACGGACCACGGGCCGTGCGGGCATCCAGCGTCTCATCGACGCCGCGACCGGCCGGGACGACGAGACCGCCACCGACAGCCTCGCGTGGGCCGGCTCGATGTTCGAGCAACGCGCCGACCACGCATTGGAGACGCTCGGCAACAGGTTGCGGAAGGCCACGAAGGACAACGCTTTCGAGCTGTTCAACAATGCGCAGGATCACGTCCTCTTCGCCGCCCGCACGCACATCGACCGCTGCGTCCTGGAAGCAGCGGTCGACGCACAGCAGGGCATGTCCGACGGCCCCGCCAAGGACCTCCTCGAACGAGTGCTGATCCTCTACGCACTCAGCTCGATCGAGGAGGACAAAGGCTGGTTCATCGAGCACGGCCGCATCACCACGGCTCGCAGCCGCGCGGTGACCGCGTCCGTGAACTCGTTGTGCCAGGAACTGCGCGAGCAGTCGACCACCCTCGTCGACGCGCTCGGCGTGCCGGAGGAGCTGATCACCGCACCGATCGTGCGGTGACGGCGACCACTCCCCGCTGTCAGAAGCCGACGGCGGCGGCCGCGACCAGCGGCATGCGCAGGACGTCGTCGAGCTCCCGGGCTGCCCCTGCGCGCTGCTCGACGAGCAGCCCGGCCACGCGCGCGGCTTCGAGGCTGCGCGAACCGAGGTAGGCGGTCGCCAGCAACTGCGTGGCGAGCACCAGGTCCGGACTGTCGTCGGTGCGCGCGAGGTGCCCGGTGCCCTCCTCGTCGACGGTGAGCCGCCATCGTCCCTGGTTCCACGCACAGGCGGCGTCCTCGATCTCGAGCACGAGATCGACCGGGGCGGCATACCCGCGTCGTTCCATGGCGAGCGACAGGTCGACGAGTCGGATCCAAAGGCTGTCCCAGGTCGGACCGTGAATGCTGCGGTCACCACCTGCCCACGCGAGCACGGGATCATCGACCCCACGGCCGTTGAGGATGACCGAGGAGGTGAGGTCGAGGTCCACGAGACGCCGCAGCAGGGCGAGCTCGGCGGCGGGGTCACCGACCAGCTCGCCGACCTCGACCGTGCCGTCGGGGCGACCCTCCTCCCATTTCTGTTTACGGCGGAACCAGGCATAGCCGACATCACTGCCGTCACGGGTCGCGAACAGGATGCGCTGAGGTTCCTTGTCCCGCAGCGTCTGCGGTGTATCGCGGCCGAACATCTCGTAGGTCTCGAGTTCCCGGACCACAGAGCCGAGCGTAAGCGCGCCGGCGTGCTGTGCGGCAGCCTTCATGCGGTCCGTGACGCCCGGCTCGCCAGCGGCAACGAGACGTGTCCGGAGTGCTGACACCTCCTGCTCGAGGGTCGGGGCGGTGAAGGTCGCACCCCTACTCAGTGTCACCCGGGTCTCCAACGACGCAACTCCGTAGCCGTGTCTGCCGTAGATCGCCGGCTCACTCGCGTGGAGCACCGACAATCCAGACCAGTCGCCGCCACGCACGCGCTCGAAGTGGTCGCGCAGCATCGCGGTGAGGACACCTCGCCGACGCTCGTCAGGGTGCACGCCGACGAAGGTGAGACCGCTCACCGGCAGTTGCTGCAGGCTCTGTCTACTCCCGGGCACGGTGAGCGTCAGCGGGTAGACGCCATAGACGCCTGCGTAGTAGGCAGGGTCACCGTCCGCGACCTCGGCCGCGAACCGTTGGTCCTCCCGAATGCCGGAGAGCGCCTGCGCCGGCGATTCCCGCGACGGCTCGGCGAACCATACGAGCTCGTCGGTGTCGAGGAACCGCCGGGCGTCGCGAGCCGGGCCAACGTGTACATCTGCCATGTCACCAATGAAGCCGCACTGGAAGATCCGTCGCAACCTGGTTTCCGGGTTGAACTGCTCGAGCGGCAACGCGCGGCGGAGCCCGAGGGGATGAGAACCCGCCCGCGGCACGAACGTCGCCGCCCTCGGACCTGCCGCGATCCGCCGCACAGCGTGCGTCGAGCCGGCAACCTGCTCAGTGCTGCTCCTCCACCGAGCGTGAGTCGGTGAGAGTCACCGCGCCGAGGGTGGCGATGCCGCCGACCACTGCGGCGAGCACCAGGTAGGTGATCCGCTCGCCGTGGAAGAACGACGCCACCAGGCTGCTGCTCCACACGCCGGCCGGCAGGGTCGCGGTGACGAGCGCCGCGATCAGCGTTCCGACGATGGCGGTGCCGACACTGGTGCCGACCTCTTGTGCGGTGTCGTTGAGCGCTGTGCCCATCGACGTGCGGTTCTCCGGCATCGCGTCGACGAGCGCGACCGCGCAGATCGTCATCACGGTGCGCAGGCCGATCGTCATGACGACCATGGAGACCGCGATGGCGAGGTAGCCGTGCTCGACGCCCCACGCCATACCGACGAGGGAGCCGCCGAGGCACGCGGCGCCGACCAGACAGGCGATGCGGTGACCGAAGCGCTTGCCGAGCCACTCCGACAGCGGAGTCGCCACCAGCATGGTCACGATCATCGGCAGGTTCGCCAGTCCGGCCCGGACCGGGCTCCAGCCGTAGGCGTACTGGAAGTGCAGGATGAGGCCGAACATCACCGATGCCATGGCGATCGCCGTGGCGACCTGCGCGAGGAGGGCGCCGCGGACGGTGCCGTTCGACAGGACGGAGAGGTCCAGCATCGGTGCCTTGCTGGTCCGCTCGCGAAACACCCAAGCGAGTCCGGCGAGGATCGCGCCGGCGATCGACGCGATGGTGGCCAGTGAGAGCCAGCCGTGCTGGACGCCGCTGGTCAGGGAGTAGCAGGCCAGGCCGATCATCGTGATGCTGAGGGCCGCGCCGGGCAGGTCGAGCTTGTCGTTGGTCAGGCCGTCACGGTCATCGGGAGCCACACCTCGCCATACACCGATGGCGGCGATCAGAGCGATCGGCGCGTTCACGACGAGCAGCCACTCCCAGCGGATGTGCGCCAGTGCGGTGCCGCCGAGCAGCGGGCCCAGGATGAAGCCGGACATGCCGACGACGATCATCACCGTCATCGCCCGCATCCGCAGGTCCTTGCCGTCGAAGAGCCGGAAGACCAGCGAGTTGGTGATCGGCGCCATGGCCGCGGCGGCGACACCGAGCGCGGCGCGCAGGGCGATGAGTTGGCCGGTCGAGTCGACGAAGACGACCGCCAGACTGATCAGCCCGAAGAGGCCGAGTCCGATGAGCAGCACGCGCCGGCGCCCGAAGCGGTCGGCGATCGAGCCGGCGGTCAGCAGCAGTCCGCCGAAGGTCAGCGAGTAGGCGCCGGTGACCCATTGCAGCGCGGTGGTGCCGCTGCCGAGGTCGCGACCGATGGTCGGCAGCGCGATCGACAGCAGCGTGTTGTCGACCATCTCGACGAAGAAGGCGAGGCACAGCGCTGCGAGCGGGATCCATGCTGCGCGCAGCGACGAATAGGTCTTTCGCTGTGGTGGTTTCGGGGTGGTCGGTGGGGAGAGAGTGGTGTTCGTCATGGCGGCCTCCTTGGCAGGCTCGAGGGATTCGGTCTGCTGAGGAAGCTATGGACGCTGACTTTCAGGGTGGTTTCGCCGTACCTTCACGGGTTTCACGGGCGGTTTCAGGTCACCTGACATCCATCGACCGCTCGGTGCGCGAGCGGTGCCAGAATCCGTGCCATGGATCTCGTCATGGAACCCGTAGCAGTTGTTCGCGAAGGCCGTGCCACACCCGACGACGACTACTGGGGCGACTCGGTATGCCGGATCGAGCTGACCGCGGCATACGAGCCGGAGAGCCTGGCGGGGCTGGGTGACTTCTCACATCTCGAGGTCGTCTACGTCTTCGACCGTGTCGACCCGGAGTCGGTCGAGACCACCGCACGCCATCCGCGAAACCGGGACGACTGGCCGCTGGTGGGGATCTTCGGGCAACGCGGCAAGCGTCGGCCGAATCGCCTCGGCGTGAGTCGATGTCGGCTGCTGCAGGTCGACGGGAGGTCGCTCGTGGTGGAGGGGCTGGACGCCGTGGACGGGACCCCGGTGCTGGACATCAAGCCGTGGATGGTGGAGTTCGGACCGCGGGGTGCGGTGCGGCAACCGGAGTGGTCGACCGAGCTGATGGCTGACTACTACCGCCCCGAATCCGAGCGGTGACACCGCTGGATGAGTCGGCTCAGGAGTTGATGGTCGCCGTCGTGGTTGCAGCAGTGACTGCCGCGGTCACCGCCGCCATGGTCGCCGCCTGAGCCTCGCGGACAGCGCGCCCGGCTGCGCCGGAGGCCCAGTCACCGTCCGTCAGCTCCTTGGCCCGTTTGATCAGTTCCTTCTTGCTCATGCCGAACTGCTCGGGCGGAAAGATCGCCGGCACCGCGCCGCACGCCTGGACGAGTCCGAGCAGGGTCCCGGTGCGCGGATCGGGTCGAGCGGTCCCCACCAACACGGCCGCGACGTCGTTCCACACGCGGGCGCGTACGTCCGGCCGACGCAGGGGGAAACGGTTGGGACGCAGGAATCTTCCGCGCTCGATCGCCACGATGCCGGCCGCGGCCAGCCGATCGTAGAGTTCGTCGCCGAGGCCTTTGGCCACGCGGCCGAGCACGTCCTTGGGCTTCTTGCCGGCCTTCGACCGGAACGTCTCCAGCGCGCGATCGAGCGTCGGATCGCCCTGCGGGGTGGCGCCGCCCGGCAGCGCAAGACGATCCCGCTCATCGACCGCGACACGTCCCTGCAGGGCGAGTTCGGCGAGTAGGCCGCCGGCGAGAGCAACCGGAACGGACTGGCCGCTGGCCAGCCACTTCCCGTCCTCGGTCGTGCACAACAACAGCAATTCCTCCGAGAGCAGCATGAGAGCGACGTTACGCCTTGCTCTTCCAGGCTCGGTACTTCTCGGGCAGGCACACCGCGCACGGCCGGTATCCCGCTGCTACCGCGGTGGATTCGTCGGCGAAGAAGACGCGCACCTTCACGTATCCCCCTCGTTCGAGCGCTCGCAGCGCCGACGGACAGTCGAGGCGACCGTAGAGGTGGTTTCGGCGGTTGCCGCCGAACGTGCCCGGCACAGCCGACTCGTATGGCGCGCGGTCGGCGCCGAGCAGTGTGAACGTCTTGGCGCCAGAAGGCGTTTCGCCAGCAGGCCCATCAGGCCGCATCGTGGAACACCAGTGCCAACGTGTGCCGCTCACCGGAGCGGATCGCGGAGACGCCATGTCGGACCGGTGCCGCGGACCAGCCACGTTGCGACCGCACCGGCCGGTCACGGGTGGTGAAGACATATCCATGACCGTGCGGCAACAGCGTTGCGGTGCCACGAGATTGAGCACGGGGGCGTTGCTCCAACAACAGGAACTCACCACCGGTGTGGTCGACGCCGGGCTCGTTGAGGTTGATCACCACCTGCAGTGGGAAGACCAGATCGCCATACAGGTCGCGATGGAGGGCGTTCCAGTCCTTCTCGCCATACTTCAGCAGGATGGCGGTCGACTTGGTCTGGCCGGCCTCGTGGCACATCGCGAGCCACTCGTCGAGGGTGTCCGGCCAGATCGGGTCGCGCCCGAGTTTGGTCCACCAGTTCAGTGCGATCGGCAGCAGTCGCGGGTAGAGCGCCCGCTTCAGTTCGTCGATCGGCTCGGGGTATGGCGCCCGCAAATAACGGTATTCGCCCTCACCGAACCGGTGCCTGCCCATGGTGATCGTGCTGCGGAAGAGCTCGTCGCGTGGGTAGAGCGCGCGGATCCGCGCGGTCTCCCCCGCGTCGAGCAACTGCGGCAGCAGCGCTCCGCCGTACTCGTCGAGTTCCTCGGTGATCGCCGTCCAGTCGCCGGAGTCGACGCGGTCGCTCCACGTGCTCATCACGCGGCACCCTCCATGGTCAGCAGCTTCGTCTTGGCGTCGACTCCCCCGACATACCCGCCGTAGGAGCCGTCGCTGCGCACGACTCGGTGGCAGGGGACGACGATCGGCAGTGGGTTCGTCGCGCACGCGGTACCGACGGCACGGACCGCGCGCGGGCGGCCGACCAGTGCCGCGATCTCGCCGTATGACGCCGTGTGTCCGTAGGCGATCGACGGCAGGCTGCGTTGCACCTCGGCGCGGAATCCCGAGGAGAGCGAGTGGTCCAGTGCCAGGTCGAAGGTGGTGCGCCGGCCGGTGAAGTACTCGTCCAGCTCGCGGGCGACGTCGTCCAGCCGTGCGGGCGTCCGCAGGATGCGGGCGCTCACCCGTTGGGCGATCGTGTCGAGCACCCGGTCGAACTCCTCGCGCTCGTAGGCGACGCGCACCAGTCCGCGCTCGGTAGCGGCCAACAGCAGCTGGCCGAGCGGGGTGTCGATCGTGCGGTAGGTGACGTCGAGCAGGTTGTCGTCCGCCGCTCGACGCGCCAATTCGCTGCGCAGCGAGTCCATTTCGTCTGCGCCGACCGTCAACGCGGATGCCAGGTCGAACTCGGGAGTGTTGTTCGTGTCCATCATCGTGTTCCTTCCTGAGCTGCGCTCGCGCCATACGTGGTCCGCAGCCGCGTGATGCCGTCGGCCGCCGCCCTGCGGACCGCCTCGGTGGTGCCGCCGATCAGTGCGGCGGTCTCCTTGTGTGGCAGTCCGCCTACGTAGTGATAGGCCACCGCGAGGCGCTGGCGCTCCGGGAGCGACGCGACCGCGGACCACAGGTCCGGGTCCGCCTCGTGCGGTATGCCGTCGGTGCCGGCGATGGACGTCGGCAGTTCGTCGACCGGCACCGGTTGCCGGCTGCGTGCGCGGATGACGTCGACCGTCTTGCGTTGCGCGACCCGCACCAGCCAGGCCTCGACGTTGGTGTCGTCCGGCAGGTCGGGCCAGGCACGGAGCGCGGCCAGGAACGTTTCGGACCAGGCGTCGTCGGCGTCGGGCGTCATACCGAGCACTGCGCGACATACCCGCAGCACGGTGGGCCCGTGTGCGTCGATCGCGTTCTCGAATGGTTTGTTCATCATCACCGGGTAGTCGCCGTGGAGCGCCGAAACGTGAGGTCCGGCTCAGCCCTCACCGAAGTCGATGATCCGCCACGGTTGGGAGCTGTCGTGCCGGACGAGTTCGAAGGAGAAGATGTGGGCTTCGGGGTCCGGTGTGCCGTCGAAACTCTTCGTCGTCTCCGAAGTGTCGACTGTGACGGCTCGCTGCCAGCCGCGATGTTGCAGGTGCCTGACACCGTGGATCTTCATGTCGTGCAGCGCCAACAACGTCCCCCAGTACCACCGCATCCCTGCAGTATGGCGAGCCCGGCAACGATGCGGAGGACTAACGCGCTGTATGGCGCTGAGCGCCATACAGCGGCAAAAGCAAAGCGGGCGCACCCGGGAAGATCCCGGATGCGCCCGCTTCGATGAAAAAGTTCAGGCGATCAGATCGCGCGAACGTTCTCGGCCTGCGGGCCCTTCTGACCCTGGGCCGAGTCGAACTCGACCTTCTGGTTCTCCTCCAGCGACTTGTAGCCGCTGCCGCTGATGGCGGAGAAGTGCACGAAGACGTCGGGGCTGCCGTCCTCGGGAGCAATGAAGCCGAAGCCCTTTTCCGCGTTGAACCACTTGACGGTTCCTGTTGCCATGGTGGCGATTCCCTTCGGGTTTTCTGCCGGGCCGCACACGGTGCGCGAGCCCGGGGCCAAACGTCAACGTCGCGGGCGTCCGACAAGGATCGTCGGCACCTCCGCGTCGAGCGCTGCATGGATCCAGCGCGCTCAAGACGTGAAGGAACAACAACTGCTGACCACTGCCAAGCCTACCCTCTATGGCCGGTGGATCGCACCTACCGCCCCCAGGGGTTCGCGGAACGAGACGCGAGCCGCCCGATCGGCCCGTGGATCAGGTCGCCGCGCGGGCGTCACCGGCGGCTCCGGAAGCCCGGCGCAACCCCACTGCGGTGAGCAATCCACCGGCGAGAACGACGCCCGCGCACCACCACATCGATGCCCGGTAGGAGTCACCGACGGCGATCGGGTCGCGGTATGCCGTGCCCGACAGACCGGTGAGCAGTGGCAGCACCGCCACCGCGATGAGCCCTGCGGTGCGTGAGATCGCGTTGTTGATCCCGCTGGCGAGTCCTGACTGCCCGTCCGGCACCGCCGCGAGCACGGTGCCGGTCAGCGGCGCGACGAGCATCGACAACCCCAGGCCCATGATCACCACACCGGGCAGGATCTGCGTCAGGTACGACGGGTCGTCCGGCGCGAGGGCCAACCAGGCGAACCCGACCATCAGCACGACCGCACCGCCGATCATCGGCATACGGGCACCGAACTTCGTTGCCACAGAACCAAATCGGGATGCAAGGAAGAACATCAGGACGGATATCGGCACGGTTGCCGCGCCGGCCTCGAGCGGCGTCCAGCCGGCACTGACCTGCAGGAAGATCGCGAGGAACAGCATCGAGCCGGTCAGCGCCGCGTAGACGAACAGGGTGACGACGTTGATCACCGAGAAGTCCCGCGACCGGAAGAGGTCGGGCGGAACCATCGGGTGCGGTTCACGCATCTCGACCACGATGAAGGCGACACCGGCGACGATGCCCACCGCGAGCGCCGACACGGTCGACGTGGATGCCCCGGTGTCCGGCCAGGCGGTCAGCGCCCAGGTGATCCCGGCCAGCGTGATCGGCGCGAGCACGACCGCCCACCAGTCGAGGCGGTGCAGCGGACCGGCCTCACGGGACTCCGGTGCGGTGCGGAGCAACCACAACACGACAGCGGCGATCGGCACGTTGATCCAGAACGCGATGCGCCAGTCGATGCCGACCAGCCAGCCACCGACGACGGGACCGGCGGCGGTGGCGATGCCGAGTGTGCCGGTCCACGCGCCGACGGCCCGCATCCGGTCCTCCTTGCGGAACGACGACTGCAGCATCGCCAGTGAGCCCGGGGTCAACAGGGCCGCGGCCACACCCTGCAGGACGCGCGCGAATACGAGCACCTCGATCGTCGGACTCAGCGCGACGATGACAGAGGTGATGGCGAAACCGGCCACACCCCAGCCATATACCCGCTTGCGTCCCACCCGGTCGCCGAGCGAGCCGCCGATGAGGATCAGCGACGCGAGCGCCAGCGTGTAGCCGTTGACCACCCACTGCAGGCCGGCGAGCTCGGCGTGTAGGTCGTCGCCGATGTGCGGCAGCGCGACGTTCGCGATGGTGCCGTCCAGGAAGCCCATGCCCGACCCGAGCACGGTCGTTGCCAGCAGCCGACGACCGGCGGGCTCGTTCATCGCGAGCAGCCGGGTCGGCTCGACCTCGTCCGTCATCTGCACATCAAGGCTCCCGTGATCAGCATCATTCCCTGGCTGCGGTCCCATCCTCGTCGTTCGCTAGCGTCGAGGGAATGTCCGCGACCGCTCTGGCTCTGGTGCTGACCGCAGCGCTGCTGCACGCGATCTGGAACATCGCGGCCAAGCGCGTCGCCAACGGCGGCTACGTGTTCGTCTTCTGCTACGCGGCGTTGTCCGCTGTCCTCTGGCTGCCGATCGGGTTGATCGTGTTGCTGGCGAACGACACCGGGATCACGTGGGCGCTGCTCGGCGCGACCGCACTGTCGGGGTTGCTGCACATCGCCTACGGCCTGGCGTTGCAGACCGGCTACCGCAAGGGCGACCTGAGCGTGGTCTACCCCGTCGCCCGTGGGACCGGGCCACTGCTCACGATGCTCTTCGCCATCCTGGTGCTCGCCGAACGACCCGGTGGCGTGGCCATCTGCGGTGGCTTCGTGATCGTCGCGGGCGTCGCGGTAGTGGCTTCGGCGCGCGCTCCCGGAGCGCGGCAGCGCCATACGGGAGCAGCACGCAGGTCGGCATACAAGGGATTGCAGTGGGGCACGCTGACCGGGCTGGCCATCGCGTCATACACGCTCTGGGACGACCACTCGATGACGCAGCTGGCCCTGCTGCCGATCCCCTACTTCGCGCTGAGCACCACCTGGCAGAGCCTGCTGATGGTGCCGGGGCTGCGCGGTCGGGGCACCGAGCTGGCCCGCGCCCCGCGCGATCACTGGCGCGAAATCGTCTGTGTCGCAGTGCTTTCCCCGCTCGCCTACATGCTGGTGTTGCAGGCGATGACGACGACATCCGTCGCGCTGGTCGCGCCGGCGCGCGAGTCGAGCATCGTCGTCGGGTCTCTGCTGGCGTGGAAGCTTTTCCACGAGCCGGCGCCGGCACGGAAGTTCGCCGGCGCGGTCGTGGTGCTGGCGGGCATCGCCCTCATCGCCGTATGACGCGTCCGCCCGCGCCCGGCACATGGCGAAGGCCCCGGCGAGATTGCCGGGGCCTTCGTGCACTGGTGCCAGGTCTAGGATTCGAACCTAGGTAGCATTACTGCGACGGATTTACAGTCCGCTCCCATTGGCCGCTCGGGCAACCTGGCGTGGTGCTCGAGGCAGGCTAGCAAGTCGGTGTCCTTCGGACCACTCGACCCCGCTGGCCGCTCGGGCAACCTGGCGTGCGTGGACGAGGATAACAAGCACGGGCGGCCCGAGCCAATCGGAGTCCCACGGCCGTCGCGACGGCCGCGGGCGGCATACTCGGGCGAGGAATCCAGCCGTCAGAAGGAGCAGCACCATGGCCGACTCTTCGTTCGACATCGTCAGCAAGACCGACAAGCAAGAGGTCAGCAACGCGCTGAACCAAGCGGCCAAGGAGATCTCCACCCGCTACGACTTCCGCAATGTCGGCGCGGTGCTGGAGTGGTCCGGCGAGAAGATCGTCATGAAGGCCAACTCCGAGGAGCGCACGCTCGCCGTGCTCGACGTCTTCCAGACCAAGCTGGTCAAGCGCGGCGTGTCACTGAAGTCGCTCGAGTTGTCCCACGACGGCGAGCCGCAGCTGTCCGGCAAGGACTATCTCCTGGAGGCGACGCTGAAGGACGGCATCAGCCAGGAGAACGCCAAGAAGATCTCCAAGCTGATCCGCGACGAGGGCCCCAAGTCGGTCAAGTCGCGTATCGAAGGTGACGAGCTGCGCGTCACCAGCAAGTCGCGGGACGACCTGCAGGAGGTCCAGCGGCTGCTCAAGGGCGCCGATCTGGATGTCGCGCTGCAGTTCACCAACTACCGCTGACCGGTCAAGGAGCTACCGCCCGCTGGACGCGCCCGCCATCCGCAGCGCCATCCGGGCACTGTGGTCGGCGATGCGTTCCGGCGCCCAGGCGTCGCGTTCGTCGTACCAGCGGGCGACGTCGATGCACATGCCCATGATCGCGTTGGTCGTCATACCGACGTCGGCGCAGTCGAACTCGTCGGTCGCCGCGCCGTCGGCAAGGACACCGCGGATGAGCTGTTGTATGTCGTGGCGCAACGCGTCGATCGTGGCGCGGTGCTCCGGCGCGAGTGCGGCGAGCTCGTAATTCACCACTCGGGCGAGCGTGTGGTCGGTCGTGTGCCCGAGCACGAACGTGCGAATCATCGCGCCGAGCTGCTCCGTCGGGGTGTCGGCGGCGGCCGCAGCCTCGCGCAACGCGCGCAGGCTGGCCTCATGCCCGCCCAGCGAGATCGCGAAGAGCAGCGACTCCTTCGTGCGATGGTGCACGTAGACCGCCGCCGGCGACATACCGGCTGCGGCGGCGATGTCCCGAGTAGTGGTGCCGTGAAACCCCTTGGCGCCGAAGGCATCCCGCGCAGCATCCAGCAGTCTGCGTTGCGCTGCCGAGGGCGACGGGTCCATCGGTTCCCTTCCCGCTCGACACTCCACCGGCGGTTGCCGATGCGTTGACGAGCATGCCGCAGCGTGCGACGCTAAGCAAGCGCTTAGTAGCGAGCAGCCGACCGACCCGGCCGACCCGGGAGACGTGGTCGCACCGCCGCCCCGCAGACCTCGAAGGAGCATCGTGCCCAGACCACTCACGACCTGGCAGGACCAACGAGTCGTGGTCACGGGCGCCGCTCGCGGCATCGGTGCCGCGGTCGCCGAGCGTTTGCTGTCGCTCGGGGCGCGCGTCGTGGTGACCGATCTGCTCGAGGACCAGCTGAGGGAGACCGCGGATCGCATCGGCGCACAGCCGATCTCGGCTGACATCTCGACCGAGGACGGCGTCCGCTCGGTCGTGTCCACCGCGCGCGAGCACCTGTCCGGGATCGATGTGTGGATCGGCAACGCCGGTGTCGCCCGTGGCGCCGGGCTCGATGCTCCCGACACCGACTGGGAGACCTCCTGGTCGGTCAATGTGATGGCACACGTGCGCGCCGCCCGGCTGCTGTTGCCCGAGTGGCTGGAACGCGGGTCCGGCCGTTTCGTGGTCACCGCATCCGCCGCCGGCCTACTCACGGTGCTGGGCCAGCCGTCATACGCAGTCACCAAACACGGCGCCGAGTCGTTCGCCGAATGGCTCGCGGTGACCTACGGCCATCGCGGCATCGACGTGCACGCGATCTGCCCGCAAGGCGTGCGCACCGACATGTATCCCGGTCCGGGCGACGACCCGGTCGCCGACGTCATCGGTCACGACGGCGCTCTGGAGCCGGCGGACGTCGCCGACGTGCTGGTGAGGACCCTTGCCACCGGCGACTTCCTGGTGCTGCCGCACCCGGAGGTGAAGGACTACTTCGCGATGCGCGGGACTGACACCGACAAGTGGCTCAGGGGCATGCAGCGATTGCAGGAGAGGATCGACGAGGCAGGAGAATCGCGATGAAGGCATGGCAGGTCCGAGAGCTCGCGGCACCCGCGGATGCGTTGCACCAGAACGACATTCCGGAGCCGGAGCCCGGGGCGGGTCAGGTGCAGGTCCGTGTTCGCAGCGCGGCACTGAACTTCCCGGACGTGCTGATGTGCCAGGGCCTCTACCAGGTACGGCCGGAACTGCCCTTCACCCCGGGCGCCGAGCTCTGCGGGGAGATCACCGCTCTCGGCGACGGCGTCACCGACCGGAACGTGGGTGACCGGATCATCGGGATGGCGGCCCTGCCACACGGCGGCTTCGCCGAGACGGCGTTGATGCCCGCGGCGAGCGCACTCGCTCCCCCATCGCTGGACGACGACGCGGCAGCGGTGCTGACCATCGCCTACCAGACCGCGTGGGCAGCCCTCTTCCGTCGGGCGGGGCTGCAGCCCGATGACACGGTGCTGGTGCAGGCGGCCGCGGGCGGCGTCGGATCTGCGACGGTGCAGCTCGCGAAGAACAACGGCAACAAGGTCATCGCGATCGTCGGTGGCGCCGAAAAGGCAAACGCTGCAACGGCACTGGGCGCTGACGTCGTGATCGACCGCACTAGGGACGACGTCGTGGCGAAGGTCAAGGACGCCACCGACGGACGCGGGGCCGATGTCATCTTCGACCCCGTCGGCGGAGATGCCTATGAGCTGCTGGCCAAGTGCGTCGCTTTCGAGGGCCGCATCGTGATCGTGGGTTTCTCCGGTGGCCGGATCCAGGCGCCCCCGCTCAACCACATGCTGCTGAAGAACTACGCGATCCTCGGCTTGCACTGGGGCTATTACCAAACGATGCGCCCCGCGGTCATCGCCCAAGGGTTCGCCGAGCTGTCCCGGCTGGCGGCCGAGGGCGTCATACGACCGTTGATCAGCAGGCAGCTAGGTTTCGAGGAGTTGCCGCACGGACTCACCGAGTTGGCCGCAGGCCGGACCATCGGGCGGCTCGTCTGGCACCCCACCTCCTGAACCGTCATCTGACCAACCCGCACACCCAAGGAGAACCATGACCGACCAGCGAACCGCCATCGTCACCGGTGCCGCACGCGGCATCGGCGCTGAGATCGCGAGGCGCCTCGCCGCGGACGGCCTCGCCGTCGCCGTCCTCGACCTGGACGAGGGTGCCTGCCAGGGCGTCGTCGACGACATCAACCAGGGTGGTGGCAAAGCACTCGCAGTCGGCTGCGACGTGAGTGACGAGGAGTCCGTGTCGGCCGCCGTCGAGCGGGTCGCGACCGAGCTCGGAGCGCCGACAGTGCTGGTCAACAATGCCGGCGTGCTGCGCGACAACCTCATCTTCAAGATGACCGCGGACGACTGGGACACCGTGATGAACGTGCACCTGCGCGGCAGCTTCCTGATGACGCGCGCGGCACAGAAGCACATGACCGCGGCGAAGTTCGGCCGCATCGTCAACCTGTCGAGCACGTCGGCGCAGGGCAACCGCGGTCAGGTCAACTACTCCGCGGCCAAGGCGGGACTGCAGGGCTTCACCAAGACGCTGGCCGTCGAGCTCGGCAAGTTCGGGGTCACCGCCAACGCGATCGCGCCGGGCTTCATCGTCACCGACATGACCAAGGCAACCGCGGACCGGGTCGGCATCGACTTCGACGAGTTCCAGCAACTGGCCGCCAACGACATCCCCGTGCAGCGCGTCGGTCGACCGGCCGACATCGCCAACGCGGCGTCGTTCTTCTGCAGCGAGGACGCCGGCTTCGTCAGCGGCCAGGTCCTGTATGTCGCCGGCGGTCCCTACGACTGATCGACGCCCGTCGCCGCTCCTCCGATCGAGCGGACAGCATACCTAGTGAGCGGACAGGAAAAATCGCAGAATCCCGGCGAATTTTCCTGTCCGCTCGGTGCGTTCCTGTCCGCTCGGCGAAGGGGTTCCGCGAGACTGCGTTGAGGAGTACGAGGGACCGGCGTAAGGAGTCCGGGCGCTACGTGAGGTGTCTGAGGCACTACCTCAGCCACAAATAGGGCATCTGCCCGACGCGGCGTGCTACCTCAGCCGACGAATCTCGATGTCACCAGCACAAGACATCGAAAGGCACTCTGATGAAGTACTCGTACTCCACCTCACCCATCGTCGACGCGGAGATCGCGTTCCGGCAGCAACAGATCGCGCACGACTTCGCCGTCGCGCACGGCTGGGAGCTGAGCGTCCGTCGGCTCTTCGGACGCCGCCGGCAGCCCGCGGAGCAGAAGCCGACACCGCGCCCGAACACGAACCTGGTCACCCCCGACCGTCTCGGATGGCGGTGACCGCCGGCGGATCGGCGCTGACCGATCCGCCGGAGCCGTTCGCGGGGGACAATGGGGCCGTGATCCCCGATTCCGCCCCTGCCGGCCCGATCTTCGGCCGCACTGCGGAGATCGACGACTTCGCGCAGTTGCTCGGGGACCGCGCGCAGTCGTCGATCACGCTGCTCGGCGGTGACGCCGGCATCGGCAAGACCCGGCTGATGCAGGAGATCGCGGCAATCTGCCGCGAGGCCGGCGGTGTCGTTCTCGTCGGGCGCTGCCTCGACCTGGGCGACAGTGCTGCGCCATACCTCCCGATCACCGACATCGCACGCTCGTTGCGTGAGTTGCCCGCCGCGGACGGCGTCGTCTCGACCGAGCGCCTGGTGCCGAGCGAGGGCGTCCGACCCGTCGAATACTTCGAGACGGTCGCCACCATGCTCGACGAACTCACCGGGCTCGCACCCGTGCTCGTCGTTCTCGAGGACGTGCACTGGGCCGACCGCGCGACGCGCGAATTGCTCACCTACCAGTTCACCCACGACGTCCGGCCCGGTGTGCACGTCGTGGCGACCTACCGCACCGACGACCTGCACCGGAGGCATCCCCTGCGGCCCGCACTCGCCGAGTGGTCCCGCCTGCCCACCGTGCGTCGGGTGCTGCTGGAGCCGCTCACGGCTGAGCCGTCGCGCGCGCTCGTCGACCATTTACGACCCGGCCTGGCCGATCCCGACGCCGGCGACATCATCCGCCGTTCCGGCGGAAATCCTTTCTTCGCCGAAGAACTCGTCGCCGCTTCCATGCAACCTCGCGACGCCGGTGGGCCGGCGCTGCCCGGCGATCTCGCCGACCTGTTGCTGGTGCGTGCCGACTCGCTCGACGATGACCCGCGTCGAGTGCTTCGCGCCGCGGCCGTCGCAGGCTCGGCCGCCTGCGACAGGACGCTGCGGGGTCTGGTCGATCTGCCGCCGGAGCGGTTGCAGGACGCCCTGCGCGCTGCCATCGACGCACACCTCCTCGTCACGAGTCGCGACGACACCTACACCTTCCGACACGCGCTCCTGGCCGAGGCCGTGTATGACGACCTGCTCCCCGGCGAACGCGTCCGGCTGCACGACACGCTGACCGACATACTCCTCGAGTGCGGCGATTCCTACCGACCCGCAACGCTGGCGATGCACGCCGAGCAGGCGGGCCGCTTCGAGACCGCGCTGCAGGCCAGACTTCGAGCCGGCGACGACGCCATGGAGACGGCCGCCCCATCGAACGCCGCGCGACATTTCGAGGCCGCCATCTCGCTGGCCGCCTGGCACCCGGAGCTCACGGATGTCCCGACCGACCTGCCGCGACGCGCCGCGCGGGCGTTGCTCGCCGCCGGTGACCCGCACCGTGCGACCGAGCTCGTCCGCGACGCACTGCGAACACATAGCGGCACGCTGGTGGAGCGGGCAGAGCTGTTACGCCTCTTCCTGTCCGCCCTGCTGCTGACCGACCTGCCGACCACGAGCACCAAACTCGGCATCGACGGCTTGCCCGACGACGCCGACGAACTGCTCGACGTCGGCATCGGGTGGGCCCGCGAGTGCGAGGAGAACGTCCTGCTCGGGAAGTTCCTGGCGCTCCGGGCGCGCTACCTGCTGTCCTTCGAGAGGCACGACGAAGCGGCTGTCGCCGCAGGAGACGCACTCCTCGTCGGGCGCGCGGTCGACGAGCCGATGATCATCACCGATGCGATGACCACGCAGGCGAAGCTCGACGGACTCGCCGGCGACATGACCTCTGCGCTGACGACTCTGGAGCACGTGCGGCAACAAGCAGCAGCCGAAGGCGACATCCGCGCCGAACTACGCGCACTGCATCAACTCGCCGGCCTGCAGGCCCGGGCCGACCAGCACACCGCGGCCGCCGCGACCTTCGACAAGGCGGTCCGGCGGGCCACCGAGGCGCACGCTCGCACCGAGCTCTACGGCTTGGACTCGCTCGTCTTCGGCGCGACGCTCGCGGCCAAGATGGGCGATTGGGGGCACGTCGACGAACTGCTCGCGGACACCGATGCCCTGCCGCGCATCGTCACTGCGGCCGCCGCCGCCGTGCGTGAGACGGTCGATGTCGCGCGCGGTCGCTTCGATCGTGCGCTGGCCGCGCACGAGGAGTTGCGGTCGCACTGGTCGCAGGACATGTTCATCGTGGCCCACGATGCACCGGCGACGATCGACGTCCTGGGTGCGACGGGCGACCTCGCCGGCGCGGTTGCGGTCTATGACGAAGCCGTTGCCACCGTCCGCCGTGTATGGCGACTGCCCGTCTTCGACGCCGAGATCCGGATGACCGCGCTGCTGCTGACGCACATCGCCGATGCTGTCGCGGTGAGGCCGCGTGAAGCCACCGATTGGTCTGCCCGGGTGGAGCAGCTCAATGACACACTGGAAGAGATCCTGTCCGTGCGCGGATGGCGGGAGTCGCTGGGTGAGGAGTCACGTGCGTGGTTCGCACGGGCGCAGGGGGAGCTTGCCCGACTGGCTGGCAACGACGCTCTTGCCGTGGACGAATATCGTGAGGCAGTAAAGCTTTTCGAGAATGCCGGGTTCGTCTACGAGCAGGCGGTCGCCGAGCTGTCCCTGTCACGGGCGCTGCAGGTGACCGGCGAGCTGAGCGAAGCTCGCACGCTGTCCGGGCATGCACTGGCGACCGCACGACGACTCGGAGCCACGCACCTGATCGCGCAGTTGCGCGGTCGGCCACGCGCCGAGACCGGTCGCGGCAGCGGACTCACGCCACGCGAGCGCGACGTGCTCCAACTCGTCGCCGAAGGTATGACGAACGGGCAGATCGCCGGCAAGCTCTTCATCAGCACCAAGACCGCGAGCGTGCACGTCTCGAACATCCTGGCCAAGCTCGGCGCGGCCAACCGGACCGAAGCCGTCGACCTGGCGCGACAGCAGGGCGAGCTCGACTGACGACTCAGCCCTCGGCCATCCGATCGCGAATCTCCGCACCGATGCGGCCCATCCGAGCCATCACCGAGGACAGTCCGGGCGGGGAGTCATCGGTCGGCCAGTTGGCGACGGCTGCGTATCCCACGGCTCGGTCGCCGTCACGCACGAGTCCCACGTCGGCACGGATTCCGTCGTCGGTGCCGGTCTTGTTGATCAGGAAGGGATGCCCGACCTCATCGATCGTGTTGTGCGCCAGTGGGTCCTCGAGGAACGCCGACGCGACCATGGACAGGTCGGTGCTCAGCGACATCCACTCCTCGACGCGGGCGGACACGACGCCGTCATACAGCTGCCGGAGGTAGTGGACGAGTGCTGCGGCGCTGGCTCGCGAGAGAGTCTCCGGGGTGCCCGGGACCGACCGGTCCCGTGCTTCGCCGCTCACGTAGTCGAGCATCTCCATCGGCTTGGCGCCGATCGAATCCCCGTATGCCGCAACGGCATCCAGCCCAACCAGGTCCAGCAACACGTTGGTCGCGAGATTGTCGCTCACCGCACCGACCAGCCGGCACGCGTCCACGAGGGTCAGCTCGTCCTGGTCGAGTGTGTGCCACAGCCCGGAGTCGCGCACGAACCGTGCACCGGTCTTGCTGACCCGGAGATCGGCAGCCAGCTCGCCGGAGTCGATTCGGCGAGCGACGTCCCCGAGCACCAGGAGCTTGCCGACCGACGCGGTCTTCAGCACCAGGTCGGACGACTGCTCGATCCAGGGCGCCGCGGCGAGGTCGTCGAGCCGCACCGCCAGGATGCTCCAACGGATACTCATGCGACATCTCCGAACCGCCGCTGTGCCGCGAGCTGCTCTCGCAGTCTGCTGGTGCCATCGACGAACGAGCGTCGCACGCCTGCCGGGAGCTGGCCGGCCAGTGCACTCTCTGCCAGCTCGACGGTGCGTTCCTCCACGACGGTGGTGGGATAGCCGTCGGCGGCGAGCAGGTGCAGCACCATGTCGCCGAGTTTGCTGGACAGCTGGGGTAATTCGGTGAAGAAGCGCTCGACATACGGCCGGGTGATCTCCTGGTCGGTCGCCCCGAAGAACGTCCGGGCCACCGCCCCGAGCTCGTGGCTGCTGGCGTTGTCGGACTCGGTCAGCCGGGACCACGCCCAGGTCTTCGCCTCCGCGGTCGGGATGCGGGTGCGGGCCGACAACGACCGCAGCACACCGCTGACCGACGGGTCCTTGGCCCGCCACTCGTCGATCTCCGGGACACCCATCGCGCCCAGCGACGCCAGCCGGCTGATGACCGACCAGCGGAACTGGTCGTCGCCGGCGAGGAAGGCCGGCAGCCCACGACCAGCGAGCCAGTCGCGCAGCAGGTCCGTGTCGGCAGAGGTGGCCGCGACGAGTCGTGCGGCGGTCAGCCGCCGCGAGTCGCTGGCCGAAGTCGCCTCGAAGACACGGGTCCCAGTGGCGGCCAGGCGGTCGAGCGCGGCCGGAGTCTTCGCGATGGTCAGGAACCGTCCGGGAAGCAGTCCGGAGGTCATGGTGGCGACGGCTTCGAGCAGTGGATCGACGTCTTCGACGGGCCATGCAGCCTCGAAGGTGTCGATCACCAGCGACGGATCGACGGTGCCGAGCGCGAGACCGTTGAACAACGACGACCAGACCACTCCCCGCGCGGTCGCGTCGCGTAGATGCGGCAGCTCCTCGGGCAACTGCCGTTGGGTCGCCTCGTCGAGCGCGACGATCGCCCAGGTGCGGTCAGTTGCGTTGGGGAGCAACAGGTTCGGTGTCCGGCCGGGATTGAGATCGGGGACCTCGGTGCGGTCGGCATCGATGCGCACGTCGACGCGGGAGATCTGGACACCGTGCCGAAAGGCCGCTATGTCGGTCACGTGCGGCCGCTGTGCCGGGAACTGCGTCGGCGCGGTGCGGGTGATCGACACTGCGTCGCCGTCGACGGATGCCGTCATGACATCGGTGCCCGGGGTCAGCAGCCAGGCCCGCGCCCAGTCCTGGATGTCCCGGCCGCTCTCCTCGCTCATCGCTTGGAGGAAGTCATGCAGGCTGGCATTGCCGAACTCGTGTGCGTGCAGGTATTTCCGCACGGCGGAGAGGAAGACCTCCTCGCCGAGGTATGCCGCAAGCTGCCGCAACGCGGAGGCACCCTTCGGGTACGTGATGCCGTCCAGGTTCTCCAGCGCTGCGTTCGCGTCGGGCGCGGGCGTCCCGGCGATCGGGTGGGTGGACGGCGCGCGGTCGGCGGCATACCCCCAGTTCTTGCGTATGGCGGAGAAGTCGATCCACGCCTCGGAGAACTCGGTGGCCTCGGCCGTGCCCTGCTGGGCGAGGAACTCCGCGAAGGACTCGTTGAGCCACAAGTCGTCCCACCACTGCATGGTGACCAGGTCGCCGAACCACATGTGCGCCATCTCGTGGATGATCACCACCGCACGCAACAGGTGCTCGGCGCGGGACGCGTGCCCTTGGAAGACGAACTCGTCGCGCAGGGTCACGCAGCCGGGGTTCTCCATCGCACCCATGTTGAATTCGGGCACGAAGACCTGGTCGTACTTCCCCCACGGATAGCGGATGCCGTAGACGCGGTGGTAGTAGTCGAAGCCCTGCCGGGTGATGGTGAAGATCTCCTCGGCCTGGTCGGCGAGCTGGTCGGCCAGCGTCGCGCGTGCGTAGATGCCGAGTGGGATCCCGTCGTGCTCGCTGGTGCGGACCGCGAAGGGTCCGGCGCACACCGTGAAGAAGTAGGTCGCGATCGGCCGCGTGGTCTCGAACGTGCGCCAGCCGTCGACGGTTTCGTTCGCCGCACCGTTCGCCGCCACCACCCACTCCTCCGGCGCCTTCACCCGCACCGTGTATGGCGCCTTCAGGTCCGGCTGCTCGAAGCAGGCGTAGATCTTGCCCGCGGTCGACGATGCCGGGCTGCCGTAGAGGTAGGCCTGCTCGTCCTGCGGGTCGACGGCTCGGTGCATGCCTTCGCCGTCGCGGACGTAGCCCATGGTGGCGTCGACGACCAGCTCGTTGTCGGCGTCCAGGTGGTCCAGCCAGAGCCGGCCGCCCTTGACCTGTGACTCGTCGATCGCGTTGCCGTTCAACGTGATCGAGCCGACTTCACGGGGGTCGAACTCGACGAATGTCGACGCGCCGGGTGTGGAGCAAGTGAAACGGATGGTGACCGCCGACCCGAAGAGCTCAGCTCCCCGGGTAAAGTCCAGCGCCAGCTCGTAGGACGTGACGTCGACGAGCGATGCGCGCTCCTCGGCCTCGGTGCGCAGTAGGGACGACACAGTGCTCAACCTTCCGTGGTCGGGTGCTTCGAAGCTGCGGTGGAGTAGCGGTCCTGGGCGACCAGGGCACGGTCCAACCGGTCGAGGGAGTCGGCCAGTGCCCGGCGGACGCCGGCCGTGTTGTCCGAGGAGTCGATAGCCGTCCGGGCCGCGTCCGCGACCGCACGCTCGACGACGCGGTGTGGGAAGGCCATCAGCACGAACTTCTCGGCGGCCATGTCGCCGAACTTCTTCGGAACGATTGGTAATGCGGCGAAGAACTGATCGACGTAGGACCGCAGGAGCTCGGCGGCGGCGTTCTCGCCATACCCCGCGAAGAAGCCCTGCGCGATCGCGAGACCTTCGTAGTTGGACAGGTCCACGGTGCCGAAGAGCTGATCCCAGGCCCAGGTCTTCGCCTCCTCGGTCGGCAGCGCGGCCCGCGAGCGCAGCGTCGCCAGATGACCGCTGAGGCTCTCATCGGCCGCGGCGGCCCGGTCCACGTCGGCGCTCGCGATCTGGCCGAGCTCGGCCTGCCGCGCCACCACTGCCCAGCTGAAGTCCTGGTCACCCGCGGCGGCCGCGGGCCGATCGACGTCCGAAGCCCACTGGGACAACAGGTTCGCGTCGGTGCTGGTCGCTGCCACGAGCCGAGCCGCGGTCAGCGCTGACGGCGACGTCCCGTCCACGGATGCGAGCCGTCGTCGGCCGGCGTCCTGCAGCACGGCAGACGCGTCTGCCGAATCGGCATGCGGCACCAGGCGGTAGGGGTAGAGCGTCCGGACGCGCCCGGACAACGTGTCGCTCAACGACGGCACCGGCTCCTGGGGCCAGGCGGCACCGAACGCCTCGACGACGCGGATCGGATCGATGCGCCCGGTGTCCGCTCCGCTGAGCAGCGCCGACCAGATCGCCAGCCGAGTCAACGGATCCTCGCTCGCGGCCAGCTCCTCGACCACCGAGTCGAGTGACCGTTCGTCGAGCAGGCTCGTCGCCCAGGTCAGGTCGGAAACGTTGGGCAGCAACAGTTTCGGCCGCGGTGCCCCGGCCAGCTCAGTCAGCGTCGTGCGTGTCGTATCACTCTGCACGCTGACCCGCCGCTCTTCGTGGCCATCGCTGATCGCACCGATCTCGAGCACGTGCGGCCGTCCGCCCGCCCCGCCCTCCGGCGGGGTCACGACCAGCTCTGCACGCTCGATCACACCGTCCCGCTCGTGCACGTCCACGCTGATCTCGTCGACACCGGAGCTGCGCAGCCAAGCTTCGGTCCACTCGGTCAGCGACCGGCCGCTCGCAGCTTCGACCGCACCGAGGAAGTCGGACATCGTTGCGTTGCCGAAACTGTTGTCGGTCAAGTGCTTTCGGACCCCGGCGATGAACGCGTCGTCGCCGACATACGCAGCTAGCTGACGCAGCGCGGAGGCACCCTTGGCGTAGGAGATGCCGTCGAAGTTGGTCAGCGCCGACTCGGCGTCCGGCGCCGATGCCCCCGCGATCGGATGTGTCGACGGGCTGCGGTCCACGCCGTAGCCCCACGTCTTGCGGGAGATGCCGAAGTCGACCCACGCCTCGGTGTATTGCGTGGCCTCCGCGGTGGTCCGGTGCGCCATGTATTCGGCGAACGACTCGTTGAGCCACAGGTCGTCCCACCACTGCATGGTGACCAGGTCGCCGAACCACATGTGTGCCATCTCGTGGGCGATCGTGTTGGCGCGCGTGAGCAGTTCGGTCCGAGTGTGGGCACCGCGGAAGACGTAGTCGTCGCGCAGCGTGACACAGCCGGGGTTCTCCATCGCGCCGGCGTTGAACTCCGGCACGAAGAACTGGTCGTATTTGCCCCAGGGATAGCGGATCCCGAAGAGCCGGTGGTAGTAGTCGAAGGACTGTTTGGTGACCTCGAAGATGTCGTCACGCTGCTCGGCGAGCTGCTTCGCCAACGAAGCACGGACGTAGATGCCCAGCGGGATGCCGTCGTGTTCGTCGGTCTCGACGGCATACGGGCCGGCACAGATCGTCACGAAGTATGTCGACAGCGGTGGCGTCGTCGCCAGGGTCCATTCGCCGGGCGCAGTCCGCTCCGCCGCACCGTTGCCGGCGACGATCCAGTCATGTGGCGCGCGCACTCGCACGTCATACGGCGCCTTGAGGTCCGGCTGGTCGAAGCAGGCGAAGATCGACGGCCCCGCGTCGAGGAACGACATGCCGTAGACGTAGTGGCGCCCATCGGCGGGGTCGACCGCACGATGCAGACCCTCGCCGTCCTGCCGGTAACGCATCACGCTGACCACTCGAACGGTGTTGTGCGGGGCCAGCCCGGCCATCGTCACCCGGCGGTCGGCGACCGTCGCCGGGTCGATGTCCTCACCGTTCAGGGTGATGGAGATGACCGAGACGGCCTCCAGGTCCAGGAACGTCGACGCGCCGGGCTCGCGGCAGTCGAAGCCGATCGTCACCTCGGACCCGAACGTCTCCGCGCCCTGATCCAGGTCGAGTGCGACGTCGTAGGAGGTGAGGTCGATCAGATCGGCACGTGCCTCTGCCTCGGTGCGCAGCAATGAACCCATGAGTTCAGCCTTTCATGGCACGTGCCTCGCGAAATGCTTGATCGGAGGAACTCGGGGTCCCCGCGAAGTGTTCGGAGGAGCGGAGCGTGGGAGAAACTTTGTGGGGTGAGTCAGCGCGGACCGGAGATCTGCCGACCGTATGCCTGATCCTCCAGCCGCTGGATGCGCTGCTCGGTCGGCGGGTGGGTCGACATCAGCCGCGAAACATCCTGTGCCCGGAAGGGATTGGCGATCATCATGTGGCTCGCGTTGACGACCTTGGGCTCCGGCGCGAGCGGGGTCCGCGCCGTGCCGGTCTCGAGCTTGCGCAGCGCGGAGGCGAGCGCCAGCGGGTCGCCGGTGAGTGCGGAGCCGTCCTCGTCGGCGTCGTATTCGCGGGTGCGGCTGATGGCCATCTGGATCAGGCTCGCGGCAACCGGCGCGAGGAACGCCATGGCCAGCATCGCGAGCGGGTTGGGCCGGTCGTCGTCGTTGCTGCCACCGCCGCCGAACATCCCGAACCACATCATCATCTGTGCAACCGAGGTGATGATGCCCGCGAGCGCCGCGGCGATCGACGAGGTCAGGATGTCGCGGTTGTAGACGTGCATCAGCTCGTGCCCGAGGACACCACGCAGCTCGCGCTCGTCGAGCAGGTCGAGGATGCCCTGCGTGCAGCAGACTGCCGCGTGCTGGGGGCTGCGGCCGGTGGCGAACGCGTTGGGTGCGTCCGTGGGCGAGATGTAGAGGTTGGGCATGGGCTTGCCGGCCTTGGTCGACAGCTCCCGGACGATGCGGTACATCGCCGGTGCCTCCATCTCGCTGACCGGGTAGGCACGCATCGCCTTGATGGCCAGCTTGTCGGAGTTCCAGTAGCTGTATGCCGTGGTCGCGACACCGATCAGCGCGAAGATCCAGATGTAGCGGCCACCGGCCACCAGCCCACCGATGGCGAGCAGCACGACCCAGATGCCGCCGAAGAGCGCGGCGGTCTTCAGGCCGTTGAAGTGACGGTGCATACCGGAGAAACGTCCATGACCTGCGGGTTTGTTCCGGCAGCCGTCCTCGTGATCTTTCCGGTCGTCAGCGGCCGACGAGTTGCAGCAGCGAGTGCGGCGCGATGCTCGTCACGACCAGCGCGAGTGCGCCGACGATCACCAGGGTCTGGTGCACCGGGTGCAGCGCCTCGGGGTTGTCGGGGTCCTTGCGTGCGCCGAAGAGGATCCGCAACCAGCGGAGGTAGACGGCGACGCCGAGCATGGCGTTGATCGCCGCGATGATCGCCAGCACCCAGAGCCGGCTGCCAGCGACGGGCCCGATCGCGGCGACCTTGGCCACCAGGCCGATCACCGCGGGCGGCAGGCCCATCAGAGTCAGCAGCGCCAGCGCGAGGGTCACCGCGAGGAGGGGCCGGCGCTGCAGCAGTCCCCCGTATGACGACAGGCGTGTCGCGTGCTCGCGTCCGTCGGCGTGGGCCAGCGCGGTCACGACGATGAACGCGACCAGGGTGGCGACGGCATACACGATCAGGTAGGCGGCGGCCGAGCGCACGGCGCGGGAGGACACGGTTGCTAGCGGCAGCACGACCCAGCCGGCCTGCGACACGGTCGACCAGGCCAGGAAGCGGAGTGTCTTCTTCTCCCGCAACGCCATCAGGTTGCCGAGCGTCATCGACAACGCCGACAGCACCCCGATCGCGGCGAGCGCGGAGGTGCCGAGCACGGTCACCCCGCGGAAGATGACCAGCAGGGCGGCGAGCGCGGCGACCTTGGAGGTGACGGCCAGGAAGGCGCCGATCGGCACGGAGGCACCGCCGAACGCCTCGGGCGTCCAGGCGTGGAACGGCACGAGCGAGATCTTGAACGCCAGGCCCGCCACGATGAACACGACTGCGAGCACGAGGATCCGGCGCGAGTCGGGGTCGTTGGAGGCGTGCAGCACGGCGTCGCCGGAGAACAGCGCGGACCCGGTCGCGGCGAACCACAGCGCGGCGCCCATGGCGGTGATGGCGAAGCTCACCAGTGACGTCGTCAGCAAGGCCAGGGCACCGTCGACGGCGGCGCGGCGGGCGCGCAATGCCACCAGAGCGATGGCTGGCAGGGTCGCAAGCTCGAGCATCACCAGCCAGGATCCGAGGTCACGGGCGGCGACCACACCGGTCGCGCCGGCGGTCGCGGCGAGCACGAGGGTCGCCTGCACGGCGGCCCGCTCGGCCGGCACGCGGATCGGCAACGCCAGCAGTGCGACGACGGCACCACTGACCAGCGCGGTCAGTTGCAGGCCGACGCCGACGTGGTCGACGGCATACAGGCAGGTGTTGGGTGGCAGGCACAGCGTGCGTCGCGGGTTGTCGGCCGAGGGCAGCGTGCCCGGCACCGCGGCGGCCGCACCGGCGAGGAGCAACACCGCGGCGATCGCCCAGTGCACCCGGCCGAGGCGGGGCGCGACGGCGTCGATCACCAGCAGCAGGACGCTTCCGATGGCCGGGAAGAGGACGGGTGCCAGGAGCAGCCAGTCGTAGGTCAGCTTCATCGGCCGATCACCGCCATCAGCTGGTCCACGGCACCGGAGGTGGTCTGCAGCAGGATCAGCGGTATGACGCCGAGCACGATCGTCGCAGCACTCAGCACGGAGGTGACCAGCCATTCGTTGCCGCGGGCGTCGCCGGCCGGCTCGGGCTCCGGTGGCAAACCGCCCTCGGCGGGACCGTGCCAGACGATCCGCAGCACGCGCAGCGCGTAGCCCGCGGCCAGCACGGCGCCGAGCGAGGCGAACATCGCCAGCACCCGGAACCAACCGGTCGGTCGGTCACCACCCGGTGTCCACGCTCCGAAGATCGCCAGCACCTCTCCCCAGAATCCGGCCAGGCCGGGTAGTCCCATCGATGCCGCGAAGCCGATCACCAGCGCGAGGCTGAGCCGCGGCGACACGTCACGCAGCGAGCGCCGCGCTGTGTCCAGGTCGTCGTCGCCCCAACGGTGCTTGAGCCCGCCGACGACGGCGAAGAGCAGCGCGGAGATGACGCCGTGTGCGATGTTCGCGAAGAGCGCCGCCTGCAACCCGATGGTCGTGCCACTCATCAATCCGAGCAGCACGAAACCCATGTGCGCGACGGACGACCAGGCGACGAGTCGCTTCAGGCTGCGCTCGACGAGGCAGACCAGACCGCCCCAGATGATGCCGATGACCGCGCAGGTGCCGACGTATGGCGCCAGGCGCTCGACACCGTCCGGCAGTGGCGCGACGACCAGCCGGACCACACCGTAGGTGCCCATCTTCAGCAGCACCGCGGCGAGCAGGATCGACCCGGCCGTCGGTGCGACGGTGTGCGCTCGCGGCAGCCAGGAGTGCAGCGGCCACATCGGCACCTTGATGCCGAGACCGATCAGCAGCAGGGCCGCGACGGCCGTCTGTTTCCCGGGCGACATCGGGTTCGCGGCGAGGCCGGCCAGGTCGGTGGTGCCGGCCGCGAACGACATGGTCAGGATGCCGACCAGCATCAGCGTGGAGCCGAGCACTGTGTAGAGCACGAACGTGCCTGCGGCGCGGGCGCGTTCGCGCGGATCACGTCGATCGCCGAACCGGTTGATGAGAACCCACATCGGCACCAGCACCACCTCGAACGCGAGGAAGAAGCTGATCGCGTCCTGCACCAGGAACGTGGCGATGCCACCGCCGATCACCAGCAGCAGACAGCCGAAGAACGTCGCCGGCGTGCCGCCGGCGGGCTGCTCGTGCCGGGCGTGCAGCACGACGAGGACTCCGACGGCCGCGGTCATCAGCAGCAGCGGGACGCTGATGCCGTCGACCGCGAGGTGCAGTCGCATGCCGACCTCGGGGACCCACTGCCGGTCGAGCACGGGCCGGTCGTAGGCGACGACGATCGAGGCGAGCAACGACGCGAGCATCGCGACGAGCGACACGATGTATGCGGTGTGCCGGCTCACCGACCGGATGCTGCGGTCGCCGACGACCAGCGCGAGGCCGGCGACGACGGGTGCCAGCGGAGCGGCGAAGAGCGCTGCTACCACAGGATGACTCCCATCAGGCCGACCGCGACGAGTCCGACGGACACCGCCACCAGGCCACTCGTGGGGCGGTGGGTGTGCAGGCGGTCGGCGCGGCGGACGACGGTCGCGGACAGTGCCGGGAGTCGTTGCACGCCTCTGTCCAGCACGTCGTCGAGACGTGAAACCGCCTGTGCGAGAGCGACGATCGAGCGGCCGAAGGCGACATACAGGCTGTCGACGGCGAAGCCTCGGGAGGCCGAGGCACGCACGAAGAGCGGCACTCGGGCGGCCGCGTCGCCGTAGACGGTGCCCACGGACATCAGCCGCACGAGGAGCCCGACCGCGCCCATCAGCAACAGCGAGGCGCCGATCAGCCAGACGTTGGGGTGTTTCCAGTCGACGTCGAGCATCGGCGACAGGACCAGCAGGCCACCGACCACGGACAGCAGCGCGAGCAGCTGGAGTCCGAATCGCGCTCCGCCACCCGGCTGTTGGTCGGCGAGCTCGAGGTCGTCCGGCAGCTCGATGGGCGCGGTGCGGTCGGTCGGGCGGCCGTGGATGTCGACCTGGGGCAGGTCGGTCAGCATCTCGACGATGCCGACGTCCTGCACGTCGTAGCTGTCCTCGACCCACTCGCGCACCTGCACCCGCTGGCTGCCGGTGCGGTGGATCAGGATCAGCCACATCCGCATCGTGTATGCCGCGGTGAGCAGCACGACACAGATCAGCGCGGCGAACGCGATCCGGGCGGTGAAGTCGCCGTCGATGCCGCGCCGGGCGGCCTCGTCGACGATGAGGTCTTTGGACACGAAACCGACCAGCGGCGGCACACCAGCGAGCGCGAGGAGGCCGATGCCGACCATCCGTCGCGCTTCGGGATGCTTGCTGAGCGCTCCGGACAACCGCTCGACGGTGGTGCCGCTGACGACCACCGACAGCCACCCGATCATGAGGAACAGCAACGCCTTGAACATCGCGTGCGACAGCAGGTGGGCGATGCCGAGGTCCGCGGTCTGATCGGCCGAGACGACGGCGAGGCCGAGCAGCATCAGCCCGACCTGGGAGACGGTGGACCAGGCGAGCAGCCGCTTGAGGTCATGCTGCAGGAAGGCGAGCACACCGGCACCGACCATCGAGATCGAGGCGACCAGGGCGAGCACGACGCGGGCGGTGTCGGACAACTCCAGCAAGGTCACCAGCTTGCCGAGCACCACGGTGCCGGCGGCGACCATCGTCGCGGCGTGGATGAGTGCCGACGCGGGGGTCGGGCCTTCCATCGCATCGGGCAGCCAGTCCTGGAAGGGCACCTGTGCGGACTTGCCGGCGACCGCACAGATCAGGCAGAGCAGCGCGGCGGTGAGCGCGGTGCCGTGGGCGTCGGCTGCGGCCGACCAGTGGCGGAGGATGGCGTCGATGCCGGTGCTGTGTGCGCCGAGGGAGAGGATCGCCAGGCCGATCACCAGAGGCGCATCGGCGATGCGGGTCACGATGAACGCCTTGTATGCCGCCCGCCGCGCCTTTGGCCGTTCGGACTCGTGGCCGATGAGCAGGTAGGAGCACCAGCCCATCAACTCCCAGCCGACCAGGATCAGCAGCACGTCGCCGGAGAGGACCACCAGCTCCATCGCAGCGGTGAACAGGCCCACGGCGGAAGCGAACTGGCGGTAGCGCGGGTCGCTGTAGAGGTACCAGCGGGTGAACAGCTGAACCGCCCAGGACACCAGTCCGACGGCGACCGCGACCAGCACCGACAGCCGGTCGACCTGCAGGTGCAGCGGCACGTCGATACCCGGGCCGAGCGGCAGTTCGCCGATGCTGTCGGGGCTGATCACGGCACCGCCACGGGTCTGCTGCACGAGCAGCGCGACGGCTGCAGCCAGGCCGAGGAAACTGAACAGCCCGGCGATCGCGAACGCGTGCGAGCTGCGCCGGGTCACCAGGAGGATCAGGACCGGGATCGCGACCTGCAGGACCACGGCGAGGTGGCTGGGCTGGAGGGGGAAGTCGAGTGCCAAGGTGCTGGTGTCGAACCGGCCGTCGGTAAGCATCACTCGCGCTCACCCGCCTGCGCCATGTCGATGTTGCCGCGGGCGCGGAAGACCGCGAGGATCACGCCGAGCGCAACGGCGATCTCGGCGGCGGCGATCGTGATGACGAAGATCGTCATCACCTGCCCGGCGCGCATCGCGTCCGATGTCAGTGATCCCACGGTGACGAAGAGCAGGCCCGCGGCAGCGAGCATCAGCTCGACGCCGATCAGCACCAGCACGGCATTGCGGCGGGCGAGGACGCCATACAGGCCGATACCGAAGAGCAGCCCGACGACGATCATCGGCAGCGCGGAGTGGATCACTTCACGGCTCCCCTCGCAGTGTCACGCCGCCCGATCGGCAGGCGTGCCAACGCAAGTGCGGCGATCAGGGCGACCAGCAGCAGGGCCGACAGCAGCTCGAACGGCCATACCCAGGTGCCGAAGAGCCGCGTCGCGAGCGCGTGGGTGGTGCCGCCGTCGACACGCTTCTTGTCGTTGCCGAACGCGCTGATCAGCACCGTCGCGAGCAGTGCCGCGGTGGCGGCACCGACCACCAGGGCCGCGGCGCGCTGCATCAGTGGTGTGTCGTGCTCGTGGCTGCGGCCGATGGGTGCGCGGGTGAGCATCAGCGCGAAGAGCACGAGGATGACCACGGCGCCGACGTAGACGAGAAGCTGCACCAGTGCGACGAATTCGGCACCCAGGACGAAGTAACACCCGGACAGGGCCACCAGGCTGACGATCAGCCAGAGCGCCGAGTGGATCAGGTGCTTGGTGCTGACCGCGAGCAGTGCGGAGGCGACGCTGATGGCACCGGCGATGGTGAACAGCACGTCGTATGTCGTCACGAACTCCCCCCGAAGTTCTCCTCCGCTTCGCTCCCCCGATACTTCGCGGGGACCCCGGATCCATGTCCAGGGCTCTCTGAAAGCCCGCTGTCGACGTGCGCCGGCGGCGGCACGGTCGGCATCCACTCGCCGAGCTTGTCCTTCTCGTGCAACAGGTTCCGGATGTCGCCGTCGGCGTATTCGAACTCCGGGCTCCAGAAGAGCGCGTCGAAGGGACACACATCGATGCAGATCCCGCAGTACATGCACAGGCTGAAGTCGATCGCGAACCGGTCGAGCATGTTGTGCTGCCGGGCGCGGCCGCCTTCGGTCTCCGGCGGGGTTGTCTCCTTGTGGGAGTCGATGTAGATGCACCAGTCGGGGCACTCGCGTGCGCAGAGCATGCAGGAGGTGCAATTCTCCTCCAGCAGTGCGATGACGCCACGGCTGCGCTGCGGTAGCTCGGGCTGCACGTGCGGGTACTGCTGGGTGTGGGCGTGCGTGACCATCGTGCGACCCGTGGTCGCCATACCCTTCGCGAGGCCTGTGAGGAATTTACTCATTGAGACGTCACCACCACTCCCACTGCCGTTATTGCGAGCTGCAGCAACGCGATCGGGACAAGGCCGAGCCAGGCGACGCGCTGCAGTTGGTCCTCGCGCAGCCGAGGCCACGCGACGCGGATCCAGATGATCAGGAAGGAGAAGATGCCGCCCTTGATCAGCACCCAGAGCCAGCCGATGGCGTGGTCGAAGGGGCCGGTCCAGCCGCCGAGCCAGAGCGTGGCCAGCAGGAACGACATCACGACGATGCCGGCGTATTCGGCGAGCAGGAAGAGCGCGAAGCGCAGCCCGGTGTATTCGGTGTAGGGGCCCATCACCAGCTCGGAGTCGGCGACCGGCATGTCGAACGGCGGGCGTTGCAACTCGGCCGTTGCAGCGACAAGGAAAACGAGCGCTCCGGGCAGCTGCCAGATCAGCCACCACGGGTTCCAGGCGTGGGCGATGCCGACCAGTGACAGCGACCCGGCCGCGATGGCGAACGAGGCGCTGACCAGGATCAGCGGCAGCTCGTAGGACACCAACTGCGCCGCGGTCCGCATGCCGCCGAGCAGCGAGTACTTGTTGCCGCTGGACCAGCCGGCCATCAGCGTGCCGACCGTGCCGATGCCGCTGACCGCGAGCACCCAGATCAGGCTGCCGGGGACGTTCGCGCCGAAGAAGTGCGGCCCGAACGGGATGACCGCGAGCGCGAACAGGTAGGACACGATGCCCAGCGCGGGGGCGACCCGGAAGACGCTCTTGTCCGCGGCGAGCGGGACGACGTCCTCCTTCTGCGCGAACTTCACACCATCGGCGATCAGCTGCGCCCAGCCGTGGAAACCGCCGGCCTCCATCGGACCGAGGCGACCTTGCATGTGCGCCATCACCTTGTGCTCGGTCTGCCCGACCAGCAGCGGCAGCACGAGGAACGCCGCCAGGACGCAGGCCGACCGCAGCACGATCTCGAGGAAGTCACTCATCTACCGGGGACCCCAGGACTCGTCGGGGACGCCGGGCGGCTGCATCCGGCGACGGGGTGCACGGGCCGGTTTACCGTCCGTGCCGCCTCCCCCGGGCTCCTTCGCGCCGGGCCACGGCTTGCTCGCGCGGGCCACCAGGACGAACGACTTGCGCAGCGGGTGGCCGTCGAAACCGTCCGGCAGCAACAGTTTCCGCAGCTTGCCGTGGTTGGCGTCGGTATAGCCGTCGAAGCCGATGCCGAACATCTCGTGCGTCTCACGCTCGTGCCAGGCGGCGCCGGTCCAGAGGCCGGTGCAGCTCGGAATCGTGTCGCCGTCGGCGATCCTGGCCCGCACCAGGGTCTCGCGGAGGGCGCCGGGTGTGACGTCATACAGGTGCACGACGACGTCGAAGCCGGGTGTCTCGTCGGCATCGGTCTCGTCGACCGCGGTGAGGAAGTCGAAGAAGCCGAAGCCTTCGCCGCGCAGGCGCTCCAGGGTGCTCAGCCAGTCCCCGGGCTCACATGTGACGGCGGGGACCTCGTAGGTCTCGTCGGTCACGCCGTCTTCTCCTTGGCGGGCGGCGCGACGAGTGGGCGGCTCACCTCGGCGGCGGAGGCCTTGCGACCGGCATACCCGCCGAGCTTGGCACGCAGCCCCTTGGTCTGCAGCCGCTCGTCGGCGATCTGCTGCTGGAGCACCTGGATGCCGTGCAGCAGCGCCTCGGGACGCGGCGGGCAACCGGGCACGTAGACGTCGACCGGGATCAGCTGGTCGACGCCCTTCGTGACGCAGTAGGAGTCCCAGTAGGGACCGCCGGAGTTGCTGCAGGCGCCGAAGCTGATGACGTATTTGGGCTCGGGCATCTGGTCGTAGAGCCGTCGCACGGCGGGTGCCATCTTGTCGGTCACGGTGCCCGACACGACCATCAGATCGGCCTGGCGGGGCCCGGGCGCGAAGGGGATGACGCCGAGCCGGATGAAGTCGTGGCGAGCCATCGAGGCGGCGATGAATTCGATGGCACAGCAGGCCAATCCGAAGTTGAAGACCCACAGCGAGTAGCGGCGCCCCCAGTTGAGGACGATGCGCATCGGCTTCGGCGCGACGGCCTGGCCGACGCCGACACGGGGCATGGGCAGGTCAGTGGTCACTGGTCCGCTCCTTCCGGTGCGTCCTCGCGGTCGGCCCAGGTGAGCATCCCGCGGCGGGCTGCGTGCAGCAGGCCGACGAGCACGACCGCGATGAAGATCGCCATCTCGACGAGGCTGGCGACGCCCAGGTCATGGTCACGCAGGACCAGGGCCCACGGGAAGAGGTAGACGGCGTCGACCGCGAAGACGACATACAGGAACGCGTAGGTGATGTAGCGGAAGTGGTTCTGGGCCCAGCCGCCGGTGGCCGGATCGACGCCCGACTCGTAGGTCGTCAGCTTCGCCAGACTGGGCGCGCGGGGCGCCAACAGCCGCCGGGAGGCCATCGCGGCAACGAAAAGCACTGCTCCGGCGACACCGACGCCGAGCAGCACCAAGTAACCGGTCACTCCCGTGGACACCCGGAGAGCCTAACCAGCAGGGGGCCCGCGGTGGGTGAGGCGCTCCCAGAATGGACGGTACATCCGGGTCGCCGGCGCCGTTTCGGGCTCCGCGAGCGCGCCGAGAGGTCGACGGATGTCGTGAGAGCGCTCGCTCACAGCATCAAGGGTCCTCTCGGCGACCGCTGGAGACCGCCAGGGATACGCAGTCTCCGCTCAGAGGCCGAGTCGGGCGATGTACTGGTCGGCGTATGCCTTCTCACCTGCGGCGTTCGGGTGCACCGGCACGTAGTTCGTGCCCCCGATCGCGGGCTCGACCCAGCGGGTACCGACCGGCTTGCAGGCGTCGTGACCGACGGTCGGGGCGGACATGTCAACGTAGGTGACACCCGATTCGGCTGCGGCGCGCTGCACCGCGCTGTTGAGCGTCGCCTCGATCGAGTTGACGTAGGCGACGTCTCCGGAGGCGATGGGCATCACGGCGAAGCAACTCGAGTTGTCCGCCGGCATCACGTGCGGGTAGCCGGCGATCGCGACTCGGGCGTTCGGCGCCTTGGCCCGCACGGACTTCAGCGCGGCGACGAGGTTCGGGTAGGTGGAGTTGTTGATGCTGTTGGCGAAGCTGTCGCCATACAAGGCCTTGCAGGGACTGCCGAAGCCGAGCGTCGCCATACCCGCACTGCCACAGGCAGCGATCATGCTGACGAACGTGTTGTTGTCGTTGCCGCCGATCGTCATGGTGACCAGATCGGTGGAGGTGCTGAGCGCGTTGAGTTGCGGTGCCACGACACCGAACTGTTTTCCCGCGAAGTCACCGGTGGTCGCGCCGCCGCACGACACATCGGTCAGCGCGAAGCTCTTGGCCGCGGCGATGACGTGCGCGGAGTTCAGCGACGACTGGGTGCACAGGGGCGTGGCGTCCGAGAGCGGAAGGATGCCGGAGCCGGCGCTGTAGCTGTCGCCCATGGCGACGTAGTTGAGCGGCGCCGGGGATGCCGTGGCCGCCGGCGCGGCCAGTCCAGCGGATACGACAACGCCTGCTGCGATTGCGACAGCGGCCCGACGACGTTGGTGGCTCAAGGCATTCACGGGTCATCCGATCATTCGAGGGTTGTGACGCACGTCACGCAGGGGCAACTGTGGAGCACAAGTTACCGACTGGTCAAGACCCTCGGTGTCAATCAGCTCCCGGCACGCAAGGCTGGGAAAACGCTGAGCGCGAGCAGTGGCGCAAGGTCGACCGGTGCTTCGCAAGACAAGTCCGCCCAGCGCAGTTCGGCGATCTCGGCGGCAGGATCCGCCACCGGCACATAGGCGTGCTCGTACACGGTCGCGGTGACCGTGTGACCGGGCTCGTTGGCAGCGTCCGAGGCGAACGTGCCGACCAGGCGCAGGTCCGCTGCATGCACCTGTATGTCGAGTTCCTCGCCGACTTCTCGCACGGCCGCATCGATGGCGCGCTCCCCCGGCTCCAGTTTGCCGCCGGGGAACATGAACTTCGTGGTGCCGGTCTTGCGGACCGTCAGCACACGGCCTTCCGGGTCACGGAAGACGACTGCGCTGACGACGATCTCCGAACCGGGCACGACCTGAGGCTACCGAGCCACCGGGCATAGGAAGCGCGCGAGTTCCGTTGGCCCACTCATGTCGAACGCCTCCTCCAACATCATCGATGTCCTTGCCCGCGTCTTCGTCGACGACCTGGACGAAGCGCTGCCGTACTACGAGGCGCTGACCGGGTCGACCGCGCAGCGGTTCGGTTTCCGCGACGTGGAACTGGCTCGTGTCGGGCATTTCCTGCTGCTCGCCGGCAACACCGCGTCCTACCGTGATCGAGTGGCCACGGTGGAGGTGGCCGATCTGTCGCCGGTCCTTCAGGCGGTGGACGCTGAGGGCGGTGCGGTTGTCGAGGGCCCGACCGGTGGACCCAACGGCCGCCGCCTCATCGCAAAGCACCCGGACGGCGCCGTCTTCGAATACATCGAGGCGAGAACCGAATAGCGAGTCAACGCGAGGTCGAGTCAGGGGCTCACCGAACGCTGGCCAGGAAATTCCTGGTGCGTTCGTGCTGCGGGTCGTCCAGCACGTCGCGAGCGCGCCCGTGCTCGATGATCACCCCGTCGGCGAACATCGACAGCGTGTCACCCACCTCCCGGGCGAAGCCGATCTCGTGGGTGACGACAACCATCGTCATACCGTCCTCGGCCAGTGCCTTCATCACCACCAGCACCTCGTCGACCAACTCGGGGTCAAGCGCGGACGTCGGCTCGTCGAAGAGCATCACCTTCGGGTGCATCGCGAGCGCACGGGCGATCGCGACGCGCTGCTGCTGACCGCCGGACAACTGGTGCGGCTTCTTGTGGGCGTGCTCGGACAGGCCGACCCGCTCCAGTTGGGCGACCGCTTCGTCGTGCGCCACCTTCTTGGATCGCCCGGCGACCTGCACCTGCGCGCACATGACGTTCTCAATCACGCTCTGGTGCGCGAAGAGGTTGAAGCGCTGGAACACCATGCCGATGTCGGTGCGGAACGTCGCGAATCGCTTTGCGCTCCAAGGGTGATACTTGCCGTTGCCGAGCTCGAAACCGACCTGCTGGTCGAGCACGCGCAGGCTGCCCTGCTCGACCGTCTCGAGGCCGTTGATGCAGCGCAGGAAGGTCGACTTCCCGGACCCGGACGGCCCCACGATGCAGGCGACCTCCCCGGCGTCCACCTCGAGGTCGACCCCGCGCAGGACTTCGACGTCGCCGAAGCCCATCCGGACCTGATCGGCGATGACGACGGACGTGTCAAGACGCTCACTTCGTTCGCTCATGCCAGGACTCCTGCCGTGGGTGCGGTCTGCTTGCGGAGCAGCCGATCGGCGACGCCGCCCTTGCGGACCATGCGGACCGCGTCGGAGCCGTAGCGCCGTTCGAGGCGGGACTGCAGCAACGTGGCGATCGCGGTCATCACCATGTACCAGACGCTCGCGACGATCAGCAGCTCGATGATCTGGTTGTTCTGCTTGTAGATCTGGCTGGCGTTGGTCATCAGGTCATGCCCGGCGACGACATACACCAGGGAAGTCGTCTTCAGCATCGAGATGAACTCGTTGCCGGTCGGCGGGATGATGATCCGTAGGGCCTGGGGCAGCACGATGACACGCATCCGCTTGGCCGGCGTCATACCGAGTGCGTATGCCGCCTCCGACTGACCCGGGTCGACCGCCTGGATCCCGGCCCGGACCGTCTCGGCGAAGTAGGCCGCGAGGTTGAGTCCGAGACCCAGCATGGCTGCGGTGAAGCCGGTCATCACCGCATTGGTGTCCCAATAGACGCCGGTCTCGGTGAAGGGGATCTTGACGATCAGGATCGGGAAGAGGAAGGCGAGGTTGTACCAGAAGATCAGCTGCACCAGCAGTGGCGTTCCCCGGAAGAAGCCGATGTAACCCGTTGCTGTCCAACGCAATACCGGGTTATGAGCCAGCTTCATGACGGCCAGCACGACACCGAGCACGAGCCCCAGCACGGTGGCCAGGATGGAGATCTCGATCGTCACCCAGATGCCGTCGATGATGCGCTTGTCGAAGAGGTAGTCCCCCACGATCGACCAGTCGAGCCGCGGGTTGGCGACGATCTCCCAGAGCAACCACGCGACGACGGCCAGCACGACGATGCCGGCCACCCAGCGCCATACGTGCTTCGGCCGGGCGACTGCGATCTCGCGGCCGTCAACCGGGTGGGCGATCGGTGCGGTTCGGACGCTCATTCCGGGGTCCTCGCGAAGTATCGGAGGAGCGGAGCGGGGGAGAACTTCGTGGGGTGGTCTCTCATTCTGAGCCACCGTTGATGGTCGCCTTCTTCACGGCCAACTCCTTCATGTTGTATGCCGCAAGGATCTGGTGATACTTCCCGTTGGCGATCAGCTTGTTCAGCGCACCCTGGACCGCCGAGATCAGTTTCTTCTCAGCGGGATTCATCGCGATGCCCCACAGGCTCTCGGTGCCTTTAAGGGGGACGACATCGAGCTTCTGTTTCGGGTCGGCGGCGTGGCTGGCAGCGACCACGTAGTCGGTGATGTTGGTGTTCGCGCGGCCGCTCTTGAGTGCCAGCAGCGCATCCTGGTCACCGGTGAATCGCAGGATCTTGATCTTCCTCTTGCCCGCCTTCACGCAGTCCTTGTTGTAACCCTCGGCGACCGCGAGCGACGACCCGTTGTCGACCACTGAGACGGTCCGTCCGCACAGGTCACTCGGACCGCTGAGTCGGTCCGGGTTGCCCTTGCGCACCTGCATCGCGGCGCCCGCCTGGACGTAGTCGACGAACGACACCTTCTGCTGGCGTTCCTTGGTGTCCGACATCGACGACATGACGATGTCGTAGCGGCCGGTGAGGACGCCGGGGATCTGCGCATTGAAGTCGGCGTCGTTGATGGTGATCTTCAGTCCAAGCACGCGCGCGATCGCCCAGCCGATCGACGGGTCGACACCGATGATCGTGGACCCGTCCGACGCGAACAGTTCCATGGGCGGGTAGCCCTGCGAGGTGCTGAACTGCAGGCCGTTCTTGCGCACGGAGGTCGGCACCAGCTTGGCCAACTTCTTGTCCGGTGCGATCGAATTGATCGTCTTCGCAGACGGATCCAGCTTCGACGCGTCCTGCGACGTCAGCGCTGTCGCGGCGGCGGCCTCGGACTTGTGCAGGTCGCTGAGCGGCCGTGCACCGCAGCCCGCGACCAGGACCGCACCTGCGAGCACCGCCGATACGCAGGCGGCGAGACGTCGTGGACTGGTCATCGAAGCTCCTTCTGCTGGATGCTGCTTCATCGCTGCCATCGGACGGCACCGCCCACCACGGTGGTGAGCACTTCGGTGCCACGAAGTTCGGCTGCGGATGCCTCGACCGGATCGGTGTCGACGGCGATGAAGTCGGCTAGTCGTCCTGGTGTGAGCAGGCCCTTGTGTTGTTCCTGCCCTGCGGCGTATGCCGATCCGAGCGTGTAGGCGGTGATCGCGTCACCGATGCCCAGCCGTTGCTCGGGCTGCCACCCGCCGGCCGGCGTGCCGTCGGGCCGCGCTCGGGTGACCGCGGCATACAGACCGTGGAACGGGTTCGGGTCCTCGACGGGAGCGTCCGAACCGAATGCGAGTGGTGCACCCGCGTTGAGCAGGTCACGCCAGGCGTATGACGCAACGTCACGGTCACCGAGCAGTTCTTCGACCAGGTCGATGTCGCTCGTGCAGTGAGTGGGCTGCATGGAGGCCACGACTCCGAGCGCGGCCATCCGATGGATGTCGTCGGGACGCAGATGCTGCGCGTGCTCGATCCGGTGCCGCAGCCCGCTCCCGCCGGCGGCGACCTGCTCGTAGGCGTCGAGCACCAACTGGGCGGCCCGGTCACCGATCGCATGGGTTGCGACGGCGATGCCGGCCGCGTCGGCGAGGAATACCAAGCGCAGCATCTCCTGCGCGGAAGTGACTGCCATGCCATGGTTCTCGGTGCCGGCGAACGGTTGGGTCAGGTGGCAGCTGTGCGACCCGAGGGCACCGTCGCTGAAGAGCTTCACCGGACCGGTGCTGACCCAGTCGTCGCCGTCGCCGGTCTTGCGTCCCTGCTCGATCGCGGTCTCCAGCGCCCCGACGGGGATGGCCTTGTGCACGCGAATGCCCAAGCGACCCTGGTCGCGCAGTGCGAGGTATGCCGCACGCACACTCTCGCCGTCGATGTCGTGGATGCTGGTGAGTCCGACGCTGTGCAGCACCTGCTGCACGGCGAGGAGTCGCTCCGGAAGGTCCGCTCGGGACGACCGACGCGCGAGCTCGCGGAACTGCGCGATCGCCGATTCCCGCACGATGCCGGTGAATTCGCCCCGGTCGTCGCGGTCGTAGGCGCCTCCTGCCGGGTCGGACGTCGTCCGGTCGATGCCGGCGATGCGCAGCGCCGCTGAGTTGATCCAGGCGCTGTGTCCGTCCACGCTGTCGAGGACGGCGGGCCGGTCTCCCAGCAGGGCGTCGAGGGCTGCACGAGTCGGCCGGCCCCGTCCCGTCCAGCGGTTGGCATCCCACCGCCCGCCGGAAACCCATTCGCCTGCAGGCAGATTCGCGGTAAATGCGGCGATCCGGCGCAGGGCTTCGTCGAGATCGTGGGCACCGCGCAGGTCGACGGTGGTGAGGCTCTCGGCCAGGTTCTCGGTGTGCAGGTGGGCGTCATACATGCCCGGCAGCACACACGCGCCCTCGAGGTCGACCAGCTCGGCGCCCGCACCGACGACGGCTCGCACTTCGGCTTCGCCACCCACCGCGACAATGCGGCCGGCCTCGGTCGCGATCGCCGTCGCCGTAGCTCCGCCGGGCACACCGGTCCGGATCCGGGCGTGACGAAAGACCTGCACGGGCATCAGTGATCCTCTTGCTCATCGACGGCATGGGGTAGGTCGATGCCGGGACGCTCCGGCGAATCGACGTGGAACTGCTTTAAGTTGGGCATGACTGTATGAGCTCGGTCACACTCTGAGAAGACCCGTGGACACGACGATCGGGCCAGCTGAGCCTAAGGAGATCTGATGCTTCGACCGGAGCACCTGCTGACCCTGCGCGAAGTCCTGCGCTTCGGGTCCTTCGCGCAGGCGGCGAACCGCCTGGGCTACACCTCGTCGGCCGTCTCCCAGCAGATGTCCGCGCTCGAACGCGAGATGGGCGTGGAGCTCTTCCACCGCTCTGCGCGATCGATCGTGCCCACGGAGGCGGCGCACATGCTGGCACGGCACTCCAACGTCGTGCTGACCGAGATCGACCGGCTGGTCGCGGCAGCCGATCAGGTGCGCAACCAGTCGGCGGAAGTGACCCGGTTCGGCTGTTTTCCCAGCTTCGCGACGTGGGGACTGCCGCCACTGCTCAACCGCCTGGAGCCCGCGGCGCGCGATGGGCTGCGACTGGTGATCGGCGAACCATCCGCACTCTTGGGTCAATTGGGGGCGAAGGGCGACCTCGACGTGGTCGTCGTCTATCAGGTAGGGCAGAGCGGGCTGTCCTGGCCGTCGTCGCTGCGACGTCATTGGCTGGCCGAGGATCCCTTCGTGGTGGCCTACCCCGCCGACTGGCCGGCACCCGTTGCGCCATACGCGATCGAGCAGTTCCTGGACCTGCCATGGATCCTCAATGTGCCGGGCACCGGCGACGCCGCCATGACGGACGCAGTCTTCGCCCGGATGGGGATGCGACCCCAGGTGGCGGCCTACTGCGACGACCTGACCGCCACGTTGACCATGGTGGCGTCCGGGCTGGGGGCGGCGCCCGTCCCGCGCCTGGGCGTCAGCGCAGCGCTCCCGGACGGCGTGCTCACCCTGCGTGCGCCGTGGCTGAACCTGAGTCGCAGCATCTTCGCCCTGGTTCCGGCCGACCGGGACACGGCCGCGGTGACGGAACTGCTGCGAGCGATGGAGAGCGCCATACGGGAGACGCCGGTCCGGCACGGCGGCTGAGCGAGGTCACGTGATGCAACTCACAACTACGTAGCGTCACTACACGTTTTGACTTATCCAGTAACGCGGACTTATGTTTGACGAAGTCACGAGACCCAGCGACAAGCCCTGGCTTGCTGGGCGGCAACCCTCACGCACGTGGCGGGGTGCCCCAGGTGAATGACTAGGCCGCAGTGTGAGATTGACCGATCCGCAGTGTGGCAAGCACGGCAGTACCCCGTTGTTCGCCCGACGCCGATCGCGTGGGGCGACCTGAGCACGGCCGGGCGCATTCGTCATACCAGCGACCCCTGAGGACCAGCGATGTCAGCGAACACCCCACCCGACCTGTCGAGCGGCGCCTCCCTCCCGGAGCGACCCACTCTCCCGCCGCGCCCGGGGCGTCCGCGCCGGACCTGGCTCGGCGCCGCCGCACTGGCGCTGATCATCGGCGCCGGCGGAGGCTTCGCGGTCGGGCGGGCGACGGCGAGTGACGCGTCGTCGGGCACGAAGGTCACCACCGTCAGGATCGGGGTCACCGATGCGGACCAGGACTACTGGCCGGTGCTGAAGAAGCTCGCCCGGGAGCACGGCATCAAGATCGAGACCGTCAACTTCTCCGACTACACACAGGCGAATCCTGCTGTCGCCCAAGGACAGTTGGACCTCAATCTCTTCCAGCACCTCGTCTTCCTGGCCGGCTACAACAAGCAGGCGCATCAGACCCTGACGCCGGTCGGATCGACGTATGTCGTGCCGCTCGGCCTCTACTCGAAGAAGCACACGTCGTTGAGTCAGATCCCCGACGGTGCCGACATCGCGATCCCGAACGACGCGACCAACCAGGCACGAGCCCTGCTGGTGCTGCAGAAGGCCGGCCTGGTGAAGCTCAAGGACGGCGGCAACATCGTGTCGACACCCGCGGACATCGACAAGGGTGCTTCCAAGGTGAAGGTGACCCCGGTCGACGCGTCCCAGACGGTCACCTCGCTGTCATCGGTGGACGGAGCGGTCGTCAACAACGACTTCGCGCTCGATGGTCACCTCGACCCGAAGAAGGCGCTCTACTCGGACGATCCGAAGTCGGCGACCGCACAGCCCTACACGAACGTGATCGTGTCCCGGGCGGCCGACAAGGACAACCCGACGTATGCCGAGATCGTGAAGCTCTATCACGACCCGCGTGTGGAGAAACTTGTCGTTGCCGAGTCCAAGAACACCAGCGTGCCGGTGGTCAAACCTGCCGCCGAGTTGCGCAAGCTGCTCAAGGGATACGAGAAGACGGTGACCGGGAAGTGACCGCACCACTGGCGAAAAGCACTGGCGAGGCGGTAGTTCCACCAGACACGCTTGTCCGGCTCGAGTCCGTCTCCAAGGTCTTCGGCAAGGACGATGAGGGCCACCGCGCACTCGACGATGTCGACCTGGAGATCCGCCGCGGCGAGATCTTCGCAGTCATCGGCTACTCCGGCGCCGGCAAGAGCACCCTGGTCCGGCTCATCAACGGCCTGGAACAGACCACGTCCGGCACGGTCACCGTGGACGGAGTCGACATCACCCGCTTGCGGGGAAAACCGCTGCGCGCCATACGTCGTCGCATCGGCATGGTGTTCCAGCAGTTCAACCTGATGCGCTCGCGCACTGTCTTCGGGAACGTCGCGTACCCCCTGCAGCTCGCAGGTCTGGGTCGCGCCGAGCAGGAGGACCGGGTCGCGGAACTGCTGTCCTTCGTCGGCCTCCTCGACAAGGCGTGGACCTACCCGGAGGAACTGTCCGGCGGGCAGAAGCAGCGGGTCGGCATCGCACGGGCGCTGGCGTCGGACCCCGATCTACTGCTCGCCGACGAGTCGACCTCGGCCCTCGACCCCGAGACGACTCGCGAGGTGCTGGCCCTGCTGCGACGGGTCAACGAGGAGCTCGGCATCACCATCGTGGTGATCACGCACGAAATGGACGTGGTGCGTGCGATCGCCGACCGCGTTGCGGTGCTGGACTCGGGGCGCGTCGTCGAAACCGGGAGCGTGCGCGACATACTCGGTGCACCGCAGTCCGAAACGACGCAGCGGTTCGTTGCGGCCACGGTCGGGAACCGGCCGAATGCTGACCGTTTGCAACAGCTTCGCGAGGCGTATGACGACACCCTCGTCACCGTCACGGTGACCGACGAGCGTGCATTGGGTTCGGTGCTCAGCGCTGCCGCCAGGAGGCACGGCGTCGACTTCGAGATCGTGTATGGCGGCATCACCGACCTCAAGCACGAGTCGATCGGCTCCTTCACGCTGGCGCTGCGTGGACCCGACACCGGGGTGCTCGCGACGGTCGATGCGTTGAGTGCCGCTGGGACCGTGGAAGGGGCGACCGCATGACCACCGACTGGTCGACACTCTGGCCCACCTTCCAGACAGCCATCTGGCAGACGCTGCTGATGGCGGTCGTGACCATCCTCATCGGTGGCATCCTCGGACTCATCCTCGGCGTCGCGCTGTTCACGACACGTGGCGGCGGGCTGATGGAGAACCGCGCGGTCAACACGGTGCTCAACGTGCTGGTCAACATCGTGCGCCCGATCCCGTTCATCATCTTCGTAACCGCGATCGCACCGCTGACTTTGCAGGCGATGGGGTCGACGATCGGGACCAAGGCTGTCCTCTTCCCGCTCGTCATCGCCGCGACGTTCGGAGTGTCCCGCATCGTCGAACAGTCTCTGGTCTCAGTGGATCCCGGAGTCATCGAAGCCGCGGAGGCGATGGGCGCCGGCCCGTGGCAGATCGTTCGATCCGTGCTGGTGCCCGAGGCACTCGGTCCATTGATCCTGGGCTATACGTTCATCTTCGTGGCGGTCGTCGACATGACTGCGATCGCCGGCGCTGTCGGTGGCGATGGACTCGGTGACTTCGCAATCACGTACGGGTACCACCGGTTCGACTGGGCAGTTACCTGGATCGCCGTGGCCGTCATCATCGCGCTCGTCCAGCTCGCGCAGTTCGGCGGGAATGCGTTGGCGCGCAAGGCTCTTCGCCGGTAACTGTTACGCGAACAGTCCGTTCATCTCACCCCAGCTTCGCGGCCCCGCCAGTTCGTCATACGTCCCGTGCTCGAGCAGTTCGCGGGTAGCCCGCTCGATGTGGCCGAAGATCGCGCCGGCCAGGGATGACCCGGCGGACACCCGCCGCGCTCCGGCCTCCTTCAGTGCAGGGACGGCTGGAGCGCCAGGGCCGGTCAGGATGTTGACCGGGGCGTCGATCGCGGCGGTGAGTCGCGCGACTTCCTCGAGATCGGTCACGCCGGGCACGAAGATGCCGCTCGCGCCAGCACCGAGGTATGCCACCGCACGCGCCACGGTGCCTTCGAAGTCGGCCGCGCCGAGGAGGTAGCTGTCGGTGCGGGCGTTGAGGTAGAGGTTCACGCCTGCTGCATCGGCCGCTTCACGGACCACCCGCACCCGATCGGCCGCCTCCTCGACGGGACGGAGCGCACCGGAGAGCGCGTCCTCGAGGTTGACTCCCACGGCACCGGCCTCGATCACCAGACGTGTCGTCTCGGCGAGATCCGCTGCGCTGTCGCCGAATCCGCTTTCGACGTCACACGACACCGGCACGGTGGCGACCGCGCAGATCCGTTGCAGGTGCTCCAGCATCAGGCCACGGTCCAGCATGTTGCCGTCCCGGGTGCCCAGGGACCACGCGACCGCTGCACTCGAGGTCGCGAGCGCTTTGGCGCCGGCGTGCTCGATGACCGCTGCGGAGGCAGCGTCCCAGCAGTTGGGGAGCACCAGGAGGTCGCCGTGGAGAGCGTGGAAGGCGGCTGCGCGTTCGGTCTGAATCATGGAGCCAACGTTAGAAGGGACGCCCTTCTCGCGCTCGCGGGTTTCCGACATGGATGATCTCGACAGTCGACCCGCATCCCGTCACGGGCCCCCACGGCGGCCATGCGTGCGCGGGGCGTCATACCCGCCCTCGGGCGGCACCATCTCGCCCCGGACACCGAGGAGCCGCACCGGGCGTTCATCGGAAAGCTTGGTGTAGAGGGCGAATGCGGTGTCGGCGATGACCGCCGAATCGTATGTCGGCTCCGGCAGCTTGCGCACGCGTGTGAAGGTGAAGAACGGTGCGAAGCGGATCTTCAGGTGCACTCGTTGGCACGGTCGTCCCTCCTGGCGCATGTCCTTCTCGACCAGGACGGCGAGCTCACCGATCGCCTCGCGGATCTCGTCGGGTGTGGTGAGGTCCTGCTGGTAGGTGGTCTCGTGTCCGTGTGCTCGCGCGACCCACGGTGTGTCGTCCACGACAGCACTGCCGGAGCCGCGGCCGAGCCGCCCGATGTGCGGACCGGTGTTGGGTCCGAACTCGGCGGCAAGGACGTCGTCCGCGGTGACGGCGAGCTCGTTCACGGTGCGAATGCCGTGTGCCTCGAGTCGTTTCGAGGTCTGACTGCCGATACCCCACAGTGCCTTGACCGGTCGGTCGCCCATCACTTCGAGCCAGTTGTCCCTGGTCAGCTGGAAGACGCCGCGCGGTTTGCCCAGGTCCGTCGCCACCTTGGCGCGGATCTTGGTGTCGCCGACACCGACGCTGCAATGCAGGCCGGTCGCGTCGAAGACGGCGCGCCGCACCGTTTGCGCGGTCTCCATCGGCTCATCGGTGTCGATGCCGACAAACGCTTCGTCCCAACCCAACAACTCGACGACGGCGCCCGGGAAATCTCGGAGCGTCTGCATCACCTTTGCCGAAACAGCTTCGTAGACAGGGAAATCGACCGGCAGGAAGACGGCGTCCGGGCAGCGGCGGGCCGCGATCTTGAGCGCCATACCCGAGCGGATACCGAACTCGCGCGCCTCGTAGGACGCTGTCGAGACGACAGCCCGCTCGGTCGGATCGCCACGCCCACCGACCACGACCGGCTTGCCCGCGAGCTCCGGATGACGCTGGATCTCGACGGCAGCAAGGAATTGATCCATGTCGACGTGCAGGACCCAGGCCGTCATACAGCTCACCTCACTCGAAGCAAGCCTGCCACGGCACGGTGACCTGTGGCGATCAGCGAGTGCCGGCGAGCTGTCGCGTGGTGACGTTGATCCGGTTGAAGAGATTGGTCGTGGCGATCCACGCCACGAGCGCGGCGAGCGCCTTCTCGTCATACCGGTCGGCCACCTCGTCCCAGACCGCGTCCGGGACGGGGTCGAGGCTGTCGGCGATCCGGGTCATGTGCTCGGCGAGCAACAGCGCGGCGCGCTCGTCGTCGGTGAAGTACGGCGCATCGCGCCAGCCGGCGATCGAGATGAGCCGCTCGTCGCTCTCCCCCGCCTTCTTCGCGTTCTCCATGCCGTACTGCAGGCACCACGAGCAGCCGTTGATCTGGCTCACCCTCAAGTGGACGAGCTCCAGCGTCGCATCCGGCACGCCCTGTCCGTGAACGGATGCGGCCAGCGCTTGAATCCCCTTGATGCCGGAGGGATCGAGCAGGTAGGCAGGGTTCGTCATACGGGGTTCCATCGTGTGCTCCTTGTCCTGATTGGATTGGTTCACAGCAGGTGACGTACGACGCAGGGAGAATGTGACAGGTGAGCGACGACGAATTTCTGGCGCACGAGTTCGACACGCACCGGACGCGGCTGCGGGCGGTCGCCTACCGGGTCCTCGGGACGTATGGCGACGCGGACGACGCCGTGCAGGAGGCGTGGTTGCGCCTGGCGGGGACTGATCGCGACAGCATCGACAATCTGAGCGGTTGGCTCACGACAGTGGTGTCGCGGATCTGCCTGGACATGCTGCGCTCCCGTCGCGCGCGTGCCGAGGACGAGCTGGACGATGGTGACGCACCGTCGGCGCCTGTCACGGAAGAGCCGGAGTTCGTTGCTGTCCATGACGATTCAGTCACCGGTGCGCTGCTCGTCGTGCTCGATCGGCTCGGCCCGGCAGAGCGTCTGGCGTTCGTGCTGCACGACCTCTTCGGTGTCCCCTTCGAGCAGATCGCCGCGGTCATAGAGCGCTCCCCCGATGCCACCCGGCAACTGGCGTCGCGCGCCCGGCGCCGGTTGCGCGAGGCGGACGTGTCCAGCGCGCGTGAGCAGCAACGCAGCGCGGTGTCAGCGTTCCTGCGGGCGTCGCGCAGTGGTGACCTGGCCGGCCTGTTGGAGGTGCTCGACCCGGAGATCGAGTTGCGCGCGGACCGGGTCGCGGTGGCCGCGGCGGCGGCCGCTCCCGGCGGCGCACCTGACATCGACAGTTCACTGCACGGCGTGCACGCCGTCGCGGCCGCGTTCCAGGGCCGTGCGCGCGGCGCCGAGCTGGCTCTGATCGACGGTGTGATCGGCGCTGTCTACGCACCCGGCGGGCACGTGCTTTCGGCCATCGCCGCTCGGGTGGAAGAGGGCCGAATCGTCCGTATCGACATGTGCGCCGACCAGGACACCATCGCCGGCATGAGGATCGAGATTCTCGGCCGGCCGTGAGCTGGGCTCGACTCCTATACGTGATGCCCTGTTCATGTGGTGTTCATGGGGTTCACCAGCGGAATCGGCTTGCTTGCCTGCGCGTTCGCAGTCTTCTACCCGACGCGCGCGGCCGCACGCGGACTCTCAGTCGCCGGGCCGTGTCAGGTATCGACGACCGGACGGACTCGTCCACGTGCAGACGCCGTCGTGTGTCATCGAAACAGCCCAGCCGCCTTCGTGTTTCGCCCTGTGATGGTGTCGGCAGAGACACTGCAGGTTCCATGCGGCGGTCGGCCCGTCGGGCCAGCGGATGACGTGGTCGACGTCATCGAGTCGTGCCGGCCTCGTGCAGGTGGGAAAACGGCACTGCTGGTCTCGGGTGACCACGAGGTGTCGTAGGCGGGCACCGGGTCGGTAGGTGACGTCGGCGGTTTCGATGGTGGCGCCAGTCCTCATGTCGACGAGAGCACGCGTCAGTTTGGTGCCGAGTGCCCGGTACAGACCGGTCAGCACGGAGGCGGGTATGACGCCGAGTCCCTCGACGACAGCGTCAGTCACGTGGTGGGTGTCAGGAGGCCCGGAAGCTACCGCCTGGTGCAACTGTTTGCGTCCGTCCGGTCGTCTTCGGTCGATCTGGTCGAACCGCTGAGAGCATGCGGAACCGTTTGATCCGAAACCGATTCGGAGTCGTGGTCGGATCCTGCCGCTGGCTGTGGGGTGCTCGCCGGACCTGACGAACTTCTCAGCCACCAATGAGTCCGCGTCGCAGGGTGTGCGGACCCCGACGGTCGTCGTCGGCGTGTCCAGCCTCGTCAACGTGTCGAGTCCGGCCGCCACGCTCTGCCGGATCAATTGCTCGAGCCCGGTCGCGGCAGGTGTCGATGCCGACCACTCGGCACCGGTCGAGTCAGCTTCGAAGGTGCGCGGCACCACGGCAGTCCCGGCGGGCGAACCGTTGCCCGCAGCACTCGTGGTGCCGGGCAGGACGGGAGCCTGCACTACACACGTGGTGCTGACCGCGACGTTGCCGAGCATGAGATCGACGAACGCGTCCACTCTGCACTCGTCGAGGCTCTTGCCGGTCGTGGTGTCCTTGTGCAGCTGCCGCGCCAGTTCGTTGATGCCGGCCATGATCCGCATCGCGTCCCCTGTCGGCAGCAATGCGCGGAACACACTCAATGCCGGCTCGTGGTGCGGAAACGCCCGGGCGCCCTTCGCATTGACACGGCGCTTGGCAGCGGCGTGCTCGGCCTCGGCCGGCCACAGGTCTGCAAGCAGTCGGCGCGTCCGCCGGACGAGCTTGGTCGAGGTGAACGGCACCGGCTCACCGGTCTCGTCGTCTGCAGCGTTGTCGGCTCGTGCGTCCTCGATCGCGGCGAGCAGCTCGTCCTCGACTGCCCGGGCTGCCTTCGAACTCACCCCGGACAGGGTGTCGGCGACGATGTTGATCTTGCGCGCGTCGAGCGACCCGCTCGCGGTGAGCTCGAACATCGCTGGCGTGCAACGGATTGCGTCGACCGCCTCGCTGAGACGGTCGGTGGTCTGCCGGTCGGACCAGCCGAGTCGCGCACCGATCTCCTGGGGCAGCCATTCGTCGGTATACGTGCCGATCGCGTGCCGGACTTCACGCGGCTTCTCACCGGGTGACACAACCTCCTCGGTCGCGGCCACCTGTGCAAGTCGGACGGACTGAGCTGCCCACACGGAATTCTGCACCTGCCGGCAGGTGACCACCTGCTCGATCAGTGCGTCCCGAGAGACGCCCACTGTCCCGGTCCGAGCCTTGCCCGTCGCAGCCCGCACCAACGCGTGTGCGGTCGCGAGCAGCTCGTCGACGGACGCGCCGATGATGGGATCCCCTGCGACGAGAAGCCGTTGCTGCGACATACCAGAGTGATACCTGTGTTCGATGTGCTGAACAACCCTGCAGCGCATCAAAGTCGTCGTTTTGCAGCATTATTCGCGGGAAGCAGATAGATCTGCAGGACCCCAGCTCGATATACGCAATGACTCGCGGGATCCGCTCTGCGAGGCTGGCCTCATGACACTGCAGTGGCCGTTCGACGAGCTGACGATCACCGGGCGCGACGTGCTGCTCCGACCCGTGCGGGACGCCGACATCGAGCATCTCGTCGCGATCTTCCCGGATGACTTCGACCTGGACCCGCGCTTTCCTCCGCTGCCCGAACTGCCGCCGGCCACGGACCGCGAACGCCTTCTCGTTCAAAGCATCTGGCGGCACCGCGGCTGCTGGTCAGTCGACGACTGGGCCCTGGACTTCGGTGTATGGCGGGACGGCACACCCGTCGGCATACAGACCCTCGAGGGCACGAGATTCCCGGCCGACCGCACGGTCGACACCGCGTCGTGGATCGCGAAACCGTTCCGCGGCAAGGGTTTCGGCATACAAGCTCGCGAGTTGGTGCTCGCTTTCGCATTCGAGCAACTCGAGGCAAGAAGGGCCATCACATCCGCCGTCGTGACCAATCAAGCGTCGCTCGGTGTGAGCCGGCATCTCGGCTACCGCGACACCGAGGTCACCCCGCACATCACCGACGACGGTGTGGTCGACCTGCAGCATCTGACGCTGGACCGAGACGCCCGGACGACCCGCAAACCCGAAACCCGCATCAGAGTCAACGGATTCGACGACTGCGTGCCGTTCTTCGGGCTTGTCTGAGCGTCCGGCAAACGATCAGGTGCAAAACTGACGCACATGGCCACGGACCCCAAGGACGCACTGAAGAACTACCTACAGGGTGCGCGAGACGTGCTCGTCTGGAAGCTGGACGGACTGTCCGAGCGCGAGATGCGGTTACCTCGAACGCCGACAGGGACGAACCTGCTCGGCCTGGTCAAGCACGCGCTCAACACCGAGGTGATCTACTTCGGCCCGACGTTCGGGCGCGCCTGGCCGACACCTGATGAGCTCGTCGCGCCGGACGATCCCGACCCGCGCGCCGGCTGGTACGCGACCGAGCACGAGACGGCCGCAGGCATCATCGACCTTTACCGCCGCGTGCAGGTCTTTGCTGACGACACCATCGATGCCCTGCCGCTCGACGCGATCGGCCATGTCGCCCACTGGGGCGACGCGGAGGTGACGCTCCACGAGATCCTGGTCCACAAGACGTCGGACCTGCAGCGTCACGCCGGCCACGCCGATATCCTGCGCGAGCAACTCGACGGATCGGTCGGCCTGCTACCCGGTCACAGCAACGTGCCGGACACCACCGACTGGCCGGCGCACTGCGAGCGCCTGACACGAATCGCGGATCGGTTCGACTGACCTTCAGCAGTCAGCCGGTCGCGTGAACTCGCCCACCCACCGATCACCGCCACGCATCGGGATCCGGCGTAGGCGCATGAGTCGGACTCCTCCGACCGCAACGCTCTCCACTTCACCGCGCGGCAGGAGGAATGGCGGCCCGGGCGGATCGTCAACACCAGGACACCGCGCGATCACAAGCACTTCCCCACCTTCTGCACAGAGTGACGCGGCACCTGCCGCGCCGCGCATGTGCAGCGCCTGCGGCATGCTCTGCAGCGTCGTGCACTCGACCACCAGGTCGAACGCCTGGCGCCACCCAACCGGCAGATCGAGTAGGTCGGCGAGCCGGTAGTCGACGACCGAGTCCGGGTGCCGGGCACGCGCCGCCGCAACCGCCGCCGCCGAGACGTCGAACCCCACGACATCGAAGCCGTATGACGCCACGAGCTCGGCATCGTCGCCATACGCCGCGCCGATGAGCACCGACCGACCGCTGCCGATGCCCTTCGGAAAGCGCTCGCGCAGCCACGTCACCAAGTAAGGCGTCGGCTCGCCGTGATCCCACGGCACGGCAACCGAGCCGTCGCATGCTTCGGCATACAGCCGCTCGTACCACTCCGATCCCCCGGCAGCGTTGATGGCGCATTCCGGAATCTGCTCCTCGTCACTCACCGGATTATGATGGCCGACGAGAATCGCACGTTCTTCGAAACGTGGCCGCATCTCCTGCCGGCCCCAACCCCGGGCGCGGTCGCGTCGGCTCACATCAACGTGTGGACACCCGGCCTCTCGGAATAGTCGACGATCCCCTCATAGAAGAACTGCAGGTTGTCCTCGGCGCCGTTCGAGATGCGCCCCTCGACCTTCTGCCAGCCCAGCACCTTCACGTTGTTCCGCGGCTCGCCGACCACCATGATCACCGGATTCCCCGGAGCGCTGCTCACGAACCAACGGTCCGGGAAGTCCCTGATGATCGTCGCATAGAGATACCCGGTCACCTGCCGGTGCAACACCCGTTTCGCGTCATCGGTGAGCGACTGCTCGAGCGCGGCGGCGATGATGTCCTCGACCTGAGCCATCTCGCTCCGGGTGTAACCCAGACCGTGCGCCTCGGCGAAGTCTTTGCCCTGCACCATCAGCGCGTGCATCTGCTCCTGCATCGCCACCATCTCCGGGCTGGACATCTTGTCCGCCCCGGTCTTCTTCGCCTTCCGGAACAAGCCCATGCCCATCTCCTCGTATGCCGCAGTTTCCTCGGTATGACGCGGACATCGCGCATTCCGCTCCCGGCGAACAACCCTTCGGGAACAAATCTCCCGCACCGAGCCTTGAGCCGATAAGACTCAACTTTCACCGCGACACGACCCGTCCACCGGCACCGGCCGACGAACCCGCTCGTGTCGCCATACGCCTCACGAGGAGAGCGATGACCCGAACAACACAGCTGCCGGTGCTGTTTCTGCACGACCAGGTGGCACTGCCCGGTATGACGCTGCCGATCGAACTCGACGACGAGGCCCGCGCGGCGGTCGATGCGGCCCGCGCAGCCGACATCGAGCAGCTGCTGCTCGCGCCGCGCATCGACGACAAATACCCGACGGTCGGCGCGGTTGTGACCATCGAGCAGGTCGGCCGGATGCCGAATGGCGAGGCAGCCGCAGTGCTGCGCGCCACCGACCGCGCCCGCATCGGTCGCGGTGTGGCCGGTCCCGGTGCCGCCCTCTGGGTGGAAGCCGAGGTCGTCGAGCCCGGCGAGCCGACCGAGCACACCTTGGAGCTAGCCACCGACTACAAGCGGCTCGTGGTCGCGACCTTGAAGCACCGCAATGCGTGGCAGGTGATCGACCATGTCGAGTCGACCAGCGACCCGCACGCGCTCGCCGATCTGGCCGGTTGGGCGTCATACCTCTCACCGCAGCAGCGCATCCAGCTGCTCGAGGAGACCGACGTCGACAAGCGGCTCGAGACACTGATCAAGTGGACCGGCGACCACCTTGCCGAGCAGGAAGTGTCGGACAAGATCGCCACCGACGTCCGCGACGGCATGGAGAAGAGCCAGCGCGAATTCCTGCTGCGCCAGCAGTTGGACGCGATCCGCAAGGAGCTCGGCGAGAACGAGCCCGAGGGCGCGGACGATTACCGCACCCGGGTCGAGGCAGCCGAGCTGCCCGACGCCGTACGGGACGCCGCGTTGCGCGAGGTCGGGAAGCTGGAGCGCTCCAGTGAGCAGAGCCCGGAGGGCGGCTGGATCCGCACCTGGCTCGACACCGTCCTCGAACTCCCTTGGAACGACAAGACTTCCGACCGCACGGACATCACTGCTGCCCGCGAGGTGCTCGACGCCGACCACCACGGCCTGGACGACGTGAAGGACCGCATCGTCGAATACCTCGCCGTGCGTGGCCGCCGCGCCGAGCGCGGCATGGAGGTCGTCGGTGGTCGTGGCTCCGGCGCCGTGCTCGCCCTCGTCGGCCCGCCCGGGGTCGGCAAGACGTCGCTCGGCGAGAGCGTGGCGCGTGCGCTCGACCGCAAGTTCGTGCGCGTCGCCCTCGGCGGTGTGCGTGACGAGGCCGAGATCCGCGGTCACCGGCGCACGTATGTCGGGGCTCTTCCCGGCCGGATCGTCCGCGCCATCAAGGAAGCCGGCTCGATGAACCCGGTCGTGCTGCTCGACGAGATCGACAAGGTCGGCTCCGACTTCCGGGGCGACCCGGCGGCCGCGCTGCTCGAGGTGCTGGACCCGGCACAGAACCACACGTTCCGTGACCACTACCTCGAACTCGACCTCGACCTGTCCGACGTGGTCTTCATCGCCACGGCCAACACGCTCGAGACGATCCCCAGCGCCCTGCTGGACCGGATGGAGTTGGTCGCCCTCGACGGCTACACCGAGGACGACAAGGTGGCCATCGCGTCGACGCACCTGCTGCCCCGGCAGCTCGAGCGCGCGGCACTGACCGCTGACGACGTCACCATCGACGACGCTGCATTGCGTGAGATGGCAGGCGATTACACCCGCGAAGCCGGCGTCCGGCAGATGGAGCGAATGATCGGCAAGATCCTGCGCAAGGTCGCCACCAATCTCGCGATGGACAAGGCGGAAGCGCCGGTGCGAGTGACGGTGGAGGACCTGCACGACTACCTCGGCAGGCCACGCTTCACTCCGGAGTCACCGGAGCGCACCGCGGTGCCCGGTGTGGCCACCGGACTCGCCGTCACCGGCATGGGTGGTGACGTGCTCTTCATCGAGGCGGCGAAGCCGACGACGACGTTGCAATCCACCTCTGCCGACAAGGATTCCGCGCCGTCGCTGACCCTCACCGGCCAGCTGGGCGACGTGATGAAGGAGTCCGCGCAGATCGCGCTGTCCTACCTGCGCGCGCACGGGTCCGAGCACGGCGTCGACGTGTCCACGCTCGCCGGGCAGATCCACCTGCACGTGCCCGCCGGTGCGACGCCGAAGGACGGTCCGTCCGCGGGTGTCACCATGGTGACCGCGCTGACGTCACTGGCCACCGGTCGCCCAGTCCGCAGCGACGTCGGTATGACGGGAGAAGTGACCCTCAACGGTCGTGTCCTCCCGATCGGCGGTGTGAAGCAAAAGCTGCTCGCGGCCCAACGCGCAGGCCTGACAACGGTGTTCATCCCGCAGCGGAACGAACCCGACCTGGAGGACGTGCCCGACGAGGTGAAGTCCGCGCTCGACATACGACCGGTCAGTGACGTGGCGCAGATCCTCGACGCCGCGTTCGAAGCGACCACGGTCGGCAGCGCACACGGCGCAGCCTGACGCCGGGGCACTAGGAACGGCCGGGCAGGGCGACTCCTGTCCGGCCGTCGCGCGTCACGACTTGCGCGCGTCCACCCCGGTGACCTTCGGCACGCCGCTGAAGAAGCCCAACTCACCGCTGTAGAGATAGAACGGGTGCGACTTCCCCGCACCACCCGGCCGGCCGGACCAGAAGATCCGGTAGGCCTTCGCCCGCGGTGAGTAGTAGACGTCCGCGTCGCCCTGACCACAGGTGTTGGTGTTGGCCGGGAAGCTCAACCGATGGGAGGTGGACGGCCAACTCCACGGATGCGTCGAAGTCCGGTACTCCGTGTGATAGCTGCACAGCGTGTAACCACCGAGCGAGGTGAACAGAGTGAAGGTGTTGCCGCGCTGCACCATCACCGGGTTCTCCTCGATGTTGTCGGGGCGTGTCGTGAGAATGTGACTCGCTCCCCAGATCTTCACCGCCGTCGCATTGCTGGCGGCCTGCACCCGCACCATCCGGATCGTCGAGTAGTAGTGGAAACCTGGCTGGCCCTTCGTGCCGACGCTGTGCTGCGTCTTGTACGTCACGTAGAGGCCCCGTGACCCGTTGACCGTCAGGAAGCGCGGTGTCGCATCGATCACCGAGTCGTTCGACGCGGCACCAGCCATCACGTCGGGTGCGCCATACCGCCCGTTGACGCAGGACAGCGGCGTCTTGGCCGGCGTGTAGGGACCGGTCGCCTTCGTCGCGAAGGCGACACCGATGCAGCGCAGGTAGCTCGAGTCCTTCCGCTGGGCCGCATAGGTGAGCATGTACTTCCCGGTCGACACCTTGATGGCCGAGGGTGCCCAGACCGCGGGGTGCGACGTCGACGTCGATTGCTTCGACCACACCGGATCGGCGTTCATCGCGTGGGGCACCTGCTTCCACGGCCGTTCGCGTATGGCGCGGTCGCGACCTTCCCCCGCCAGCCGGTGTAGAAGTTCACGAACTGCCCGCTGTCCCAGAGGATCCCCGGATCGCCGACCGGGAAGGTCGACACGGGGGTGCGGTAACCGGCGGCCTGCGCGGGCGTTGCGAGCACCACGGTGGTGGAGGCTGCGGCCGCGATGGCGAGGGCGGCGGCTGTGCGACGAAGCTTCATGGGGTTCTCCTGACTACTGAGGTTCCGGCTACGGTCCAGGAAGCTAGGGGCTCGCCCTGCGAATCGACTGCGACGCGGGCCGGGCGCTCGCAGCGGAATCGCAGTGCGGACTCGAGCACCCGGCTGGCATACCGTGGGTCCGTGAGTGAGCAGCCGAAGTGGACCGGTCCGACCCGCCCCGAACTCCGTGGATTACTGCGCGACGCCCGGACGGTCGCGGTGGTCGGCGTCTCCGACAAGCCCGCCCGGCCCAGCCACGGCGTGGCGGCATACCTGATCGAGCACACCCACTACGAGGTGTGGCTGGTCAACCCGCACCTGACCACGCTCTTCGGCCGGACCGTCTACCCGAGTCTTGCCGCGCTGCCGTCCGCACCGGACATCGTCGACGTGTTCCGACGCTCGAGCGAGTTGCCCGGCATCACCGACGAGGCCATCGCCGTCGGCGCGAACACCCTGTGGTTCCAGCTTGGCCTGTATGACGAAAGGCTGGCAACCGCAGCGACTTCGGCCGGCCTCACGGTCGTGATGGACCGCTGCCTCAAGGTCGAACATCGGGCGCTGCTCGGCCCGGCAGACTAGTCGCGGCATCGCGGCGCGGGTCCATCAGATCGACGGTCTGCAGGATCCAAAAAGCTGCGAAGAGACCCAAGAGCGCGATCTCCAGCCCCAGCATCGCGTAGTCCCACGACGTCCGAAAGATCGCGAACCCGACCGCGGCGCAACCCATTCCGATGAGCACCACCCAGTAGGCCAAGTCGAAGCGGGTGCGGCTCGCAGTCGCCTTCCGGGCGATCACCCGCACACCCCAGTCGGTGTTGAGCGCCACGACTCCGGCGAACGGTAGGAAGGTGAACGTCGCCGCCAGCGTGTGCGCGTGGCCGGCGAATGAGGTGCGATCCACCGCCAGCCACACCACCCCGACCAGCCAGGCGAGTGCCACCGACGCCAGTCCGATGACGCTCCAGCCGGACACGCGCTCGTGTCGGCGTACTCGCCGAACGGCGAACCCCAACACGATGAAGTAGCCGATGCCCAGCACGGTCAGGAAGGTCGCAGCGTTGTTGGTGATCGCGACCACGTCCGGTGACCGCCCACTCTCCGGCGTCGGCACGAACGCCACCATCGGGGCGCTGATGCCGGCAAGCTTGAGGCAGACGTTCTCCGCATCGGTGTAGCCGCGCAGCGCGACCAAGCAGACCCCGACACTCGCCAGCACCGCGACGAACACCGGCCCGGCGGGTGTGTAGTAGTACGCGCTGATCGACGTCTGCCAGCCGCCACGGACCGTCTCGATCCCGACCGAGACGGTCAGCGCCAGGAGCAGCGCCAGCAGGCAGGACCGCAGGTAACGGTAGGTCGTCACCTCGGCGGTCATCTCCAGATTGTCTTCCATGTCATCAAGGAGTGCGCGGTATGGCGTGTTGATGCATCGCGGCTACAGCCGGATGTGTCGTATGCCGACGGCGAGCCGCCGAACCTGGTATCGCGCCGGCCGCATCCGGGCACCGGTCAGCGGGAGTCCGGCGTCGGCTGCGATCCGCTCCACGACCTGGTCGATCGACAGGTCGTCGGTCGGCACGTGGGTCGCGTATCGATCCCCTCTCAGTGCTGCCACACAGCGATCGATGTTGCTCAGTGCGAACGTGTCCTCGAAACCGACGATTGTCGAAAGTCGTGACCTCAAGCGACTTTTCAAGGTCTCCGGAGTTGCCGACAACGCGAAGTGGCGCACATCGACGCCACGACCTCGCAGACCGCCGACGATCTCGTCAAAGTAGTCGTCCCGCACGATCGTCATCGGCACGATGACCGGCCCGCGTGCGGCACGCTCAGCCTGCTGCAAGGTGTCGACGATGCCGGACCGCCACTGCGGGATGTCCTGGAAGTCGCCCCGCTCGTGCGCCGGAAGCATCTTGTGCAGTGCGTAGCCGAGTAGCTCGGGGTCCGCGACATGCGCATCCTCCACTCGACGCTGCAGCTCATGAGCAGTCTGCGTCTTTCCCGCCCCGAAGGCACCGTTGATCCAGATCAGCACCCAAACACCGTACGAGACGGGCTATCAGCCCGGTGCGCTACTTTCCGCTCGTGGCAGTTTCAGGGGACCGCATCAGTCCCACCCGTCGCGACGTGCTGACGCTGATCGGAGCGGGCGGTACGGCGGCCGTCCTCGGTGCGTGCAGCAATGGGGCTGCGGCCGCGAGCAGTTCGAAACACCCAGCGAATCTGCCTGCAGACGTCGTCGGCCGGATCGAGGACAGCAGCGACATCCCCGTCGAATTGTGGAAGCGCACCGACCTGAGAAGCAAGGTGTCGGCGCGGGTGATCACAGTCGGCGACATCGCCGCGAGCGACCTTTCGGAGTGCGCGCTTTTTGCCCAGGAGTCTGTCGCCGCCATCGAGCGGATCACCGGGATCCACCCGAATGAGGCGTAGCTCATGCTTCTCCCGCGCAACGGTGCCGAGTTCAAGAAGTGGATAGTCGGTTCTTCGAAAGATGTAGCCGGAGGGTACGTCCCACCGGGGTCCCCGGGCACCCAAGGCTGGATCGTCATCGACACCGCATCAAGCATCGGCCCCGGCCGAACACTGCTCGACAACCGCGCATGGTTGGAACACGACATTCGCCACGAGTTCTTTCATGCCAACACCCTGCCGGAGTCCGACAGTGCAGGGAACGCACCGCTGTGGGTCACGGAGGGATACGCCGAGTGGGCAGGGTCAACGGCGATCGTTGTGTTTCCGCAGACCGCACCGCCGCCGACCCTGCCGGTGACGAACTCTGAATTCGCGAAAGTCAGAGCCACCGATGCCTACGCGCAATCTTTCATGTTCGTCTCCTACCTGGTTGCGCGCTTCGGCCAGGCTGCCGCTATCCGCTTCTACAAGCGGTCGCTCGAACCGGCCTACGGCAGCACGGCCGCCAGCTTCGCGCACGTCTTCAAACACGACCTCGCGTCGGTCGAGAAGGGCTGGTCCCGGCAATACAAGAAGCAGGTCGCCGCGCTCGACGTTGACGTCTACGTGAAGTGAGTCGGCCGCCTACTCCCAGCTGATTGGCAGTCGCTTGACGCCGCGCTGGAAGTTCGAGCGGAGCAACACCGGCTCGCCGGCAAGTTGTATGGCGCGCGTGCGCCCCAGCACCTCACGGAAGAGATGCGTCATCTGCACGCGAGCGAAGTGTGCACCGACACAGACATGCGGTCCGTGCCCGAAAACTCTGTGGTTGTTGGGCTTTCGACCGATGAGCAGCTCGTCCGAGCGCTCGAACACGGCTGGGTCGCGGTTGGCGCCGAGGTAGGACACCACCACCTTGTCCCCGGCAGCGATCGCGGTCCCGGCAAGCACCGTGTCGCAGGTCGCGGTGCGGCGGAACGTCATCACCGGTGTCCACCAGCGCAGCAACTCGTCGACAGCACCCGGGATGAGCGACGGGTCCGCACGCAGGGTCGTCATCGTGTCCGGATTCGACAACAGCGCGATCATCGCGCCGGGCAGTCCGTTGCGCAGTGTCTCGTTCCCCGCGACGGCGAAGAGCCAGAACATGTTCTCGAACTCCTCGACCGACAGCTCGCCGCCGTCCTCGCTCCGCTGGGCGAGCAGGATCGACATCACGTCGTCGCCGGGTTCGGCGCGCTTGGCGTCACCGAGCAGGTGCGCGTAGTGGTAGAGGTCCGGCATACCGTCGCGGCCGCGCGGGTCCGGCATCCGGCCGTCGGCATCCGGCGCAGGCCGCAGTGCCACCGCCTCGCGGGCGATCGAAGTGCCTTGTCCCGCATCGAAACTCGCGGAGCTCGCGTAGTCGGGGTCGAGGAAGCCGATCACCCTGTTGGACCAGTCGAACATCAGCCAGCGGTCCTCCGCCGGCACGCCGAGGATGTCCGCGAGCGTGAGCAGGGGCAGATCGGCCGCGACGTCCTTGGCGAAGTCGCACTCCTGAGGACCGGCGAGCATGCGATCGACGATCCGCTCGGCATGCCCCGCGATCCGGTCCTCCAGAGCACGCACCGCACGCGGAGTGAACGACGCTGCGATCATCCGGCGCAGCCGGGTGTGCTCCGGCGGGTCCATGTTGAGCATCATCCGCTGCACGTAGTGCAGGTCGCGCTCCGTCGCAGGGTCGCGGATCTGGGTGCCGCCGAGCGCCGAGGAGTAGGTCGCCGCGTCTCGCACGACCTCGGTGACCAGACCGTGATCGATCACCAGGTGATAGCCCGAACCTGCTGGCAACCCTGGCAATTCGGGTTCGTCCACCCAGTGCACGGGCCCGCGAGCACGTAACTGCTCGAGCAGGTCGAACGGGACGCCGGTGGTGTAGGTGTCCGGGTCGTGCAGCGGGGCGGTCGACGGGTGCGCCATACGGGCTCAGTCCAGTGCGTCGAGGGTGCGGTTCAGGTCCGCCATGAACTCACCCGGCGACTCGTACATCGGGTAGTGCCCGGCGTCCTCGATGACGTCCAACTGCGCGTCGGGGAACAGCTGCAGCCAGGTCGCTTCGCAGGTCTGCGGACCGAGCGCCGGGTCCCTGGCACCGGCGATGAGACGCAGCGGGACGTCGACCGTCGGCACCTCGTCGTGGAAATCGGTCGTGCCCCACGAAGGCAGGTAGGCAGCGAACGCCTCGCGTCGGGAGTTGGCGACCGAGAAGCGCACCATCTCCTGAACCCATTCCTTCGGATGCGCGTTGCCGGTCGTGAAGGCGATGATCGCGGCACGGTTGTCGTCGCTGGCCGCGGCGCCGTCGAACAGCGCCCAAGACTCGGCATCGAACGGTATGCCGGTCGGTGGCACCGGGGACACGCCGACCAGCGCAGTCACACGCTCGGGCGCGTCCGCGAATGTCCGCATCATCGCAGTGCCGCCCATCGAGTGACCGAGCAATGCGTAACGATCCCAACCGAGTTCGTCGGCGAGCCTGCGCGCGTCGACGCTGATCTCGGCCAGGTCGTAGTCGCCGGTCTCGTCCTGTCGGCTGCCATAACCGCGGTAGTCCAGGAACGCGAACGTGTAGCGGTCCTGGTCGATCAGCAGCGGCAGATCGCCCCATCCCTTCGCCGAGCCGAACCAGCCGTGCAGCGCGAGCACATGAACGGGGCCGGAGCCCACCACTACGTGTCCAACGGTCATCTCCGCACAATAATGCGTAGCGGGCCCTCCGAACCGTGACTAGCTTCGAATGTATGACGAGCAGCGTGACCGTCCGACCCGCGACCGTCGAAGATGCGGACGCGATGGCCGCCCTCCGGCGGGTGGTGTTCCCCTACAAGCTGATGCCGGCCGCGATGGTTCGCCGCTCGATCACCAGGCACCAGCCGGAAGAACGCTCGCTCGCGATGGTCGCCGAGGCCGGCGGCAGCATCGTGGGCTGGGGCACCGCCCGGCTGAACATCTGGACCAGCGTCGCCGGACAGAGCAACATCTCGGTCCTGGTCGACCCCGAGCACCGCGGGCGCGGGATCGGCAGCGCGCTCGTCGAATGCTTCCACGACCACCTCGCGGCCGCGGGCGCCGCGAGGACCCAGGTCTTCGCCCGGCAGGACAGCGCAGCCTTCGCGCAGCGCCGCGGTTACGAGGTCACCCGGACGATGCACTACGCCGGCGTGCCGCTGACCGATCTGCCCCCGCAGCCCGATGCTCCGGCCGGGGTACGGGTGCACGCCTATGACGACGCCGAACTCGACCCGCACGCCGTCTACACCGCCGAGATGCTGGCATCCGCCGACGAGCCGGGCGACGCCCCGTTGGACTCGATCGACTACGACCGCTGGTTGACCGACTTCTGGAACAACCCGTCGATCGACCGGACCCTCAGCACCGCAGCGGTGTCCGGTGACGAGGTGCTGGCGTTCACGATCGTCGAGACCGACGGCGAGCGGTTGTGGTCGGCGTTCAGCGGGACGGTCCCCCAGCACCGCGGGCGTGGCCTGTCCAAGCTGGTCAAATCGGCCGCCCTGCACCGGGCCGCGGCGCACGGCGTCAGCCGGGCGTTCACGTCCAACGATGATCGGAACGGCCCGATGCTCGCGGTCAACGACTCGCTCGGTTACCGCCGGGTCGCCACCGAGAAGGGCCTCAGCCGCACGTTGTGAGCGGGCCTGCTCGCGTTGTCACGTTCTGAGGGCCGCCGTTCGTCATACCTGAAGACAGAGCAGAACGCTCGGAAGGAGCAACGATGGAACCACGGATGAAGATCGCGAACGTTGTACCCGAGGCCTACGAGAAGGTGATCGCGCTCGAGCAGTACGCCTCGGCGAACGTCGACCCCACCCTCTACGAGCTGGTCAAGTTGCGCGCCTCGATGATCAACGGCTGCGGATTCTGCATCGACATGCACAGCCATGACGCGATGAAGGCCGGCGAGAAGCCGCAGCGACTCTTCGAGTTGATGGCCTGGCGTGAGGTCGGTTGCTACACCGACAAGGAACGCGCCGCCCTCGCCCTGGTCGACCAGGTCACCCGACTCGGCGAGGAGGGCGTCACCGACGAGGTGTGGGACAACGCCGCGGACGAGTTCAGCGAGGAAGAGCTCGCCAACCTGTTGGTCGCGATTGCGACAATCAATGTGTGGAACCGCGTCGCCATACCGACCAGGATGCAGCCGCCGAAGCGGTGAGAGCACCCGCCGACCACGCAGCCCAGGCCTCCGCGCGCGCAGCGGTCTGGGCTGCTGCACGCGGCCGGATGCTCGCGCACGCCTATCGGATGCTGGGCTCCTGGCAGGACGCCGAAGACGTCGTCCAGGAGGCGTGGCTGCGTATGGCGACAGCCGACGACATACGCACACCCGACTCGTTCCTGACGACGACGGTGACCCGGCTGGCGATCGACCGGCTGCGGCAGCGAAAGCGCCGCCAGGAGGACTACATCGGCCCGTGGATCGCCGAGCCCGTCGCTTCCGACCTGTTGCCGGAGGACGCGGCGATCGACCGGGATCTGTTGTCGCTGGCGGCAATTCAGCTGTTGGAACGACTCACCCCGCCGGAGCGGGCGACCTACGTGTTGCGTACCGGTTTCGCCTACTCGTTCCGCGACATCGGCGTCGTCATCGACCACACCGAGAGCGCGTGCCGGCAGCTGTATCGCCGGGCGACCGCTCGACTCGGCGCCGATGCGCGCTTCGACGCCGACCCCTCGACGCACGGCCGGCTGCTCGACGCGCTGCTGCACGCGGCGCGGGACGGCGCCCTGCGCGAGTTGGAGACATTGCTCGCCCATGAGGCCGTGTTGTGGGCCGACGGTGGCGGCAAGGTCAGCTCCGCTCTCAAGCCGATCCACGGGCGAGTCAAGATCGCCCGTTTCCTGGTCGGGATCACCCGCGAGCACGACGTGATTCGCGTCGCCGACATCAACGGCCTACCGACCCTGGAGATCCACCCCGACGGCCTCACCCGGTTCATCAGTCTCAGGGTGCGGGACGGGCTGATCGACGAGTTGCTCGTGCCCGGCAACCCCGACAAGCTCGGCGCGACCTGAGTCGAGCTGCACTACTTCCCGACGCCGACCAAAACCTCCAGCCGACTCGAACTATAAGTTTGAGTTATGCATATCCACCCGGCTGTAATCGGTGGAGGCGGGCCGCGTAGATTTGGTCGTAGATCCAATAGCGGGAGAACCAGTGAGCAACCTGAAACAGATCAACAGCGTCGTCGTGCGGTTCGCCGGAGACTCCGGGGACGGCATGCAGCTGACCGGCGATCGCTTCACCAGCGACTCCGCCGTGCTCGGCAACGACCTGTCGACGCTGCCCAACTTCCCGGCGGAGATCCGCGCACCTCAGGGGACGCTCCCCGGCGTCTCCAGCTTCCAGGTGCACTTCGCCGACCACAGCGTCCTGACTCCCGGCGATGCGCCGGACGTGCTCGTCGCGATGAACCCGGCAGCCCTGAAGGCCAACCTCGGCGACCTGCCGCGTGGGTCGACGATCATCGTCAACACCGACGAATTCACCAAGCGCAACCTGTCCAAGGTCGGCTACACGGACAACCCGTTGGACGACGACTCGCTCGATGCCTGGCAGGTCCACCCGGTGCCGCTGACGTCGATCACCGTCGAAGCGCTCGCCGACTTCGACCTGGGCCGCAAGGACAAGGAGCGCGCGAAGAACATGTTCGCGCTCGGCCTGTTGTCCTGGATGTACACCCGCACCCTCGACGGCACCCGTGCGTTCCTGGCCACCAAGTTCGCCGACCAGCCGGACATCCTGGAGGCCAACCTGGCCGCGCTGCGCGCGGGTCATGCGTATGGCGAGACCACCGAGGCGTTCTCGGTGCAATACGCGGTGGCTCCGGCGCCGATGGAGGCCGGGACCTACCGCAACATCACCGGCAACGTCGCCCTGGCCTACGGGCTCACGACCGCGGCACACCGCGCGAAACTACCGCTCGTGCTCGGCAGCTATCCGATCACGCCGGCCTCCGACCTGCTGCACAACCTGTCCCGTCTCAAGCACTTCGGGGTCACGACGATCCAGGCCGAGGACGAGATCGCGGCGATCGGCACCGCGCTCGGTGCGTCGTTCGGCGGATCTATCGGGGTCACCACCACCAGCGGCCCGGGTCTCGCGTTGAAGTCCGAAACCATCGGTCTCGGAGTCTCGTTGGAGCTTCCGCTGGTCATCATCGACGTGCAGCGCGGTGGGCCGTCGACGGGTCTGCCGACCAAGACCGAGCAGGCCGACCTGCTGCAGGCGATGTTCGGCCGCAACGGTGAGTCCCCGGTCGCGGTGATCGCAGCCAACTCTCCCTCCGACTGTTTCGACGCGGCGGTCGAGGCGGTGCAGATCGCGACCACCTACCGCACACCGGTCATCCTGCTCAGTGACGGCTACCTGGCCAACGGCTCGCAACCCTGGCGATTGCCGACCGACATCGACCACCTCCCCTCGGTGAGTGTCGAGTTCGCGACCGAGCCGAACGCCACCGACGCCAAGGGCAATCCGACCTTCCACCCCTACGTCCGCGACGAGCAAACCCTCGCACGCCCGTGGGCCGTCCCCGGCACACCGGGTCTGGAGCACCGGGTCGGTGGCATCGAGAAGGCCGACGGCACCGGCGACATCAGCTACGACCCGGCCAACCACGACCACATGGTCCGCACCCGCCAGGCCAAGATCGACGGCATCACGGTCCCCGACATCGAGGTCGACGACCCGAGTGATGACGCGAAACTCCTTGTCCTCGGCTGGGGTTCGACATACGGACCGATCGCGGCGGGCGCGCGCCTGGCCCGTGCGACCGGCGCGAAGGTCGCGCGCGCGCACCTGCGCAACCTCGCACCACTGCCGGCCAACCTCGGCGATGTGCTGCGCCGCTACGAGCGGGTCGTCCTGCCGGAGATGAACCTCGGCCAGCTCGCCCTGCTGCTGCGCGGCAAATACCTCGTCGACATACAGAGCCACACGGCGGTGCGTGGGTTGCCCTTCACCGGAGCGGAGATCGCAGCGGTGATCGGCGAACACCTGGACGTCCTGGAAGGGAGCCCCTCATGACCTCCTCGATCGATCTCGGTATGCCCGGCGCCAGCGGCGTCGCGGGCGTTCCGCTGCTGGCCGACGGCGAGAAGCAGACCAAGCGCGACTTCACTTCCGATCAGGAGGTGCGCTGGTGCCCCGGTTGCGGCGACTACATCATCCTCAACGCGGTGCAGAGCTTCCTGCCGGAGCTCGGACTGCGCAGGGAGAACATCGTTTTCATCTCCGGGATCGGCTGCTCGAGCCGCTTCCCCTACTACCTCGACACCTACGGCATGCACTCGATCCACGGGCGCGCGCCGGCGATCGCGACCGGGCTGGCCACCAGCCGGCCGGACCTGTCGGTGTGGGTCGTCACCGGCGACGGCGACGCGCTGTCGATCGGCGGCAACCACCTGATCCACGCGCTGCGCCGCAACGTCAACCTCAAGATCCTGCTCTTCAACAACAAGATCTATGGCCTGACCAAGGGGCAGTACTCCCCCACCTCGGACATCGGCGCGATCACCAAGTCGACCCCGCTCGGCTCGGTCGACCAGCCGTTCAACCCGGTCTCGCTCGCGCTCGGCGCGGAGGCGACTTTCGTTGCGCGCACGATGGATTCGGACCGCAAGCACCTCACCGACGTGCTGCGCGCGGCCGCTCAGCACCGCGGGACCGCACTGGTGGAGATCTACCAGAACTGCCCGATCTTCAACGACGGCGCGTTCGACGTCCTCAAGGACGCCGACGAAGGAGAGGGCCGCATCCTGCGACTGGGCGACGGCGAGCCGGTGCGTTCCGGAGAGGGTGAGCAGGCGCGGGTCGTCATACGCAATGCGGACGGCAACCTCGAGCTGGCGCCGGAAGCGACCGCCGATCCCGCACGGGTGCTGCGACACGACACCTCGGCCGACGATCCGTCGACGGCGTTCGCACTCTCACGCCTGGACGGTGCTGCCATGACGAGCGTGCCGATGGGCATCTTCCGCAACGTCCAGCGCCCGACGTATGACGACGGCGTGCGCGCGCAGGTCGCGGCCGCGTCGCCGAACGGTCCGGCGAGCGATGACGAGCTGCTGCAGATGCTGCACGGCAAGGACACCTGGACCGTCGCCGGCTGACACCGTCAGCGGTCCGCGCCGGCGGCGAGGACGCGTTCGTGGTCCTCACGGGTCGGGAACGCATACCAGCGGACGGCCAGCTCGCGGGTCTGCCCGGTCGGCGCCGCGTGCAGTTGCGCATAACGCATGACCAGATCGAGGTACTCACGGTCGAAGCGGATGAGCTCGCGCTCGGTGAGCAACATGCGCGAGCGGCTCCCCTTGACCCAATCGGCGAACTCCGAGTGCTGCGCAGCCGCCCACTCGAACAGCTCGGTCTCCTGCAGGATCTTGCCGTCGTAGAACGCCTCGACCGTTTGCCGGTCCTCGGGACTCAGCGACTCGGCTGCCGGGCGCTGCAACGAGATCGGCACGGCAACCCAGCGGCCGCCGCGACTGCGACGGACATGTCGCGAGCGCCGCAACCCGCGCAACGTCTCCTCGACGACCGACGGCTGCAGACCGGTCAGCTCGATGATCGCCTCCACCGTGGCCGGTCCGTCCTCCAACGCCTCCAGGATCTGCGCCGTGCTCGGCCGGCGCTGCAGTCGCACGTCCTCCGCAGTGAGCGTATGGCGCGCCATACCACCGGAGAGCAGTTGCCGGCCGGAGACGAGAAGCACCACCGCCAAAGGGATTTCGACGACACAAGCCATCGCGATACTCGCCCAGTCGTCCGGCGCGCCCCAGTCGAGCACGATGTCGAACCAGGCGTCACAGCCGAGCAACGCGGCGGTCGCGGTCATCACCGAGGTCGCCATCCGGTGCCGGCGTCGGCCGAGCCACAGTGCGCAAGCGAGCAGCAGCATCAGAGCGATGTCGAACCCCACCCACGCCACCCGCCACCCGTCGGCCTGATGGCTGGCCGGCAGAGTACGTCCGAGGTAGGTCGTCCACGGCAGCAGCACGGCCGCGCAGACAGCGAGCAACACCAGCAGGAGGCGTCGGATCATGGCTCAACGGTATGCCGTGCAGGACCGCCCGTCCCGCCGTCGGGCATGCTGCAGTCGCACTTCACAGTAGTGAAGGAGATTTCGCTGGTGCTACATCGTGGCCGTGCGTGACAGTGGAACAATGACCGCTGTGCAGACCACCTCGTCGAAGACCGTGCCCCACGGGGCTTCGACGAAGGACGGCAACGGCGCGACATACGGCTTCCTGGCCTATCTGATCTGGGGCGCGTTTCCGCTCTACTTCAACGCGCTCAAGCCGGCCGGCGCCTGGGAGGTGCTGTCGCACCGCATCGTGTGGACGCTCGTCGTCTGCCTGGTCGCGCTCGCGGTCACCCGCAACCTGTCCTTCCTGCGTCGCCTGGCGGCGAGCCCGCGCCAGCTCGTGGCGACCTCACTCGCGGGCCTGTTCATCGCGGTCAACTGGACGGTCTACATCCAGGCGGTCATCACCGGTCACACGGTGGAGGCCGCGCTCGGCTACTTCCTCAATCCGCTGGTCACGGTCGGCCTCGGCGTGGTCGTGCTCCGTGAGCGTCTGCGGCTGATGCAGTGGGTCGCTGTCGGCGTCGGTGCGCTTGCCTGCGTCTACCTCGCCATCGACTACGGCCGGCCCCCGTGGATCTCGGTCGTGCTGGCGCTCTCCTTCGCCAGCTACGGCTTCATGAAGAAGCGCATCGGCGGCTCCCTGACCGCCATCGAGAGCCTCACCGCCGAGAGCGCCGTGCTCACGCCGATCGCGATCGGCGTGCTGATCGTGGTCGGTATGACGGGCAACGCGACCTTCAACGGGCACGGCACCGGCCACTCCGTGCTGTTGCTCTGTGCGGGCATCGTCACCGCCGTGCCGCTGTTGCTCTTCGCGGCGGCGGCCAGCCGGGTGCCGCTGGTGACGATCGGGATGCTGCAGTTCATCACGCCGATCCTGCAGCTGCTGTGCGGCGTGCTGTTGCTCGGCGAGCACATGCCGATCGCGCGCTGGATCGGCTTCGCCATCGTCTGGGTCGCCCTGATCCTGCTGACAATCGACTCCCTCACCGCTGGCACCCGGGCGCGGCGGCTCGCGCGTGCGGCCGAGAACTGCGCGATCTGACCTGCCTCGGTGCTGCTCGCCGTCGACCCTCGTCGATTCCCGCGGTCATAGGCCTCCCCAGTGTCACGCCCCGCACGCCCAACACCCGGCAACACGGTCATAAGTCTCCCCAGTGTCACGCCCCGCACGCCCAACACCCGGCAACACGGTCATAAGTCTCCCCAGTGTCACGCCCCGCACGCCCAACACCCGGCAGCACGGTCATAGGTCTCCCCAGTGTCACGCCCCGCACGCCCAACACCCGGCAATGCGCTCGTAGATCGACACTGGGGAGACACCCGCACGTCCCACGGCGTCGACGTGCAGCCGTCGACGACCTCGGCCCGGGCGTGTGTCAGACGCTCGCCTTCTCGTAGATCGGGATGAGCTCCTGGAAGCGCGCGTCGAACGCCGCAGCAGGGCGCTGCGCCGACCAGCCACCGGGATGCACCGGTTCCCCGGTCGCGAGCGTGGTGGCCAGGTCCTCCAGGTGGGCCTGCCAACCGGAGCAGTAGAAGTGCATTCCGTCGGCCGGAAGACCGCGCTGCTCGACCACCAACCGGGTCTTCAGTCCTTCGGCGGTGAGCCATGCCTCGGTCTCGCCGCCGTCGTCGGCGTCCGGCTCGTGGCGCAGCAACAGGTGGTGCGGCGCCTCGCACACCTCGATCCGCGACGGTCCACTGGCGGTGCTCGTGTAGGTCATTTCGACGATGCCGCCGACCCGGAGGTCACCGGACACCTGCGCGATCCAGCGGGCGAGCCGCTCCGGCTTTGTGCATGCCTCCCACAGGTCGTCGATGTCGGTGTCGTAGACGTCCTCAACCCGGATCGCGCCGTGCGTTTCGTCCAGCTTCCGTGTGGTGGCAAGGGTTTTCGCATTTGCAGTGGTCACTTCCGCGCCTTCTTTCCTCGAGCGATCTCGGTGTGCAGCGCGTCGAGGCGGTTCTCCCACAGGGCGCGGTAGTCCGCCAGCCAGTCGTCGACCGGCACGAGCGCTTCCGGACGTAGCGCGTAGATCCGTCGTTGCGCCTCCTGGCGCACATCGACCAGCCCGGCTTCCCTCAACACCCGAAGGTGCCGAGAGACTCCGGGACGCGCGATCGGCAACGCGTCGGCCAGCTCGCCGGCCGTCGCTTCGTGGTCACGCAGGATCTTCAACACCGTGCGTCGGCTCGGATCGGCCAGCGCCTGCAGAACTGCGTCCATCGCAGCAATGTACCAATATGGGTACATACCCGCAAGGCTACATACTTGCCGCACAGCACCTCATCGATGCTGCAGGCCCGGCCGCCAGGCACCTTGCGATGTGTCCTGCAGAAGGTGCGCGACGTGTTCCGCACGATCTGCCGTCCCCACGGCCGCCGACCGAGGGTGCGCAGACCAAGGACCAGCAGCAGGTGCGGTGGGGCGCACCTGCTGCTGGTCCGAAATCGCCGAATGCGGCGCGAGGGCAAATCGGCCGGCAAAAGGTGCGCCGCGGCCCGCGGGCCCGCGGGCCCGCCGCCCCACTTGCCGAAGGGACAGGGGATTGCCGACAGGACAGGCCCTGGGGACCTCCTGACGCCCAATTTGGGTCGATTCCCCTGTCCCCTCGACGAACGGGTGTCCTTTCGGCGAGAAGGGTGGGGCGCCGAAAGCGGCTATCCCAGGACCTTGTCGAGGTAGGGGTTGGTGAACACCCGCTGCGGGTCGAGGCGGTCACGGAGTGCGACGAAGTCGTCGAACTTCGGGTAGCGAGAACGGAGTTCGGTGGCGCCGAGGTCGTGCATCTTGCCCCAGTGGGGTCGCGCGTCGAGGCCGTCGAGCATCGACCAGAACGCGTCGAAGTAGCGGCGGTGGTCACGCCCGGCGTACTGATGTATGGCGATGTAGCCCGACTCCCGTTCGTGCGCCGTCGACAACCACAGGTCGTCCGCGGCGGCGAACCGCACCTCCACCGGGAAGGTCACGACCTCCACCTTGCGGGACAACCAGGACCGCAGCTCGCGCAGCAGGTCCGGCACAGCCGTACGCGGTATGGCGATCTCGGTCTCTCGGAAGACGACATCCCGCTCGGAGGCGAAGACCCGGTAGGACCAGTCGGTGAACTCCCGGCGCGACAAGGCACGCGCGGAGACCTGGTTCATGGCCGGGATGATGCGCGGGGTCCGGGTCGTGGCCTTGTTGAGCGCGCCGAAGAGCTTGTTGGACAGCAGATCGTCGTCGAGCCGGGAACGCCAGGCCGGCAACGGCGCACGCTGGGACTCATCGGTCAGCCGGGTGTTGGTCTTGGTGAGCACCCGGTCGGTGTGCGGGAACCAGTAGAACTCGAAATGGTCTGTGCCATCTACACGTTCGTCGATGCCATCGAGCACTTCGTCGAGCGACGCTGGGGCCTCGACCGCTCGCAGCAGGAACTTCGGCACGCACTGGATCTCCAGCGCGGTGACGATGCCGAGCGCGCCGAGGCTGAGCGCGACCGCCGGCAACAGTTCGGCGTTCTCGGTCTCGGTCACCCGCAGCAACGAGCCGTCGGCCTGCACCAGCTCGACACCGGTCAGCTGGCCGGCTAACCCGGTGAAGCCGACGCCGGTCCCGTGCGTGCCGGTCGACACAGCGCCGGCTATCGTCTGCCGGTCGATGTCGCCGAGATTGGTCATCGCCAGGCCGCGCCGGTGCAGCTCCGGGCCGAGCACGTGCAAAGACGTGCCCGCGTGCACCCACACCCGACCGGTGGACTCGTCGACCGAACGAACTCCGGACAACCGATCCATCCGGACGAGCACGTCGGTCGGCTCCGCGATGCCGGTGAACGAATGCCCCGCACCGACCGCCTTCACGCGACGCCCAGCGAGCATCGACTCCTCGCACAACAACTGCAGGTGCGGCACATCCCGCACCATGACCGTCTCCTCCGGCCGGCTCGTGACCGTGCCGGCCCAGTTGCTCCACTCAGCCAAAGTTCTGTCCTTCTCCGCGATAGGTCGGCATCCGGTCGACGATCGCACCGTCACACACCAGCACGATCTCGTTGAAGCGCTCGCACATCTCCCCCGCCTTGGCGTGCCGGAACCACACCAGGTCACCCAGCCCCAGGGACTGAGCTGCCTTGCCGCGCAACGGTGTCTGCACTTCTCCAGCGCCCTCGGTGCGGATCAGCTGCAGGCCCCCGGGGTGCACCGGCCGCGGCGACCGCGATGCTCCCGCAACACCGGACGCGGCATACCCGCCACTGAACGCCACCGCCACGTCACGCCGCGGCTTGCGCACCACGGGCGTGCCGAAGAACGCCGCGGGGTGCAGGTCGGTGTCGTCATACCCGTCGAAGAGCGTGGGTGTGAAAAGCCCTGACCCGGCTGCGAGTTCGGTGACGGACGAGTCCCAGTCGGCGTGCAGACTGCCGGTGCCGCCGGCGTTGACGAGCTCCAGCTCGGCATGCTGCTCCACGGCGGCCCGCACCTCCTGGCGACGCACGCGCAGGTCGTCGGCGGACTTCCGCTTCACCAGCCGTATGGCGGCACTGCTGTCCTGCATCCCCGCGATCTGGGCATCGTAGAACATCAGCCCGACAAGTTGCGCGGAGTTGAATCCTGCTGCAATGCGGGCGAATTCGCCAGCTTGCTCAGGTGAGTGCACGCTCGAGCGATGCACGCCGAGGTGCACGGGCCCGAGGTCCAACGAACTGTCGACGTCGAGGCAGACCCGCACGCTCTGTCCGTCGGCAGCGCGCTCGATCAACTGCAGGTGCTCCGGCAGGTCGACCATGAAGGTGACCCGCTCGCGCAACGTCGCATCGGCCGCGACTGCGCCGATGGTCGCGGCATCGACCGTCGGGTAAGCGACGAGCACATCGGTCACCCCGTGCTCTGCGAGCCATCGCGCTTCGGCCGCCGAGTAGGCGAGCACACCGTGGTATCCGGGCTCCGCGAGCACCTTGTCGATCAGTCCTCGGACGCGAATCGACTTGGATGCCAGGCGGATCGGCAGCCCATTCGCCCGTGACCGCATCTCGGCAATGTTGTGCTCGCAAGCCGTCAGGTCGAGAGCAGCGATGGGAGCACCGGCCTCGGTGATCGCGTCCCAGACCGCCGTCCGCTCACCGCGGCTGCCACGTCGCAGCGGAAGCCTCACGCCTGCTCCGCCCCGGAGTCGATGACCACGGCGAGTAACCGCGCGAAGGTCTCCATGACCACCTGCGCCTGGTCGTCGTCGTTGTTCACGATCCAGGCGAGGCTGACTCCGTCGGTCACCGCTATCACCAGTCGCGCCAACACCGTCGGGTCGACGGGCAGCGTGCGGCCGAGGTCCTGGGCATAGGCACGTATGGCGCCGAGGACCGCGCCATACGCACGATCGATCAGCCGGCGGGCGATCTCCCGGCTCGCGTCGTCACCGCGCGAGAGGTGCGTCAACAGTTCGTAGATCAGCAGCTGACGGCGGCGGTCGCTGCCGATCTGCTCCCAGTAGGAGCGGAACGCGGTCACCAGCGCCTGGTCGGTCGGCAACGACTCCAGCAACGCGACGTCGATGGTGGGCTGCTCGATGCTGTCCGCGACGGCACTGATCAGGGCTGCCTTGGAACCGAAGCAGTAGTGCACGGTGCCGAGCGGCACGCCGGCTTCCTGGGCGATGCGGCGAACGGTCGCGGCATCGAGCCCCTCGGCGACCGCGACCCGCACCGTCGCGTCGATCAGCTCGACCCGGCGATCCTCGGCAGACAGACGTGGCATGCGCGCAAGTCTACCCACCTACTTGGACGCCCGTCCATGAATCCGGCGGCTATCCTCGTCGACCCGCACCAGCGCGACACCAATCAGGCCGTGCGCGAAGCCACCTGCCCGGGCAGGTCCCGCAAAACCGCGAGGGCGTCGCTGTCGCCGAGCGGCTCGAGGAGCGCCACCGCCTGCTCCGCCACTGCAGCCGTATGGCGCTGAGCCTGCTCCAGGGCCGGGTGCGAACGCAGCAGCTGCAGCGCCTCCGCGTGCTCGGCGTCATCGAGCAGCGGCCGTGACACCAGGTCCTGCAGACGTGCGTCGGCAGGGTCCTTGGAGGCGCGGACGTAGAGGACGGGCAACGTGGTGACGCCCTCCCGAAGGTCGGTGCCCGGGGTCTTGCCGGACTCCTCGGAGACGATGTCGAGCACGTCGTCGGACAGCTGGAAGACCATGCCGACGTATTCGCCGTACTGCCGCAGCAGCTCCACGGTCTCCGCCGAGCAACCGCCGAACATCGCGCCGTAGCGGGCTGCGGTGGCGATCAGCGAGCCGGTCTTGTCCGCCAGCACACCGAGATAGTGCTCCATCGGATCGGCGTCGGCAGGAGCCTGCCGATCGTCCCTGATCTGTCCGGCGCACAGGCGGACGAAGGTCTGCGCCTGGATCCGCGCGGCCTCGCTGCCCAACCCCGCGACGATCTCCGACGCGCGGCCGAAGAGCAGGTCTCCGACGATGATCGCGGTGATGTTGTCGTATTCGGCGTTGACACTGGCCTTGCCGTGCCGCCGCTCGGCGGCGTCCATCACGTCGTCGTGGTAGAGCGACGCGATGTGGGTCAGCTCGACCCCGACCGCCGCGTCGATGACCGCGTCGTTGACACCGCTGCCGAGCTCGGAGGTGAGCAGCGTCAGCAGCGGGCGGAAGCGCTTGCCTCCGGTCAGCAGGTGCTGCGAGGCACCGGCGATGAACTCGTCCTCGTGCTGCACCACCTCGACCAACCGCGACTCGACCGAGGCGAGACCGCCGGTGAGCCGGTCGGCCAGCGCATCGCTGGCCGACGGCATCAAGCTTGCGGCTTTACCCATGAACTACTTCTCCTTGGCCGGGGCCCCCGCGAAGTATTCGGAGGAGCACGGCGGGGTCCCCACGGAGTATCGGAGCGAGGCACGAGCGGAGAACTCCGTGGGGTGCCGGAGCGGGGGAGAAACTTCGTGGGGTGGCTTTCATCGCAGGAACAACGACGAGTGCTGCGCCAGGTTGAGCAGCGGCGCCGGGGCGACACCTAGCACCAGCGTGGCCAGCGCGCCGACGGTGACCGAGATGCCGGTCAGCGCCGACGGGAACAGCACGTGCGTGTCACCGGTCGGGTCGGAGAAGTACATCAGCACGATGATCCGGATGTAGACGAACGCGGTGACCGCGCTCATCAGCATCGCGATGACCACGAGCCAGGTCGCGCCGTGACCGACCGCACCGGAGAACAGCGCGAACTTCGCGGTGAAACCGGAGGTCAGCGGGATCCCGGCGAAGCCGAGCAGCAGGAAAGAGAACGTCGCGGCCAGGATCGGGCTGGTCTTGCCCAGGCCCGCCCACTGCGACAGGTGCGTCGCCTCGGAGCCGGCCGAGCGCACCAGCGGCACCATGCCGAACGCCGCCAGCGTGGTGAAGCTGTAGGCGACCAGGTAGAACATCGTGCCGGACAGGCCGGTCTTGTTCAGTGCCACGACGCCCACCAGCAGGAAGCCGGCGTGCGAGATGGAGCTGTAGGCCAGCAGCCGCTTCATGTCGGTCTGGGTGACCGCGAAGACGGCGCCGACGACCATGGTGAGGACGGCGACGATCGCGATGACTGGCTGCCAGTTCCAGCTCAGACCCTCCAGCGCGACGTAGAACAACCGCAGCATGGCGCCGAAGCCGGCGACCTTGACGGTGGTGGCCATGAAGCCGCTCACCGGGCTCGGTGCCCCCTGGTAGACGTCCGGTGTCCAGGTGTGGAACGGCACGGCGCCGATCTTGAAGAGCAGGCCGACCGCGACCAGCAGCATGCCCGGGATGAGGATGTCGTCCCGGCCGTTGACCTTGCCCACCGCGTCGGCGATCTCACCGAACTTGATGGACCCGGTGGCGCCGAAGACCAGTGCCGAGCCGAAGAGGAAGAACGCCGACGAGAACGCGCCGAGTAGGAAGTACTTCAGCGAAGCCTCCTGCGACAGCAGGCGCCGGCGCCGAGCCAGTCCGGTCAGGATGTAGAGCGGCAGCGACAGCACCTCGAGCGCGATGAACATGACCAGCAGGTCACCCGCGGCGACGAAGAGCATCATGCCGCCGACCGAGAAGAGCACCAGCGGGAAGACCTCGGTGCTCGTCGCACCCAGCCGCACCGCGTTGGTCTCCATCGGCGACCCGGGCACGGAGGCACCCGACTGGGTGAAGGCGTCCGCCGACCGGGTGTCGAAACGCTCGGCCATCAGCATCACGGCGAGGACCGACAGCACCAGGATGGTGCCCTGCAGCATCAGCGCGGGACCGTCGATCACGACCGCGTCGGCAGCGGTGATGCCCTTGTTGTTGCGCGAGATCAGCACCAGCGTCAGGAAGCTGGCCACGAGACCGGCGAAGGTGACGCCGAGCTGCGTCCAGTAGCGCATCGCGCGGGGCACGAAGGCCTCGACGAGGACACCCACCATGGCCGCGCCGAAGATGACGAGCATCGGCACGACAGCGGCATACGAGATGTGTGCCTGGGTGAAGGTGGCGGGCGAGGTCACTTGCTGCTCCCCTCGGTGGTGACACCGGCATGGGGAGCCGGGTCGTGGACATTGACGTGCTGCAGGGTGTCGCGGACGGCCGGCTTCAGCAGATCCAGTGCCGGCTTCGGGAAGAACCCGAGGAACAGCATGATCGCGATCAGCACACCCGCGACGGTCTTCTCCCGCACGTCCAGATCACGTATGGCGGACCCGCGCACCTTGGCCTCGGCCGGTATGTCGGCGATATCGGTGTCCGGCTCGTCGAACAGGGTCTTGGTGACCCCGGTCGACGGACGACCGCCCTGCCCGTTGACACCGGCCATCGCCAGCGTGCCGTCGGGAGCAGCCACGAGCTGCTGCTTCGGGCCGGTGAAGATGTTCTTGTACATCAGCAGGATGTAGAGCGCCGCGAGCACCACGGCTACGACCGAGATGCCGGCCGCGACCGGGTAGCGCTCGAAGGTGCCGATGAGAACCAGGAACTCCGAGATGAAGGAGTTCAGACCCGGCAACGACAACGCGGACAGTCCGGCGACCAGCGAGACACCGGCGAGCACCGGCGTCGTGCGCTGCCAGCCGCCGTAGTCGGTGATGTTCTTGCTCTTGCCACGCATGATCAGGAAACCGGCGAAGAGGAACAGCGCCGCGGTCGTGATGCCATGGTTGACCATGTAGAGCTGCGAGCCGATCACCGAGGTCTGGGTGACCGCGAAGATCCCCAGCACGATCAGGCCGAAGTGGCTCACCGACGTGTAGGCGATCAGCCGCATCATGTCGTTCTGGCCGATGGCCGCGATCGCGGCGTAGATGATCGAGATGACCGCCAGGATGATCACGACCGGCGTGGCCCACTTGCTGGCGTCCGGGAAGAGCTGCAGGCAGAACCGGATCATCCCGAAGGTGCCGACCTTGTCGAGCACACCGACCAGCAGCACCGCGACGGCCGGCTTGGCCTCCGACGCGGCATCCGGCAGCCAGGTGTGCACCGGCCACATCGGCGCCTTGATGGCGAACGCGATGAAGAAGCCGACGAACAGCAGGCGCTCCGTGCTCTCGGACATGTGCAGTCCGGTCAGCGAGTTGACCAGGAAGCCGTGGTCGCCACCGGGGCCCTGCTGGTAGAGCGCGATGACCGCGACCAGCATGATCAGTCCGCCGAACAGCGAGAACAGCAGGAACTTCACCGCGGCGTACTGCCGGCGGGGGCCGCCGAACATGCCGATCAGGAAGTAGACCGGGATCAGCATCGCCTCGAAGAAGACGTAGAAGAGGAAGACGTCGGTCGCGGCGAACACCCCGACCATGAAGGTCTCCAGCACCAGAAGCAACGCGAAGTAGCTCTGCTGTCGACGGCCGCCCTCGGGAATGTCGTTCCAGGCCGCGAGCAGCGAGATCGGCACCAGCACCAGGCTCATCAGGATGAGCGAGAGCGCCATACCGTCCACGCCGACGGCGTAGGAGACTCCGAACTGCGGGATCCACGAATGGGTCTCGGCCAGTTGGAACTGCGGATTGTCACCGCTGGTCTTGAACTGGGTCGCGGCGACGATGCCGACCACCAGGGTCAGCAACGAGAACGCCAGCGCGATCGGGCGCACGTTGCGGGTCGCGCCCTTGGGCAGCAGTGCGACGACCGCCGCACCCACCAGAGGTATGACGCCGAGCGTGGTCAGCCAGGGGAAGTCCGACATCACCGCACCACCCACACTGCGCCGAGGATTGCCGCGACGCCCAGGAGCATCGTCAGGGAGTAAGTACGCACGAATCCGTTCTGCATCTTCTTCAGTCGAGCGGAGCTGCCGCCGATGCCGGCCGCCGAACCGTTGCCCACGCCGTCGACGACCTTGTTGTCGAAGAAGACGAGTGCGCGGGTCAGGTGCAGACCTGGGCGCTGGATGGCGGCCTGGTTGAAGTCGTCCTGACCGAGGTCACGACGAGCGGCCTGAGTGAGCGGGGAGCCGACCGGTGGAGCGACCGGCACAGCATCGCGCCAGTACATCCGCCAGGCCATCGCGACGCCGATGACCATCAGCACGAACGTCGCGACCATCAGCGGGGCGGCGCCGAGGACGTGCTCGCCGCCCTCGTGCTTGCCGACGACCGGCTCCAGCCAGTCGGTGATGATGCCGGTCGGGCCGAGGATGAGGCCGAGGAAGGCGGAGCCGATGGCCAGCACCATCATCGGGATAGTCATCGTCAGCGGCGACTCGTGCGGGTGCACGTCCTCGGTCCACCGACGCTTGCCCATGAAGGTCATGAAGAACATCCGCGACATGTAGAACGCGGTGATGCCGGCCGCGATGAGCGCGGTCAGACCGAAGACCCACGGCTTCCAGCCGGAGCCCTCGAAGGCCGCCTCGATGATCTTGTCCTTGGACCAGAACCCGGACAGGCCAGGGAAGCCGATGATGGCCAGGAAGCCGAGGCCGAAGGTGACCCAGGTGATCCTCATGACGGTCCACAATCCACCGAACCGGCGCATGTTGACCTGGTCGTTCATACCGTGCATGACCGAGCCGGCGCCGAGGAACATCCCGGCCTTGAAGAAGCCGTGGGTGAGCAGGTGGAAGATCGCGAACGCGTAGCCCACCGGGCCGAGCCCGGCCGCCAGCACCATGTAGCCGATCTGCGACATGGTCGACGCGGCGAGCGCCTTCTTCAGGTCGTCCTTCGCACAACCGATCACCGCACCGGCGAAGAGCGTGATCGCACCGACGATGCAGACTGCGAGGCGGGCGTCCTCGGAGGCGTTGAAGATCACGTGGCTGCGGACGATCAGGTAGACACCGGCGGTCACCATCGTTGCCGCGTGGATCAGCGCGGACACCGGCGTCGGACCGGCCATCGCGTCACCCAGCCAGGACTGCAACGGGAACTGCGCGGACTTACCGCAGGCGGCCACCAGCAGTGCGAGGCCGATCGCAAGCATCGTGCCCTTGCCGGCGTGCTCGACACCGGCGTTGACGCCGGCGAAGTCGACCTTGCCGAATGCCCAGAACATCACGAACATCGCGATGAGCATGCCCATGTCACCGATGCGGTTGAGGAAGAACGCCTTGTTGGCCGCTGTCGCGTATGCCGGGTTCCAGTTCCAGAAGCCGATCAGCAGGTATGACGCCAGGCCGACGCCCTCCCAGCCGACGAACAGCAAGGTGTACGAGTCGGCGAGCACCAACAGCAACATGCTGGCGACGAAGAGGTTGAGGTAGGCGAAGAACCTGCGCTTGTCCGGGTCGTGCTCCATGTAACCCAAGGAGTAGACCGTGATCAGCGACCCCACGAAGGTGATCAGCATGACGAAGGTCAGCGACAGCTGGTCGTACTGGAGACCGGCGGACAGGTTGAACTTGCCCGTGGTGATCCAGTCGAAGAGGTGCTGGTGCATCCCCCGGTCCTCGGGCGACTTGCCACGCAGCTGCAGCAGGATCAGCAGACCGATGACGAACGAGGCCCAGGACAGCAGCGTCGCGAGATAGGGCCCGGCCTTGTCCAGCTTCTTCCCGCCGAGCAGCAGCAGCGCTGCGCCCAGCGCGGGCAGGCCGATCATCAGCCAGCCGATGGATGCCACACCTGTGGCGTCATGCATGGTCACGAATACTCCCTAACTCACAACTTCAGCAGGTTGGCGTCGTCGACCGACACGGACCTGCGGGCGCGGAAGATGGCCATGATGATCGCCAGGCCGACCACGACCTCAGCGGCGGCGACCACCATCACGAACAACGCGATGACCTGGCCGTCGAGCGAACCCTGCATCCGGGCGAACGTGACGAAGGCGAGGTTGGCGGCGTTGAGCATCAACTCGATGCCCATGAACACGATGATCGCGTTGCGACGCAGCAGCACGACAGCGCTGCCGATCGAGAACAGAACCACCGACAAGTAGATGTAAGAAGTCAGAGTCATCGGATGCCACCGCTTTCATCGACAGAGCGGGGTCCCCGCAAAGTATCGGAGCGAGGAACGAGCGGAGAACTTTGTGGGGTGCTCACTGTCGGTCACCGACTTCCTTGCTGGTGCTGTCTCCGGCTTCGCCCTCGATCTCGTGCGCGGCGGCGACATACCCACCCGGGGAACCGACCTGGCCGCGCGCCTTGAGCACGCGCTGCACCGAGTCCTCGGCGGGTGTGCCGTCCGGCAGCAGCGCCGGGACGTCAGCAGCGTTGTGCCGGGCGTAGACACCCGGCACCGGAAGACCCGCGACGAATTCGTTGCGGCGGACGCGGCCGCGCGACCAGTCGGCCTGCGACGCCTTCGGTCGCAACCGCTCCCGGTGCGCGAGCAGCATGGCGCCGATTGCAGCGGTGATCAGCAGGGCCGAGGTGACCTCGAACGCCCACACGTAGGGGCCGAAGATCAGGTTGGCGAGCCCGCTGACGTTGCCGGTGTCCTGGTTGACCTTGTCCAGGCCCTTCGCACCGCCGAAGCTGATCTTGCCGACGCTGACCAGCAGGCTGATCATCACCGCAAGTGCCAGCAGGATGCCTGCGACGCGCTGCCCCTTGATCGTCTCGATGAGCGAGTCGGACGAGTCGACACCGACCAGCATGACGACGAAGAGGAAGAGCATCATCACGGCGCCGGAGTAGACGAACACCTGGATGATGCCGAGGAACTCGGCCTGCTCGGCGATGTAGAACACGCCGAGCATGACCATGGTCAGCGCCATACCCATTGCTGCGTGGACCGCCTTGCGAGCGAACAGCAGCGCCAGCGCACCGATGACCGCGAGCGGAGCGCCGAAGAAGAACAGCGTTGCCTCCGCGCCTCCGAGCCTCATACCGTTTCCTCTTTCTGCGTCGACTCGGCGTTGTGCTCGGCGACCCAGTCCTGCTGGGCGCTCGTCGCGCCGGTGACCTTGCCCTTGTAGTAGTCCTTCTCGTCCATGCCTTCGACCATCGGGTGCGGGGCGGGCGTCATACCGGACTGCAGGGGTGCCAGCAGCTGGTCCTTGGTGAAGATCAGGTCCGCGCGGTTGTCGTCGGCCAGCTCGTACTCGTTGGTCATCGTGAGAGCCCGGGTCGGGCACGCCTCGATGCACAGCCCGCAGAAGATGCAGCGCAAGTAGTTGATCTGGTAGACGCTGCCGTATCGCTCACCGGGGGAGAACCGTTGGCCGGTGGCGTCGTCGTTGTCGGCGCCCTCGACCAGAATGGCGTCCGCCGGGCAGGCCCACGCGCACAGTTCGCAGCCGACGCACTTCTCCAGTCCGTCCGGGTGGCGGTTGAGCTGGTGCCGGCCGTGATAACGCAGCTGGGTCGGCCGCTTCTCCTCGGGGTACTCCTCGGTGGTGACCTTGCGGAACATCGTCGCGAAGGTCACGCCGAAACCGGCCACCGGAGCGAACAGCTCGGACAGGAATCCGGGCTGTCCCTCCGAAGCGTTCGATCCAGCAGTGTTGTTGTCAGCCACGAGTCTCCTCCTCCTCGGAATCGGTCTCGCCTGGTTGGTAGGCCGGGGGCGCGGTCAGCGCAGGCGCCGGTTCGCGCAGGGTCTGTCCCGGCAGTGGCGGCACCGGGTAACCCCCGGCGTAGGGGTCGATCTCGGTGGGCGTTTCGGGGATGGCCTTCTCCCGGGCGGCGGCCTTGTAGTCGTAGATCCATGCAGCGGCAAGCACCAGCAGCACGATGATCACGATGGTTATCAACGTGGACCGATGTATCCGGCCGCCAAGGACCATGGTCTTACCGAGGAAGCCCTCGTTGGAAGCGCGCAGGAAGGCGACCGCCACGACCCACACCAGGGTGGACGGGATGAGGACCTTCCAGCCCAAGCGCATGAACTGGTCGTACCGCACACGCGGCAGAGAACCACGCAACCAGACGAAGAAGAACATGAACAGCCACAGCTTGATGACGAACCACAACAGGCCCCACCAGCCGCCGTTGAACATGCCGCCACCGATCGCGGCGATCCCCGGAGGGGCCTGCCAACCGCCCAGGAACAGCGTGGTGGCCAGGCCGGAAACGGTGAACATGTTCACGTATTCGCCGAGGAAGAACATCGCGAACTTCAGTGAGGAGTACTCGGTGTGGAAACCACCGGTCAACTCGCCCTCGCCCTCGGCGAGGTCGAACGGCAGTCGGTTGGTCTCACCGACCATGGTGATGATGTAGACGCCGAAGGAGAAGAACGCCGGGATGGCGAACCACAGGTCGTTCTGGGCCAGCACGATCTGGCTGGTGGACATCGACCCGGCATACAAGAACACCGCGACCAGCGCCAGACCCATGGCGATCTCGTAGGAGATCACCTGCGCGCTCGAGCGCAGGCCACCCAGCAGCGGGTATGTCGAACCCGACGACCAGCCCGCCAGCACGATGCCATAGACGCCGACACCGGCGACCGCCAGCACCAGCAGCACGGCAACGGGCACGTCGGTCAGCTGCAGCGGCGTGTAGTGGCCGAACATCCACACGTTGCCGGACAACGGGATGATCGCGAACGACACGAACGCCATCGCACCGGCGATGATCGGCGCCAGGACGAACATCAGCTTGTCCGCCTTGCGCGGAGTGATGTCCTCCTTCAGCGCCAGCTTCACACCGTCGGCGAGGGTCTGCAGCAGGCCGAAGGGACCGGTGCGGTTGGGGCCGGGACGCTCCTGCATCCGGCCGATCACGCGGCGCTCGAACCAGATGACGAGCAACGTGTTGAGCAGCAGGAAGACGAACAGGAACAGCGCCTTGATCAGCGACAGCCACCACGGGGTGTCACTGAAGTCGGCAGCCGGGTTATCGGTGCTGGTCGCCAGCGCCGGGCCGGCGAGCGCCAACATACTCATGCCTCGTCTCCTAAGACGTCACGCAGCTTGGTCACGGCGGGGCCCCCGCGAAGTATTCGGAGGAGCGAAGCGGAGGAGAAACTTCGTGGGGTGGCGTTCACTGCGCACTCTCCTCGGTGGTGGACTGCTCGGCGGTCGCCTCGGCCGGTGCCTTGGCCAGCGCAACGATCGCGCCACCGTCGGCACCGAGAGTGGCACGCACGGCGCTGTCGGTCGAATTGGTCGGCAGCCACACGACGTAGTCGGGCATCTCGGTAATGACCACCGGCAGCGTGATCGCGCCGTGCTTGGTCGAAACCTCGAGCCGCTCACCCTCGCGCACACCGACACTCGCAGCGGTCGCCGCCGACAGTCGGGCGACGGACGCGAACGCGGTGCCGGCCAGGAACGGCTCGCCGTCCTGCAGCGCGCCCTTGTCGAGCAGATGGCTCCAGGTTGCCAGCACGGCCTCCCCGATCAGCGGACGCGGCACGCCACGAGACTTCACCCGAGGCGGGCTCGGACGCTCACCGGAGAACGCCCCCAGCTCGCGCATCTCGGCCTGCACCTGGGCGGTCGACCGGGTGCCGAGGAACTCGCCCAGCTCCGCGGCCAACAGGTCGAGTGCGCGGAAGTCCGGGATGTCGGTGCTCTCGATGGCCCGCTCGAAGGGCCGCACGCGACCCTCCCAGTTGACGTAGGAACCGGCCTTCTCCTGCTGCGCGGCCACCGGCAGGATGACGTCGGCGTATGGCGCGACGGGGCTCTCCCGCAACTCCAGCGAGACCACGAAGGCCTTCTCCAGACCGTCCTGCGCGGTGTGCTGGTCGGCCAGGTCGCGCGGATCGACGCCGCCGACGACCAGGCCGGCGAGGTCGCCGGACGCTGCGGCCGCCAGGATCGCGTCGGTGTCGCGGCCGGCCTGCTCCGGCAACTCGGCGGCACCCCATACGGTGCCGACCTGGGCCCGTGCTGCGGCGTCGCCCACCGGGCGGCCACCGGGCAGCAGGTTGCCGATCGCACCGGCCTCGAGCGCACCGCGCTCACCGGCGCGTCGCGGCACCCAGGCCACCCGCGCACCCTTGGCGCGGGCGAGGGCGAGGACGGACGACAACGCACCGGGCACGGTCGCCATACGCTCGCCGACCAGGATGACCGAGTCGGCACTAAGCTGCTCCGCGGTCTCCGCGAGGTCGCCGCTCGCGGCAGTGATTGCGTCGAGCACCTCGGCCTCGGTGCCGGGCGCTGCGGCGATGAGCGTGCCGCCCATCTTGGCCAGGCCGCGCGTGACGAACGGCGCGACCGACATGACCTTGACCTTGTTGTTGCGGTTGCCCTTGCGCAGCCGCAGGAAGATGATCGGCGACTCCTCCTCGGGCTCGATGCCGACCAGCAGCACCGACGGCGCCTTCTCCAGGTCGGTGAAGGTGACCGAATCACCATCGGGGTCGGTCGCCACGACCGAGCTCGCCAGGAAGTCGGCCTCCTCGGCGGACAACGGCCGGGAGCGGAAGTCGATGTCGTTGGTGTCGAGCACCAGTCGCGCGAATTTGCTGTAGGCGTAGGCGTCTTCGGCGCTGACGCGGCCGCCGGTGAGCACACCGACGCCGCCTGCAGCCTTTGCCTGCGCGAGACCCTTGGCGGCGATCTCCAGTGCCTCCGGCCAGGCGGCGACGCGCAGGTCGCCGTTCTCGTCGCGCACCAACGGTGTCTGCAGGCGGCTGCTGGTGGCGTACTTGAACGCCCAGCGACCCTTGTCGCAGTTCCACTCCTCGTTGACCGCCGGGTCGTCCAGCGCCATCCGGCGCAGCACGACACCGCGTCGGTGGTCGGTGCGGATCGAGCAGCCGCTGGCGCAGTGCTCACACACCGAGGGGGTCGACACCAGGTCGAACGGGCGGGACCGGAAGCGGTATGCCGCACCGGTCAGCGCGCCCACCGGGCAGATCTGCACGGTGTTGCCGGAGAAGTAGGACTCGAACGGCTTCTCCTCGTAGATGCCGACCTGCTGCAGTGCACCACGCTCGATGAGCGCGATGAACTGGTCACCGGCGATCTGGTCGGAGAAGCGGGTGCACCGCGCGCAGAGGATGCACCGGTCGCGGTCGAGCAGCACCTGCGACGAAATGTTGATCGGCTTTGGGTAGGTGCGCTTGACGTCCTCGAAGCGGCTCTTAGGCCGACCGTTGGACATCGCCTGGTTCTGCAGCGGGCACTCGCCACCCTTGTCGCAGACGGGGCAGTCCAGCGGGTGGTTGATGAGCAGGAACTCCATCTGACCGTGCTGTGCCTTGTCGGCCACGGCGGAGGTCACCTGCGTCTCGACCTTCATACCTTCGGCGACGGCCAGCGTGCAGGACGCCTGCGGCTTCGGCATACCGCGGCCGTTGCCGGCATCGGGCACCTCGACCAGGCACTGGCGGCAGGCGCCGACCGGGTCGAGCAACGGGTGATCGCAGAAGCGCGGGATCTGGACGCCGAGCTTCTCGGCCGCCCGGATCACCAGGGTGCCCTTGGGAACGCTGACCTCAGCCCCGTCGATGGTCAACGTGACCAGGTCTTCCGCCGGAGGTGCCTCCGGGGTCTTGTCGGTGATCGCGGTCATGCCGACACGGTCTCCTTCGAAGTCGCAACCGGGAAGAGTGCGGAGGCTTCCGGCGGGAAGGCCTCCCACCACGGCGTGTGGGTGCCCAGCTCGAACTCCTCGCGGAAGTGCTGGATGCCGGACGTGACCGGTGACGTCGCCGCGTCACCGAGGGCGCAGAACGAGCGGCCGAAGATGTTGTCGCAGACGTCCAGCAGGGTCTCGATGTCCTCCGCCGTGCCCTCCCCGTGCTCGAGACGGGTCATGATCTGCTTCATCCAGTAGGTGCCCTCACGGCACGGCGTGCACTTGCCGCACGACTCGTGGGCGTAAAAGTCGGTCCACCGCGCGACGGCGTGCACCACCGACACGGTGTCGTCGAAGATCTGCAGCGCGCGGGTGCCGAGCATCGAGCCGGCCGCCGCGACCGAGTCGAAGTCCAACGGCACGTCGAGCTCCGCGGCGGTGAAGATCGGCGTCGACGAGCCACCCGGTGTCCAGAACTTCAGCTCGTGCCCCTCGCGCACGCCGCCGGCCATGTCGAGCAGTTCACGCAGCGTGATGCCGAGCGGGGCTTCGTACTGGCCCGGACGTGTCACGTGACCGGACAGGCTGAAGATGCCGTAGCCCTTGGACTTCTCGGTGCCCATGCCGGAGAACCAGTCGGCGCCGTTGGCGATGATGCTCGGAACGGACGCGACCGACTCGACGTTGTTGACCACGGTGGGTCGGGCGTAGAGACCCTCGACCGCCGGGAACGGCGGCTTCAGGCGCGGTTGGCCGCGACGGCCCTCCAGGGAGTCCAGCAGTGCGGTCTCTTCACCGCACTCGTAGGCGCCCGCACCCGCGTGCACCGTGACGTCCAGGTCGAAGCCGGTGCCACCGATGTCCTTGCCGAGCAGGCCGGCGTCATACGCCTCCTGCACGGCGTTCATGAGCCGGCGGTAGACGTGCACGACCTCGCCGCGCAGGTAGATGAACGCATGGTTGCAGCCGATGGCGAACGACGTGATGGCCACGCCCTCCAGGAGGATGTGCGGTGTCGCCATCATCAGCGGGATGTCCTTGCAGGTGCCCGGCTCGGACTCGTCGGCGTTGACGACGAGGTAGCGGGGACCACCGTCCGGCTCAGGCAGGAAGGACCACTTCAGGCCGGTCGGGAAGCCGGCGCCGCCACGACCGCGCAGTCCGGAGTTCTTGACCTCGTCGATCAGCGCTGCCGGGTCGGTGTGCAGCGCCTTGTCGAGCGCCTGGTAACCCCCGTCGCGCTGGTAGGTCTCCAGCGTCCAACTGCGCGGGTCGTCCCAGTGCTTGGTGAGCACCGGGGTCAGTGTGGTTGCCATCTCAGTCCTCCTGACGATCGGCTGAACTGTGCGGCTCGCCCGGCAGCGGCCCACCGGTCTCGTCGGTGATCGCGGTGTTCTGGACGGGCTCCTCCGAGAGCGGCCCGCCTTCGTCACCGGGTGCCCGCCAGTCGTTCTGGTGCGCCAGGCGCAGTCCCTCGAGGGACTGCTCGCCGGCGCCGACACCCTCGTTGGCGTGCTCGTCCGGGAAGCCGGCCAGCACCCGCTCGATGTGCTTGAAGGTGCAGACCTTGGCGGCGCCGCGGGTCGGCACGACGTCCTTGCCGGCACGCAGGTCGTCCGCCATACGCACCGCCGACTCCGGCGTCTGCTTGTCGAAGAACTCCCAGTTGGCCATCACCACAGGTGCGTAGTCACAGGCCGCGTTGCACTCGACGCGCTCCAGGGTGATCTTGCCGTCCTCGGTGGTCTCGTCGTGGCCGATGCCCAGGTGCTCGGAGACCGCGTCGAAGATCAGGTCTCCGCCCATCACCGCGCACAGCGTGTTGGTGCAGACGCCGATCGTGTAGTCGCCGTTGGGGTGGCGCTTGTACTGGGTGTAGAACGTCGCGACACCGCTGACCTCGGCCTCAGTGAGGCCCAGCCGCTCGGCGCACAACCGCACACCGCGGCCCGTGACGTAGCCGTCGACACTCTGGACCAGGTGCAGGATCGGCAGCAGTGCCGATCGCTTCACCGGGTAGCGAGCGATGATCTCGTCGATGTCGGTGTTGAGCTGCGCGAGCTGCTCGTCGGTGTAGGGCTCGGCGCTCGCTTGCAGCGGCGTCTGCGGATGCAGGATCGCGTTCGACTTGTGCGCCCGCTCCTCCGCGTGCACGTGCTTGAGCTCTGTCATCTGTCGACGCCTCCCATGACGGGGTCAATGCTCGCAACGGCCACGATCACGTCGGCGACGGAGCCGCCCTCGGCCATCGCGGCGACCGCCTGCAGGTTGTTGAAGGACGGGTCGCGGAAGTGCGCCCGGTAGGGCCGCGTGCCACCGTCGGAGACGGTGTGGCAGCCGAGCTCGCCCTTGGGGCTCTCGATCGCGGCATACGCCTGACCCGGCGGCACCCGGAAGCCCTCGGTCACCAGCTTGAAGTGGTGGATGAGCGACTCCATCGACTCGCCCATGATCTCGCGGATGTGGTCCAGGCTGTTGCCCTGACCGTCCGAGCCGACGGCCAGCTGAGCCGGCCAGGCAATCTTCTTGTCCTCGACCATCACCGGACCGGGGTTCTCGTCGAGCCGCTGGATGACCTGCTCGACGATGCGCAGCGACTGGTACATCTCGTCGACGCGCAATCGGTATCGGGCGTAGGCGTCGGAGGTGTCGCGTACCGGGACCTCGAAGTCGTAGGTCTCGTAGCCGCAGTAGGGGTCGGACTTGCGCAGGTCGTGCGGCAGGCCGGTCGCACGCAGCACCGGGCCCGTCATACCCAGCGCCATACAGCCGGTGAGGTCGAGGTAGCCGACGTCGCACATGCGGCCCTTGAGCACGGGGTTCTCGTTGAGCAGCGCCTCGAGCTCGCCGATGCCCTTGCGCACCAGCGGGAGGTTCTCGCGGACCTGGTCGATCGTGCCGGCGGGCAGGTCGGAGGCGACGCCGCCGGGCCGGATGTAGGCGTGGTTCATGCGCAGCCCGGTGATCGCCTCGAAGATCCGCAGGATGCGCTCGCGCTCGCGGAAGCCGATGGTCATGACGGTCGTCGCGCCCATCTCCATACCGCCGGTCGCGAGGCACACCAGGTGCGAGGTGATCCGGTTGAGCTCCATCAGCAGCACCCGGATGGCCTGGGCGCGAGCCGGGATCTGATCGGTGATGCCGAGCAGCTTCTCCACCGACAGGCAGTAGACCGCTTCGTTGAACAACGGCATGACGTAGTCCATGCGCGTGCAGAAGGTCACGCCCTGGGTCCAGGTGCGGAACTCCATGTTCTTCTCGATGCCGGTGTGCAGGTAACCGATGCCCGCACGGGCCTCGGTCACGGTCTCGCCGTCCAGCTCGAGGATCAGGCGCAGCACGCCGTGCGTCGACGGGTGCTGCGGACCCATGTTGACGACGATCCGCTCCTCGTGGAGGGCGGTGGCCTCGTCGACCAGGTCGTCCCAGTCGCCGCCGACGGCGTTGAGCACCGGGGTGTCGTCGTCGACGTCGTGGGTGGTGGCGCCGAAGGCGTCGGTACGTGCGGTCACTTGTACGACCTCCGATCACTGGGCGGGGGCACGGTGGCTCCCTTGTACTCCACGGGTATGCCGCCGAGCGGGTAGTCCTTGCGCTGGGGGTGGCCGGGCCAGTCGTCCGGCATCAGGATCCGGGTCAACGCCGGGTGGCCGTCGAAGATGATGCCGAACATGTCCCACGTCTCCCGCTCGTGCCAGTCGACGCCCGGGTAGGTCTCCACGATCGACGGCAGGTGTGGGTCCGAGTCGGGCACTGCGACCTCGACGCGAACTCGCTTGCTGCCGTTGGTGATCGAGACGAAGTGGTAGACCGCGTGCAACTCGCGGTCGGTGTCCTGCGGGTAGTGCACACCGCTGACGCTCAGGCACTGCTCGAAGCGCAGCGTCGGCTCGTCACGCAGGGTGCGCGCCACCAGCGGCAGCTGCTCGCGCGGCACGAAGAGGGTCAGCTCGCCCCGGTCGACGACGACGCGTTCGACGGCGACTTCGTAGCTGCCGCCGTTGCGGGCCAGCGCAACCTCCAGCGCGTCGGTCAGCGCGTCGAAGTAGCCGCCGTACGGCTTGCCCGCGGTGCCCGGGAAGAACACCGGGCGGTTGAGTCCGCCATACCCGCTGGTGTCGTTGCCGAGGGAGGAGCCGAACATGCCCTTGCGCTCGGCGATCTTGATCGGTTCGCCGACGGTCGTGGTCTCCACGAGTTCGCCCGGCGTCACCGCGTCGGTGGTGGTGGCCTCGGCGCTGGGAGCGTCGGGCTTCTTGTCGTCACTCACGCCAGCAAACCCTTCATCTGGTGCGTCGGCGTCGCCGCCATCGCGGCCTGCTCGGCCGCGCGTGCGGCCTCGACCCGGTTGACACCCAGCTTGGTGTTCTGGATCTGCTTGTGCAGCTCGAGGATCGCGTTGAGCAGCATCTCCGGCCGCGGCGGGCAACCGGGCAGATAGATGTCGACCGGTATGACGTGGTCGACACCCTGCACGATCGCGTAGTTGTTGAACATGCCGCCCGAGCTGGCGCACACGCCCATCGAGATGACCCACTTGGGCTCCGGCATCTGGTCGTAGACCTGACGCACGACGGGAGCCATCTTCTGGCTCACCCGCCCGGCGACGATCATCAGGTCGGCCTGGCGCGGAGTCGCACTGAAGCGCTCCATGCCGAAGCGGGCGATGTCGTAGTCGGGCGTGCCGACGGCCATCATCTCGATCGCGCAGCAGGCCAGACCGAACGTCGCCGGCCAGACCGAGCTCTTGCGCATGTAGCCGGCGACCTGCTCCACCGTGCTCAGCAGGAAGCCCGCAGGCAGCTTCTCTTCGATTCCCATGTCCTGAAGACCTCAATCCCACTCAAGTCCGCCGCGGCGCCATACGAAGGCGTATGCGACGAACACAGTCACGACGAAAAGCACCATCTCGATCAGCGCGAAGAGCCCCAACCGGTCGAACGAGACGGCGAACGGGTAGAGGAACACCGACTCGATGTCGAAGATGATGAACAGCATCGCCGTCAGGTAGTACTTGATCGGCACGCGTCCGCCGCCCTCGGCGTGGGGACTCGGCTGGATGCCGCACTCGTAGGCGTCGGCCTTGGCGCGGTTGTAACGCTTCGGGCCGGCCAGCGTGCTGGCGCCGAGCACCGAGAAGATCGCGAAGGCTGCGCCGATACCCGCGAAGAACAGCAGCGGTGCGTAGGAGTAGTTCATTGCTTACGAGTCCTTCCGAACGTCGCTGTTCGAAACCGTGATCCTCATGCCGCCGGCACCATCCGAGACATCATCGACATCACGCGGTCATCGAGTTTGCCACCGTGCTCGTCGCCGAGGTTGGCCATCACCTTCAACAAGAATTGCATCATCGTCTTACGCGGCAAGCCGTAACGCACTGCAAAGCGCATGATTTCCGGGTGGCCGATGAGCTGCGCGAAGTAGCGGCCCACCGTGAAGTAGCCGCCGAGGGCGTCCTTCATGACCTTGGGATAAGACTGCAACACCCGCTCGCGTCCGGCGTCGTCGGTGCGACCGAAGGCCTGCGCGACCACCTCGGCGGCCAGCCGCCCGGACTCCATCGCGTAGGCGATGCCCTCACCGTTGAACGGATTGACCATGCCGCCGGCGTCGCCGACGAGCATCAGACCGTCGGCGTAGTGCGGCTGCCGGTTGAAGCCCATCGGCAGTGCCGCCCCGCGGATCGGGCCGGTGATGGTCTCCTCGTTGTAGGTCCACTCCTCCGGCATGGTCGCGACCCACTGACGCATGACGTCCTTGTAGTCGGTCTTGCCGAACGCGCTGGAGGTGTTGAGGATGCCCAGGCCGAGGTTGCTGGTGCCGTCACCGACGCCGAAGATCCAGCCGTAGCCGGGCAGCAGCACCCGCTTGCCGTTCTTGTCCTTGGACCACAGCTCGAGCCAGGACTCGAGGTAGTCGTCGTCGTGCCGCGGGCTCGTGTAGTAGGCGCGCACCGCGACACCCATCGGGCGGTCGTCACGCTTGTCGCGGCCCATCGCGAGCGACAGCCGGGAGGAGTTGCCGTCGGCGGCGATCACCAGCGGTGCGCGGTAGGTCAGCTTGCGGCCGGTCGGGCGGTCGTTCTCGCCCATCTCCTTGGCCTCGACGCCGACGATCGCACCGGTCTTGTCGTCGCGGATCGCACCGCCCACGTTGACGCCCTGGCGCAGTCGCGCACCGTGCTTGACGGCGTGCTTGGCGAGGATGTCGTCGAAGTCCTGGCGGGTGCGGACCAGGCCGTATGGCGGGAAGCTCGCGACGTCGGGCCAGTCCAGCTGCAGCCGCATGCCGCCGCCGATGATCCGCAGACCCTTGTTCTTGATCCAGCCATCGTCTTCGGGGGTCGGTACGCCGAGCGTGATCAACTCGCGTACGGCTCGTGGGGTCAGACCGTCGCCACAGACCTTCTCCCGCGGGAAATGGGTCTTCTCCAGCAACAGCACGTCGATGCCGGCCATTGCGAGGTAAGCGGCTGTGGCTGATCCACCGGGGCCGGCGCCGACGACGATGACGTCGGCGCTCTCGTCCAGGGCAGGGCTAACGCCGGGGAGGCTCACTGGGTGAATCTTTCTAGCTTGTGAACGTCTTCACTAACCCATGCACTGTATTCCCAGCCGGGTCAGCGAACCTACTTAGGCGGACCTAATCCGCTGTCCTCACATCGTGATCGGTTTCGTGGCGCGGTGCAGGGCGACGACGCCGCCGGTCAGGTCGCGCCATTCGACCTTCGACCAGCCCGCGTCCTGCATCAACGAGGCGATGCCCGCCTGGTCGGGCCAGGCCTGGATGGACTCGGCCAGATAGACGTAGGAGTCGGCGTTGGAGCCGACCTTGCGAGCGACCCGCGGCAGCGCGCTCATGAGGTACTCGCTGTAGACCTTGCGGAAGGCCGGGTTGGTCGGCGTGGAGAACTCGCAGATCAGCACCTTCCCGCCCGGTTTGGTGACCCGGCGGAACTCGCGAAGCGTCTCCTCGGGCGACTGGACGTTGCGGAAGCCGAACGACATCGTGACCGCGTCGAAGACCCCGTCGGCGAAGGGCAGCTGCATGGCATCGGCGGCGGTGAACGCCATCTCGGGGCGCATCTGCTTGCCCTTGCGAAGCATGCCGAGCGAGAAGTCGGCCGGCACGACGCGAGCGCCGAGCCGCTCGAACGGCTCGCTGCTGGTGCCGGTGCCGGCGGCGATGTCGAGGATAAGGTCGCCCGGGCGGGGAGCCACCGACTCGACCACGACCTTGCGCCACCGGCGGTTCTGGCCCATCGCCATCACGTCGTTGGTGATGTCGTAGCGGGCCGCCACCTGGTCGAACATCTTGGCCACGTCACGTGGCTGCTTGTCGAGGCTCGCACGATTCATAGGCGACATTGTTCCCCATCGTTGTCCGTATGCCGACACGACGCGGTCGGCCACCGGCTGATGACTCGGGCGTAAGGTGACCGGTCGTGACCATGCCGTTGCCGCAAACCGAACCGGCTCTGGTGGTGCGCTCGATGCGCATTCCGGACCCGGGTGATCTCGTCTCCTTGATCCCCGCCGATGCCGAAGCGCCGGTGAGTTGGCTGCGTGAAGGGGACGGTTTCGTCGGGTGGGGCACCGCCACCGCCATCCAGACGCAGGGAACGGCACGCTTCGCCGACGCCGAGCAGTGGTGGCGGGGCATCGTGCGCCAGTCCGTCGTACGCGCCGAGGTCGACCTGCCCGGCGCCGGGCTCATCGCGGTCGGTTCGTTCGCGTTCGCCGCCGCGTCCGACGCGGGCGGCGTGCTGCACGTGCCGGCGATCGTCATCGGACGCCGCAACGGTGTCGCGTGGGTCACCACCACCAGCACCGCCGCCGAGTTGCCCAGCACCCCGAAGCTGCAGAGTGGCGAAATCCCCCAGGCGCCAAAGGTTTCCGAGGTCACCCACGGTTCGCTGACCGACGCGGAGTGGACTGCGGCGGTCGGCGCGGCGGTCGGCCGGATCCAGTCAGGGGCACTCGACAAGGTCGTGATGGCCCGGGACGTGGTGATCCGCTCCGAGACCGACATCGATCCGCGCTATCTGCTGCGCAATCTGTCCGACTCCTACCCCAACACCTGGACCTACAGCGTCGACGGGCTCATCGGCGCGACTCCGGAGATGCTGTTGCGCCGGCAGAAGGGCCTGGTCACCTCGCGGGTCCTGGCCGGCACCATCCGGCGCACCGGCGACGACGAGCACGACCTGGCGCTGGCCGCGTCGCTGGCCCGCTCGAGCAAGGACCTGGAGGAGCACGAATACGCGGTGCGCTCGGTCGCGGACGCGATGTCGCCGCACTGTTCGTCGATGAACGTGCCCGAGTCGCCATTCGTGCTGCACCTGCCCAACGTCATGCATCTGGCGACCGACGTCGCGGGCGTGCTGCACGAGGACGTGTCCTCCCTCACGCTGGCCGCGTCCCTGCATCCGTCGGCCGCCGTGTGCGGCACGCCGACACTGGCCGCGCGCGACCTCATCGCCGAGCTGGAGCAGATGGACCGCGGCCGGTATGCCGGGCCGGTCGGCTGGCTGGACGCCGCCGGTGACGGTGAGTGGGGCATCGCGTTACGTTGCGGCGAGCTCGAAACCCCTTCCCAGATGCGGCTTTTCGCCGGATGCGGGATCGTCGCCGGCTCCGAGCCGGAGTCAGAGCTAGGTGAGTCGGACGCCAAGCTGGTGCCGATGCGTCAGGCGCTCGGCTGCGGTGCCTAGGGCGTCCGACTAACTGCTCTCGGGACCCTCGACCACGACGATGTCGGCCTCGGCGACCCGCTGCCGTATCGCCCGGGCCGCGACATACTCCGGCGAGTTGTAGCAGTCCAGCGCCGCTCGGTAAGACGGAAACTCGATCACCACGTTGCGTGGCCGGGAACTGCCCTCGACGCCTTCGTACTGCCCGCCCCGCACGATCGGTGTGCCGCCGTGGGCGGAGTAGACAGGATTGGCCGCGGCGACATACTCCGCATAGCCCTCGTCGTCGTGCACCTGCACGCGGCAGATCCAATATCCCTTGGCAGTCATGCGGAGTCCTTCGCGGTGATGGGTGGCTGTTCAGCCATTCAACAACAGCCGCAGCGCGCCGGGCAGCACCCGGGCGGTGACGGGCGCCGGGGCCAGGGGCTCGCCGTCGGCATACGCCTCGACGCCGTCGGCCTCGATGCGCACCTCGGCTCCGCGCGCGACGCTCACCTCGGGGTTCTTCAGGTGGGTGCCGCGGTAGAGCTGCGGGAGGGAGCGCACGAACTTCAGCCGGCTGCCCGCTCCGACCATCACCACGTCGAGCAGCCCGTCGGACACGTCGGCGTCCGGAGCGATGTGCATGCCCTTGCCGTAGTAGCCGGAATTGGCTGCTATCGCAGTGAATCCGCGGTATTCGAAGACCTCGTCGTCGACCTGGACCCGGTAGTCGCGCGGGCTGAACTGCAGGAGGCCGCGGACCGACGCGAGCTGATATTGCGCTCCGGACGGCAACCGACCTGAGCTGGAGTTGACCAGCTCGGAGACCCGCGAGTCGACACCGGCGTAGACGCTGCCGACGACGACCCGGTCCGCGACGTCGATCGCGTCGACCTTGGTCTCCACCCCGCCGGCCGCCAATCGCGCTGCGTCGTGGACGTTCTCGGGTATGCCGAGCTGCCTGGCGAAGTCGTTGCCGCGGCCGCTCGGGATGATCGCCGCGGTCAGGTCGTACTTGTGCAACGGCCCGGCCATCGAGCTGACCATGCCGTCACCTCCCACCACGACGGCGGTCTCCCCCGCCGCAGCGGTGTCGCGCACCAGCCCGTCGGCGGCCTCGATGCCCGGCGAGAAGGTGATGCGGACCGCACCGCCGGCGTCGCCGAGATCGGCGGCCACCTCGCGTGCGGCACGAACAGCCCGGCCACCGCCGGACAACGGGTTGGCGATGATGTGGAACGACCGCACAGGCACTCTCCAGACTTGAGGACGGCAGCGCTCATCCTGCCAGGAACTGCGCCCATCCGCCGATCGGCTTGCTGCCGTAGGGCACCGAGCGCAACTTGGCCAGGACCGTCGGGTCCTGCGCCTCGATCCAGTCGACGAGCTGCCGGAAGGACACGATGCGTGCGTCGGGGTATGTCGCGATCTTGCGCATCACCTGCTCGACAGCGGTCATGTAGATGCCGCCGTTCCATCCCTCGAAGTGGTTGCCGATGATCAGCGGCGCGCGATTGGAGTCGTAGACCCGCTTGAATCCCGCGAGGTAGGTGTCGACCGCTTCCTGCTGCCACTGCGGGCGCTTCGAGGGCTTGCCGCGGGTGGTGCCGCCGGTCTGGTTGTACATGATGTTGTAGTCCATCGAGATGACCTGGCCGGTGTGCCCGGCGAACGGGATCGACTGCATCGACAGGTCCCACAGGTTGCGGTCCTTGGAGGGCCACATCTGGATGCCGGTCTTGCTGCTGTCGTAGCGCCAGCCCAGCTTGGACGCCGCGACGCGCAGGTCGTCGCCACCCTCCAGGCATGGTGTGCGGCCGCCGACCAGCTCCTTCTCGTAGTCGAACGGCAGCGGCGGCAGGTCGGTGAAACCGGTTGTGGTGCGCCAGTGTTCGACGAAGTACTTCGCCTGCTCGATCTCGCTGAGCCAGTCGGCCGGCGACCACTTGCCAACTCCTGTCGGACCACAGAAGTGACCGTTGAAGTGGGTGCCGATCTCATGGCCCTCCTTCCACGCCTCGCCGATGTTCTCGATCGTGGCGTGGATGTCCTCGTCCTCGAGGTAGCCGATGTCCGACGCACCGACGTCGTGCCGCGGCGGGTGATAGAGGTCCTTCTTGTCGCGTGGCAGCAGGAACAGCCCGGACAGGAAGAGGGTCATCGAGGCATTGGTGTCACGGGCCACGTCGCGGAAGTGCGACAGCAGGTTGAGCCCGCTGATCTCGCCGGCGCCGTCCCAGGAGATCACCACGAACTGCGGCGGAGCCTGGCCGGGCCGCAGCTTGTGCGGCGTCGGCTGATGCGGCTGCGGCCCCGTGTCGGAGGTCGACCCGTCCCCGATCAGCCGCACGACCCGCGAGGGCGACCCGGATCCGGACGCTGACGCATGAGTGCCCGAATCAGTAGATCCGCCAGTGCTTTTCGCGCCCGGACCGTCACTGCGGAGACCCGTGACGCCGCACCCACCTAACACCGCCGCGGCACCTGCCGCCGCCCCCACCGTCAACGCGTCCCGCCGAGAGACTGTCGCCATACGCTCCCCAACTCCCCTCGAGTTGCCGGACAAACCGCCGCCCGAACGGATGTCCGCCTCCACCGTCGCAAAGATCACGGTGAATCGAAAGGTGCCGCGCCGCAATCCGGGATGCTCACGTGGTATTGGCGGGCGCCCGACAGCGGTAAACTGGGGCCTGTTCAGCAAAGGGTCTGGCGCGGCTGGAGGCGGGAAGTCGCGCGTTGTTTTCTGCCGACCCTTCCGAAAGGCGTTCCACCCCGTGTCACCTGCTGCGTCATACCGCCACCTCTTCGGGCTGACCGGACGCACCTACATCGTCGTGGCGTTCCTCGCCCGGCTGCCGCTGGCCATGAGCCAGATGGGCGTCCTCCTACTCATCGCACACACCACCGGCAGTTATGGCGCCGGCGGTGCCACCGCCGGCGCGCTCGCGGTCGCCAACGCCGTCGGCTCCCCCTTGCTGGGTGGCGCTTCGGACCGGTTCGGTCAGCGCTCCGTGGTGCTCATCCAATCGGTCCTCAGTGCCGTCGGTCTCGTCGCGGTCGTCGTTGCCGCCGAGAGCGGCATCGCGTGGCCGTGGGCCGCGGGAGCAGCCGCGGTCGGCGGCTTCTTCATCCCGCAGGCCGGCCCGCTGGCCCGCGTCCGGTGGCGGCCGATCATCTCCTCCAGCGGGAAGCCGGGGTCGTCGCCGCGGCTGATCGACACGGCGTTCTCCTACGAGGGCTCGGCCGACGAGGCGTCGTTCGTGCTCGGTCCCGCGCTGGTCGGCTCGATCGCCGCCGTGGTCGATCCCGGTGTCGGCATCTGCACCGCCGCAGCCCTGCTGGCGATCTTCGGCACCTGGTTCGCCATACATCCGACGGCGCGGCTGCGTTCGTCACGCACCGGCGTCGCCGCCGCGGGACGGTTCCTGACACCTGCGCTGGCGACGCTGATGCTCGCCCAACTGATCATCGGGATGATCTTCGGCTCGGTGCAGACCGGAACCACCGTCATCGCGACCGCCGCCGGCCACGCCGGTGTCGCGGGTCTGGTCCAGGCGCTGCTCGGCATCGGCAGCGTCGCCGCCGGCCTGAGTATGGCGGCCCTGCCGGCCCGGATCGGCTACGTCACCCGGTGGCGCGTGACCGCAACCGGACTCTTCGTGCTGGCGACACCACTGCTGCTGGTCCACTCCCTCGCGTTGCTGTGCCCGGTGCTCATCGTGCTGGGGTGCTGCGTGGCGCCATACATGATCACCACCTTCACGCTTGGCGAGCAGCTCACACCGCCGTCACGCACAGGTGCGGCCATGACATTGCTGGCCGCCGCCACCGGGCTCGGGTATGCCGTGGGCGCCGCCGTCGCCGGACGCCTGGGCGACCTGTCGGGCGCGACCGCGTCCTTCGCAGTGACCGTCACCGCGGGCGGACTCGCCTGCGTGCTCGCCGCGCTCGCCGGGCCGGTGCTGCGTCGGGCACATGCTGCAGCTGAGGCCGTCACACCGGTCGAGGACCTCCCGGTCCCCACCGACGCCGCCTGAGACCCGTATGACGAGGTCCGACGGCACCCGGGTGACGGCGACCGGCACGCTCTAGGGTTTTCCCATGGCGTCCTCGAAGCAGACCACAGCTCTCAACCTCGCATCGGCCGCGGCGGCCGGTGCCATGACCCTGATCCGTCCTGCGCGCTTCCCGAAGTGGGCCCGCCGTGGACTGCGCTGGGCCAACACGGCGGGCACCGCCGGGTCGCTGTTCCTCGTCGTCCAGGGCGACGACCTGCCGGACGACCACCCGCTGCACAAGGCACTCAGCGCCAGCGACGTGATGGCCGCCGCCAGCGGCGGGCTGATGCTGGTCACCTCGGGGCTGGGGATGAAGGCCGACGACAAGGTCGAGGCCTTCCTGGTCAAGCACGGCGTGAAGCACCCGCGCGTCGTGATGGCGGTCGGCGTCGTCGTGGTGATGTTCGCAGTGAAGACGGTCCAGGACCGGTCCAGCAAGAAGGCACCTACGGCAGGCAAGCCGAGCAGCTCGCAGCCGGGCAGTTCGAAGCCGGCCGGCACGAAGCCGTCCGCGACGACGAAGCCCGCCAACCCGGCGTTGCCGTCCTCGAACGGCGCGACCCCGCCGGTCGCCGGACCTGCTGCCAGCACCGACGGCACCGACGGCACCGCGCAGGACGGCCGCCCCGAAGCCACCCGATGAGCGCCGTCGAGCTGGCCGACGTCCAGGACGCCGCGCGCGCACTGGACGGCGTGGCCCACCGCACGGCGGTGGTCACCTCGTCGCGTCTGGACTCCGAGCTGGGGATCGAGCTGCACCTGAAGTGCGAGAACCTCCAGCGGATGGGCGCGTTCAAGTTCCGCGGCGCCTACAACGCGCTCAGCAGACTCGACGACGAGGCACGTGCTGCGGGAGTGGTCGCGTTCTCGTCGGGCAACCATGCGCAGGCCGTCGCGCTCGCTGCGCGGTTGCTCGGCATACCGGCGACGATCGTGATGCCGACGGACGCACCGCAGATCAAGCTCGCCGCCACCAAGGGGTATGGCGCGGAGGTCGTCCCCTACGACCGGCGCACCGAGGACCGTGCCGCGATCGCTGCGGAGCTGGCCGAGCGCGACGGGCGGACCGTCATACCGCCGTTCAACCACCCGCACATCGTCGCCGGGCAGGGCACCGCCGCGCTCGAGCTGCTGCAGGACGTGCCGGATCTGGACGCTGTGATCGCTCCGCTCGGCGGTGGCGGGCTGCTCAGCGGCACGGCTGTCGCCACGCGCGGAATGCGGCCGCAGGCAAGCGTTTTCGGTGCTGAGCCGGCTGCGGGAGACGACGGCAAGCAATCCTTCGACGCAGGGCGCATCGTGCAGATCCCGGTGCCGGACACGCTCGCCGACGGTGCGCAGACCACTGCTCTGGGCGAGCTGACCTTCGCGATCATCCAGGAGCTCGTGGAGGACATCGTGCGAGTGACCGATGACGAACTCGTCGAAGCGATGCGGACCCTCGCGCACACGTGCAAGCTCGTCGTCGAACCCACCGGAGCGCTGGCGCTCGCCGCCGCGCGCACGCTCGCGCCGACCATGCCCGGCGCCAAGGTCGGCGTGATCCTCTCCGGCGGCAACGTCGACCTCGATCGCTATGCGGGGCTCATCTCGGCCGGCTGATCCACCGGACCGACGCCCACACAGCGTGTCAGTCAGACTGGTAGCGCACCGTCAGACCAGCGGCAGTATCCACGATCTCGACGTAGGCCAGCGACCCCCAGCGGGACACGAGCGAATCGTGCAGGTGCCGAGCCACTCGTTCCAGGGACGGGCGGAAGCTGAACAGAGACGTCCATGACTGCGCTGCCAGACGTTGCGTCTCCTCCTCGAGCACGAGCGATACGACGTCACTGTTGACGCCGCGGCCCGACTCGTTGCCGACTTCCTCGTCGATGAAGCCCAGCCCTACCCGAAGCACGTAGGCACGGCGGCCGTCCGGACCGTCGAGCGACGGCAGCCCCTCCGCCGACCGTACGCTCGACACCAATCCCTGCTGTGCGCGGAATGCATTCTCGACCTCGACGAGATACGACATGTGGCAAGCCTATTGAGTCGATCCTCAGCGCACGTGGTGCCAGGCGATCACGGTGATGGCAGCGAGGAAGATCAGCGATCCGACGAACGCGAACGGCCGTCCCGAGCGTGCGATCGCCTCGGCGATCGGGGGGCGTGCCCCCAGCTCCACCATCCGCTGCTGCGGTGAACGCCGGAGCTTCCCGAGGCGGACACGGACCGGGGCGAGCTGTGTCGCGAAGGGGACGTAGACCGAGATCACCAGCAATGCCAACGGGATTCGCACCCAGAAGAGTCGGTGTGCCTGCTCCGCCCAGAGCGCGACGGCGAGCAGTATGACCGCGAGGACCACGGCGGCCAGCTGACTGCTCACGGTAAGAGTTCGAGCCTTCGCGGTGCTGTCGCCCGCGCCGCGGATCAGCCACTGCAGCTGGCTTTGTTGCATGCGCCGCCGCACCCACCACGCCCACGCGACCCCGGCGACGAGGAGGGGCACTTCGATCCAGATCCGCACGGTGCAGAGCGTACGAGACTCCACAATCCGTCCCGACATCACGACCGTCGGCCCTTCGGGACACCCACCGGCCCAGAGCCCGTCCCGACATCACGACCGTCGGCCCTTCGGGACACCCACCGGCCCAGAGCCCGTCCCGACATCACGACCGTCGGCCCTTCGGGACACCCGCCTACCGCCATCCGGCAAGCTGGTCGTATGTCGCACGACGAGCCCATCGAGCCGATCGATGCCCTGCGCCGGATCGCCTTCCTCTTGGAGCGTTCCCGCGCCGGGACCTACCGTGTCAAGGCGTTCCGCCAGGCCGCGGACACCGTGGTCGGCACCGCGCGCGAGGTGCTCGAGCAGCGAGCCGACAACGGCACCCTGCACGATCTACCAGGCATCGGGAAGTCCACCGAAGCGGTGATCCGCGAGGCGCTGGCGGGCGATCGTCCGGCATACCTGACGAGCCTGGAGGAGAAGTCGCCCGTGCGGCTCATCGAGGGCGGCGAGCAATACCGCGATGCACTGCGCGGCGACTGCCACAGTCACTCGGACTGGAGTGACGGGGGTTCGCCGATCCCCGAGATGGTCGCCACCGCAATGGAACTGGGGCACGAATATCAGGTGCTCACCGATCACTCGCCGTCCTTACGCGTCGCGAACGGCCTCAGCGCGGAACGCCTTTCCAAGCAGTTGGCGCTCATCGACCGGATCAACGAGCGCACCGGTGACTTCACATTGCTGAAGGGCATCGAGGTCGACATTCTGGACGACGGCACGCTCGATCAGACCGATGCGATGCTCGACAGGCTCGACGTCCGGGTCGCGTCCGTCCACTCCAAGCTCAAGATGGCCAAGTCGGCGATGACGAAGCGGATGATCGGGGCGGTCCGCAACCCGCGCACCAACATCCTGGGCCACTGCACCGGCCGGATGGTCGACGGTGAGCGCCGCGGCAAGGCACTGCGGCGTGACCAGTCCAGCTTCGACGCCGAGGCCGTCTTCGCCGAATGCGCCGCGCACGACGTCGCGGTCGAGATCAACTCTCGTCCCGAACGCCAGGACCCACCGGACGACCTGATCGTCCTCGCGCTCGACGCCGGCTGCCTATTCTCGATCGACAGCGACGCCCACGCGCCGGGGCAACTGGACTTCGTGGAGTACGGCTGCGAGCGCGCGCAGCGGCTCGAGATTCCGCTCGAGCGGATCGTCAACACCTGGCCGAAGCAGCAGCTGATCGACTGGGCCGCGGGCAGTTGAGCACCCCGTTTTGGCGGATCGGCCGACGCTCCCTTATAGTCGTCTAGTCCTCGACACCAGCCGAGGTGGCTAACGCTTGAGGACTGGTCGCCGAGGCCGTAAGTCCCCATCGTCTAGCGGCCTAGGACCCCGCCCTTTCACGGCGGTAGCACGGGTTCGAATCCCGTTGGGGATACGCATCACTCTCGAGTGATGATGCAGGATGCAAGAAGGCCGCAAGGCCCCGTAGCGCAGTTGGTTAGCGCGCCGCCCTGTCACGGCGGAGGTCGCGGGTTCGAGTCCCGTCGGGGTCGCCATCCCTTTTTCCGCAAGGAAGTTGGGAGAGATACAGCACAAGCCTCAGGGCCAGATAGCTCAGTTGGTAGAGCGAGCGACTGAAAATCGCTAGGTCGGCGGTTCGACCCCGTCTCTGGCCACTGTCTTTGGATGTCGTATGACGGAGGGCGCCACCGTTCGCGGTGGCGCCCTCCGTCATACGGTCGACTACGCCAGCGTCCCGCCCGAACGCACCCAGCGGACCAGGCCGCCATCGACCGCGTACGCCGGGACTCCGAGTGAGCTCAGCTGCGCGACGGCGCGCTCCGACGCGAAGCAGTACGGCCCTTCGCAGTAAGCGACGAGATCGTGGTCCAACGGCAACTCATCGAGGCGACGCCGCAGTTCCTCCGCCGGGATCGAGATCGCACCCGGAACATGCCCGCGGCCGAACTCCTGCGCGCTGCGCACATCGACGAGCGTCACCGTCCCTTCTCGGAGCCGTCGCTTGAGCTCGCCCACATCGATGCGCTCCATGCCTGCCTCGCGCAACTGCTCGATCTCGTCGCGGACGCCGGCCAGCGACTCCTCCCCGAAGTCCTGCAGGCGCTGCAGGAAGCGCGACACGTTTTTTCCTGCGAGCCGGTAGTGGACGCGTACGCCGTCACGACGCGCGCTCACGAGCTGTGCAGCACGCAGCTGCTGCAACTGCGCGGAGGTGTTCTTCACAGGTGCGTGCGCCGCGGCGGCGAGGTCCTCGACCGTGTATTCACCTTGTTCCAGCAGATCCAGCAGCCGGAGTCGCAGCGGGTTCGACAAGGCTTTCCCGACTTTGGCCAGCTGCTCGTAGACGCCGGCGTCATCGAGTTCGAGATAGGTGCGGGTATCTGTCATGTTCCGACTCCTTCGGCGCTGGCCTCGAGGGTATTACGCGCGAGCCGGCACCTTCGGCGGCATGTCCGCCGAGGCCTGGGCGTGCCACCGCTGCTCGGAGCGCAGCGCCCGGATCGCGATCGGGATCCCGATCAGGGCAACAGCCGCGAAGACGAAGCTGAGCGCATGTGCCGAACCGAGCACACACGGGCCGCCGACCGACACCAAGACCCCTGCGGAGGCTGATCCGTAGGCGGTCGCGATCAGCTGGCTGGTGTTGATGCCCGCGGACGCCTTGCTCGCCACCTGCTCGTCCTCGCTGACGCGCAGTGCCGACGGGACCCAATGCGCGAACGCCATACCGATGCCCGATCCGGCAATCACCAGGGCAAGGAACCACCCCGCGATGACGACGTCGCCCGGGTGCTCGGTCTGCAGTGTGCCGTACAGCAGGAGACCCACCCCGAGCGTCGCCGGTCCGGCGATGCGCACGACCCGGGTGATGCTCGGCCGCGTCACACCGCCGTTCAGGATCGAGCCCAGGCTCCACCCCCAGGACAGTGCCGCGCCCAACAGCCCGGCACCGAGCGGCGACATGCCACCGATGCGCTGTCCGAAGAGTGGGAGGAACGTCTCGATCGTCGAGACGAACGCGAGTATGACGATGGCGGCATACACCCAGCGCAGCGGCGACCGCCCGCGATAGGTCATTGCGGGCAGGACGGTCACCGTCGCCGAGCGCTCCCGGAGGACGAAGCCGCCCACCAGCAGCAGTCCGACTCCGATGAGGATGCCGGTCGCCAGCCCGTGCACGATCGAGGCGATGCTCACAGCGGCCGCCCCGGCCGACAGCAGAGCCAGCGCGAACCCCGGCACCCGCTGCGGGGCCGTCTCCGTCCGGGCATGCGCGGGAAGGGTCCGCCCGGCGAGCGCCGACAGCAGCAGCGCCCCGACCGCCAGCACGCCGAATGCCGCACGCCACATGCCGAGTTCGGCGAACACACCACCGATCACCGGCCCGAAAACGTTGCCCACGCCCCACATCGCGGAGAGCAGGGCGATCGACCGCTGCCAGAGGCGCGGCGGGAGCACCATCCTGATCACGGTGAAGGCCAGGCCCGCGAGCAGGCCGGCCGACAGCCCCTGGACGGCTCGGCCGACGAGCAGCACCGGCATCGTCGGGGCCAGGGACGCCACCGCGCTGCCGGCCGCGAAACCGAGGAAGCCGCCGAGATAGCTGGCTCGCGCACCCCAGCGGGCAAGAGTGTTGTTGACGAGCATCGAACTGATCACCGATGCGACCAGGAACGCCGTCATAGTCCACGAGTAGAGGTCGGCTCCCCCGATGTCAGCGATCGCGTTCGGCAGCAGGCTCGTGGTCACGTAGACGTTCGTCGCGAAGAGCAGTACGCCGCCGGCCAACACGATGACCGGCGCCCGGCTCTCCTTGCCGAACAGGTCGCCCCAGCCGGCGCGCGACTCGTCCACTTCGGTCTTCCCTGTCATCTCGTCTCCTATATTCGTAAGAACATTAGAATATGAGATAAGAGGCAACCTTTCATCGGTCAAGCATTGTGGATGTGGTCAGGCCAGCCCGGCACGCGATGCGACCACTGCCAGTCGCACCCGCCCCTCGACCCCGAGTTTGCGCTGCGCCGAGGAGAGATGCGACTTGACGGTCGCCTCCCCGACATACAGGGCAGCGCCGATCTGCTGGTTGCTCAGTCCCTCACCGACCAGCCGCACGACGTCCCGCTCCCGATCGGTGAGCGCCGCAATCGCCGCGCGTGCTGCGGCGCGCTCCGCGCCGGTGTCACCGATCTGCGCGAAAACCTGCGGCACGCTCTGTGGTGACAGCACGCCGGCACCGGCATGCACATTGCGCACCGCCGTGATGATTTCGGAGCCCGAGGTCTTCAGCATGAATCCCGCCGCGCCAGCGTCAATCGCGCGCATGACGACGTCGTCCATGTCAAAGGTCGTCATCACCAGCACTCGCGGCGGGTTGGGAAGGGCACACAGCGCCTTCGTGGCGGCGATGCCATCGAGTCGCGCCATACGCACGTCGAGCAGCACCACGTCCGGGAAATGCCGCTGCACGGCGGCCACGGCCTGGTCTCCATCACTCACAGCGCTCACGATCTGGATGTCGTCGACCGTGGAGAAGATCAGCTCCATCGCGGAATACACAAAGGGGTCGTCGTCGACCAGGAGTACCCGGATCGGCTGCACCTCAACGTCAGTCACCGACTTGTTCCTCTCGAGTGCCACGGCAACCGCACCAGTGTGCGGAAGGCTCCTTCATCGTCGACCCAGACCCAGGACTCGCCACCGGCCTGCTGCACGCGCTCGTGCATGCCGGTCAGGCCGTTGCCGGGCCGGATCGCGCGGTCGGTCGGGTCGGGCGCGCGGTTGGCGGTGCTGATCTGCACGCCGCGGTCCGGGCCACCGTCGATCTGCAGCCGCACCGGAGCACCGGGCGCGTGCCGACGCGCATTGGTGAGCAACTCCTGGGTGATCCGATAGGCCGCGCGACTGACCTGGTCGTGCAACTCGGCGCCCCGGTCGAGGAAGACCGCGGCGGCCACCGGGCTCCCGGCGGCAAGCGACTCGTCGATCAGCTGCGGCAGGTCGATCAGGGACGGCAGCGTCTGGCTGATGTCGGGATCGCTCGGCTGCCGCAACACCGCGAGCAACGAGCGCAGGTCGGCCATGGACTCCTGGGCGCCCTCGCGGACCAGCGCCGCGCTCTTGACGAGCTTCGGGTCGTCGGCGGCCAGCTCGAGCCCCGACGCGTGCAGCGACAGCAGCGACAGCCGGTGACCGAGCACGTCGTGCACCTCACGGGCGATACGCTCCCGCTCGGCCTGGCGAGCGACTTCCTCCCCCAAGGCATGCAGTTTGGTCTCGCTGCGCACCTCCTTGACCTCGCTGGCCCGCAACGCTTTCCGGCTGCGGACCAGCATCGCCAGCCCGACCGTCACCGCGACGAAGACCACGGTCTCGAGCACCATGAGCCACCACGGAAAGGCGGCACCGTCCTCCATCGAGAACATGCTGCGGGCCCACGACGAGACCTGGGTGCCGGTGCCATCGCGCCATACACTCGCGAACTCGGCGGCGGTGGCGAGCGCGATGCTCGCCCAGAGCCACGGGCCGGACACGGCCAGCACGACGGCATACAGGGCGAACAACGGCGTGATCGCATCCAGCGGCAATGCCACTGTCAACGCGCTGATGCTCAGCAAGATCCACACCGGCCAACGGTGCCGCCAGACGAGCGCAACCGCCGCGACGATCCCGACCAAGCCGAGCAGGATGAAGAGGCCGGATGACTCGGTCGCATCGGCCGTCGCCTGGTCGGTGATCGCCTGAGTTCGGTACTGCGCGTATGTCGACGTGGTGATCTGAGTGCCTACGCAGAGCATCACGATCAGCCCGGACACGACACCGCTCCGCAGTCGTGGCGATCGCCACCACTGTGACGCGGATTCGGTGTTCATGACCGCACTGTAAGGCCAGCCACCGACGCCTCGACTCCACTTTCCGGACACTGCGTCCTCCACCGATCGGCGGAGGTATGTCGAGCCGGTCGCCGGAAGTCCGGAACCCTGCTCCCACGGTCGACTGGGGCATCACCGAAAACACCACGGAGGAGCAGCGATGACCCACTACGAAGGCCCCGAGAACGGCCGCCGGCAGCAGCAGGAAGACCCGACCCAGTGGAGCGGCCGGCCGCCATACGCCGGCGGACCGTTCCCGCCGGTGCCGCCCGGCCCCGCACCCAAGAAGCGCAACTGGTTCGCGCGCCACAAGATCCTGACCGGTCTCTTCGGCCTGGTCGCGGTGATCGCGATCGGCAGCGCCGCGACCGCGAGCTCCGGGTCCTCGAACCCGCAGGCGACCACTGCAGCCACCGCCACCGACGACGCGGCCGCACCGGCCGCGGATCAGCCGGCGGCGACCAGGTCCGCGGCGGCCACGAAGGCGGCCGAGAAGAAGACGCCGGCGAAGACCACCGCGAAGAAGGCGCCCGCGAAGAAGGGCTCCGCGCCCGGCATCGGCAGCGCGGTGAAGTCCGGCGACCTGCAGTTCACCGTCACCAAGGTGGTGCGCGACCGGACGCAGGTCGGTCAGGACTTCATGGCCCAGAAGGCACAGGGGCGCTACACGCTCGTCTACGTGACGGTGCGCAATGTCGGCAACGACTCCGAGACGCTGCTCGACTCCGAGCAGAAGATCAAGGACGCCGACAACAAGACGTACAGCCCCGACAGTGGCGCCGAGATCGCGATGGACAACAACGACGTCTGGCTGGCGCAGATCAACCCGGGCAACGCGGTCGACGGCGTGCTGGTCTACGACATGCCGGTCGGGGTGCGAGCCATTGCCATCGACTTCAGCGGCGGCCTGTTCAAGGACAACGCCACGGTCCACTTGGGCTGAGCAACTCTCGTGCAGTGAATCGGGAAACACAGCCGATTCCGTACGCGGAGCGGGGACGTATGTGCGCGATCGTCATAATCGAGCGCATGCGTCCCCGCTTTGGCCTCGTCCTGTTCCTGCCGCTGTTGCTCGCGGCCTGGCTCGTCGGGGCAGACCACGCGTCGGCCCACGATCAACTCGTCGGCTCGAATCCGTCGGCCGGCACCGACCTGCACAAGGCGCCGACGTCGCTCCGCCTGACGTTCAGCGACACCGTCCACGACACCGGCGTCGCGGTCCGGGTGACGGACGCCTCGGGCAGGCAATTGCAGAGCGGTGACCCGGTCGTCGCCGACGACGTCGTCACCCAACGGCTCGAGTCGACCAAGACGCCCGGCACCGTCCGCGTCGTATGGCACGTCAGCTCCGCTGACGGACATCCGGTCAGCGGCAACTTCAACTTCTCGATCAACGCGGCGGAAGCGGCCGGGCCCACGTCAGCACCCAAGTCAGCGCCGACGTCGAAGGCTCCGTCCAGCAGCGGCCTGCAGCGAACCAGCGGCAGGAGTTCGGACGAGACCAGCTACTCGACCTCCGTGCCCAGTTTCGAACGGCCCACCGACAAGACGAACAACGAACCACTGCTGATCATCGGCATCGCAGTGGTCGGATTGCTGGTCGTCGGCGGCGTGGCGGCACTGATTCGGCTACATGCTCGGGGCGATGACGCGGATCTGTGACGCCGAACACCGGTCGATGCTTGGAATGTCAGACGCCTGAGGTACCGTTTACCTCACGACATATACCGAGGATCCCGGGGTCCGAGGGCGGCGTCACGTGCTCGCACGTTTCGTTGTCTGGTCGCACCCCGGCAACACACACGAGGGGGTCTCGCCATGGGGCGCGGCCGGGCCAAGGCAAAGCAGACCAAGGTAGCCCGGGAGTTGAAGTACTTCTCTCCCGACACCGATCTGAATGCACTCGAGCGCGAACTCAGCTCGAGTAGTCACAAAACGGCGGAGGAAGCCGAGGAGTCGTCCCGCAACGACGACGACTACGGCGACTACGCCGACTGGGCGTCGCATCGCGATTGACTCTGCCCCCAGCTGACGGGGCCACCACACAGCACACTCACCACATCCACGGGCCGTTGCCCGTGGATCGGTCAGTTGTGCGGTGAAAGACGAGTCACTTCGCGTGCGCGCCGATCAGTTGCGCACCACCGGAGCTGGCGCCCTTGGCGCCGGTGACGATCTCCGCCGCACCGCCGTCGACCTCTGTGTCCGGTCGGACCGTGCCCATGACCCAGCTGGGCAGGCCCCAACCGGCCAGCATCGCCAGCGCGTCGTCGACCGTTGCCTCCGGTAGCACCACCGCGAAACCGACACCCTGGTTGAGCGTGCGCTCGATGTCCGGCTGCGGCACATTGCCCAGGCGTTCGATCACCGAGAAGACCGCCGGGGGCGTCCAGCTGCTGCGGTCGACCACGGCGGTCAGCCCGGTCGGCAGCACGCGCGCCAGATTGGCGGCGAGCCCGCCACCGGTCACGTGCGACAGTGCGTGCACCGGCAGCGCGTGGATGAGTCGCAGCAGGTCGGCGGCATACACCCGGGTGGGGATGAGCAGCTCTTCGCCGAGCGTGTGACCGAAGTCCGGCACGTCCCGGTCGAGCTCCCAACCGGCGTCGGCGATGACCCGCCGGACCAGTGAGAAGCCGTTGGAGTGCAGTCCGCTGGACGGCACGCCCAGCACGACGTCGCCCGCCTGCACGAGGTCCGGGGTGAGCAGGTCGGCACGCTCCACGGCGCCGGTGGCGGCACCGGCGACATCATACTCACTGGGCTCCAGCAGTCCGGGGTGCTCGGCGGTCTCGCCACCGACGAGGGCGACGTTCGCCTGCTCGCACGCCGCGGCGATGCCCTGCACGATCGCGGCGATGCGCTCGGGGACGACTTTGCCGGTGGCGATGTAGTCGGTCATGAAGAGCGGCTCGGCGCCGCACACCACGATGTCGTCGACAACCATGCCGACCAGGTCGAAGCCGATGGTGTTGTGCACGTCCATCGCCTGGGCGATGGCGACCTTGGTGCCGACGCCGTCAGTGGAGGTCGCGAGCACCGGGTGCGCGAAGCGGGCGATCGCGGACGCGTCGAACAGGCCGGCGAAGCCGCCCAGCCCACCGATCACCTCGGGTCGGGTCGCACGTCGCACCGACTCCTTCATCAGCTCGACCGCCTTGTCACCCGCCTCGACATCGACACCGGCTGCGGCGTACGTGATCTGCGGGGAGTCGGGCATCGTGCGTCCTTCTTCATATGTATGGCGGTTTATTCAGAGCAAGCACAGGAGGCTTGAGGCACGTTGGTGTTGCAGGGAGCCTGCGACTCGCAACACCAACGCATCCCAAAGCTCATGATCAGGGCTGCAACAGGGAGTTCTCGGCGCCACCGGACAAGCCGAGTGACACTCCCTCCGCGTCGCTGCGGCGGTCCTGCTCGGCGACATCCACCGAGGTGTCGTGACCGGTGCGAACCTCGATCGGCAGGGTCTCCAGCACATGCTTGCCGATGCGGCCGTCCTCCGGGAGCGGGATCGGGTACTCGCCGGTGAAGCAGGCCCGGCACAGCTCGTCCTTCGGCTGCTCGGTGGCGGCGATCATCCCGTCCTCGGAGATGTAGCCGAGCGAGTCGGCGCCGATGGACGCCCGGATCTCCTCGGTCCCCAGGCCGGTGGCGATCAGCTCCGCACGCGTGGCGAAGTCAATGCCGTAGAAGCACGGCCAGGTGATCGGCGGGGACGAGATGCGCACGTGGATCTCCGCGGCGCCGGCCTCGCGCAGCATCCTGACCTGGGCACGCTGAGTGTTGCCGCGCACGATCGAGTCGTCGACCACGAGAACGCGCTTGCCCTTGATGGCGTGCTGCAACGGGTTGAGTTTCAGGCGTATGCCGAGCTGACGCAGCGTCTGGCTCGGCTGGATGAACGTGCGGCCGACGTAGGCGTTCTTCACGAAGCCCTGACCGAACGGTATGCCGGACTCCTGCGCGTAGCCGGTTGCTGCCGGCACACCGGACTCGGGCACACCGATCACCAGGTCGGCGTCGACCGGGTGCTCGCGGGCCAACTGCCGACCCATCTCGACGCGGGCCTCGTGGACGACGCGGCCCCGGATGACCGCGTCGGGCCGCGCCAGGTAGACGTATTCGAACACGCAGCCCTTGGGCTTCGGCTCGGCGAACTTGTGACTGCGCAGGCCGTATTCGTCGATCGCGATGAGCTCACCCGGCTCGACCTCACGCACCACGCTCGCGCCGATGGTCTGCAGCGCCGCCGTCTCGGAGGCCACCACCCAGCCTCGGTCGAGTCGGCCGAGGGCGAGCGGCCGGACGCCATACGGGTCGCGGGCGGCATACAGGGTGTGCTCGTCCATGAAGACGATGCAGTAGGCACCCTGCAGTTTCGGGAACACCTCGAGTGCGGTCTCCTCGAGCGGTTTGTCGGGGTTCTCCGACAGCAGCGCAGTGACCACGGCGGTGTCGGAGGTGTTGCCGCGGGCGAGCTCGCCACGTGCGGCCCGACCGTCGAGCTTCTCGTCGACGAGGTCTCGCAGCTCAGCGGTGTTGATGAGGTTGCCGTTGTGCGCCAGCGCGACGGTGCCGCGGTCGCTGCCGCCGAGGGTGGGCTGGGCGTTCTCCCAGGTGCTGCCACCGGTCGTGGAGTAGCGGGTGTGTCCGATGGCGAGGTGCCCGCGCAGTGAGGTCAGGCTCGACTCGTCGAAGACCTGCGAGACCAGGCCCATGTCCTTGTAGACCAGGATGCTGTGCCCGTCGCTGGTCGCGATACCTGCGGACTCCTGGCCGCGGTGCTGCAGGGCATAGAGCCCGAAGTAGGTGAGTTTTGCAACTTCCTCACCCGGAGCCCAGACACCGAAGACACCGCATTCGTCCTGGGGTGCCTTTTCACCGGGATAGAGATCGTGCGTCAGCCGTCCATCTCCACGCGCCACGCCACCAGTGTGACACGGCGAGCGGGGTGGTCGTCACCGGCGGTTGAGGAACCGCTCCAGCAACAGGCCGATGACGGCTCCGGCGAGCGCCCCGAAGGCGGCGACGATGCCGCCGATGAGCACGACGCCGGTACGGTCCGAATAGCCCTGCGCGTCGGGCCCGCCACTGGCGATCAGCGCGCCGACGATGAAGCCGATGATCGCGCCGGTGATGATGAACCGCAGGAAGTTCGGCGTGCGGCGCACCCGCCGCTGGACCACTCGTGGCGGCCGCTGCGGGCCGCCGGGGCCGTCCTGGTCGTCCTGCTCAGTCACGCAGAGAACGGTAGCCGTTGTTGGTTGCTCGGTATGCCGCGCCCTGCGCATCAGCGCTTCGCCTGGCGTGGGCGCTTGTTACCGACGGGTAGACGCGTCGGCGGCCGGCACCAGGACTCGTTAGGGTGATGCGCTAGTTCGTCTCTTCATCGAAGTCAGAGGTAATGCGCATGGTGTGGCTGGTCCTGGCCCTGATCATTGTCGTGCTCGCAGTCGTGATGTGGCTGCTGCTCCGCGACCCGAAGAAGGGTCGCTCGGTCGGCATCGACGGCGTCAGCAGCGACCACAAGGTGAGTCCTGCCGAAGAGACCGCGGCTGTCGACGCCGGGACATCGGACGACGCGACGGCCGGCGAGAGCGGTTCAACCGGGAAGAAGGCCGCAGTCGCCGGTGCTGCCGGTGCTGCCGCCGGTGGTGGTGTCGCAGTTGCTGCCACCAAGTCGGAGCCCGACGCTGCCTCCGACGAGATAGCGGCCGCGACCGAGCAGCCTGCCGCCGCGCAGCCTGCGGCGGACGACTGGGACGCACCGCCACCCGCACTCGACGACAAGCCCGCCACCCCCGCCGCTGACTCAGCTCCTGCGTCCGGGGACGACTGGGACGCACCGCCACCCGCACTCGACGACAAGCCCGCCACCTCCGCCGCCGCGCAGCCTGCGGCGGACGACTGGGACGCACCGCCACCCGCACTCGACGACAAGCCCGCCACCCCCGCCGCTGACTCAGCTCCTGCGTCCGGGGACGACTGGGACGCACCGCCACCCGCACTCGACGACCAACCCGTCACCTCCGCCGCTGACTCAGCTCCTGCGTCCGGCGACGACTGGGACGCACCGCCACCCGCACTCGACGACCAACCCGCCACCCCCGCCGCTGACTCAGCTCCTGCGTCCGGGGACGACTGGGACACCCCACCCCCGCCGATCGACGACGCCGCACCAGCAGCCGCCGCACCCACGGCAACCCCGGCGACCGAGACGCCCGCAGCAGCCACCCCTGCCCCCGCCGCGTCCGGCGACGACTGGGACACCCCACCCCCGCCGATCGACGACACCGCACCAGCAGCCGAGGCCACGGTCGAGCAGCCGGAGCGGGCACCCGAACCCACCCTCGAACCTGCGGCTCCCGCCCAGCCACAGGTGTCGGCTCCGGCCAAAGCATCCGGGGACGACTGGGATACACCACCGCTCCCCCTGGCAGAGTTCGGCGGCTCACCCGAAGCATCAGCCACGCCGGAATCGGCAGCCGAGTCCCCCAGCGCCCGGGTCGCCGACGAGGACGACTCCGACGAGGACGGTCCGTTCGGCCCCGGATCGACCGCACCCGCCGAGGACGGCTCCGGCCCGGACGGTTGGATCAAGGGCAACGCCGACACGATGATCTTCCACTCGCCCGAGTCGCCGACATACGACTCCGAGGAGGCCGAGGTCTACTTCCGGGACGAAGCCGCGGCTGCCGCCGCGGGCTTCCGGCATTGGGACCCGAGCCGACGTTAGGAATTTTCCTCAAAATAGACACAACGTAAACCACCCAGCGCAGCACTCTGGGTGACAGAGTCGGCATACCCCTAACCAAGGAGCCGACATGCCCGTGGACCGTACGCCGGGGACCCCCGCCCGGCGCAGCGTGCTGCTCGGAGTTGCCGCCGCGCCGTTCGTAGCCGCAGCAACGACCTGCCGCGCCGATGCTCAACCCAGCCATGGCCGTCATTACGTTGTGCCGCAACCTCATCCGGGTCAGTTTCCAACCGATCCGACCACCCCGAAGCGCGACCTGCGTTCGTTCTGGCTCTCGGTGGTGGCCAACATCGACTGGCCCTCCAAGCCCGGCCTCTCCGCCGAGGCGCAGCAGACGGAGCTGATCGCCTGGCTGGATCTCGCGGTCGCGCAGCGTCACAACGTCGTCGTGCTTCAGGTGCGACCGACCGCCGATGCGTTGTGGCCGTCGCCGTACGAGCCGTGGTCGGCGTGGCTGACCGGCCAGCAGGGCGACGACCCCGGCTACGACCCACTCGGTTTCGCGGTCGCGGAGGCGCACAAGCGCAATCTCGAGCTGCACGCATGGTTCAACCCGTTCCGTGTCGCAATGACCGAGGACCCGAGCACGCTGATCCCGTCGCACCCCGCACGCCAGCACCCGGACTGGGTCCTGCCGTATGGCGGCAAGCTCTACTACAACCCGGGCGAACCGGTCGTCCGTCGTTTCGTCGAGGACGCGATCATGGACGCGGTCGAGCACTACGACATCGATGCCGTCCATTTCGACGACTACTTCTACCCCTATCCAGTGGCCGGCAAGGTGTTCCACGACGAGGAGCAGTACGCGAAGTACGGCAACGGCAAGAGCCTGGACGACTGGCGACGGTCCAACATCGACGACCTCATCGTGCAGCTCGGCCGACGGATCAAGCGCGCAAAGCCGTTGTGCCAGTTCGGTATTTCGCCGTTCGCCGTATGGCGCAACAAGGCGACCGACCCGATCGGCTCCGACACGACGGCGGGCGCTGAGACCTTCGACGACTTGTACGCTGACACCCGCGGCTGGGTGACGAAGGGCTGGATCGACTACATCTGCCCGCAGGTCTACTGGTCGATCGGTTTCGCCCCTGCGGACTACGCGAAGTTGGTTCCGTGGTGGTCGGACGTCGTGAAGGGCACACCGGTGCACCTCTACATCGGACAGGCCACCTACAAGGTCAACACCAACGGCGCGGTCGACCCGCATTGGCTGAACCCCGAGGAGCTGTCCTCGCACCTGCAGTTCAACACGCAGTACCCGCAGGTGCAGGGCAACATCTTTTTCTCCGCGGTGCCGGTGCGCAAGGACGAGCTCGGTGCGACGACGTTGCTCAACGAGAAGTGGTACTCCCGACCCGCGCTGCTACCGGCGACCCCACGCCTGAAGCGGCGGCCGCCCGCTCGGGTCGTCCGCCTGCACCGGGACGGTGACACGCTGAGTTGGGACACCGGTTCGCCGGATGCCGCGCACTTCGCTGTCTATCGAATTCCGTTGGATAACAACCATTCCCAGGCTAAGAGCCGCGATCTCGCGGACGCCCGCCACCTCGCGGCGGTCATACCTGCGGACCAGCATCACAGCAGCTGGACCGACAAGGGATCCGGCGATGGCGCTCACGCGTATGTCGTGAGCGCCGTCGACCGGGCGGGAAACGAGAGCGCCGGGGTGGCGGTCAGCTGATCCGCGGAAGCACCTGCGCGGCAACGGTTTCCAGCACATCGATCGTTGCCGCGTAGGGCTTCTCCGGGCGGGGCCAGTGGGTGATGAGGTCGGTGAAGCCCGCATCCCGTGCACGGCCGACCGCGTCCTCGAAGCGGTCGACGCTCTCGTAGACCGACCCACGGGCGCCATCGGCGTTCAGATGCCGTTCGAAGGACGCGTTGTCCCGGCCGGCGGCGTCGAGAATCTCCGTCATACGGTCGCTCGAGTCACGCAGACCGGACCACCAATCCGCTTCACTGCCAGTCGGTTTCCCGTAGGTGACCCAGCCCTGCCCGACTTCGGCCGCCAGTCGCATCCCCTTGGCTGCATTGGCGGCGACGATGAATGGGACGCGTGGTTGCTGCACACACCCTGGCACGTTGCGGGAGTCGTGCGCCGTGAAGAACTTGCCGTCATACGTGACGTGGTCCTGGGTGAGCACCTGATCGAGCAGCCGGGTGAACTCGGTGAACCGCTCGGTGCGTTCGCCCACCGTGGGCGCTTCGCCGAGCAGTCCGGAGTCGAGGTCCCCGCCGCGGCCGATGCCGCAGATGAAGCGACCGGCGGAGATGTCGTCGAGGGCGAGCACGTCCCGCGCGAAGGCCACCGGGTGCCGGAAGTTGGGTGATGTGACGAACGTGCCGAGCCGGATGGTCGACGTGACCATCGCGGCCGCGGTCAACGTGGGTGTGGTGCCGAACCACGGCGAGTCCGGTAGGCCACCCCACACCAGGTGGTCGTAGGTCCAGGCGTGGTCGAAGCCCAACTGCTCCGCCGCACGCCACTTCGACTCCTGGTCGGCCCAGCGGGCTTCGGGAAGGATCGTGATTCCTACGCGCATGCCGACAGCCTAAGCGGGTGGTTACGACGGGCGAGGCAGCAGCGGAAGGTATGGCGAAAGGTCTGATCGCGAGCCCGACGCCGACACGACTCCGGCGCGTTCGGCATCAGCCCATGAGATGTCGCCGACCGTGAGCTTCATCCACGAATCAGCGTCCAGTTCCACGACATTCGGCGGTGTCCCGCGTCGATGCGTCAGACCCTCGATCACCTGCACGGCGCCGTATGGCGGCACCCGCACCTCGACACTGCGACCGGGCGCCTGCAGGGCCAGCTCCTGGAGGCTGAAACGCACCGCGGTCGCGATCACGGACCGCCCCACCGTGGGGTCCGCACACCACGCCAGCACTGCCGCGCGACCCTGCTGCGCATCGATCTTCCGTGTCGCCATCGACGGGCTCCTTCCGACGCGTCATCCTCCCGCATGCAGCTGTCCGGCGATCAGCCCGGCCGTCTCGAGTTGTCCGAGCGCGATCCTCAGATCATCGGCCGGAAAGAAGCTGATGCCAGTCATTCCGGCGTCGGCAAGGGCTCCGACATACGACATCGCATCGTCGAGGTTGCCGATCGCGCCGATCCGGGTCCACCAGTCGTCGGGCGCGTGATCCGCCCAATTAGGTCCGTGGCGCTCGACCAGCGTGCAGAGCTCGTCGTGGAAGGGCAGTGCGGCCAGCCCGGCATGTCCGTGGCCGACCATCTCGGCCAGGAACGGCGCCGCTGCCCGACGCGCCTCCTGCCGGTCCGGCATGACGCACAACGTGGCGAAACAGCGGTAGGCGAACTCGTCGGGATCGCGCCCACACGACGCTTTCGCCTGCTCGAAATAGTCGACGGTGCAGGGCGCGTCGAGCAGCACACCGTCGGCGGATCGGCCGGCCATCGCGAGTGACTTCGGCCCGCGCACTCCGGCGACAACGGACGGCACGGGACTTGGCACGTGCTCGAGTCTGATGTCCTTCGCGGTGACGTATTCACCTGCCACATCTACGGTTTCGCCTTTCAGGAGCCTCCGCACGACAGTCAGGACCTCGTCGAGGGCGGTCACAGGTGACGCCGGTCGCACGCCCATCTGCTCCATCCACGGCTGCACGCCGTGACCGATGCCGCCGATGACTCGCGCCGGCGTAAGACTCGCCAGCGTCGCGATCTCCATCGCCGTCATCGCGGCGGTGCGGGCGACCGCCGGCAGGATGCCGAGCCCGATGTGCAACCGCTCGGTGCTCGCCAACGCGACCGCGGCCAACGGCGGCGCGGTCGTGAAGAAGCAGTCCTCGATGAGCCACAGCTCCTGCAGCCCTGCCGCCTCCGCGCGCCGCGCATAGTCGGCCACCTCCGATGCCTGGAACGTGCGATCGAAACAGATGCCGATGGCTGGCGCGTGACTCATGCGACGACGGTATGCCGAGCCACCGACAGCCGCGTCCGCATCGAAGGCGCCGGCGTCCGCACTGCTGGCGGATGCCCTGCGCGGCGTTCAGTCCGCCGGACCTTCCAGTAATCGGGCGACAGCACTCGAGCCTGCGATGGACAACGCACCCAGGAGTTCAGCCCGATCCCCCAACCCGCCCACGACGACCTTTGTCGACCGGTTGTTCAGAGGTGACGACGAGCGCGACAGCGCATCGTTGATGCCTTGGATCAGCGGCGCGCTCGCCCGAGCGTTCTTGCCTCCGACAATGATGAGACGCGGGTCGAGCACCGTGCAGGACCCTGCGAGCGCCTGCCCGACGGAGCGCCCGGCGTCGGTCAGGACACGTTGCGCCCCCGGGTTGCCACCCTCGGCGAGCGCGACGAGGTCATCGGTGCCGTCCACCTGCGCGCCGGTGTTGACGAGCGCGCTGACGAGGGACTTGGTGCCGACGACAGTCTCGAGGCATCCACGGTTGCCACATCGGCACACCTGACCGTTCGGCTGGACCGTGACATGGCCGAGCTCACCGGCACCACCTCCCCCTCCCTCGTACAAGCGGCCGCCGAGCACAAGTCCGGCGCCGACCCCGTCGGAAAGCATGACGTAAATGAGGTCGTCGACCCCCCGCCCCGCACCGAGCCGCCACTCGGCCAACGCTCCGAGGTTCGCGTCGTTGCCGACGTGGATCGGAATCCCGGTGCGGCGGTGCAGTCGGCCGGCGATGTCGATGCCCGCCCAGTCGCGAAGCACAGTCGTCGGGCTCAGCGCATGGGTGGAGAGAGCGACCGGCGCCGCGATCGCCACCCCGAGTCCGAGAACGCGGCGTGGGTCCAGACCGTGACGGTCGATCAACTCCAGCGCTGTGCTCGCGGCGTATTCGAGGGTGTCGGCAGGTTCGTGGTCGACGTCGAGTTGATGCTCGGTCTCATCGATGATCGTCGTGGTCAGGTCGGCGAGAGCGACTTGCACACCATCGTGCGCGAGGTGGATCCCGACGAGGACACCACCAGATGGATCCAGACCGAGCCCGATCGCGGGCCGACCTGCGGCCGTGCCCACCGCGCCCGGCTCCGGCCGTTCCGCACACTCGACGACCACTCTGCGCGCAAGCAGTTCGGTGACCAGGCTCGAGACTGCGGTCCTGGACAGGCCGGTCACCCGTGCCAGCTCCGCACGGGTCGTAATGCGCTGTGCCTGCACGTGTTCGGCGACGAGCATCAGGTTCCGGGCGCGCACCGATGCGGAGGCGTCGGACGAGGAGTTCGGCATGCCTCAAGCGTACCTATTTAATCCGTATTATTACAAATTACAGTGATTTTAGTCTCTTTTATGTCTTGACCAATTAAAAATACCCTCCGTACTGTGTCCATCGCTTGTGAATGTGGAGTGGTTCATCCCCCGACCGTCTTAAAGGAGCCCGTGCCATGCGAGTCAGTGCGATGCGATTCACCAGGAAGTCAGCAGCAATCGGCATCGGTGCCGCGATGGCCTTGGCAGGGGGTGCGTACGCACCATCGATGGCGAGCGGAGCGCCACTGCAAGGGGCACCCCCGGGCCGTTCGGCCGAACCGATCTACTTGAATCCGTCGTACTCGCCCGCCGAGCGTGCCTCGGACCTCGTCTCTCGGATGACGCTGGCCGAGAAGGCCAAGCAGATGGACAGCAGCCGAGCCCCTGCCCTGAAACGCCTGGGTATCGCCGCGTGGGGTTGGTGGAACGAGTCGAACCACGGAGTCAACGCCTCAACCCTCACGGAAACGGGCAACGCCACCAACCTGACCAACACCACGTCCTATCCATCGGACCTGTCCATGGGAAGCACCTGGAATCCGAACCTGGTGTACGACGAGGCGAGCCTGATCGGCGACGAGGCCCGCGACACCGCGCCGAACAACACGCAGAACCTCGACTTCTACGCACCCACAGTGAACCTGACCCGTGATCCGCGGTGGGGCCGCAACGACGAGAGCTGGAGCGAGGACCCGACACTGACGGCGAATCTCGCGTCGCAGTACGTCAACGGATTGCAGGGACAGAACCACGACGGACAGCTGCCACCGTCGGCGAACGGCTACTACAAGGCGATCGCCACCCTCAAGCACTACGCCGCCAACAACAGCGAGGTGAACCGGCGCGACGGCTCGTCCGACATGGACCAGCGCACCTTGCTCGAGTACTACACGGCTCAATTCGCCAACATCATCCGCCAGAGCCACCCGGGCTCGATCATGAGCTCCTACAACTCCATCAACGGAACACCGACGGCAGCGAGCGTCGAGTTGATGGACACCCAGGCGCGCCAGACCTACGGCTTCAACGGATACTTCACTTCCGATTGCGACGCCATCCGCGAGATCCAAGCCGGCCACCACTGGCAGCCTCCGGAGGCGTCGGCGCCGCTCGATCAGTACGGCCGCACGGCATTTGCCAACTCCGCCGGCGAGGACCTGGACTGCAACGCCGGCTACCACGACCAGTACAGCTACGGGAACACCATCCCGACGGCGATCGCGCAGCACATCAAGACCCAGACCGACACCTACAACGTCGGTGACGTCGACACCTCACTGACGCGTCTCTTCACCGCTCGGATCGAGACCGGTGAGTTCGACTCCGAGGGTCAGGTGCCGTGGGTTCGCGCGGCTCGCAAGCGGCTCGGTGGCGTGACCTGGGTGAACAGCGATGCCAACAAGGCGTCCACCGAGACACCCAAGCGCCTGGATCAGGCACAGGCGAGCGCCGAGCAGAGTCTGGTCCTGTTGAAGAACAAGGCGGTTGACGGCAAGTCGATGCTGCCGCTGAAGGTCCCGCACTCCGGTGACTACAAGGTCGCCGTCATCGGCGCCTACGCGCACCCGAGTGCATTCCTGTACCTCGGCGGTTACTCGAGCATTCAGCAGTCGGCCGGTTCGGCGAACAACGTCGATGCGTACTCCGGCATCAAGTCTGCCGTCGAGGGGATCGACCCCGATGCCAAGGTGGACTTCTACCCGGGAGTCACCGGTGGCGCATTCGGGTCGCAGCTGAACACCGTTGACCCTGCTTCCATCGCGGCCGCCTCGAAGTATGACGCGGTGATCGTCGTCGCCGGCACCGACTTCACCACGGCTCGAGAGGACCAGGACCGCAAGGACCTGTCCCTCCCGGGTGCGCAGGCGTCGATGATCAAGCAGGTCGAAGCGGCGAACCCGCACACGATCGTCTACCTGGAGACCGTCGGCGGGGTCGACACCACGAGCTTCCAGGCGGACACACCGGCTCTGCTCTGGAGTTCGTACAACGGCCAGCGGCAGGGCACCGCACTCGCGAACGTCCTGCTGGGCAAGGTCAACCCGAGCGGCCATCTGCCGTTCACCTGGTACGCCGACGACAGTCAGCTTCCGCCGATCACCGACTACACCCTCCGCCCCACCGCGACGAATCCCGGCCGAACGTACATGTACTTCAACGGGGACTCGGCGTGGCCGTTCGGCTACGGCCAGAGCTACACGGACTTCTCCTACTCGAACCTGCGGGTGCAGCAGCGCTCGGTGGACGCGAACGGAACTCTGCGTGTCACTGCCGATGTCACCAACCGTGGGTCGGTGACTGGAAGCGCGGTGCCGCAGCTCTACGTCACGACGCCCTTCGAGCCGGCTTCGGCGGAGCGGCCGAAGAAGCGCCTGGAGGCCTTCGACAAGGTCACCGTGTCGCCCGGGCAGACCAAGAAGGTCACGTTCACGGTGCAGGCCTCCAAGCTGGCGTTCTACGACGAGGCAGCGAAGAAGTTCGTCGTGGACAACGGCGAGTACGGCATCGAACTGGGCACTTCGAGCGCCGACAGCGACATCGTCGCGCGCGGCAAGGTGTCCGTGCACGGGAGCCTCGGCGAGACTCCCTCCGTCGTTACGGCGAAACCGATTGAGTCCGGAGATGTTTCGGCCGACGTGGCGCAGCGCGTGCGGTTCGACGTCGGGACCGCCGTCGACCCGCAGCTGACGGTCTCGATGAATGACGGTTCGGTGCACGGATATGTCACCAAGGGGCAGAGCAGCCCGCTCCCGCGGCAGCTCAAGATCCGCTACACGTCCAACAGGAGCGACGTCGTCCGCGTGGACCACGGGCGACTGCGCACCGTCGGCAGCGGCGTTGCCACAGTGACAGCGAGCGTTTCCTACCGCGGCCACCACGTCAGCACCAGCTTCGTGGTCAATGTGGCTCCACTCGCCATTACGTCCGACCCGGAAGCATCCTTCACCGTCGGCGCTCAGAGCAGCTACGGGATCACCACCTCGACGACACAGTCGCCGACCTCGTCGGAGATACCGCAGATCAGCGAGAACGGCGCTCTCCCAGCAGGGCTCACGTTCAAGGACAACGGCGACGGCACCGCGACGATCACCGGCACGCCGGCTGCGGGCAGCGAAGGCAGCTACTCGATCACCATCCGGGCGCGCAACCACACCAGCCCGGAATCCACCCAGCACCTCACCGTGACGGTGAGCTGAACGATGGGACGACACATGCGTAGGACGACCAAGTTGGGGGCGGCGTTGCTCTCGGCAACGGCCGCGTTGACGGCCACGGTGGCGACCGCCTCGAGCGCCGACGCCTCACCGAGCCCGGGCACTCCGGTCCTGCACCGGGGTGGCCATTACCCCGACTTGTTCAAGCAGGCCGGATACCGCGAACCGCAGATCAAGGCTCGTCTGGACGCTGCCTGGCAGCAGCTCTTCCACGGCACGCCGGGCACCGACGCGACCCGCAGCGACGGTCAGCGGATCTACTACCAGCTCACTCCCGACATGGCGTACGTCGAAGACATCGGCAACCAGGACGTGCGCACCGAAGGTATGGGCTACGCGATGATGATGGCGGTGCAGCTCGGCCACAAGCGCGAGTTCGACGCACTGTGGAACTTCGCAAAGACCAAGATGCAGCTGCAGAGCGGCCCGACCCAGTACTTCTTCGCCTGGCACACGGACACCACCGGCAAGATCATCGACCCGGGAGTCGCGCCCGACGGCGACCAGTGGATCGCTGCTGCGCTGAGCTTCGCAGCCGGACGATGGGGCGACCAGGGCGGGATCTACAACTATGGGAAGGAAGCCCGGCAGATCCTGCACGCGATGTGGCACGAGTCCGACCACGGCGGTGTGAACATGTTCGACGCCGCGTCATACCTGCCCACGTTCTCCCCGCCCGGACTGGTCAGCTTCAGCGATCCGTCCTACGCACTGCCTGCGTTCTACCGGATCTTCGCCGCGGTGGATCCGGCGGACAAGGATCTGTGGAACCACGCAGTCACAGCGGGCGAGAAGTTGCTGCAGAACGCCTACAACCCGCAGACCGGGCTGGCACCGTGCTACTCGACCTTCGGCGGCAAACCGCAGCCGGCGCCGTGGGATCCGACGAATCCGGACGGCTACGGGCAGAACTTCCAGGAGGACGCCTGGCGAGTGGTCGCCAATGCCAACGTCGATGCCTCGTGGTTCGGTGTGCAGCCGTGGCAGACGAAGTACTCCAACACCTTGGAGGACTTCTTCGTCGGCCAGGGCGTCACGACCTACGTGAGTCGCTACCACCTGGACGGCACTCCACTTGCGCAGGGCCAGAACACCTACGAGCCTGCGCACGCGCAAGGGTTGGTCGCGATGAACTCCTCATCGGCGATCTCCGCGACCAACCCGCACCGGCTGGAGTTCGTCCGGGACCTGTGGAACACGCCCGTTCCATCCGGACAGGCCCGCTACTACGACGGAATGCTCTACATGCTGGGCATGCTCTACGACAGCGGTAGCTTCCGGATCTGGTGGCCGCCGCACGGTCAGCCGCAGTCGCACTGACAGAACGCTCCGGCTGGGCGCAGCGTCACGCGCCCAGCCGGTGCACCTGTCGAACCGTCAGTCACCCAGCACGTCGGTGACCTCGAGTTGCTGCACATCGACCTTCGCGACGGTCAGGTCTTCGTTGAGCACCCAGGCCGTCTTCGAGTCGGCGCTGAAACTGATCGCCTGCCGCGGACCCTTCAGAGCACCTTTCGGGCCGCTCTTCACCGCACCGATCACGGAGTTGTCGTCGGTGTTGATGGCGGTCAGGGTGTTGCTCTCCTTGTCCCCGGACAGCAGGACCGACCCGTCAGGGGAGAGCGCGGCGCCATACGGCATCTCCCCCACGGGGACCCGCGTGATCGTCCGACCTGATCCGGTGTCGACGACGGAGATCTCGGCGGTCTTGCTGTTGGCGGCATACAGCCGAGTGCCGGCGCGGTTGACCGACACGGCGCGCAGGCCATCGAACCCCGTGATCCGCTGCACGATCTTGTGGTCCTTGTTCGTGAGGTCGACGACCGAGACCTCACCCTCGCCGTAGTTGGTGACATACAACTTGTCACCGGAATACGAGAGCTTGGTCCCTTGCCGCGGCTCGTGGAAGCCGGTGATGACGTCCGCCGGTCGGTTGTGGGCGAGATCGACGACCGTGACCGTGTTCGCCGCAGCGTTGTTCGCGTACAACCACTTCCCGTCCCTGCTCTGCGCGGTTCCGAACACGCCGGCCCCGAGCGGGAGGCGCTGCGTGACCCGGAAGCCGTGCACGGAGATGCGGTCCACCACGCCGCGCGAGCTGTCGGACACCGTGAAGCTCTTGCTGTCCGGAGCGAACAGAATGTTGCGCGGGCTGACGTATCCCTTGATCTCGGCGATCTTCCGGCCGCTGCGTACGTTGATGACGACCAGGTGGTCGGAGTACGAGTTCGTGGCCACAGCCAGCTTCTCGTTCGGACTCACCGCGAGCGTGTTGTTGGTCGCGTCGACGGTGGGATCGCGGTCGTCCGGCTCCATCGGATCATCGACGACGACCTTGCTGGTGTAAGCGCCGAAGTTCACCACCTTGGTGACGAATCCCTTTGCTGCCGTGTGCTTCTCGGGCGCATCGGCATTCGCCGTCGTCACGGCGGCGCCGCTCAGCGCGAGGGTCGCCGTCGCGGTGCTGATCATCATCCGGCGCGTGGTCCTGAGGCGTTTCACGTGGCTGTCTCCTTGGTCGTATGTCGGCTCGGTGACCGTTGTCCTGAGGGGATACGCAGCCGAACCACGTTGTGTTGACAGAGATGTCGGCTGTCCTCGTCAGGCGTGACGGCATACGCTGACGCGGTGACCGACCAGCCGCGCTTCGACTTCCAGCCGGACGAGCGTGGCGGCGTCACCGTCCTGCGCGACGGCCACCCGCAGTCGCACGTCGACCTGCACGACCCGGAGTTGCTGGTCTTCGAATACATCGCCCAACTCGCGATCGGCGTCGACCTGCTACCGCCCGGCCCGGTCGGTGTCACCCACATCGGCGGCGCCGGACTCACGTTGGCGCGGTACGTCCAGCACACGCGGCCGGGTTCACCGCAGATCGTGCTCGAGCCGGACGCCGCACTCACCGAAGCCGTTCGGCGCGAGCTTCCGCTCCCCCGCAACCACCGGATCCGCGTCCGCCCCCAGGACGGCGCGACCGGGATCGCCGCACTGCGGGACAGCGCGGCGGATGCAATCGTCCTTGATGCGTATGACGAGGGCCGTGTCCCGGCAAACCTGCTCTCGCCCAGCGCAGTCCGGCACTACGCGCGCGTGCTGCGCCCGGGCGGCCTCGCGCTGCTCAACCTCGCGGACGAGCCGGATCGACGGCATCTCGCCCGCGAGCTCGCAACGGTGACAACGACTTTCCCGCACGCCGTCGTCCTTGCCCTTGCCGACGTTATGAAGGGCCGCCGCTTCGGCAACTACGTCGTACTGGCGTCCGATGCGACGATCGATATCGACGAGATCCGCCGCCGCGCAACGCGTTTGGCCGCAACAACCACCGTGCGGCCTGCGTCCGCACTGCGTGCGACAGCGAAGCCGTTCACCGACGAGGACGTCGTGGCGTCACCGCGACCGCCCGAGCTCGGCGCCTGGCGAGCTCGCTGAGACACCCGGTCTCGATACACCTCCCCCGCTACGCTCCTCCGGCACTCGACCCGCATCAATGCCGCCATAGGTACTCGTGCTCCGGCCGGCCCGTCCCGCCGTACCGCAGTCGCATGACAGCCACGCCCTCCTCGACCAGTCCGGCGAGATAGCGCTGCGCGGTCGCCCTCGCGATACCGAGTTCGGTCCCGAGATCCGCCGCAGACACCGGCCCCGACGCAGCCTCGAGCGCGTTGCGCACCAACGAAGCGGTCACCGGCGACTGGCCTTTCGGCGCCTGCGGACGATCGCCCTCGTGCAGTGCGCGCATCGCCGTGTCGATCTGGTCCTGGTCGAGCAGCCCGTCCCGCACCCGGCCGCGGTAACGCTGCCATGCCTTGAGCCGTCGCACCAATTGGTCGGCGCCGAAGGGTTTCAGCACATAGTTGACCGCACCGGCCGACAGGGCAGCACGCACCGAGTCGGCGGAGCCGTCGGCCGTGACCATCATGACGTCGCAGCCCCTCCCGGCAAGCTCGGCGCACACCTCGAGACCGGGCTGATCGGGCAGATAGTTGTCGAGCAGGATCAGGTCCGGTTTGAGTTCCGACACCGCCCGCAGCGCATCGGCGGCGGTGTGCGCGACCGCCACGACCTCAAGGCCCTCCACCGACGAGGCGTATGACGCGTGGACCGACGCCACCCGGAAGTCGTCGTCAACAACGAGCACACTGGTCATAGGTCTTCCTGAACTTCGCTTGTTTCCAACACGTTCGGTAGCACCGCAACAAAAACCGTCTCCGCGCTCTCCTCGCCCAGCGCGGTCAACCGAAGGCTGCCGCCGAGCCCCTCGGCCGTCGTGCGCGCGATCGCCAGACCCATGCCACGTCCGGTTCCGCGCGAACTCACTCCCCCGACGAAGATCGACTCGGCACGGTCCGACGAGATGCCGTCACCTGTGTTGGCCACCGAGATCACCAAGCCTGTCCCCTCCGGCAACAGATCGACCTCGACCCGCGCCGGCCGCGTCGCGGACGTGCGCGCGGCTTCGATCGCGTTGTCGACCAGATTCCCGAGCACAGTGATCACCTCAACGGGTGCGATCAGCTTGCGCGGCACCCAGCTCTGCTCGGACAGCACCAGCGCGACGCCCGATTCCCCCGCGGCCGACTGTTTGCCGGCGAAGAACGCGCGGATGGTGTTGGACCGCACGTGCTCCATGAGTTCTTCGTTCGACGCGAATTTCACACTGTCGCTGAGGTATTCGATCGCGTCGTCGACATCAGAGGTGTGTAACAGTCCCATCACCGTGTGCATCCGGTTGGCGAACTCATGCCGTTGCGCGCGTAGCGCGCTCGTCATACTGCGCACTCCCGCGAGTTCGCTGGTCAGCTCCTCGAGCTCTGTCCTGTCCTGCACGGTCAGGACTCCACCGAGGTCGGTGCCGTCCTCCAACGCGACCGGGCGATGTTTGGCGACCAGGACGCGCCGCCCGGACACCGCCGTCACCGCGCGTCCGTGCTCATCCGGGTGCCGCATCAACCGCTGCAGGTCCGGCGCGAGCGCCAGCTCGTCGAGATCGGCCCCGAGCCGAACCTCCTTGCCCAGCAGTCGAATTGCCTCGGCATTGCACATGGTCACCCGTCGCTCCGTGTCGACCGCGAGCACCCCTTCGCTGATGCCGTGCAACACCGCCTCGCGCTCGCGCACGAGGTCCGCGACCTCCGACGGCTCCAGGCCGAGAGTGAGCCGCTTGAGACGTCGACCGAGCAGTGCCGTCAACAGAACGGCGACCAGGACGGCCGCGAGCGCCCACGGCAGCACGATGAACAGCACCCGCCGCAGTGCGTCATGTATGTCGGTCGCGGCGAAACCGACACTGACCTCGCCGACGATCCCGCCCGACGAGTCGCGCAGCGGCACCTTGCCTCGCGCCGACAACCCGAGCGTGCCGCGCTCGATCGAGACGTTCTCCTTGCCCGCGAGCGCCTCGTCCGGATCGGTGCTGACCATCTTGCCGATCTCGTCCGGATTCGGATGCGCGAGACGGACCCCGCGATCGTTGGTGATGACGACGAAGAGCGCATGCGTGGAGCGTTCCTGTGCCGCAGCGACTTTCTGCACCTGCGGCTGACGGTCGTCCGCGACCAGGTCACCGAGCCCCTGATCGGCAGCGATGGTCCGCGCCACGGACAGCGCCCGCTGCTCGTACTGATGCTGCAACGTCGACCGCAGGAAGAAGCCGGCCACGAGAAGCGTCACCACTCCGAGAGCCGCCACGACGGCGACCTGCAACATCATCATCTGGCGGGTGAAGGGCATCCGCCGGGGTCGGCTCATGGCCGACAACGATAGGGCGTTCGCCTGCATGAATGGCCCGGATGCGAAATGCGCAGAACGCGCTCAGCGTGCGAAATCCGGGCAACGCTCGCAACGCAGACAGCGGCGACCACCAGCCCATAGCGTCCTGCGCCGTGCCCTCATCGATGTGAGTGGGGTCACAATCTCCCCGCACAGAAAGGACGCGTATGTCGCACCTCGTCGAGTTGTCACACGCGACCAAGCGTTTCGTGAAGGCCGGTGGCGGCATCCACACCGCGGCCGCCGACATCACCATGACCGTCGATGCCGGCGAATTCGTCGCCGTGGTCGGCCCCACCGGTTGTGGCAAGTCCACCACCCTGTCCCTCGTCTCCGGACTCGAACCGCCGTCGGACGGCGTCGTACGAGTGAACGACCTTCCCGTCCAAGGGATCCCGGACGGCGTCGGCTACATGTTCCAGGCGGACGCGATGCTGCCCTGGCGCAATGTGCTCGCCAATGTCGCCGCCGGACCGATGTGGCGGGGTATGTCGAAGTCCGACGCACACGCCAAGGCCATGGACTGGATCACCCGCGTCGGCCTGGCCGGCTTCGAGAAGTCCTACATGCACCAACTCTCCGGAGGCATGCGCAAGCGTGTCGCCCTGGCCCAGACCCTGGTGAACGAGCCGAAGATCCTGCTGATGGACGAGCCGTTCTCCGCGCTCGACGTGCAGACCCGGGCGCTCATGCAGAACGAGCTGCTGGAGCTGTGGTCCGGCACCGGCACCGCCGTCATCTTCGTCACCCACGACCTCGAAGAGGCGATCGTCCTCGCCGACCGGGTGGTCGTGATGACCGCGAGCCCGGCACGCATCAAGGATGACTTCCGGATCAACCTGCCGCGGCCGCGCAACGTCGAGGAGCTGCGGATGACGCCGGAGTTCATCGAAACCTATTCCAAGATCTGGCAGTCGCTGTCCTCCGAGGTCGCGACCGCCCGAGCCGAAGGAGCGTCCCGTGTCGCATGACACCCTCACCGCCGACGCCGGCGCGATGAACGGCGCGATACCGACGCCGGCAGAGCGCAAGCATGACCCCCGCGCACAGCTGCGCAAGCACAAGGCCCTCGTCTACAGCCTGCGGGCCTTCGTCCTGGTCGGTGTCCTGGCCATCTGGGAGATCTCGGTCAACCTGTGGTTCGACCCGTTCTTCTACTCCAAACCGAGCCTGATCTGGAAGCAGCTCAGCACCTGGTTCACCGACGGCACCGCGCAGGGATCGATCTGGGCCCAGATCTCGATCACCTTGCAGGAAGCGGTCATCGGCTTCGCCATCGGCGCGATCGCCGGCGTGCTGCTCGGCATCCTGTTGGGCCGGGCACGCCTGTTGGCCGAGGTGTTGTCGCCATACATCCAGGCGGCGAACGCCGTCCCCCGGATCGTGCTCGCGGCGCTGTTCATCATCTGGTTCGGCCTCGGCATGTCGTCCAAGATCGCGACGGCCACGGTCCTCGTCTTCTTCCCGGTCTTCTTCAATGCGTTCCAGGGAGCGCGAGAGGTGGATCGCAACCTGATCAACAACGCACGCATCCTCGGCGCCAGCCGGCTGCAGGTGCTGCGGTCGATTGTCGTCCCGAGCGCGACGTCGTGGATCCTCGCCTCGCTGCACACCGCCTTCGGCTTCGCATTGATCGGCGCGATCGTCGGTGAATACACCGGCGCCACGCAGGGCATCGGCCTGCTGATCAGCACTGCTCAGGCGTCCTTCAACTCCGCGGGGATCTACGCCGGAATGCTCATCAGCACCGTGCTCGCCCTCATCGCCGAGTTGGTGCTCGGTTACCTCGAGCGGCGGCTCCTCAAATGGCGACCGCCATCGCAGAGCGAATCCGTCGCCGTCTGACCCCCTCCTCCACCCCATCCCACCCACAGTCAGGAAATCAGCCATGCACAAGAAACTCGCCGGACTCGCCGCCATCGGTATGGCGGGAGCGCTCGCCCTCAGCGGCTGCGCCACCAAGAACGACCACGGCTCCTCCGCCGGCGCGGGCGGCGGTGGCGGCGCATCGTCGGACACCGTGAAGATCATGGTCGGCGGTATGAGCAAGGTCATCTACATGCCGGCCGCGCTCACCCAGCAGCTCGGCTACTTCAAGGACCAGGGCGTCAAGGTCCAGCTGATCGATACCCCCGCGGGCGTCACTGCTGAGACTTCGCTGATCGCCGGGAAGGCGCAGGGCGTCGTCGGGTTCTACGACCACACGATCGACATGCAGGCCAAGGGCAAGTGCCTGGAGAGCGTCGTGCAGTTCGCGAATGTGCCGGGCGAGGTCGAGATGGTGTCCTCGAAGCAGGCCGGCACGATCAAGTCCGCCAAGGACATGAAGGGCAAGAAGCTCGGAGTCACCAGCCAGGGCAGCTCGACCGACTTCCTGACGCAGTACTTCACCGGCAAGGCCGGGATCTCCACCAAGCAGTACACAACGGTCAAGGCCGGCGCGGACGCGACGTTCATCGCGTCGATGAAGTCCGGCGGTATCGACGCGGGTATGACGACCGATCCGACCGTCGCCCGGCTGACCAAGACCGGCGAGGGCAAGGTGCTGTTCGACATGCGCACCGAGGCCGGCACCAAGAAGGCGCTCGGTGGGCTCTACCCGGCCAGCTCGCTCTACATGTCGTGTGACTACGTCAAGAAGAACCCGCAGCAGGTGCAGAAGGTCGCCAACGCGTTCGTCAAGACCCTGAAGTGGATCAACAGCCACAGTGCGCAGCAGATCTCCGACAAGATGCCCAGCGACTACAAGGGCAGCGACCCCGCGCTCTACGTGCAGGCGCTCAAGGGCTCGAAGGGCATCTTCAACACCACGGGCCTGATGGACGCGGCGGGCGCCAAGAACGCGCTCAATGTGCTCGGCTCCTTCTCCCCCGCGGTCAAGCCGAAGAAGGACCAGATCGACATCAGCAAGACCTACACCACGGAGTTCGCGAAAAAGGCGACTTCCTGATTGACCGGCATACCCACGCATTGAGCGGCATACGAAATCCACCGATTCCGTATGCCGCTCAATGCGTATCCCTGCCGCTCGATGAGACGTGGTCAGCCACACCGGTACCCTCGTCCCCATGCTCCGGACGATGATGAAGTCCAAGATCCACCGCGCCACCGTGACCCAGGCCGACCTCGACTACGTCGGATCCATCACGATCGACGCTGACCTCATGCACGCCGCGGACCTCCTCGAGGGCGAGAAGGTCGACGTCGTGGATGTCACCAATGGCAGCCGCCTGTCGACATACGTCATTACCGGCGAAGCGGGCAGCGGGATCATCGGCATCAACGGCGCCGCCGCCCATCTCGTGAAGCCGGACGACCTGGTGATCATCATCGGCTACGGCCAGGTCGAGGACGCCGAGGCTCGTGACTTCAAGGGCTCGGTCGTGTTCGTCGACACCGCCAACAAACAGGTGTCCATCGGCGACGACCCCGCCTTCGCACCGGCCGGCAGCGGCCTGAAGTCGGCTCGCGCCGCGTCCTGACGTATGCCGGAAGGACATGTCACCCATCGCATCAGCGGTGAGCTCAATCGCGAGTTCGGCGGGCGCGAGGTCCGATCGACCTCTCCGCAGGGAAAATTCACCGGCGCCGAGCTGGTCGACGGTCGCACGTTCGACACCGCGCAGGCATACGGCAAGCACATGTATCTGGCGTTCGAGGACGTTCCCGAGCAGGTGCACATTCACCTCGGGCTGATCGGCAAATTCTTCTTCTTCCCCGAGGCCGACCCGCCGACGGAGAACGCCCGCTGGCGGCTGACCACGTTCGCGCCGGACACCACGATGGAGTTGCGCGGCCCCAACGTCTGCGAGCTCAGCTCCCCGGAGCAGATCGCCGAGACCATCAGCAAACTCGGTCCCGACCCGCTGCGCGAGGACGCCGATCCGGAGGTCGCCCGAGCGCGAATCCGCAGGTCCAGCAGTCCGATCGGCGTGCTGATGATGGACCAGAAGATCTTTGCCGGGGTCGGCAACATCTACCGCGCCGAGACGCTCTACCGGCATCACATCGACCCGTTCATGGCCGGCAAGTTCCTGCGCGGCACCGAGTTCGACCTGCTCTGGGACGACCTGGTCGAGCTGATGCCGCTCGGTGTTCGCGACGGTCGCATCGACACCGTCTACCCCGAGCACACGCCTGAGGCGATGGGCCGCGACCCCCGGGTCGACAAGCACGGCGGAGAGGTCTACGTCTATCGCCGTGCCGGTCAGGAGTGCCTCGTCTGCGGCACACCCGTCAGCACGAAGATCCTCACCGGCCGAAACCTCTTCTGGTGCAAGACCTGTCAACCGCGGTCTCGCCGGCGCACCATCAGGGACTGAGCGTTCGCGGGTCTCGATACGGCTCGCCCCAGCGGGCTCGCCAACTCGACCAGCAGGAGAGCGCCTCGTCCGCCGCACACGGCACATCCGGCACGACGCCGGTGCCCTCCCAGTTCGTGCCGGTGACGGCGTTGACCGAGCGCCCGATCGGCACCGTCACCTCCAGCACGTCGCTGAGCCGGAAGACCTCCACCGGATGCGCGCCACCACCTGTGGTCTCACCGACGATCGTCGCCCGCTGCTGTGCCTGCAGGTTGTAGGCGAGTTCCTCACAGCCGGAGAACGTCAGCGTGCTCGTCAGCACCGCGACCGACACATCATCGGGCAACCTGTCGAAATGCGGCATCGTCCAGAACTGCTGCGCGGTTCCGTCGCGGGTGACGACGTCCTGCAGGTGCACCGGCTCGTCCCCGAGCAGGAAGCCACACACGCAGGCCACCGTCTCCGGCGTGCCGCCTCGCCCGGCACGCAGGTCGATGACCAGCCGCTCGACACCGCGCAACAGCGCGAAGGCGGCATCGACATACGGCTGCGCCATCGGCATCGGTGAGAGGTATGGCGCCACGACCATCAAACCGGTCATCTCGTCGAGGCGCGAAACCGACCGAATGCCACCGGCATTCGCGACTGCCTCGCGGGCGTAGAACTCCCGGTACGCAGCACCGTCGAAGCCGTCCATCGCACCGGTCGACCGGTGCCGCACTCGCAGGTGGCCGTCGTGACTCAGGTCATGCAGCGCTGTCGTTGCTGCCGCTGCGAATTCGGCCGGCTGCTCGCTGGCCGACGGCAGCTCGTCCACGGCGAGCTTGTCGGCGATGTCCGTTCCGCGCTCGGGGAGGATGTAGCGGTCGCGCACCTTGCCACGCAGGTCGTCGATCAGTTGCTGGTCCCGTTCGGTGATCTCCATGTCTGCAGCTTCTCCCTGCCATTGACAAAGCGACAAGACTTCTTAACGCTTGACGTATGCCGATCGCCCAGGACCTCGTAGCCGACAGCCCGGCACAGTTGCGCGCACTGTCGCATCCGATGCGGCATCGCCTGCTGCGCGCGCTGCCTGCCGACGGGGCGACGATCAGCCAACTCTCACGCTTGGCGAAGACCAACAAGGGCAACGTTTCTCATCACCTACGCGTCCTGCTCGACGCCGGGCTGGTGACTCGTGGCCACACCAGGACCGTCCGCGGTGGGACCGAGCAGTACTGGATACCGGTCGCGAGACGACTGCGCTTTCCGGCCGGGGACGGCGAGACAACCGATGCGATGCTCCGGGCGATCGGCGAGGAGATCCCGCACGACGACGACCACCTCTTCAACAATCGCCGGATCAGCATGACCGCGGAACAGGCGCAACACCTCTCGGAGCACCTGGACCGGCTCGTCAACGAACTGCCCGACGGGGACCCCGGACTACCCAGCTACAGCGTGATCGTCAGCGTCTACCGAAGCGACCTCAGACCCGCACCCACCAGGACCAAGGAGCACTCATGACCGACGACTTGCTGCGCGACCTCATTGCCGACAGCCACCTGGCGACCCTCGCCACGATCCGCCGCGATGGACGGCCGCAGCTGTCCAACGTCAGTTACACCTACGACCGCGACCGCGATCTCATCCGCGTCTCGGTCACCGACGGTCGCGCGAAAACCGCCAACCTGCGCCGTGATTCGCGTGCGACGATCCTCGTCAACGCCAAGGACGGATGGTCGTATGCCGCCGCCGACGTGACCGCCACCGTCCATGCGGTCGCTGCCGCACCCGACGACGACAGCGTCGAGGAACTCATCTCGATCTACCGCGCCATCGGCGGCGAGCACGATGACTGGGACGATTACCGGGCCGCGATGGTCGAGGACGGCCGGCTCCCGCTGCACCTGCACGTCGACCGCGTCTACGGGCTCGTGCGCTGACGACAGGGGTCGGTCAGCGGGTCACCACCGCACGCAGCTGCAGCATCGCGGCGAACCGGGCCTCCGAGTCCTCCAGATCGATCTCGCCGACCTCAGCGAGGCGTCGCAGGCGGTATCGGAAGGTGTTCGGGTGTACGTAGAGACTTGCGGCGGCGGCGACCGTGTCCCCGAAATGATCGAGCCACGCTCGCAGGGTCTGCACCAGATCGGTGTTGTGGACGGCGTCATACCTGATCAGCCGCGCGACCGGCCCGGTCGGTTGGTCGCCGCGCGCGACGACGAGGTCGCGTAGCTCCAGCATCAAGGACTCCACGTGCACGTCCGCGAGTTGTGCGACCCGGGGACTTCCGCGTTCGCGCAGCACCCGCAGCACTCGATCCACCGCAACACGTGCACTGGCCAGACCGGTGATGTCCTCGGCGACCGGACTGACCGCGATCAGCGCGTGATGCCCGCGGTCGCCGATCCGATCGAGGAAGTCGGTCGCGATGCTGACGGCATACCGCTCCCGCTGATGCGGCACGGGCACCAACCCGTAGACCACGTCGCTCAGCGCGGCCACCGCCGACGAAGGGTGCACCGTGCTCAGATGCATGGCGAACGCATCGCTCAGTCTTTGTCGCTCGTTGACGAGTTCCGCCCCACTGACGACGGCCGGTGGCGTGTGCTGTCCGGCGATCGTCAACGCGAGGACGACCATCGGCTGATCGGCGACTCCGAGCCGGTCGAGCGCACCGCGCGCACCGACGCCGCCTTCGAGTGCGGTGCCGAGCAGGTCGGCTCGAAGCCGCCGCTCGACGTCGGACCCCGCCCGCTGCTGGAGAAGGTGCAGGGCGACCAGCTTCGCAGCCTCCGAGAAGGCGCGAGAACGTTCCGGACTCAGCGGTTCGTGGACCGCTGCCCACAACGAGCCGAGCAACTCGTCCCCGGCGCGGACGGCGATCGCGGCCCGCGCCATGGTCACCGCGGACGCGGGTAGCGACTCGATGTAGACCGGCTGGTCGGTGCGGTAGAGCTCGCGGAAGACGCCGCGTTCGGACAACAGGCGGGCATATCGTTCCGGCACCTGCCGGCCGAGAATGGTCTCGACCCGGGACTGGTCCGCCTCGTCCTGACGTCCGGAGAACGCCAGCACACGGGAGTTGCGGTCCTCGATCGTGATCGGTGCATCCAGCAACGCGGCGACGGCGTTGGCCACCGCGAACAGGTCTCCGGCCGGCAGCCCGCCCAGGGTCTCGGTCTCGGACCCGCCGAGCTCTCCTTCGGCCAGGAGGGCACGCAGCAACGCGGTCAACTGGGTCCAGGAGGCTCCCCGGGTGAAGGCCAGCAACGCGACGCCGGTCTGTTCGACGGTGCGCAGCAACTGCGGATCCGGCGGGACCGGCGCCCGAACCACCAGTGCGGTCGCGCGTTGCTCGCCCAGCTCACCCAGCAACCGGATGATCCGTTCGCTGCCGGAGACGCCCACGCCCAGCACGAGTGCGTCCGGTCGCACCTCGGCCTCGTCGACCGGATCATGTATGACGACCGCGGAGATCGGCCCGGCGGCAGCCGCCGGCGACTCGGGGGCATGCACCAGCTCGAGCAGCGTGGCGCCCAGATCATCGAGCAGCCGTGTCAGATCGGCTGCTGGTCGTCCGCTCATCGACACCATCTCTTGACGTTACAAGCTGCGATCGTCCCTCCACGGCGTTCAGGTGAAATTGCCTGCGCTACAGCGAAATCCATTCGGTGGACGTCGTGACCGCATCGAGTTGATCGGATAGCGGGGCGACGCCGAGGCCGGGCCCGGTCGGGACCGTGAGGTAGCCCGCGTCCAGCACGAACGGCTCGGTGATGTCGGTGCTGAAATAGCGGTCCGACGCCGACGTGTCGCCGGGCAGGGTGAAGCCGGGCAGCGCGGCCAGCGCGACGTTGGCCGCCCTGCCGATGCCGGTCTCCAGCATCCCGCCGCACCAGACCGCGATGCCGTGCGCCATACACACGTCGTGGATGCGTCGTGCCTCCAGATAGCCACCGACACGACCCGGCTTGATGTTGACGATCCGGCAGGCGCCCAAACTGATCGCGGCGGCGGCCGTTGCGGCGGAGGTGATCGACTCGTCCAGGCAGATCGGGGTGGTGACCAGCTTCGCCAACTGCGCGTGCCCGAGCACGTCCTCCTCGTCGAGTGGTTGCTCGATCAGCAGCAGATCGAAGGGATCCAGCCGGGCCAATTGCCCGGCGTCCGCCAGCGTGTATGCCGTGTTGGCATCGACCTGAAGCAGCAACTCGTCGCCGAAACGCTCACGGACGGCGCGGACCGGCTCGACGTCCCACCCCGGTTCGATCTTCAGCTTGATGCGCACATAGCCCGCATCGATGTATCCGGACACCGCGTCCAGCAGCTCCGGGACCGAATCCATGATCCCGACCGACACACCGCAGGGCACGCTGTCGCGCACCGCACCGAGTTCGCGCGCCAGCGGCCGCCCCTCCGCCCGCAGCTCCGCGTCCAGCACCGCGGCCTCGAGCGCACACTTGGCCATCCGGTGGCCCTTGAAGCCGTGCAGCACGTGGCCGACCCGGTCGGCGGTCAACCGGTCCGCGTCTCCCAGCGCCGGGATCAGGAAACGGCGCAGCACGTCTGCCGCTGCGTCGACATACTCCGGCGAGTAGAGCGGGTCACCCATCGCGACGCACTCACCCCAACCTTCGGCCTGGTCCGTGACCACGCGCACCAGCAGCACGTCGCGTTCGTGCTGCACCCCGAACGATGTCCGGAACGGCGCCACCAACGGCATACCGACGCGCCTGAGTTCGATCCCTGTCAGTTTCATGAATGTCCTTCTCCTCGTGACTGATTCGGGTGGACGGCATCGAGCACGTACCAGCCGTCCCGGGTGAAGGCCCGCGCCCGGGCGCCGCCGTTCAGCAGCTCGCCGAGGACCTTGCGGACCTCGTGCCGCCACACGCTGGCCAGCTCCGGATCGGTGCCCCGCAGGGCCTCCACATCGGGTGGCACGGCGATCAGGAGGGTTGGGGCATCGGTGGATCCGATGACCGGTTCACCGGCCGGCCCACGTCCCAGCGCGACCGCGACGTCGTCCCGATGCCGGAGTTCTGCGGCATACGTCGGCTGCCGCTGCATGGAGCACGCCTCGCTCACGCCGGGATCCTCCAGGTCCCAGCACAACAGCAGGCGGTCGGTGTCATCGCCGGTGTTGATGCGATCCCGCATCCCGCCGTAGAAGTTCGGCAGGTACTCCGTCGGCCGACCGCCGAGCTTGACCAGGTTGAAGTAGGCGTTGCGCGCGATCAGCGGGTCGAACGTCCACTCGATGACACCGATCCCGCGTTCCAACGCCCACGCCCGCTGGTGCAGCTTCAGTGCGTACCCGACGCCGCGGCGTGCGGCCTGCGGCAGCACGCCGGCGATGTGGCTGTGCAAGGTCCGGTCCGACGGGGGTGCGAAGAACCCCACGCAGGCTCCGACCATCGTGTCCGCGACGTAGGCGCCGGCCACGTAGTTGCCGGCCTTCGACAACGCGCGCAGCATCTCGGTGCCGATCGGCGCGTTGGGTTCGGAGTGCCAGATCCGCTCGTACAGGTCCTCCACACCGGCCAGCTCATCCAGGTCGGTCACCGTGCGGACATTGACTGCCGCGGCGTTCGCGGCCGCGGCCGCTTGCTCCTGGGCCGAGGTGATCGGCGACTCCAGCCGGGTCATGGTCGGCCTGCCGGGGTCCCGGAGCCGGTGAGCAGGTCCTGCAACAGCGCGGCGAGCAACGCGGTGCGTTCGGGGAGTTCCGCGACCAGGACGTGCTCGTCGTCGGCATGGGCGCCGCCGCCGCTCGCGCCCATGCCGTCGAGCGTGGGTATGCCGATCCCGGCCGTGAAGTTGCCGTCTGAGCCCCCACCCACCGACACCTGCCGAGGTTCCGGCAGGCGATGCGCCGCTGCCAGCCGACAGGCACGGTCGAACAGCTGCGCCGAGGAGGCGCGTTCCAACGGCGGCCGGTTCGGACCACCGGTGATCGTCAACTGCGCCCCGGGCAGGTACGGCAGCAACGACCGGATGGCGGCATCGACGCGGTCCTGCTCGGCGATCGTGCGGACCCGGACGTCGACCGCGAACTGCCCGCGCGCGGGGACGGTGTTCGTGGTCGTACCCGCCTCCAGGACGGTGGGTGTCACGGTCGTACCAAGCTCCACTGCGCTCAATGCGGCCACCGAGGGCAGCTGATGGGCAAGTTCCAAGCTGGCGTTGACGCCCTTCTCCGGCTCCAGTCCCGCGTGCGCCGCCAGACCGGTTGCCGCGACTCGATACATGGAGACTCCTTTGCGCTCGGTCTTGAATGCGCCTGCAGCTCCTGCAGATTCGAGGACCAGCGTCGCTTCGCAGCCGCGCGCTTCGTCCTCGATGAGCTGCCGGGAGCTCGGGGCACCGATCTCCTCGTCACCGGTCACCAGCACGGTGATGCCGTCGGTGTCCGACAACGCAGCGATCGCGTGGAAGGCCATCACGGTGCCCGTCTTCATGTCGAAGCAACCCGGCCCGCGCAGGACGGTGTCCGTGGCCTCCCACGGGTGGGAGCGCAGACTTCCGATCGGCCAGACGGTGTCGTGGTGACACAGGATCAACACCCGCCTCGGGCCGGAGCCGAGCCGCCACCGCAGATGGGTGCGCCCGTCCAGCACGATCCGCTCCGGCTCGCGGCCCAGGTATCGGGCGCCGAGGCCGGCGGTCAGCTCGGCGCTCGCCGCGACCGCGGCCAGGTCGTCCGACGGTGACTCGCAGATCACCAGGGTCCGGATGTCGTCGACGACCTGTGGCAGCGCATCGCGGAATCGCTCCAGCAGGGCCACGTCACGACACCTTCGGGGTGGCGCGCGCCCCGAAGTGGATGTAGCGCCGTTCTCCGTCGGGCCGATAGAACGTCACCGGGGACCACGTCTCGACGCCCGGCAACCGCATGACGAAAAGGTTCTCCGCGACCGGTATGAGCGCTGCTTCCTCGGTCGGGTCGTCCATCGTCGCGGCGACCGGTCCGGTCACCGTGACGCGCAGCCTCGGCCCCTCGTCGTCGGCTGACACCTCGACCGTCATGGACTCGCGCCGGTACGTGCCCAGCCAGGGTGCGATGTCCACCTCGACCGGCTGGGCCGGCGGCTCCAGCGAATGCTGCATTTCGACCTCCGCCATCTCGGCGAAGATCTCGCGATAGAGGTCCTCGTAGAGGTCCCGGGTGTTGCCGCCGTTGGTGAGCAGCGCGACGGCGAGGTTCTGCTCCGGCAGCACCCGCAGGAACGCCGACTGCCCGATCGTGTTGCCGTCGTGTCCGAAGAGCCGGTGCCCGGACCAGCCGAAGCGGATCCAGCCCAGGCCCCAGGAGTCACCCAACGAGTGTTTGTCCGGCAGCTCCGCATGCTGCTCCTGCATCAGTGCGACCGTCTCCGGTCGCAGCACCTGCGTGCCGTCCGGTGCCAGACCGCCGGTCAGGTGCATCCGCGCGAAGGCGAGCACGTCGCCGACCGTGGAGGTGACCAGTCCGGCAGGTCCCATCGAACGAGGCAGGAAGGACACCGGCGCCACCTTCGGTGGTTCGTCGCCCTCGCCGACATGCCCGACCGCAGCGCCATACAACAGGACCTCCTCCGGCAGCGTGACCGTCCGCTGCAGTCCGAGCGGGGTGAACAGTCGCTCGCGGATCGCCGCGTCCCAGGTCTTGTCGGTGACCCGCTCGATCAGCAGGCCGATCATCGAGAAACCGGCGTTGCAGTAGGACCAGGTCAGTCCGAGCGGGTGGTTCTGGGCCTCCCCGCTGAGCAGTGCGACGTACTTCTGCAGGCAGTCGTCTCCCCGACCCGTGTCTGTGAAGACGTCGCCGTCGATGCCGCTGGTGTGCGTGAGCAGGTGCCGCAGGGTGACCTTCTTGGTCACATCCGGATCGGCGAGTTCCAGCTCGGGCAGGATCTCCTGCACCGGAGCGTCCAGCGACAGCTTCCCCTCGTCGACCAGTTGCATGGCCACGGTCGCCGTCCACACCTTGGTGATCGAACCGATCTGGAAGAGCGACTCGGGGCGCACTTCGGCTCCGGTGTCCACGTTGAGTACGCCGGTGGCTGCCTCGACCAACTCATCGTCCGCCTCGCCGAGCCGGAGGATGCCCAGCTGCGCGCCAGGCACCTTGTGCCGGCGGGACAGCTCGGCGACTCGACGCTGCCAGTGGGCCTGGTCGAGCCTCGGGCGCTTCGATCCCGTTCCGCCATACTGCTCGAGCCAGTCGATGATGCGCTGGTTGAAGTCGAGGCGGTGCGAGGGACGACCGTTGACGATGAACAGGTGCGAACCTCCGGGATAGAGCGCCAACCTGGTCGGCACGCCTTGCTCGCGCAGCGCCGAGAACCATTGCTGTGCCTGGCCGGTCGGGCACCGGACGTCCGCCGCGCCCTGCACCACGAGGGTCGGTGTCGTCACCTCGGTCACCTTGCTGAAGGGCGACATCGCGTCCAGCTGCGCCGAGGGCTGTCGGGTCGGCGCATCAAGCTCGTATGCCGCCAGGAGGTGCCCGGCGTCCGACGTGCCCGCGAGGCTGTTCAGGTCGGCGCACACGCCACCGGCCACCGCCGCTGCGAACCGCTGGTCGCGGCTGGTGAGGTAACAGGTCATGAAGCCGCCGTAGCTGTACCCGCTCACCGCCAGGTGCTCCCGGTCGGCCACGCCCTCGGCGACGAGCGCGTCCAACGGCTCGAGGAAGTCCGCAGCGTCCCCGGTGCCCCAGGCGCCGATGGTCGCGGTGAGGAAGTCGGCGCCATAGCCGTCGCTCGCGCGCGGGTTGACCAGGAGCACGGCCCAGCCGCGCGCGACCAGCTCCTGGTGGTAGAGATGCACGTCGTCGGCCGCACCGTTCCAGGCGTTGTGCGGGCCTCCGTGCACATCCAGCAGTAGCGGCCGTGGGCCGGAGCTCGCGGGGTCACGCATGAGCCAGCCCTGGACGACGGTGCCGTCGGAGATGGTGAAGTCGCGCGACTCACGGGCGAACCACTCCACGTCAGCCAGCTGCGCGCCGTGCTCGGTGCGGACCGTCTGCTCGCCGGTCCGCAGGTCGACCGTGACGATCTCGCCGAGCGACGTGCCGGTGCTGAGCACCACCGCCACGGTGTCGCCGGCCGCAGATGCTCCGGAGACCACTTGGTCGTCGCCGCCGAGCACGAGCTGAGGTTCACCGGAGTCGATCCCGGTCCGGTAGAGGTGGGTGCAGCCTCGGTCGCGCACGCAGAAGAGGACCTCACGGCCGTCGGCGATCAGCTGTGGCGCGGCACCCGGGTATGCCGGGCCACCGGCCATCACATTGCGATCCAGCGGTCCGGCCAGATCGATGAGTTCGGTCGCCGGCACACTCTGCGCCCCGGTCGCGGGCAGCCGGAACAGACCTGCCTGACCCGTCGGCCCGGTGCCGCTGCCGATCACGAGGAGCTCACGGCCGTCGCCGGTCCAGGTGGCGAGTCCGGCCACGCCGTCGGCGAAGCCGATCAGCTCCGGGCGTGACCAGCTGCCGTTCACGTCGACCTGGTGCACGGGTATGACGAAGTTCAGGTCGGCATCTCCCGCCATACCTGCGACGAATGCGAGGTGACTGCCGTCCGGTGACCAATTCGGTTCTGCTGCATGCCAATTGCCTTCCGTGACCTGGCGGCAGGACTTGTCCGAGACGTCCACCACGTGGAGGTGGCTGCGCATCGCACGCAGATAGCCGGCGCCGTCGGCCTGGTAGTCGAGGCGGTCGGTGACGATGGGCGTGTTCGAGGTGTCACTGCCGTCCGCCGCGGGGGCCGTGTCGACCGGTGCGGCGAAGGCGATGTGACTGCCGTCCGGGCTCCACGCAGGCTCCCCCGCTCCGAGCGGCAGGTCGGTGAGCTGGGTGGCCTCGCCACCGTTCGCGGGCAGCAGCCAGACCTGTGCCGGGCCGTCCGCTGCGCGCAGGAAGGCCAGCCGTGAACCGTCCGGCGACCAGACCGGTGTGCTGTCCGCCAGGCCCTGCGTCAGCGGTGCCGGACCGGACCCGTCGGTGCGCACCTGCCACAGGCTCGTCACGGGCTGGTCGGCCTCCACGTCCTGGGTCCGCAGCACATACGCGATGCGGCTCCCGTCCGGGGACAGCGCGGGTTGCTCCGGAACGGCGATCTTCGCGAGATCGGTCACGCGCAGGCGTCGGGTCATGATGCTCTCCTGGTGGGGTCGACGGAGTCGGGTATGGCGGCCAGCAGCTCCTGGGTGTAGGGCTGCTGCGGGTTGGTCAGGATCTCTTCGGCGGGGCCGTATTCGACGATGTGGCCGCGATACATCACCGCGATGCTGCTGGCGACATACCGGACGACTGCCAGGTTGTGCGAGATGAACAGCATCGAGATGGACAGCTCGCGCTGTAGATCGCGAATCAGGTTGAGCACGGTGCCCTGCACCGAGACGTCCAGCGCGGAGGTGATCTCGTCGGCGATCACCACGTCGGGCCGGGCGCCCAGTGCGCGCGCCAGTCCGATGCGTTGCCGTTGCCCGCCCGACAGTTGGCTCGGGTATGCCGCAGCGAGGTCGGCGTCGAGCTCGACGAGGTCGAGCAGGCGCGCGACCTCCTTGGCACGGTTGACGGTGGCACCCGTCGTCCGGTCGCGGCGTGGGACGGTCTCGGCCATGCTCGCGCCGACGGTCATGCGCGGGTCCAGGCACGACGACGGGTCCTGGAAGACCATCTGTATCGGCCGGTCACGGCCCCGGAGCGGCACCGGCTCGTCGTCGAGCAGGATGCGACCGGCGCTGAGCGGTGCCAGCCCGACCGCCGCCCGGCCGAGCGTGGATTTGCCGGAGCCCGACTCACCGACCAGCCCGACGATCTCGCCGCTGGGCACGGTGAGGCTGACGTCGTCCACGGCCGTCGTCCCACGCCGGCGAGTGCCGTAATGCACTGACACACAGTCGAATCGCAACTCACTCACAGAGCACCTCCGCGCTTTCGGGGATCACTTCGATCGGTGCTTCTGCGTTCCAGCACGCGACCCGGCGTCCGGCCGCATCGGTCTCCAGAGGTGGAGCCTCGGTGCGGCACTGCGCGGTCGCCAACGGGCACCGCGGAGCGAACGCGCAACCGGCCGGGTAGGACGTCGGATCGGGCGCCCGGCCAGGGATCACCGCCAACGGTTGATTGAGGGCGGTGTGCATGTCCGGGACGACGGCGATCAGCGCCCGGGTGTACGGATGTCGTGCCGCACTGTGCAGGTCTGCTGCCGGCAGGTCCTCGACGATCTGACCGGCGTACATCACCAGCACTCGGTCGCACACCTGCCGAACCACCGAGATGTCATGGCTGATGAGCAACAACGCGACGTTCTGTTCGCGCCGGATCTCCTCCAGCAGGTGGAGCACCCGACTCTGCACCGTCACGTCGAGCGCCGTGGTCGGTTCGTCGGCGACGATCAGTGCGGGGTCACCCATCAGCCCCATACCGATCATCGCGCGTTGCCGCATCCCGCCCGAGAACTCGTGCGGATACTGGTGCGCCCGACGCCGCGGGTCCGGGATCTGGACCGCGTCGAGCCGGTCGACGGCGCGGTCGTTCGCGTCCTTGCGCGACAGGCCACCATGTCGCCTGGCCACCTCGGCCAGCTGACCGCCGACACGGTGCGTCGGATTCATGGAGGTCATCGGGTCCTGGAAGACCATCGAGAAGTGCACCCCGAGCAGGTCCCGGTGGGCGGTGCCCCCGCCTCGCAGGTCCGTGCCGAGGAACTCCAGCCGGCCGGCCTCGACCGCGGCCGGGCGTTCGATCAACTGGGCGATCGCCAGCGCGGTCAGCGATTTGCCGGACCCCGACTCACCGACGACGCCGACGGTCTCTCCTCGCGCCATACCGAAGCTGACGCCGCGTACCGGGGTCACCACCCCGCCCGCGGCGGGGAAGCTCACCCGCAGGTCAGTGACCTGCAGGACGGTGTCGCCGTCGGGACGATCGGCTTCCGACCGGTCTGGGGCAACGGCCGGTTTCGGCACCCGGACGCGGATCCGGCCGATCGTGGTGGTCACACCGATCGCCTTGGCGACCGCCTCACCGAAGAAGTTGAACGCCAGGCCGGCGAGCACCACGGCGATGCCCGGCGCGAGCGCGGCGACCGGGTGCTCGAAGATCCCGGTGAGGCCGTTGCCGAGCAGTTGGCCCCAGTCGTAGTCGGGCGGTTGCACACCGAGCCCGAGGAAGGACAGTCCGGCGAAGGACAGGAGTGCGGAACCCGCTCCGATCGTCGCATTGACGATCAGCGCCTCGCCGACGTTGGGCAGGACATGGCGCAGGAGGATGCGGAAGCGGTTCACCCCAGCCACCCGAGCGGCCAGCACGAAGTCGCGTTGCTCGACACCGGAGACCAGGGTCTGCACGAGTCGGGCGAAGCTCGGTGCGCCGGCGAGCCCGATCGCCAACACCGCGCCCTTGGTGCCGATGCCGAAGATGACCGCGAAGAACAACGCCAGCAGCAGCCCGGGGAAGGCCACTGCGACGTTGATGACGGCTGCCGTGACACGGCCGACGCGTCGGCCGAAGAGCACCCCGAGGGTGCCTAGGAGCAGCCCGCTGACGACCATGATCAGCGTTGCCAGGAGAGCGAGTTCCACCGACAGTCGGGTGGCGACCAACACCCGGGCGAGGATGTCCCGGCCCAGGTTGTCGGTGCCGGCCCAGTGGTCGCCGGACGGCCCGTGCAACATCTGCGCGGTGTCGGCTCGGGTGGCCTGACCGGACCAGAGGATCGGCGCGACGACGGCTAGCACGAGTAGCGCGCCCAGTGCGATCACCGCGGCTGCTCCCACCGGCGTCCGCACGACGGTCACCCATCTGGAGCGATTGCCCCGGCGTCCACTCGTCGACTCGAGTTCGGTCACGAGATTGGCTGCCATTGCTCAGTTCTCCCTGATCGTCGAGCGCGGGTCGAGCAGTGCAAGGGCGACGTCGACCGCGAGATTGATGAGCAGGACGAAGACGCCATACACCAACACGATCGCCTGGACCACCGGGTAGTCCTTGCCCTGTATGGAGGACACGATGGTGCTGCCGAGGCCGGGCCAGGCGAAGACGTTCTCGACCAGCACGGTCCCGGCGATCAGCCCACTGAGCAGGAGCCCGCTCAGGGTGAGCGTCGCGGTCAACGCGTTCGGCAGCGCGTGCTTGAGGTAGATCGCCACCGCCGGCAGCCGCTTGGCCCGCGCCGTGCGGATGTAGTCGGCCTGCAGCACCGCGAGCATCTCCACGCGCAGGATCCGGGCGAGGACGAGGCCCGGTCCGACGGCGAGCGCGACGACCGGCAGGACGTAGGAGTCCAGCCCCGATTTCCCGGCGACCGGGAACATGTGCAGATTCACGCCGAAGATCCAGACCAGGATGACGCACACGACGAAGTCGGGTATGGCACCGACGACGACGCTGACGGTCGTGAAGCTCAGCTCGGTGCGCTGTGCCCGCCCGCCACGGGTGACGACACCCATCAGCGCACCCAACGGTATGGCGATCAGCAGCGCGAGCACGAATGCCGACACCGCGAGGGCGAGAGTTGCGGGCAGCCGCTGGGAGATGACCTGCGAGACCGGCAGCTGAGAGGACATCGAGATGCCGAAATCTCCGGTGGCGAGATCCTGCAGATAGTGCCAATACTGCACGAGCAGAGGGTCATTCAGCCCCAGGGCTTCGCGCCGAGCGGCAACGAGGGACTGCGGTGCGGTCAGCCCGAGCGAGGCACGGACCGGGTCACCGGGGACCAGGTGGATCATCAGGAACGAGGCGGTCACCAGCGCCCAGAGCGAGATGAGCAGTTGTCCGGTACGGCGGACGGCGAAGCGCACCCAGTGGTTGTCCCACACGCCGGCGGCCAGGGACGGCGCCGGTTCTGCGGATGAGGTCGTTGTCACGCGCCGGCCTCAGCTGATCACGGTGCCGGTTGCGCAGCCGGCGGCGAGTAGGCCGGCACATCTGCTGCGACTGGGTACTGACGTGCGCATAGCGCTCCTCGTCGTGGATTGAGGCTGGTGATCGAACAGCCTGCCCGCCGCCATGCGCCGCCGGTTCGTCGTCCTCGACGAAATGCACCCACCCGTCTTGTCCGGGAAGACAGACCGCCGCGGTCGCCGAGTGTCTTGACTGGTGCAGGTGATCACCTCGACGAACGGAACCAAATCATGATCGTGTTGCGCGGCGGTCGAGTGATCGATCCGGGCTCCGGCACGGACCGCGTCGCCGACGTGCTGGTCAACGGGGTTACCGTGCACGCGGTCGGCACCGATCTCGCCATACCCGCTGGTGCAGACGTCGTCGACGTGACGGGACTGATCGTGGGTCCCGGGTTCGTCGATCTGCACAGTCACGTCCACTCGATAGCCGGACAGCGGCTGCAGGCGATGGACGGCGTGACCACGACGCTCGACCTCGAGGCCGGCCTCATGCCCATCGAGCGCGCCTACGCGGACGCAGCCGCGGACGGCCGGCCGCTGAACTACGGGTTCAGCGCTTCGTGGGGTTCCGCGCGCGCTCAGGTGTTGCTGGGTCAGCAACCACAGGCGAGTATGGCGGCCGGGCTGGCGAACCTCGGCGATCCCGGCTGGCAACGCTCCTCGAGCCCAACGGAACTCGCCGCCTGGCTGCGCCTGTTGGAAGGCGAGCTGGGCGCGGGAGCGCTCGGGATCGGCGTGCTCATGGGTTATGCGCCGCGCAGCGATCCGGACGAGTTCCTCGCCGTCGCCCGGTTGGCCGCCTCGGTCGGTGTCCCGGTCTATTCGCACGTCCGCGAGCTGATCGAGGCCGACCCGACGACGCCGATCGACGGCTCCGAGGAACTTGTCATCGCCGCGGCCGAGACCGGCGCGCGGATGCACCACTGCCACGTGAACAGCACCTCGCGCCGGCACATCGACCGGGTGCTGGGACTGCTCGACCGATCTCGAGCAGAGGGTTCGACCGTCACGGTGGAGGCGTATCCGTACGGCGCCGGGTCGACCGGTGTCGGAGCGTTCTTCCTTGCTCCGGATCGCTTGCCGCACTGGGGAATTCGATCGTCCAACATCGTCATGGTGGAGAGCGGTGAGCGGATCGCTACGGCCACCAGGCTCGCCGAGCTCCGCGCCGCCGATCCGGGTGCCGAGTGCATCGTGGAGTTCCTGGACGACAACGACGCCGCGGACCGTGCACTCCTGCACCGCGCGATGGCGTTCCCGGACTCGATCGTCGCCAGCGACGCGATGCAGGTGGTGTGGCCGGACGGCTCCCGGGACACCCGTCAGTGGCCGTTGCCACCCGGTGGTCGGACCCATCCGCGCACCGCAGGCACCTTTGCCCGCTCGGTACGACGCATGGTTCACGACACCGCGCAGTGGACCTGGTCGGAGGCGTTCCGCCGCTGCTCCTATCTGCCGGCGCGCATCCTCGACGACATTGCGCCGGCTTCCCGTGGCAAGGGTCGCCTCGGTGCCGGCGGCGACGCGGACCTGGTGGTTCTGGACCCGGAGGGCTTCACCGACCGGGCCACCTACACCGATCCGACCCGCCCGTCGAGCGGCGTGCGCCACCTCATGGTGAACGGCGAGTTCGTCGTCCGACACGGTGAGCTGCTCATCGACGCCTACCCCGGCCGTGGCCTGCGGGGTCTGCTCGCCTGAGTGAAAAGTCAGGACACCATCCGGATGCTGGTGGGCTGCAGCACTCCGATGAGCTCGAAGGTGGCGCCCTTGCCGAAGGTGAGCCGCTTCTGGTTCGCCCACGGGATGACGTCCGCGGCCTTCACCAGACTGCTCTCGGCGGAGAGCCAGTGCTTGCACCCGGCGGCACCGGACATGCTCTGTGCCTTGGCCACCTCGGCACGGTAGGTCGCGTTGTCGATACCGGCGAAGTTGTTGCCTTTGGGCGCGGACGGCCCGGACATGAAGCCGATCAGCTGGTCGGGCGAGTTGACGTTCAGCGGGACCCAACCGATGTCCCAGTTGCCGGTGCTGAAGATGGTGGACAGCAGGGTCGTGGTCTCCTGTCCCTTCATACTCACCTTCACCCCGAGCTTCTTCCACTGGGCTGCGGTGAGTTCGGCCGCCGAGGACCCTGCCGTTCCGAACGTGGTGCTGTAGAGGAACCGCACCGACAGCTGCTTGCCGCCCTTGCGGCGATAGCCGTCCGAGCCGGCGACCCATCCGTCGGCTTCGAGGAGCGACTTCGCCTTCGCCAGGTCGAACTTCGGCAGTGCTGCGCTGACCGAGTTGCCACGGCACGCGACCGGTGGTGCGACCGCGAAGCTGGTCGGGCCGGAACCCCGCCCCGAGGTGAGGACCTTCTGCAGTTGCTTGTTGTCGGTTGCCATCGAAAGCGCCTGACGCACTTTGGGATCCGACGTCGGACTGCTTGCGGCGTGGTTGTACCACGTCTCCCCGATGATGGTCGCGGTCGAGACCGAGTAGAGCTTGGCGGCCTGGAGTCGCGTGATGTCAGGTCCGATGAACGTGCCTGCATTCAACTGGCCGGACAGCATCAGGTTGGCGGCGGTCGTCTCGTTGGTGATGACCTTCAGGTCGATCTTCGCGGGCATACCCGATGTCGCGGTTTTCGCACCGGCAGGACCCCAGGTGTATCCGGAACGCTTGCTGAAGACGTAGCTGCTGTTGGGTTGGGCCCGGTCGAGTTGATAGGGCCCGGTGCCGTCGGTGGACTTGGCGAGCGATTTCCGGTTGGCCATGCCCTTGGCACAGACCATGGGCACCGAGGCCAGACCGTTGAGGATGAACGGCGCCGGTCCCGGCAATGTGATGGTCACGGTGCTGCCGGCACTCTTGGCGGTGGCTCCGGCGGGCAGGAACGCGCCGACCAGTGGGCTCTTGTTCTTGGGGTTGCCGACGTAGTTGATGTTGTCGGCGGCCTGGGCCGCTGTGAAGGCCGATCCGTCGGAGCAGGTGATCCCGGAATTCAGGGTGAGGCTGACGGTTCTACCGCTGACCTTCCACTTGCTGGCGAGCTGCGGTTGGATCCGCCCCTTCGCGCTGGTGCTCACCAGCGAGTCGTAGGCAAGTGCGGCGATCTGGAGCACGTTGTTCGCCGCCGAGCCCTGCGGATCGAGATTCCCCGGATCGGAGTTCAGCGCCATCGAGAAGGTGGCGCCGTCGACGACTTTGCCACTCTTTCCGGCGTTTTCGCCGCTGCCGGAGCTCGAAGAGCAGCCGGCGATGGCCACGGTGACGGCGCAACCGCCGGCGAGCAGCCCGAGGTTCCTGCGACGGTGAGCGGTGGGACGGCGCATGCGGCACTCCTGGATGGTGGGGACGGTCTGAGATGGACTACGGCGAAGGGTGCATCGGTCGATCAGCCTGCCCGCACGCCGCCGGGCATGGTTCGTCGTCGGCGACGAACCAGCGGTCGGCTTGTTGTCCGCGGCGACGAGACACCGACTGCCGAGGTCGGTTTCACTGAGGAAACCGGCCGGCGCACCGACGCAGCCGATCCCTGTGTGAAAGGAAGAACATGTCGACTGTCGAAGAGGTGGGCGCCTGGATCGAGGCGGAGCTGCCCGGCATGCTCGAGGAGGCGCAGATCCCTGCGGCGTCCGTGGCGCTCCTGGCCGATGGCCACATCGTCAGCCGCTCCGCCGGGCTGCTGAACACAGCCACCGGCGTGGAAGCGACCGATGACTCAGTGTTCCAGATCGGTTCGATCACCAAGGTCTTCACAGCGACCCTGGTGATGCAGTTGGTGGACGAGGGGCTCGTGGATCTCGACCGCCCGTTGCGGCAGTACGTGCCCGACTTCACGATCGCTGACGAGGCAGCACGTGACAGCCTCACGGTCCGTCAGTTGCTCAGTCACACAGCGGGTTTCGAGGGTGACTACTTCGACGACACCGGTATGGGCGACGACTGTGTCGAGAAGTTCGTGCCGGTGCTGGCGAAGGCACCGCAGTTGTTCCAGCCGGGAGAACGCTTCTCCTACAACAACGCCGGTTTCATCATGCTCGGCCGCCTGGTGGAGGTGCTCCGCGATGCGCCATACAACACAGTGCTGCGGGAGCGCATCGCCGAACCACTCGGTATGCCGCACTTCGCGACCGACGCCTATGAGGCCATCCGGTTCCGCGCCGCGATCGGCCACGTGCCAGGTCCCGACGCTGATTTCGTGCCCGCACCGACCTGGAACCTGGCGCGCTCGAACAGTCCTGCGGGTTCGATGCTTTCGATGACCGCCGGCGACCTGCTCACGTTCGCCGTGATGCATCTGGACGGCGGTGTGGCCAAGGACGGCACCCGAGTGCTCTCCGAGGAGTCGGCGACCGCGATGCAGCAACCCCAGGTGCACCTGCCGGACCTCGGGCTGTTGGGCACCGACTGGGGGCTCGGCTGGGAGTACAACTCGTGGGACGGCGGCCCGGTGATCGGGCACGACGGCAACACCGTCGGCCAGGCTTCCTTCCTGCGCATCGTCCCCGGCAAGAACATCGCCGTGGCGATGCTCACCAACGGCGGCAACCCGTTCACGCTGTATGACGCGATCATGCCGCGCGTCCTCCACGAGCTCGCCGATGTCACGGTGCCGCCGAACCCGGCACCCACGGACGCAGCCGGTCCGGCGCCGGCGGCGCACCGGATCGAGGGCACCTACAGTTCGTCGGTGTCGGACTCCACCGTGACGGTGGACGAGCAGGGCCGCATCTGGCTGGAGCAGGTGATGAAGGGCATCTTCGCCGACATGGCGCCCGACCCCGAACCGGTCGAGTTGCTGCCGTGGCGTGCAGACACCTTGGTGCCACGGACGCCCACCATGGGCATGTACATGCCGCATGCGTTCGTCGGCGACGACGGAGAGGGTCGAGCGCTCTACTTGCACACGGGGCGCGCTGACCGTCGCGTCTCTGCCTGAGCGTGGCGACCGCCTTGGAGAGCGATCTGCAGGAGATCTTCGCCCGCGCCGGTGCCACCGGGTTCGTGCACGCCAAACAAGTCGGCGTCGATGACGGCCCAGAGGTCTCACTGAACGCAGACTCTCCGGTGGTGCTCGCTTCGGTCTTCAAGATCCTGGTGGCGACCGCCTTCGCCGAGGAGGTCGCGGCCGGGCGGCTGGATCCCGTCGCGAGGGCAACAGTCACGGCTCGCTATCGCATCGGTGGCATCGGCACCGCCGGTTTCGCCGACGACACCACCGCGACGCTGCGTGACCTTGCGTTGAACATGATGAGTTTCAGCGACAACGCAGCCACCGACGTGATCTATCACCGGCTCGGGCATGAGCGGATCGCTGCCGTGGCAACCGAACTCGGCCTCAGCGGTACCGCACTCATCGGTTGCTGCGAGGACCTTTTCGCGACGGTCTTCGAGGACCTGGGCATCGCCGAGGATGACGACCCCGATGCGACCCTGGCGAATGCCGACGCCGAGGCCGTGTGGGGTTTGCGTGCCCTGGATCCGGTGCGGACATCGCACTCGACCCCGCAGGAGGTGACCGCGCTGCTTGATGCGATCTGGACGGATCGGGCCGCGTCGCCCGCTGCCTGCGCGATGGTCCGTGAGCTGATGGGCAAACAGATCTGGCCGCATCGACTCTCGAGCGGCTTCGACGAGGACGGCATCACGATCGCTGCGAAGACCGGCACCTTGCCGAGCATCCGCAACGAAGCGGGAGTGGTGACCTATCCGGACGGTGCGTCCTACGCAGTGGCCGTTTTCACCCGTGTGCACGATCTCGGGCAGCGTCGCCCCCGTGTGGATGCATCCATCGGCAAGGCCGCGCGCGCCGCGGTCGACCATCTGCGGTCCTGACCCGTTTCCTTCGGCGGATGACGCCGGACCGTGGGGTAGATTCCTGGGAACGAATTTGCCCTGCCCGGCGTACTCACCGCGATGAGCGCGCCACGGAAAGGATCGCGCCATCACCATCGCCATACTCTCGGCGACCGTGATCGTCGCCGGCTTCGTCCAGGGACTCAGCGGCATCGGCTTCGCGCTGATCTTCGCCCCGGTGGCCGGACTCCTGGACGCAGCGATGCTGCCGCTGGCGCTGTTGGTGTTGATGGTTCCGGTCAATGCCTACGTCGTATGGCGCGAGAGGTCGGCGGTCGACTGGCACGGCTTCCGGTGGATCGGCATCGCTCGGGTCGCTTCGACACCGCTCGGTCTGGTCGTCCTGACAGCCGTCCCCGAGAGCCGACTCGGACTGCTGATCGGGGCGGCGACCGTGCTCGCCGCGATCATCAGCCTCATCGCGCCGGACTTCCATCCGTCTCGCGCCGCATTCCTCGGGGCGGGACTCGCGACCGGGCTGAGCGAAACGGCGACCGGAGTCGGCGGCCCTCCACTGGCGCTGGTCTACCAGCACTCGCCGGCGCCACGACTGCGTTCCACTGTCGCCGCATCGTTCCTGCTCGGTGAGCTCGTCTCGATCGCGTTGTTGCTCGCCCGCGGCGTCGGGGACGTCGGCAGCGTCCTCGACGCGGCCTGGCTGGCGCCGGCCCTGGTGATCGGACTGCTGCTCAGTTCGCAGGTACACCACCGGATTGACAGCAAGCGGCTCCGGCTGCTCGTGCTGGTCTTCGCCCTGGTGTCGGGTGTTGTGCTGATGCTGTCCTGAGTGCTCCGACGCCGGTCGATACCCTTGACCCGTCACACTCAGCCTCGCCGAGGAGCCTTCACATCCCATGACGCCGACCCACCGAGGCTCGAGGTCCGTTCTCAATAAACTTCACGGCCAGGTGCTGACCACCTTCGACGGAGGAGCGGCACTCTCGCCGTTTCGCGCGGCCGCGCTGCTCTCTCGTCTGCAGGCGATCGCGCCGCAGATCTCAGCGGTCAGTGCCCGCTTCGTCCACCTGGTCGCCACCGAGGACGTCCTCGACGAGCTGACCGAGCAGCGGCTGCGTGAGTTGCTGACCTACGGGACGGCCCACGAGCCACTCACCGGGGCGACACGGACGCTCGTCGTCAGCCCGCGGGTCGGCACGGTGTCGCCCTGGGCGTCGAAGGCGACCGACATCGTGCACAGCTGCGGTCTCGACATCCGACGGGTCGAGCGCGTGACCGAGTTCGCCCTGACGACCGGCGCACTCAGCGACCAGGAACTCACCGCTGTCGCTGACGCGCTGCACGACCGGATGACCCAGAGTGTGCTTCCGTCGCGCGACGCTGCAGCTGCGCTCTTCGACGAGCCCGACACCGAGCCGATGCAGCGCATCGACGTGCTCGAGGGCGGCCGGGCCGCGTTGGAGCGGGCCAACAGGCAGCTCGGTCTGGCGTTGTCCGATGACGAGATGGACTACCTGGTGGAGTCCTTCGTCGGGTTGCAGCGCAATCCCTCCGACGTCGAGCTGATGATGTTCGCGCAGGCCAACTCCGAGCACTGCCGGCACAAGATCTTCAACGCCGACTACGTCCTCGACGGCGAGGCACAGACCACCTCCCTGTTCGGGATGATCCGGCACACCGAGAAGGTGTCCGGCAACGGCACGGTCGTGGCCTACAAGGACAACGCGTCGGTGATGCAGGGCGACCGCGTCACCCGCTGGCTCCCCGAATCCCCTGACACACCCAGCAAATACGTCGAGCGCCCGGACGACGTGCACGTCCTGATGAAGGTCGAGACGCACAACCACCCGACCGCCATCTCACCGTTCGCCGGTGCGGCCACCGGCGCAGGCGGCGAGATCCGCGACGAGGGCGCCACCGGCCGCGGTTCGCAGCCGAAGGCCGGACTCACCGGGTTCGTCGTCTCCAACCTCAACCTGCCGGACACCGACGAGCCCTGGGAGCGGGAGTCGTATGGCGCTCCCGACCACCTGGCGACGCCGCTGGAGATCATGCTCGACGGGCCCATCGGCGCCGCGGCGTTCAACAACGAGTTCGGCCGGCCGGGGCTCGGCGGGTTCTTCCGGGTCTACGAGCAGACGGTCGACGGTGTGCGCCGCGGCTATCACAAGCCAATCATGAGCGCCGGCGGTCTCGGCGCGATCAGCGCCGACCAGACCGAAAAGGTCCTGTTCCCAGCGGGATCCCTGCTGGTGCAGCTCGGCGGGCCGGGCATGCGCATCGGGATGGGCGGCGGCGCCGCGTCCTCGATGGCTTCCGGCGACAACGCAGCCGACCTCGACTTCGACTCCGTGCAGCGCGGCAACCCCGAGATGGAGCGCCGCGCCCAGGAGGTCATCAACCACTGCTGGTCGCTCGGTGACGCAAACCCGATCCTGGCCATCCATGACGTCGGCGCCGGCGGCCTGTCCAACGCGTTCCCCGAGCTGGTCGACGACGCGGGCCTCGGCGCCAGATTCCACCTCGACTCGGTGCCGCTGGAGGAGTCCGGTCTCTCCCCCAAGGAGATCTGGTGCAACGAGTCGCAGGAGCGCTATGTGCTTGCCCTTGCTCCCGATTCGCTCGATCAGCTGACTGAGCTCGCCGCTCGCGAACGCTGCCCCCTCGCCGTGGTCGGCACCGCGTCGGACGACGGACAGTTGGTCGTCGAAGAACCCGGCATCGCTGATGTGCCGATCGACATGCCGATGGAGGTGCTGCTCGGCAAACCGCCACGCATGACCCGCGACGCCCGACGGGTCGATTGCGCCACGACCGAGCTCGACCTGTCGTCGGCCGACCTCCACACCCTCGCGTATGACGTGCTCCGCCACCCCACGGTCGCCAGCAAGCGCTTCCTCGTGACCATCGCCGACCGCACCGTCGGCGGCCTGACCCACCGCGACCAGATGGTCGGCCCCTGGCAGGTGCCGGTGGCAGATGTCGCCGTAACCCTTTCGGACCTGGTCGGATTCACCGGTCAGGCGATGTCCTCGGGTGAGCGCACACCCATCGCGTCGGTCGACGGACCCGCATCGGGCCGGATGGCTGTGGGCGAGGCGATCACCAACCTGCTCGCGGCGCCGATCGCCGCCCTCGACGGCGTGAAGCTGTCCTGCAACTGGATGGCGGCCTGCGGCCGCGACGGCGAGGACGCCGCGCTCTTCGACACGGTCCACGCCGTCGCGATGGAGTTGTGCCCCGCCCTGGGCATCGGCGTCCCGGTCGGCAAGGACTCACTCTCGATGAGCACCCGCTGGACCGACGACGACGAGGCTCGCGAGGTCCGGTCGCCGGTGTCCCTGGTGGTCACTGCGTTCGCCTCCCTCCCCGATGTGCGTGGCACGCTGACGCCGCAGCTGCACGCGCAGGACGACACCGAGCTGCTGCTGATCGACCTCGGCGCCGGCAACACACGCCTCGGCGGCTCGATCGCCGCCCAGGTGCAGGCCGAATTCGGTGGTGCCCCAGCGGACCTCGTCGACCACACCCATCTACTCGGACTCGTCGACCTGCTCACCATGCTGCGCGACAACGACCTGGTGACGGCCTACCACGACCGCTCCGACGGAGGCCTCTGGGCGACGGTCGTTGAGATGGCTCTCGCCGGAGGCTGCGGCGCCACGATCGATGTCGCCTCGGTCGGCGCACTCTTCACCGAAGAACTCGGCGCCGTCCTCGAAGTCCCCGCGGACCGGCGCAGGGACGTCGAGTCGGCACTGCAGGACACCGGCCTGAGTGGACTCGCGCACTTCATCGGCCGACCGACGGTCGCCACAACACTGGACGTCACCGTCGCGGGATCGCCGGCACTGAGCGAGCCGATGCCGGACCTTGCCAAAGCATGGGACGAGGTGTCCTGGCGGATCAGCTCACTGCGTGACAACCCCGCCTGCGCCGAGGACGAGCACGCCGAGGTCGGCACCGAGCGCGGCGGACTCGTGGTGGAGCCGTCCTTCGATCCTGCGGACGACATCTCCGCGCCATACCTCAACCGGGGTGCGAAGCCGCGCGTCGCCATCCTGCGCGAGCAGGGCGTCAATTCCCACGTGGAGACCGCTTTCGCCTTCCACCGCGCCGGATTCGACGCCATCGACGTGCACATGACCGACCTGCAGACCGGTCGTCACGACCTGACCGACGTCGCCGGGCTGGTCGCCTGCGGTGGCTTCTCCTACGGCGACACGCTCGGCGCCGGCGAGGGGTGGGCCAGGTCGGTGCTCTTCAACGACGGCCTGCGGGAAACCTTCGCCGCGTTCTTCGGCCGACCGGACACCTTCGGACTGGGCATCTGCAACGGTTGCCAGATGTTCGCAGCCCTGGCCGACCTGATCCCGGGTGCACACGACTGGCCGCGCTTCACCCGCAACCTGTCCGAGCAGTACGAAGCCCGGCTCAGCCAGGTCGAGGTGCTCGAGTCCCCGTCGGTCTTCTTCAGCGGTATGGCGGGCAGCCGCCTCCCGATCGCCGTCGCGCACGGTGAGGGACGCGCAGACTTCTCCGAGCGCGGGACGCTCGAAACCGTCGAGCGTGCAATGCGATTCGTCGATGCAGAGGGTGCGCCGGCGACGACATACCCGCTGAACCCCAACGGGTCACCGGACGGTCTGACCGCGGTGACGACACCGGACGGCCGGTTCACCGCGATGATGCCGCACCCGGAGCGCGTGCAACGCAACGTGCAGCTGTCGTGGACCGACGGCCCGCTGGACGAGCCGAGCCCGTGGTTGCGGATGTTCCGCAACGCCCGCGTCCACCTGGGATAGTCACCCGACGAAGTTCTCCGCCGCTTCGCTCCCCCGATACTTCGCGGGGGACCCCGACCTCAGCCGAAGGTTCTACCGGTCAGCGTCTCGTAGGCCTCGACGTACTTCGCGCGGGTGCGTTCGACGACGTCGTCCGGCAACGCCGGCGGCTCGTCGCCCGAGTTGCGGTCCCAGCCGCTCGCCGGTGACGTCAGCCAGTCACGCACGAACTGCTTGTCGTATGACGCCTGCCGGCGCCCCGGCTCCCAGTCATCGGCAGGCCAGAAGCGCGACGAGTCCGGGGTGAGCACCTCATCGGCCAGGACCACCGTGCCGTCGGGACGCATCCCGAACTCCACCTTCGTGTCGGCGATCAGGATGCCGCGCGGTGCGGCGATCTCGTTGCCGCGCTGCAGGATACGCACGGTGAGGTCGCGCAGCTCGGCGGCGCGATCCGCGCCAACCTCCGCAACCACATCGGCATACGGCATCGGCTGATCGTGTTCGCCGGCCGGCGCTTTCGTCGACGCGGTGAACACCGGGGGCTCGAGGCGAGAGGCGTCCACCAGCCCACTCGGCAACTCGAGGCCGGACACCGCTCCGCTCGCTTCGTATTCGGACAGCCCGCCCCCGGTGAGGTAGGCGCGTGCGACGCACTCGACCGGCACCATGTCGAGCCGTTCGACCAGCACCGCACGGCCGGCGACGGCATCCGGAACCTGCGTGGACACGATCTGGTTGGGCACAAGCGACGCCAACTGCTCGAACCACCACAACGACAGTTGCGTGAGCACCGTGCCCTTGTCCGGGATGGGCGTCGACAGGACGTGGTCGTAGGCGGAGATGCGGTCGGACGCCACCAGCAACACCTGATCGGTGCGGGGCTCACCCGCGTCGTCGACCGGTGCGTAGAGGTCACGGACCTTGCCGGAGTAGATGTGCGTGAATCCGGGCAGATCGAGGGCGCCGGTCGGGGTCCCCGCGAAGTATTCGGAGGAGCGAAGCGAGGGAGAAACTTCGTGGGGTGACCTGGTCATGGCCAACAGTCTTCCAGTCCGCGGACTTTCCTGGGCTCGGGGGTGACGATCTGCTGCCCGGGTACGTTAGACAGGACGTACTGACCACATCGAACCAGGAGTTGACATGGGTCTGAAGGACAATCTGAGCAACATGGCCGAGGAAGCCAAGGGCAAGGCGAAGGAAGCCCTCGGCAACGTGACGGGTGACAAGGACAAGCAGGCCGAAGGCGAAGCCGACCAGGCATCGGCCAACTTCAAGCAGGCCGGTGAGAACATCAAGGACGGCGACCTGAAGGGCGCTGCGAACGACGCCAAGGACGCGCTCGACTGAGTCGTTCACGAGACATCAAGAGGGCCGGCCGCTCACGCGGCCGGCCCTCTTGTCGTCTCTTCAGCCGTCAGGCCGTCGGCACCGTAAGCGTGCCGTCCGCCGCGGCCTGCGCAATGTCGGTCCGGTGGTGCGAGCCACGCAGCTGCACCCCCGCCACCACCTCGTATGCCGCGGCCCTGGCCGCAGCCAGATCCGTGCCGACCCCGACGGCCGACAGCACCCGGCCTCCGGAGGAGACCAACGATCCGGCGTCGTCACGTGCGGTGCCGGCGTGCAACAGATAGGCCGCGTCCGAGCCCTCGCCGTCGGCTCCGGAGATCACGTCGCCGGTGCGCGGAGCCGCGGGGTATCCCTCACTGGCGATGACCACGGTCACCGCTGCATCGTCCTGCCAGACCAGTGGCGGCAGGTCTTCGAGCGTGCCGTCCGCGGCGGCACGCAACAATGCACCGAGCGGAGTGCGCAGCCGTGCCAGCACCACCTGTGTCTCAGGATCACCGAAGCGCGCGTTGAACTCGATCACCCGCGGCCCCGCGGGGGTCAGTGCGAGCCCGACATACAGGACACCGGCGAAGGGCGTCCCGCGTCGTCGCATCTCGTCGATGGTCGGTTGTGCGATCCGCGCGACGACGTCGTCGACCAAGTCGTCCGGCGCCCACGGGAGCGGTGAATACGCGCCCATGCCACCGGTGTTCGGGCCTTCATCGCCGTCGCGGGCACGTTTGAAGTCCTGCGCCGGAGCCAACGGTCGCACCGTGGCGCCGTCGGTGATGCAGAAGAGGGAGACCTCCGGGCCGCTGAGGAACTCCTCGATGACGATCGTGCCGCCGCCGGCGAAGCAGCCCGCAGCGTGCTCCAGTGCGGCGTCCAGGGAGTCGGTGACGACGACGCCCTTGCCCGCGGCCAGCCCGTCGTCCTTGACGACATACGGCGCTCCGGTGGCCCCCAGCGCGGCCCTGGCCTCGTCGGCGTCGGCGCACACGTAGCTGCGCGCGGTGGGCACGTCGGCCGCGGCCATGATCTCTTTGGCGAAGGCCTTGCTGCCCTCGAGTTGTGCCGCCTCGGCGGACGGTCCGAACGCGGCGATACCCGCGTCCCGCACCGCGTCGGCGACACCTGCCACCAGCGGTGCCTCCGGCCCGACGACCACCAGGTCGCTGCCCAGCGAGCGGGCGAGATCGGCGACCGCAGCGCCGTCGGTCAGGTCGGGCAGCGGATGGCATTCGGCGACCGCGGCGATGCCCGGATTGCCGGGTGCCGCGTCGACCTGGGTGACGTCCGGATCGCCCAACAGGCCGCGGACGATGGCGTGCTCTCGGGCACCTGAACCGATGACAAGGGCTCTCACGGGGCACGAGCCTACGCGGGCGCGCGCCTGTTGCCGCAGCGCATCTCTGGCTCTGGAACGGCCGCGGGAAGTATCGGTGGGTGCTTAGGCGGTGGGCCCTTCCCGAAAGTCAGGGGGGAGGTCTCCCGGGAAGGGGCCCACCAACGAACACAGGGTCAGCCGGAGGGGGACTCGGCGACGCTTCCGCGCTCGTCACGACACAAGGTCGTTGAACCCACTATGACATGCGCGCGCCGATCTTGTTAAACGCCCGCTGGCGGACTCTCGTCAATGTCGGCAATCCGCCATAGTCTGTCCAAGACAGTTCGACGGCGGTGCCGCTCTGCGACGCCGCAACGGGACCAGCTGCAGCCGATTCCCACCCTGAATCCCACCCGAGGAGCCGCTCGTGCGCAAACGCCGCCAGCCAAGCACCCCCGCCCTCGCCGACCCGCTCGACCCCGCTGACGAGGAGGTCGCGCCGCTCTACCTGGCGATGCTCGAAACGCCGCATCCCTCGCGCGATTCGCTTCGCGCCCAAGGCTTTTCGCAGGAGCAGCTCGATCGGCTGCTACCGGTCCTGGAGAAGCGGCGGATGATCCAGCGGGTGGACGGCGCCAGCTGGTCCGTCGTCCCTCCCGACGTCGCGATGCCCGCCTTCGCCGCCGAGCTGGAGGCGCGTGCTCGGATGGTGCGCACGACCGCCCAGGCACTTTCCCGGGTCTATCTGCGCACCCGCGCGGCCGACCGCACGGACGCCACCTCCGGCGCGGTCATGCTGGAGTCCCTGGTGGACGTCGCTCAGGCACTGCACCAGGTCACCACGACGGCACAGGAATGGGTGCTGTCCAGCAGGGTCGACTCTCCGTTGTCGCGTTATCTGCTCGACGCACCGCGGCCGGTCTCGACCACTCCGTTCCTCAACAGTCGCGGCGAGCCGTTGAACGTTCGGCTCGACATCGACCCGGCACTGCTGCCGGAGCCCAACGTGCTGGAGATCATGCAGGCGAGGGTCGACGCGGGCGACGTCATACGCCTCACGACCGGGCTGCCGTTCACCGGCGCGGTCAACGATCAGGGCCTGGCGATGATCGACCTGGGCGACGACGGCGGCTCGCCGGTCGGCATCCTGCTCAACCGGTCGGCCGGTGGTGCACGCGTCCAGGCGGCGCTGGAGTTCGCCTGGCAGCTCGGGACACCGTGGCGGCCGTCCAACGCACCCGCGTCGAAGTTCGATCAGCTGGACCCGCGCGACCGCAGCATCATCCGGCTGATGGCGGGTGGTGTTTCGGACGCCGCGATAGCCCGGCAGCTGGGCATCTCCTCACGCACCGTCGAGCGCCGCGTCCGCACCCTGCTCGACCGGCTCAACGCGACGACCCGCTTCCAGGCCGGCGTGTTGGCTGCCCGGCAGGGTCTCATCTGATGGGCAGATTAGACTCAGGGGTTCGCTGCATTCGCAGTGGTTCGTCACTCACCTCCTGGGGGCCTTGTGAGCGCTGACCGATCCGGGGTGTCGCCCGCCGTTGCCGCGGAGATCGCCACTGAGCAAGCACACGTCGATCAGGTGTATGCCGAGCTGACCAAGGCCGGGGAACGCGCGGCCCTCGTCGAGGCCGAGGGGCTGGCCCGTGGCCGCACCGATCGCACCGGCGAGGCGCGTGAGGAAGAGGTCACCGGCCTCTTCGAGCGCGACGCGCTGGTCTTCAACGCCGGCCGCCGTCGGCAGAGCCTGCAGACCCAGTACGAAGGACTGGTCTTCGGCCGCCTGGACCTGGAGCACGACAAGGCCGACGAGCACGGCGAGACGCGAGAGGTCCGCTACATCGGCCGTCTCGGTGTGCGCGACGACACCTACGAGCCGCTCGTCATCGACTGGCGCGCACCGGCGGCGTCCGCCTTCTATCGCGCGACCCCCGTCGAGCCGCAGGGTGTGGTCCGGCGCCGGGTGCTGCGCTGCCGCGACTCCCGCGTGCTCGGTGTCGAGGACGACCTGATGGTGCCGGAGGCACCCGAAGGCATGGTCGTCGTCGGCGACGGCGCACTGATGGCCGCGCTCACCCGCTCGCGCGGTGCCCGGATGCGCGACATCGTTGCCACCATCCAGCGCCACCAGGACGAAGCGATCCGTGCCGACAGCTCCGGCGTCACCGAGATCACCGGCGGCCCGGGCACCGGCAAGACCGTGGTCGCGCTGCACCGGGCGGCATACCTGCTCTACTCCCAGCGCCGGAAGTTCGAGGCCGGCGGCATCCTCGTCGTAGGCCCGTCCGCGGCATACACCGCCTACATCGAGCGGGTGCTGCCCTCACTCGGTGAGGACAGCGTCACGTTGCGGTCGCTCGGCGACCTCGTCGACGGTATGACGGCAACCCGCTTCGACTCCCCCGCTGCCGCTGAGGTGAAGGGCTCGACGCGGATCCGTCAGGTCCTCAGCCGGGCCGCTCGTGACACGGCACCCGGGTCGGCGACACAGTTCCGCGCCATGGTCGACGGCCATCCGATCCGCATCGACACCCCGGAGCTGCTCCGGATCCGGCGCCAGGTGCTGCGCCACCACCAGCACAACTCGGGCGCCGAAGCAGCGACCGCGGCGTTGGCCGAGAGTGCCTGGCGACAGGCCACCAACGCGGATGAGAAGTCCGAGTTCCTCGACCACTTCACCGATCACCGCGATGTCGAGGCGTTCGTGCACGACTGGTGGCGCCCGGTTGATCCGCGAGAGGTGCTGCTGTGGCTGGCCGACGACGAGCGCGTCGAGGCATACACGCGCGGCATTCTCAGCGCGGAGCAGACCACCTTGTTGCGTGACTCCATGCGCGTGGCTCTGACCGAGGGCAGCTGGTCGGTCGCCGACGTGGGGTTGGTCGACGACGTCCTGTCGCGGGTCGGCGTCGTACCCGAGGCACCGCGCGAGGAGCGCGGCTTCTACGAGATCGAGGAGCTCGACGAACGCGGGGTGGCCGAACTCGGTGCGCAGCAAAGCTTTCGGGCCCACGAGGTGGGCTACGAGGTCACGCCGGCGGACCCACGGGAGCGGCTGCTCGCCGGCAAGGTCAGCCGGTCCGACGACTACGCACACGTGCTGGTCGACGAGGCTCAGGACCTGTCGCCGATGCAGTGGCGGATGCTCGGTCGCCGCGGGCGTTACGCCTCGTGGACCGTCGTCGGCGACGCGGCACAGAGCTCGTGGCCGCTGGTCGACGAGGCCATCGCCGCTCGTGACGAGGCCTTCGGCAACAAGCAACGCCGGCGCTTCCACATGGCCACCAACTACCGCAACGCCCGGGAGATCTTCGACTACGCCGCGCAGCTGATCCTGCCGGTCGTGCCGGACGCCGACATCCCGCAGGCGGTCCGCGAGACCGGCGTGCGGCCGCTGCAGCTGTCCGCGTCGCAGGACACGCTGCTCGACGAGGTCCGTGGCGCCGTCAAGAGCCTCCTCGACGAGGTCGAGGGCAGCATCGCGGTGATCTCACCGGAGCGGCACCGGCAGCGCCTGGCAGGTGTCCCGCACGAGGCCGAACGCATCGTGCTCGTCGACCCGATGTCGACCAAGGGCCTCGAGCACGACGCCACCGTCGTGGTCGATCCTGATGAGATCATCGCCGAATCCCCTGGCGGCGCAAGGGTTCTGTATGTCGCCCTGACCCGTGCCGCGCATCGCATGACAGTTCTGGAGGTGCACGACGTATGACGGATGACAGGTCCGGCCGAAGGCCGGCAGACAGCATGGGGTCTGATTCGACGACGAGGAACGAATCGTCCAATCAGACCCTCGCGACATACCGCCGCTCCATCGACAACATTGACGCGGCCCTTATCCACATCCTGGCCGAGCGGTTCCGGATCACCAAGGCCGTCGGCGAATACAAGGCGACCCACGAGCTACCGCCCGCCGACCCGGCACGCGAGGAGACGCAGATCGCCCGATTACGTGCGCTGGCAACCGAATCCGGACTCGACCCGGAGTTCAGTGAGAAGTTCCTGCGTTTCGTGATCGACGAGGTCATCCATCACCACGAGCGCATCCGCGAGGACCGCTGAGTCGGACCTACTCGCAGGTGGAGCCGGACTGCACGGCGAATTGCTTCCGCTTGCCCGGCGTGGTCTTCGCGAGCAACTGCTGCACGTCCGCAGCGGACTTGCCGAACGTCAGCGCACCGACTGTGTATACGGGGGTGTCCTCCGCGGCCGCCCGCGCTTGTGCCAAGCCGCGCGTAGTACCTTCCAGTTCTCCGACGCCGACCGTGTTGTCGTCGTACGGCAGTGTCGACTGGGTCCCCAACCCACGCCACCCCGCGGGTATCTTGCCGTCTCCTTCGGCGCATCTGGCCGACTCCCACACGTAGGCGCTGATGTAGGTGTGGCCGACTTCGAGTCGCGGAGTGCCGCTCGTGCCGATCTTCTGCCGGTCGTTCACGTCACCGTCGCGCAACTTCCAACCGAGCCCTAACTGGGTGAACGTCTTGGGCAACTCAGCGTCCGCGTGCTCACCGGACCAGAGAACCTTCTCGACCCGCAGCGTGACCCGACGTCCGACGGATGTCGCGTCGCCGATGTCGACGTCCTTCTGCCCGGTCACGGTAACCACCGCGACGTGATCGGCGTAGGTAACCCAGTCCTTCGGCGTCTCGTTGGGTAGGCGGTCCTCGCCATACCCGAGGAGGACGTTCGCGGTTGCCGGCGGATCGCTCGTCGAGAAGCTGGGACTCGTGGCGTTGCCACCGGCGGACCCGCAGCCGGTCAGGCACACCATGAGGGAGCCGATCGCCACAGCCGAGAGCGAGATTCGAACCAATGGGCTGCTGCGCATATTGCCCTCCCACCTGAACGTTTCATCCAAGCTAACGCAGCACTAGCTGCATGTTGCTTCAAGCGCGAAATCGTTACCACTCAGCCGCTGACCTGGTGGTCGGCGTGGAAGAGCGCCTCGGTCAGCAGGGACCGCAGGTGTGCGCCCTGCAACCGATAAACGACCCGGCGCCCGTCGCGCTCACCCACGACGAGCCCGGCCAGCCGCAGCTTGGCCAGGTGCTGGCTGGCGACGGTCGGGCGACAGCCGGCCGTCTCCGCGAGTGTCGCGACGTCCAGCTCTGCGTCGCGCAACGCCCACAGGATGCGCACCCGGGTCGCATCGGCGAGCAGCCCGAACGTCGTGACCGCCGCGTCGACCTGCTCCGCGGACAGGTCCTCGGTGTGCCGGTCCGCGGGTTCCCGTGATTTCACCTGTCGGGAGTTCACCCGTTCGGAAGCCGCCATGTGCACCGACTATAGTTGTTCATATATTCGCAGGTGCGCATATGACGATAATGAGATTCACATTCATCTCGGTGAGGCGAACACGATGACCGACCCGACACCACTGTGCGGTGGCGAGCCCGGGACGCGGCTGACCGGCACCGGCCATGAGCACGGTGGTCACGCCGGCCACTCACACGGCGTGAGCATCAACGCGGACCGGCGCTACCTCATCGGCGCGCTCACCCTCCTCGGCCTCTTCATGATCGGCGAGGTCATCGCTGCCTTCGCGTCCGGGTCACTGGCCCTGCTGTCCGATGCGGGCCACATGCTCAGCGATGTCGGCGCGATCGCTGCCGCGCTCTGGGCGATGCACCTGGCCGCCCAACCCGCCCGCGGCAGTTGGACATTCGGCTGGAAGCGCGCCGAGATCCTGTCCGCTGCAGGCAACGGCGTCACGCTCCTCGTCGTGTCGGGCATCATCGCGTTCGAGGCCGTCCGGCGGCTGATCCATCCGCCCGAGGTCGAGGGCGGAGCCGTCGTGATCGTTGCCCTGGTCGGGGTGGCCGTCAACATCGCCGCCGCCTGGTTGCTCGCACGCGCCAACCGCGCGAGCCTCAATGTGGAGGGCGCCTACCAGCACATCCTCACCGACCTCTATGGCTTCATCGGCACCGTGGTCGCCGGCGTCGTCATACTGCTGACCGGGTGGACGCGCGCCGACCCGATCGCGTCGCTGATCGTCGTCGCCCTCATGCTGTATGCCGCCTGGGGCCTGCTCCGCGACAGCGGGCGCATCCTGCTCGAGGGCGCTCCACGCAACGTCGACCTGGACTCACTGCGCGCGCATCTGTTGGAAACAGAGCACGTTCGCGCCGTGCACGACCTGCACGTGTGGACGGTGACCTCGGACCTGCCGGCCGTCTCGGTGCACGTCGTCGTGGAGGACGAGTGCTTCGCCGACGGGCATGCGCCACAGCTGCTGGACCATCTGCAAGCGTGCCTGCACGGGCATTTCGACGTCGAGCACTCCACGTTCCAACTCGAGCCGGAGAGTCACTCCGCCCACGAGCCGGGCACCCACTGAGCGACCTTGCCGAGAGGACACCCACTGTGTCGAGAGGACACCGGATTTCGGCTGAAATCGCCGCTTTTGGGTGTCCTCTCGGTGAACGGGTGTCCTCTCGGCAATGGGGAGCCACCGGCGGGTTGGTCAGCGGCCGAGCAGACTCCGCGTGCGCTCGGCACCGACGGCCAGCAGCAGCGTCGGCAGGCGCGGACCGGTGTCCTTGTCGACCAGCAGGTTGTAGAGCAGCTTGAAGAACTGCCGCTGCGCCGCGCCGAGCTCCTTGTCGCCCTTGACGATCTGGTCGGCAGCCAACCCACGCTGCACCTTCGGCACGCCGTAGACCTGGTGGGTCAGCCCGTCGAGCGACCAGGACTCCTCGAGCGCATGCAGGTCGGCACCGTTGCCGTCCAACAGGATTCGCAGACCCTCGCGCTCGCCATCGGTCAGCGACGCGAGCCGGTCGGTGTCCGCGGACGCACGCACCACGGTGCGTTCCTCATCGGTCATCTGCGTCTCGACCCAGTGCTCCACGCAGCTCAGCCGGGGCCGCAACTGGTCGAGCGATGCCACGGGGTTGTCCGCGTCCAGCGCCGCCACGATGCGCAGCGTCTGGTCGGGGTCACCCGTTGTGATATCGACGATGGACGCGAGCGTCCGGTAGGACACCGGACGCGGGGTCAGCCGCAGCGAGCCGACGGCCGTCGAGGAAGCCCGCGTGTATGACGCAACGTCCCCCGGCTGGCCCTTGTCAGCGGCGACCTTCTTGACGAGGGAGTCCCATTCGTCATACATCCGCTCGACCTCGGCGTCGAAGGCGACACTGAAGGACTGCGCGGGCTTGCGGCGGGCGTAGAGCCAGCGCAGCAGTTGCGGCTCCATGATCTGCAGCGCGTCGGCGGGCGTCGGCACACCGCCGCGCGACGACGACATCTTGGCCATGCCCTTGATGCCGACGAACGCATACATCGGGCCGAGCGGCCGCTCCCAGCCGAACATCGGCGCCAGCTCCTTGCCGACGACGTATGACGACCCCGGCGACTGGTGGTCGACACCGGAGGGCTCGAAGGTAACCTTCTCGTAGGACCAGCGCATCGGCCAGTCGACCTTCCAGACCAACTTGCCGCGGCGGAACTCTCGCAGGTTGACGGTCTCGGTGTGCCCGCAGCGGCAGGTGTAGGTCATCGCGGTCGTCGCGTCGTCATACGCGGTGACCGTGGTGAAGTCGGTGCCGCACTCGGTGCAGTAGGGCTTGTAGGGGTAGTAGCCGGTCTCGCCGCGGCCGTCGTCCTCGGCAGCGGCCCCCGAACCCTCCTCGGCCTCGGCCGCGGCCGCAGCCTCTTCCTCGGAGAGCTTCTGCTGCTTCGCCTTCTTCGGACCCAGCGTGCGGTATTGGTCGAGCACCTTGTCGATCTCCGACCGCTGCGACATCGCGAAGAGGATCTGCTCGGTGTAGGCGCCGGAGAGGTACTGCCCCGTTTGGCTGATCCCGCGATAGGTGATCCCGAGCTCGGCGAGACTGTCCTCGAGCTGACCCCGGAAGTGCTCCGCCCAACTGGTCGCTGTGGAGCCCTTCGGAGGCGGCACGTCGGTCAGCGGCTTGCCGATGTGCTGCTCCCACGAGCTGTCGACGCCCGGCACGTTGGGCACCTTGCGGAACCGGTCGAAGTCGTCCCAGCTGATGATGTGCTCGACCTCGATGCCGCGGCGGCGTACCTCGTCGGCCACCAGATGCGGGGTCATCACTTCGCGCAGGTTGCCCAGGTGAATGGGTCCGGACGGGGAGATGCCGGACGCGCAGACGACCTTGGTGCCCTTGGCCTTGGCGTCGGCGATCGTCTCGTCGGCGAGTCGGGACACCCAGTCGTCAAGTTGCTGATCAGTCACGACAGTGAAGTTTACGGGCCGCTCAAGGCTGCCCAGTCCACGCCCGGTGAGTCTCCTGCGTCCAGCAGAGTTCTCCGGGTCAGTCCGGCACGTCGACGTAGTCGGTGAACTGAATGGTCGGCTGGGTCGAGGGATCGTGGACGGCAACCTTGAACAACACCGACACGAAGGCGAGCGCCACGAAGGCACCGGCGACGATGAGGGCGATCACGAGGAACGCCGGGCGACGCGGCGTCGGTGACGACGCATAGCGCATCGCGACCACCGCCGCCGTGTCGGGTGCGTCCGTGCTCTCACCGCACAACGCGCAGCGTCCGGCAACGACGTCGCCATCCGTCTCACAGGCCGCGCACCACGTCATACCCGCAGTATGTCGGAGACTGCCGCTCAGCCGACCTGGATCGCCCGATCGAGCAGGAAGAGCCCCAGGCAGCAGTGCGGGTAGGCGGTCAGCCGTTCAGCACGGTCCACGCACACACCAGCACGAACACCGCGATCATCCCGAGGGCGACCCAGGCGATGATCCGATGCGTCAGGTGGTCCGGTCGCAGCGAGCTGGCGAACTGCAGCCCGGGGGCCACCACCGGTGTCAGCCCTTTGCGCTGCGCGTCCTGCGCCAGTGGCGGCTCGAGTTCGAGACCGCGGTCGTGCTCATCCATGAGTCCTCCCCAGAACTCGTCGATACGCCCGTCAAGCGTCCCACAGGAGGGGAGGTTTTCCCAGGTCAGCTGACCTGGATGGCCCAGTCGAGCAGGAAGAGCCCCAGCAACAGCGCCGGTATGGCGCCCGCCATCAGGCACCCCGCCTGCCCTGACTTGCCTTGCCGCTCCTGCCCCTCGGGCAGGTCCTGCGCCGTACGGCGCAGCCGCCACCAGGTGACGGCACCGGCGACGGCGACACCGATGAAGAACACGACCAGGATCCACAGCGTGATCCGGAACGCCAGCGGCGGCGTCTTCCCACTGACCGTGCGCGCTGCGAGCTGGGCGAGCACCTCAGTCCTCGAGCAGGTCGTGACGCACGATGACCTCGGACCGGCCGGGGCCGACACCGATCACCGAGATGCGAGCGCCGATGCGCTGTTCGACGAACTCGACATACGCCCGGCAGTTGGCCGGCAGATCGTCCCACGTCCGGCACGCGGAGATGTCCTCGAACCAGCCGGGCAGTTCTTCGTAGATCGGCTTCGCGTGGTGGAAGGCGCTCTGGTCGGCGGGCATCTCGTCGTGGCGGACGCCGTCGACGTCATACGCGACACAGACCGGGACCTTGTCCAACCCGGACAGCACGTCCAGCTTGGTCAGCACGAAGTCGGTGACGCCGTTGATGCGGTAGGCGTAGCGTCCGATGACGGTGTCGATCCAGCCGCAACGACGCGGGCGGCCGGTGGTGACACCGAACTCCGCACCGGTCTTGCGCAGGAATTCGCCTGAGTCGTCGAGCAGTTCGGTCGGGAAGGGTCCCTCGCCGACGCGGGTCGTGTAGGCCTTGAAGATGCCGATGACCCGGTCGATGCGCGTCGGCGGGATGCCTGCGCCGGTGCACGCACCGCCCGCGGTCGCGTTGGAGGACGTGACGTAGGGGTAGGTGCCGTGGTCGACGTCCAGCAGCGTCGCCTGTCCGGCCTCGCACAGCACGACCTTGCCCTCGTCGAGCGCATGGCCGATCTCCAGGGAGCTGTCGGCGACCATCGGACGAAGGCGGTCGGCATACGAGAGGAGCTCCTCTACGACCTCGTCGACCGGGATCTCGCGCCGGTTGTAGAGCTTGACCAGGATCTGGTTCTTGACCTCGAGCGCGGCCTCGACCTTCTGCCGCAGGATCGACTCGTCGAAGATGTCCTGCACCCGGATGCCGGTGCGGTTCATCTTGTCGGCGTATGTCGGGCCGATGCCTCGGCCGGTCGTGCCGATCTTGCGGGAGCCGAGGAACCGCTCGACCGTCTTGTCGAGCACGCGGTTGTATTCGGCGATGACGTGCGCGTTGCCACTGACCCGCAGTGCGGAGGTGTCGATGCCGCGCTTCTCGAGGCCTTCGATCTCCTCGAAGAGCACGCCCAGGTCGACGACCACGCCGTTGCCGATGACCGGCGTGACACCCGGCGACAGGATGCCACTGGGCAGCAGGTGCAGCGCGTATTTCTCCCGGCTGCCGTCCGGCTGCTCGATGACCACGGTGTGGCCCGCGTTGTTGCCGCCGTTGAACTTCACGACGTAGTCGATGCGGTCGCCCAGGAGGTCGGTCGCCTTGCCCTTGCCTTCGTCGCCCCACTGGGCTCCGACAAGCACGATCGCTGGCATGCTGCTGCCCCTCTTCCGGTCGGTGGTGAGCAGTGACCGGGTCGGGCTGCTCGTCGTCAGCAGTGTCTCAGGCTACCGGTGGGCATCCGGTGAGCAACGAGCAACTCCCGAACAGCCTTGGCCGAACCGGCCTGGAGCGCCCGGTCCGCCAGCTCGCGTGCCGTCGTCCTGCTGGTCCGCCGGATCGCCTGCTTCACGCGCGGGACCATCGGGCCGACGACGCTGAGATCGTGCGCTCCGAGGCCGACGAGCAGCGGCACCGCTTCGACGCGGCTGGCCAGGTCGCCGCAGACGCCGACCTCCACTCCGTCCGGCACCTCGTCGACGACCCGTCGGATGAGCTGCAGGACAGCGGGATCGAGTCCGTCGGCCAGCTCGCTGACGCCGGCGTTGCCGCGATCGGCCGCCAGGGTGTATTGCGTCAGGTCGTTGGTGCCGATGCTCACGAAGTCGAGACCGGCGGCAAGGTCGGCGATCTGTATGGCGGCCGCCGGCACCTCGACCATGATCCCGACGGCGAGGTTCACCTCAGGCACCTTCGCACGCGCTGCCGCCAGCCGATCGAGTGCCCAGTCGACCTCGTCGCGGGTGGTGACCATCGGGAACATCACCCGCACCGGTGTCTGTTCTGCGGCGGCGCAGACCGCATCGAGTTGCGTGTCGAAGAGTTCGGAGTGCTGGTGCATCAGCCGCAACCCGCGCACTCCGAGCATCGGGTTGGTCTCCTGCGGACCGGGGAGGAACGGCAGAGGTTTGTCTCCGCCGACGTCCCAGGTGCGAATGGTGACCGGCTCGCTGCCCAGTGACCGCCCGATCGCAACGAAGGCCGCTGCCTGGATGGTTGCCGATGGCCGGGTCGGCGATGCACCGAAGAGGATCTCCGTGCGCACGAGTCCGGAGCCCTCGGCGCCTTGTTCGGCGGCTGCTGCCGCGTCGCTCGCGCTCGTGATGTTGGCGCCGACGCGGATCCGCATGCCGTCACGGGTGACGGCCGACTCCGTCGCTCTGCGCGAAGCCTCATCGGCATCCGCCCGGTGCCGGGCGAGCAGCTCGACCAGCTCGGACCTCTGGCCCTCGTCCGGGGCGACCACGAGTTTCCTTGTATTCACGTCGAATCCGATGGTCGTCCCGTCCTCGACGTTGGTAACCGCGTCGCCACCGTCGGTGTAGATCGGGATGCCCCGAGACCGTGCCACGATGACTCCGTGGCCGGTGCTTCCGCCGCGCATCGTGACGACGCCGGCCACGCCTGCTCCGTCCAGGCCTGCGGCGGTGGCCGGATCCAGCTCGTCGACGATGAGCACCGCACCATCCGGAATGTCCTGGTGTCCAAGGGAATCGGGCCCGTGCACCAGGGCTTGCAGCACCTGCCGCTCGATCGCGCGGACGTCCTGGGCGCGCGCCCGTTGGTATGCGTCGGAGAGTCCTTCGAACTCCGCTGCCAACTCGTTGAGCACGGCCTGCCACGACGCGGACGCCGACTCGCCTCGCGTGATGCGACCGGCGACGTCGTCGAGCATCGTGTCGTCCCCGAGCAACACGAGGTGCGCACCGAGGATGTCGGACAACTCGCTGGTCGAGCCCGTATCACTCCCCTGTTGCTGTCGTATGGCGCCCGCCACCGCGACGACCGCGCTATCGGATCGCTGCTGCTCCTCCGCGGGCGAACCCTGCTGGTATGCCTCGAGATCCACGTCGTTCCGAAGGACGTACGCGGGCCCGAGCGCCGCGTCGAGGCCGGAACCCTGCGCCGATGGGGCGTCGCTCCGCGGCTCGACGACGGACCGCGCCGCATCTGCAGTCGGTGCGTGTTTCGGGGTCCCCGGGAAGTATTCGGGGGAGCGAAGCGGGGGAGAAACTTCGTGGGGTGAATCCGCGAAGTCGCGCGCCACCAGGTCGCGGATCGCTGCCAGCACCTCGGAGGCCTGCGGCCCGTCCGCAGTCGCCCGTAACCGGGCGTTGTGACCGGCGTTCAGTGTTGCGACCTTGCTGAGGCTGGTCGCCGGGACCGGGCCCGCTCCGCTGTCGATGTCGGCCAGCGTCACGTCCGCGTCATACGAGCGGACCAGTGCGACCAGCTTCGCCGCCGGCCGCGCATGCAGCCCGTGCGGGTCGGCGATGACGACCTCGACGGACTCACTCGCTGGTCGAGTGTCGGAGGAACGCAGCGGGGGAGGTGTATCGAGACCAGCGTCAGCACCGAGATGCACCCGCTTCGCGTCCAGCCCTTCCTCCGCATCACCGGCGACCTCCTCCAGACTCGCACCGGACGCCGCCGACACGACAGCCGGGACGATGCCTTCGACCAGTGGCGCAGCGGAGATGCGCACCCGCTCCGCGATGTCGGGATCGATGAGTTCACAGGCCATTTCGGCGCTGAGGACCGAGCTGCCGATGTCGACGAGCACCAGCACGTCATTGCCGTCGGCGGCGACCTCCTCGATCGCAGCGGCGACTGCGGTCGCGTCGGTGCCGAAGGTGGTCTCGTCCAGGCCCGCCGCCACCGTCATCGGTGGAGGGTTCCCGCCGGCCATCTCCCGGGCCAGCGCGGCGACCGCTTCACCGAGAGCGCGGCTGTGCGACACGACGACGATGCCGATCATGGTCCGACTCCTGCCGGCTCAGGCGAGCGTTGCTGCGGCGGCCTCGAGCAGCAACACCGAGGAGGTGGCGCCCGGGTCCTGGTGTCCCGCGCTGCGCTCGCCCAGGTAGCTGGCGCGTCCCTTGCGTGCGACGAGTGGCGTCGCAGCATCACGTCCTCCGGCTCCGGCCTCCGCGGCCGCCCGCAGCGCGGCGTCGAGGCCGTCCGGCGCCGCCGCGTCATACGCCTCGAGTGCCGGCGCCCACGCGTCGATCATCGTCTTGTCGCCGACCTCGGCCTTGCCGCGCTGGACGATCCCCTCGACACCGGCGCGCAGCGCGACACCGAGCGCCTGCGCATCGACTGGTCCGTCCCCGAGCTTGCCGCCGAACCGCAGGAAGAACGTGCCGTAGAGCGGTCCGCTCGCTCCGCCGACCGAGCTGACAAGCGTCATCCCGATCTTCTTGAAAAGGTCTGCGCCAGACGCGAACTCGCCCGCTTCCAGTGCTGCGACCACCGCGCTCATCCCGCGGTCCATGTTGCTGCCGTGGTCGGCGTCCCCGATGGCCGAGTCCAACTCGGTGAGCATCGCGGCGTTCTCGTGAATGACGCCGGCATACCGACGCATCCAGTCGCTGAACTGGGCAACCTCGATAGTGTCGCCCATTCTCAAACTCCCCATCGCAGGCCGGGAGTGTTCACGGGCGCATCCCACAGACCGACGAGTTCGTCGTCAGCCTTCACCAGCGTGACCGAGCAGCCCGCCATCTCCAGGGAGGTGATGTAGTTGCCGACCAGGCACCGCGCCACGGTGATGCCGGCCTTCTCGAGAAGCCGCTGCACTTCGCCATACATGATGTAGAGCTCGATCAACGGTGTGCCGCCCATGCCATTGACCATCGCGATGACGGAATCACCTGTGCCGTAAGGCAGATCGGTGAGGATCGGGTCGACGAGCAGCTGCGCGGCTTCAGCTGCGGATGTCATGGGTACGCGTTTACGGCCCGGCTCTCCATGGATACCGATGCCCAGCTCCATCTCGTCGTCGCCGAGCTCGAAGGTGGGTTTGCCCGCCGCCGGCACGGTGCACGAGGTGAGCGCGAGGCCCATGCTGCGTCCGACGCCGTTGATCCGTGTCGCCAGCTCGGTGACCTCGTCGAGCGATCGGCCGCTCTCGGCCGCCGCCCCGACAAGTTTCTCCAGCAGCACAGTCGTGCCGACACCACGGCGCCCGGCGGTGTAGAGGCTGTCCTGCACCGCGACGTCGTCGTCCACGACCACTGAGCGCACCTGCACGTCGCCGTCCGCGGCCAGCTCCGCCGCCATCTCGAAGTTCATCACGTCGCCGGTGTAGTTCTTCACGATGTGCAGCACGCCTGCACCACCGTCGACACCGGTCGTCGCCGCGAGCATCTGGTCGGGCACCGGCGAGGTGAAGACCTCACCGCAGCACGCGGCGTCGAGCATGCCGAGACCGACATACCCGCCGTGCATCGGCTCGTGCCCGGAGCCGCCGCCGGAGACCAGACCGACCTTGCCGCTGCGCGGTGCGTCCTTGCGGAAGACCACTTTGTGCTCGTGATCGACCCGGAGTCGATCGCCGTGAGCGACCTCCATCCCGAGCAGCGCTTGCGAGACAACATCCGCCGGGTCGTTGATCAACTTTTTCATGTCCTCATCGGACCACTCTTCGTCGCGCGCGACAAGCAGTTCCGCAGGACCCGATCACGACCCGGACGCAGGACCGCCCCCGGTCACGGAGCCAGCGCGTGCTCCTCGCCGGGCTTGACGAGCTTCTTGACGGTCTTGCCGTCGTGGAAGTCGCCGATCGCGCGCATCTGCCACGACTGCGGACCGGTGCGGCGCATCGCTGCCATCAGCACGCCGGTCGCCGGCTGCGAGTCGGACAGGTCGAAACGCACCAGCTCCTGCCCGGTGGCATCGTCGACCAGGCGGCAGAACGCGCGACGGATGTTGGTGAACTTCTGGCCACTGAAGGAGTTGATGGTGAAGACCAGTGTCGTCACCTGCGGCGGTATGGCGAGCAGGTCGACCTTGATCTGCTCGTCGTCGCCCTCCCCCGCACCCGTCACGTTGTCACCGGAGTGCTGGATCGCTCCGCCGAACTCCTTCTTGTGCATGAACCAGACGATCTCCAGCTTCTTGCCGGTGCCGTCATAGGCGATGACCGACGCGTCCAGGTCGATGCTGCCGCGGCCGGGCGCCGGGTCCCAACCCAGGCCCATGGTGACCTTGGCCAGCGGCGGTGCGCCGGTCTTCGTGAGGTCCACGCGGGCCTTCTTGGTCAGGTCGACGCGGCCCTTGTCGAGATTGACGACTCCGGCCGACCCCGGCTGCGGCGCCGGAGGTCCCGCCGGCGCGGGCGGCGGCTGCATCGCCGGCGCAGCTTGAGCGGGCGGCGGCGGCTGGTTCGGTGGCGGCGGCTGGACCGGTGGCGGCATCGGCGGCCCGGTCGTGGGCATCGGAGCCGGGGGTACGCCCTGCGGGGCAACGTTCGGTATGCCGACCGGCGGCGGACCCTGTGGCGGCACACCAGGCATGGGAGCGGGTGGCGGCGGCGCAGCGGCCTGCTGGTCGACGGCGGCCGGCGGCGGCTCGGGGTCGCCTTCTACCGAGATGCCGAAATCCGTTGCCAGTCCTGCCAAGCCGGAGCTGTAGCCCTGCCCGACAGCCCGCAACTTCCACTGGCCGTTCCGCTGGTAGAGTTCGCCGCTGACGAACGCAGTCTCGTTCTCCGCATCCATCGCGAAGGTCGCCAACTCAGCGCCACTCGTAGCATCGGACGCCACCAGGCGCAGATCCGGCACCTGCCCGAACGCACCACCGTCGGCGGATGCCGCGAGCACAACTTTCGCCACGGTTGATGGCAATTGCGCCAGATCGACCTCGAGCGCGTCGGCGCCGGGCTGCTTGCCGAGATGCCGCACCGCGCCGCTGGGGTGCCCCGGCTGGTTGTAGAAGATGAAGTCGTCGTCCGAGGAGACCTTGCCGCTCTCCTGCACCAACAGTGCAGAAGCATCGACGTCCGGCACGCCCGGCCCGGGACTCCAATGCAAGGTGATCCGGACCTGTCCGGCGTCCAACGGTGTGTTCGAGCCCTTGGTCAGCTGGGTCATATTGCCTCCCTCATCCGACGGGAGCCAGCATTCGACCCGTGTTTGTTCGGTCGCTCGCTTCGCTCGCTCATGCAGTTCATCCTCACACGCGCAACGCGCGTTTGCCCGACGGTGTTCGATGAAGAGACGTCAGGACTTGTGCCGACGTTCCGCGATCCGCAGCGCCAGCTGGAAGCGGGTGCTGACGCCGTGCTCGCTCATCATCGCGGCGATCCGCCGGCGCACGGTGCGCAACGAGATGCCCATCGCCCGGGCGATGGCCTCGTCGGTCAGGCCCTGCTGCATCCAGTCGACCAGCGCACCACCGGACGAGTCGTCGGCCTGCTCGGCAGGAGCCGCCGATGCCCAGAGCCGGTCGAAGAGCTCGATGAACGCGGCCACCACCATCGGGTCGCGCAGCAGCACGTGGTCACCGCCGCCGCGACCCCACTCGGTCGTCCCGATCGCAACCTCTTCGCCGAACACCACGAACTCCGACGGCAGCGAGCCGGCGATACGCTGCTGCTCGCCGAGTTCGGCCCAGGCGGCCAACGCGTCCGCGTGGTCGTGCAGCGTGTCGGGCAGATAGAGCGTGCGCTGCTCCCGGCCGGCGCCCAACTGCTGACGCACCGTCGGGTGCTCGTCGAGCGACCGAGGCGCACCAGGTGCCGCCTGCCGTATGACGCCAACGGTCGACGCCACCAGATGCTCGTAGACGGAGGTCAGGACCGCTTGGTCCACTCGCTCGCGCAACGGTTGGTCCGAGGTCGAAAGCTCCTGTCCGACACGGTGATCAGTCACGAAGCTGTCGATCGCGTCGCGCACCCGCGCGAGATCCTGCCGCCGGGTCGCGAGCCGAGCCTCCTCCGCGCTGACGACCCGCTCGAGCGACGCCCGCGGGTGATCGGCGACCACCTCGCCGAGGTCGGTGAGGCGGACCAGCCGCCGGGCGCGCAGCTGCTCGATGGCGTGCTCGGCCTCGTAGTCGGTCCAGCCCAACTGGGCCACGTGCGCGGCGAGTGTCTGGCCGGGCGTGCGCAACACGTGCCGGTAGAGCTCCTCCCCCTGCGCACCGACGCCGAGCACTCCGAGACGGCCGTCCACCGGTCTGCTCCTACAAACCCAATTCGCGCGCCGCCGTGGCCGACGAGTCCCGCAAAAAGTCGGCGCAACGGCGCTGCTCATCGGTCTCGCCGATCTCACCGGCAGCCTTGGCCAGCGCACCCAGAGCGCGCAGGAAGCCGCGGTTGGGCTCGTGCTCCCACGGCACCGGCCCTTGGCCGCGCCAACCCGACTTGCGCAGCGAGTCCAGGCCACGGTGGTAACCGGTGCGGGCGAATGCGTAACCCTCGATCACGTCGCCGTCGGCCAGCGCGTCCTCGGCGAGCGTCGCCCAGACGAGCGACGAGCTCGGATAGGACCGAGCCACATCCCGCGGGTCGACACCTTGCTCCAGAGGCGAAAACGCAGGATCCACAGGTAGTTTCGTCTCGGGTATGCCGAGCAGATTCTCAGTCATTTCGATCTAACCGTTCTTGGGATTGGGGTCCCCGCGAGGTATTCGAAGGAGCGAAGCGGGGGAGAAACTTCGTGGGGTTCAGTGCTTCCCGGCCGATCCGAGGTTCTCGCAGGCGACGACGACGCGCTCCGACATACCGGTCTCGCCCGCCTTGCCCCAGGCCCGCGGGTCGTACTGCTTCTTGTTGCCGACCTCGCCGTCGATCTTCAGCACACCGTCGTAGTTGCCGATCATCCAGCCGGCGATCGGGCGGGTGAAGGCGTACTGGGTGTCCGTGTCGACGTTCATTTTCACCACGCCGTAAGAGACCGCCTCGGCGATCTCCTTCGGGTCCGAACCGGAGCCACCGTGGAAGACCAGGTGGAACGGCTTGCCGTCAGCGGTCTTGAACTCCTCGTGCACGGCGGCCTGTGCCTTCTGCAGGACCTCGGGCCGCAGCTTGACGTTGCCCGGCTTGTAGACGCCGTGCACGTTGCCGAAGGTCAACGCGGTCATGTAGTAGCCGTGGTCGCCGGTGCCGAGTGCTTTCGCGGTCGCGATGGCATCCTCCGGAGTGGAGTAGAGCTTGTCGTCGATCTTGCCCTCGACGCCGTCCTCCTCGCCGCCGACGACTCCGACCTCGATCTCCAGGATGATCTTGGCGTCACGGCACTTGGCGAGCAGTTCCTCTGCGATCTGGAGGTTCTCGTGCAGCTCGACCGCGGAGCCGTCCCACATGTGCGACTGGAAGTAGGGCAGGCCGCCCTGCTTGACGCGCTCGGTCGAGGCCTCGAGCAGCGGGCGCACGAACGTGTCCAGCTTGTCTTTGGGGCAGTGGTCGGTGTGCAGCGCGATGTTGACGTCATACGCCTTGGCGATCTCGTGCGCGAAGGCCGAGAACGCGAGCGCACCGGTGATCATGTTCTTGACGCCCTGGCCGGAGAAGTACTCCGCGCCGCCGGTCGAGACCTGGATGATGCCGTCGCTGCCGGCGTCGGCGAAACCCTTGATCGCGGCGTTGAGGGTCTGACTGCTGGAGACGTTGATCGCCGGGTAGGCGAATCCGCCCTTCTTGGCCCGATCGAGCATCTCGGCGTACTTCTCGGGGGTCGCGATCGGCATGAAGGCCCTCCTGCAGGCGTCGGCGAACGTTACGTCCCACCATCCAACCATCGTCGGCCGATGGAGCGAAGTCACACTCGCGGCACCGCTTGCTCCTCGGCCACGAGCATCGGATCGACGTTCCACATCTTGACGACTCGTTTACCGCGAACGTCCGCGATCAACGACACCGTCGCCGTGTCCAACGTGAAGATCTGCCCACACCGTGCAGGCAGCCCGACCGCGCGTGCAGCCAAGATCCGAATGACGTGCCCGTGGGCGAATGCGATGACAGTGGGTACGTCCTCGATCATCGCCAGAAAGCGATCGACGCGATCCCCGACCGCCTCGACGGTCTCACCCCCGGGGCAGCCGTCCGCCCAGATGTCCCACCCCGCACGACGTGCGCGGATCTCGGACGGCGTGAGACCCTCGTATTCGCCGTAGTCGAGCTCCAACAGTTCGTCGCACAGGCCGATCGGCCGGTCTGCGCCCATGACCGACTCCGCGGTGACCCTCGCCCGACTCAACGGGCTGGAGAACGCCGATGCGAGCGCGAACTCGTCCCCGAGAACGACCCGCGCGGCATTCCCTGCACTGGTCGCCTGCTCCAACCCATTGGGCGTGAGCGGGATGTCGGTGAGGCCCGTGTGCTGGCCGGTGACACTCCACCCGGTCTCGCCGTGACGAACCAACAGCAATTTCACTTCGGGCTCCTTCGATAGAATGGTCAGGTCGCGACTCGGTTGCGCCGAGCCGCCAATTGTTGCCGCTCTCGCGCGTTCGCGCATCGCTCGATCGCGAGGTCGAATGCCGCCACAGCTTCGGTATGGCGACCCGCCCGCGCCAGCAGCTCCGCACGGACCGCGGGCAGCCGGTGCGAGTGCGGCAGCGCCTCCTCCAGCCCGTCCAGCAGACCGAGCGCGCCCGTCAAGTCGCCGGCCTCTGCTACGGCGACCGCGCGGTTCAGCCGGACCACCGGCGAGCCCGTCAGGTCCTCCAGCTGCCGGTAGTAGTCGGCGATCGTCAGCCAGTCGGTGTCAGCCGCACTGGTGGCCCGCGCATGCTCCGCCGCGATGAGCGCCTGCAGCACGTACTCCGCCGCTAGCGCGCTCTCCAGAGTCACACCTCGTGTGCCGACCAGCTCTCCGAGCAACGCCATACCTTCGTCGATCTCGTCGCGGTGCCAGGTGCTGCGGTCCTGCTCCGGCAGCAGCACCAACGACCCGTCAGCACCCACGCGCGCGTCCCGACGTGCGTGCTGCAACAGCATGAGCGCGAGCAACGCTTGCAGCGCCGAGTTGTCCGCAGCGGCACGCCCGGTTGCCCGCACGAGGTGCACGAGTCGGATGGCCTCCCCCGACAGTTCGGCACGCAGCACACCTTCCCCGCTGCCGGGCGCGTATCCGGCGGTGAACGCCAAATACGCAACACGCGCAACGGTTTCCAGTCGCTGTGGCAACACTTCGTCATCGGGTATGGCGAGCGGGACCCCCGCCGCAACGACCTTCTTGCGAGCGCGGGTGAGCCGGGCAGCCATCGTCGGCTCGGGCACCAGGAAGAGTCGTGCGATGTCCGCGGTGGAGACGCCGAGCACCAGGCGCAGGGTGAGCGCCGCACCGGCCTCCTGGCTCAGCGCCGGATGCGCGGCGAGCAACACCAGCCGCAACAGATCGTCAGAGCCCGCGGGTCGAGTGCCGCGAGGGACGAGCGGTGTATCGCGACCGAGGCCCTCCAGCCGCTTCACCTCCTCCACCGCCAACAACGGCTGCTTCTTGGCCGCGACGGCCTCCGCACGCAGCCGATCAAGCACTCGCCGCTTGGCGGCGGTCATCAGCCAGGCCGGCGGGTTGTCCGGCATTCCCGCATCCGGCCAACTGCGCGCGGCACGCTCGAACGCATCCGCGAGCGCGTCCTCGGCCAGGTCCAACCGGCGCGTCTGTGCGACGAGCAGGGCCAGCAACCGGCCCCACTCGTCGCGCCATACGACCTCGATCGGCTCCATCAATCGGTCATACCCTCGATCTGGATGCACGGGCGGATCTCGATCGAATAGATCTCCGGCAGCAGGGCGCACCATTTCACGACCTGATCGAGATCAGCTGCCTCGAGCAGATAGAAGCCGCCGAGGTATTCGGCCGTCTCGGCGTAGGGACCGTCGGTGAGTTCGACGCTGCCGCCGCGCCGGCGCAGTGTCGTCGCGGTGTCGGTGCCGTCCAGGGCTTCGCCGCCGAGGATCGCGGCGCCGACCTCCCGACCGAATGTCACGTGCGCCCGGTGCCAGCGCTCCCGGTCGGCCGGATCAGCGTTCTCCCACTCACCTTCCGACCCGGCCAGCAGGACCAGATACTTGGTCACGCCGACTCCTCGTAGCCCTCGATCGTGATGCACGGTCGGATCTCCAGGCTGTATGACGGGGGCAGCAACTTGCACCACTCGACCACCTGGTCCGGATCGGCTGCCTCGACAAGATAGAAGCCCCCGATCATCTCTGCGGTCTCCGCGAACGGGCCGTCGGTCACCACCGGCTCTCCGTCGACGTGCCGCAAAGTCCTTGCCGCGTCGGGTCCGTCGAGCGCCTGGCCGCCGAGCAGGTTGGCTCCGACCGCCGCGTCGAATGCGTGGTGCTGGTCGTGGAACGCCTGCTGTTCCTCGGCGGACGCACTCTCCCAACCGCCGGGTTCGTAGGCGATGAGGACCAGATATTTCGTCATGATTCACGCTCCGCGGGGTCCACGCAGCGGCGCAGCTCGACACCGTCGCCGAGGGCGGTGATGATCTTGCAGCACTCGAGCACGTCCTCGACGTTCTCGGTCTCTACCGTGAAGAAGCCACCGAGTTGTTCGGCCGATTCAGCGAACGGTCCGTCGGTCACCGTCTGGGACCCCGGGGAGACGTGCCGCGCCTCGGTAGTCGCGTGCAGCTCCGCACCGCCGGTGATCTTGTGTCCGCGTGCGACCAATTCCTGTGAGAACCGGCCGTATTCGGCATACCCACGCTTGCGGTCCTCGGCGGACATCGTCGTCCACCAGCGATCGGCGTCGCCCACGAGGACAATCATGTATTCGGTCATGGTTCGTTCCCTTCGAACTCGCGTCCTTCACATCCTCTGACAGCACGATGACGGGCGCACGACACCGGAATCGACAACTCGGCGCAAACTTTTCCCGAGAGCGCCACGATTCGGGCTGCCGGGAGGCACCGCGCCGGCCGCATCGCCCGATACCGTCACAGTCCCATGAGACTGCGAGAGAGCGCGCGGGCGTTGATCATCGACCCGGACGACCGGGTCCTACTGGTGCACTTCGACTGGCCCGGGCTGGAGCCCGCGGGTGGATTCTGGGCGAGCCCCGGGTGGGGGTGTCGAGCCCGGTGAGTCCCGGCTGGACGCCATACAGCGTGAGCTCCGGGAGGAGACCGGGTTGCACGTCGATCATCTCGGCCCGGAGCTCTGGACCAAGACGGCGACGTTCGAGATGTCGGACTGGGAGGGCCAGATCGACCACATCCACCTGTACCGCGTGGATCGCTTCGAGCCGTCCCCGGAGATGACTTGCGCGCAGCTCGCCGCCGAGCACGTGCACGGGGTCCGATGGTGGTCACCGGACGAGATCGCCGCAGAGACAGCGACATTCGCACCCCGCGCTCTCCCTGACCTACTGGCCGACTTGAAGGAGCACGGCATACCGGACCCACCCGTTGAGATCAGCGGGTTCTGACGCTTGCCGGCCAACGCGATCCGACGCAGTCCTTCAGCCGGACGAGATCTTCGCCGACGGCCCCCCGTAGACGCTCGAAACCGCGGATGACGCTTCAGACGGCGATTGACACCGCTGCTGCACCGTCAATGACGGTTTCGACCGTCAGCCGCCCCATTGAAGCCGTGCACGTGCCGCAACACCCACACGTGCATCGCGATCGCAGCCGCCGCGCCGGCGTTGATCGACCGTGTCGAGCCGAACTGCTCGATGTGCAGCACGTCGACGCACGCCTGCTGCATCTCCGGCGTGAGCCCCGGGCCCTCCTGGCCGAAGACGAGCACGCACCGCTGCGGCAGCTCATAGGTCTCGATCGCCTTGCTGCCCGGAATGTTGTCGATGCCGATCAGCGGTAGCCGCTCGCCGGCCGCCCACGACGCCAGGTCTGCAACGTCGGGGTGATGGAACTCGTGCTGGTAACGGTCGGTCACCATCGCGCCGCGACGGTTCCACCGGCGTTTGCCGACGATGTGAAAAGCCTTGGCACCCATGGCGTTCGCGGTCCGGATCACCGAACCGATGTTGAAGTCGTGGCCCCAGTTCTCCACCGCGACGTGGAAGTCGTGCCGGTGCTCGTCCAGATCGGCGACGATCGCCTCGTGCGTCCAGTAGCGGTAGCGATCCTCGACATTGCGCCGGTCGCCCTGCGCCAACAACTCGGGGTCGTACCTCGGATCCGGCCTGCCGTCGGGCAGCGTCGGCCACTCACCGACATACGGCCCGACGCCGACTTCGTGCTCACTCACGGTCACTCAGCCAACCGCATTCCCCGCCAACGCCGCCGTCCGGGTCGCCAGCCGCGCGTATGCCGCCACCAGCTCGTCGTTGTCCAGCACCTCGAAGTCGTGCGGCAGCCGCAGCAACCACCATGCCATCGCGTCCAGGTTCTGCGAGCCGACCTGCAGGTCGCAGTGGGCGTCGTCGACCGCGCGCAGAGTGCCCCACCGGGCGACATACTCATCGACCTCCGCGACCGGGCAGTGCAGCCGCACGGTGGCCTCGTACTCCCACCCGGAGTGCATCGACCGCCGGATGTAGGCCTCGGCGTCGGGCGCCTCCCGCGGGGTGAAGCCGAACGTCGATCCGCGAACTTCCGTCATCCGGTCGAGCCGGAAGGACCGCCAGTCGTCCCGGTCCAGGTCGAAAGCCATGAGATACCAACGCCTTCCGGTCGCGATGAGCCGATAGGGCTCCACCCGCCGGTACGACGCAGCGCCGTCACGGGCGATGTAGTCGAAGCGCGCCTGATGATGCTCACGGACGGCCCGGGCGAGCGCCAGCAGCGCGTCCGAGTCGACGGTAGTGCCCTGGTAATCGATCGCCACCGTCGCCTCCTGGACGGCGGTCACATGCGCTCGTATGGCGGCCGGCATCACCTGGTCCAGCTTGGCCATCGTGCGCAGCGCGGCCTCCCCCACGCCGGCAACCGTCCCGCCGGCAGCAAGCCGCAGACAGACCGCAACAGCGACCGCCTCCTCCTGGTCCAGCAGCAGCGGCGGCAGCGCCCGCCCGGCGCCGAGCTGGTAACCGCCACCGGTTCCCCGGCTGGACTGCACCGGATAGCCGAGCTCACGCAACCTGTCGACGTCCCTGCGCACCGAGCGCGTCGTCACCCCGAGCCGATCGGCCAGGTCCTCGCCGGTCCAGACGGCCTGCGCCTGGAGCAGGCCGAGCAGCTGCAGCAGTCGTGCCGTTGTCGTCGCCATGGGATCCATCATCGGTGATACTGAGGACAGAAGTTGTCCTCTTACACGGGACGCATTCGGGCCGACGGCATACCGCCCGATGACAGTTGTGGCCCTGCCATCTCATACATGGCAGGGCCTCGGCTGCAGTCAACAACGACTAGACTGCACACCCGTGGCGACACACCGCGACGCCGATGAATAACCGGCGACAAACTCCCTAACGCCACGCCGGCAAGGCGACACGCCGTGGCGCAGGAACATTTTCCGCGAAACCCTTGCGCGCCATGCACGGCGCACGGTAGAAATATCGAACTGCACCGCTTCGGCGGAACAGTTTCCGAATCGCTTCGGCGGCTCGGAACGAAGGCCCCGGAAACTCATACTTTCCGGGGCCTTCACCTATGTCGGCGCTGACGTCCGCACAGCCGCGGACCGCCTCCGGCTCTAAGCGCTCCCTCAGCAGCGCTCACGTACGCTTGCGCCCGTGATGCACTCCCTCGGCCCGAGTTTCATGGACCCGACCTATCTGCTCGATCAGTTCGGGGGCGCCTTCTTCGTCATCGCTCTGTTGATCGTCTTCATCGAGTGCGGTGTGCTCTTCCCGATCCTGCCGGGCGACTCGCTGCTGTTCGCGATCGGCCTGTTCAGCTCCAGCGCGAAGTACAACTTCCACGTGCCGCTCTACGTGTCGGTGCCGCTGCTGATGATCGTCGCCTTCGCCGGCAACGTCGTCGGCTACGAGATCGGCCGCGCGGTCGGAAAGCCGATCTACGAGCGGGACGGCCGAATCCTCAAGAAGGAGTACTTCGAGAAGACCAACGCGTTCTTCGACAAGCACGGCAACAAGGCGCTGGTGATCGGCCGGTTCGTGCCGATCGTGCGCACTTTCATCACCCTGGTCGCGGGCGCGGGCCGGATGGATCGCAAGCGTTTCTTCACCTGGAGCGCGGTCGGCGCCGTTCTGTGGGTCGGCATCGTCGTGGCCGCCGGCGTCGTGCTAGGCAAGGCATTCCCCGGCCTCGGCGACAAGATCGACATCGCGATCATGGTCGTGGTGATCATCTCGGTGATCCCGATGGCCTACGAATACCTCAAGCACCGCCGCGAGAAGGCTGCAGCGGCTCCGGCCGGCGAGTAGTCCCAGGACCGTCGTCACGCACTCGCGCCAGCACCCGGGGTGCGGCGAGCAGCACCACGACGACCGCGACGGCACCGGCGGCCACGAACGTATGCCGGGCACCCACCGCCGCGCCGATGCTGCCGACCACCACCAGTGACGTGATGCTGGCTGCCTGCAGCACGCCATTTACCGCCGAACTCACCCGTCCGCGAAACTCCTCCGGACTGCGCAGAATGAACAACGCGCCGAAACAGGAGTTCATCACCGCCGCCGCAACCCCGATGCCGAACACCACGATGAGGAACAACCAGAACCACGGTGTCAGGCCACAGATCAGGATGCACACCGCCAGCCCGAGGAAGCCGCCGAGGACCGCCCGCACGCGTCGCCCGTCGGACGCGATCCGCCCGGCCAGCACGGCACCCGGTACGGCGCCCGCGACCATCACCAGGTCGGCGAGTCCGTACCACTGCGCCGACATCCCGAGGTCGTCGCGCACCAGGAACACCTCGACCACGTTGGTGCCCATGAGCATCCCGACGATCGGGATCGAGGCCAGCAACAACGGCCAGACCACCGGGTCCGCGCGCAGCACACGCAACCCGTCCCGCCAGTCCGAGCGCACGCGATCGGCAGCACTCGCACCGCCCCGCCGCGTCCGTACCCCGTATGCCGCCACCGCCAACGCCGCAAAGGTGGCCACATCGGCCAGGACCGCGACCCGCATCCCGGCCACGCCGTACGCCAGCCCGCCGAACGCCGCGCCCACCGGCACCAAGGTCTGCGCCAGACCCTGGTTCAGCGCGACGAGGCGCCCGACCTCGTCCTGGCCGACGAGTCGCGGCGTCAGCCCGGACCAGGTCGGCGAGACCACCGCCTGCGCCGTCTGCAGGACCGCTACGAGCAGGTAGACCATCGGCAGGGCCGGGTCGGCGGCCAGCGCGAGGCACGCCAGAGCCTGCGTCGTGAGTGCGACAACGAGAACCCACCGCGAGTCATACGCGTCTGCGATGCGGCCGGCCAACCCGATCAACGCCACCAGCGGCGCCGCCTCGACCACCATCAGGCCGGTCACCGCGAGCGCGCCATAACCCTCGTCGTGCAGGTGCAGCAGCAGGACGACGGTCAGCATGCCGTCACCGACCAGCGAAAGCGCTCGTCCGGGCACCACGATCCGCACGTCGCGGTGCCGCCATACCGATCCCTGAAGGTGTTCTTTCATATTTATGAAACTACTGCTTCATACTTGCCGGTCCAGCAACGCACACGAAGGCGGTCCGACCTTCCCCCTGAAAGGTCGGACCGCCTTCGGTCCTCGAGGTACTGCTGGTGATCAGTGCTGCGCGACGGGCGCCGCCTTGTCACCTCCGCGCATCCGGGCATACGCCTGCGCGTAACGCGAGCCGGCGAACAGCAGCACCAGACCGACCACGATGAAGGTGGCCGCGCGGGTCGCGCCGCTCATCGCCTGCAGGTCGAAGAGGAACAATTTGGCGATGGAACAGCCGGTGAGCAGCAGACCGGCGCCGAGCGACGCGGCGCCATACCGCGGAAGGCGGATGCCGAGGCCCATCAGGAACATCGCCACCGACACCCACAGGACCGTCACGCCGAGGTGTGCGGTGTGGAAGCCGGCCGTCCCGGCGACCGATGAACCGAAGGAGACGAACGCAGCGGTCGCGCCATACAGACCGACCACACCGGCACCCACCGCGGCGATCGTCGGCCGCACCTGGAGCGCCGAGCCCATCAGCGCCTGAGCCGCGAGCACCGCCCAGGTGGCCAGCAGCACGCCGCCGATCATCGTGGCGTGCGACAGCTCGACGTCGGCGCGACCGGCGAACGCCAGGGCGGCCGGGTTGGCGAAGTAGATGTATGCCGCGCCGCCAACGACGCCGAAGGCCAGCCCGAAGACGGTGGTGACGATCGACTTCGAGGAAACCGCGATCGCCGTGACCAGCAGGCCGGGCAGGAGCAACAGGACCGGCAACCACGAGCCGTCCGTGAAGACGAACGCGGACTCCATCGCGAGGAGGCCGGCGACGCCACCGAGGGCGATGCGACGAACGGTGCCGAGCTGCGGGACGGCGAACGCGACGGCGGCCATCACGGCCGCAACGGCACCACCGGTGAGGACCGCGACCGGACGGTCGAGATGGCTGAGTTGAGCGGCGATCGGCAACACGGCGCTCGCGAAACACGCGGCATGCAACTCGTCGTCCTTACCGATCGAGACGACCAACGACAGCATGCCGAGACCGGCGATGGTCAGCACCGCAGGCAGGGACGAGATCGACCGGAACTCCGAGATGTAGACCAGCGCGACGCCCACGGCGGGCAGGGTGCGGACGAAGCCGAGGTAACACCAGCCACGCAACCGCTCGGGCCAGACGCCGGCGGCTTGCAGGATCACCAGGAACCACACCAGCGACAGCGTCACGCCACCGGTGAGCACCGGCGCCAGCGACGCGACGGCCACGGTGACCGTGATCGCGAGCAACTCGGATCGCCAGTGAACGGCCAGCGCACCGGCGGCGCCGGCGATGACACCGGCGAGCGCCAGTCCGGCGAGTGCCGGGAGCCATTCGTAGAAGCTGGTCATCGCGACGGTGACGATGAACAGGCCGGCGATGCCGGTGCCGGCGAGCGCGGTGCCGCCGATGCTGCCACCGGGTCGTCCGTGCACTCGCAGCGCCGCGGCGATCAGCGCAACCGACAGGGCCGCGCCACCACCGACACGCACCTGCGGATTCAACAGGCCCGCGCGGGCTGCGATCACCAGCAGCATGACGACGCCGATGAGGGTGATGGCGCCACCGGCGAGGACCAGCAGCTTGCTGACGACGCCCTCACGTTGCCACCAGGGCGCCTTGTGCGGCTTCATCACCGGCGGTCGCACGGGGTACGGCGGCAGTGCAGGGCGCGGCATGGCAGGTCCCGCGCCGCCCTGTTGGTAGGGAGACGCGGGACCTGCGAACGGGTTGGTCGGGTGCGGACCCGGCCGACCGGGGAACTGGTTGGCCGGGGGCACGCCCGGCCCATTGGGACCTGGATTCTGCGGTGTCGTGTTCATGTCCCCAAGCCTGGTTCGGCGCGGCCCCGGGAGCCTGCGTACGACTACTCAGCAGGCGTGGGGATTGTCGGCAACGGCGACCCGTGCAGAGTCACGCGCGTCGCCCGTGGGCGGACCCGCTCGTGTTCGGGCCGAAACGGCCGCGGATACAGTCGGCGGCAAGCGGCCCACGGCATCCGGGCACCCACCAGGCGAAGGCAACAGGACAAGGACGGCATACCCAGTGACCACTACGACACAGATCCGGCTGGCCGCACGGCCGGTGGGCGAGCCGCAGGACACCGACTTCGAGTTCGTGACGACCGACCTCCCGGAGCTCGCCGACGGACAGGTGCTCCTGCGGACCATCTACCTGTCCCTCGACCCCTACATGCGCGGACGCATGAGCGCCGCCAAGTCGTATGCCGAGCCGGTCGAGGTCGGTGACGTGATGGTCGGCGGCACGGTGTGCGAGGTGATGGAGTCCCGCTCGCCCGAGCGTGCCGTCGGCGACATCGTCCTCGCCTACACGGGCTGGCAGACGTATGCCGTCGCCGGCGCGCGCCATACCCGCAAGCTCGACCCGCAGGCTGCGCCGATCTCGACGGCGCTGGGTGTGCTCGGTATGCCGGGCTTCACGGCATACGCCGGACTGTTGGCGATCGGCCGGCCGCAACCGGGCGAGACCGTGGCGGTCGCCGCGGCGACGGGGCCGGTCGGTTCGGCGGTCGGACAGATCGCCAAGGTGAAGGGCGCCCGGGCTGTGGGCATCGCCGGCAGGCCGGACAAGTGCCGTGCGTTGATCGAGGAGTTCGGCTTCGACGCGGCCGTCGACCACCGGTCCGAGTCCTTCCGCGAGGAACTGGCGGAGACGACACCCGATGGCGTCGACGTCTACTTCGAGAACGTCGCAGGCCCGGTGGGTGCGGCGGTCACGCGCCGGCTCAACAAGTTCGCGCGGGTCCCGGTCTGCGGCCTGGTCGCCAACTACAACGCGACACAGGCGCCCGAGGGTCCGGACCAACTGCCCGCCTACCTGGGCGCGATCCTCACGCTGAGCCTGACCGTGCGCGGCTTCATCCAGAGCGAATTCGTCCCGACGCATCACGACGACTTCCTGCGGGACATGGCCGGCTGGATCGCCGACGGCTCGGTGCGCTACCGCGAGGACGTCGTCGACGGTCTGGACAACACCCTGGAAACCTTCCGCGGGCTGCTCGCCGGCCGGAACTTCGGCAAGTCGCTGGTGCGGGTCGGCACGGATCCGACGATCGCCTGACGGATGCTGACCGGCGAATCCTGAGTCCACTCAGTCGAGTTCGTGCTCGATCGCGTAGCGCGTGAGCTCGATGCGGTTGGACAACTGCAGCTTGCGCAGCGTGGCCTGCACGTGGTTCTCGACGGTGCGGTGGCTGACATCGAGCCGGCGCCCGATCTGCTTGGCGCTCAGGCCCTTCGCGACCAGTCGCAGCACTTCGAGCTCCCGGGGCGTCAGGCTCGGGGTGGGCTCCGCGCCGACGGGGGTGGGCTCGCTCGCCATACGGCGGTATTCGCCGAGGACGAGCCCCGCGAGGCCCGGCGTGAAGACCGCCTGCCCCTGCGCCGTGGCGTTGACCGCGTCGAGCAGTTCGGTAGCCGACGCGCTCTTGACGAGGTATCCACAGGCACCCGCCTTCACCGCTTGCAACACATCGTCCCGCTCGGAGGAGGCCGACAGCACCAGCACGTTCGCCTGCGGTGCCACCTCGAGCACCCGTGCCGTCGCATCCGCACCGTTGCCGTCCGGGAGCTGCATGTCCATCAGCACGACCTGCGGCTGAGTGGCCTGCGCCCGGGTCGCGGCGGCCGCCACGCTGTCGGCGGTCGCGACGACCTGGAAACCGGCACTCTCGAGGTCGCGACTGACGCCGTCGCGCCACATCGGGTGGTCGTCCACGACCATGATCGTCGTTGCGTCGTCAGTCACGGGCCCCATCCTGCCCGTCCCCTCGCGGCACGTGCAGCTCCCACTCCGTGCCGATGTCGGGCCCGGTATCCAGCAACGCCTCGCCGCCGATGTCGGCCATCCGGCCACGGATCGACTTGCTGACTCCCATCCGCCCCTCGGCCTCGGCCTCGCCCAGCCGGCCGTCCGGTATGCCGACTCCGTCGTCGCGGACGGTCAGCACGACCTCGTCGCCCAGGTCCTCCAGCAGCACGAAGGCGCGTGCGCCGTCCCCGGCATGGCGCGCGACGTTGTCCAGGATCGTGACGACCACGGCGACCAGCTCGGTGACCATGGCGTCCGGGAGGTGGATGGCGTCGGCCGGTCCGGAGAACGCGACGTCTGCGGGCAGCACCGCCTGCAGCCGACTGCGCAGCTCGGTGGTCTCGTCGATGCCCGGCATGGCAGCCTGCCGGCTGATCAGGGTGCGCAACGCCTGCTCCTGCTCCCCCGCGAGACGGCCGAGCTCAGCGGCGTCACCGTCGAGGTCCGCGCCCCGGCGACGCATCAGCGCCAGCACCTGCAGAGCGCCGTCGTGCACTTCGCGGGCCAGCCGCTCGCGCTCCTTGGTCGCGGCCTGCATGCGCACCGCCGCCGACAACTCCTGCTGTGCGCGCGTCACGATCCGCGCGCCGATCCCGAGCGTCACGCCGACGGTCAGCAGGATCGGGGTGGTGGCGTCCGTGACGACGTTGTGGAACTGCTCCTCGACGCCGAGGCTCAGCAGCGAGAGGCCGACGCCCGTCACGCCGCCGGCGATCGGACCCCACAGCAGCGCGACCGACACGACCGCGTTGGTCACCCAGAAGGTCGACGGCAGACTCTGATGATGGTGGTAGTACTCCGGCCGTACCACCCACATGGTGGAGGCGATGAGCAGGACGGTGATGACGAGCTCGGTGATCACCATCGGCGGCCGGGGCAGCAACTCGAAGGCGTAGACCAGCCCACTCACGCCGGACCAGATCACCAGCAGTGCGATCAGCAGCCAGCTGATCAGCGGATGGCTGTATGCCGGGACCCCCGACCCGACCGGCACTTCGGCGTTGACCGACACGACCTGTGCACCGATCGCGTAGGCGACCGATGCGAACCGGAAGACCTGCGCGCCACGCCAGAAGGGCAGCGTGGCGTCCGCATCGATCTGCACCACCACACGTTCCATGTGCTCGACCGTAGAACACGCCGCATCGGGGTGCGGCACGATGGCGGTATGACGGAGCGACGCACCCTCACGCTGACGGACCCGCGCGCGATACGGGTGCTCGCACACGAGGTCCGGCAGCAGTTGATGGACGAGCTCAGTGGCGGCGAGGTGCTGACCGCGACCGAGGCCGCGAAACGCTGTGGGATCACCCCGTCCGCGATGAGCTACCACCTGCGTGCCATGGAACGCTGGGGCATCGTCGAGCGGGTCGAGAGTGCCGACGGCCGGGAGCGCCCCTGGCGGATGGCCGCCGAGTCGATCCGGATCAGCGACGAGTCGAGCACGGGTATCCCTGCGAACGTGGCGAATTCGCTGCTGGGCAACTTCATCAAACGAGTCACCAGGACCGTGACCGAGATGGTCGAGCGCAACGATCCCGACGACCACGCGACGATCAGTCAGACCAGCGGCATACACCTCACCGACGAGGAGGCGGAGCAGCTCGACACGCTCGTGTCCAAGGCGCTCGCACGCTTCGACGACCGCCACGACCCGCACACCGCGCCCCCGGGCTCGCACAAGCGGGCCATCTACTGGCTCAACCTGCCGCGGCCGTAGCGCGTCAGGAATGTTCCTGGTCATAACTTGGTAAAAGGCTGGGAATTGTTCGGTAAATGCCTGCAACCCTACTGGCGGGTCGATCTCACGATGAGCACGCGACCGCACACCCCGTCGCGGTCCGTCCGAGGGAGAAAACGTGAAACTGACACGCGTCTGCGCATTCACCACCGTGATCGTCCTCACCGTGTCGCTGTCCGGAGCGGTTACCCCCAGTGCGTCGGCCAGCTCGGCGAACAGCCATCGGCTTGTCGCCAAACAGTCAAAAAAGGTTGACAGCAAAGCGATTTACGAGCGCATCGTGCAGAAGCTGCCAGCCGACTGGCAGGCGCGACGGGACGCTGCGCGTGCCCGGCTCGGGATCGAGCAGTCTCCGGTCGCGACCGTCGTCAAGACCAAGTTGTCCAAGGCCGTCGCCGCCGCGGGCAGCCGGTCGACGGCAGCGATCGACCCGTCGCAGTACGAATGCGGCCCGACCAAACTGGACGGGTACGTCGATCAACTCCTCGAGCCGGTCGACGCCTTCAACCTGTTCTTGATCCAGCTGCTCGGTGGGTTGGACGTCCCGACATACGACGCCATCCTGAACGGCACGCCGAAGGGTGCCGGCTTCCAGCTGCTGCCGGAGTACAAGACGCCCCTGACGTCGACCTTCGGCACCGCGCAACGCTTTTGGGACGTACGACTCAACAACGTGCAGCTGATGGCGATGCACGGTTCGATGCTCTCCGACGTCAACCGGGTCACCTCCGTCGTGCAGTTCATGTATGGCGTCGGACCCGCCGATGCCGCCGACATCGCCAAGGACCTCATCACGATGATCCAGAGCGACCCGGCGCTGCACAACGGCGACAACGCGATCTTCACGCTCAACGCATTCGCGTTCTCCGGCGAGGGCGATCCCGACCCGGTGATCCGGAAGTTGAAGGACAAGATGGTCTTCGGCGATGGCATTCTGGCTGCGCTCAAGGCGATCGGGCTCAACAAGGTCGGACCGAAAGCCGTTCTCGGCCATGAGATGTCGCATCACGTGCAATATGAGGACAACCTCTTCGACAGCCCGCTGACCGGAGCGGAGGCGACCCGCCGGACCGAGCTGATGGCCGACGCGTTCGGCACCTACTTCGCGACCCACAAGAAGGGTCTGGGCATGAAGCCGGTCCAGATCCTGCAGGTGGAGGAGTCGTTCTACGACGTCGGTGACTGCTCCTTCGATTCTCCCGGCCACCACGGCACCCCGAACCAGCGGCGCGCCGCGTCGTCCTGGGGCGCCGCAACGGTCGCCTTCTCGAACAACCCGAACAAGGTGATGCCGAGTCTTCGGCTGGCCAAGAAGTTCGACAACGTGTTGCCGGAACTGGTCAAGCCGGACGCGCCGACCTCGATCAACGCCTACCGGAACCTGATCGCCCAGCCGTAACGCGGAACAAGTGATCGTGCCGATGCCGATCGGGCGCCCTGGCACCCGGTCGGCATCGTCGTCTGCTCAGCCGTCGGTCGCGCCGACGTAGCGCAAACGCACCAGCTCGGCGAGTCGCGGATCGGCACCGATCGGCTCGCTCACCACGGCGTCGTGACTGCGCAACCGGTCGTGAAAGACCCCGTGCCCCAACAGGTATGCCGCGACGGCGGCCTTTCCCCCCTCGGCCCTGACGGCCACGAGCGAGTCCTCCACGGACGGCTGAGCCGCGGAGATGAAGGCGGCCGTGGCCGTCCCGGGCCGCAGCGCAGCCAGCATCTCGGCCTGTTGCCGGACCGCGGCGACACCGGTCGCGCGCGACGACCCGGCTGCGGCGAGCACCACCGCCTGCTCGGGCGGGACACCTGCCTCGTGCAACCGGTCGGCGAGGATCTCCGCGAGGATCGGGTGCGGCCCCAGCGGCGGGGTCGCCGTCACGAGCTCGGAACGTGCGACGGCACGCTCGATGTCGACCTCGACGTGGTAGCCGGTGGACAACAAGGCAGGCACGATCACTGTCGGAATCCGTTGCTGCACCAGCGAATCGACGACCTGTTGCAGACGTGGCTGTTGCACGTCGACATACGCGTCCACGACCTGCGCCTCCGGCACCAGCTCGGCCACGGCGTCTCGCAAGCTGGTGACCGTTGCCTGACCGGACGGGCTGTCCGTGCCATGGGCGACGAGCACCAGGGCGCGGTCAGGACGCTTCGAGGACGGTGAGTCGATAGCCACGTTTGACGACCGTAGTCACCAGTTGCCTGCCGCGCGCCGCATCTCGCAGCCGAGAGATCGCGACCTCGGCCGCGTGCACATCGGTCGAGCTGCCCGGCAACGCGTCCAGGATGCCGGCTCGCGAGACGACCGCACCGTTGGCTTCGGCCAAGAGGCGGAGCACAGCCAGCCCGGAGGGTGACAGCGCGAGCACCTCACCGTCGAGCAGCGCCGCGCCGCGCAGCACGCGTAGCTCACCGGCCGCCGTCCGGACCCGCAGCCCGTGCCGGTCGGCCAGCTGCGCCACCAGGGTGCGCACTAGAGCACCCATGCGGAACCGGTCCGGAACCAGGGGCTCGATGCCCTCGGCGCGCAGCGGCGCTGCGGTGATGTCCCCCACCGCGGCCGCAAACACTCCGGCCGGGTCGCTCAGTGCGGCGACGACATCGGTCAGCACACCTTCGTCGCGGGCCGCGGCCAGGAACGCGACCGCACCGGGCGCCGCGGTGAACGTCACCGCGTCGCACTCCCGACGGGCAACCGCATGCACGGCATCGCGCACCGCGTCCGGGTCCGGCGAGGGGCCCCAACGGTAGACCACCAGCGCGCTGACGTCGGCGCCGCCGGCCCGCAGGTCGTCGTCGATGCCGTCAGCGCCGGATCCGTGGTGCTGCACCGCGATCCGGCGTCCGGCGACACTCTCGGAGAGCAGGAAGTCCCGGATCTCCGCGCTCGTCTCCGATTCGGCGACCCAGTCGGCGGTCAACCCCGCAGCCTGTATGGCGCCTCGTGCCTTCGGGCCGCGCGCCACGAGGCGGGCACCGCGGAGCAGGTCCAGCAACGGGACGGCCAGACCGGCGGCATCGGCCGCCTCGATCCAACCGGTGAAACCGACGCCGGTCGTGATGACGACGTCGTCCGGAGGACTGCTGATGAGTTCCTTCGTCCGAGAGAGCAATTCGGCGTCATCGACGTGGGGCACGACCGAGAGGGTCGGTGCGTGGTCGACGATCGCACCGCGGCGTTCGAGAGCCGCCGCCAGCTCGGCGGAGCGGCGCTGCCCGGTCAGGATCACCCGGCAACCGAGCAACGTGTCGCTCGAGGGACTCACGGATTGTCCGGAGGTTCGGCGAGCACCGCGGTGACGTCACCGATCACGATGACGGCCGGGTTGCCCAGGCCTTCGGTGTCGACGCGGTCCGCGATGTCCGCCAGCGACGCCGACACCTGCCGCTGCTCCTCGGTCCACGCGCTCTGCACGACGGTCACCGAGGTCTCGGCCGACTTGCCGCCACGGATCAGGCCGGCGGTGAGCTCGCGCAGCCGGCGCATGCCCATCAGCACCACGATCGTGTGCTGCCACTCGACCAGGGACGGCACATCGAGTGCATCGTGTCCGGAGATCACCAGCACGCCGCGAGAGACGCCCCGGTGTGTCACGGGCACCCCACCCGCCGCCGGTCCGGCGAATGCCGAAGTGACACCGGGCACGACCTCGACCGGCACCCCCGCAGCGCGGCAGGCGAGAACCTCTTCGCCGCCGCGACCGAGCACGAACGGGTCGCCGCCCTTGAGGCGGACGACATACTGCCCGCGCCGGGCACGCTCGACCAGCAGCTCGTTGATCGCGTCCTGCGGCACCGGGTGGTGGTGCGGGGTCTTCCCGACGTCGACGATCTCGACATCGGGCCCGAGATCGCGCAGCAGGCCTTGGGGTACCAGCCGGTCGGCCACGACCACGTCGGCCTTGGACAGCTCTCGCATCCCGCGCACCGTGATCAGGTCATCGGCTCCGGGTCCGCCGCCGACCAGTACGACTCGGCCGATCGGTGAGCCCTCCACCACCGCGGGATCCTCGTCGTTCATGTCGTCACCTCGGCGTCGATCGGGTCGTCTGCTGGTGCCGCCCGGACGGTCACGGCGAGTGCTGGACCGATCTGGACGTCACCACCATGTAATCGCACCTCCCAGGTGGCGAGCACGGCACGCCGGTCGGTGAGACACCGGCCGGAGCGCAGATCGTAGACCTGCTTGAACATCGGCGAGCTGATCGTCGGCACCTCGACACCGTCGACCGTGACGGATCCGACGATGCCGCGCGCCATGACGTTGGCACCGCTGACGGGGTCCCGGTGACTGATCGCGAACAGCGAGTCGTCGGCCAATCGGACGACGGCGACCTGTGCTCCGTCCACCAGCACCGCGACCGCGCCGTCCCGTGGCACGGCCGCGAGTTCGCACACCGTTGTCCAGTTCATCGGCGCACCTCGATCCGGTCACCGGAGATGAAACGGGGTCCCGGCGAAGTATCGGAGGAGCGAACCGGGGGAGAACTTCGTGGGGTGAGCACCGGACGGCGTTGACCGCGTTCGGTCTCGTACCGCAGGTCGGGGTCCGGCACGTCGGCCGCGTTGACGAACGAGGTGAAGCGCGCCAGCTTCACCGGGTCGTGCAGCACTTCGCTCCATTCGTCGCGGTATGACGCCACGTGCCCCTCCATCGCGGCGTCCAGATCCGTGGCGACTCCCAACCCGTCGTGCAGGACGACGTCCCGCAGGTGCTCGATGCCGCCGGGCAGTTCCTCGAGCCAGGCGGCGGTGCGCTGGAGGCGATCGGCCGTGCGGATGTAGTAGATGAAGAACCGGTCGATCGCTCGGACCAGTCCTTCGTCGTCCAGGTCCTCGGCCAGCAGGGTCGCGTGCCGCGGGCTGAAGCCGCCGTTGCCGCCGACATACAGGTTCCAGCCCTTGTCGGTGGCGATCACGCCGGCGTCCTTGCTGCGCGCCTCCGCACACTCCCGCGCACAGCCGGAGACGCCGAGCTTCAGTTTGTGCGGCGCGCGCAGGCCGCGGTAGCGCAGCTCGAGCCGGATCGCCATGGCGACGGAGTCCTGCACGCCATACCGACACCAGGAGTCGCCGACGCACGACTTCACCGTCCGCAACGACTTGCCGTAGGCGTGGCCGCACTCGAAACCGGCCTCGACCAGCCGCCGCCAGATGGTCGGCAGCTGCTCGACGCGAGCGCCGAACATGTCGATCCGCTGCCCGCCCGTGATCTTGGTGTAGAGGTCGAATTCCTTTGCGATCCGGCCGATCTCGATCAGACCGTCGGGCGTCACCTCGCCACCGGGGATGCGCGGCACGATCGAGTAAGTGCCGTCCTTCTGCAGGTTGGCCAGCATGTGGTCGTTGGTGTCCTGCAGGGTGCCACGGTCGTCGTCGAGGATGTGGCCGGTCCCGAGGCTGGCCAGCACCGAGGCGATGACCGGCTTGCAGATCTCACAGCCGCGGCCGCGGCCGTGCCGGGCGATGATCTCGCTGAACGTGCGCAGTCCGGTGACCTGCACGGCGTTGAAGAGTTCGGCGCGGGTCAGCTCGAAGTGCTCGCACATCCCTTTGCCGACAGCGACGCCCGCCTCCTCCAGCGCGGTGTCGGTCAGCCGTTTGACCAGCGGCACGCAGGACCCGCAACTGGTGCCGGCACGCGTGCACGACTTCACGTCGGCGACCGAGCAGCATCCCTGCGCGGTGACCGCGTCGCGTATGTCGCCCGCCGTCACGTTGTTGCACGAGCAGACCGTGGCCCCGTCGGGCAGTTCCCCGCCACCGGGCGGGCCGTCCGTCGCCGGCACCAGCCAAGCACTCGGATCGGTGCCGAGTGCCTGACCGACCATCGGCCGGAGCGCGGCGTATGACGACGCGTCCCCGACCAGGATCCCGCCGAGCAGTGTGCGGGCGTCGTCGGAGAGCACCAGCTTCTTGTAGACACCGGCGACGGCGTCCGCGAAGGACACCTCCAGCGAGCCGGGGGTGGCGCCGAAGGCATCCCCGAAGGATGCGACATCGACCCCGAGCAGCTTGAGCTTGGTGGAGGAATCGGCGCCGGGGAAGGTCGCAGCGCCGCCGAGCAGCCGGTCGACGGCCACCTCGGCCATCGCGTTCCCCGGAGCGATCAGCCCCCAGACCCGGCCGTCGACGCAGGCGACCTCGCCCACCGCGCTGATCGCCGGGTCGTCGGTCAGACAGGACGAGTCGACGACGACACCGCCTCGTTCACCGATGGAAAGCCCTGCGTCCCGGGCCAATTCGTCTCGCGGCCGGACACCGGTCGCGAAGACCACCACGTCCGCCGGCAGCGAGCTGCCGTCGGCGAAGCGCATACCGTCGACCCGGCCGCGCCGCGCACCCAGGACCTTGGCCGTGGCGGTCGCGGTGCGCACGGTGACGCCGAGCTGCTCGATCAGCCGACGCAGCACGGCGCCGCCGCCGTCGTCGACCTGCAAGGGCATCAGTCGTGGTGCGAACTCCACCACGGTGCTCTCGACACCGAGCGCCTGCAACGCACCGGCGGCCTCCAGGCCCAGCAGTCCGCCACCGACCACCACACCGCGCAACGGCCGGTCATCGTGACCGACCCGAAGCGTTTCGACATACCCACGCAGGTCCGCGACGTCGTCGATCGTGCGGTAGACGAAACAGCCGCGCAGATCTGACCCGTCGACCGGAGGCCGGGCGGCATACGACCCGGTGGCGAGGATCAGGTGGTCGTAACCGACGTCGTCGCCGCGGTCGGTGCGCACCCGCCGGCCGCTGCGGTCGATTGCGGTGACGGCGGTGCCCTTGCGCAGCGTGACCTGCGGGTCCTGCCAGAGGCCGGCGCCGCCGAGGTGCAGGTCCTCCGGGTCACGCCCGGTGAAGTAGGTCGTCAGGGCCACCCGGTCGTACGGCGGTCGTGGCTCGTCACCGATGACAGTGACCCGGAAGCGGCCGGCGTCGTCGCGGGACCGCAATGCCTCGACGAACCGATGGGCGACCATGCCCGCGCCGGCCACCACGACGTGCTGCTGAGTCATCATCGAGAGATCTCCTTGTCGATCAGGGACGACGCTACGGAATGGATGTTTCCGGGGTCGTTTCGTGAATGTTTCGGCTGTGGAACGTCTTTCGTGGGATTGACGTCGTCCATCCACTCGAGGAGGCCGCAGACGACCTCGCGGCAACCGCCACATCCGGTGGTTGCGCGCGTCCGTGCTGACACCGCGACCAGGTCGCGTGCGCCGGCCACGTGCGCGTCGACGATGTCCTTCTTGGTGACCCCGTTGCAGCGGCAGACGGTCGTGGCGGCCGGCATCGTGGTCGGATCACCGGTGAGCGGGACGACGGAGTTCGGCAGTCCGTCCAGCAACAGGACCGCGGGATCGTCCGGCAGGGGCGTACGTCGTTCGTATGCCGCGGTCAGGTCCGCGGCCACCCGCTTCGCGCCCACACAGCACGCGGCGACCACTCGATCCCCGAGCACGGAGACCTGCACATGCCGTCGATGCGCGGGGTCGCTGAGCGTGACGGTCCGTGCCTCCGCAGGCGGCTCGGGGCCGTCCCCGATCGCCACGACGTCGACACCGACCGCCTTCAGCTTCACGACCTGACCCGTCCCGGCCGACGAGGCAGGGACGTCGGACACGGCGCACCCCGCGAGCTGCCGCGCCAGCAGATCGGCCTGCGCCCAGCCCGGCGCGAGCAACCCGCTGCAGCCGGACTGCGGCTCGGCACAGTCACCGATCGCGGCGACCTGCGGATCGCCAGGGCTGCGCAGTTCGTCGGTCACCACGACCCCGGCGCGCACGGGCAAGCCTGCAGCGCGGGCCAACTCGGTGCGCGGTGCGACACCGACGCTCGCGACGACCACGTCCGTCGGGATCTCCCGACCGTCACGCAGCCGGACCGCCGTGATCCGGTCGCCGTCGTGTTGCAGGCGGTGCAGCTCGGCATCGGTCACCACCTGCACACCGGCTGCAGCCAGCGCCGCCCGCGCGATGTCCGCCGCCGATGCCGGGAGCTGCCGGTCCAGGACATGACCGCCGCGGTGCAGCACGTGCACGTCGGCGCCTCGGGAAGCCAGGCCGCACGCGATCTCGAGTCCGAGCAGCCCACCTCCGACGACGGTCACCCGCCGTGGGTAGGAGCACGCGGCCAGGAGTTCGCGGCAGTCGTCGATCGTGCGCAGCACGCGGACCTGACCGGCGCGTTCGTCGCTGTCGGTCAGCGGCCGGCGGGCGGCTGCGCCCGTCGCCAAGACCACCGTGTCGTAGGGGTGTTCGGAGCCGTCGTCGCATCGCACGACGCACCGGTCGCGGTCCACGTCCGTGGCGGTCACGCCACGGAGGACCCGCACCGTCATACCGCTGCTGTCGGTCGCGGTGGGCAGCGTGAGCCGTCCCAGATCGGCGCGGTCCGCGATCACCTCACTCAGCAGCAGCCGGTTGTAGGGACGGTGCGGCTCCTCCCCGATCACCGTGACGTCCAGCAACCGAGTGGACCGGTCCGCCGTCAGCCGTCCGAGCTCGTCCAGCAGTCGCACCGCGACCATGCCGTGGCCGACGACGACGATGCGGCTGCTCATGCTGCCTCCCTCCTCCGTCGGGAGCCGGCATTCGACCCGTGCTTGTTTGGTCGCTCGCTTCGCTCGGTCACGACACCCACTCCCGGCTGACCCTGACCGCGCACACCTTGAACTCCGGCATGCCGGAGACCGGATCGGTCGCCGGGTTGGTGACGGCGTTGGCGGCGCCCTGCCCCGGGAAGTGGAAGGGCATGAAGACGGTGTCGCGGCGGATGTCGGCCGACAGTCGCGCCATACCGCTCGCGCTGCCGCGAGTGGACGTGACGCGCACACAGTCGCCCTCCTCGATGCCGAGGCGAGCTGCCAGGACCGGGTGCAGTTGCACGAACGGGCCGGCCTCACCGCGCAGCAGCTCGGGCACCCGGCGGGTCTGCGCCCCCGACTGGTAGTGCTGCAGGATCCGGCCGGTGATCAGGTAGATCGGGGCGTCCGGTCGTACGTCGTCGTCGACCGGGGAGGTGTCCACGCAGACCATCCGGGCGCGTCCGTCGGCGGTGTCGAAGCGATCGAGGAAGAGTCGCGGCGTGCCCGGATGACCCACCTGCGGGCACGGCCAGTGCAGCCCCTCCCCAGCGTCCAGCCGAGCCACATCGACACCGGTGTAGTCGGCGATGCCGCCGGTGCTGGCACGCGCCAGTTCCTCCAGCACCTCGACCGGAGTGGCCGCGAACTGCACTGGTATGTGGAGCAGTTGCGCGAGTTCGTGCCAGATGCGCAGCTCGTCCCGCACCCCCTCCGGCGGCTGTATGACGCGCCGGCGCCGCAACACCCGGCCCTCCAGCGAGGTCATCGTGCCTTCCTCCTCCGCCCACTGCGGCACCGGCAGCACGACGTCGGCCAGCCGGGCGGTCTCCGACGGCACGAAGTCGGCAACGACCAGCAGCTCCAGCTGCGCCAACTTTCGGGCCACTTTGTCCGAGTCGGGAGCGCTGACAACGGGATTCGCACCATGGACGAAGAGCACCCGCGGCCCGTCCGGTTGGCCGATCGCGTCCAGCAGCTGAACCGCGGGCAGGCCCGGTCCGGGGATGCTCGACTCGGACACGCCCCAGACTTCGGCGACGTGCGCCCGTGCGGCCGGGTCGGTGATCGACCGGTACCCCGGCAGTTGGTCCGCCTTCTGACCGTGCTCACGGCCGCCCTGGCCGTTGCCCTGCCCGGTGATGCAGCCGTAGCCGGAACCGACCCGGCCGGGCAGGCCGAGCGCCAGCGCCAGATTGATCGCGGCGGTCACGGTGTCGGTGCCGTGCGCGTGCTGCTCGGCGCCGCGCCCGGTAAGCACGTAGGCTCCGGCTCCACCAGCGCTGGGACTCGCACCCGCGAGCAACGTTGCTGCTGCTCGCAACTCGCCCACGGGGACCCCGGTCGCGCGTTCGACGCGCTCTGGCCACCACATGGTGACCGCAGCACGCACGGCGTCCCACCCACTAACCCGACGGGTCAGGTAGGCGTCGTCGGTGTCGCCGGCCAGCGTGACCAGATGCAGCAGCCCGAGCAGCACGGCGATGTCGGTGCCCGGCACCGGCTGCAGGTGTATGCCGCCGTCCGACTCGGTGAGGGCAGCGGTCGCCGTCCGCCGCGGGTCCACCACGATCAGTCCGCCACGGCTGCGCACCCCGGACAGGTGTTGCACCGCCGGTGGCATCGTCTCGCTGAGATTGCTGCCGACCAGCAGCACTGCGTCGGCGCCGGCCAGGTCGGTCAGCGGGAACGGCAACCCTCGGTCCAGGCCGAAGGCGCGGTTGACCGCGGCGGCGGCGGACGACATACAGAATCGGCCGTTGTAGTCGATGCGTGATGTCCCGAGCGCGACACGGGCGAATTTGCCCAGCGTGTAGGCCTTTTCGTTCGTCAAACCACCGCCGCCGAAGACAGCAACGGCATCGGGTCCGGCCGCGCCCTGGGCGCTGCGAACCGCCGCGACGATCCGCGCGTAGGCATCGTCCCAGCTCGCTTCGACCAGCTCACCGGTCGCGTCACGAACCAGTGGTGTCGTGATGCGGTCGGCTGCGGTGAGCAGCTCGGCAGCGGTCCAGCCCTTCTGGCAGAGTCCACCGCGATTGGTCGGGAAGTCTCGGGGCGCCAGCGTGATCCGGCCGGATCCCTTCTGTCCCAGGCGAATCCCGCACTGGAGAGCGCAGTAGGGGCAATGCGTGTCGACCGTCGTCATACGACGACACCACCCGGACGCTTGCGCCCGTAGGCCAGCCAGGTCACCAGACCCATCACCAGATAACAGGCGAGGATGCCCCACAGCGCCGGGACGATGGTGCCGGTCGGGTGGGCGGCGCCCTTGGTCATGGACTTCGACATCGCGAAGACCTGCGGGATCAGGAACCCGCCGTACGCGCCGGCTGCTCCGACGATCCCGATGGCTCCCGCGGCGACCTTGCGCGCGGTGGCCATCGATGCCGGGGTGTCGTCGCCGACGGTCGCCGCGAAGACTGCCGGGATCATCCGGTAGATCGAGCCGTTACCGATGCCGGTGAAGACGAACATCCACAGGAACGCGACCATGAACCAGCCGAAACTGCCTGCCTGCAAGGCGATCACGACGCCTGCGGCACCGAGTGCCATCGCCGCGAAGCTGACCACCGTGACCCGCCAACCGCCGACCCGGTCCGCGACGAGACCGCCCAAGGGACGGGACATCGAGCCGACGAAAGCTCCCAGGAACGCCAGCGTCATCCCGGCACCGAGCAGCACGTAGCTGCCGCGCCCGGGGAACGAATCCCGCATCAATTTGGGGAAGACACCGGCGAAGCCGATGAACGACCCGAAGGTGCCGACGTAGACGAACGAGAGGAGCCAGGTGTGGCGTGAGCGGACCGCAGCGGCATAGGTGCCGGGTTCCGAACGCGCGTCGGTGAGATTGTCCATCCGCAGCCAGGCCCCGACCGCCGCAGCCAGCACCAGCGGCACGAAGACCCAGCCGACCACCGGCAGGTTCGGCCTACCGGTGGAGAAGCCGGCCCCGATCGTCACAAGGATCGGTGCGGCGAACTGCACCGCCGCGGTGCCCAGATTGCCGCCGGCAGCATTGATTCCGAGCGCTTTGCCCTTCTCCGCATGGCGGTAGAAGAACGAGATGTTGGTCATCGACGACGCGAAGTTGCCGCCCCCGAATCCGGCGAAAGCCGCCATCGCGAGCAACACCGGGAATCCCGCGTGCTGTCCGATCGCGACGGCCAGACCGACCGTCGGCAGAAGCAGCAGCAACGCCGACAGGACGGTCCAGTTGCGGCCACCCAGCCGGGGAACCATGAGGGAGTATGGAATTCGCAGGGTGGCGCCGACCAGGGTCGGGATCGAGATGAGCCAGAACTGCTGGCTGTCGGAGATCGCGGCAGCGCCGGTGTAGCCGTACGCCGGCAGCAGCGGCACGACGATGCTCCAGATCGCGAAGACACCGAACCCGAGGAACTCGGCATACACCGAGAGACCGAGGTTGCGCCGTGCCGTCCGCCGGCCGAATCCTTCCCATTGCGAGGGGTTCTCAGGATCCCAACCGGAGATCCACCGGCCTTTGCCGATGGTCGGCCGGCTCGAGTCACCGGTCTTCCGATCGTCGACGCCGAGGTCTGTCGCGAGTGCCATACCCACCTCCGTGTGCCAGAGCCCCGGAGTGGGGCCTGGCACCCGAACGTAGGAACGGGATGTTTCGCGAGCAGCGTCGTCGTGTTACCTGCTCGTCACGGTGATCTCACCGGCAATGCCGTCGCAGTGAGAGATCGACGGTCGGCGTGCGGTCGATCCGCGTCATTGCGGGAGGTGGTGGGATCAGGCGAGCCCGAGGTCCTCGAGCCCGTATGCCGTGAGATAGGCCACACCCGCCTCCTCGATCCGCTCGCGGGCGCCCGTCGCCCGGTCGGCGATGACCGCGACCGCGACGACCTCGGCTCCGGCCTCCCGGACCGCGGCCACTGCCTCGAGGGCGGACGCACCGGTCGTGGAGGTGTCCTCGACGACGACGACGCGACGACCCTTGATCGACGGGCCCTCGATCCGCTGCTGGAGGCCGTGCGCCTTGCCGGCCTTGCGCACGACGAAGGCGTCGAGCGTGCGGCCTTCCGCGGCCGCGGCGTGCAGCATCGCTGTGGCCACCGGGTCGGCGCCCATGGTGAGGCCGCCGACGGCGTCATACGACAGTTCGGCGGTGAGGTCGAGCATGACCTTGCCGACCAGGGGTGCGGCGGCGCCGCTGAGCGTGATCCGGCGCAGGTCGACGTAGTAGTCGGCCTCCTTCCCGGACGACAAGGTGACCTTGCCGCGCACGATCGCCTCGGACGTGATGTGCTCCAACAACTCCTGCTTGGCCAAGGCCATCTCCTCGATGCTCGCGGTATCGGACGTCTTTCCGGAACTCACTGCGGTCGGTGCCTGCGGCTGAGCTTGCCCATCCGGACGATCGGACGGGGCAGCACGCGCAACGCGGTCGCCGCCACTTTGTACTGCGGACTCGGGATGGAGATGACCTTGCCCCGGTCGACGTCGTCAAGGCACTCCTTGACCAGCGAATCCGCCTGCAACCACATGAAACCGGGGAGACCGCCGTTGCCCTTGATGCCGGCGCGGTCGTGGAACTCGGTGTGGGTGAAGCCGGGGCACAGGGCGGTCACCGTCACCCCGCTGCCGCGCAGCTCACTCGCCAGGCCCTCGGAGAAGACGGTCACGTAGGACTTCGCGGCCGAGTAGGTGCCCGAGGCCATGAAGCCGGCGACGGACGACACGTTGATGATCGCACCGTGGCCGCGTTCGCGCATCGCGAGCGCGGCGGCGTGCGAGAGCACCGTGACGGCCCGGACGAGGACGGTGAGCATCTCCTCCTCGTCGCGGATCTCGTTGCGCAGGAAGGGTTTCTTCAGGCCGAAACCTGCGTTGTTGACGAGGAGGTCGACCGGTCGGGTGACGTCGGCGAGCCGATCGGCGACCGACTGGATGTCGAGTCGGTCGCTGAGGTCGGCGGGCAGCACTTCGACGGAGACCGAGTAGCGGTCCTCCAGGTGAGCCTTGAGCTCTTCCAGCCGGCTCTGCGTGCGAGCCACGAGCACGAGGTCATGACCGCGTTGTGCCAGTTGGGTTGCGAAAGTCTTACCGATGCCGGCGCTCGCGCCGGTGACGAGTGCAGTGGCCATGGGGCGTGAGTCTATTCGGACGCTCCGTCGTCGAATTTGTCGCGGTGTGCGATGACGGCCGCGATGTGCTGCTCGGACCAGTCCCGGATGACGTCGAGCGGCCCCTGCAGCGACCTGCCGAGGTCGGTGAGCTCGTAGTCGACCCGCGGCGGGATCGTCGGGTATGCCGTGCGCGTGACCAGCCCGTCACGCGCCAGCGCTCGCAGGGTCGCGGTGAGGACCTTCCCGGAGACGCCCCCAACGCGATCGCGCAGGGCGGTGAAGCGCATCGGCCCGTCGGCGAGCACACCGATGACGAGCACGGTCCATTTGTCGCCGACACGATCGAGCAGCACCCGGGTCGGGCACTCCGGGTCGTAACCGTCGCCCACCCAGGCAGCTGTTGCGGACGTCATACTGCCCAACTCCCTTTAGTTACCTTGAGGTACCAGGGTACCAATAGTTACTGTTGCCGCAACATCAACGAATTGGAGGAGCAGACATGAAGATTGCAGTCATCGGTGCGAGCGGCATGGTCGGGTCCCGCGTGGTGCACGAGTTGTCGCAGCGCGGCCACGAGGTCACCGGCGTCACCCGATCCGGCACCGAGGTGCCGGAGGCGACCAGCGTCCGGGGCGACCTCGGCGACGCCGGCTTCGTCCGATCCCTGGCAGCCGACCACGATGTCGTCCTGTCCGCCACCGGACCGAGCCGCACCGGCGAGGACCACCAGATCTGGCTTGACGCGCTGCAGACCGCGCAGGAGAACGCGACCGACACGCGCCTCTTCGTCATTGGTGGCGCGGGTTCGCTGCTGATCGAGGGCACCCGCCTCGTCGACCTGCCCGGCTTCCCCGAGGGCTACAAGGCCGAAGCCCTGACCGCCACGCAGGCGCTCGACAACATCCGCCAGGCACCGGAGTCACTCGACTGGACGTTCCTGTCGCCCGCCCCTGAGATCGCCCCCGGCGAGCGGACCGGCACCTACCAGGTCGCGGACGACACTCCCGCAGGCGACAAGATCTCGGCGGAGGACTTCGCCGTCGCGATCGTCGACGAGCTCGAGCAGCCGAAGCACCGCCGCGCACGCTTCACTGTCGCGAACTGAATCTTCTGGCTCGACTCCGCGCAGCACCGAGGTCGCGGCCCCTCATCGAGAGGACAGGGGATGCATCGAGGGGACAGGCGATTCGGCCGATATCTGCTGAAATCGGCTATCCCCTCGGCGAACGGGTGTCCTCTCGGCGAAGTGGCGCTGGCGGGTACGTAGATTGGTCGGGTGCGTATTGCCACCTGGAACGTCAACTCCATCCGCTCCCGCATCGACCGCGTCGTCGATGTCCTCGACCGCCACGACCTGGACGTGCTGCTGCTCCAGGAGACGAAGTGCCGCAACGACCAGTTCCCCGAGATGCCGTTGCAAGCAGCGGGATACGAGGTCGCGATGCACGGTCTCAATCAGTGGAATGGCGTCGCCATCGTCTCCCGCGTCGGGCTGGACGACGTCAGTGTCGGATTCTCCGGCATGCCCGGGTATGGCGAGCCGCCGGCCGCGGAAGCGCGGGCGATCGGCGCCACCTGCGGCGGCGTGCGGGTGTGGTCGCTCTACGTGCCCAACGGCCGCGAGGTCGGGCATGCGCACTACTCCTACAAACTCGACTGGCTCGCCCGGCTGCGCGACAACGCGGCCGGGTGGCTCGCCGAGGACACACACGCCCAGATCCTGCTGGCCGGCGACTGGAACATCGCACCGGTCGACGAGGACGTCTGGGACATCGGGTTCTTCGACGGCAAGACGCACGTGACCGACGCCGAGCGGGCGGCGTTCCGTTCCGTCGTGGACACCGGTTTCGCTGACGTGGTCCGGCCGTTTACCCCCGGGCCCGGGACCTACACCTACTGGGACTACACGCAACTGCGCTTCCCCAAGAAGCAGGGCATGCGGATCGACTTCGCGCTGGCGTCCCCGACCTTGGCGGCCCGCGTGGTCGATGCATCGATCGACCGCGAGGAGCGCAAGGGCAAGGGCGCGTCCGACCACGCGCCGGTCGTCGTCACGCTCGGTGACTGACGTCATACCCTCGCGCCCTGTGCGCCCGCGGCCATACAGTGGCCGCAGGTAGTTCATCAGCAGGGGGCGCGCATGACTGATCACGCAGGTTCATCCGACGACACGACCCGGCCGGTCCGGCTGCACAAGGACGACCGGCGCAGCGACACCGAGCGCATCCCGACGACGCCCGAGACGCAGCGCTTCCAACAGCCGCCGGCTCCGAGCACCTACTCCACGCCCCCGCAGCATTACGGATCGCCACCGCCGAGCGCCTCACCGGCCCACCCGCAAATCCTGCCGCCCCAGGGGCCGTCGCCGCAGTACCCGATGCAGTCCTACGCCCCACGGCCCGTGGGGCCGCCCCCGGCATACAACTCCGTCGTGATGACCGGTCGACCCGGCCCGTCCGGCGCAGTGGTCGCGATCGCCTGGATCCTCGCGGTCTGTACGTTCTTCTACCTGTTGCCGTGGGCTATCGCCGCGACTCGCAACAAGTCCAACCAGGGCGGCATCTTCGCGCTCAACTTCCTGCTCGGCTGGTCCTTCATCGGCTGGGTCATCGCGCTCGTCATGGCCTGCGGGACAGATCAGCAGACCAATGTCGTGGTCGTCAATCAGGCGCCACAGCAGCACTATTACCGCTGATCCGGACGCGCGCGGCGTTGCCGGTCGGCCGGGCCGACACGCCGACGTAACCTGACGCCATGGGCACCCGCATGAACGCGCGCGTCGATCACGACCTGGTCATCGTCGGCTCCGGCTTCTCCGGCATCGGCATGGCGATCGCGGCCAAGAACCGCAGGCGCGACTTCGTCGTACTCGAGAAGGCCGACGAGATCGGCGGCACCTGGCGGGACAACCGCTACCCCGGCTGCGAGTGCGACGTGCCCAGCCACCTCTACTCCTTCTCGTTCGAGCTCAATCCCTACTGGTCCAAGGCCTATGCGACCGCCGATGAGATCCAGGACTACCTGCTCTACTGCGTCGAGAAGTTCGACCTGCGCCAGCACATGCGGTTCGGCAGCGTCGTCGAGCGGATGACGTATGACGAGGGCCTTGCCGCCTGGCACCTGACCGTCACGACCGGCAACGGCGAGACGCACCAACTCGTCGCCGGCGCCGTCGCGCTCGGTGTCGGCGCGCTGCACGAGCCGGTGATCCCCGAGATCCCCGGCATCGAGTCGTTCCGTGGCGAGCTGCTGCACACCGCCGCGTGGGATCCCGGCACGACCGTCGTCGGCAAGCGGGTCGGCGTCATCGGCACCGGCTGCAGCGGGGTGCAGGTGATCCCGCCGCTGGCCGAGGACGCCCACTCACTCACGGTCTTCCAGCGCACACCGACGTGGGTGCTGCCCAAGGTCGACCCGGCATACCCCGACTGGCTGATCGACCAGTACGAGAAGCGACCGTGGCTGATGAAGGCGCACCGCGCCAAGTTGCGCGCCGCCGGTGAGGTGCGCGTCGGTGGCTTCACCAAACAGCCCGCCGCACTGAAGGCAGCCTCGAAAGCTGCTCTCGCACACCTGCGTTCGTCGATCAAGGACCCGAAGCTGCGTGCGAAGCTGACGCCCGACTACACGATGGGCTGCAAGCGGGTGACGATGTCCAACACCTACTACCCCGCGCTCGCGTCGGACCATGTCACCGTGGAGACGTCACCGATCCAGGACGCCGACGTGACGTCGTTGGCGACCGAGGACGGCACCACGCACGAGCTCGACGTGCTGGTCTTCGCCACCGGGTTCGACGTCACCGGGTCCTACCGCCACCTGAACATCACCGGACTCGGCGGGCGCACGCTGGACACCGACTGGGCCGAGGACATCCAGACCTACTACGGCGTGACAGCGCCCGGCTACCCGAACCTCTTCTTCCTGCTCGGCCCCAACACCGTGCTGGGGCACACCTCGGTCGTGCTGATGATCGAAGCGCAGATCGGGCTGATCAGCAGGTTGCTCGACGAGCGCGACGAGCGAGGCGCCACAGCGGTGCAGGTGCGTCCGCAGGTCGTGCCCGCGCACATGCAGCGGCTCGACGAGCGCAGCGCCTCGTCGGTCTGGCAGGCGGGCGGTTGCAGCAGCTGGTATCTCGACGACGAGGGTCGCAATCGCGTGCTGTGGCCGGGCGGCGTCGGCGAATACGAGCGCAAGCTCGCCCGGCCGGAGCTGGTGGACTACGAATTCACCGGCTCGGCGTCATAGCCGCCGGCCGACCCGTCGGTGTCGTCGTCGGATTCGGCGTCGGTGCCGTCTTCCTCGTCCGCGTCGGCCACGCCGACCACGCGCATGCCGAGCAGCAGCGCCACCGCTGCGGCGACCAGCGCCACCAATGCCGCGCCCAGGAACACCGTTTGTACCTGCAACACACCGGCCTCGGTCACCTGCGCCTCGGTCGGGTGCGGCAGCGACTGCACCTTGCCGTAGAAGCGGTGCAGCCCGATCGCGGTCAGCAATGCCAGACCGACGACCATGCCGACCATCCGGGCGACGACCAGCAGCGACGACACGACACCGTGCGCGGTCTGCGGTGCGTCGTGCAAGGCGGCATCGTTGACCGGAGCGATCGCCAGACCGACGCCGAGACCGGCCAGCACCAGCATCGTGGTCGGCAGCAGCCAGGAATCGAGCGCGTCGGTGCCCCAAGTGGACATCTGAAACAGCGCGAGCGACGTGATCAGCAGGCCGGGCGCCGCGATCACCGCTGCACCGAACCGTCGCAGCATCCAACCGCCGGCCAGCGCTCCGACCGGCACCGCGACGAGGAAACGCAGCAGCACCAGCGCCGCCTCGGTCTGTGAGTCGGTGACCGTCAGCCGCGCGAGCACGGGTATGTCGACGACGACCGCGACGATGGCGGTGCCGACGCACAACGAGACCACGAGGGCCGGTCGCACCCGGCCAACGACAACACCCTTGGCGATCAACGGATTTCGGGCGGCGCGGTGGCGCCATACATAAAGGGCGGCGGCGAGCGCTGCGACCGGGAGCAGCCACCACCCCATCGGTCCGACGACCTGCTTCTCCGGGTTGGAGGCGGCGAAGGTCAGCACCAGCGCACCGAGCGCGACGGCGATCAGCAACGCACCAACCACGTCGACGCTGCGGGCGATCGGCCACCAGAAGCGCACCGAGAGGGCCAACAGCCCGGCGAGTGCGAAGAGGCCCCACACCCCGATCGGTGTCATCAGGTGGGCGGTGTGGTCGCCATACGGGACGAACGGTCCGCCCCACCGGATGGAAGTGGTGAGTGAATCGGGGGCCCACAGGGCGAGGCCGAGCAGCACGACCGCGACGAGCACCGCCAGCCAGGTGAGCGCACGCCACCACTGCGGCACCGGAGCGCCGACCCGGTCCCGACCCCGACGACCACCGCAGGCGACGATGCCGAGGGCCAGCACGATCCCGGCCAATCCGTTGAGCCAGAAGATCATTCGCCAGTCGGAGACGGCGAGGACCAGGGCGCCGAGCAATGGCCCGACGACGCTACCGATCTCCTGCACCGCGCCGACGACCCCCAACGGGGTGCCGCGCTTGCCCGGTGGCCAGAGGTCGGCGACCAGGGCCAGCGTCGCGGGCACCAACCCGCCGCCACCCACACCCTGCAGGAAGCGGCCGGCGACCATGACCGGGAGTTCGGCGGAGATCGCGGTGACGGCGGAGCCGATGACGAACAGCCCGAGACAGCCGATCAGGATGCGCTGGCGGTCGATCAGGTCCGCTAACCGGCCGATCAGTGGCAGCACCGCGATGTAGCCCAGCAGGAAGCCGGAGATGATCGGCGTGGCCTTCTGCAGGGCGTCGACGCCGAGGCCGACGCCATTCATCATGTCCTGCAGCGCCAGCACCACGACGTAGGTGTCGGCTGCGGCGAGCGCGACGGCCACCGAAGCCGTTGCCAGCAGGGCCTTCGCGTGGCGCCCGGGTGCGGCGACCTCAGGGTTTGGTGACTGCAACCTTCTGTCCGTACTTGGTGAACTCGACGGTGTATGACGTGTCATTGGAACCCTTGTAGAACGCGCCGGTCAGCTCGGCCGAGCGCAGCTCTCCCTTGTCGGTGATCTGGTAGACCGCGTCATACGTCTCGTTCGCGTTGCCGAAGTTGAGCGTCTGCTTGATCGTCTTGCCCGGCAGCGTGCCGGTGACGGTCTGCACGATGTCCTTGCCGTCGCGCTTCTTGTCGCCGAACTTCGGCGACTTGGTGGCGACCAGCAGAGTGGAGAAGCCGCCGTCCCGGGCGAAGATCTGGGCCGGGTCGGGTGCGCCGAACTGCTTGGGGTCGATCTCGGCCATCTTGGGGTTCAGCGGGGTCTTGGCCCACACCTTGCCGCCCACCGCGACCACCGGGACGCTGATGGTGCCCGCGGCCGGGATGCGCACCGCGATCTTGCCCTTGAAAGCCGGCGCGTGCGAGCCGTCGCCCTCACCGCTGATCAGGCCGTTCTCCTTCGGCGGGATCTTGTCCGAGGTCAGCTTCAGGTGCACGCCCGACGTGTCGTCGAGGGTCTTCTTCGCCTTGGCGAGCATCGCCTTGGGGGTCACAGCGCCCTGCGAGCCGCCGGAGGCGCCCGTGGCGGGCGCATCCTTGCTGCCGCTGCTGCAACCGGTGAGCGCAAGGGCCGCCGCGATCGCGAGCGAGCTGGAGACGGTCAGGGTACGTCGCATATAGAGCAACCTATCTTTCCCGGGAGACTTATTCTGCGTCGGACGTTGCGAGTCGTAAGCTCCCTGCAACGCCAACGCATCCCAAGCCTCCTGTGCTTGCTCGGAATCAGCTTCCGAGGCAATGACGGTGGACTGTCCTTCTTGACGTCCGTGTGGGTCGCGCGGTTCCCTGGCCGCCGCAGGCCGGGCGGGTCGGGGAGAATGACGGCATGTCCGGACTCCATGTGCATCGCGTGACCACCGACGACGGCGCACTGCTGTCGGCATACATCCGCGAGCCGGTCGGTGCGCCGACCGGCACGGTGGTGCTCGGGCACGGCTGGATCCTGGACCACCGCTCCTGGTTGCCGGTGCTGCGCACGCTCGACCCGTCGTTGCGGGTGGTGTTGTGGGACCAGCGCGGCCACGGCAGCTCGACACTGGCCGGCGGCTCGCGCAAGGTGGGACACCAGTCGATCAAGCGATTGGGCGCCGACCTGCGGTCAGTGATCTCCGAGCTGACGCCGGCGGACGAGCAGCTGGTGCTCGGCGGGCACTCGATGGGCGGTATGACGATCCTGGCCTATGCCGGCATCGCCCCGGAAGAGTTCGCCGCACGCGTGCGCGGCGTCGTGCTGGTGTCGACGGCCGCCGGCGGTCTGCGTGGCACCGGTCGGCCCGGCGAGCGGCGGGTGATGTCCGCGCTGCGGCACGTCGGTGTGCCCCTCGGAAGAGGTATGACGGAGAAGGCGCACCGAGCCGCGGCGTTCGGCCGCGGGGCCGATCCGGCCGACGTGCACGACGCCACCGTCATCACACGCGGCACCCGGCTGAGCGTCGTCGGCGGTTTCTACGACGCGCTGATGCAGCACGACGAAGTGGCGGCATTGGCCGGGATGCAGAACGTCCCGACGAGGGTCCTGGTCGGACGACGCGACCGGCTCACGCCGCCCACGCTCGCGCAGCGGATCGCGGCCGGGCTGCCCGCCGCGGAGCTGACCACCTTCGACGACCTCGGTCACATGCTCCCGTGGGAGGCACCCGATCAGGTGGCCAAGGCGATCGAGGACCTCGCACGATGAGCGTCGCTGCAGACACGGCCCGTCAGTTGCGTGACGAGGCGGACCGAGTGCTCGACTTCGCGCTGGCTTCTCGGACCGAGCACGGCTTCGGCTGGCTCGACGACGACGGCCGGCCCACCGACCGCCCGCTGGAGCTATGGCTCACCTGCCGGATGACGCACGTCGCGGCGCTCGGATTACTTTGCGGCCGTTCCGAATTCGCGGCACTTGTCGACCACGGCGTGCAAACGCTGTCCTCGTCGTTCCGCGACCCGGTCAACGACGGTTGGTTCACGACGATCGACGCCGACACGGGTGCGGGCGTCGACGACCGCAAACTGGGCTACCCGCACGCGTTCGTGCTGTTGGCCGCGAGCAGCGCGGTCGTGGCCGGTCGGCCGGGCGCCGATCAACTGCTGGCCGCAGCACGGAAGGTCCACGACGAGCACTTCTGGATCCCCTCGAAAAGCCTGGTGCACGAGAGTTTTTCGGCTGATTGGAGCACGTCCGAGCCGTACCTCGGAGTCAACGCGACGATGCACACCGTCGAGGCGTTCCTCGCGCTGCACGACGTGACCGGCGAGGTCTCCTACCTGGACCGTGCCGAGGCCATGACCTTGCAGGTCGCCGGCTGGGCGCGGGATCGGGACTGGCGGATCCCCGAGCACTTCGACTCCGATGGCCGGATCCTGCCCGACTACAACCGCGACCGGCCCGCGGACGCGTTCCGGCCGTTCGGAGCGACTGTCGGGCACGGGCTGGAGTGGTCGCGCTTGGCCCTGTCGGTACGCGCGAGCCGGTTGCGCCTGGAGGCGTCATACAACGGGGATGAGCTGGTCACTGCCGCAACGGAACTGGCCACTCGTGCGGTTGCCGACGGTTGGGCGGCCGACGGCGCCGACGGTTTCGTCTACACGACCGACTGGGACGGTGTGCCGGTCGTCCGGGCGCGGATGCACTGGGTGGTGTGCGAAGCGATCGGCGCGGCATACGCACTCGGGCAGGTGACCGGCGAAAAGCATTGGGATGACTCGCTGCTCATCTGGTGGCACTATGCCCAGGACCACCTGATCGACACCGACCGCGGCTCGTGGCACCACGAGCTCGATGAACACAACCAGGTCTCGCACGGCACGTGGGCGGGCAAGCCGGACGTCTACCACGCCCTGCAGATCTGTCTGCTCGTCGGCGATGGACTCCCACTCGCTCCGTCGTTCGCGACGGCGCTTTCTCGCCGAGAGGACACCGAATAACCGAAAGGACAGGCGATTTGCCGTTTCTAAGGCCGAATCGCCTGTCCTCTCGATGTGTTGCCTGTCCTCTCGGCGAAGGGGCCCTGATCAGACCGGGCGCTCGTGGTAGCCGGTGAGCTTCTCGCCGGCCTGCCACTCCTGCAGGTTGCCGCGGTAGATGCCGTGCCGTAGCTCGACCTCGTAGCCGTCGTAGTGAGGCATGCCGGCCGAGCGCGCGTGGGCGAGTTCGGCATCGACGTCATACGGCACGCGCGCGTAGGCGACCGACCACGGCGCGGGCTCCCGCGAGCCCCACTCGCCCTCGAGGATGCAGTACATCGGTGTCGGGTCGCCCATCGAGTTGCCCACCGCACCGGTGTTGAAGACGGTGCGCGCCTCGAGCTGGACCTCGTAGTGCGGGTCGTGGGTGTCGGCATACCCGATGAGATCCGGCAACGGGCCATCTCCGGTCGCCGGGGTGTTGGTGAACAGCGCCTCGAACTCGGCCTGGGTGCGGACGTAGCGCACTCGCCGGTGGACGGTCTCCTCACTGGCGTGGAAGACGCGCAGCCGGCGGCCACTCACCCATTCGTCGTGGCTGAACGGCAGCGCCCGCAGCCACTCCCCCTGGCCGGGGCCCAGCTGCGACCGCCACCAGGTCAGTGCCTCGTCGTCGAACTCGCGATCGGCATCGGGCAGGAAATCGTCCCAGTTGCCCAGGATGTTGACCTCACAACGCTCGTGGCAGATATCGACGACCTCGCGGCCGCGCGGGCCTTTGCCGACGAAGTCGCCAAGATTCCAGATGCGGGTGATGCCCCGCCGGTCAATATCGGCGAGCACCGCCTCGAGTGCGGTCAGGTTGCCATGGACATCGGAGATCAGCGCGACTCGTTCCACGCGTCAGATCCTGCCATCCCGGTTCGACCGCGATCACCGAGCCTGCGCACCCTTCGCCGACCACGCGCACCCCCCTCGCCGACAGGACACCCGATGACTGAGAGGACAGGCGATTTGGCCCTTTCAAGGGTCAAATCGCCTGTCCTCTCGATGTTTCGCTGTCCTCTCGGCGATCAGGCTGGCTGGATGTCGAGGCCATCGCCGTCGGGTGCGGCGTCGACCGTCACCGTCTGGCCGTCACGGATCTCGCCGCCGAGGAGGGCCTTGGCCAGCTGGTCACCGATCTGCTTCTGCACCAGCCGGCGCAGCGGCCGAGCACCGTATGCCGGGTCGTAGCCCTCGTCGGCCAGCCATTGCCTGGCGGCGTCGGTGACGTTGACGGTGATCCGACGGTCGGCCAGCCGCAACGCGATCGCGTCGACCTGCAGGTCGACGATCCGCGTCAGCTCGTCCTTGGTCAGCGCCTCGAAGATGATGACCTCGTCGAGCCGGTTGATGAACTCCGGCTTGAACGACTGCCGCACGGTGTTCATGACCGAATCGTGCTTCTGCTTCAGATCCAGCGTCGGGTCGACGAGGAACTGTGAGCCCAAGTTGGAGGTCATGATCAGGATGACGTTGCGGAAGTCGACCGTGCGACCCTGGCCGTCGGTCAGCCGCCCGTCGTCCAGCACCTGCAGCAGGATGTCGAACGTCTCCGGGTGAGCCTTCTCGACCTCGTCGAGCAGCACCACCGAGTAGGGCCGCCGCCGGACCGCCTCGGTCAGCTGGCCGCCCTCCTCGTAGCCGACGTAGCCGGGAGGCGAGCCGATCAGCCGCGCGACCGCGTGCCGCTCGGAGTACTCGGACATGTCAATGCGTATGACGGCGCGCGGGTCGTCGAACAGGAAGTCCGCGACGGCCTTGGCCAGCTCGGTCTTGCCGACACCGGTCGGGCCGAGGAACAGGAACGAACCCGACGGCCGGTCGGGGTCCGCGACTCCGGCACGACTGCGGCGTACGGCGTCGGAGACCGCTTGCACGGCGCTCTTCTGACCGATCACGTGCTCGCCGATCCAGTCCTCCATGCGCAACAGCTTCTCGGTCTCACCCTCGAGCAGGCGTCCGGCGGGTATGCCGGTCCACGACGAGATGACATCCGCGATGTCGTCCGGCCCGACCTCCTCCTTGACCATCGGCGCCTCGCCGCCGGCGGTCGACTGGGTCGACTCCGCGGCCTGCGCCTCCTCGAGTTGCTTCTCGAGCGCGGGCAGCTCGCCATACAGGATCTTGGAGGCGCCGGCGTAGTCGCCATCGCGCTGCAAGCGGTCCGCGTGCGTGCGCAACTCGTCTATCTGCGCCTTGAGGTCACCGACCTGGTTGAGGCCGGCCTTCTCCTGCTCCCAGCGCGCGGTGAGGGCGCTGAGCTCCTCCTGCTTGTCGGCCATGTCGGAGCGCAGCTTGGCGAGCCGGTCCTTGGACGCGGCGTCAGATTCGTTCTCCAGGTGCAGCTCCTCCATCTTCAGCCGGTCGACTGAGCGTCGCAGCTCGTCGATCTCGACCGGTGAGGAGTCGATCTCCATCCGCAGCCGGGACGCCGACTCGTCGATCAGGTCGATCGCCTTGTCGGGCAACTGCCGGGCGGTGATGTAGCGGTCGGACAGCGATGCCGCCGCCACCAGGGCCGCGTCCGAGATGGCCACCTTGTGGTGCGCCTCGTAGCGTTCCTTGAGCCCACGGAGTATGGCGATGGTGTCCTCCACGGACGGCTCCCCGACATACACCTGCTGGAATCGGCGCTCGAGCGCCGGATCCTTCTCGATGTGCTCCCGGTATTCGTCGAGCGTCGTCGCGCCGACCAGACGCAGCTCGCCGCGCGCCAGCATCGGCTTGAGCATGTTGCCGGCATCCATCGAGGAGTCACCGCCGGCGCCCGCACCGACGACCGTGTGCAACTCGTCGATGAAGGTGACGACCTCGCCGTCGGAGCCCTTGATCTCCTCCAGGACAGCCTTCAGCCGCTCCTCGAACTCACCGCGGTATTTCGCGCCGGCGACCATCGCGGCCAGATCGAGCGAGATCAATCGCTTGTCCCGCAACGATTCCGGGACGTCGCCTGCGACGATGCGCTGCGCGAGCCCCTCGACGACCGCCGTCTTGCCGACACCGGGCTCACCGATGAGGACCGGGTTGTTCTTGGTCCGCCGGGACAGCACCTGCACGACGCGACGAATCTCGGAGTCACGGCCGATGACCGGGTCCAGCTTGCCCTCACGGGCGGCCGAGGTCAGGTCAGTGCCGTACTTCTCGAGCGCGTCGAAGCTGCCCTCGGGCTCGGGGCTGGTCACCTTCCGACCGCCGCGGGTCTGTGGGATAGCAGCCGCCAAAGCGTCTGCGTTCAAACCGAATTCACCCGTTTGCGCCAGCGCCAGCAGGAGGTGGTCGGTCGAGACGAAGGTGTCTCCCATCGACTCCATCGCCTGGCGGCCCTGCTCCAGCACGTTGGCGAGGGTGCGCGACATCGTCGGTTGCGCCACCGATGCGCCCTGGGTGGCCGGCAGCGTCCGCAGTGCCTGCTCCGCGGTGCTGCGGGCGGCCTGGGCGGTCGTGCCGACCGCTTCGAGCAGCGGGCCGGTGGTCGTGTCGGTCTGGTCGGTCAGTGCGAGCAGCAGGTGCGCCGGCTCCACCTGCGGGTTGCCTGCGGTGGTCGCAAGCTGCACCGCATTGGAAACAGCCTCTTGCGCCTTGGTGGTCAGCTGTAGAGCCACGTTGGTTGGTCCTCCCTGGTCGGGTATGTCGTCAGTTCCAGCGGTATGCCGCACTGCTCCGGTCCACCCTTTCGCGACAGAGGTGACCGGGCAAGCACGGCATGCGTCTCCCTTCGTCCAACGAGAGCAAAGTTGAGTGTATTCCGCTCAACTTTGCTTTCGGTGTCGATTTCGCCGATTTGTCAGCCTGAAGTCACCCATCGACCACTCGCCGCCGCCATGATGGACGAACGTCCAAGTAACTAGGAGTGAGATGACTTCCATTCGACGGCGGACCCTGCTCGGCGGCGGCATCGGCGCGGCCGCCGCGATGACGCTCGGCACCCGTCCGGCCCGAGCGGCAGATTCCGACCTCACCTCGTGGAGCCGGCGCGCCATACTCGGCGAGGGCACGGCGCTCGAAGCCGCCGCAGCACCCGTGGGCTCGAGCGGTTACACGCGGCTGACCTCGGGTCCCGGTTACCCGCTGACCGTGCGCACCGACCTGTGTCCGGCGCAGGCGAAGCGGGACGACACCCGGACGGCCCGGGCGTCGATCGTTCAGTTCACCGATGTCCACGTCGTCGACGCCCAGTCACCGGTGCGCTTCGAGTGGCTGCACCAGATCACCGGATCCGCCTTCCGGCCGCACGAGGCGCTCGGCACCCAGGGCGGCGCGCAGCTCGTGCGCCGGGTCAACGAGTTGGGCAAGGGGCCGTTCAGCGGCCGGGCGTTCGACTGCGTGGTGACCACCGGCGACAGCTCCGACAATCACGAGCGCGTCGAGCTCGACTGGTTCCTGGCGATGATGAGCGGCGGCGCCATCACCGCGAACACCGGCTCGCCCACGGAATGGGAGGGCGTCCAGAACGCCGGCGACAGCCTCTACTACCTGCCCGAATCCACCGCCTCCGACACCTACAAGAAGGTCGGATTCCCAACCCTCCCAGGCTTCTTCGAGCGCGCGACCACGCCGCACACCAGCGAAGGGTTGAAGACGGAATGGTTCAGCGTCTTCGGCAACCACGACGACTCCATCGAGGGCACGCTCCCGTCGGGGACACCCATCCTGGCCGACATGTACACCGGCGGTTTCAAGTTCACCGGGTTCGACGACACCAGCGCCAATCTCGCCCTGCGCCGCTCGTCGATCGGCGGGCAGTCCGCCATACCGAAGTCGTCCTCGCTTGCGAAGTCTCGTTGGGAGATCACCCCTGACGAACGGCGGGCGACCTTCACTCCGCGCGAGTTCATGGCTGCGCACCTGGACCCGAAGGTCGACGGGCCCGGACCGCACGGACACGGCTTCACCGCCGACGCAGTGGCGGACGGGGTCGGCTACTACAGCTTCCAGATCGCACAGGGTGTCGTTGGTATCTCGATGGATTCGACGAACCGGGCCGGCTTCACCGACGGCTCGATCGGGGACGAGCAGTTCCGCTGGATCAAGCGCACGATCGAGGCATCCTCCAGTCGCTACTACGACGGATGGGGTATCGAACACCGCACGGATCGCTCCGACCAACTCTTCGTGCTCTTCAGCCACCACACCAGTGACAGCATGAACAATCTGCTGCTGGCACCCGACAAGCTCGAGATCCGGCACAGTGGCTCGGAGCTGGTGAGCTCGCTGCAGCGCTACCCGAACGTCGTGGCCTGGGTGAACGGCCACACGCACGACAACAAGATCACGCCGCACCACCACAACGACCCGACACGTTCCTTCTGGGAGATCAACACCGCGTCGCACGTCGACTTCCCGCAGCATACCCGCATCATCGATGTCTGTGACAACGCCGACGGCACGCTGTCGCTCTTCACGACGCTGATCGAGTCGGCCGCGCCGTACCAGGCAGCGTATGACGACGGGTCGCCGTCGGCCCTGGCGTCCCTCTACCGCGAGCTGTCCTACAACGACATCCACCGCGACCCCAACCGGATCGGCACCGCAGCCGACCGCAACACCGAACTGCTGCTGAAGAACCCGATGGCCTAGTTCCCCACGAAGTTCTCCCCCGCTCCGTCACCCCACGAAGTTTCTCCCCCGCTCCGCTCCTCCGAATACTTCGCGGGGACCCCGACACGCTCCTCCGATACTTCGCGGGGACTCCGACACGCTCCTCCGGTACTTCGCAGAGCCATGACGAGCGTCCCCTGACCCGATGGGCAGGGGACGTTCCGACTTCACCGGCTCCTCGCCCTGCGGACACTCGGACGCCGCCACACCTCGGAACGCTGGACGCACGTGCACGTCCACGATCTCGAGGAGTGACATGACCTTCATCCGACGCCGGACCCTGCTCGGCGGAAGCATCGGCGGCCTGGCCGTGACGACGCTTGCGAGTGCCCGGGCACGGACCGACGCCAGTCCCCCGCCGAAGGAATACATCGCAGCAGGAACAGGCACGACGCTGGAGCGGGCCGCCCGGCCGGTCTCCAGGAACGGGTACACCAGGCTGACCGCCGGCAAGGGATATCCGTTGATCGTGCGTACCGACCTCAGCGCCGCGAGGTCGGGGCGCGAGGACAGGCGCACCGGCCGAGCCTCGGTCGTCCAGCTCACCGATCTGCACGTCCTCGATGCCCAATCGCCGGTGCGTTTCGAGTGGCTGCACCCGCTCACCGGCAGCGCATTCCGGCCGCAGGAGGCGCTCGGGACCCATGGCGCCACGCAGCTGGTGGATCGGGTCAACGCGTTGCGCACCGGGTCCTTCAGTGACCGCGCGTTCGACTGCGTGGTCACGACCGGAGACAGCTCCGACAACCACGAGAAGATCGAGCTCGATTGGTTCCTCGCGGTGATGAGTGGCGGCGCGATCACCGCGAACACCGGCGCGCGGAACAGTTGGGAGGGCGTCCAGAGCGCCGGCGACAGGCTCTATTACCTGCCGGAGACGACCGCGCAGGACGCATACAAGGAGGCCGGATTCCCGCAGATACCAGGGTTTTTCGATCGTGCGATGCAACCGCACCGCAGCGCCGGGCTGGCGACGAAGTGGTACAGCGTCTTCGGGAACCATGATGATTCCATCGGCGGGATGATGCCTTCGGACTCGTCCGTCCTCGCCGATCTCTACACCGGTCGGTTCAAGTTCACCGGCTTCGCCAACGCGAGCGGCAATACGGCCCTGCGCAGCGCGGTGGCCGGCGCGACATCCGCTATACCGGAGCACTCGAGGTTGCCGAAGTCGCGCTGGGAGGTCACGGCCGACGACCGACGCGCGCCCTTCACGCCCCGTGAGTTCATGGCCGCGCACCTCGACCCGACCGCCGACGGTCCCGGGCCACACGGCCACGGCTTCACGCTGGACGCGCTGGCACAGGGCATCGGCTACTACGCCTTCTCGATCGCGCCCGGCGTGACCGGCATCGCAATGGACTCGACCAACCGCGCCGGCTTCGTCCAGGGTTCGATCGGCGACGCGCAATTCCGTTGGATACAGCGCACACTCGAGGCATCGTCGAGCCGCTACTACGACAGCCGGGGCGCGGAGCACCGCCGCGACGTCACGGACAGCCTCTTCGTGCTCTTCAGCCATCACACCAGCGAGTCGATGAACAACCTGCTGCCCGCACCCGACCTGCTCGAGACCCGGCACAGCGGGACCGAACTGGTCAGCATGCTGCAGCGCTACCCGAACGTCATCGGCTGGGCCAACGGCCACTCGCACAAGAACAAGATCACGCCGCACCGGCACAGCGATCCGACCCGCAGCTTCTGGGAGATCAACACCGCGTCACACATCGACTTCCCGCAGCACGCCCGCATCCTCGACATCTGCGACAACGCCGACGGCACGCTGTCTCTCTTCACGACGCTCATCGAGTCGGCCGCTCCCTATCAGGCCGCGTATGACGACGCGTCACCTGCCGCGCTGGCATCGCTCTATCGAGAGCTCTCCTACAACGACATCCACCACCACGTCCCCACGAGGATGGGCTCGACCGCTGACCGCAACACCGAACTCCTGTTGACGAATCCGCTTGCCTGACAACGGCACCCACACACAAGAGCGTCCCCTGACCTCGGTCAGGGGACGCTCGCCGGACAGTGGACGGGTATGGCGCTCAACGGCGACGCAACCAGGGCGCCTGCTTCTCGAGCAGCAACTGCTGCGCGTCTTCCTGGTTGCGCCACAGGGCGCGGACCCTTCCGGAGAAGCCGAGCGGGGCCCGGTCGTGGTCGTGGTGCTGGTGGCGGCTGGCGTTCAGTGACTGTGTCGTTTTCATGTGTTCTATTCTGACCGACTTAACTGTTCAGCACAAGCTCCGTTTTCTTCACAATGCTTAAGTGATGCTGTAGTTTTGATCCATGCTCGACATACACCGCTTGAGGGTCTTCCGGTCCGTCGTCGCCAGTGGTTCGGTGCAGGCGGCCGCGACACATCTGGGCTACACACCGTCCGCCGTCAGCCAGCACATCAACCAGCTGCAACGAGAGACCGGCCTGACGCTGTTCGAGAAGGCCGGACGCGGCATCTCACCCACTCCGACCGGGCGGCTGCTGGCCCAGCAGAGCGAAGACGCGATGGGTGCGCTGGCCCGCCTGGACAACGTCGTGACCGACCTGCGCCACGGGCGCACCGGGAGTCTGTCGATCGCCTGCTTCGCGTCCGCCGGCGAGGAATGGGTGCCGCAACTGGTGGCGAAGCTGCAGCGTGAGTTCAAGGATGTGCTCATCACCGTCGACCTCAATGAGCACAACGAAGCCGCGCGGCCGGACTGCGATCTGGACATCCGGACCGAGGATCTGACCGAAACGCCAGTGGTCCCAAAGGGATACACCAGACACGAGCTGATCACGGAGCCATATGTCGCGGTGCTTCCGGCCAAGCATCCGCTGGTCGACAAGGACGAGGTCTCGATGAGTGACCTCGCCGACGAACCGTGGATCGATGACAGCAACGAGGACCAGACCTGTGGGCGGATCCTGCGTCGCGCGATCAACAAGTCCGGCCTGGCGCCCCGCATGGTCGCCGAGTGCCAGGACCACCACACCAGCTTCGCCCTGGTGGCGGCGGGCATCGGCGTGACCCTCGCACCGCGCCTGACACTCGGCTCGCTCCCCAGGCGGGCCCGAGCGGTCCCACTGACCGATCCGCTGGTGCAGCGCGGCATCTCGGTGCACGTACGCGATGCGGCAGCCGGCAACCCGGTCACCCGTCGAGCACTCGAGCTGTTGCACGAGATCGCGTCCGACGACGAGCGCTGAGCCGACTAGCGAGTCGTCGGATCCATGACCCACTCGGTCGATGTCTCGACGATCTCGAATCCGAGGTCGACGTTGACCGAGACCATGTGCACATTCGTCTCTGCGTTCATCGTGCGGACGAATGCCGGTCCCGGGTGATCCCGCTGGAGCTGCTGCAGATTGGCCACCTTGACCGCCATACCGAGGCGATGACCGCGGTGCTCACGATGCACGTAGGTGCCGAGCTGGACCGCGAAATCGATCGGCGGTTCCATGGTCAGGTCACTCTGCGCGACAACGGCACCCGACTCGTCATGGACTGCCAGCGCTGACAGGTGGATTCGTCCCTGCTCTTCCTCACGGTCGTACATCCGCCGGAGCCGATCCGGGCTGACAGCCTCCGCGTCGAAGTCGATGTCGCCCGACGGTGAGTCGACGGCCAGCAGGCGCATCAGCTCGGCCAGGCCGGGCAGGTGCACCTCCGGGACCCGGCCGGCGAACGTTTCGATCCGGTAGTCACCGACGTATCTCACCGCGGCTGACTGCGCGAGCCGGCTCAGCCGCTCCTGCGGGACCGGTAGAGCGAGATGCCGAGCGATGTCGTCCCACCCCTGCGAGAAGCCCGACGACCGCGCGAAACGTACGAAGCCGTGCTGCTCGTCGAAGGCTCCGGGCACCAACGTCTCGGCGAAGACCTTCGTGCGACCCAGCGCCCGCGCCCGAGCGAGCCCGTGCTCGACCAGAGCACTGCCAACGCCCTTCCGGCGATGTTCCGGAGCGACATCCACGAGCGAATAGACCTTGTCGGTGTTGTCCTCCAACGGGATGAACAACAGATTGGTGCCCAGACAGGTGCCGTCGGCGTCGAAGTAGGCATAGAGCTCCTGCGCGTCCTCGGGGTCCGGAGTGCGCATCTGAATGAGCCACGAGGAGAAGTTGATCGGCGAGAACCACGGTAGGTCAAAGGTTTTCGCCGCAATGCCGACATCGAAGACTGCACGCATGTCACGGTCGTCGGCGGGGTCGATGAGTCGGATCACCCCAGGAACGCTAGGCATCGATGACATGGCAGGCCACCGAATATTCAGTGGCGAAACGCCACCCCCGCGTACTTACCCGTCGGTAAGGTGAGTTGGGTCACATCGTGAGCCAGATCACACTTCGATGAAAGCGAGCGGCAATGCCCCTCCTCCGACGCATCACTCTCTCCACCGCGGCCCTCACCTGTGCGGGCCTGGCACTCTCGGGCACGGCGTCTGCAGCCACACCCGACCCCGTCGGTCCGCAACAGTCCAGCTTCTACCCAGCACTCGCGTATGGCGCCTTCCACCCGACGGCGCTCCCGTCGGGGATGAACGACTGGACGTGCAAGCCGTCCGCCGCGCACCCGAACCCGGTCGTGCTCGTGGAGGGCACCTGGGCGAACCGCTACAACAGCTTCGCCGCACTCGCCCCCGCTCTGAAGAAACAGGGTTACTGCGTCTATGGCGAGAACCTCGGTGCCAGCGGTGCCATCATCAGCAAGTTCCCCGGTGTTTATCTGACCGGCCCGGTGAAGGACTCGGCGCAGCAGTTGGGCCAGGAGGTCGACAAGGTGCTCGCGGCGACCGGCGCGAAGAAGGTTGACCTGGTCGGGTGGTCACAGGGCGGCATCGTCGCGCGCGGTTACCTGAAGTTCTACGGCGGCGCCAACGCCGCGAATCCGGCCGCCAACAAGGTCGACAACGTCATCACGTATGGCGCAACGAACCACGGCACCACTCTGTCCGGACTCGCCACACTGGCAAAGGTTTTCGGGCTCAACCCGATCGTTCCCAGCACCCTGGGTCAGGCTGCCGTGGACCAGGAGATCGGGTCGGCATACCTGACCGAGCTCAATGCCGGCGGCGACACCATGCCCGGCATCGACTACACGATCATCGGCAGCAAGTATGACGAGGTGTCCACGCCATACACGCGGACGTTCCTCAGCGCCGGACCCGGCGCGACCGTGCACAACATCACCTTGCAGGACGGCTGCGGCATCGACTTCAGCGACCACCTGCAGCTGGCGTACTCACCGCGCATCATCGGCCTGACGGAGCGCGCACTGGGCTCGAACGTCTCCGTGCCATGCACCTTCCGCACAGCCCTCGGCTGACCTCCGGAGCACATCGAAACGCCCACGACCGCAATGGTCGTGGGCGTTCTGTGTCATTCGCCGCTCGAGCGGAGCTCGTCCAGCCACCCCTCGTGATCCTTCGCGAGGGCGGTGAACCGCTTCGCCAGCGCACGTGCGACGGCTCCGGTCTGGTCGTCGATCGTGTCCACCGTCACGTGCACCAGCCAGTCCACGTCCTCGGCATCGTCCTCGCCGGCAAGCGCCTCGGAAAGGACTCGCACTGAGGCGAATTCGTCGTTTTCGGAGAGTTGGTCCGCGACCTCCTCCGCGCTGTCGCGCTCCTGAAAGACCATGAGGTACTCGATCACGGGCACCACTGTGCCAGAGGTCAGCGCTTGCGCCATACGACCAGGGCGCGCTCGGCACGCACCGGTGTGACCCGCTCGCCAGGGCGCAACGGGGTGATCTGCCCGTCCGGCGCCGCAGCGAAGACCCGGCCCATACCCTTACTCCGCTCCCGGGAGAGCTCGTCGGACAGCTCACGGACACGGGACCGCAGCGCGTCCAGCTGGTCCTCCAACTCCAGGATCCGGCGGATGCCGGCGAGCGATACGCCCTCGTCCTGGGAGAGCCGCTGCACCTCGCGCAGCATGTCGAGGTCGCGCATCGAGTAGCGACGCCCGCCGCCCCGCGTGCGGGACGGCGTGACGATGCCCAATCGGTCGTACTGGCGCAGCGTTTGCGCGTGTATGCCAGCCAGCTGCGCCGCCGCGGAGATCGCGTAGATCGGCGCATCCTCCGGCGGCGGCGAGGCACCACGCCAGGACGACCGGACCATCACTGAGCGGCTTTCGCGTTCAGCTCGGCACGGGGGTCGTGGCCGTCGGCATGATCCTGCTCCGCGATGGTCTCGACGGCCTGCTTGGCCTCCTTGCTCAGCTTCTCCGGGACGACCACCTGCACCGTGGCGATGAGGTCTCCGACACCGCTCTTGGCCTGGATGCCCTGGCCCTTGACGCGCAGCTTGCGTCCGGACGGCGTGCCAGGCTTGATCTTGACCTTCACGCTCTTGCCGCTGAGGGTCGGCACCGCCACGGTGGCGCCCAGCGCGGCTTCGGCGAAAGTGACCGGAAGGTCGAGCGTCAGGTTGTTGCCATCACGGTGGAAGACCGGGTGCGGCTGGACGGTGATGTGCAGCAGCAGATCGCCCGGCTGTCCGCCGTTGGCGCTGGGGCGGCCCTTGCCGCGCAGCCGGATCGTCTGACCGTCCTTGACCCCGGCAGGGATTCGCGTCTTGATCGTCTGGCCGTCGGCCGCCTGCAGCGAGACGGTCTCACCGGCCGCGGCGTCGCGGAAGCTCAGCGAGGTGCGTGCCTCGAGGTCGGCGCCCTTACGAGGGCCGGACTGGTAGCCGCCGTATGGCGACCCGTAGCCGCCACCTCCACCACCGAAGTGGCCGAGGATGTCGTCCAGGTTGATCTGCTCACCGCCGCCACCGGTGGAGAAGCGGACGTTCTGGCCGCCGCCACCGCCGAACATCGAACCGAACAGGTCCTCGAAGCCGCCGGCGCCGCCACCGCCGCCCGGGCCGCCCGCGGTGAAGCGAGCGCCACCGCCGACCATCTGACGCAGTTGGTCGTACTCCTGACGCTTCGCCGGGTCAGCAAGGACGGAGTTGGCCTCACCGATGTCCTTGAACTTCTGCTCCGCCGCGGCGTCCCCGGGGTTCTGGTCCGGGTGCCACTTGCGGGCGAGCTTTCGGTAGGCCTTCTTGATCTCGTCGTCGGTCGCCTCCTGGGAGACGCCGAGGATCTTGTAGAAGTCCTTCTCGAGCCAATCCTGACTAGCCATCAATCACTCCAGTACGTCGAATGCTGCTCACCGAGCGGGGATTCGTGATGAATCCCCGCTCGGTGGGCGACATGGGCTTCATCAGGACGGGTCGGCGACCGCGACGCGGGCGGGGCGAACCATGCGGTCGCCCAGCCGGTAACCCGGCTGCATGACCTGCACGATGGTGGTGCCTTCCGCGTCCTCCGGCACCTCGGCCTCGATGTGCATCAGGGCCTCGTGGTGCGTCGGGTCGAACGGCTCTCCGACAGCGCCGAAAGCGGCCAACCCCAGCTTGGTGAGCGTCGCTTCGAGCTTGTCGGCGATCTTCTCGAAGGGCGAACCTTCGAGATCGCCGTGCTCCCTCGCCAGGTAGATGTCGTCGAGCACCGGAAGCAGCGACTCCAGCACACGTGCCGTGGTCGCGTCCTTCTGCGCCTCTCGGTCACGCTCGACGCGCTTCTTGTAGTTGAAGTACTCCGCCTGGGTGCGCTGCAGAGCGTCGAGGCGCTCCGCCGCGAGCACGGTGTCGGGGTGCTCACCGGCCTCGCCCGCCACGTCGTCGGCAGTTGCCGACTCCCCGGTCGCCTGACCGTCGGCATTCTCAGCGGCGGTCTCGTCCGTCACCTTGTCCTCCGATGTCGCTCGCACGTCACCGTTCTCGTCGATCCGACGTTTGTCACGGATCACCGGCCCGGTCTGGTCCTCTTCCTCCGGCCGCCGGCCGGACTCCGCCGAAGCGGCGTCCGACCGCGCACCCTTGGTCGGATCTGTCACTTCTGGTCACCCTCGTCATCGACGACCTCGGCGTCGACCACGTCGTCATCGCTGCTCGCCTGCGACGAGTCGGCGCCGTCACCGGCACCGGCTCCAGCACCTGCGGCGTCACCCGTCGGGGCTTCGCCACCGGACTGCTGCTCGGCGGCATACAGGGCCGCGCCCATCTTCTGCGAGGTCTCGTTGACCTTGGTGGTCTTGGCGGAGATGTCCTCGGCAGAGGAGTTTTCGTCCTTGAGCGCGTCCTTCAGCTCGGTCAGCGCAGACTCGACCTCGGACTTGGAGTCGGCCGGGACCTTGTCGCCGTTGTCGGCCAGGAACTTCTCGGTCGAGTAGACCAGCTGCTCCGCGGTGTTGCGGGCCTCGGTCTCCTCGCGCCGCTTCTTGTCCTCGGCTGCGTGCTCCTCGGCGTCCTTGACCATCCGGTCGATGTCTTCCTTCGGCAGCGCGGAGCCACCGGAGATCGTCATCGACTGCTCCTTGTTGGTGCCGCGGTCCTTGGCGGACACGTGCACGATGCCGTTGGCGTCGATGTCGAAGGTAACCTCGATCTGCGGCACGCCGCGCGGCGCCGGCGCGATGCCGGACAGCTCGAAGTTGCCGAGCGGCTTGTTGTCCTTGGCCAGCTCACGCTCACCCTGGAACACCTGGATCTCGACCGACGGCTGGTTGTCCTCGGCAGTGGAGAACACCTCCGAGCGCTTGGTCGGGATCGCGGTGTTGCGCTCGATCAGCTTGGTGAACAGCCCACCCTTGGTCTCGATGCCGAGCGACAGGGGCGTGACGTCGATGAGCAGCACGTCCTTGCGCTCGCCCTTCAGCACACCGGCCTGCAGCGCGGCACCGACGGCGACGACCTCGTCCGGGTTGACGCCTTTGTTGGGCTCCTTGCCGGTGAGATCCTTCACGACCTGGGTGACGGCCGGCATACGGGTCGAACCACCAACGAGGACAACGTGATCGATGTCGCTCACGGTGACGCCGGCGTCCTTCATGACCTGCTCGAACGGAGCCTTCGTGCGCTGCAGGAGGTCCTTGGTGAGGTCCTCGAACATCGCACGGGTAATGGATTCGTCCAGGTGGATCGGACCGTTCTCCCCCATCGAGAGATACTGCAGGCTGACGTTGGTCGACGTCGCGCCGGACAGCTCCTTCTTGGCCTGCTCAGCGGCGTCCTGCAGACGCTGCATGGCGATCTTGTCCTTGGACAGGTCGACACCGGTCTGGTTCTTGACCTGCTGCACGAGGTGGTTGACCACGCGCTGATCCCAGTCGTCACCACCGAGCTTGTTGTCACCGCTGGTCGCGCGGACCTGGATGGTGGAGAAGCCGTCCTCCGGGTCCTTGCCGACCTCGAGGAGGGACACGTCGAAGGTGCCGCCACCAAGGTCGAAGACCAGGATGAGCTCGTCCTCCTTGCCCTTGTCCAGGCCGTAGGCGAGCGCCGCGGCGGTCGGCTCGTTGATGATGCGCAGCACGTTGAGGCCCGCGATCTCGCCGGCCTCCTTGGTGGCCTGACGCTCGGCGTCGTCGAAGTATGCCGGCACGGTGATGACCGCGTCGGTCACGTCCTCACCGAGGTAGGACTCGGCGTCGCGCTTCAGCTTCTGCAGAATGCGGGCCGAGATCTCCTGCGGGGTGTATTTCTTGCCGTCGACCTCGGTGCTCCAGTCGGTGCCCATGTGGCGCTTGACCGAGCGAACCGTGCGGTCGACGTTGGTGACGGCCTGGCGCTTGGCGATGTCGCCGGCAAGCACGTCACCGTTCTTGGCGAACGCCACGACCGACGGCGTGGTGCGACCACCCTCGGCGTTGGCGATGATCTCCGGGTCGTTGCCCTCCAGGACCGCGACCGCGGAGTTGGTGGTGCCGAGGTCGATACCTACCGCACGTCCCATGTCTGTGTTCTCCCTTGACTATCGATGTTGGTCTGTCATGTCTCGTCGCCGGACGCAGAGAAGCCCCGCGTCATACGTGCGAAGTTGACTGTGTCCGACTCAACTCCGGCGGGCCTGGTCGTGTCAAACCGAAGGCTCCAAAGTTGCGCTCATCAGACTCAACTTTCGACCTGCTCGAATGATTCCCAGGTCCGGCGACTTTCTTCGTGCCCACCGACTTCAGGCCTCGGCGAGCCGGTCGACCAGGAGGTCGACCCTGCGCCCGGCATCCTCCACCGGCAGACGTGCCGCGCGGGTCAGGGTGGCCAGCCCGTGCAGCGCCGCCCAGAACGTCTCGGTGAACAGCCCCGGAGCAACGCCCTTGCCGGCGACCTCCCCGAGGGTCTCCAGCAACGCGGCGAAGGCGTCCTTCAACGGCGCCGGGGTCCCCTCGTCCGCGAAGGCCAGCCCGCCGTCGAGTTGGAACATCGCGTCGTAGACCGCCGGGTTGCGCTGCGCGAAGTCGAGGTAGGCGCGGGCGAGTGCGGCGACCCGCTCGCGAGGTTTCGTCACGCCGGACGTCGCGGCACGCACTGCCGCGGCGACCTCGCTCGCGCCCTCGAGCGCGACGGCGCCGATGATCTCGCGCTTGCCGCGGAAGTGGCTGTAGAGGACGGGCTGGCTGTATTCGATGCGTTCGGCCAGACGGCGCGTGGTCACCGCATCCCAGCCCTGCTGCTCGGCCAACTCGCGCGCCGTCGCCACGATGAGCGATTCGCGCGCGGCTCGCTCGCGTTCCTTCCGACTCCGTACCGACATGGCTGAATTCTAGCATCGCTAGACAAGCGAGCGATAGCACTGCTAGCGTCTTATACAAGATCTAGCACCGCTAGACCACCGCATCCGAAAGGCTCTTCCATGCTCAACGCGCTCAAGGTCTTCACCACTGTGGAAGTCGGCATCATGGTGGGAGTCGAGTTCGCCGTCGCCGTGATCCTGAACCGGATCTTCAAGGCCCTGCCCGGCGACAGTGGCCAACTCGGACGCGCTCACGGAGGGCGGATGCTCGGCGCGGTGATGCCGTTCTGGTACATCGGCTCGGTGGTCCTCGCCACCGCGTGGGCCATCACCGGGTGGGGCGACCACGGCGCCGGGCTCGTGGTCGCCGGCATCGCGCTCCTCGTCGTCAGCGTGCTCATGTCGATCCTGCTGCTCGTGCCGATCAACAACCGGAGCAAGACATGGACTCCGGAGAACCGGCCCGAGGACTGGCAGGACCAGTCCGACCGATGGGACCGCTACCACTACGTCCGTGTCGCCGTCATCGTCGCCGCCTTCGCCCTGCTGGTCACTGCCCTCGTCTGAATTCGGACGGGACACACCAGGGCAGACGTCAGTACACCTTGGCCAGTCGTCTCCGCACCACTCGCCGCCGCAGGGTGGGTGAGGCCACCACTTCGTAACCGGCTTCGAGGAAGACCTGCAGCAGGCCCACCGACGCCTCGTCCCAGATCACGGTCTTACCCGGCGGCGGCTCGATCGGGTAGCCCTCCAGGACCCGGGCGCCGACCTGCTCGCCGTACTCGACGGTCGCGGCAGCGAGTTCGTAGGTCAGCCCCGAACGACGTGCGCCCTTGCACACCACGAAACACGTGACCGCCCAGACGCCTTCGAGTTCCGGGTCCATCCGCATCCACGGCTGCTTGCGGCTCCAGATCCGGGGATAGTTCTCGCGCGGCTCGACCGCGACCCACCCGGAGGGTTCACCGTCGACATACCCGATCAGTCCGGACGTCGGTCCGTCGGTGCCGCAGGCTGTCTGCTCCAGCAGCGCGGCGTCCCGCTGGTTCTGGGTCGAGTCGCGCCAGATCCAGCCGGGGACCTTCAGCGCCTGGCATCGGCATTTGCGGGCGCCGCCCGCGGCGAACACCGCCTCGACATCCTCGGCCGTTGCCTCGTTCGCCGGTAGCCAGGTGAAGTCGGGCATCCGGTGATGCTAGTCGCCAGGTCGAGCCGGCGCAGTGCACTCTGCGCAATGTCGAAGGTGCGCCATGGCGCACTTTCGGCATACTCGAAGACCTCGTATGTCGTATCCGTCGCCTCCCGTTCGTGGACAAGGTGACGCGGGCAACGGGCCCGCGACAGGAAGAGGAGCAGACATGACGCAATACATCATCTACTTCAACCAGCAGTGGGTCGGTGACCACAGCGAGGAGTGGTTCACAGCGCGCGGCCCCCTCGCCAGGGCGGTCGTGGAGGAGGCGAAGGACGCAGGAGTCTATGTGTTCGCCGGTGGACTGGACGAGGACATCGACACGGCGTTCAGCGCCGACGCCACCAGCGGCACGCTCGAATTCACCGATGGGCCATTCGTCGAGACCAAGGAGTTCCTGGGCGGCTTGACCGTCGTGGACGTCCCCGACGTCGACACCGCGAAGTTGTGGGCCGGCAAACTCGCCGAGGCGTGCGGCTGGCCGCAGGAGGTCCGACGGGTCGGCTGAAACCCTCCGCCCCGGGCGCCACTCGCCATCGCGTATGGCGTCAGTGCTCGCCCTTGATGACGAAGTAGGACCCGCGGATGGTGCCGGCGAGTTTCGACTTCTGCCGGGCGAACTTGAAGGCTCCGAGTTCCTCGGGCACCTCCATGCCGTCGGACAGTTTGAAGCCCACGGCACGCTTGCCGCCCTCGGCGAGCGTGTACATGGCGTTGATCGACAGCCCGCTCTGGTAAAAGACGTAGGCCATCCGGATGCCGGCGACCTCGAACTCGGTCGCTTCCAGCGCCGGCGAGGCGATGACGATGTCGCGCTCGTCCTGCAGGATCCCGGTCACCCAGGCGACCGCGGCATCGGCATCGGCGGCCGGCTCGACGGTGAAGACGTGGTCGTACTTGTTCTTGAAGTAGCGCGCTTCGTTCGCTCGCAGGCCCGCGAGCGCCTCCGCGACCGGGGATGACTCCACTCCGACGGTCGACACGGTCTTGAAGTCAACTACGTAGGACATGGACCCTCCGGAGGTTCGCGATGCCGCAACCGTCATACGGCTGCGACAGCCTATCGATCGCGCGCCGCCCAAAAGGCATGGACGGTATGACGCCACGCTGCAACTGTTGCTGCATGAGCATGACGCAGACCACTGCGCAGCCCGCCGACGCCGGCGCCATTTGTGTCGCGGCGCTGCGCCCGTATGTCGATCGCGATTGGAAGGCGACCAACGCGCGCGACCTGGACTGGTCGGTGTGGGACACGCGCGTGCACCTCAACGACTGCGTCTACTTCTATGCCGCGCAGATTCTGCTCGCCGATCCGCACGAATACATCTGTACGGCGCTCACCCCGGACGACCACAGCACTCCGGCCCGGCTCGTCGACGCGCTGGGGGTGCACACCCGACTTCTCGCTCAGACCGTCGATGCCGCGGATCCGGAATCGCGCGGCCACCATGTTTACGGAGCGTCCGATCCGGAGGGCTTCGCAGCGATGGGCGTCCTCGAGTCGCTGGTGCACACGTATGACGCCACACACGGCCTCGACCCGGAGTCGACCTGGCGGCCACCGGACGACCTGGCCGTGCCGGCGCTTACCCGGTTGTTCCCTCACGCACCCGACGTCGCGGCCTCGCCGAGCGACCTGTTCCTCTACATGTGCGGCCGGATCGCGCTCGGAGATCTGCCGCGTCAGACCGACTGGCGCTGGTACGGCGCACCCGGCGGCGCGCCGGACACCCAGCGGTCTTGAAAAAGCTCGCCGGCAGGTGTCGTATCGGTGTCGTATTAGGGCAATCGTGTTCGTGGAGTTGGTATGACGGCCACCCGGGCCGTCCGTGTCGAGGGACCCGAACCCTCGACCCGACCCGAGAGGAAACGACAGTGCCGCAGTATCTGATCGCATTCAACGACGAGTGGGTCGGCCACCACACGATCGAGCAGCTACGAGCGAAGAGCAAAGCTTCGCTGCGCGTGATCGATGACATGAAGCGCGACGGTGTCTTCGTCTTCACCGACGGTGGCATCGGCGCGGACACCGCGCTGTGCAGCGTGGAGTCGAAGGACGGCGAGGCCGTCTTCACCGACGGGCCGTATGTCGAAACGAAAGAACACCTCGGCGGGTTCTGTGTCGTGAGCGTTGCCGATGACGACGCCGCGCGGACGTGGGCGGGGCGGCTTGCGGTCGCGCTCGACTGGCCGCAAGAGGTGCACCGTTTCCCCACGCGGGAAGAAATCCTCCAACTGAAAGATGGTGAGTGACATGCCTCGATACTTGATGTCGGTCTACGGAGCGGCCGAGCCCGGTGAATTCGGCAGCTATCCGAGCAAGGAAGCCATGCTCCAGTCGTTCGCCGACACCGGGGCGTTCAACGAAAGGCTCGAGAAGGAAGGGCATTTCGTCTTCGCCGACGGGTTGGCGGAGGCCACCACGGCGACCACCGTCGATGGTCAGGGTGACAAGCCGATCGTCACGGACGGCCCTTACCTGGAGGCGAAGGAGTATCTCGGTGGCTTCTGGGTGATCGAGGCCGCCGACCTCGACGAAGCCCTCGCACTCGCAGCAGACGCGTCGAAGGCGTGCCGCGGCAAGGTCGAGGTGCGCCCGTTCCAGACCGAGGAGTCGTTCAAGGCACTGCTGGAGTCGTGACCGACCCCTCGACCGAATCCGCGATCACCCGGGCACACCACGAGGAGTGGGCACGGGTGGTCGCCGGTCTAGCGCGCCGCTTCGGTGATCTGGACATCGCCGAGGACGCGGCCGCCGAGGCCTTCGTGGCGGCCGTCGAACGATGGCCGCTCGACGGCATACCGCCGAATCCCGGCGGGTGGCTCACCACCACCGCCACGCGCAAGGCGATCGACCGATTGCGGCGGGAGGCGAGACGGGGCACCAAGCATGAGGAGGCTGCGCTGATGAACGACGAAACCCCTTCCGCGCCAACCGGTCCGGTTACTGATGATCGTCTCGGCCTGGTCTTCACCTGCTGCCACCCCGCACTGGCGATGGAGGCCCGGGTGGCGCTCACCCTCCGGCTGCTCGGTGGGCTGACCGTCGCCGAGATCGCCCATGCGTTCCTCGTGCAGGAGACCACGATGGCGCAGCGGATCACCCGCGCGAAGGCGAAGATCAAGGCCGCGCACATCCCCTATCGTGTGCCGTCCGAGTCCGACCTGCGGGAGCGGCTGGCGGGTGTGCTCGCCGTGATCTACCTCGTCTTCAACGAGGGCTACCTCGCAAGCGCCGGCGAAGACCCGCTGCGCGGGGAGCTGACGGCCGAGGCGATCCGCCTGGGTCGGTTACTGCGAGATCTGCAGCCCGACGACGGCGAGGTGACCGGGCTGCTCGCGCTGATGCTCCTCACCGACGCGCGCCGGTCCGCGCGCGTCTCGCGCACCGGCGAACTCGTGACGCTGGACGAGCAGGACCGTGGCGGGTGGGATCAAGCGCTGATCGCGGAAGGACATGCCCTGGTTCGCGAGCGGCTGGCGGCGGTCGCGGCTGGGGATCGACCGCCGGGCCGCTACCAATTGCTCGCCGCGATCAACGCCGTGCACACCTACGCACCGTCCGCACGTGACACGGACTGGTCCCAGATCGTCACCCTCTACAGCCGGATGGCGACGATCGACCCCTCTCCGATCGTGCGGTTGAACCGCGCGGTGGCGGTCGCCGAACTCGACGGCCCACAGGTCGCGCTGGCCGAGATCGACCGGCTCGCAGGCGAACTCGACGGATACCACGCCTTCCATGTCGCGCGCGCGGATCTGCTCCGCCGGCTCGCGCGCAGTGGCGAGTCGCGGGCGGCATACGACCGGGCGATCGAGCTGGCCGGCAACCCCGCCGAACGCACCTATCTCATGCGTCGTCGCGATCAGCTGAGCTGACCACGAATCCTGTGGTGCCACAGACCGATCCGTGACGGTCGTGCACCGACCCGCGTGAGCCGTTGAGCACGCAGCAGGGGTGCCGGGTCTCCCGTCATACCGGCAAGTGTCCGCAAAGCGGAGGCGGTGTCGCCGACGCCGCAGGCAGCCGCAGCCCGGTCGTCGGCGGCGAGCTCGGTCAGCAGATGCACGGTGTGCGCGAAGTCCTTGCCGCAACGAGCATTCGGTGCGATCGTCCCGGCCACCAGAGACACCGTCCGCATCAACGAGTGTCCGCCTCTCAGGTGGCCGAGCTCGTGGTGCACGACCGCCCGGAGCTCGGCCGGTGGCAACGCGGCGGCCAGCGACCGTGACACCACGATGTCGGCGTCGCAACCGCGACCCGCGACCGCGAACGCCGCAGGCACATCGACCACGGAGACTTCCGCGCCGGCGACCGTCATACGACGCACCTCGTCACGAGCCACCAGCAACAGCAACGACAGGCCTCCCGATCGACGGCCTTCGACAACCGGCCCCGCGTGATGACTGACCACCCCGATGGACATGCCCAGCACACCCAGCAGCGCCCAGCCGCACAGCACAGCCGTCGTCCCCGCCACCCCGCCGGAACGCTCGGTAGCGGCCGTTGCGTGCGCGATGGCGAACGCGACACTGCCGAGCAGCGCCGCGACGCCGAGGAGGAAGGCAGTGAACCAGATGCGCAGGGCCAACGCCGGCCGGGCGACCTGCCAGCCCATCCCGCGCAACATCCACGGCCCGGCCGTCGCGCAGAGGGCGCCGGCCGCCATACAGGCCAGGATGGCGATCATCAGTCGCGGATCGCGGCCCGCAGGACCTGTAGGTCGTGCTCCGAGAGGCCACCGGCGAACTGTTGCAACACCGCACTGCGGTCGGCGGCGGCGCCGAGGACGTCGGACATCTGCCCGGCGAAGTGCTCGGCCTGGGGTTGTGTGGCCGAGAACACCGACCCGCGCCCCTGCTGCTCCCGCTGCACCAGCCCTTCGGCTTCAAGGCGACTGAGGACGGTCAACAGCGTTGTGAGAGCAGGGCGTTCGGTTTCCGGGAAGGCATCGCGCAAAGCATTGGCCGTGACCGGGTCGGCGCCGGCCCAGAGCCGACGCAGCACATCGGCCCGCAGTGCGCCACGCTCACGTTTGGTCATCTGCCGAATTCTACGTCGTGTCGAGCTCGCGACAGGTATCGCTACGTGCCGAGGACGCGATCGAGGAACGGGTTGGCGAAAATCCGATCGGGGTCGTATTCGTGCCGAGCGGCGACGAAGTCGTCGAAACGCGGGTAGAGCGGCCGCAGCTCGTCTGCGGTGTGGTGCAACTCCTTGCCCCAGTGCGGGCGGCCGCCGAGCTCGCGCATGTGCGCCCAGAACCCGTCGAAGTAGCGGTCGCGATGACCGAGGACCGCTGTGTAAGCGCCCAATTGCACGACGTCACCGCCATACGCCGGACTCAGCCAGCCGTTGTCACCTTTGACGAACCGCAGCTCGGTGATGAAGTTGACGTGGACCGCGGCCTCGTCGATGACGCGCACCGCGGCATCCCACGCGGCACCGCCGCTGGCCAGCGGCACGGACGCCTCGGTCTCGGTATGGCGCACCGGCATCGGCGTGGAGAAGATCACCGGGCTGGCACCGACGCGGCTGGCCTTGCGCAGAGTCCGGCCGGCGACGCGGTTCCAGGTCGGCACCCAACCCGATCGCCACCGCTGGGCCGCGAACACCCCTGGTAACACAGCGCGGTGGAAGATCGTCTCGTCGACGAAACGGTCGATGACCACAGGCAACGCGGTGCGCGGGGTGGGCACCCGCTCGCAGCGGAAGACCAGGGCCTTGGGGGTGTGCGGCATCCACCAGACCTTGGTGAACTCCGCGCCCGCACCGATCTCCGGCAGCGCCTCCGCAACCTCCCCGACCGGCATCCACTCGATGCGTTCGCGCAGGCTGAACGCCGGCACCACCCGCAGGCGGACCCGCGTAACGATGCCCAGCGCGCCGAGGTGAACCCTTGCCGCGTCGAGGAATTCGTCGTCCTCGCCCACGTCGCGCACAGCACCCGTGCCGACGACCAGTCGCATGCCGGTGACCAGGCCGGACAGGTTGCGGTGCGCCAGGCTCGACCCGTGCGTGCCGGTCGCGATCGCGCCCGCGACCGACTGGTCCGCGATGGATCCGAGGATCGGCAGCGCCAGGCCCCGAACGGCGAGCGCCGCACAGAGATCGCGGAGCCGGGTGCCTGCGAGGACGGTGACGGTCGAGTCGTCATACGCAACGATGCCGCGGAGGCTGTCGAGCGAGACGGCGATGTCCGCCGGCGCGGCGATGGCGTTGAAGGAGTGGCCGGCACCGACGCACCGCACCCGCCGTCCTTGCTGGCGGGCCTGCCGCACGACGGCGACGACGTCGTCCTCGGTCGTCGGCAGCACCCAGCGCCCTGGTGACGAAGTCTCGGTGCGTGCCCAGTTGGCGAATCGGCCGTCGCGGGCCTGGGGCGGCCGACGCCAATGGGGAGCGGTCGATCGGGTCATATGCGGACCCTACCGAAGAGTAACAACGACGCGTGGCGAGTTGGCGTGCGTTGTTCGTATGGCGATCAACGTGGCGTGCCGAGCCTCGTCGCATACGGTGTGCGTCATGCGTGAGTTCCGTGCGGCGGTCGAAGCGGGCAACCACCAGGCGATCGAGGCCCTTTTGGCCGACGACGTGCGGTTCACCAGTCCCGTCGCGTTCAAGCCGTATGCCGGGAAGCCCATCACCGCAGCAGTTCTGCGGGCGGCGAGCCGGGTGTTCGAGGACTTCCACTATGTGCGCGAGATCCATTCGCCGGACGAGCGGGATCATGCCCTCGTCTTCGAGGCGACCGTCGGCGGCACGACGGTGAACGGCTGCGACTTCCTGCACGTCGACGACGAGGGGCTGATCGACGACTTCGTGGTGATGGTCCGGCCGCTCTCGGGTGCCATGGCGCTGGCCGAGGCGATGGGTGCGCAGTTCGATCGAATCGTGGCCGAGGCAGCCGAGGGCTGATCGCATGGCACGCGTGCTGATCACCGGCATGTCCGGAGCCGGCAAAACCACGCTGCTGGACGCATTGGCGCGACGCGGATTCGCCACTGTCGACACGGATTACGGCGACTGGGAACTACCCGGGGCACTGTGAGACGTGCCTCGTATGACGGAACTCCTCGCGCAACACGACACCCCGGCGACTGACCACGCTTGCTAGCGTCCCGTCATGGGGATTCCGCCTGGCTTCGAGTCGCTGTTCGACGAGACCTACGTCGACTACGCGAACGCCGACACCGTCGGCACCTTCGACGAGCCACCTCCCGAGCTGGTCCACCGGATACACCTGGTGGCCACCCCTGAGCCAGGCACCGTGACCGCGTGCGAGTCGATCGAAGGCTGGCGATTCCTGCCCGGTGGCAGACTCGAGCCGGGCGAGACCCTCGAATCTGCCGCGGCCCGAGAGCTTTACGAGGAAGCAGGTTCGAAGCCCACCGGCCCCCTGCGTGTGTTCTTCAGCCACATCGCGCACAGCCGTAATGCAGCGCCATACCTCCCGCACGTGCCGCACCCGACGATGTGGTGGATCTACGCCGTCATACCGACCGAGGTGGTCGGGGAACCACCAACAGGTGTCGACGGTGCCGAGCAAATCACCGCGGTCCGGCACCTGCCGGTGTCCGAAGCGATCGACTGGATGGCCGACTCCATCGACGACACCGGCGCGGACGTGCTGCGGCTGGCCGCGCGCCTGGGCCTCGTATGACGAGAGTCGCAGAGAATTCTTCGAAGAATTTTCCGGAGCGATGTCGAGAACGCGTCGACAGCTTCGTCCCCTGCATATCCGCGGCCACAATGAGTCGCAACGACGAAGGGAACGATCATGACCAAGTACCTGCTGCTGAAGCACTACCGCGGCGCGCCCAAGGGAGCGCACGACGTTCCGATGGACAAGTGGACCCGGGAGGAGTTCGACGCCCACGTGAAGTACATGAGCGACTTCGCGGACCGGCTGGAGGCCGCCGGACAGTTGGTCGAAGACCACGCCCTGGCACCGAGCGGAATGTGGGTCCGGTATGACGGTGAGGGCAAGCCGCCCGTGACCGACGGCCCCTTCGCCGAGACGAAGGACCTCATCGCCGGCTGGATGATCATCGACGTCGAGTCCGAGGAACGTGCGGTCGCGTTGGCGGGCGAGCTGTCCGCCGCTCCCGGTGCAGGCGGCAAGCCGATCGGCGAGTGGCTGGAGCTGCGGCCGCTGATGACCGACGAGACAGCGCCGACGTTCGAGTAGCCCATGGACGACGACCTGGTGCGCGACCTGGTCCCGGCCGCAATCAGCGTCCTCTGCCGACGCGGTGCCGACTTCGCGTCGGCAGAGGACGCTGTGCAGGAAGGGCTGCTGAAAGCCCTTGACAGTTGGTCTGATTCACCACCTGGCAGCCCACTCGGCTGGCTCATCACCGTCTCGTGGCGCCAGTTCCTCGATCAGACGAAGTCCGCCGGCGCCCGGCGCGCCCGAGAGCTGCGCGTCACCGAAGAACCGGCGCCGAGCACTCCGGCCGGCCAGGACGACAGCCTGCACCTCTACTTCCTGTGCGCGCACCCGACGCTCACGAGCTCCTCGGCCGTCGCGCTGACCCTGCGGGCGGTCGGCGGCCTCACGACGAAACAGATCGCGGACGCCTACCTGGTGCCCGAAGCCACCATGGCCCAACGCATCAGCCGCGCGAAGCGACAACTCCGCGGCAACCGGCTCGACGCTCCCGGCGACCTCGCAACGGTGCTGCGGGTCCTCTATCTCGTCTTCAACGAAGGGTATGGCGGATCGATCGACCTCACCGCCGAGGCGATCCGCCTGACCCGCCAACTCGCTTCTCTCACTGCAGAACCCGAGGTGCACGGCCTGCTCGCGCTGATGCTGCTGCACGACGCCCGACGAGTGTCGCGCACTGGACCGGACGGACAACTCGTGCCGCTGCGCGCGCAGGACCGCACTCGGTGGGACACCACCCGGATCGCGGAGGCGATCGACATCCTCCAAAGCGCACTCGCGGTCGACCGGCTCGGCGAATATCAGGCGCAGGCAGCCATCGCCGCGCTGCACGCGGACGCGCAGCACGTCGCCGAGACCGACTGGGTGCAGATCGTCAGCTGGTATGACGAACTCCTCGCGCTCACCAATTCACCTGTAGTGCAACTAAATCGAGCAGTGGCGATCGGAGAGGCCGACGGCCCGCAGGTCGGCCTCGCAGCTCTCGCGGACGTGGATCCGGCGGTGCCTCGCCATACAGCCGCAGCGGCATACCTGCACGAGAAGGCCGGGGATGTCGCCGAAGCGGCTGCGCTCTACACAGAGGCAGCGGACAAGGCCACGAACACGAAGGAGCGCAATCACCTGCTGCGCGAAGCAGCGCGGCTGCGCGAAACACCGTGAGGCGGCCTACTTCTCGCGGTCGGTCACGACCTGGCCGTGGTTCGTCGTGATCCGGTGCCAATAGGGACGGCCGCTGTCGTCGGTGCCGGTGTAGCTGGTCGTCGAGTGACCGTCCGACTCACTGGTCGTGCCGTCCTTGCGCGCCAGCACGCCGTATGACGTGACGTTCCAGTCCCATCCACGTCGCTCGATCTGCTGACCGTCACGCACCAGACGCGACACGCGCTGTGTCATGTCGACGGTGCCGTTGAGCGAGAAGTTCTGGTCGTCGACGTAGTCGGCGGCGGAGAAACCGACCGTGATCGGATAGGACTCCCACAGCGACGAGTCACGCACGACGCGGTGGCCGATGCGCGACACCGACCTTGTGTTCATCGCGTCGGTCTGCGTGATGTGCTGCACCATTCCGCCATCTCCGATGCTGCCCGAATTCGACCAGTTCCGAGAGGTGTTCACGGTCGTGACGATCCGGCCGGCCGACGTGTCGACATACCCGCTGAGCGTATCGGAACGTCGCACTGTCTCGGAGTATTCGACGGTGCCGTCGACCGGATCCCCGGCCGTGGTGGATGTCGTCGGCGACGCCTCCACCGAGTTCGTGGTCAGCGCGCCGGAGGTCTGTGTCCGGTCGTGGTCCGTCCACAGGAAGAGGGCGGCGCGCACGTTCCAGGTGTCCCCGATAGGGTTGATACCGAACGAGATCGAGTGCTGCTTGCCATCCACGAGTTGCCCGGCGAACGGTGTCAGATCGAGCGACTCGGTGCGCATGTCGAGGGTGTCGATCGCGACGACCGGACGCCACAGCGTCGGCACGATGCCGCCGGAATAGATGTGTGGGAAAGTCCCGACGGCACCCGCGGGAGTGCCGTCGACGGAGACCTTCGCTTCGCGGTAGGCGCCGGCGGCGCACAATCCGGCGCCCGGGAACTTGGCAGCCACCTCGTCCGGCACCGCCGTGAACCACTGCTCGTCGCAGCCATTCCCCTTCAGTGTCGTCTCGAGCCGGGCCCGGGTGATGTTGCGCGGCAGGTCGCTCAGGGTCGCCGACGCGGTGCGGCTGTCCGGAGTCAGGTCCGCGACCGGGACGCCCACCACTTTGTCGGGAACGTTCGGCGCCGGGTGGTTCCGGTCCGCCAGGTAGAAGGTGATCGTCACCGTCTGGTCGTAGTTGCCGGTGTAGACGTCCGACATGTAGTTGGTGTAGCCGCCGGAGAACGGCTGCGGCGTCTTGAACAGGGAGCTGAACTCGGTGATGTCCTTCGCGAACGAGAACGTCGTCGGCTTGGCGCCGTTCGGCTCCTGCGTGGTGCCGAACCACACTGGCACGCCACCGATCTCGAGCTCGCCGGAGCGGTCGTACTGCCGCCCGGTGACCGAGGTCGTCGAGTCGAGCACGACCTTCGACCACTTGCCCTTGCACTTGTCGGGCACCCGGACCGTCCCCGAGTAGAGCTGCGGCGAGAGGTCGGGCGCGTTGGACATGAAATGGTCCGCGAGCGTCACCGTGCAGTGCGCCGTGTCCGGCCGCGTCACCCCCGGTTGAGCCGAGACGGTCTGTCCGCCCGACGACTCGATGACTCCACTGGCAGCTGCGTCGCCGGTCGCAGCGCCGGCAGCGGCGGACCCGCTCAGCGCCATACCGACGGACAGGACCGACACTCCGACAACGCTCACCAGACGACGCACCATGACTCCTCCGCTGCCCGAAACCACTTCGGCCAACGAATGACGCTAGTCCGCTCCGCGCACCACCGGGGCGTTCGCGAGCGCCGGCTGTCGTCGGCGGCTGACGGGGTGGGGCGGCGCAGCGCGTCCGATGTACCTGGAGTCGACGCAACCTGGTCTCGATACACCTCCGCCGCTGCGCTCCCCCGGCACCCGACCAGCGTGCCACCACATAGATTGAGGGGTATGACGAGCGAGTACCCGTCCGACGCCCAGGTCGCCACGGCATACAGCGACAGCCAGGTGGCGGCGGCATACAACGCAGTGGCCCCGGACTACGCCGAGGCGATGCGTGACGAGCTGGACGGCAAGCCACTGGACCGCGCGCTGCTCGCGGCGGTGGTCGAGATGTGCGGTGACGGCCGGATCGCCGACATCGGCTGCGGTCCGGGACATGTCGCCCGGCATCTGGCCTCGCTCGGGGCGACGCCGCTGGGCATCGACATCTCCCCCGCCATGATCGAGATAGCGCGCGCCGACAACCCCGGCGTCGACTTCCGGGTGGAGTCGATGACCGATCTGAGCGAGCCCGACCAGAGCCTGGCGGGCGTGGTGATGTTCTACGCGATCATCAACCTCAGCCCGACCGAGCGTGCGCGCGCCTTCGCGCAGGTCTGCCGCGCGCTGCAGCCGGGCGGGATCGCCTTGGTGTCGTTCCACATTCGCAGTGAGGAGTTCGCCGCCGGCCAGACGCAGCACCTCGACACGTGGTTCGGACACAGCGTCGACATCTCCGGCCATTTCCTCGAACCCGACCAGGTGATCGACGAGATCGCCGAGGCCGGCCTCGACATCGTGTCGGTCACCACGCGGTTGCCCCACCCCGGTGTGGAGATCCCGACCGAGCGCGCCTACGTGCTGGCGCAGCGACCGGCGCAGCAGGACTGACTCTCCGCCGATCGCGTGTCCGACCCGGATGACACCATGCGAGCGTGGACATCGCCGAATGGACCGACCGCCTCGACAACGTCTCCGCCGGATACGCCGAGGTCTATGCCGTCGACCGCACACCCGACTGGTTACTGCTGAAGCTCATGGAGGAGTTGGGTGAGCTCAGCCAGGCCTGGCTGGTCGCCGACGGCCGGGGTCGTGACCGCAACCTGTCCGCCGAGGCGCAACAGGCTGCAGTCGCAGCCGAGTGCGCGGACGTCGTGGCCATGGCGCTGCTCGTCGCACGCCGAATGGGAGTCGACGTCGAGCAGGCGTTGCGCGACAAGTGGCTGCCGTGGGAGGAGTTCCACGCGCAACGTCGCGCACGGTCGACTGCGACGCCGCCGATTGCGTTGGACAGCAACGCTTTCCAGGAGTAGCCGATACCCATCCGGGTCCTGTGCGAGACTTGCCGTAACCACTGATCAAGGAGCACCCACCATGAGCGACTGGCCAACCTCGGCGAAGGTCATCGTCGTCCTGCTCGTCCTCCTGATCGTGGTGCCCGCGATCTTCAAGCTGCTCTGGCTCGCCATCACCGCGGCCGTCGTGCTCGGCATCGGCTATGTGGCGATGCAGGCGATCAATCGGAAGCGCTGAGCTTCTTCCGACGGGCGCGGAAGAAGTCGGTGAGCAACTGCGCGCACTCCTGCTCCCGTATGCCGCCGACGGCGTCGACCTTGTGCGGACTCGTGTTGTCCGCGATGACGTCCCACGCGCTACCACACGCGCCGGCCTTCGGGTCCCACGCGCCGAAGACGACGTGCGAGATGCGTGACTGCATGATCGCGCCCGCACACATCAGGCACGGTTCCAACGTCACGACCATCGTGCAGCCGTCCAGGCGGTAGTGCCCGAAGGTCTCAGCTGCGGACCGGATCGCCACGATCTCGGCGTGCGCAAGTGGGTCGCTGTCCGCGACACGCCGGTTCGGCGCCGCGCCCACGAGCGCCCCGTCGACGTCCAGGACGACCGCGCCCACCGGCACGTCGTCCGTGGCGAGCGCCATACCTGCTTGGCGCAACGCGAGGGACATCCATTCGGAATGAGGATCTGACGTGGACACGACTAGAGTTTGCGGCATGCGTGTCGAGCTGGCCAAGCACCCCCTCATCGCCCACAAGCTGACCTACCTGCGTGACAAGCGCACGGACAGCCCGACGTTCCGGCGCCTCGCCGAGGAGCTGGTGACGTTGCTGGCCTACGAGGCGACGCGTGACGTCCGGGTGGAGCCGTTCGACATCGAGACCCCGGTGGGTCCGACCACCGGTATCAAGCTGTCCTCCCCCAAGCCGCTCGTGGTGCCGATCCTGCGTGCCGGCCTCGGCATGCTGGAGGGCATGGTGCGCCTCCTGCCGAGCGCCGAGGTCGGCTTCCTGGGCATGCAACGCAACGAGGAGACCCTCGAGGCGATCACCTACGCCAACCGATTGCCCGACGACCTCTCCGGCCGGCAGTGCTACGTGCTCGACCCGATGCTCGCGACCGGCGGCACCCTGGCGATGGCGATCCGCTACCTGGCCGAGCGCGGCGCCGACGACATCACGGCCGTCACTCTTCTCTCGGCGCCCGAAGGCATCGCGGCGATCGAGAAGGAGATCGCCGATCTGGACATCCCGGTCCGGCTCGTGACCGGCGCCATCGACGAGCGGCTCAACGACCAGGGCTACATCGTGCCGGGCCTCGGTGACGCCGGCGACCGCCTCTACGGCGTCGTCTGAGCTAGGCCGCCTTGACGACGGTCGGCTCGTCGTCATCGACCCTGCCGAGCCGGCGGATCGACGGGACCATCAACGTGGCCAGCACGATCGCGATGTAGGTGCAGCCGGCCCCGATCAGCAGTTTCTCGACATCGATGGTGCTCGCGAGCCATCCGAAGGTCAGGCTGCCGACCGGTATGGCGACGAACGATCCCAACATGTCGTAGCTCGAGACCCTGGACAGCACGTCGCTCGGGATGCGCTCCATCATCGCGACCGTCCAGCCCGTGCTGAAGACCTGCGTGCCCATGCCGCTCACGAATGCGACCGCCATCATCGGCACCGTCGCCGGATGAATCCCTAACAGCAGCACGGGTATGGCGAAACAGAACATGCCCAGCATCCCGGCGCGGAGCGGTCGTCGGAGCCGCCAGCGCAGCAGGATCGTGGACATGACGAGCATGCCGACAGCCTCGGCGCCGACGACGAAACCCCAGCCCCGGATGCCCAGTGCGTCGTTGTTCTTCGCGATGACCGGACCGACGACGACCCACGCTCCGATGTGTATGGCGTTCAGCACGCCGAACGCCGCGACGACGACCCAGAGCCAGGTCCGCGAGGTGAATTCGCCCCATCCGTCACGTAATTCGGTGAGCATCGATGTCCGCGCGCCGGTCTTGCGCGGCGGCAGCGCGACCTTGGTCAGCATGGCCGCCGCGACCAGGAAGGTCAGGCCGTCGATCGCCAGCGCCAGCGCGGGACCGGTGACGACCACCAGTGTCGTGCCGATGATCGGGCCGATGAACGTCGCGCCGTTGCGGACGAAGGACATCAGCGAATCCGCCTGCTGCAGCTGTGATTTCGGCACCAATTGGGGGATCAGTCCCTGCTGTGCAGGCATCGAGAATGCACTGACCCCACCGGACAGCGCGGCGAGCACGATCATCGAGCCGATCGTTGCCCACTCCCACTCCAGCGACACGGCCATCATCAGCTGGATCACGGCCATCGCCAGATAGCAGGTCTGCATGACCGCGCGGCGTGGCAGCCGGTCGGCGATGACGCCACCGAAGAGCAAGCAGAGCACGTTGGCGGTCAACTGTGCGGCCAGCACGATGCCGAGCGACTCCGACGAGTTGTCGATGTGCAGCACCGCGAAGGCGATGGTCACCGGCGTCATCATGCTGCCGACGATGTTGACCGACCGGGACAGGAAGAACCAGCGGAAGTCCTTGCCGCGCAACACTTCCAGCGTGAGCGTCCGGTCGCTCATCGCGCAGCGTCCGACTCGTCGCGGTCGTCATGCATCCGGAAGAGCTCGGCCTGGAAGTTCACATGGACTGATCCGGGGGCATGCGGCCGCAGCGCCTCTTCGTGCACCAGCCGAGACGCTTCTTTCACGAGTTGCATCGTTTTGCGCCAGGTTTCCGGCGTGAGCCAGACTTCGGCATCCGCACTGAGGGCTTGGCCGTCGATCCGTTGCGCCGACCTGCGGACGAGCTCCTGATGGAGCACGTCGATATACGGGCGCCACTCGTCGGGATCTGCTGATCTCGCCGGCCGCGACTCCTCGGTGCTCCTGCCGGTCCCCTCCGAATAGCGATACCGGTACTTCTTCGCCTGGCCGCCACGCACCGACTCCGTCGCTGCCACTTCGACCTGGCCGGCCTTGGCCAATGTTCGCAGGTGGTAGCTCGCGTTCGCCTGGGTGATGTCCAACTCGCGAGCCAGTTCGGCCGCACTCATCGGCGCACCGGTGAGCATCGACATCATCCGCAGGCGGACGGGGTGCGCCGATGCCCGCAGTTCGCTGAGCGCCTCATCCTCCAAAGACATGTTTGGAAGTATGCCGCGCGCGACCACGGACTGTCAAAGAGTTATTTGGGGGTGGTTGGCGGAGCCACGGCTACCAGGCGTCCCCCCAGCGCACGTCCCGTGCATCCTTGTATGCCGCCCCTTGCCGCTTCGTCACCACTTCGCGACTCGCGGTCCCATCGGGCCGACACAACTGCAGCTCGACCAGGCCCTTGCGCTTGCCCGGATGGCGAAGCACGCGCGCCGGACGGTCCGAAACCTCCGGTGCGCCGACCCCGCCCGGCACCGCCACGACATACGAGAACTTCTCGTCCTCGTGCCCGAGCTCTCCGCCCTTGAGCTGCCGGTGCATCGAGGACCGCTCGACCCGGGCGCTGAAATGACACCAATCCGGCTGCCGCACAGGGCAATCCAGCTGGTGCGGGCACGGCGCGACGAGCTGCCATCCCGCGTCCAGCAGCGCCTGCCGCGCCATCAGGATCCGCCCGTGACCGCTCGGCGTGCCCGGCTCGATGATGGCGACTGCCCGATGCGCGGCGCCGAGAGCGGCCTTCACAAGCTCCGACTGCGCAGCCTGGTCGAGCTCGGACAACACGTAGGAGATCGTCACCAGATCGGCCGCCGGTATCGCCGAACCCGCTTGCCAGCGGGTGAAATCGACGCCTCCCGGTTCTGCGGCGTGCAGCGCCCGGCCGAGTTGCAGCGCCGCCACCACCTGGTCGAGCACGGTGACGCTCGCGTCCGGCCACTGATCCCGAGCTGCCCACGCGGCGGCACCGGTGCCGCCACCGATATCGGTCACGGTCGTAATGTCCGGAAGATGAAAAGCGCTCCGCCGCAACATGTTCGAGCAGGCAGCGAGGGTGGCAGGCATGCGGTAGAGCGCGTAGGCGAGCACGTCGGTGGCGCCCGCCAGGATCGGCGTCTTCGCCGCGCCACCCTCGCGATAGCGGCCGATCAGCCGCTCGACGGAGGCAGCGAGCGGGCCACGCGGCACGCCCGCTGCCGCAGCATCCAGCGCGTCGCGCAGCCGGAGGTCGACGGGTCGTGCGGGTCGTGCAGAGGCGGAAATGGTGTGACCTCACGAGGGCGTTGGTTCGGAAGAAGCACACGCGGGCGGCGCGGAACGGCTCACATCGTAGCCACCGCGCGGCCTTCGGACGCAGTAACGTGGATCGCCGCGGGCGTCATACGACACACCCGATGCAACGAAAAGTCCCAGTCACAATCGTCACATCTGTCACAATCAGAGTCAGACACGTGCGCCCACCGCGCGCTGAGCCCCACGAATGCCGGAGGAATGATGGCCCTGGACAAGGTCCGCAAGGTCGTTATCTGGCTGGTCGTCGCCTTCATCGCCTACGCGATCTTCACGTCGCCGGACCGCTCTGCCGACATCGTGCACAACATCTGGTCGATCCTGAGCAACGGTGTGGACCAGATCGGCAAGTTCTTCGACAAGATCCTGAACAGCTAGGCCGGCGGGCGATGGATCGGGTCGATCCACGCGCCGAGTCGGCGATGGCGCGATTCCTGCTGGACGACGAGACGCTCGTCATCGCGCAGCGGCAGCACTGGGCCGCGGTGGCACAGCCCGTGGCGATGGCGGTCAGCGGATTCTTCCTTGCCCTGCTCGCCGGATTCAGCGCACCTGCCAGCTACGGCGTGCTGACCGATCTCGCCTGGAAGCTGTGGTTCGTGCTGCTGGCGTATGCCGCCATACGACTGCTGATGTGGCGGTTCGACTGGTTCGTCGCGACCGACAAGCGACTGCTGATGATGTATGGCGTCATCAAGCGACGCGTGGCCATGATGCCGCTGGCCAAGGTCACCGACATGTCCTTCAACCGGACCCTGGTCGGCCAGGCGCTCGGCTACGGGCAGTTCGTCCTGGAGAGCGCCGGCCGTGAGCAGGCGCTGCGCCGGATCGACTTCATCCGCGACGCGAAGGGGACCTACCTGGCGATCGTCGGGGAGATCTTCGGTGAGGACGACCCCGACGCCGAATCGCCGGACGGCGAGCGTGACTCCGGGCACGAGGACGACACCGACCCGTTCCTGCACCTGCAGCTCGCCGGCAGCCGCACGGCCGCCCAGTTCGAGGACGACCCGACGAACCTGCCGGTCCGGCCCATCGGCAACTTCCTGCCACGCCCGGAACGTCAGCGTCGCAGCGGCCTGCGCGAGCGCGTCCTGCGCAAGGCGAAGGACGAGCCACCACCCGCGCCCTTCGGCCACGAGGGTGACGTCGGTTGGGAACGCGAGGAACCACCCCCGCGCCGCAGACCACGCGACCTCAGCGACGACTGACCTCTCACCGACTCCGGTGCAGTGCCCGACCCTGTCCTCCGGATAACCTTCGGGGTCGAGTCAGTGCGTCATATCGCCCGCCGCAGGAGTTGAGGAACATGGCAGTCCGTCCGATTACCGTCATCGGGCACAAGGCGTTGCACCAGCCGACCAAGCGGGTCAAGGAGATCACCCCGGAGGTCCGCACGCTGGTGCAGGACATGTTCGACACCCTCGACGCCGCCAAGGGCGCCGGCCTGGCCGCCAACCAGGTCGGAGTGCGGCTGCGCATCTTCGTCTACGACTGCGCCGACGAGTCCGGTGTCGACCAGCGCGGCGTAGTCATCAATCCCAAGCTGGAGAAGGGCTCCGTGCCGCCCGGTGACCCGTCGCCGGACGAAGGTGCCGAAGGCTGCCTGTCCGTGCCGGGCGAATGGTTCCCGACGCCCCGCTCGTCCTGGGCCCGCGTCACCGGACTCGACCTGGACGGCAACGAGGTCGTCGTCGAAGCCACCGGCGGCACGCTGGCCCGCTGCCTGCAGCACGAGACCGATCACCTGGACGGGAAGCTGTATGTCGAGCGGCTGACTCCGACATACCGCGGCAAGGCCCGTGAGGCGATGAAGGCCCGCGGCTGGGAGGCGGCGCACATCACCAAGTGGGACCCGCTGACGCAAGAGGCCGAGAAGGTCTGATCCTTCAGCCCGGCGCGCAAGGCTGACGGTCCGATTCGCCGCTGACGGTCCGATGCGACCGTCAGCCGTCAATCCGGCCGTCAGGGTCACCGTTCGACGCCACACCGCAGACCACCCATAGGCTGGCCCCATGCGAGCCGAACCCATCGCCAAGCCCCACGCATTCCACGCCGAAGGACCCGTCTGGTGGCCCGAGTGGTCCCTCGAGGGTCCCGGCGAGCTGCGCTACGTCGACATGATGGCCGGCGACGTGCTGATCGCCCGTGGTGACGATGTCGAGCGGATCCATGTCGGCAAGGTGGCCGCCGCCATGCGCCCCCGCGGCCCGGGCGGTGCGGTCATCGCGCTGGAGCGGGGCTTCGCGCTGGCCGCGAGCAACGACCTGTCCGATCTGCAGGTCATGCAACCGGTCTGGGACGACCCGTCGGTCCGCTTCAACGACGGCGGCTGCGACCCGATGGGCAACTTCTACTGCGGCACGATGGCCTACGACCAGCACGAGGGCGCCGGCTCGCTCTACCTGCTCACTGCCGAAGGTATGGCGTCACCGGTGCTGCACGACCTGACGATCTCCAACGGCATCGGCTGGTCCCCCGATGGCACGACGGCATACCTGAACGACACCCCGACGCGCACGATCTGGGCATTCGACTGGGAGCCGGAGACCGGCCTGACCGAGCGTCGCCCGTGGGTCACGCTGCCCGACGATCTGGACGGCAGCCCCGACGGCCTCTGGGTCGACCAGGAGGGCGGCGTCTGGGTGGCGCTGTATGGCGGCTCGGCCGTGCACCGCTACGTCAAGCGCGCGCTCACCGAGGTCGTCGAGGTGCCCGGTGTCACCAACGTCACGGCGTGCACCTTCGGTGGGGACCAACTGCAGACGCTCTACATCACCACCACGAAGGAGAATGTCCCGAAGGGCGAACAACCGCTCGCCGGAGCGGTTTTCGCCGTCGAGCCCGGCGTCGGCGGACTGCCGGTGCTGCCCTTCGGCGCGTGACAGCGGGCCGATCCGATACCGATTTCACACCTGGGCACCCGCTCGGGTAGAGTGTCTCAGCGTTGCGCAGGAGACTGCGCCGCACGCACCCGTAGCTCAACGGATAGAGCATCTGACTACGGATCAGAAGGTTTGGGGTTCGAATCCCTACGGGTGCACGTACTGAGTTGAGACGGTGCAGGACCCCGGTCGACGGATGCGTCGGCCGGGGTTTTCTCTGCCCTAAACTGCCGACACAGCACCGCTTCAGGGGAAGGCAGCCATGGCCAGGCAGATCGACGTCGTCGGGGCCGTGCTGACGCGCGACACCACCGTGCTGGCGGCGCAGCGCGGACCGTCGATGGCGCTCGCCGGCCACTGGGAGTTCCCGGGCGGCAAGATCGAACCCGGCGAGTCGCCGCAAGAAGCCCTGGTCCGAGAGCTCCGGGAAGAACTGCTGTGCGACATCGTCGTCGGCGAACACGTCGAGACGACGTCGCACGAATACGACTTCGGCGTCGTCACGCTCACAACGTTCTTCGCGACGCTGGAGTCGGGCGAGCCGCGTGCGACCGAGCACTCCGAGCTCCGCTGGATTCCGGTCCAGGACCTGCAAGGCGTCGAGTGGGCGCCCGCCGATGTCCCCGCGGTCAAGCACGTCATACGAGCGCTGCAGTAGGCGCACGATGGATCCAGCCGTCGGACAGATCCGGCTCGACAACACGTTCGGTTTCCTCGACCGGACGGCCGGCACCGACCAGCTCTTCCACCCGCTGCTGGTGTCCAACCGCGACGACAACACCATGGCTCGCGCCATTCGTGCGGAGTTGCGGCGGTCCCGCAGCTTCACCTTCTCGGTCGCGTTCGTGACGCCCAACGCGGTCGCACTGCTGAAGCAGGCGCTGCTCGACTTCCCGGGACAGGGCACGATCATCACGTCGACCTACCAGGGCTTCAACTCACCGGCCGCGTTCCGTGAACTGCTCAATCTGCCGGGCGTGCGCGTGCTGGTCCATCCGTCGGGGCAGGCAGGGTTCCACGCCAAGGGCTACGTCTTCGACCAGGACGCGAGCACCACTGCCATCGTTGGCAGCTCGAATCTCACGAGCCAGGCGCTGCTGAAGAACCACGAGTGGAACCTGCGCTTCTCCGCGCTGCCGGACGGCGACATCGTCGAGCAACTCGATCGCGCGGTCGCAGCGCAGGTTGCCGAGTCGACCCCGCTCACCCACCGGTGGATCGACGCGTATACAGAGACCTGGCACCCGCCGGCAACACGTCACTTCCTGGAGCCGGACCCCGAGCCACTCGCCTCGACAACGGGCGTCGTCCCGAACCGCATGCAGGCTGATGCGCTCGCCGAGATCGAGCAGTTGCGCCGCCGCGGGGAGCGACGCGGCATCGTGGTGTCGGCCACCGGCACCGGCAAGACGATCCTCGCGGCGCTCGATGTGCGCGCGGCGGCCCCGGAGCGGATGCTCTTCGTGGTGCACCGGGAGCAGATCCTTGACCGCGCCATACAGGACTTCCAGCGGGTGCTCGGCGCTCCGGCAGCGGACTTCGGCAAGCTGGCCGGTCCCTCTCGTGAACCTGATCGCAAGTACGTGTTCGCGACAGTGCAATCACTCACCCGGCCGGCCACGCTCGCGCAGATCGCGTCCGACGCGTTCGACTACGTGCTGGTCGATGAGGTCCACCGGGCCGGGGCCGATTCCTACCGGCGACTGATCGACCATTTGAGCCCGTCTTTCTTGTTGGGCGTGACCGCAACCCCCGAACGCACCGACGGATTCAACGTTTTCGAGCTCTTCGACTTCAACCTGGCCTACGAGATCCGATTGCAGCAGGCGCTTGAGGACGACATGCTCGCGCCGTTCCACTACTACGGGGTGACCGACTTCCAGCAGAATGGCCGCGCCGTCAACGACGCGTCCCAGCTCGGCTTCCTGGTCTCGACCGGGCGGGTGGACCACCTGGTCCAGACCCTCGAGACGTACGGCCACGTGGGTGTGCCGGTGCGTGGCCTGATGTTCTGCAGCCGCACCGACGAAGCTCACGAGTTGTCGCAGCGACTCAACGAACGCCTCGTACACGGCCGCCGCCTCCGCACCGAGGTGCTGACCGGCAAAGACCTGGTCGCCCGCCGTGAGGCTGTCGTGGCTGAGCTCGAGAACGGCGGGCTCGACTACATCCTCACCGTGGACGTCTTCAACGAGGGCATCGACATACCCACCGTCAATCAGGTGGTGCTGCTGCGCCAGACCGAGTCGAGCATCATCTTCACCCAACAGTTGGGCCGCGGGCTGCGCAAGGCCGCCGGCAAGGACTACCTGGTCGTCATCGACTTCGTCGGCAACTACTCGAACAACTACCTGATCCCGATCGCGCTCTTCGGTGACAACTCCCTGAACAAGGACTCGATCCGTCGCAGGATGATCGACGCGCAAGAGGCCGGAGCCATCTCCGGGCTGTCCAGTGTGAACTTCGACACGGTCTCTCGCGAGCGGGTTTTCGCCTCCCTTGCCGCGACGAAGCTCGACAGCGTCCAAAACCTCAAACGGACGATCGGCGAGCTGGCACGGCGACTCGGACGAACACCGAGACTGCTGGACTTCGCGCGGTTCGACGCTGCGGATCCCGTCGTCGTCGCCGGCAAGCGGGACAACTACTGGAAACTGCTGTGGCTACTGAAACGCTCAGAGGACCCACCCGGCTCCGCGGCGGATGCACTGCTGAGCTTTCTGTCGATCGAGCTGCTCAACGGTAAACGACCGCACGAATTACTGTTGCTGCGAACGCTTCTCAGCACTCACACCGGTGTCGACCGCACAACACTCCGGGCCTTCTTCGAACGTGAGGGTTGCTCTGCCGACGACGGGACCATCGAATCGGTGCTGCGGGTGCTCTCACTCGCGTTCTTCACCGCGGCCGAGCGTCAGAAGTATGGCGAACCGCCGCTCTCGATCTCTGAGCGTCGCGTCGAGCTCAATCCGGCGATCCGCGAACTGCTGCGCCATAACGCCAGACTCACCGAGCACGTGGACGACGTCATCGAGACCGGTCTGTTCCTGGCTCGGCACCGCTATCGCTGGACCGGCTCTCTCGAAGTCGGAAAGCGCTACTCGCGCAAGGACGTCTGCCGCCTGCTCAACTGGACCAAGAACGAGCAGAGCACGATGTACGGCTACAAGGTCGACCTGACCTCTCATTCGTGCCCGATCTTCATCACATATCACAAGCACGAGAAGGTGTCGGCGAGCACGGCATACGGTGACGCGTTCATCAACGAGTCGGCGCTGCACTGGTTCACCCGCAGTCGGCGGACTCTGCGCAGCGCTGAGGTGCGGGCCATCGTCGACAATGAGTTGCCGCTGCATCTCTTCGCGAAGAAGGACGACGCCGAGGGCACCGACTTCTACTACCTGGGTCGCGCGCGATCGTCGAACGCCGAGCAGCAGACGATGCCCGGCGGCGAAGGTAAGGTGCTGGACGTAGTCACCATGACCCTCGGTATGCAGTCACCAATCGAACGAAGCCTGTACGAGTACCTGATCTCCGAGGGCGTCGACCCCTCGCAGGCCGACTGATTCCGTTCCTTCCCAGGCGATCCGACCAGTGAGCTGGTGCGAAACACGGCTGTAATGCGGCGGCGATATCGTCGCGGGATGACCACCTGGACCGGCGTGGTGAGAGCCGGCGACGAGAGTGACCTCGAAGAACTCACCCGGATCTACAACCACTATGTCGTGCACACGCCGATCACGTTCGACATCGAGCCCTTCACGACCGCGCAGCGACGCCCGTGGCTGGATGCACACCCGGTGCAGGGCCCGCACCGGCTGCTGGTGGCCGAGAAGGACGGCCGGTTGCTCGGTTACGCCACGAGTAGTCCGTTCCGCCCGAAGCCGGCCTACGCGACGTCCGTGGAGACAACGGTCTATCTGGCACCCGAGGAAACCGGTCGTGGCGTCGGCAGCATCCTTTACGCCGCGCTGCTCAAGACATTGCGCGCAGCAGGCGTGCACCAGGCGGTTGCGGGGGTCGCGCTGCCGAACGAGGCGTCGCAACGACTGCATCTTCGCTGCGGTTTCCAGCCGGTCGGGGTGTTCGAGGAGATCGGCCACAAGTTCGGCCGGTTCTGGGACGTCGCCTGGTTCCAGCAGCGGCTCGCGGACTGACGAGTCTCGGTCGGCTGTCAGCGTTCTCCCGACTTTCCCACGGGTTGCTCACATTCGGCTCATCCGGAGCTGGCTGGGGGCATACGCTGTGCCCGCCCCGGGCGAACTCGGCGCACACTTCACACCCAGGGGGAGCCACCGTGAGGGCACCGAGGATCAGGCACGGACATCGTTGGACCGTGCAGGCGCTGGCGCTCTTGATCGGGCTCTTCCTGCTCGGTGCAACCGCGCAGAGTGCGACGGCCGCGACCGGCGCCCCGACGCCGGCCCCGGCCGCAAGCACGACCGCGCAGGCCGTCACGGCGGTCGCGCCGACCGGCAAGACCATCGGGTGCGGTGGCATCGACAATCTGTTCACCATCCCGCGAGTGACCGGCGTGCAATACCTGGTCAACGGCGATGTGCTGCCCCCGAACGACTACCTGGTGTCCGACTACAGCACGGATGGCTCCGTGCTCGTAACCGCCCGCGCGGCAACCGGATTCACGTTGGCGGGCAAGACCTCCTGGTCTCTGACAATCGCTGCACCCGAGTGCACACCGCCGACCGTGACACCCAAGTGCGGCGGCTTCACGGTGACCAACCGGGCGTCATACGCGATCGGCTTCTCATGGGGCGCTCACGGCTCCCCGGTGAGCGACGGCTATTACCCGACGATCGCGCCGGGTGCCACGAAGACGGTCACGACCAAACGCTCCGCACTCGATTACTCCTACGCACCCGCCGACGACGGCATGGAGTTCAGCATCAGCCAGCTCACGGTGCCGCAGAACTGCGCCGCACCGACACCGACCACAACTGCTCCGGTGGTCCCGCCGACGTCCACCGCAACGGCGCCCGCCGGCACGAACACGACCGGCCCGGCCATCATCACCGACGGTCCGGCCGACGGCGGACATCTGAACGGGCTGCTGCTCTCCGGTGGCCTCGCGTGCGCACTGGGTGCCGCGCTCACCGGTGTCGGCCTGCGGCGGCGACTGACCCGCTGACCTAGCGACGGTCGCGCGGGTCGTACCGACGCAACAGACCGGTGTCCACGTGCTGCCGCAACTCCGCCAGCCCACCTCGTATGGCGCCATCGGCGCGTGCTTGCACCAGCACGTTGCCCAGCGCCGTCGCTTCCACCGGTCCGGCGATCACAGGTAGCTCGCACCGGTCCGCGGTCAACTGACACAGGAGCGAGTTCTGCGCGCCGCCGCCGACGAGGTGAACCACATCGATCCGCTTGCCGGACAACGTCGCTGCCTGCCGGACGGTCCGGTGATAGGACTCCGCGAGACTGTCCAGGAGGCACCGCACGAGCTGGACCGGCTGCTCCGGCACAGGCTGCCCGGCGCGTTGGCACTCCTCGCGGATCAGGTGCGGCATGTCCCCCGGACGCAGGAACGCCTCGGAGTCCACGTCGACCACCGGTCCGGCCGGCAACTGCGCAGCACCTTCGAGCAGTGTCGGCAGGTCCTGCGGGTGACCGTCCTCCTGCCACTGCCGCAAGCACTCCTGCAGCAGCCACAACCCCATCACATTGCGCAGGAAGCGGACCGTGCCGTCGACACCGAGTTCGTTGGAAAAATTGGCTTTTCGCGCTTCTTCGGTCCGGACCGGTTCGGGCAGCTCGACGCCGACCAGCGACCAAGTGCCGCAGGAGATGAACGCGAAGTCGGGTGTCTGCGCCGGCACTCCGACCACTGCCGATGCGGTGTCGTGCGATCCCACCCGAACCACCGGGACTCCTTCCTGACCGGTCCCCTCCGCGGTCACCGGGCCGGCGGCACTGCCCGGCTGCACGATCGGTGGGAACAGGTCAGTGGGTAGCCCGAGGGTCGTGAAAACCGCTGTGGCCCAGTCATTTCGTCGTTGGTCGAGCAGTCCGGTCGTCGACGCGTTGGTCAACTCCGAGCCCAAGGATCCGGTGAGCCGGTGCACGATGAGGTCGGGGATGAGCAACGCGTGCCGGGCCGACGCCAGCGCGGACGAGTGCCTGGCGGCATACAGCTGGTAGATGGTGTTGATCGGCATCCGCTGTATGCCGGTCACCCCGAAAAGCCGCTCCCGTGCCACGAGTGAGTCGACCTCCTCGGGCACTCCGACCGTCCGGTCGTCCCGATAATGCACCGGGTTGCCGAGCAGCTGGCCGTGTCCGTCCAGCAAGGCGTAGTCCACGGCCCACGAGTCGACTCCGATAGAGGCCAATTCACCGTCATACGAACGCAACCCGTCCTGGACAGCACTCCACAGCGCGACAATGTCCCACTGCAGCACGCCGTCGACGCGGATCGGAGTGTTGTCGAAGCGGCACACCTCGCGCAGCCGGGCCGGCGCACCACCATCGAACTCGCCGACGATGATCCGCCCGGAGGAAGCACCGAGGTCGACAGCGGCATACGAGCGCCGGGCAGCACCCATGTCAGCGCAGGAACGCAGCGGCCACACCGGAGTCGACCGGTATGTGTGCTCCGGTGGTGCGCGACAGGTCGCCGCCGGTGAGTGCGAAGACTGCGTCGGCGATGTGCTCCGGCAGGACTTCCTTCTTCAGCAGCGTCCGACCCGCGTAGAACGCGCCCAGCTCATCCTCCTTGACGCCATAGACCGCGGCACGGTTGGCGCCCCAGCCGCCGGCGAAGATGCCCGAACCACGCACGACCCCATCGGGATTGACGCCGTTGACCCGCACCCCGATGTCACCGAGTTCGGCGGCGAGCAGCCGCACCTGATGCGACTGGTCGGCCTTGGCAGCGCCATACGCGATGTTGTTCGGGCCTGCGACGACGCCGTTCTTGCTGGAGATGTAGACCAGATCGCCGCCCATCCCCTGCTCGGCCATCACGCGAGCCGCCGCGCGTGCCACCAGGAACGAGCCCCTGGCCATGACTCCGTGCTGGAGGTCCCAGTCGTCAATTGTGGTCTCCACCAACGATTTCGAGACTGACAGCCCGGCGTTGTTGACGACCAGGTCGACACCGCCGAAGGCGAGCACCGCCGACTCGAAGGCCGCCGTGATCTGGTCCTCCTGCGTGACGTCGACCGTCACCGGAATGGCGACGTCAGCGGTTCCGATGTCGGACGCCACGTCGATGGCCGCCTGTGCGTCGCGGTCGGCGACGACGACGCAGGCGCCCTCGGCGGCCAGCCGGTGAGCGATCGCTCTGCCGATCCCCGAGCCAGCGCCGGTCACCAGCGCGACCCGGGTGGCCAACGGCTTCGAAGCGGGCATCCGCGCCAGCTTCGCCTCCTCCAGCGCCCAGTATTCGATCCTGAATTTCTCCGCCTCGTCGATCGGCCGGTAGGTCGAGATCGCTTCGGCACCGCGCATCACATTGATCGCGTTGACGTAGAACTCTCCAGCGACGCGCGCCGTCTGCTTGTTCCTGCCGAAGCTGAACATCCCGACACCGGGCACGAGCACGATCGCCGGGTCCGCGCCACGCATCGGCGGCGAGTCGGCCGTGGCGTGCGCGTCGTAGTAGGCCGCGTAGTCCTGTCGATACTGCGCGTGCAGCTCGCGCAGTCGGCCGATCGTGTCATCGGGTGAAGCGCTCGGTGGCAGGTCGAGCACCATCGGACGCACCTTGGTCCGCAGGAAGTGGTCGGGGCAGGAGGTGCCCAGCGCCGCGAGACGCGGATGCTGCGACGAGGCCAGGAAGTCCAGCACGACCTCGCTGTCGGTGAAATGACCGACCTGCGGCTGATCGGTGGAGGCGAGACCACGGATGATCGGCGCCAAGGCCGCGGCGCGGGTATGACGCTGTGCCTCCGGCAGCGGTTCGTTCGCGGCGAGGCGCTCCCCCAGAGGCAGGTCCTTGCCGTGTGTCGCGATGAAGCTCTCGGCGGTGCGGATGATCTCGAGCGAATTACGCTCGCATTCCTCGCTGTTCGCACCCCACGCAGTGATGCCGTGGCCACCCAGCACGCAGCCGATCGCCTGTGGGTTCTCTCGTGCGACCTGGGCGATGTCCAGCCCCAGCTGGAAACCGGGCCGTCGCCACGGGACCCACACGACCCGATCGCCGAAGCATTCCCTGGTCAACGCCTCCCCATCGACAGCGGTCGCGAGCGCTATGCCGGAGTCCGGGTGCAAGTGGTCCACGTGTGCCGCCTGCACCAGGCCGTGCATCGCCGTGTCGATCGACGGTGCGGCTCCGCCCTTCCCGTGCAGGCAGTAGTCGAACGCCGCCACCATCTCGTCCTCGCGGTCCACTCCGGGATAGACGTTGGCCAGTGCTCGCAGCCGATCCAGCCGCAGTGCGGCGAGTCCCGACCCCTGCAGCGTGCCGAGGTCACCGCCGGATCCCTTGACCCAGATCACGTCCACCTCACCCGCGGTCACCGGGTCCACCGCACGTCCCTTGGCGGAGGTGTTCCCGCCGGCGAAGTTGGTGTTGCGCGGGTCGGAGCCGAGTCGGTTGGACCGAGCGATCAGGTCTTCAACGGTGCCCATCAGGCGCCCCACCCCGCTTGAGCCCCGCCGACCCGATCAGCGGCGATGCGCTCGCCATACCCCGAGGCGGCATACGCAGCCATGGGATCGGCCTGCAAGCCAAGCTCCTCGCGCAACGCGGCCAGCATCGGCCGCACATCGGTGTTGAAGGCGTCCATCAGGATGCCGTTGGCCGCGAGCACGTCACCGGTGCGTTGCGCCTCGTCGAGCGCGGTCAGGTCGACGGCCATCGCCTTGGCGGTCGCCTCCTGCACGTTCATCACCGAACGGATCTCACCTGGGATCTTCGGCTCGATGTTGTGGCACTGGTCGAGCATGAAGGCGACCTCGCTGTCGGTGTCGAAGCCACCACCGCAGCGCACCTCGAAGAGGATCCGGAACAGCTGGAACGGATCAGCCGCACCGACTATCAGGTCGTCGTCGGCATAGAAGCGGGAGTTGAAGTCGAAGGAGCCGAGCTTCCCCAGCCGCAGCAACGACGCAACGATGAACTCGATGTTGGTGCCGGGCGCATGGTGTCCCGTGTCGACGCACACCTTCGCCCGGTCACCGAGCGCTACACAGTGGGTGAGCGCCGTGCCCCAGTCGGGGACGTCGGTGGAGTAGAACGCCGGCTCGAAGAGCTTGTACTCCAGGATCAACCGCTGGTCACCGGTGAGCCGTTCGTAAACGGCCGCGAGTGCCTCCGCGAGCCGGTCCTGGCGCGCCCGGATGGAGTCCTGGCCGGGATAGTTGGTCCCGTCGGCGAACCACAGCTTCAGATCGCGGGACCCGGTCTGGTCCATGACATCGACGCAACGCAACAGATGATCCAACGCCTTCCGCCGCACCCGCGGATCCGGGTGCGTCACGCTGCCGAGTCGGTAGTCGTCGTCCTGGAAGACATTGGCGTTGATCGTGCCGAGCCGGATGCCGTGCTCCACCGCGTATGACGCGAGCTTGCCGTAGTCGTCGACCTCGTCCCACGGGATGTGCAACGCGACCGTGCCTGCGGCACCGGTGAATTCGTGCACCGTCGCCGCATCGGCAACCTTCTCGAACGGGTCTCGTGGGACCCCGGGCTGCGCGAACACCTTGAACCGCGTGCCGGAGTTGCCGAACGCCCACGAGGGCAGCTCGATCGATTGCGCGCGCAGCACCGGGCCGGCGGCCTCCAGATCGACCATGACATTGCCTTCTTTCTCTTCGGTATGACGAACGGCACTCGCCTCGTAGCGCGATCCGGCTCAGGGAGCGACCTCGACGAGCTCGATCCCGAGCAGATCGGCGACGTTTCGCAGCTGCGGCAGGATGTCCCCCACTGCGAGCGCCCAGTGATGGCTGATGGCGGTCGCGCTCCACGCGTCGGTCCACACACCCGGATCGCAGCCGAAATCGACACGTGAAGTGGTGTTGCCGATCTGCAACAACGGCCCGGGCACCACTTCACCGCGTGAGGCGACGAATCGGAATGTCCCATCACGCAATTGGGCGATCCCGAAGGTCGTCACCGGGCCGCGGCGCACCTCCAGCTCGACGGAGACGCCCCAACCGCGTTTACCGTGGTAGGTGCCCAGCCCGCGCAGGATCGGTTTGCCCTCGGCGATCGCCAGGTGGGCCGGTCCGTCGTGGCCCATTTCGACAACATCGTCGGAGAAGTTCAGCGCCTGGAACTCGGTGAACGAGCCACCGGCGCCGAGTCGGTCGGTGATCAGCATCGCCAGGGACGTCCGCAACTCGTACTCACCGGCGGCCGGTATGCCGCGGGCGGTCAGCAGAGAGGCGCCCAGGATCATGCCGGCGCCGAGGCGCTCGTGCTGCTCGCCCTCGAGACCGCGGTGATAGTAGGCCAACGAGTCCAGCTCGAAGTCATCGGCAAGTCGGTCGAGGCCGAGAGAAACCCGTGCGGCCCAACGGAAGTCGTCCTCGGCGACGGTGTCCTCGATCGTGAAGAGGTCGCGTGTCAGCGCCATACGCTCATCGACCTGGGGCTCGGTCACCGCAGCCGCACGAACCCGCAGGTCGTCGAACTCCAGCACCTCCACGTGCCCGCCGAGGTTGGCGGTCACCAGCGTGAGGTCCGTCGACACGTCCAGCATTCCGGGGTAGAGATGCCCCATCAACCCGTGTCTGCCGCGCCGCAGGTCACCTCGGATCCCCGCGGCGCGGACCCACCGCTCGATCCGCCCCCACGCACGATCGTCCTCGACGTACCCCGACACGGAGCGGAACGGGATCCCGCACCGCTCAAAGGTGTTCGCCATCTCAGGCAACGGACACGCACCGCAGTAGGCCAACCAGGCACCGGTGTCGAAGCTCGCGTGATCCATCGCCTCCGTCGGCTGCAGGTTGAGCAGCAACACCGGCGCGTCCGACCGTTGGGCCACCGGCACCAGCATGTTCGCCGTCATGTATGTCGTGAGGAACCCGACGATGAGATCGCAGTCGGCAGCCCGCAACCGCTCCGCGGCCGCCGCACCTTCCGGTGGATCGGAGATGAACCCGACGTCCACGACTTCGCAGTCCAGCGCGCTCAGCCGCTCGCTCACGCGCGCGGCCGAGCGTTTCAGCTGTGGCAGCAACTCAGGGAACTGCGGCCAATAGGCGCCGAGACCACCTGCGACCAACCCGATCCTGGTGCGGCGTCGCGGTTTTCGGGCCAGAAGATCGCCGGCGGAACGTTCAGCCGTGGTCATGATGCTCCTTCCAGGTGAGCCAACTGGTCGTCCAGGTTGAAAATGAGATCGAGCACCTCGAAGCCCTCGTCAGCAGGAGTGCCGTCCAACCCGACGAAGAAGCGGGACATCTCGGCCTGCCAGCGACCGTTGACCTCAGTCGTCGCCATGCCTTGTTGCGTCGCCGCCAGGTCGGGCGTCTCGACATACCCGACGATCAGGCCGTCGGCACGCGCGAAGATCGAGTAGGAGCCCCACCCGTTGTCCCGCAACGCACGCAACATCTCAGGCCACACGGTCGCGTGTCGCTCGCGGTAGTCGTCGAGCAGGTCCGGCCGCACCTGCAACACGAAGCAGTGCGGCCTGGACCGCTCTCCCGCCCGGGTCTCCACGACTCAGAACTTGTAGTTGTCGATGTTGCTCTTGTCGAAGACCGTCGGCGGTCCGAGCACCACCGAGGGGCCGACATCGCCGGCGGGAGCCAGCACCTTGTAGGAGCCGAGTGTGCCGGCCTTGAAGGTCGCCCCGGTCTTCATCGTCGCCGTCCCGGACGCGAGTGCGGCTGCGGCATACCCGGCGAGGTAGCCCAGCTTGGAGGGATCCCAGAGCGCGAACTTCTGCACCGTGCCGTCCTTGACGTAGGCCCGCATCTGGGACGGGAGCCCGAGGCCGGTCAGCGCGATCTTCACGTTCTTGTGCGTCGACAGGTACTGCGCCGCCGACGAGATGCCGACGGTGGTCGGCGAGATGATCCCCTTCAGATGCGGGTATGCCGAGATGAGGCCCTTGAGCACGTTGAGCGAGGTCGCCGGGTCATCGTTGCCGTAGACGGTCGTGACCAGCTTCATCTTGGGGTACTTCTTCAATTGCTGCTTCATGTAACCGATCCAGGCGTTCTGGTTCGTCGCGCTCTGCGCTGCCGACAGGATCGCGATCTGGCCGGTCGAGTTGATCTCCTTGGCGAGCAGGTCGACCTCGGTGGTGCCGATCGTCTTGGTGTCCGCCTGGTTGATGAACAGGTGTTGCGGACTGTTCCCGCAGTTGATGTCCGAGTCGAACGACAGGATCTTGATGCCGGCCTTCGCCGCCTGGTTCAGGCTGGGGCACAACGCCTTCGGGTCGTTCGCGGCGATGACGATCGCATCTGCCTTGGCCTGGATCGCGGCCTGCACCGAAGGGATCTGGGCGGCCGCCGTGTCGGTGGTGCCACTGCTGACGACCACCTTTCCGCCGAGCTCCTTCAGCGCCTTCTGGCCGCCCTTGTCCGCGAGCACTTCATACGGGTTCTGGGTGTCCTTGGGGATGAAGTAGACCGTCAGGCCCTTCTTGGCCGCGCCACCGGAAGCCGTCGCCTTTCCGGTGTCGCTGCTGCCTCCGCCCGCTGACTGAGAGGAGCATCCGGCGACCGTGACAAGGGCTGCCACGGCGGTTGCCGCTGTCACGAGGCGCAGGTTGCGCGATCGCTTACTGACCGTGAATTGCATTGTGGATCCTTTCGTCTCGCACGGGTAGAGCACCGTGCTCCCGCCGCAGAGCGGCCTTGTCGTCTTTCACTGCTCACTGCTCATCGGCTACCGCCTCCCACTGCGAGTCGGGAGCGCACACGGGACAGCAGTTCTCGACCGTTGGCCACGATCACGCTGATCAGCAGCAGCAGGCCGGTGATCACCAGCTGCTTCTCGGCTTCCACATGTGTCTGGGTGAGGATCATCTGCAAGGCGCCGAAGATGATCACCGAGAGCAGGACACCGAAGATCGTGCCCTTGCCGCCGAAGATCGAGACGCCGCCGAAGAGCACGATCGCGACGACGTTGAGCTCCAGCCCGGTGCCCGCCGTGTAACTCACCGATGCGTTCTGCAAGGTCAGCAGGACGCCGGCCACCGCGCAGATCAGCCCCGAAACCACGAAGAGACAGAACTTCACCCAAGCCACCCGAACACCGCTGAACGACGCAGCCTCCGGCTGCAACCCGATGGCGTGCAGTGCGCGGCCGAAAGGTGTTGCGTGCAGGACTATTCCGGCGAGCAGCGCCAACACCAGGAAGAGCACTGTCGAGTAGGACAAGGCCCCGCCCGGGATGGACTGCGTGCCGATCTTCGTCATACTGTCCGGGAACTGCGGGTCGCCGACGCCCGGAACGGTGAGTGAGCCGAGCAGGATCTGCGCCACTCCACGGAAGAGCGTCAGCGTGCCGATCGTCACCGCGATCGACGGCAATGCGGTGTAAGCGACGAGGACGCCGTTCAAGGCGCCACCGAGCGCGCCGACGACCAGTGCCGCGATGATCGCGGGCCAGATCCCCCAGCCGTGATGCCACAGGAAACCCATCAGCGAGCCGGCGAGGCCGAGCATCGAGGCGACCGACAGGTCGATCTCACCGGTCATGATGATGAAGGTCATCGGCAGTGCCATCAACGCGATGTAGCCGATGTTGATGCCGGCGTAGAAGATCGTCGACTGGCTGAGGAACGACGACGATTGCGCCGACCCGAAGATGAGCACCGCGATGAGCACGACGACCAGTCCGCCCTCCCACCGCAACGCGTCGCGCCAGCCGATCGACCGTTGCACCGAGTCGGGGCGGCCGGTCGGAGCGGTCTGCACGTCAGATGTCACGATGCGCTCCCTCCGTCTTCCGCAGTTTTCGGGTGACACGCTGGCTCAGCCAGCGGTCAAACGCGATCGCCGCGAGCAGCAACGCTCCAGCGATCGCTTGGTTCCAGGAGGCGCTGATCCGGGCAGCGACCAGCGCGAGATTGATCGTGTTGAGCAGGAGCGCTCCGAGTGCCGCGCCGAACACGGTGCCGCTGCCGCCGAAGATCGCGACCCCACCCACGACGACGGCCGACACGACGGTGAGCTCGTAGCCGGTGCCGGAGTTGTTGTTGACCTGCGCGTACTCCGCGAGGAAGAGCGCCCCGGCCAGCCCGGCGAGAGCACCGCTGATCAGGAATGCGACCAGGACCCGACGGGCTGCGGGTATGCCGGCCAACGTGGCGGCCTGCGGACTGGACCCGATCGCATAGAGCTCACGGCTGCTGCGGAAGGTGCGCATCGCGTAGCCGGCGATCGCCACGATGATTGCGACCACGATGAACAGCCATGGCACCCCGAGAACCGTCTGGTAGCCGATGGCGGTGTAACCGCCGGGTATCGAGCTGGCGTTGATCTGCTTGCCGTCGACGATCACTCCGTCGATCCCGCGGATGGCGTAGAGCATCGCGAGGGTGACGACCAGGCTCGGCACCCGGAACACCACCGTGATCAACCCGTTGATGAGTCCGATGACCGCGCCGATCGCGATCCCGACAACGAAGCCCATCCAGATGTCGATCGCGTCGTGCACGAACAGGTCGCCGACGATGTATGCCGACAGGCCGAGCGTCGAACCGATCGACAGGTCGACGTTGCGCGTGACGATCACCAGGGTCTCGCCGACGGCCATCAACCCGATCAGGGCGCCGCCGTTGAGGATCTGCTGGATGCTGTCCGCGCTCAGGAAGTGCGTGTTCTTCGCCGTCGTCAGGGCGATCAGCACGACGATCGCCAGGGCAAGCCCGATCTCGCGTGCTCGCAGCAGAGCGTCGAGCCGGCCCGCCGCGGTCGCCTGCGTGAGCGCCGGGACCGGCGCTTTGGGTGCGGTCTCGGTGGTCGTCATGCCGTTGCCCTCCTTCGTCGGGCTCCGGCATTGACCCTGTGCTCTTTCGGTCGTTCGCTTCGCTCACTCATGCGGCGTCCCTCCCATGCTGGCCGGTTGCCGCCCGCATGATCGTGGTCTCGTCCGCTTCGTCGCGCGCGAAGTTTCCGGTCACCCGCCCTTCGTGCAGTACGACGACACGGTCGGCCATACCCAGCACCTCGGGTAACTCGGAGGAGATCATCAGCACCGCCATACCGCCCTGCACGAGGGAGTCGATGATGCGGTGCACCTCGGACTTGGTGCCGACGTCGATCCCTCGGGTCGGCTCGTCGATGATCAGCAGTGACGGCTCGCGGGCCAGCCACTTGCCGATGACGACCTTCTGCTGGTTGCCGCCGGACAGGGTGGCAGCCGGATCGCGCAACCGGCCGAACTTCACCTGCAACCGCTCCGCCCACACCTTCGCGAGGCGTTGTTCCGAGGAACGCCGCATGATCCCGCCCCGACGCAGCTTGCGCAGCGAGGCCAGTGCGAAGTTCTGGTCGATGCCCATGTCCATGACCAGGCCCTGTTGCCGACGGTCCTCGGGCACCAGGCCGATGCCGGCGGCCATCGCGGCCAGCGGGCGTCCGGGTTCGAGCCGCTTGCCGTCCACCACGACCTCCCCCTGCGTGCGAGGGTCGATCCCGAAGATCGCGCGGGCCACTTCGCTCCGCCCCGCGCCGACCAGGCCGGCGAGCGCGACGATCTCGCCCGCGCGCACGGTGAAGGACACGTCGTCGAAGACTCCTTCGCGACCGAGGTGCCGGACCTCGAGCACCGGCTCGCCGGGAGTCGTCGCGGTCTTCGGGAACAAGGAGTCGAGGTCACGCCCGACCATCTGATGGATGATCGTGTCGACGTCGGTCTCCTCGATCCGCGCGGACGAGACGAACTTGCCGTCCCGCATGACCGTCACGCGTTGACAGCTGGCGAAGACCTCCTCGAGCCGGTGACTGATGAACATCACCGCTGCTCCGTCGTTCTGCAGTGTTGTCATCACGTCGAACAACCGCTGGACCTCGACGCCGGTCAGCGCAGCGGTCGGCTCGTCCATCACCAGCACCTTCGCCGACAACGACAGTGCCTTGGCGATCTCGACGAGCTGCTGATCGGCCACCGAGAGGCCACGGGCCACCCGCCGGGGATCCAGTGCGACCCCGAGCCGCTTGAAGATGCTGCGGGCCTCCTCGTCCATCCGGGCGCGATCGATGCGGCGCCCCGATCGCAGCGGCTGGCGGCCCATGAAGATGTTCTCCGCGACGGTCAGGTCGGGGAAGAGGGTGGGTTCCTGGTAGATGATCGACACGCCTGCCTCACGGGCGGCCGCGGGACCGTTGAAGACCACGTCTTCGCCGCCGACGGTGAGCGTTCCCCCGTCCGGCTGGTGCACTCCGGCCAGGATGTTCACCAGCGTGGATTTGCCCGCGCCGTTCTCCCCGACCAGGGCGTGCGCCTCTCCGGAGCGAAGTGCGATGCGGCCGTCGACCAAGGCGTGCACGGCGCCGAAACTCTTGCGCGCACCGGCCAGCTCGAGGACCGGCCTGGGTTCATCGGTGGGTGTCATCGAGCGGCTGCCCTTCGTTGTGAAACGATTCACCGTATGACGGACGAATGTAATGTCGGTCACATCGAGTGGTCAAGCACTTTGCAGTAACTCGTCGAGAGCTCAGCGAACCACTGTTGGCGAACAGCAACGTTTTTCATGGGTGGTGCGGCCGCCGCCCGGCAATCGAGCAGGTGGCGGCCACGCTGATACGTTTTAGGCACTCGCGGAGAGGAGTGGTGTATGCCGGACAAGATCAGCGTCGTGGACGTCGCGCGTGAGGCAGGCGTCTCGCTCGGCACCGTGTCCAACGTGCTCAACCGTCCCGAGCGTGTCTCAGCAGCGACCCGCACTCGTGTGCAGGAGGTCATCGAGACCCTTGGATACGTCCGGAACGAGGCCGCGCGACAGCTGCGCTCCGGCTCTAGTCGCACGATCGGCCTGATCGTGCTGGACATCGCGAACCCGTTCTTCACCGACATGGCAAAAGGGGCCGAGGAGATCGCCGAAGCCGAGGGCCTGTCCGTCGTGCTGTGCAACAGCGGTGAGGATCGCACGCGCGAGGCACACCACCTGAGCCTGTTGCGGGAGCAGCGCGCGTTCGGCGTGCTGGTCACGCCGATGGCTGCCAGGACTCCTGCCATCGAGGAGGTACGCCGGAGCGGCACCCCGGTGGTGCTCGTCGACCGCGGATCCGGTCGCGCCCACTGCTCGGTGTCGGTCAACGACCGCGTCGGGGGCGAGCTCGCAGTGTCGCACCTGTTGGCTCTCGGACATGAGCGCATCTGTTTCGTCGGAGGCCCGCGCGCGATCAGACAGGTGAGCGAGCGCCTCGCGGGCGCCCGGGCAGCTTTCGCTGCCGCAGGGCTGAATCGTGATGCGCTGCAGGTGATCTCGACTGCCGGGCTGAATGTGGCGGCCGGTCGTGCCGCTGGGTCCGAGCTGGCAGACCTGAAGGCCGGCAAGCGTCCCACAGCCGTCTTCTGCGCGAACGACCTGCTCGGGCTCGGCATGCTGCAGGAGATGACGCGGCGTCGACTTCGGGTCCCCGACGACCTGGCGATCATCGGGTATGACGACATCGATTTCGCCGAGGCCGCGGCGGTCCCGCTGAGCTCCGTGCGCCAGCCGCGCGCCGAGCTCGGGCGCGCCGCAACCAAGCTCTTGATCGATGAGCGGAACTCACCCGACCATCAACACCGCCAGGTCGTCTTCGAGCCGGAGCTCGTCGTGCGCGCTTCGACCGCCGGATTCGACTGAGTCGGCGGGGTCTTCCAATTCACCGAATCGCTCACTCGCTGACCGGATCCCGACCGCTCGGGTCCGAACGGGCCGGGGCGCTCTGTCATAGTGGCCGCTGTGGACATGGAGCAACTGCTGGCGCAGATCACTCGTGAGATCGAGCCGCAGATCGGCACCGGATCGGTCGCCGACTACATCCCCGCCCTCGCTGCGGTCGACCCGGGGCAGTTCGGCATCGCGGTCGCCCTGCCCAACGGTGAGTGCTACGGCGCCGGTGACTGGACGAAACCCTTTTCACTGCAAAGCATCTCGAAGCTCTTCACGTTGGCGCTGTCGCTCTCGGAGAACGACGAGGACATCTGGTGGCGGGTGGGTCGCGAGCCCTCGGGCAACGCCTTCAACTCGTTGGTGCAGTTGGAGTACGAGAACGGCATACCGCGCAATCCGTTCATCAACGCCGGCGCGCTGGTGGTGACCGATCACCTGGCCGGCGTCGTCGGCGACGCGACGGAGGCGGTCCTGGACTTCCTGCGCACCGAGGCCGCGAACCCCGATATCCGCTGCGACGAGGAAGTTGCCGCGTCCGAGGAGGCCCACGGCGACCGCAACCTCGCGCTCACGCACTTCCTCGCGTCATACGGCAACATCCACGGCGACGTCCGCGACATCGTGCGGCAGTACGTGCGGCATTGCTCGATCGCGATCAATTGCCGCGACCTCGCGCTCGCCGGGCTCTTCCTCGCCCGGCACGGCATCCGCCGCGACGGATCGCGAATGCTGTCGCACAGTCACACCAAGCGGATCAACGCCGTCATGCTCACCTGCGGTACGTATGACGCGGCTGGTGAATTCGCCTATCGCGTCGGCATCCCGAGCAAGAGTGGCGTCGGCGGCGGCATCCTGGCCGTCGTGCCGGAGCGATGCTCCGTCGCGGTGTGGGGCCCGGGCCTTGACCGACGCGGCAACTCGGTCGCCGGCGTCGCGGCGCTGGACCGCTTCACCGCGCTCACCGACTGGTCGGTGTTCTGAGCTCGCCGTCGGGCTGACCGCACAGTCTTCGCCCCGAGCGGTCGAATACCGGCCGGTATTTCGTGGTACTCGCCGGTACTTGACCGTTCGGGGCGTTTTCCGGGGCGTCTGTATGGCGGGTGAGGTGGCACCGCTGGGGAGGGCGTGAGAACCGTCGCGTTCGGGTCCGCTCGTACCTCGCGGACCCCGAGACGCTCCTCCCATCATCCGGCGCCCCCGCGATGCTCCTCGCCCCGGTCGCAAGCTCCCGGGCGAGAGCATCTGCGGAGGGCGTGGGATTCGAACCCACGATGGGCGTAAACCCATAGCGGTTTTCAAGACCGCCGCACTAGGCCACTATGCGAGCCCTCCTTGCCCGCGCGGACAAGCTCGCGAGCGCGCACCATCCTAAGGGGCTGGACGTCCCCGACCAATCGGCAGGCGAACGATCGAGCCGCCGACGGGCTTTTCTCGCGGCCGTCGCCGCGAAGCCACCCACCCGGAGGCACCGCGCACGCCATACCGCGGCAGGTAGGGTCGGGACGAAATCGACGAAAGGAACCTCGATGGGCAAGCTGGCATTCGCCGTCGGCATCGCCGCGGGCTATGTGCTCGGCGCGCGCGCCGGCCGCGACCGCTACGAGCAGATCAAGCAGGTCAGCGGGCGCGCCTGGAACCACCCGGCGGTGGTCGAACAACGCGCGAAGACCACCGATCAGATCAAGCAACGCGGCCCGGAAGTCGCTGCCGCCGCCGGACAGGCGGCCATCAAGGGTGTCGGTCAAGCCGCGAAAAGTGCTGCAACTGCTGGGTTTAACGCCGCAGTCGGTCACCGTGAAGGCCCCGTGGTCGGCGGCAGCCTGGCCGAGTCCGCAGTGCCTGACCCGGCTGCGAAGGGCCCGGCAACGACACCCGTGCCCGACCCCAACGCACCCGCCCCGGAGACGGCCGAAACGACGCGCTGACGGGGTGTCGTGGACCTTGTCGCAGTCTGCGTCTAACGTGGTGCGCGGGCCACACCCTTGCAATGGCGCGGAATATCCGCCTCTGCGCAAGATGCTGACTCACCGGCTCGCCGATCCTCGGCGGGCTAGCCACGATCGACGGATCGGTTTCGCACCGGTCCCCGAGACAAGGAACAGGACCCATTCATGAACCGCACTGACCTTGCCAGCACCATCGCTCAGCGCACCGGTGTGAGCGTCAAGGACGCCAACGCCGTCATCGGCGGCTTCAACGACGTCATCCTCGAGGCGATCGGCCGCGGCGAGAAGGTCCAGCTGCCGGGCCTGCTCACCATCGAGCGCGTCGACCGCGCGGCCCGCACCGGCCGCAACCCGCGCACCCGCGAGGAGATCCAGATCCCGGCATCCAAGGCCGCGAAGGTGACCGTCGGCTCCAAGCTGAAGGCTGCCGCCAAGGGCGAGTGACACCCTCACTCCCAGCAACACTTCAAGGGGCTCGATGACCGATCGGTCACCGAGCCCCTTGGTGTATGTCGAACCGTTACCCGCATGCCCGACTGGCGACGGTCGCCGGTCGAGAACGCCCGGCCCGCCCCGTCAGGTCCTCTCGGGCCTCATCGCGACGCCCATGACCGCGGCGCCCAGCACCAGCACAGACGCGCCGACGACGATGTTGCTGATCATCGTGCCGGTCGAGGGGTTGATGCCGTTCATCAGCCAGTTGGAGACGATCAACCACAGACCCATCACCGGTGCGACCCAGGCCATGCCGTACATGCGGCCTCCGGAGTCGGCACAGACGAGCGTCATCGCCATGATCGCCAGCCCGACTATCAGGTCGTTGATCGCCAGTGGCGTGGTGCTGCCGCTGAAGCCGATGACCCATGGTGAGATCGCTGCGTACCCGCCGGCGAGGACCATCAGGCCCTCTGCCACTTGAGCACGTGGAGTCCCCGCCGCCCGGTCATAGCGGTCCCGCAGGGCCACGATGTCCGGGTGGTGCGCCATCGACGTGTCGAAACTGTGTTGTGTTGCCATGACCCACCTCCTGTTGTGGGGGAGTTGTTACCTCTCCATTGTGCTCCCGCCGGCCGTGAATGACGCCTGGCGAACTCGCGGTCCCCGCGTGCCGAAAACCGGTGTCCTCGGCCGGTGTCCGGGTGCTCTACTCGGAGGATGACGACACCGCTGGAACGCATCGTGCGCCGCGAGCCCCGGCTCGCCACCTTCGTGCACGACGGCCGGCTCACCCGCATCCCCCGCCGACCGGCCGTCGCCGCGAAGCTGTATGCCGCAACTGCCGCCGAGCTGACGCCGGAGGTGACGATGTCCGAGACGGAGATCAACAACCTGCTGCGACCGATCTGGTCCGACGTGTCGACGCTGCGGCGTGCGCTCGTCGACCACGGGCACCTGCGGCGCTCAGCGGACGGTTCCCGTTACGAGAGATCCGACTCGACCGGCGGTTGAGTCGAACCGACCGTCAGCCGCGTCCCACGAACGGCATGTCCGCGGCTGCGACCGTCAGGTCGAAGATGACCGCGTCCTCGGGCATGGTTGCCATCAGCACGACCGCACGAACCACCGACTGCACGTCCATCGTAGGCTCCGGCCGCGTCGACCGGTCGGCCTGGAGCATGCCGGCCGCCATACCTGCCGTCATGGCGGATGCCGCGTTGCCGATGTCGATCTGCCCGCAGCGAACCTTGTGCGGTCGCCCGTCGAGCGCGATCTGCTTGGTCAGCCCGGTCACGGCGTGCTTGCTGACTGTGTATGGCGCGGCCTCCGGCCGTGGCACGTGCGCCGAGATCGACCCGTTGTTGATGATCGTGCCGCCGACCGGTCGCTGCTCGCGCATCCTGCGGAACGCCTCACGGGCGCAGAGGAACATGCCGGTGACATTGACGTCCATCACGGCCCGCCAGTCAGCAAGCGAGATCTCGTCGAACGGCGCCGCGAAGGACGACACACCGGCGTTGTTGAAGAGCACGTCGACCCGTCCGAAGCGTTCCACGCAGCGGTCGAAAAGCGTTACCACTGCTGCCTCTTCGGTGACGTCGGTCGGGAGCGCCATACACGAATCGGTCCCTATCAACGCCGCCGTCTCCTCGAGCGCGTCGGTTCGTCGACCGGCGAGTGCGACCTCGAATCCGGCGCCGGCCAGACCCACGGCGACCGCGCGCCCGATGCCGCTGCCCGCGCCCGTCACCACGGCAACGCGTCGTGCCTCTTGCTCAGCCATGCACCGAGCCTAGATCGGGGCGCCCCTCCGGGCGTCGTACTCCGCCATCCGCCGGTCGCAGGCGGCGATCTCGTCAGGGTTGCCGACATACGCGTTATATGCGAGGTGACACAGCCCGATGTGTATGGCGCACAGGCGCATTCGCTCGTCGAAGGCATCCATCGCCGGATCGGTCTGTTCGAAGTGCGCACGAGCCGCAGCCCGCACGTCCAGCCTCGCCAGGCCGGCATGCCACGGCGCCCAGAACTCCAGCCACGCGACGTCATACAGGTAGTCGCCGGCGAACAGGCAGCCCCAGTCGAAGACCGCCCGCAGGGCGCTGCCGTCGTCCGCGACGGTGACGTTGCGGTTGAGCAGGTCGCAATGCACGAAGCTGCGCGGCGGCTCCATGCCTTCGCTGAGGGTCGCGAGCAGTTCCATCCCCGCGTGGAAGCTGCGGTCGCCCGTCGGTGAGGCCGCGAGCGGACCCGACCAACCACCGCCGCGTTCCCCGGGCTCGTCCGACAGGCTGGTCAACCAGTCGTGCCAACTGAGAGTCAGGCCGAGTTGCCCTGTGTCGAAAGCGATCTCGACTCCGTCATCCACGGCGACAGACACCGGCAGGTCGGTCTGCAGCCGGACCTGCCGCAACCGGTCGATCGCGGCAAAGACCCGTGGCAACGCGCGTGACCAGCCGACCGCGTCGAGGTCCTCCAGGAATCCGCCCGACATCCGCTCGGTGACCGCGCCGAACCCATCACCGGTCCGCAACAGCGCATGCGCCCGCGGCACCGGGAGATCGGGGCAGCCCCACGACGACGCCAGCGCGTCCTTGGCGAAATCGTCCAGGTGCGGCCCGAAGCGAGCAACGAGCTCACGCTCGACGCCGTCGATCCGGGCGTCGAAGAAGTATGGCGTGGACCAGGCGCCCGCGCGCACGGCCACGACGTTCCGCACGCCCTCGAAGCGGTCGCTCAGCAACGCCTGCGCCTGCGTCAGATCCATCGGCATCCGCTGAACGTATTGCCGACGACCGATTCGACGCGACCGATTAACGGCGACACAAGTCGCTACAGTCGTCAGTTACTCGCTCATATTGCCACGAAAGCGCGAATAAGTAACGACAGTAGGGACTTTCGTGACTTTGGCGCTGAGTGGATCGTTCTCAGATGAACAGCGCCGGATCCGCGTAGGGATCCGGCTGCGAGGCCACTGGCTGCGAGGAGCGCACCTTGGCCGGCACACCCACCGCCACGCTGTATGACGGCACGTCGCGCACCACCACGGCGTTGGCGCCGATCTGTGCCTCCTCGCCGACGGTCACCGGGCCGAGCAACCGCGCACCGGCACCGATGGTGACCCTGTTGCCGATCGTCGGGTGCCGCTTGACGCGGTCGAGGGACCGGCCGCCGAGGGTGACGCCGTGATAGAGCATCACGTCGTCACCGACCTCGGCGGTCTCGCCGATCACGACACCCATGCCGTGATCGATGAAGAAGCGCTTGCCGATCTGTGCGCCGGGGTGGATCTCCACGCCGGTCGCGATGCGGGCGGCCTGCGACATCAGTCGCGCCGGCAGCCGCCAGCGTCCGCCGCGCTGCCACATGCGGTGCGCGAACCGGTGCACCCAGATCGCGTGCAGCCCCGGCGACGCCAGCGCCATTTCCAGGCGCGAGGTGGTCGCCGGGTCGCGCTGCATCGCGGCGTCGAGGTCCTCCCGGACGGAAGCCACGGCGGCACGCACCGTCTGGGTCACCGGCTTCGCGCGGTGACCCGTGGTGAGCAGAGTGCTGTGTGCCATGTATGTCGCGTCAACTGTCCGGCCCGGAGGGCCATCGGGTGCAGGAATCGCTCAGCAGTCCGGACGAAGGACGGCCGAAGTACTCAGTCAACCAGGCCTTCGAAGAGCGCGGTGGACAGGTAGCGTTCCCCGAAGCTGGGGATGATGACGACGATCGTCTTACCGGCCGACTCCGGACGGGCAGCGACCTGCGCAGCGGCCGCGAGCGCGGCACCGGAGGAGATGCCGACGAGCAGGCCCTCCTGGGTGGCGGCCTTGCGGGCCCACTCCAAGGACTGCTCGAAGTTGATGTCGATGACCTCGTCGTACACATTCGTGTCGAGGATCTCGGGGACGAAGTTGGCGCCCAGGCCCTGGATCTTGTGCGGGCCGGGCTTGCCGCCATTGAGGATCGGCGACTCGGCCGGCTCCACCGCAACGATCTTGACCTCGGGCTTGCGCTCCTTGAGGACCTGGCCGACTCCGGTGATGGTCCCGCCGGTGCCGATGCCCGACACGAAAATGTCGACGTTGCCGTCGGTGTCGCGCCATACCTCTTCGGCGGTGGTCTCGCGGTGCACCTGGGCGTTGGCCTGGTTTGCGAACTGGCGGGCGAGCACGCCGCCACGATCCTTGGCGATCTCCTCGGCCTTCTCGACCGCACCCTTCATGCCGCCGGCCGGGTCGGTCAGGACGAGCTCGGCTCCGAACGCACGCAGCAGGGCGCGGCGCTCCTTGCTGGCGCTCTCCGGCATCGCCAGCACGACCTTGTAACCCTTGGCCGCGCCGACCATCGCGAGAGCGATCCCGGTGTTGCCGCTGGTCGCCTCGACGATCGTGCCGCCCGGCTTCAACTCGCCCGCTTCCTCGGCCGCCTTGACGATCGCGGCGCCAATGCGGTCCTTGACCGACGCACCTGGGTTGTTGAACTCGAGCTTCGCGGCAACCGTGGTGCCCTCCGCGCCGTCGATGATGCGGTTGATCCGCACGAGGGGCGTATTGCCGATGGCCTGGGTGACGTCGTCGAAGATGGGCACGTCTGTTGCCTTCCATGAGAACTGGACGCGCCGGGCATGCTCCGACGCGGTCGGTCCAACACCCGGACCGCTTATGTGTATTCCAACAGGTAGTTATTGAACGCGCAAACGATGTCCATTCCCGGCCGCGTGCACCGACTGGTACGGCGGAAGTTACTGGCTGGTAACAGGCGGTTAGACTTCCCACCATGACAGCCCTGCAGATCGTGGCCGCGATCATCACCCTGGCGATCACCGTCGCCGGCGTCGCCGTCGCCGTCCCCGCCGTACAAGGCTTCCTGCGAACCTTCCGCCTCGGCCGCCCGGAGGACCGTGGCGACCGCAAGGGCCGCCGCACGGCGACGCTGGTCCGTGAGGTCTTCGGCCACACCCGGATGGCCCGCCTGCCGATCGTCGCCATGGCGCACTGGGTCACGATGATCTCCTTCATCGTGCTGTCGCTGGCCGTGCTGACCTCCTACTTCCAGGTGTGGGATCCGACCTTCGCGCTGCCGCTGATCGGCCACTTCGTGCTCTACGAATGGGTCGTGGAGCTGCTGGGCTGGACCGGCCTGGTCGGCATCTCCTGGCTGATCTGGAACCGTCGCAAGAACCACCCGGCGCGCTCGGCCGGGCACGACGGTCGCCGGTCGCGATTCTTCGGATCCACCTTCTGGCAGGCCTACTTCGTCGAGATGGTCATCCTGATCGAGATCATCTGCGTGCTGGCGCTGCGCGGCCTGGAATACGCCGTCGGCAAGTACGAGGGCGAGGGATCGGCCAGCGGCCTGCACTTCCCGCTCACCGCTTGGTATGGCGGCTGGCTGCACAACCTGGACGTCGACACCGTCAAGGCGCTGATCGTGGTCGTCTCCACCATCAAGATCATCACCGCAATGACCTGGCTGATCGTCATCGCGCGCCGCATCACCATGGGTGTGGCGTGGCACCGTTTCCTGGCGTTCTTCAACATCTTCTTCAAGCGGCACGCCGACGGTCGCACTTCGTTGGGCGCACTGCAACCGATGCAGGTCGACGGCAAGCCGGTGACCATGGAGTCGCTGGAAACTCTGGACGAGGACACGACCTTCGGCGTCGGCAACGTCGAGGACTTCACCTGGAAGGGCCTGCTGGACTTCTCCACCTGCACCGAGTGCGGTCGCTGCCAGTCCCAGTGCCCGGCCTGGAACACCGACAAGCCGCTGTCCCCCAAACTGCTGATGATGACGCTGCGCGACCACACGCAGGCGCGGGCGCCATACCTCCAGGCGGCGGAGGCCGCCAAGGGCACCGGCCCGGCGACCGCCGACAACCCGATCATGGAGATCCCGCTGATCGGCGCCACCGGGTATGCCGATGACTCGCCGCTGGCGGCATACAACCCGCTGGGCGACGCCGGCGCGATCATCGACGAGGACGTCCTGTGGTCCTGCACCACCTGCGGCGCCTGCGTGGAGCAGTGCCCGGTCGACATCGAGCACGTCGACCACATCGTCGACATGCGCCGCTACCAGACCCTCATCGAGTCGGCCTTCCCGTCCGAGCTCGGCGGCCTCTTCAAGAACCTCGAGGGCAAACAGAACCCGTGGGGTATGGCGGCTCGCGCCCGCCTCGACTGGGCCAAGGGTCTCCCCTTCGACGTGAAGGTGTTCGGCCAGGACGTCGAGAAGCTCGACGAGGTCGACTACCTCTTCTGGGTCGGCTGCGCCGGCGCCTACGAGGACCGCGCCAAGAAGACCACTCGTGCGGTCGCGGAACTCCTTGACACTGCTGGCGTTTCGTTCGCCGTGCTCGGTGACGGCGAGGCGTGCACCGGCGACCCGGCCCGTCGCGCGGGCAACGAGATGCTCTTCCAGGCACTCGCTTCACAGAACATCGACACGCTGAACGAGGCCGGCGCGACCAAGATCGTCGTCACCTGCGCGCACTGCTTCAACACGCTGAAGAACGAATACCCCCAACTGGGTGGCGATTACGAGGTGCTGCACCACACGCAGCTGCTCAACAAGCTGGTGCGCGACAAGCGCCTGGTGCCGGTCGCCCGCCCGGAGGACGCCGAGATCACCAGCAGCGCGGCGTCGACCGGCAAGTCGGTCACCTACCACGACCCGTGCTACCTGGGCCGGCACAACGGTGTCTACGCACCGCCGCGTGAGCTCATCGGCGCGCTCCCGGGTGTGGAGTATCGCGAGATGGAGCGTTCGAGGGAGAAGTCCTTCTGCTGCGGCGCCGGTGGCGCCCGCATGTGGATGGAGGAGAAGCTCGGCTCCCGCATCAACCTCAACCGCACGAAGGAAGCTGTCGCGACCGGCGCCGACCGGATCGCCATCGGCTGCCCGTTCTGCCGAGTGATGATGACCGACGGTCTGACCGCCGAGCAGTCCGACGGCAACGCCCGCGAAGAGGTCGAGGTCGTGGACGTCGCCAACATGCTGCTCGCAGCGGTCAACCGCGGCAAGGAACAAGAACCGGCCACCGCTTCCGCCGAGTAGCAACGCGGACTTCTCGCCGAGAGGCCCACATACGCACCGAGAGGCCCAGCAATTCGCGATGAATTGCTGGGCCTCTCGGTGTCTTGCTGAGCCTGTCGGCGATGTGATCAGCTCACAGGCGGCCGGACTTCACCACCCGGCTGAGGAACTGCTGGGTGCGTTCCTCCTGCGGGTTCTCGAAGATCTGCTCCGGCGGGCCCTTCTCGAGGATGGAACCCTGCTCGAGGAAGCACACCTGGGTGGCGACCTCCTTGGCGAAGCCCATCTCATGGGTCGCCAGCAGCATCGTCAGGCCATCGTGCGCGAGCTCGCGCACGATCTCCAGGACGTCACCGACGAGTTCGGGGTCGAGCGCGGCGGTGATCTCGTCGAGCAGCATGATGCGCGGCTCCATGGCGAGTGCGCGCACGATCGCGACGCGTTGTTGCTGACCGCCGGACAGGTTGTCCGGGTAGGCGTCGGCCTTCTCCGCCATGCCCACCGACTCCAGGAGGGTCATGGCCTTCTCCCGAGCTTCCTTGTCCTTCACCCCGGCGACCATGGTCGGCGCCAGCATGATGTTCTTCAGCACCGACATGTGCGGGAACAGGTTGTAGCTCTGGAAGACGATGCCGACATCGCGGCGCAACCGGTTGATGTCCACGCCGGCGCCGGTAACGGTGTCGCCCTCGATGAGGATCTCGCCGCCATTCACCTCTTCGAGCTGGTTCACACAGCGCAACAGCGTCGACTTACCGGACCCGGAGGCACCGATCAGACAGATCACCTCATGGCGCTCGACGCTGATCGAAACGCCTTTGAGGACTTCCGTGTGGCCGTACGACTTACGAACGTCGTTGATTTCGAGAAACGCCATCTCAGCCACCCGCCCGTTTGGCCGCGTCCCGGTTGATCAGATAATCGACGAAGCGAGCCTGCGGGATCGTAATGATGATGAAGAACAAGGCAGCCAACGTGACCGGTGCCAGGTTGAATAGCTTGCTCTCCCAATACTGAGCCACTTGTAGAACCTCCGGAATGGCAGCGACCGACAGCAAGGCAGTGTCCTTCTGCAGGCTGATGAAATCGTTCATCAACGGCGGCACCATCCGGCGAACGGCTTGGGGGACCAGCACGGCCCGCAAGGTCTGCGCATAACTGAGACCAAGCGACCTCGACGCAGCCGTCTGACTCGGGTGGATCGACGCCAGACCTGCCCGGTAGACCTCCGCGACGTATGCCGAATAGGTGAGTGTCAGAGCCAACACGCCGAGCCACGCGACATTCCAGGTTTGGGTGAAGGTGAACGCCAGCGGTACACCGAACGCGACCAATAAGACTGTGACGATCGCCGGGATCGCCCGGAACACGTCACAGTAGACCGTCGCTATCAGCCGCAGCGGCGCCCCAGCACGGCCGGGCAGCATGCGCATGATGGCCAGGATCAGCCCGAAGATCAGCACGAGGATGAACGAGACGACCGCCACCCAGACATTGATCCAGAAGGCGTGGATCTCCTCGTTGAAGGACTGACGCCAAGCGTCGATACGAAGGAACGTGTCGGCGACTGCGCCGCTGTTGGTCAGCAACAGGAGCAGCACACCGGCCACGATGAGGACCGCAGCGCCATAGCCGATCCCTATCGCGGTGTCCTCGCGACCACGTGCTGCCGCTCGCCGAGCGGCGACGAGTTGCTTGTCACCTAACAGTTTCGCGCGCTTGCCCGCACCCAGGAAGCCCTGGAATGTCGGCCATAGCGGACCAAGGGACGCCAGTAGCAAGATCACGCCCACGATCGTCGAAGCGGTGTTGCCGTGGTTGTAATCGCGCAGCAACTTGACGCTGTACAACATCAACGCAATGGCGATCAGATCGACGATAAGCGCGATTCCCGCGACCCCGGTGACCTTGGCCGGTGCGCTCGGCTCGGGAGCCTGCTGAACGTCATCCCGAACGAGACTGTGGGTACTCATGACGGACCCCGCCGGCGCCCGTCATCAGACGGCGTCACTTAACGGCCCAGACCGGCACGGACGACGGGTCGCCACCGAAGGCCGGCCCGAGGTAGTCCTTCGACAGCGTCTTCAGCGTGCCGTCACCCTTGAGGGTCGTGATGCCCTTGTCGAGAGCCTTCTCGTTGGCCGAACCCTTGGGGTAGATCGCGCCATACTTCTCACCGGTCTTGTACTGGCCAGGCACCTCAAGCTTGCCGCCGGTCTGCTTCGCCTCGGCGAGCACGATCGCCGTGTCCAGTAGCGCGACGTCCGTCTGTCCGGACAGGACGCCCTGATACAGCGTCTGGCTGTCCGGGTAGACCTTCTGCGACTTGCACTTCAGCTTGTTCTTCAGGAAGTCGACGGACGTGGTGCCGGAGTATGCCGCGCAGCGCTTGCCCTTGATGTTGTCCGCGGTGATGCCGGCGCCCTTCTTGGTCAGGACACCGATGTTGGAGTCGAAGTAGGGCTTGGAGAAGTCGACGACCTTTGCGCGTTCCGGCGTGATGGAGATCTCCGCCAGCGCCAGGTCGAAGTTGTGGGTGCGCGCGGCGACCAGCTGGTCGAACGACACGGCCTTGATCTTCAGGTTCTTCAGTCCGGCCATGTTGGCCAGCTCGGCCGCCATGCAGTATTCGTAGCCGTCCTTGATGGACGACGCGGTCGTGCCGTTCCACCAGCCCTGTGCAGGCAATGTGGTCTGGACCGTCAGGGTGTCCTTGACCGCCGGCTTGATCTTGATCGAGTTGGCCTTGCTGGTGATCTTGCAGTTGCCGTATTTGGCGGCGCCACCACCGCCGCCCCCGGACGACGAACCGCCGCTGGAGCTCGAACCGCACGCGGCGAGCGAGGCGGCGAGGGCTATTGCGCCCGTGATGCTGAGAGTGCGTGTGAATGCCATGACGTGGAATTCCTTCCGGCAGCGGTCGCCTGGGGAGGCGTGCAAGGTGGTGCCTTGTCGTATGCGGCAACACACTATGGCCGCCGACCCCTGGATGCCGGGATTCTGCGCAATACGTTCCCGTTACGTGATCTGGTGTCGCAGCGGCTCGTCGTCTGCTAGGGACACGTTCCGCCGTAACAGAGTTCGGCTCACGTGCCGCACGAACCCGACGAACACGAGGCACCAGATCGCGAACGCCAGCCACAGCTCGACACGCCCGATGTGCTCCACCCACGGCAGCTGCTCGACCTGCCCGAGGTGGACCGACGCCACGGCATACATGCCGAGCGGGAAGACCATGCTCCAGAGGCTGACGTCATACGCGAGCGACATCCGACGCACGAAGTGCCGCCAGCAGAACGCCAGCATGAGCATCGGCAGCAGCCAGGAGGCAAACGACCAGAACATCACTGTCGCGGCATCGAGGATCGGCGTCACATTGGTCACGACCGTCGAACCCGGCGAGTCGAGGATCTCCGCGCCCGCCAGCACCGTGATCGACGCCGCGCCCATGCACACCCAGTACGACGGGGCGAAGTCGGCGTCGTAGAGCATCTCGCGCAGGGCGATCAGCATGCTCTCCGCGCCGTAGAGGAAGACGCCGACCGACCACGCGACCACCGCGATCATCGCGAAGAGGTGCTCGGCCGAGTGCAGGTGCCGTTCGAGTATGGCGGCCATCGTCGCGACCGACTGGCTGGAGACCACCCACAGGAACCAGGAGCCGTTGGCACCCCGGACCGTCGGATGGTGCGAGCGGTCGAGCATGGTCGCCCAGGGCACGGCATATCCGAGCAACAGCCACGTCGTGAAGCCGACGATAAAGAGCACCAGTGCCAGGGTGACCATGCCGTGCGCCGATACCCCGCTCGCGAGAACGCCGGCCGCTGCGACGGAGGTGAAGTAGCCGAAGGCCCGCTGCGGGTCGAAGAAGTCCGCGACCGCGCGTGAGGTGAACTCCACCAGGCGCCATACGGTGCAGGCGACCAGCCCGAGGAAACAGACCCCAGCGATCACCAGCAGCACGTCCGCGAGCCACGTCGCGCCGTCCAGCCGCAGGCCGGAGGACACGATGCCCGTGGCCATCACGAGCGCGAAGTAGCCCGGCGACAACCGGCTGACTGCCGCTCGCGTCCGGTCCAGCGGTCCCGTGGTCACGGGCCGACGCTACCGCCGTCGCGCCGCGTTCGGGAGAACCACGGCGCCGTGCCGACGCGGTCAGTCGCCGAGCACGCGCTTCCAGTGCTCCTGGGCCGTCGAGGTGCGCGCAGCGCCATACGTTCGCAGCACTTCCGCGATCCCCGGGTGCTCCCCTTCGACCGCATCGGCCGCGGCGAGCCAGTCGCCCGCGGCGGCGACACCGCGGAAGAGTTCCTGGACCGAGCGCACCACGGCGGCAGGGTCGGTCTCGGCCGGCGGGTCGGCATCTTCCGCGGGAGTCGCGGCACCCGCGCTGTCGGAGAGCGCGTGCGAGGTCGTCCAACTGTCGTTGCTCGCAGCGATCTGCGGCAACACGGTCTCCGCCTGCTCGACGGTCAGCCGGCCGCTCGCCACATCGGCGGCCAATGCCCGCAACTGCAGCAATCGGGTGTGCGCCATCGGGTTGCCGATCTTGACCCGCCGGGCGCTGACCAGATGGGACAGCATCGGCGCGGACAACCCCAGGACCTTCGCGATGCGTCCCTGCGTCAGGCCGAGGCTGCTGCCGATGCCCTCGATGATCGCGCTGAGCGGCTCGCCGTACAGCTGCGCCTGGCTCGCCCGACGGGCGGCGACGTCCTCCATCACGACATCTTCCTGCGGTCCATTCCGGTCAGCCTAGAGAAATCTCTTGACGATCGGAAACCTCCAACACGTGGTTTACGTCAGTAAAGATAAAGATTACTGATGGAAAGACCAGGAGGCATCATGCGACACCTACGAACGGCGGCCGTCACGGTCGGGGCGTGCGCCCTCGCCACGGGTATGACGACGCTCGTCGCGCCAGCCGCCGGCGCTATCACGCCGGAGATCACCAACAAGCTCGAAATCGTGCTTGACGCCTCAGGATCCATGGCCGATCCAGCAGGCGACGGCACGACCAAGATCGTCGCCGCCAGGAAGGCGCTGACCACCATGGTCGACGGCATGGACGAGCGCACCCAGGTCGGCATGCGGGTGTATGGCGCCACGGCGCCTCCCGGCAAGGACACCCCCCAGGCATGTTCCGACAGTCAACAGGTCGTGCCGGTCAAGAAACTGGACCGCCCGGCGCTGAAGTCCGCCATACACAGGTATGCGCCGAAGGGCCAGACACCGACGGCCTATGCGTTGCAGCAGGCCGCGAAGGACCTGGGCGACAGCGGCACCCGCTCCATCGTGCTGGTCTCCGACGGTGAGTCGACGTGCTCCCCCGACCCGTGCGACACCGCCAAGGACCTGGCCGCCAAGGGCGTCAACCTGCGCGTCGATGTGATCGGCTTCAAGGTCGGCAAGAAGGCCCGCTCCCAGCTGCGCTGCGTGGCGGCGGCGACCAACGGCAAATACTTCCCCGCATCGGACACCACCGGCCTGACCAGTGCCCTGGAGACAGTGAAAACCCGTGCGACGCAATCGTTCTCGGTGGCAGGCAAACCCGTGACGGGCACCCGCAGCAGCAGTGACGCACCGAACATCGGCGCCGGTCACTGGACCGACACCGTCCCCGCGGACGGACAGACCGCGAAGTACTACCGGCTGCACCACTCGATGCCGGGCAGCAGCTTCCTGATCGGTGCGACCTCCCGACCCAAGGTGGAGAACAGCCAGCTCCAGCTGTCCGTCTCCACCCCCGACGGCACCTCGTGCGGTTCGGCGTCACCCACGGCGTTCGGCTTCGCGAAGTCCTCGCGTGACCTGCTGACCGGCGTGCTGTCCACGGCACCGCGCTACGACTCCTCCACCTGCGACAGCGCCGACCTGATCCTCAAGGTCGAGCAGTCCGACTGGGGCAAGGATGCAGCGGGGACGCCGATGCAACTGGATGTCGTCGAGACGCCCGCGCCGACCAACGCCGAGATCCTCAAGCGCGACGCACCGGTCTCGGGCACCTGGCCCGGCCTGCCCGTGCAGCAGTCGCGCGGCACCTCCGCAGGTGGCTCCGGGCTTGCCGACGCCGACCGGCTGGAGCCCGGCACCACGACGGTCGAGCTGCTGCCCGGCGAATACAAGTTCTTCAAGGTCTCCGCAGGCTGGGGCCAGCAGGTGCAGGCCATCGCCACAGCCGAGCAGAACCCGGCGTACGCATCGAAGACCAGCTTCCGCCGGCTCTCGACCGACATCCTGTCGCCCGCCGGCGGTGTCGCCACGGATCTCTTCCCGAAGGGCATGCCCAAGGGCGACTCCGGCACCCTCTCGCACTCCGATTTGCTCGACGACGAGGGCGGCCGCGTCGCGGCCGTGACCGCTCCGATCCGGATGGCGAACCGGGCGTCATACTCCAATCATCTCGTGGCCAGTTCGGTCGCCGGCGACTACTACGTGGTGGTGGGCCTCAGCGCCCTCGCCAACGGCTCGGACACCGTCCGGACGCCGCTGAAGATCGACCTGCAGGTCGCTACACCAGGGACCGCAGGCTCCGACGCGCCGGAGTTCGCGCCGGGACAGATGGTCAAGTCGTCCGCCGGCGTCGCGCTCGGTGCGGACGGCACTCCGAAGGGCAGCAACGTCGCCGACCAGAAGTCCGCGGGTGACCGCTCGGGTGAGGACGAGACGTCGAAGGCCGACCGCACGGCCGAGGCCGAGAAGAGCGCGAAGTCCGCGAAGACCGAAGCCGCCGCTGTGCCCGAGGTCGAGAGCGCGGAGGGCACCGACTGGACGCTGATCGGAGGTGTGGCCGGCGGCGCCGGAGCGCTCGCGATCCTCGGCGCCGGTGCTGCGCTCGCGCTGCGTCGACGAGGCTGATCAGACCAGCAGGAGCACCAGGACGATCACCAGGAGGATGGCCGCGAGCGCGAAACTCGCGGCCATCACCACGCGCAGGGTGGTCTGCCGGTTGCCGGTGTCGCTATCAGTGTCAGCGTCGACGACGGTCGCCGGGTGCGCCGGGTGCGCCGGGTCGTCCGCGTCCTGCGTGAGTTGCTCGAAGACGTATGGCGGCTCGGGGTCGCCGAGCCATGGCTGACCGGTCGGCACGAAGCGAGCCAAGAGACCGCGAGCGGCCTCGGCGCTCTGCGGGCGTGCCGCCGGATCGGTCGCGCTCAACTGCTGCAGCAAAGGCCAGAGCCGGGACGGGTGCCGGTCCGGCAACTGGTCCGGATCCAACCCGGTCAGCAACACCCGGCCGACGACACCGACGCCATACAGATCGGCGGGTGGTGCCGGGTCGGCGGACGCCGCTTCCGGCGCGACGTAACCGGGCGTGCCGACCTTGTGGCCGCGCTCGGTCAGCCGCGGCTCGCCGACCCGCGTCGCGACGCCGAAATCGGAGACCCGGACGTATGGCCGGTCGCTGGCGGTGGGCTCCAGCAGGATGTTGGCCGGCTTGATGTCGCGGTGCACGACGCCGGCCCGGTGGATCGCCGCGAGACCGTCCAGCAGCTGGTCGAGCACGACGGCGACGTAGGACTCGGGCAACGGCCCGTGGTCGCCGAGCAGGGTCGCCGCCGACCCACCCCGCACCAGGTCCATCGACAGCGCGATGTGGTCGTCGTCCGCGGCCCAGCCGTGCGGTGCGACCACGTGCGGGTGTCGCACCCGCAGGGACTGCTCGCGCACGAAGCGCAACAACGTCCCGGCTTCGGACTGGGTCAGCACCTTCACGGCGACCCACGTGTCGTGCTTGCGGTCGTACGCGCGCCATACCGAACCCATGCCGCCGGAGCCGATCTGCTCGTGCAGGTCGTAGCGTCCGGCGAACGGGTTGGCCATGCCCGCACCCTACTTGTGCACATCTCGGCGCCGACGCACGGTTGTCCACAGGCGAACCGGTCTCGCCAGCGCCGCACCCGGCGAAATGCCTACTGTCATCGGCATGTCCGACGATCCAGATCAGATCCGAGCTCAGGCACGCCGCGCCGCCCGGCTCGCGACGGAGGCTCGCGGCGCCGCGACCTCGGTGAGCAGCAACAGCTCCGTGCAGTGGCACAGCCAGGGCGCCGAGCGGTTCCGCAAGAAGCTGTCCGACCGTGCCTCGGAGTTCCGTGACCGAGCCGACGACCTCGACCACCTCAGCCGGCTGCTCTACAGCCATGCTCGGCATGTCGCCGACCACGAAAACACCGTGAAGGACATCGTGCACACCGTCGTGCCGGGATCGGCGTTGCTGTGGTGACCGGCCAGGCCCAGGAACTCACCGCCCGCGTGGTTGCGCCGGGCGAGATGGAGGACGTCGTCCGACGGCTGGCCGGAGGGCCGCACGCCATGGTCGCCGCGAGCATGCGGACCCGGGAGCTGACGGCACTGGCACGGGCCAGCGGGGGCGCGTTCGAGTTGCTCATCCCGTCGGAGTCCGACGCGCGACTGATCTCCGGCCCCGCCGCACGACTGGGCGCCGAACTCGTCGGGCTGATCACGACACTGGAGCAGGCCACGGGCGCGACGCCGCCGGACGAACCACCGCCTGCCGTCGACATGCCGCCGCTCGCACCGGGTGAGTTGCTCGCCCTGGCCGAAGTGATCCGCGAGGGTGATTCCGAGCGGCTCGACGCCGCCCTCGAAGAGCTCGAGATGCCCGGGCTTCCGTGGTGGGTCACGCAATTCGCGTGGGGTGCCGAGGCGATCCTGACCCTGCAGCTGACCGGCGGCAGCGGTGACGGCTTCGCCACGATGCTGCACTTGTTCACCGACGGCTGGGGGCGTCTGCACGCCGATGCCGACGACGACCTCACCTTCCAGCCCATGACCACGATCGAGGTGCAGGCCCGCGTCAGCGCCTTCGCCGCGCTACTCCAGGAGAGCTCCGATGGCGACGACTGACACACCACCGCGCACGACACCGCAGTGCAAGGTCTCCGGGAGCTCGGGGTCGACCGAGGCTTACTTCCTCGACATGCGCACGACCGCGACCAAGCTCGACAGCTCCGGCGACGACGCAACCCATCTGTGCACGGGTGTGGTGAGCATCGGACTCTCGCTGCCCGCGAAGAGTGCGATCCTCTCGCCCGGTTCCGCGCTCAAAATCACCGAGCAGATCGCTTCGCTGACCCTGAACCTCGGCGGACTGGCGCTGCGGATGGAGTTCGTCGCACGCACGCTGCGGTGGAGCGCCACGGCCTACGAGCTGGCCGACGCGACCCAGCGCAAACTGTTCGCAGCGATCAACGTCGCCACGACACCGGTGCGGTTCGTCATGGCGGTGCAAGAGGCATCGGAGAAGGCATTGCTTGAGACGTCGGTGCCGCAGAAGGGGCCGACCGTCCTGCAGGACATGCTGGGTTACGGGTCGGCCCTGGGCAAGAACTTCGCCAAAGAAGTGCAGCAGAACGTTGAGGACGACCCCGCCCTGGTCGACGGGACGGTCGCGTGGGCGCAGTTCTTCGTTGCATACGAAAGTCGCACACAGGTCCCGATCCGCAGACTCTTCGGCGCGTCCCCGTCGCCGACGGACTACGAGGGCCAGATCGCGTGGCTGCTTGCCAGCGGGCGGAGGCTGGGCTGGTTCCAGGACAACAAGCCGTTGAGCGTCAAGCAGATCGGCAAGAAGCCCGGTGCCACGAAGCACCGGCAACTCGGCGACATCGTCGGCGAAGCCGCGGACACCGAGCACCAGTCGACCGGCGACCACTCCGTCGTGCACGTGCGACGAGTGGTCGGCGCGGATGGGAAGGGCGCGTGGGTGGTGTCCATCCCCGGCACGACGCATTGGAACCTGCACAGCGACCACGGACCGTCGTCGACGGCCGCCAACCTGGCGAGTATGGCGGGCAAGGAGTCGTCCCTCTACCCGGCGATCGGCAAGGCGATGACCGCCGCCATGAAGGAAGCAGGAGTCAAGCCGGGCACCGAGCCGGTCATGTTCACCGGTCACAGCCAGGGCGGCATCGTCGCTGCGCGCCTCGCGGCGGACCAGCATTTCCGGGAGAAGTTCAACGTCAAGGAGGTCGTCACCGCCGGATCGCCGATCGGCCGGATCGACATACCCAAGAGTGTTCAGGTGCTGTCGGTCGAGAACGTTCACGACCCAGTGCCGCAAGCCGACGGCGTCCCGAACCCGGATGCGGTCAACCGGACCAATGTCGTGTGCGAGACGCCCAGGGGTGAGCATCTCAACAGCATCCTCGACGCACACGACGCCTCCCGTTACGGCCGGTCGGCGGATGAGCTGAGCCCGAGCCGCCCGGAGCAGCAGTTGCAGGAGTGGTACGCCCGCAATCACAAGTTCCTGGACGGAAAGGACACCGACTTCACCTTCCAGTTGCGCCGGCACTGAACCTCGTGAAGATCAGGCCGGGTCGAGGGCGTTCGGGTCCGTCTCGGTCATCGCCCCTTCGAACTGCGACATGTAGAGCCGGTGATAGGCGCCCTCCGCTGCCAGCAGCGCGTCATGGTCGCCCTGCTCGACAATGTGGCCGTCCTCCATGACCAGGATCGTGTCGGCATCGCGGATCGTCGAGAGCCGGTGTGCGATCACGAAACTCGTGCGGTCCGAGCGCAGTGCAGCCATCGCTTCCTGCAGCAACACCTCGGTGCGCGTATCGACCGACGAAGTGGCCTCGTCGAGGATCAGCATCGCCGGATCTGCCAGGAACGCCCGCGCGATGGTGATCAGCTGACGCTCGCCGACCGAAACACCCGATCCTTCCTCGTCGATGACTGTGTCGTAACCGTCCGGCAGCGATCGCACGAAGCGGTCGACGAAAGTCGCCTCCGCCGCGGCGTGGATCTGCTCCTCGGTGGCATCCAGTCGGCCATAGGCGATGTTCTCCCGGATCGTGCCGTGGAAGAGCCAGGCGTCCTGCAGCACCATCCCGATCCGGGAGCGCAGGTCCTGCCTGCTGATCGCGGTGATGTCCTGCCCGTCGATCGTGATACGCCCGGAGTCGATCTCGTAGAAGCGCATGATCAGGTTGACCAGCGTCGTCTTGCCGGCGCCGGTCGGACCGACGATCGCGACCGTCTGGCCGGGCTCGACCGCGAGCGACAGGTCCTCGATCAGCGGCTGCTCCGGCGTGTAGCCGAAGTCGACGTGCTCGAACTCCACGGCTCCACAGGTCGGCGGCATCGGGGCGTTCTCGTCGGGGCGTTCCTCTGGCGCATCGAGCACCTCGAAGACCCGCTCAGCACTGGCGACACCCGACTGCATCAGGTTGACCATCGAGGCCATCTGCGTCAGCGGTTGGGTGAACTGCCGCGAATACTGCACGAACGCAGTCACATTGCCCAGCGTCATCGAGCCGTTCGCCACCTGGAGCCCGCCGAGCACACACACCACGACGTACTGCAGGTTGCCGACGAACATCATGATCGGCATCACCAGACCACTGACGAACTGCGCTTTCCAACTGACCGTGGTGAGTTGGTCGTTCGTGCTGTCGAACGCCGCGTCGACCTCGTGCTGCCGCCCGAACACCTTCACCAGCTCGTGCCCGCTGAACGTCTCCTCGATCTGCGCGTTGAGTGCGCCGGTGTGACCCCACTGGGCGATGAAGAGCTTCTGCGAGCGCTTCATCACCTGACGGGTCACGATCATCACGATCGGGATCGCGACCATCGCCACCAGGGTCAGCCACCAGGAGATCGTCAGCATCATCACGATGACACCGATCACCGTCAGCCCGTTGACCAACAGCTGGCTGATCGTCTGCTGCATCGACTGACCGATGTTGTCCACGTCGTTGGTCAGGCGGGACAACAGCTCACCGCGCGGCTGACCGTCCAGATAGCTCAGCGGGACCTTGTTGACCTTCGCCTCGACGTCCTTGCGCAGCGTGTTCATCGTGTCCTGGACGACCCGGTTCAGCAGGCGTGCCTGGATGAACTGGAAGACCCCCGCGAACAGGTAGAGGCAGAGCACGATCAACAGGATGCGACCGAGCGTCCCGAAGTCGATCCCGACGCCGGGCACGACGTCCATCCCGGACACCATGTCCGCGAACGTGCCCTGTCCTCGGTCCCGCAATGCCTGAACGACCTGTTGTTTGGTCTGCCCCTGCGGCAACTGCGAGCCGACCGCGCCGGAGTAGATCGTGTCGACCGCCTTGCCGAGGACCTTCGGACCGACGACGTTCAGGCCCACCGCGCCGACCGTCATCATCAGGATCACGATCAGGGTGGCCCGGTGCGGTGTCAGTCTCCCCAGCAGCCGCTTCGCGGACCCACTGAAGTCCTTGGACTTCTCCGCCATACCCAGGCCCATGTGCGGCCCGCCGCCCTGTCGGCGCATCGGCTTGGCCGGCTGCTGCTCGGTTGCCGCAGGGGCGGCTTCCTGCACGGTTGTCTTCTTCGCCATCACGCAGCCTCCTCTGCGGTGCCGCCCTGCGACGCGACGATCTCGCGGTATTCCTCCGAGGACACCAGCAAGTCGTCATGGGTGCCGGCGCCGACCACGTGCCCGTCGTCGAGCACCAGGATCGTGTCGGCGTTTCGGATCGTCGAAACGCGTTGCGCGACAATGAAAACCGTCGCCTCGCGGACGTGCGGGGCGAGCGCTTCGCGCAGTCGGCGGTCGGTGGCCAGGTCCAGTGCCGAGAACGAGTCGTCGAAGAGGTAGATCCGCGGCTGCGCGACCAGCGCTCGTGCGATGCACAATCGCTGCCGTTGGCCGCCGGACACGTTGGTCCCGCCCTGCGTCACGGCAGCCTGCAGGCCACCGTCCATCCGCTCGACGAAGTCGCGGGCCTGCGCGACCTCCAATGCCTGCCAGAGCTGTTCGTCGGTGGCGTCCGGGTTGCCGTAGCGCAGATTGCTGGCGATCGTGCCCGAGAAGAGGTATGCCTTCTGCGGGACGATGCCGATGTGGCCCCAGAGCAACTGCGGGTCGAGGTCGCGCACGTCGACGCCGTCGATCCGGACCGTGCCCGAGGTGGTGTCGAACAGGCGCGCGATGAGCGACAGGAGCGTCGACTTGCCGGAGCCGGTCGAGCCGATGATCGCGATCGTCTGCCCCGGCTCGGCACGCAGATCGACCGAGCGCAGCACCGGGTCGTCCGCGCCGGGATACTGCATCGTCGCGCCGTTGAGCTCGACGACCCCGCGCACGTCGCCCGGGGTGACCGGCTTCGGCGGCGGCACCACCGACGGCTCGGTCCCGATGACCTCGGTGATCCGCTCGGCCGCGACGGACGCACGCGGGATCATCATGAACATGAAGGTCGCCATCATCACCGACATCAGGATCTGGATCAGGTAGGTCATGTATGCCGACAGCGATCCGATCTGGACCTCGCCGTCCGCGACCTGATGCGCACCGAACCACCAGACACCGATGGTCGAGAGGTTCATGACCGTGATGACCATCGGGAACATGATCATCATCAGGCTGCCGACCTTGGTGGAGATCTCGGTGAGGCTGTCGGTCGCCTCGTCGAAGCGTCGCTCCTCATACGGCTCGCGAGTGAACGCGCGAATGACGCGCACCCCGGAAAGGTGCTCGCGCATCACGCGATTGACGACATCGATGCGTTTCTGGACCAGCCGGAAACCGGGCACCATCTTGCGCACCACGGAACCGACCGCGACACCGAGCACGATCACTGCGACAAGCACCAGCCAGGAAAGCCCGGCGTCCTGACGCAGCGCCATGATCACACCGCCGATCATCATGATCGGCGCGCCCACCATCAGCGTGCAGCTCATCAGCACCAGCGTCTGCACCTGCTGGACGTCGTTGGTGCTGCGCGTGATCAGCGACGGCGCACCGAACTGGTTCATCTCCCGCGCCGAGAACCGGCCCACCGACCGAAAGATCGCCCCACGGGTGTCCCGACCGAAGAACATCGCGATCCGCGCTCCGAAGAACGCGGCACCGATCGACCCGACGATCTGCACCAGGGAGACCGCGAGCATGATGCCGCCGGTGCTCCAGATGAAGCCGGTGTCCCCCTTGGTGACGCCCTTGTCGATGATGTCGGCATTCAAGGTCGGCAGGTAGAGATTGGCGCCGACGTTGACCAGTTGCAGCAGCACCAGCCCGAGGAGCAGTCCGCTGTATGGCGCGAGCCGCTCCCGGATCAGCTTGAAGAGCATCTGTTCCCCTTGGATTCTCTGTGTTGTCAGTTGCTTTCGCGCGCTCCGGCGCCATAGAGGTGTGCTGGACGATTGCCTGCCGGCGCGGATACGCCATACAGGACGGTCTGGACGATCTCCTCCGGTTGCAGGACGCGACCGTCGTTGATGTGCTTGTGACTCCCACTGAAGGTCAGCAGGTGCAGCAGTCGGGCCACCTCACGCGGCGGGAGCCGCAACTGGTCGGCATACGGGTCGAGGAGGCGCAGCACGCAGGACCCGACCTCTGCCTCCTGGCGCCGCTGGCGTTCCGGGTCACGGAACCGTTCGGGTGGTCCGACCATGCTGAAGGCGCCCATGATGTCGAAGATCTCCTGGAACCTCGCCTGCAGCAGGCGCACGAGGTCGATCATCACCGATTCCATGCCAGCGTCGCCATCGATTTTCTCGAGGCCCTCATTCAGAGCGCGCGAGTCGAAGGTCCTGTCGAGGACGGCGTCGAAGAAGGCGTCCTTGTTGGCGAAGACGCGGAAGATGGTGCCCTCGGCGACCCCGGCGGCCTCCGCGATCTGGCGCGTGGTCGGCAACGTATGGCGCTCCCGGATGACCTCGATCGCCGCGTGGATCAACGCTTCTCGGCGCTCCTGCGGAGGCAGCGGCGCGGCACGCCGGCCCGCGCGGACGGTCTTCGCATCGGCCATGACATAGGACGATAACACGAATGAGTGAGCACTCACTCATTCTCTTCCCGATTCATGCGAACGCCGACCGCTCCCCGGAATGGAGAACGGTCGGCGCGGGACGAGACCCGGGGGGTGTCAGCCCAGACCGTTGCTCGAGATGAACTGCTTGGCGACGCTCGACGCGTCCTTGTGATCGACCTGCACCTTCTTGTCCATCGCCGCGAGCTTGTCGGTGGTGAGCTTCGCCTGCACGGCGTTGATGACCGTCTGCACCTTCGTGGATGCCTTCGCCTTGCGGATCAACGGCACGACGTTGTCACTGCCGAAGACGTGCTTGGGGTCCTTCAGGATCACGAAGCCGTCGGCCTTGATCGACGGATCGGTGGTGAAGATGTTCGCGGCCTGCGCCTGGTCGTTCTTCAGCGCCTGCACGATCGCCGTCCCCTGCAGAGCTCGGAAACTCTTGGGCACCAGGTTGTACTTCTTCTTCAGGCCCTTCAGCCCCTGCTCGCGACTCTGGAACTCCGCAGGTGCCGCGAAGGTCACCTCCTTGGAGTGCTTGGCCAGGTCTCCGATCGTCTTGAGCTTCCACTTGGCGGCGGTCTCCTTGGTGACCGTGACCGTGTTGGAGTCCTCGGCCGGCGCCGAGTCGAGCACGATGTCACCGCTCGGCAGCTTCTTGGTCAGCGCGGACCGCACCGCGTCGGGCTCGGTCTGGGACGCGGACGGGTTGTAGAAGGTGAGCAGCGAGTAGGCGTATTCGGGGACGAGGTCGATCGAACCCTGTTGCAATGCCTTGAGATAGACCTCGCGGGCCCCGATCGGGTCACCGGTCGTGGCCTTGATGCCCTTCGCGTTGAGCGCTGCGGCGTAGATCTCCGCGATGAGCTGCGACTCGGGGAAGTTGGCGGCACCCACCCGGATCGTGCCGGCCTTGGCACTGCCGCTCGGCACGCCGCCGCCGGAGGCGGAGCCGCCGCCCGTGCTGAGCGGGTTGCTGCTGCCTCCACCGCAGGCGGCGAGCGCGAGCGCCGCTGCGATGCCGAGTGCGGTCGCTGAGAGTGTGCGCTTCATGATGGTTTCCTCATCTCGATTGTGCGATCGGAAGTTCAGGCGGCGTGGGCTGATTCGACAGCCGCGGCCGCTGCTCGCTGCTTACGGCGGGACACACTCGTGGTGCGCAGACCGCCGGGCACGGTGAGTTGTTGGATGACGGCCAGGACGCCGTCGACGAGGAGCGCGAGCGCGGTGACCAGAATCGCGCCACCTGCCATCTGGGCGTAATCACTGTTGGCGAGCCCGTCGATGAGATAGCGACCGAGGCCGCCGACGCTGATCGCCGCAGCGATCGTGGCGGTGGCGATGATCTGCAGTGCCGCGCTGCGCACCCCGGAGAAGATGAGCGGCAGTGCGCAGGGCACCTCGACGTTGGCAAGCACCTGGCGGCCGGACATGCCCATGCCGTATGCCGCGTCCCGCGCGGCAGGGTCGACCTCGCTGACACCGCTGTAGGCACCGGCCAACAGCGGAGGTATGGCGAGAATGACCAGCACGATGATGGTCGGCACGAGGTATGCCGAGTCCCCGGTGAGACGGGACACGAACCACATGGCGACCACGAAGAGCAGGCCGAGACTCGGGATCGCCCGGAAAGCGTTGGCAACGGCGATGATCCACTTACCTTTGCCGGTGTGACCGATCAGCGCTCCGATCGGCAACGCGATCAGCGCTGCGATGAGCAGGCTCTCGCCGGAGTACTGCAGGTGCTCCAGCAACCGGTGCGTGATGCCGGTCTCGCCCTGCCAGTGCCCGCCGTCGGTCAACCATCGCCATACAGAGGTCAGCATCAGGACACCGCCGCCTTTTGCCACGGTGTCAGGAGCCGGGTGATCAGCTGGATCACGAGGTCGAAGATCAGCGCCAGCACCAGGCAGGCGACGACACCGGTCCAGACCTCCGCCCAGTAGGTGGTTTGGTAGCCGTCGGTCAGGTAGAAGCCGAGTTGCCGGATGCCGAGCAGCGCGGCGACGCTGACGATGGCGACATTGCTCACCGCGGCGACGCGCAGTCCGGCCGAGATGACCGGCACGGCGAGCGGCAGCTCGACTCCGAAGAAGCGTCGGATCGGGGTGTAACCCATGGCGATCGCGGCTTGCGTCGTCTCCTCGGAAACGGCCCCGAGCGCGTCGGCGACGGTGCGCACCAGCAGCGCCAGTGTGTAGATCGTCATCGCGATGATGACGTTGATCGGATCGACGATGTTGGTCTTGACGATGAGTGGCATCAGGACGAAGAGCGCGAGCGACGGGATCGTGTAGAGCAGGCTGGAGCCGCCGACGAGGATCACCCGCAGCCACGACGCCCGGCGCGCGAGCCAGCCGAGCGGCAGCGAGATCAGCAGACCGATGACCAGAGGTAGCCCGGCGAGCCAGGCGTGCTCGACTGCCCGACTGAGGATGTCCGACCAGTGGTCCTGGATGAAGGAGAGCACCGGTCGCTACTTGTCCAACGAGAGGTCGACGTGTTCGGAGGTCTGCTGCGGCGCGATGTCGGCCTTGTCGACCTCCGGCCGCTCGGTGGCTTCGATGGCCTGCAGCACCTGATGCGCGCGAACCGTGCCGAGCAGCGTGCCGTCGTCCGCGGCGATGACGCCCCGGCGACTCGGCGACGACAACGCCGCATCGAGTGCCGAACGCAGCGGACCGGACGCCCGCGCGACCGTGCCGCCGCGATGCAACATCGCGGACTCGATCGGTGCGGCGATGACGTGCGGCTGGATCCATCCCACCGGACGGTCCTTGTCCACGACCAGCAGCCACTCGTCGTCGGTCGCCGCGCGAGCCTGCTCCGGTGTCGTGCCGAGCGGCACGGTGGCTTCCGTCGCCAACGGCAACGGCGGCGTCTCGGCGAAGGTCAGCGCGCGGTAGCCACGGTCCCGGCCGACGAACTCAGCCACGAAGTCATCGATCGGGTGCGCCAGCAGGTATGCCGGGTCGGCCAGCTGCGCGAGCTTCCCGCCGACCCGCATCACCGCGATCTGGTCGCCGAGCTTCAGCGCCTCGTCGATGTCGTGCGTGACGAAGACGATCGTCTTGCCCAGGTCACGCTGCAGCCGCAGGAACTCGTCCTGCAACTGCTCGCGCACGACCGGGTCCACCGCACTGAACGGCTCGTCCATCAGCATCACCGGAGGGTCGGCGGCCAACGCCCTGGCGACACCCACGCGCTGCTGCTGGCCACCGGACAACTGGGACGGCCACCGGTCCGCAAAGTCGCCCGGCAGCCCGACGAGCTCGAGCACCTCACGCGCCCGCTCGCGGGCCTTGGCCTTCGGGGTGCCCAGCAGTTGCGGGACGGTGGCGACGTTGTCGACGACCCGCTTGTTGGGGAACAGGCCGGCATGCTGGATGACGTAGCCGATGCCACGACGCAGCTTCGCCGCGTTGAAGGTCTGGACGTCCTCGTCGTCGATGAGGATGTGCCCACTGGTGGGCTCGATCATCCGGTTGATCATCCGCAGGGATGTCGTCTTGCCGCACCCGGACGGCCCCACCAGGACGGTGATCTGGCCGGTCGGTGCCTCGAAGGAGAGATTGTCGACGGCTGTCGTGCCCCCGGCATACTGTTTGACCACCTGCTCGAAGCGGATCATGGTCAACAAACGTAGTGCAGGCCACCGACAAGTGCCCGCGCCCCTGCCCGTGAAACTTCAGCCGAGCAGTGTCTCCTGCAGGAAGTCGGTCGTATGGCGATGCCACGCGCGCGCCTTCAAGAGCATGGCATGGGAGTCCGGCAGTTGCACGCAGCGCGCGTCGCCGCCGGCCTGCCCGATGCGTGCGGCGAGGCGAGCGGTCTTCCGCGGATCGGTGATGACGTCCTTGCGACCGTGCAGCAGCAAGGTGTGCCGGTCCAGGAACGGCGCCACGTCATACTCCTGCGGGATCCAGGGCGCCATGCCGACGACGCTCACGATGCCGTCGGACCCGGCGAGTTCCAGTGCGACTCGGCCACCCATCGAATGACCGACCAGCGCCAGCGGCGTGCCGGGGTAGAGCTCGCGAAGCCTGGCAAGCGCCCACCGGGCGTCGCCGACCGGGGAGCGAGCGTCGTCGTTGTAGCCGCGGACGGCGTCGCGCAGCACTGCCGTCGCGACCCGTCCCTGCGCGCCGCGTTCGATGCTGCGGGCGACGGCGACCATGCGCAGGACCGGCGGGCTCGACTTGATGGTGCGCCCGAAGCCGTGCTCGGCGCCGCCGTGCAGCAGCAACGCGATCGCGTCGGGACGTCGCCGACCGTCCGGCAATGTCAGGAACGGGTGGGCGCCGTCGTGTGACGGACCCACTTCGAAGCGCGAGGTCATACCTGCGAGCGGTGAAAGTTGGAATAGGAGCGGCTCGCGGTCGGGCCGCGCTGGCCCTGATAGTGCGAGCCGTACTTAGCGCTGCCGTATGGGTTTTCGGCGGGACTGCTGAGCTGGAAGAAGCACAGCTGCCCGATCTTCATGCCCGGCCAGAGCTTGATCGGCAGCGTCGCGACGTTGGACAGCTCCAAAGTGACGTGCCCGGAGAACCCCGGGTCGACGAAGCCTGCGGTCGCGTGGGTGAGCAGGCCGAGTCGACCGAGGCTCGACTTGCCTTCGACCCGCGCTGCCACGTCGTCCGGGAGCGTGACCTGCTCGTATGTCGACCCGAGCACGAACTCGCCCGGGTGCAGCACGAACGGCTCGTTCTCGTCGGTCTCGATCAGCCGGGTCAGCTCGTCCTGCTCGGCGGCCGGGTCGATGAACGGGTACTTGTGGTTGTCGAAGAGCCGGAAATAGCGATCCATCCGTATGTCGATGCTCGACGGCTGGATCATCGACTCGTCATAGGGGTCGAGGCGCACGCGGCCGGCGTCGATCTGGGCGCGGATGTCACGATCGGAGAGCAGCACGAAGGTCACGGTACCGGGAAGTTGGTTCAGCACAGGGCACAGGAGGCTTGTTCTGCGTTGGTCCTGCAGGGAGCTTGCGACCAGCAACACCAACGCAGCACGAACCTCTCGGGCGGGCCGTTGCGCCGGCGCTGCACTGCTGGGTTAGACTCCTGCCGGTCCGAAATCGTGTCTCACATCGTCTGCGGTGAGCGGGATTTCGCGGCACGCGAGTGTAGTTCAATGGTAGAACATCAGCTTCCCAAGCTGAATACGCGAGTTCGATTCTCGTCACTCGCTCTTCCTCCTTCTTGTTCGGCTCCGCCGGACCGACGCAAATTGCGAGAAGCACTGAAACGGGCGGTCGCCGAGAACCACGGCGGGTATCAGCGGCGTAGGTTCGTCGACGTGGCCGATCTTGACCGAGAACGAGACGAGCTGCTGTCGTGGCTGACCGCGAAGCGCGAGCACGTGCTGGCACAGTTGGACGGGCTCTCCGATGAGCAACTGCGTCGTCCGGTCCTGCCGTCCGGGTGGAGTTGCATCGGCTTGGTGCGCCACCTGACCCTGTCGGACGAGCGCTTCTGGTTCGAGGTCGTCGTCGCGGGCCGACCGCTCGATTTCTGGCCCGAGGGGGACGGTGCCGACTGGATCGTCGCAGCCGACGAGTCCGTTGCGGACGTCGTGCAGGCTTACCGCGACGCGATCGCTGCCTCGAACGCGATCATCGCCGCGCGCCGACTCGACGAGCCGCCCGCGGACCCCGGCCAAGCGCCAGGAGATTTCCCCGACCTCCGGTCCGTGGTGGTGCACGTGCTGGTCGAGACCGCCACACATGCCGGCCACCTCGATGCGACCAGGGAACTACTCGACGGACATCAGCGCCTCGTCCTCGACTGACCTGCTGGTCGAGCCGCGAGGGAACCTCCACCAGGCGCTCCGCACCCTTCGGTACGCCGCTCGTACCTCACGGCTACTCAGGACGGCGCTCGACCGACGTGAGCTCCCGCTCAGCCGCCGTAGGTGTCGTAGATCTGATTCGCGTAGGCCACCCGCTGCGGGGTGTTGCAGTCGCCGCAGCCCTCGAAGTAGTCCTGGAAAGCGACCGTGCCGTCATACACGGTCGTCGAGGCGACCAGCGGGCCCTTGCCGTAGTAGCTGTAGGTGTCCAGCTCGTATTGGATGAAGCGCAGCTGCAGTTCCAGCGACCACGGCGACATACCGAGCTTGTTCGCGTACCAGACCACGTTGTCGTTGGCGTAGGTGTCCCATCGGCCGCCGACGCTCCATTGCGCGATGCCGCGCCCCGGCCCACCGGCCTGAGTCGCGTTCGGATCCACGCTAGGACCGGACTCCTGCATCAGGTTGCCGACGACGCCGGACGCCTGTTTGCTGCTGTACCCGATCGAGACCAGGAAGTTGTATGCCGCCTGCTGGTTGTTCGCCTGCGCGGATTTGCCGAGCAGGACCGAGTTGATCGGCGTGAGGTCGACGTCGGCATACCAACCAGGCACTTGTGCAGCACCGCAGCTGCCTCCGTCATACGCCGTGCAGAGCTGGACCACGGCGCCGTCGGTCTGGTTGTTGAAGACCCGATGCGCGCCGTACTGCTCGGAGAGGTTCGTCGCGCCGTAGTTGTAGAACTTCAGGGAGGGGATGTCGTTGTTCCAGGAGGCGCCGGGATAGATGCACACATAGCCGGATGGACAGCCATGAGTCGTCTCGGCGTGCGCGGCGGGCACTCCGAGACCGATCGAGGCGAGCGCGAGCGCACCGCCTCCGACGGTTGTCGCGATGGTCTTGCTGGCCAGCTGTCGCACGGATCGTTACTCCTCGCCGACGGACCGCAGCGCGCCCCCGCGGCGGCCTGTCGACGGTCCTGTGTCAGCACGCTACGGGCGGTGCAGCACTCGCGGAAAGCATTAACGTGTCAGGAATTTGTAAGTAATTCTTCAACATTCGGCGTCATTCCGCCGATTTGACACCAGCGAAATTACATACATGCAACTACAGCATGTTGGGGCTTGGCAAACAGAACACCACTAGATAGTGTGTGCATCGCAGCTGGTTCGGGTGTTTCAGCCGCCGCTTGGCGACGACTGAGGCACCCGAGGAAAGAGGGAAGCCGGTGGAAATCCGGCACTGCCCCCGCAGCGGTGAGTGAGGACGAACGTCGTCAACAGCACTGGGCGCAAGCCCGGGAAGCGACGACCAGTAGGTGTGCGCCCCGGCGCACGGAGTCACGAGTCCGAAGACCTGCCACTGCCTCGTCCACGCACCCGTGGACGGGTCCGACCGCAGCCCGCGAGGGAAGGGCTGACGAACGAGCGGCGGCATGGCCCTGAGCCCTGCGCACGTTGCCCGCTCGCCGTCCTCCTCGCCGGCAACAGCGAGGGAAGACGGGAGACACCGCACGTGGCCATTCATGTCACCAAGCGCGACGGTTCACGCGAGCCGTATGACGCAGACCGCATCAACCGAGCGATCGAGCGGGCCGCAGCCGGCCTGCCGGACGCCATGTCCATGACCATGCAGATCGCCTCGGAGTTGGCGATCACACTCTTCGACGGCATCACCACCGAGCAACTCGACGAGGCCGCCATCTCGGTCGCGGTGCAGAACGTCAAGGACGACCCGGACTTCGACGTCATCGCGTCCCGGCTGCTGCTGAAGACCATCTACAAGAAGGTGCTCGGCGACTTCGAAACGCAGTCCGAGCTCGCGCTGCTGCACCAGGCCCGCTTCCCCGGCTATGTCCGCGAGTCCGTCGAGGACGGGCTCTTCGATCCGCGGCTGGCCTCCGCCTTCAATCTCGAGCAGTTGGCCGCCGCCCTCGATCACCACCTCGACGACGGACTGCGTTACATCGGCATCGTCACGCTCAAGAACCGTTACATGGCAACGGATTCGCGGCGTCAGCCGCTGGAGGTCCCGGCATACTTCTGGATGCGGGTCGCGATGGGTATGTCGGTGAACGAGAAGGATCCGACCCAGGCCGCGATCGGCTTCTACCGCAAGATGGCCTCCCTCGACTACCTCGCCGCCGGCTCGACCCTCGTCAACGCGGGCACCGTCACCCCGCAACTCTCCAACTGCTTCGTGATGCAGATGGATGACGACATCGAGCACATCGCCAAGTCGATGCGCGACGTCATGTGGCTCACCAAAGGCACTGGTGGCATTGGCCTTTCGGTCACCAAGCTGCGCTCTGAGGGCAGCCCCATCCGCAGCAACAACACCTCCTCGACCGGCCCTATCCCCTTCATGCACACCATCGACTCGATCCTGCGCGCGGTCTCCCGCGGCGGGAAGAAGTTCGGTGCCCTGTGTTTCTACATGGAGAACTGGCACCTGGACTTCCCACAGTTCATCGACCTGCGGCAGAACGCCGGCGACCCCTACCGCCGTACCCGCACCGCCAACACCGCCGTCTGGCTGTCCGACGAGTTCATGAAGCGCGTCGTCGCGGACGACGACTGGTATCTCTTCGACCCGCTCGAGACCCCCGACCTGGTCGAGCTGGTCGGTGACGACTTCTCCCGCCGTTACAAGGAGTATGTTGCCCTCGCCGAGACCGGAAAGCTGCGCTCCTTCAAGAAGATTCGAGCCCGGGCACAGTGGAAGTCGATCCTCGTCTCGCTGCAGACGACGTCGCACCCGTGGCTGACCTGGAAGGACACGATCAACCAGCGGGCGCTCAACGACAACACCGGCACCATCCATCTGTCGAACCTGTGCACCGAGATCACGCTGCCGCAGGACCGCGACAACGTCTCGGTCTGCAACCTTGCCTCCATCAATCTGTCCAGACATCTGAATGACGACGGCACTTGGGACTGGGACCGGCTCGCCGAGTCCGCCCGGTTCGCCGTGCGTCAGCTCGACAACCTGATCGACATCACCCGCTCATCGGTGCCGGAGTCGGAGCACTCCAACGACCAGAACCGCGCAATCGGCCTGGGAATCATGGGATTCACCGACGTGGTGGAGAAGCTCGGGCTCTCCTATGCATCGGAGGAAGCTGCCGACCTGATCGACAAACTGACCGAGTTAATCAGCTGGCACGCGATTGACGCGTCATGTGATCTCGCCCAGGAGCGCGGCGCCTATCCCAACTTCGCGGGTTCCGGCTGGTCCCGCGGCCTGGTGCCGATCGACACCCTGGACGTGCTGCAGCAGCGGCGCGGCGTCGAGGTCGACGTGCCCCGAACGGCCGAGCTGGACTGGGATGTGCTGCGTGGCCGAGTCAAGGACGGCATCCGCAACGCGACCCTGATGGCGATCGCACCCACTGCCTCGATCGGACTCGTCGCAGGCACCACACCCGGACTGGATCCGCAGTTCTCCCAACTGTTCTCGCGCACCACGTCCTCGGGCAAGTTCCTCGAGGTCAACCGCAACCTGGTCGCAGCACTGCAGGAGCGCGGTCTCTGGGACACGATGCGCGAGGACCTGCTGCGCTCGCGCGGTGACCTGTCGGCCGTGCCCGGTGTGCCCGAGGACCTGCTCGAGGTCTTCCAGACCTCCTTCCAGTTGCCCGCAACGGCATACCTGCAGGTCGCTTCGAGGGCACAGAAGTGGATCGACCAGGCGATCAGCCGCAACATCTATCTCGAGTCACGCGACATCGGCGGTATGAGCGACCTGTATGTCGACGCGTGGCGCAAGGGCGTCAAGACGACCTACTACCTGCACATGAAGCCGCGACACCGTGCCGAGCAGTCGACGGTCAAGGTCAACAAGGCTGTCGAAAGTGGCCATTCCGGAAGCGGATTCGGGTTCGCGCGACGTGCGGCGGCGCCAGCTGCGTCGGCCACGGCCACGGCCACGGTCGAGGCACCTGCGCCCGCCGCGGCTCCGGCGCCGGTCCGGGAGACCGAGCCGATCCGGAAGCCCGAGCCGGTCGTCGTCGCCGAAGCACCGGCGTCGAGCCCGACTCCGGAGTCCGATCCACCGACCACGGCACCCGATGCCGTCTTCGAAGAAGGTTTCGTCTGCCCGACCGATCCCCAGGAACTGCTGAACTGCGAGGCATGCCAATGACATCCACCACCCCCGAGACCAGGAGTTCGATCCTCGGCACCGGCATCGAGGACGCCCTGCTGCTGAAACCGATCCGCTACCAGTGGTCCTACGACCTCTACAACCAGGCCGTCGCCAACACGTGGTTCCCGCACGAGATCCAGCTCGGTGAGGACCTCGGCGACTTCGAGCGGATGACCGACGAGGAGCGGCACGCGGTCACTTTCCTAATGAGCTACTTCAACCCCAACGAGTTGCTCGTCAACAAGGCCCTGGCGTTCGGCGTCTACCCCTACGTCGGCGCGGCGGAGGCGCACCTCTACCTCGCCAAGCAGATGTGGGAGGAGGCCAACCACTGCATGGCCTTCGAATACGTCTTGGAGACCTTCCCCATCGACCGGGCGGAGGCGTATGCCGCGCACGTCGACATACCGTCGATGGCCGCGAAGGAGGAGTTCGAGGTCCGATACATCCAGCGGATGGCGGAGCAGACGCTCGACATCTCGACGACTGAGGGCAAGCGCGACTTCGTCCGCAACCTGGTGGCCTACAACGTTGTGCTGGAAGGCATTTGGTTCTACAGCGGCTTCATGGTCGCCCTGAGCTTCCGGCAGCGCAACCTGTTGCGCAACTTCGGATCGCTGATCGACTGGATCGTGCGGGACGAGTCGCTGCACCTGAAGTTCGGGATGAACCTCATCCTGACGGTCCTCGAGGAGAACCCCGACCTGCAGACGCAGGAGTTCGCCGAGGAGATCCAGCAGATGATCTTCGACGCCGTCGAGATGGAGGAGCAGTACAACCGGGATCTGCTCCCCCGCGGCATCCTCGGCCTCAATGCCGACTACATCAACACCTACGTGCGCTACCTGGCCGACCGGCGGCTGGAGGAGCTCGGCTTCGGCGCGCACTGGGGTGTCAGCAACCCGGCCAAGTGGATGGCGACCGCCAACGACACGCTGGAGCTGGTCAACTTCTTCGAGTCGATCAACACCAGCTACGAGGTGGATGCGCAAGCGGGTTCATAGCCCAAGCCCGTGGTGACATCAGATCGCTCCATGCGGCGCGCGGGGTCACGGCCTCGCGCGCCGCACGGGCCGGGTGCTGCAGGCTCGCGTCTGCTGCGGCTCGGTCCGGCGTTCGTTGCCGCCATCGCCTATGTCGACCCGGGCAACATCGCCACCAACACGACTGCGGGGTCGCGTTACGGCTTCGCGCTGTTGTGGGTTGTGCTGCTCGCGGTCACGGCGGCCGGCCCGGTGCAGTACCTGTCGGCGAAACTCGGCGCGGTCACCGGTCAGTCCATGGCGCTCGTCCTCAGCACCCGGCTGGGACGGCCCGGCCGGATCCTCTACTGGTTGCAGGCCGAGGGCGTGGCGATCGCCACCGACCTGGCCGAGGTGGTCGGCGCCTCGATCGCACTCCACCTTCTCTTCGGAGTGCCGCTGTGGTGCGGCGCGATCGTCACCGCGGCGGTCGGCGCGACGCTCATGGCCCTCCGTGACCGGGTAGGGGAGCGGGGCTTCCAGCTGGCCATGCTGCTCGGACTCGCCCTGATCGGAGCAGGTTTCATCCTCGGCGTGCTGTTGGGCCCGACTCCTGCCGGCCTAGACCTGCGGCCGCAGCTTCGCGACCAGCAGATGGTGCTGCTCGCCACGGGCATCGTGGGCGCCACCGTGATGCCGCACGCGATCTACCTGCACTCGGCGCTCACCACCAGTCAACTGGGCAGCATCCGTCGGCGGCTGCGGGACAACCGGCTCGACGTCACGCTCGCCATGCTGGTCGCCGGCACGGTGAACGTGTCGATGCTGGTGCTCGGTGCCACCGCGCTGCGCGGACACCGGGACGAGGACTTCGGCGCCCTCGCGCATGCACTGGCCGATCGGGTCGGTGACGGCGCTCGGATCGGCTTCATCCTCGCCCTACTTGTCAGCGGCGTGACCTCGACCGCGGTCGGCATCCGATCCGGCGAGGTCGTCATGGCGGGGCTGCTGCGTCGCCGAGTGCCGATGCTGGTCCGCCGGGTCGTCGTGCTGATCCCTGCTGTCGTCCTGCTCGCCTGCGAGGTCCCGGCGGTCGATCTGCTCGTGTGGTCACAGGTCGCGCTCGCGCTCGGCCTGCCGTTGGCGCTCATCCCGCTGGTGCTCCTCACCTCATCCGCGTCGGTCATGGGCGAGCAGGTGAACCGCCGCGCCATGACGGTCGTCTGCTGGACCATCACCTCGGCAGTCGTTGCGCTCGACGTGGCGCTGCTCGCCATACCGCTCGTCGGTGTGTGACAGTCTCAGGACATGACAACGGCCAGATCCGAGGAGCCAGCCCCGCGCCGTCGCGGACGACCTGGCAAGGACCAAGCGACTGTGCTGCGTGAGGCCATCGAGCTGTTCAACCTGCAGGGGTATGACGCCACGAGCATGGGTGATCTCGCCAGCCGCCTCGGGTTCACCAAATCTGCTCTCTACCACCACGTTCCGAGCAAAGAGCACCTTCTGCAACTGGCGCTGGACGAGGCACTCGACAACCTGGCGGAGGCTGTTGCGGCCGCACGAGCGGACAGCTCGGTCTCGGCGCTGGACCGACTACGACGTGCAGTCCGCGGCAGCGTCGAGGTGCTGATCGGACATCTGCCGGCAGTGACCCTTCTGCTGCGCGTCCGCGGCAACAGTCCGGCCGAGCTGGCGGCTCTGAAGCGCAGGCGCGAGCTGGACGCCCAGCTCGCGCAGCTCGTCGCCGAAGCAGCGGCCGAGGGCGGCATACGCACCGACATACCACCCGACCTGATCAGCCGACTGCTCTTCGGCATGGTCAACTCGCTCACCGAGTGGGTGCGACCGAGCGGCCGGATCAGCCCAGACACGTTAGCCGATGCCTTGACAGCTATCGCTTTTGAAGGACTGCTCGCCCCCTGAGCCCGTTCAGGTGAGTTCGACGGTCTTCGGGAACACCTCCGCGAGAACCGACCGGCATGCATCGATCGCGGGCGTGTCGACGCTGGATCGCCGGACCGAGGTGAAGACAGATCGACGGGGCGCATCAGGCAGCACGATCAAGCGTGCATCCGGTCGCCGTCTCACCAGCATCAGCTCCGGAACGACGGCGACGGCACTGCCCGACTCGATCAGTGCGATGTGCGCCTCAAGGTCGTCGGTCTCGAAGCGGACATCCGGCTCGAACCCCGCCTGCCGACAAAGCTGTTCGGCCCAATGGCGGGATGCGGCGCCATACGGTTCCATGACCCAGGGCAGGGTTCGGACGTCCTCGATCGAATCGACATGACTCCAGCCGTCACCTGCGGGAACGACCAGCCGGAGTGCATCCGTGGTCAGCGGGACGCGGTCGAGCGAGGGGTAGCGCGGCGCCGCGTGGTTCGGATACTGCTCGGCGATGACCAGGTCGAACTCGTGCGCAGCCGTTTCGCGCAGGCCCTCCTCCGGCTCGCGCTGCGACATGGTGACCCGCAGGCGCGGATGCCTCGTGGCCAGCTCCGCGAGCAGCCGCGGCATGAAGGCGACCGCCGCGGACTGGAACACGGCGATCCGCAGCGTGCCGGACGCCTCTCCCGACACTCCGACGGCGGCACTCTCCGCTTCCTCCAACTGACTGAGGATGCGCTCGGTGTGCTCGACCAGCACTTCGGCGGCGGGTGTCAGCTCCAGTCGTCGCCCAGCCTTTCGCAGCAGTGGCACACCGACTTCGCGCTCCAGCTGACTCAGCTGCTGGGAGATCGACGACGGGCTCAGGTGCAGCACGTCGGCAACCTCGGCGATGGTGCCGCGGCCGCTGAGCTCGCGCAGCAGGCGCAGTCTCCGGACTTCGAGCATGCTTCAGAATATCCGAACAAAATACATCAGAAAACGTCGCTTTACCTGAAGTGACAGGAGTTCGATACTCGACATTGCCGCGCTCCGCCCGAACCAACCCAGAGGTGAACCAGTGAGCAGCACCACCGTGGACCCGCAACTCGTCGCCGACGTCGAGAAGCAGGTGAAGGCCTGGCTCGATGCATCGGCCACCAAACCGGTGCATCCTTCGGCCAAGCGACTCGCCGAGGTGCTGAAGGACCCGAGCGGTCTGGAGTTCACCGTCGGCTTCGTCGACCGGGTTATCCGCCCCGAGGACTACGGGGTCGCCGCGCAGGCGTTGCGCGAACTCGTCGCGAACACACCGCAGTTCCTGCCGTGGTACCAGCGGGCGGCGTTGCAGACCGGCGCCACCGTGTCCGGGGCGGCGCCCGGTGTCGTCATACCGATCGCACGCAAGGTGCTGCGCCGCATGGTCGGACACCTGCTCATCGACGCCACGGACTCCAAGCTCGGCGGGCAGATCGAGCGCATCAAGAAGCGCGGCGTGAAACTGAACATCAACCTGCTCGGCGAGGCCGTCCTCGGTGAGGCGGAGGCGGGACGCCGGTATGACGGCACCCGACGCCTGCTCGAGCGCCCCGACGTCGACTATGTGTCGATCAAGGCGTCGTCGCCGGTGGCGCCACACGCGCCGTGGTCCCACGACCAGGCGGTCGCGCACGTCGTCGAGCGGCTGCTGCCGCTGTACCAGTACGCCGCAAACCAAAGCGCAAGTGGCTCACCAAAGTTCATCAACCTGGACATGGAGGAGTTCCACGACCTCGCCATCACGGTCGACGTCTTCACCCAGCTGCTCGATCGGCCCGAGCTGCTCGAGCTCGAGGCCGGCATCGTGCTGCAGGCCTACCTGCCCGATGCACTCTCCGAGATGATCAAGCTGCAGGAGTGGTCGGCCGCTCGACGTGCTCGCGGTGGCGCGCCGGTCAAGGTCCGCCTGGTCAAGGGCGCCAACCTGCCGATGGAACGCGCGCAGAGCTCTCTCTTCGGCTGGCCACTGGCCACCTGGGGCACCAAGCAGGAGACCGACACGTCATACCTGAGCGTGCTGGACTACGCCCTCCAGCCCGAGCGGGCTGCAAACGTCCGGGTTGGCGTCGCCGGTCACAACCTTTTCGACGTCGCTTACGCGTGGATCCTCGCCGGCCGCAACGGCGTTCGTGACGCTGTCGACTTCGAGATGCTGCTCGGTATGGCGGAGGGCCAGGCCGAGGCCGTGCGCGAAACCGTCGGCGATCTCCTGCTCTACGTACCGGTTGTGCACCCGAAGGACTTCGATGTGGCGATCTCCTACCTGGTACGGCGCCTCGAGGAAGGGGCAAGCCAGGACAACTTCATGTCGGCCGTGTTCGAGCTGCACGACAACACGACGCTCTACCAGCGTGAGAAGGACCGCTTCGTCGCCTCGCTGGCCGCACTGACCGATGAGGTGCCCGCATCGCACCGCATCCAGGACCGTCGGCAGCCGGTCGATGCGCAGCCGCTCAGCCACTTCGCGAACACCCCCGACACCGATCCGTCACTGCTCGGCAACCGGAAGTGGGGTGCGCAGATCGTCGAGCGGATCGCCATCTCGGACCTGGGCGTCGACCTGGTGGCAGCACACTCGGTGGACGAAGCCGCAGCTGTCGATGCCGTCGTCAACGACGCGCACGCTGCCGGCGCATCGTGGGGTGCCCGACCGGCGTCGGAGCGGGCCGGCATCCTGCGGCAAGCTGCCGTGGAGTTCGAGAAGCGCCGCGGTGAGCTGCTCGAGGTCTCCGGGTCCGAGTGTGGCAAGACGCTGGACCAGTCCGACCCGGAAGTATCCGAGGCCATCGACTTTCTCAACTACTACGCCGATCTGGCCGAGGGCCTGGACACCGTCGACGGCGCCGCGCCCGAGCCGGTCCGGCTCACGCTGGTCGTTCCTCCGTGGAACTTCCCACTTGCCATACCCACTGGCGGTATGGCGGCCGCCCTCGCCGCAGGTTCCGCTGTGATCGTCAAGCCGGCGCCGCAGGCTGCACGCTGCGGCTCGGTGCTGGTCGAAACACTATGGGCCGCAGGCGTTCCCAAGGATGTGCTGCGACTGGTGCACGTTCCGGAGAACGAAGTCGGCAAGGCACTGATCTCCTCGCCGAAGGTCGACCGGCTCATCCTCACCGGCGCCTTCGACACTGCGACGCTCTTCCGGAGCTTCCGACCCGACCTGCCGCTCCTCGCCGAAACGTCCGGCAAGAACTCGCTGATCGTCACCCCGAACGCCGACCTCGATCTGGCCGTCAAGGATCTGGTCGCCTCTGCATTCGGGCACGCGGGGCAGAAGTGCTCGGCTGCATCGCTGGGCATCATGGTCGGCTCCGTCGCGACCTCCGAGCGTTTCCGGACCCAGTTGGTCGATGCCGTCACGTCGCTCAAGGTCGGCTTGCCCAGCGACCCGACGACGCAGATGGGGCCGGTCATCGAGCCGGCCGGCGGCAAGCTGAAAAAGGCTCTCACCACACTGGATCCGGGTGAGTCGTGGCTTGTGGAGCCTCGGCAGCTCGACGACGAGGGTCGGCTCTGGTCGCCCGGCGTGAAGACCGGTGTGAAGCGCGGCTCGGAGTACCACCTGACCGAATACTTCGGTCCCGTGCTGGGACTCATCGAAGCTGCGGACTTCGACGAGGCGATCGCCATACAGAACGAGACGGAGTACGGCCTCACTGCCGGCCTGCACTCGCTGGAGCGCAGCGAGCTGGAGACGTGGATCGACAAGGTCGAGGCGGGCAACGCCTACGTCAACCGGACCACGACGGGCGCGATCGTTCGCCGGCAGCCGTTCGGCGGCTGGAAGAAGTCGGCCGTCGGCGCCGGCACCAAGGCCGGCGGTCCGAACTACTTGGTCGGCCTCACCGACTGGACATCGCGGGAGGCGACGAAGTCCGCGGACATCTCGACCGCGGTGCAGCGGTTGCTCGACGCGTCGGGTCTGACCGGCGACGACGCCGGCTACCTGAAGCGTGCCGCCGGCTCGGACGCGCTAGCCTGGCAGGGCGAATTCGGCACTGCCAAGGACGTTTCCGGCCTGCTGGCGGAGAAGAACGTCTTCCGCTACAAGCCGGTCCCGGTCACTGTGCGGGTCGAGGCGAACGAACCGGCGCAGGTCGTCCGGATCGTCGCAGCAGGACTGGTCGCAGGTGCTCCGGTGACGGTGTCACTGGGGGCCCCGCTCGGCGCCGACGTCGTGACCGCCCTGAAGGCCGCGGGCGCGAGCGTCGCCGAGGAGAACGACACCGCATGGGCAGCGCGGCTGCGCAGTAGCGATGCCCCGCACCGGGTGCGGTTGATCGGTGGCTCGCGCGCCGGCTTCGCCGCGGCGAGCGAGGGTCGCGCGGACATCGCGCTTTACGCACAGCCGGTGCTGGAGGCGGGCCGGATCGAGCTGCTGACGTTCCTGCACGAGCAGGCCGTCGCCGTCACAGCGCACCGTTTCGGCTCGCCGACCCCGCTGGCGGAGGACCTCTTCTAGCCCGGACCGGGCGCGCTTCTGGCAGGGTGTCGCCCGTGAAACGTCAGAAGCGCGAGCTGGCACTGCAGCTGGCTGGATCGGATCGCGGGCGACTGGCCGATCGCGGGAGCGTCGTCAAGTACGGCGACCTGATCCTGCGGGTGCGCGCCGACCGGGTCCGGGCACATCTGGCGGAGAACAGCCGGTCCAACGCCCCGCCACACTTTCGGGGGCGTGCAGCGACGGAGTCCGACGGAACGGTGGTCGTCCGCGGCGTCATACGCGAGAGTTGGGGCCAGGTCGTCATGCCACGGGTCTCCTTCTTCGTCGCACTCTGGATGGTCGTGTTCATCGCGATCGGCATCGCTGAGGGGCTCGGCTCCGGCGGATTGCCGACCTTCCTGCTCGGCGCGGCCGGCCTACCGATCTTCGTGCTGATCGCGGCGATGCTCGGCCGACTACGCAAAGACACCTTTGACCGGTGCGCGGACAAACTGCAGGCAGCGCTGCGGACACAGCTGAACGCCACCCAGATCTCTGGATAGGTCTCGGTCGCGTGCTACTTCTCCGCGGTCCAGTCGTAGAAGCCCTGGCCCGCCTTGCGACCGAGGTGGCCCGCAGCGACCTTGTCTCTCAGCACCTGCGGCGGGGCGAAACGAGCTCCGAGCTCGCGCTCCAGGTGCTCGGCGATCGCGAGGCGCACGTCGAGGCCGACCAGATCGGTCGTCTTCAGCGGGCCGACCGGGTGCCGGTAGCCCAGCTCCATCGCGGTGTCGATGTCCTGCGCGCTCGCGACACCCTCGTCGACCATCCGCATCGCTTCCAAAGCGATGGCGACGCCGAGGCGACTGCTGGCGAAGCCGGGTGAATCCTGCACCGTGACAGCGGTTTTGCCGATCGCGGCGACCCAGCCCTGTGCTGCGGTGACGAGCGCGTCCGGAGTCGTCTCGGCCACCACGATCTCGACCAGCGAGCTGCTCGGGACCGGGTTGAAGAAGTGCAGCCCGATGAGCTGGTCGGGGCTCGGCAGGCGCTTCGCCAAGTCGGTGACGGACAGCGAACTGGTGTTGGTCCCCAGCCGCGCAGCCGGCGCGATACCCGCGATCTCACTGAGCACGGCCGCCTTCAAGTCCGCGTCCTCCGGGACGGCCTCGACAATCAGCTCACAGCGCGCGACGGCCTGCCGGTCGGTCGCCATCGTGAGCTCACCGTGGTCGGTCTGACCGCGCGCGACCGACCGAGCGAGACTGCGCTCGATCCGCTCCCGCCCGGCGATGGCCGCCTCGTCACTGCTCTCGACCGCGACGACGTCGGCGCCGCCGAGCAGGAAGGCGTGCGCGATGCCGGCACCCATCCGGCCGGCGCCGATAACCCCGATGCGTTCTGGCAGAACGTTGTCCGTCACTTCTTGCGATCCTTCCGCTCCAGGAATGCCGTCATCCGGTCGTACTTGTCCTCGGTCTCGAAGAGCACCGCTTGCGCGATGTCGTCGATCAGCGGGTGTGCCTCACGCGGTGCGTGGAAGACCGATTTGGTGAGCCGCACCGCCTGCGGCGCCTGGCGGGCGATCCGGTCGGCCAGCGCCGACCCGGCTGCGTCCAGTTCGTCCGGCTCGACGATGTCGTTGAGCAGTCGGCAACCGAGCGCTTCCTCCGCTGTCAGTACCCGACCGGCCAGCAGGATCTCCTTGGCCAACGGCTCCCCGACCAGCTCGGCCAGCCGCCAGGACGCGCCCGCAGCTGCGAGGATGCCGAGACCGGGCTCGGGGTTGCCGATCTTGACCGACGGTGTGCCGATCCTGAAGTCGCAGGCGTAGGCGAGCTCAGCCCCACCACCGAGGGCGTAGCCGTCGATCAGCGCGATGACCGGCATCGGCAGCTTGCGGATCCGGTCGAAGATCCCGGAGTTGATGCCGCGCAACGCGTCGTCGCGCCGTCGCTCGCGCAACTGCCGGATGTCGGCACCAGCGGCGAAGATCCCGCCGCTGCCGGTGATCAACGCGATCCGGGGCTGCTGTTCGAGCAGCGCACACGCCTCGTGCAATTCGGCGACCGTCTCCGCGTCGATGGCATTGCGCACCTCCGGCCGGTTCAGTCGTATGACGATCCGGTCGTGGCTCGGTTCCAGCTCGACGGCGCTCATACCGATTCCACCAACAACGCAGAGCCTTGTCCGACACCCACGCACATCGTGGCCAGGCCGCGCTTGCCGCCGGTGTCGCGCATCCGGCGCAGCAGGGTGACGACCAGCCGCGTGCCCGAGCAGCCGAGCGGGTGGCCCAGGGCGATAGCGCCGCCGTCGGCGTTGACGATGTCAGCGTCCAGCTTGAGGTCGCGCATGCACGCGATCGACTGCGACGCGAATGCCTCGTTCAGCTCGACCGCATCGAGCGAATCCACCTGCCAACCAGCGCGATCCATCGCCTTCTGAGTCGCGGGCACCGGGCCGATACCCATGATCTCCGGGGCCACGCCGGCACTCGCGCCGGCGACGATCCGTGCCTTGGGCCGCAAGCCGCTCTCGGTCAGGAACTTCTCCGAGACCACGACCACCGCAGCTGCTCCATCGTTGAGCGACGACGCGTTGCCGGCCGTGATCAGCCCGTCCGGTTTGTTGACCGCACGCAGCTTGGCCAGTTTCTCGGCCGTCGTGTCCGGCCGCGGGCCCTCGTCCCGGGTGACGTCACCGACCGCGATGATCTCGTCGTCGAACCGTCCGGCGTCGCGTGCCGCCACCGCGCGCTGATGGGACTGCAACGCGAACGCATCCATCTCTTCGCGGGTCAGCTGCCACTGCTCGGCGACCCGCTCGGCGGTCTGTGGCATCGACAGGGTGGTGTCCTCGTCATACGCCGGGTTGGTGAAGCGCCAGCCGATCGAAGTGTCGAAGCTCGCGCCCGGCTTGGCCCAGGGACGCGACGGCTTGGCCTGCACCCACGGCGCACGTGTCATCGACTCGACCCCACTTGCGACGACAATGTCCGCATCGCCCGCGACGATCATCTGGCGGGCCGTCGTGATGGCTGTCAGGCCGGACGCGCAGAGCCGGTTGACGGTGAATCCCGGTACGCTCTGCGGCAATCCGGCGAGCAGCACCGCCATACGAGCGACGTTGCGGTTATCCTCACCGGCCTGGTTCGCGGCGCCGAAGATCACCTCGTCGATGCGTTCGGGATCGATGCCCGACCGACGGACCACCTCGCCGAGGACAAGCGCCGCCAGGTCGTCGGGCCGGTGCGCAGCGAGTGCACCGCCATACCGGCCGATGGGGGTGCGGATCGCGTCGAGGACGAAGGCCTCCGGCATGCTGTGCTCCTTTGAAGTTGTGGCTCAGGCGTCGTAGTCGACGGTCACGTCGCCGCTGATCGGGAAGCTCTGGCAGGTGACGACGAAACCCTGCTCGACCTCGGCATCCTCCAGCGCGTAGTTGCGGACCATCTCGACCTCGCCGTGGGTGACCTTGGCGCGGCAGGTGCCGCACACACCGCCCTTGCAGGCGAAGGGCATGTCGGGTCGCTTCTGCTGGGCCGAGTCCAACACGGTCACGGCCTTGGGGACCACGGTGGTGGTGCTGCGACCGTCGAGAACCACTGTCAACGAAGAAGTTTCGCCCTCGACAGTGGCTTCGGCATGACGCAACTGCGGAGGCGGCGCGTCGACGTAGAACAGCTCGTAGTGGACGCGGTCCTTCGCGACGCCCAGCTCCTGCAGGACGGAGCGCGTCTCGGTCAGCATGTCGATCGGGCCGCACAACCAGACGTGGTCGATCGACTCCAACGGCACCAGCTCCCGCAGGATGGTGCGCAGCCGGTCACCCTCCAACCGGCCGGAGAAGAGCTCGACGTCGCGCGGCTCACGCGACAGCACGTGAATCAGGTCGAAACACTCGGGATTGGCGTTCTTCAGGTCGGCGAGCTCTTCGGCGAACATCACCGTGTTCGTCGTGCGGTTGCCGTAGAGCATGGTCACCGTCGACTCCGGATGTGTCACGACCGACGACGCGATCGACAGCATCGGCGTGATGCCGGAACCCACCGCGATGCACAGGTGCCGCGCGGGTTGGTCGGGTTCGGCGCGGAAGCTGCCGCTGGGCCGCTGCACCTCGATGGTGTCGCCCGCACGCACGTCGTGCACGAGCCAGCTGGAGAAGAGCCCGTCCGGGATCTCCCGGACGCCGATGCGCGGCAGGCTGCCGACGGGCGAGCTGATCGAGTACGTACGCCGGTGCTCGACACCGTCAACGACCCGGCGCAGCGTGAGCGCTTGCCCTGCGGCGAAAGCAAATTCGTCCCTCAACTCGTCGGGCACCGCGAAGGTCACGGCGACGGAGTCGTCGGTCAGCCGCTCCACAGCGTCCACCACGAGCTCGCGGAACGGTGCCGTGCGGGAGTTGATGTTCGTCTCGGTCGCAAGGGACATCTTCTAGTGCTCCTTGATGTGGTCGAAGGGGTCGCCGCAGGCGCGGCAGCGGTAGAGCGCCTTGCAGGCGGTGCTGCCGAACTCGCTGGTCACCTCGGTGTCACCGGACCCACACTGCGGACACTGTATGGCGCGCCGGGTCGGCGTCAGACTCAGCATGACCGGCCCGCGTGGAGCCACCCCAGGAGGCGATATCCCGTTGTCCGCCAACGCCTTCCGGCCGTCGTCGGTGATCCAGTCGGTGGTCCACGGCGGGCTGAGCTGCACCCGAACCCGGACGGACTCGAAGCCGGCGCCGGTCAACCGGTGCACGAGGTCGTCGCGCATCGTCGCCATCGCCGGACAGCCCGAGTATGTCGGAGTGATCGCCACAACGATCGTGCCGTCGTCCTCCACCGCGACGTCCCGCAACACACCGAGGTCGGCGAGCGTCAGCATCGGCAGCTCGGGATCGGTGACCTCCGAGGCGATCGCCCGGGCGCGTTGCACCGCAGTGGTTTCCAGCGTTGTCATCATCGGCTCACCACCGGCCCATCGGATGCGCGCGGGCCACGACCTGCATCTCCGCGAGCAGGCGGCTCAACGCCTCGGAGTGCATGCCGTGCCGACCGGTCCTGCCCCGGACGCCGGCCAAGCCCGGAGTCTCCGGTGCCGTTATACCCGCGACGGCGAGAACCTGGTCGAGCACCACACCGATCTCGTCGGCCAGCGTGGCCGGGTCCACGCCGACCCGGCTCTCTGTCTCAGTGGACGCTGTCAGCTCCGGGATCAACGGCCACACCGTGCGCATCGCGTCTGTCAGCCGGCGATGCGACTCCCCGGTGCCCCGGGCGAGTGTCACGAACCAACGGCCGGCGAAATCCCGGTGGTAGGCAAGCTCTTTCACGCCCTTGGCAGCGATCGCCGCGACGACCGCGTCCTGGTGGTCGACCAGCCGCTGGAAGATCGCCAGCCGCCACGTCGACATCACCAGCAGCCGGGCGATCAGCTCGGCGAAGTCACCGTTCGGCTGCTCGGCGAGACGCACGTTGCGGAACGCACCGGCGTCGCGGAAGTAGGCGAGCCGATCCTCGTCCGGCACCGGCGAACCCTCCGGCAGGCTCGGCACCAGGGCCGGATCCGCGGCTGCCGCTCGCGCGAGCAACAACCTCGCCTGTCCCACGAGGTCGAGCGCGATATTGGCGATCGCGATGTCCTCCTCGAGGTCGGGCGCGCGGCTCGTCCACTCGGAGAGGCGCTGGGCGTAGACCAGTGCGTCATCGCCGAGCATCAAGCAGTACTGCGCCAATTCGCTCGCGTCGACGCCGTCCGGGATCGTCGTGTCGACCCCGGCCAGCGGATCCTCGAAATCGGTCCCGAACGCCCAATGCGCGTCGTTGCCGAGCAGGCCGGCATACGCGTTGTCGTGCTCGCCCTCAGTGTCCTGGGTGATGTGTGCGTCGCTCATCGGTCGCCTTACATATGGGGGACGTTTGACGGGATGTCGTAGAACGTCGGGTGCCGGTAGACCTTGTCACCGCTCGGCGCGAAGAGCGGGTCCTTCTCCAGCGGACTCGACGCCGTGATGTCCGCGGACTTCGCGACCCAGATCGAGACGCCTTCGTTCCGGCGGGTGTAGACGTCCCGCGCGTGCAGCAGCGCCATCTCGGCATCCGGCGCGTGCAGCGAACCCACGTGCACGTGGTTGAGGCCGCGCTTGCTGCGGATGAAGACCTCGTACAGCGGCCATTCCGGATCGGGTTGTGTTGTGGTCACTTTGATCTGTCCTCTCACCTGGTTTCGACGCGCCCGTCGCTGCCTCGCAGGCTCGGCCGCGGGGCTTGCTCAACCCGCGCCTGCGACGCCTCCGCTTCGTTCCTCGCGGCGGCTGCAGACGCGGCCTCGCGGACCCAGGCGCCGTCGTCGTATGCCGCCTTGCGGTGCGCCACCCGCTGGGTGTTGCAGGGGCCGTTGCCCTTGACGACGTGCCAGAACTCTTCCCAGTCCGGCTCGCCGTAGTCGTAGGAGCCGCGCTCCTCGTTCCACTTCAATTCCGGATCGGGGAACGTCACGCCCAGTGCCTCGGCCTGCGGCATCGACATATCGACAAACCGTTGTCGCAGCTCGTCATTCGTATGGCGCTTGATGCCCCAAGCCATCGACTGGGCGGTGTTGGGCGAGTCGCCGTCCGGCGGGCCGAACATCATCAGCGCCGGCCACCAGAAGCGGTCGACCGACTCCTGCACCATCGCGCGCTGCTCGTCGGTGCCGCGCATCATCGTCATCAGCAGCTCGTAGCCCTGCCGCTGGTGGAACGACTCCTCCTTGCAGATGCGGATCATCGCGCGCCCGTAGGGCCCGTACGACGTCCGGCACAGCGGCACCTGATTGCAGATCGCGGCGCCGTCGACCAGCCAGCCGATGGTGCCGACATCGGCATACGTCAGGGTCGGGTAGTTGAAGATCGAGGAGTACTTCTGCTTGCCGGAGATCAGCCGGCGGGTCAGCTCGTCGCGGGACACGCCGAGCGTCTCCGTCGCGGAGTAGAGGTAGAGCCCGTGGCCGGCCTCGTCCTGCACCTTCGCCAACAGGACGGCCTTGCGTCGCAGCGACGGGGCGCGGGTGATCCAGTTGCCCTCCGGCTGCATGCCGATGATCTCCGAGTGTGCGTGCTGCGCCACCTGCCGGATCAATGTCTGCCGGTAGTGCTCCGGCATCCAGTCGCGCGGCTCGATGCGGTCGTTGGCGGCGATCGTCGCCTCGAAGGCCTCCTCCAGCGGAGCCTGGTCAACCTGCACGGTTTACCTCCTGGGCTATTTACAGACCGAGTGGTCAGTTATTAGTCTGGCATGCAACGGCCGCCGTTGGCAACGACAAGGGAGTCACCAGTGACAGACGCACGCATGCTCGAGAGCTACGCCGCCGGATCGTGGTTCCGCTCCGACGCCGAGGGTGACCCCTTGCTGGACGCAACGACCGGCGAGACGGTCGCGCGCATCAGCAGCAGCGGCGTCGACCTCGCCGCAATGGTCCGGCACGCCAAGCAGGTCGGCGGCCCGGCCGTCCGCGAGCTGACCTTCCACCAGCGGGCGATGCTGCTCAAGGAGGTCGCACTGCTCCTGTCGAAGCCGGACATCAAGGCCGAGCTGTATGACGTGTCCTTCAAGACCGGTGCCACCACAAAGGATTCGTGGGTCGACATCGACGGCGGCATCGGCACGGTCTTCAGCTACTCCAGCAGGGCGCGACGCGAACTGCCCAACTCCACGGTCGCACCTGACGGCCCGATGGAGCAGCTCAGCAAGGGCGGCAGCTTCGTCGGCCAGCACGTCTTCACCTCCCGACCCGGCGTCGCGGTCGAGATCAACGCCTTCAACTTCCCGGTCTGGGGCATGCTCGAGAAGCTCGCACCCGCTTTTATCTCCGGCCTGCCGAGCATCGTCAAGCCCGCGAGCCAGACGGCATACCTGACCGAACTCGCGGTCCGCCGCATCCTCGAGGCAGGCATCCTCCCCGAGGGCAGCCTCCAGTTGTTGGCGGGGAGCGCCGGCACGCTGCTCGACGAGCTCACCGTGCAGGACTCGGTGGCGTTCACCGGCTCCGCGCACACCGCCGGCATCCTGCGGCGGCACGAGTCCGTGTTGCACGGCGGCGTTTCCCTTGGTGTGGAAGCGGATTCGCTCAACTGCTCCGTGCTCGGCACCGACGTGACCACCGAGGACCCCGAGTTCGACCTCTTCGTCAAGGGCGTCGTCGCCGAGATGACGGTCAAGGCCGGTCAGAAGTGCACCGCCATCCGCCGGGTGATCGTGCCGGGGCCGTTGGTCGATCCGGTCATCGAGGCGATCCGCGCGCGCCTGGACAAGGCGACCGTGGGCGACCCGCGCGACGAGTCCACCCGTGTCGGACCGCTCGCCTCGCTTGCGCAACGCGACGAGGTGCGCAAGGCGATCGAGGCACTGCGCTCCGCCGCCGATGTCGTGTATGGCGATCCCGACGCATCCGTCGGTGACGATCGCGGCGCGTTCATCCAGCCGGTGCTGCTGCGAGCCCACGCCGACTCCACGCAGGTGCACGACGTGGAGCCGTTCGGTCCGGTCGCGTCGGTCATCGGCTACGAATCCACTTCTGACGCAGTGCAATTGGCCGCTCGCGGCAAGGGCAGCCTGGTCGGTTCGGTCGTCACGCACGACGCTGACGTCGCGCGCGAGATCGTCCAGGGCATCGCACCGTGGCACGGCCGCATTCTGGTGCTCGACCGGGACGACGCGAAGGAGTCGACCGGCCACGGCTCGCCGCTGCCGGTGCTGGTGCATGGTGGTCCTGGTCGGGCCGGTGGCGGCGAGGAGCTCGGTGGTGTCCGAGGCATCCTGCACCACATGCAGCGCACCGCCATACAAGGTTCGCCGGACATGCTGACCGCGATCACCGGGCGCTGGACGACCGGGTCCCAGCGCGACGTTGAAGACGTGCACCCGTTCCGAAAGTCGTTGGCGCAGCTGCAGATCGGCGACACCGTCGAGACCGGCAGCCGCACCATCACCCTGGACGACATCAACGAGTTCGCGGCGAAGACGGGTGACACCTTCTATGCGCACACCGACCCCGAGGCGGCCGCACAGAACCCGATCTTCGGCGGCATTGTCGCGCACGGTTATCTCATCGTGTCGCTGGCGGCGGGACTCTTCGTCGAGCCCAACCCCGGCCCGGTGCTGGCCAACTTCGGCGTCGACAACCTGCGGTTCCTGACGCCGGTCAAGGCCGGCGACTCGATCAGCGTGCAGCTCACCGCCAAGCAGATCACGCCGCGGCAGACCGCCGACTACGGAGAGGTCCGCTGGGACTGCCTGGTCACCAACCAGGACGGCGAGGCCGTTGCGACATACGACGTGTTGACGCTGGTCGCCAAGGAGTAGGACCCGGCCTCAGCCGGTGAGGCGCACCGAGCCGCCGTCGTCGACGCCCAGCTCATCGAGACCGACCTGCCAGATCTCGAGCTGCGTCGGCGACCAGGCGCAGTTCGTCTTCGGGTCACTCGTCACGACGAACGCCAGCCGGGCGTCGCCGCGATCCTCGAGGTGACTGACCTCCGTGCACTTGCCGTATGCCGCGACCACGACCACCGAATGCCGCAGGTCCACTCGGTCGAGGTCCTGACGCGCCTCGGTCGTCCGCAGGCTCGCCGGCAGGCCGCGCACGAAGCGGCTCCACTGCTGCTCGTCGGTGATCAACTGCGGCTCGAGATGGTGCCGACGGACCGCGCGCACGCCCGGCGCCTCAGCAGAGTCGCTCTCGGCCCACCGATGAACGAGTGAGCCGACCTGCGCGACGGGAAGGCGCGCACCGGGACCGTCGGTGTCCCACCGGCAACCGGCGAGCACGGCACCTAGCAACAGGAGCGCCACCGCGCTCCGCAGTCCCGACCGCATCATGCGGTTGGGACGCGCGAAGGGTCAGCCTTCGTTCCGAGCCTCCGACGCGGCCTTGTGGCACTCGGCGCAGGTGCCGAGCAGCGCGGCGTGCTGGGAGTCCAGCTCGAAGCCGAGGTCCTGACGCAGCCGGTCTCCGAGCGGTGCCAGCCAGTCGGTCGGCACGTCGAAGAACCTCTCGCACGTCGTGCACTGCAGATGTGCGTGGTTGTGGCGGGACGCCTCGGAGTGGCGTAGGTGATAGATCGTCGCGCTGCCCGGCACATGGGTGTGGGCGACGATGCCCAACTCGGTCAGCGACTGCAGCGACCGGTAGACCGTCGCCCGGTGCACACCGGGCTCGGCGACGTCGACGCGCTCGGCGATGTCTTCGGCGCACAGGTGCTCGCGCGCGTCGTCCAGCACCTGCAACACCGCGCGACGTGCGGCGGTCACCCGCTCGCCCTTCTCACGCAGCAGGCCGAGCGCTTCGGCCACGGCCGGCGCCTCATCGGTATGACGCATGACACACCTCCTTCCGGCTGATTGTCCCTCAGCCTGGCTGTTCCTGAGGCGTCAGCGCCGTCTTCAGCTTCGACGCGATCGAGACCTCCCGTATGCCGAGCCCGGTCAGGTGCTCGGTGACGGCGTCCAGGAAGTCGAGCGTGCCGTCCTCCGTCAGCTCCACCTCGAGCTCGTGCCATCTCTGGTCCAGCGTCGGGTCGAGCAGGTTGTGCGTCGTGACGCGGTCGTCGCACATCGTCGCGACCGGCCCCTCCGGCCCGTCGAGCCTGCGCTCCACCCGGATGGTGCGGGCCCGGCAGATCGGCCGGAGCGGCTCACCATCGGTCAGGTGCTGCACCTGCCTGGCGAACTCCTCCGGCGGCGCGTCGGCGGCCACCTCCAACGCAAGCCCGTGCTCCAGGCGCCCCTCCCCTTCGCCCGGCACCTTGAGATGCCAGCCGTCGTCACCGCCGCCGGTCCGCCGCCGCAGGGTCACCCCGGCGTTCGCCAGCCGTATGTCTCCGGTGTCGTAATAGAGCGCGTCGAGTTCGAACCGCTGTGGCTCCGCCGCGGCGTCGACGCCCGGCCAGCCCACCGGGTCGGGCGGCTCGTCGTCGGGGCCGAGCGCGAACTTGCGCTCCACTTCAAGATGCTGATCCGCCTGCGGCATACCCACACACTCCCGTCGTCTCGTGCCGCCATACAACTACGGGCAGCAGCCAGGCCACGTCATACCCCCGTCGCACCGCGGTCGTCACGGATCCGGGCGTTCGGCATACCGACCCCGCGTTTGCTTGCTGTACTGACGAGTAGCACAATGAAGTTACTGACGAGTAGGCCCATCTGGAGGAGCCAGAGCCATGTCCCACTACAAGAGCAACACCCGCGATCTGGAGTTCAACCTGTTTGAGCTCCTCGGTCGCCAGGATGTTCTCGGTTCGAGCCCGTATGACGAGGTCGACGCCGACACCGCACGCGAGATGATCAAGGAGCTGGCGCGGCTGGCCGAGAACGAGCTGGGCGACAGCCTGCTCGACTCCGACCGCAACCCGCCGGTCTACGACCCGAAGACCAAGACTGCGAAGCTCCCGGAGAGCTTCAAGAAGTCCTACCAGGCCTACCTCGACTCGGGGTTCCAGGCTGTGGACCTGCCGAAGGAGTTCGACGGCACCGTCGTGCCGCCCTCGCTGAAGTGGGCGATGAACGAGCTGGTGCTCGGCTCGAACCCCGCGATCGGCATGTATGCCGCAACCTTCTCCTTCAGCCGCCTGATGTACATCCTGGGCAACGACGACCAGAAGAAGCTCGCGAAGTGGATCGCGCAGGGCTCCTGGGGCGCCACGATGGTGCTGACCGAGCCGGACGCCGGCTCGGACGTCGGCGCGGGACGCACCAAGGCCGTGCAGCAGCCCGATGGCACGTGGCACATCACCGGTGTGAAGCGCTTCATCACCTCGGCCGAGCAGGACATGAGCGACAACATCGTCCACTTCGTGCTCGCTCGCCCCGAAGGTGCCGGCCCAGGCACCAAGGGCCTGTCGCTCTTCATCGTTCCGAAGTACCACGTGGACCTCGAGACCGGTAAGCTCGGCGACCGCAACGGCGTCTACACCACCAACGTCGAGCACAAGATGGGCCTGAAGGTCTCGACCACCTGCGAGCTGACCTTCGGTGACGGGGAGCCGGCCGTCGGCACGCTGCTCGGCGACGAGCACAACGGCATCGCGCAGATGTTCCAGGTCATCGAGCACGCACGAATGTTGGTGGGCACCAAGGCAATTGCCACCCTGTCGACCGGTTACCTCAACGCGCTCGACTACGCGAAGCAGCGCGTTCAGGGCGCCGACATGACCACGCCGGCCAAGGACGCGCCGCGCGTCACGATCACCCACCACCCGGACGTGCGCCGCAGCCTGATGCTGCAGAAGGCGTATGCCGAGGGCCTGCGCTCGCTGGTGCTCTACACCGCCAGCCAGCAGGACATCGTCGATGCGGAGTTCTTGCGCACCGGCTCCGAGCAGCCCGAGGCAGGCTCGCCGGCCGAGATGGCCGGCAAGCTCAACGACCTGCTGCTGCCGATCGTCAAGGGTGTCGGCTCCGAGCGCGCCTGGGTGCTGCTCGGCACCGAGTCGCTGCAGACCTTCGGCGGCTCCGGCTTCCTGCAGGACTACCCGGTCGAGCAGTACGTCCGCGACGCCAAGATCGACACCCTCTACGAGGGCACGACCGCGATCCAGGGTCAGGACTTCTTCTTCCGCAAGATCGTCAAGGACCAGTTCGCATCGCTGATGCACCTGGCCGGCCTCATCACCGAGACCGTCAAGGGCGGCGACGGCCATGACGGCCTGCAGAACGAGCGCGAACTGCTGGGCAGCGCGCTCGCCGATGTGCAGGGCATCGCCGAGTGGCTCGCCACGACCGCGATGTCGGCGCTCGAGGAGGGCAAGTCCAAAGAGATCTACAAGGTCGGCCTCAACACCTCGCGCTTCCTGCTGGCCGCCGGCGACCTGGTCATCGGCTGGCTGCTGCTGCGCGGCGCCGAGGTCGCGCAGGTTCGCCTGGACGCCGGTGACGCCGGCTCGGACGAGGCGTTCTACCGCGGCAAGGTCGCGGCGGCGAAGTTCTACGCCGCCACCGTGCTGCCGAAGATCGCCGCCGAGCGCAGCATCGCCGAGTCGACCGACCTGGCGCTGATGGAGCTGCCGGAAGAGTCCTTCTGACAGACGGCCCGCCTGTTTGCCGAGAGGACACCCTTTCACCGAGAGGACACCCTTTATGGGGCGAATTCGCCCCATAAAGGGTGTCCTCTCGACATTTGGGTGTCCTTTCGGCGCTGGACTTGGTCGGCTGTCCATATTTTCTTGGTCACATGTCCACATCAGCGGTGTGACCTCTGCCATAGTCGATCTCGTCGGCGCGGGGTGCCCGCGCACGTTGCCCTGGCGAAGGAGACCGCGATGACGGTTCAGGACGAGAAGACCACCCCCAGCCGCCGCACTGTGCTGCGCGGCACCGCTGCCGCCGGCGTCGGCGCAGCGATCGCGGCCACGGCGGTCGCCGGCGCTCCGGACGCCGAGGCGAGCACCGAGTCGGCATACCTCGTCGGTCGCGGGATCGGCGACACGACCGGGGCGTGCGCCGAGAACGGCATGATGGGCTACTCGATGCCGCAGCAGATCGACAACGGCATCTCGATGCGGCTGCGCGCCCGCGCGTTCGTGGTCGTCGACCAGGCGACCGGCAAGCGCATCGCGTGGTGCGTCGCCGACCAGGCGTTGATCCCGGTCGCCGCGCATGCCGCGATCGTCGCGAAGCTGATGGCCAAGTATCCCGGCACCTACGACTACCCGAATGTCTGTGTCACTGCTACGCATTCGCACTCGACGCCCGGTGGCTGCTCACACGACTTCATCTACAACCTGGCAATCTTGGGCTTCCAGCAGGACACGTACGACGCGATGGTGGACGGGTTCGTCGACGCGATCAGTGCCGCGCACGACGACCTCAAACCGGGCAGCATCGCCGTTGGTCACACGACCCTGGACAACGCCAGTCGCAACCGGTCAGAGAAGGCGTTCGAGCTGAACCCCGACTCCGACAAGGCCGTCTTCCCGGATGCGATCGACCCGCACATGATCGTCTGGCGCTTCAAGCAGGGCAGCACGGACGTCGGTGCGATCTCGTGGTTCCCAACCCATGGCACGTCGCTGCCGAACACGAATCTCCTTGTCAGCGGTGACAACAAGGGGTATGCCGCCTGGTCGTGGGAGCGCAAGCAACTCGGCCAGGACTACCTGGCCGGGCAGCCGGACTTCGTGGCCGCATTCGCGCAGTCAGCCGCGGGTGACATGTCCCCCAACCTCGAGCTGAAGCCGGGCACCGGCCCGACCGACGATCCGTGGCAGAACATCGCGATCATCGGCGACCGACAGAAGACGGCGATGCAACAAGCCTGGAAGTCGGCGACCACGCCGATCACCGGGTCGATCAGGAGCATCGCCACGTACATCGACATCGGCAACATCTCGATCGACTCCAAGTGGACGCCGGACGGCAAGGAGCACCACACCACACCCGCGGTGATCGGCGCGTCGATGCTGGCCGGCAGTGTCGAGGACGGACCCGGCCTCGGTTATCCGGAGGGCTGGACCGGGCCGCTCGCGAAGCTGTGGGCGACGCTGCCGTCGATGCCGCCGTCGCCCGGTTGGATGCTCGCCGAGCAGCAACCGAAGCTGTGCACGCTTCCGGTCGGGCTGATCGGCGCGGCGCCGAGCCGGGTGCTGATCCAAGTGCTGAAGATCGGGCAGTTCCACATCGTCTGCACGCCGTGCGAAGTGACGATCGTGGCGGGGCTGCGGATCCGGCGGTCGGTCGCGTCGGAGCTCGGCGTGCCGATCGACCAGGTGATGATCCAGTCCTACTCCAACGGGTATGCCGAATACGTCACGACGCCAGAGGAATACGCGTCCCAGCAGTACGAGGGCGGATCCACGCTCTACGGGCGGTATGAGTTGTGCGCCTACCAGCAGGAGCTGTCGTCACTGGCCAAGAAGCTGCAGGCGGGCACGTCAGTGCCGGTCGGCAGCGCCGGGGCGCCGTCCCCGCTGGGCTTCATCAACCTGGTGCCCGGCGTGGTCTATGACAATCCGCCGCTGGGCAAGAAGTTCGGCCAGGTGGTGACGGCACCCGCGGCGTCATACAGCCGTGCCAGCCAGGTGAAGGTGGAGTTCGTCACCGGGCACCCGAAGAACAATCTGCGGCGGGGCGGAACGTTCCTGGAGGTGCAACGCAGGGTCGGGGCGTCGTGGCGGCGGGTGCAGGACGACGGGGACTTCGCGACGAAATTCACCTGGAAGCGCAAGGACGTTCTGCTCGGATCCTCGACGGCGACGATCACGTGGGACATTCCCGCTGACGCGCCGACCGGCACCTACCGGATCGTGCACCACGGGTCGTCGAAAGCGCCACTGACGGGCAAGATCTCCGACTTCACCGGCACCTCAACGGAATTCGTCGTCAGCTGACGAGCGCGGCGAGGCGGCGGAGCGCGAACTCGTAGCCGTCGATGCCGCAGCCGACGATGACCCCCGAGGCGATGTCGGACAGGTAGGACCGGTGCCGGAAGTCCTCACGTGCGAAGACATTCGAGATGTGCACCTCGACGAACGGCACCTGCACCGCGGCGAGCGCGTCACGGATCGCGACCGACGTGTGGGTGTAGGCGCCGGCGTTGAGAACGATGCCGGCGTTGTCGCTGCGGCGCTGGATCTCGTCGACCAGCGCACCCTCGTGGTTGCTCTGGAAGAACTCGACGGTGACGTCCAGCTCGGTCGCCAACTGCTCACACCGCTGCTGTATGTCGGAAAGGCCCTCTGCGCCATACAGATCGGGCTCGCGGGTGCCGAGCAGGTTGAGGTTGGGTCCGTTGAGCACGGCGAAGGTCGAGCGCGTCATACCGACAGTATGGCGGGCCGACCGACTCAGGAGCCCGAGGCCGGGCCTTCGTCTCGCACCTCGTGTACGGAGGCGACGGCCTCCCTGAGGCGCCCGATCCAGTCGTCCTCGTGCTGGCCGACGAGCCGGACGCACCAGGCGAGCGCCTCGGAACGCGAGCGCGCGACACCGGCATCGACGAGCGTGTCGAGCACCCGGCGCTCCGGCTGACGTAGTCGCGTCATCACCGGCACCGACAGGTTGGTGAAGACTTCCCGGGTCTCGCCGCAGGTCGCGCCCCAGGCGACCTTCGCGCCGAAACGCCGCTGCGCTTCGTCGGCGATGCGCATCCGCTTGCCACGGGTGTCCTCGCGCCAGCGTTTGATGCGGCCGCTCTCCGCGGCCCGAGCGCCGTCAGCGTCCGCGCCCTCCTCCGAGCTGTCCACATCCGGCGCGGCCAATGTCCCGACGACGACGATCTCGTCGCGGTCGGTCGTCACCTCCGGTGCGCCCTCGAACCAGTCGTCGGGAAGCCGCCCGGCGAACCATCCTTCAATCGTGTTCATCCATTGATTACACGCTTACATGATTACAACGTCAAGAGGTAGCCCGCAGTCCCAGCGTCAGCTCGCCGTCACCGCCCTCGACCAACAGGACCGGGATGCCCCAATCCTGTTGATAGACATGGCAGGCCGCGTGCTCCGGCAGCTCCCCGGTGACCGGATCACCGTCACAGGCGGCTGCGCGCACCGAGATGTGCAGCACGCCCTCGGTGATGTCGTCGGCGAATTCGAGGGTGCGCGTCAGCCCCTGCGCCGCTCCCACGCCTGCTCGCAACAGTCCCTCGGGGCTGGACGAGACCGTCAGTTGCGTCGGGTCGCCATACCGCTTGTCGAGCTTCTGGCCGGTCGGCGGCGTGAAGTCGACCGCCAGCCGCAGTGCGCCCGGCGCCACCTCGGTGACCGACCGCTGGGTCTGCAGGGCGTCTCCCGCAACTCGCGCGGCTGCCGCGGGTATGGCGACGCGTGTGACCCGGTGTGCGTTGGACTCGACGACCAGCAGGCGTGACCCGTCGGCATCCGTCTCGAGCAGGACGTCGCTCGGCTCCGCGAGATCCGTCGCCAGGGTCGAGACCTCACCGGTCGCCGGGTCGAAACGGCGGATCGCCCCGTTGTAGGTGTCGGCGACCGCCACACTGCCGTCCAGCAACTCGGTCAGGCCGAGCGGGTGCTGCAACAGCGCGTCGGCCGCCCGGCCGTCGACATGGCCGAAGTCGAAGAGTCCCTTGCCGACATACGAGTCGAGGCGGAAGCCGCCCGGCGCCAACGAGATCGAGCGCAGTGCGGACGTCTCGGAGTCCGCGACCCAGACCTTGCTGCCGTCCGCCGACGTCGCGAGCCCCGACGGCTGCGCCATCCATGCCTCGTAGGCATCTCCGTCGCGCAGGCCCTCCTGGCTGGTCCCGGCGAGCACCGCCACGGAATTGTCCTTCGGATCGGCGGCGAGATGCAGCGCCCAGAGCTGATGAGTGCCGGCCATCGCGATCACCACCCGGTCGATCCACCAGGCGAGATCCCACGGTGTCGACAACGGTTGCTTGAGCGCGGCACCGCTGCCGGACCGCTCGCGCAGTTGCTCGCCGGTGCCGGCCTGCACGCGAATCTGCCCGTCCGACAGGCGGATCGAGAAGACCTGGTGCCGGACCGCGTCCGCGACGAGCACGTCATACCCGACGCGCTCGGCGGCCTCTGCCGGGAGCACCAACACGCCCTGCGGCGAGTCCAGGACGCCGTCGCCGTACCTGACGCGTTCGGTCTCCAGGTCGGCCTCGAGGTGCACGACCTCGTGGTGCGCGGTGTCGGACACGAGGTAGCTGCCGTCGCCGACGGCAGCGAGCTTGCCCGGGAAGCGCAGCGCGGTGGCGGGCGGCGCCGGTGCGACATACGGGCCGTCGCCGGTGCGCAACGTGCCCTTGGCGCGGTGCTCCTCGAGCAGCTCGCGCACCAGGATCGTCAGCCCGTGCGCGTGGCCCTCTCCGGAGAACTGCCCGACGATGTAGCCCTCCGGGTCGATCACGACAAGGGTCGGCCAGGCGCGCGCGGTGTAGGCACCCCAGGTCGTCAACTCCGGGTCGTCCAAGACGGGGTGGTGCACCGCATACCGTTCCACCGCCTGCTCGAGCGCGACCGGGTCGGCCTCGTGCTCGAACTTCGGCGAGTGCACGCCGATCAGCACCAGCTGGTCGGCGAATTCGCTTTCCAGTGGCCGCAATTCGTCCAGCACGTGCAGGCAGTTGACGCAGCAGAAGGTCCAAAAGTCGAGGACGACAACTTTGCCGCGCAGGTCCGCAAGACGGACCTGCTCCCCGCCGGTGTTGAGCCAGCCCCGGCCAATGAGTTCCGGGGCACGTACGCGCAGACCTGTCATGCCTCCATGGTCCCGCGGCCGCAGAAGGAGCGTTCAGCCGGTCGGCTTCATCGCCAGCAGGACAGCGAAGTCACCCGCTCGATCGGTCCACACCTGCCGCACCGAGAGGCCGACCTCCTCGAGCTCACCGCAGATCCCGCTGATGCGGAACTTGGTCGAGATCTCGACCCGCACCTCCTCGCCGCTGGCGAGCGTGAAATCGAGACCTGCGACGGGCAGCCGGATCCGCTGTGGCATGTCGGCGCGCAACCGCAGGTCCATCCGCTCCATCTGCGGATCCCAGAACGGCACGTAGGAGAACCCGTCGGCATCGATCTCACCGTGCAACTCCCGGTTGAGCACCCTCAGCACATTGCGGACGAAGTCCTCAGTGACACCATCGGAGTCGTCGTATGCCGCGACCAAGCGGTCCGCGCTCTTGACCAGGTCGACACCGAGCAACAATGAATCGCCGGCAACCAGGACGTCGCTCAACGCTCCGAGGAAAGCACCGCGCTCCTCGCGGTAGAAGTTGCCGATGGTGCTGCCGAGGAAGGCGATGGTGCGCCGGTCGCCCTGCGGAAGCTGCGCGAGATGCAGCGTGAAGTCGCCGACGACCGCCTCCACCCGAAGGCCGGGGTAACGCTCCACGAGTGTCTCGGTCGCCTGCCGCAGCGTCGCCTCGGACACGTCCACGGGCGTGAACCGCTGCAGCCGCCCGGTCGCAGTGAAGGCGTCCAGCAGGACCCGGCTCTTCTCGCTGGTGCCGCTGCCCAACTCGATCAACGTGCTCGCCCCGCTCGCCGCGGCGATCTCGTCGGCGTGATCCGACAGGATCTCGTGCTCGGCCGCGAACGGGTAGTAGTCCGGCAGCTTGGTGATCTGGTCGAACAGCTCCGAGCCGCGGTCGTCATACAGCCACTTGGGCGAGAGCGTGCGCGGATGACTGCCGAGGCCCCGGCGCACGTCCTCGATCAGGCTGTCACCGGCTCGGTCCGGGTCGAGCAGCACGGAGACGACCGGGTCCGGTGTCGCGCTCATTTTGCGGCTCCCTCTGCCAGGCGCAAACCGGTCATCGGCCAGCGCGCGCCCGCCGGGAAGAAGTTGCGGTATGACGCCCGGGCGTGCCCCGGTGGCGTCAGCGCACAGCCGCCGCGCAACACCATCTGGCCGGACATGAACTTCCCGTTGTATTCGCCGATGGCGCCCTCCGCGGGATGGAAACCCGGATAAGCGAGGTATGCCGAGGAGGTCCACTCCCAGCAGTCGCCATACATCTGCCGCAGACCACCGGTCGCCGGCGGTGCCGGACGGGCGTGGAAGGTCTGTGAATCGGCGAGATTGGCGCTGTCGTCGGGCTCGCCGAGGAGCGTGCGTGCCGCGTGCTCCCACTCCTGCTCCGTCGGCAGCCGCTTGCCCGCCCAGGAGGCGAACGCGTCGGCTTCGTAATGACTCAGATGGGTCACCGGCAGGGCGGGATTGACCGGGAACGTGCCGTGCAGGGTGTGCTCGAACCAGACGCCGTCGAGCTGCTGCCAGTAGAACGGCGCCTGCCACGCTTCCCGCTGCACGCGGCCCCAACCGTCGGACAGCCACAGGCCGGCCCGTTCGTAGCCGCCGTCGGCCATGAATTCGAGCCACTCACCGTTGGTGATCAACCGATCACCGAGCCGGTAGGGCTCCAGATAGACACGGTGCGGCGGCAACTCGTTGTCGAAGCAGAAGCCGCCACCCTCATGGCCGACCTCGACGAGCCCGCCCTCCACATCGACCCACCCGAGCCGATCGGGTTCGCCGGTCGGCGCGGGCGTTCCGGCATACGTCGGCTGCAGCGGGTTGGCGGACAGGACGTGCTTGATGTCCATGAGCAGCAACTCCTGGTGCTGCTGCTCATGGTTGAAGCCCAGCTCGATCGTCGACGCCAACTGCTCCAGAGCGCCCGGGTCGAGAGTGTCGAGCAGGTCGCGCATCCGCGCATCCACGTTGCCGCGATAGGTGCCGACGTCGTGCGCTCCCGGTCGGCTGATGTGGCCGCGCTCGGCGCGTGCGTAGCGCGGCCCGATCGCTTCGTAGTAGCTGTTGAACAGGAACCAGTATTTGTCCTGGTATGGCGCGAAGTTGCGCTCCTGCTCGGCCAGCACGAACGTCTCGAAGAACCAGGTGACGTGCGCGCGATGCCACTTGGTCGGCGAGACGTCGGGCATCGACTGCACCGTCTGGTCCTCGGGCGACAGTGGCGCGGCGAGCTGCTCGGTGTAGGACCGCACCTCGTCATACCGCGACAGGAGCGCATCGACGGTCCGGCTGTCGGTAGCAGTGGAAAGAGTGGTCACGTCGGACACCTCCGACCCGGCCGGTCGTCGACGGCGGCCGCCGAGTGCGAGCGCGCCGGGCCGGGCTGACCCGGATCAGCGTAGGCGCCGCATCTGACAGCCGGCGAAGAAGTGGTGGCCGGCTCATGGCCCGTGGGTGGCCCGGCGTCACGAATTCTGGGGGGTCGGACCGTGCGGCTGCGACTGGTACAGCGCAGGCAGGCCACCGGTCCGCAGCAGCTTCGCGATCTCCTGGATGCGGTCGTGGGACGCCGACCAGCCCTTGACCTGCTCGGCCGCGCGCAGGTTGCCCTTCTCGGTCACCTCGATCGTCCACGGCTTGCCGAAGATCGACCGGGCGATCATCACCAGCGGGAAGATCAGCAACAACAGCAGGAACTCGCCCAGGAAGATCACCAGGATGACGATCAGGGGCAGCAGCACGATGGCCATGATGATCATGCTGATCGGGTCGTCACCGAGATCGGGGATGTTGAGCCAGTCCATGTCGCGGGCCGTGGTCTTGCGACGCCAGGGCAGCCACTTGCGGCGTACTCGATATTTCTCACCGGTCGGCGTGACTGCCTTCATCGGCTTCCCCTCGGGTCGTGTGGTGCTCGGCAGGATACTGACGACGGGCAGTGTGGCTTCGTTCCGAGTGGGTGCGCCATATCCCGGACGACGCTCGTCCGTATGCCGGGCGCGGTTCTACCATTTTCCGCATGACGCAGTACCTGTCCTTCGTTGCACTCGCCATGCTGTTGGCGATCGCTCCCGGCCCCGACTCGTTGCTGACCCTGCGCAGCACGCTGATCGGCGGCCGGCGACGAGGTGCGTGGACGGTCGTCGGCATCCTGGTCGCCAATGTCGTCCAGGGTGTGCTGGCCGCGTCCGGGCTCGGCGCGATCCTGATGCACGCCGAGACGGTCTTCCGGGTCATCAAGTGGGCCGGTGCGGCATACCTCGCCTATCTCGGTTTCCTGGCGATCCGGGCTGCGTGGCGGATGCGGAAGGCGGACACACCGACGGAGGCCGCTCCGATGCGCCGGTCCCCGTGGTTGGCCGCGCGCCAGGGATTCCTGTGCAACATCACCAACCCGAAGGTGCTGGCGTTCAACATCGCGGTGCTGCCGCAGTTCGTCGGCGAACACGCAAGCGTCGCAACGCTGTTGGGCTATGCCATGACCCTCTCCGTGGTCGGCGCGGTTCAGCTCGGCGTCCTGGTCGCCGTGGCCGGACTCGCCACGCGGGTGTTGCAGCGCATCACCGTGCGGCGCAGCATCGAGGGTGCGACCGGTGTCGTCATGCTCGGCTTCGCGGGCGCGCTCGTCGCCGAGAGCTGAGCTACAAACGGCGGTCGCGCAACACCGGGAACGCCTCGCGGAACTCACCCACGGCCGCCGGGTCGACGTCCACCCGCAGGATCTCCTCGTCGGTGCCCGCCTCGGCGAGCACCTCGCCACCCGCGGCGATGACCGCACTGCGCCCACCCATTGCCGTGCCGGCATGTGTGCCCGCGGTGTTGCACCCGATCACAACGCACTGGTCCTCGATGGCCCGCGCACGCAGCAACAGACTCCACGCGTCGACGCGCGCAGCCGGCCACGCAGCCGGTATGACGAAACCTCTTGCCCCCTGGTCCAGTTGAGCACGATAGAGCTCGGGGAAACGCAGGTCATAGCAGGTCGACAGGCCCGCCCGCAGGCCGCCGATGTCCAGCACCACGATGTCCGTGCCCGCCTCCATCAGCTTGGGCTCGCCACCGGCGAAACCGAAGCGATGGATCTTGCGATAGGTCGCCGCCACCGATCCGTCCGGCGCGATCAGCACCGACGTGTTCCACAGCGACTTACCTTCCGGGCCGGTCTCCCCCGACGAGGGATGCTCGGCGATCGACCCGCCGTGCAACCACACGCCGGCGTCCCGAGCAGCCTCGGTCAGCGCGGACACCACCGCGCCGCCGACGTCCTGCGACCGCGCCGGCCAGTCCCGGTAGGAGAAGCCACCGGCCGACCACAGCTCCGGCAGGACGACGAGGTCCGCCCCCGTCTCGCCGCGCACCAGCCCCACGACCCGCTCGGTGCGCTCGGTGAGCGACTCGTCGTCGTCATACGCCAGTTGGATTGCGGCGATCCGCATTGTGCTCAGTCCTTCTCGTGGGTCGAGCTCACCCGTGCCCGGGTGGCGAGGTAGTCGTTGTAGGCGTTCAGCTCGGCATCGCCGTCCCGCTCCGCCTGCCGTTCGGCACGTTCGCCCTCGGCACGATCGCTGCGGTACCACTCCATCGCGATCAGCATCGCGAGCATGAGGGTCGGGAACTCGCCAGCACCCCACGCGACGGTGCCGGCCCGCTGCTGGTCGACGAGCGGATCGGTCACCCACGACAGGTCGAGCACGGTGAAGAGATCGGGAGCCAGCAGTGTGGTGCCGGTCATCATCGCCACACCGAAGAAGGCGTGGAAAGCGATGGCCACCAACAGGATCAGCATCCGGATCGGCGGCGCCCAGCGCTTCGGCCCCGGGTCGATGCCGACCATCGCGTAGGCGTAGACGTAACCGATGAGCGTGAAGTGGGCGACCATCAGGACGTGCCCGGTGTGCGTGGTCAGCGCAACGTAGAACAGTGGCGAGTAGTAGAACGCGATCAGTGTGCCGAACGACAGCACGGCCGCGATGATCGGGTTGGCGAAGAAGGCGAAGACGCGGGAGTGCACGATCTCGAGCACCAGCTCCCGCGGGCCGAGGGTGCCGTCGTGGCGCTTCGGCAGGGCACGCATCGCCAGCGTGACGACCCCACCCCGCACCAGACAGATGGGCACGAACATCGACACGCCCATGTGCATCAGCATGTGCATCGAGAACTGCACGTGCCCATAGATCGCGGGCGCGGCGTCGGTGAAGTAGGTGAAGCTCGCCCAGCCGCAGATCCACCAGATCGTGCGGGTGATCGGCCACTTGTCACCGCGGCGGTGCAGGCGCCATACCCAATGCAGGTAGACGCCGAGCGCGATGACCGCGACAGCGGTGAAGAGCCACTCGATCCGCCACGCGGTGAACCAGCTGCCCGTCTCCAGCGGAGACGGCGTCGGGTAGTCGGTGAGCGAGAACGCCCGGTCCGTGGTGTTGAGCGGCGACTCGCCGGACACCGGCGGCTCCGAGCGCGACAAGGCGGCGCCAAGACCGATGGCGACGCCCATCACCAGGACCTCGATCGCGGCCAATCTGGCGAACGCGGCACGTCCCGGTTTGGAGGCCCGGTCGGCACGCAGCCGGGCGATGACCTTCTGCCGCTGGAACCAGCCGAGCACGCCGAGTCCCACCAGCGCGGCGACCTTGGCCATCACGACGATGCCGTATTTCGAGCCGAGCCCGCCGAAGCCGCCCAGCCGGATCCACGCGTTGAGGACACCGGACAGGCCCACCATGGCGATGCACCAGGTGGCGACGGTCGAGAAGCGCGCGACCACGTCGGGCGCGCCCTTGCCGAGCCGCGACCACATCAGGAGCACGGCGAGCAGGCCGCCCACCCACACGGCGACGCCGAGCAGGTGGAAGGCCAGCGAGTTGACGGCCGCGTCGTGGTCGAGGCTGCCCGCCGCGTGACCGACGAGCGCGAGCGGCCACAGCCCGGCGATGCCGACGAAGAAGAGCGCCGCCTGAACGCCCCGGCCGGCGCCGATGAAGCAGACCACGGCGATGAAGAGCCCGACCAGCGACGTCATCGCGGGATTGCGCAGCAGTTCCAGGTCCCAGGTCGACTGCCAGGCGTTGGACCAGAACCCGCTCGACCCGACGTGCGTACCCGAGACGTCCGCGTAGTTGAAGATCCCGCTGACCACACCGCAGGCCGCCCAGGTGAGGGCCGCCCAGGCGGCATACCGGCTGACCCTGATGCGGCGGGCGGTATTGGCGCCCTCGGGCATCAGCAGCCCGCCGAGCAGCAACAGACCGATCGTGAGCGACATCGCCAGCTGGAAACCAGTGGTCGCCAACGGCAGTCCCCACCGGACCACGGCACCGGGGTCGAGCAGCTCGAGTTTCGCCGACGCACCGGTGAAGCGCAGCGCGATCGCACACGCGATGAGGCCGGCCAATATGGCGCCGGCGAGCGCCCCGGAGTGCGAAACCGGGCGGGTGGTGGGCTGACGTGTCACGCCGAAAAGCCTATGTCGGCACCTTGTGAGTCATGCCCTCGGTCGGCACGGACATAGCCATTACCCTCGGGGTATGCCGACGCAACCGCTCCCGCCTGAAGGTCTCGACGAGATGGTCACGGCCTACGCCGGAACGACCCAGGCGGTGCTCGAGCTCGGAATGACCTGCCGCCCGGACGATTTCGACCTGCCGACCCAGTGCCCGGGTTGGACTGTGAAGGATCAGATCTCGCACGTGGCCGGCGTCGAGGCGCCGTTGGCCGGCGGGCCGGAGGACGACGCGGACGTTCCCGATCATCCGTGGATCCGGCACGACACCGGGCGTTTCATGGAGCGGGCGGTGCAGACCCGTCGCCCGCGCACCGGCCACGAGGTCGTCCAGGAGTTGGCTCACGTGCTGCCCCGACGGGTTCGCGCGCTGCGCGATCCGGAGCTCACCCTTGACAGCCCGATGCCCGCACTGGTGGGTGGCACAGGCACCATCGGCGCTCAGTTGCCGCGGCGGATCATCGACATCTGGTGCCATGAGCAGGACCTGCGCGAGGCACTGGACCGGCCCGGCAACCTGGACTCCGCCGCGGCTGCGGCCTTCGTGACGGCGGTGCTGAACGCCTTCCCGCGGCGCGCCGCCCGTGCCGGACTCGAGCCCGGCACGTCGGTGATCATCGAGTGCACGGGTCCCGTGCTGGCCCGGGAGGGCGTGCGCATCACCCGGACTTCGGACGGCTCGCTGCAGGCCGAAGCGCTCTTCTCCGGCCAGGCCCACGTCGACGAGACCGACGACAGCACAGGCGAAATCATCGTCGTGCCGCCCGGCTCGATGACGACCATCCGGCTCACCACCGAGGCGCTCACCCGCCGGGGCGCGGGCCGCGTCCCGACCGCGGACCTGCGCTACGCGGTCGAGGGCGACGAGGACATCGCAGCACGGGTGCTGGACGTGCTGGCCATTACTCCCTGACCACCCCGGATGCTGCCGGACCGCGTCCTCGGGTCCCGAAGGGACGACCGTTGCTGGCAATTTGATACATCGGCCTTCGATGCATATAGTTGTATGCCGCAAGCAAGTTGTCTGCGCCACATCGGCACAGCCCGGGCGGGCCACTGGCCGCATCCGGCACCCATAGCTCCCTCCACCGTCCAGGAAACCTCCATGCCCATCGAGCACGCCGTTGCGATGGAGCTGTCCACCGAGCTCATCCAACTGGTGAAGAAGATCGAAGCGATCCGCCATCACTCACCGCGGGTGCACCCAGGGCTCGAGCCGTCGTCATACCCGGTCCTCTTCGCGCTGCGGCACGGCCCGGCACGCGTCTCGGCACTGGCCGACCTGGTGCACTCCGACGTCTCGACGGTCAGTCGTCAGGTGAGCAATCTCGTCTGCCACGAGCTGGTCGCCAAGGTCTCCGACCCCGACGACGGGCGAGCACAGCGGGTCGCACTGACCGATGAGGGCACCTCCCTCGTGCAGCGCCTGCAGGACGGTCGCGGGCGCTGGTTCCAGCAGATCCTCGCTGACTGGGATGACGAGCAGGCACGTGACTTCACCCGCCACCTGCATGCGTTCATCGGAGATCTCACCGCCGAGATCGACCGCGCCCGCGCCCAGGGCGCCGACTTCCCCGAATTTCCACCCACTCCTCGAAAGGACACTGCGTGAGTACGCCCAAGGCGACCGCTTCGGCACCCACGGACGGTGTATACACCCACCGGCAGATCCTGACGATCCTCACCGGTCTGCTGCTCGGCATGTTCCTCGCCGCGCTCGACCAGACGATCGTCAGCACCGCGATCCGCACGATCGCCGACGACCTGCACGGTCTGTCGGTGCAGGCATGGGTCACGACCGCATACCTGATCACCTCGACGATCACGACGCCGATCTACGGCAAGCTCGGCGACCTCTACGGCCGCAAGAAGCTGTTCATCTTCGCCATCGGCGTCTTCATCCTCGGCTCGGCGATGTGTTCCTTCGCCACCTCGATGTACGAACTCGCTGCGTTCCGCGCGTTCCAGGGCATCGGCGCCGGCGGTCTGATGACGCTGGTGTTGGCGATCATCGGTGACCTGGTGCCGCCGCGCGAGCGAGCCAAGTACACCGGCTACTTCATGGCGACCTTCGGCACCTCGTCGGTGCTGGGCCCGGTCGTGGGCGGTTTCCTCGCCGAGACGAACTCCTTCCTCGGAGTCACCGGCTGGCGATGGGTCTTCCTGGTCAACGTGCCGATCGGCATCGTCGCGTTCTTCGTGGTGTCGGCGACGTTGCACCTGCCGCACGTACGGCGCGAGGCGCGCATCGACTGGTGGGGCGCCGCCGCGCTCGTCGTCGCCCTGGTGCCGTTGCTGACCGTAGCCGAGCAGGGTCGCGGGTGGGGCTGGAGCTCGGCCACGTCGCTCACCTGCTTCGCGATCACCGTCATCGGCATCGCGGCGTTCGTCTGGATCGAGCACAAGATGGGCGACGACGCCCTCATCCCGCTGCGCATCTTCCGGCTGCGTGCGGCGTCGGTGACGATCGTCGCCAGCGTGATCGTCGGCATCGGCATGTTCGGTGGCATCACCGTCCTGCCGCTCTACATGCAGATCGTGCACGGGGCCTCGCCGATGACATCGGGGCTGATGATGCTGCCGATGGTCGGCGGGTTGATGCTGGCCGCGATCATCTCCGGTCTGATCACCGCCAAGACCGGTCGGATCCGCGGGTTCCCGATCCTCGGCACCGCACTGGCCACCATCGGCCTGCTGCTGCTGTGGCTGACCGTGACGGCCGACACCAACCTCGCGATCGTGATGGTCTTCATGTTCGTCACCGGTTTCGGCCTCGGCAACTGCATGCAGCCACTCACGCTCATCGTGCAGAACGCCGTGCCGCCGCGCGAGATCGGCGTGGCCACTGCTGCCGCGACCTTCTTCCGGCAGACCGGTGGCACGCTGGGCGTCGCGATCTTCCTGTCGATCCTGTTCAGCACGGTCGGCGACAAGATCAAGGACGCCCTGGGCGAGGCGGTCAAGGCCGACCCGGCGCTGGCGTCACCGGCCAACCAGAAGCTGCTGGGCAAGGTCGCCGGGCAGGTGCAGGACGACTCCAACATCCTGGCGCACGTGGATCCGAAGATCGCCCACCCGTTCAAGGTCGGCTTCGCCGACTCGATGGACCTGATCTTCCTGTGCGCGGCCATCGTGATGTTCATCGGCTTCCTGGTGCTGCTGCTCATGCCGCCGGTGGAGTTGCGCGCCCAGTCCGCCAGCGCCGCAGCGGCGTCGGAGGCCAGCGCGGGCGCTGCAGCGCCGCAGCCGGTCGGGGTGACCGCAGGTGGGCCGGCGCGACACGAAGCCACGGGCGACGAGCCCGCCGAAGGTGTGGACGAGTCGTTGCCGCCGCGGCACAACGCAGACTGAGCCGCAGGCGTATGACGCCAGGCGTCGCCTGGCAACTCGCCCCGAAAGGTCAAGTACCCGCTGGTATTTCGCGATACCGGCGGGTATTCGACCTTTCGGGGCGTTTCCCTTCCGGGACGCCTCTCGTCATACCGACCGGATCAGCCCCACTGCCAGTCGATCCCGACGATGCCGGGCTCGGCCGCGGGCACGACGACCTGTGCGCGCCGGTCCTGGGACAGGGTGATCTCGCGGCGCACGATGTCCGGCGAACCCGAGGTCTTGCGCGCGAACTCCATCACCCGGACCGGCAGCGCCGCCGGGTCGAAGCGGACCTCGAGCGAGTGATGGGTGACCGGCCACTCGTGGAACCGGAAGTATTCGGTCATCGGGTGGGTGGCGCGATCGTGCACGTCATACCGCAGCACGGCGGTCTCGTCGACGGCAAGCCGCCGGTCGACCAACAGTTCGGCGACGAGCAGACCGCGCTCTCGGTCCCGGGCGACCCGGCCGACCCGGCAGCCACCGATCGCCTCCGGCGACACCGCGGCGATGTCGCCGTCCGGTTCGGTCTGGTGCACGATCACCAGTCGATCCGCCGACCGCACCGCCTGCACGGCTTGCACCACGTGCTTGACGGCCAGCCCGCCCGTCGCGGACAGGACGACCTCCTCCGCGACACCGGTCGTGCGCAATTGTCCGTGCGCTGCCCCGTCGAGAGTCCCGAGCAGCCGGGCCAGTGCGTCGGATTCGTCGACGACGGCGAACGGGCGACGCGGACGGACGGCGGACAGCCGCGCCGGCTCCAGCCGCTCGACCAGCCAGCCGGACGGCACGTCGAGGACCTCCTCCAGTGCTTCCAGGACACCGACCGAGCCGTCCCGCGGCACGCGCGCTCCGCTCTGCCAAGTGCTCAGGGTCGCGGTGCCGACGTCGAAACCCTTGTCCGCCAAGTGCACTCGCAACCGGGAGAGCGACAGGCCACGCTCTCGGATCGCGGTCCGGAGCGCGTCGCTGAACTTCAGGCGGCCGTCGTCACCGCCGTTGCTGCTCACCTGAGCACTCTATGTAAACGTTCACATCGGCCGGGTCAAGGTTTCGTCAAGATCGAGATGTCGTCACACACCGTGGTCCCGCTCCGTTCACGCCGAGCAATCCGTCACTGGCACAACGGTATTGCGCGATCGCGCCGATGGGCGAACGATCCCGCACATTCGCACTGCGCTATTTCTGATTCAAGGCACTGGAGGTGCACCTCGATGCGACGAACACCCAGAGCACGGCGGCTGGCAGCCACCGCGATCGCCGTGGCGACAGCCGGTATTGCCGTGGCCGGCCCGGCACAGGCCGCCGATGTCCCGGTCGCCGGCCACATCGCGACCACCCACAACGTGACGCGGATGGCGACCGCGCCGTCGAACTACTACCTCTACATCTACGGCCAGGCGCAGGAGCAGTCCAACTGGTGCTGGGCCGCGACCGGCAACAGCGTGGCGGACTACTTCGGCTACAGCTACTCGCAGAATCAGTTCTGCGACATGGCTTTCGGGCGACCGACCAACACGACCTGCCCCAATGACCAGGCCACTCTCGGCAACGACCAGCGGGCCTTCTCGACGATCGGGATCAACCCGGGGAGCTACATCAGCGGAACGGTCAGCTACAGCACGGTGGTCGACCAGATCAGCAACAACGAACCGATCATGACGCGCATCGGATGGACCTCCGGTGGCGGCCACATGATGGTGTTGACCGGCTATGACATGAGCAACAGCCAGGTCCAGTACTACGACCCGTGGCCATCGGACTCGCGGTTCAACGTGTCGACGTACAACTGGTATCGCTCCAACCCGCAGTTCACCTGGACCCACACGCTCTACGGGATCGGAGCCTGACATGACCCGCAAGCACTTCGCCCGGCGAATCGCACTGGGAACTCTCATAACCGGTGCCGTCGTGGCCGGAGCCGCAGTGGCCGCACCGACTGCGTTCGCCGCCGACCAGCACGACCTGCGAAACCTCTCGGCACTGCAGGAGCGGGCAGCGGTGTCGGCGGCGGACACCCCCGGTGCCCGCGCGCTGTTGAGGACGGCGACCCGTGACGCCGCCACGCGCCGGCACACCGCGGTGCCCCGCACTCCGGCGAAGATCGGAACCAGCGGCACGCCGGTCTACGCACTGTCCGCGAGCTTCGTGCGCGGACAGTCCGAAACCGTCGGACAGCTTTGGTATGTCGCAACATCCGCCTCGACAGGTACCGGCGCGATGACACTCTTCACCGTGCCCGACAAGACCGGGAAGTGGCAGGCGGTGAACGTCGCCTCGGGCAACACCGAGGCCCGGATGGCCGCCGCCGCACACGGCGGTTCACTGCTCGTCGAGCCGCAGGTCAACGCCTGGTATGCCGTGACGGCCGACCGGGTCAAGCCGCTGAACGCCGCGGCGAAGCAGGTCGTCGGCTCGGCGCCGGTCTCGGTCGGCGCGTACCAGCAGGTCGTGCACGCCAGGTATGCCGACAAGCAGGCGGGCAGCGCCTACGCGAAGCGTGGAACGGCGGGTGGCTTCAGCGCTTCAGCCACCGCGCCGGGGGCGGACACGCACCGCGGGATGTCCAGTGGCGGAGTCGGTTTCGCGGCCGCGGGTGTGCTGGTCGCGGGTGCCGCAGGGCTCGGCCTGAAGCTCCGGCGCCGCGCCTGACCGGTCGGACAAGACAGAGGGGCCCGGTGCGGCATACGCACCGAGCCCCTCTGTGGGAGACCGCCGGTCAGTCCTCGCGGCGACGGGTCTCGGCGTAGGCCCGCACCTTGCGCGCCCGATCACGGGCACCGACGGGCTTGTCCGGGACATCGACGATCGCGAAGGCCGGGGCGGGACGCTCGGTCGGACCGGGGCCGGGCACCGGACGCTTCTCGCCGACCATGGGGTGGCGACGCTGCCACCACTCGTAGACCGCCAGGATGATGCCAAGGGTCAACATGCTCATCCAGAACTCGTTCTGGGTCTTGCCCATGAACGCCATGGCAAGGATGACTCCCGCCATCAGGGCGATCGTCAGGTAGCTGAGCCACGGGAAGAGCCACATCTTCAGGAGCGGGCCATCGGGCAGCTCGGCCTCGAGCCGGCGCCGCAGGACCACCTGGGAGATCGCTATCGCCAGGTAGACGAACAGCGCGACCGCGCCGTACGAGTTGACCAGGAAGCTGAAGACGGCGTCCGGCGAGAGGTATGCCGCGATGACCGAGACATACCCGACCAGTGTGCCGGCGACGATCGCCCGCCGGGGCACACCGCTCTTGGAGAGCTTGGTGAACGCCATCGGTGCGTCGTTGTGCCGGGTGAGGGCGAACAGCATCCGCGACGAGGTGTAGAGCGCGGAGTTCAGGCAGCTCAGGACCGCGGTGAGGACGATGAGGTTCATGATCGTCTCGACGCCGGGCACGTTCAGCACCGACAGGACCGACGCATACGGGCTGACGCTGACGTTCTTGCCGTTCCACACCTGGACGCTGACGACCACGAAGATCGAACCGACGTAGAACGTGACCACCCGGACGATGATCGAGCGCATCGCCTTGGCGATGGCCTCGGCCGGGCGTTCGGACTCGGCGGCCGCGATGGTGACGATCTCGGCACCGGTGTAGAAGGCGACGCAGGGCACGACCGCGGCGATGACCGCGCCCCAGCCCATCGGGGCGAACCCACCGTGGTCCACGAGGTTGCCGAGACCCGGCGTCGAGTCCGGCCAGAGTCCGGTGAGCCACAGGATGCCCGCAGCGAGGAAGAGCAGGATCGCGACCACCTTGATCGACGAGAACCAGTACTCGAACTCGCCGTACGACCGGGCGCTGACCATGTTGGTGCCGGTCAGCAGCAGCATCAGTCCGAGGCTGAGGACCCACAGGGGCACGCTGGGCACCCACAGTTGCAGGATCCGCCCGCCCGCCACCGCCTCGACCGCCACGACGATGACGAAGAAGTACCAGTACATCCAGCCGACCGCGAATCCTCCTCTGCGGCCCAGCGATTCACGCGCGTAGACGTAGAACGAGCCGAGCGCCGGCCGGTTGACCGCCATCTCGGCGAGCATGCGCATGATCAGGACGGTGATGAACCCCGCGATGAGGAAGGAGATCACCGCCGCCGGTCCTGCGTCGTCAATGACGACACCGCTGCCGACGAAGAGTCCGGCTCCGATCACGCCACCGAGGGCGATGAGGTTCATATGGCGTTGCTTCAAGCCTTTGCCGAGCCCGCTCTCGGCGGTTGTCTCCAAGGTCTCACTCATGTGCTGCTGCCTCCATCCGCGCCGCCGAAGTGAGCTGAGTCGCTCGCTTGCGGCCGAATATCGTTGTCACAGTGTGAATTTCGATTCCGCCATTGAACCGGGCAACTTGGGTGTGTGAGCAGTACCACACCCGTGCACACTCGTGGTACCAGCCATGCACAACCAGGCACAAATGGCAAGGGCCAAGAACCGACCGGGTCTCCGGTCGGCCCTCGGCCCTTGTCGGTATGGCGAGCTCAGCTCACGCGTGGTCTCATACGTAGTCCTGGTACTTCTTGAGCAGGCGGACCGGCTTGGCGAGTGCATCCCGCCGGAACGGGTCGCCCAGCTCGCGGGTGCACATGATCTCGATGACGGTGGTGACGCCGTCCTCCATCTGTGCCTTGACCGCCGCCTGCAGGGCCGGTCCGACGTCCTCCAGCTTGTCGACGGTGACGCCCTCGGCTCCCATCGACCGTGCGACCTCGGCGAAGCTGGGGTTGTCCAGCTCACCAGCGACGAACCGCCGGTTGTAGAAGTCGACCTGGTTCTTCTTCTCCGCACCCCACTGGCGGTTGTGGAACACCACCGAGGTGACGGGGATGTGGTGGCGGACGGCCGTCATGATCTCGGTCATGCTCATCGACCACGCCCCGTCACCGGCATACGAGATCGCGGGCCGGTCCATCGCAGCGGCCTTGGCACCGATGATGGTCGGCAGCGCGTAGCCGCAGTTGCCGAAGCTCATCGGCGCGAAGAACGAGCGCGGCTCCTCGAAACGCAGGTAGGAGTGGGCAACCGAGTTGATGTTGCCGATGTCGGTGGACACCATGACGTGCTCGGGCATCGCCTTCTCCAGCTCGCGCAGCACCTGGCGCGGGTGCAGCCAGTTGCCGTCCTCGCCGTCGGCCTCCGCGATCATGTCGAGGCTGTAGTCGTCCCGCTCGTGAGTCCACTCGTCGAGTTCGGCCTCCCAGGCCGCCTTCTCGCCGGCTATCCGCTCGGCACGCTCGTCGCGGCTAACGTCGCAGGCCAGCGTGCGGTCGCGCAGCCGGTCGGTCAGCGCTGCGGCCGACTCCTTGGCGTCGCCGCAGATGCCCACCGAGATCTTCTTGACCAGTCCGAGCATCTTGTGGTCGGCGTCGACCTGAATGATCTTGGCGTCCTTGGGCCAGTAGTCCATGCCGTGCTGCGGCAGCGTGCCGAACGGCCCCAGGCGGGTGCCGAGCGCGAGCACGACGTCCGCCTCGCTGATCAGCTTCATCGCGGCCTTCGAACCCTGGTAGCCCAGCGGACCGCACCACTGCGGGTGACTCGCCGGGAACGAGTCGTTGTGCTGGTAGGAGTTGACCACGGGTGCGCCGAGCCGCTCGGCGAGCGCCTTGCACTCCTCGACACCGTCGGCCATGACAACGCCACCGCCGGAGACGATGACCGGGAACTTCGCGGTGGCCAGGAGTTCGGCGGCCTCGTCGAGCGACTTGGTCCCGCCGGGCCCGCGGTCCAGCACCTGCGGCTGCGGGATCTCGCACTCCAGCTCGCCGTAGAAGAAGTCGCGCGGGATGTTCAGCTGGGTCGGGCCGAGCTCGGAGTGGGCGCGGTCGAAGCAGCGGGCGGTGAACTCCGCCATCCGCTTCGGGTTGTTGACGTGCCCCTGGTACTTCGTGAACTCCTGGAACATCGGCAGCTGGTTGGCCTCCTGGAAGCCACCCAGGCCCAGACCCATCGAGCCGGTCTCCGGCGTCACGATGACGACCGGGCTGTGTGCCCAGAAGGCGGCCGCGATCGCGGTCACGCAGTTGCTGATGCCAGGGCCGTTCTGGCCGATGCAGACACCGTGCCGGCCGCTGGCCCGGGAGAACCCGTCGGCCATGTGCGCCGCGCCCTGCTCGTGGACGACAGGGACGAGTCGTATGCCGGCCGGCGCGAAGATGTCCATGGCATCCATGAAGGCCGAGCCCATGATGCCGAAGATCGTGTCCACGCCGTTGGCGGCCATCGTCTCCACGAACGCCTCGGACGGTGTCATCCGTTGCACGCCGGCCGATTCGTCCGATCGTCCGGCTACTTGCGATTCCAGCGCCTTCGATTCGACGCTCTCAGCGAGATCGGTCATCTGCTCCGCTCCTTCGACTCAGGGGGCCTCGAACAGTCGTTGTCTCAGAAAACGGAACGCCGAGGTCGAAATAATTGAACACGTTGGACGGTAAGCGGCGCCTCGGGTACTGTCAAGGAAATCTCGTTTTCTTGGTCATTCAGTACCGTTTTATGAAACGTTGACCGCTCTGAAAGGCGCCCCCATGAGTTCCCCAGCGCAGTCCGGACGTCGCGAGCTGCCCCAGAACTCGCCCGGAAATCTGTTGAGCGACCCATTGAACGGCGAGACGCCGGCACTCCGTCTCTTCGCGCTCATCGAACTGATCGGCGGCAAGGACCACTTCGTCACGTTGCAGGGTCTGGTCGAGGAGACCGGCCTGCCCAAGCCGACACTGCACCGGATGCTGCAGCAGCTGGAGGGCGCGGACCTACTGGTACGCCAGGCCGACGGACGGCACTACGGCACGGGCGCCCGGCTGCGCAGCTTCGCGGAGACCCTGATGCTCAACACCGTGCAGTTCGGAGCTCGGCATGCCGTGCTGCGCAACCTCGCCGCGGAGACCGGCGAGACGTGCAACATCACCGCGCTGTCCGGCGACCAGGTCGTCTACCTGGATCGGGTCGAGACCGACGAACCGCTACGCGTGCAGCTCGGACCGGGGTCACGCGTGCCGATGCACGCGTCGGCGAGTGGCAAACGGGTGCTCGCCCAGTTGAGCACCAAGCAGCGTCACCGACTGCTCGAGCATGCGCCGCTACAGCGATTCACCTCGCACACGATCACCTCGCTGGAGAAGTTGGACGTCGAGCTCGACACGATCGCCGAGCAGGGCTATGCCATCGACGATGAGGAATACCTGCCGGGTCTGGTCTGCATCGCAGTACTCGTTCCCGGCGACGGCGAGCGCTCGAACCTGTGCGTGGCCACCCAGGCGCCGGTCCTGCGGATCGACAAATCATCCGCGACGAAGCTGCTCCCCGCGCTGCACCGCGCGGCCGCGGCACTCGCCGACATCGAGCAGGAGGGCAACCGATGATCACCCCACGAATTTCTCCCCCGCTCCGCTCCGCCGCGGTACGAGAGCTTTTCGGCATCGAGACGACCATGCGCGTCCCGGTGGGCACCCCACCGGACGACCTCGCCGAGCACGTGCCCACGGTCGATCCGGCATACGTCTTCGACCCGGACGTGACCCTCGCGATCCTGTCCGGGTTCGCGCACAACCGGCGGGTGCTGCTGCAGGGACTGCACGGCACGGGCAAGTCCACCCACGTCGAGCAGGTGGCGGCCCGGCTCGGCTGGCCGTGCGTGCGGGTCAACCTGGACGGGCATCTGTCGCGGCTCGATTTCGTCGGGCGCGACACGGTGGTGGTCCGCGACGGTGTGCAGGTCACCGAGTTCGCCGAAGGCATCCTGCCCTGGGCCTTGCAGCGACCCGTCGCACTGCTGTTGGACGAGTATGACGCCGGCCGACCCGACGTCATGTTCGTCCTACAACGAGTCCTCGAGCAGGAGGGCAGCCTGACCCTGCTGGACCAGAACCGCGTGCTGCACCCGCACGACGACTTCCGCCTCTTCGGCACGGCCAACACCGTCGGCCTGGGCAACACCAGCGGCCTCTACCACGGCGTGCAACGGCTCAACCACGCCCAGCTGGACCGGTGGTCGGTGGTTGCGACGCTCAATTACCTTCCCGCACAACGCGAATCGGACATCGTCCTCGGACGAGTGGCCGATCTGCGGACGCGTCCCGAGCTGGTCGCCGCGATGGTCGAGTTCGCCGCCCTCACCCGCCGAGCCTTCGCCGCGGGCGACCTGTCGACGCTGATGTCGCCACGGACGGTGATCAGCTGGGCGGAGAACATCGCCATCTTCGACGATGTCGCGCGTTCGCTGCGACTGGCCTTCACCAACAAGTGCGCCGACGACGAGAAGCCGCTGGTGGCGGAGTTCTTCCAGCGTTGCTTCGACGCGGATCTCGACATCGCGTTGCCGGCGACCGCATAGCCCATGGCTTCGGATCAGGACGTTGCACCGGCGGTCGCGCTCGCCGAGCGTTCGGCAGCCGCAGCGCGCGCGCTGGGCGGCGTCGGGCTCGTCCGACGGGGCGAGGTGCTACTGACCGAGCGCGGCGCACGGCCGGTCAGTGCCGCGCACGTCGTGACCGCCGATCTGACCGACGCCGCGACTTCCTCCGGCGTCGCGGACGCGGTCGGTGCCCGGCTGCGGCAGAGCGACCCGACACTGCACGCGAGGCTGATGCCCGAACCCGAGATCGCACGCGTCGTGTTCGAGGCCGCCGAGCAGCTCCGCTGCGAATCCCTCGTGCCCACAACACTTCCCGGGACACGCCGCAATCTGACCAGATTGTTCGACCGTTGGGTGGACTCCGCAGGGCAGACCGGCGCGACGGAGACCGAGCTCGGGCTGCACCTACTGACCATCGGCGTCGTGCTGCGTTCACGGCTGACAGCGACACCGATCGCGGAGGACCTCGAGGACATCATCGAGGCCACCCGATTCGGGCTCGCAGAAGCCATCGGCCGACCGCTGCGGACACTGTCCCGGTGCGCCGCCGACCAGGCAGCCTTCGCGGAGGCGGCGCTCCAGATCGCGCTGGTCGTCGCCGACCGTTTTCCGGAAGAACGCAGCGCCGCCGAACGTGCCACCCTGCGGGAGGCCGGGTTCGTGCCGACCGTGCCGCCGGGCTCCGACGGCGACGATCCGGCCGATGGCGACACCGTCGGAGTGGTCGGTCCTGACGCCATACATGATGAATATGGCGTGTTCACAACGGCATACGACAAGAAGTCTGAGGGTGCTGCGCTCGGCCGGCCCGAGCAGTTGGACCGCTGGCGGCTCGCGCTCGAGCAGACGTCACGACCGTTCCCGGCCGGCCGGGTCGCCCGGATCGCAGCCGCGCGCCTCAGCACTCGCATCGACGACGGCTGGTCGGCCGGTGCCGATGAGGGACTGGTGGACCCGGCACGCCTTGGCGAGTTCGTTGCACGGCAGGACCCCACGGGCCTCTTCCGTCTGCCTGCGACGCGACCGCACTGTGACGCCGCGGTGACGATCCTGCTGGACTGCTCCGGTTCGATGCGCCGGCACAGCGCGGCCACTGCGGCTCTCTGCGACCTGCTCGGGCAGGGTTTGGACCTGGCCGGCATATCCGTCGGCGTTCTCGGGTTCAGCACGGTGGACTGGCACGGCGGGCGTGCCGTGACGGAGTGGCGCAATGCCGGATCACCAGCAAATCCAGGCAGATTGGGCGGCACGCACCACCTGACGTTCGCCCGGCCGGGCAGTGCGTGGCGCGCGGCCCGGCGTGGCCTGCCCGCGTTGCTGCGCCCGGATCTGTATGCCGAGGGCATCGACGGCGAAGCGCTGGAATGGGCGGCCGGGCTCGCGCTGCAACAGGACGCCCGGCGACGCATCCTGTTGGTCATCTCCGACGGTGGCCCGATGTCGACCGCCACCCGCGATGCCGAGGGACCGGCATACCTCGACCGGCACCTGGCCGCGGTCGCCGACTCCATCGAGCGCGGCGGCCGGATCGAGTTGTCGGCGTTGGGGATCGACGCCGATCTGAGTGCCTTCTATCGGCGCAGCCGATCGGTGATCTACGGAGACCGGCTCAGCCGCGACACGGTGCACGCGGCGCTGGATCTGGTCACCGGGCTCTGAGGTCACCGCACCGACGCTGCGACGCCACGAGGATGGCCCATCTGTGAGCGCCACAAGCGTCAGGCACCTGATCTGCGACCTTCCCACAGTGGTAACGCCAACCGGACAGGCCTCGCCTGTGCCGCGCTTGGCGGAAGGCTTGCGCGATGCGCTGTCTTCACGACTGGTGGAGTGCTCGGCTGTCGAGCGCGGCGAGCATCGAGACAGCGGTCGAAACAATGCTGGCCCAACCTGGCTGCCACGACCGGGCAACGATCAGCGAGTAGATGGCCGAAGCCAATGGCAGGCCGACGAATGTTGGGTCGCAACCAGATCGTGCAGGGCTCCGGCGATGGCTGGTTCGGTGGGGACTCGGGCGTCCCAGTCGGGTAGCCGCTCACCGAATCGGTGGTGAGAACGGCAGAGGCGACAGCCGGTTGCCGAGGGCGAGCACCTGCCGCCCACCGGCCAAAGCCGTCGCCAGAACAATGATATCGTTAGTGTGATATCGGAGGTGGTCGTAATGGAACAAATCCTGATCCGCAATCTTCCCGCAGGGACGAAGGCGGCGCTTCGCGCACGTGCCAAGCAGCGTCACCGGTCGCTCGAGGCGGAGGCGCGTGACGTACTCACCAGGGCGCTGGAGGGCGAGCCCATCACCATCGTTGACCTCCTGGGCACCGACGAAGGTGCCGATATCGAGTTCGAACCCGAACGGCTGGGCCTGACGACTCGCTCAGCGCAACTGTGAAGTACCTCTTGGACACCAATGTCGTGTCCGCGCTCCGGGTCCGAGGGCGCAACCTGTCGGTCGAGGTGTGGGCGTCGTCGGTTCCCGTCGGTGACCAGTTCGTCTCGGCATTCACCATCGCGGAGATCGAGCGGGGCGTGATTGCCAAAGAGCGATCCGCCACCGGGCAAGGTGCTGTCCTGCGTCGCTGGTTCGACGAGAACGTGCTGCCCACGTTCGCCGACCGAGTGCTGCCATTCGACCTTCCGGCGGCCCGGGTCCTCGCCGCCTATCGGGTTCCAGAGCACGCACCGCTTGACGACGCCCTGATCGCCGCCGTCGCCGAGTCCGCGCAGATGACCGTCGTGACCCGGAACACCAAACACTTCGAACCCCTCGGTGTGCCTTGCCTCGACCCGTGGGTATGACGTTCAGCGACTGACCGATCACCCGAGCTGTCCCGGTCAGCCGACGACGGCCGTCCGATCCGCGCCGGCCGCTTGGAGCGCGCTGATCAGCGACACGTTGACGACGTCCTGTGTCGAGCAACCTCGCGACAGGTCATTCATGGGGGCGCGCAGACCTTGCAGGATCGGCCCGTATGCCGATGCGTTGCCGATGCGTTCGGCGATCTTGTAGCCGATGTTCCCGGCTGCCAGGTTCGGGAAGACGAAGACATTCCCTTCGCCGGCGACTGTGGAGTCCGGCGCCTTGCTGGCGGCGACCGACGGGATGAAGGCCGCGTCGAACTGCAGCTCACCGTCGATGCGCAATGACGGATCTCGTTGCAGCGCAAGAGCTGTCGCCTCCCGCACCAGCCGCACTGTCGGGTGATCAGCACTACCCCCGGTGCTGAAGGAGAGCATCGCGACCACCGGTTCGCGGTCGGCGAGGGCGCCGAAAGTGCGAGCTGTGCTGAGGGCGATGTCGGCGAGCCCCTCCGAGTCCGGCTCCGGCACCACTGCGCAGTCCGCGAAGGCGACCGGCACTCCGGTGCCGAGCTCGAGCAGGAAGCAACTGGACAGCAGCGCGGTGCCGGGCGCCAGACCGATACCGCGCAGCGCCGCCCGGATGACGTCTCCGGACGGACTCACCGCGCCCGCGACCGCTGCGTCGGCCTCGCCCGAACCCACCGAACAGGCCGCCACCAGCAGCGGATCCGCGCCGGCCTCCTGACGCTTTTCGGCCGACCACTCCTTGCGCGCTGCGAGTGTGTCCAGCCGCGTGGCGACCGTGGCCGTGTGCAGCTCGTGGACCGAGCGACACTCGACCTCGCGGGACAGGTCAGCTCGCCAGCGCCCGACCAGGATCGGCCGCACTCCGAGGTCGGTGAGTTGCGAGGCAGCTTGCCGCACTCGTTGGTCCTCGCCCTCGGTGAGCACGACAGCGGTGGGTGCAGCGCGCTGATCAATCAGGCGCTGCACCCATCCGCTCGAGAGCGGCTCGGTCATCGGCCGAGAACCTCGTCGATCGGAGTGCAGTCGAGGCCGTGCGCGGTGGCGACCGGCTCACTGGTGATGTGCCCCTCGAAGGTGTTTAGGCCGCCGGCCAGAGCGGCGTCGTCGCGCAGTGCCTGCTGCCAGCCCTTGTCGGCCAGTGCGACGGCATACGGCAACGTCACGTTGGTCAGGGCGTAGGTGGACGTGTTCGCAACGGCCCCAGGCATGTTCGCGACGCAGTAGAAGATCGAGTTGTGCACCGTGAAGGTCGGCTCCGCGTGGGTCGTCGGACGCGAGTCCTCGAAGCAGCCGCCCTGGTCGATCGCGATGTCGACCAGGACACTCCCCGGCTGCATCCGGCTGACCATGTCGTTGGTGACCAGCTTGGGCGCCTTCGCCCCGGCGACGAGGACCGCACCGATGACGAGGTCGGCGTCGGTGACCGCCTTCTCGATCTCGTAGGCGTTGGCGACAACGGTTTTGACCCGGCCGTCATACCGGCGGTCGAGCGCACGCAGCTTGTCGACGTTGGTGTCGAAGACCGTCACGTCCGCCCACATGCCCACGACCATCGCGATTGCGTTCATCCCGGAGACACCGGCACCGAGGACGACGACCTTGGCCGGCCGCACGCCCGAGACGCCGCCGAGCAGAACACCGCGGCCGCCCTGCGCCTTCATCAGGTGGTGTGCGCCCTCCTGCGGGGCGAGGCAGCCTGCCACCTCGCTCATCGGGTAGAGCAGCGGGAGTGCGCCGTTCGACAATTGGACTGTCTCGTAGGCGATCCCGGTGGCGCCGGAGGACAGCAGCGCGTCGGTGCACGGGCCGGACGCCGCCAGGTGCAGGTAGGTGAAGAGAGTGAGGTCCTTGCGGAGGAAGCCGTATTCGGACTCGATGGGCTCCTTGACCTTCAGCACCATCTCCGCGACCGCCCAGGTCTCCTCGGCGGTCGGCGCGATCCGCGCGCCGGCGGCGACGTACTCAGCGTCGGTGATGGACGAGCCGAGTCCGGCACCCTGCTCGACGAAGACTTCGTGTCCGTGCTGGACGAGTTCGTGGACACCGGAAGGTGTTGCAGCAACGCGGTATTCGTGGTTCTTGACCTCTGCAGGAACGCTGATGCGCATGGGTTGTCTCGCTTTCGTATGGCGGGTCAGGGACGGATGTAGTCGTCGGTCGCAGTGAGCACCGCGTCGACACAGCGGAAGAGGTCGTCGAGGACCTCGCGGTCGGCGATCAGCGGCGGCGAGAGCATCAGCATCGTCGCGCCGCGGTCGTCGGGACGGGTGATGAGCCCGACGTCACGCATCGCCTTCGGCATGACCTCGCGCACCAGCGCGCCGCCCTCCTCGGCGGTGAGCTCCCGGCCGCTCCCGCTGTCGCCGGTCAGCTCGAGTGCGTAGAAGTAGCCGGTGCCACGCCATTCGCCGAGTGTCGGGTGGGCATCGACGAGACGGTCCAGCTCCTGCTGGAAGTAGGGCTCGTTGGCGCGGACGTTCTCCAGCACCTGCTCCTCGGCCAGCGCCCCGAGGTTGGTCAGCGCGACCGCGGTAGACACCGGGTGGCCGCCCCAGGTCGCGCCGTGGGTGAACATCCCGGCGCTCGGGGACTCCAGCAGCGCTGCGGCGAGCGGCTGCCGGATGAGCACCCCGCCGAGCGGGGCGTAGCCGGAGGTCGAACCCTTGGCGAAGGTGATCAGGTCGGGGACGACGTCATACTTGGCGGACCCGAACCACTCACCGAGCCGGCCGTAGGCGCAGATGACCTCGTCGGCGACCAGCAGGATGCCGTAGCGGTCGGCGATCGCGCGCAGCTCCGGCCAGTAGCCCTCCGGCGGCACGAGCGCGCCACGCGAGTTCTGCACGGGCTCAGCGAAGATCGCCGCGATGGTCTGCGGGCCCTCCTCCTCGATGATGTCGACCAGTGCCTGCAGCGACGGCAGGTCGGCCGCGGTGCCGCCCTCGGGTACGTGCTCACCGAGGGTGTTCGGGAAGTGCCGGACCCCCGGCATCAGCGGCCCGAACGGCTCCTTGTACTTCGGAATGGCGGTCACGGCGAGTGCACCCAGCGTGGTGCCGTGGTAGGCCATGTCGCGAGAGAGGATCTTGGTGCGCTCCGGCTGGCCCTGACTGCGCCAGTACTGCCGCGCGAACTTCACTGCAGACTCGACGGCCTCGGAGCCGGAGTTGACGAAGAACACCGTGTCCAGGTCGCCGGGCGCCCGGCGGGCGATCGTCGCGGCCGCGTCGGCAGCCATCGGGTGCGCCGCCGACCAGTTGGTCCAGTAGGCGAGCTTCTCCATCTGCTTGGCGGCGGCGGCCGGTATGTCGCTACGCCCGTGACCGATGTTGACGCAGAACAGGCCGGCGAGTCCGTCCAGGAAGCGGCGCCCGGTGTCGTCATACAGATAACAGCCCTCGCCGCGCTCGATGATCGGCAGGCCCTGGTCCTTCCATGCCTGCCCACGGGTGAAGTGCGGGAACAAGTGGCGCTGGGCGAGTGCGCGGGTGTCAGACATGAGGGCCTCCCAAGGACGCGGTAGGTGATTGCACCAACCACGATGGGACAGCCGACTGGGCCTTAGAAGGTCCAGTGGAGTGGTGATTGATGGGCCCAGATCGTGACAATGATTTGGATCGATTCGACCCACGGGCAGCTGCCTTGTTGGTTTGATTGATTGATGCCGCGCGACGACGCAAGGAGATGAGACGTTGGCGCTGACCCTGCTCCAGCTCGACCGCGACAGCGCCGAGCCCCTTTATCGACAGGTTCGTCGCGCTCTCGAAAATGCGGTCACCACAGGGCTTTTCGACGCAGATGAAGCGCTGCCGAGTTCGCGCGCCCTCGCGACGGAGCTCGGAGTGTCGCGCAACACGATCAAGCTTGCCTATGAGGAGCTGATCGCCGCAGGGATCGTCGTCAGTCGGGTCCGCAAGGGTCTGTTCGTCAATCCCGAGGTGCAGTCGGCACTGGCGGCAGGTGCGCACCGTGCCTCGGGGATCGACTGGCCACGGCGAACGAGGACATTCGCCGACGCCGATCTGCCGCACATCGAGAAGGTCGCCGACTGGGCGTCGTACCCCTACCCCTTCCTCGCCGGCCAGACCGATGTGCGCAGCTTCCCGGTCCGTGCCTGGCAGCGGGCGTTGCGGGAATCGCTCTACCACCCGCACGTCTTCCCGTCCCTGCAGGACAGTCTCGGCGTCGACGACCCGATGCTGGTCGACGCGATCCGCCGTCAGCTGCTGCCCACCCGAGGTATCGAGGCGGACACCGACGAGATCCTCATCACTGTCGGGTCGCAGCACGGCCTCGACCTGCTCGGGCGAGTGCTGCTCGGCGGCAAAAGCGTTGTGGCAATGGAAGATCCGGGATATCTGGATGCCCGGCACATCTTCACCCGCACCGGCGCGACGCTGCGGCCAATGGCCGTCGACGCGGACGGGGCGATCCCACCGGAGGACTTCCGCGGCATCGACCTGCTCTACGTCACACCCAGCCATCAGGCTCCGACCAACGTGACGCTTTCGATGGAGCGCCGGCTGCGTTTCGTGCAGCGCGCCGGGCATGCGCGCAGCGTGCTCGTCGAGGACGACTACGACTCCGAGTTCCGTTATCGGGGCCAGCCCAGCCCGGCACTGAAGGCGCTCGACCCGACCGGGGACGTCGTCTATCTCGGCACCTTCTCGAAGTTCCTGTCCCCTGGGCTGCGACTCGGCTACCTGGTCGCCCACCGGGATCTCGTGCGTGAACTCGCCGAGGTGAGACGCTATGAACTGCGCCATCCCCCAGGGCAGTTGCAGCGCGCGATGGCGTTGTTCATCACCAGCGGCGACTACCACCGGGCGCTGCGACGCCACCGCGAACGCCTGCAGCAACGCTGGAGCACCATCACCGAAGCAGTGGGCCGCGAGCTGCCCTTCGAGACCGGGCCGTTCCCTCCGGGCGGGGTCAGCCTGTGGCTGTCCGGCCCGGAGGGGTTCGACGCTGCGGAGCTGACGGTCCGGGCCCGCGAAGCGGGAGTGCTCGTCGAACGCGGCGACGTCTACTTCCAGACCTCGGATGCGTTGGCGCGCAGGCACTTCCGACTCGGCTACGGCGCCATACCAACCCGGGCCATCACACCCGGAGTGCACGCCCTCGCGGCTGTCTGTCAAGACTTGAGCCACTGAGCCGCGTCATACGACGGAAGCGGTCTTGGTCGCCGTTCTGCCGCTTGCCCGCCGGGGTACCGGCGTCGATCGGATGCACAGGGCGCACACGGCGGAAACCACTCCGGTGACCACGAAATAGCCGATCAACAGGCTTGTCCCGCCATCGGCGCGGTCGAGCAGCCACGTCAGGATCATCGGTGTGAGACCTGAGGCGAAGATGCCCGACACCTGGTAGACCGCGGAGATGCCGGTGTAACGGACGTGCACCGGGAAGAGCGTTGCGAAGAACGCGCCCTCGGGGCCGTACATGAGCGGGTACAGGACCCCGAGCGCCAGCACGATGCCGAACCCGAAGACGAGGGCGTTGCCGGTGTGCAGCATCGGAAAGACCACGATCGGCGCGATGGCCGCGAGCACCGCTCCCACTGCATAGGTTTCGCGCATACCGACCCGGTCGGCGAGCATCCCGCTGACCGGGATGAGGAACAGCAGCACGACAGCGCCCGCCATCACGCCGAGGAGTGCCGACTGGCGTTCCATGCCCAGGGTGTCGGTCGCGTAAGTGATCGAGAAGACCGCCCATGCGTTGAAGGCGACACCCTCGACCCAGCGAGCACCCATACCCAGCCACAGGTTTCGCCTGCTGATCGGATCAGACAGCAACTCTTTGGCGGGCACCTTCGCCTTGCCCTCGCTCTGCTCGAGGTCGCGGAAGGCAGGTGTCTCCATGACCTTGAGCCGCACGATCATCCCCACTAGGACGAGCAGCAGGCTCAGCCAGAAGGTGATCCGCCAGCCCCACGAGGTGAATGCACCGTCGCTCATGACGGCACCGGCGAGGGCGAAGACGCCCGTGCCGAGCACGAGGCCGACGGCGAGGCCGGCTTGTGGCGTCGAGCCGTAGAGCGCCTTCTTGCCGGACGGCGCGTATTCGACCGACATCAGGACGGCGCCGCCCCACTCGCCGCCGACCGCGACCCCCTGCAGCAGGCGCAGGACGATCAGCATGGCGGGGGCGAGGATGCCAACCTGGTCGTATGTCGGCAGACACCCGATCAGGAAGGTCGCGACGCCCATGATCAGCATGGTCATGACCAGGGTCCGTTTGCGGCCCATCTTGTCGCCGATGTGCCCGAAGACCAGCCCACCGATCGGTCTGGCCACAAACCCCAGCGCGAAGGTCGCGAAGGCGAGCATCGTGCTGACCGCTGGATCGTGCGCGGGGAAGAACTGCTTGTTGAAGATGAGCCCCGCGGCGACGCCGTAGAGGAAGAAGTCGTACCACTCCACGGTGGTGCCCATCACGCACGACGCGAGTACCGCCCGGATCTGCTTCTTGTCCGGGCGCGACGTCGGTGCGTCGATCGCCTCTTGGCTGTTCGACATCGGTGACCTCCTAGGTCCCTGGTGCGGTCGTGTCAGAGGGCTGCTCGGAAGATGTCGCCGAGGGCTTCGGCGGTCACGGGCCGCGGAACAACCGACAGCTGTCGGGTCTGCTTGAGCGCTCCGGCCACCAGAGTGTCGACGTCGCTCTCGTCATACCCGAAGGCACCGAGGGTGCTCGGGATGCCGATGTCACTCATCAACTCGTGCAGCACACCGGCGAGCGCGTCGGCACCGTCGGCACTTGTGAAGGTGCGGCCGCTGAGCAACTCCGCCGCCCGCAGGTGCCGCTCCGGATCGCCGGGGTAGGTCCATCGGAACACGTGCGGTGCCGTCACCGAAACCGCTTGACCGTGCGGGACCATCGGCATCTCGGGGTAGCCCGGCGCCTTGTAGCCTTCGACCGCACCGGCGATCGGGTAGGCGTTCGCGTGCGGCAGATGAGTGCCGGCGTTGCCGAAACCCGTTCCCGCGTATGTCGATGCCAGTGCCATCTGGGTCCGAGCCTGCAGGTCGCGGCCGTTCATGACCGCACGGCGCAGGTTCGCGCCGACCAGTTTGAGCGCCATCTCGCACCAGACGTCGCTGATCGGGTTCGCGCCGCAGAAGGCGGGTCGCGTCATTGGGTCGTCCGGCGCGGGTTTGGAGTCGAAGGGCACGCTGGTGTAACTCTCCAGCGCGTGGGACAGCACGTCCATGCCGCTGGCGGCAGTCACTTCCGCTGGCAGCGTCAGAGTCGTGGTCGGGTCGACGATGGCCAGTTGGGGCCGCAGCGCCGGATGGCTGATCCCGGCCTTGAGGTGCAGGCGCAGCATGTCTATGACACAGATCGTGGTCGACTCCGAACCCGTGCCGGCCGTGGTCGGGACCGCGATGAGCGGTTTGAGGGCGTTCGTCGGCCGGCGACCGCCGCCGATCGGCGGAGTGACGAAGTCGAGCAGCTCACCGTCGTGGGTGGTCAGCAGGTTGACCGCCTTGGCGGTGTCGATCGCCGAACCGCCGCCGACCGCGACATACGCGTCGTAGTTACCCTGCCGCGCGAAGTCGATGGCCTCGCCGATCGACTCGTCGGTCGGCTCCACTCCCACCTGGTCGTAGACGGTCGTGGCCAGACCGGCCGCGCGCAGCGACTCGGCAACCCGTGCCGGCACCCCGGACTCGGCGACTCCCGGATCGGTGAGCACCAGCACCGAGCGGGCGCCTCGTGCACCGACTTCCGCGCCGATCTCGGCGAGCGCGCCCACGCCGAATTTCAGCGGTGGTGCGGCCCAGGTGAAGACGGATTCGTTCTCGGTGGTCATCGATTCTCCTTAATTCATAATGTGGCTTGCTGCGCCACATTACGGAGATGTGATCCAGCGCACAAGGGTTCCGGGCAGATTTCTCGTGCCGGCCGCAGGCCCCGCGCCGCCTCGCCCTCCGCCGAGAACGGACCCGTAGAGTCAGCGGCGTGGCGAAATCCGTGAATGCTCCGACCGGTACACAGGCCATCGAGCGCGCGCTCAGTGTGCTCGGCGTCCTTGCGGACGACGGGGAGTTGTCGGCCGGCGAGCTGGCCCAACGCACCGGCCTCACGGCCGGGACCGCCAGCCGCATCGCGAAGGCGCTCGTCGCCGAGGGCATGCTGCTGCGCGACCCGGAGACCGAGTGCTACCACCTCGGGCCTCGCGCGGTCGTGCTCGGGCGCTCCGCCGAGCGTGTGCTCGGCATCGACAAGGCGATGCAACCGCTGCAGGGATTGGCCGAGAGTTCGCACGAGTCGGTCAACCTGGCGGCGCGCGACGGGGCCGAGTCGGTCGTGCTGGCCCGCGTGCAGTCCACTCTGCCACTGCGGTTCGTGCAGCACGTCGGAGCCCGATTCCCGCTCTACAGCACAGCTTCCGGCAAGGCCATGCTGGCCTTCGGGGACGCGACGGAGTCCTATCTCGCAGAGTTGCCGACCCGGCTTCCTCCGGTCGGCCCCGGGACGCTCGCCACCCGCGCCCAGCTGGAACGTCAGCTGGAGCAGATCCGCGAGCGTGGTTACTCGATCGACATCGAGGAGAACGTCGAAGGCGTCCGCTGTGTCGGCGCACCGGTGGTCGACGGCGACGGGATCGCGCGTGCCGCCGTGGTGGTGCAAGCGCCCAGCGTCCGCATGCACAAGGACCGCATCGACGAACTCGGGCCCGCTGTCGCGACAACGGCTCGAGAGGTCTCCCGCGTCATACCGGATGCGAGCGTGCTGCGCTCACAGGGATGACGCGGCCTCCTGCCCCTACTCGTCCTCGTCGACAAGGTCGGACCAAGCGCGCCATGCCTCGGTGTCCCCGTCGTCATACGCCTGCGCCACCAGCAGTCGACCGGTGTCGATCAGGTGCCTTCGCATCGAGATCGCGGCACGCGCGGGGTCCGCGTCGGCTATTGCGTCGACGAACGGTTCGTGCTCCTCGAGCACTTCCAGGTGGGAGCGGGACCGACCTGCGGTGTTCGCCCCGATGAGCCTGGTCGTGTCTCGCAGCTCCGCGATGAGGGCGACCAGCCGGGAGCTGCCCGAGCACTCCAGGATCACCGCGTGAAGTAGCTCGTCGGCCGTGCCGAAGGCCACCTCGTCACCGGATGTGGCAGCCTCCCGCATCCGGGTCAGCTGACGATGCAACTGCTGCACGACGGCGTCGCGGTCACGTCCTTGGCGGGCCGCACGTGCCGCTGCCTGGGGCTCCAGGGCGAGGCGCAACGCGAAGATCTCGGCGATGTCCTGGCCGGTGGGCCGGACACGGCGGAAACCGCGCTGCGGGACGAATTCGACGAGTCCCGCCTCAGCCAGGCGCAGCAGCCCCTCACGAACCGGGCTGCGGGACATGCCCAGCCGCTCGGCCATCTCGGGGACCGAGTGGAAGCCGTCCCGGCCGATCGTCCCGTCATACAGCCACGTACGTATCTGCGTCGCCGCGCGCTCCGCCAGAGTCATGAGTAACATGTTACTCATGCCGTTGATTTCCGCACTTCGTTCCGCCGGGCTGGAGGCCCGCGACGACGACACCACCCGTGCGATCTACAGCTCGGACGCGTCGCTCTATCGTGTGCCGCCGCTCGCGGTCGCCTTCCCCCGCTCCGCGGAGGAGCTTGTCGCCGCATATGCCGTGGCGCGTGAGGACGGCGTCCCGTTGACCACGCGTGGTGCTGGCACGTCCGTGGCGGGGAACGCAGTTGGGCCGGGACTCGTCGTCGACACCTCCCGCCACCTGAACCAGATCCTCGAGATCGATCCCGACGCACGCACCGCGCGGGTGCAGCCCGGCGTCATACAGGAGCAGCTGCAGCGCGCCGCCGCCCCGCACGGACTGCGCTTCGGGCCGGACCCGTCGACGTCGACCCGGTGCACGATCGGCGGGATGATCGGCAACAACGCCTGCGGCTCGCGCAGTCTGGGCTACGGCCGGACGGTCGACAATGTACTCGCCTTGCACGGATTCTTCGGCACGACAAGCGAATTCACTGTCCGCAGTGGGTATGACGACCCGACACCCACAGCGGAGGCAACTGCGCTGCGGGGAATCGCGAAGGACGACCTGGCACACATCCGCACGCAGTTCGGCCGCTTCGGCCGGCAGGTCTCCGGCTACTCCCTGGAACATCTGCTGCCCGAGCGCGGCGCGGACGTCACGCGCTTCCTGGTCGGCACCGAGGGCACCCTCGGGGTGGTCACCGAGGCCACCGTCCGGCTGGTGCCCGACCCGAAGCACCGCCGGATGATCGCGCTCGGCTTCACCGACATCGTCGCTGCAGGGGTCGCATCCCCCGCCGTGCTTGCGCACAACCCGACCGCGTGTGAGGGGTTGGATGCCCGGCTCATCGACGTCCTGCGCACCCGTCGCGGCGACGCGGCAGTGCCGGACCTGCCGCGCGGTGGCGCGTGGCTCTTCGTCGAAGTCAGTGGTGATGACCTGGCCGAGGTTGATGCCCGAGCTGCCGCAGTTGCTGCGGATTCTGCTCTGGGAGCGGTGGATTCACGGGTAGTGACCTCTGCCTCCGAGACAGCCGCGCTCTGGCGGATCCGCGCCGACGGCGCTGGGTTGGCCGGCCGCTCGCCGGCCGGTGAGCCGGCCTGGCCGGGCTGGGAGGACGCGGCAGTCCCTCCGGATCAGTTGGGCGACTACCTGCGCGATTTCGACGAGCTGGTCACCTCGCACGGCCTCACCAGTGCACCGTTCGGGCACTTCGGCGACGGCTGCATGCACGTTCGGTTGGACCTGCCGTTGCAGCGCCCCGATGCGCGAAAGGTGTTGCGGTCCTTCATGACCGACGCGGCGCAACTGGTCGGCCGGTATGGCGGGTCGCTGTCCGGCGAGCACGGCGACGGACGCGCCCGCAGCGAACTGCTCCCACACATGTATGACGCCCGGTCGATCGCGCTCTTCGGCGAGGTGAAGCGGATCTGCGATCCCGAAAACCTGCTCAGCCCAGGCATTCTCGTCGATCCCGCGCCGATCGACTCAGATCTGCGCTTTCCCGCACCGCGAGCACCTCGTACTCGCAGGTCGAGTCCCCTCGCGCTCTCCTGGGCAGCCGACGACGGCGACTTCAGTCAGTCGGTGCACCGCTGCACCGGCGTCGGCAAGTGCCGAGCCGACAACACCGGCTCCGGTGGGGTCATGTGCCCGTCATACCTGGCGACGAAGGAGGAGAAGGACTCCACCCGCGGTCGCGCGCGAGTACTGCAGGAGATGATCAACGGCTCTGTGGTGCAACCGGATTGGCGTGCACCCGAAGTGCACGAGGCCCTCGACCTGTGCCTGTCCTGCAAAGGGTGCTTGTCCGACTGCCCGACCGGCGTCGACATGGCCTCGATGAAGTCGGAGGTGCTGCACCAGGCGTATGCCGGCCGGCGTCGCCCGATCTCGCACTACACGCTGGGGCGGCTCCCGCAGTGGTTGCGACTCGCCCGCCGCACGCCCCGAGTCGCTCGCGTGGCAATGCGGTTCGGCGACCGGGTGGGCTTCGGCAAGCGACTGGCGGGCGTGGATCCGAGGCGGTCGATCCCTGTCATCGCGAAGACCTCGTTCGCGCAATGGGCGAGCAAGCACGACCTGCACCCCTATGCCTCGGGGGTTGGTGAGCAACCTGCACTGCTGTGGGTCGATACGTTCACCGACCAGTTCACCCCGGAGATCGGCGCGGCGATGGTCAGCGTGCTGCGCGGTGCCGGTTATCAGCCGGTGCTCCCGCCCCGCTCGGTGTGCTGCGGCCTGACCTTGATCTCGACCGGCCAACTCGATGCCGCGAAAAGCGCTCTCACCACACTGGTTTCGACGCTCGCACCAGCAGCCGCGGACGGAGTTCCGATCGTCGGCGTCGAGCCGTCCTGCACCGCGGTGCTGCGCCACGATCTGCTGGAGTTGCTGCCGGGCAACGAGGAAGCCACGCAGGTCGCACGCGCCACCGTCACCCTGGCCGAGCTGTTGACGCGCACGGACGGCTGGCAGGCGCCAGACCTGGCCGGCACCCGCGTCGTCGCCCAGCCGCACTGCCATCATCACGCCGTAATGTCGTGGACCGCCGACGAAGCACTGCTGAAGTCGGCGGGTGCCGAAGTCGTGCGAGTCGGCGGATGTTGTGGTCTGGCAGGCAATTTCGGCGTCGAGCAGGGCCACTACGAGGTGTCGGTCGCCGTCGCGGAGACCAACCTGCTGCCTGCGGTGCGCGATGCCCGCCCGGATGACGTCATCCTCGCCGACGGGTTCTCGTGCCGCACGCAACTGCAGGACCTGGCTGGCGCTGACGCCATACACCTGGCGCAGTTGCTTGCCCGCTGAACGTGCGCCGCAACTGGGCCCGCGCACCCTTCGCCGAGAGGACAGCCAAATGTCGAGAGGACAGGGGATTCGGCTCATTTCGTCTCAATTCGCCTGTCCTCTGGGTATATTGCCTGTCCTCTCGGCAAAGACGGTGGCGGGCCCGTCATAGCCCGTCATAGCCCGTCATAGCCGGTCACATCCGCATACCTCCACCACCGACGGCAAAGCCGTGCGGGCGGAGCTGCACACCCGGGATGGCCGTGTTGAAGTCGACCTGGAAGCGGGGGTCCTCGGTCAGTTTATCCCCCTTGACGTTGAAGACCCGGACGTAGTGATCGCCGTCGAGGTGCACCTTGCCAGCACTGCCCTCGTTCAGAAAGTAGTCGGTGACGACGAGCTGGGTGTCGTAGTCGGCCAGCATCGCCATGTGCGGACCTGCGCCAGCAGGCAGCCGGTAGTCGTCCAGCAGCCGCGGGTGGCTGGGGTCGGTGATGTCGAACATCGCCACGCCGCTGGCCCGGCCGGGACTCACGTAGGGAACGAAGAGGCGCGTGCCGTCGGACGAGACACTCATGATCTGGGTCAACGCGCCCGGGACGAGCGTGTTGAAGTCGAAAACGTCCTGATAGCCGCCGGTCCGGGCGTTGAAGAGATAGAGCTGGCCATTGCCACTGCCTCCGACATACCCCTCCCCGTCACGACTCTTCGGGAGCAGCTGGCAATCCATCGAAGCGGCACCCGCGGGCAGTTCAATTGTCTTGGTAATTGTCAGCTTTCGGTAGTCCCAGACCCGGACCGAGGACCGGATCTGCATCGGCCCGGGCACCGAGTTGAGGGTGCTCGCCGGTGCCACGAAGTCGCAGGTCACCATCAGGTTGAGGTCCGCGCGGATGGCGATGCCGTGCGGGTTGAAGTCGGCCGGCGGCTTCTTGGGATACATGCCGACGACGTTGCCCGCCGCGTTGAGTTTGGCGATCCGGCCCGGAGAGCCACCGGCGAGCGACCCCATCTCGGTGACGAGGAAACCGTTGTTGGGCTCGGCTGCGAAGGCGTCCGGAAATGCCGCCAACGGGGTCTTCGCAGACTTGACGAAGACCGGGTGATTGGGATCCTTCAGGCTGAAGAAGAACAGCCAGTTGTGGTCCTGCATGGACGCGAGGATGCCGCCACACGCCAACACTTGTCCGCTCGCGGACAGTCCACAGTGGTGCGGCTCGTTGTTCGTTCCCGCCGACCCGGGCACGATCGTCTCCGCAATGACCTTGCCGTAGTCCGGGCTGGCCGGGTTGAAGTTCAGCGTGATCACCCGGTCGGACTGATCGGCCTGGCCGGGCGTCGGGCCTGCCCATACATACATGTTCTGTACGGCGCCTGCCGCCCCCCGTGGCCCGCCGCTCGCCGCGTAGGCGACACCCGCACCACAGACGGAGGCAACCAGGACGATGGCCGGAACGCCGGCCCGAGCGTGGCGAACGGCGCGGCGGATACCGCCCTGTGCGCGCCGTGAAGTGGACATCATGACTCCCCATCTCGCGTGATCCGGATTTCGCTCAGCGTCGGTCCGTCCAGCAACCCGTCCAGGGCCGCGAGCAACTCCAACCAGCCGCTGAACTGTCTCGGCTCGCCGGATTCATGACGCGCGCTGCCAGTGATTTGGCCGTCCCCGACCTGAGCGTCGATGATCACCCGACGCGTCTCCACTGCCATGGGACGAGCCTGCTCGGAGGCGGCGATCGCCACATCCGGGAGATCCCCAGACGACACCCCCAGAAATTGGCGGCAGGGGTGTCAGGGGTGACTACTGAGGAGGACGTCGGCCAGCGCCGCACGGGTGGAGATGCCGAGCTTCCGGAAGACAGCCGTGAGATGGAATTCGACGGTCTTGGGCGTCACGAAGAGCAACTGCGCAATGTCACGGTTCGCCCGGCCTTCCGCAGCGAGCTCGGCGACTCGTCGTTCGCTGGGTGTCAGCGAGTCCGGACCGGTGAGCGCGTCGCGCCGAGGGCGCCCGCCTGCGGCATACAGCTCGGTCCGTGCCTGTATGGCGAGAGGCTTCGCGCCACAGCGCACGGCGAGCTCGAGGCCGCGGCGCAACGGCTCGCGCGCCGCCGACGGCCGGCGGTCCCGCCGGATTGCCGACCCGAGTGCGATCAGCGCCTTCGCGTGCACGAGCTGCGCCGAGGAGCCCTCCGTGGTCGCGACGGCCTCTTCGAGCAGGTCCAGGCGGTGGTTCGCGCCCGTCATACCCAACAAGCGCAGGACTCGAGACACCGCGCCCGGCGCGCCCCAGCGTCGCGCCCAGCCGAGCTCTTCTTCCAGCAGCTCGGCCGCCTCCTCGTTGCGCTGCAAACCGATCAATGCTGCTGCCCGCAGCGACCGCCACGGTGCCCACGCCGGGTTGACGATCCGGTCACGCAAGGTGGCCCGGTAGCGATCGACGGCCGCGAGCGCGTCATCCGGGCGGCGTTCGGCGAGAAGCAATTCCGCCTCGGCACGGCGTGAATGAGCGTCGAGGTCGCTGCCGGGCGGCATCGGCGGTTGGCCGTCCAGCAGGTCGCGCGCGCCGGCCAGCTCGCCGCGCTCGATCAGGACCTCGGCCATGAAGGCGGAGCCGTAGGCGATCTCGGCGGGAACGGCTCGCCACGGCTCAGCCACCAGCTTCGCGCGCCGCCAGGCCGCCTCGGCCTCCTCGAGTTGGCCGCGCGCGTGCCAGCCGTTCACCTGACCCACGTAGAGGCCGCTCAGCGCGAGCTTCGATCCGCTGCGATGTCCCTGGGCGGCAGCCGCCTCCCACACGACTGGCGCCTCGTCACGATCGGCGAGTGCCAGGACACCGGCAGCTATCCCCGACATCATCAGCGACGGGTCGTCGGCGATGAGCGCACCGTCGGCGAGCGCCGCCAGCGCCAGCTCGCAACACTCCGCGACCGAACCGCCGGCCAGAGCCCAATCCGACGACACGATGGCTGCGAGCATCCGCGCTCCCTGGCCATCCCCGCGCAAGCCGCCTCGGGCCGCTTCCATGCGCGCACCCGCATCCGGAACGTCGGCGCCCAGGTTGACCGAGAACAACTCCAGCGCTTCGAGCCGCCATCGCGTGTCCTCCTGCCCGGGGCCGAGCTCGTCAGCAGCCTGACGGACGACCGCAGCCGCTTGCGACGCAGGCGCGGTGAACAGCAGTGTCTGCGCGAGTGTTTCGGCGACCGCGGCACGTTCTTGTGGATCTTCGATCGCCGCATAGCCGGCCGCCAAGTGCTCCGCCGACGCAGCCTTCTGGTTGGCGAACGCCTCCGCCAGCCCGAGGTCGACCAGCAACGGCGGCCGCTGCTCGGGCGGCGGAGGCTCAATCAAGGCGCGTCCCAGGTAGGCCATCGCGTTGTCGGGATCCGATCGGCCCATCGCCGCGCGGCCCGCCTCGGTCAACCGCGCTGCGACCGACCGATCCGCTCGGCGTGGCGTCATGAGCAGGTGGTTCGCGATCAGCTCCGGGGACGCCTCCAGCTCCATCAGCACCTTCGCGGCTCGCTCATGCAGCAGCTCGCGCTCGGCGGGCGCCAGGTCGAGGTAGACGGCGTCGCGTACGAGCGGGTGAACGAAACCGAGTGGCGATTGGGGCCCGAGGATCTCGGCCGCGACCAGGGCGTGCGCCGCGCTCGCCACACGGGCATCGTCGAGCCCGGAGAGAGCAGCGATCGCAGGGACTCCCGCACTGTCTCCCAACACCGCCACCGCCTGTGCGAGTGCGGCCGCGTCGGCCGGAAGTCGGGCCAGCCGCAACAGCACCGAGCGCAGCACTGCCCGGGGTCCGACATCACGAATCATGCTGGGACGCAACGCATCCGGGTGCACTCCATCGGTCTTCAGCGCCTTGATGACTTCGTGCAGCAGCAGCGGATTGCCACCTGTCGCACGGCGGCACGCCTCAACGAATCCTTCCTGGCCCGCACCACCGAGGCGATGCCGGACGAGCTCGCCGACCGCGCTCTCGCTGAGTGGGGTCGGATGGATGCTGACCGCGGCCGGATCATGCGAAATCTCCGAAAGCAGCTTCGCGTCCTCGCTCGTCTCGCCCTCGCGCACGGTGGCGACCACGAGCAGCCCGCGGTCCTCGATGGGCCGCAACAGGTAGGCGAGGAACTGCAAAGACGCGCGGTCGCACCAGTGCAGGTCGTCGACCGCAAGCAGCAGCGGACCCTCGGCTGCGATGTTGGCCGTCAGCCAGGAAAGCCCGTAGAGGACCGCGAAGCCGACATCGGTCGCGGGAAGGCCAACCTCGGAGGGGTCGAACACCCTGGCCGCGGCGGCCGCGGATCCCGACAACCATCGATCTCGGCCGGCGACAAGCGCAGGCTCGAACAGCTGGCGGACCACACCGAACGGGAGGCTGCGCTCGAAGTCGCTGCCACGAGCCCACAGCACTCGGTACCCCGCGCCGCGTGCTGACTCCCTGACCTCGTGGAGCAGCCGGGACTTGCCGATCCCGGCTGGACCCTCGATGAGCGCGAGCGCCATACCCCCGCGCCGCTGCTGCTCCACGAGGCCGTCGAGTACCGCGAGCTCGCGCTCCCGCTCGAACAGTTCGTCCTCGGCGACCACTGATGCAGTCTCCCGCAACGATGCTCAACTCGCCCCGGGATCCGGGTCAGCGCCATACTTCTTGCACAATGCCGGCACCGGCCAGGACAACGCGCCGGCCTGAGTAGCCCGTGAGGCACGAGCGAGCGTATTGAAGGGGAGGACTTATGGCAGCTGAGCTGACGACGGCGTCGTACCTCGTCCTGGGCATCCTCGACATGGCCGGCCCGGCCTCGGCATACGACGTCAAGCAGTTCTCGACGACCTTCGTCGCGCCGTTCTGGTCGCTCCCACACACGCAGGTCTACCTGCAGTGCAAACGGCTGGTCGAGCTCGGACTGCTCGAGCAGCAGGACGACGACGACCCGCGCGGCCGCAAGGAACTGGCGATCACCGACGCCGGCCGGGCCGAGCTGGATCAATGGCGCTCGGAGCCGACTACGGGACCGGTGACCGCTCGCGACCTGTCGGTGCTGAAGAACTTCTTCGGCGGTCCGAGCGAGCAGATCGCCACCGAGCAGGTGGCTCAGCACCGCGCCAAGCTCGAGGCCTACCGCGAGTGGCGCGGCGAGCACGGCCCGAATTTCGATGACGGCCAATCGGCCGCCCTCGAGCTCGGGCTGCGCTACGAGGAGTTGATGGTCGACTACTGGCAGGGATTCCTCGACCACGGGCCGTCCGTATACCGCATCCGCGAAAGTTGATCGGCCCGCAAGCTGGCCGTGAGGAGTTCCTCCCGCTATCGTCATAGTTCATTCGGAACTATTCAAAGTGGACTATGGCGAGGAGTTCGATGATGTCCCAGCCCCAGCGAGCTTCCGGGGGTGCCATGTCGCGGCCGGCACAGATCGGGTTGGTGGTCCTGGCGATCGGCTGCCTGATCTACATCCCGGGCACGGTGCTCGCGATGCTCCCCTACGTGCACGACGGTGCGTGGACTCCCGAGACCTGGGTCCGTGACCTGCTGCCGTCCAGCAGTCCGGCCGCGCTGAGCATCACGGCCGCCTTCGCCGGGCGCAAGGCGCCATACCTGCACAGTGAGTGGCCGATGCTGATCCACACGGTGCTCGGCGGCGGCATCATGCTGCTCGGGCCGTGGCAGCTCTTCACCGGCTCGACGCGCCGGATGATGCGCGGGCACAAACTGCTCGGCCGCACCTACGCGATCATCGTCGCCGTCAGCATGATCGCGGCCGCCATCTACCTCGTGCGCACGCCGTGGACCGACGTCTTCAGCGGTCCGGTCTTCGCGGTCGGTCTCTGGGGGTTCTGGCTCGGCGTGGTGGTGAGCCTCGTTCTCGGCATCACCGCGATCCGACGCGGCGCGGTGGAGCGCCACCTGCGGTGGATGGTCTTCGGCTACGCCTGTCTGATGTCCGCGCCGCTGCTCCGGCTCGGCTGGACGCTGATCATGGGGATCGACCACTCGGTGCCGATGCCCAAGGCGAACATCTACTTCGGCTCGATGCTCTTCGGCATCTGCACCCTCGGCGCCACGATCGGTGCACGCGCGATCGACCACCGCCGCGTGGTGCCGGGGATGCGCCGGGTGTGGGCCTCCGACAACGCGATCTTCACCTGCACGGCGATCGGCCTCGTCGGGTTCACGATGCTCGGCATGCTCAGCTTCACCTGGGCTCCGGAGTGGGGCCCGACGCGCGTCTTCTACTCGGCGACGTGGTTCACCGTGCTGGGCATCAGCGCCGGGTTCGGCATACGCCATCGCGCCAAGGGCACCCACCCGTATGCCGAGCAGGAATGGCGCGTCACCTTCGCCGCGCACATCCTCGCACCGGCGGTCGGGCTGGCCTTCGGCGGTGTGCTGATGCTCGCCACCGGGTTGAAGGCCGAAACAGCAGAGATGGCAGGCGTCGCCGTCGGTTGGGGTGCCTGTGGACTGGGCGCCTTCGTATTCATCGACCGGGAGCTGCGCCGTGCCGCGAAGCGCGCCCCGCGACGCAGGCAGCCCACAGTCGTGGGCAGCTCCGGCGATCTCGAACCGGCACGGGTCGGCTGATCGGTCGCACCAAGAACGTCGCCCATGCCGACCGGGAGCCAGGGCTCCCGTTCGGCATGGGCGAACTCCTCGTATGGCGGGCCGGCGTCAGCCCCAGACCAGCGCCCTCGCCGGGTCCTCCAGCAGCGCCGCGATGTCGGCCAGGAACCGCGAGCCCAGGTCGCCGTCGATCAACCGGTGATCGAAGGACAGTCCCAGCTGCGTCACCTGCCGCGGCACGATCTGGTCGACACCGTGCTCGTCCGTCACGACCCATGGCATCTTGCGCACCGCGCCGAAGGCCAGGATCGCCGACTCACCCGGGTTGATGATCGGAGTGCCGGTGTCGACGCCGAAGACGCCCACATTGGTGATGGTGAGGGTGCCACCGGACATGTCGGCCGGCTGGGTGCGACCCTCGCGGGCAGTGCCGACCAGCGCACCGAGCGCCTCGCCCAGCTCACGCATCGACATCCGATCGGCGTCCTTGATGTTCGGCACGACCAGCCCACGTGGCGTCGCGGCGGCGATGCCCAGGTTGACGTAGTGCTTGACCACGATCTCCTGAGCGGCCTCGTCCCAGGTCGCGTTGACCTCCGGATTGCGTTTGATCGCAACGCAAAGAGCCTTCGCCAGCACCAGCAGCGGCGTGACCTTGAGGTCGCGGAAGTCCCGGTCGGACTTCAGCCGCTCGACGAGCTCCATCGTGCGGGTCATGTCGATGGTGACGAACTCGGTCACGTGCGGCGCGGTGAACGCCGAGCCGACCATCGCCTGCGCGGTCATCTTGCGCACCCCCTTGACCGGGATGCGCGTCTCGCGGGCGCCGTCGTATGACGCGGCGCCCGCCACCGGGGCAGGCGCTGCCCCGCCTCCGGCCAGGTACGACTCGACGTCGGCCCGGCTGATCACGCCGTCTTCACGGGTCGGCTGCACCAGGGACAGGTCGATCCCGTTGTCCTTGGCGAACTTTCGTACCGGCGGCTTCGCCAGCGCCTTGCCACCACGCCCACCTTCGACCGGGGCGGCGTTGTTGCTGCGCGACCGAGTCGGGGCGGGCGCGTCCTCACGCGGCACCGGTGCGTTGGGCACGGCGTCGGTCGCCACGTGCAGGTGCAGGTCAGGCGCGGGCAGCGGGTCACCCTGGCTGCCGGGACCGCGGTCGCCCTCGAACGCACGGCGGGCGCGACGCTTCGTCGCGCCCTCGACGGCGCCATACCCGACGAGGTTGGCGACTCGTTCGCCCGAATCATCACTGCTGTCAGCGGGTTCCGCCGCTGCAGGAGCAGTGGTGGGTGCGTCGTCCTCCGCGCCGACGACGTCGACCGACACGATCGCCGCACCGACCTCGACGGTGGCGCCTTCGGCGACGAGGAGCTCGACGACCTTGCCCTCCCAGGGGATGGGCAACTCGACGAGTGACTTGGCGGTCTCGATCTCCACGACAATGTCATTGACCTTGACCTGGTCGCCCGGCTTGATCTTCCAGGTGACGATGTCGGCCTCGACCAGACCCTCACCGGGATCGGGCAGCTTGAACTGCTTCACGCCCATGTTTGTGACTCCTTAGAAGCTGAGCGCTTGGTCGACGCTGTCGAGGATCCGGTCCAGGTCGGGCAGGAAATCCTCTTCGTAGCGGGACGGCGGGTAGGGGATGTTGTAGCCGCCGACGCGCAGCACCGGCGCCTCGAGGGAGTAGAAGCACTCGCGCTGCACCTGTGCGGCCAGCTCGGCTCCCATGCCGAGGAAGGTCGACGCCTCGTGCACCACGACGCATCGGCCGGTCTTCTTGACCGACGCGAAGATCGTGTCGGTGTCCAGCGGCGACAGCGACCGCAGGTCGATGACCTCGAGCGACTTTCCCTCCCCCTGCGCCGCACCGGCGGCGTCGAGGCAGGTCTTGACCGTCGGCCCGTAGGCCAACACCGTCACGTCGCTGCCCGCGCGGGCGACGCGCGCACTGTGCAACGGCAGCGGCGCACCCGCGGACTCGTCCAGCTCGACCTCAGCCCGCTCGTGGTAGCGGCGTTTCGGCTCGTAGAACATCACCGGGTCGTCGGACGCGATGGCCTGCTGGATCATCCAGTAGGCGTCGGCCGGGTCGGCGCAGGTGACGGTCCGGAGGCCGGCGGTGTGCGCGAAGTAGGCCTCGTTGGACTCCGAGTGGTGCTCGACCGCGCCGATGCCGCCCCCGAAGGGCACCCGGATGACCATCGGCAGCCGGAGGTGACCGAGCGACCGGGCGTGCATCTTGGAGACCTGGCTGATGATCTGGTCGAACGCCGGGTAGATGAACCCGTCGAACTGGATCTCTACCACCGGGCGGTAGCCGCGCAGCGCCAGCCCGATCGCGGTGCCGACGATGCCGGACTCAGCCAGCGGGGTGTCGATGACGCGGTCCTCGCCGAAGTCCTTCTGCAGACCCTCGGTGATGCGGAAGACGCCGCCGAGCTTGCCGACGTCCTCGCCCATGAGCACGACCTTCGGGTCGTCCTCCATGGCCTTGCGCATGCCGGCGTTCAGTCCCTTTGCGAGAGACAGTTTTTGAGCAGTCATCAGTGACCACCCTCCGATCCGGCAAACGACTCTTGGTAGGCGATGAACTCCGCCTTCTCGCGCTCCACCACCGGGTGCGGGTCGACGTAGATGTCGTCGAACATCGCCGGCTTCGGCGGGTCGGGCATCTCCTGGCACGCCTTGCGGATCCGGGCCGCGAGCTCGTCGGCCTCCTTGTCGACCCCGTCGAAGAACGCGTCGTCGGCGTAGGCCTTGCTGGCGAGGAAGCCGCGCATGCGGGTGATCGGGTCCTTCTCGCGCCAGATGTCGACCTCGGCCGCGATGCGGTATTTGGTCGGATCGTCCGACGTGGTGTGCGCGCCCATCCGATAGGTGAACGCCTCGATGAGCGTCGGACCCTGACCGGCGCGGGCGGCGTCCATGGCGGCCTTCGTCACGGCATACACGGCGAGCACGTCGTTGCCGTCGACCCGGACGCCGGGGAAGCCGAAGCCGCGTGCGCGCTGGTATGGCGGAATGCGGAACTGCTTGTAGTTGGGCTCGCTGATGGCCCACTGGTTGTTCTGGACGAAGAAGACCATCGGGGCGTTCGCGACACCGGCGAAGACGAGTGCCTCGTTGAAGTCACCCTGCGCCGTGCCGCCGTCACCGGTGAACGCCATGACCGCGGCATCGCGGTCGTCGTCGCCGGTGCCGACATCGCCGTCGCGCTGGATGCCCATCGCATAACCGGTCGCGTGCAGCATCTGGTTGCCGATGACGATCGTGTAGAGGTGGAAGTTGTTGGCGTTGCTGTCCCAGCCGCCGTGGTTGACGCCGCGGAAGAGACCCAGCAGGTTCTCCGGCGGGACTCCCTTGCACCAGGCGACGCCGTGCTCGCGGTAACCCGGGAAGGCGTAGTCCTGCGGCCGCATCGCGCGACCGGCACCGACCTGCGCGGCTTCCTGGCCGAGCAGCGAGGGCCACAGGCCGAGCTCACCCTGCCGCTGCAGTGCGTGACCCTCGGCGTCGATCCGGCGCACCAGCACCAGGTCGCGGTACATCGAGCGGCCGTCCTCGGGAGTCATCTCCTCGACGATCTGCGCGTATTCGGCATTCGCGTCGCTCGTCGGCAGGCGATTGCCGTCACCGTCGACGAACTGCACCATGTCGGGGCCGCCATCGGTGATGTCGTGCTCCATCGGACCTGTCACCACCGTCTCGTGATGTCTCACGGGGGTCGGCGTCACCGGCGCCGAATCCATTGCATCGTCAGGCATGGGTTCTCCTTCTCGGGCGGCCGCGGGCCGGGTGTGCCGCGACGTGTCGTGCACCTGTGCCGGGGTCACCGGCTGGGTGCCGAGCCATGGCGTCATACCGCCCGGAGCAAGGTCCAGGACGTATGACGCGGCTCACATTGCCTTACGCCGGAAGATTACCCGCGGGCGTCCCAACCGCCGAATCCGGAGCGCTACCAGCGAGTAGGGGTGGATCAGCCTGCGCGGTTCGCGAAATCGGCCGCCACCTGGAGCAGGCGGTCGGTGGCCTCGACCTCGCCGACGCTGCACCGGACCCCGTCCCCGGCGAATGGACGCACCACGACGCCCGCGGCCTCCGCGGCAGCGGCGAAGTCGAGTGTCTTGTCGCCGAGCGGCAGCCAGACGAAGTTGGCCTGGGTGTCGGGCACCGGATAGCCCAGGTCACGCAGCCCGATCAGTAGTCGGTCGCGCTCGGCGACCAGTGCCTGCACCCGCTCGTCGAGCTCGTCGTATGCCGCCAGGCTCGCGATCGCGGCCTGCTGCGCGACGTGCGAGACACCGAAGGGCACCGCGGCCGTGCGCAGCGCCGAAGCCACCTGCTCGTGCGCGATGCAGTAGCCCACCCGCAGTCCGGCGAGACCGTAGGCCTTCGAAAACGTCCGCAACACAGCGACATTCGGGTGGGAGCGCCATACAGCGAGGGCGTCGGCGGCATCAGCGTCGTGATTGAACTCCAGGTAGGCCTCGTCGAGCACGACCAACACGTCCGACGGCACCCGCTCGAGGAACTCCTCGAGCTCGTCGGCACGAACTGCCGGGCCGGTCGGGTTGTTGGGGCTGCAGACGATGACCAGCCGGGTGCGCTCGGTGATGGCGTCGGCCATCGCCTTCAGGTCGTGCCGTGCCTCGCCGTCGAGTGGCACCTGCAGCCCGGTGGCGCCGGACAGCCCGACGACGATCGGGTAGGCCTCGAACGAGCGCCACGCGTAGACGACCTCGTCACCCGGGCCACTGGTGATCTGCAGCAACGTGCCGAGCAGGCCGACGCTGCCGGTGCCGGTGGCGACCTGGTCGGCGTCGACGTCGAAGCGCTGTGCGATCGCCTCCCGCAACGCGACCGTGCCCATGTCGGGGTAGCGGTTCATGCTCAGCATCGCGTCCTGCACGACCTGGAGCACGGACGGCAACGGCGGGTACGGGTTCTCGTTGCTGCTGATCTTGTATGTCGTCCGCCCGGGCTGCTCGGCTGCCGGCTTGCCCGCGACGTAACGGGGGATGGACTCGAGGGTCGCTCGCAGTCGGACGGTCCCCGGTGTGGCGTCAGTCATACTTCCGCAGCTTAGAACCCTGCGGCGAGCGCGTTCGAAGTGGCTGCTGACGTCATACGTGACAAGCTGGAGGTATGAAGAACTTCCTGGTCAAAACCGGAATCAACGCCGTCGCGCTGTGGATCACGGCGATCGTCGTGCCGGGCATCACCCTGGCCGAGGCCGACAAGTCGACCAGCTCAAAGGTGTTGTCGATCATCGTCGTCGCACTCGTCTTCGCCGTCATCAACGTGATCGTGAAGCCGATCGCGCACTTCTTCTCGTTCCCGCTGATCGTGCTGACGCTGGGGTTGTTCACCTTCATCGTCAACGCATTCATGCTGCAGATCCTGTCGTGGCTGTCCGACTCGCTCGGTCTGGCCTTCCACGTCGACGACTTCTTCTGGGCGGCCGTGCTCGGTGCCCTGGTCGTGTCGTTCATCAGCATGCTGGTCAACATGCTCCTCCCGGACTCCCTCGAGCAGCACTGAATTTGTTCGGCTCACGGGCGTCCGCTTCTCGTTCGGTCGCCGGAACCTTGCCTGTCGCCTTCGGTTACCGCATTGAGGTCGTCCCCTACAGCGATCACCACCGCGGTGGGCGGCCGTCCTCCAGGTAGACGGTCCCCGTGCCGGCGTCGAGCGCGGCACACGCCTGCCGCGCGACCCGCACCGTGTAGTCGGCCGCGTGCTCGGCCAACTCCGAGTCGTCGCACCAGTGCACGGCCCGGATCTCCCGCGCCTCCAGTTGTATGGCGCCCAGGTCCGCCGCCGGCACGGTCACCTCGAAGAGGAACAACGTCGCGTCGTCCCAGCCGCGCCAGGCGGGCAACCAGCTCACGGCCGCGAGGGACCGGACCTCTGCGGTGACCCCCAGCTCCTCATGAAGCTCGCGCACGACCGCTGTCGCGGGCGACTCCTGTGGATCGACGACCCCGCCGGGCAGATCCCAGGGCTTCTTGTAGACCAGCTCACACACCAGCAGGCAGCCGGCGTCGTCACGGATCAGCGCCTGCGCGATGGCGCGCTTGGTGGGCAACGAGCTGTTCAGCCAGGCGGTGAACGCGTCACGGGTGCCGGGCTCGGGATCGGTCGAGAGGCGGCCGAGGACGACGCCGTCGACGCCGTCCCGAAAGCCGCGCAGCACCCCTTCGGTGCGCAGCCCGGCCTGGGCGGCGGTCCGCAACGCCGGCCGGTTGGTGCGGGCGACATACGCCTCGATGCGGCGCAGTCCGAGATCGGTGAAGCCGTGCTCGACGACTGCGCGGAGTGCACTCGCAGCGAGGCCGCGCCCGCGGGACTCGGGGCGCAGTTGCCACGCGAGTTGCCCTGCGCCGTCACGGTGTTCGGGTAGCCGCAGCGCGACGACACCGGCCTGCTCGTCCCCGTCGTCGATGGCGAACGCGTGGACGTGCTCGTCCGACACCCAGCCAGGGACGTCGCCCTCCGGCTGCGGCACCGAGCCGGGCGCCATCCGGCGCAACTCGCGGCCGTCGCCGAGGATCGGTGCGTGATGCGGCGCCTGCGTCATACTCGCAGCCTGCCAGACCGGCCCGGCTCCTTGTCTCGTGACGGACAGCAGGGATTGGTGCTCCCGTTGCGTGTCAAGCTGTTTGGAGCCATAGGCGGAGGTGGTAGGCGAGCTCGCCGTTGGGTCGGCGGCCAAGTTCGAGTTCGCCGATCGCGCTGGCCGCAGGCCAGATGCTCGGCGGCGGTCAAGGTCAGATTTCTTGGCTCGGCGAGCGGGTCGCAGGTCGCTTTAGTCGGGCACGACGCATGGTCCCGTCGGGCTTTGAAGATCTGCCTGGCGATCGCACGTTTAAGCGGTCGGAAGCGGCGGCGATGGTCCACCTGTTAGCTAGACGCCGGTCGCGGAAAGCCCGGGCGACGTTCATCGTGCCGCCCCGGTCCAGTGACCGGATGACTAGGTACGGGCATTTGAGCGCTGCTTGCTCGTTGGGGAGGCGGCCTCGGCCCGGACCGACACCGTTAGCGAGCATTCAGCGATTCGATTGCTCTGGGAGAGAACAGGATTCATTGGGGGCTCCGCGTCGCAGGACAGGAACAGGGTGAACTCTTGCCGGGCGTTGGTCCACAACCCGGATCAGCGCCAAGTACCGCCCTCCAAGGGCGGTGAACTTCTCGGACTCCGCTAGACGGTATGGCGTGACCCGGTCGGTGTGACGGGGTTGTGATTCACCCCGGGTTTTCTGGAGGCTCATTGACCGGAAGGATGATGAGTCATGGCAGCACCACGGAAGTACCCGGAAGAGTTGAAGGAGCGGGCGACGCGGCTGGCGATGGACGCTCGCGCGGATGCCTCGACGCGGCGTGGCGCGATCGCTCGGATCCCGGAGCAGTTGGATGTGCATCCGGAGGCGTTGCGCAACTGGGTTCGCGTCGCTGAAGGTGGCCGCCCGCGGTCACGAACGTCGCTGCCTGCTGGTAGCAACGCGCCGGCGGACGAGGTCAGTGATCGGGAGCGCGTGATCGCGCTGGAAAGAGAAGTGCGTGAGTTGAAGCGGGCGAACACGATCCTGCGGCAGGCCGCGACTTTTTTCGGCGCGGAGCTCGACCGCCAACAGCACTGAAGGTCCGGTTCGTCACCGAGCACAAGGACGAGCACAAGGACGAGCACGGGGTCGAGCCGATCATCGCCGCACTGGAGGGCACGTGCGCGCAGATTGCCCCGAGCACCTATTACGCGGCACGCTCCCGGCCAGCCTCGGCCAGGGCCGTCCGCGACGTGGCCACGACGGCGCGGATCCGCCCGCACACGCGAAGAACTATCACGTGTACGGAGCGCGGAAGGTGTGGAAAGACCTTGCTCGAGAACGAGATTCACGGATCCGCGCAGCCACGGTCGCCGTCCCGTCAGTAGCTGCGCATTCCGTCGTTGCGTTACCGGATCCGGTGATCGTGCCGCCTGCGGTGGCGCGATGCACGGTGGAGCGGTTGATGCGCGCCGACGGCTTGCGTGGTGCGTGCAAGGCCAAGAGCCCGCGCACCACCAAACCAGCGCCGGAGACCGACCGTCCCGGCGACCGGGTGCACCGCGACTTCACCGCGACGGCCCCCAACCGGCTGTGGGTTGCCGACATCACGTACATCAGAACGTGTTCGGGGTGGGTGTACGCGGCATTCGTGATGGACATGTTCTCCCGGCGAATCACCGGCTGGCAGGTCAGTACCAGCCTGCACACCAACCTGGCCTACGACGCACTGGAGATGGGGTTGTGGCAGCAAGCCCGCGCCGGCCGGGACGTGACCGGCCTGACCCATCACAGCGACCGCGGCGTGCAATACCGGGCCATCCGCTACACCGACCGGCTCGACGAAGTCGAAGCCGTCGCTTCCGTTGGCACGAAAGGAGATTCGTACGACGCCGCCGCAGAAGCGCTCAACTCGACGTTCAAGGCCGAGCTGATCCGCAACCGGCACATCCTCGCCGCCAACGGGCCGTGGAAGTGACTCGACGACGTCGAAATCGCCGTCGCCGAGTGGGTCTACTGGTACAACACCAGCCGCCTCCACGGCAGCATCGGCGACATCCCACCCGCCGAATACGAAGCGGCCCACTACGCTGAACACAGCTCCGCCGACCTCGTCGGAGCAACACCCTGAAAGCCTCCAAGAAACCCGGGGTGAATCACGACCGCTGCGCCCGGTCCGGTTCCTGTTTCTTTTTCTGCCCAGTCTGCTCAAGCCCTGCAGTCATGCGGCACTACTCCGACCCCGCCCCAGCGAGGGCGCGTCACGGACCAGAAGCACCGAAATTGCGATAGTCCCTTTCGAGGCTAGCTGGCTGGTTGACATGTACAGGACCAGGACGAAGACGGTCGAGGATGGCATGTCTACCGGCGGCGGAGAAGTCCAACGCTTACCGCCTAGAGCGCGCGCACGTGCGCGAAATAGAAAAATCCTTGTCTCTGGTCAAAATCTGAGGAACCCGTTGACACGGCCGAGCCAGCGGAGGACTCTTTCCCTAGCCAGGGGTAAACGACAACAGTCGTATGTGAACCACCTGTGGGAGGGAAAGGCAGAACACTGCCATGAAACCAAGTCGCCGAAACATCATTCTCGGGTCGGGCGTAGCCGCCGGGTCTATGCTGCTGGGCATCGATGGAAGCCCAGCGCGCGCGCAGACACCACCGCCACGGATACTCCAACATGGCTCGACAATCAACAGATACCGATCGACGATCCGAACAGCCTTAGCTTGACGACGAGCCAACAGACATCCTTGACGAATGCTGCCCGAGGTTACCTAGGCACTCGGGCTGCGTTCGTCACCAACAATCCTCCGCCGACGCGCAAGGTGCTGACCGGAGGAGCCGCGGCCATAACGGATAGCGACAAGACTGCTCTGCTTGCAGCGGGAGCTAGCGCTACCACAACTCACGGAGGCTACTCGTCGGCCAGCACGACATGCATGATTGTGAGCGGGAGTGGAAACAACTTCAGCGCAGACGTGATCGTCGAGGAGACCACGCGTCTGTACTTCGATGGAGTTGCACAGGCAAGTGACGGCACGTACACGGAGTACATCGCAACCCACGAAATGGCCTTCATCTTCGCCATGGGTAGCTGGAATGTGACGTCATCGACGTACCTTCCCGCGGACGCATACTCGTTCCCGATCACGCAGTTCGAGTCGGCGTACGCGTCCAACATGCCGCAACTCGTCGCCGCTGGCCTCACCGGCGAAGACCCTGACGACCCGAGCGATGCAAGCCTCATGCCCGTCTACGCGACGCAGGGCTACCCATCTACACAGGAGCTCATCGCAAAAGGCACGGCGGGGGCGCTTGTGCCAGCAGGCATTGCGACGGACTCATTGAACTTGAGTTACAGCGCGATGGCATCCTACTGCCATTCATGGTGGTACCGATTTAATCCGAGTTACCCGCGTTTCAGCGAGGATTGCACGAACTTCATATCGCAAGCGTTGTACTATGGAGGATGGCCAGAGAGACACTCAGGAGTTTGGCCATTGAACCGCAAGTACACCTCGAATTGGTGGTGCGACGGTGCAGGTGGATTCGGAGCGACCTCTTATACTTGGGGCGGCTCCAATAACCTCAAGAACTTCATGATCTACTCAGGTCGCGTACGATGGCTTGGGTCTATTTGGTCGTTGGGGCTCGGCGACTGCCTTGCATATGATTACGACCGAAACCATGCCGTGGATCACTGGCAAATGTGCACTGGCCACCGGAACGGAAAGCCGTTGATGAGTCAGCACAGCGGAAACACGCGCAAGAACGCCTACTACAACAAGCCTCTCAGTGAGATTCTGAGCTCGTCGTCCCGGAACCGGAACTCATGGTTCGCCGCCGCACGCACCTAACTCATTGGGAATGAGAACTGGGTTACCGGAAGTACCCTTTCCGGTAACCCAGTTCTACATGTTCCCTTGACTAAACAGCCGCCAGCCGGATGCAGTCTTGTTGAAGCATAATTCCCAGGGCGACCATCCCGATGGGACGGTATGATCTCCGCTTCCGCTCGTCAATCTTTCGAAGGTGAGACATTCAACAGGCTTACCCAACCAGGATGCATTGTAATGATCCGGTCCCTGGAGATCCTTATACCCCTTTAGCCGTGGTGTCGAGCACCAGACCCCCGCACCAGCGAGCGTCAGACTTCTGACGGCAGCGCAGTCTTGCGCTTCCACCTTCTGCAGGTACCACTTGGTAACCTCGGTGACGTTGGTAGAGGCCGGTGGCAGTTGCGATGCCGGCAATGTCCGCGGCTGGCCCGTGAACGGATTGCCGAACGCTACACCTGCAACTAGCGCAGTGGAAGCCACGGCCGCGGCACCGACGGCCATCCGCTGACGAAAGCGGCGACGTCGCGCATTGTGGATGACCTGCGCCGGGTCGACACGCATCGGCTGAGTTGGCGTCTCGGCGAGGGCTTTCTCGATGTCCACGGTCATGGTCGGAGCTCCTTTTCTGACATGCTGGCCCGGAGGGTGGCAAGACCCCTAGATGCCGAACTCTTAACGCTTCCCAAACTGACGTTCAGCATCTCGGCGACCTCACGCTCCGGCAGGTCCACGTAGTACCTCAAGACCACAACCTGCCGTTCTCGATTCGGCAACTTTTTCAGCGCTGCGAGCAGCACCTCACGACTATGTATCGTCTCCAGGCCCGACGGTGTTTCCGCACTATGGTCAGGAGCCGTCGAACTCAGAATTTCCGGCAGGCGTCGGCGCTGCCTATCAGTGTTCGCGTTGACAATGGCCCTCCGGGCGTACGCTGCTGGCCGACCTGCCCGGACCGAGCCCCACTTCAGATACACCTTCCCAAGCGCGTCTTGCACTAGGTCTTCTGCGCGACCCTCATCCCCGCACAAGAGCCACGCGGTACGCAGCAGCGATGGGGCTGCCTGCTGAACGAACCGAGTGAACTCGGCATCGGCAGCAGCAGATTTGAATGTCATACCCATATAGACGTTAGTCGGACCCAAAAGGTTGAGTACCGCTGCCTGTCTAAATCGGACGGCCCATGCAGCCGCCGAATGACCCCGTGGTTGCGGATGCTGCGCGGCCCGGATCACAACAGAAGCGTGGCTGCTCGCGCGGGACGGCCAGACCTAATTCGGTGGGACCATCTGACGACCCTCCTTGAGGAGCCGGAGCCAGCCGCTGACGCCTGTTCTGAGCGCCGGGTATCAGATCCGGTACAGTGGGCAAATCGGTCATCGCCTCAGGTATCTGCCCGAGGCAGCTACTACGGTGCCGAACTTCGCCTGCAGACATCCCTTTGGGGCGGACCTCGTGTCGCCGGAGATTATCGTCGTCAAACGGTGTGGGCTCATCTACACAGCCGATGCCCCCGAGCACCGTATGGCGCTCGGGGGCACAGTCGTGTCGTGCAGAGATGACCGAGATCAGCCGGTGACCGGGAGAGTCGTGGTCGTCGGTGTCGGCGTCGGCGGCTCCGTGGTGGCCGGCGGCGTCGTCGGCGGCGCGGTGGTGCTGGAGCTCGGCGGCGTAGTCGTCGAGGTCGGCGGTGCCGTCGTGCTGGAGCTCGGCGGCGCGGTGGTGCTGGAGCTGGGCGGTGCCGTCGTCGAACTCGAGGTCGGCGGGTTGGTCGTCGAGCTCGAGGTCGGCGGGTTGGTCGTGCTCGACGAGGACGTCGTGCAGTCCGCGCCGGTGAGCGCGACCCATGTGCCCGCGAGGCCCGGTGCGAAGTTGATGTAGGCGCCCGCTGTGTGACCGCCGACCTTCTGCGTCGCGAAGGTCACCGTGCCCTGTGCGTTGGCGGCGCCGGTGAACTTCGCCAGCGACACCGAACCCCCGGTGTGGACACCGGCAGCGCCGCCGCCGACCACGGCGACACTCGGCTTACCGGCGACACACGTCGTCGTGACCGTCACGGTGGCTCCACCGTTCGAGGTCAGGTGAAAGGTCCCCGTCCCGGCGGTCGCGCTTCCGGAGAACTCGACGCCGTACGGGTCGGCGTAGGTGCCGGTGGTCCAGCCGCCCGATGTCTCACCGCTCGTCGCATCGCCCCAGGCGACGCCGTAGAACGTGTCGCTCGGCGCTGCCGAACTGGACGTGCTGGTCATGATCAGCCCCGAAGCAGCGGCGACACCCGCCACCAGCGAGGCCCCGAACAACGCAGTGTTGCGTTTCATAGGTCTTGCTCCCCTTCAATTCATCTTTCGAAAAGTACGTTGTGGCCGGTGGTGCGGACGGGCGCTCGGCGCCGCCCGCACCACCGGATCTAGCTCAGTTTTTTCCGCGAACGTCACTTGCCGAAGGACGTCAGGAAGCTGCCGCTGGGCTCGCCCAGACCGGTCACGTTGTCCCAGCCGGCCTTGGTGCGCAGCGAGTCGGCCGGCTGCTCGAGGCCCTCGAGCACGTAGTGGCCGTTGCTGCGCAGCTGCCCGGCAACGGTGCCGTACTTGCCCGCCGTCAGCGGCTTCACGTCGGTGATGTTGGACGTGCCCCTCAGCTTGTAGAAGTAGGGCGCGGCGTTGCCGACCTTGCGCCCGGTCAGTGCCTTGGAGTCAGCGACCAGCGCCGCGACGAGCGGCGAGGACTGGCTGGTGCCGCCACCGGCGTAGATGCCGCTGCCGTCGAAGTTCAGACCGAGGCCGGAGGCCGGGTCGGCGATGGCGCTGACGTCCGGGAACGTGCGCTTGGTCGTCGAACCGGTCACGACACCCTTCTGCCATGCGGGCTGGTTGTAAGCCTTGCTGACTCCACCGCCGGCGCCGACCGAGTTACCGAAGAACGGGAACTGGGTGATGCCGGAGGTGCTGGCCGGGTTCGGCTGGTCCCACAGGGTGTTGGACCAGCCACCGGTGAAGGCTCGAGAGCCGTCCTGGGCGAGCGGCGCCACGGTGCCACCGACCGCAGTGACGAACGGCGAGGTGGCCGGGAAACTCGGGGTCTTGGCACGGCTCGGGCCGGTGCCGTTCTCCTCGATGCTGCCGTCACCCATGTCACCACTGCTGGCGAAGAGGCTGATGCCGGTCACGGATGCCTTTGCGGCGATGCGGTTGAACTGCGTCTGGAAGCTGCTGCTGGCCGGAGCCTCGTCGCCACCCCAGGACATGGACAGGGTGCTGACCTTGTGGTCGTTGACCGCCTTGCTGAACATGGTCAGCAGTGCGCTGTCGGTCGGTGCCGAGGCGCCGTAGTAGTAGACCGAGGCCTGCGGTGCCATGTAGTGCGACGTCTGGATGTCCATGTTCTGCTCGGCGTAGACGCCCAGCGGGTCACCGTCGCAGTACTGGGGGTTCTCGGCGACCGACTCGTTGTGGTAGCTCGCGAGCCTCGGGTACTTGAAGTGATCCGAGATCTGGTTGGCCTTGGTCAGAGCGCTCTTGTCGTCACACCACAGCAGGACGCCGACGTTGCTCTTGGCGGTCTGTCCCTTGCTGGCGTTGTAGAGCTTGACGGCCTGCTGCGGGGAGTAACCACACATCGGGTTGGACATGCTGGGGAACTTCTTCGCGGTCACCGCGAGGTTCTCGCCCCAGTAGGTCGAGCAGTAGCCGTTCGTCGCCGTCGCAGCCGTCGTCTTGCCGCCCAGCGAACCCTGGCCGCTCTTGGCGAAGGGCGACCTGGAACTGCTGTTCATGGTGTTGCGCTTGGGTGCGTCGAACGCGACCTTGGTCTTCTTCAGGTTCTTGGCGACCGGACCGGTGTGCCGCGTGGTCACGGTGGACAGACCGGAGACGCTGGTGACACCGAGCGCCTTCGGCAGCTGCGGCGCGGAGTTCGGCGCGAGGCCGGTGTGGGCGCCGAGCGCCACCCGCTCCATCTTCAGCGAGAACGCCTTGTTGACCGTGCGCACCGGGGCACTGACGTTGACGAGACCGTTGGACGCGTCACGCGAGGTGACCTTCAGTCCGTTGTCCTTGGCCCAGTCGGCGACCTTCTTCAACGAGGCCGGCGAGGCACCGAAGAGGCGCTCGTACTGTGCCGGCGAGATGACGGTGCCCTTGGCGAGCATGCTGTCCAGCAGTGCCTCGTTGCGCAGCGGCACAGCGATCGACAGCTGGAGACTCTGGCTGCTGGATGCGACACCGAGGGTGCGCAGACCGGAGTGGTTGGGCAGGGCGGTGGGACCGGAGTTGGTCAACCGCACCTTGTCACTCCCGTTGCCGGCAGCGTGTGCCATGGTGGCACCAGCTCCCGCCATCGCGATGGCCGTTGTCAACGCGACAGCTCCTGTCGCGACATGACGACGCTTCATCAAAATTCCTCCCATTTTGGATTTTGCCTGGATCCGTGGCTTGTGAATCGCTTACGGACCGGAGATCGGGGTGTGGCGCGGGTAACACAGTACCCAATATCACGAACAGGTCTAGCCGTCTCTCCGAAACGGCCGCCCGATGTTCATTCGGCGCGGCACGGCGCGCCTCACGCCACTACGTCGACCGGCGTGCCGGTGGGAAGTTTCGCGAAGAGCTTCAGCGCGGCGTCCGGGACGCGGATGCATCCGTGCGACACCTTTCCCTCTCTGCCCTGTTTCGTCGGCCAGCCGTGGACCGCCACCGTGCCGGGACCTCCGCCATACGAGTCGAGGGTGTCCGAGTGCGAACCGAGCGCGTAGATGACCGGCGAGAAGGTCTGGTTGGGGTCGACGAACCCACTGAGCAGGAAGGTCTCGCCCGCCGGCGTCGGCGTCGTGTCCTTGCCCTGGCCGATGTCCCAGGTGCCGCGAGACCTGCCGTCATACGTGACGGTGATGGTGCCCTTCGACAGCTTGACCCGGACGGCCCACTTGGTCTGGGCCCGGTCGCGGCCGGCCTCGGGGATCCAGGCCGTCGCGCCGTTGGGTCGCGCCGGCAACCGCACCTGCGCCCAGCCGCGCTTCGTGCGCAGCACCGGCAGCCACGTCGTGCTGCCGATCTGCGACTTGGGTATGACGGTGATCGGGTCCTTCCCAGGCTCGGCGAAACCCGGCATGGCCTTGTCGACGCGTATGGCGTTCCCGCCGCTCGCGCTCTTCAGATCGATCGGAGCCTTGGCGACCTTGCCGTCGGTGTCGGCCACCGGCAGCTTGTCCAGGACGGACTGCGGCACGTCCGGCACCGGGATGTCGGGGACGCTCGACGTCGGAGCTTGCGACGCCGATGTCGTCGCAGCGGTCGGAGGCTTGTCGTCGCCACCGCCGAAGATCTTCACGCCGACGAACACCACGAGGGCCACGACCACGAAGCCGGCCACGACTCCTGCCACCGACGTCCCCACCTGACGCATGGGGTTGCCCCCGCCGACGCGGTGCCTACCTGGTTCGGTCACAACGAATGCTTTCTGTTCAGCAGCGGAGCGGTGGGACGCCGCCGAGGGCGACGCCGTTCCGCATTCTGCACAGGCTCCCGCCGATTTGCCGAATCATCGGCCGAAGTCGACCGAAGTGCCCGGTCGACCCGGCCCGATCCGACGCATTGTCCAAATACTGATCGATTGGTCAGTAATTCGGCCGGAAGGCTCCCCCGGCCGCCCACGCGGTGGCAGGCTGTCCGCATGGAGGCGATGAGTCACGTGCGGACGATGTGGCGGGATGACCGCGCGTCGGCCGCCCAGGAGATCGAGTTGTTGGACGTCGGCCTGTATGACGACGGGCGCGGCCACGCACGCACCCGCATGCAGTTGCGCGAGCACCAGGTCAACGGGCACGACATCGCGCACGGCGGCCACATCTTCCTGCTGGCCGACTCGACGTTCGCCCTCGCGTGCAACGCGAGCGGCCACACCACGGTGGCCTCGGGCGGAGACATCTCGTTCGTGACGGCCGGGCGACTCGGGGACGTACTGATCGCCGAGGCGAGCGAGCGGGTCACCTATGGGCGGTCCGGCATCACCGACGTGACCGTCCGCCGCGAGTCCGACGGTGAAGTAGTTGCAGAGTTTCGGGGCAGGTCGAGGAGGATTGGCTGATGGCCGGAGCAGAGTTGGACGCCGCTGAGAAGTGGTCGGTGGACGAGTTGCGGGCGCACCAGCTGGCGCGCCTGCAGGAGACGGTCGCGGCGGCATACAAGAACGTGCCGCACTACCGGAACGCCTTGGACACCAGCGGTGTTCATCCGAATGACATCAAGGACCTCGCCGATGTGCGGCTGCTGCCCTTCACCGGCAAGGCCGACCTGCGGGACAACTATCCCTTCGGGATGTTCGCGGTCCCGCGCTCGCAGGTCGTGCGCATCCACGCCTCGAGCGGCACCACCGGCATGCCGACCGTCGTCGGCTACACACAGGCCGACATCGACACCTGGGCCGACCTGGTCGCACGTTCCCTGCGCGCGGCGGGCGTGCGACCGGGCGACATCTGCCAGGTCTCCTACGGTTACGGACTCTTCACCGGCGGCCTCGGCGCGCACTACGGCGCCGAGCGCCTGGGCTGCACGGTCGTCCCGATGTCCGGCGGGCAGACCGCCAAGCAGGTGCAACTGCTACGCGATTTCGGCGCACGAGCGATCATGGTCACGCCGTCATACTTCTTGTCGATCCTCGACGAGATGACCACGCAGGGCATCGACCCGCGCGAATTGCCCTTGCAGGTAGGTGTTTTCGGTGCCGAGCCATGGACCGACGCGATGCGCGCGGAGATCGAGGAGCGGGCCGGCATCGACGCCGTCGACATCTATGGGCTCTCCGAGGTGATGGGCCCCGGCGTCGCGATGGAGTGCGTCGAGACCAAGGACGGGCCGACGATCTGGGAGGACCACTTCCTGCCCGAGATCATCGACCCGGTCACCGGTGACCCGGTGGCGGACGGCGAGGAGGGCGAGCTGGTCTTCACCTCGCTTACCAAGCAGGCGATGCCGGTGCTGCGCTACCGCACTCGCGACCTGACACGGCTGCTGCCCGGCACGGCGCGCCCGTCGTTCCGGCGGATGGCCAAGATCACCGGTCGCAGCGACGACCTGATGATCATCCGTGGAGTCAACGTCTTCCCGACCCAGATCGAGGAGCTGGCCCTGGCGTATGACGGGCTGTCGCCATACTTCCAGTGTGTGCTGAGCCGGCCGGGGCGCCTCGATGAGATGACCGTGAATGTCGAAGCAGCAGAAGGCTTCTCCAGTGACCTGTGGGCGCAGGTCGAGACCGACCTGGCGCGTGACATCAAGGACCGCATCGGCACCACCGCCAAGGTGACTGTCCTGCCGGTCGGTGGCATCGAGCGCTCCGTCGGCAAGGCGCGCCGGATCGTCGACAACCGCCCCAAGTAGGCCGTCGGCGGTTCGGGCCCTCGCCGCTACTCGAACCACGCGGGCGACAGGCGAGATGGACTGAGCCGAGCGACAAGTGGGCGCCCGCGAGACGACGACCAGCTCGGTCGGAGCGCCGAGCGAGCTCGCGAGCCGTCGCTCCGCCCGAGGTGCGAGGAGTCGAAGCAATTCAGTTCAGCGGGCGGATGCGTTCGAGCTGGTCGAGGAAGTGGTCGACGGCGGCGGCGTCATACCCGCCACGGCCGGTGCGGGCCATGTGGAACTGCGCCGACTGGATGTTGGGCAGTGGCTCACCGTTGCCCATGGCGCGCAACACGTTGTCGAGGAAGTCGTCCACTTGGTCGACTTCATAGGCGGACCCGAATCTCGTCGTGGTGAAAGCGATTTCACGCACCCAAACCTGCTGCTCCCGGCTCCACTTCAGCCTGCTGCGATCGTCCGACTGCTGGTCGGCAGTGTCGACGTCATACACCTCGTGCTGGATGTTGAGTTGCCGTTGCCACTCAGCGATGTTGTCGAAGAGCGCTGTCACCGACTCGGGCGTGTAGCCCTCCTTGAAGCGGGCCCGGCGCAGCCCGACGGTGCCGATCGCGGGGACCGGCTGTTGCGCTCGCATCAGCGACACGACGCGGTCCAGCTGGCGTTGGACGTCGGCCATGACGTATCCGCCCCGAGGCTGAGTGGTCAGCGTCGGTTTCTCCACTCGCGAAATATGATCGGCTGTCCACAGGGTCCTCACCACGGGCTGCATCCTTGCACCGTAACCTGAGTTCCCATGCGCGTACTCGTCTCCGGCGGTGCCGGTTACATCGGCTCCCACACAGTCCTTGCCCTGCTCGAGCACGGGCACGACGTCGTCATAGTCGACGACTTCGCCAACAGCAAGCCGACCGTGCTCGGCCGACTCGAGACGTTGTCCGGCAAGACCATCCCGCTGCACGCCTTCGACCTGACCGACGCCGACAAGACCGAGCACCTCTTCGCCTCCGAGAAGTTCGACGCCGTCATCCATTTCGCCGGATTCAAGGCGGTCGGTGAGAGCGTCGAGAAGCCGCTGGACTACTACCGCAACAACCTCGACAGCACGTTCTCACTCCTGCGCGCGATGACCCGGCACGGCGTCGACAAGCTGGTCTTCTCCTCCTCGGCGACGGTGTATGGCGACACGGCCCCCGTGCCCTATCACGAGGATTACGAGCCGCTTTCGGCCTCTTCGCCATACGGCCGGACGAAGGTGATGATCGAGCGGGTGCTGACCGACGTCGCCACGATCACCGACGGCTTCCGGGTGGCCCTGCTGCGCTATTTCAACCCGGTCGGCGCTCACCCGTCAGGCATGATCGGCGAGGACCCGCAGGGGATCCCCAACAACCTGATGCCGTTCATCGCACAGGTGGCGGTGGGTCGCCGCGACAAGCTGCGCGTCTTCGGCGACGACTACCCGACCAAGGACGGCACTGGCGAGCGGGACTACATCCACGTGATGGACCTGGCCGCCGGGCACGTCGCAGCCCTCGAGCACCTACCGACGATGGACGAGCCGGTGCGGGCGTTCAATCTCGGCACAGGAGAAGGCACTTCGGTGCTGGAGCTGCTGCACGCGTTCGAGCGGGCGGTCGGACATGAGTTGCCCTACGAAGTGGTCGAGCGGCGCGCCGGGGACCTGCCAGCCTACTGGGCCGACCCGACCCGCGCGCAGCAGGAACTCGGCTGGCAGGCGACCCACACGATCGACGACATGTGCGCCGACACCTGGCGTTGGCAGTCGGAGAACCCGAACGGCTTCCCCGAGGGCTGACGCGGGACGAGCACCGTCGTACCGGCGCCCCCGAGTGGCTAGGGCGTCAGTGGTGGGCGAAGTGCTGGTGCGTCTGCAGATACTGCTCACACTGGGTGTGCGTGCCGGGCCCGAAGGCCACGCGCCAGTCCTGCGGCATCCGGTTGGTGCACGACCAGATGATGAGTCGGCCAACGCGACCTTCCACGACGAAATACAGCCTTGTATCCGGGTCTTCGGACATGGTCCCTCCCAGTCACTCCAACCCCCGAGCGTCATGCTCGTGGTTCCAGTGTGACGCACGCGACCGGTGAAGCGCTCCATATTTCACGACGCGGGGACGGTCGGAACCGACCCGCACCTTCGCCACGTCCACCAGGACAACATCGATCAACGCCAGAACCACCAAGGAGTTCAGCCATGCGCCGTCGCCTGCCGCGCCTCGTCACCGTGAGTGCCCTGGCCGTCCTGGTCGCCGCGAGCGGGGAGGCGCTGGCCACCGCACCGGCCCATGCGGCCGCCGAGTCCGGCAGCCTGTCGCCCACGCACGCGAACCTCGACAAGTACACGTCCCAACACCTCACCTGGAGCGCCGCGCTGTGCCCGAAGGAGGTCCGCGACCTCGGCAAGGCTGCGGAGCGGTCCGAGTGTGCGCAGGTCACGGCGCCGAAGGACTACTCCCACCCCGACAAGGGCGACCTCAAGCTGATGGTCACCCGCACCAAGCCCGAGCAGTCGGGCAAGTCCGACCGGGTCGTCTTCACCAACCCCGGTGGACCCGGTGGTCCGGCCGCCCGCTTCTCGGCCATCGTCGCCGCCATGTCTCCGCTCGGCCGCACCGAGACCGTGGTCGGCGTCGACCCGCGCGGCACCGGTGAGAGCACCCCGGTCAGCTGTGACCCGCCGAAGTCCAAGGTCCGCGACAATCACCACCTGACCGACGCGAACGTCAAGGCGCTGCAGACCGCGGTGAAGGCCTCCGTCGACAAGTGTGTCGCACAACACGGCGACTACCTGCCCTACATCAACACCGACAACACGGCCCGCGATCACGACCTCGTGCGCCAGCTGCTTGGCGTGAAAAAGGTTGACTACTACGGTGTTTCAGCCGGCACCTGGCTGGGCGCGCATTATGCGACGCTCTTCCCGGAGCACGTCGGGCGCTTCGTCCTGGACAGCAACACCGCCTTCACCAAGAACTTCCAGGCCAGCTTCGGCTACCAGCCGATGGGCTTCCAACGCCGCTTCTCCGAGCAGTTCGAGCCGTGGGCCGCCCGCCACGACGACACCTATGGCATCGGCTCCACCACCGCCGAGGTCGAGGCGACCCACACGCGGGTCCGCAAGGCCGCCGCCGAGGGCAAGCTCGGCTTCTTCTCGGCGAACGTCGTCGACAACGTGCTGGCCCAGCAGATGTATTCGGACAAGGGCCTGGTGACGGCGGCGAAGTTCCTCGGCTTCCTGGACGAAGCCCGTGAGGGCGACAAGATCGCTCTCTACCAGGCGTTCTCACTGCTGAGCACTGGGTCCGACAGCTACACCGACAACCGCGAGAGCACCACCTTCATGGCCACCACGTGCAACGACACGTCGTGGAAGAAGGACCCCGACTACTACGTCGGCCGGGCGCGCAGTCTCGGCCCGAAGTACCCGCTTCTCGGTTACGGGCAGGTCGTCAACCAGTGTGCGTACTGGCCCTACAAGGCGACCAACAGCGAGGTCGACCTGTCGAAATTGCCGGAAAAGGCACCGAAGATCCTCATGGTCGACACCACGCTCGACCCGGCGACGCCCTACGAGGGTGCGGTCGCCGCGCACAAGGACTCAGCCAACACCGTGCTGCTCACGGTCAACAACCAGGGCAACCACGGCGCCGTGCTGGGCAGCAAGAACAAGTGCGTCACCGACGCGGCATACGGCTTCCTGATGAATGGCGCACTGATCACGAAGGATTCGGTCTGTCAGGGTGTGCCGCTGCCCGGCGATGACAAGGTCTACCCGACCGGCAAGCAGGTCTCCGGGCCGAAGCCGAGCCTGGACGACTCGAAGAAGCCGGCCGAGAAGCACGAGTCGGACAGCGTCGGCGACACCCTGCTGAAGATCCTGGAGAAGCTGATCGGCGACATCTTCGGCGGTCCGCACGCTTAGGACTGCTCCGCGCGCTCGATCGACACCCTCTCGCCGACAGGACAGCGGACGACCGAAAGGACAGCGGATTCGGGTGATGTGGACCCCGAATCCGCTGTCCTCTCGGTAGTTGCCTGTCCTGTCGGCGAAGGGGTTGGCTACATCTGGTCGGGGGCCTGAATGCCGAGCAGGTCGAGGCCCTTGACCAGGACCTTGCGAGTGAGCGCACACAGCGCGAGCCGGCTGTCGCGGATCGCGGGGTCCTCGGCCTTGAGCACCGGGCAGTGCTCGTAGAACGCCGTGAACGTCGAGGCCAGCTCATAGAGGTATGCCGCCAGTCGGTGCGGCTCGAGCGACTCGCCCACGTCCGCGACGACCGGTCCGAAGTCCGACAACCGCAACGCCAGAGCACGCTCGTCCGGCTCACTCAGCACGATCGGCCCGTCGAATGCGACGGCATCCGCGCGCGACAGGATCGACCGGATCCGGGCGGTTGCGTATTGCAGGTAAGGGCCGGTGTTGCCCTGCAACGCCAGCATCCGGTCCAGATCGAAGGTGTAGCCGGAGTCGTGCGACACCGACAGGTCGGCGTACTTGATCGAGCCGATGCCGACCTGGTGCGCGATCGTGGCCCGCTCCTCGTCGGACAGGTCCGGACGAGACTCGGCGACGACCTGGGCAGCGCGCTCCAGCGCCGAATCCACCAGGAACTGCAACGCGATCAAGTCGCCCGACCGGGTGCGCAGGATCTTGCCGTCGGTGCCGACGACATTGCCGATCTGCACGTGGATCGGCTCGGTGCCCTTGACCCACCCGGCCTTGTCTGCGGCGGACCAGACCATCCGGAAGTGCAGGTTCTGCGGGGCGCCCACGACATACAGCGCGCGGTCGGCGTGCAGGTCAAGCGAGCGATGCCGAATGGTCGCCAGATCCGTTGTGGCATAGCCGTATCCGCCGTCGGACTTGCGGATGATCAGCGGCACCGGCTTGTCGTCGCGGCCGATGAACTCGTCCTGGAAGATGCACAGCGCACCGGCGCTGACCACGGCGATCCCCTGGGCCTCCAACGTGTCGCAGACCTCGGCCAGCTCGTCGTTGTATGACGACTCCCCGCGGATGTCGTCGTCGGTGAGCAGCACGCCGAGCTCGGTGTAGACCTTGTTGAGGTAGACCTTCGACAGGTCCATGATCTCCGACCACAGCCGCAGGCTGTCCGGGTCACCGCTCTGCAACGTCGCCACCCGCTGACGCGCCCGCACCGCGAAATCCCCCGCCGAGCCTGCCGGCTCGGCCTTGTCACTGGAGTCGAACTTGGCACGGGCCGCCCGGTAGAAGGCGTTCGGGTCGGACTCCAGTAGCTTCGCCTCGTCGCTGCCCTCGCCGACCTCCAGCAGGTGCTCGATCAGCATGCCGAAGGCGGTGCCCCAGTCACCGAGGTGGTTCTGCCGGATGACGTCGTGACCGAGCGCCTCCAGGGTCCGCACCAGCGAGTCACCGACCACCGCGCTGCGCAGGTGCGCGACGTGCATCTCCTTGGCGGCGTTGACCGATGAGTAGTCGACGACGACGGTCTCGTGCTCCGGTGTCGGTATGCCGAGCCGGTCGTCCGCCAACTGGTGGGTGGCAGCTGCCGCCAACCAGTCGGTGCGCAGGGTCAGGTTGAGGAATCCGGGACCAGCGATCTCGACGGAGGCGATCAGGCCGTCGTCGGCACCGATCTGATCGGCGATCGCCTGGGCGATCTCCCGTGGCGGCTTGCCGACCCGCTTGGCCAGCGCCATCGCGGCGTTGGCCTGGAAGTCCGCGTCGGTCTGACGCTTGTTGGCCGGACGGATCACCGGATCCACCTCTCGCCACTGCGGTCCGAAGGCCTCGGCGAGGGCCTGCTGGACGCGTGTTGTCAGAGCAAGGGTCGGATCGGTCATGCCGCCAAGATTAAGCCGTGCAGCCGGGACCGGACGAATCGCTATCAGCGCCGTGCGGGACGGTACGGCACCCCTATTACCCTGGGACGATGCGGCCCGTCACACGCATCAGCATCTGTGCACTCACCATCGCGCTCAGTCCCGCGGTGGTCGCGTGCGGATCCGGCGATGCCGTCACCGTGACCAACCCGTCCTCGAACGTGTCCGGTCCCTCCGCAGCGAGCGTGGACACCAACGCACCCGTCCCGGACGCGAAGAAGCTCGCCGACGACGCCCGTTCGGCATACCGCTCGGCGAAGTCGGCGCACGTCCACGCGACCATCGACGACGGCACCGGCATGCAGACCATCGACATACACGGCACGATGGACGGCACCAATCAGGAGCTGTCGGTCAAGGATCCGGTCGGTGGCGATGCCACGCTGCGCACGGTGGACGACAAGTACTACATCAAGGGCAACCAGGACTTCTGGGAGAACGCCGTCAAGTCCAACAGCACGACCGCGGCCCTGCTGGCCGACAAGTGGGTGCTGGCCCCCGAGAAGTCGACGACGCGCAGCAGCGTCAGCAAACTGACCATTCGCGCGGTGCTGGACGAGATGCTCGGTGACGGCGCGCTGTCCGACAGCGAGCTGGCGGAGATGAAGACCAGCCGGGCATCGGACAACGGCACCGCGCTCTTCGTCGCGACCGACGAGGGCAACAGTGGCGACGTCAACACCTTCAAGGTGCTGGCGGACGGCAGCAACAACGTCGCCGAGGTGTCCGGCAAGTCCGACGACGGCTCCGACGGCACCGCGAAGTTCGACGGCTGGGACACCCAGAAACACGTCGACGTCCCCAAGGGCTACGTCACGTTCCCCGGCCCCACGTCCGGACCCGGTGGCGGCACCGGACCCGGTCGCGACACCTGATCCGCTCGTGCAGATCCGGTAGCCCGCGGTTCGCGGAGTGTTCAATCCGCGTCTGCTCCCGGTGTGTTTGTGATCCCTAGGTTCGGTATGCAACCGACCGAAGAGACGGGGTCATGTCCACACCTCCCGGGATACCATCCGCGATCCGAATTCGCGCTGTCAGCAAGCTTTTCGACGATGTCATCGCCCTCGACGACGTCGACCTCGACGTACCCGCCGGCCAAGTGCACGGCCTGGTCGGCCCCAACGGCGCCGGCAAGACGACGCTGCTCGGCCTGCTCCTCGGCCTGACCGCACCCACCAGCGGTGAAGGTCAGGTCCTGGACCACCAACTGGGTCGCACCCATGCCGTCCCGGCAGGAGTCGCCGGCTTCCTCGACGGCCCGGGCCTCTATCCGACGCTGACCGCCCGAGCGAACCTCACCTCGTCACTCACGTTGAGCGGCGCCGCGAACAACGACGACAGGGTGGATGAGATCCTCGACGCCGTCGGCCTGTCCGAAGTGGCACACGAGCGGGTCCGAGGCTTCTCCCTCGGCATGCGGCAGCGCCTTGGCCTCGCCGCGGCGGCGCTGGCCCAGCCGCGCCTGGTCGTCCTCGACGAGCCGGCGAACGGACTCGACCCGGCCGGCAAGCGCCGCGTGCACGACCTGCTGAACGGGCTTGCCGAGGAAGGCACCACCGTCATCCTGTCCAGCCACCGGATGGACGACGTCGAGGCACTGTGCAGCGAAGTGACGATCCTGACCGCTGGTCGGGTCGGGTTCACCGGGCCGTTGGCCAAGCTGGCAGCCGAGAACGACTCTCTCGACTACCGACTCGTCACCCCCGACCCGATGGGTGCGCGCCGGATCGCGAGCGCGATGCACGGCATACACCTGCGAGACGTCGACCGCACGCCGGGCGACGACCCAGCCGGCGACGACGCGCCCGGCGCCGCCGAGTCACTGCTGCTGGGTGCGACCACCACCGCCGCGCTGGACGAGCTGGTGGCCCGCCTCGTGCGTGACGGCATCGCGGTGCGCGAGCTCACGCCGGTGATGTCACCGCTCGAAGCCGCATTCCTCAAGCTCACCGACGACCAGGAGCACAGCCAATGACCGGGATCTCGATACGCTCCTTCGTCGCTACTCGACCCGCAGCTGGTGTCACCCGATGACCGGGGTCTCGATACGCTCCTTCGTCGCTACTCGACCCGCAGCTGGTGTCACCCGATGACCGGGGTCTCGATACGCTCCTCCGTCGCTACTCGACCACCGTCCGCAACGCGCTCCTCGATCAGCCGCGTATACCGCTTCGAGCTGACGAAGTTGTTGTCGCAGTGGCGGATTCGCGTGGTCCTGCTCGCCTGTTGGATCGCTCCGGCGCTCTTCGTCGCGGGCGTCAGCCAGCAGAGCAGCCTGCCGGTCGACACTCTCTTCGGCCGCTGGATGCACGACACCGGGTGGGCGGGCGCACTGGTGACGCTCGGCTTCTCCGGCACCTGGGCGCTGCCGTTGCTGACCTCGATCGTCGCCGGTGACATCTTCACCTCGGAGGACCGGCTCGGCACCTGGCGGCACCTGCTGGTCGTCGTGCGGTCACCTCGCCGCATCTTCGCGGCCAAGGCGCTGTGCAGCCTGACCGTCCTGTTCACGATGGTCGCCGGCCTGGCGATCTCGAGCTCGCTCGCCGGCATCCTGGTGGTCGGCAACAACCCACTGATCGGGCTGGACGGCCACACCCTGTCCGCCGGCGACGCAGCCGTTCGTGTCCTGCTCGCCTGGGCGTGCGTGCTTGCTCCGACGCTGGCTCTCGCCGGGCTCGGCCTGCTCGGCTCGGTGCTCTTCGGTCGCTCGCCGATGGGGCTGCTGCTGCCCGCAGTCGTCGCGTTCGCGATGCAGCTCGCCCTGCTGCTGCCGTTGCCGGTCGCCGTGCGACTGGCGCTCCCGGGCTCGGCGTTCCTGTCCTGGAACGGCCTGTTCACCGACCCCGCCCAGCTCGGGCCCATCCTCACCGGCGTCGGCGTGAGCCTGGTCTGGGCGGTCGTCGCGACGGCCCTGGCGTATGCCGCCTTCGCGCGCCGGGACTTCAGCGGCACCGGACACGACACGGCCGGGCGACGGGCCCTCACGGTCGGTCTGGCACCGATCGCGGCGCTCCTCGTGGTGGGGGTCGCGGCGGTGGCGCCATACAGCTCGATCAGCGACGGCGGGATCACCCAGGCCAAGGTGAATCGTTCTGTCTCAACGGCTTTCGCGCACCTCTACCGCCTGCAGACGACCCAGCTGCACCGCCCGGCAGTGACCGAGCAACAACTGCGCGTCACCTCCGCGTGCAACCGCGGCGGCGGCAAGCTGACCCCCGAGGGCGCCGGCAACGACTGGCGTTGCGTCGTCAGCTGGCGCCTGCCCGGCTCGACCGCCGTCGGCCAGGCCATCTACCAGCTCGACCTGCACCCGGACGGCCGCTACATGGCCGACGGCGACGGCCCGAAGCAGGTCAACGGCTACTTCCTCGTGCGCACCGACGACGGTGACACCCCGAACCCCCTCTGGCAGTTCGACGCCAACGTCGACCTGCTGTCCACCTCCTCCTGAAAGGCACCTCCATGCAGGTAACCCGTCAGCGTCGCGCGCCCAAGGCGCGACTCCTCAGCCGCCGAAAATTCCGCATCGCCATCGCCGGGGCCGCAGTCCTGACGGTCGCGACCGGTGGGCTCGCGTCCGCCGCGCCGTCGAGTCTGTTCGGCGACCACCAGGTCGGTTCGACATACGAGAACGGCCAGCTGGTCTCCGACAACCAGTACCTCAAGCCGATCGGTGACCGCCTCCTGACCGAGGACGGCAAGTACATGGGCTCCACGGTCAGCCCGGACGGCCGCTTCGTCGCCGCGAGCAGCACGGACAAGTCGGTCTCGCTGCAGATCGTCGACCTGTCGACATACAAGGTCGTCTGGACCGTCGGTAAGGCCAAGACCGTCGACCAGAAACTGTCCGACGTCAGCGTCGGCCAGGAAGGGCCGGTCTGGTCCCCGGACGGCAAGTTCCTCTGGCTGTCGCAGAAGGACGCCGTCACCCGCTTCCCGGTCAACGCGAACGGCAGCCTCGGCACGGCGAAGTCCTTCGCGTTGCCGAAGGTCAAGGACCATTCGGCACTGCCCGGCAAGCCCGCCTACTCGGCCGACGGCAAGACGCTCTACGTCCCGCTCAACGGCCAGAACACCGTGGTCGCCATGGACCCCGAGACCGGCGCTGTCGCCACGACCTGGAACGTCGGCATCGCGCCGCGCCAGATCACGCTGGTCGGCTCGCGCCTCTACGTCAGCAATGAGGGCGGCCGGCACGCGACCGCAGGCGACGAGACGATGACGTCATACGGCACGGACGTTCCGGCCGACGGTTACAAGGGCACCTCCACCACCGGCACCGTGAGCGTCATCGACACCACCGCGCCCGCGGCAACGCCCGGCACGATCGATGTCGGACTGCACCCCACCGACCTCTACCTCTCGGGTTCCACGCTGTATGTCGCCAACACGGGCAGCGACACCGTGTCGGTCGTCGACACGACCAAGAACAAGATTGTGCAGACGATCAACACCCAACCCTGGGCGACCTCATCGGTGGGCTACGCCCCGACGGGTATGACGAAGGTCGGCGACAAGCTGCTCGTCACTCTCGGCCGTGCGAACGCCGTCGCGGTCTACGGCCTGGCCAAGGACCCCAAGGAGCCGGCGCGCTACATCGGCCTGCTGCCGACCGACTACTACCCGGCTGCGATCGCGAACGTCGACGGCAAGATCGTGGTGACCAACACCCGCGGTGTCGACGCCCGCGGACCCGAGCTCACCTTCAACAAGGGCGCCGGCACGACTCCGGCCACCGGGCACGGCACGCACAGCACGACCGGGTCGTTCACCCGCTTCACGCTGCCGAGCGACAAGCAGATCAAGAAGTACACGAAGACGGTCTTCACCCAGAACGACTGGAACAAGAACAACGCCAAGAGCGGCGGCAAGGGCCACGCCAAGGCGGTGCCGGTCCCCAAACGGGTCGGTGACAGGTCGACCATCAAGCACGTCTTCCTGCTGGTCAAGGAGAACCGCACCTACGACCAGCTGTATGGCGACATGAGCCAGGGCAACGGCGACCCGACCCTGACGCAGTTCGGCAAGAACGTCACCCCCAACCAGCACGCCCTCGCCACGCAGTTCGGCCTCTACGACAACGTCTACGACATCGGCACCAACTCGGCCGAGGGTCACAACTGGATGATGCAGGGCGACAACCCGGAGTACACCGAGTCCAGCGCCGGAGAGTACGAGCGCAGTTACGACACCGAGGAGGACGTCCTCGGCCACCAGCGTTCCGGGTTCCTGTGGACCGCGGTCCAGGACGCCGGCAAGAAGGCCCGCAACTTCGGCGAGTTCGAGTATGGCGAGGGCAAACCCGCGAATTCGACGTGGCAGCAGTACTACTGCGCCGCGACGTCGGTGCAGCAGGGTGGCGACCCGGGTCAGCTGACCACGCCGGAGCTCAAGGGCAACTACGGCTCGGTGATCCCGTCGCTCAACGCGATCACCAACCCCTTGTCCCCGCCCTTCGACACCAGCATCCCGGACATCTACCGCTACCAGATCTGGAAGCAGGAGTTCCAGAGCAAGGGCCCGGCCAACTTCAACATGATGTGGCTGTCCAGCGACCACACCGGCGGCCCGGCCGACCCGCGGGCGCAGGTCGCCGACAACGACCTGGCGGTCGGCCGGATCGTCGACACCATCTCGCACAGCAAGTACTGGAAGGACTCGGCGATCTTCGTCGTCGAGGACGACAGCCAGAACGGCGCTGACCACGTCGACGGTCACCGCGCTCCGGTGCAGGTCATCAGCCCCTGGGCGAAGCACGGTCAGGTGGTGCACACCTACTACTCGCAGCTGAACATGGTCCGCACCATCGAGCAGATCCTCGGTGCGCAGCCGTTGAACCAGAAGCTCGCCGCCGCGACGCCGATGTTCGACGCGTTCCAGTCCAAGCCGGACACCACGCCATACAACGCCGTGCGCAACCAGGTGCCGCTCACCGAGGGTGTCGAGACGCCGCCCGAGTGCGGTCTGGACACACTCGGCACGAAGGGCGCCGAGGCGAAGAAGGTGAACGCCGCCGCTGCCGCGCGGACCACGGTGCCAACCTCGAAGAAGGGCATCGCCAAGGTGTGGGCGAAGTGGAGCGAGAACCAGCACTTCACCGGTTCGCGCGCCCGGCCCGACTACGCAGCACCCGAACAGATGAACCGTTGGATCTGGTACCAGGACCACAACTGGTCCAAGCCGTACCCGGGTGACAGCAAGATCTACACGCCCAAGACGGTGCCCGGCGGTGCGATCCCGTCCGCCGCGGACGACGAGTGACGATCGGTTCACCGCTGATGAGAGGACCCCGCCGGACGCACCGGCGGGGTCCTTTCAGCACGTGGGCGGTGCGTGAATCCCTACCTACCGTCACGTAGTTTGGAGCCATGCGTACCGTCACACGAATCTCCCAGCTGACCGTCGCCGCGGCGCTCGGCCTGTCCCTCGCCGCCTGCGGCTCCAGCTCCAGCTCCGGCAGCAACACCTCCGCCGGCAAGGCCACCAGCGGTGCCGCAACTCCGGCCACGAGCGGTTCGGCGACCGGTGGGTCGTCGGCTCCGACGTCGGCCGCCACTTCCGAGCAGTCCTCTGCCACCGGCGGCTCCGACCAGGCGGGCGTCCCCGACGCCAAGACCCTGGTGCACGAGGCCCGGGCGGCATACAACTCGGCGCAGAACGCCAAGCTGCACGCCGACATGGCCGACGAGGGCAAGAAGGAGGTCGTCGACATCCAGGGCGACGTGGACGGCTCCAACCAGGACCTCACCATCGCCACCGAGGACGAGGGCACGGCGACCGTGCGGACCGTCGACCCCAAGAACTACATCAAGGGCAACAAGATCTTCTGGACCAAGGGCAGTGGTGCCCCGGAGGCCACTGCCGCGCTGCTCGCCGACAAGTGGGTGTCCGCGCCGGCCTCGACCGCCAAGAGCCTGACGTCGTTGAACATCAAGGGGATCCTCGACTCGGTCATGGGACCGGCCGCCGTCACCGACAGCAAGCTGGCGACCGCGAAGACCTCGAAGTCGACGATGGACGGCAAGGACATCTACGTCATCACGACGTCCAAGGGCAACACCATCAAGATCAGCGCGGACAAGAAGTACGTGCTCGAGCTCAACAGCGCCAAAGGCAAGATGACCGTGACCGGCTGGAACGAGCAGCCCAAGACCCAGGCGCCCGCCAACCCGATCACGGTGCCGTCCTCGGTCAACAAGTGACCGCACCGCGGCGCTGAAGGACGAGCACCCGAAGCACGAAGCGACCCGGTGAGCATCACGCTCACCGGGTCGCTTCCTTGTTCGTATGGCGCCGTACGGCGCCGTCGGATCAGGCGTCAGGCCTTCGCGAGCGCCTCGTCGTCCTCGACCGGCGCGGCCGCGAGCTGCTTGGCCAGCCCCTCACCCTCGACGTCGACACGGGGCAGGATCTTGTCCAGCCACTTCGGTAGCCACCAGGCCTTGTCACCCAGCAGGTACATGACGGCCGGGATCAGCATCATCCGCACCACGAAGGCGTCGAAGAAGACCGCCGCCGCGAGCGCGAAGCCCATCGACTGGATGAGGCTGTTGCTCTGCAACATGAACGCGGCGAAGACCGAGATCATGATGGTCGCGGCAGCCGCCACCACGCGGGCACCGTGCCGGAACCCGTCGACGATCGACTCGCGGGCGTCGGCGCCGTGCACGTAGGCCTCGCGCATTCGGGTGACCAGGAAGACCTGATAGTCCATCGCCAGCCCGAAGACGATCCCGATCAGGATGATCGGCATGAAGCTGACGATCGGCTGCCCCTCGACGATGCCGAAGAGGCCGTCCTGGAAGACCGCCACCGTCGCACCGAGCGTCGCCAGCACCGAGAGCAGGAAGCCCAGGGTCGCGGTGAGCGGCACGAGGATCGACCGGAAGACCACCATGAGGAGCAGGAACGCCAGACCGATGACCACCGCGAGGTACTTCGGCAGTGCGTTGGTCAGCTGGGTCGACACATCCGTCTGCACGGCGGTCGTGCCGGTGACGCCGACCTCGGTGCCGGTCTTGGCCTCGATGGCCGACTGACCGCTGCGGAGGGTGTCCAGCAGGTCGAGCGTCGACTGGTCGTCGGCGCCGCTCTTGGGCGTGATCAGGATCTGCGCCCCGGACTTGTCCTTGTTGACGCCGATGATCTGCGCGTTGACGACGTCCTGCTGGCTGCCGGCCCAGCCCATGACCTGGCCGTAGGCCGCCATCCGCTGCTGCTGACCGTCGATCTTGCTGCCGTCCACGACCGTCAGCAGCGGGGCCTGTCGCCCGGCGCCGAAGGCCTCGGTCACCATGTCGGCGGCCTTGCGCTGCGTCGTGGAGGACGCCGCGGTCGAGTCGCTCGGGAGTGCCAGGTGCAGGCTCTTCATCGGCACTGCGAGACCACCGAGCACGACGACGACCAGCGCGACGATGATCGCCGGCTTCTTGCCGAGCAGCTTGGCCCAGCGAACACCGTTGTTGGTGGTCTTGCCGTCGTCGGCGATCTTGTCGTGCCGCTTGCGCAGCTGGGCGCCGAACGCCTTGGACTTGAGCATGCCGAGCACGGCCGGCAGCAGGGTGAGGGCGACGCAGACCGCGAAGAACACCGAGCCGGCAGCGGCCAGACCCATCGAGGTCAGGAACGGTATGCCGACGACCGACAGCGCGCACAGTGCGATCAGCACCGTCAGGCCCGCGAAAACGACTGCGCTGCCTGCCTTTCCGACCGCTAGGCCGGCGGCGTGCGCCCGATCGTCGGTGTTCTGCAGCTCGTTTCGATAGCGCGCCAGGATGAACAGCGTGTAGTCGATGCCGACCGCGAGGCCGATCATCGTGGCCAGGATCGGGGTCGTGGTGCCGATCGTGGTGAACCCGGTCGCGAACTGGATCGCCAGCTCGCCCATCAGCACGCCGACGCCGGCGGAGATGATCGGCATACCGGCGGCCACGAGCGAGCCGAAGGTGATGAAGAGGACGAGCGCCGCAACGATGACGCCGAGCAGCTCACTGCTGCCACCGGTTTCGGGCATCGCCTGCATGCCGGATCCGTTGGCCTCGGCCTGCAGCCCGTCGGCGCGGGCGTGGTCGAGTGCCTTGAGGACGTCGTCCTGGGTGCTCGCCTTGACGTCGGCGACGGTGTCGACCTTGAACTTCCAGTCGATCGTCCCGGTGCGGCCGTCCTTCGACAGGGGTGAGACTGCCTGCGCGTTCTTCTTCGCAGCGGCCTGCTCCTGCGGGCTCTTGCCGGCCTGCGCCAGGATCTGCTGGCGCTGGGCCTTCGCCGCGTCGACCGGGTTGACCGGTTGCGCCTTGGGATCGGAGGGCATCTGCGGGACCTTGCTCAGGTCCGAGATGAGGTCGTTGACCGCGTTCTTGTACTTCGTCTCCTGCAGGGTGTGGCCCTGCGGGGCGGCGACGACGACCGTTGCGGCCGCTTCGTCCTGCACGTCACCGGTGCCGGGGAAGAGCTTCTGCTGCATGGTCTGCGCCTGCAGCGACGGGATGCCGGGAATGCTGAACTTGTCGACCATCGGCTTGCTGACGCCGATGGCCACCGCACCGAAGCCGACGAGCACGATCGCCCACGCGGCGATGAACATCGGCCACCGGCGATAGGCCGTGCGGCCGAGTCGATAGAGAAGGGAAGCCATGAAGATCCTTCGATTCCTGGTTGGTGGAACGCAGTGGGTGGGAGTAGCAGTTGGTGGGCGGACGCTGTCGTCAGCTCAGTAGCCGGCGCACGGTCAACAGGTTGTCGCGGAAGATGTCCGGGACCTCTCGGTCATCGCCGCCGCAGCTGAACTGGTCGATCGAGATCTTGAACGTCATGCCGAGGACACCGAGGAGCAACTGGTGCTCCACGGCCGGCCGCCCGGAGCGCTGGGCCAGCAGCTCGAGGATCCCTTCGCCGAAACCCTCGAACTGACGCTGTGCGCCGATGATGAGCTTCGGGTTGGCCTCCAGGCAACGCTGGGTGATGGACCAGTCGTCCCGGCCCATCGGTGCGCCGCCACTGGCCCGCAGCACACCCAGCGCGAGCGCCGCCACGTCGTCGACGAACTCCCCCGTAGGGCCGCCGGCGAGAAACGTGTCGATGTCGTCCTGGGTCAGCTGCGGGCCACCGCCGAGGGTCGCCTCGAGCTTGCCGTCGTAATAGTTGAAGAGCGTGCGCCGTGAGACGCCCGCACGTTCGGCGAGTTCGTCGAGCGTGAACTCGTCATACCCCTTCTCAGCGGCCAGTTCGCGGGCCGCCCGCGTGATCTCGCGACTCGTGCGCACCCGCTTGGCAGACATCGGCTCCGCGATGCGCAGTCGCGGAGTCCGGTCGGTCGAGGTGGAGTGGAACACGAGACTTATTTTTGCCCTTTAGGTTAGCAAAGTGCAAATTCATGGGGTGTGATGTGCGCCTCACCGCGGACGGCATGGCGGGGGCGCGACGAGAGGGGCGAGCAGACGCCCCGAACGGTCGAATACCCGTCGGTATGACGAAATACCCACGGGTACTTGACCTTTCGGGGCGATCGGACGCGCGTGCCCCGGCGGACGTCAGCGGCGGACGTCAGCGGCCGAAGTGCAACTGCCAGCGCGGGTCGAGCCGTTTCGGCACCGCGATCCCACGCTCGCGCGACGCAACCACGACCCGGTCGAGGAACGGCGCCGGGCGCTGATGGATGTCCGCGGTGACGGCGATGACGAAACGCCATCCGGATGCCTCGAACTTCTCGCGACGCAGCAGATCCCGATCGCGCTGTCGTCGATCGAGGTGGTGGTCGCCGTCGTACTCGATCGCCAGCAGCGCGTCCGGATGTGCTATGTCGAGGCGATGGACTTGGCGGCCGTGCACGTCATACATCGGGTGCTGCAACACCGGCTCGGGCAGTCCGGCGAGCACCATGAGCAACCTGGTGCGCGTCTCCTGCGCGGACTCGGCGCCGACCCGGACCAGCGTCGCGGCGCTTCGCGCAGCGACCACACCTCGACCGTGAGACGCAGCCGTATGGCGCCGGAGCTCCTCCGGCATACCGGGGGCACCGCGGCTGAAGGAGTCGCCGAGGACCACGAGATCGACCAGCCCGAGGACGGCCCCGAGATCCACGAACGTCTGCGGCTTCGTCGTCACCGGAAGTCCGTCGACCATGACGACGTCCGGCCGCTGTGCGTATCGATGCAGTGTCATGCCGGGAGTTCGCACCCGTCGATCGCTGGCCGTGCCGACGTGTATGACGCCCTCGGACGGGACGACACCACCGTGGACCGCTGCGGCGGTCTGGCGGGTGAGAAAGGCATCGTCGGGTGACCTTTGCAACGCCGCCAGCAGGAAGTGGCGTGCTTCGGGCGCCACGGCGCCGTGCAGCCATTGCCCTCGCAACAGACGCGTGTGCTCGCGCCCCAAGCACGAGTCGCTGATCCCGACAGCGCGCAGCTCGGCCCGGGTGCGGGGGACGTCTGCTCGCAGCACTGGCGGGTCGTGCAGCTCCGTTCGCGGGTTCGCCATACCCGAGTCTGACCGCTCGCCGGATGCTCGCGGTGGTTGTCCACAGGCGCGCTGCAGCCGGGTGCCAACCAAGGGAAAGTGCCCCGAGCGGTCGAGTACCCGCCGGTATGTCGCCATACTCGCGGGTATTCGACCGTTCGGGGCGATCACAGCGGGCGACATGGAGCGCCGGATCGCCCGCCGATCAGAAACTCGGCAGTGCGTTCGTTGGACGCGTTGCCTGAGAGCAGGTTGGATGGAGCATGACAGCGGGCACCGGGTAGGGGCCTGAACAACTTGAGGAGGGAACTTATGTCGACGCCCACAGGTGGCTCGTGGAACAACGATCAGCAGGGGCCTGGTGCCCCGCAGGGGGGCCAGGGCTACCAGGGACAGAGTCTGGGTCAGGGTTACGGCCAGCAGCAGGGTCAGCCCGCGTTCGACCAGCAGCAGCCGGACTACGGCCAGCAGCCCCAGCAGCCGGCATACGGCCAGCCGCAGGGACAGCAGCCGCAGCCGGGCTACGGTCAGCCGGGTGAGCAGCCGCAGCAGGCCGACCAGGGTCAGCACGGCGGTTTCGGCGGACACGCCCAGCACGTCGGTCAGCAGTTCGGTTCCGACGCCGGCCAGGTCGTCTCCGGTGCGGGTGAAGGTGTCGGTGACCTCTTCTCCGACCTGCAGTTCAAGAAGTCGCTGACCGAGAAGATCGCCAGCCTGACCTTCCTGGGTGTGATCATCTGGGCGGTCCTGAACTTCATCAGCAAGCTGACCTACAACTTCGGCAGCCAGGACTTCGGCGGCCAGAGTGTCAAGAACATGAGCACCTTCTCCGGGATCATGCACACGATCTCGGACCTGGTGTGGCTGGTCGTGATCGTCGCGATCGTCCGCCTGGCGCTCGAGCTCGCGATCAACGTCGCGCGCATCGCGCAGCGCTCGAAGGACTGAGCGACTCCGCAATACGGCAAACGGCGAACGGCCGGCGTCTCCTTCTCGGAGGCGCCGGCCGTTTGTCGTTCCGTGGGACGGTCAGTCCGTCGCGCCGCCTGCGACGTATGGCGCAAGGACGGCCGCGAGCGCCCGGCCCGCCGGCGTCGGCACACCGGCGTCCGCGCCCATGGCCACCACGCCGCCACCCAGCCAGGGCAGCTCGAGCGGGTTGCCGTGCGTCAGGTCGCGGTGCATCGACGAACTCATCTGCTCCGGCAGGGTGTCGACGAAGGCGAGCTGTTGCTCGACGTAGTCCGCGGGCAACGCGACGCCGCGCGCTTCCGCGACGGCGACCGCCTCGGTCATCACGTCGGCGAGCAGCTGTCGGGTCGGTACGTGTGCCCGGAGGACACCGATCGGCTGCCGCGCCACGGTCGTCACCGACGACAGGCCGACCAGGAACACGAACTTCCGCCAGAGCGCCGACTCGATGTCGTCGCTCAACTCGGCCTCGACACCCGCTTCGTCCAGCGCTCGGTGCATCGCGACGGCTGCCGCGCTGGGCTTGCCGCCGTACGACCCCAGGACGATGCGCGCCAGTGACCCGTTGTGTCGGATGACGCCCGGCGACTCGATGGCGGCCGAGATGTAGCAGACGCCACCGAGGATCTCGGCGTCCGGCAGGTGCGCCCGCAGCACCTCGTCCTTCTGCACACCGTTCTGCAGCGACAGGATCGGCGGCGTGCTGCCGGGCGCCTCGGCGATCCGGCGGGCGATGTTCTCGGTCTCGCCGAGCTTGACCGCGATCAGCACGAGGTCGGCGCCCTGGATCGCGTGTATGTCGTCCGTGGCATCGACCGTGTCGAGGGTGACCGGGCGCTCGTCGCTGGCGACTGTCAGGCCATGCGTGCGCAGAGCCTCGAGTTGCCTTCCCCTCGCGACGAAGAGCACGTCGTTGCCCGCTGCTGCCAGTTGTCCGCCGAAGTATCCGCCGACACCGCCGGCTCCGATCACCGCAATCCGCATGAGAAGGACAACCGTCTGCGCGGTGCCGCCATTCCGTGCGACGCGTGAGATCGTGTACAACAGACTTGAACATTTTCAAACGTTCGAACAATTCGATTCTGCGAGAGGGCCGCGATGGAGCGCACGACGGGACAGCTGGCCGACGGCCGTCAGATCCTTTGGTATGACGCGGACGGCACCCACCGCACCGCGGTGCCCGACCGGCGCGACCTGCCCACGACAGTCACCGGCTCGCAGCTGCGCCGTGACCCGCTGACCGGCGAGTGGATCGCCGTCGCGTCGCATCGGCAGAGCCGGACCTACCTGCCTCCGGCCGACCAATGCCCGCTGTGCCCGTCCCGCGATCACCTCTCGGAGGTGCCGTCCTCCGAGTATCAGGTCGTTGCCTTCGAGAACCGTTTTCCATCATACGAATTGAGCGCCGAGGTTCCGGAGACCAGGACCGAGGGCTTGGAGCAGATCCGCGCCGGCCGCGGCCGGTGCGAGGTCGTGTGCTTCACCAGCGACCACAACTCGTCCTTCGCCGAACTGACCCCGCAGCAGGCGCGGCTGGTTGTCGACACCTGGGCGGACCGGACCACCGATCTGAACGCGATGGACGGGGTCGAGCACGTCTTCCCCTTCGAGAACCGCGGCAAGGAGATCGGCGTCACCCTGCAGCACCCCCACGGGCAGATCTACGCCTATCCCTTCGTCCCGCCGCGCGCGCAGACCGAGCTGGAGCACGCTCAAGCCCATCTCAACGAGCACGGCAGCAGTCTCTTCGGCGACATCATCGACAGCGAATCCGCAGCAGCCACAAGGGTTGTCACCGAGAACGACGAGTGGATCGCCTTCGTGCCGTTCGCCGCGCGCTGGCCGATCGAGGTGCACTTCTATCCCAAGCGGCAGGTGCCGGACATCCCCGCGCTGGACGACGCCGCCCGTGACGGTTTCGTCGAGGTCTACCTCGACGTGCTGCAGCGCTTCGACCGGTTGTATGACGAACCGACGCCGTACATCGCAGCCTGGCAGCAGGCGCCGGTGTCGTCATACCGGGACGTCGCGTGGCTGCACCTGGAGCTCTACTCGATCCGCCGCGGTGAGGGGAAGGTCAAGTTCCTCGCCGGGTCCGAGTCGGGTCAGGGCGCCTTCGTCAACGACGGTCTGCCGGAAGGTATGGCGCAGCGCCTGCGTGAGGTGAACTGATGAATCAACCGCATGACGAGACACGGGTGGTCTCCACGCCCGACCCGATCGATTTCGACGCACTGGCCGCCCGCTTCCGCTCGCTGTATGACGCCGAGCCCGACGGGCTCTGGGCAGCGCCCGGACGGGTCAACATCATCGGCGAACACACCGACTACAACGGCGGATTCGTGCTGCCGATCGCGTTGGCCCAGCACACGGTCGCGGCAGTCCGCCGGCGCGACGACTCCGTGCTCCGGGTCGCGTCGACCTCGATGGACGACGGCGCCGTCGTCACGCTGAATCTCACCGACATCGTCGAAGGTGGCAACTACGGCTGGGCGGCATACGTCGTCGGCGTGGGGTGGGCGGCTGCGCAACGCGGCTTGCCGGTGACCGGTTTGGACATCGCGCTGGACTCGAATGTGCCTGTGGGTGCTGGCCTTTCGTCCTCCGCGGCGTTGTCGTGCGTGACCGCACGGGCGTGGTCCGATCTGCTCGACTGGCGGCTAGACGACGAGACGGTGGCCGACCTGGGCCGTGACGCCGAGAACAAGATCGCGGGTGCCCCGACCGGTCTGATGGATCAGCTCGCGTCGGTGTGCGGCCAGGAGGCGCACGCGATGCAGATCGACACCCGTGCGGTGACGATCGAGCAGCTCCCCTTCGACCTGACCGGCGCCGGGCTCGCGTTGCTGGTCATCGACTCGCGTACCGAGCACTCGCACGCCGACGGCGAATACGCCGAACGTCGCCACTCCTCCCAGGAGGCGGCGCTGCGGCTCGGCGTGCGCGAGTTGCGGGATGTTCCGCTGGAGAGCCTCGCCACCACGCTGGACAAGCTGCCGCCGCTGTTGCGCCGCCGCGCCCGGCACGTGGTGACCGATTCGGCGCGCGTCGAGCAGACCGCGCGGCTGTTGCTCTCCGGGGACGATCTGCGCCGAATCGGCCCACTGCTCAACGACTCTCACGCGTCGATGCGGGACGACTACGAGATCACCGTGCCGAGCATCGACACTCTCCAGGAGGCCGCGGTCGCCGCGGGAGCGCACGGAGCGCGCATGACCGGGGGCGGTTTCGGCGGTTGTGTGATCGCCCTGGTCGATCAGGGCGACGCGGCTGCGGTCGCGGACGCGTGCGTTCGGGCGGCGGAGCAGGCAGGCCACCCGACCCCGGCGATCTTCCAGGCTGTCGCGAGTGGCGGTGCCGACCGCATCCGGTGACGTAAGGTCGGCCGGGTGAGCTATTCAGTCTGCTTCGTCTGCTCGGGGAACATCTGCCGGTCGCCGATGGGCGAGGTGATCCTGCGGGCGATGCTCGACGAAGCCGGACTGGGCGACCAGGTCGTGGTCGACTCGGCCGGCATCGGCGACTGGCACGTCGGTCAGGGTGCGGATCCACGCACGCTGGCCGCGCTCAGCAGGGCCGGTTACGACGGCAACGCGCACCGGGCCCGGCAGCTCGAGGCGTCATACCTCGCCGATCGGGACCTGATCCTGGCGGCCGACCGCGGCCACCTGCACGACCTGCTGGAGCTGGGCGAGGGCACCGAGGTGACTGCGGAGACCCGGCTGGTGCGTGAGTTCGACTCCGACGCGATGGCGGCCGGCAAGCTCGAGCTGGACGACCCTTACTTCGGCAACGCCACCGACTTCGACCGCTGCCGTGACGAGGTCGAGGCAGCCTGCCGCGGTCTCGTCGCCGAGCTGAGGGATGAGCTCTGAACGTGACCCGGCGAAATATCGCTGGAGAGAGCCGGGGTCCCCGCGAAGTATCGGAGGAGCGGAGCGGGGGAGAACTTCGTGGGGTGGCCTCAGCTGACCGGCAGCTCGCAGCGGGCGACGTCGGTCGCCCACCGCAGGATCGCCAAGTCACTCGCCGGGCCGGCCATGGACGGGCAGTGCGGCATCGTGACGTAGTGCAATGCCGCGACGACGACGAGGCAGCGCGGGTGGCTGCGCAACTGCGCCAGCCGATGCTCGGACAGTGACGGCTCCAGCAGTTCTTCCGCGTGTGCCTCGACGATCGCCTCCGCGATGTCGAGGTGGATGTGCGTGGCGACGTCGGTGTCCCCGTCGGCGCGCAGCCTGGCTTCGACGCAGTGCATCAGCCAGCGAAGCGCGTGCGCGTCACCCAGCAGCGCCTTGGCGGCCTCCCGTGATGCCCGGAACGCGATCGAGTCGCTCGGGTCCCCCATCATCTGTGGACACCTCCCCACCCCATCGATGCTCATGCGGATACGGTATGGCGGTCCAGGCACCGCCGGGTGCGGGTTGGCGAAACCTTGGAAAAACCCTGACCGTTCCGCGAACTCCGGGCGCGTTCCGTGTGCCGACGTGTATGGGAGCCACCTAAGCTGCCTGACATGACGACTCGCACCGCACCGTGGCCGTCCGGCACTCCCTGCTGGGCCGACTGCGCCTTCGAGCCCGCACACCGTGGGATGCACCACGCACAGGACTTCTACGAGAAGCTCTTCGGTTGGGACGTGCGGCGCGACGCCGAGCACGAGGACTACCGCGTATGTCGCAAGGACGACCAGCCGGTCGCCGGGCTGGAGCACAAGAACGGCTCCGAGGCACCGCCGTTCTGGACCACCTATTTCGCCACGGACGACATCGCCGCCACCTGCGCGGCCGTCACGTCAGCGGGTGGCAAGGTCCTGACCGACCCGTTCGAGATGGCCGCGTCGGGGCAGGCCGCCTACTGCGCCGACCCGACCGGTGCCTTCTTCGGTCTGTGGCAGGGCGGCGAGCTGCCCGGCTTCGGACTTGTCAACGAGCCGGGTTCGGTCGCCTGGAACGACCTGATGACCCGCGACTTCGAAGGCTCAAAGTCCTTCTACGCCAACGTTTTCGGCTTCACGTATGACGACGGCGACAACTCCTACGCGGTGGCGAAACTGCCGACCGGAGAGACCGTGTGCGGCATACACGAAGCCGTGGAGCTGCCGGACGGCGCGCCGCCGTCCTGGCTGGTGCACTTCGCGGTGGCTGATCGTGATTCGTCCGCGCAGATCGCCCAGGAGCTGGGTGCCTCGATCCTGATGATGATGGACACGCCGTTCGGGCCGGAGGCGCTGCTACAGGGCCAGCACGGCGAGATCTTCACCGTCATCGCCATGAACGACACCGGCGCGGACGCTGACTGACCGGCGGGATGCCTCAGCGGATCGCGACCGTCGGCGGCGGCATCGCCGGTATGACGCTGGCGGCCTCGTTGGACCCGCGCCGCTTCGAGGTCAGCGTGCATGAAGCGCAGCCGGAGCGGGCTGCGGTCGGCAGCGCGCTCGGCCTGTGGGGTGCGGCGCGCCGGGTGCTGCGGCGGTTGGACGCCTTACCTGAGTCCGGCGCCCGGCAGACCGGTGGTGCGCTGCACCGGATGGACGGCCGTCGCCTGCTGGCGGCGCACGGTCCCGGGCCAGTGATGGTCGACCGGCCGACGCTGCTCGCGGCGTTGGATGCCGCCGTGCCGGCGACGGTGCGCCGGGTGACCGAGGAGGTCACCGACCCGGAGTCGCTCGACGCGGACCTGGTGATCGGGGCGGACGGGGTTCGCAGCCGTGTGCGCGGCCTGGTCGAGCCGTCGGCGGCGGAGCGGGTCGGCACGCCATACGTCGCACTGCGCGGAATACGTTCTGGCACAACGCGATCCGCTGACATCGGCGAGTACTGGGGCGGTGGTCTGTTGGCTGGACTGGTGCCGATCGCCGGGGATAGGACCTATTGGTTCACCACCCATCGCAGCGAGCTGACCGAACCCTTCGAGGTGCAGCACGTGCTCGACGAGGCTCGCGAGCGGTTCGCCGGCGCGGCGCCGGGGATCCGCCGGGCGCTGGCGGATGCCGGCCCGGACACGCTGGCGACCGCACTGTGGGTGGCGCCGCCGATGCGTCGCTACGCGCACGGCCGGTGTGTCGTCATCGGCGACGCCGCGCACGCGATGCTGCCGAATCTCGGCCGGGGCGCGTGCAGCGCGATCGTGGACGCCGCCACGCTCGCCGGGACGCTGAACTCCGACGGCGACCTGCGCCGTTGGCAGGCCCGCCGGGTCCCGGCCACCCAGGCCGCGCGGCTGGGCTCAGCGGCCGTCATGCGGGCCGCGCTCGCCATACCGTGACCACCCCACGAAGTCTCTCCTCCGCTGCCCTGCACCCAACGAAGTTCTCCCCCGCTCCGTCACCCCACGAAGTTCTCCCCCGCTTCGCTCCTCCGATACTTCGCTGGGACCCCGACACGCTCCTCCGATACTTCGTCGGGGCCCGCCTCTCCCGAATACTTCGCGGGGACCCCGGTCTCCTTCGACCGGAAATCTCGTACCCGTGCGCTCGCAGCGCGGACGCGCGGGAGTCCGCCCGCCCGGGCACCGGACGCGCGAGGCGGCCCGCCCGGCACCTCTGGGACAATCTGCGCATGCGTTCGCTTGCTGATGCCAACCCGCCCATCGCGCTCGGCGCCCTGGACGGGCGTTACCGGACCGCCGTCGCCCCGCTGGTCGACCACCTCTCCGAGGCCGCGCTCAACCGCGAGCGGGTGCACGTCGAAGTCGAGTGGCTGATCCACCTGACGTCGAACGACGCGGTGCCGGGTGTTCGCCGGTTGTCCGAGGGTGAGATCGCCGGGTTGCGCGACATACCGGCGCAGTTCGACACCGCGGACGTCGCCGAGCTGGCCGACATCGAGCGCGAGACCGTGCACGACGTCAAGGCGGTCGAGTACTACCTGAAGCGCCGACTGCCGCAGATCGTCGGCACCGACGACGCGGCCGGGCTGGCCGAGCTGGTGCACTTCGGCTGCACCAGCGAGGACATCAACAACCTGTCCTACGCACTGATGGTGCAGGGGGCGACCCAGCAGGTGTGGTCGCCGAAGGCGAGTGCTCTGGTCGACCAGATCGCCGCGATGGCAACCGAACTCGCAGATGTGCCGCTGCTCGCGCACACGCACGGGCAGCCTGCCACGCCGACCACGATGGGCAAAGAGCTCGCGGTGCTCGCGCACCGGTTGCGGCGTCAGCTGCGCCGGATCGCCGGCGCGGAATACCTCGGCAAGATCAACGGCGCGACCGGCACGTACGGCGCACACGTCGCGGCGGTGCCGGAGACGGACTGGGTCGCGCTCTCCAAGTCCTTCGTGGAATCCCTTGGGCTGCAGTGGAATCCGCTCACGACGCAGATCGAGAGCCACGACTGGCAGGCCGAGGTCTACAGCGATATCGCCCGGTTCAACTCGATCCTGCACAACCTCGCGACCGACGTGTGGACCTACATCTCGATGGGCTACTTCGCCCAGTCCCGCGGTCAGGGCACGGTCGGCTCGAGCACGATGCCGCACAAGGTCAACCCGATCCGCTTCGAGAACGCCGAGGCCAACCTCGAGGTCAGCAACGGCCTGCTCGACGTGCTGGCGCGCACGCTGGTCACCTCGCGGATGCAGCGCGACCTGACCGACTCCTCCATGCAGCGCAACATCGGCACGGCATACGGCCATTCCTTGCTGGCGATCGACAACGTCTCCCGCGGCCTCGCCGGTCTCGACGCGGCCCCGGAGAAGATGGCGGCCGACCTCGACGCCAACTGGGAGGTGCTCGGCGAGCCGATCCAGTCCGCGATGCGCGCCCTCGGCGCCCAGGGCGTGCCGGGGATGGAGCAGCCCTACGAGCGGCTCAAGGAGCTCACCCGCGGCCGCCGGATCAGCGAGGCCGACCTGCGGGAGTTCGTGCGCGGACTGGGTCTGCCGGCGGAGGTCGAGGAGCGCTTCCTGACGATGACCCCCGCCACGTATGTCGGGCTGGCCCCGCAACTGGTGAAGTACCTACAGGACTAACACCCCTAGCACGACTAACACCACTAGCACGCCCTCGCCGAGTGACGGCGCGGGGACCTTGACCAACTTCTGACGAAATCCTGACCGCTCGGTCACCTGCGGGATTCTTGCCATTGGCAGGCTCGCAGGATGAAAATCCTTACCGCACGCCTCGGATACGCCGCTGTTGCCGCCTCACTGATCGCGGGCGCCGGCGTCGCCGCCGCCCCGACGACCGCACACGCGTCCCCGATGTATGACGTGGCGCTCGCGCAGTCAGCGGCCGCCATACCGGACTGCGCGCTGTCCTCGCTGCCGCCGGAAGCGACCGACACCGCGAACCTCATCAAGCAGGGCGGGCCGTTCCCCTACCCGGACAATGACGGCGTCGTCTTCACCAACCGCGAGGGCATCCTGCCCGCCGAATCCAGCGGGTACTACCACGAATACACCGTGATCACGCCGGGCGCTCCGACCCGCGGCACGCGACGCATCGTCACCGGCGGCACTCCGCTGACCAGCCCGCCGAACTGGTATTACACCGGCGACCACTACTCGTCCTTCTGCAAGATCACCGGGGTCAACGGTGGCGGTGACGGCGGTGTCGCGGACTGCGACCCGGCCTCGGTGCCCGACGAGGTCGCCGGCACCGAGCAGCTGATCAAGGACGACGGACCGTTCCCCTACGACCAGGACGGGACGGTCTACCAGAACCGCGAAGGCATCCTGCCGGCCGAGTCCAGCAGCTTCTACCACCTCTACACCGTGCCGACCCCTGGCGACTCGACCCGGGGTTCGCGGCGCATCGTCACCGGCGGCACCTCGGTGAGCAGCCCGTCAGTCTGGTACTACACGCCGGACGACTACGCGTCGTTCTGCAAACTGACCGTCAACTGACCATCCGCACGCGTGCGTAGGTCGACCCAGTGTCGGCCTACGCACGTCCCTGCCGCCAAACCTGCGCGCGACCTGACCCTGGGGAGACCTATGCGCGCCGGCCCGGACCGGCAATACCCCCTCCGGGTATGCTGTTGGTATGACGAAAGCGGCCCACCGGTCGCGAGCTTCAACCAGCGGAGGCACACGTGGTCGGTTACGCCGGCAGCAAGGACGACTACCTCAAGCGGCTACGCCGCATCGAGGGGCAGGTGCGCGGCATACAGCGCATGGTCGAGGAGGACACCTACTGCATCGACGTGCTGACCCAGGTCAGCGCGGTGACCAAGGCGCTGCAGAACGTCAGCCTCGGGCTGTTGGAGGACCACGTCGGCCACTGCGTGGTGGACGCCGCCCGCGAGTCCGACGAGGCCGCGAACGCCAAGGTGCGTGAGGCGTCCGACGCGATCGCGCGCCTCGTGCGCAGCTGACCCCACCGAACGAAGGAGAAGTTGATGGCTCAGACCGACATCACCGTGCACGGTATGACGTGCGGTCACTGCGTGGCCGCGGTGACCGAGGAGCTCAAGACGATCGACGGTGTCACCGACGTGCAGATCGAGCTGCACGAGGGCGGCGACTCGCCGGTGCGCATCACCAGTGACCGCGAACTCGACCCGGTGGCGGTCAACGCCGCCGTGGACGAAGCCGGCTACGACGTCGTCGTGGGCTGACGTCCGGCCGGTGCCCCGGGCGGGTGCTCAGATGGAGACGGGCCCGTCGGCACTCTGGAACTGCACCGACATCAGACCCGGGGTGCCGTGCGGCGCGGCGAAGTCGAAGTCGATCTCCGGCTCCCACTCCTCGCGGTCCACACCGGGCTCGCCGACCAGACCGAGCCACTCACGCACGCGGTCCGGTGATCCGGCGATCTGCAGGCCGGTCAGCGCAGCGTTCGTCACACCTTCGGTGGAGGGGTGGTCCTGACCTTCGGGCCACTCGATGAAGAACGGAACCTGCGGGTCTGCCATCAGCCCACGGATGCCGATCTGCTTCCAGCAGATCTCGACGCCGTCGGGACGGTGCCGGTTACCCGGGACCGCGCTGCGGCCGAGCAGTCGCTCGGCGATCGACATGTCCTCGACCTCGACGACCCAACCCAGCCAGCCGCCGCCCGCCGCGGAGCAGGCACGCACCGCTTGACCGAAGGGCGCCTTGTCGGATGCCGGGTGGTCCAGCACCTCGACGACCTCGATGAACCGGCGATCGGTCAGCGGGATGATCGAGTTGCGAGTGCCGAATCGCGGGTGCAGGCCGCCGTCGACCGGATCCACCCCCAGCAGGTCCCCGAGACGCTTCGCAGTGGCGATCATTCCGTCGGGCTCAGCCGCAAAAACCAGGTGATCAACTCGCATGAACCGATGGTGCCACTGCTCACACTCTCGCCGTGCAGCGGGTCTGCCGTCCGGGTCCACGATGCGTCACCGCTGACGCACCGCTTCATACAGGATGATGGCCGCCGACGTCGCGACATTGAGCGAATTCGCCTTGCCACTCATAGGAATTCGGATGTGTATGTCGGCCAGGTCGAGCGCTGTGTCGGTCAGACCTTCCTTCTCGGTGCCGACCGCGATCGCGACGGGGCCGGTCAGGTCGACGTCCGTGTGCAGGCTGGTGGCCGCCGGCGTCGCAGCCACGACACGGATGCCACGCTCGCGCGCCCAGCCGAAGGTCTCCTCCGTCGTCGCCGTCGCCACCGGCACGGAGAACACCGTGCCCTTGGAACTGCGGACGACGTTGGGGTTGCCCCAGTCGGTCATCGGTGCCGCGGCCACGGCGGCGTCCACCCCGGCGGCGTCGGCGGTGCGCAGCATCGCGCCGAGGTTGCCCGGCTTCTCCACACCCTCCGCGATGAGCACCAGCGGCCGGTCCGGAAGAGCCAGCTCGCGGGGTGTCACACCGACCGCCGGCACCACGGCCAAGAACCCGTCGGCGCCCTCGCGGTAGGCGACCTTCTCGAAGGCCTGCCGGCTCAGCCGGATCACCTCGGCACCCGCTTCCCGCGCGCGACGCACCACATCGGCCTGCGCGGCCGGATCGGCCATCAGGTCGTCGCAGGTGAACAGCTCGTGGGGGTGCACCCCTGCGTCCAGTGCGAGAGCGAGCTCGTCATACCCCTCCAGCAGCGTGCGGCCGGTCTCTTCCCGCCGCCGGCGGCGGCGCAGCGCGACGAGTGCCTTCAGCCGCGGGTTGGCCGGAGAGGTGATCGTGTGCTCGGCCACCTCACACCAGCTGACGGAGTATGACGGCTGCGCCCGCCTCGTCGATGGACAGCGTCACCTCGTCGGCGACGGCCTTGACCTCGTCCGGCGCCTGCCCCATGGCGACACCACGTGCCGCCCAGTGCAGCATCTCCAGGTCGTTGGTGTGGTCGCCGATCGCGATGGTGTCCGCGGGCTCGACGTGCAACGTGCGGCGGACCTGCTCGAGCGCGGACGCCTTGGAGACACCCTCGGGGTTGACGTCGAGCCAGGCGGTGTAGCCGACGGCGTAGTTGACGCCGTGCAGACCAAGCCGATCGACGAGTTCGACGAAGTCCTCAGCGGTGCCGCTGGGCGAGCGGAAGGTGAGCCGGGTGGTGGGCTCGGCGCCGAGCTCCTCCCAGGGCAGGACCTTCGTGGGTCCGACGATCTCATCCTCGGGGAACGGTGCGCTGACCTTGGTGCCGACACCTGGCTCCTCCACGCCCACCACGGCGTCCGGCCAGGAGTCCTTGAGCAACTTCAGGACCGGGGTGGCGTCGAACGTGACCTTGTCGATGATCTCCCACGCGTCGTCGTGCAACCGCGCCGTCACTGCGCCGTTGGAGGTCACGGCGAATCCGTCTGTCAGCGAAAGCAATTCGAAGACCGGGGCCGCACCGAGGATGCTACGACCGGTCGCGATCACCACATGGTGTCCGGCGTCGGCGACTGCCCGCACCGCATCACGCACCTCCTCGTCCAACCGGCCGTCGTACTGCAGCAACGTGCCGTCGATGTCCAGTGCCACAAGTTTCTTCTGCACGGCGTCAGCCTATGGCGAGCACCTCGGACGGTGGCGGACCCCTGCGGCGATGCGTGGTGGCGGGCTCCCTGAAGTGGTCAGTCCGTGTAGGCACCGGATCGGATGTCGTCGAGCAGTGTCGGCCCTGCCGGCTCCCATGCGAGGAGCTCGCGGGTCAGCGCGCTGGCGCCGGTCAGGGTCTGGCCGAAGAAGTGGGCGACGACACCGAAGTGCTCGGCGGCATCGGCGGGATCGATGGAAACCACCGGCAGGTCGAGTGTTTCGCCGAGCGCCTCGGCGATCGCCCTGGTCCGGATCACCTCCTCGGCCACGGCGTGCAGGCGGACGCCCGGCGGCGCCCCGGGGATCTCGACCGGACGGCGCTGCTCCGCCACTTCCTCACCGCGGCGTCGACACACCGGCCGGCACGGAGTAGCGGCCGGCCTCGTCAGTCGGCTGTCACTCGGCGCCCTGGCGCAGCGCCTGCCGGAAGCTCAGCTTGTGCGAGGTCTGCATCAGCGCTGTGCGATACATCCGCTCCGCGAAGCGCAGGATCGCGTATGCACCGGCGAGCGCGATCAGCAACGCCACCAACGGTTCCCACCACGCCGCGTCACCGGCCAGCACGCGGGCCGGCATCGCGATGGTGGAGAAGATCGGGACGAAGGACAGCACCGCCTGGAACACCCCGGTCGTCAGGATGCCGCCGAAGAAGACGATCGCGACGAGCGCGGTCATCGGCGCCGACGTCGACTGCACGTCCTCCGAGCGTGTCGCGAGCGCGCCGACGACCGCCCACAGCGCTGCCAGGGCGAGGAACCCGATCAGGAAGAACGGCACGAACCACCCGATGCCCGGCGCCAACTGGCCCAGCAGGTCGGTGTTGTCGGTCACCAGCAGCCCGCCGACGCCGACCAGTGACAACAGCACCACCTGCCCGAGCGCCAGGACCGTGTTGCCGATGATCTTGCCGATCAGCAGCTGCCGCAACGGGATCGCCGAGGCGATGATCTCGACGATGCGGTTCTGCTTCTCCTCCACGACGCTGTTCGCGATCGCCATGCCGAAGAGCAGTGCGGCGAGGTAGAACAGCATCCCGAAGACGACTCCGCCCACGCGCGCGGCGCCCTCGTCGTCATCGTTCGGAGCGAGCAGTTCGTAGGGCAGCTGGGAGCCCTTCTGCAACTGCGCGAGCGTGGTGCCGGACGCTGCGGCGTTGCGGCGGACGGCGTCCTGCTGCACCGCTTGGCCGAGGTAGGTCGCGACGTCGGTGTTGCGGCTGGACTTGCCGATCAGCCGCCAGCCGTCGCCGGATCGGACCAGGCCGGCGTCCGCCGTACCGTCGGACACCATCTCCGTGACCGATTTCGCCGAATCGGCCTGGCGCGGTTGCAGTTCCAACTTCGCGTCGGCCGTGTCCGCCATCCGGTCGGCGGCGGTGACGAGCTTGGACGCCGTGGCGTTCGGAACGGCGATCTTCTTGGTGTCGGTGTGTCCGGCGAACGCGAACTGTATGCCGATGGCGGCGACCACCAGGACCAGCATCAGGGCGGTGGACACCAGGAAGTTGCGATCGCGCAGCTTGACCGAGACCTCGCGGACGGCAACGAGGCGCCATACGGAATTGGTCGACTTCATGCGGTGACCTCGCGGTAGATGTCGGCGACGGAAGGGACGATCTCGGCGAGTTCGCGCACCGAACCGCGGCGCAGGGCCTCGGTCAGCAGTCGATCGGTGTCCTCGGCAGCCGCCAGTTGCACGACGGCGGTGTCGCCGCCCACATCGATGACATCGAGCCAGCCGAGGTCGCGCACCCAGCCGGCGTCGTTGCCGGTGACCAGCCGGTGTCGAAGTGGTCCGCTGCGTCGCAGCTCGTCGGCGACGCCGTCGGCGACGACCCGGCCGCGCGACAGGATGACGATGCGGTCGCAGAGCCGCTCGACGAGGTCGAGCTGATGGGAGGAGAACAGCACCGGAGTGCCGGTCGAGGTGAATTCGCGCAACAACGCGACCATGTCGTCGACGGCGCCCGGGTCGAGGCCGGAGAACGGCTCGTCCAGGACCAGCATCTTGGGCCGCGCGATCACCGCGGCGACGATCTGCACCCGCTGCTGGTTGCCCAGAGACAGCGCCTCCAGCTTGTCCTTGGCCCGGTCGGCGAGGCCGAACCGGTCCAACAGTGCTGTCCCCCGCTCACGAGCATCGTGGGCCGAAACCCCGTGCAGTTGTGCGAGATAGGCGACCTGCTCCAGCACCGGTTGCTTCGGGTAGAGCCCACGCTCCTCCGGCATGTAACCGAACTCGCGGCGGTCGATCGCGGTGACCGGTGCGTCGTTCCACCGCACCTCGCCGGCGCTGGCCTGTAGGACGCCCATGACCATCCGCATGGTCGTGGTCTTGCCGGCGCCGTTGCCGCCGACGAAGCCGACGAGTTGCCCGTCGCCCACCTCGAAACTGACGTCGTCCACGGCCACGTGCCCGCCGAACCGGCGCGTCAGTCGGTCAAGCCGCAACATCAGGTGTCTCCCTCTTCTCCATGGGTGGGTGGTCAGCCCAGCTCTGCCAGCAAGGCACGACCGGGTCGACCACTGACGATGAACTGCGATGCGCAGGGGACGGGGACCATGCGGATCTCCACCTGTGACGTGCCGATGCCGACCGTGGTGATCACGGTGGGGCGTCCCCGGTAGATCTTCATCCGACTCCCCTCACGCGTTCATCTCGACCGTATGGCGCAACGCGCGACCACGGATCCGGCCGGCGACGGAGATCCGCGCAGCCGATCGTGGTGCTACTCCCCCGCTCGGATGAGGCCATTCTCGTAGACGAACACCACCGCCTGCACTCGGTCGCGCACCTGCAGCTTGGACAGCACGTTGGACACGTGCGTCTTGACGGTGGCCTCGCCCAGGAAGAGCCGGCGGGCGATCTCCGCGTTGGCCAGGCCCCGGCCGACCAGCTCCAACACCTCTCGCTCACGCGGTGTCAGCCGCTCCAGCGCGGCGGTCGGCTGTGGATCGGCCGTGCTGGTGGCGGGGCCCGCCGTCATACGCTCGATCACGCGCAGCGTGACCTCCGGCGCCAGCAGGGCGTGCCCGCGCGCGACGGATCGGATCGCGTCGACCAGGCCCTCCGGCTCGGTGTTCTTCAGCAGGAATCCGCTTGCCCCCGCACGCAATCCGTCGAAGAGGTAGTCGTCCCGGTCGAAGGTGGTCAGCAGGACGACCTTGGCCAGGCCCGCGGCGACGATCTGCTCGGTCGCCGCGATGCCGTCCATGACGGGCATCTGCACGTCCATCAGCACCAGGTCGGGGCGCTCGCGGCGCACCACCTCGATGGCCTGCGCACCGTCGGCGGCGTCGCCGACCACCTCGATGTCGTCCTCCACCGACAGCATCATCGCGAAGCTGCTGCGGACCAGCCGCTGGTCATCGACCACGACGACCCGGGTCGGTGCGGGCGTTCGAGGTTGTGCCGTCACTGTCGCTTGACCAGGCCACCGACGCCGGCCAGCAACAGCAGAACGCCGGCGACCAGCGTCAGCCACAGGCCCCAGCCGCTGCCGAAGTGGAAGTCGATGCTGCCCATGTCGCCGGACGCCTTGAGCTGGTCCTTGGCCTCGCCGGCCTTGTCATGGACCCAGCTCCACCGGTAGATCGTCAGGCCGACGACTGCCAGCCCGCCGACGGCGCCCGCGACGGCGGCCGGGACGGAGAGTGCCCGTTTGCCGAGGCCACGCAGCACCCCGAGCACGATGACGACGGCACCGATCGCGGCGATCACCCAGCCTTCCCAGAGCGAGCCGTCCTCGTCCGACGTCGCGCTGGTGGCCGAGGTCGAACTCGACGAGCCACCGTCGGAGCTCGAGTCGCTGTCGCAGGCGTCGCCCGGTCCCGAGCACGACGCGTGGTTGAACGCGTTGACCGACATCGACGCGCTGATCGGCAGCACGTTGCTCGACACCTTCGCCGACGCCCACGGCCCGAAACAGCAGGCGATCGCGACGACCGCGAAGAGCGCCATCAGCCAGCCCAAGACCTTCGGCAGCGGCGACGGGCCGGCGGCCGGGGGTGCGCCATACGGCTGCTGCTGGAACTGCTGGCCGCCATACGGTTGCTGCTGGTAGGGCTGCTGGAACTGCTGCGGCGGCCCGGCATACCCCTGGTTGCCCGGCTGCTGCGGTTGCCCCTGCCCGTAGGCCGGTCGGCCGTAACCTGGTGGCCCGTATGGCGGCTGCTGGGGCGGCGGATTGCCCTGCGGTTGCTGGCCGTGAGGGCCGCCATAGCCCGGACCGGGCTGTCCCTGCGGCGGCTGTTGCTGGGGTCGTTGCTGCGGGTTGTACGGGTTGTCAGTCATGCCTCTCCCTGGGCCGGAGCGATCCGGCGGCGCGACGAGTCGGGTGCGTGGGGCAACTCTAGCCAGGAGTGGCTTCCTTCGCGGTCAGTCGAAGGGCAACCGCACCCGCACCCGGAAGCCGCCGGTCTGCCGCGGTCCGATCTCCGCCTCCCCGCCGAGCACCTCGACCCGCTCGCGCATGCCGACCAGGCCGAGTCCGGTGCCGGCGGTCCCGGGACGGGCGCGTCCGGCGTCGACGATCTCCACCTCGGCATACGGGCGATCCGCCTGCCCGAACCGTGTGACGACCGACGCGGTCGTCGCGCTGCTGTGCCGCTGCACATTGGCCAGGGCTTCCTGCACAGTGCGGTAGATGGCCAGCCCGATGCCGGGCGGGACCTCCGTCGGCGCCCGTCGGTCGTCGACGACCCGCCAGTCGACCGCGAGGCCGGTGGCGCGGTAGTCGCTCACCAGCGCGTCGACGTCGTCGAGCCCGGGCGTGGGCGCGCGGTCGATGTCGGCCGACGAGCGCAACGTGCCCAACAGTGCTCGCATCTCGGCCACGGCCGACCGCGACGAGCGCTCGATCCCGGTCAGCGCGTCCCGTGCGGCGTCCGGTTGCTTGTCGAGCACGCGCCGGGCCGCGCCGGCCTGCACGCCGATCACCGACACGTGGTGCGCGACGACGTCGTGCAACTCGCGGGCGATCCGCAGCCGCTCGGCGTCGACGGCCTGCCGGCGCAACTCCACGGCCTGCAAGTCGATGGTGCGCGCCTGGTCCTCGAGCTCACGCCGCCGCCGCAGGTTGCGCCACTCCAGGATGCCGAGCAGCACCGCGCCGCCGAGGTAGATCACATTGGTGAGCACCGTGATGACGGTCGCGCCCAACCAGCCGGGTATGACGTCGGAGCCGCGCATCCCGTCATACGACTCGGTGAACAGCACGTAGACCACCCAGCCGGCCAGCAGCGCCAGGCAGCCGCCGATCACCCACGCGCCCACGACGCGGCGCCGGCCCCAGGCCGCCCCCGAGTAGATCGCGAAGAGGTAGACGAACTGGATGCCGAGGGTCGTGGTGAGCCGCCCGTCGAGCTGTCCGGTGATCACCCACGCGCACGTCACGAACGCGGTCGTGGCCACCGGGAAACGCCGGCGGACCACGAGCGCGGCGCACGGAACGACGACGTAGAGGTACTGCAGTCGGATGTCCGTGTGGTCCTGCGCGAGCGCGCCGACCGCGCGATAGCCCTCCGTGCAGATCGCGGCCACCGCCAGCCAGATCAGCGCCACGGGTCCGTCGACGCGCCACCACCGCGGCGGCAGCGGACGCGTCCAGCTGTCGTCGATGGTGAGCGTGGAACGCCAGGAGTCGGGCACACGGCGAGGTTAACCACTGGCGTATGGCGCCACCTCCGCCGCGCGACGGAGGTGGCCGAGCCTCTGCGGAGCTCCTCGGTGCTTCTACGGAGCTTCTTCGGGGTTCTTCCGGGTTCTTCGGTGCGACCGATGAGTTATCGGGCGCTGCCTGGTCCAACCCTTTGTCCAACCGTTTTGGCAGCAACCATCACGGACACTACGAACATCGCGGATACGACGAACATCTCCGACACCACGGACGCAGGGAGCCCATCATGAGCCGCAAGGTCACAGCCCACCTCTTCCACTCGGTCAACGGCGTCGTCGAGGCGCCGAACCTCTTCCAGTTCGACTCGTTCGGCCCGGAGGAGGGGGAAGCCATGGGCAAGTCGATCGCACCCGTCACCGACATGGTCCTCGGCCGCACGCTCTGGCAGGAGTGGTCGCAGTACTGGCCGGGCAACGACGATCTGTTCGGCAGCTTCATCAACCCGGTGCGCAAGCACGTCGTCTCTTCGACGCTGTCCGGTGAGTTGCCGTGGAACAGCACTCTGGTGCAAGGAGATCCGGTCGATTACGTCAAGGCGTTGCGTGACAACGGCGCCGAGGGCGACATCTCTATCGGGGGCGGCATCAAGACCATCCGGTCGCTCTTCACCGCCGGCGTCGTCGACGCGCTGACCCTGACCACCCACCCGGTCGTCACGCCCGACGGCGCGCGGCTGTTCGACGAGACCGTGCCGATGACTCGCCTGCGGTTGGTGGACTCGCAGATCACGTCCGCGGGGAACGCCATACTGACGTATTCGCTGCGCGACTGAGCGCGTCCCTCCCATGCCGAATGACGGCTCTCTCGGCGAGTGACGGCCCAATCGGACCGTCACTCGGCGAAGAAGCCGTCATTCGGCATGGGAGGTGGCGGTCGGGTGGGGCGGCGGCGCTGTTCCTCAGGCGGGGCGTATGACGTCCGTGCCGAGGAACGGCTGCAGCGCCTGCGGCACCCGGATCGAGCCGTCGGCCTGCTGGTGGTTCTCCAGCAGCGCGACGATCGGCCGGGTGTCGGTGAGCATGGTGCCGTTGAGGGTGGCGACGAACTCCGTCTTGCCGCCCTCGCCGCGCTGGCGGATGTTGAGCCGGCGCGCCTGGTAGGTCGTGCAGTTGGAGGTCGACGTCAGCTCACGGTACTTGCCCTGCGTCGGCACCCACGCCTCGCAGTCGTACTTGCGCGCCGCGGAGCCACCGAGGTCACCGGCGGCGACGTCGATGACGCGGTAGGGCAGCTCCAGCCCGTCGAGCAACCGACGCTCGATGCGCAGCAGGTTCTGGTGCTCCTCGACCGCCTGCTGCGGGTCGCAGTAGACGAACATCTCGGTCTTGGTGAACTGGTGCACCCGGAAGATGCCGCGGGTGTCCTTGCCGTAGGACCCGGCCTCGCGGCGATAGCACGTCGAGGTGGCGGTGTAGCGCAACGGACCGTTCGACAGGTCGAGGATCTCGTCGGTGTGGAAGCCGGCGAGCGCCACCTCGCTGGTGCCGGTGAGGTAGAGCTCGCCCGACTCCAGTTCATAGACGTCCTCGTGTGCGTCGAGGTAGCCGGTGCCGCCCATCGACTGTGCGCTGACCAGCGTCGGCACGATGAGCGGTGTGAAACCCTCCTCGGCGGCGATGCTCTGGGCGTAGGCCATCAGTGCGTTGGACAGGCGGGCACCCGCGCCCTTGAGGAAGTAGAACCGCGAGCCGCTGACCTTCGCACCCCGCTGCATGTCGATGGCGTCGAGCTTCTCGCCGAGGGCCAGGTGGTCCAGCGGCTCGAAGTCGAAGCTGCGCGGCTCACCGACGGTCTCCAGGGTCTCGAAGTCCTCCTCGCCGCCGGCGGGGACACCGTCGAGGACGATGTTGTCCAGCTCGCGCAGCAGCGCGGTGAACTCCTTGTCCTCCTGGTCCGCGGCGGCTTCGCGCTGCTTGACCTGCGCGGACAGCTCGGTCGCCCGGGCACGTGCCTCGTCGGCCTCCTTGGCCAGCACGTCGACATCGGCCGACCCGGCCTTGCGCGCGGCGTTCAGCTTCCCCATGGCAGCGCCGACCGACTTGCTGACGGTCTTCTGCTGGGAACGCAGGCTCTCGAACTCGGTGATGGAGGAGCGCCGCTTCTCGTCGGCTGCGAGCACCTGGTCGACCAGGGTCTCGTCGGCGCCGCGAGCGCGCTGGCTCGCACGCACGAGGTCGGGGTTGTCGCGCACTAGCTTGATGTCGATCACGACAGGCAAGGCTACGCGGCGCACCATGCGGGCGCGCAACCCGATAACGTCTGCCGGAATCAGGCGGACCCGTCAGTAACCAGGAAGGTTCTATTCGTGCAACGTGCTGCGGTGATCGTCAACCCGACGAAGGTCAAGGACCTCCAGGTGTTGCGCGACCGGTTGACGGCGATCTTCCGGGGCTACGGATGGGCACCGCCGCTGTGGTCGGAGACGACCGTGGAGGACCCGGGCGAGGGGCAGGCGCGTGCTGCGCTCGAGCAGGGCGTCGACCTGGTCGCCGCCCTGGGTGGTGACGGCACCATGCGGTGCGCCGCATCGGCGATGCTCGGGACCGGGACGCCGCTGGCCGTGCTCGCCGGCGGCACCGGCAACCTCTTCGCGCGGCAGCTGGGCCTGCCGGTCAATCGGTATGCCGACGCGCTGCGCATCGGCCTGTCGGGCGCGGACGGCGCGATCGACGCCATCCGGATCTCGCTGGCCGGGAGTGCACCGGGAGAGTTCGACGCCGACCACATCGGACTGGTCATGGGCGGAGTGGGCCGGGACGCCGACATCATGGCCGACACCACCGAGAAGTTGAAGGCTCGGCTGAGCTGGACGGCATACCTCGTCGCCGGCATGAAGCAGTTGCGGCACGAGCTGGTGCCCGCCCGGATCCGCATCGACGGCGGCCCGGAGATCCGGCGCGACGTCACCAGCGTGCTGGCCGGCAACTGCGGCATGTTGCAGGGCGGAATGAAGCTGATGCCGAAGGCCGTCGTCGACGACGGACTGCTCGACGCCGTGGTCGTCCGGGGCGGCGGGGCGCATTGGCTGCCGGTGGTCGGCAAGGTGCTGACGCGTTCGCAGAAGGACTCCGAGCACTTCATGCGTGCGCAGTTCACCGAGATGATCGTGGACGTGGACATGCCGCAACGGGTCGAGGTCGACGGCGACGTCATCGGTATGGCGTACTCCGTGCGCTTCCGCGCCGATCGCGGGGCCCTGACGGTGCGCCTGCCTCGCTGATGGGACGGCACTTCCGCTTCGCCAGCTCGCACCACCTGGCCGCACCCAGGGACGCCGTCTTCGAGGTGCTGCGGGATGCCGAGCGCTGGCCGGAATGGTGGCCGCAGATCCGGTCCGTGACGCCATACGACGACACGCACGGCAGTGCGGAGATCCGCAGTGTGCTGCCCCTGACCCTGCACGTCGAGCTGGCGACCGAGCTGGTCGACGCCGAATCCGGTGTGTTGCGAGCAAGATTGAGCGGCGATCTGGTCGGCTGGTCCCAATTCGCGGTGCGTGCCGACGGGGTCGACCGGACGATCCTGGACTACACGCAGGAGGTCGACCTCGGTATGCCGGGCCTGCTCGGCCGACTGGCGTGCTCCGCCCCGGCGCGTCCGGTGCTGCTGGCCAATCACGCGACGATGATGCGGGCCGGTATGCGTGGGCTGACCCATCGAGCCCGCGAGAGCTGAAGCGGGCCGATCCTCACTCGGCCCAATGCAACACGGCGCTGGCCACCCAGGCGATGCCGGTGGCCGTCTTCTCCGGGGTGGAACTGGGCTGGATGACATGGCTGAGCACGGTGCGCACGATGACATCGACGCCGATGTCGAGTTGCGCACGGTCCAGCGGTAGCTGGAAGCGCAGCATGCCGTCCGTCACCACGCGCTTCGCGGTGGCCAGCAACTGCTCGTTGTCGGTGGTCAGCAACGGCAGCAACTCCGAATTGGCACCGTGCGAGCCGGCGACGGCGGCGCGCAACAGCGGACTCTTCCGGCTGAGGAGCAACACACCCAGCGCGGCGTCGTGCACCGCCTTCACCGGGTCGCCGCCACTGCCCTCGAATGCGTCGACCACCTTGCCGAGGAAGACCGACAGCTCCGACATGACCAGCGCCTGAGCGAGCGCCGGCTTGCTGCCGAAGGTGTTGTAGACCGACTGACGGGAGACCCCGGCCTCGTCGGCCAGCCGCGACATGGTCATTTTCGACCACCCGTCCGCGACCGTCATCGTGGCCGCCACCCGCAGCAGGCGGGTGCGCAGATCCTCGTCTGCGGGCGATGCCGACGTCACGAGCGCGAGTCTAAGCATGCGTGCCGCCGATTGCCCGCCGGCCGGCGAAACCGCCGGCGCCCGCTTCAGACCGCCGCCCGGTCGTGGGCGCCCGCCTCGGCGAGCGCGTCCTCGAAAGGCGCGTGCCCGACGATGTGGCGGCGGTAGCGCATGATCTCCCGCTGCCCGTTGACGGTGAACGCACCGACGACCCGGTCACCGCGCCGATAGAGGGCGAGGAACTGCTCCGGCTCCGGTCGTATGACGCGCGCTTCGTCCGCGGTCGGCACGCCGACGAACTGCAGCCGGTGCCCGTGCCAATCGGACCAGAAGTAGGGCACGGTCTGCAACGGACGGGCGGTGTCGGGGTCGAGGAGGTGGCGGGCCGCGGCGGCGCCCTGCTCGGCGGCGCTGGTCCAGTGCTCCAGCCGCACCACCTCGTCGTCGAAGACGGAAAGCGGTGCGTGGGCGACGTCGCCGGCGGCATACACACCGGGTGCTCTCGTCGCCAGCGTCGCGTCGACGAGCACGCCGCCGTCGCGGTGCAGTGCCAGTCCGGAGTCGCGCAACCAGCCGGTCGCGGGGCGGGCGCCGATGCCGAGCACGACGAGTTCGGCCGGCAGGTAATTGCCGTCGCCGAGCGTCAATCCCGTGACGCCCGAAGCGTTCTGGTGCACCTCGGTGACCTGGGTGCCGACGCGCAGGTCGACGCCGGCCGATCGGTGGAGGCCGGTGAGCACGTCGGCGACGGAGGGCCCTACCGATCGGGTCAGCGGCTGGGGTGCAGCCTCGATCACGGTGACGGGCAGGTCCCGTGCCCGGGCGGCAGAGGCGACCTCGGAGCCGATGAAACCGGCCCCGATCACCGCGACTCGCTTCCCCGCGTCGAGCGCTGCCCGGATCGCGAGTGCGTCGACGGCGGTGCGCAGCGGGTGCACGCCGGGCACTCCGGCGCCCAGCGGCCACGCGTTGGCGGCCGCGCCGGTGGCGATGATCAGCCCGTCGTAGTCGACCCGGTCAGCCCCGACGAGCACCCGGCGGTGATCGATGTCGAGACCGGTCGCCGGCGCTCCGCAGCGCAGGTCGACCCCGAGCTCGGTCCGCAGGTGCTCCTCGGTGTGGAACGGCGACACGCTCGCCGGGGCGTCGGCGCGCAGCAGCGCCTTCGACAGCGGCGGCCGGTCGTATGGCGCACTGCGCTCCGCGCCGATGAGCGTGATCGAGCCGGTGAACCCCGCCCGCCGGGCCGCCTCGACGGCGCGCAGGCCGGCCAGCGAGGCACCGACGACGACCAGGCGTCGTAGGTCCGTGGTCACCGGCTGCTCAGTCCTGCATGGTCAGGGCGAGCACGGGGCAGGCGTCGACCGCCGCCTGCAGGTCCTGCCGGCGCGACTCGTCCGGTGACGCGTCGTGGATCACGACGTGCCCCTCGGGACCGACCTCGAAGATGTCCGGCGCCATCGCCTCGCACATCCCGAGACCCTCGCACTGACCGATGTCCGCGACGATCCGCATCACGCCACCTCTCGCGACGCAGTGATCGGGATGAAGTCGAGCTTCTCGCGGACCCCGCAGTCCGGGCAGCACCACGTGTCGGGGATCTGGTCCCACGGCGTGCCGGCGGGAAAGCCCTCCCGGGGTGCGCCGGTGCGCTCGTCATACTCATAGCCGCAACCGGGGCAGCGGCCACCGTGCCCGCCGGCCTGGTCATGCACCGAGGTGTCCCTGCCGACGACCTCCAAGGGTGCGGCGTCCGGGCGGGCGCCATACCGGGCGAGGATCTTCTCGCGCTTGCGCGGCGAGATGTTGGCCAGCGAGATGTCGCCGTCGAAGTGGGCGAGCACGCGCGGGTCCATGACCTTGCGCCATACGGCGGGAACTATCGCCAGCACGATCATGCCGGCGTATCCCGTTGGCAGCACTGGGGATTCCTTGTAGTCGCGCAGCGCCTGATAGCGACGGGTCGGGTTCGCGTGGTGGTCGCTGTGTCGCTGCAGGTGGTAGAGCAGCACATTGGTCGCGATGTTGTTGGAGTTCCAGCTGTGGCTCGGGTTGACGCGTTCGTAGCGGACCTTGCCCGGCACGCCGACCTTCTGTCGCCGCATGCCGTAGTGCTCCATGTAGTTGATGACCTCCAGCAACGAGAAGCCGACGACTCCCTGGATCACCAGGTAGGGCAACACTTTCCAGCCGAACAGCGCGACGATGGCACCCCACAGCACGACCGACATCAGCCAGGCGTTGAGCACGTCGTTGCCGATCCGGAAGGGGTGCTTGTCACGGCGGGCATAGCGCCGCTTCTCCAGGCCCCAGGCGCTCTTGAGCGAGCCGATGACCGTGCGCGGCCAGAACTGGTAGAAGTTCTCACCGATCCGGCTGCTCGCCGGGTCCTCCGGGGTGGCGACGCGCACGTGGTGGCCACGGTTGTGCTCGATGTAGAAGTGGCCGTAGAAGCTTTGCGCCAGAGCGATCTTCGACAACCAGCGCTCGTGACTCTCGCGCTTGTGCCCGAGCTCGTGCGCGGTGTTGATGCCGATGCCGCCGACGCACCCGATCGAGATGGCGCCCGCGACCTTGTCCAGCACGCTCAGGTCCCACGGCTGCACGAAGCGGTGCGGCAGGTTGGCCAGCGCCCAGTCGTAGCCGGCGGTGTGCTGCAGCACCCAGCCCACCGGGTTGACGCCGCCGATGATCGCCATGATCGCGAAAAGCCCGGCGAACTGCAGCGGCAGATACATGTAGACGATCCACCGGTAGTACTTGTCGTTCTCCAACGCCTCGATGACGTCGTCGGGCGGATTGCTGCGGTCGAGGCCGGCCGCGAGGTCGATCGCCGGCACGATGCCGAGGATCAGGATCGGCCCGGCCCAGAGGAAGACCGACCACGCCGTCAGCGCATAGAGCGCGTAGACGGCGACGAACGCCGACGGTATGACGAGACCGATCAGCCAGAGATAGCGCTTCTTGTCGTGCCACTCCTGGGTCGAGTCGCCGGGAACTGTTCCGGATGCGTCCAACACCGCCATCGTGTGACTCCCATCACGTCGCTTGCTTTACAAAAGCATGTCGTTTGTAAAGTGACGCTGTCAAGACCCTTCTTACGCGAAGTTCAGTAGCTTGCTGCGCACGCACAGAATCGGGAGACATAATCGAGCGGTGCGGCCCGGCCGGCCGCGGGGATACGACGAGGGGACGATGCCCGGTGGGAAGACACTCCAGCCGACGCACGAAAGGCACGATCGCGATCGTCGCCGGCGCCGCGATCGCGGTCGCGGGGGGTGTGACGCTCGTCCACGGACTCACCAGTGACGACTCGCCCGCCGCCCCGATCAACGCGGCGAGCTCTCCGACGGGTCCGGGGTCGTCCAGCTCGAGCGGGTCGGCGGGGAGCAGTTCGTCGTCGAGCCACTCGCCCAAGAAGCACAGTGCGAGCTCGTCGAAGTCCGCGAAGCACGCCACGCGCAAGGCCTCCGCACTGCCGGAGCCGAAGAGCAACAGCAAACCCGTCGAGATCGCGAATCCCGCTGGGGCTGCGTGCATTCCGAAAAGCCTGACGGTCAAGAGCGTCGGCATCGTCGGTGAGCGTGTGGTGCCGATGGGCACCAACTCACAGGGTCAGATCTACCCGCCCGCGCACACCACGATGTGGTACAACCGCTCGACCCAGCCCGGCCAGGACGGCATCTCGGTCATCGCCGGTCACGTCACGTATGACGGCCCGGACAACTTCTACAACCTGCGCAACGTCCCGACCGGTGCCCGGGTGAAGGTGGTCTGCAGCAACGACAAGGTCGTCGAGTTGACCGTCACGCACAAGGAGTCGGTGACCAAGACGGCGTTGACGACCGATCAGCGGGTGTGGGGCGGCAGCTCGACCCCGGTGGTGACCCTGGTGACCTGTGACATCGCCTCACCCATGGTCAACGGCCACCACCTGAGCAATTACGTGGTCTGGACCAAACCGGCCTGATCCGTCGGCCGGTTCGGTTCCGCCGTGCCGGAGTCTCCCCAGTGTCAGGTTGCGCACGCGCTCCGTCCCCACCGACCGACCGTCGGCACTTCGGGACACCCTCCAGCGCCCAACCCGTCCCCACGGACCGACCGTCGGCACTTCGGGACACACTCCAGCGCCCAACCCGTCCCCACGGACCGACCGTCGGCACTTCGGGACACCCTCCAGCCCGGCCGTCGTGCGAAGAGTCGAGCCAGACGACTCAGTGCCGCTCGGGGGACGCGGGGTAGACACCGAGGATCTTGACGTCGGTGGTGAAGAAGCGCAGCTCGTCCAGCGCGAGCTTCAGGCCCGGGTCCTCGGGGTGCCCGTCGACCTCGCTGAGGAACTGCGTCGCGGCGAACTTGCCGCCCACCATGTAGGACTCGAGCTTGGTCATGTTGATGCCATTGGTGGCGAAGCCGCCCAGTGCCTTGTAGAGCGCGGCCGGGATGTTGCGCACGTTGAAGATGAAGCTGGTCACCATCGGACCCGAGCCACGCGGCGGCACGATGAACTCCCGCGACAGCACCACGAAGCGGGTCGTGTTGTGGTCCTCGTCCTCGATGTCCTCGCGCAGCACGTCCAGGCCGTAGATCGACGCGGCCAGCGGCGGGCTGATCGCAGCCATGGTGGGGTCGGCCGCCTCGGCGACCTCGCGCGCGGCGCCCGCGGTATCACCGGAGATCACCGGCTCCAGGCCGAGCTCCCGTATGACGTTGCGGCACTGCCCGAGCGCGTGCACGTGGCTGTGCACGGTCCGCAGCTGGTCGATCGACGCACCCGGAACACCCAGCAGCGAGAACCGGATCCGGTGGAAGTGCTCCCCGACGATGTGCAGGCCGCTGGTCGGCAGGAAGTGATGTATGTCGGAGACGCGCCCCGCCAGCGAGTTGTCGATCGGGATCAGCGCGAGATCGGCACTCGGCCCGTCGTCGTCGGTGCGTTCCACCGCGGCGAAGGCGTCCTCGAACGACGCGCACGGCACGGACTCCAGGTAGGGAAATTCGCGCTCGCACACCGCGTGCGAGTTGGAGCCGGGTTCGCCCTGGTAGGCGATGCGTCGAGGTTGGATCACGTCCGAAGTTTACGAACGCCGCCCGGGGCACGCGTCGACGCACCGTCATACGGACGGGAATGCGGGGCGATTCACATCCGCCATACACCATTTGGGATGCGGCATTGCTGGTTTCGTCCCGTAACCTTTGCCCGGTGTTCCGACGGTGGCTTGTGTGCGTGGTGTGTGTCGCTGTCGTCGCCGTCGGTGGGTCGTACCTGATCTCGTTCCTGACCCAGTGGCCCGCCGCCGAGAAGATCAGTCAGCCCGGACCACTCATCGTCGTCAGCCAGCCGACGCTGTCCTGGGACCAGGTGAGCGCGAAGAAGACGCCGAACCTGTGGAAGCTGGCCGAGGACGGCGCAGTCGGCTCGTTGACCACCCGCAGTCTCAGCTCGCACAGCTGCGACGGCCAGTCGTGGCTGACTTTCGGCGCGGGCAAGCGCACCAGCGAGGGCAAACGCGTTCCGATGACTGCGCCCGGCGAGACGCCGAAGAAGTGCTGGTCGCCCGCACCGCCGAATCCGATCACCTCGGAGTCGACCACCGGCTCGGGTGCCCCGGCGGTCTACCCGGCGTGGCCGCGGGTGCGCCACCGGGCGCTGTCCCGGTCGGTCCCCGCCGACCCGTCACACATCGCCACCCGGCTCACCGGCGCCGGTCAGTGCATCACCTCCGCCGGCCAGTACGCATCGCTGGCGGCCGCGAACGCCCAGGGGCGGGTCGAGCACTACGTCGCCGATCCGGCCACCGTCGACATCAACGCCTGCCCGATCACGTTCATCAGCCTGCAGTCCATCGACGACAAACTGCTGGGGAAACTGCTGGCCAAGGCGCCCGCGAACGCGACGGTCGTGGTCGCCGGGTTCTCCGATGCCACCGGCCCGGAGGTGCTGCACAGCGTCGTGATCAACGGCCCGGGCGTCACCCACGGCCTGCTCACCTCCAACTCGACCCGCCAGCCGGGGGTCGTGCAACTGACCGACCTGTCCGCGCTGGTCTTCGCCCGGCTCGGCGACAAGGCACCGCACCAGCCGGAGGGACGGCGCCCGGCCGTGCAGCCGCGGCCGGCGGGCGACAGCGCGATCACCGACGCCGGCATGGTCGCGATGCAACTGCGCGTGGAGCACGGCCTGTCAGCGGACTTCCTGACCCGGTTCGTGGTGGCGATGGTGGTGTTGCTGGGCGCCGGCGTCGTCTGGTGGTGGCTCCGTCGTCGTCGCGCGCAACAGTCCGGCGTCCCCGCCGGCTCGAGCACACCGCTGCGGTGGTGGCTGAGCGGGTGCGCGGCCGTGACCGCCTCGATGCCGGTCAGCACCTGGCTGATCGGGCTGGTGCCCTGGTGGGACGCGCCCGAACCCCGCACCGCGCTGGGCTGGGGAGTGGTGGGCTTCGCCGTAGTCATCGCGGCCCTCGCGTTGCTCGGCCCCTGGCGCCGCTACCCCATCGGCGCACCGCTGTTCATCGCTTTCGTGACGTTGTCGGTGCTGCTGTTGGACGTCATACACGGGACGCCGTTGCAGTTCGTCTCGATGATGGGTCTGCAGCCGGTGTATGGCGGCCGGTTCTACGGCATGGGCAACGTCGGCGACGCCCTGATCGCCACGTCGTCGCTGTTGATCTGCGCGCTGCTGGCCGGAGTGCTGATCCGCGGCGGGCACCGGAAACTCGCTGCCACCACGGTCATCCTGATCGGGCTGGTGACACTGCTCATCGACGGCACGCCCACTTGGGGCGCCGACGGGGCAGGCCCGCTCGCGATGTTCCCGGCGTTCGCCTACCTCGCACTCAACGCCGGCGGTCTGGCACTGACCTGGCGGCGTGCTGCGCTGATCATCGGTTCCGCTGTCGCGATCGTCGGGACGATCAGCGTGCTGGACTACCTGCGACCTCCCCAATACCGCACGCACTTGGGCGATTTCGTCGCTCAGATCCGTTACCACGGCGACTTCTCCGGGCTCGAGCGGATCGTGCGGGCCAACTGGACGATGCTGACCAGCAACGGGCTGACCGCACTCGTGCCGTTGATCCTGATCCTGTCGATCGCCGTGCTGCTGACGCCGTCCCGCTGGCCGGGCCGCCTGCTGTTCCCGCTGGTCCGGCGGGTGCCGATGCTCGGTGAGGGCCTGGCCGCGATCGTCGTCTGCTGGATCCTGGGTTTCGCGTCCAACGACTCCGGTGTGTCGATCCCGCCGACCGGGTTGCTGCTGCTGGCACCGCTGCTGATGCTGCTGGCCGCTGCGCCGTCGGGTCATCCGCCGGCCGAGGCACGGGTGAGCGGCACCCTCGCCCACCCGAAGCAGTCGGCCGGCTCCTCTGCCGATGCCCCGACCAATGCCCCGACCGATGCCTCCGCCGCCACTTCCCCACCGGACGACCCGCAGGTCACCAGCTCGACTTCGTGACCCCCGGCAGCTCACCGCGAAGTGCCATCTCCCGGAAGCGGATCCTGGACAGGCCGAACGCCGCGAGGTGACCGCGCGGCCGGCCGTCGACGACGTCGCGGTTGCGCAACCGGGTCGGCGAGGCGTCGCGCGGCAGCCGGGCGAGCGCTGCACGTGCAGCGTCGCGTTCGTCATCCGTCGGAGCGTTCCTGGCCAGCTGCTTGAGCTCGGCCCGCCGCGCCGCGTGTTTCGCGACGACCTCCCGACGGCGCCGGTCCGCGGCGATCTTGCTGGTCTTGGCCATCAGCGCGCCTCCTTGAACTCGACGTGTCGTCGCGCGACCGGGTCGTACCGGCGCAGTCGGAGCCGGTCGGGATCGTTGCGGCGGGACTTCTCGGTCACGTAGCGGTAGCCGGTGCCCGCGGTGGACTCGAGGACGATTTTCGGCCGGACGTCCTGGCTACGCCGCGCCATCAGATCCGCTCCCCGCGCGCGACCAACTCGGCCACGACGACGTCGATGCCACGCCGATCGATCGTGCGTATGCCGCGGGGACTCACCCGCAGGGTGACCAACCGACCGAGGGACGGCACCCAGTACCTCTTGCGCTGCACGTTGACGTCGAAGCGTCGTTTGGTGCGCCGGTGCGAGTGGGAGATGCGATGGCCGAAGCCGGGCACCGCTCCGGTGACCTGGCAGTGACGTGACATGATGCCTCCAGATATAATGAGAATCGTTCCCATTAACTTACAGTGAGGCACCGTGAAACCCGACATCCACCCCCGACACGCGCCCCTCCACGACCACGGTGGTGAGCGCCCATGACCCCGATCGTGGTGATCACCGGCGTCGACCCGGACGTGATCGAATCCGTCACAGTCGCAACCCAATTCGATCTCCCAGATCCGGTGGTCGCGGCATACCGCATCGACGACGCGACCAACCAACTGGTGCGCACCGTCAGCGACATCCGCGGCCGGCTGGAGACCGAGCGGGTCGAGCTGGATCACGGGTGCACCTCGTGCGCCATACGGGAGGACGTGATCCCGACCCTGCGCCGGCTGCAGGAGCTCGACCGATGGGGTGCGATCGTCGCGCAGCTTCCCGCGGGGGCATCGGCGCTGCAGGTCTGCCGCGTGTGCGCGTTGCAGACCGAACTCGACGGACTGCCGCTGCACATCCACGGCGTCGTCGCGGCGGTCCGCGGCGACACCGTCGTGCCCGACCTCACCAGCGACCTGACCCTCGGCGAGCACGGTGTGCCGACCTTTGCCGGTGACGACCGCGGTCTCGCCGAGACACTGGCCGGGATCGTCGAGTATGCCGATGCGGTGCAGCTCCTCGGCCCCGCGGACGCCGCCGGGACCGACCTGCTCAACGCACTGCGCCGACCGTCGTCGCTGCTCGCCACCGATTGGGCCGACCTGCCGGGTGGGCAACTGGTGACCGGCATCCATGCCCACCGGCAAGCCGAGAAGTGGGTGGCCGAAGTACGCCGGCACGACCTGCCGGCGTTGGACAGCGATCATGTCTGGTCGCTCGACCTATGTGCGGACCGCCCGCTGCACCCGGACCGCTTCGCCAGTGCCCTTGAGACGATGTGCGTCGGCAGTCATCGGATCCGCGGCTGTGTCTGGCTGCCCACCCGCGCAACGGTCTGTGTCCTCGACGGCGCCGCCGGACAGGTGCGCCTCGGTGCGCATGGCCCGTGGAACGGGGCGCCCACCTCACGGCTGACCGTCGTCGGTCTGCGCGACCACGCCGAACCGACCGACATCTGCAGGGCGTTCGCCGACTGCGCGTTGACCGACGACGAGTTGCTCGCCCGCGGCACGCGGTGGAACGTCCGGCGCGACGGCCTCGAGCCCTGGCTCGGCGGCGTACACGACCTGATCTGACCGATGAAGGAGAACACCCATGGCAGTCCCCAAACGCAAGATGTCCCGCAGCAACACCCGACACCGCCGGGCGCAATGGCGCGCACTGCCGCCGCCGCTCGTCCCCGTGCACACACAGGACGGCATGGTCCTCGTGCCGCGCCGCATCGCGCGTGCCGTCGAACGCGGTCTCGTCAATCCGAAGGTGAGCTCATGAAGGTCCGGAAATCGTTGCGCTCGTTGAAATCCCAGCCGGGGTCACAGGTTGTGCGGCGCCGCGGCAGGACGTACGTCATCAACAAGCAGAATCCACGGATGAAGGCGCGGCAGGGCTGAATCCGGCTCAGCGGATGGTGATCTGACGGGACACCAGTCCGGCGCGGGCGCGACGCTCGTCGTCGGTCAGCGCGTCACCGGCGCGCACCGACGCGAGCGCCTCGTCGAAGCGGCCGGCCAACTGCTCCATGCCGTCGTCGTATGACGAACCCTCCGCCGCAGCGTCGACCTCCCACACCGGGACCAGCAGCCCGCAGGTGCGGAACGCGCCCAACAGGCGGCCATCATCCAGACCGTCGTGGCCGGCGGCGTGCAGGCGGGCCAGTGCTGCGGTGGCCTCGTCCTCCGAGTGCGGCAAAACCCAACGGACATAAGTGCGTTCGCCGATGCGGCACCAGTAGGCGGACTCGGTCGACGGCAACGCGACCGTCGGCGTGATCGCGGCGTTGGCCTGCTCCAGCGAGGCGGCGGTCGCGTCGTCGAGCTCGTCCTGCTCGACCCAGAAGTCGAACCCGTCGTGCAGCTCGATCTCCGGAACGTCGGCGGACAGCAGGTCTTGCAGGCGCGGTGTCTCACCGGTCACCGGCGGCGTCTTGATCACCGGCTCGCCCGGTCCGGCTTCGACCGTTCCGATCAGGGCGGCAGCCAGGTCGCGGCTCAGGTCGCCCGAACCAGCGCCGGACTGGGTCGCGATGAAACGCTCGCCGTCGGAGCGGTGCAGGCCGGCCCAGGCCAGCGGGAGGACGGTCGCGACGGTGGCGGAGTGCTCCGCCCCGTCATACGAGAAGGAGAGCCGGGCTGTGGCAGCTGGCAGGATCTCGCGCATCGCGACCCAGCTGGTCTCCCCCGGCAGGCCTTCGAACGGCCTGGCCGCGAAGGGCACTCGTGCCGCGCGCGCGGCCTTCTTGTCGGCGCCCTTGCGGCGCGATGCCTTACCCATGGGGCATCAGCGTAGAGCCACCCCACAAAGTTTCTTCCCCCGCTCCGTTCCTCCGAATACTTCGCGGGGACCCGACTCTCTCCGTCCGCGCATTTCGCAGGGCTCTTAGACGTGCCGGATCGCGTCGGTGACCGCGGCGAGCGCCAGCAGTCGCACGACGTCGACGTGTGCCTCGACCTCACCTGTCGCGGCGGCGACGAACGCGTCACCGTCGAAGCGGGTGTGCGGCGGGGTGATCGCGCGAGCCAGTCCGTCGTGTGCGCCCTGGGCGACGATGCGGCAGCCGACCTTGTCGAGGGTCGCGTTGGTGACGACGGCGCCGATCGTCGTGTGGGTGCGGTCGAATTCGAAGGGCTGCTGCAACGCTTCCACCGATGCGGTGTCGACCGGCCCGGATCCGTCGTCGATGTCGCCGAAGGCGTTGACCACAACCAGGGTCCACACCACGACGGCACCGAGCCGGCGAGTAGCGGTGCGTATGCCGCCGGGCCGCGCCCCGTCCGGGCCGCGCCAGTGGCTGACCATCGCACCGGTGCCGGCACCGACCTGGCCGGTCGCGGGTTCGTCCGTGGTGACGGCGGCCGCCGCGGCATACCCGTCATCGGCGGTGGGCCGGACGGACGCATCACCGACCGCGAGGTCGAAGAGACCCAGCGCGGGCACGATGGGCACGGCACCACCGGGGGTGGGCACGCCTCGGCCGAGTTCTTCCATCCGGCGCATGACGCCGTCGGCAGCCGCGAGCCCGAAGGCCGAGCCGCCGGTCAGCAGCAACGCGTCGATGCTGGTGACGGACTTGTCCGGCTCCAGCAGCGCCAGCTCACGCGCCGCCGGAGCCCCGCCGCGGCACTCGTATGACGCAACGGTCTCGGTGGGGAATTCGATTGCGGTGCAACCGGTTCGGGCCTTCTCGTCGGTCCAGTGGCCGACCTTCACGCCGTCGATCGGGATCGTCATACGGGGACTCTCAAATCCGGCGTCGGGACGCGCCACCGAGCGCCGCCCACACCATGGTGTGTCCGTCCTCGTCATTGACGCCCCACTCGTAGGCGAGCGACCGCACGATGCGCAGCCCACGGCCGCTCGGCGCCCAGTCGGCCTGCGGCTTGGGCTTGGGCTGCTTGTCGGATCCGCCGTCGGTGACCTCGATCTCGACGCGGGGCGGGCGGGCCCGCCACCGGACGCGCACCGTGCCGTCAGGCAGGGGACGGCCGTGCAGGATCGCGTTGGCGACCAGCTCGGCGACGACCGTCTCGGCCTCCTCGACGACCGAGTCGGGCAGTTTGCCGGCGCCCAGGTCCGCCACGACCTCCTGGCGCACCCGCGGCACCGACTCGATCGTCCACGGCAGCCGCACCGTCCGCACCCAGGGTTCGGACTTGCGCTTGTCACTCACGTCGTGGCCACCTCTCGTCGTCTTCATCTGCCGTCGCATGCCGTATGTCGTGTGTCGTGTCCGTAAGTCGTGCCCGACTCAGCGGGTCGGCCAGCCATCATGCCGGATCGGTCGCTCACCGTCCTGGGTAGGCCGCGTCGACCATCTCGCGGACCAGCGCAGGGCGGTTGGAAATGATCGCGTCGACACCGATCCGCAGACACAGCTCGATGTCGGGTTCCTTGTCGACGGTCCACACGTGCACCTGGTGGCCGTAATGGTGTTGTCGCGCAACGAATTCGGGATTGCGGCGGACGATCCCCATGCGCGGCCCGGCGATCGCGACGTTGGGCGGCAGTCCGTCCCGGAAGCGCGGGGAGGTGCTCACCTCGATCAGCTGGACGCGCTGCACGTGCGGTGCGAGCTTGGCCATCCGCTGGATCGCCAAGTGGGAGAACGACATCACCCGGATCACTGGCTTTCCCGGCCCCGGTCGCAACAGGTCGAACTCACCCAGCAGATCGACCAGTCGGCGTTCGACCTCGCCGGCATACCTGGTCGGGTGTTTGGTCTCGATGACGAGATCGGGCTTGCGCTCGCTCGCGACGACCGAGCGGATCAGCTGCCGCAGGGTGAGGATGTCGGCGTGGTGCCGGTCCGGCATCTCGTTCTCGTCGGCGTGCGCGGCCTTCCAGCTGCCCCAGTCCAGTCCCTCCAGCTGCACCAGCTCCAGCGCCGACACGACCCCGTGCCCGTTGGAGGTGCGGTTGACGCGGCGGTCGTGCACGCAGACCAGGTGGCGGTCGGCGGTGAGGCGGACATCGCACTCCAGACCGTCGGCACCGACGTCGATCGCGCGCTCGTAGGCACCGAGAGTGTGTTCGGGGTTTTCATGGCTGGCCCCGCGGTGAGCGATCACCTTGGGAGGGCCGCCACCGAGAGGTGAGCCGACTGTGCGCACGGGTCCATCGTCGCAAAGCCGCCGGCGCGAGTCGCGCCGACCCGCTCACACGGATACGGCGAAGTCTCCGAGCAGGGTCCGTCCGCGCTGAGATCAGCGGGAGGCGAACACAACTCTCCCCAGTGTCGACCTGTGAACGCTCCGGGCACCGATACTCGTACACGACTCGACACTGGGAGACCAACGCACACCCCAGACCGACATACCCGTACACGACTCGACACTGGGGAGACCAACGCACACCCCCAGGGGCCGGCGACACGCGCGCCGGCTGAGGTCAGCGGGAGGCGAGGAGTTCGGTGACGACGGTGACGTCGTGGAAGGGAACGTCGCCGGTGGCCAGGTGCTGCACCCGCTCGTGGCCCTTGCCCGCCACGACGACGACGTCACCGGGCTGAGCCTGCCGCAACGCACTGTCGATCGCGGCCCGCCGGTCGATGACGATGGTGGTGTTGGCCGGATCGGCACCCGCCATCACTTCGTCCGCGATGTCCTGCGGGTCCTCGTGGTAGGCGTCATCGGTCGTGATGATCGCGACGTCCGCCATCCGTGAGGCGACCGCGCCCATCTTCGGACGCTTGTCGCGGTCGCGGGCACCCGCTGCGCCATACACGCACAGCAGCCGGCCGTCACCGGCCACCTCGCGGGCGACCTCGAGGACCGCCGCCAGACCGACGTCGGTGTGTGCGTAATCGACGACGACCTCGAAACCGAGGTCGACAGCTGCCGGCACGCGCTCGAATCGTCCTGGAACCTGGGCCATTTCGTGAACGGATCGGGTGAGGACCTCAGGGGACATACCCAGCTCGAGGGCGATGCCGGCGGCGCCGGCGACGTTGTGCACGTTGTAGTCGCCGAGCAACGGGATGCTCAGGGTCAGTCGTCCGTGGCCCGGTGTGACCAGCTCGAAGACTGTCCGAACGCCGTCGCGACGCTCGGCCTCGATGCGGTAGTCGGCGTCCTGCGCGGCACCGAAGGTCCGGGTGCCCTCGACCTCGGTGGCCAGCCGGGCACCCCACTCGTCGTCGGCATTGGCCAGCTTCGGGCCGCTCGTCCACTGGAAGAGCTTGCGCTTGGTCCGGTAGTAGTGCTCCATCGTCCCGTGCAGGTCCAGATGGTCGCGCGTCAGGTTGGTGAAAAGCGCTGTGGCATAACGAGTTCCATCCACACGATGCAGATGTATGCCGTGTGAGCTGGTCTCCAGGACAACGTGCTGCACACCGGCGTCGCGCATCCGGGCGAGGTTGGCCTGCACCACGGTGGCCTCGCCGGTGGTGCGCACGGCCGTCTCGTGCTCGGAGCCGATGATGACCTCAGCGGTCGTCATCAGGCCGGTGGCGGCTTCGCCATACGCACCGGTGAGGATCGCGTGCAGCACGTAGGAGCTGGTGGTCTTGCCGTTGGTGCCGGTCACCCCGTGGACCGTCAGGTCGTGCGACGGGTGGCCGGCCAGCTCGGTCGCGAGCGCCGCCAGCGCGACCCGGTCGTCGGCGACCACGGCGGTCGGCACGCCGTCGATCGGCTCCTCGGCGACGATGAGGGTGGCGCCGCGCTCCAACGCCTGCGGGACGAAGTCGGCGCCCCGGGTGGTGAACCCGTTGATCGCCACGAACGCACCGCCAGGCACGACGTCCCGCGAATCATGGGTCACGGCGACGATCGGGCCTGCGAGCGGCGGCACGTCCACGCCGAGCACTCGGGCAACGGTTTCCTGGTCCAACGACACCGTGGGAGCGTACCCGCCACCGCAGCGCTCGCAGGCGCAGGGCAGGCCCGGCGAGCCGCGGCCTCGATGAGGCTTTCTACTCATATATTTGCTCGTTGCTAGATTCAGCTATACGGCAGCATCGAGTCCGAGGACGAGCCGTCGATGCCCGCCCCCGCAAAGGTCACGAACAGATTTCGGCGGCGGCGCGCCGTCGGAGGCGGGCACGCACCGTGTCAGACTCGCGTTGAGCGACCGTGAAACACCCGGCCGGTCGTCCTGACCCGTCGGTAATATTCCGGCCCGGACACCAACCCTCTGCCCACGATCCGAAAGCGCCATGACTGAGCACGAACACGACGTCCCGCCGCGTCCGGCGTTCGTCCTGCAGGTGCGCAACGACGCCAACGGCGCGCCCACGGCGTGGCTGGACGACGAGCAGCTCACCGTGCCTCCGGGCGTCGGCATCCACCGCGCGCTGATCCGCGCCGCCCGCCGGCGTGCCGATCGCACGCAGCCGGGTCGCACCATCCGAGTCACCGGTATGACGCAGGACGGCGCCACCTTCCATCTGGCCATCGGACCGGACGGCGAGGCATGGGAGGTCCCGGCGCCGCCGACGGACGACGGATCGACCCCGGCCCCGGCGACGACGGCGGGCGCAGGAGGTGGCACAGCGGCCGGTGCAGCAGCGGCGCGCGCAGCAGGCGGCGCAACGCCAGGCGGTCCGGTGCCGGACACGATCGCGCACGTCATCGAGTTGCAGCAGCACGACGACCGACTCGTCGGCCTGGTCGACGACGACGAGATCCCCCTGACACGTGGCGAGGACCCCTACGAGGAGTTGCTGCGCGAGGCCCGCGTGCGCGCGGACACGCACGACCGCGGCAACACCGTTCGGGTGCTCGGCCGCACCCCCGACGGACGGGTCTGGCACATCGCCCTCGCTCCTGACGGCACCCCGCAGGTCGTCGGACCCGCTCACACACCGGCGACCTCCAAGGTTCCGCCGGCGCACCCCGCCGCAGCGGCCGCCGAGCCGGTCAACGCGTTCCGCCCCGCGGAGACACCAGATGAGCCGGAGGCGCAGCCGGCATACGTCGATCACGAGCCGGACCACCAGCCGGAGGACGCGGAGGCCACCGAACGGCTGACCCCGCCGACCGCGGCGCTCACCGACGACCTGGGCCGACCCATCCCGACCACGACCACGCTGACCCATCTACCGCACGACTTCGACACGGCCGCGGAGACCGAACCGGCCGTCGACGACGAGGACTACCAGCGCGACGAGGACAACGCACCGGCGGACGACCGCGGTGGCCCTTCCCGCCGTACCCTGCTGCTCGGTGGCGCCGGTGCCCTGGTGCTCGTCGGTGCGGCCGCGGCCGGGTTCTTCGCGTTCCGCGACGACGACACCGCGACCGGGCCGACACCGGCGGTGACCGGCACGCCGCTGCCGGACGGGATCCGTTCCCCGGCCGGCCTGCCCGCGAGCTATCTGTGGTCGGTCGTCAAACTCTCCGACGTGTCACCGCAGCTCGCGGTGACCGAGAAGCAACTGGTGTGCACCGTCGACAACGACACCACCGGCGGCACCCAGCTGCTGTCGCTCGACGCGCACACCGGCAAGACCCAGTGGAAGGCCGACCTGCCGGTCGAGGCGGTCGTGGCGCACGGACCAGCGCTGGTGCCCGTCGACGGGACCGACGCCATCCTGCTCAGCACCCAGACCCAGCTGCTGGCCTACCCGCTCGACGGCGGCGATCCGAAGACGTGGCCGCTCGAGCCCAAGTGGAGCGTGGGGCTCACCCGCAGCGGGGTGATTCTCACCAAACCGGACGACAAGGACAGCGCCTACATCCTGCACGGCGACAAGCTGACCCAGCGTGCGCTGCCCAAGGGCGCCAACCCGGTGGCGATGCTCACCGACGGCAGCCTGGTGGCGACGGATTCCCAGGGACGGGTGTGGCTCAGCAAGGACGCCAAGAAGGCTCCCAAGCCGAAGCAACTACAAGCACCCAAGGGCACGACGCCCGGTACCTTCGTCGCGGCGACCGGCGACCAGCTCATCACCGCCTTCGTGCCCGACGACGACCCGACAGCCTCACTGCTGCGTGCCTTCTCGCTGCCGAAGCTGCGCCCGCGCGTCACCACCGAACCGGTGAAACCCGCTGTCTTCCCGAGCAACTTCATGCTCGCGCCGGACGAGAGCTGGGCGGTCGGCAGCAACGTCTGGGTCGACATGACGACGGGTGACAGTCACGTGATCACCGGACAGTGGTCGCCGATCGCCATGTCGCAGGACAACTGCTGGAGCATGTCCGGAGAGAACGTCCTGACCGCCACCGACCAGGGCAAGTCGCTCGGTCCGGCGAAGACGACCAGCGGCCAGGTCAGCATCCCGCGCGGCGGCACCTCCAAGGTCGCCTTCTGCGTCGCCTCGGTCGGCAGCGACACCACGCTGTATGCCGTGCCACTCAAGGAGTAGCGCGACCGCTCGGCGACAATGGCGTCGTGCTGACGGCGGGATTACTCCTGGTCGCGGTCCTGCTCACCTGGCCGGCTCCGCGGCTACTGCCGCGATTCACCGGCCTGGAGCGGGTCCCCGGGCCGACTCTGCTGCTGTGGCAGGCGATTTCGTTGTCCGCGGTCTTCGCGTCGGTCAGCCTGGCGCCGTTGGCGATCCTGCAATTCGTCCGGGACGGTCGACAGATCCCGGCTCCTGCTGCGAACGTACCGTTGTTGCTGGTCGGACTGGCGATCTCCGGCCTGATCCTCGCGCGGCTGCTGTTGCAGGGGCACCGGATCGGCCGCACCCTGCGCGCGACGCGACGCGAACATGCCGAACTCGTCGACCTGCTGGGTGATGCCCCGGCAGCGGGGACGCCATACGACGCGGTGACCGTGCTGGCGCACCCGACACCGACTGCCTATTGCATTCCGGGTCGACGCCGTCGAGTTGTGTTGACCGACAGCACGATTCATGCGTTGCCTGCGGACGAGCTGAACGGTGTGCTGGCCCACGAGCGGGCGCATCTGCGGTTGCGCCACGACCTCGTGCTGGAGTTCTTCACCGTGCTGCACACCACCGTGCCGCGCGCCATCCGCAGCGACCGCGGCATCCAGGAGGTGCGGCTGCTCATCGAGTTGCTCGCCGACCGGGCCGCGTGCCGGTCGGTCGGAGCGGTCGCCGTGGCACGGGGTCTGGTGCAGTTGGCCGGTGGCACGCACCCGGACGCAACGCTCGGGGCCGGCGGTGAGGCGGCCGTACGTCGGATGGAGTTGCTCGCCGACCCGCGCCGCCACCGGTTGCTGTCGACCGGCGTGCTGCTGAGCGCTGCCGTCATCGTGCTCGCGACCGGCGTCATCGCCTGGGGTGCGCTGCTGGGAGTCGGCTGACGTCAGCGGGAGTGTTTGCGCTCCACGTCGGCGAGGCCGGCCCGCAGCACGTCGATGTCGGCCTCCGACGCGTTGTCCAGGAAGTGCAACAGGGCCGCCTTGCGGTCGCTCGGCGCGAGCGGCTCGAGGCTGGACCGCAGCACCTCGGCGGTCAGCTGGTCGCGGGTCGACGCCGCGCGGTAGCGCCAGGCGCGGCCGGCGCGTTCGCGACTGACCAGGTCCTTCTTCGCCAACCGGTCGAGCACCGTCATCACCGTCGTGTAGGCCAGGTCGCGGTCGACGAGGCGTTCGTGGACCTCACGGACCGACAGCCAGCCGTCTTCCGGGAGCGCCCACAGCTGCTCCATGACCGCACTCTCCAGGTCACCGAGCCCGGACCGTCCCTGCCTCACCACGACGACACGGTAACCCTCGGGCGCCGCGCTCCCGGCACCCGTATGGCGAACTCACGGTCCGGCGCCAGCGCCGCGACGGCCTGGTGGGACACCGCGACCACGGAAGCACCCGCCGTCGCAGTGCGCACGTCGTGCATGACCGCGCGTGCCGTCGGCGAATCCAGATGTGCCACCGGCTCGTCCAGCAGCAGCACCGGGCGCTCGGAGAGCAGCGCGCGGGCGATCGCCAGGCGGGTCCGCTCGCCACCACTGATACTCCGTCCCGCACCGAGCTCGGTGCCGAGGCCGTCTGGGAGCGACGCCAGCCATCGGCCGAGCCCCGCGTCGACGAGCGCGGTCGCGACAGCGGCGTCCTCGGCGTCGGGCCGGGCCAGCAACAGGTTTGCGCGCACCGTACCGGTGAAGACGTGCGGCTCGTCGTCGACGATCGCGAGCCGGGATCGCACCTCGGCGGGGCTGCGGTGCCGTGCCTCGACTCCGTCGAATTCGTAACTGCCGGAGTCGATCTCGAGCTGCCGCGCGAGCACCGCCAGCAGCGTGGACTTCCCGGCGCCGTTGGGGCCGGTCACGCTGATCCGTTCGCCGGGCGCGAGCCGGAAGTCGTCCACGGCCAGGTCGGGGGCGGTGTCAGCGTCGGTGTCGGCACCGGTCCACGATGCGTGGACGTCCTGCAACCGCAGGCCGGGCTGCGTGCTGACCGGCTGCGCAACGGCGGCGACGGCCGCTTCGTCCGACACCGCCGGCTCCTGATCGGTGAGCCGGGCCAACCGTGCGTGCGCCCAGCGTCCCCGAGCCGCAGCGCCGACCGCGTCCGGGATCGCCGCGAACACGTCGGTCAGGGCGAGTGGGCCGAGCACGAGCAGGGCGGCGACGGGGGCGTCGAGCCTGCCGGCGGCCAGCCCGTCCTGCGCGAGGATCGCGGTCAGGACGGTCGCGACGCCGGCCAGCAGGGCGGTCAGTGCGACACCCACGGCGCGGCCGTGCGCCTGCCGCCCGGCGGCGCGGGTGCTGTCCCGAGCGGCATCGTCGAGTCGCGCGAGCAGCGGCTCGGTGGCCGAGATCGCCTGCACCGCAGGAAGATCGGTGGTCAGCAGCTGAGCGGCATCGTTCACCGACGCACGTGCTCGGAGGGTATGGCGCTGGCCGGCGCTCTCCAGCCGGTAGTCGCACCAGCCGACCAGAGCCGCTGCCATCAGCGCTCCGGCGAGCACCATGCCGCTGGGCGGGTGCAGTGCCGTGACCACTGCGGTGGCCAGCAGTGCCGTCACGGCGACGCCGATGAGCGGCACCAGTGCGCGCACCTGCACGTCCACCTCGTCGTCCAAGTCACTCACCGCCCCGGTCAGCACGTCGGCCCGACGGCGCCGGCCAAGCCCAGCGGGTGTGAGCGGAATCAACCGGGCGAACAGCGATGCCCGCCGGTCGACCAGATCGCCGAGTGCGGCGTCGTGGGAGCGGATCCGCTCGGCATAGCGCAGCACCGGACGCCCGATGCCGAAGGCGCGGACGCAGACGATCGCCACCATCAGGGTGAGCACCGGCGGGCGGGTGCTGGCCTGCACGATCAGCCATCCCGAGGTCGCGGTCAGCGCCACCCCGCAGGTGGTCGCCAGCGATCCGACCGTCGCGGCGCGCAGGACGCCCGGCACCGGGCGCCATACGGAATGGCGGTGGGTGCTGGGCACCTGCTGCTCCACGACGGGGTGCACCTCGACGGGGCGTGCCGGAGCACTGCGCGGACGTGAGCCGTTGCTCACAGGCTCGACGCGCACCGTCGGTGCGAGTCGAACCACGTTGTCCGCCAAGGTGATCAGACTGTCACTGTGCGTGGCGACGACGACGGTTCGGCTCCGGGCGAGGTCGCGGATCAGCGCTTCCGCCTGACTGCGCATCGCCGGGTCGAGGTGTGCGGTGGGCTCGTCGAGCAGCACGATCGAGGCGTCGGACAGTCGCGCGCGACTGAGCGCCAGCAGCGCGCGCTGGCCGGCGGAAAGGCCGAAGCCTTCGTCGCCGACCGTCGTCGCCAGGCCGTCGGGCAGCCGACGCAGCGGCTCCGGGAGCCAGTCGCTGCCGGGTGGCAGCGCGCCACCGAGCGCGAGGTTGTCGGCGACGGTTCCCGGCACGAGGAAGGGACGCTGCGTCACGTAGTGCACGGCCGACCCGCGACCGCGCTGCACCGACCCGCTCGTCGGCGTGCGCAGGCCCGCGAGCAGCTCCAGCACGGTCGTCTTCCCGCTACCTGACGGGCCACTCAGCGCGGTCAGACCGGTGCGGCAGTCGAGGTCGAGACCACGCAGCACCAGGTCGCGCACGCCCGGGTGGCGATAGTCCAGGTTCCGTGCTTGTAGCGCCGCTCCCGATGCAACGGTCATCGGGTCCGGCGCCGGTTGGTCGGCCAGCAGTTCGTCGATCGCCTGCGCGCCGTCGGCCGCGGCGTGGAACTCCTGCCCCACCCTGCGGATCGGCCAGTACGCCTCCGGCGCCAGGAGTATGGCGACAAGGCCGACCTCGAGGCTCATCCCTCCGCTCACCAGCCGCAGCCCCACCGCAACGGCGACGATCGCCACTGAGATGGTGGCCAGCAGTTCGAGCGCGGCCGAGCTGAGGAACGCCGTGCGCAGCGTGCGAACCGTTGCGACCCGCCACCGCTGCCCGACCGCACGTACCAGCCCGACCTGGTGCTCGGCCCGTTGATAGTTGACCAGGGTCGGCAGGCCACGCATGACATCGAGGAAATGCCCTGTCAACCGGTCGGTCTCGCGCCAGCGCGCCGCCGTCTCATCCCGCGTGTGCATGCCGATGAGCGCGGCGAAGAGCGGGAGCAACGGAAGTGTCAGCACCACGATGAGCGCGCTGACCCAGTCGGTGAATGCCAGCGCCACCAGCGCCAGCGCGGGCACGACCGCCGCGCTGATCAGCGCGGGTAGGTAGCGGGCGACATACGGCTCGATCGCCTCGGGGCCCTTCGTGGCACGCGTCAGCATGACCGTCTCGCCGGGCCGCGTATCGATGGTGCGCTCGAGCCAACCGTCGACGGCGCGGCGTCGCAGCAAGGACCCGACATACGAACCCGCCCATGCCGCAACGCGTTCCGCTGCTCCCCCGAGCACTGCGCGGAGTCCGAAGACGACCAGGACCAGGATTGACGGGCCCAGCAACGGCTGCTCGCGCACCACGGCGACCACCAGCGCGGCGACGGCGAGTGCTTGCCCGATGGCGAGCACACCCTGCGCGACACCGATCGCGCCCAGCACTGCCAGCGGGCGCCGCACGCGCGGCTCGGCGCGCAATAGTCGCGGGTCGAAGGGTCGCATCAGCCGACCTTCACCTTCGCGAGCGGATCCGTCTGCGGCGCAATGTGATCGGTGCTGATCCGCTTACGAAAGACCCAGTAGTTCCAGGCCGAGTAGAGCACCGCGATCGGCGTGAACACCAACGCAGCACCGGTCATGATCTGCAACGTGAGGTGCGAGCTCGCCGCGCTGTGCACGGTCAGGCTGTATGCCGCGGCGGTCGTGCTCGGCATGACGTCGGGGTATGTCGCGAGGAAGTAGCAGGCCACGGTGGCGCCGATGGTCAGGAAGGTGCCGGTGAAGGCCAGCCCATCCCGACCGATCCGGTCGGCCGCGAGTGCGCCGACGAACGCGAGCACGCCGAGCCCTGCCACCAGCCAGGACCACATCGTGCCGGTGTGCACGTTGACCCAGACGAGCAGCGCGATGGCGAGAACAGCTGCGACCGGGGCACATCGGCGGGCCACGGTGCGCGCCTCCTCCCTGATCGACCCCGATGTCTTGAGTGCTAGGAAGAACGCGCCGTGCACCAGCGAGACCGCGACCAGGGTCAGCCCACCGAGCAGGCTCATCGGATTGAGCAGCGTGAAGAAGGTCCCGGTGAAGTTGCCGGACCGGTCGATCGGGACGCCGTGGATCAGGTTGGTCAGTGCGACTCCGACCAGCAGCGGCGGCAACACCGAGCCGCCGATGATCGCCGCGTCCCAGCCGGCGCGCCACCGGTCGCTGTCCCGCTTGTAGCGGTATTCGAAACCCATGTTGCGCAGGATCAACGCGACGAGAAGGAGCAGCATCGCGAGGTAGAAACCGCTGAACATCGTTGCGTACCAGGCAGGAAAGGCCGCGAACATGGCACCACCCGCGGTGATCAGCCACACCTCGTTACCGTCCCAGAAGGGGCCGATCGTGGTCAGCATGAGCCGCCGCTTGTCGTTGGTCTCGGCCTTCGTACTCCCCCGGCCGATGACCGCGAGCAGCATGCCGACGCCGAAGTCGAAACCCTCCAGGACGAGGTAACCCGCCCAGAGCACGCCGATCAGGATGAACCAGAAAGTTTCCAGTGGCATGGTGAATTCCTCAGTAGGAGAACGCCAGCGGCTCGTCGTCCGCGGACTGCTTCGTGGGTTGGTAAGGATCCGCGCCGTGCCGGGTGTAGTCGAGCATCAGCTTGACCTCGACGACTGCGAGCCCGGCATACAGGATCGTGAAGACCGCCATCGAAGTGATCACGGTGCCCATCGTGACGTTCGGCGAGACGCCCGAGGACGTGGTCATCACGCCATACACCAGCCACGGCTGACGCCCGGTCTCGGTGAAGATCCAGCCGAAACTGTTGCCCAGCAATGGAAGCAACGGTGAGACGATGCCGGCGAGCACCAGCCACCGCGGCACCTCCGAGCGCCCCTTGCGGGTCAGCCAGAGCACGACGACCGAGATGGCCGAGGCCGCCATACCGATGCCGATCATCAGCCGGAACGACCAGTAGGCCAGCGGGATGTTCGGGGTGAAGACCGCATCGGCCGGCTGGACGTAGCGGGCAGGCTCGCCACGCTGCTCGGCGGCCTGCGAGATCTGTTGCGGGAGCTCATGTTTCAGGTCGTCGATGCCCTTGACCTGACCGTTGAAGGATCCGGTGCCCAGGAAGCTGAGCACGCACGGCACGGTGATCGCGAACTTCTCGTGCTCGCCGTCCAGTGACCCGATGGTGAAGATCGAGAACTCCGCACAACTGTCCCGTGTCTGGTAAAGCGCCTCTGCCGCGGCCATTTTCATCGGCTGGACCTCGGTCATCACCTTGCCCTGCGTGTCACCGGTGATCGAGACCCCGATGCCCGCGATGAGGGTGATGACAGCGCCGACGCGTGCAGCCTTGCGGTACATCAGTTTGTCGTGCGTGTGCTTGCGCATCGACCAGAGCCCGACGCCCATCACCAACGCGCCACCGCAGAGGTATGCCGCGGCGAGCACGTGCGGGAAGGTCACCAACTGCACCTTGTTGGTGAGCACGGCGATGAAGTCGGTCAGCTCGGCGCGCCCGGTCTTCGGGTTGTACTTGTAGCCGACGGGGTGCTGCATGAAGGAGTTCGCGGCGAGGATGAAGTATGCCGACAGCACCGTCCCGATGTGCACGATCCAGATGCAGGCGACGTGGATCTTCTCAGGGATGCGTCCCCAGCCGAAGATCCACAGCCCGAGGAACGTCGACTCCATGAAGAACGCGAGCAGCGCCTCGAACGCCAACGGCGCACCGAAGATGTCACCGACGAACTTGCTGTAGTCCGACCAGTTCATCCCGAACTGGAACTCCTGCACGATGCCGGTCACGAGCCCGAGCGCGAAGTTGATCGTGAAGAGCTTGCCGAAGAACTTCGCCAACCGGAGCAGTTCGGGATCGCGTCGGCGGAGGTACCAGGTGTGGAAACCGGCCACGATCGCGGACAGTCCGATCGTGATCGGCACGAACAGGAAGTGGTAGACCGTCGTGATGGCGAACTGCCACCTCGCCAGCTCAAGGGCGTCCACGCCGCCTCCTCATTGACTACTACGTTTTGTCGTAATCAACGTTACTACTACGCGTAGTAGTTTGCGAGCGCGGCATACGGCCGCGGTTCTGCGGCTAGGGTGACGCGCATGCTGGCCCCGTCGACGCTCCGGACCGTCGTCACGTGCGTCCTGGTCGTGATCGCCGGTGGTGCCATGCTCGGCTGTGCCACGATCGCCGCCGGTGTGGTCAGCGGCAACAGGAATCACCCGTATGGCGACAGCATGGGACCGGTCGCCGCGATCTTCTCGATCGTCTTCTTCGGCTGGACACCGTTGCCGGCCGCGGCGGCCTGGCTGGGCTGGAAGGCGCGTATGACGTCAGCGCTGGCGATCGACGGAACGAGCATGCGAGCCATCGCGACGCCGATCGGCGTCGGTCGCCCACTCATCGGCTGGACCGGCTGGCGCTGCGCCCGTTGGCTGGTCGGACCGGCGGTCTTCCTGACGCTCTATCAGTTCTTCGCCGACTACGACGCATTGCCGCCGACGCCGGTCTTCGTCATACAACTCGTGGTGCTGGTGGCGTGGACGTGGACCGCCGTCGAGCTGATCGCCCGGTGCCACACCGCGGCCCGCCGGCGGAGGGGTCAGAGGACGTCGTGACCTGGGTGCGGCTCCGCGGGGACGGTGCCGAGCCGGCCGGCCTGGAAGTCCTCGAACGCCGTGATCAGCTCTTCGCGGGTGTTCATGACGAACGGCCCGTATGCCGCGACGGGCTCGCGGATCGGCCGCCCACCCAAAATGACGAGCTCCAGGCTGGGGCTGCGCGACTCCTGGTTGTCGTCGGCCGCGACCTCGATGACGTCGCCGGGACCGAAGACCGCAAGCTGGCCCATCTCGATCGGACGGCGTTCTGCACCAACGGATCCCCGACCGGCTAGGACGTAGACGAGCGCGTTAAAGTCCTTGCGCCACGGCAGTTGCACGCGCGCGCCCGGTGCGACGGTCGCGTGGATGACGGAGATCGGAGTGTGGGTGATGCCGGGGCCGTCGTGGCCATCGACCTCACCGGCGATGACGCGCAGCAGCGCCCCGCCGTCCGGGCTCGACAGCAGCGAGACCTCCTTGCCGCGGATGTCCTGATAGCGCGGGTCGGTCATCTTCATCGTGCTGGGCAGGTTGACCCACAGTTGTAAGCCGTGGAAGAGCCCACCGGACACGACCAGCGACTCCGGCGGCTTCTCGATGTGCAGCAGGCCGGAACCGGCGGTCATCCACTGGGTGTCGCCGTCGGTCATGCTGCCACCGCCACCGGCACTGTCCTGGTGCTCGAAGATCCCGTCGATGATGTAGGTGACGGTCTCGAAACCGCGGTGCGGGTGCCAGGGCGTGCCCTTCGGCTCACCGGGGGCGTATTCGACCTCACCCATTTGGTCCATGTGGATAAACGGATCGAGATCCGCCATCGAGACACCGGCGAACGCGCGGCGCACCGGGAAACCTTCACCCTCGAAACCCTGCGGGGCGGTGGTGACCGACCGGACCGGGCGCGACTGCGCACTCGGCTCTGGCGTGGACACGCGCGGGAGGGTGAGGATGTTCGACACTGTGACAGCAGGCATATCGGGATCAACTTACTTCAGATTTGAATTATTCCTGGTCCGGTCGGCGGGCTCGCGCAGCTTCGTCTTGAGCCGCCCGAACACCGCCTCCAGCGTGGCGACCTCGTCCGCGTCGAGGTCGTCGAGGAAGAGCTGCCGCACCGCCATCAGGTGCGAGCGCCCGGATTCGTCGAACTTCTGCTTGCCGGCATCCGTCATACACGCGTGTATGACGCGCGCGTCGTGCGCGTCACGCTCACGGCATACCAGGCCACGCTTCTCCAGCACGCTGATCTGATAGCTGAGTCGACTGCTGGAGAAGACCATCCCGCGCGCCAGATCACCCATCCGGAGCCGCCGGTCCGGCGCGTCGTGGAGCAGCAACAGCAGGTTGTACTCGGCGAGCGTCAGATCGGAGTCGGCGCGGAACTGCTCGTCGAGCGCGTTCTGCAACAACACACTCGACTCGAAGTAGTCGCGCCACATGCGCATACGGGAGGTGACCATCGATGATCAGACTAGTCTCAAATTTGAGAGGTTATGGTGTGTTGGATGACGACCTTGCAGCGTTTGGAGCCTCGTGAAGTGCCGCTCGGCGGCCTGCGGGCCATGCTGGTGCGGCGCACCCTGCCGCACCGCGATCGCACCCTCGTCGGCGCCTGGTGTTTCGCCGACCACTTCGGCCCGTCCACCACGCCGATGGACGTCGCGCCGCACCCGCACTGCGGCCTGCAGACGGTGACCTGGCTGTTCGACGGCGAGGTCGAGCACCGGGACAGCGCCGGCAACGTGCAGTTGGTTCGACCCGGCGAGGTCAACCTGATGACCGCGGGCAACGGCATCAGCCATTCGGAGGTGTCCCGCTCGGACAACCTGCGCGGCGTCCAACTGTGGGTCGCCCAACCCGACGTGGACCGCAACGGCACCAACGGTTTCGATCACTTCACGACGCCGGTCACCCAGCTTCCGGTGATGGCCGGCGAGGCGAGTGCGCGGGTTTTCGTCGGGTCGCTGGCCGGCGCGACCTCCCCGGTCCGCACGTTCACTCCACTGGTCGCCGCACAGCTCGAGCTGTCGCCCGGCACGGCTGTCGACGTCGAGGTCGATCCAGCGTTCGAGCATGCCGTGCTGCTGGACGACGGCGACCTCACCATCGCCCCGGGGGACGCGATGGAGGAGGAGGCGCTGGTGCTGCAGCACGCGGAGCTCGGCCTGGTCGATCCTGGCCGCGAGCACATCCGTTTCATGTCCGGCGACTCGCCCGCCCGCGCCATACTCATCGGCGGCACGCCACTGGACGAGGACATCGTGATGTGGTGGAACTTCGTCGCGCGCACCCACGAGGAAGTCGTGGCCGCGCGCGACGAATGGCAAGCAGACACAGGTCGATTCGGCCGGGTCGAGGGGTATGACGGCCAGATCGACCGCATCCCGGCGCCCGAGCTCCCGCCCGTGCGCCTCAAGCCGCGAAAACCCCGCCCCAAGCGGGTCGAGTAGCAGGACAAGCGGAACAAGCGGGTCGAGTAGGCCGAGGCCGTATCGAGACCAGGTGACCGAGCGCCTCGATCTCGATACGCTCCTCCGCTGCGCTCCCCCGCTACTCGATCAGCATGATGCTGCGCTCCCCCGCTACTCGATCAGCATGGCTAGGCGACGCGCGTCTCCGGCGACTTCGTCAGCGACGGGTCGCGCTGCGCAAGGCCACCCAGCGCGTCATCGATGCGGGACAGCACGTCCGCGTCCAGCTTCACACCGGACGCTTTGACGTTCTCGGTGACCTGCTCCGGCCGCGACGCGCCGATGAGCGCACTGGCGACGTTGTCGTTCTGCAGCACCCAGGCCACGGCGAGCTGGGCCATGGTGAGCCCCAGGTCCGCCGCGATCGGCGCGAGTTGCTGCACGCCCGTGAGGGTTTCGTCGTTCAGGAAGCGCGAGATCATGTCCGCGCCGCCCTTCTCGTCGGTCGCCCGGCTCCCGGCCGGCGGCTGCTCGCCCGGCTTGTACTTCCCGGTCAGGATGCCCTGCGCCACCGGTGACCAGACGATCTGCGAGATGCCCAGCTCCTGCGACGCCGGCACGACCTGGTCCTCGATGACCCGCCACAGCATCGAATACTGCGGCTGATTCGAAATCAGTTGGAAACCAAGCTCTTTGGCGAGCGCGTGCCCGGCACGCAGCTGATCCGCGGTCCACTCGCTGACGCCAACATACAGCACCTTGCCCTGACGGACGAGGTCACCGAACGCCTGCATCGTCTCTTCCAGCGGCGTCTCGTAGTCATAGCGGTGCGCCTGGTAGAGGTCGACGTGATCGGTGCCGAGCCGCTGCAACGAGCCGTTGATCGACTCGGTGATGTGCTTGCGCGACAGGCCGGTGTCGTTGTGACCCTTCGGGCCGGTCGGGAAGTAGACCTTGGTGAAGATCTCCAGGCTCTCGCGACGCTGCCCCTTGAGCGCCTCGCCGAGCACCGTCTCTGCGGCGGTGTTGGCATAGACGTCAGCGGTGTCGAAGGTCGTGATGCCGGCGTCGAGCGCGGCGCGGACGCACGCGATGGCCGCGTCGTTCTCGACCTGTGAGCCGTGGGTGAGCCAGTTGCCGTAGGTGATCTCGGAGATCTTCAGGCCTGAGTTGCCGAGGTAGCGAAAGTCCATGACTCCCACCGTACGACCGCTGTCAGGACGCGGTGCGCACGACCTCCGGTGCCTCGGCGCGATCGCTCAGCGACAGCTCGGCCGGGAGGTTCTCCCAGCCGCGCAGGATGCGCGTGCCGCGTCGCTCCGCGCCCGGCAGCAACCGCACCGTGCCGAAGCGGTCGTAGAACGCGCGCAGCGCGACCTCGCCCTCCATCCGGGCCAGTGACGAGCCTAGGCAGTAGTGCCGCCCGGCCGAGAACGACACATGATCACGAGCGTTCGGTCGGCGTACGTCGAACCGGTTGGGGTCGTCGAAGACCTCGGGGTCGCGGTTCGCGCCCGCGAGCACCGTGATGACCAACTCGGCCTCCTTCAGGCGCTGCCCCACGATCTCGGTGTCGCGGCTGACCTGCCGTCCGGTGAGCAGCACCGGCGGGTCGAAGCGCAGCACCTCCTCCACGGCATTCGCCCAACGGTCGGGCTCGTCACGCAACAACTGCAACTGATCAGGGTGCTCGTCGAGCAGCCGGATCCCGTTGCCCAGCAAGTTGACCGTGGTCTCGAAGCCGGCCGCGAGCACCAGGCCGGCCGTCGCCTTCAGCTCCCGCTCGGTCAGGTGCGCGCCGTCGTCGCTGGCTCGCACCAACTGGCTGAACAGATCGTCACCGGGGTGCCGCCGGAGTTCGGCGAGGTGCTCGCCGAGCCAGGCGTCGAACTCGTCCAGGGAGTCCTCGACTTCACGGAAGTCGTGCCAGCTGAGACCCATGTCGAGACTGGGTGCAGCCAGGGTGCCCAGCTTGAGGACCAGCGCGCGGTCCTTCTCGGGCACGCCGAGGATCTCCGAGATCACCTCGACCGGCAGCTTCGCGCAGTAGGACTCGACCAGGTCGACGGGACGACCCGCCGGGATCTCGTCGAGCAGGCTCGCGGCGATCTCCTCGGTGCGCACCCGCAGCTTCTCGACGGCGCGCGCAGTGAAGACACGGGTCACCAGCTTGCGATATCTGGTGTGGTCCGGCGGCTCGACCGCGAGCAGCGACGGCGCCTCGACGGGGTTGAGACCCTCGCGCTTGGCCCATCGACCCAGCCGTCCGAGCACGGTGCCGTCCTCGAAGACGAACCCCGCGTGAACATCGTTGCTGCTCAACGTCTCTCGCACAGCCTCGTGATCGACTGTGATGTGTCCGAGCCGCCACTTCGCCATGGTTCCCTCGGCCCGGATCTCTTCGATGAGCGGCAGCAACTCCTGCGTGCTGACGCGCTCGGCCTCGGTTGTCATCCGCCCCTGGAAGTCGCCCTTGCGCGCAGCCACGCGCATCAGGTTGCCGGGCAGTCCGTGACCGAGACCCCAGCGCACGCCGCGCTTGAGTGCGTCTGCTGTTTTCATCGCGCCTCCGCGTTTACGACAGGTGTAGTGATTCATTTCACAGTAGGCGCGAATGCGCGTCAGCGCCACCCATCGGCACAGATCGGGCTACGGCTCAGACATGAGATCCGGAGTGGGCTCAGGTGTGCGCGGCGGACCGTCGCCGCGCGTATTCGCCCAGTGCGCTGTCCAATTCGCGCTCTCCGAAGGCCGGCCACATCTTGTCGCTGAAGACGATCTCGGCGTGCTGGCTCTGCCACGGGAAGAACCCGGAGATGCGGTGTTCGCCACTGGTGCGGATCACCAGGTCGATGTCCTTGATCGGTCCGCCGGGAAGGCGTTCGGAGATGGCGGCGACCAGCGCATCGCCCTCGGCCTGCTGGCCATCGGCGAGCATCCGGCGCACGGCGTCACACACCTCCGACTGCGGGTCGTAGCCGATCGCGAGTGTCAGGTGCGCCGGACGGCCACGTGTCGCCTCGACCGCATCACGCAGGACTGTCGCGCACGACTCCGGCAGCAACGTGACGTCGCCGGCGACGTGCAGCTGCCAGTCGCTCCACTGGCGGACCTTGACCGGCAGGACGGACTCGATGAGCTGGAAGAGATAGCCGATCTCGTCGGCGTCCCGTTTGCGGATGTTGTCCGCCGAGAGCACATAGACGCTCACGTGTCGTATGCCGCGCGCGCTCAACCACTCGAGCACGTCCTCCAGATGATCCGCGCCGGCTCGATGCCCCTCGCTCACCCGGGCCAGGCCTGCCGCGCGTGCCCACCGGCGGTTTCCGTCCATGATCAGTCCGACGTGCCTGGGCATCTCGACGACGGTCGACGCTGAACTCCTCATGCCCTGATTCTCGCAGCGCCGACCCGTCTACGGTTGCAGTCATGCCACGGGACGAACAACCTGACACTTCGGCGAAACGGGCTCGCGCACTCGGACTGGCGCCGGGCGCCGGCACACCAGGCCCCACCAACTCGATCACCGACGTCACGGGCGTCCGCGTCGGACACGTGACCATCCATGAGGGCACCCGGCTGCACACCGGGGTGACCGCCGTCGTGCCGGATGCCGTGGACGTCGCCGGTGGCCGTGTGCCGGCAGGGCTCTTCGTCGGCAACGGATACGGAAAACTCGTCGGCGCAACGCAATTGGCCGAGTTGGGCGAGATCGAGACGCCCATCGTGCTGACCGGCACGCTGTCCGCGTTCCGTGCCGCGGACGCGCTCGTCACCTACGTGCTCGACAAGCCCCGCAACGAAGCCGTCGAGTCGCTCAACCCGGTGGTCGGCGAGACCAACGACGGTCACCTGTCCGACATACGCAGCCGGCCGATCACCGAGGAACACGTGCTGACCGCACTTCGCTCGGCCACATCGGACCCGGTCGAGCAGGGCTGCGTCGGCGCGGGCACCGGGACAGCCGCACTCGGTTTCAAGGGCGGCATCGGCAGTTCGTCACGCGTCGTCGACCTCGGCGACCACGGCACCTGCACCGTCGGCGTGCTGGCGCAGACCAACTTCTCCGGAACGCTCACCGTGCGTGGTGTGCCGATCACGCCGCAGGAGGCGCTCGGTCTCGATGCACCTGGTCTCGATACACCTGGTCTCGATACACCTCCTCCGCTGCGCTCCCCCGGCACTCGACCAGCCAATGATGACGAGCCGCAGGGGAATTCGTGCATGCTGATCGTCGCGGTCGATGCCGGCCTGGACGCCCGGCAATTGACCAGGGTCGCCACCCGGGCGGTCTTCGGTCTGGCGCGCGCCGGCTCCGACTTCGCACAGGGCAGCGGCGACTACGGGATCGCCTTCGACACCGGGCAGCGCCGCGGCATACCGGACCAGCACCTCAATCCGATCTTCTTCGCCGTCCAGGAGGCGGTCGCCGAAGCCGTCCTGGACTCGCTCTTCCTGGCCACGACGACCGAGGGCTTCCACGGGCACACCAAGCACGCCGTGCCGCTGGACTTCGTGCTCGAGAAGTGTTCAGCTGCAGGGGCTCTCGACCGCTGACGGTCTCGACACACCCCCCGCTAGGTTCCTCCGGCACTCGACCCGGGTGGCCGGGTGGTGGCGTCACCTGGCGCGACCAGGCCGCACTCGTAGGCGAAGATCACTGCCTGCACCCTGCTGTCCAGTCCGAGCTTGGCCAGGATGCGGCCGACGTGACCCTTGACCGTCGTGGCTTCGAGGAAGAGCCGGCGCGCGATGACCGCGTTGCTGTGCCCTCCGGCCATCTCGTGCAAGACCTCCAACTCGCGCGGCGTGAGCGTGGCGAGGCGCGGATCGCCTGCACGGGCAGGGGCGCCCGCGACGAAGCGCTCCAGCAGCCTGCGGGTGACCTCGGGGGCGATCAGTGCATCACCGCGGGCGACAGCCCGGACGGCTTCGATGATCCGTCCCGGTGGGGAGTCCTTGACCAGGAAGCCGACCGCGCCGGCACGCAATGCCTCGACGACATACTCGTCGAGGTCGAAGGTGGTGATCACGATGACTTCGGCGGTGTCGTCGCGCAGTCGCCGTGTCGCCTCCAGCCCGTCGATCTTGGGCATCCGGATGTCCATGAGGACGACGTCAGGTTCTCGCCGTCGCGCCAGGCTGACCGCATCGTGCCCGTCGACGGCCTCGCCGATGACCTCGATGTCCGGCTCGCTCTCCAGGATCATCCGCAGGCCCTGCCGGGAGATCGCCTGATCGTCGGCGATCAGCACACGGGTGGACATGAGATGTCCTCCAGCGGCAGCACCGCGCGCACGACCCAGCCGCCGGCCGCAGCAGGGCCGGCGGCGAGCACACCTTCGACCAAACGGAGACGCTCGCGCATCCCTTCGATGCCGGTCCCGGTCCGCGCAACCGAAGTCGAGGGGGCGCCCCGACCGTCGTCCGTCACCTCGAGGGCGAGCTCGTGCGGGCGGTAGTCGACGACGACCTGCACCGCACGGGCGCGCGCGTGCCGAGCGACATTGGTGAGGGACTCCTGGACGACCCGATAGGCGCACAACTCGACCTCTTCGGGCAGCTGTCGCGAGACGCCGCCGACCGTCAGCTCCGCCGCCACTCCGCTCGACCGCAACGGCTGCAGGAGGCCTTCGAGATCGGCGAGGCGCGGCAGCGGAGCAACCTCCGCCTCGTCGGATTGTTCTCGCAGCACGCCGAGCGTCCGCTTGGTCTGCCCGAGTGCCTCCCGGGTCAGGTCGTGGATCTGTAGGAGCATCTGTCTCGCTTCGGGATCGTTGGTCTCCCTGCTCGCGCCGGCGGCGAGCAGCGAGATCCCGCTGAGGTGGTGACCGGTGATGTCGTGCACGTCCCGGGCAATGCGCAATCGCTCCTCCGCGACCGCACGCTGCACGTCCTGATCTCGTAACTGCTCGACCCGGTGCGCGAGTTCCCGTGCTTGCCGGGCTCGGGCGCGTTCGGCGCGGAACTTCTCTCCCACGAGGGCGGGGAACATGCCCACCGCGAATCCCCCGATCGCCGCCAGTGGCCAGTCGCGGTCGGCTCGCGACACCGCGGTAGCAGCCAGGGCGAGTCCGGACAGCACGCCGATGGTGCCGGTGAGCCGCACATCGGCCCGGCTGGCCGTGATGCCCACCAGCGCCAGCGCGAGCAGGGCAGGCCCGGTCATCGGGTAGCCGCCGACGAGCCCGGCTGTCGACCCCACCAGCGCCCACACCGTGGCCACCCTTGGGGCAGGACGCAGCAGGAGCACCGACATACACGCTCCGGCGGTGAGCAACAGCCACGCCGGATCCGGATCCCGTGGGCTGGTCGCCAGCCGTTCATTGCCGACCAGCGTCGCCACGAGACAGAGCGTGGTGACGACCAGTGCGCGGAACACATCGAACCCGGTGATCGGGACAAGCGTCGTGAAGCGCCGGGCGGACATGCGACCAGCGTAAGCAGCGGACGCCATCCGCACCTGCTCCTAAAGGACTGCATCGGTCCCTCCCTGCGGCGCTGGTGGCGTGCTGTCCCCGCGCCGGACGCTGAAGGGGCATTCATCACTTCCCACGAGGGGCACACCCATGGCACGTCTACTGGCCCGGCTCGGCCGCCTCGCATTCCGCAGGCGCCGCGTCGTGCTCGCCGTCTGGATAGCGGTTCTCGGTGTCGTCGGGATCGGCGCCGTCACCCTCGGCGGATCGACCAACGACACGTTCTCGATCCCCGGCACCGAGTCGCAGCGGGCGATCAATCTGCTCGAGCAACGTCTTCCCCAGGCCAACGGCGCCTCGGGCCGGATCGTCTTCGCGGCCCCTGAGGGTCAGTCGTTGTCGCCGTCCCAGAAGGCCACCGTGCAGAAGGTCATCACGCAGGTCGACAAGCTTCCCGGCATCCAGGACGCCAGCAATCCGTATGACGGCGGGCTTGTCTCCAAAGACGGCCGAATCGCCTTGTCCCAGGTGACTTTCCGCGCGACGTCGGATCAGCTGGAGGACTCCTCACGCAAGGCCGTGCAGGAGGTCGCGTCGCGAGCCGGTCCGGCGGGCGTGCAGGTCGAGTTCGGTGGCGACGCAGTGGTCGAGCCGTCGGAGTCCTCGCTCGGCGAGGTGATTGGCATACCCTTCGCGGCGCTCATCCTCTTCCTGACGTTCGGTTCACTGGTCGCCGCGGGCCTGCCGTTGCTGACCGCAGTCCTCAGCGTCGGCACCGGGCTGGGCGGGATCTTCCTGTCCACCGCGTTCCTCGACCTGAGCTCCAGCGTCCCGACGATCGCCCTGATGCTCGGACTCGCTGTCGGGATCGACTACGCCGTCTTCATCCTGTCGAGGCACCGCAGCCAACTGGCCACGGGTATGACGCCCGAGGACTCGGCGGCTCACGCCATCGGAACCGCAGGAAGCGCAGTGGTTTTTGCCGGTGCGACGGTGATCATCGCCATCGGTGCGCTCAGTGTGGTCGGCATACCGTTCATCACCGCTATGGGTCTCGCCGCTGCGTTCACGGTGGCGGTGGCGGTGCTGGTCGCCATCACCCTCGTGCCTGCGCTGATGGGCTTCGCCGGTGCCCGACTGGCCAAGGGCAAGCATCCGGAGGTCGGCGAGCCGGAACGACCGACGCACGGCGCGCGGTGGGTCGGCCTGGTCACCCGTCACCGGGTCGCTGCATTGCTGATCGCCGTCGTGGCGTTGCTCGGCTGCGCTGTCCCAGCCCTCGGTCTGCGTCTCGGGATGCCCGACGACTCGACTGCTGCGACCGGCAGCACGAACCGGCAGGCGTACGATCTGCTGGCCGACGGCTTCGGCCCCGGTTTCAATGGTCCGCTCACGGTCGTGGTCAGCAACGACGGTCAGCCGATCGGGCCTGCCGCCCAGCGGGTGGCGACGCAACTGCGGGGCATGGACGACGTGGCGAATGTCGGCGAACCGGCACTCAGTCCGTCCGGCGACACCGCCATCGTCTCGGTGATCCCGGACAGCGGACCTTCGAGCGAGCAGACCAAGCAACTGGTCGAGGCCGTCCGCGAGCGGGCGCCTACGCTGGAAAAGGAACTCGGCGCCGAGGTGCTCGTCACCGGTCAGACCGCGGTCAACATCGACATCGCGGACAAGCTCGGCGGGGCGCTCATCCCGTTCCTGGCGGTGGTCGTCGGTCTGGCGATGCTCCTGCTGATGGTCGCGTTCCGGTCGATCATCGTGCCGCTCACCGCGATCGGTGGATTCCTGCTGACGATCGGCGCAGCCTTCGGGGGTGTCGTGGCGATCTTCCAGAACGGTTTCGCCGCAGACCTTTTCGGGGTGTCGCAGCCGGCACCGATCATCTCGCTGCTGCCGATCATCATCATCGCGATCCTCTTCGGCCTGGCGATGGACTATCAGGTCTTCCTCGTGTCCCGAATGCGTGAGGAGCACGTGCACGGCGCGCCGCCCACCAAGGCGGTCGTCGACGGATTCCGTTACGGCGCACGGGTCGTCACCGCGGCTGCGTTGATCATGGGCGCGGTGTTCGCCGGGTTCATCCTGGAGCACGACGCAATCATCAAGTCGGTCGGGTTCACGCTCGCCTTCGGGATCCTCGTGGATGCGTTCGTGGTGCGGATGACGCTCATCCCGGCCGTCATGGCCCTGGTCGGGGAGCGGGCGTGGTGGCTACCGCGCTGGTTGGATCGGCTGCTTCCACGTGTCGACATCGAGGGTCAGTCACTGGAGCGGCCGCTGCGTGCCGTCGACGACGAGGAGGTGGCGGTGCCGTCCTGATCAGCGTGGACCGAACGTCAGGCGCAGGTCGTCGCCGCGGTGCCGGTAGCCGATCGCTCGGTAGATCTTGTTGGAGGTCGGGTTGGCCAGCTGCGTGTAGAGCATGCAGCTGTGCCCCCGCTCCTGCTCGCGCCGGCTGGCCGCGGCCACGACGGCACTGGCATATCCGTGGCCACGCTCGGCGCGGGGCGTGTAGACGCCGGAGACCCGCACCACCCCGCCGTATGGCGCACTCGCCCAGCACATCGCGACCGGCCGGCCGTCGACGACCCACAGGCTGACGTTGCCGGCGCGGATCTGCCGGCGGGCGGTGGCTTGCGCGTCCGACGCGTGGTCGCCGGTCTCGGTCAGGAACGCATTGACCCAGGAGGCCACGAGCGGGGTGTGTGAGTCGTCCGCGGTGACGTGCTCGCCGCCGACCGGCCACGGCAACGCCGCAGGCACCGGCAGGTCGTAGACGCCGATCCCCTCCCGGCCGATGATTCGCCGGCCGGTCAGTGGCAGGTAGGCGTCCGCGAAGTCCTGTGCCGCGTTCTTCGGCCCGTTGACTCCGGGCAGGAGATCGCCGGCGGCCACGACGTGCTGCGCCAAGGACGGCATCGCGCCTGGGACGTCCGTCGGGAGGTGCAGTGGGTGCGGTGGCGTGTGCATCGCGACGAGCACGACCGCGCCGTCCGCGTCCTCGACGACATACCAGCGCGGATCGGCGAATCTGCTGGGTTCACTGAGGAGCGAGCCGGCGACTGTCGAAAACACCGAGTACGCAACGGGATCCGCCGCCACCAGCGGCTTGGCGCAGCCGATCGCATCCTGTGGGTCCGTCACGGTCCGCACCTGCCACTGCCCGCTCTGCGCCATACCGCTGATCCTCCCAGGCGGACGGGCCGACGGCCACCGAGTTCCCGCCTGACCGCCGTGAATTCGGCCCCCGTCGAATCGTTGCCACCCCTTCCCGGGACCAGCAAGCTGGTCCCGTTGCAAAGCGCCGGAGGGGGCGACTGAACGAGGCGTACGCCGTCCGCAGGGGGGACGGCGTGCGTCTTCGTTCGAGATGAGCGACCCGCGCCACACGCCGGAGCCGACACTGCGAGACTGGGCAGATCATCGAGGGAAGGGCTCTGAGGACAGTGTCGATCGAAGACGGGCAACGAGCGATCGAGGACGGCGTCCGCACGGACTTCCGGTCCCGGATGGACTACGGCGGCTACCTCGACCTGGACAAGCTGCTGGACGCACAGCATCCGGTCAGCGAGCCGGTACACCCCGACGAGCTGCTCTTCATCATCCAGCACCAGACGACCGAGCTGTGGTTCAAGCTCGTCCTGCACGAGCTGACCTCGGTCCGCACCTACCTGCAGCACGACGAGGTCAGCAGGGCGCGCAAGGCGCTGGCCCGGGTCAAGCACATCTTCCGCACCCTGGCCGAGCAGTGGTCGGTGCTGGCCACCTTGACGCCGAGCGAATACGCAGAGTTCCGAAGCTTTCTCGGCTCGGCCTCGGGCTTCCAGTCGCACCAGTACCGGTCGGTCGAGTTCATCCTCGGCAACAAGAACGCCGGCATGCTGCCGGTCTTCGCGGCCAAGCCGGAGCATCAGGAGTCACTGCGACAGCTGCTCGAGTCACCTACCGTGTATGACGCCTTCCTCCGTTTCCTCGTCGCGCACGGCCACCAGGTCCCGCAACAGATCCTGGACCGCGACCTGACGCAGGCGTGGGTTGAGCAACCCGAGCTGATCCCGGTCTTCGAGCGCATCTATGCCGACCCGGACGCGCATTGGGCCGAATACGCGATGTGCGAGGACCTGGTCGACCTCGAGGACGCCTTCCAGTTCTGGCGGTTCCGGCACCTGCGCACGGTCCAACGCACCATCGGTTACAAGAAGGGCACCGGCGGCAGCTCCGGCGTCGACTTCCTCAAACGCGCACTGGACCTGACCTTCTTCCCCGAGCTCTACTCGGTGCGCACGGAGATCGGCTGACATGACACCCCACGACGTCCTCATCCACTTGCCCGATCACGTTGTCGCAGAGGCGAAGTCGCTGGATGCGGCCGATCCACTGGCGGCATACCGGGAGCAGTTCGTGCTCCCCGACGGCGTGGTGGCCTACCTCGACGGCAACTCCCTCGGCCGGCCCCTGTCGGTCACCCGCGACCGGCTCGGCCGGTTCGTCGAGGACGACTGGGGCGAGCGGCTGATCCGCGCCTGGGACGAGACCTGGATGGACCAGCCGCTGCAACTGGGCGATCGCATCGGCCGGATCGCGCTCGGCGCGGCCGAGGGCCAGACGACCGTCGCCGACTCCACGACCGTGTTGCTCTACAAGCTGGTGCGCGCGGCCGTCGGTGCACGCCCCGGCCGGACCCGGATCGTCGCCGACACCGAGAACTTCCCGACCGATCGCTACATCGTGCAGGGCGTTGCCGCCGAGCTCGACCTGACGATCGACTGGATCGAGCCGGACCCCGCGACCGGCGTGACGGTCGACGAGGTTCGCGAAACGGTCTCGGACGACACGGCATTGGTGCTGCTGAGTCACATCGCCTACAAGTCGGCATTCATCGCGGATCTGCCGGCGATCACCGAAGTGGTGCACGATGCCGGAGCGCTGGTGCTGTGGGACCTGTGCCACTCGGTCGGCCTCACGCCGATCGACCTCGACGCTGCCGGCGTCGACCTGGCCGTCGGCTGCACCTACAAATACCTCAACGGCGGCCCAGGCGCGCCAGCCTTCGGGTATGTCGCAAAGTCCTTGCAGGACAAGCTCGTTCAGCCGATCAATGGCTGGATGGGCCACGCGGAGCCATTCACGATGGGGCCGTCATACACACCGGCGGACGGGATGCGGCGCTTCATCAGCGGCACCCCGCCGATCCTGGGAATGCTGCCGATGCAGGACATGCTCGACCTGGTCGAGCAGGCGGGTGTCGAGACGATCCGGGAGAAGTCGATCCGGTTGACCGAGTTCGTCGTCGACGTCGCGGACGAGGTCTTCGCCCCACTGGGAGTGACCGTCGCTTCCCCGCGCGACCCTGCGGTCCGCGGCGGGCACGTGACGCTCGAGCACGACGCGATGCAGGACGCCATCGCTCAGCTGTGGCAGCGGGGCGTCATACCCGACTTCCGACGGCCGCGCGGCCTGAGGGCCGGAATGTCACCACTGTCAACGAGTTTCGTCGAGGTAGCGACCGCGCTGGCGCACCTGCACGAGATCCTGACCGACTGACGCCCGGCGCGCCGGTCTCAGTGACCGAAGGCCTCCGCCAGCCACCACGATGGCTCGTCCGCGACCACCTTGGCGTCGATCAGCAGTGGCCGGGAGCGCTCGGCCAACCAGTCGGCCACCGGCGCGAGGTCGTCACGATTGCGCACCGTGATCGCGTCATACCCGTATCCCCTTCCGATCGCTGCGAAGTCGGTGTCCGGGAAGGTCACGCTGTCGAGCGATCGTCCGTGGAAGTGGTGCACCTCTGCGCCATACGCCTGATCGTTGAAGATCAGCACCACCATCGGTATGCCGAGCCGCGCCACCGTCTCGAGCTCCGCGGCCGACATCAGCGCTCCGCCGTCGCCGAGCGCGGCGATCGGGAGTCGGTCCGGGCGAGCGAGAGCTGCCCCGATGGTGGTGGCCAGCCCCAGTCCGATCGACTGGAACGCCTGGGTGAAGCAGAAGCCGAACTCGTCCGGCACCCGCAGGAACATGCTCGGATAGCCCATGAAATTGCCGGAATCGACGCCCAGGACCCGCTCGATGGGCAGCAGCTCGTCGAGTGCGAGGCACAGCGTGCGCGGATCAATGCGCTCACCCGTCCCGGCATCGTCATACGGCACGTCGCGCCAGGCATTGTGTGCCGCGATGTCGTCGCCGAGCTGATCCGTGCGGTAGCCGGGGAACGTGTCGCCGCACAGCTCGTCCGACACAGCTTCGGCGGTGCGCCGGACATCACCGACCACACCGAACGCGATGTCGCGGTGAGCACCGAGCGCATCGGCATCGAGGTCGACCTGCACGACCGTGGCTTCGTCGGCGATCAGCCGGCCGTGTCGCATCGTCCACATGTTGAGGGCGCAGCCCCAGCCCACGATGAGGTCGGCCCCCTTGATCAGGTCGGCCGTCAGCGGCGACGCGAATCCGCCGGAGACGTCCAGCGACCACGGGTTGCCGTTGAAGAGACCCTTGGCCACGGCCGAGGTCGCGAGCAGGGCACCGCACTGGTCGGCGAGCGCCTCGAGCGCTTCTCCGCAGCCGGGACCGCGACTGCCTCGTCCCGCGACGAAGATCGGTCGCTCTGCTGTCCGCACAACGTCCGCGAGTCGTCGCACGTCGGTCTCAGCCGTAGCCTGTGAATCCTGAGCTGTCACAACGGATGTGGCGGGCTCTACTTGATCGGGTGCATTCGCTTCCTGCACCTCCAGTGGCAGGTTGAGCAGCACGACCCGCCGGTCCGCGAGCGCGGTCTGCACTGCAAGCCGAGTCGTATGCCGTGCTGTCGCCGAGTCATCCACGCGCATCGCCACGGCGTCGACCGACTCGGCCAGTGCGGTTTGGTCGACATAGAAGTTCGACAGCGGCTGAGTCGCCTCCGCAGCCAGCACGACCATCGGGGTGCGGCTCTTGGCCGCTTCGGTGATGCCGGTCATCGCGTTGGTGAGGCCGCACCCCTGGTGCACCGTCAGCGCCGCGACGCCGCCGGTCATCCGGGCGTAGGCGTCGGCCATCGTGGCGGCACCACCCTCGTGCCGTGCCGCGACATACCTCGCACCGGCTTTGGCCATCGCATCGGTGACGTCGAAGTTGCCCGACCCGACCACGCCGAAGACGTGGTCCACCCCGGACTCGACCAGGGTCCGTCCGATCAGCTCCGCCGTCTTCATGAATTCGTCATACCTTCTCGATGAGCGCGAAGACCCGCGCTGGGCTGCCGGTGCCGCCCACGATCGGCAGCGGAGCGACCACGATCACCGCCCCGGTCGGCGGCAGCAGCGCGAGGTTCTGCAGCGAGGTCAGGCCGTATTTGTCGTTGCCGAGCAAGTGGTAGTGCGCAGCGAACGGCGGGTCCAACTCGGCGCCGCGTCCGGCATCGATGCCGACGGTCTCGACGCCGAAGCCGGAGATCGGACGCTGGGTGGCGAGCCACTCCGCTGCCTCCGCGGTCACACCCGGGGTGTGCGAGCCGGTCTCGTCAGCGTTGAGGCAGGCCTCCTTGTCGTCGGCGAACCTGTCCCACCCGGTGCGCAGCAGCAGCCATCCGTTGTCCGGAAGCGTGCCGTGCTCGTCCTCCCAGGCTTCGATGTGCGAGACGTCCAGCAGGAAGTCGGGGTCCTCGGCGACCTCATCACAGACGTCGATCACGACCGCCGGCCCGACCAGCCGAGCGGGCGGGATCGTCGAGACGTCGTGGCCGTCCTTGCCGCTGATCCAGTGCACCGGTGCATCGAGGTGAGTGCCGATGTGCTCGCCGGTGTGGATGTTGTGGTGCTTCCAGAAAGGGCCCGGCTCGTTGTAGGCGCTCACCTCCTCCAGGCTGAAGTCGATGAGGTTGGCGAACGGTTCCGGCAGGCGGAGCGTCGGCGTGTCAGCGGAGAGCCTGTTGGTGAGGTCGACGACCTGAACGGATCCGTTGGCGAGTGCTGAGGCGAACCCGGCGAGGACTGACATGATCTGCTGCCTTTCGAGGGGCGGGTTGGTCACGCGACCGGGGTGTTCTGCGTGGGACTTCCCGCAGGGGTGAAGACGCCGAGCTCGATGAGGATCTCGTCTCCCGAATTCTGCACGAGATGCGGTGTGCCCGCAGGCAAGTAGTAACAGGAGCCAGGACCGACCTCGGTCTCCTGACCATCGATCTCGACGAGTCCGTGCCCACGCACGATGCACAGCATCTCCGAGTAGGGGTGGAAGTGCCGCGGTGTGCGCACGGTCGGGACATATCCCACGAACTGCGTCATACCGGTGCATCCGGTGTCGGGGTGGAACAGAAGTTGGAACTCGCGTTCACTGACCGCTGGGTGTCTCGACTGGTCCGCCAGGTCGAGGCACACCGGGCCCGGCGTTGCAGTCTCCGCACCGGCCCGCCCGGAGACCACAACAATCTCGCAGCGATCTGCACCCCGGCTGCGCAGGACGTAGGCCGTGCCGCCCGGGACTCGCGCGGCACCGTCCTGGCCGAGTGCGTATGTCGCATCGTCGATCTGCAACTCGGCGGCACCGGCCAGCACGTAGAGCACCTCGTCGCGACCGTCGGCGACGTCACGGGAGGCCCCGGCGGACCCGGTCTCAAGCACAACCACTCTCAATTCGAGGCCCGAGCCGTCCAGGTCAGAGTGCGGGACGTACTCCTCTCGGCCGGCTGCCGCCACCGACCGAGCCTCGCGGAAGTGAAGCGGGGCGCTCATCACCGGAGCTCCAGATTCGCCGTGAGTCGGACGTCGGCGTTGAACAGTCGCGAGACGGGGCATCCCTCGTGAGCCTTCTGTGCGACGCCCTGGAAATCCGACTCCGTGATGCCAGCGACCTGGGCCGTGACCGCGAGATCTACTGTGGGAATTGAGAATCCGCCGTCGCCACCCACCAGATATACCGTCGCAGTGGAGGTGATCAGGTCCGCAGGCGTGCCGACTGAGTCAAGCTCGCCAGCCAGGGACATCGAGTAGCAGCCGGCAAGTGCCGAGCCGAGCAGTTCCTCGGGATTGGTCGACGGGTCGGCGCCGATCCGGGTCTTGAGGCTGAACGGAAGGACGACCTCCGAGCGCCCGACGTTGATGCGCCCGGAGCCCGACTCGATCCCACCGTTCCAGGTGGCCGACGAAGTGCGCTTGATGGTGGTCATTCTTCCTCCAGTTCGAAGGCCTTGAGGGCCACGGGTGGTGAATCGGTCTCAGCGCCATCCGGCTTGTAGTCGGCCAGCGTGCTCGCCATCAGGTGGTCGCAGTGTCCGGTGCGCTTCATGACGATGTAGATCACGATGAGGATGACGAAGAAGGGCAGGCCGAACTTCCATGCCGGGTCCAGTCCTTCGACCCAGGCTGTGGAGACCAGCACCGACGCCAGGAACACCGCAACGATCCCGGAGGTGACGGGCGCGCTCCAAAGCCGGACCGGTGAGTCCGGCAAGCCCTGCTGGCGACGCTTGAAACGGAATGCGGTGTGGGTGGCGAGGATGAGGATCCAGACCACGAGGGCGGCGAAGACGGACACGCCGAAGAGCATCAGGTAGGCATTCGAATCCGAGTTCTTGGAAAAGATCGCCGCGAGCACCAGGCCGAGACCGGAGAGCACCAGCGCGTTGCGTGGTACGCCTGAGCCGCTGAGCCGTCCGACCCAGCTCGGCGCCAACCGGTGGGCCGACAACGAGTGCAGCATGCGGGTGGTCAGGTAGAGATTGGTGTTGGCACTGGACAGGGCCGCGGTCAGCACGACGAAGTTCATGACGGTGGCCGCAGCGGGGATGCCTGCCGAGGAGAAGACCTTCACGAAGGGGCTGGCCTCGATCGCGCCACCCTGTGCCGTGACGGTCCACGGCACGATGATCACGACGATCAGGATCGCCGCGACGTAGAAGAGCGCGAGTCGCAGGATCATCGCGCGGGCGGCCCGAGGTATGTCGCGCACCGGGTCCTCGGACTCGGCTGCGGTGACCGACACGACCTCGGTGCCGATGTAACTGAAGAGCACGAAAACCATCGCGAGCATCAGCCCACGCAGGCCGTGCGGCATGAAACCGCCTTCGGAGGTCAGTAGATGGGTGCCGGTAGCCGGATGGTCCGGGAGCCCGAAGACGATCATGACGACTCCGAGCAGCACGAAGATCAGGATGGCGGTGACCTTGATCATGGCGAACCAGTACTCGAACTCGCCGAAGAAGCTCACCGCCGCGGCGTTGACGACCAACACGAAGGCCGCGAAGACGGTGACGGGGATCCACAACGTGATCTGCGGCCACCAGTACTGCACGTAGACCCCGGCCGCGATGACCTCCCCGCCGATGGCGATGACCTGCATCGCCCAGTAGGTCCACCGCAGCACGAACCCGGTGCCCGCGCCGAGATAGTGGTGGGCGATGGTCCCGAAAGCACCCGCGGTCGGGTGCACGACCACCATCTCGGCGAGCGCCCAGGCGATGACCAGGGCGACGAGTCCGCAGAGAATGTAGGCGAGCACGACCGCTGGGCCTGCCTGGGAGATGGCCAGACTCGACCCGAGGAACAGTCCCGTGCCGATGGCGCCGCCAATGCCGATCATGGTCAGTTGGCGCGATGTCAGGCGACGCTGCAGCCCATCGGTGGATGCGGTCGAGGTGGTCATCTGAAGCTCCTCATGCCACGGCCCGGTAGGCGGCGATCGCACGCACGACTGCGGTGACATCGGATTCGTCGTTGTAGTAGTGGAACGACATACGGATGACGTCCCCTCTGGGGCTCGCGAAGATCCGCCGCTCCTTGAGGTATGCGTTCAGATCGTCCGGGTCGGTGCACCGCAGTGCGACCTGGGGACCGCGCATCGAGTCGTCGGCGGGTGACCACAGCGTCTCCCCTGCCTCGGCCAGCCGGCCATGGAGACTTCGAGTCAGCTGCCCCAGGTGGTCGCGGATGACGTGCGGGTCGACCAGTTCGAGCATCTCCAGGCCGGCGACCGCACCGTATGCCGAGGGGATCGATGGCGTGCCCGTCTCGAATCGCCGGGCGTGGTCGGGGTAGTCGATCGTCCGAGGGTCGAACGCGAACGGGTTCGCACGGCCGAACCAGCCCGTCATGGACGGAGCGACGTCGTCACGGGTGCCCGCCCGCACATACAGGAACGCGATGCCCGGAATCCCCAGCAGATACTTGAGGGAGCCGCAGGCGAGGTAGTCGCAGCCGAGCTCGTCGACATTGACCGGCTCGACGCCGAGCCCCTGATAGGCGTCCACGAATACCTTCGCCCCCTGGGCGTGCGCATGGGCGGCCACCTCTCTGACCGGCAGCCGCAGCCCGTTGCGATACGAGATCAACGGGACGGACACCAGCCCACTGCGCTCGTCGATCTCGGCGATGTAGTCATCGGCGTCGACGACGCCGTCATGGTCGGCGACATATTCGACCTCGCCGCCACGGCTGCGCTGCGCGAGCCAGACGTGCGCAACGGAGGGGAACTCCATGTCTGTCGTCACGATGCGCGGGCATCGAGACCAGTCCTGGGTTGACGCAACCTGGTAGGCCGCCTCCGATGCCGACGAGACGACGGCGATCTCGTCCACGTCGGCACCGATCAGGCGGGCGAACGCTGCGCGCGCCTGCGCGACCTTCGCCATCCAGAGGTCCCAGGGGGCGCCGTGTTGCAGGATGCTGTGCTGGAAATCCAGCATGGCCGCGGCAACCCGGTCGGACAGCGCTCCCTGGCTGCAGCTGGCGAGGTGCACCGTGTCGTGCAGTCCGGGGAACCTCGCGCGGAACTCGGCGGGGGTGGGCTGGTCAGTCATCGGACTCCTTCTGGGACGTGTCGGTCAGTAGCTGGGCGGGGTGATGGCGAGCACGAACCGGACAGGTTCGTCGGTCCCGTTGACGTATCGGTGCGGGTACCGCGAGTTGAAGTAGCAGGAGTCGCCGATCGCCAAGCGCTGGACCGCGCCGTCGACCTCGACAGTGAGCGATCCGGCTGTGACGACGACGCACTCCTCTGACGGGTGGCTCCACGCATCCTCGGAGGAGGCGCTGTGGGGCTCGAGCCGCCCCTCAAGCATCTCGAGGCTCCCCGATCCCGGTGAGATGCGCTGATAGGTGATGTCGCCGTGGGGCGACTTCAGCGACATGCGGCGGTCGGCGCGCACGACGGCGACCTCCGACCGGTCGGGATCCTGGAAGAAGTCGAAGAGTGGCGTCTGCAGGGCCTTCGCGATCGCCCGTGCCGTCTGCAGGCTCGGGTCGTTGATCCCTCGCTCGACCTGGCTGATGAGTCCCGTGGAGACACCGGCGCGTGCGGCGAGATCGCGGATCGACAGGTCGCGCGACAGGCGGATGGCTCGGATCCGGTCGCCGATGCCGGGCGGAACCCCGCCACCGTCCGAACTGGGCCGGACGGGATCCCCATCGGAGTGTTGATCTGTCACAAGCGAACACCTCGCGTGAACATGCGTTCAGTGGAACTGATGGCCGCCAGCGTAGAGCGCTCTATGACGTAGTGTCAACGATCGTTGGAAACTCGGAATATCGTTACCGGCGGACGAGGCGTTCGTCCGGGATGACCGCGACGCCGACGATCTCGATCAGCGCCTCCGGCTGCCACAAGCCGGTGGTGCCGATTCCGGCCATGGCGGGATAGACGGAGCCGGCGAGCTCGCGCCATACCTTCCCGATCTCCCGGCCGTGCGCCTGGTAGTCGGGGATGTCGGTCAGGTAGATGGTGATGCTCACCAGGTCCTCGGGCATGCCGCCTGCCTCGCGCAGGGTGGCGAGCACGTTGCCGAAGGCCTGGCGGAACTGCTCCACGATCCCGCCCGGGACGATCTGCATGTCTGCGTCCAGCGCGGTCTGCCCGCCGAGATGCAGCGTGTTCCCGCTCAGCGTGCCGTGGGAGTAGCCGTGCGGCGTCGGCAACTCCGCCGGGTTCACCGGCACGGGGGTCAGATCGATCGACATCGGGTCTCCTTCGTGATTGGTCTGCCTCTTCAGGCTAATCGGCTATTGACATCACTGCAACGATCATGGGAAAAATGAAATACGGACGATGTCAAGAGAGGACGGCACCAGGATGCTGCCGATTCCCACCCCGCAGAAGGTGATCTGCTGCGGCCTCAACTTCAGCGACCACATTCAGGAGATGGGCCGCGAACTACCCAGTTATCCAACGCTTTTCGCGAAGTACCCCGACACACTCATCGGCCCGTATGACGACATCGTCCTCCCGCGCGGCCGCCGCATCGATTGGGAGGCCGAGCTGGCGGTCGTGGTCGGAAAAGAACTGCGCTCGGCAACAGCAGAGCAGGCCCGGGACGCGATCGCCGGCTACACGGTGGCCAACGACATCTCGGTGCGCGACTGGCAGCAGCGCACCCTGCAGTGGTTCCAGGGCAAGGCTTGGGACGCCACCACTCCGGTGGGTCCGGTGCTGGTGACTCCGGACGAACTCGATCCGGTTGCCGGCGTCGAGGTCACCTGCCGCGTCAACGGAGTCGAGCGACAGCGCGGCAACACACGTCTGCTCGTCTTCGACTGTGCGGCGCTGATCGCCTACGCGTCTACGTTCACCGTGCTGCGCCCCGGTGACCTGATCCTCACCGGCACCCCGGGCGGGGTCGGCCAGGGGATGGATCCGCCGACCTTCCTCGACGACGGCGACGTCGTCGAGACCGAGATCCCGGGCATCGGCTGCCTGCGCAACGTCATTCGATTCCACGACTGAAAGGACCTGGCATGGATCCCAATGCCGACAACTACGAGCGACTCGACATGTCTATGTATCAGAACGAGGCCGGGCTGGTGGTGCCGTTCGTGACCCGCGGCGGACTCGAGCCCGATGCCGGTGCGGCAGGCCAATCCGAAGGCGCGACACGGGTTTCCGGTGTCAGCCCGCAACACACACCTGCGACGCGAATCTGGTTCGGCAAGGTGCACAACCTCGCTGGTTATCGGTCGGTGCCACATCACCACGGCGATGCCGAGACGGGCGGTTACGTGCTGTCCGGACGGGCGCGGATCTATTTCGGCCAGAAGTTCGAGGACTACATCGACATGTCCGAGGGCGACTGGGTGTTCGTGCCGCCGCACATGCCGCACGTCGAGTGCAACCTGGACCGCAACAACCCGCTGACCTGGATGACGACCCGCACGCCGGACAACATCGTCGTCAACCTGCCGCAGGTCCCGGACAGCGAGCTGCGCGACTGGATGAACCGACCATGATTCAACAGGTTTCGAGCGCGTCCTCCGCGATGTTCACCGACGCGGTCACGCTCACCGAGGTCGACGCCGAGCACTTCGACCGCGCGTTCACCGCTGTCACTCAGCCGTGCCCGTGGCCCAAGGCGTATGGCGGGGACCTGGTGGCCCAGGCAGTGGTCGCGGCGATGCGCACGGTCGACGGCAAGCACCTGCACTCGACACACTCCTACTTCATGCGACCGGCCGAGATCGGTGCCGAGGTTCGCTACGAGGTGGAGATCCTGCGCGACGGCCGCGGTTACAGCACCCGACAGGTCCGCGGTTACCAGGGTGGCAAGCCGATCTTCGTCTGCCTGGCCAACTTCGCGGCGGGTGGCCCCGGTGGCGACGTGCAGTCGAAGATGCCTGCGAATATTGCGGATCCGGAGTCGCTGCCGAGTTCCGCCGACTATCTGACCGGGAAGTCCGGCGGCACCATGACCGAGACCTCACAGGACTACTGGTCGCACGGTCGCAGCTTCGACATGCGCCACGTGCCCGGCCCGGTCTACCTGACGGTGGAGGGCGATCACGTTGCGCACCAAGCGGTTTGGGTCCGGCCGTTCGACGCCCTGCGTGACGTGCCGGGGCTCGACGACCGCCAGCGGGACGCCGCGGCACTCAGCTACGTGTGTGACTACACCATCCTGGAGCCGACGCTTCGCGCGCTCGGGCTCGCTTGGGCCGACGACGGCCTGGTCACTGCCAGCCTCGACCACTCGATGTGGATCCACCGCAGCACGCCGGTCGACGGCTGGCTGCTCTACGCCCAAGAAGCGGTCTCGGCCGGCGATGGCCGGGGCCTCAACCTCGGGCGCTTCTTCACCCCCGAGGGGACCCACCTGGCGACTGTCGTCCAAGAGGGCATGATCCGCACCAGCACTGGAGCAGCACGATGACAGACCTCTCGCCTTCGGGCTATCGGGACAGCTTCGCCCGGGACCACCTTCCCCCGCGGGAGCAATGGCCGACACTGGAGTTCACCACCGATCTCCTGCGCTACCCCGCGCGGCTCAACGCAGCGGTCGAACTCCTCGACATACCAACGGAGAAGTTCGGCGCCGACCGGCCCGCGATCAAGACACCGGACGGCGAGGTCTGGACGTATGGCGAGCTGCGGCAGCGCACCAACCAGCTCGCCGGTTACCTGACCGACGAGCTCGGACTGGTCACCGGCAACCGGGTGCTGCTCCGCTCCCCCAACAACCCCTGGACGATGGCCGCCTGGCTCGCAGTGCTGAAGGCCGGTGGCGTCGTGGTGACCACGATGGCTGCCCTGCGGGCGAGGGAGATCGCGCCGATCGTCGAAAAGACTTCTCCCGCCATCGCATTGGTCGACCACCGGTTCGCCGACGCCATCCACGAGTTGCGCGCCACCGTCGCCCCGGACCTCAAGATCGCCACCTATGGCGGGGGCGGCACCGACGACCTCGCGCGCCTCATCGCCGACAAGCCCACCGATTTCACCGCGGTCGACACGGCGGCGGACGACGTCGCACTCCTCGGACCCACCTCCGGCAGCACCGGTGTCCCGAAGATCACCATGCACTTCCACCGGGACATCATGTCGATCGACAACACCTTCGGCCGGACGACGTTGTGCCTGGAGCCGGACGACCTGGTCGCGTGCACCGCGCCGTTCGCGTTCACCTTCGGCCTCGGCATGCTCGTCGTGTTTCCCCTACGGGCCGGAGCATGCGCGTTCCTGACCGAGAGCGCGACGCCTGCTGAGCTCGCGGAAATGGTTGAGGCACATGCGATCACGTCGCTCGCGACAGCTCCCACGGCATACAAACAGATCCTGAAGTCCGGCAACGCGGCCAAACTGCGCACCCTGCGGACCGCGGTCAGCGCCGGCGAGCACATCCAGCTCGAGACCTGGCACGAAGTGCACGAACAGCTCGGGTTGAAGATCATCGACGGCATCGGCGCGACCGAGATGCTGCACATCTTCATCACCGCCGCGGGCGACGACATCCGGGAGGGGTCGACCGGCAAACCGGTGCCCGGCTATCGCGCGATCATCCTGGACGCGGATGGCAACGAGGCCGCTCCGGGCGTTGCCGGCCGGCTCGGGGTGATCGGTCCGGTGGGTTGTCGCTACCTCGCCGACGACCGGCAGCGCGGCTACGTCATGAACGGCTGGAACCTCACCGGCGACACCTTCAGTCGCGACGAGGACGGCTACTTCTGGTACCAGGCGAGGACGGACAACATGATCGTGTCCTCCGGCTACAACATCGGCGGCCCCGAGGTCGAGGCTGCCCTTGAGGAGCACCCGGACGTGGTCGAGTCCGCGGTCGTCGCCAAGCCCGACACCGAGCGCGGCTCGATCGTGTGCGCGTTCGTGGTGCTGCGCGACGGCGTGCCGCGGAATACGGTGAAGGTGAAGGAGATCCAGGACTTCGTCAAGGGGCACATCGCTCCCTACAAGTATCCGCGCGAGGTGCGTTTCGTCGACGCGCTGCCGCGCAACGCCAGTGGCAAGCTGCAGCACTTCCGGCTGCGCGACGTCGTCAACCAGGAAGCAACCCGATGAAGATCGCGATCGTCGGTGGGGGCCCGGGTGGCCTCTACCTCGCAACGTTGATGAAGAGCCTGGACCCCGGCCACGAGGTCACCGTCTGGGAGCGCAACGCCCCGGACGACACCTTCGGCTTCGGGGTGGTCTTCTCAGACGAGACCCTCGGCAGCATCGAGGGGGCGGACCCGGTGGTGCACGCCACCATGGAGGAACGCTTCGCCCGCTGGACGGACATCGATGTGAGCTTTGACGGTCACGAGTTCACCGTCGGGGGGCAAGGATTCGCGGCGATGTCCCGTAAGGAGCTGTTGCAGATCCTGCAGCGGCGCGTGGCCGAGCTGGACGTGACCGTGCACTACCGGACCGTCGCACCGGACGTCGACGAGCTGCGCCGTGACCACGACCTGGTGGTGGCCGCGGACGGAGTCAACTCCGCGGTGCGCACCAAGTACGCCGACGTCTTCAAACCCAACCTGGATCGCCGCCACAACAAATACATCTGGTTCGGCACCGACCTCGTCTTCGAGGCGTTCCAGTTCTTCGTCAAGCAGACCGAGTGGGGCACCATCCAGATCCATGGCTACCCCTACTCCGACGCCGGGTCGACTTTCATCGTCGAGATGCACGAGGACGTATGGCGCCGCGCGGGCCTCGACCGCACCGAGCACGATGAGTTGCCAGCCGGCGTCTCCGACGACTACGCGGTCGCCCGGGTCGGTGAGATCTTCGCGGACGAGCTGCAGGGACATCGGATCCTGACCAACAACTCGAAATGGCTGAATTTCACTACGGTTCGCAATGATTCGTGGCATACCGGCAATGTCGTACTGCTCGGGGACGCCGCTCACACTGCACACTTCTCGATCGGGTCCGGCACCAAGCTGGCCATGGAGGACGCCCTTGCGCTCACCGCATGCCTGCACGAACACCCCGGCATCGAGGAGGCGCTGGCGGCATACCAGGAGGAGCGCAAGCCGGTCGTGGAGTCGACCCAGCGCGCCGCGCAGGCGTCGCTGGAGTGGTTCGAGAACATCGGCATGTATGCCGATCAGGAGCCGGCCCAGTTCGTCTTCAACCTGCTGACGCGCTCACGCCGCATCACGTTCGACAACCTCAAGGAACGCGACCACGAGTTCGCCGACCGGATGGAGACCGAATTCGCCCGCCACCAGGGCAGTTCCGAGGTCACACCGGCGATGTTCCAGCCGGTGGCGATCGGCGACCTCCGGCTGCGCAACCGCGTCATCGTCTCGTCGATGGACATGTACTCCGCCACCGACGGCCTGCCGAACGACTTCCACCTGGTGCACCTCGGCTCCAAGGCGCTCGGTGGTGCCGGGCTGGTGATGACGGAGATGATCTGCACCTCCCCCGAGGGCCGGATCACGCCGGGCTGCACCGGCCTGTGGACCGACGAGCAGCGGAACGCCTGGCAGCGAGTCACCGACTTCGTGCACGCGAGGTCGGCCGCGAAGATCGGCGCGCAGATCGGTCACTCGGGCCGCAAGGGCTCGACCAAGCTGATGTGGGAAGGCATCGACGAGCCGCTGGAGCAGGACAACTGGGAGGTCGTCGCCCCCTCACCGTTGCCGTATGGCGCCGGATGCCACCTGCCACGCGAGGCCACCCGGGCCGAACTCGACCGGATACGAGACGATTTCGTGTCCTCTGCGAAGCGGGCGATCGATGCGGGCTTCGACCTGATCGAGGTGCACGCCGCGCACGGCTACCTGCTCAGCTCCTTCCTGTCGCCGGTGTCCAACCAGCGCACCGACAAACTCGGCGGATCGATGGCGGGCCGGTTGCACTACCCGCTGGAGGTCTTCGACGCGGTCCGCGCCGCCGTACCCGATCGGATCCCGGTCACGGTCCGCATCTCCGCCACCGACTGGCTGCCCGACGGCAACACCGACGACGACGCGGTCGAGATCGCGCGGGCCTTCGTGGAGCACGGGGCCGCCGCGATCGACGTGTCGTCCGGCCAGATCAGCAAGGACGAGAAGCCGGCGTTCGGCCGGTCCTACCAGACGCCGTTCGCGGACAAGATCCGTCACCAGGTGGCCGGCGGCACCGACACCAAAGTCATTGCGGTCGGGGCCATCTCGAGCTACGACGACGTCAACTCGATCCTGCTCGCCGGTCGTGCCGACCTGTGCGCGCTCGCCCGTCCACACCTCTACGACCCGCAGTGGACGCTGCACGCCGCCGCGGAACAGGAGTATGCCGGCGCCGGCGCTCCGTGGCCCGACCAGTTCGCCGCCGGCAAGCGTCGCCCGCCGACCTCGCGCACCGACAAGATCCCGCCACGGTTGCAGCTGCTGCGCGACGGCGAGTCCGAGGACGTGCACGTGCGCTGGACGCCGGGACGGGGTGGGCATCCGGGTGGATACTGATCGACGATGACTGCTGCTGACGGCTCCAATGCGACACAACGCACCCGCCGGACCCGCACCCTGATCGTGACGTTCCTCGGGTCGGTGGTGCGCCAACAGGGTGGTTGGCTGCCGATCGCCGGCACCATCGATCTGATGGGTCAACTCGGCGTCGACGCCCCCAGCGTGCGGACGGCGGTGTTCCGGCTCAAGCAGCGCGGCTGGTTGGAGGCCGAGGCCCGCAACGGCGCACGGGGTTACACGCTCACCGAGCACGCGGTCTCGGTCCTGGCGCAGGGCGACGAGGTGATCTGGCATGCCCGCCGGCCGGCCGACCTCGCTGACGGGTGGTGCATCGTCAATTTCAGTGTGCCGGAGTCGGATCGGAGCAGGCGCTACAAGCTGCGCACCCATCTGAGTCATCTCGGTTTCGGCAACGTGGGCACCGCCATGTGGCTCGCCCCGGCGCGCATGCGCAGTGCCGCGGAGGAGGCGATCGCGGATCTCGGGCTGGACAAGTACGCCGCGGTTTTCGTCGGCAACTACATGGGTACCCAGGACCTGACCGCGCTGCTCTACGACAGTTGGGACCTGGCCGGGATCGACCAGAGCTACCGGGATTTCACCGAGCACCATCGGCCGATGATCGCCCGGCTGGAGTCACCCACGGCGATCGAGCCGGAGGAAGCGTTCACGACATACCTCTCCATCATCGATGCCTGGCGCCGGCTTCCCTTCCGCGATCCGGGGCTTCCCCACGAGGTGCTCGCCGAGGGTTGGAGCGCTCCCGAGGCGGTTGCCGTGTTCGAGCGTCTGGTGGAGTTGTTGGAGGATCGGGCGCTGGCACATGCGGCGCAATTCTGGAACTCCTCCAGCACCAACAGCTGACCAACCATAGGGGAGGTAACGTTCCCCGCAGGAGCCACGAGGAGGAGAAAACATGCAGCAGGTGAAAGCCGTTGTCGCCAAGGCGATGGGCGAGCCGGTCAGCATCGAGACCATCAACGTGCCCGAGCCCGGACCGGGTGAGGCCGTGGTCAAGATCCAGGCGTGCGGGGTCTGCCACACCGACCTGCACTACCGGGAGGGCGGCATCAACGACGAGTTCCCGTTCCTGCTCGGTCACGAGGCCTCCGGCATCGTCGAGGCGGTCGGTGACGGCGTCACCGATGTGGAGCCCGGCGACTTCGTCATCCTCAACTGGCGTGCGGTCTGCGGTGAGTGCCGTGCGTGCAAGCGCGGCGAGCCGCAGTACTGCTTCGCCACCCACAATGCGAAGCAGAAGATGACGTTGGAGGACGGCACCGAGCTGAGCCCGGCGCTCGGCATCGGCGCATTCGCGGAGAAGACCCTCGTCGCCGCCGGCCAGTGCACCAAGGTTGACCCGAAGGCCCGCCCGGCCGCCGCCGGCCTGCTCGGCTGTGGCGTGATGGCCGGCCTCGGTGCGGCGATCAACACCGGCGGCGCGACCCGCGGTCGTTCCGTCGCGGTCATCGGCTGCGGTGGTGTCGGCGTCGCGGCTGTCGCCGGCGCTGTCCTCTCCGGTGCCTCACCGGTCATCGCTGTCGATATCGACCCGCGCAAGCTGGACGCCGCCAAGAACGCCGGCGCGACCCACACCGTCGACTCCTCGCAGGCCGACCCGGTCGAGCAGATCAAGCAGATCTGCGCAGAGGTCTACCCCGGCGCCGAAGGTGCGGACATCGTCGTCGAGGCCGTCGGCCGCCCGGAGACCTGGAAGCAGGCGTTCTACGCCCGCGACCTGGCTGGCACCGTGGTGCTCGTCGGCGTCCCGACACCCGACATGAAGCTGCCCGAGCTGCCGCTCATCGACGTCTTCGGCCGCGGCGGCGCCCTGAAGTCCAGTTGGTATGGCGACTGCCTGCCCAGCCGTGACTTCCCGATGCTGATCGACCTCTACCAGCGCGGCCGACTCGACCTCGACGCGTTCGTCAGCGAGGAGATCGGGCTCGACGAGGTGGAGCAGGCGTTCGCCAAGATGCACGACGGCAACGTGCTGCGGTCGGTCGTCGTGTTCTGAATCAGTCGAGGACAACCACCGACGCGGACGGCGCACCATCGGCAGAAACGGTGAAGGTGATCGGCGCCGGGGTGGCCCCGGCAGGGAAGCAGGCGACGAAATCCACCGTGGCCATGTCCACTGGATTTATGAAGAGGTGGTTGACCGTCGCCATGACCGTCCCAGGCGCGGTACCGGACGTCGGAGTAAGGGTCGAGGCATCCCAGCGTGTGTATGGCGCCGAAAGTTCGGCGGTGAAGGACACCGTGACCCCGCGCTGACCGCCCGTGCAGCTGTAATTTCCGCTCATGAGATCCATGCCCACGTGGACACTTTTCTCAGCAATGTCGACCGAAAATACGTCGACGGAGAGGCTGTCGGTCGAGCAGTTGCCGCTTACGGCGCTCGCCGGAGCGGCACTGGCGAGGGCAACGACCGGCACCGACCAGGCAGCTCCTCGGGCGAGCGTGCGACGGGTGATGACCTGGGACATGTGGCGCTCCTCTCCAAGCACACCACACCCAAAACTAGTGACGCGTCTGCTCCGATGCCGGCTTATTCCGCGTCCGCGCCGGGACTGATGAGCCACCGACGGCCGAGCCTCCTAGCGTGGGGGCAGGATCGAGACTGCCATGTCCTCACGGTGTCCGTAGTAGGAGAACCTCCACTCCTTGCTCCACAGGACCCCGGCGGCCGGGCCCGCGCCGGACGGCCACGCCGTACCCTCTGCCTTCTCCCGGATGACGACGGTGACGGCGTCGCGCGGTGCGTGCCGCAGGCGTCGGAAGTCGTCGTCCTCCGGCTTGGGCCAGGCCTTGTCGAAGTAGACCTGATGGCCGTCGGCGGCGAGTTGGGTGCTGATCGCAGGAGCGATGCTCGCCATACAGGCAAGGCCGTGACACTCGACCCTGACCGGTGCGTGCGGCGCCCGCTGCGCGATCGCCTCTGCGACCGGCGTGCTGACGGATCGCGCTGTGCGCCAATCGGATCGGCGACCGCCGAGCAGGTGCAGCAACTGCGAGTCAGGCAGTATGGCGACGGCGGCCACCACACAAACCGCGCTGACGACCAGAGCCGGAACCGCGTGCGGCACACGCGGCCGGATCGCCGGCACGCGCTCCCCGACGAAGCGCGCGACCTGCCACACCGCGGCCGCGGTCAGACACAACGGTGCCGCGATCAGCAGGTCGCTGTAGATGATCCGCGACCGTGTCAGGGTCGCCGTCGCCCAGACGAGCGCGACACAGCTGACCAGAGTGATCACCACGAGATCCGGCAGCGCCGGGTCGGACCTGCGGCGGGGGCGCAGCAGCGTGCGGCGAGCCGACCACAGCGCCGGCAGGACGGCGATCGCCACCAGTGCGCACGCGACGAACACCGCCACGTTCGCTGCGGGTGCGGTGAAGATGCTGTCGCCCTTCGCGAGCAGCGTTGCCTGCGAGAGGTTTGTGGGAAAGACCGATACCGGCACGAGCATGAGGAACACGTGTTTGGCACCACCACCCCAGCCGAGCGGGCTCTCGGCGGCGGATCCGGCGACCAGTCGAGCGAGTTCGCCGACGTTGTTCGGGGCGGTCACGAACACGTCGATGATCGGCGGCACCCAGCACAACACCAGCAGGCCACCGGCCACCAACCACGGACGCGGATGATGCCGCGGACCGGACCACCCGCGTGCCGGCCACCACCGGATCAGCGCGACGACCGCGAGGAACACTGACAGCACGAGCACCACGGGCACGAAACCGATGTGGCACTGCGCGGTGAACGACGCGCAGACGACATACAGCGGCAGTGCGCGGCGGTCTCCTCGTTGCAGCCGCCAGGCGAGCATGAGCACCGCGAGGAGGCCGAGGACCGGCGGCCACGCGTTCAGTGGGCGTGCGAGGTTCGCGCCGTAGAAGTATTCGAGTATGGCGGCAACACCCGCCGCGCAACCCGCACCCGGCCAGCCGCCGGCCCGGAACCCGGCGACCACCGCGATCGCCACCAAAGCGATTGCGATCAGCGCAGATCCGACGACCAGACCCCAGGGCGCGAAACCGGTCGCGGCATATGGGACGGCGAGCAGGTAGAACTGCATCGGGCCGGGGTGATGCGCCCAGACGCCCGGGTTGGACAGATCGCTCGTCGAACGCATCCCGAGCAACGGCGGGTGCGCCGAGAAGACGTCGTGCGTGTGCAACGCGACGATCGCCTCGTCACCCTGCGGAAACCAGTCACCGCCGAGCAGCCGGCCCACGCCCCAGGCGATCTGGAGGCAGGCGAGCACGATCAGGACGGTCAACAACGTCGCGTCGCGGGATCCCCTACCCTGCCCCATGACCACATGGTGCCCCTGCAACAGCCACACCACGAACGATTGCCCGGGCTCGGCGAGTCGAGCCGCTCGCGCAGCGAATCAAAAACAGTCTGTGCGGATGCGGGCAAGTTGTTGGTCAGGCGCGAAGCGACTGTCCAACAACTTTGCACGCACCGCTAGCGTTATGGCTCGAACGACCCGGCGACAGGAGGTGCACCGATGCAGAGCGGTGACCTGTCGGAGTTGTTCCGGGTCCTCGACCTGACCGGGGTCTTCGCCAACGCCATCCTCGGCGGCCTGGTGGCGCGGCAGGAACGTCTCGACCCGATCGGCTTCCTCACCTTCGCGGTGCTGTCCGGACTCGGCGGCGGCATCATCCGGGATGTTCTGCTGCAGCACGGACCACCTGTCGCGCTGACCGATTACGCCTACCTGCTGACGGCCCTGGCCGGCGCCGGGATCACGTATGTCGCCAACGTCAGCGGCCCGTTGTGGGATCGGGTCTGGCCGGTGATCGACGCCATCGCGCTCGGGACCTGGGCGGCGGCGGGCGCGCAGAAGAGCCTCTCGGTCGGCATCGGCTGGTTGCCGGCCATCCTGCTCGGCACGATCACCGCGGTCGGCGGTGGCGCCATACGCGACATCGTGACGCGACGGGTCCCGTCCGTGCTCGGCGGCAACACGCTCTACGCGTCGTGCGCGATCGTCGCGAGCGCCGTCCTGGTGACCTGCACCGAAACCGGCCACCCGACAGTGGGATTGGCGGCGTCCACCGTCACCGGAGCGGGCCTGTGCCTGGTCGCGCGCTGGCGCGGCTGGATGCTGCCGGACGCCGACGCGTGGTCCGCACCCCGGAAAGTCGCTGCCAAAGCGGGACTCGACCGGGCGCGCCGGGAGAAGATCGCCCGCGCCCTGCAGACCAGGCGGCGCTCAGGAGACCGGCGCAAGGTGGAAGGCGAACCGACCGATCCTGAGGAGGAACGATGAGCACGGCTGCTGCACGGAAGGTCCTGGCCGGACTCGACGGAGCTCGCGACGACCTCGAGGACTTCTACCGGGACCTGCACCAGCATCCCGAGCTGTCGCACCAGGAGACCGAGACGGCCGCGAAGGTCGCCGGTCGCCTGCGCACTGCCGGGTATGCCGTCACGACCGGCGTCGGCGGGACCGGTGTCGTCGGCGTCCTGGAGAACGGCGACGGACCACGGGTGTTGCTGCGCGCGGACATGGACGCACTCCCGGTGCGCGAGGCGACGGGTCTGGACTACGCAAGCACTGTCACGGTGACCGACGACTCCGGTGAATCGGTGCCGGTCATGCATGCCTGCGGACACGACGTTCACGTCGCCTGCCTCGCAACGGCGGCAGCGTTGCTGGCGGCCGCGAAGGACCAGTGGTCCGGCACGTTGGTCGCGCTCTTCCAGCCCGCCGAGGAAGTGGGCGACGGCGCTCGCGGGATGCTCGACGACGACCTGCGCAAGGTCGTCGGACCGGTCGAGGTCGCACACGCCCAGCACGTGCTCGCGATACCGGCGGGCAGCGTCGGCACACGGGTCGGCTCCGTCTTCGCGGCCGCCAACAGCATGCGCGTGACCGTCCACGGCCGCGGCGCGCACGGATCGATGCCACAGGCCGCGATCGACCCGGTTGTGCTGGCCGCGATGATCGTGATTCGCCTGCAAACCATCGTTTCTCGCGAGATCGCGCCGACCGAGCCGGCGGTGCTGACGGTCGGGAGCATCCGCTCCGGGTCCAAGAGCAACGTGATCGGCGACAGTGCCGTGATCGAGCTCAACGTGCGCACCTACAACGACGCCACCCGTGAGCACGTGCTCGATGCGATCCGGCGCATCGTCACCGCGGAGTGCGCGGCCTCCGACTCGCCCAAGGAGCCGGGGTTCGAGCTGTATGACGAGTTCCCGCCGACGGTCAACGACGAAAGTTCGACCGATCTGTTGGCCGCTGCGTTCAGCGACTTCTTCGGGGACGACGCCGGGGAGCTGCCGTTGCAGAGCGCGAGCGAGGACTTCAGCGACATACCGACGGCGCTGGGGATCCCCTACTCCTACTGGGGAATCGGCGGTGCTGATCCCGACACGTATGCCGCGGCCGAGCGTGCCGGCCGGGTCAGCTCCGACATCCCGGTCAACCACTCGCCATACTTCGCGCCGGTCCTGCAGCCCACGCTGGACGTCGGCACGCAAGCCCTGGTGGTGGCCGCGCTGGCGCACCTGGGTCGCTCCGCCGGCGACTGATCGGCAGGAACGCGCCACTGCCGGCAACCGGGTTGCTACTGTCCTGCGCCATGATGAAAAGCGCTGCAGCCGGTGGTCTCGTCGTCGTGGCTGGGTGCGCAGTCGTCCTTGCCGGATGTGGCGGCGGGGGAAGCGACTCCTCGTCGTCCACGACGGAGAACAAGACCCTCGCGACTGCTCTGGGCTATCTACCTGCGGATGCGACAAGGGTGCAGTTCGGTGACTCCACGCCGTGGCTGAAGGAGCACGGCTTCGCGAAGAAGCGTCCGGCCGAACTCCTCAAGGACGAGAAGTTCTTTCGGCAGCTGCCGAACGCCGCCTTCCCCGAGAGCGACCTCTGGAACTTCTCGCGGGTGATGAAGGACTGGGGCTGGTCGGCAGCCGACATCGCGTGGTCGGCAACTGCGGCCGCCGGCAGGGGCCCGCTCCTGCACTATGTGCGTTTCCGCGACAGCACCGACATCGGTGTGGTGAAGAAGTCGTTGATCAGCCACGGCTACAAGGAGCACGGTGACAAGCTCGTCGGCCCGTCACTCGGCAGCGTCGCCGACCCCCTCACCGCGCAGATCGTCGCCTCGCTGGGACACACTGTGCGCTTCTACTCCGACAAGCACCTGATGGCCGGCAGCACCATGGACACATTGCCCGAGCTCCCCGACGCTTCGAAGTCGCTGGGTGCCGCAGCCGGCATCCGCGCTGTCGTCGCACCGATCACCACGGCCGACTACGTGCGCATCAGCGCCGGCGCGGACGCCTGCATCATGCCGCTGCGAGCCTCGGCACGGACGCTGAAGCAACTCGACTCGATCGACCGGTTCACTGCCAGTGCCACCGCAGTTGTCAGCGACTCGAAAAGCACTGCGACAGTGGCATATTCATCATCCGACGCGGCAGCGAAGGACCTCCCTCACCGGAAGGCCTTCGTCAAGGGCTTGTCCCTGAGGACACGTGAGCCCTACAACAGGCTCGCACGTTTCACCCTGAAGCGGCGGGACTCGACGATCCGCTACACGATCGACGCAGAGCCGCGCGTCGTCACGCAGATGCTGCAGAACCAGGATGCGCCGTGGGCGATGTGCAAACAGCCGAAGAAGACTTCAAGCAACTGACCGACGCCCGACTGCCGTCAGCACCAGACCGCAGAGCAGTGCGGCGAGGACGAGCGCGACAGGTATGTCGCCGACCCCCAGCCCGTGTCCGAACGACGCCGGCTTGGCGAAACCGTCCGCCATCGACGCACCGAGCGGTCGGGTCAGCACGTAGGCACACCAGAACCAACCGATCTCGTGGCGTCCGGTGGTGCGCCACGCCACCGCCGGTATGGCGATCAGGATCGCGAAAAGGGCTGCGGACGGCCAGAATCCGAGTCCCAGCGTCGCCGCGGTCAGATCACCGACGGCGGTGCCGAGCGCGAAAGTGCACATGACCGCGCCCCAGTAGAACCGCTCACGCCGAGGGTTGTCGATGTCGTGGATCGAGATCGTCCCCTCCACCCGGCGCCACGTCACGAAGACGGCGGCGGTCGCGGCGGCATACAAGGTGCTGGTGAACGGATAGGGCAGTCCGAGCGCCACGTGGACGCCGTCCGCGAGCATCGTGCCGAAGACCGCGACAGCGGCAACCATCGACCAATAGCGTTCGGCGACGTAGCCGTGCGTGCGGGTCTGCCAGCGGTATGCCGCCACGAGGCCGACCACCCCGACGACGACGGCGAGCGCGGGGCTGATGCCCGCCAGCCCATCGGATGCCGCTTCCCCGAACGCGGTGGTCGTCAGCTTGAGGATCCAGAAGAGCAGCCCGACCGGCGCGACCCAGGAAGTGGTGGTCGCCGCACGTTCGGCGCGCGAGGAAACAGTAGTCACGAGCGTAGGGTGCTCACGCACGGCTGAGGAAACGCTGAGATGTCCCGCGCCACAGCGGTTTTCTGGCGCAGTATGGCGGGGTGGCCCCGCTGACCCCGACCCGTTCCCGCAGCCTGCGGGCACGCCTTGTGGCGCTCACGGCCGTCGCGGTGATCGTGCCGCTGCTGATCGGCATCTTCGTGCTCGCCACGTTGCTGCAGCGGTCGCTGACCGGCAGCCTGACCTCGCGGGTGAAGCAGCAGACCGACATCGTCGCGATCACAGTGCGCGACAACGGTCCCCAGTCGATCCGGCTGGCCGACACCGACCGGCCGATGAAGGCGGTGGTACTCAGTGCAAACGGGAAGATCGTGGCCGCGCAACCGCGGGACGTGACACTGCCGCTGAGCGGCGACCGGCCCGAGACCAGTCACAAGCGGGTGCAGAACGCGCAGTACTGGTGGCGACCGGGTGACGTGGAGGCCCCGCTCGTCGTGAGTCGCAGCGTGCAGACCCGTTCGGGGCGCTACGTCGTGCAGGTGTCGTCCTCGCAGCAACCGCAGCACGAGGCGATCAGCACGGTGGTCAAGATCCTACTGCTCGGGACCCCGCTGCTGGCGTTGCTGGCCGCCGCCCTGGCGTGGTTGGTCGCGGGGCGGAGTCTTGCGCCGGTCGATCGGATGCGCTCGGAGGTCGACGCGATCGAGGCGGGCCATCTCGACGCGCGCGTGGTGGTGCCGGGCCAGGACGACGAGATCTCAGCTCTGGCAAGGACTTTGAACCGGATGCTGGATCGACTGGAGTCCTCCCAGGAGCGGCAACAACGTTTCGTCGCCGACGCCAGCCACGAGTTGCGGTCGCCGCTCGCCACACTGCAGGCGGCGACCGATCTGACCTCCGCCGACCCTGGCGGGGAGTGGCCGGCCGTCGAGTCGACGGTGCGCGCCGAACTGGGTCGGATGAACGCCCTGATCGGTGACCTGCTCCTGCTGGCCAGGATCGAAGAGGACCGCGCGTCTTCGCCCACGACCGACGTCGATCTCGACGACATCGCGCAGGCCGAGGTATCGCGCTGGCGCAGCGACACGAACGTCGTCGTGCGGTATGCCGGAACCCCTGCCCGGGCACGGGTGCTCGAAAGCTCGGTGGAGCGGATCGTGCGGAATCTCGTCGACAACGGCATCCGACACGCAGACGGGCAGGTGTTGGTGACGACGTCCAGGGACTCGGACGGCAGTGCGGTCCTGACCGTCGACGACGACGGTGCGGGCATCGATCCCGGGGACCGGGAACGCGTCTTCGACCGCTTCGTCCGGCTCGACGAGGGCCGGAGCCGGGGCGAGGGCGGTTTCGGGCTCGGCCTGGCGATCGTCCGCGAGCTGGCCCGCAGCACCGAAGGTGACGTGCGGGTCGAGTCCGCGCCGCTGGGTGGCGCCCGCTTCGTGGTGACCCTGCCGGGTGCTCAGGAGGCGTCGAGCCGGTAGCCGACGCCGCGGACCGTGGTGATCGTGTCGGTGCCGAACGGCCGGTCGACCTTCCGCCGCAGGTAGCCGACATAAACCTCGACGACGTTGTCGTCGCCTTCGAAGGCCGGGTCCCACACGTGCTGCAGGATCTCGGACTTCGCGACCGTGGTGTCACTGCGCCGCATCAGGAATTGCAAGAGGTTGAATTCCCTCGGCGTCAGGTCGATCTCGGTGTCGCCACGGAAGACTCGCGCCGACGCGGGATCGAGGCGTAGCCCGCCGGCTTCGAGACTGACCGGCCGGGACACCGGCGTGCGGCGGACCAGCGCGCGCAGTCGGGCGACCAGCACCGGGAAACTGAACGGCTTGGTCAGGTAGTCGTCCGCGCCGAGATCCAGCGCGTCGACCTGGTCGAACTCACCGTCCTTGGCGGTGAGCATCAGCACCGGTGTCCAGATCTTCCGCTCCCGCAGGCGACGGAGGACGTCATACCCATGTATGCCGGGCAGCATGATGTCGAGCACGATCACATCGAAGGACTCCTCGGTCGCATGCCAGAGTCCATCCGTGCCGTTGTGCTCGACCTCGACGACATAGCCCTCTTTACGCAGGCCACGCTCGACCAGCCGAGCGAGCGGCACCTCGTCCTCGACCAGCAAGACCCTCATACCTGAGGTCTATCACCTCTCCGGCCGGTCAGGCCGAGTCCGACGACCGCCGCGATGGTGGCAGTGGCGAGCAACGGCGCCGCGACGACATCAGCCAGGTAGTGGGCACCGACGACCAGTCGGCTCGCGGCGACCACCACGATCAGCGGGATACCTGCCAGCAGGACGACCCGACGCAGCGTGCGGTGACCGGCCAGCGCGACGAAGAACGCCGCCACCAGCGCTGCGGTGAATGCGGTGTGACCGCTGGGAAAGCTGTCCGGCTGCGTCTCGACCACCAGCGCGTGCACGGCGGCCGTCGGGGGCCGGTGCCGGTGGAAGAGCATCTTGAAGACCTCGATGGAGAACCAACCGACGAGCGTCAGCAGCCCCGCTCGCAGCGCGACAGTGCGGCCCAGCGTGCGCCACAGGACGAGGCACAGCAGCAGCAACCAGACCGGACCGACGGCCGGGCCGAATACGACGTTGATCACCTTGCTGATGTCGGCAACGATCGTGCCCCGATCGCCCGCGATGGTGCGATCCAGCGCGTATTCGCCGGTATGCCGGGCTCCGGTCGACACCGCCCAGATCCCGATGCCGGTCCCCAGCGCGTAGAGCACGGCTGCCGCGACCAGGGCGGCGGGGCGCAGCGTCGGACGGAGGTCCCGCTTCGGGTCACGTTGCAGCATGATCGTCACCATGCCACCGGGAACCTGAGACAACGCTGAGAGTTGTGCGGGCTCATGGCGTCGAACGCGCGGCGTAGATCACGTGCCCACCGGCCCGCGCGACCACCCCGTCCTTGGCGAGCTGGTTGCGGATGACCTTCAAATAGCTCCTGCCGTGCGGCTGCCAGAGCGCGACCGCGTTACCGGACCGCAGGTATTGCAGCAGGATCCCGTGCCACGTTCGGTGTTCCGCGTGCAGGGTGGCGGCCCGGTCCGGTCCCATCCGGCGACCGGTGACGTCGATCCAGTTCGGACAACCGGCGGCGAGACCCCTGCTCAGTGCGTCGAGCCGGATCAGGACGGTGGGGTTGTTGGACATGACGCACTTCTCGCCACGCACCGCCCGTGTCAGCTCGTGCGCCCCGCCATACGGCAGGACCGCATGGGTGCCGGCGACCGTCACCAGTGAGGTGACTGCGAGCACGACACCGGTGAGCGCCACTGCAGGGGTCCGCACCAGATGCTCGCGCCGCACGGCGACCGCGGCCGCTCCGACCGTCACCGCCAGTCCGACGACGAGATAGTCGCAGTAGTACTCGAACCACGAAGGCGCAGCCAGCAGCACGGTGAGCTGGGCGACGGTCACCAGGGCGAGGAAACGCGCCTGCCGTGCACCCCGCCAGGCGAAGGCGACGACCGCGATCAGGAAAACCACGAAAACCATTGCGGACAAAGTCTGTTGGCGTGCGGTGAGGTGCTTGACCAGGTCGGGGAGGGTGCTCATCCCGGCGAGCCTCGCAGCGAGCGTGATGTGCCGCGGGCGCCCGAGCTGCCCGGTAATCACGGAGTGCCACATACCGGACGGATCGGCGAGGAAGAACGGTGCGCAGACGACGCTCACACTTGCCGCGGCGCCGAGGAATGCGTGCACCGTGGCCCGAACACTGCGTCGGCACACGCCGTGCCAGCCGAGGATCAGCACCACAGGGACGACCCACCAGATCTTGACCGCCATCGGCAGCCCGACAACCGCGCCGGCCAACAGCGAGGACCACCGCGTCGGGCGGTCGTGGTCACGCAACAGCGCGAGCAGGCCGAGGAGCAGGAACAGGTTGGCCAGCGGCTCCAGCTTCACCTGGAACTCGGCGCTGATCGATCCGAACCACGCCGCGTAGAAGAGTCCCGCGACGACGGCACCGCGTCGGGCGACGCCGAGCCGCCGGCAGACCAGCACGACGAGAACGGCATTGACGGCGCCCATCAAGCAGAACGCCAGCGTCGCGAGGACGAAGGCGTGCCAGTCACTCATGACCTTGGTCAGTGCCGCGAAAGGCGTCAGTGCGAGGGTGATTCCGGGCGGATGCACCATCGTGAAGTCCCGGTAGGGCAGCCTGCCGTGCAGCAACGCGTCCGCGCCGGCGAAGTAGACGCCGCAGTCGTAGCCCATCAGGCCGTGTATGCCGCCCTTGCGTAGGAGCACGCCCAACCGCGCGACCAGCCCGACAACGAAGACCAGCGACGTGGCGACGACGAATCGACGTCGCCGGCGGGCATCGTGCCGATCGGCTGCCGGACGGGAGACGTCAACAGCGGTCGGCCCGAGGAGTTGTCCTGCCTGTTGCATGACAACACGGTGCGCGGCCAATGATGAAGCAACGGTGTACGCCGATGGCCGGCGCCGAGCGCCCCAGTGTTCTCTCAGCGACTCCTCAGCGGACAGGCCGAGACTGTGCAGGGTCATGCATGTATTGATCGTCGAGGACGAAGAGCGTCTGGCAGCGCTGCTGCAGCGCGGCCTGATGCGGGAGAATTACGCAGTCACGGTGGCGCACAACGGGATTGACGGACTGTGGCACGCCCAGGAGACATCCTTCGATGTGGTGGTGCTCGACGTGATGCTGCCCGGGATGAACGGCCTGGAGGTCTGCCGGCAGATGCGCGCCGAGTCGATCTGGAGCCCGGTGCTGCTGCTGACCGCACGCGGTCGGATCGAGGATCGGGTGGACGGGCTCGACGCAGGTGCCGACGACTACCTGATGAAGCCTTTCGCGTTCGACGAACTGACGGCGCGCCTGCGAGCGCTCCTGCGCCGTGGCTCGACCGAACGACCCACCTCGCTGACCGTGGGCAATCTGGTGATCGACCCCGCATCCCGCGAAGCGACAACGCCTTTCGGCCGGGCTGACCTGACGGCGCGCGAGTTCGCCCTGGTGGAGCTCTTCGCCCGCAGCCCCGGGCAGGTGTTGAGCCGTGACCAGATGCTCGAGCATGCGTGGGACTTCGCCAGCCTGCCGGCCAGCAATGTCATCGAGCAACACATCGCCAGTGCGCGACGCAAGCTCGACGAGGTGAGCTCGACCGCCGAGATCGTGACCGTGCGGGGCGTGGGATACCGCATGGTTGCTGCGGATTGAGCGCTGCTCCCTACATCGGCGCTACACGGTGGCAACGGCAGGATGGCGAAATGAGGTTCTCTTCCTGTCGTGCTGACGAGCGCGTGTTGGTCGTCGTGCCGACATACAACGAGCGGGAGTCGCTGCCCTGGCTCCTTGCGGATCTGCTCGCACTGCCGACCGACCGGCTCGAGGTGCTCGTGGTCGACGACAACTCACCCGACGGCACCGGCGAGCTGGCCGAGGAGTTCTCGCGCGCGTCGGGTGGGCGAGTGCGTGTGCTGCACCGGGCGGGCAAAGAGGGTCTCGGCCGGGCGTATGCCGCAGGCATGACCGAGGCGTTGGCGGCCGGCGCCGCCGTGGTGGTGCAGATGGACGCCGACGGTTCGCACCCCGTCGAGGCGATCGAGCGTATGTTGACCGCGCTGCGTGCGAGTTCCGCTGCGGTTGCGGTCGGTTCGAGGTATGTCGCCGGCGGCAGCGTCGATGCCGACTGGCCGTGGCACCGGCGCGTGCTGTCCTCCGGCGCGAATGCGTATGTGCGCGGGGTGCTCGGCCTCTCCGTCCAGGATGCGACCGCAGGTTTCAAGGCCTGGGATGCGCACGCACTGCGTTCGCTCGAGCCGGACACGGTCATGAGCAACGGCTACAGCTTCCAGGTGGAGCTGGCGCACCGTGCCACCGTCGCGGGCCTGCGGAGTGTGGAGGTGCCCATCCACTTCGTCGATCGCACCGAGGGCAGGTCCAAGATGTCGCTCGGTGTGCAGGCCGAGTCGTTCCTGATGCCGTGGCGATTGCGGCGGACCCGCTGGCGGCCGACCGTGGTGGTCGACGTCGCGGCCGCTGCGCTGCGGTGAGGGTCAGCGCCTGTCGCCGGACCCGCCGAGGACGCCGCGACGCTGCCGGTCGGCCAGCTTGTCGACATTCCGCTGTGCGACGTCGTCCAGTGAGAGGCCGAGGAAGTTCGCAAGGACTGCGGCGTACCAGAGCACATCGCCGAGCTCGGACGCCATGTCGTCGCGATCCAGCTGCGCGAGGTCGCTGTCCTTGTCGCGGACCAATTTCTTGACCTTCTCGGCGATCTCGCCGGCCTCACCGACCAGGCCCAGCACCAGGTGCATGAATTCGTCCTTGGCGTCCTTGTCACGTGCGGTGCGCAGCGCTGCCTGCTGGTAGTCGTCGAAGTCCATCGCGCCACCGTAGCGACCCGGGTAGAAGCGCCCGTCCCACCCGTGCGGCAATTTTCCTGGACACCTGGTTGGTCCGCGCCACGATGCGGCATAGTGAGCCTCAGCCGGCCGGAGTCGGCCATCTGTCATCGGCCGGATGGGAGAGCGATGCCACGTCCCAATGCTGCGATGCTGCTGCTCGTCGGGTTGGTCGCCGCGGACGTCGTGCTGGTGACCGGCGCCATCCGCTCCACGCACGTCGACACCGCGCAGATGGCACGGGCGATGGACTCGGCGACGGCGCCGACCTCTGCCGCCCCCTCCCCGAAGGGCTCCGCCGCGACCGCCACGGCACAGTCCGAGACCAAGAGCGGGTCGGGGAAGGTCATCGTCGCGGCACTGTCGGACAAGCGGGCCTGGCGCGCCGTGTCGTCGTCGGTGATCTGCAGCCCGGACAGCGAGGCCGCCGACATCGGTCGCTCACAGAACGGCGGCAAGGACTGGACCACCGTGAAGGTCCCGCTCAACACCGTCTCCGGGCTGTCGTATGCCGGAGGGCGTGTCATCGCCACCGGCATGGACGCGTCGTGCCAGCCGGCGGCATACGCACTCTCCTCGAGCGACGCACCGAGCGTGACGACGAAGGAACCCACCTGGGTGATCGACCCGGCGGACCCCACCAAACTCATGTCCTCGGGCGGATCCGTTGCGAAGCAACCGTGTTCGAGCGGGCTCCTCGACATCGCCGCCAACTCGAAATCGGACGTCGTGGCCCTGTGCGGTGATCACTCGATCGAGCACAGCACGACCGCCGGAGACTCGTGGCAACAGGAACGCGGCGGCTCGAAGGTGCTCGCCATCGCCACCGGAACGAACACCATCTTCACCGCAAGCCGGGCGAAGTGCGGGATCTCGGTGGCGGCCGTGCCCGGCGGTGACAACACGAATTGCGTTGCCGGTACGAAGGATTGGTCCGGGCCGGTCGACATGACGATCGTCGGTGGCACCGTGTGGCTGGCCACCGCCGACGACGCGGTCACCGAGCCGGTCGCCGACTTCACGTGATCAGCTGTACGACGACCTCACCCGCGGTGTCGGCGGCGTCGTAGAAACTGCGCAGCGTCTCCAGGTTCGGGCCAGCAGCCAATGGATGCAGTGCCAGGTCTGGTCGAGATCGAGAACCCGCTCATCGTCGGATTCCAACAGTTCGTCGAACCGTGCGTCGTCGGCCAGCACGTGCGCCGCGGTCGCAGGATCCAGTCGATAGCCCAGCCAGCTCATTCCCATGTAACGAGGCTTGAAGACGAGAAGCCTTCACAGGGTGCGCGCGATGAGTTCCTTCATGATCTCGTTGGTGCCGCCGTAGATCTTCTGCACACGCGCCGCGGCATACGCACGGGCGATCGGGTATTCGAGCATGTAGCCGTAGCCGCCGAAGATCTGCAAGCAGCGGTCGATGACCTCGCACTGCTTGTCGGTGGCGTACCACTTGGCCATCGAGGCCGTCGAGGCATCGAGCTCGCCGGCCAGGTGCTGCTGGATGCAGTGATCGACGAGCGTACGCACCGCGCGGGCCTCGGTCGCGCACTCGGCGAGGACGAAGCGGGTGTTCTGGAATTTCAGCAGCTCACGCCCGAAGGCCTTGCGTTCCTTGGCATATTCGACGGTCTGCTGCACCGCGACCTCTATGCCCTTCGCCGCCGCGACAGCGATGATCAGCCGCTCCTGGGGCAGCTGCTCCATCAACTGGATGAACGCCTGGCCCTCCGCGCCGCCGAGCAGGTTCTCCCGCGGCACCCGCATGTCGGAGAAGAACAGCTCGCGGGTGTCCTGGCCCGGCATACCGATCTTCTCCAGCACCCGGCCGCGCTCGAACCCCTCGAGCCCGTCGGTCTCGGCGACGATCAGCGACAACCCCTTGCCGCCGTCCTCGCCGGTCCGCGCCACGATGATGACCAGATTGGCGTGCGAACCGTTGGTGATGAACGTCTTCGAACCGTTGACCACGTAGTTGTCGCCGTCGAGGCGAGCGGTGGTGCGCAGGCTCTGCAGGTCGGAACCGGCGCCCGGCTCGGTCATCGCGATCGCGCCGACATACTCGCCCGAGGCCAGCTTCGGCAGCCAGCGGCGCTTTTGCTCCTCGGTCCCGTAGTTCGCGATGTATGGCGCGACGATGGTGCTGTGCACGCTGTAGCCGAAGGCGTCGTCCCCGGCCGCGGACTGCTCCTCCATGACGACGGCCTCGTGCGCGAAAGTGCCACCGCCACCGCCATACTCCTCGGGCAGTCCGATGCACAGCAGTCCGGCAGCACCGGCTGCGGTCCAGTACTCGCGGTCAACCTGGTGCTGCTGAGCCCACCTCTCCTGGTTGGGGATCGACTCCTTCTCGAAGAAGGTGCGCGCGAGGGCGCGCAGATCGTCGAGTTCCTCGTCGAGCCAAGGGGATCGGTAGGTGCTGGTGAGCTGCATGGTCAGTCCTTGCTGTCAGTGGTGGCTTTCGCGTGCTGGCCCGCAGCCCGTACGGCGGCGATCGGCAGCCCTCGCTCGCGGCCCCACGCCTCCCATTCGTCGGCGCTGCGCTGCGCGAACGCTGTTTCGAGGTCTGTACGCTCCCCGGTCACGTCCAAGTGCCGGAGCAGCTCCTTCCAGAAGTGGCCCTCCAGCGCGGCGACCGCAACGAACCCCGTTGCGGCCGCATAGATCCCGTATGACGGCAACGCTCCGCCGAGGAAGCCTTCCGACATGGTGAGACCGTGCAGCGCGGGTTGCGCCATGGTCTCGGCAACATCGCTGAGCGCAACCTCGCGGCAGGCCCCCTCCCCGGTCCGCGCCGCCTGCAGCAGCGCGGCCAGCCCGTCGGCGACCGCCCGCTCCGCGCCGGCCAGATCGGCGACCAGGACCCGCGGCAACTGCGGCGGCTGCAGCGTGCCGACCGCCGCCTGGTAGGTCAGGTCGTGGCCGGCGATCTCCGCGTCCGGTCCCGGGTGCCCGACGATCGCGACCTGCGACAACCGCGGCAGCCGCTCGTGGACCGCCGGCCAGTCGAGGCCGAGCCGCGCCAGTGCCGACGGCCTGCTGGAGGTGAGCAACAGGTCGGTGTCGGCAAGCATCGTCCACAGCGACTCGCGGTCCGCGTGCGCCTTCAGGTCGAGCTGGACCACCTCCTGACCCGTCACCAGTTGGTCGTAATAGTCCTTGGCACCGAACGCGAGCGGGTCACCGCTCGGCGGCTCGACCTTGGTCACCTGAGCGCCGAGGCTCACCAGCCTGGCCGCCGCGGCCGGGCCCGGCAGGTTTACCGCCAGACTCAGCACGCTGATGCCGGCCAGGGCGCTCATGTCAGAGACTTTCGCCGGACTCGGCCTTGGCGACCAACCAGTCGCTCGGGGCGAACCGCGGCCCATAAGCGGTCGCCAGTTCGTTGGCGCGAGCGACGAATCCGGGCAGGCCTCCGTCATACCCCTGCATGAACTGCGCTGTCCCGCCGGTCAGCGGCGGGTAGCCGATGCCGAAGATCGAGCCGATGTTGGCCGCAGCCGACGAGTCAAGCACGCCCTCCTCGAAACACTTCGCGGTCTCCAAGGCCATGACGAAGAGGTAGCGGTCCTCGATGTCGCGCAGGGGGATGCCGGTGTCGGGCTTGGTGAAGTGCTCCCGCAGCCCTGGCCACAGCGTCTTGCCGGCGCCCTCCGGGTAGTCGTAGAAGCCCGCACCGGCCGCGCGGCCCTTGCGGCCGAACTGCTCGACCATGCGGTCGACGACAGCCGTCCCCGGTGCAGCAGGCAGCGTGATCCCCCGGGCAGCAGCGTCCTTCTCGGCCTCCGTCCGGATGTGCTGGGTCAGGGTGAGCGACACCTCGTCGAGCATCGCCAGCGGCGACGCCGGGAAGCCGGCCATCGTCGCGGCCCGCTCGATGGTGGCCGGGTCGACACCTTCCTCGAGCAACGCGACGCCTTCGAGGACCAGCGTGCCGAAGACTCGGCTGGTGTAGAACCCGCGGCTGTCGTTCACGACGATCGGCAGCTTGCCGATCTGCTGCACGACGTCGATCGCCCGGGCCAGGGTCTCGTCGGAGGTCTGCTCGCCCTTGATGATCTCGACCAGCTTCATCTTGTCGACCGGCGAGAAGAAGTGGAGCCCGACGAAATCCGTTGGGCGGGTGACGTGCTCGGCGAGCGAGGTGATGGGCAGCGTGGAGGTGTTGGAGCACAGCAAGGTCTCGTCGCCCACCACCGCTTCGACCTCGGCGAAGACCTTCGCCTTGAGGTCGGCATCCTCGAAGACGGCCTCGATCACGGCGTCGACACCCTTGAGGTCGGCGGCGTCGGCAGTGGCGGTGATGCGGTCCAGGATCTCCTGGCGCGCCTCGGGCGTCATCCGGCCCTTGTCCACCTTCTTGGCGAGCAGTGACCCGGTGTAGGCCTTGCCCTTTGCCGCGTTGTCGGCCGACACGTCCTTGAGGACGACCTCGATGCCGCGGGTGGCGCACGCGTAGGCGATCCCGGCGCCCATCATCCCGGCACCGAGGACACCGACGCGGGAGACCTTGTGCTGCTCGATCCCCTTGGGCCGCAATGCTCCTGACGTGATCCGCTGCATGTCGAAGAAGAATGCCTGGATCATGTTCGTGGAGACGGACCCGCTGGCCAGGCTGGTCAGGTAGCGCGACTCGATCCGGCTCGCGGTGTCGACGTCGACCTGCGCCCCCTCGACCGCCGCGGACAGGATCGCCCGCGGCGCGGGGTAGGCGGCGCCCTTCAGCTGCTTGCGCAGATTGCCCGGAAAGGCCGGCAGGAACTGCGCGACCTTCGGAGTGCTGGGCGTGCCACCGGGCATCCGGTAACCGGGCCGGTCCCAGGGCTGGGCGGCGGCCTCGGCGTCGTCCTTGTGCTCGAGCAGCCAGGTGCGCGCGGCCGGCAGCAGCTCGTCCTGTGTCGCGACGACCTCGTCGATGAGGCCCTTCTCCTTGGCCGCAGCGACGCCGCGCTGTTGACCCTGCAGCAGCCAATCCATCAGTGCCGACTGCAGACCCAGCATCCGCACGGTGCGGGTGACGCCACCGCCGCCAGGCAACAGGCCGAGGGTGACCTCCGGGAAGCCGAACTTCGCCTTCGGGTCGTCCACCGCGATGCGGTGGTGCGCGGCGAGCGCGATCTCGAGGCCGCCGCCGAGTGCGGTGCCGTTGAGTGCAGCGACCACCGGTTTGCCGATCTGCTCGATGCGTCGCAGCTGGGCCTTGACGGCTTCGACCTGCTCGAAGAACTGTGCCGCGTCCTCGGGTTGGACCGCCTGGAGCATCTTCAGGTCGCCGCCGGCGAAGAAGGTCTTCTTCGCGCTGGCGATGACGACGCCCGTGACGCCGCCGCCGGCGACGTCGGCCTCGAGGGTGTCGACCGCGGTCGCCATACCTGCTGCGTAACGGTCGTTCATGGTGTTCGCGCTCGACTCCGGGTCGTCGAGAGTGAGTATGACGATGCCGTCGGCATCCTTGTCGTAGCGGACCGCGGTGGTCGCGGGAACGTCAGTCGTGGTCATGAGATGTCCCTGAATATCTTTGAAGTAGTGGGTGATTCAGACGAGCTCGACGATGGTGGCGATACCCATGCCGCCGCCGACGCAGAGCGTGGCCAGGCCGCGGTGCAGCTCGCGGCGTTCGAGCTCGTCGATGAGCGTGCCGAGGATCATCGCGCCGGTGGCGCCAAGCGGGTGGCCCATCGCGATGGCGCCGCCGTTGACGTTGACCTTGTCGTGCGAGAGCTCGAGGTCCTTCATGAAGCGCAGCGGGACCGCGGCGAACGCCTCGTTGATCTCGTAGAGATCGATGTCCGCGGGCGTGAGCCCGACGCGCTTCAGCGCCTTGAGTGCCGCGGGCGTAGGACCGGTGAGCATGATCGTCGGATCGGCGCCGCTGACGGCGACCGAGGTGATGCGGGCGCGCGGGCGAAGGCCGAGCTCCTGCCCGACGGCGTCCGTGCCGATAAGCACCAGCGCCGAACCGTCAACGATGCCAGAGGAATTGCCGGCGTGGTGGACATGGTCGATCTCGTCGACCCAGTGGTACTTCTCCAGCGCGACGGCGTCGAAGCCGCCCATGTCACCGATGTCCTTGAAGGACGGCTTGAGTCCGGCGAGCGACTCCACCGAGGTGCCGGGGCGGATCGTCTCGTCGTGGTCGAGGACCGTCAGGCCGTTGCGGTCGACGACCGGGATGACCGAGTCCTTGAACCACCCAGCCTTCTGTGCGGCGGCTGCGCGGGCGTGGGACTCGGCGGCATACGCATCGACGTCGGTGCGCGCGAAGCCTTCGATCGTCGCGATCAGGTCGGCGCCGATGCCCTGCGGGACGAAGTCGGTGGTGAGCGCGGTTGCCGGATCCATCGCCCAGGCGCCGCCGTCGGACGCCATCGGCACCCGAGACATCGACTCGACGCCACCGGCGACGATGAGGTCCTCGAAACCGGACCGGACGCGACCGGCCGCCTGGTTGACCGCCTCCAGCCCGGAGGCGCAGAAGCGATTGAGTTGCACACCCGCGACGGTCTCGGGCAGGCCGGCGGCGAGCGCCGCGGTCTTGGCGATGTCCGCACCCTGGTCCCCGATCGGCGTGACGACACCGAGCACGAGGTCGTCGATGCGGTCCGGATCGAGCTCGGGATTGCGCTTACGCAGCTCATCGATGAGACCGACGACCAGGTCGATCGGCTTCACCTCGTGCAGCGATCCGGTCTTCTTGCCGCGACCGCGCGGCGTGCGGATGGCGTCGTAGACGATCGCCTGTGGTGCGTTGGCCATGGGGAGACTCCTGGTGCGGCATACGACGGAAGGACTGCCCTCAACAGTAACAGTGACACTGTCACTGTTAATAGGTGTCGGCACTGTGCCAGGATGCTGCCCATGCCCGATGACGCGACCGCAGAGCTCACGCTGGACCAATTGGTCGCGCGGTCCGGGCTGGCGGCGCGCACGATCCGCTTCTACACGGGCCGCGGGATGCTGCCGGCTCCGGTCAAGCGCGGGCGGTCGGCCTACTACACCGCCGACCACCTCGCCCGGCTCGAGCTGGTGCGCGAGCTGCAGGCCCACGGATTCACTCTCGCCGCCATCGAGAGCTACCTGGCACGGCTGCCCGCGGACGCCACTCCGGAGACGATCGCGCTGCACCGGACGCTGCTCGCGCCGTGGATGCCCGACCTGCCCGAGACGTTGTCGCGGGCCGAGCTCGAGGCGCGCGCCGGCCGCGCGCTCAGCACCGACGACCTCGACACGCTGGAGGCGCTGGGAACCGTGCAGCCCGAAGAGCACGGCCGCTATCGCGTTGCGGTGGCACACCTTTCGGTCAGCGTTTCGATCCTGGACCTCGGACTGCCCCCGACCGCGGCGGCCGCCGCGCACGCGATCTTCACCGCACACGGCAAGGCCATCGCCGAGGAGTTGACCGACGTCTTCCGCGAGCTGGTCTGGCCGGCATACAAGGAAGCGGGGGTGCCCGCCGACCAGTTGCGCGAGACCGTGGAGCGCTTCAAGCCGCTGACGATCGCGGCACTCGTGACGTCATACGAGAGTGCCGTGAACGAGACCAAGCGCGAGGCGGTCGCCCGTCGCACGACCGGCTACTGACCGGGCGTTCAGTTCGATACGCCGGATTCTTTCAGCGCCCGGAACTACCTTGGAAGTTCCACCTCACGACACACTGAGGCTCGTTCTGTGTTGGTGTTGCGAGTCGCAAGCTCCCTGCACCCCCGACACACCTCAAGCCTCCTGTACCTGTCTGGGTACGAACTCAATGCCGTGATCGATTGAGATTGGAGCGCAACATGACTGGAAATCGCGTCGTCGTCTACAAGGGTGCCGGCAAGGTCGCCGTCGAATCGATCGACTACCCCAAACTGGAATTGCCCGAGGACGTCTCGACCGGACTGAAGCTGAAGAAGAAGGCGCCGCACGCGGCCATTCTGAAGCTGGTGACCACCAACATCTGCGGCAGTGACCAGCACATGGTCCGCGGCCGGACCACCGCACCGATCGGGCAGAGCCTCGGCCACGAGATCACCGGTGAGGTCGTCGAGACCGGTGATGACGTGCTCTTCGTGAACAAGGGCGACATCTGCTCCGTGCCGTTCAACATCGCCTGCGGTCGGTGCCGGATGTGCAACGAGGGCAAGACAGGAATCTGCTTGAACGTCAACCCTGCTCGCGCGGGCGCGGCATACGGATATGTCGACATGGGTGGCTGGATCGGCGGTCAGGCCGAGTACGTGATGATCCCCTACGCCGACTTCAACCTGCTGCGGTTCCCCGACCGCGACCAGGCGCTGGAGAAGATCCTCGACCTGACGATGCTGTCCGACATCTTCCCGACCGGCTACCACGGCGCCTACACGGCCGGGGTGACCACCGGTTCCACCGTGTATGTCGCGGGCGCCGGCCCGGTCGGTCTCGCCGCCGCCCACGCGGCGCAGGTGCTCGGCGCGTCCGTCGTGATCGTCGGCGACATGAACGCCGACCGGCTCAAGCAGGCGAAGAGCTTCGGCTGCGAGACGATCGACCTGTCCACCGATGCCTCGATCGAGGACCAGATCGAGCAGATCGTCGGTGAACCCGAGGTGGATGCGGCGGTCGACGCCGTCGGCTTCGAGGCCCGTGGTCACGGGTCCGGAGCGGGCGAGGCTCCGGCCACGGTGCTCAACGACATCATGAGCATCTCGAGGGCGGGCGCGTCACTCGGCATTCCGGGTCTCTACGTCACGGGTGACCCCGGAGCCGTCGACGAGAACGCCAAGATCGGTCAGCTCGGCGTACGGCTCGGACTCGGCTGGGCCAAGTCGCACTCCTTCACCACCGGTCAGTGCCCGGTGAAGAGGTACAACCGGCAGTTGATGAACCTGATCCTCAATGACAAGGCGCAGATCGCCAAGGCGGTCAATGCCACGAAGATCAGTCTCGACGAGGCCCCGCAGGGCTACGCCGACTTCGACAAGGGCGCGGCGAAGAAGTACGTCATCGATCCGCACGGCATGGTCGCCTGACCCACGGCGGCTGACCACGGCCGTCCACCACCGCACAGCGACGAACTCACCATCCGACACCGTTCGGGTCGTGAGTTCGTCGCTATAAGTGCGGCATTCTGTCGAACTATTGACGGAACACCTGACACGGCGAAAGGGTGACGCGGGCGGTCGACGACGATCGCGAGAGAGGATGCCGTGGGCAGAACGGTGCAGCCGACCAGCCGAGCAATACGAGCCGCGAATCGTGCTGGCATCGTTCGGGTTCTGCGTCATTCCGGCTCCGCGACGCGCGTCGAGATCATGGACCGGACGGGACTCTCCCGCGCGACCGTGTCGAGCGTCATCGGCGAACTCGCCGGTCGCGGTCTCATCTCGGAGCGCCGAGTGCCGGCACCACGCGGGATCGGTCGCCCCGTCGCCCGCGTGACCCTCAACCGGGCTGCCGGGCTCGCCATCGGCGTCGACATCGGCGTCAGCCATGTCGCGGTCGCCGTCGGCGACCTGTCCCGCAGCGTGCTGGTCGAGCGGTGGACCTCGCTCCCCCGCGGGCACCGCGCGACCGAGGGTGTGGGCCTGGTGCTGGCCTCCATCGAGGAAGCACTCGAGGAGGCCTCTGCCGACCCGGACCAACTCGTCGGCGCAGCAATCAGCATCGCCGCACCGGTCGCCCCGGACAGTTCCCGACTGCTCGTGCCCGGCGTACTACCCGGTTGGAACGGCTCGGAGCTCACCGAGCAGGTCGCCCAGCGCTGGGGCATCCCTGTCGCGATGGAGAACGACGCCAACCTCGGCGCGCTCGGCGAGTCGGTCTTCTGCGGCGTCGACGACGAGCCGATCCTCTACGTCAAGGTCGCCAGCCGGATCGGCCTCGGGATCACCCTCGGTTCGACGCTGCACCGTGGACACGACGGCTACGCAGGCGAATTCGGGCACGTGACGGTCGACCCGGCCGGCGCGACGTGCTGGTGCGGTCGTCGTGGCTGCCTAGAGCTGTATGCCGGGGGCGACGGCCTGCTGCGCGCCCTCGCCGACTGCCGTCCGCGCATCGCCTCCGTCGATGACCTCATCCGGCTCGCCCACCGCGGTGATGCCCAGGTGCTCGCAGCCGTCGCAGCCGGTGCACGCGCTCTCGCGGGCGCGCTGGCGAACGTCGCGCTGGTGCTCAACCCCTCGTCGATCCTGCTCGGTGGCGAACTCGCCGCGCTCGGGGACTTGCTCGCCGGACCGATCCGCGACGAGTTGCAGAACATCCCGTTCGGCCGGCCCGTCCGGGTCGCGACCTCGGCGCTCGGCGAGCGTGCGTCCCTGCTCGGCGCGCTCGCACTGGTCCTGTCCGAGTCGACGCGATTCGAGGACCTCTCCCGGGAAGGCCCGGCTGAAGCCACCACCGCTTGACCCCTTGTTCCCCTGACCGCACGTCCCCGTCCATCACCGTCACACCGATTGAGGAGCCCCCGTGACCGAACGTCCCGTCATACGAACCAGATCCGCCCGCCGACGACTAGCGGCATTCGGAGCAGTCGCCGGCCTCACGACCGCGACAGCGGTGGTCATCACGCCCGCCGGAGCCCAGCCCGCTGCCGCCGCGCAGTCGGCCGAGTCCCACGCAGTGGTGTCGGGCAACGCGCGATTCGAGGTGCTGTCCCCGACGCTGATCCGCACGGAGTATGCCGGCGACGCGAAGTTCCTGAACGCCTCGACGTTCAACGCGATCGGCCGGAACGACTTCGGTAACACCAAGTTCACGACCAGCACCACCGACGGCTGGCTCACCATCAGGACCGGGAGCGCGACGCTGCGCTACAAGGTCGGCTCCGGCGCGTTCACCGCCGAGAACCTCAAGCTCGCGGTGCACGCCGGGCAGCAGGAGGTCTCGTCCTCCCCGTGGGCCTCGGAAGCTGCACCGTCCTGCACGCTCGGTCAGTTGTGTGAGGCCGAGGACCTGAAGCTGGCCGGTCCGACCCTCGCGACCGACCACGGCGGATACACCGGACGCGGTTTCGCCGCGGGCTTCTCCGCCACCGGCAACTCGATGACCTTCGACGTGAAAGCCGCGGACGCGGCGACATACGACCTCGCACTGCGCTACGCCAACAGCACCGGGGGCGACGGGCAGAACGTCACCCGCACGCTCAGCGTGATCGTCGACAACGGGAGTCCGACGACGATCAGCCTGCCGAAGACCGGCAGCTGGGACACGTGGGAGCTGGCGAAGGCACCGGTGAAGCTCTCCGCCGGCACGCACACGGTCAAGGTCGTGCGCGGCGCATCCGACAGCGGCAACGTGAATGTCGACAGTCTCGCCGTGGTGGACCACGACGCGGCCTACCCGGCGCCGACACCGCCGACGTCCAGCCCGTGCGACTTCGGCTCGATCTGCGAGGCGGACACCGGCACCCTCAGCGGTGGCGCGAAGAAGGCGTCCGACCACAACGGTTACTCGGGCGACGGATTCGTCGCGGGCCTCGAGCGGACGAGCTCCGCCGACTCGTTCACGGTGACCGACGTCCCCGCGGCGGGCGACTACAACCTCCAGTTGCGCTATGCGAACTGGGCTGCCGGCAGCAAGCCCGTCCAGGCACGTCAGGTGTCGGTCACGGTCGGGTCGGCAGATGCGACCACGGCGACCCTGCAGCCGACCAGCAGCTGGGACACCTGGCGCACCGTCAACGTCCCGGTCAAGCTGGCTGCCGGCGACAACACGGTCAGCCTCGGCTGCCCCGACGTGGACAGCTGCAACGTGAACCTCGACACCGTCGCGTTCACGCCTACGAGCAGTCCGCTGCTCGCGCCGCACGCCCCGCTCGGCGGCTACCGGCGCGGTCTGGACGGCGTCAACGGATCGGCGCTGACCGCTCCGGGCCTGCTCTACCAGGACGGTTGGTCGCTGCTGAACGACACACCGTCAGCGGTCTACGACCCGGCCACCGAGAAGGTCACCCCGCGTCCGGAGCACGCCGACGGGACCTACCAGGACGGCTACGTCTTCGCCTACGGGCAGGACTACCGGGCCGGCCTGCAGGACCTGTCGACGCTCACCGGCCCCTCCGCGCTGCTGCCGCGTTGGGTCTACGGGATCTGGTACTCCGAGTACTACGACCGCACCGCGTCGGACTTCAAGAACACGATCGTGCCGAAGTTCCGGTCCGAGGGCGTCCCGCTCGACGTGCTGGTCGTCGACACCGACTACAAGTCGCCGAACAAGTGGAACGGCTGGGAGATCGACAAGTCGCGCATCCCCGATCCGTCGGCGTTCTTCGACTGGGCCCACTCCGAGGGCCTGCACACGTCGCTCAACATCCACCCGAGCATCCTCGCAGCCGACCCGAAGTTCGAGCAGGCGCAGAAGACCGCGAAGGGCAAGCTGAAGCCCGGAGCCTGCAGCGGCGGCGGAAAGGACTGCTACGTCTTCGATTTCGGCGACCCCGACCAGCTCAAGGCCTACATGGAGCTGCACAAGTCGATGGAGGACGCGGGTAACGACCTGTGGTGGATGGACTGGTGCTGTGACCAGTCCACCTCGAGTCTCGCGGGCGTCACCGGCGACTCGTGGGTCAACCAGAAGTATGCCGACGGCACAGCGCCCCGGATCGGCGGTCGCGGCTTCGCGTTCTCGCGGGCGTACGGCTCGTTGCAGGCCGGCGGCTACAGCAACCCCGTCGCGGTTCCCACCGGCCCGTGGGCGGACAAGCGGACCACGCTGCACTTCACCGGTGACACCATCTCGGACTGGGAGACCCTGAAGTACGAGATCGGTTACACCGGAAGTGAATCCGTCGCGACCGGGTTGTCCAACATCAGCCACGACATCGGCGGGCACACCGGCGGTCTGCAGGAGCCGGGCACCGAGCCGGACTCGACGAAGCTGCCGGACGATCTCTACGCGCGCTGGGTGCAGATGGGCACCTTCCAACCGGTCGACCGGCTGCACTCCAACCACAGCGACCGGTTGCCCTGGCAGTATGGCGCCGCCGCGAAGTCGTCGGCCGAGAAGTTCCTCAACCTGCGCGAGAACCTCGTGCCCTACACCTACACGCTCGCCCAGCAGGCGACCGCGACGGGCGCACCGATCGTGCAGCCGCTCTATCTGAACTACCCGGAGCAGCAGGACGCCTACGCCAACGCGGACAGCGAATACCTCTACGGGCCGGACGTTCTCGTTGCGCCGGTGGCAACGCCGGGCAAGAGTGCGACGACTCGGGTCTGGTTCCCGGCCGGCGACAGCTGGACGGACTACTTCACGGGCAAGACCTACGAAGGTGGCACCTACCAGGACATCACCACCGGTCTGGACACCATGCCCGTCTTCATCAGGTCCGGCGGCATCATGACGACACGCACGAGTGATGTCTCGGGCGACGTGCAGCACCCGCTGGACGCCGTCACGGTGACGGCCGCCGAGGGAGCGGCCGGATCGTTCGACCTCTACGAGGACAACGGCACGACGACCGACGCCTCGCAGCACGCGACCACCCGGATCAACTACCGCCTCACCGGAAACACCCACCGGGTGACGGTCGACCCGGCGGTCGGCGATTACGAGGGCAAGGTCGCGGAGCGTGTTTGGACGGTGTCATTCCGCAACGCCACCGCGCCGAAGGCGGTGTCGGTCAACGGCCACAAGGTGGGCTCGAGCTCCTGGAGCTGGGATGCCTCGACGCGGACTCTGACCGTCCACGCGCCGAAGCAGTCCACCGGCAAGGCGCTGCGGGTCACCTACAAGTAGTCTGTCCTTAGCGAGATGCCCCGGATGCTTCGGCGTCCGGGGCATCTGTCGTGCCACGGCATTTCGTCCGCAGGAGTGATGCGGCCGCGACCTTTGGGGGAGGTTGCGGTGTCGACGGCGCGGCACCGTTGTCGGTATGACTGATTCCGTTGTCACTGTTGCCGATCGAGGACGGGTCCGGGACGCCTGGAAGCGCGCCCACGAGCCGATCCCCGGCGTGCCGGCGTGGGCGCGCAGGGCGGCCCTGCTGGTGCCGCTCGTCGTGTTGCCCTCGAGCGTATGGCGGATCTCCGCGGTCGCCTTGCACGTGCCGATCGTCAAGGACGTCCCTGCGGACTCCAGCGGCAATCTGCCCTCGTGGATCCCGGTCGAGCTGTATGTCGTCCTGCTCTCGATCGTCTCGGAACTGTTGGCGTTCACCGCGGTCGGGCTGGTCTCGACCTGGGGTGAGGTCTTCCCGCAATGGGTGCCATTCCTTCGCGGGCGGCGCGTGCCGACCCTCGCCGCGGTCATCCCGGGAGCGATCGGCGCGACGATCCTCACGGTGCTGTGGATCGAGATGCTGGTCATGCTCGCGCTGGGAAGGACGCTGACCGGGGGCGCCATACCCGATGACGGTGTGCTGGACGTGCACACCTGGCAGGGCCTGCTGGCGGCCGTGATGTATGCGCCACTCATCGCCTGGGGGCCGCTGCTTGGAGCGGTGACGTTCGCCTATTACCGGCGGCGGACCACCCCCTCCGGGAATGGGCGCTGAAGGTTCGACCCCCGACCAATCCAGCTGAATTCTGGCTCCGAACAACTGGTGCACCAACGACACGATCGATCTGACGCGACGCGAACCGTGGCAGCCTCCCTCGCCAACGCGGCGAACCCAGGACGCCGTGCGGCCGCAGGCTGGAGAAGGAAACATGGCTTTGAGAACCAGGGCTCTGGTGGTCTGCATGGTCGCGGCCGCAGGGGTCTCACTCGCAGGATGCGGCGCGTCTGCAAGCTCTGCAGGCGGATCTTCGCATCACTCCGGGACATCGTCCGGCACGGCCACGTCGCATGCCTCAGCCAAGCCGGACGGCGCAGCCACTGGTGCAGCCGCTATGACACCGGGTATGACGATGCCGGACGGCTCGACCATGGCGCCCGGCTCGCCCGGCACCGCCCCGTCGGAGGCGGCGAAGATGATCTGCACCGCCGAGACGCGCGACAACATGGCCACGGTGCTCTCCGTCGTTCCGGACCCGAAACCGGTCTCGACCTGGAAGGGCGGGACCTACACCTGCACCTACCGCATCCCCACGGGCGTGATCGTGCTGTCCGTGCACGAGTCGGCCGACGCCCCGGCCGCAGCGGCATACACGACCGGACTTCGTCCCGGTCTCACCGGCGCCAAGGACCTGAAGGGGCTCACCGATATCGCGTTCGGCACCGCGGACGGCGTCGTCGTGATGCAGAAGGACAACGACACACTCCGGGTGGACCTCACGCGGGCCGGCTCGGGATCGGACCGGGTCCACACGAAGCGTGCCGACTACGCCTACGGGATCGCCGCGGTCATTCTGGGCTGCTGGACCGGCGACTGAACCTGGTCAGGGCGCTCGGTCGCTCAGCTCCTGCGTCTGATCAGCCACCCGATGACGATCAGGACGATCACCAGAACCGCCCCGCCACCCCAGATGAGCAGCGAATTCGAGTCTGTAGCACCGGTTTTCGCGGGATCTGCTTGCGCCCTCGTGGACGGTGCCAGAGTGCCGGCAGCCGCTTCTTTCGCGGTGAAGGAGAACGACCCGGAGACGGGATGACCGTCCGCCGAGGTGATCCGCCAGCTGACGGTGTAGTGCCCGGCAGGGGCGCCGGGAGCGATCTGTTGGCGGACCTGATTGTCGACCAGCGTGGGTGAACCTTGCTGCACCGGACCGCGCGGACCGGTGACGACCATTTTGGTGCCGATCTGCTGGGCCGGCTGGTCGAAGACCAGCCGCACCATGCCCGGCACGTGCTCGACGGTGGCGCCGTCGGCCGGAGTCGTCTTGATCAAGAAGTCGTGGGCCGAGGCCGCCGGCGCTGTGGCGGTCTGCAATGCCGCCAGGCAGCCGAAGACCGCCAGCACAAGGAACGCGGCAACCGCGAGCGCGGCTGCGTGCGGCGTGCGCATCCGGGAGGTCATGCCGTGCCCGAGTCTGTGACCGAGCCCGGGCTCGGAACCCTGCTGCGATGACGGCGGCCGACGGCCGTCCCTGCCAGGCCGAGGGCGATCAGGGCCACGACCAGCGCCGCACCGGACAGCCAGCGACTCGTGTTGTCCGAGGTGTTCGGAGTGCTCGCTGCCGAGGGTGAAACCGCAGTCGCCGCTTGACCGGCGCTGCCGATGGTGAAGGAGGGTGCCGGATGTTCGGGCTCGGCAGACCCCTGCGCGTGCTGGTTCCACTTCACCACGGTTCCATCGGAGTAGTACTGGGTAGTCGGGAGACTCAGGGTGCCGCTCTTGGGCAGGGGACCGGCGGACACCGAGAAGTCCTGGTACTGGCCGGGTTTGATCGCCGCGGCGTTGGAGGTCGCCTTCCAGGTGACGACGTGCGGAGCCTTCGTCAGGGTCGCTCCGCCTTCTGCACTGACGGGTTCGGGCAACTTGTCCTCGGTGACGCGGGCGGTCCAACCGCTGACGGGTTTGGTGGAGACACTGGCCAGCGGCGTGTCCTGCGGCAGGGTGATCACCAACTTGGTGGTCGAGGCCGTCGCGGACTCGGTCGGGACCCGGAAGGTCAGCTGCGCGTACCCGCCCGGCTGTGTGCTGTCGGGATGGACCGTCACGTGGGCCGACGCAGTGGCAGCGGTGCCGAGCAGTATGGCGCCACCCAGCGCGACGGACGTAGCGGTGCGGCCGAGAGTGTGCATGTGGGAGTCCTTCACAGAGCTGGGGGAGGTGATCCCGCGTGGACGCGGGCTGGTGTGGAGTGGTCGCGTCCGTCGGCCGGCGGCTTAGCGTGCCGCTGGTGGAGTCGGCGCGGCATACCTGCTCGCACGGCGACGGCGACGGCGCCGATGACGGCACCGAGTGCGACCGTCAGCAGCAGCGTGGTGGAGGGCGGCTCGGCGTGGTGCGTCGGCGCGGGCGGGGCGCTGCGAGCGAGGACGGCGGCCATCCCGATGGCCGCGCCCATCACGATCGTCTCGGCGGTCGCCAGGCGAGTGAAGGGTCGCAGCGCCTCGGGGCGGGCGCGTAATCGAGGGATCACCGCGCGACGCTGCCGCCACCCGGCGACCCCGAGCAGCACCAAGGCTGCGCTCTTGCCCAGCACGAGCAGTCCGTATGGCGAAGTCAGCCCGCTCAGGTGCCCGATGCGGACCCACGCGTTGAGTCCCCCGGAGATCGCGACGACGGCGAAGCAGCACCCGGCCACGCTCGAGAAGCGCTGCACAGCGGTGCCCATGGCCGGGCCGATCACCGGCCGCAACGCGACCAATGCCAGCAACCCGCCGACCCACAGCACGACGCCGGCCAGGTGGAAGGCCAGCGAGCCGACCGCGACCGCATGGTTGGTCGATTCGGCGGAGTGACCGCCCCACGCCAGCGGCAACACCGCAACCACTGCGAAGAAGCCCAGTAGGCGTAGGCCACGCCGAGACCGCGTCACCGCCGCTCCGATGGCCACCAGGGCAGCCCCGACTGCGCTGATCGCCTCGACACGGAGCGGCTCGAAGCGCCATACCTCCGCCGGCAGCTGCCCGGCGAAACCGGACGAGAAGGGGCGCACACCCGCCACGTCCGCGAAGCCCAGCACGGTGACCACCCCGGCTGCCAGCGCCCAGATCGTGCCGCTGAGACACGCGTATCGCGCTGCCACTCTCGGCACAGCGGAACGGCGTTCGCCGACGCCGACCAGGGTGACCACCAGCAGCAGCCCGACCGTCGTCGCGGCCGCGACGTCGAGCACGATGCGCACGAGGGGCAATCCCCACCGGACGACCGGCCCCGGATCCCCCAGGTCGATCATCGGAGCAGCAGCCGCGCCGGTCAGCACCGCCGCAGGCACCGCCATACCCACCGCCACGGCAGCAGCCAGGACGATCACCCGCGGGCGGTCACGCACTCCACTGAAACTCACCTCAGTACTTCGAAGACGGCCAACTCCCGGATGGGTCAGCGACGGAGCTGGTTCCCGCGTCACGGCCGGGCGCGAAAACTTTTTGCTCCTCCTCCCCATCCGTTCTCCGGGTCGCGCCGAATCACCAGTGTTCGTCGGCTTGGCGGGCTTCCTTCGGGGTTGGTCCGTGGCTTCAGGGTCACGGATCAACCTGAAGGAATTCGTGATCGGGCCGGTGAGTGACGAAGTAGTCGGCGGAGCAACTGCCCTGCCGTAGTTGAGGAAAGGGAAGCTAGTCATGCAGACGAAGAAGAAGCTGATGTTGTCCGCGGTTCCGGCTCTGGCGTGCGTCACCGCACTTGGCCTAGGAGCTCCGGCCGCACATGCCGCCGGTGACTCGGGCGGGACGACCTACCAGGCGAAGCTGGCGCCGGTGGCGTTGAACACTCCGTCCGGTGCCGCCTCGGGCAGCGTGTGGCTGACACTCGACGGCGACCAGCTGACCGTCAACGAGAAGGTCTCGGGTCTGGCGACCAACCTGCCCAAGGACAAGAAGACGCTCGACGCACTCGGCATCCCGACCGCCTTCGCCGGCGCGCCGTTCCCGCACGTGCAGCACATCCACATCGCGGGTGGCGGGTCCTGCCCGACGACCGGGGCCGACACCAACGGTGACGGTGTGATCAGCACCGTGGAGGGTCAGCCTGCCTACGGCAAAATCGGCACCACCTTCTCGACGAAGGGCGCGACGGACGCCTCGACCGCCACCGACGTGACCAAGGCACCCGGTGGTGGCAGCTTCACCTACAAGCGCACCTTCACCGTCAATGCCGACACGTTGGCGGCGTTGAAGAACAACACGGCAGTGGTCGTGGTGCACGGCCTGAACCCGGCCAACGCGCCGAAGGCGTCGTTGTCGACGCCGAACTCCCTCGGTGTGACGCTGCCCGGTGCGAGCAAGAAGCTCGCACTGATCGGCACCGCGCCGGCGCTGTGCGGCAAGTTGGAGGCCGCCCAGATGAACACGGTGCCCTCCGGTGGTGTGCAGACCGGTGGCGGTTCGACCTCCGGCACCCAGGACATGGGTCTGTTCTACGGGGCCGGCGCGCTGGTGCTCGGCGCCGGAGCCGTGCTCGGGATGCGTCGCCGTTTCGGCAAGCAGCACTGAGACCGGGTCGATTGAATCGGTATGAGTGACAACATGTTCGGCCACCACGGTCGCCGTTGGGCGACTGTGGTGGCCGTCGTGCTGACCATTGCGGCCGTAGTGCTGGTGGTCATCGGCATCCGCGGCCAGGACCACGCGGCGACGCCGCCCGCCTCTGCGGCACACACCGCAGCCGAGGGCGACCTGCCCGCACCCACCAAGAAGGGGACGGCGACCCCCAAGCCTGGGTCGGCCACACGAACCGGTACGGCACCAGAGGCGACGCCCTCCGTCGTCGGCAAGGTACTGGACCGCTCCAAGCCGACGTGGCTGACGATCCCGGCGATCGACATCAAGCGCTCCCACCTGGCCGCGTACGGCACTGACGCGCAAGGAGCCGTCGACGTCCCGCCCGCCACCGGCGGGGTGCCGGCCGGCTGGTACACCGGATCTCCCACTCCTGGCCAACTCGGCCCGTCCGTCATCGTGGGACACACCGATGCGGCCAAGGACGGACGATCCATCTTCTTCCGGCTCGGCGAACTGCGCCCCGGTGACAAGATCCAGGTCACCCGGGCCGATGACACCGTCGCGACCTTCCGGGTCGACAGCCTCGAGCACTACCCCAAGGCGAAGTTCCCGACCGAGACCGTCTACGGCAACATCAACCACGCGGGCTTGCGACTGATCTCGTGCATCGGCAAATTCGACAAGGCCACCGGGCACTACCTCGACAACATCGTGGTCTACGCACACCTGATCGAGAGCCACCACACCTGAGGTCCGGGACCACGCTCCCGACAGGCGGAGTCCGTCACCAGAAGTTCGGTAAATCAGCAATCCCTGCGTCCGCGCGTTCCGAACCACTGGAGACGGATCTTCCGTGCGTTTCAAACCGATTGGATGGACTCCCATGACTGTTCGACTTGCAGCGGGCGCGGTCGCCGCGGCCTGCAGCGTTGTTCTCCTCGCTTCGTGCAGCAGCGGGAGCCAGTCCAGTGACTCGGGACAAGGCGCGTCGACGCCTTCAGCAAGTGCATCGTCCAAGGCGGCAGGTTCGGCACCGGCAGCCGGCGCATCATCCTCGCCGACCGCCAAAGCCGCGGCGATGAAGATCACCATCAAAGACTTCAAGTACCAGGTGCCGTCCGAGGTGAAACCCGGTCAGAAGATCACCGTCACGAACTCCGACAACGTCAACCACACGGTCACCTCCGACAAGGACGGGCTCTTCGACGCCGTGGTCGACAGCAACGGCGGCACCAAGACGTTCACCGCTCCCAGCATGCCGGGCAAGTACCCGTTCCACTGCACGTACCACGCCAACATGCACGGAACCCTGGTCGTGTCATGAGGTCCCGGATGAAGGGGATCGGCCTGATCTGTTGGGGACTACGCGTCCTCGTCGCCGCTTGCCTTGTCGCTGATGCCATCGTGCACCTGCGCCTCGCAGGGCGCTACGGGATGGCAAGTGCACCAGGGCATCTGAGTGAAGGCCTCCTGTTTCGCGCGGAAGCGATCGTCGCACTTGTCGTGGCGTTGGTGGTGCTCGTGCTGGGCAACCGGGCGGCCTTCGCCGCTGCGTTCATCGTGGCCGGCAGCGCCTGTGTCGCTGTTGTGCTCTTCAGGTACGTCGACGTCCCGGCCTTCGGACCGGTGCCGGCCATGTATGAGCCGATCTGGTTCGGCGAAAAGACGGTCAGTGCGGTTGCCGAGGGCCTGGGAGCGGTGCTTTCCGCTATCGGATTCGTCCATGCCTGTGCCGCCGCCCACAAGGGTCGGCACGCCGCCAGGGATCAGAGGCAGAACCCGACGCGCCCACGCCCGAATCGAGCTCCGTGACGATACTCGCCGGGCCACCTACCTGACCTGCTCGATCGCGGGATCGTCACGGCTGTCCGGCGGCCGGGACGCGCAGCGTCTGCTGGCTGCGGCCGGCGACGGCACGCAGCGCCGCCAGCGTCGTCGCGATCTCGGGGTGCTCGGCGCTGCCGCGGCGGACACTGGTGAGGATGTGCCGTGACGGGCTGGGGTCACCGTGCAGGTGCACGCGCGCCACGGCATACCCCGCGGGCAGCCGTGACAGCCGGGGGATCATCGCGATGCCGAGCCCGGCGGCAACGAGAGCGGCGGCCGTCTCCCACTCGGTCGCCCGATGGGCGATGGCCGGTGTGAAACCTGCATCGGTGCAGGCGCTCATCACCAGCTGGTGATAGGGCCGGCCGGGGCGGTCCAGGATCCAGGGTTCGGCGGCGGTCTGGCTGAGGCGCACCGACTTCTCCGCCGCGAGCGGATGGTTCGTCGGCAACAGCACGTCGAGCGGGTCATCGAGCAGCGGCTCCTGGTCGAACCGCGGGTCCACGCTCGGCGGCAGTGACGAGGTCGCCACCACGACCGCGACGTCGGCCTGGTCGGCCAGCAGCAGGTCGAAGCACTCCTCCGGATCTGCCTCGATGATCTGCACCACGGTCTCCGGGTGCGCGGTCCGCAGATGCGTGGCGACCTGCGGAAGGAGTGCGGCGGCCGCGGTGGAGAAACCGCACAGCCGCAGCGTGCCGAGCCCTCGACCGCCGGTCGCCGCGAGCTCGGCCTGGATCTCCTCCCACCGGGCGTACAACTCGTCGGCGTAGGTGAGCAGTGTCCGGGCGGCCGGCGTGAGCCGCACCCCGCGACCTTCCTGCACGAGCAACGTGACCCCGAGCTCGCGGGCCAGCGAGCGGAGTTGATGCGAGACCGCCGAGGGCGTGTAGTTGAGAGCGCGCGCCGCGGCGGTGACCGTGCCGTGCGAGGCGACCATGCGAAGCACATGGAGCCGGTGATCGATCATGCAATCAGTTTGCATGTCATCGTGCAGGATCGTTTGCTTTTCTTCAGCAGTGCGCCGCCCCAGACTGGCCGTGTGCGAACCTTCGATCCCCTCCTGGAACCGTTCGAACTGAAGCACCTGACCTTGCGCAACCGGGTCGTGAGCACGTCCCACGAGCCGGCATACGGTGAGGCCGGTATGCCGACCGACCGGTATCGGGCCTACCACGTCGAAAAGGCCCGTGGCGGAGTCGGTTTGACGATGATCGGCGGGTCCGCGGTCGTCGCCCCCGACAGTCCGCCGTCGTTCGGCAACCTGCTGCTCTACCGCGACGAGATCGTCCCCTGGCTGCGGCGGCTGTCCGACGACGTGCACGCCGAGGGCGCCGCGGTGATGTGCCAGGTCACCCACCTGGGCCGGCGGACCAGCAACTACACCGGCGACTGGCTGCCGGTCGTCTACCCGTCGCGCAGTCGGGAGGCGCAGCACCGGGCGTTCCCGAAGGTCGCCGAGGAATGGGACCTGACCCGGATCATCAGGGCGTATGCCGAGGCCGCCCAGCGTTGTCAGCAAGCGGGGCTGGACGGCATCGAGATCGAGTCCTACTCGCACCTGTTCGACAGCTTCCTGTCTCCGGCGACCAACGACCGGGACGACGACTACGGTGGCGATCCGGAACGTCGAATGACGTTTCCCCGCAAGGTGATCCAGGCGATCCGGGAGGCCGTCGGGCCGGACTTCATCGTTGGTCTGCGGATGGCGATGGACGAGGATCTGCCGGACGGACTGCACCTGACGGAGACGGTGGCCGCGCTGCGCACGCTCGTCACCGACGGCGTCGACTTCCTCAGTGTCATCAAGGGCACGCTGGACAGCGACGCACATCTGGCCAAGACCATCCCGTCGATGGGCACGCCGTCGGCGCCGTTCCTGGATTTCGCCGGTGAGGTGCGCAAGGCCGTCGACATACCGGTCATGCACGCGGCGCGGATCTCCGACGTGGCGACGGCCCGGCACGCCATACGGGACGGCCTGCTGGACCTGGTCGGTATGACGCGGGCCCAACTCGCCGACCCCTACCTCGTCGCCAAGATCCGCTCCGGCGACGAGGACCGCATCCGGCCGTGCGTCGGCGCGAGCTACTGCCTCGACTCCCTCTACGCATCCGGCGACGCCAAGTGCATCCACAACCCGGCCACCGGGCGCGAGCTGACCATGTCGCACGTCATCGCGCCCAGCCCGAAGTCACGCACCGCGGTCGTCGTCGGCGCCGGCCCGGCCGGACTGGAGGCGGCCCGGGTGCTGGGTGAGCGCGGCCACCGCGTCGTGGTGTTCGAGGCGGCCGACCGTCCCGGCGGGCAGATTCTGCTGGCAGCGGCGGCCCCGCGGCGCCGCGACCTGACCGGCATCGTCGATTGGCGGGTGGCCGAGGCGAAGCACACCGGCGTCGAATTCCGTTACGGCGTCTATGCACAAGCCGAGCAGGTCCTGGCCGAGCAGCCGGACCTGGTGCTCGTCGCGACGGGCGGCTTGCCGGACCGGTCCTTCCTGCCCGAGGGTCAGGACCTCGTGCTCGACACCTGGGACGTGATGAGCGGCGCGGACCGGCCGACCGGCGATGTGCTCCTGTATGACGACAACGGCGCCGAGCCGGGCATGGACGCCGCCGAGCTGCTCGCCGTGCACGGAGCGACGGTCGAGATCGCCACTCCGGAGCGGACATTGGCCATCGAGGTCGGGAGCATGAACTCCCCGGCATACCTGTCCGCGTTCGCCGAGCACGACGTCCGGACCACCCTGGGATATCGGCTGACTGCCGTGCGGCCGGGACCGGACGGCAGGCGAATCGCGGTGCTGCACAGCGATTACGCAGAAGTCGACTTGGAACGAACCGTGGACGCCGTCGTCGTCGAGCACGGCACCAGCCCCAACGACGACCTCTATTTCGACCTGCTGCCGTCCTCCACCAATCTCGGCGAGGTCGACCAGCAGGCGCTGCTGGACGTGCGACCGCAGGCGGTGACGACCAACCCGGGCGGCAGCTTCCAACTCTTCCGGATCGGCGACGCCGTCGCCAGCCGCAACATCCACGCCGCCATCTACGACGCACTCCGTCTCTGCCAGCCCATCTGACCCATCCATCACCGACGCCCCGAGGAGGACCTGATGACGACGATCGCCGAAACACCCGCTGCCACATCGGATCTCGCTGGTCTGCTCGCGCAGCACCGGGACGGCTGTGCGCTCGAAGCACCGTTCTACACCAGCCGGGACGTCTTCGACGCCGACATCTCGGCGGTCTTCGCCCGCTGCTGGATCTTCGTTGCCACCGAGGCGGAGATCCGAGAGCCCGGCGACTTCGTGACCCTCGACATCGGCCGCTATTCGGTCATCGTGGTGCGCGGCGACGACGGGCAGGTGCGGGCACTGCACAACGTCTGCCGCCATCGCGGCTCGCGAGTGCTGACCGATGCCAGCGGTTCGGTGGGCAACATCGTGTGCGGCTACCACCAGTGGACCTACGACACCGACGGCAAACTGCTGCATGCCGGCAGCCAGGCGCCCAGCTTCGACCCGAATTGCTTCGGGCTCAAGCGGATCCATGCCCGGTCGGTCGGCGGGCTGGTGTTCGTCTGTTTGGCGGAGGAACCCCCGGAGGACTTCGAGGACATGGTGCAGCGGGTGACGCCATACATCACCCCGCACCAGCTCGAGCGGACCAAGGTGGCCGCCCAGGAGGACCTGATCGAGACCGGCAACTGGAAGCTGGTGATGGAGAACAACCGGGAGTGCTACCACTGCGAGAACGGCCACCCGGAGCTGGTGTGCACCTTCTTCCCCACCTGGGGATACAGCGATCTGGACCAGATCCCCGAGCGACTGCTGCCCGCGCACGCGCGGTATCTGCGGTCCCAGGCGGAGCTGGAGCGCGCCTGCCGGGAGCGTGACATGCCCTATGCCGAGATCGAGGAGATCAGCGGTCGCGTCTCGGCGTTCCGCATCCAGCGGGAGCCGCTGGACGGCGCCGGTGAGTCCTACACCCGCGATGGCTCCTCGGCGAGCCGCAAGCTCCTGGCCGACTTCGACACCCCGCGACTGGGCCGAATGTCCCTGCACCACCAACCGAATTCGTGGTTCCACCTGCTCGCCGATCATGCAGTCACCTTCACAGTGCTGCCCCTCGCGCCGGACCGGACCCTGGTGCGGACCACGTGGCTGGTGCACGAGGACGCCGTCGAAGGAGTCGACTACGACCTGGCGACGCTGACCGACGTGTGGCATCAGACCAACGCACAGGACGGAATCTTCGTCAGCCGCGCGCAGGCCGGCGTGTCCAGCCCGGCATACGAACCAGGACCCTATGCACCGAACGAATATCAGGTCGCCGGGTTCGTGACCTGGTACCTCGAGCGTATGACGGAGGCGTTGACCCGATGACCGAGATCCTGACCAGACCGGACGCGTTCACTGCACCCGCCGGCAGCCTCGACGAAGCGCTGACCTGCGTCGGCGTGCTGGACGTGACGCATGACGTCAAGACGTTCCTGCTGGCACCGCAGGGGCCGGTGCCGAGGTTCGACGCGGGCCAATATCTCACGTTCACAATGGAAGTCGGCGGCGAGACGCTGCAACGGTGCTACACGATCAGTGCTGCACCGACGCGGCCGGGGCCGCTGGCGATCACGGTCAAACGCGTGCCCGGCGGGCCCGTCTCCAACTGGCTGCACGACCACTTCGGTCCCGGTGACACGATCTGGGCGACCGGACCGCACGGCGACTTCAGCCACACCCGGCACCCCGCAGGAAAGTACCTCTTCCTGTCCGCCGGCAGCGGCATCACCCCGGCGATGTCGATGACGCGCACACTGCATGACTCGCGAGCCGCCGATGTTGTCTTCGTGCACAGCGCGCGCGCCCCGCAGGACATCATCTTCCGCGACGAGCTCGACGCGATGGCAGGCATCGGCTCGGTCACCGTCTCGGTGATCTGCGAGGCGGACTCGCCGACGGAGATCTGGCAGGGCCCGACCGGCCGCCTCGGACTGCGCAACCTGCTCGCCGTGCCGGACCTGCATGATCGGGAGGTGTTCACCTGCGGCCCAACGGGATACATGGCCGCGACCAGGCAGCTCCTCGAGCAGGCGGGCATCGATCCGGCCCGTTGCCACGAGGAGCTCTACGACCTCGCGGCCCGCGGTGCCGCTCCCTCGACCGTGGACGAGTCGGACCTGTCGAGCACCCGGTATGCCGTGCAGTTGCAGCGCACCGGTCGGAGTCTGGACTGCGCCGACAACGAGACCCTGCTGCACGCCGCCCAGCGCGCCGGCCTCAACCCGCCGAGCATGTGCTCCGAAGGCATGTGCGGCACCTGTCGGATGACGTTGCTCGCCGGCGAGGTCGACATGCAGCACCAGGGCGGCATCCGGCAACGCGACATCGATCAGGGCGGCATCCTGATCTGCTGCTCGAAGCCGACGGGTGACGTCGTGCTCGACGCGTGACCAGCGCGAATACGCTGACTGACTCACTAGTCAGCTAGGGTGCTCCGATGGCACCCGGCACGCACGCTCCAGGCCCGAGAGCTGGGCGCGCCCAGCAGGTCAAGGATCAGATCCTCGCGGTCTCCGCGACCCACTTCCGGCGCTACGGATACGACCGGACCTCCCTCGCCGAGGTCGGCGGTGAGCTCGGTCTCACGCGCGGCGCGGTGCTCTATCACTTCCGGTCGAAGCAACAGCTGATCGCCGAACTCCTGCGGCCATTCACGACCGGTTTGGAGGACGCGCTCGACGAGTTCGAGGCGCATCCTCCTGCGCCCGAGGCCGTGATCGACGCGGTGCTCGGCCTGTTGATCGAGACCAGATCGGCCGTGGACCTGCTCGCCCGTGACATCGCCTCACGGCACGCATTGGACTTGGACGCGTGGTTCACCTCCACTGTGATCCGGATCGTCCGGTTGCTGGCGCCGGGCAGCGACCACGACCTGGCCGCCGAAGTGCGCGGCTACGCAGTCCTCGGCTGCCTGATCCGACCACTCGCCCAACTGGACGGTCCGGTCGATCCAGTTGCCCGGCAGGCCATTCGCGATGCCGCCCTGGGCGCCCTCGGTCGATCGCGCCGCCGCTGAGCCGGGCGTCTGCCACCGCTCGCTGCTGAGCGCTCCAGGCGGGTATTGACGACTAGATCGCGCCGGAGTTGAATTGACTTGCGAGTCAGTCAGCTGCAAGCTCGCGCCGGAGGTGAGCCGGACATGACCATGAACGACGACGAGTTGGTCGGTCTTCCGAGCCAACTCCATCGCGCGCGCTGGTGGCTGCAGGTCCTCTTCACGGAAGGCATCGAGCTTCAGGAGCGGCTGCTCCTGCTGAACCGCCCCTGGGAGGAAGACCTGCTGCACTGGTCCGCGACGGGAGACCTGCACGGCTCGCAACCGCCGCCGTTGTCCGGGCAACACAGCGTCACAGGCACCGGTTGGTGCCCGAGGTCAGGCGGCACGTCACCGTTGACTCTCTCAGCTCCTCCGCATCACCGGCGGTAGAGCAGGTACTGCCGCCGCGTCCGGTCGAACGCCTTCAGGTCCGGCTGCCAGGCAGCCACGATCTGCGCTGCGGTGTCGCCTGCGGTGAACATCTTCAGGAACCGGTCCGATCCGGTCAGCAGGTTGATCCAGCGACCGGCGTCGCCGCGCCAGTCGAAGTCGTCATACAGGTCCCGCAGCGTGGTCATCATCGTGGTGGCGGTGCGGATCGCGTCGACCCTGCTCGCGTCGGTGATGTGCACCTGCACGCCGCCGCAGACCTTGCCGGCGTTCTTGGAGAACGTCGGGTTGAAGTAGGCCTCGCGAAACTCCACACCCGGCAACTTTTCGCCTGAAAGGCGCTGTGCCCACTTGTAATCGACGTATGGCGCACCGATCAACTCGAATGGCCGGGTGGTGCCGCGGCCCTCGGACAGGTTGGTCGCCTCGAACATGCACAGCCCGGGATAGAGCAGCGCGGTGTCGGTCGTGGGCATGTTCGGCGACGGCATGATCCACGGGGCGCCGGTGTCGGCATACAGCTCACTCGGCGACCAGCCCTCGACCTGCACCACGTCGAGCTGCTCGACCGATCGGCCGGCGACGGTCGGCATGAACTCGCCGTTGAAGAAGCGGGCGAGCTCACCGACTGTCATCCCGTGCTGCTGGGCAATCTTGTCCAGGCCGACACCGGAGGTGAAGCCGTCCTTGAGGACTGGGCCTTTTGCCTCTCCGCCAACCGGATTCGGCCTGTCAAGCACGATGAACCGCTTGCCCGTCTTCGCTGCGGCGGCCATCGCGTTGTACATCGTCCAGATGTAGGTATAGAAGCGCGCGCCGACGTCCTGTATGTCGAAAACGATCGTGTCGACCTTCGCCGTCTCGTAGTACTTGGCGAATTTGTCGATATTCGCGCCATACGCGTCATAGACGGTGACTCCGGTGCGCTCGTCGACATATGTCTCCTCGGACTCACCGGCCTGGGCGGTGCCACGGAAGCCGTGCTCCGGTCCGAAGACGCCACCGATCTCGACCTTGCCCGACTCGGCCATCACGTCGACGATGCTGCGCAGCCCGTCACGGATGACGCCCGTCGGGTTGGTGATGACGCCGATCCGCTGACCGGAGAACACCTTCCAGCCGTCAGCCGCCGCCACATCGGCACCACAACGGAACCTGTGGCCAGGACGGCTCGATGCCGCATTCGCCCGCTCGGCGCCGCCGAGTGACAGCGCGCCGACCCCACTGATCGCCGCCGCACCGAGCAGGCCGCGCCGCCCGATCCGCTTGTTCGTGAAATCGCTGGTGTTCTCCATCGTCCGAGCCTGCCGCACTCGAGCCGCGCACGGGCCGGTTCCGACAAAAATTTTCAGCAAATCGCAAGACGACGGTAATGAGCCGTCGAATGGTCGGGCGATCTCGATGCTGCTACGCCTTCATCTCCCATACATTCCCCGGTTGCTACCCATGGAGTGTGCGAAGGGAGGATTCATGTCCGAGCTCGATCGCCGTGGCTTCCTCGCAGGGGTCGGCGCGGCGGGCCTGACGGCGTTGACCGCCGGCGCCGTCGCGATCGAGGCCGACGACCCTGATGGCACTGCACGGACCGGTACGATCCGGGACGTCAAGCACATCGTGCTGCTGATGCAGGAGAACCGCAGTTTCGACCACTACTACGGCACGCTCCGAGGGGTCCGGGGCTTCTCCGACCGCAGTACCCTGGAGCTCCCGAGTGGCGCATCGGTCTTCGCGCAACCGCATGGGCGGACGCACCAGTACCCCTTCGCGCAGGACGTCGGCTACTCCAGCAACGAGGTCGAGCACCAGCGCGGCCTGCCGCACGAGTGGGACAGCCAGCACGCCGCGTGGGACCACGGCCGGCTCGACGACTGGGTCCGCGCCAAGGGCGTCGACTGCATGGGTCATCTCACCCGGGCCGATCACCCGTTCCACTTCGCCCTCGCAGACCACTACACGATCTGCGACGCCTACCACGCGTCGGTGCTGAGCTCGACCGGGCCGAACCGCACCTACTTCTTCAGCGGAACCTTCGACCCGGCCAGGAAGTATGTCGCTCACCCGCCATACACCGGCGCCGACGCGATCGGCCACCGACTGCCCTGGCAGACGTATGCCGAGGCACTCCAGGCCGCCGGGATCAGCTGGCGGGTCTATCAGGGCAGCGACAACTTCGACGACAACGCGCTGCAGTATTTCGCCAACTTCGAGGACGCTCATCCGGACTCGCCGCTCGCCCGGAGCGGTCTGCAGCGCGTCCCGTCCAAGAACGGTTCGATCGCCGACGGCATCGTCGCCGCAGTCGCGTCCGACGTCAGCGCAGGCCGGCTGCCGCAGGTCTCCTGGATCGTGACCGACAAGGTCAACTCCGAGCACCCGGACGGACCGACTGCCAACGGAGAGAGGCTGATCCACGGCCTGATGCACGCGCTCAACACCGACCCGAAGGTGTTCGACTCCAGCGTGCTCTTCATCAACTACGACGAGAACGACGGCTACTTCGACCACGTCCCGCCACCGACGCCAGCTGCTGGGACCGCCGACGAGTTCTTCGACGGGCAGGCCGTCGGACTCGGCTTCCGCGTCCCGATGACGATCATTTCCCCTTGGACACGAGGGGGTTTCGTCGATTCGGAAGTCTTCGACCACACCTCAGTCCTGCGCTTCCTGGAGACGTGGTCGACCGCAATTGGCAAGCCCGCGAGGTGCCGCAACATCAGCGCCTGGCGCCGCGAGGTGTGCGGCGACCTCACCTCCGCGTTCGACTTCGCCTGGCCGATCTTCGGCATGCCGGCACTGCCCACACCGCCGGCCACACAGCTGTCGGCCGCGGGCGGCACGAAGATCCGACCGACCACCAACACAATGCCGCACCAGGAGCCGGGCACCAGACGGGCACGGGCGCTGCCCTACCAACCGAACGCGTGGGTCAGCGGCTGGCATCGTGCTCACAGCACGGTCAGGATGGAGTTGAGTATGGCGAACATCGGTGCCACCGCTACGTCTTCGGCACATTTCGCGGTCTACCCGGGCGCTAGCCGGGCGCCCGCGCAGGTCACCGTGGCGCCTGGCACGACCACCACCGACACGTTCGAGGTTGCGCACGGCAGCCACTACGACGTCACGGTCATCGGCCCGAACCGCTTCCTCCGCCGGATGACCGGTGACGCCCGCGGCCAGGGTCATGGCCTCGAAGTGGCCACCCGATTCGCCGGTGCGCCCGAGAAGCTGTGGCTCGACCTGGTGAACGACACCGCTCACGCCGTCACCATCACCGTCACGTCGAACAACTACCGCACCGACGGGCCCTGGTCCTATCGCCTTGCCGCCGGAGCCAGAGCAAGCCAAGGGTTCAATGTCGTTGCCCACCAGCACGGTTGGTATGACTTCACGGTCACCTGCTCGGCGGACAGCTCGTGGTCCCGACGGGTCGTCGGCCACCTCGAGACCGGGCGGCCCAGCATCACTGGTTGAGCGATGCGTAAGAACGCGACGTCTCCGCGATGTCACCTTGCGCGGGCCATCCTGAACGCCTCGCGACTAGGGTCGATGACATGCACGAAAGCTCACGATTCGATGACGAAGCGGCGACCTGGGAGGACGATCCGGCCCACGAAAAACGCCAGGTCGCCGTGGCCCGAGCCATCCGGGCGGCCGTGGACCTCGGCCCGCAGATGCGCGCGATCGAGATCGGTGGCGGCACGGGCCGGTTGAGCATCCTGCTCGCCGATCAGGTCGGCTCGGTCGTCGTGACCGATCCGTCCGCCGGGATGGTGCAGGTCGCGCAGGAGCGCATCGCGTCAGCCGGCCTCGCCGATCGGCCGAGCGCCGTGCGCGCGGACCTGGTGACCGACCCGATCGCGGGAACGTATGACGTGGCGTGGAGCTCCCTGGCCCTGCACCACGTGCACGACGTGGATGGTCTGTTGCGATCCGTCGCGGGACTCCTCGTCGACGGCGGCCGGCTGGCCATCGCCGACCTCGACGACGACCCCGACGGCGCGTTCCACGCCGACAAGCCCGGCTTCGACGGGCATGACGGGTTCGACAGGGATCGGCTCACCGAGCAGCTGACCGGGGCAGGTTTCACCGACATCGGCTTCGTCGACGCCACGACCATCACCAAGGACGACCGCGAGTTCGGACTGTTCCTCTGCACCGCGACCCTCGGGAAGGCCTGAAAACAGGCTTGTTTCGGGCGCCCTGGACTGCCGCGGTCGTCTCGACGAGGACGCGATCACCGGTTGAGCGGTGCGTCAAGCGATCTCGACGCCGCCACCGACCACGATGTTCTGTCCGGTGATGTATGACGATCCGTCCGAGACCAGGAACGCCACCGTCTCCGCGATGTCGCCGGGTGCGCCGACCCGCCCCAGTGGGACACGCGCCGCCATACCCTCGAGCACCTCGCTGACCGCCTCGGCAGGCATCCCGCTCTTGCCCCAGATCGGCGTCTCGATGGCACCCGGGCTGACGGCGTTGACCCGAATCCCCTTGGGAGCCAACTCGACCGCGAGCGAAGGAACCATCGCCAGCAGCGCGCCACGGCTGGCGCTGACCACACTGCCGCCCGGCATACCGCGCAGGACGCCGACTCCGACGGTGAACACGACGGACGCTCCGTCCGCCAGCAACGGAAGCACGCTCTGCAGCGTGAAGAACTGACCCTTGGCGTTGATGTCGAAGTAGCGTGCCCAGTCCTCCTCCGTCACCGTGCCCACCGGCATGGACCCACTGATCCCGGCGTTGAGGAACACCGCGTGCAGCGAGCCGAAGCGCGTGCGGATCTCCTCCGCGACCCGCTCCGAGTCTTGCACCGAAGCCGCGTCGGCGCGCAGCACCAGGATCCGGTCGCCGAAGTCGCGCTCCGCGGCGGCGATGCTGTCCGGGTTGCGCCCGGTGACGATGACCGAATAGCCCTGCTGCGAAAGCAGTTCGGCCGTCGCACGGCCGATGCCGCTGGTTCCTCCGGTGATGAGCACTGCTCGTTGCGTCATACCTTGCTCCATTCGTTGTGATGCGCCGAGTGTTCCGGCGATAAGACCTTTATCTCATCAGAGTACCACCCTGATGAGATAAAGGTCTTATGACTACGATGGCGCCATGCCTCGCTGGGAACCGAACGCGCGCGAGCGCCTGCTGATGGCGGCGCTGCGTCTCTTCGCCGAGCGGGGATATGACGACGTCACCGTCGCGGAGATCGCCGAGCGGGCGGGGCTGACCAAGAGCACGTTCTTCCGCTACTTCCCGGACAAGCGCGACGTGCTCACCGCGGGCGAGGACGCACTCGCACAGCCTCTGCTGGCGGGGATCGCGGAAGCAGATGAGGACGCCACACCACTCGAGGCCGTCACCGCGGGGATGGACCGGGTCGCGGCAGCAATGACGCCGTTCAACCGGGAGGTCGGCCCGTTGTTGCGGGACGCGGTCACCGCCAGCGCCGAGATCCGGCAGCGCAATGCGTTGAAACACGTGGGCATCTCACGGGCGATGACTCAGGCGCTGACGGACCGCGGCGTCGACGAACTCACCGCCGCCGTCACGGCCGAGCTCGCCGGCCTGGCCTTCAAGGACGCGTACGCGACATGGATCGAGCCGAAGAACAAGGCGGAGTTCACCGAGCTCATCCACGCCTCACTGGAGAGGATCGCCGCCGCCGCCGGGCGCATTGCGTGATTGCCGCGGGCACGTCGACCCGAAGGTCGGGGTCGAGCGAGTTGTGGCTCTCAGCGACCGGAGACTCGCCGCCGGCATCCGCCATACGAATCATCAATGACTGCAGTGCTGCTGGCCGGGCCGCAGCCGCCCTGACCCCAGACCTCGAGCGCGTATGGCGCCTCAGCTCACCCTCCCGGGTCGAGGACGCGTTGGGCGTGATCGCCGCCGACGCGATCGACGTCATCGCCGGCGAACGCGACGGACGTCTCGCGCTGTGCGCGTCGCCGACCTGCCGGGCCGCGTTCTTCGACACCAGCCAGAGCCACTCCCGTAAGTGGTGCGACATGGGCACCTGCGGCAACCGGCAGAAGAAGGCGCGGTTCAACGCCAAGCAGCACGGCTCCCGAGCGACCTGACGCAATTTCGCGGTGCGGACGCGCTGCATCGGTCACACTCAGGATTCGAACGTCCTGGGCGGGGAATGGGGTGGTCCGATGCGCGAGCCGGTCAAGATCGTCCGCGTCCGAAACGTGATGCGCTGCTCCTGTGGGGAAGCGATCCGTCCGGGCGAGCGCGCCGGCCTGGTCGGCGGGCGGGGCAGACCGCGCTGTGTGCAGTGCCTGGCCGATCTGCAGGCCGGACGGAAGTCACCGATTTCCCGGTCGACACGGACCCGAGGCGCTCGACCGTGGACGGCCATGATCGTGGCGTTCGTGCTGGTGGGTGCGGTCGGCGCAGTCAATGTGCGTTCGTCGATCCTGGGCGGCGCCGAAGCCACTTCCTTGTCGAAGGGCAGCGACCGCGACATACGGGCGCATTGGCCTCCGGTCCCGCCGGACGCGAGCGCGAATCCGCTGGGCGCACCTCCGGCCCAGGCATCGTCGTCCACCGAGTTCTCGTTCATCAAGACCGTCGGCGACGGCGCCGACACGCACCCTGTCGCCTGGGACCCGTGTCGGCCGATCCACCTGGTGATCAACGACGCTCGAGCCCCCGAGCAGGGCGATCCCCTGCTCCAGGAGGCGATCGCACAGGTCACGGAAGCCACTGGTCTGCAGTTCGTCGTCGACGGGCCGACGACCGAAGCGCCGGCCACCGATCGCCCACCCCGGGACACCGCACGGTATGGCGACAGGTGGTCGCCGGTCCTGGTGGCGTGGACCGACCCGAGCGCCGTCCCGCACCTGAAGGGCTCGGTCGCCGGCGTCGCCGGGCCGGACGGCGCACCCTTCTACACCGCCGAACAGCGCCACTGGGTCAGCGGATCGGTCAACCTCGACGGGCCGCAACTCTCCCTCATCCTCCAGCGCCCGGCCGGCTGGGAGACCGCCCGCGCCATCGTCATGCACGAGTTCGGGCACCTGGTGGGGCTGCAGCACGTGCCCCAACCCTCGCAGCTGATGTATGCCAGCAGCACCAACCGCACCGACTTCGGACGCGGCGACCGCGAAGGCCTGCGACAGCTCGGCGATGGCCACTGCTTCACCGGATAGGAGCGTATGACGCCTACTGTCGACGTCATGGACATTCCTCAGGTCACCCTCGGAGCCATCAACATCGAAGCTGCCGATCCGCGGGCGCTGGGAGCGTTCTGGGCAGCGGTCACCGGCGGAACGCCTGCACCTTCAGGCGATTTCGTCTACCTGCCACCGGCGGCACCCGGCGGTTTCGCGATGTTCTTCCAGCCCTTGACCGGGCCGCGCCCGGACCGCCTGACGATCCACCTCGACCTGACAGTGCCGTGGGGAACACGTAGTGCCGAAGTCGAGCGGTTGGTGTCGGCGGGTGCGACGTGGCGCTGGGACGTGTTGGACGAGCATCCGCACGTGCAGTGGACGACGCTGGCCGACCCCGAGGGCAACCTCTTCTGCGTGGCCGAGCACCCGCCGCAGGCCTAGGCGGCGGGTGCTCTCACCGGACCGCTCCGGTCAGTCCGCGCGCTCCCACACCGGCGCCGCACCGGGCTCGATCACCCGGTAGTCCGGAGCGCCCTGCAACGCCGCCTCGGCACCGCCGGGGCTGTAGATGGCGATCAGCCGCAGCTGCCGCCATCCGGTGTTGAACGTGGAGTGCTCGGTGCCCCGCGGGATGTAGACGCTGTCGCCGGCCTTGACCGCGAATTCGCGTGAATCTCCTACGGTTTGCACACCTTCGCCCTCGATGACGTGCAGCACCTCGTCGGACTCGGGATGCGTGTGTATGTCGTGGCCCTTGGTCGGGTTGATCACGACCTCGCCGACGGTGATCGGCGCACCGGGGAACCGATCCGCGGTCACGCCCCACTTGATGGAGCCCCAGGAGAACGTCTCGGTGCTCAGGTCCGGTTGGCTGCTGTGCGTTGTCGTCATACGCCTGCTCCTACTTCTGGCCGAAGGTGACGGCCTTGAACTTCTCGGTCTGTGCTCGTATGGCGACTTCGGTGGGCAGCCGTTCGATCGAGCTGGCGCCGAAGAAGCCGACGACGCCGTCGGTGCGCTCCAGCACGTATTGGGCGTCCTCAGGTTCGGCGATCGGACCGCCGTGGCAGAGCACCATGACGTCCGGGTTCACCTCGACGGCCGCGTCACGCATGGCCTGGACGCGGTCCACGCACTCGTCCAGGGTCAGCGCGGTGCTCGCGCCGATGGAGCCCTTGGTGGTGAGCCCCATGTGCGGGACGAGCACGTCGGCGCCGGCGTCGGTCATCGCACGGGCCTGGTCGGGGTCGAAAACGTATGGCGTGGTGAGTAGTTCGCGCTCGTGGGCGGCCCGGATCATGTCCACCTCGAGGTCGTAGCCCATGCCTGTCTCTTCGAGGTTTGCTCGGAAGGTGCCGTCGATGAGGCCGACCGTCGGGAAGTTCTGCACCCCGGCGAATCCGGCGGCCTTGACGTCGTCGAGGAACCGGCCCATCACCCGGAACGGGTCGGTGCCGTTTACCCCGGCGAGCACCGGTGTGTCTTCCACGACCGGCAGCACCTCGTTGGCCATCTCCATGACGATGGCGTTCGCGTCGCCATACGCCAATAGGCCTGCGAGAGAACCGCGTCCGGCCATCCGATAGCGGCCGGAGTTGTAGATGATGATCAGGTCGATCCCGCCGGCCTCGGCGGCCTTCGCGGAGAGCCCGGTGCCGGCTCCGCCGCCGATGATCGGCCGGCCGGATGCTGCGCTCTCGCGCAGTCGGGTCAGCGCCGTGCTGCGGTCCATGTTCTGCTCCTTGTCGCTGCGAAGTGCGCAGTCAGTGCGCGTCGGTGATCAGGGCGTGCAGCCGCCGGGCGGCATCGCGGCCGAAGCCTTCGTCGTTGAGGTGCTGGTCGATCTCGACCACCTCGACGGCGTCGCCGACTGCGGTGCGAACTGCGTCGAAAAGTGCTGTGTCCGCTGCGGGGTCGCGGAACGGCCCATCCTCGACATCGATCCCGCTCAGTCCGCGCAGCGGCAGCAGCAGTGTGGTCGGGCCCTTCGCGGCGGCGAGCTTGGCACCGATGCGACGGCCCAGCTCGGCGTTCTCCTCCGGCGTGGTGCGCATCAGCGTCACGGTCGGGTTGTGCACGACGAAGGTGCGGTCGTCGAAGCGCTCGGGGGCGTGCTCGCGCGGCCCGAAGTTGACCATGTCGAGCGCGCCGAGCGAGACGACCTGCGGTATGCCGGCGGCACCGGCCGCCTCGAGACGATGCGGCCCCGCGCTGAGCACCCCACCGACCAGGTCGTCCGCGAGTTCCGTTGTGGTCAGGTCGAGTACGCCGGCCAGACGGCCGTCGGCGGCGAGCTTCTCCATCGCGCGCCCGCCGGCGCCGGTGGCGTGGAAGACCAGCGGCTCGTAGCCCAGCTCCACCAGCTCGGCGCGGGCCTCGTCGACCGCAGGTGTGGTCAGTCCGAACATCGACAGCCCGATCAGCGGTTTGTGTTCGCCGTCGTCGGGCGCGCGCCGCCGCTTCTCCTCGGCGCCGGCCATCGCCGCGATCGCCGCTGCCGCGTTGCCGAAGACCTGGGCGGACACCGAGTTGATCCCTGCGACATCCACCACCGAATACATCATCGTGACATCGGATTCGCCCACGTATGGCGCAACGTCGCCCGCCGCCATGGTGGACACAAGGAGCTTGGGCACTCCGACGGGCAGTGCGCGCATCGCGCGGGAGGCGACCGAAGACCCGCCGGACCCGCCGAGTGCCAGCACGCCGTCGACCTTGCCCTCGTCGAAGAGCCGCAACAGCATCGTTGCTGCACCGTCGGCCATTGCGTCCATGGCTGCGCCGCGATCACCGCTGTCGCGCAGGTGTTGGAGATCGTGTCCGGCAGCTTGCGCCACCTCGGCCGGCGGTATGTCGGACTCCGCATCGGAGAAGGTGCCGACGTCCAACAGCAGCGTGTCCGCGCCATACCCGCGCACCTGCTCGGCCAGCCACGCATACTCCGCGCCCTTGGTGTCCATCGTGCCGATCAGGACGACAGTTGCCATCTGAGCCTCCTCCGAGTCACCGTTGACGTTCGCCAGTCTGGCACCTCTTGAAGGCTCTGGTACGACCGTTCGCTGGATACCCACAGACGTGGGAGCCGCGCAACCTGATTCGCTTCGGCTGAATGACGGACACGAAATTGCTTGACAACGCTCGTTGCCCAACCGAGCTGCAGGCACTGACCCGCAGTCTTAACGCGCCTTTGTCTCCTCAGTCCATCCCGATCCGTCCCAGCGCCTCCAGAGGGTCTGATCATCTGGAGATACGTACCACGCGGCTTTGGCCTCGGGGTCGCCGTCTGGGGGCGGGCCGTCGAACCGGCTCGCGACTGCCAGCTTGACCGGTTCGGCAGTAGGAGTCTCGATCGGTTCGCCTGCAGGGACGGGAACGGGCTGCTCGGACCGTGGTGGCGTGGCGCGTTGGACGCTGCCCGAGCCGTGCCACTCCAGTGCGTCCGGGACCTCTTTGTATTCGAGCAAGAAGGAGCCGGCGTACTTCTCAAGCAAGGTGCGGACCTCACTCGGCTTCGCGTAGAAGAACTCCCGCCTCGTGTTGATCTGGTTGACCTTGCGATGCTCGAGCGCTTGGTGCAAATGCGTTTCCAGCGCGACAGCGTCCTCGTGGAAGACCAGCGCGTGGACGTCGAATCGGAAGGGCACGCTGGCATCACCGAGCTCGATCACCCGGTCCATGGGCTCAAGCCGTCTCGTCATACCGATCTTGACCATGTCTGGTCCGAACGCCCCGATATTGGAGATCACGTACACATGGCCGGCTCGGGCGTTGGCGGCACGAGCTTCCACGCCCTCGATCGACTGTCCGATCTCGGCGAGCTTCTCGCGGGCCACCGCAAGACCACTCTCGTCGGAGGGATCAAGACGCTGAATCAGCTGCTGATAGTGCTGCTGTTCCTTCCGCAGCTTCACGAGCGCAGCTTCCATCTCGGCCCGCGCCTTCGCTTCGTCGCGCAACTGCGCCCGCCGGTCGCGTTCAGCTTCCTTCTCTTGCTGCTTCTTGACCAAATAGTCTGCGGTCAACTCGAGTTCGCGGAACCGTAGTCGGTGGTAGGCGGGTGAGATCCGGATGCTCATCGTCTTGCCGAGCCGTTCGATCGCTGTGGCAGCTTTGTCCAGACGGCCTTTCGCGGAGTCCAGAGTGTGAGGTCGCAACGCTCGCACCAAAGCGTCGGCTTCGCTGTTGTACGCGCGCAAGCGCAGCTTGGAGAAGTCCCGCACCATCGCGGTGCCCTTGGCTGATGAGCCATTGACCTGCCAGTTGGTCGCTGCCTCGACCGCCTTCTTTGCTTTGATCAACTGCTTCATCTGGGACTGGTTCTGCGCGAGCGCGTCCTTGTACGCGACAGCATCTTGCAGTGGATGGTTGAACGTGTAGAAGCCGGCCTCTTGCACCTCGACAGACTCGAGATTTTCCACCAATTGCAATCGAGCCGCACGCTCCTCCGCTTGTGCATCTACGGCCGCCTGTTTCGCGGCGGCCGCCTGCGCCTGCAGTTCGGCGACGTCCCTTCGCATCTGTCCAACCTGCGATGCCAACGCCATCGCTTCTGTGCCCTGCAGGTGGTCGATCCACCCTCGAAGATTCGCTACCTCAGCCTCGAGCTCAGCGACACGCTTACCGTCACCCCACACCATTGCCTACCCCTCCCCATCACACATCCTCTAGCCGGACGGTAGCGGCGAAAGTGATGGAGTGTCAGTCGTTTCACAGATTCATCGGAGCGGCCGCGTTGGCCACGCACCAGGTCAAGGCGGCGCGCTCACCCGCGGGATCTCACGACGGCACAAGGCCACTCGCTGCCTGCAAGCAGAGTGATCAACAAGGGAATTCCTGTGCGTCAAACCGCCCAGATTGACGCTGGTTCCACTGCGGCCTATCGGCTCGTCGGCTCGTTAGCCGGTTGGTGTCCACACAGTGAGGTAGCTGGCATCGGGTTCTGGCATCACGAATGCCACGCTGTGGATTGCTCGTGTGACCCCGACGTACAGTCCGCAGGCGGACTCTCCGGTCAAGCGGGTCCCCTTTGTCAGGAAGTCACGCATGGGCTTGGTCGTGAAGATCAGCACCCGATCGTGTGTCTGGCCCTTGGAGATTCCGAAGTTCGTCGCTGTGATGCCTTGGGGTAGCGCCGTCGCGATCGTTTGACGCAGGCGAAATGGCTGGTAATGCTCGATGTAGGCGGCGGCATGCTCGGGCGCCAGGGCGAACACACCGTCGTGCTCGGACGACTTCTCCTGGGCCGACTCCGTTGCTTGGAACTTGAGCGCAGGATCGAAGATCGAGTCGGAGAACGTCGCGACGGCTTGAACGGAGCGCCAAGTGGTCGACGCGTAGTGAACTTCAAGTCGCTGGGCCTTCTTTTGAACCTCGAACCAATCGAGCATTCCGAGTCCGCGGTATTTCTTGTGCCGCGGATCTTGTGCGTTAGTACTGAAGACTGACTGTCGCAGATCGCCGACCATGCGGATGACGCTCGTCGATCCGAGAAGACGCTCCAGGATGTCGAGGTCATACCCCGTCATGTCCTGGATTTCGTCGACATAGATCTCGTCGTACATGCGCTGAAGCCTTGTAATCACCGTTCCGTCCGCGGCGTCGGCCACGTCGAGGGCGAGCTTCGACAGGAAGCGCTTGTAGGCCCGAGAGTCACCATCGAGGAATCGCTCTTCCCCTGACGCGATCACAATCCCCTTGCTATTCCTCCGGGGGAGCCCGTCGAAGTTCAGACCGCCCAGCCTCTTGCCTGAATACATCAGGGGCAAGAACGGCCGTACCCAGTGCCTGAGTAGGAAGGCGTACCACCCGCAGACCTCGGGGAGGCTTGCAGGTGGGCAAGCAGCACGCAACCGTTCCTCCAGGTCCAGTTGGCCCGACAACGTGTAGGTCACGACCAGCCGTCGGGTGGTGGGATCGCCTCCCGCGCAGGCATCGACGATCGACTGCGTCTTTCGTGCACCGGCGACCGCGAGCGTCGCCGTGTTCGTCATGACACGAAATCCACGGCGTCGCTGATGTACCCGGGGTACGACACGGTCACCTCCGGGTGTTCGTCGAGCGTCAGTGCCCAGTCGGTCTTGTGCGCCTTCATCCAGTCGACAGTGGCCTTGTCGCCGTCGGTGATGTCGAACAGCTGGCGTAGGTCGTCATCGTTGTTGACCTTCGCGAACTGCGGCTCGAGCGTTGGCCCGTCTGCGACCTCCCCGATGAAGATCTCCCGTTTGCCGTTCTCCAGTAGCTCCCCGATCGGCATCCGCCAGTGCTCGGGCTCTTTGCCGTCGTTGTCACGGATGGCGGCAGCGTGGCGCTTCAGAGCGGAGCAGAGCTGCATGCCGCGCTTCAGAGACACCCCTGCCATTGAGATCACATCGACGCCGAGCGCCATCGGCACTTTGCCGTGCTTGTCTCGGAACGCACGCTCGAAGACCATCTCATCGGACGGGCCCTCCACCATGACAACCCTCTCGGCCAACACCAGGCGCAGAGTGTCGTAGCCGGAGAGCCGTTTGAAGTACCTGACGGTGTCGGCTGGCAACGCCCCGAGGTGGACCCTCGTCCCCCGGTGCAACAACACTAACTTGTCGAGCCCCAGGCGGTTAAGGACGAAGGAGCTGTGGGTGGTCAGGAAGACCTGACGATCACCGGCCAGCTCCTCGATGCGATCGACAAGCTTGGTCAGCCGGGTGTGCGACAGGTGATTCTCCGGTTCCTCGATCAGGGCGTAGGCGGTGGTGTCGGCTGAGCGGTTCATCGCCAGAGCCACCTTGATGGCCGCCTGCTGCCCCTGCCCGGCCATCGCGAACGGGACGTCGGCGACCTGCGGCACGATGCTCTGCTCCCAGGAGGCGCTGGCCGACTGGTCCATGTGCAGACCGATCGGTTTGTCGTGCAGTGCATCGCCCTTCTCCGCGATCCGCTCGTTGACGGACTTGAGCGTCTCCGTGCTGATGATGTGACGGGCCTTGCGGTGTGCCACGGCGACGGCCGCCGACTCCTTGGGCTCGATGAAGTCCTTCAGCATCTCTCGCGTGTGATAGTCGATGCCCGCGGTGGACCGAACCGTTCGGGAGTCGATCACGGAGACGCCTAGCTCCTTCGGTCGCCGGGTGAGCCGCTCGTCCGAGAACTGTCGCCAGTCCACGCTGTACCACTCCGTGGGCAGGATCGCCGGCCGTCCAGCGTCGGCCATGTAGTCCGCAAACTCTTCGGCATAATCGGGGTTCGGTGCGACGTGCATCTTTACGCCGGGCACCTTGTCCTGGCGGCTGTTGTGAACACCGAGGAGGTACTGCAGCGAATCGTCGTTGTTCGTGAGGTACAGCTCGATCAGGATCTCAGGCGGAGGAAGCGGCGACCCGCTGTCCAACGACGCGAAGTAGGTTTCAACAGCTGCGACGTTGAACCAATACGGGTTGAGCTCATCCTGGGCCCACCGTCCGTTGATCCGGCCGGTAAGCGCCAGCGAGATCGCTTCCAGCAGCGACGACTTCCCCGACTCGTTGTCGCCTACGACGATGTTGGTGCCCGCATTTGGCTCCAGCTCGAAATCCATAAAGAGGCGGTACCCTCTCACGACAATGCGCGTAATCATTCCCTGATACCTTCTGGTTCGGAATCCTTGCGTCCAGTGTGCATATCAGATCAAAACTCGAAATGGTGGCTTTGACGTGAAAGAGGCTAGGCGCTGCTCGGAAATGGTGCGCGAACCGCGAAGGCAACGTCGTACGTTGGCGTCAGTGGCGCCAAACGAGTACTCGTCCTGGTTCGCCTGGGTCCCCCAGCAGTTGGATGACGAGCAGATGAACCGGGGACTGGCGCCGTCTGCGATCAGCTTCGCTCGCCGCACAGAAGCCGCTCGCGGGCGTCCAGGTCGAGCAGCATCGGTCACCCAGTGCTCCTACCCGCCCTGACACCTAGGCCCGTGACCATGCTTCGCATCTACCTAGACCAATTCGCCTGGATAGGTCTCTCTCGTGCCGCGCAGAAGCGACCTGACGGCGCCAAGTACGCACCCGCGCTGGAGATGTGCCGCGCGGCACGCCAGATCGGCCTGGCCTCGTTCCCCCTCGACCTATACCGCTATTGGGAAACGGCCAAGAACAGCAACGACGGCTCGAGGAACCGACTGGTCGACCTGCTCATCGAGCTGTCCGACTTCGACAGCATGGCCATGCCGCAGGTCATCCTCGACTACGAGATCGACTTGGCGCTTAGCGTGCGGTTCGGGCGGCCAATCGCGCCCAGTCCACCACGGGTATTCGGACGCGGCATCGCACACATGTCGAACGGACGAGTGACAGACACCGCACGCCCAGGGGCGGCGGCGACCAGTTCCAGTAGCGACCTGCGCATCCCCGTTGACCGAGCACTTGAGGAGGCTCTGCTTCGTGCCGGACCCAAGGAACATGCTCGATCGGGAGCACCGATCGACATCATTAATTGGGGAGACTTATACGCGCAGCAAGAGGTACGGGCTGCGCAGGACATTGCCAATCGCAAGGTACGGCGAGAGGACCTCCTTGCCGCAGTTGTTCACACCGACTACCAGGACCTCGTGGGAGTTGTGAAGGACCGTATGGGGGCAGCCGGCATCAGCCCCGAAGAGGTAGTCGAGACACTCGGCGACAAGGGCCTTTTGCAGTTCGTCTACGGCCTGCCCACTCGACGGGTAGCCAACCAGTTGCGGGTCAGCAAGCACATCCACCCGCCCCAGCAGCAGAAGTGGAAGCCGTCCGACTTCGTGGACGTGATCGCCCTTCCAGCGCCGGTGGTGTACTGCGACGTTGTATTCACCGAGCATGAATGGGTGCGCGCGCTCACGCGCGACAAGACAGACCTAGTGCACAAGCGATTTGACACGACCCTCATACACGAACCCGATCAGCTCACCGACCTGCTGGGTAGAGCCACACTCGGGTAACCAGCCAGATGCGTGTATTGACCGGTCGCCCGGGAGTGGCCCTGCTATCCAACGACGACCGCATCGTGGCCCTTAATCTGCAACGCCGCCTCGATGGATCAATGAGGTCGAACATCCTCCTACGAGTGCGGTGGGCAGGAGTGACTGCGGGCAACCTGCGTCGTTTCGCCGCGAACCTGCCAGTCCTGATTTCTGCAGGTGGATTCCCGCACATTCGTGGCGGCCGCCCACTCAACGCCAAGCGACCGTCCTCAGTTGGAGAGGTTTTGCATGCTGTTCGTGCCCGCATCCCACAGGTTTGAGCTGCATCACCCATCTGGCTGGAACAACTGCTCGTGAGCAAACAACCCGATGCTGTCACGGCTATCCGAGAACAGATTGGCGCCAACACGGTGGATCCTCCCGCTCACTAGCGCAGTTGACCTTTGCTTCATCCAGTCAAGTGCCTGGTCCAGACGCTCCCTCGACACGTTCACGCTGACGTGACACAGCCTGGCCGCTCGCACGGTCTGGATTGTCACCACGCCGCCGGTGTCATCGTCGCTTCGCTGGACACCGATGACCGGACCGGTCAGCATCTCGATGCCACGGGCAGGCCGCTCCGACTTCAACCGTCGGGACAATCGCTCGATACGTGCCGCCGCAGCGGCGGGAATAGCCACGTGACGAGGCGTCGAGGGTGCGGGGCCAGCGAGGGTCGCCCACTCGAAGTTGGCCGCGAACTCTGCGACTGACTTATTCTTGAGGATACGTGTGAGTCCAGCGGCGAACTCATGGCTGACCCCGGCGTAGATCAAGTCCTGAACAGTATTGGCACTCGGTTCAGGTTCCGGCTCGACCACAGACCCGATGATCGCCAAGGATTGTGCGAACGTCCGCATCACGCGGCGTTCCCCCGACTCGGGAGGGGCAGTTTCCAGACCGATGATCTGGTTCGGTTCCTCCTCCGGGGGACGTACGGGCATATAGATCGGGATGATGAATGAGCCGCGTCGGGTATGCGCCATGCGGACGAGGTCGATCAGGTCGTCTGCGGATCGTCGATAGTTGCCTGCGATGTGCGGCCGTGCACCGAGTGACGTGGTCGCACAACTACGAAGCATAATCCATGAGTCACGCACCATCGAGACAGCGGCTGTCAGCGGGATGGCGTCCTCGATAACAAGATCCTTCGCAGCACACAGGTTTGCTACATCGAGGAGCCGTCCACGGATACGGTGCTCGACCTCCTGTGGCGTCGACTTCTCGACCATCGCGAGACGGTCGAGGACGAGTTCCCAATCCGGCCCATCGTCGGGCAGAGGCTCAGGGACCGGGACCGAATAGCGGTAATCAGGGTTCCGCCATAGGCCGCCTTGCGGGCCGGACTCAGCAGGCGGCACCCAGCCTGTCGCAGAGAGGTACATCGCGAGACTACTTCCCATCTCCGTCACGCGCTCACCACCTCCCCGAAGCACTCCTCGACTTGTTGGTTCCACGTGGCAAAGGTGTCGAGACTCAGCCTGTTACTCAAGGGCACACTGACACTAGCCGCCGACATACCGTTGACCCGGATCCAGTGGGCTCGTGCGTGTACGGTCGTTGCAAGTGCCGGGTGTTCGAGCCAGTCCGGCGGCTCGCCCTTCTCCAGACGGACATAGACGAGGTACACCGGCACCTTCGACGCGCACCACCGATCTCGCCACGTGGGTTTGATCGGAACAGAAATCGATCCACTCTTGTTCGGCTTCCGTATCCCGCACTTGATCTGAACTCGCACGGTGGCAGCCGGGAACTGCACGTTGAGGTCCACGGCCATATGGTCCTCTCCCCCGGTCGTCTCCTCATTGGGAAGAGCGGCCTGGGCCAGGACCGTCCGGACATAGGTGACTCCAAGCCGACCTTTGCGGTCGCTCAGAGGGAGGGACTCCCATGCCAACATGTGCCGGACCTCTCTTCAAGACGGGCGCGTCCGTGCAACATATGCGACCGACTCCGATTCGCGAGGCAGAACGGACAACGCAAGCCTGCGAAGAGAGGAAGTTGCGTCACACACCGCCTTGATCGTCCTGTCGACGCGCATCTCCGCGTGTTGCCGGGGTCGCTTCGACCGAAATGCAGGTGTGCACATCGCCGGGCTACGCAACACTTCTCTTCATGACCACAGGCGACAAGACGCGGCCCGACGGGCGCGTGTCGAGCGCCGAGACGCTGGAGCTCCGCAAGGCGACCCGTGCCTTGCGGCTACACCTCGATGAGCTTCCTATCGACTATGACGAGCAGGTCCCCCCCGATCGTTTCCTGACCGGTCTCGCATTCATGCTCGCCCGCAATCGATACGACTGCGCCGAGTCGATGATTGGCTCCGGCTTCGGCGGCACTGTGATTGGCGCCCTTGCCCGCAGCCTCCTCACCGACGGTCTCCGCTGGCTCTGGATCGCCCAGGACCCCAAGAATCGGCGAGCCTGTCTCCTTGGTGACCTTGTCGAGGAGCGAAGCCGTCTTGGGGGCGTATTGGACTCGGGGACTTGCCCGGCGGTCAGGAGATGGCTGATGCCTTTTCCTCCCATTGCCGACCTCACCGGCGCATCCCGGACCTGGCTCGACGCACCAGCAACGCCTGACGAAGGCGCACTCCTCGACGACCTTTTCTCAGCAGTCGAGGGTGCTCCGTCGTCTCCCGGTTCTGAAAACTCGACGGGTATCGGCGTGTTCGTTGCTCGCGCCCACGCGATGCTCGACCTAGCAGGGCTGCGTGGAGCGGCGATGATTCTGGCCCACGCAGGCCACGGCAACTACCTCGGTCAACGCAGCACACTCACTGAAGAGGGCGCTCCGGGGTTTGACCTGCGGCCTGACCATGAGGCGCTGTTCATGCACACCGCTGCCGTCGGGGCGTTTTGTGTCCTTGTCGGCGGCACCGCCGCAGCACCCGATGCATGGCCGCACGACGTCGACCAAGGGTCCTTCCTCACCACAGCGGCCAAGTTGACTGAGGACGTTGCTGAGGCAGCTGCCGTCATCCATCGCGTCGCCGCGAGGAACAAGCCCCGCAGCCAGACGGCCAAACCGCCTGCCGCCCGGAAGCCAACGGTTCTGATGCCCACAGTCGTCATGGAGGACGACGAGGTGCTGGCCGAGCGCTATGACCTCGGCGCTCTGATGCAGGACTTGGAGGACGCCTGTAACGTCTTCTGTGACGTCCTGAACTCGATGAAACCCCACACGGAGCTTCCAGCCGAACTCCCCATCCACGTCTACCTGAACTTCGGGGCATCTCTGTCGTACGTTCAGACAGTCTTCGACACGTGCGACCAAATGGGCGCATCAACCATCAGCTCGTTCGCAGCCCGCGCCTTACTCGAAGAGGCCGCACGGATGAACTGGCGATACAACGACCCAGGCCTCGCTCCGGCGCGGGCCAAGCAGTACTTTGACGAACACAGGTTCATGGAACGGAAGACCATCCGGACGCTTGCCGGCCGTGGCATCAACAAGAAGGACGCACTGAGGCTATTCAGCATGCCCGCGAACGTCCTAGTGCCGCCCGGCGCAGACGCTATCGCGAAGAACCGCGAACCATTGCCCAGCACCGCCTCAATGCTCCGCAACCTCGGTGCTGGGGCAAACGATCCTGGCTGGTTTGAAACCGCCTACGGACTCCTGAGTCAGATCACTCATGCCACCCCGCTAGGCATGCTTCACAACGTGCGATATATAGAAGGTGACAGCGGCGAAGGTCAATGGGTCCCAAATCAGCTCAGCGGCGAAATGATGGCACTGACCCTCGACGTCGCCGCCCTTGCCGGTGCACAACTGGTCGGTACCGGAGGAGCCCTGATGTCCGATTTGTCCCAGGACGCAAAGGAGATCTACTTCAGACTGCACGCCGTCGCAGCCGAGATTCACAGGCGTGCCCGACTCATCCATGGACTCGATCTGCCCACCGACCCCATCTCAAGTGCGTAGACCTCGCCACCATGGGGACACCTCGATGCCTGAAGCGAAGGTAAGAAGTCTGCGTCCCGGGTCCTGACCGTAGTTGAGCGCGAAGGCGACCAGGTAGACCGCCGCAACCTCGTGAATCCGCGGAGGCGACCTTCCATGCACAATTGGGGTCTTGGTCGAACGCGCGTCATTCCGCCGCGTGTGGAGCGCGCCCTTATGGCGCACAGGCGAAGGCTTCCGTACGTTGTTGGGCATGACGGATCGCGCCCACCCCGGCGTCGACGCTTATCTCGCTACCTTGCCCGACTGGCAGCGAGAGATCTGCACCGAGCTCCGCGGGATTATCTGCGAGGCGGACTCGGCGATCGACGAGACGATCAAACGATCGGTCCAGCCGTACTTCGTGCTCAGTGGCAATGTCTGCGCATTGCTTGCCACCAAGGATCACGTCAACCTGTTCCTCTACGACCCGACGGTCCCCGACCCGAACGGGATCATCAACCAAGGGCATGGCAACGCCACGGCTCGCGCCATCCAGATCTACCAGGGCGACCCGATCGAGCGAGGTCCCTTGATCGAGATGCTTCGAGCCATCGTGGCGAACAACCGCGCCGGCGGTTGGCGGCGGCTAAATTCCACAGGCAACTGAACTGATCAGACGACGGGCGTTCCACCCGACGCCCGTGTCACTTCGCCGCATGGGGGCGCGAGTGGGTCAGATCATCGTCGCGCGAGCATGACGACTGGGATCACGCGATCGGTCTTGCTCTCGTAGTCGGCGAAGCCGGGGTACCGGGCCTTCTGCTCCTCCCAGACCGGTTCCCGTTCCTCGGCGTCGAGCACACGCGCCGTCACGTCGACAATCTCAGTGCCGATCTCGATGCGCGCCTCGGGATGCGCCTTCAGGTTGTGGTACCAGTCCGGATTGGTGTCTGCACCAGCTTTAGACGCGAAGATTGCGTACCCCTCACCGGCCGCTTGATACATCACTGGGCTCACCCGCTCCTGACCGCTCTTGGCGCCGGTGCTGTGCAGCAGCAGCAGCGGTGCGCCCTCGAACGGGCCACCGATCCTGCCCTGGTTGGCACGGAAGTCAGCAATCACGTTGTCGTTCCAGTCACTCATGTCTCGAATGTACTTCCGTCCGACGCCCAGAACCTGAATGCGTGAACCCAGTAGGCCAATACCGTTTTGGCTAAAACAGAACCGGATCAAGAGCGGCGCCGGGACACAAGACCGGCGTCTCCGTGCAACACACTGCGTCATACCGCCGCAAACGGGCGGCAGACTACCTGTTGCTCAGAGCAGAAGTCGCCGTGGTCGCGGCAGGCCCGAAGCCTTCGTCCTGACTAGCCGCCAGTCGATAGGCGCTCCGCCTCGGCTGTGGCATCCCGCTGAAGGCGGAACACTCCGAGGTGATCGCCGCTGACGGCGTCGATGAGGTGGTAACACTTGGCTTGGGTCCACGACGTACCGCCTCCGCGCACTACGTCGAATCGACCGTCACTAGACCGGTACCACACGCACATCTTGGTCCGGTCCGAACCGGTGGCCCTCATCTGGCCCAGCTCGGGGTCTTCCTTCCAAGCGTACTCGTGCCATTGCATGGTCGGATCGTAGCGATGTCCAGCAGCCCGATCAGCCCCGCGCTCAGCGCACGTCCTTCCGCCGCGAGGGAGTTGCTATTGGCCGGACCGCGTAGGTGCGCATGTCGGCGGTCGCGACAGGGCAGGCGGCTTCTGGTGAATCGCGAGCGTGAACGGGACAGTTCGCCGTAGCGTCGGGTCATGACGCGCTACGAGTACGACGAGGAAGCGAGTAGACGCCTCCACATGGATGTTGTCCATGAGGTCGACGACCGGCCGGCGCCGGTGGTGCGTTGGGTCGACGCGATGCGCCGACTGAACTCGATCGACGACCCTCTGGCCCGAAGCGTCCTGGCACTCCATCGAGATTGTGGCTCCGGCAGCGGCGTGTGTGACGGCGGTTTCGAGGGGGAAGCAATGGTGCAGATAGCTGACTGGGGCTGCGAGACCACGGCGGTGGTCGCTAGCCACTTCGGAATCGAGTACCCGGTGGCGCCGCCCGAAGCCGAGTGAGTCTCTCCGCCCGCGTGCAGGGGCGTGCCTCATCGGTCTCGGAAGACGGTCGGAAGCGGCCCAACTGAAGACATGCGGGTCTTAGAGTTCGAGCGTCAGCGACTTCAAGCGGTTTGAGCGTAGATGGGCCAATCGTCGAATAACTGGCGATCCATCGGTGGCGCCGCCGGCACCAACCGAACTACCGACGGCTGCGCTGCGATCGCTGTCGGACTACGAGGACGCCATCTATTCCGCGGCACGGCACTCGCTGCAGCCTGCAGACATGAAGCGATGGAATGAGAATGCCCATCTGGTCGAAGCCGTCCGACTACGTGGCGAGGTACGACGCCTGCGCATGGAGGTTCATTCGTTGATCGAACTCAGGCTCACTACGACGAGTGACACGAGCTCGCGAGCTGTCGACGGCGGGCGAAAAGCGGACATGATGCCGGCGTAGTCCAACGACAACGCATTCATCGTCAAACCGCTCGCGTCCGCAGCTTCACGACTGCGGCCAACGTAACGGTCTGCTTGCTAGCACCTCAACCGGTGAGATTCCTCACCCGTGTGTGCAGGAACAGACCAGGTGGCGGCGGCGCTGCAGGAATTATGGCTGATCTTTTCGACCCCCTGAACGTCGGCGCGTGGATGCTGCCGAGCCGGCTCGTGATGGCGCCGTTGACCCGCAACCGTGCCGAGGGCATCGTGCCCGGCGACCTCGCAGTGGAGTACTACTCCCAGCGCGCCTCGGCCGGCCTGATCATCACCGAGGGCAGCCAGCCCACCCCCGAGGGCCAGGGCTACCTGAACACCCCCGGCTTCCACTCCGAGGAGCAGCTCGCCGGGTGGCGCCGGGTAGCCGACGGCGTGCACTCCAATGGCGGCCGTATCGTCGCTCAGCTGATGCACGCCGGACGTATTTCCCACCCTGACAACACCGGCGGCCAGGAGATCGTCGCTCCGAGCCCGGTGGCGGCCCCGGACGAGATGTTCACCGCCGACGGAATGAAGCCGTTCCCGATCCCGCGCGGGATCACTCTCGAGGAGATTCCCTCGATCGTCGAGGGCTATGTCCAGGCCGCCCGCAACGCCGTCCAGGCCGGCCTCGACGGCGTCGAGGTCCATGGCGCCAACGGCTACCTCATCCACCAGTTCCTAGCGCCCGGCTCCAACCACCGCACCGACAAGTACGGCGGCTCGCCCGAGAACCGGGTCCGTTTCGCCCTGGAGGTCACCCGCGCAGTAGCCGACGCGATCGGCGCCGACCGGGTCGGTATCCGCATCTCACCCGCCCACAACATCCAGGGCGCCACCGAGGAGGACCCCGCCGACGTTGCCGCGACCTACCGGCTCTTGGTGGAGGGCCTCGCGCCGCTCGGACTGGCCTACCTGAGCATCCTCGCCGACCCGAAGCAGGACCTGATCCAGGACCTGCGCCGCACCTTCGGCGGCGTGGTCATCGCCAACGACGGCTTCGGCGAGATCACCACGCGCGAGTCAGCGCAGGAGATCCTCGACAAGGACCTCGCCGACGCGGTCGCCGTCGGTCGACTGTTCCTGGCCAACCCGGACCTGCCCGCTCGGTGGCGGACCAGCGCCGAGCTCAATCAACCGAACCCCGACACGTTCTACGGCGGTGGCGCCGAGGGCTACACGGACTACCCGTTCCTCGACGACTGACGAAGCCGACCACCCGACCGTGGGGGCGGCGGGGGCGAATGTCAGCTATAGGAAGTCGCCCCCGGGTATAAGCCGCGAGCTCGCAGACAGCGCCCGAGGACGACTGGATGCATCCCAGGAGGAAGCACGACACACGGCCCGGGGCGGCGCGCTGCCAGCCAAGGCGCACGCATCTGCCGCGATGGGTGCGTCAGTCCGCCGCAAATGGCCAGACCGAGTTCGATTCCCTTGACCGGCTGAGGCCGCGCCACGAGGTCACACCGCTGCCCTCGGTCACCCGAAACCCCTCTGAAACGGACAGACCCGAAGCTCCTAACCTCCGGAAGCTCGACCCGGTCAGACCTCGGCGTCGCCGTGCTCTGCCCCAGGGTCGGCCAGCACGTCGCGCCAGGAATACTGCGGGGCGAACCCGAGGAGGTTGCGCGCCTTGTCGATGGCGAAGAAGGTCTCGTCACGGCCCATCTCCCGACGCACCTCCACGCCGTCGTAGAAGCGGTTCCGGATCTCGTGGGTCGTCGCAGCGATGGACATGTCGGCGTTGGCGACATTGAAGACCTCGTAGCCGAGCCCGTCGGTCTCCAGGCAGCGTTGCACCATCTGACCCAGGTCGCGAACATCGATGTATGCGAACAGGTTTCGCCGCCGCAGCGACGGGTCCGCGAGAAAAGCAGGGAAGAGTTCGGCGTACTCGTGCGGCTCGATGACATTGTTGATGCGCAACCCGTAGACATCCGCGCCGGTGCGGGCCTGGAACGATCGCGCCGTCACCTCATTGGCCACTTTGGACATGGCGTAGGCGTCCTCGGGCACCGTCGGGTGATCCTCGTCGACGGGCACGTAGAGCGGCCGCCGCTCGCCTTGGGCGAAGCAGATTCCGTAGGTTGTCTCGGATGACGCGAACACGATCTTGCGCACGCCCAGCCGCGTCGCGGCCTCCAGCACGTTGTAGGTGCTGAGCACGTTCGTCGCGTATGTCGCCGCGTCGGCCTTCAACAAGATCGCCGGGATCGCGGCGAAGTGCACCACAGCGTCGTAGGTGGGCTTCGCGGGCAGGTCGAGCTCGTCGAAGGTCGCGAGGCCGGCGAGCGCCGAGTAGGTCTCGCCGGCATCGGTGAGGTCGACGCGCAGGTCGGCGACCGCCGGATCCTGCAACGGGACGAGGTCGGCGTTCGTGACGTGGTGGCCCTGCTCGGCGAGGTATGGCGCGACGTGCTTGCCGGCCTTGCCGCTGCCGCCGGTGAAGAAGATTCGCATGTCTCTTCATACCGCGAGGGCGCGGAAGAGAATCCGGCCGCCTTCTCCTGACACTCGGGCTTCGCTTGGCTACATCAGCCTGGCGCAGATATCCGGTTGAAGCGATGGCGTACCTGACCAACGATGGTCGCGTGGAGCACCCAGACGAGCCGACACCCGATGCGGCTTTCGTGGTGCGGCTGCTGAGGGACCAGTTCCCGGACTTGGCGGGTCACTACGTGCGGCCGAGCAATGCCTCGGGTAGCAGCAACTGGGTGTTCCGCGTGGGCGATGCGTATGCCGTCCGTCTCCCTCGCTCGGACTCGTACACCGCGGACCTGCTGACCGAGGCGGAGTTCCTGCCACGGCTCGCGCCATACCTGGACGTCCCGGTGCCAGACGTTCGGTTCTTGGCGGAGCCGTCCGTCGCGTTCCCGCGGCCGTGGACGGTGGTGACCTGGGTTCCGGGCGCGACGCCGTCAGCGATGGCTCCACCAAGACAAGCGCGTATGGCGGTCGGCCTCGGCCGGTTCATGCGTCGCCTGCACGACGTGGACACCTTCGGTTCGGCCGCCGGGCCGGAACGTTGGGGATATCGCGCCGGCGAACCGGTGACCGACGAGATCGACGGTTGGGCCGACAGGGCAGCCCGCCTGCTGGAGGACATCTTCGACCCCGGTCAGGTGCAGAAGGCCTGGCGGCGGCTCCGCGACGTGCCGCCCGCGTCCGCGCCGCCCTGTTGGATCCACACCGACCTCTCGATCGAGAACCTGCTCGTCTCCCCGGACGGTGACCTCGTCGGTGTCGTCGACTTCGGCGGTCTCGGCATCGGCGACCGCTCGGTCGACCTGCTCTACGCCTGGAGCATGTTCGACCCGTCAGCCCGTGACGTTCTCCGCTCGGAGTCCGACACCGACGAGGCGACGTGGTTGCGTGCTCGTGCCTGGGCGTTCGTCGGACCCGGTCTGCTGACCATTGCGGACTATCGGCACTCCATGCCGGATCGCACGGCCAGGTTGACCAGGATGGTCGAAGTCATTGCCGAAGAGGTCGGCGTGCCGCTGCGCTAGCTGCCGCGGCTGGGCTCAGAAGCCCGGGAAGACCTGACGAAGTTCGTCGAGCGTGACGTTCCCGGTCACCGCCACGTCGGCCGGTGTGTATGCCGGGCCGAGGCGCCCGAAGACCAGACGCAGGGCAGCCTCGGACGCACCCGCGAAGGTGGCAGTCGCGCCTTCCACCTCGGGCACGAGGCTCACACTGTCGTCGATCGCGATGCCATACCCGCTGTCCCCCACCGCGAGGACGACGCGCTGGTCGATGCGGTCGGCCTTGCCGGCGAACCCCACCAGGACGGCGAGATCGCCCGAGAGCTGGTCAAGGAGGACGGACGTGCTGGCCTCGAAGAGACGCGCACCGCTGTCGGCGGCGACCCGAACGTCCCAGCTGTGATGTGCGACCTCATTGAGCCGCAGGCCGCCGAACGTCGCGACGGTAGCGGGCGCGGGGAGGAAGCCGATCGGCAACGTGAGCGACGCGTGCTGCTCCGGTGTCAGACCCTCCAGCGCCTCCACGAGGCGCACATCGCACTCGATGAATGCGGCACGCTGCTCAGCAGGCGCCATCGCGTCCCAGCGGTCCCATACCGAACGGTTGAAGTCGTCGCTGGCGGCATCTCCCTCGCCCCGCGCGGCGCGCAGACTGGCCAGCGTGATCTCGGCACCGCTGCCCAAGTGTGAAAGCACCTGGGCGACAGACCATTCGCTCGCGCCCGACGGTCCGGACAGTTGGTCGTCGGTCAGGGCGGCGGCGACGCCGGCAAGTGCGTCGTGCTCCTGGCGAAGGGCATCGATGGTGCGTATGGCGAGAGAGGTCATGCAGGTGGCAACCGCGAGCGCCTGCTCGATGTTCCCGCCTGATAACGGATCCCATTGCCAGCTAACGCGATCCGCCCAGATGCCGAGCGAAGAACCGCGCCGCGTCCTCGCCGGCGAACGGCGGAACACCCGTGTGTCCGCCCATATTGGCCTGCAGCGTCTTCCCCTTCGAGCCGAACGCGTCGAACAGCTCCAGCGCCCGCGCCCGGTCGTTGCCTTCGTCGTCCCACTGCAACAGCACGTGCAGCGGGATGGTGACGCGACGAGCCTCGTCGATGGCGGAGCGGGGGATGAAACTTCCCGCGAAGAGTCCGGCCGCGGCGATGCGCGGGTCGACGACTGCAAGCCGTGTGCCAATCGCGATCACGCCGCCCGAATACCCAACAGGCCCACCGAGTTCCGGCACTCCCAGGAGGGCGTCCAGGGTGGCCTGCCACTCGGGGACCGCCTGGTCGACCAGCGGAAGGATGAAGGAATCGATCACTTCCTCGGTCGGTCGCCGGCCGGCCCTGAGCGTCTGCTGCAGCGCAGCACGGGCCTGCTCGATGACGGCAGACCGTGGGCGGTCGCCATTGCTGGGGAGTTCGAGCGTGGCGGCGGCATACCCGAGCTCGGCGGTGGCCCTCGCCCGCGCGACCAGCCGCGGGTACATCGGTCCCAACCCGCCCGGGTGTCCTAGCAGGATGAGCGGCAATTGCCCTGCCGCAGAGGAGGATTCGGGTGTCCACAGGATCCCGGGTATGTCGCCAAGGGTGAACGCACGCTCGACGAGGTTGTCGTCCACGCGCTTTTCAGAGAGGAACTGGATGGTTGTGCCTTTCGGGAGGGGTCATAGACATGCGCGTCCGGTGTAGGCGAGCAGCCGCTCCGCCGGTCGGGCGGCATACGACACAGGAACGGCGGGGGCGAACCGCACGCCGCGATCGGCGCTGGTCACCACCAGCGGTGCCACCGCCAGCAGTTCATCCGCCAGATCGTCCGGAAGTGCGAGACCCAGATGTGCGGCCCGGGCGAGATCGCTGCCGTGCACGGCCACTTCGAGGGCGCCGACGGCGACCAGGGTCGCCGAGCACAACGAGGTGTCCGCGATGGTGACCCGCTCGCTGGTGTCGGTGACCCATGCGCCCAGCGCGGTACTCGTGCGGTGCCGCACGCGGTCGACCAGCCCGAGACCGACCGTGTCAGAAGGCTGCTCGCGAGCGACGACGTCGACGTGCCCGTATGCCGCGGCGGCCTCGAGCGCCAGGAGCGAGTCGTCCAGATGCTCCAGCAGGTGCCCGAGCGTCCACCGGTGACACGGGGTCGGCGCGGCCAGGTCGAAGTCCGCGTCGAACGGCAGAGCCGCCAGCACGCCGCGGGTGAACGCGACGGCCCGGTCGAACAGCTCCACCCCGACGCTCAGCGTCGGCGCCACCGCGTTCATGACGTTGTGTCCGCGGGCAGGTGGTCCGGCAGTCCGAAGATCGGGAACAGGCTGGCGTCGAAGAAGACGGCCGTATGCCGCACGGCGGCACCCTCGAGTTGCAACACCTGCAGCTGGAACGGCTCGAAGGAGCCGTCCTCGGTCTTGAGGTAGAGCCCGAACGCCGGCTGCCCGTTTGCCCACGTCGGGATCATCGGCATCTCGTTGCGCTGTCCGGGACAGGCGGTGCCGATCAGTTCGGCGATGACGGCGGGCGTCTGGTACCAGCCGGCGAACGGCGGCATCTCCCAAACAGCGTCGGCCGTGAACAGCGCCGTCAGCTCCTCAACGTCCTTCTCCCAGAACGCATTCGTCCATCGCTCGAGGAGCTCCTGCTGCTCGGCCGACAGGTCGACAACCACCGAGCTCTCCGAGACATGGGCGGACGCCATCTGCGCCCTCGCGCGCTGAAGAGCACTATTGACACTCGCAACCGAGGTGTCGAGTGCGGTCGCCACCTCGGCCGCCCTCCAGGCGAGCACGTCACGCAGCACCAGCACCGCGCGTTGCAGCGGCGGCAGGTTCTGCAGCGCCGCCACGAAGGCGAGCCGCACGCTCTCCCGCGCGCTGATGATGGCCGCCGGGTCACGGGTGTCGGTGTCGATCAGTGCGTCCGGCACCGGCTCGAGCCACGGCACTTCGAGCCGCTCCTCGAGGGGTTCCGCTGCCGTGGTGCTGGGCGCTCCCAGCCCGGTCGGCAGTGGTCGGCGCGCTCGGCCGTCGAGAGCCGTCAGGCAGGCGTTCGTCGCGATGCGATAGAGCCAAGTCCGCATGGACGAGCGGTGCTCGAAGGCGCCATACGACCGCCATGCGCGCAGGTAGGTCTCCTGCACCAGGTCTTCGGCGTCGTGGGTCGAGCCCATCATCCGGTAGCAGTGCGCGAAGAGTTCGCGGCGATATGCCTCGCTCTGCGCCGGGAAATCGTCGGTCGTCGACGTGTCGGTCCCACTCACGTCGTCGAGTCTGGCAGCCGCGATCATCAGCCGGCCATCTCTTTCTTGGCCGCCTCGCTCAGCTGGATGATCTGTATGGCGTTGCCGTCCGGATCCTGCATCGTCCCGAACAGGCTGCCGTCGCGATCCTCCAGCGGCGAGACCCACGTCGTACCAATATGATCCGCACGTTGTGCCACTGCTTCGGCATCGTCGACCTCGATGTTGAGGAGGAAACGATGCGGATCCGCGGCAGTCGCCCGCACGTCGTCCCGCGGGTCGAGGAACAACCAGAACCCCCGGTAGTCGAGGACCCGATACTGCTGCATCTGCTCCTCCCGCCGCGGCGGGAGCACCGCGGCATACCAGCTGTGCAACCGGTCGACGTCGCGCGTGCCGATCAGCACGCTCGTCACCTGGGTACTCATGCCTGTTCCTTTCGTATGACGCCACGCTGCGGGCGCGTCTCACGAGGTACTGACCAGCGTGACCGACGAAACTCATCGCTCGGTCGTGGATGAGTTTTGCTGAGGGGCACGGTCTGTCTTTGGTGAACGGCGATCACCAGCGGTTGCCGGACCACGAGAGGGCCGAAGTCATGTCTGCAGTCGCCGAAGTAGCCGAACCGGCCACACCGCCCGCGCGGCCCGCCCCGGCGGTTGAGCCGTCCGCGGGCCAGTCGGCGCGCGGACGGTGGATCTCCCTGACAGTGCTGTGCACCGGGATGCTGATGATCGTGCTGGACGGCACGGTGGTGAACGTCGCCCTGCCGGCGATCCAGCGGGATCTCGGTTTCACGCAAGGGGACCTGGCCTGGGTCGTGAACGCCTACCTGATCAGCTTCGCCGGCCTGCTGCTGCTCGCCGGCCGCCTCGGTGACCTGGTGTCGCGCCGCACCGTCTTCCTGACCGGCATCTCCGTCTTCACCGTCGCCTCGCTGCTGTGCGGGCTGTCCTGGACGAGCACGATGCTGGTGGCCGCGCGGTTCCTGCAGGGCGTCGGCGGCGCGATGACGTCCGCGGTGATCCTCGGGATGATCTTCACGATGTTCCCCGAACCGCGCGAGCAGGCCCGCGCGATAGGTGTTTTCGCGTTCGTGGCGTCGGCCGGCGGTGCGATCGGGCTGCTCGCAGGTGGTGCCCTGACGCAGCTGACCAGCTGGCACCTGGTCTTCCTGGTGAACCTACCCATCGGCGTCGCGACGCTGGTGGCAGCAGTCCGGTTCGTGCCCCGGGACCCGGGCAGCGGGTTCGGTGCCGGGCTGGACACACTCGGGGCAGCGCTGGTGACCGGATCGTTGATGACCGGTGTTTACACCATCGTCAAGCCCGCCGCCGAGCACGGCTGGACCGACGGCGCCACCCTCACCGGCACGGCGATCACCGTCTTCCTGCTGGGGGCGTTCGTATGGCGCCAAGCGACGGCCGCAGCGCCGCTGCTGCCATTGCGAATCTTCCGCTCCCGCAACGTCGTTGGCGCGAACCTCATCCAATGCCTCATCGTCGCAGGGATGTTCGGCCTGTTCTTCCTCGGCGTGCTGTATCTGCAACAGGTGCAGGGGTATGACGCGCTGCACACCGGCATCGCGTTCCTGCCGCTCACCGCACTGATGGCCGTCGTCTCCGTGCGGTATGCGGAGCCGCTCACCACCCGCTTCGGGCCGCGCCCCATGCTGCTGGCCAGCATGACCGCCATCACGATCGGCCTCGCGTTGTGGACCCGAGTCCCGGTCGAGGCGTCATACCTGAGGGACATCCTGCCCGCCGCCCTGGTGCTCGGCCTGGGCGCCGCAGCCGGTGCACCGGCGGTGATGATGTACGCGATGTCCGGCTCGTCCGCCGAGGACGCCGGTGTCGCGTCGGGCCTGATCAACACCTCGATGCAGGTCGGCGGAGCCGTCGGTCTGGCCGTGCTTTCATCTGCGGCAACCGCCCGTACCCGCGCACTGAGCCACGGCGGCGTGCCAGACGCGAGCGCCCTCACCGCGGGCTACCACCGCGGCTTCACCATCGCCGCAGGCCTGGTCATCGCCGGCATCGCGATCGCGCTGCTGCTGCTCCGCGACCCGTCTGCGTCCGCGTCTGCCGAGTAGGACCGCTGGTCGCGACGACCTGTCGGTGCCGACAGGATGGTCCCGCTCGGTTCAAACGATGGCGAACGCGCGGACCGGGAAGGTGCCGAAGCGAGCGAACAGCGGTGGGGCTGCAGTGAATCGGGCGCCGGAGGGAGGTAGCTGGTCGAGTCCGGTGAGGTGCTCCACGATCGGGATCTCGGCGGCGAGCAGAATCGTGTGCGCCGGCCGACCCCGGTCGTCGATGTCGTCGATGTTGACCGAGTCGATGCCCACAAGCGCGGCGTCGTTGTCCGCCAGCCACTGCGCGCCCGCCGCTGTCAGATAGGGCGCTTCCTCGGCATATGCGGGCGTGCCGAAATCGCGGTCCCCGCCGCTGTGCAGCAGAACGGCCTTGCCGTCGACGTCATACGGGGCCAGCGCGCCCACATCGATCGCCCGAGATCTGCTGCCCTCGGTGCGTATGACGACGGTCGGCAGATCGGCGATTCGGCCCAGGGGGAGCTCGGCGAGATCGTGACCATCGGCGTATCGGTGGTAGGGCGTGTCCAGGTAGGTGCCGGTATTGCCGACCAGGGCAATGCGATCGATCGCGAATTCCGTGTCGGGTGCATAGCCGGCCCGCGAATCCTCTCGGGTGAGGTATGCCGAGATCTCGGGTCCTGGCAACCCGGGATAGGTGGTCATGCCCGGGATGATCCGGTGACTGAGTTCGACCAACTTTCGCGCCGCATTCGGCGCAGGATCCACCGCGGACGGCCCACCCCGCGTGCCCTTGTGGGCCTCGGGAAAGACGCGCAGCCCGGTGAGGTCAGCGCGCTCACTCATCAAGAGCCCCAGCGAAGCGATGAACAGGGTCGCAACCTCGGCCTCGGTGACGTCCTCATGTGGCACATCGACGCGAAACCCGGCGACCTCCAAGTGCCCGCCGTTGGAGAACTCGACCCGGGCATCGAACTCGGCCCGGAACTGCTGCCCACTCATGCTTGTCGGGCTCCGTGAACGCGAGCGCGGCGGTTTCGCGGTGGTTCCGGCGAGCCCGGGACTTCGGCCGCGATGGCAGCGAGCTGAGCGGCGAGGATGTCTTCGAACGCGGCACGCCGGTCTGCGGCGAGGGGTCGGACGTCACGGGCGAAGCGGAAGAGCGTCGGGAAGGATTCGGCGTCGGCGCCGAAGACGGCCACCCGGAACTGTTCCATGCTCTGCTCGTGCTCCGCAGGGGTGAGGGTGGCGACAGCGCCCTCAGCGGTGATCAGTGCCGCGAGGAGAACCACGATGCGGTGGTAGCGCACCGGGACCAAGTCATCGGGCAGCCCGGACGACTTCAATGCCTGCAGGATCTCCTCCATGATCAAGCGCGATCCGCTGCCACCGGATCCATAGCGCCCCCAGATCGCGGCGAGCTGAGGTTGGTCGCTGAAGGCGTCACGCAGACGCAGCCCGAGCGCGGTGATCCGCTGCTGCCAGTCGCCGTCGGAGTGGTGCCCGTCCAGGGCCTCGAACAGCACCCGGTCGGCAATCGCGCGCAGCAGCTCGGTCTTGTTACGGAAATGCCGGTAGAGGCTGGATGAATCGGTGTCGAGCGTCACGGCGAGCCGGCGGACGCTGAACGACTCGGTGTGGCTGGTTCGTAGCAAGGTCAGCGCCGCATCCAGGATCTCGTCGGTCGACCAGCGCTTGCGGCCTGTCATCTGCATCCTTTCGTTGTCAGATCTACGTCCAGCCACTGTAGCCCACACCGTTGCGCTTGTCGTTGCACGCACCGCGTGCATAATGGTTACGACGGCCTGCTGGGACGTGGATGTCCGGCATACCGGCGCGCAAGTTCGGCACCCGTGAACGGAGAAGCGATGAACCCCACCCCGAGATCTGACAGCCCGATCTCCCGACTCGGGCTCGGCTGTATGAGCATGACCGGCAGCTACGGCCACGCCGATCCGCAGGAGGCAGCAGCCACCTTGCTGGAGGCTGCCGACTCGGGCATCACCCTGTTCGACACCGGCGACTTCTACGGCGACGGAGCGAACGAGGAACTCCTCGGTCGCACCCTCGCGCCACGGCGCGACCAGGTCGTCCTCGCCACCAAGACCGGAGTCCGCCGCACGCCCTGGCCGCCCTCGACGTGCAGCTCACACGCACCGACCTCGACCGGATCGACGCGGCCGTCCCGGAAGATGGGGCGCACGGAGCGCGGTATGGCGACCACGGCACCCGCCTGATCGACCAATGACGACAAACACCACAGGCATGCCCGGCAGCGACGCCGCCTGGTACCAAACGCAGTTCGGCGTACCCACCGTGCGGGACTACCGAATGTTGCGCACACGCGCGGGGCTACTCGACAAGGAACCGGAGGCGGCCGCGATCGGGTTGGCCAACAGCTGGCACAGCGTGGTCGTCACCCGGGCAGGTCGACCTGTCGGCATGGGCAGGATCGTCGGCGACGGCGCCTGCCACTTGCAGATCGTTGACGTCTGCGTCCTTCCCGAACACCAAGGACGGGGGTTGGGGCGCCTCATCATGCAGGCACTCTGCGATGAACTCGACGACCGGGCACCCGCCAGCGCGTGGATCTCCCTCATCGCCGACGGTGACGCTCATCATCTGTATCGAAGATTCGGTTTCGTCGACACCGCTCCCGACGGGATCGGCATGTACCGCACGCCCCGCCCGGCAGTCGACTGACGTAGTGCCGATTGCAGCGCCGCGGCGGCTTCCGCGATCGCCCGCTCGGCATCGTCGAAGGGCTGGCGGAGGAACTCGTGGATCATTCCGTCGTAGCGCCGCACCGTGGTGGCCACGCCGGAGGCAGGCCACTCAGGTCCGGTTCGAGCAGCGGCGAGACGCGCGGATCGAGTCGCTGCTCCGGAGTCTCGAGGTAGTGGTCCATGAACCAGAACTGCGCTTCGCGCTCGATGTTGCCGAAACGGCCGGCAAACCGGGTGATCGAGTCGTTCTCCCGCCGGAAGTCCAGGTCGGGATAGATGAGTAGCTGGAAGCCGATGCGCGGTGCGCCGGCGTCGCGCGCTCTCAGCGCCACGACCGGTGCCGGCTCGCTCGCCAAGGCGGCTTCGGGCCGGTAGATCCGGAGCCTGACCTCACCGGCCGTCGTATCGGCGACGCGATCGACCACCTCGGCGACGGTCTCGGAATCGCCGACCGATGCCTCGGCCAGGCGACGTGCGCCCTCGCTTGAAGGACCTGATTGCGGCCATCATCCAGAGCGGACACGACGACGGCAGCGTCCGCCCAGAGGTGACTGGTTCGACGGTGGTCCGGTTCGGCGCCATGCTTGCCCAACCCATGACTGCCGTCTCCGGCTGGGACGAGGCGGCCGAAGAGCAGCGCACGGTCTTTCTGCGCGGCATCGCGTCCGCGGGCTACTGATCGTCACCAGCCGTCCATCTAGAAGCGGACGCAATAATCCGCTTTGGCCCTCTCACGTTCGTTCACGGCCCGTTCCGGCCGCGGCTTTCCTGCGCCGCCGCGGCTTTGCCGATCGAGGCGGATTTTGACGCATGTGATCGCGCGCGCGAGACAGGATGTCGGCGAGCGCCTCGACGTCGGATCGGGACAGCGGAGCGAACAACAGCTCGTCGAGTATGGCGACGTGCCCCGGGAAAACGTCCGCCAGCACGGCACGGCCCTCCGCGGTGACGGTGACGGTGATGCCGCGCTCGTCGTCGCTGGACTGGGTGCGTTCCACGAGGCCACGCTTCTCCAGTGTCTGGGCCTGGTAGGTCAGTCCGCTGCGACTGTAGACGACACCGTCGGCCAGATCGGTCATCCGCCGACTGCCCGTTGGGGAGTCGCCGAGGGTGGCAAGAAGCTGGAACTGCACGTAGCTCAGATCACCGGCCTCGCGCAACTGCTCCTCAACGGCGTGCTTCAGCAGGCTGCTCGCCTCGATGAGGGCGAAGTACGCGCCGAGCTCCGTCTCGTCCAGAGACCGCGGTGGGGAAGACATGACAGCCAACCTACCAGTGCTTCGAACTCCAACTACTTGCTTCTAATTCGAAGCAGTGCTAGCGTTAACGTAGTTGCTTCGAATCCGAAGCACATTGTTCGAAGGGTGAAACGACATGAAGGCAGTACGGTTCCACGAAACAGGCGGCCCGGAAGTCCTGCGCTATGAGGATGCGGAAATGCCGGTCCCTGGCCCTGGTCAGGTGCGCATCCAGGTCGCCGGCTCGGCATACAGCCCGGCCGACGGCGGTATCCGCGGGGGCTTTCTGCCCTTCCCTGTGACGCTGCCGCACATTCCGGGCTATGACGTCTCCGGAACGATCGACGCGCTCGGCGACGGCGTGGTCGGCCGCACGCTGGGCGAGGAAGTCATCGGATTCATTCCCATGGACGCAGACGGTGCGGCGGCACAGTACGTCGTCGCCCCGGCGGAGGCGGTCGGGAAGGCGCCCACCGCTATTCCGCTTGCCGATGCAGCCGGGTTGCCTTCGGTCGGGCTCACGGCCTCACAGGCACTCTTCGAGGCCGGCGAACTCAAGGCTGGGCAGCGGGTGCTGATCAACGGCGCCGGCGGCCCCGTGGGCGGGTATGCCGTGCAGTTGGCCCACCGCGCAGGTGCGTACGTCATCGCCACGGCGAGCCCTCGTAGTCGCAAGATCGTCGAGGCCGCCGGCGCAGACGAGGTCATCGACCATACGGCCACCTCTGTGCTCGACGCGGTGACCGAACCCGTCGACATATTGCTCAATCTGGCTCCGATCACCCCCGAGGGATTCACCGCCTTGGTCACACGCGTCCAGGATGGAGGTGTCGTCGTCTCCACGACACCGATGGTGGAGACGCCCGGTGATGAGGAGCGAGGCGTGCGCGCGGTCACGATCTACGTGCATACCGACGCAGCCGTCCTCGCCGGCCTCGTCGCCCTCATCGACAGCGGTGACCTCCATGTCGAGATCGCCCAGCGGGTGCCGCTGAGCGAGCTGCCGTCGATCCACCGCCAAGCCGACGCAGGCGAGATCCACGGCAAGGTCGTGGCCGTCCCGCCCGCCGTCTGACGACCCGGCTCGCCTGCCTCAAGCAGCCCGGTCCCGCGCGTAACGAAGTCCCGCGATGCGGCCGTCGAAGACGCGCGGCTCCACCAGCCTCATCGACTGGCGGGCGGGCAGCGTCGGAAAGAACGGCGTGCCGCCGCCGAGGATGACGGGGTGGACGAACACCTGATACTCGTCGACCAGGTCGGCCGCCGCCAGGGCTTCGGCAACACCGGGGCCCGCGCGATCGAGGAAGGCATCGCGCTCGTCGGGCCGCTGCTGCTGCGCGGTTGGTTAGCTGACGCTGCGGAGATACCTGCCGAAGTGGGGGACGGTGAACGCGATACGGCCGCGTTCGCCGGAGTAGATCAGGCCCTTCTTCAGCAGTGCATCCCTGGCCGGAGAAAGCGATTGCGGCTTGCGGCCGAGGACGGTCGCGACCGCGGACGTCGGCACGGACTCCACGTCGTCGCGTTCGTCGTCGGGTATGTCGGTCGCAGCGTCGGCCATGGCGCGCAGATATTCGCGTTCGCCGGGAGTCGCTCTCTCATAACGGGATCCGAAGAATCCGACCGCGAGCTCGGCCTCAGCGGCTGGTGCCGACACCGCGATGTCCGCAGCGCCGACGGGCGAGCCCGGGGCGACGTCCCACGCGACCTTGCCGTAGGCCTGGATGAAGTAGGGATAGCCACCAGTGGCGGCATACATCGCCTCGAGTGCGGCGTCGTCGAACTCCGCATCCTCCTCCTGCGCCGGTGACTGCAACGCCTTGTCGGCGGCTTCACGGGGGAGCCGGCCAATGCGTGCGTAGCGAAACAGCCTCTCGCTGTAGGACTTTGATGCCGAGAGCACCGCGGGCAGGTGCGGCAGACCGGCGCCGACCACGATGATCGGCAGCGACGCCTGGCTGATCTCGTGGCAGGCCGCACACAGCGCCGACACGTCGTCCGGGTGCAGGTCCTGCATCTCGTCGATGAAGATCGCGATGCCGCGGCCCAGGTCGGCGGCCAATCCGCCTGCGTCGGAGAGCAACTCGACCAGGTCGATCTCGATATCGCCGGAGTCGGCACGACCCTGGACGGCGGGTGCGTCGATGCCCGGATTCCAGCGGTCGCGCAGCTTGGCGTTGGCGCCGGCGTCGCGCTGGGCGAAGGACTTGATGACGCCGAGCACCTGGTCGACATCCTCCTGCTGGGAGTGGCCCAGCTCGCGAACGGCCTGGTGCAGCGCGGACGACAGCGGACGACGCAGCCGCTGCTCGGGGCGCGCTTCCAGCTTGCCGGTGCCCCACTTCGCCCGAACAGCCGCTGAGCGCAGCGCATTCAGCAGGACGGTCTTGCCGACTCCCCGCAGGCCGGTGAGCACCACCGAGCGTTCCGGGCGCCCGCGAGCGATGCGCTCCAGCACTACGTCGAAAGTGCGCAGCTCGTCGTCGCGGCCGGCCAGCTCGGGCGGGCGTTGCCCGGCGCCGGGCGCGTAGGGGTTGCGTATCGGGTCCACGCGAGGACTGTATGGGTATATCTAGGGTTTGGCTGATACATCGTTAGCGTGTCGCATCGAGGTACCCAGCGGCGAGGGCCCGCATCGCTTTCACGTTGCGGACGGTGATGGCGATCATCACGGCATACGCAAGTATTTGTATGGCGGCGGAGGCGGCGACGGCGAAGTCGAGCGATGCCGTGTAGATGACGATCAGCCGCACGACCGACTCGAGCACCAGACCGAATCCCCACAGCAGGGCCAGCCGGATGAATCCGGTTCGGAAGTCGGCGGATTCGCGCCAGCCCCGCTCCAACTCGGCCAGTGACTCCGGGTCCTGCGCGGCCAGTCGCTTGCCGACGGTCAGGGCCAGCGGTCGCTGCAGCACAGCACTGCCGAGGAAGACGAAGCCGGCGATCGCCGTGACGACACAGCCCTTCACCACCAGCCAACGGGCGTAGGCCCACGTCCCACGCGAGCATCGTCACCAGGCCGATTCGTCGACGGCCGCAAGGGTTATCCACGCGCTGAACCGCGAAGTTGCCGATAGATCAGCATTCCCTAATCGTGATGACTGCTGCAGCACCTTTTCTCGCGTCGACGGTCGTCGGCTCGTCGAGTTGGGCCAGGTCGAACGTGCTGAGCTCTGCGCCGCACGTCACCGCGCCGTCCATGCAGAACGCGAAGACCTGCGCCCCGGTCGGCACCTCAATGCGTGCACCGTCACCCACGACGGTCGCGACGTCGGCGACATACCGGCCGCGCCTGGTCATCACGTTGAAGTCCCGGGTCGGCCCATCGGGCACGGCGCAGCTCACCTCGGTGCCGCCATCGAAGCTGTATGGCGAAAAACGTTGCAGTTCAATCACATCAGGCGTCTGCAAGACCATGCGACCGGTCGAGCACAGCACGATGACCCGATCGACGCCGTCCAGCCGGGAGAAGGCGCCGTCCTGCTGCACCTCGGCGACGCTCAGCCGCCAGCCGAAGTCGCCCTCTGCCGGGTGCCGGGCCAGCTCGTGGGTGATGCCACCACCGCCCAACCACGGCATCGTCCTCGCGTCCGCGAAGCGGATCGCCGTGCTGGTCATGTCGTTCCTCGTGTTGTCTCGCGCGCTCGGCTCAGGGGACGAAAGCTTCAGACGGTCAGCAGGGTCTTGATGGCACGGCGTTCGTCCATCGCGCGGTAGCCCTCGGCCGCCTCGTCGAGAGGCAGAGTCAGGTCGAACACCTTGCCGGGGTTGATTTTTCGGCTGACGATGCGCTCGATGAGATCCGGCAGGTAACGCCGGACCGGGGCAGGTCCGCCGTGCAGATGGACCGCGGAGTAGAACAGCTCCTCGCCCGGCAGCTCGACGCCGTGCGAGACGCCGACGAAGCCGACATGACCGCCCGGGCGGGTGGACCGGATCGCCTGCATCATCGACTCCTGGGTGCCGACGGCCTCGATGACCGAGTGCGCGCCATATCCGCCGGTCATCTCCTTGATGCGCTCGACACCCTCGTCGCCGCGCTCGACCACGATGTCGGTGGCGCCGAACTCCTTCGCCAGCTGCTGGCGTGACACGTGCCGGCTCATTGCGATGATCCGCTCGGCCCCGAGTTCGCGGGCAGCGAGTATGCCGAGCAGCCCGACCGCGCCATCGCCAACAACCACAACGGTTTTGCCGGGCTCGACCGCTGCCGCTTCGGCGGCGAACCAGCCGGTGCCGAGCACGTCCGAGGCAGCGAGGAGGGACGGGACGAGGTCGTCGTCCGGCATACCCGGCGTTGCGACCAGGGTGCCGTCGGCCCACGGGATGAGTGCCCGCTCGGCCTGCGTGCCGAATCCACCGACGGGAACCACGTGGGCACAACGAGATTGGTAGCCCGCCTGGCATATTTCGCACGTCCCGTCGGACGCCATGAACGACCCGACAACGAAGTCGCCCGGCTTGACCGTGGACACGTCGTCACCGATCTCTTCGACGACGCCGACATACTCGTGGCCCATCGGCTGCGGCTCGGTGACGTCGTTCACGCCGCGATAGGACCACAGATCGGAGCCGCACACGCAGGTGGCGGCGAGGCGAATGATCGCGTCGGTCGGCCGGGTGATCTTCGGGTCCTCGCGCTCCTCGACCCGGACGTCACCCGGGCTGTGCAGCATCACTCCGCGCATCGCTTCTCCTTCGGATTGGGGTGTATGGCGCCTTCTGGGGTTCACCCTAGACAGCGGTAGAGGAGCACATCGAGTCGCTCCGCCCCTGGATCTCGATACACCTCCCCCGCTGCGCTCCCCCGGCACTCGCTCAGCGGGCGGGCTACCGTCTCGACCTGCGGGTTTCCATTTGCCAGACTCAGCGGGTGGACGAAACCGAGACGGCCGCAGAGGTCACTGTCGACGAACACGACGTGGTCGCGCTGCCCAGCACGAGCATCGAACTGCCCGCCGCGCGTGATGACGCCTGGCGCAGTGGCTTTCCCTACGACGCCCGGATGAGTCGCAAGGAATACGACCGGATCAAGCGCACCCTGCAGATCGAGATGCTCAAGATGCAGGCGTGGGTCAAGGACACCGGCCAGCAGGTCGTCATCGCTTTCGAGGGCCGGGACGCCGCCGGCAAGGGCGGCGCGATCAAGCGGTTCACCGAGCACCTGAATCCTCGCGGCGCGAGCGTGGTTGCGCTCGAAAAGCCCACGGAACGTGAGCAATCCGAGTGGTACTTCCAGCGGTATGTCGCTCACCTGCCCGCGGCCGGTGAGATCGTCTTCTTCGACCGCTCCTGGTACAACCGCGCCGGGGTCGAGCGCGTCATGGGCTACTGCACCAACGACGAATACGACGAGTTCATGCGGTCCTGCCCGCAGATCGAGCAGATGTGGGTCAACTCGGGCATCCGGCTGATCAAGCTGTGGTTCTCCGTCGGCCGGCACGAGCAGATCACCCGCTTCGAACGCCGCGCGACCGACCCCGTCAAGCAGTGGAAGCTCAGCCCGACCGATCTCGCCAGCCTGGACAAGTGGAACGCCTACCCGCGCCAAGGAAGCGATGTTCGAGCACACCGACACCGAGTGGGCGCCCTGGACGGTCATCAAGTCCAACGACAAGAAGCGCGGCCGGCTCGAGGCGATGCGCCACGTGCTCGACACGATGCCCTACCCGGACAAGGACCGAGCCGTCATCGGCTACCCGGACCCTAAGATCGTCGGATCGGCGAAGCAGATCCTCGATGAGGGCGAGGATGGCTTCCAGGGTGGATATCGCTCCGCCTATTGACGATCGGCGGCAGCACCAAGAGCATCCCGGCCGACCAGACCACGTGCAGCACGACCGGTGCGATCACCGAATCTGTGTGCGCGCGCTCCAGCCCGGCCAACGTGCTCAGCAACCCGGACGCCAGCACCAGCATCGGGTTGCCGGTCGCCGTGGTCACCGCCATGTGCAACACCGTCGTACTCGACACCTCCGGCAGCCCGAGGTGCCCCGCGACGTCATACAACGCTCCCCGGAAGAAGAGCTCCTCGGTGGCGCCGGTGAGCAGTGCCAGTCCCGCGACGATCGGCAACGAACCCCGGCGAGCGTGGTCCAGCACGTCGGCCATTCGGTCGCGCACGAAGGGCAGGCGGGCACCCACCAGGGCACCGCCGGTGAAGACACCGATGGTCGCCGCGCCGGCGACGGCCGGCTGCAGCACGACGGCGCGCAGGTCGGTCGGTAACTCGAACCCCGCCGGCTCGATGGCGCGGACGGCGACCGCACCCGCCGTCCAGGCCGCCGCGAGCTCGACGGCGCGCCGCCGGAACGCCGTGCCGCCGCGCGGACTGCGGATCGCCCGGCGCAGCATCGGCGTGCCGACCGCGAGGGTGAGGGCCGCGACGCCGGTCACGGGGTCGGGGCGGAGCTTCGGGACGTGCATCGTCAGCCCGCCCATTCCGGATCGGCGCTGGTCAACCAGGCCGGATCGGCCTCGCCGGGCTCCGGCAACCCGCCCGATCGACGCGAGCTGCCGCCCAGCGCCGCAGCGATCGAGGCGTCGAGCGAGAGCGGAGCCGGCACACCTGTCGCGTCCCAGATGTCGCGCTCGGAGCACACGACATCGTGGACGAGGCTGCCGACCAGCGGCTTGGCCACCCCGGTGGGCACCGGCGTCACCAGTCCGACCCAATGGCTGGCCAGCCACGGGCTCAGGAACGGAACGGGCACGATCAGTCGTGGCCGCAACCCGTCCGCTGTGGCGAAGCGTTCGATGAGCTTCTGATAGGTCAGGACCTCGCCGCATCCGATGTCGAACGTGCGATTGCTGTCCGCCGGCAACGCGGCCGCCGCCACGAGCAGTCGCACGACGTCGCGGATCGCGATCGGCTCGATGCGACTGCGCAGCCACCTGGGAGCGACCATCGCGGGCAAGCGGTGCGTCAGGTGGCGCAGCATCTCGAACGAGGCCGAACCCGACCCGATGATCACCGCCGCCTGCAGGACCGTCGTCGGCACTTCGCCGGCGAGAAAGATCTCACCGACCTCCGCCCGCGACGCGAGGTGATCGCTCAACTCCTCGTCCTGCGGGTGCAGACCCGACTGGTAGACGACGCGCGACACACCGGAATCGGCTGCGGCTTGGGCGAATCCGTGCGCCATCCGCTTGTCGCGCTCCTGGAAATCGCCCTGTCCGTCCATCGAGTGCAGCAGGTAGTAGGCGACATCGGCACCCTCGAGGGCGCGCGCGAGATCGGCGGGCTTCGTGGCATCACCGGTCACGACGCGGACCGCCGTCTCATCACGCGCCCAGCTCCGCTCGCGGATCGCCTCCGGGTGGCGCGCCAGGACCGTGACCTGCCAACCGTCCGCGAGCAGCGCCGGAGCGAGCCGCGACCCGATGTAGCCGCTTGCACCGGTTACCAGTGCGCGCTTGCTGTTATCGCCCATGCACCCAACCTAACCGGCTTTCAGCTCCCGCCTGCCCAGCACACGGAGCAGCTGCCGCACCGCCTCGTTGTCCCTGGCCTTCGGGGACGACACCAGACACAGTTGCCACCGCAGCGGCTCCGCCAGCCCTCGGATGACGACGCCGCGCGCTTCGCCGGACGGTCGTGGCACCACGGCAACGCCCAGTCCGGCCCGCACGTAGTCGGGGACGGTCGTCAGATCCGGTACCTCCACCAGCACCGAACGACGGACACCCTGGGCGGCCAGGTAACGATCGACCATGGTGCGATTGCCGAATCCGGTTGGAACGTCCACGAATCCGTCCCGCGCCAGAGCCGCCAAGGAAATCGTGGTCTCGGTCGCCAACGGATGCGTCGGCGGCAGCATCGCGACGAACGGCGTGTCCTGCAACACAATCGGCGCAAGATCGGCCAGCTCAGCGGCGTCGAAACCGACCAGTCCGACATCCAGGCGGCCGGCGCGCAGATCGCGCGCGATGTCACTCGAACCGCGTGGCCGTTGGGCCAGCGAAAGTTTCACGTCCGGGTGCTGCCGGTGGAACGCGCCGAGCCGTCCAGGCAGGTCCAACCACTCAAGACTGGTCAGCGTGCCGATCCTGATCCGCCCGCGCAGCGTCTCACCCTGATCGCCGCCGATCGACCGGATCTTCCTCTCGTCAGCGAGAATCCGTTCGGCTATGGGCAACAACTCCGCGCCCTGCGGAGTCAGCTCGACCCGGCGGGTGGAGCGCGTGAGCACGGCATACCGCAGGTCCTTCTCCAGTGCCGCGACGCCAGCACTGACCGTCGACTGCACTGCGTTCAGCCGCGCGGCGGCCTGAGTGAAGCTGCGCTCCTGCGCCACTGTGACGAAGTATTCGAGCTGCCGGGTGTCCACGCGATCCATACTAATCGGCTTCACCGATGAATCATGTGACGATTGTTCGTTGGACACGATCAGCCTGCAGGACAACCATTGACGTATGACGACAACCACCTCGGACTCCGCCGCCGCGCGGATCGACCACGCGGGCCACCGGCGCGCGTTCTGGCTGGTGGCCACGGCGTTCGCCGCGACGATGGCCTTCACCACCGTCCCGACCCCGCTCTACGGCCTTTACCAGGCACGCGACGGGTTCCCGACGCTGATGATCACGGTGATCTTCGCGGCCTACGGCTTCGGCGTCATGGGTGGGCTCTTCCTCGTCGGTCACGTATCGGACTACCTCGGCCGGCGCCGCATCTTCCTCGCCGCAGTGATCACCGAGTTGGTGTCCTGCCTGATGTTCGTCTTCCTCAAGGACGTCGCCAGCCTGCTCATCGCCCGCTTCATCTGCGGGGCTGGCATCGGCGCACTGACCTCGACCGCGACCGCCCATCTCAGTGAGTTGCGCTCGGTCGGCGCACCCGCGGAGGACGGTAGGCGAGCCAGTCTGGTCGCGAGCGCCGTCAACACCGGCGGCCTGGCCCTCGGGCCCATCATCGGCGGTCTCCTCACCGAGTGGTGGCCCCACCCGCTCACTCTGCCGTACGTCGTCTTCCTCGTCGCGCTGCTCGTGGTGGCAGTCGTAGCGGTGACTGCTCCGGAAACGGTTGACATACCGGATCAGCGCCCGCCGTACCAGCCGCAGCGCGTGAGCGTATCCCCAGAAGTACGAGGCGAGTTCATCGCGACCGGATTGGCCGCGGCCGGCTCGTTCGCGGTGCTCGGCTTCTTCACCTCATTGACCGGCAGCGTGCTGGGTGAGGTGATGCATCAGCACTCGCGGCTGGTGATCGGGCTGGTTGTCTTCGGGACCATGGGCGCATCCTCGGTGTCGCAGGTTCTCCTGTACGGGCTGCGGCCCCGGCTCAAGCTGCAGGCCGGCATAGGGCTCATCGTGGCCGGCCTGGTGCTGGTCGCGGCCGGCACGCTGATCAAGACGCTGGCCGTCTTGTCGACCGGCGGAATCGTCGCCGGCGCCGGCATCGGCTTGATCTTCGCCTCCAGCATCGCCGCCGCCAATCGGATGGCGGATCCGGCGCGGCGAGGCGAGACGGTGGCCGGAATGTTCCTGGCGGCATACGCCGGGATCACCGTGCCGGTCATCGCGTGCGGGGTGCTGCTGAGCTGGGTGCCGACGGTCACGCTCGTGGTTTGCTTCGCCGCGCTGATCATCGTCGTCGCCGTGACATCGACGTGGCGGATGTTGAAGTTCACCCCCTGAGTCGGCCTAGCCTGTCCGGGTGAGTGTGGACGATGACCAACGTCAGACCGTGGCCGACTTCGTCGCCGAGGCGAGGGCGGCATTGCGACGGGTGACCGGTGATCAGCTCGAGGACATCCGTCGCAGCGGCGGCCACCTCATCGACATCCGCAACGATCACACCCGGCTCGTGGAGGGGCACGTGCCCGGGTCCGTCGTGATCGACCGCCTCGTCCTCGAATGGCGGCTGGACCCGACCAGCGGCGCCACCATGGATGGCGCACCGGGCTTCGACGACGTCGTCGTCGTCGTCTGCAACGAGGGCTACTCCTCGTCGATCGCCGCCCGCGACCTGCAGCACCTCGGCTTTCGGCACGCGACCGATCTGGTCGGTGGCTTCCGACAGTATGCCGCCGAGGGACTCCCGGTCGTTGCCGATCCGGTCGCCGTCATCCGCTGAAAATCCTCGCGGCGGTTTCCCCAAAAAATTTTCCGGACAGGTCTGGCACTCTCGTCAGCAGAGTGCTAATTTTTTGGCCGTAGGAATTCGTAGTTGGTTGCCTCCGGGTAACCGGTAGGCTGCCCCTGATCGTTGGAGGTTGCTATGCGCTCTGACTCGATTTCTGATCTCGACGCCCTTGCCCGCAATCTGCTGGGCATGCGTGCCGGCTCGGCGCGCTCCCCGCAGTTCATGCCGATCGACCTCTACCGGGTCGACGACCATTACGTACTGCACGCCGACCTTCCCGGGATGGATCCCGGCAGTATCGACGTCAACGTGGATCGTGGTGTCCTGACCCTGACCGCGCACCGGACCCCGCCGCCGGAGAACGACGTGCAATGGCTGACCAGTGAACGCTTCGCCGGCGTCTACCGCAGGCAGATCACCCTGGGTGACGACATCGACACCGAGCGGATCGACGCGAGCTACGACAACGGCGTGCTGAACCTGACCATCCCGTTGCACGAGCGTGCCAAGCCGCGCCAGATCCAGGTCATCCACAGCAACGAGAGCGACCAGCACTTGGTCACCTCGCAGACCGACACATCGGACCGGACGCTGAAAGGAGGCGAATAACACCGCGTAGGCAACCGTAACCGTCGAACAACCGCGGCGGCCGGGTGTGGATCAAGGGGCCGTCTTCAGCCCAGTCATCCTCTCGTCCATCACTTGCTGATCTCGCCCGGTCGCCGCCCACAGCTTTCATGGTCATTTCATGGTCGCGTTCCGAGGTGCACCGCGATGAACCCAATCCAACCCGAACCAGCGGACCTACGGGCCAGGACGATTCGGGAACTGCTCGCTGAACTGGCCCGGATAGAGGAACGCCTGAACAGCCGGCGCGCTGCTGCCCATTACCGCGCGCACCCGGAGATCGCCCGGTGGGACCGCCAGGTGCGCGCCATCCGCGCGGAACTGCAGCGGCGCCGTACCAAAGCCCTGCCGGACAGCGTGCCGCTGACCGATGCGAACGAAGCAGACCGGGTCGAGCAGTTGATCACCGTCGACGGCGGCTTGGACGATGACTACCCGCACCAGCAGGAGATCGACCACCCGATGTGAGACCTTGTGTCGGCTCGAGCGACAGCCGGTTGCGACGGCCGGTTCTGGGTACGACATGCCCGTAGGTGAGAAGCACTGCGCTGAGGTACCTTCGCCATCACGAGGCGGAGACGTAAGTCGGTCGAGGCCGACGGCGTAACCGCCGATCCCGACCTCCAGCGATCGAGGACCGGGCGAAGCGAACACCGACCACAGGGAGCCGACCGCGTATGACCGAGTCCACCGCCACGCCCGGCCGCCCGGTCGGCGCGCTCGTCAATGGACCGGCTCCGCTGCTCGTCGACGCGGTCGTGCGAGCCGCGCGCGAGGCTCACGAGGCCCCGGACGTGGTGGATGCTGCGTTGAGCCTCGCCCGGCGCCTCGGTGCGGAGCTGCCGCTGCCGGCAATGGGGCAAACCTGGAAGTTGTGGTCGTCGCTCGCGTCGCTGGCGACGGTCGATCTGACTGTCGCCAGGGTCGTGGAGCCGCACTTGGATGCTCTGGCGATCCTGCATCAGGCCGCAGCGGACGGTCACCATCCAGCTCCGCCCGGACCGACGGAGACCTGGGGCGTGTTCGCGGCCGAGGGACCGGGCACGCGGTTGTCGGCCGAGCAGGTTGCCGACGGCTGGCTGCTCAACGGGGTCAAACCGTGGTGTTCCCTGCCCGGTCGGCTCGACCGCGCCCTGATCACCGCATGGGTGGATGACCGGCAACGCGGCCTGTTCTCGATAGACCTGCACGACCAGGGTGTCCGCGTCGACCGCACCTCGCAGTGGGTGGCGCACGGCCTGCCCGACGTCACCAGCGTGGGCATCCGACTCGACCGGGTGAGCGCAACTCCCGTCGGACCGCCGGGCTGGTATCTCGAACGCGAAGGGTTCGCGTGGGGCGGGATCGGCGTCGGGAGCATCTGGTTCGGCGGAGCGCTCGGCCTCGCCGAGCGGGTGCGAGCGATTCGTCGCACGCCGGACCAGATCGCGGAGTTGCACATCGGGCAACTCGACGTGTCGCTCTGGGCCTGCGAGCAGTCCCTGCGGGCAGCTGCCGACCAGGTGGACAGCGATCGTGCCCCATCGCCGGCGGTCCTCGCGAACCGCGCACGGTCGGTGTGCGCGAACACCGCCGAAGACGTGCTGCGAGTGGCTGACCACGCACTCGGCCCGGCGCCGCTGACCACGGAGGTCGACTACGTCCAGCGCGTGAGCGACTTGCGCCTCTACGTACGCCAGCACCATGCCGAGCGTGACCTGGCAGCCCTCGGCCGCTTGCTCATCGCCGAGGACCAGCAATGACGGCACCGGCCCGAAAGCCGTCGCGCCGATGACTTTCCATCACACCGATACCGGAGTCAGCCAGTCCGTTTGGGCGGATCATCCCAGCGTCAAGGGGGCCGCCGAAGCCACCCTCGCGGGCGTGCGGCACATCGTCGTCGTGGCAGCACACCCCGATGACGAGACCCTCGGGGCGGGAGGGCTGATCGCCACCGCGACCGCTGCCGGCATACCGGTTGATCTCCTCATCTTCACCGCCGGCGAGTGCTCCCATCCGGGCTCACCCACCCACGACAAGGCGGCACTCACCCGGATCCGGTCCGCTGAGGCGGAGCGCGCCGCCACTGCGCTGGGGCTGCGAACAGGGTCGGTCCGCGTGGGCGGCATACCGGACGGGCAGGTCGCCGACCATGTCGAAGAGCTCACCGCGTCGATCGTGGCGCAGGCCGGCCGGCTGGACCGAGCGGGCGAAGTCCTGATCGTGGCGCCGTACCGGCAGGACGGGCACCCGGACCACGACGCCGCCGGCGCTGCCGCGGCGGCCGCCGCACATCGCACCGATGCATCGCTGCTGGAGTATCCGATCTGGTTCCGCCACCAGTACACCCCGGACGACCTGCAGGCGGATCGACTGCAGCAGCTGCACCTGACCCCGGCAGCACGCGCGGCCAAGCGGCGGGCGATCGACGCGCACCGCAGCCAGGTGCGACCGCTCAGCGACCAGCCCGGTGACGAGGCCATCCTGCAGCCGGACTTCCTCCGCCACTTCGCCGAACCGGACAGCGAGCTGTTCCTCCACGACGAGGTCCCACCCGACACCGTCCTGGACGAACTGCACCAGCGCGAGTCCGAACCGTGGGGCGCCGACAGCCGGTGGTACGAGCAGCGCAAGCGGCAGCTCGCACTGGCCATGCTGCCGCGCGCCCGGTTCGGGCAGGTCCTGGAGGTCGGCTGCTCCACCGGTGTCCTGACGGCACAGCTGGCGGGTATGGCGGATCGGGTCATGGCGATCGACAGTTCTCCTGCCGCCATCGCTGCGGCGACATCGCGGGTCCCCGCCAACGTCGAACTGGCGACGGCTCAAGTCCCCGACGAGTGGCCGCGCGGGAGCTACGACCTGGTGGTGTTCTCCGAGGTTGGGTACTTCCTGAGCCCGGCTGCTCTGGCGCGGACCATCGCCCGCATCGAGCGCTGCCTTGCGCCGGAAGGGGTGGTGCTGTTGTCGCACTGGAGGCATCCCATCGATGGCTGGCCGCTGGACGCGGCCGCCGTGCACCACGCGTTCGCCGGCTCCACGCTGCCGCCATCGCAGGCCGTGTACCGCGACCGCGATGTGGAAATGATCCTGCTGTGCGACCTGCAGCAGCTGCCCGACCCGGGCGCATGAGCCCGCTGACGGTGCACGTGGTCATCCCGGCGCACAACGAGCAGGAACTGATCGGCGCCGCGGTGACAGCTGCGCGGATCGCCTGCGCACGGGCCGAGCACGAAGTCAACGCACGCACCACCTGCACCGTGGTCGCCGATGCGTGCAGCGACGACACAGCACGCATCGCCGAAGCCGTAGGTGCCGAGGTGCTGGCAGTGCACGCTCACCGCGTGGGTGCAGCACGGCGGGCCGGGATCGACCGGGCGCGACAGCTCGTGCCTTCCCGAGCCGACGACACCTGGATCGCCTGCACGGACGCCGACAGCGTCGTCCCCTCGGACTGGCTGCTGGCTCACCTGCGACACCGCCGTGCGGGAGCTGACCTGGTCCTCGGCTCGGTACGGCCCCGCTCGGACGATCTACCGATTCCGCTCATGGAGGCCTGGCTCGCCAGGCATCACCCCGACCGCGCCCAGCACGGTGTCTACGGTGCCAACATGAGCTTCGATGCCGCCGCCTACGACCTGGCCGGAGGGTTCGCCCCACTCGCCGCGCACGAGGACCGCACTCTCGTGGAGGCGTTCCGCCGACGCGGCTTGCAGGTGCGAGACGCCGCAACCATCGAGGTGCTGACCTCCGGGCGACTCATCGGGAGAGCACCCGAAGGCTTCGCCACGTACCTGCACGCCCTCGGTCGGCGCATCATGGGAACGGACTCGATCGGCGCGGCGAGGAACTCGTCACTCGCGGACGTACCGCGGGTAGGTCTGCTTCGCGGCACGGGCGACATCGAGGTCGATCTCGACGGTGACGAACGGCTCGTCGTCGGTGGTGACTGCGAGCACGTCACCGTCGGGGCTCATCACCCAGCCTGCCCCGCCGGCCTCGACTCCTGAGCCCGATGGCACCCACTGATTGGACGACACGCAGTACGCGCCGGCACAGACGGCGGCCGCCCGGCCGGCGGCCAGCCACCGGTCAAGGGAGTCGAACGGGGTCACACGGGGGATGCACAACAACTCCACCCCGCTGCGGGCGTAGTGCCGTGCGCATTCGAAGAACCAGAGCTCGGTGCACAGGAGGATGCCGACCCGCGCGGCGCCGGCGCGTGCCGACCCGAGGCGGAGCTCGCCTCGGTCATACCAACTGGCCTCCCAGAAGCCGGCCTCATCGGGCAAGTAGTACTTTTCGCGGAGCCCCACCGCTCCGGTCGCTGCCGTCCACGTGAACGCTTCGTTCCGCCGGGCCTGCGTCGGTCGCGCGCGACTACGGCGGGAGCACCGAGATCCGCCAACCGCCTGACGGCTGCGTCGTGCTCCGCGACGCTGTGTTGCCACCGCCGGGAGTCAGCAACCGGGTCGCCCACCCGATCGGCGGCCAGCCACGGTGAGAACGGCATCTCGGGCAACACGACCGCATCGGGCGCAGTGCTGGCGATGTGGGCGGTCAGGGCGGCAAGCGCTGCCCGCCGGTGCGGCTCTCGGGTGTCCAGCTGGGCCGCGGCAACCTTGAAGGATTCGGTCATGTGCTCATCTTGACCTTGGACCATGCCGAGTGATCGATCGGCTCGTCCTCGAATGGCGCCTCGACCCGACCAGCGGCGCGGCGATGGACGGAGCGCCGGGCTTCGACGACGTGATCGTGGTGGTGTGCAACGAGGGCTACTCGTCCTCCATTGCCGCACGGGACCTGCAACGACTCGGTTTTCGCCGCGCCACCGACCTCATCGGCGGCTTTCGGCAGTATGCCGCGGACGGCCATCCCGTCGTCCCGGAGCCGACACGGGTGGTGCGCTGACAGATCAGCGCAGTCGGACGACCTCGAACCGGTCCTGCGGATGCGCGATGGCGTCCTGCGACTGGATCAGCTGGATCTCACGAGTGCCCGCCTGATGCGTGCGCTCCATGATCGAGAACACCGAATCCGCAGTGTCCGCAAGGGCTTTCGCAGGAGTCTCGGTGAGCCACCGCGCGAGGAAGATCGCGGCCGTCGCATCACCTGCACCGGAGACATACATCGGCAGCAGCGGCGTAGTCACGAGCCACGCGCCGTCATCCGTGACGACCGCGAGTTGCACTGAATCTGCTGGGGTTTCGTCGGTCTGCACCGACGTGACCAAGACGGTGCGCGGCCCGCGGTCGCGCAGCGAGTCCACCGCCTGCAGCACGCCATCGACCGTGCGTGCCTCCGAACCGGTCAGGAAGTCCAGCTCGAATTGGTTAGGCGTCACGATGTCCGCCGCGGGAATCACCTTGTCCCGCATGAACTCCGGGATGCCCGGCCGCACGAAGAAGCCGCGCTCGACGTCGCCCATCACCGGATCCGCGCAGTAGATCGCCTTCGGATTGGCGGCCTTCACACGCGACACCGCGTCGAGGATCACCGCGCCGACCTGCTCACCGCCCTGGTAACCGGACAGCACCGCATCGCACTCGCCGAGCACGCCGCGCTCCTCGATGCCGGTGATCACGTCGGCGACGGTCTCCGGCTCGAAGACCGGGCCACGCCACTCGCCATACCCGGTGTGGTTGGAGAAGTGCACCGTGTAGACGGGCCACACCTCGAAGCCGAGTCGCTGCAACGGAAACACCGCAGAGCTGTTGCCCGCGTGGCCGTAGGCCACCGAGGACTGGATCGACAGGATGTTCACCGCGGCAGTGTATGGCGGAGGGGTCGCCCGCCGGTCAGATGACCTGCGCGTCGGCACCCGAGTCGGTGACGACCGGCTTGCCGACATACATCCACTGCTTCATGCCGCCCTCGACGTTGGCCGAGTCGAACCCCTGCTGGTTGAGCCAGGCCACCACGCGACCGGACCGGTTGCCGGACCGACAGATGATCGGCAGCGGGTCACGCTCGTCGGACTCGGGCAGTTCGTCGAGCCGCGACGGCAGCTCACCCATCGGAATGTGTATGGCGCCCGGCGCGTGCCCGGCATCCCATTCGTTCTGCTCGCGCACATCGACGACGACGGCGTCGTCCGCCAATTGCTCGGGCGTCGTGTAATCAGTCATGCCTCAATCCTGACCCATCCGCCCCGCCCGATGATCGACAGGCAGCCCAAGAGTTCGAGCGGCCTACGAAAACTGGCGGAATCCGTATGCAGGGGTATGCCGGTCGATCAGCCGGCACGCCGGCCCCGCCACCGCCGCAGCGGCACGCCGGCGAACCCGAGCCCGCACAGCACGAAGACGGCCAAACCGGTGGCGAGCACGGTCGCCGCGAGCGCCGCCCCCAGGAAGACAGCCGTCACGACGCGCGTTCCGGAGCCACTGACCGCATCGGCGACTGCGATGACCTCGACGAGCAGCGCCAGAAAGGGCAGCACCAGCCCGAAGGGCACCACGAACGCCGCTCCCATGGTGAACGAGCCGGCCGGCCCGGCCGTGCTCCTCGTGCTGCGGCGCTTGAGCTGCGACTCGAGACCCACGCACTCCGTGTCGTCCGCGTCGCGCCGCACCAACGCCCGAACCCAGGCGCGCAGCTCGCTCCAGAAGCGCACGAACCGACGCAGCATCACCAGGTTGCCGCACGCCGCCGCGGCAACGAGCAACCAGCCGATGCCGACAAGCACCGGGCTCACGGTGTGCCCGTCGTCCCCCTGGGTGGCGCCGAAATAGACCAGGAACAGCCCGCCGACCAGCAGGTAGGCCAGCCCGCCGAACGCCATACCGCCGCGCACCGTGAGGAAGCGCGACTGCTCCAGCTCGCCCGCCCGCGCCTCGAGGTCGACCGCATCACTTTTCACGCGGGCATTCTGCACCCCGGACCCGTACCGATCCCGACACTGGGGAGACTTGTGCACGCGCCGCAGCGTCCGGGCGTAACTGACCGGCCCGAGCCGCTACTTCAGCAGTCGCGACATACGGCGGTCGGCCAGCGGCTTGCCACCGGTCTGGCAGGTGGCGCAATACTGCATCGATCGATCCGCGAACGACACCTCGCGCACCACGTCACCGCAGACCGGGCACTTCTCGCCGGTGCGGCCGTGCACGCGCATCCCGGCACGTTTGGCGTCCTTGAGATCCTTCGCCGGTTTGCCCGACGCCGCCGCGATCGCGCCGGTCAGTATGTCGCGCAGCGCGTCATACAGCCGGTCGACCGCCTCGTCGTCCAGCTTCCCGGCAGCGGCGTATGGCGAAAGCTTCGCCGCATGCAGCACCTCGTCGGAGTAGGCGTTGCCCACCCCGGCCAGCACGGACTGGTCCCGCAAGAGCCCCTTGATCTGACTACGTGACCCCGCGAGCAGCCCCGCGAAGTCCGCCCGCGAGATCTCCAACGGATCCGGTCCCAGCGACGCGATGCCGGGCACCTCGGCCGGATCGCGCACGACATATACCGCGAGGCGCTTCTGGGTGCCGGCCTCGGTCAGGTCGAAACCGGAGTCGTCGGCGAAGCGCATCCGCAGCGCGATCGGCGACTTGCCCGGTCGCACCACGGTCTGCGGCAACTTGTCGGACCAGCGCAACCAGCCGGCGCGGGACAGGTGGAAGACCAGGTGGATCCCGTCGACGTCGATGTCGACCCACTTGCCGTGTCGGGTCACATCGGTCACCGACAGGCCGCCGAGCGAATCCACCGGCGGGTCATAGGTTTTCAGCACCGAGAACGACCCGAGGTCGACCCGGGCGACGGGCAGGTCGACCACCCGTGACCGCAGGAAGTCGACGAGGCCCTGCACCTCGGGCAGCTCAGGCATCGGCGTCGCTCCGTTCCCCGGCGGTCGGTGTCGTGTCGCGGCCGTCCGCGAGCGCCTTGCGCACCAGCCGGTGCAGTGTGAAGCCGTCGGGGCCCTCGCACACCATCATCCGGATCGGCCGGCCGCGCAGCTCGTCGCGCACCAGCGGGTGACCGTGCGAGAGGAACTGCTGGGTCGCGGTCAGCTGCCGGATCGCGATGCACGCGACGTTGTCGGGATGCTCGACGGCGAAGTCCTCGTAGATCACCGGGTCGTGCTGGCCGTCGTCGCCGACCAGCAGCCACTGGATGTGCGGGAACTCGCGCGCCAACCGGCGCAGCGAGGAGCGCTTGTGCGCCTGGCCGCTGCGGAAGATGCTGTCGTTGGTCGGACCCCAGTCGGTCAGCAGCGCAGGCCCGGACGGGAACCCGTGCCGCCGCAGGAAGCGCATCAGGATCGGCTGGGTGTTCCAGGCGCCGGTGGACAGGTAGACGATCGGCGCCCCGGGATTGGCCGCCAGCAGTGAGCGGTACATCGCCGGCATCCCGGGGACGACCTTGCGGGCGGTCTCCTCCAGGACGAAGGAATTCCAGGCGGCGATCATCGGCCGCGGGAGGGCCGTGACCAGGCAGGTGTCGTCGACATCGCTGATGATCCCGAAGCTCGTCTCCGGCGAGATGACCTGCACCGGCACCTCGAGGTCCAGCTCGTCGACACTGATCGTGGCGACCTGCCAGCCCGGCTCGAGACCGTGGCCGGTCAGCTCGATGTCGAGGTAGCCGCCGCGGTCGGTCGTCGCCTCTGCGCTGGCCGCACCACAGCTGATCCGCACCTCGACCTCGGCGAGCGGCGCGGTGAAGAACACCTTGAAGCCGCGCCGGGTCGGCGCCTCCTCAGCCGTCGGTGCGGTGGCCGGCTGCCCGTCCCGGGCCAACACGACACGGGCCAGCACGCGAGCAAAGCCGGTGCCGCCATACCCGGTGAAGGGGATGACCTGCAGCTTCCATCCCCGTTTGCGCAGCCGTCGAGCGACGACGGCGTTGACCGCGTCCTCGGCGCGTGCTGCGGGGTGGGGCTTCGACATACGCTCAGATTAGAGCCCGGCGCAGACTATTGGTCATCGTCACCCGGGTGAACGATGCCCAGGATGATCTCGGTCGCGCTGCGCAGCGACTGGCGCTCCTGCTCACTGAGCCGCGCGAGCTCCGGTGCGAGCGCCGCGGCGCGAGCCGCACGCAACCGCTCCAGCTGGGCGCGGCCCTGCCCGGTCAGCTCGATGAGCGCCACCCGCGCGTCGTTGGAGTCGGCCGAACGCGTCGCCCAACCGGCCGCCTCCAGACGTTGCACCTGGGTGGTCATCGTCGGCTGGCTGCAGTGATCGGCGTTGGCGAGCTCACCGATGCGAGCGGGCCCGAGCTCGTCGATCAGCGACAGCAGCCGGCCCTGCGCGGGCGGGATCCGCAGCTCGGCGTGCCGGGTCGCCCAGCGGTTGAGCCGGGCGACCGCACCGAGGAGCCGGGCGCCTTCGTGATCGACATGTTCGGGTTGCATGGGCGTATGGTATATAGAAATGCTATGCGTAGTCAATACTGAGCATCATGTGACCGGCTCGCGCAGCTCGCGCTTGAGGATCTTGCCCGTCGCACCCTTGGGCAGCGCATCGATGAAGACCAGCCGCCGCGGATATTTGTATGCCGCCACGCGCTCCTTCACCCACTCGGTCAACGTCTCGGCGTCCAACTCTGATCCCGGCGAGCGGACGATGTATGCCGCGATCTCTTCGCCGTAGTGCTCGTGCGGCACGCCGATGACTGCCGCCTCCACGACGTCGGGGTGCTCGTAGAGGACTTCCTCGATCTCGCGCGGGTAGACGTTGTAACCACCGCGGATGATCATGTCCTTCGCGCGGTCGACGATGAAGAAGTAGCCGTCCTCGTCCATCTTCCCCAGGTCGCCGGAGTAGAACCAGCCGTCGCGCACCGCCTCGGCGGTCGCCTCCGGACGGCCCCAGTAGCCCTTCATGATCAGGTCGCCGCGTATGGCGATCTCGCCGATCTCGCCCACGGGGGTGTCGGAGCCGTCCGGCTGCGCCAGCCGCATCTCGACGCCGTTGAGCGGCACCCCGATCGAGCCGACCTTGCGCGGCCGGTCGGGCAGGTTGAAGGACGCCACCGGCGAGGTCTCGGACAGGCCGTAGCCCTCCAGGATCTTGGCGCCGAACCGCTCCTCGAACTTGCGCATCACCTCGCCCGGCAGTGCCGCACCACCGGAGCAGCAGGTGCGCAGCGACGAGACGTCGACGTCCTTCCCTTTCTCGACATCACCGGCTGCGGCGAGCATCGCGTTGTACATCGTCGGCACGCCCTGGAAGATCGTCGCCTTGTCGCGCTGCATGATCTCCAGCACCTTGCCCGGCTCGAAGCGCGGGATCAGCGTCATCGTGGCGCCGCTGCGCACGGCGGCATTCAGACCACAGGTCAGGCCGAAGACGTGGAACAACGGCAGGCAGCCCATGATCACGTCGCCCGGGCCGATGTGCACCAGCTGACTGACGACCATCTCGCAGTTGTCGTCGAGGTTGTGGTGTGTCAGCTCAGCGCCCTTCGGGCGGCCGGTGGTGCCGGAGGTGTAGAGGATGACGGCGGTGTCGTCGTCCGCGCGCTCCACCGGCTCGGGCAGCGGGTCGGCGTCGCCGATCAGCGCGGCCGGGTTCGTGGGATCGACCAGCTCGAAGTCGGTGCCGGCGTCCTGCGCGCCCAGCGGTCCGTCTCCCGGCATACCGAACATCAGCGAAGCGCCGGAATCGCTGAGGTAGTAGGCGATCTCGCGTGGCTTGAAGAGCGGGTTCATCGGCACGACCGTCGCGCCGGCCCACAGCGCGCCGTAGAAGATCACCGGGAACGTCGGCAGGTTGGGTTGCGACAACGCGACCCGGTCACCGGGCTGTATGCCGCGCGCCGCCAGCTTGCCCGCGAACTTCGCCGCCGCGTCCCGCAGCTGCGCGTAGGTCAGCGTGAAGTCGTCGAGCCTGACCGCGACAGCATCCGGATGCTGCTCGGCGGTGCGGGCGAGATTGGCGGCGAGGTTCGTCATGCGACAACTGTAGATGGCGGGGTGACCCGGGTCACAGATTGTGCACAGGGGGCCCTTGGCGGATCGAGTAGGGCGAGGTGGGAGGGCCGTATCGAGATCTAGGGGGTGATCGCGGCCGAGACGCTGCCGCTGCCTTTCTCGAGGAGTTGCTCGGCCCGAGTCGCGTCGACACCGGCCAGCAGCATCACCACCGCGACCTTGGTGCGGCCGCCGGCCGCGGTCAGCGCGTCGGCAGCGGTCTGCTCGTCCGACTCCGTCGCCGCGGCGACGATCCGGCGGGCCCGGTCGACCAGCTTGGCGTTGGTCGGCCGCATGTCGACCATGAAGTTGCCGTAAGTCTTGCCGATTCGCACCATCGCCGCCGTCGACAACATGTTGCAGACCATCTTCTGTGCGGTGCCCGCCTTCAGCCGGGTGGAGCCGGTCAACACCTCGGGGCCGGTCGCCACCTCGATCGCGACCTCGGCCTCCTTGCCGATCAGCGATCCGCGGTTGCAGGCGAGCGCGACGGTCTGCGCACCGCGCTCGCGTGCGCGACGCAGGCCACCGATGACGTATGGCGTCCGCCCACTCGCGGCGATCCCGACGACCGTGTCGTCGGGTCCGACCTCCAGTCCGTCGACGTCGGTGGCCGCGGTGCTCATGTCGTCCTCGGCGCCCTCGACGGCCTCGACGAACGCCCACTGGCCACCGGCCAGCAGCGCGGTCACCTGATCGGCGTCGGTATCGAATGTCGGCGGGCATTCCACCGCGTCGAGCAGCCCGAGCCGTCCACTGGTGCCGGCGCCGACGTAGATCAATCGGCCGCCCGAGCGCAGCGATGCCGCGATCAGATCAACGGCCTCGGTGATCTCCGGGAGCGCGTCACGCACGGCGACGGCCACGGTCCGGTCCTCGTCGTTCATCAGCTCCAGCATCTGCCGGGTGTCCATCACGTCCAGGTCGGCACTGCGGGGATTGCGCGCTTCGGTGGTCAGCTCACCGAGGTTCATGCCGCCCTCCTCCTTCGTCGGATGCCGGCATTCACCTGAGCCTTTGGTCGCTCGCTGCGCTCGCTCCGCGTCACTTGTTCTGTTTCCCCTTCGCCGACGTCTTGCGCCGTTTCATCGGTCGGCTGTCCCGGACTGCTTCGTGGGTGCGTCGCAGCGCCTCGGTGGTCGCCTCCAGCGAGGTCCGCGCGACCCCGACGAAGAGGAAGTCGACGACGGCCAGCTGTGCGGTCCGGCTGGCCAGCGCACCGGACCGGAAGGCGGTCTCACGTGCGGCCGTGGTCAGCACGATGTCGGCATACTCGACGATCGGTGCGCCGGAGAAGTTCGTGATGGCGATCGTGGTCGCACCGGCGTTCTTCGCCGCGGCGAGCGCCTCGACGACGTCCTGGGTGCTGCCGGAGTGCGAGATGCCGATCGCGACGTCGGACGCGCCGAGCAGCACCGCCGACGTCATCGCGGCATGGAACTCGGTCCAGCAGAAGGCGACCCGGCCGGCCCGGATGAGTTTGTACTGCAGGTCCGTCGCGACCAGGCCACTGGCGCCGATGCCGAAGATCTCAACGCGCGGTGCCGCCGCGACGGCCTCAACGGCGGCGTCCAGCGCTGTCAGGTCGAGGTGCTCGGCGGTCTCCTGCAACGCACGCACCTCGTGGTGCACGATCGCCGCGACGATGTCCTCGGTGGTCTGGGCTTCGTTCAGATCTGCGGGCGGCTGACGGGTCGGACCGCCGAGTGCGGACTCGCGGGCAGCCGCGCCGGCGAGTGCGAGTCGCAGCTGGGGATAGCCGCCGAAGCCGACGCTGTGACTGAAGCGGGCGACGGTCGCGACCGAGGTGTCGGCGCGTTCGGCGAGCTCGGTGATCGACAGGTGCGCGGCACCTGCCGGGTCACGCAACACGACCTCGGCGACACGGTGCTCCGCCGGTTGCAGCTGAGGGAGCGCGGACCGCATGCGGACGAGCACGTCACGCGTGGGATCCACCGACGGGTCACCTGATTCGATTGCCATGACGTCCCTTCCGACCTACGGCGCGGGGCGTCGCAAGGTGTTCGTTTGCGGTCGGTTGCGCCCCCGAACCACCTGATGTTTCTGTCGGCCACTGTAACCGTCGAATGATAATTACGTGCCAGGAGCAAGTCTCCACTTGGAAAAGATTGACATATCCTGAGCGACACGTTGTGTGACTCATGGTGCACGTTTGCGTACCGCTGCGGACACCAGGCGTCACAACTTGCGCATTGTCTGCCAGTTGGCTGGGAACGTGTCGAATATTTCAGGAGCCCCCCGTGATCGTCGTCGGCTGCATCTCCGGCACGTCGGTCGACGGCATCGATGTCGCGGTCGCGGACCTGCACGGCGCCGACCGGGGCGAGCTCACCCTGCGCCCGCTGGGCGCCCGCACGCACCCGTGGTCGCTGTCGACACAGGCCGGTCTGTTGGCGCTGTTGCCACCGGCCACCACCACGACCGAGGACGTATGCCGCCTCGACATCGTCGCCGGCCGGGAGATCGCCGCCGCGGTGCAGTCGGCCATCGACGAATTCGCCGGCGGGACTGCCGATCTGGTGGTCAGCCACGGGCAGACCGTCTTCCATTGGGTCGAGGGCGGCACCGCGCACGGCGGACTGCAACTGGGGCAGCCCGCCGCGATCGTGGAGCGGACCGGCCTGCCGGTGGTCAGCGACGTCCGCAGCCGCGACATCGCCGCCGGCGGTCAGGGCGCCCCACTTGCCGGCACGATGGATCTGCTGCTGTTGAGCGCGGGTCGAGTAGGGCGAGGAACGAGCCCGTATCGAGACCAGCGGAGCGCGGCCCTGCTCAACCTCGGCGGCATCGCCAACGTGACCGTCGCGTCGGCGCACGGCAGTGCGGCGTTCGACACCGGACCGGCCAACTGCCTCATCGACGCGGCGGTGTCCGCCGCCACTTCCGGCACCAGGTTGTATGACGCGGACGGTCGTCTCGCCGCTGCGGGGCGCATCGACCAGGCCCTGCTCGAGCGGCTGCTGGCCGAGCCGTACTTCGCTCTGCCGGCGCCGAAATCGACCGGGCGGGAGCTCTTCCGGGCCGACTACCTGGATGCTCTCGATCTCGATGCGCGGGGTCTCGATACACCTCCTCCGCTGCGCTCCCCGCGCTACTCGATCAGCGAGAGCGTTGCTGACCTGGTGGCGACGCTCACCGAGCTGACCGCGGTGACCGTCGCGGACGCACTGCGGCCCTACGACGTGACCGAGGTCTACGCCTCGGGCGGCGGCGTGCGGAATCCGGTGCTGATGGACCGACTCGCGGCGCACCTGGCCCCGGCGCGGCTGGCCACCAGCGACGAGCTGGGACTGCCGGTCGACGACAAGGAGGGCTACCTGATGGCGCTGATCGGCTATTTGACCTGGCACGGCATACCGGGGGTGCTGCCGGGGCCGGACGGCCGGGCGCTGACCGGCGCCGGCACGCCGCGGGTGCTCGGCCGGATCAGCCCGGGTGACAAGCCGTTACGGATGCCCGAGCCTGGTGTGGCACCGCGCAGCCTGCGCGTGGTGGACTGATCGGGTGACCGAGCCATGACAGATCCGGGCCCGCTGCATCCGCTGTTGCGACAGCGGTGGAGTCCGCAGGACTTCCGCACCGATCACGAGCTCGACCCGGCGGACGTCGCGACCCTGCTGGAGGCCGCGCGCTGGGCGCCGTCGGCCGGCAACTCGCAGCCGTGGGCGTTCGTGGCGGCCCGTCGCGGTGACGCGATGCACCGCCGCCTCACGCTCCACCTGCTCGGCGGAGCCCGGCGCTGGGGCACTCTCGCGAGCCTGTTGCTGGTCAACCTGTGCCACCGCACGGTCGACGAAACCGACTACGAATACTCCGAATTCGCGATGTACGACCTCGGCCAGGCCGTCGCGCACCTCACCATCCAGGCCGAGGCGATGGGCCTGTCGGTGCGGCAGTTCCGCAGCTTCGACCGGGACGCCGTCGAGACGCTGCTGACGGTCGCGCCGGGCTGGCAGGTCGCCACCATGGCCGCGGTCGGCGTGCCGCCGGAGGGGGCTGCGCCATACGCCGTGCAGCTGCCGGACGGCCGCACCCTGCCGCGCGAGCGACGACCGTTGAGGGAGATTCACCCGGAAGATCCGTGAACTCACGGATCCGCGGAGCCAGCTCCGGTATGACGCTGGGGTGGTGCGCATCGAGATCTGGGTCGACAGTACGGACCCGCCGACCGGGCGCGTGGGGGACCACGGCGAGCCTGTGCTGTTCTGCGGCTGGATCGACCTGCTAGCCGTCCTGTCGAACATCGTCGACACGACGGGCGACGAACACGGCGACCTCGGTGCGCGAACGCAACCCGAGTTTGGCGAGGACGTTTGAGACATGACTCTCGACCGTCCGCCGCGACACGCTCAGGCTCTCGGCGATCTCCGGGTTCGTCTCACCGGTCGCCAGGTGTCGCGCAATGCGCTCCTCCGTGCGGGTCAACGACTCCCAACCGCTTCGTGGTCGATCCCTCGGCGGACTCGCGACGCGCACACCGGCCCGGCGGAACTGCGCGCGGGCGCGGGTCACGTCGTGGTCGGCACCGACTTCGCCATACATACGCAAAGCGGTCTCCGCCAGTCGCCTCGACTGGGACCCGCGCGTCCGCATCGCCAGCGCGGCGAGCTCGGCCATCCGGGCGTGGTCGAGGTGCCGGGCGGTGGTCCCCATGAGGGTTGCGGCGTCGACGAGGGCCTGCGGCTCGTCCCTCGCCACACCCCGCACCGCGAGCGCCGTCGCGCGCAGATGCGCCACCGGTGCGTTGCGGTCGGCGAGCGCGGTCAGCACCTCGACGACCTCGTCCGCGCGGTCCCGCGCGACCGCCGCATCGCCCACGCCCGCGACGACGACGGCTCGCGCCAGGTCGACGAGGTCGAGTCCGAGCTCGGCGCTGTCCATCAGCATCTCGGTGGCACGGAACTCCTCCCAGCCGGCCCAGAGGACCTCGAACGTCCCGGCGACGTCGCCGCGGGCTCGCTCCACCTGGCTGCGGCCCTGCCAGATCCAGGCCCGGCCGCGACCTGCCCACGTCGTGCGATCGGGGACGGGGTCCAGTCCGAGCGCCCACTCCCGGGCGGCGTCCGGTCCGTGTTGGTGCTCCAGCACGTGTGCCCACAACCCTCGGACCGGCGGGTCGAGTCGCACGTCCATCGCGCCGACCATCGAGCGGTGTGCGTCGAGTTCGGCGGCGATGTCGGACAGATTGCCGCTGTGGCTGAGCGCGTGCGCGCCGAGAGCGTGCGCAGCGAGGACACCGGTGTGGTAGTCGAACGCGGCGGAGACCTGCAGTCCCCGGTGCAGCTGCGTGATGACGTCGTCGGTGCGTTCGACGTCGGCGAGCGCCACCGCGAACTGCGCGTGCGGGAAGGGTTCGATGCCGGTCAGGGACGGGTGCGCGTCGACCTTCGCGACCGCGTCGGACAGCAACCGGACCGCTTCGTCGAGGTCTCCACGGCAGTTGGCCATCAGGCCCTGCAGGGTGAGCGCGTAGACCTCCGCGCCGCGGCTACCCGCTTCGGCACCGAGCTCAGCCGCTTCCTCGGCCACCCGCCGCGCACCGGCCAGGTCACCCAGCAACAGACGCGGCCAGCCGGCGAAGGCGAGTTGTTCGGCACGAGCAGCCGGCTCCAGCACCTGGGACACGGCATACTCCTCGGCAGCGTCGCGTGCCTCGGCGTGCCGGTGCAGGAGCATCAGCGCATGGGTGCGGATGGTCGCCAGCACCGTCAGCGTCGGGACGGGGACCTGGCGTTCCAGGGTGCGTTCGGCGATCTGCGCCGCCTCCACGATGTGGCCGTCGCGCAGGGCCGCGGCCGCGAGCCCAGTGCTGGCCTGCGAGTGCCAGGGATCCGCTTCGTCCGTGACCGACTCGACGAGACGCCACAGCTGGGTCGCGGTGTCCGGGGCGGTGAGCGCGGTGTGTTCGGCGAGTCGCAGCAACCAGGGCACGTCCTGCGTGGCGGCGGGCGCGCGCAGCAGGTGCTCGGCCACCGTCGCCGGGTCGACCTGCTCCGCCTCCAATCGCAGCGCGATCTCCCGGTGCAGTTCGGCGCGCACGATGCCCGGCAGGTCGTGCAGCAGCACCGACTGGATCAGCGCGTGCCGGAAGCCGAGCAGCTCGTGCGTGGTCTCCTCGAGGATGCCGGCGGCGAACGCCTCGCGCAGCATCGGGACCAGCGAACTCATCGCCCGGTCCGAGACGATCCGCAAGTGCGCGACGGGGAACCGGGTGCCGAGCATCGCGGCGGACGCGAGCAGCTCCCGGGTCGGCGCACTGAGATGGCTCAGGTATCGCATGATCACCATCGACAGGGACGGCGAGGGTCCCGCCGGAGCGTCCAGCAGCGCCTCGCCGCGCGGTCCGATCGCCACCGCGCCGTCACGCAGCAGCGCGCGGATCATCGCGACGAGGAAGAGCGGGTTGCCGCCCGCCGCCACCAGGCGCTGCGCGAGCACGCCCTCGACCCGGCCACCGGTCAGCTGCTGGGCGATCGAGACACAGGTCGTCTCCGGCAGCGGTCCGAGCGTCACCGTCCGCAGCAGCTCGCGCTCGGCGAGCGCGCCCAGCAGGTGATCGAGTGCCGGCGGAGTCTCGTGGCGGGCCTGCGTCCGCAGGGACCCGATGACCAGCAGTGGCATCTGCCCGAGCGTCCCGCTCAACCTGGCCAGCAGGCCGAGCGACGCCGGGTCGGCCCAGTGCAGGTCCTCCAGGACGAGCACCGCGGGCGCTGTGCCCAGCTGGTCGATCGCCGCGTGCAGTCGCTCCCCGACGACATACTCCGCCTGCCCGGCCATGGCGCGTCGATCCTCCTCCGTCAGCACCGGCGCGAAGGCGTCGAGCAGCAGTCGGTGGGTATGGCGCCGCGACATGGCGTCGCCGGCCGCGCGCAGGACGCGGGTCGACGCGGGGGCTCGGGCGAGAGCGGCATCGATGAGCGCGGTCTTGCCGATCCCGGCCGCACCGAGCACCGCGATGAACCGGCCGGTCGACGACGTGCTGTTGAGCGCCGACAGCAGGATCGCGAGCTCCTGCTGTCGGCCGAGGAAGACGGGTCCCGGAGGGTCGGGCGGGGCCGGCCGGCGGATCGCTTCGCGCATGCTGATGACACCGCCTCTCAGCTCGCTCCGATACACGAAGTTTAGTGAGAGGTGACGATCCGTGTCCCGCGAATCCGACCGGCCCGCAACGGCTCTGCGGCCGTTCGTGCCCCGGCTGGCCGCCGAATGGCTCACCGAGCAGCCCGACCTGCGGCATCGCCGGCTGGATTGCACGATGGTCTTCGCCGACATCTCCGGCTTCACCTCGCTGACCGAGCGCCTGGCCCGGCGCGGCAAGGTCGGCGCCGAGCTGATGAGCGACACGCTCGACCTCACCTTCGGAGCACTGCTCGCTCCGGCGTTCGAGGACGGCGCGGACCTGCTCAAATGGGGCGGTGACGCCGTGCTGCTGCTCTTCCGGGGCGACGGTCACACCCGGCGGGCCGCGCACGCCGCACACCGCATGCGGGCCGAGTTGCGCGCGCTCGTCCGCAACCGCGCGCTGCCGGTGCCGGCTCCGTTGCGTATGTCGATCGGTCTGCACAGCGGCGGGTTCGACGTCTTCTTCGTGGGCGACCCGGCCAGCCACCGCGAGATCGTGGTCGCCGGGCCGGACACGAGTCAGCTGGCAGCCGTCGAACAGGCCTGTGCGGCCGGGAAGATCCTGCTGAGCACGGCAGCCGCCGCCCGGTTGCCGGCGGCCGCGCTGGGTGGCGTCGTGCCGGTCGCCGGGTCTGCGGCACGACTGCTGCGAACGCGTCCGGACGTGCCCGGCACGGCCGCCGACATACTGACCGGCCCGAGTGCACCGATCGCGGACACGCTTCCGCCCGCCATCCGGGCTCATGTGCAGGAGATGGCAGGACACCCCGAACACCGTTCCATCGCAGTTGGTTTCGTGCAGTTCCTCGGCATCGACAGGCTGCTTCGCGAGAGCGGGTCGGTTGCTGCGGCAGAAGCCGTCCACCAGGTCGTGGCGACGGTGCAACGAGCGTGCCTCGAGCACGGCGTGACCTTCTTCGAGTCCGACATCGCAGCGGACGGCGGCAAGATCATGCTGACCTCCGGGGCGCCGCAGAGCACCGGTCACCATCTGGAGCGGATGCTGCGCACGGCCACCGAGATCGCGGCGCACGACGGCGCCCTCGGGGCACGGGTCGGTGTCAACACCGGCCACGTCTTCGCCGGGGACTTCGGTCCCGCCGTCCGCCGGACCTACTCGATCAAGGGCGACGCGGTGAACCTCGCCGCACGGCTGCTCGGCCACGCGCAGGTCGGGCAGGTCGTGGCCACCGAGGCGGCCGTCGCCGCGTGCGACGCACAGCTGCAGACGACGCCGCTGGAGCCGTTCGCCGTCAAGGGCAAACGGGACCCGGTCGATGCCGTCGTCGTCCACAGCGTGCTCGACGGTCGGGCCGGTCAGGTCGAGACGCCGTTCGTCGGCCGCGCCGACGAATTGTCAACATTGAGTGGGGCACTCGCCGCGGCGATGGAACGGAGGGGCTCGGTCGTCGATGTGGTCGGCGAGCCGGGCATCGGCAAGTCCCGACTCGTCGCCGAGCTGACCGTGCCGGACGGTATGACGAGCCACGTCACGACGGTCAGCAGCTACGACACGGGCATGCCCTACATCGCGGTGCGCAGCCTGCTGCGCTCCGTGCTCGGCATCTCGCCGCACGACACACCGGAGGCGATCGCCCTGAGCCTGGCGGGACGCGTGCACGCGACGGTGCCGGAGCTACTGCCGTGGCTGCCCTTGCTCGGCATACCCCTCGACCTGGACCTGACGCCGACCCGCGAGGTGCGGGAGGTGGATCCGAAGTTCCGGCGTGGCCGCATCGAGGAGCTGACGGTGGCACTGCTCGCCGCCCTGCTGCCCGGCCCGACGCTGCTGGTCTTCGAGGACACCCACCTGATGGACGAGGCGTCCAGCGCTCTGCTGCACCGACTGGCCGTGGAGAGCCACCGGCAGTCGTGGTGTGTCGTGGTCACGCGGCGTTACGTCCCCATCGGTTACGAACCGGTCCTGGCCGTGCCCGACCTGCGCGTCGTACTGGCCGCTGTGTCACCGGAGGCGGCGCTCGAGCTGCTCGAGTCGGTCTCCGGCACCAGACGGCCGAGCCGGCACCTGTTGGAGGCGATGGCGGAGCGCGCCGAGGGCAACCCGCTCTTCCTGACCTCGCTGGGTTCGATGACCGATGCATCCACCGGGACCGACGACGAACTGCCCGACTCGGTCGAGGCGGTGCTGATCGCGGACATCGACCGGCTGGCTCCCACGGATCGGACTCTGCTGCGGATCGCCGCGGTCCTGGGCACGCGCTTCGATCCGGCCCTGGTCGCGCAGCTGCGCCCGGAGCTGACCACGGCGGCCGAATTGCCGCACCGGCTGGCCGAATTCGTCCGCCCGGTCGAGACCGGTGTGGTGGAGTTCCGACACGCGATGGTGCGAGATGTCGCGTATGCCGGGCTGCCGTTCCGGCTGCGCCGGGTGGCGCACGAGCAGGTGGCGGTCGCCCTCGAGCAGTCCCCGGACCGGGCCACCGCGACACCCGCGCTGCTGAGCATGCACTTCCACGCCGCCGGCCTGGCGGACAAGGCCTGGTCCTACTCGCTGCGGGCCGGTGACGAAGCGCGTGCGAAATACGCCTACGGGCAGGCCGCGGTCTTCTACGCGCGCGCCCTGGACGCCGGAGCGAACCGGCCGGGAACGACGCCGGCGGCACGCTCCGCGGCATACGTCTCACTCGGCGAATGCCGCGACATGGCCGGCGACTCCGCCGGCGCGCTGACCGCGCTGCGCCAGGCCCGACGGGACCTGCGCCCGGATGTGGTCGCCACTGCCGAGGTGCTCTACAAGGAAGCGCGAATCACCTTGCGTCTCGGGCGTTATCAGCCCGCGCTGGCGCAGCTGACCCGTGCCCTGAAACTGCTCGAAGGGGTCGAGGGGCCGGTTGCCGCGGGCGTCCGCGCGACGCTCGCCACCCGGTACGGCTTCTGCCGGCACCTGCAACGGCGGACGGCCGAGGCACTGCGCTGGGGACGGCTGGGTGTCCGGTGGGCGGAGGAGTCCGGCGACCAGACGGTCCTGGCGCACGCCTACAACGCCCTGCATCTGGCGTATGGCGCCTCGACCGCCACCGAGGACCGGCCGTACGGCCAGCTCGCCCTCGCGCTCTACGAGAAACTCGACGACCTGAGTGGCCAGGCACTCACGGTCAACAACCTCGCGATCGACGCCTACAACACCGGGCGATGGGACGAGGCAGTCGACGGATTCGCCCGAGTGGCGGGCAGTTTCCGCCGGCTCGGTGACGACGCCAACGAAGCGACCGCGCTCTACAACCGCGCCGATGTGCTCGTCACCCAACGCCGCCACGCCGACGCGCTTCCCGTCCTGGACGCGGCGCTACGACTGGCGCTCGGGGTCGACGACGAGGAGCTGATCGGACTCACCTACCGCGAGCAGGCCCGCGCGCGGGCCGGGGTCGGCGACCGCTCGGAGGCCTGGCAGCTCTTCGACCGGGCCCGAGAAGTGCTGGAGGGCCTGCACCTGACCACCGAGGTCATCCTGCTCGACGCCGCACGGGCCGAGGCGCTGCTGGACACCGGGCGTCCGGCCGAAGCGCTCGCGCTGCTGGACGATGCCTTCGAGGCGGCAGAGGCCAGAGCCGCCGACACGCTGGCCAGGCTGCATCGGATCCGGGCGCACGCCCTGGTGGCGCAAGGTCTCCCGCGCGAAGCAGCGGCCACCGCTCGGGCCGGATTGGACCAGGACACAGGAGATTTCGGCGGCTTCGAGCCCGCGCTGCTCCGCCTCGCACTGGCCGACGCAACCCGCGACGACGACCTGCGCGACGAGTCGCACCGGGTCCTGGCCACGCTCGGTGTGTCACCGCCAGAACCCGGTGAGTCGGCCGCCGGCTGATCAGATCGTGCCGCGCACGTCCTTGGCGAAGAGCACGACCAGCAACAGGTCGCCGGCGTTGTCGCGGGAGCTGGAGACGTAGTCGGTGCAGAAGTCCTGATCGGCGCCGATGACGCCCTTGCTCGGGCAGGCGGGTGCGGCCGTCAGCGGGTCCGTCGCCGACTGCGCCCACTGCGCGGTGTAATGCGGCACGCCGCCCTTGCCGCACAGCGACTTGTCGCAGACGAGCGTCATCCTCGCCGGGTCGGCACGGGTGTAGAGGCCGGTCATACCGGCGATGAACTGCGTCACGGTGTTGCCGGTGTGGCAGTGCGGGGTCCCGGCGTTGCACGGCCCAATGGTCATCACAGCGTTGGTGGTGGTGCCGTTCGGCAGGTCGACGATGCCGCAGATCGGGTTGGCCGGGCCGACCGTGGTGCACCCGGCGCCGTCGGCCCCTGCTGTGAGGGGCGAGCTTCCGCCGGCGAGGACACTGAGCGAGGACTCGACCCGGAAGGCGGCCGAGTTGCCGCTCGCGATCTTGTTGCTGTTGATGGCCTCGGCGTGGATCTGCAACGCCGAGGTCGCAGTGTCGTACTTCTCGTCCACGGTCACGCTGGTGGTGTTGGCGGGGATGACGACCTGGGTGGTGCTGAGCCGGCCGACACCGCTTCTCGGCGACAGAGCGACGGTCGTGTCCTTGTTCTGCGCGGACGAGAGCGACACCGTGGCCTCGAACTGCACATTCACGGCCGTGAGCACGGTGGGGATGGACGCGCCCGGTGCGCCGTTCAACGCGGCCAGGAGCACCGGGTCGGTCGATGCGCTCACGCTGAGCGTGGCGGTCGGGGTCGGGCTCGCGCCGGCGGGGGCCGGCGCCGCGAACAGGGCGCCGAGCAGTGCGAGCGCCGAAAGTATGGCGAGGACGACACGCGCCCGCAGGGCGCGACTCGGAAAGTGCTGGAACATCATGCGGCTCCTCGGAGATCGGACAAGCATGCCTTCCAGGGTCCTGCTCCGCCGCCGGAAAAAGATCCGTGAACTCACGGAGGTTTCGCGCCGGCAACTCGCACATGCTCCCGATATGGCGCTGCGGTATGACGTTGAGACACAGGACGACTCGTCCGGCAGGATCCCGCCGCGGCCGAAGGCGCGCCGGGCTCGTATCCCCGAGCGGACCGTGCTGCTGGTGGCTTCGGGTGGGGCGCTGCTGGCGTTCCTGGACGTCACGATCGTCAACATCGCGTTCCCGAGCATCCGCGACTCGTTCACGACCGTGTCCATCGGGACCATCTCGTGGGTGCTGAACGCCTACAACATCATCTTCGCGGCGTTCCTGATCATCTTCGGCCGGTTGGGCGACCTGATCGGGCGGCGTCGCGTCTACCTGCTGGGCGTGGGCGTGTTCACCCTCTCCTCGGCGGTGTGTGCGCTCTCGCCGTCGGTGGAGGTGCTGATCGCGGCACGTGTGGTCCAGGCGCTCGGAGCAGCGATGCTCGTGCCGGCGTCCCTCGCCGTGGTCATCGACGGGTTCCCGGCGGCCAGACGGGCTCGCGCGGTCGGATTGTGGTCGGCCGCTGCCGCCGTGGCGGCCGGGCTCGGCCCACCAGTCGGCGGTGCGCTGGTCGAGGCGGGCGGCTGGCGGTGGGCCTTCTGGGTCAACGTCCCCCTCGGTGCCGGCGCCTGGTTGCTGGGCCGGCGGAACCTGGTCGACAGCCGGGCGCCCGGGCGCCGCAGGCTGCCCGACATACGCGGCGCCCTGCTCCTGACGGGTGCGCTCGCACTGGCCACCACAGTGATCATCAAGGCGTCCGAGTGGGGCGGCTCCAGCGTGACGTTGTGGGTCGTCGCGGGCGGTGCGGTGCTTCTCTTCGGCTGCTTCGTGCTCAGCTCCGTGCGACACCCGGTGCCGGTCCTGGACCTGGCGATGATGCGCTACCGGCCGTTCCTCGTCGCGAACATCGCCACCGCTGTCGCCGGTGTCGGCTTCTTCGCCTACATGTTGACGAATGTCCTTTGGTTGCAATACGTCTGGCACTACACGGTGCTGGAGTCGGGGCTGGCGCTGGTGCCCGGCGCGGTCGCCGCCGCGGCCACCGCCGGACTGCTCGAACCGGTCGCGGAGCGCCTCGGCTACCGGTGGGTGATCGCCGCCGGTTTCGTCGTCTGGGTGCTCTCCTACGTCTGGTATGTCGAAGCGGTGGGCACCTCACCGGCGTTCCTCGCCCAGTGGCTGCCCGGCCAGATCATCAGCGGGATCGGGGTGGGCGCCACCCTGCCGCTCCTGGCGGCAGCCGGCCTGGTCACCCAGCCCGGCGACAAGTTCGGCACGGCCTCGGCGGTCATCTCCAGCACCCGGCAGGTCGGCGGCACCATCGGCATCGCACTGCTCGTCGCGATCCTGGGTACGCCTACGGCGCTGAACGTGGTGCCGAACCTGCGACACGGCTGGCAGATCAGCATCTACTGCTTCGCTGCGGGCGCCGTGATCGCCTTGTGCCTCGGGCCGATCCGTCAGCGGGCCGGCAACGCAGCGGCGGACGCCGCAACCGCGGCGGGTGCACGGGTGCAGCAGCCCGACACGTCCTCGGTCGTGTTGAGCGGGGACCTGCCGCCGGAGGAGCACTCGCTCTTCCGGCGGCTGCCCGAGTCGACCCGGATACAGCTGAATGCGGCCGGTCCCCGATGGACGGTGCCCGCCGGGGACTGGCTGATGCGCCGCGGGGAGACCGCCGACCGGATGTTCGTCCTCCTCTCCGGCCGCGCCGAGGTCGTCATCGGGGACGAGGTCGTGCGCGAGCTCGGTCCCGGTGCCGTCATCGGCGAGCTGGCGCTGCTGACCGGTGGCGAACGCTCCGCGTCCGTCCGCGCGCGACGCGACTGCGAGGTGCTCGAGATCTCGAAAGCATTGATGGACAAGACAATTGCCCAGGATCCGGTCGCCCTGTCGGCGCTGGTGACCGTGCTGGCCGGTCGGCTGGCGGATGCCCGGCCGCCGGTCACTCGCACCGCCGCGCGACCCGGGCTTGTCGCAGTCATCGGCGCCGGGCCCGGCGCCGATGCGGACGCGGTCGCTGCGTTGCTGCACACAGCTCTGAGCCGGCGACTGCGGGTCGCTCTGCTCCCGGGCCACAGTCCGCGGGCGGAGATCGACCGGGCCGAGTCCGACAACCGATTGGTCCTCGTGGTCAGTCCGACCCAGGACACCGAGTCTGCCGCCCGGTGCGCGCGGGAGGCCGATGTCGTCGTGCTCGTGGGACGTATGGCGGAGGCGCCACCCAGCGCCATACTCCCGACGCACGCCCGGCCCGAGCTCGTCCTCGTCGGAGCCACCACGGCGACCTCCCGCGACGCCTGGTTGCTGGCGGTCGACCCCTGGCGGGTCAGCCGCCTGACCGACCGCGACGTCGTCGCCGGTCACGCGCCGAGCGCCATACAGGGACTGGCCGACAGGCTGTCCGGTGAAGCGTTGGGACTGGTCTTCGGCGGTGGCGGCGCGCGCGCCCTGTCGCAGGTCGGTGTGCTGCTCGAGCTGGAGGCCGCCGGGGTGCGGGTCGATCGGCTCGCCGGCACCAGCATGGGTGCCGTCATCGCCGGCATGTACGCGACGGGGGTGACTGCCGACGAGGTGAGCGACACGGCATACCAGGAGTTCGTCCGGGAGAGCATCCTGAGCGACTACCACCTGCCACGCACCTCCCTCGCGCGTGGTGCGCGGGTGCGGCGTGCGCTGCAGCGGTCCTACCGGGACCTGCGGATCGAGCAACTGCCTCGCGGGTTCCGGTGCGTGAGCACCGACCTGCTCACGCGCACCTCGGTCGTCCACCGCAGCGGATCGTTGGCGGATGCGATCGGCGCGTCGTCGCAGTTGCCCGTCCTGTTGCCGCCGATCGCTCGCGACGGGCGGCTGTTGGTGGACGGCGGAGTGCTGGACAACCTGCCGGTCGGCACCCTGACCGAGCGCAACGAGGGACCGATCATCGCGGTCGGTGTCTCGATGAGCGGCCAGCACCGTGCGACGGTGCCCGGTCAGCCCGCACGGCCGGTCCGGGTGCCGCCGTTGGGGGAGACGTTGTTGCGCACCCTGATGATCGGTGGTGGCACGCCAGCGGATGCGGCGCGACTGGGTGCGTGGGTCCTCACCCCGCACTCGATGGGCGTGGGGTTGCTGGAGTTCCACCAGTTCGACCGGATGGTGGAGTCCGGACGTGCCGCCGCGCGAGCCTTGCTGGAGCAGACCGGTGGCGACCTGTCCGCAGGGTCAGTTGACGCGCGCCGGCGCGAAAGCCGCTGAGCTGCGCGAATATCCGATCGCCAGCACGACCGCACCGGCCATCACGGCGGTGCCGGCGCCGAGGGTGGCTGCGAAGCCGCCCGCCAACACGACGATCCCCGGGTGCATGGCCCACAGCACGCCGCCACCGCGGCCCGGTCCGGACATGAAGATGCCCGGCGCCGGACCCTTGTGCGCGTAGAGCAGTTGCCCGCCGCTGACGAGCAGCGCGATCGTCACGCCGTATGCCGCGGCGTCACCGCCGGACCCGGTGGCCAGGCCGACGGCGGTGGCCACGACGAACTGCAGGATCGCGAGCGGCGCCAGGTGCAGCACGGCCTCGTGCGTCCAGGTCAGCCCGAGCAGCGACTGGTCGCCGGCCGCGGCGGCCTGGCCCTGCAGTCCGCGGGTCAGTCCGGACGCGCCGACGTGGGTGAGCACCACCAGGATCGGCAGCAGCAGCGGGGAGCTGGCGTTCTGCAGCGCGTTGAGACCGACCAGAACGACCGCCACGAGCTCCAGCACCAGCCAGCCCAACGACGACCAGCCGGTGCGCAGCAGCCCGGTGACGTCGGCCAGCACGACCGTCACGTGCGGTCCGGCAACCCGGATCCGCTCCGGCTTGTGCCGCAGTTTCAGCGAGAACGCCTGGGCACGCGCGCGCCGGGTGTCCGACACGATGAGCGAGGAGGTGACCGCTTCGGACAGCAGCGACTGGCGCAGCATCGTGGCGCCGGGGATCGCCTCGACCAGCGGCCAGCTCGCCATACCGCCCAGGGGTGCGTGGCCACGCACCTGGCCGCGCAGCCACGACTGCACGATGAGGATGCCGCCGAGCAGCCCGAGCACGACACCGACGACCAGCGCGGTGGCCGAGCCGCCCGCCATGGTGAAGCCGATCGGGAGCGCGACACCGAGGCACAGGCATGACGTGAGCACCATCAGCTGGCTGCCGCGCCACGCGTCCCGCAGCGTCAATCGTCTGGGCAGGTCTGTGGCGACGACGAATTCGATGTGTCCGGGCTCGGGCAGCACCGGACCGCGAGCGCCGCCGACCTTGAACGCGACGGCGGCGACCAGCAGCACGCCGACGACCGCGATGCCGGTCGCGAAGATCGGTTGCCGCTCGATCCAGTGCAGTATCTGCGGCCACTCCTCGAAGACGTAATGCGCGAGGACCGACCCGTAGACGGTGCCGACCAGGGCTGCGAGGTAGGCGCTGAAGAGCGCGGACGACATCGGCCCGCCCTCGCCGCGATAACGCAGTTCGTAGGCGTCGGAGAGGCGTTCGCGCTCCTCCCTGGTGATCTGGGCGGCCATCAGGCGCCCTGCGGGAAGTGCACGGTCCGGGTCGCGGTGGTCTTGGCCAGCTCCTTGTCGTGGCAGACCCAGACCACGGACCCGCCGGCCGCCACCCGCTCGCGGAGCACTTCACCGAGCAGCGCCCGCCGTCCCTCGTCCAGTCGCTGCTCGGGCTCGTCGAGCACCAGCAGCGCGGAGGGCCGCAGCAGCACCATCGCCAGCTCGACGAGTTGCCTCTGCCCCGAGGAAAGTTCGGACAGGAAGCGGTTGCCGAAGCGGAGTATGTCGAGCCTGTTCAGGACCGCGGCGATGCGCTCGCCCGCGCCGTCGCGGTCGCCACCCCAGGTCTGGTCGATCAGGATCAGGTGATCGCCGACGGTGAGATCGCGGTAACCGGCGACCGGTCCGATCAGCGGAGCGATGACCCGGCGGGTCGCGTGGTCGCGCTCGTCGATCGGCTGACCGTCCAGCGTCACCGTGCCGGTGGTCGGCGCCAGGTTGCCGGTCAGGACCCGCAGGAAGGTGGTCTTGCCGGCGCCGTTCTCACCGAGGATCGCGATGTTCTCGCCCGACTTCACCGTCAGGGACGTCGGCGCCAGCATGGTCACCTCGCCCTGGACGCAGCTGACCTTGTCGACCTTGATCCGGTCGAAGGTGGGCGCGCTACTCATTGCAGCCACCCCACGTGGTCGTGCAGCAGGGCGTAGCCGACGAACGCGACGGAGTCGAGCACGGCGTGGGTGATGATCAACGGAAGAACTCTCCTGGTGCGTAGATAGACGGTGGCGAGGATCAGCCCCATCACGATGTTGCCGGCGAATCCGCCGAACCCCTGATAGAGGTGGTAACTGCCGCGGATGACCGCGGAGCAGACGATGATCGCCGGCAGCCGCCAGCCGGCCTGGCTCCACCGGGTGAAGAGGTAGCCGACCATGACGACTTCCTCGGCGATGGCGTTCTGGGCCGCCGAGAGCAGCAGCACCGGAGCCGCCCACCAGTGGCTGCCGAGGTCGGCAGCCACCACGGTCGTGTTGAAGCCGAGGTCGCGCGCCACGACATACAGCACGAGGCCGGGTATGCCGATCACCAACGCGGTCCCCAGCCCCCACGCGATGTCGTGGCCCGGGCGGGAGCGGTCGATCCCGAGGTATGCCGCGGGCCGGCGGATCTCCCGGCCGAGCAGGTGGATCGCCAGCAGCGCCGGCACGACGCCGAGGCCGATCCCGACCAGTTGGTAGGTCAGATCGAGCCAGGACTGGGTGGCCTGCGAGTTGTTCAGTGACGAGGTCTGGTGGTTGAGCGCCGTGGTCGACTGCAGCATCCGGATGATCGACAGGATCGAGTAGATCGCCGATGCTCCGAGGCTGAGCAGCAGCACCAGGACGGTCTCGGTGACGAGCGTGCGGCGCGGGAGCTTGCTCTCCGGCGCGGTGAGCGGTCCCCGCCACAGCGTGCGCACTTCACGCGTCAGGGCCGTCACCTGGCCATATAACCACCTGACCCTGGGCGGCCGCAGGTCGCGGCCGTCCAGGGTCGGGTGGTTGTGCCGGGTTCAGCGGTCAGCGCCGCCGGTGGTCCCAGTGCTTGAAGCCCGCCTTCTTGGCGGCTTCCTCGTCGGTGAACCACACCTCGGCCGCGGTCCGCTCGTAGTGCGGGCTGTCGGCCGTGTGGAACAACATCGAGTCGGCGTTGCCCTTGATCGTATGGCGCTCCGACGGCGCGCTGCCGTCCTCACGCGGCGATCCGGCGCCCTCGCCGAACTGGTCCTGCATCGGGTCGCGTTCGGTCGGAGCACTGGTTGCCGGGGCGCTGGTCGCCGCGGCGTCCGTTGCCGAGGCGCTGGTAGAACCAGTGGCTCCGCTCGCGTCCGTCGAAGCTGCGCCGACGACCGGTGCCGCTGCGGTCGCGCCCGACTCTCCGGCAGCAGTGTCCGACGTTCCGCTCGCGGCGGCAGCGCCGGCGGCGCCAGTGGCTGCGGTCCCGGTCACTCCCGTGACGGCAGGGCCGGGGTGGCTCGTGCCCACGGTGTAGGACGTGCCACCTGATGCGGTCTCCGAGCCGGCGGTGGTGCTGCCTGCTGCGGAGTCCGAGCCGGCGGTCGTGCTGTCCGCCGCGGGCCCGGTGCCGGCCGTCGTGCTACCAGCCGAACCCGTTCCGGCCGAACTCGCGCCCGCCGGGCCAGTGCCGGTCCCGGCTGAACCTGCGCCCGCCGAACCAGTGCCGGTCCCAGACGTGTCCGAGCCGGTCGAACCCGCTCCGACGGAGCCGCGCTTGTCGCGGTTCCAGTGCGCGAAACCGGCCGAGGTGGCTGCTTTCTCGTCCCGGAACCAGACCGCTGCGCTGGTGGCGTCGTACCGCGGGCTGTCCTGGGTGTGGAACAGCATCGAATCGGCGTTGCCCTTGATGCCGAAGCCGTCGGGTGCCGAACCGTCCGGACGCGGCGACGCCGCGCCTTCGCCGAAGCGCTCGGTCATCGGGTCCGAACCGGAGGTCGATCCCGCCGAACCGGACGTCGATCCCGCCGATCCCGCCGTCGTGCCGGTGGATGAATCAACCGAGTAGCCGACCTTCTCGCCGGGCGTCGCAGCTGACGGTGCGTCAGTGGACGTCCTGTCGTCCGCCTTCACTTCATCGGTCTTCGCGTCGGCTGCCTTCGCGTCGTCGGCTTTCGCGTCACCCGACGTCGCGTCGTCGTCGTGCCGCGAAGCCGCGACGGCTGCCGCGCCTCCGCCGGCCACCGCTGCACCACCGGCTACGGCATACCCGGCGGTGTGCCCACCGGACGAGTCGCCGGAGGAGTCGGCTGCCGATGCGTCAGCGGCCGCAGCTGCGGTGCCGGTGCCGCCACCAGTGACCGTGCCGCCGCCGGTGGCCGTGTCGGCCTCACCGCCGGTGCCTGCGTCGGCCGCACTGCCGGTGCCTGGGTCGGGCGCGATCGAACCAGCCGCGGGATGCCGAACCTCGGTGTCCTGGAACTCGTTGTCGTCGCGCCGAGCCGCGGACGCGGCACTCTCCGGCGGTGCGTCAGCCTGCCGCGGTGTCGGGTCGTCGTTCCGCGCGGCGATCTCTTCGTCGCTGCCGCCACCACGTGCGGTGCCGTCGACCGCTGCGGCGCTGGTCACCCGCTGCGGGTCGGTCGCGGTCGGAAGCGGCGGCTGCGCGTCGCTCACGCTCTGCGGTTGGGCGGACGCCGTCCCCGATACTGATCCGTCGACCGGCTCACCGGTCGGGGAGTGTGCGGTGTCGACAGCGTCGTGCACGTCGTCGAACTCGTCGGAGCCGTCGGCCGGCAACGCGGAGTGGCGGCCCTGGGCGCCCTGGCCGCGCTGGTCCTGCGAGACGACCGGAACAGCGGTCGTCGGCGCGTCGGGGCCGGTCCCCGGTCCAGCACCTGCACCAGTACCGGCGTCGGCCTCGCGGCCGGCGGCCGCACCCTGGACCGGCTCGCCGGCCGGCATCGCCGAAGCGGACTCCGGGGTCGGGTCAGCGGCCGAGCCGTAGTTGGTCGTGGTGTGGGTCGTGCCACTCGCTGCGTCACCCGCGCCCGCGGATCCAGCACCGGCGTCGTCGATAGCAGCGCTGTCGGCGCCCGCCCTGTCCGCGCCCGCCCTGTCCGCGCCCGCCCTGTCCGCGCCCGCACTATCAGCAGCCGCATCACGGCTCGTCGCGTGGTCGTCGGACGACGAGGAGCCGGCAACTGCAGCCGCACCACCGGCAGCAGCAGCGCCTCCGGTCGCCGCGGCCGCGCCGCCTGCAGCGCCTCGGGAACCGGTCGATTCCGAACCTGATCGGTCACCGGCAGACCGGCCGCTACCCGCTCGGTCCTCACCGGACGCGTGGCGCCCGACCTGCCCCTGCCGCTCGGTGGTTTCGCTCTTCGAGCTCCTCCCTCGCATCAAGAACCAGATGATCAGCGCGATGATGATCACCGCAATGATGATCCAAACCCACACCATTTTGACCGACTCCTTTCATGGAGAACGTCGACGGATGTCGGCATCCGGACCCGGACACCGATCACCATTCCCCTCCTATCCCTCCCTAAGCTGGCCGCCGTGTCAACACTCTTCCGCCATCCGCGCGTCTTCACCGGTGACCCGAGCCGGCCGTTCGTCACCGGAATCCTGGTCGAGAACGACCGGATCACCGCCGTCGGAGACGGTGCCGAGCTCGCCACCACGCACAGCCCCTCCGACATCGTCGAGCTGCCCGGCGAGGTCGTCCTCCCGGGCATGCACGACGCGCACATCCACACGGCGGGCATCGCCCGGTCCCTCGTGTCGGTCGACCTGCGCGGTGCCAGATCGTTGCAGGACGCGCTGGAGCGGGTGCGCGAGCACGCGCAGTCGTTGCCGGCCGGCGCCTGGATCTTCGGCGGCCGTTGGGACAGCAACAAGTGGGAGCGCCCGGTGCAGCCCACCGCGGCCGACCTCGACACCGTCAGCGGCGACCACCCGATCGCGCTGTCGAGCATCGACGGACACACCATGTGGGCCAACTCCGAGGCGCTGCGCCGAGCCGGCATCGTCGCGTCGTGGCCGGACCCGCCCGGCGGTATGGCAGTCCGCGACGCAGGCGGCAACCCCACCGGCATCCTGCGTGAGTCGGCACAGGACCCCATCGGCGACATCGCCGCCGGACCGGACGCGGGCGACCTGCCCCGGTTGCTGCTGGCTGCCCAGGAGCACCTGCTGTCGGTCGGGCTGACCGCGGTCACCGACCTCAACGGCGAGGAGGCCCGGGCGGCATACATCCAGCTCCACCAGGCCGGCGAACTCGCGATCCGGGTCGTCAAGGGCATCCCGATGGAGGCGCTCGACCTGGCGATCCAGCAGGGTCGGCGTACCGGCGACGGCGACGACTGGTTACGCGTCGGGCCGGTCAAGCTATTCAGCGACGGTGCGCTCGGCTCGCGTACCTGCCACATGAGCCGCGGCTTCGCCGACGACCCCACCAACCTCGGTATGGCGGTCATGACCCACCGGCAGATGTATGACGCCGCACGCGCCGCCGTCGACGCCGGTATCGCCGTCGCGACCCACGCGATCGGTGACCAGGCGTGCCATGACGTGCTGGAAGTCTATGAGCAGATCCGCCGCGACACCGGCACGACCCTGCCGCTGAGCATCGAGCACACGCAGTACCTCCAGCCCGGCGACGTGGCGCGTCTGCGGAAGTGGGACGTCACCGCGTCCATGCAGCCCACGCACTGCACCAGCGACATCGACCTGGTGCGTTCGCTTCTTCCGGATCACGACCTCGTCGCGTACGGCTGGCGCTCCGTGTTGGATGCCGGTGTCGACCTGGCGTTCGGTTCGGATGCGCCTGTCGAGGAGGCGAATCCGTTCCACGGCATACATGCCGCGGTGACCCGGCAGCGCGGCGACAACACGCCTGAGGGCGGCTTCCAGCCCGACGAGCGCGTCACCGTCGCCGAGGCCATCGCCGGCTACACGACCGGTCCGGCCAAGCTCACCGGCGCCGCCGGCGATCGCGGCATGCTGACCGCCGGGATGCTCGCGGACTTCATCGCCGTGGACACCGACATCACCGATCCCGCGATCCTCGCCGACGAGCCGGTGCGCATCCGGGAGGCTCAGGTGCTGCAGTCGGTCGTCGGCGGCGAAACACGCTGGCAACGCGACTGATTCGGGCCGAGACGGGCAGTGCTCAGCCGACGTCCCCGTGATCGGGCGGCGTTGTGTAGTGCGTCCACATGACGTCGATGAGAGTGCGTTCGGCGTGTGATCTGGTCGGTGGCGGTATACCGGGTGGACTCGGTGGGTGACTGGCTGCGACCAGCCCGCCGGTCGAGGTGGTGGTGCGGGTGGCGTCGCCGGTGACATGGTGGTCGGGGTGTTCTTTGACGTAATTGCACCGCTCACACAGCCCTTGGCCATTGCGTTCGTCGGTCGGACCGCCGTCGGCGTAAGGGGTGATGTGGTCGATGTGCCGGATCGGCGCTGAACAGAACGGGGTCCGGCAGGTCTGGTCGCGCAGTCTGATGAATTTTGCGAGTAGTCCGGTGAAGGTGCGGGCCCGTGACTCCATGCCGACCAGGTCGCCGGAGCCGGGGAAGGTGAACAACCGCCGCACCTGGGTCTGCTGGTCCGGGTCGTCGCCGACCCATTCACGGGCGAGGTCGGCGGGGATCGGCCCGTAGTCGGGGACGTATGCCGGCGCGTCGCCGGTCAGGCTGTCCAACGGCATCACGAGGTTGACCTCGACGTCGGCGCCGTCTGCGGGTGCGCGGCCGGTGATGCGTTCGACGAGGGCGTCTGCCATGACCTGGCCGCGCGGATGCTCGGGTGTGGCATGGGATTTCGCGTATGCCGACAGTGCGGCATAGCAGGCCACGCCGTCCTTGACCGGCAACAGTGCAGTCAGTCGCGTCATGCAGTCCGGCGCCGGTCGCAGGGTGACGCGACGCTCGGATTCGGCGCGAGCTCGACGTGCGGTGAACGCCTCGGGATCCAGCCGGTAAGCATGCTCGCGGGCCGATCCCTCCAGCCGCTGGTGGCTCACCGTGCCGAGTTGGTCGGCGACGGCGGCATCGACGGTGGCGCGGTCATCCCGCGACAGGCACGCGGTCTCCCGGCAGAGGGCGGTGACGTCCCATTCGGAGATGACGCCGGCGGCCAGCGCTTCCCGGGTGTGCGGCATCTCTTCGGTCACGGCGTGCGCGAGGCCGAGCAGCCGGGAACCCAGGTGCGGCGCGGACCGGCGGGCGGCGGCGACCTGGGAGCCGACCATCCGGGCGGTGTCGGCCTTGCTGATGCCGTGCTCGAGGTCGCGTGAGCGTTGGATCGTGTGCGCGGCCACCGCCGCTCGGGCCTGGCGGGCGCACAGGGCGTTCTTCAGCTCTTCGCAGGCGCGGATCTCGGCGAACAGGTCCTCGGCGTCGACCGCGACGTCTCCGTCGAGTCGGTCGTGGAACGCGCGTACGGCAGTCGCATCGAGGACGCCAGCTGCGCCCTCGATCGCATCTGTCGATTCATCGCTCATGTGTTCGATTCTTTCACGAATCTCCTTGATGCACAACACTTTTCATTAGCCAATGTTGTGCACATCCCCCGCTTGCCGGCGCCTTCGTCCACAGTGGGCAGGGTAGAGATGTGGACAGTGAGCTGCAGGCGTGTCAACTTCGAGCGCCCGACCCGGATGACCTCTCATGTCGCCGCCACCCGCACAGACGAACCCGCCCTCCCGAACGACTCCGGAGCGGGCCCTGCCCGCTCAATCTGACGGCGGAGCGAGGCATTTCTCGAACAACGTCGCGCTGAACCACTGTCCGTCGAAGTCATGACGCCCGACCTCGACGTACCCGAGGCCGCGGTAGAAATCTCGCAATCGATGGTTGGACTCGACACAGTCGAGTCGCATCACACCGATGCCGTCCGTCGTCGCCCGAGCCTCCGCCCACGCCAATAGAGCCGCACCGGTTCCGGCCACCGCGGTGCGACGGTCGACCATCAACCCGTGCACAAAGCGCGCGGCGCCGGACGGGATGTCCGGCCAGACGTCCTCATCAGTAGCGAGATATCGGAGCGCCCCGACGACCACGTGCGACGCTGCAACACCGACGAACCACTCGCCTCGACAGACCTGTGCGGCGATCTCATCGACGGAGACCTCACCGACGCCCCATTGCTCGATGCCGCGTTCAGCGAGCCACCGCTCGCAGCCCGACCTCATCGCGTACAGCACTGCCACGTCGGGCTGCGCTGCAGGTCGGACATCGGCGAGGACACAAGCCACGCAGCATGATCTCACGGACGAGTGACCGCCGGCTCCGGCTCATCACTCCAGCTCATCACTCCGGCGCGCGCTCACCCGGGCGCACCAGCCCGGCTTCGTACGCGGCAATCACCGCTTGCGCACGGTCCCGGGCGCCCAGCTTGGCGAGGATCCGGTTGATGTGCGTCTTGACCGTGCCCTCGGAGACGAAGAACAACTGCGCGATCTGCGCGTTGGACTTCCCGTGCGCGATCTCACGCAGCACCTCCACCTCACGCGCGGTGAGCGTGGCCAGCAGGCCGGCCCCGGACCCGGCCTCGCCAGGCGGCGGGCGGCGGGTGAAGTCCTCGATCAGTCGACGGGTGATGCTCGGGGCAAGCAGCGTGTCACCGGCCGCGACCTGGCGGACGGCATCGACCAGCCGGTCCGGCGGAGCGGTCTTGAGCAGGAAGCCGGCGGCGCCGGCGCGCAGCGCGGCATACACGTGGCGGTCGGTGTCGAACGTCGTCAGCGCCAGCACCTTCACGGGCGACCCGGCGGCCTGCAGGGCCCGAGTCGCCTCCAGCCCGTCCATGCCCGGCATTCGCAGGTCCATCAACACCACGTCGGGCGTATGCCGTGCACACGCCGCCACGGCCGCACTGCCGTCCTCGGCCTCAGCGACCACCTCGATGCCGGGGTCGCTCTGCAGGATCATCCGGAATCCCGCACGCACCAGCGCCTGGTCGTCAGCGATGACGACACGCAACGGGGCGGCACCTCGTGCGTCCCCGGAGACGCCGACGTCACCGACCCCGTCGCCGGACTCGCGATCAGTCATCGCCCGTCACCCACCGGGATCGTGGCAGACACCCGGAAGCCACCGGTCGGCGTGGGACCGGCGTCGACCGTGCCGCCATACACCTTGGCGCGCTCGCGCGCTCCTCGCAGCCCGAGCCCGCCACCCGGTGCGACCGGTCCCTGCTCACGCGGCGGGCCGTCGTCGTCCACCGTCAGCCGGAGTATGCCGTCGGCGACGCACACCTGCGCCCGCGCGAACGGAGCGGCCGAGTGCTTGCGCACATTGGTCAGTGCCTCCTGGATGATCCGGAACGTCGCGAGCTGCGGCCCCACCGGCAGGCTGCGACCGAGGTCCGCGGCAACGTCCGCCGAGACGACAACGCCCGCGGCAGCCGACCGCTCGAAGAGTTCCGGCAGCGCGCCGAGCCCGGGTTGCGGTCCTAGGCCTACGGATTCGTCTCCGTCGCGCAACACTCCGAGCAGCCCGGAGAGCTCACCGAGCGCCTGCCGGCCGACGTGTTGGATGGTGCGCATCGCCTCCAGAGCCTCCGGAGCGGGCGGGCCGGCCACGCTCACCCGCTCGGCCGCACCCGCTTGCACGACCATGACCGTGACCGAGTGCGAGATGACGTCGTGCAACTCGCGCGCGATCCGGGTGCGTTCGTGTTCGGCCGCATCGCGCGCCTGCATCTCCAGCTGGGCCTCGTGCCGGACCGCCGCCTCCCGCAACCGCTCCGCCTCGCGCGTCCGCACCTGGATGGTGATCCCCGCGATGAGCGTGGCGACGACGAAGACGAAACCGAACAGCCAGTTGCCGACACCGGCGTCGAACGCCCAGGACTGAATCGCGAACGCTGCCAAGAAGATCGCCGAAGCGAGCAATGCTTCTCGGGTCGACGCCCACGCACACACCGAGTAGACCGCGATGACCGGTGCGGCCAGCACCATCGTCCCCTGGTTGAGCGGCACACCGACGAGGGTGTCGACGGTCCCCGCGACAGCGACGGTCACCACGACCGGGATCGGACGCACTCGGCGGAATGCGAGCGCCACCGCCATGACGACCTCGAAGACCATCGCCGGCACCTTCGGTGTCAGTGCCGGAGTCAGCGCGACCTCGGCAACCGCCGCGACCGTGAGCAACCCACTGAGCGCCAGGTCGAAGCGCGACGGTCGAGTGGGTCGGTCCATCCCGTCATCGTGGCCCCGCAACGGGTCGACCCGCGTCTTTTTCCGGGTGGATACGCCTCCACCCGTGGGTGGACGTGCACACCGGAGCACGTCATACCCGAACGCCCACGGGTTCGGCCCACGGGCAGACGCGCGCAGCCGACCGGAACGACAACGTATGACGTGCCGGCCAATCGCCGGCGGCCGACCAACCGTCAGGTCGGATCGCACTCATCCACAAGGGGATTCATCATGCGTACGTTCACCCGAACCACACTCGCGACGACCGCGGTCGCCGCCCTGCTCACGGCCGCCTCCGTCGGCGTCGCCCACGCGGCACCGGCCGGCGGTCAGCAGGCGTTCCAGCTGCACTACAACTCGCAGGTCTCCGACCAGCTCAGCCAGGTCATCGGGCACGGGCCGATCGCCGGCGTCGGCACCGACGTCGAGGACATGGACGACAACGGCGGCCAGGCGGTCTTCACCTTCCCGAACGGGTCCGTCGTCGTCGACGTCTCGTCCGCCGGCGAGACGATGGACCTGAATCTCAACGCCTGCCACGCCGTCGTCACGCTGGCCGGCGACTGGACCATCGACCACGGCACCGGCGCCTATGCCGGCGCCACCGGCGAAGGCACCTACAGCGGCACCCGCACGATCTTCGGGACCCGCATCAAGGGCGTCTGCCAGGGACCGGACTCCGGTGTCGAACCACGCATGGAGACAAGCGACGTGCTGCTCGATGGCTCGGTGTCCCTCGGCTGAGCCGGATCAGTCCTGGATCCGCTGCCACGGCTGGGCCTGCTCGATCTGCAGGGCCAGCCGCAGCAGCAGCGACTCGGTGCCGTGGTTCGAGGAGAGCATCGCGCCGATCGGCAGGCCCTCGTTGGTCATGCCGGACGGCACGGACAGCGCCGGGCCGCCGGTCGCGTTGTGCAGCGGCGTGAAGCCGGTGTAGTCGACGAGCCGCCGGAAGTGTTCCTCCGCCGACAGATCGGCCGAGAAGTAGCCGAGCTTCGGGGTGGTGTGCGCCAGCACCGGGCTGAGCACCACGTCCGGACCCTTCGCGAAAGCGATGCGTGAGGCTGCCGACGTCGCCAGCAACCGGCTGATGAAGACCGGCGCCTTCCAGAGCCGGTGCTTGCCCTGCTCGGCGAGCCCCTGCGTCAACGGCTCGAGCTTGGACCGGTCGAAGCCCTTGCCGAACATCCGCGCGCCGGAGCCCTCGACGGCCATCGCCAGGAACCGCCAGTAGTCGATGAAGTCCTGCTTGAAGAATTCCGGCACCGGCAACGTGTAGGGCTCGACGTGGTGACCGAGCGTCTCCAGCAGCCGGCCGAGAGCCTCGACGGACGCCCGGGTCGCATCGTCGGTCGGCGGCGCCAGCGGGGAGTCGAGCAACAGCCCGATGCGCAGCGGACGGTCGATCGGCCGGTCGACGCCCTCGATGGGAGCCAGCAGCCGGTTGCGGTGCACCCGCTGCGCGGCCAGGTAGAAGTTCGCGACGTCGCGAACGGACCGGGCGAGCACCGAGTCGGTGACGATCCGCACCGGCATCGCCTCGCCGCCGTCGGTCAACCGCAGCCGCCCACGGGTGGGCTTCAGCCCGACCAGCCCGCAGACCGCGGCCGGGATGCGGATCGAGCCGCCACCGTCGTTGCCGTGCGCGATCGGGACGACACCGGAGGACACCCATGCGGCCGAACCGCCGGAGCTGCCGCCACTGGAGTAGCCGAGGTTCCACGGGTTGTGCGTCTGACCGGTCAGCGTCTCGGTGGTCGCCGTCCAGCCGAACTCCGGCATGGTCGTCGTACCGATCGGGATGATGCCGGTCTGCCGGAACTGCGCGGCGATCCGGCCGTCCTTCGGCTGCGGGGTCGGCGGCAACGCCTGCGAGCCCTCGGTCATCGGCATACCGCCGACTTTGATGTTGTCCTTGAACGCCGCTGGTACGCCGGCGAATTCGGCGCTTCCAGGGTCCTGCGCGCGTGTGCGGGCCCGCTCGAAGTCGGGATGCCGGAGCGCCTGCAGCGACTCCTCGACCTGCTCGGCGCGGGCGATGGCCGCGTCGACCGCCTCGACCGCGCTGATCTCGCCACTGCGGATCCGCTGCGCCACCCCGGTCGCGTCGTCGTCGCCCAACGCGTCGTCGGTGAAAGCGTGGACTCTGGTCGCCCGCTGTTGGTCGAGCTGGTGTTGGTCGAGCTGGTGTTGGTCGAGCTGGTGCTGGTCCGTCATCCTCACCAACTTACCCATGAGTCAACTGACGAGTAACCCCTACGCCCGACGCCTGAGACAGCGTGTCCGTCGGTCCGGCGGAATGCCAGAGTGGAGCGCGATGACCGACACCGCCCTGGAACTGCACGAGGTCGCCTTCATCCGCGAGGGGAAGCGACTGCTCGATGACATCACCCTCACCGTGGGACGCGGTGAGCACTGGGCGCTGATCGGACCGAACGGCGCCGGCAAGAGCACACTGCTGAACATCTGCGGCGCGGTGACCTTTCCCAGCCGGGGCACCGCGCAGATCCTCGGCGAGCAACTGGGTCACGTCGACCTTCGCGACTTGCGCCGTTTCATCGGTTTCGTCAATCCCCGCCACCCGTTGCGCTCCAATCTCAGCGCGCAGGACATCGTGCTCACCGGTGAGACCGGGTCCATCGAGCTGGTGCCGCGGTGGCAACCGAGCGACGCCGTCCTGGATCGAGCGCACCTGCTGCTCAAGACGATGGGGATCGACGAGAAGCCCCGCTGGCACACGATGTCGCAGGGCGAGCGCGGTCGCGCGCTGATCGCCCGTGCGCTGATGACGGATCCGCCGCTGCTCCTGCTGGACGAGCCGTCCACCGGCCTGGACGTCGCGGCCCGCGAACAGATGATCCGCACGATCGCCGAACTTCCCGTGGCGCACCCGCAACTGACCAGCGTGATGGTCACCCATCACTTCGAGGAGCTCCCACCGTCGACCACCCACGCGGCGCTACTGCGCAAGGGTCGGCTGGTCGCCGCCGGTCCGGTCGCCGACGTGCTGACGACCGAGCTGGTGACCGAGTGCTTCGACCACCCCATCGAGGTGGTCCGCCGGCGCGGGCGCTGGAGCGCGGTCGCCGGCTGAGCCGCTCGTGCTCCGGGAAGCGTGCTGCGAGCTGCGGACCCGGATCGGCGCTGGCTCACCGGATCCGCAGCCGCATGAACGGGTCATCACAAGGGAGAGTGGTGGCCCGGCGGGTGGTCGAGAGAGTCACCTCTCCCGACCACCCGGTCATGGGGCGCTGCGTCAGGGCGTCACTTCACCCACAGCGCCGTCAGGCTGGGCATGCTGATCAGCGGGTTCATCTCGACGTTCTGGACGTTCTTGCCGTATGTCGCGGAGTTCATCGAGTAGTCGTCCGGGATCGACGGGAAGTACTTCGTCATCAGCTCCTTGTCGAGAGCCGCCCACTTCGGCGCCGCCTTCTCCGGAGGCAGCTGACCGATCGCATCCATCTCCTTGTTGACGGCCGCGTTCTTGAACTGGCCGACGGACAGGCCGTTCGAGATGCCGGCGCCGTTGAAGAGCACCGGGTAGACCGAGTCACCGGTCGGCCAGTCGTAGCACCAGCCGGGCGTGCCCTGGCCCATGTTCACCGGGGCGCTCGGGTCGGAGATCTTCTTCTCGTACTCGGCTGTGGACACCGGAATGTCCTTGACCTTGAAGCCGGCGGCCGTGAGTCCGGCCTTCAACGCGTTGTTCGCGCTGACCTTCGTCGGCTTGTCGCTGATGTAGTAGTACGACAGCTGGAAGCCGGTCTTGCCGGCCTTCTTCAGGATCGCCTTGGCCTTGGCGGGATCGCCGTTGCCCTGACCGGTGGCGTAGGGCAGTGCCGGGTACTTCTTGAAGCCCTGCAGGCTGGGTGCGGCATACGTGGTCGCCGGCTGGTAGCTCAGCGACGAGGCGCCGGCCGCCTTGCGCATCTCGTTGAAGGGCCACGCGTAGCCGATCGCCTTGCGAATGTTCAGCGGGATCTTGCGACTGTCCAGCTCGTCGAAGTATTCACACGACGACGATCCGAGCGCGAACTGGTCCTTCTGCGCACCGGTCACCTTGGAGACCAGCGAGGCATCGATCGCGTCGATGTTGATCGTGTTGGTGCCGACACCGCTGTTGGCCAGGATCCGCTGCTGCGACGGAAGGTCCTGCACGGAGAAGTTGATCTGGATCTTGCTCGGGTAGGCGTGTCGCACCGGGTCGGACGTGGCGTTCCAGTACTTGTTCCGGGTCAGCACCATCTTCTGGCCCTTGGTGTAGGTCTGCACCTGGTAGGGGCCGGTGGTCAGCGGGTGCATCTGGTACTTGCCCTTGGTGTCCGCGCTCTGCGGGATCGGGCTGAACTCCGGGAACGACGCGAAGTAGTTGAACGACGGCATCTTCTTGGTCAGGTGGAAGACCAGCGTGTCGCTGCCCTGGGTCGTCACGCCCGGGAACTTCGCGTTCGGCTGCCGGAACGGGCCCTTGTAGGTGCTGCCGCCCTTCAGGAACTCCATCTGGTAGTTGGTGCCGTTGGCGGCGACGCTCTCCGTGGCGAACGACCGCTTGATCGCATAGACGAAGTCGGCCAGCTTGACCGGCTTGCCATCGGAGTACTTCAGGCCGGACTTGATCTTGAACGTCCAGGTCAGTCCGTCGGCCGACGGCTTGCCGACACCTTCGGCCAGGTCCGGCACCAGGACCGGCTTGCCCTTCACGATCTTGTACTGCGTCAGGGTGCGGAAGAGGTACTGCGTCGCGTAGGCGTTCGAGTCGATGTAGTAGATGCCCGACGGGTCCATCGTCGGCGGGTTCGACCCGTCATCGATGTTGAGCGTGCCGCCCTTCTTCGCGCCCGAGATCGCGGGCGCAGGGCCCTTGAGGTTCGGGTTCGTCGCGGCGACCGCTGCCTTGGTCTGCGCGGCGGCTGCCGTGTTGGCGCCACCACCGCCGCTGCTCTTGCTCGGCGATCCGCCGCTACCGCAGGCGGCCAATGAAACAGCGGCCGCACCTGCGGCCGTGAGGGCGACCAATTGTGTCCAGCGCATGTGATTCTCCTTGTCGTCACTTCCTGGCGTCGCCAGGAAGAGCCGGTTCATCACTCCAGGTCGTGGTCGTCGACCCGGCACGTCTCGGACGTCGGCGCGCGCTGTCTGCTCGTGTGGCCGCCCCCGTAACCACCCCCGCCGTTTCGCATCGCGCATCGATCGTCCCGGCCGATGCCGAGCGGGCTGATCAGGATGTGGAACCAACTTGCGGCCACGCTAAATTCGCATGGTGGGAGACCATTGGGAGTTCCCTGGGAGCTACGGGTTCGATATCAAGTCGTGACGTGGCACCACTTGCGCAGGGGGTGCCGTGCCGTCCGGCGCATCTCGACGGGCGTGTGTCAGCTCGCGCCGGCGTCGGCTTCCTGCGCGGTCTCGGCGAGCATCGCGTCCCACACCTGCACCCGTGCCTCGTATGCCGGAACGCGCCCCAGCCCATCGTGCTCAATGGCGGCACCGAGCCAGCCCAGCAGCGCCGGTTGGGCCTGCTGCACGAAGTGCCGCAGCTGCTCCTCGGGCAGCGCCAACACTCGACGGCACAGTCGCGCGTTGGGCACGAACCGGCGCTCGCCGGCGATCTCGAGCAGGTCGTGCGGGCCGCCGATCGCCGCCTCGTTGAGCACCGACTCGATCTGCGGGGACTGCGCGAAGTCGGCCGCGTCCACGACATACAGGTGCCAGACGTCGGCCACACCCGCCTCGGTCAGGCAGCGGTCCATCACGCGCTCGTGGTTGCCGGTCACCCGGATGTCGTCGAGGGCGAGCACCATCGCGCCGGTGATGTCCCGCTCGGGCGTCAGCTCCGCGTCTCCGATCGCAGCGCGTCGGTCGGCCGGGGTCATCCGCGAGTAGTCGCCGTTGCTCACGCCACGACGCCTGATTCGGAAGGCGCCGACCTGCAGGTCCGGACGCAGCAGGCGCAGGTGCTCCACGAACGGGATCAGCAGGCTGTATGCCGCGGGCGGCACCTGCCCGAACGCCGAGCTCGTGACCAGCACCTGGCGGCTGTCGAGACGTTGGGCGGCCAACGCCGCGAGCGCGACGGCGAAACGCCGGCCCGCAGCGGCGTCGCCGTGCTTGAAGCGCGAGTAGCCGCGCGCGTCGACGAGTGCGGCCTGCGGAAGTCCGTGCTCGGACTCCAGCTCTGCCAGGCAGATGCGTTTGGTGCGATTCACGGGCCCACCCTTTCCGGCGTCGTTTCGGACCGGAGGTCGGACTCCGCGAACAGCGCGGCGGTTCCGGCGGGATAGCCGGCGAGGAACGTCGGGCCGGTGGCCTCGGCATCGCCGCGGAAGCGTTGCACGAGCTCGGTCGGGCAAGCCGCGAGGAAGTCGGCAGCGCCCGGGTCGGCCAATAACCGCTTGAGAAAACGGATCGTCGGCACGAAGTCACCACGTCGCACGGCGGGGAGCATGTCGTGGATCGAGCGGATCTCGGCGTGGTTGAGCGCCGCCTCGACGCTGGGGTCGGCCGCCAGCTGTTCGTCGCAGGTGGCGACGTATGCCGTGACGATCTGCCCGACTCCGTTGTCCTGCAACAGATCCACCATGACCTGCTCGGCGAGGCCGGTCACGCGCACGTCGTCGACCACGATGGCGACGGCGTCACGCACCGGCTCGGTCAGCCGGAAACCGATGCTTGCCAAGTCGTTTCGGCGATCCTGCGCGGACGACGCGGCGTAGTCGATGTGGGTCACCGAGTCCTTGTGCACGTGTATGACGCGCGCCTCCGGCGCGACCGGCCGGGCGGCGTTCAGCCGTGCGGCGATGCGGTCGGCGAGGTAGCGGCAGGCGGGCGGCGCCACCAGGTAGGCGACCGGCAGGATGACCGGTCGGGTGTCGGTGGCCAGCGACGGGCACTGCGTCAGGAGGGCGTCGGCCAGCTCGTCGGCGAGCCGGTGCATCGCCGGCAGGTCGCCGTGCTTCATCCGCGAGTAGGTCGCGGTGTCGAAGTCGGCGCCGGTCCGCGCGTCGACGGGGTGAGTCGACGTTCCGGTGAGCGGGTGTGCGACGACCTGGGTGATCGGGGCGCTCATCCGGGGTCCCCGCGAAGTATCGGAGGAGCGGAGCGGGGGAGAACTTCGTGGGGTGGTTGCAAGCTCTCCAGGACGCGCAGCGTGGAAATGCCATCGGGTTGCACGAGCGCGGCCGTCATACCGGCGGCTTCGGCACCGGCGACGTCGGCGTCCGGGTTGTCGCCGACGTGCAGCACGTCACCAGCTGGTATGCCGAGCACGTCGCACGCAGCCCGGAACATCCGCGGGTGCGGCTTGGCGACTCCGAGCTCGTTGGAGAAGACTCCCGGGACCGCGCCGAAACCGGCCAGTGCCAACAGTTTTCGCATCAGCTCACCGGGCAGCATGCCGGTGTTGCTGGTCAGCACCACCGGCAGGGGAAGCGCGGACACGGCGGCGGGAAGTTCCACGTGCAACGGTCGCGGTGGGTGTGCGAGTGCCAGGGCCTCCTGCGCGACATACAGCTCGGGGGCGCGGGCAGCGACCTCGTCGATCGGACGGCCGAGTGCCACCAAGGTGGCCGCTATCCGCCCGACGAAACCGACGTCGATGCCGTCGCGGACACAGCGGTCGTCGACGTCACGATCGGCCTGCCGCATCGCCGCGTCGAAGGTGTCGGCGGGCAGGTCCGGCGCCACCGCGTCCCGCAGCATGGCGTTGCGGACCGGTTTGAACGCCGGGTCGCTGCCCAGCAGCGTGCCCCAGATGTCGAGGCTGACACCAAGCGGCCGATCACCGTCGCGCGTCGTCATGCGAGATCTGGGGCAGGGATCCGCGCTCAGAGGACGCTGAGGGCCAGCGGCTCGAGGTCACGTGCGGTGCGGCCGTTGCCGGGCGCGCCGATCGCGGTGAAGTTCCAGCCGGACGGGGTGCGCGACACGCGTGCCATCACCAGTGCGGTGTGCGTGCCGGAGCCGGTCAGCTGGAAACGGGCCAGCTCGGTGTCACCGGCCACCGAGTCGACGACACGCACGAAGGCGTTGTCGATCTCGGTGAAGTTCTCGCCGCTGTAGGAGTTGACCACGAAGACGATGTGTTCGACCGAGCCGTGCACCGCACCGAGGTCGACGTTGATCGACTCGTCGTCGCCCTCGCCCTCACCGGTGAGGTTGTCGCCGGTGTGCTGGATCGAGCCGTCGCTGGAGCGCAGCTTGCCGAAGTAGACGGTGTCGAGCACCCGGCCACCACTGATGACGAGAGCCGACGCGTCCAGGTCGATGTCGCGCTGGACCTGCTTGCTCCCGCCGAACATCTTCTTCTTGGTGACGACCTTGGCGTCCCAGCCCAGGCCCATCCGGACCCGGGTGAGGTTGCCGCCGTCCTGCTTGCGCAGGTCGACGGTCTGACCCTTGGAGAGGCTGATACTCATACGTTGGCTCCTTGTTCGGTTGAGTCAGTGGCCCCCTCGGCCACTGCGTCTCGCTTGTTGGCCAGGATCGAGCTGGCCCAGGCAGCCAGGATGAAGGCGATGCCGACACCACCGATCACGAACTCACCCAGGTCGTAGCGGATGCTGATGACCAGCATGACCGCGAGCGCGCCGATCGCCCAGTGGGCGCCGTTCTCCAGGAAGCGGTATTCGGCCAGTGTGCCGTTGCGGACCAGGAAGATGGTCATCGACCGGACGTACATGGCACCGACGCCCAGGCCCAGCATGATGATGATCGGGTCAGGGGTGATCGCGAAGGCGCCGATGACGCCGTCGAAGGAGAACGTCGCGTCGAGCACCTCGAGGAAGATGAACATCGAGAAGGCTGCCTTGCCCGCCAGCAGCACCTTCTGCCCGGTCGAGGAGTGTGCGTCGGCTTCCTCGAACTCGTGGTCCTTGGCCGCTTCGCGTTCCTCCATCATCGTCGACAGACCGCTGACGGCGAGGTAGAGGATGATGCCGAGCAGACCCGAGAAGAGCACGATCGAGCGCATCTGCACGGCCGTGTGCACGTGCGTCTCGTGCACCAGCGTCTCGCTGGCGACCAGCAGGAAGATGCCTGCGATGATGACGGACAGCACATCGAGCTTGCCGAGTTTCTTCAGCGGCTTCTCGATCCAGGTGAGCCAGCTGATCTCGCGGTCCTCGTCGAACATGAAGTCCAGGAAGAGCAACAGCAGGAACATGCCACCGAACGCCGCGATGGCCGGGTGGGCCTCGGTGAGGATGTAGCCGTAGGTGCCCGGTGTGTGCGGGTCACCCTTCTCCAGCGCCAGGTTCAGCGCACTCCACGGGCTGATCGAACCCGACAGGCAGACGATGACGAACGGGAAGACCAGCCGCATGCCGAAGACGGCGACGATGACACCGACGGTCAGGAACATCGTCTGCCAGAAGTGGTTCAGCCGGTCGAGGTATTTGGCGTTGACCGCCGCGTTGTCGAACGAGAAGACGATCTCGACCACGATCAGGATCGCGGTCAGACCGACGCCGGCCCAGCTGTCGTAGAGGAACGCAACCACGAGCACGGCGGCTGTGATGACGAAGTCGATGCGGAAGTGCTTCAGGGCTTGCAAAAGGAGCTCATCTCGGCGTGACGGGGACAGACGGAAGTGCCAGTATGACGACCGCCACCGGTGAGCGGTTTCACGGTGTGCCCAACGCGGGGCCACCACCGAGGGTTCCCCGGTCGTGGCCCCGCAGACGTCAGATGACGGATGGGATCATCCGACCTGCAGGCCGAATTGGGTGATGACACTCGCCAAACCGCCGGCGAAGCCCTGCGCGATCGCGCGGAACTTCCACTCGCCGCCGTTGCGGTAGAGCTCACCGAAGATCAGCGCGGTCTCGGTCGAGGCGTCCTCGCCGAGGTCGAAGCGCACACCCTTGTCGGTGTTGTGCGGGTCGTCGCCGTCGTAGACGCGGATATAGGCATCAGCCACCTGGCCGAAGTTCTGCCCGCGGGCGTCCGCCTGGTCGATGGACGCAACGACGACGATGCGCTGCACGTCGGCGGAGACCTGGTTGAGCGCGACGTGAACCTCCTCGTCGTCACCCTCACCCTCGCCGGTGCGGTTGTCTCCCATGTGCTGCACGGACCCGTTGTCGCCAGTCAGGTTGTTGTAGAAGACGAAGTCGGCGTCGCTGCGCACCTTGCCGGTGTCGGCCAGCAGCAGCACCGACGCGTCCAGGTCGAACGGTGCACCGTCGGTGGTGCGCGGGTCCCAGCCCAGGCCGACCACGGCGTTCGTCATCCCGGGAGCAGCCTTCGCCAACGAGATGTTGCCGCCCTTGCTGAGGCTCACTGCCATGGTGAGTTTCCTTTCTTGTCGTAAACCTTGTGGTAGCTCGTCATACGAGCGGGGTGTAGGGGTCGCGCCAGGAGATCTCTCGATAACCGTATGCCGCGCAGATCTGCTGCAGGGTGCCGGAGTAAGGGTCGTGCTCAGCGCGTATGACGAGCCGGCCCTCCACGACGTACGCGGTCATCAACGCCTGGGCGCCGAGCGTCGGACCGGCCACCAGGGGCGCCTCCAGGCGGGACCCGCCGTAGGTCGTGACGGTGACGGTGCCGCCGGGCAACTGCTTGGACGGCCTGGTCGGCACCGCGAAGAGCAACAGCCGATGGACGCCGGGGATGCGACGCAGGTTGACCGCGACGCCGCTGGAGGTCGCCCGGAAGATCGGGCGCCGCGGGTCGGGTCCCTGCTGGGAAAGGCCTGGTAGCACGAGGGATTGGCGACCGTCGCTGGTCTCGAAGACGAGGCCGAGGACGACTTCGGAGGGGTTGGGTACGGCGACCTTGGCTTCCAGAGCGCCGGCCGCGGACTGCATCCGGGTGAGCGCCACGACCGGCTCGTGCTCGGTCATCAGCCGGCGTTCGTCGGCCCGGATCGAGGGCAACCCGAGGTCGTGCTCCGCGAGGCGGGCGTGGCCGCGGGGTGAGGTCCGCACCGGGGCCGGTGCGCCGGACGGTGCGTCCAGCGACAGCGACGTCCCGCCACTTGAAGCGGGCTCCTCGTCATCGAAGAGGTTCAGCGACGTACCGCCAGACGGCGTCGACGGCGCCGCGGGGTCAGTGCTGCCGAGGTCGAGTGATGAGCCGGTGCTCGGAGCCTCGGGAGAGACCGGCGCGCTCAGATCTAGCGGCGAACTCGACGGCGCCGGAGCCGAGGGCGCACTCAGGTCCAGCGACGAACTCGACGGCGCCGGGTCCGGCGCCGAGGGCGCACTCAGGTCCAGCGACGAAGCGGAAGTCTGCGGGGCGGGCGCAGCGGCGGGAGCCGGAGCAGCGGGCGCGGCGTCAGCAGGCCGCCGCAACCTGCGCGAGCGCAGGTACGGCAGGTCCGTGCGGGTCCCACTCATAACGGGACTCCGTACTCCTTGGCCACGCCGGCCAGCCCGGACGAATAGCCCATGCCGAGGACGCGCAGCTTCCACTGGCCGGCGTGCCGGTAGAGCTCGGCCAGCTTCAGCGCGCTCTCGCTCGTGAGGTCATCGGCCAGGTCGACCGAGGAGATGATCGAGGCGCCTCCGTCGAGGTTGAGCAGCCGCACCACCAGGCTCTTCAACTGGCCGAGGTGGCGGCTGCTGCCGCTACCTTCGGACAGATAGAGCACGAAGACCACCTTGGCGACCTCGTCCGGCACCTCGGACAACTCGACCTCGACCTGCTCGTCGTCGCTGCCGAGCGCCTGCTCGAGCTGCGCGGTGGACAGGTCGGCCGAGACCAACTGGTTGAAGTAGACGACGTGTTGGGGGGAGAGCGCCTGACCGTTGGCGCCGACCAGCACCGTCAACAGGGTGAGGTTGTCGTCGAGCACCCGCTCGCCACCGGTCTCCCAGTCGACCCCGAACACCACACCGGTCAGATTGGGCAACTCGCGCTGCAGTGCAATGTTGGCACCCTTGGCCATCGGGCTCACGGTCTACACCTCTCCATTCCGAGATCCACCCGGACGCGTACTCTCACCCACCCAGTCTCACAGGTCCAGGTCGGACTCACCGAACTTGTCCTCCAGGAAGCGGCCGTGGACCTGCAGAGCCTGCATGTCCCGCATGCGGCTGGCCTCGGCCAGTTGCTCGACGCTGTGCCGCAATGTCGTGAGCTGCTCCACCAGAGCGTCGGTCGCGCGTTCTTCGGCGTCAGCGCCTGCGGCGCGCACCGCTCCGACATACGCCCTGATCGACCCCGGCAGGTAGTCGGTCAACGTGCCGTTGATCGCCACGCGCACGCCGATGTCGAGCCGGTCCGCCTCACCGGAAGTGAGCACCTCACGCACGGTGTCGGTGACCGCTCGCGCCAGCACCACACCGATCGTCGGCAGGTCGCCGGCGCTGCTGTTGATCTCCAGGACCAACGACTGGGTCTTGCGCAGCAACGCCTCGACCGAGTCGCCCGACGGGTCGGTGACCGACTGGGACACCGCATCGAAACGGGCCTGGGTCTGCGCGCGTAGGCGACCCGACGAGCCCTCCGGGTCGAAGAGACGTGACAGCAATCCCACGGTTCTTCGGCCTTACTGCTGACCGCCCGGCAGCTGCTGGTTGCCGCCGGTCGGCTCGAAGCTGGCCGCGGTCTTGGCGTCGATGCCCTGCGAACGCATCGAGCGCTCGAGGTAGGGCTTGGCGCGCTGCACCTGGCCCTCGAGAGCACCGATGGTCTGCGACATCGACACCGTGGCCTCCGAACGGAACTTGTCGATCTCGTCCATGGTCGCGAAGACGTTGTCGAAGGCCGCCTGCAGCTTGTCGATCTCGATCGTGCTGCTCGCCGCCTGCTTGTTGATCTCGGTGCCCTGCGTGCGCAGCTGCTTCGAGGTCTCCTCGATCATGGTGGAGGTGGTGCTGTTCAGGGCGGTGATCTGGTCGAGCACGACCTTCTGCTGCGCGAGCGCCTGGCTGACGATGATCGCCGTGCGCAGTGCCGCAACCGTCGTGGTCTGCGCGCGGTCGACACCGCGGATCAACTCCTGGTTGTTCTTGCGGACCAGGTCGAGGGCGAGGTAGCCCTGCACCGACACGGCCATCTGGGTCATGATGTCCTGCCGCCGCTGGCGGACCGCGAAGAGCACGTCGGACTTCAGGATGTCGGAGTCCTCGGTGCGGCCGGCAGCCGACAGCTCGGCGATCTTCCCTTCGACCGCGCCGTCCAACGCCGTTGCCAGCTGGTTGTATTCGCCCAGCTTCTGCATCGCCTGCCACATGTTGTTGCGCTCGACCTCGATGGAGGCGTTGTCCTTGCGCAACTCGTCCTGACCGGCGGCCAAGGAGCGGATGATCGCGTCCAGGTGGCTCTGCGCGGACTGGTATTTCATGAAGTAGTTCTCGATCTTGTTGCCGCCGGGCAGCCACTTCAGGATCTTCTTGGCGCCCTTGAGGTCGGCCCGGTTGGGATCGAGATCGGTGATCGTGCGGCGCAGGTCCACCAGCGTGCCGCCGACCTTGGACTGCGCGGAGTCCTTGCCGGCCTGCGCGGCCGGGCGCTGCAACATCCGGTTGGAGACGTCGGAGGTGCGGCGGATCTCGCTGTCGCCCATGTTGACGATCGAGTTGACCTTGTCGGTGAAGGACGGCGCCTTCATGTCCATCGAGGTCAGCTCGGTGACGAACGCGTGTGCCTTCTTGTCCAGCTCGGTCTGCGCCTCGGGCGCGACCGGGACCGCCTGAACGGCCTGCTGGTCCTGGATCACCGGGACAGCGCTGGGCGCCTCGAGCACGAGACCCGTCGAGGCAGGGGCCGCGACCGGCGGCACGTTGGGAGCGGGTGCCGGCGCGGTCGGCGCCGGGGCCTGCTGTTGCTGCGGTGCCGCCGGTTGCTGCTGCGGCGTCGGTGACTGCTGCTGCCCACCGTTGTTCTGCTGGAACTGGTCACCGAGCCCACCGCTCAGATCGAGGTTGGACATATTGCGAGCCTCCTAGCTGCCGCGGGCGTTCCGCGGACCCCCGAGTGTTCCTCATACCTTATGTATTCGACGCGGACCTTCAACAGCCCGTGCACGTCATACGACCGTGCCGGAACGCCAGGCGTTCCACATCACGCCCAACGAACGAGGATGCGACTCGATTCCGTGCCTGCCGGGAGGTTTCTCACGGACGGGGTGTCCGGTCCAGGGTGCCGGTGCCGGTCAGGCAGACGTGCCCGTGCAGAACCACGCGCGTGATGTCGTCGGGACGGCCGCTCACGTCGACGCGCAGTGTGCTGGGCCGTCCGACGAACCGGCCCTGTGACAGGGAGACCGTGGATCCCGCGGTCGCGCGACCGTGGCGTACGAGGTATGCCGCCGCCGGTCCCGCCGCGCTGCCGGTCGCGATGTCCTCGACCGATCCGTCGTTGACCCAGTTGCGTCCCTCGAGGCCGTCCGCATCCAGCACGTAGGCCAGCTCTGCGCCCGCTTCGCCGAGCAGCTCCTCGAAGTCGGGGATCGTGATCCGCGCGCGGGCCAGACCGGCGCCGGAGACCGGCACCATGAGGTATTTCAGGCCGGTGCTGACCCAGTGGACCGGCAGCTCGGGATCGAGATCGCCGAGTTCGAGATGCAGCGCGGCCGCGATGCGTTCCCGGTAGCTGTCCGGCATCGGTTGGCCGAGGCTGGGGCGGCCCTGCTCGGTCTCGATGTCGAAGCCGCCCTCGCCGTCCGCGACGCTGCGGGCGATCACCGCGCGAGTGCCCAACCGGAACGTCCACTCGACCGGTTCACCGGCGGGAACGCCCGTGGGTTCGGTGAACAGGAGCCGCTCGTGCGCCACGGCGGCTGCACCGAGGATGGGGTGTCCGGCGAAGGGGAGCTCCCGATCCGTGACGAAGATCCTCGTGTCGAACGCGCGATCGTCCTGCGTCGGCCACAGATAGATCGACTCGAACTGGCGGACCTCGACGGTCACCGCTTGGAGTTGTCCTGCGGTCAGCCGTGGTGGGTCGACGAAGACGGCGACACCGTTCCCCTGGTAACTCGACGCGGCGAAGACGTCGGCGAGCCGGAAGCCGAACGCGCTTGAGGCGGGCGGGTGTTCGTCGTCAGCGGCGTTCATGGTGACGGCTCCTCGGTATCCGGTGGCTCCTCAACATCCTCAGTATTCATCCTCAGTATCCGATCGTTTCGCGCAGCAGCAACACCGTCGCCCGTCCGGGCGAACCCGCACGGATGATGAGCACATCATGCGGCGTAAAGGGTCTGGGCCACATGCAGGGAATCGAGATACTCGCGGACCTCGGCGATCCGGCCGTCGCGGATGACGAAGATCCCGCAGTAGGCGTTGTCGTACCTCTTCCCGGTCGCCGCCGCGATGCCCTGGGCGCGCCATTCGAGCACCACCCGCTCACCCTCGGCGGTCATCTCACCGAAGGTGAAGGACAACGTGCCTGGCGCGTACAGCGAGATCGCTCCCACCAAGAATTCCATGATCTCGTCACGCCCGCGCCGGGTGCCCGACAACGGCAGCGTGCCGTGCAACGACCAGGTGACGTCGTCGGCGAAGCTCGCCGCGATCGCGTCGAGGTCGCCACGGGTGAGGGCGTCGAGGTATGCCGTCAGCACGGCGCGGCTCTCCTCGGTGCTCGCGTGGGGCGTCGGTCGTGTCGATGTCATGAGGTGACCTCCAGGACGGCGTTGCCACGGACGCGGCGACGGATGAGGTCAGCGAGGACCTCCGGGGTGTTCTCCCACTCGGCGACGAGTCCGAGTTCGGGATGAAGACGGCCGGTGTGGACCAGGCGGAGCAGCGTTACCAGGTCGTCCGCGACCGACACCGGACTGGCGGTGTAGTCGAACCGGCGCAGCGTGGCGCTGGTGCCGCCGGTCCAGTCGAAGAAGTCGAGCAGCGGTCGCTCCCGGCTCGCCTGTCCCATCCACACGAACAGGCCGTGCGGGTCCAGCAGTCGCCAGGTCGCCATGAAGTACGCGCCGCCCACCGACTCCACCACCACGTCATACCCGCCGCGAGCGGCGGTGAGATCGGTGAGCACCTCGGCCCCCAACTCGGCGAGCCGCCGGCCGCGCGGCCGGGACGCGGTAAGTGCCGTGATCCGTGCGCCGAGTCCCGTGGCCAGTTCCACGAAGTAGTGCCCGACCCCGCCGGACGCACCGGTCAGCAGGATCGATCGGCCCGGCAGTGCCCCGATCAGCCGGACCAGCCGCAGTGCAGTCAGTCCGGCCAGCGGCAGGGCCGCCGCGACGGTCGCGGGCATGTCCGCCGGGCGGGGCGCCAGGCGGTCGGCCGCGACGGCGACGCGCTCGGCCCAGCCGGAGTGCTCCGGGTGCGCGACGACCGGCTGCCCGACCTCGAGACCGTGCACACCCGGGCCGACCGAGGCGACGACACCTGCCACGTCCTTGCCCGGTCGCCAGCCGCGCGGCGGCGCCTCCAGCAGGAAGGTCTCCCCTCGGTTGACCGAGTAGGCCTCGACCGTCACCACCACCTCGCCGGCAGCGGGTGCTGGCTCCGCGACGTCGGCCTCGACCACAGACCCGGTGCCGTCCGGGATCATCGCGCGCATGGTCCGTGCCGCCGCTACTTGTCGGCGGTCAGGGTGCCGCCCTGGCCCCAGCTGTCGGCCGGCGTCTCCTGGATCCACACTTGCACGCTGGTTGCGGGCACGTCGAGTGCGTCGACGAACGCCTCGGTGATGCGGGCGACCAGGGCGCGCTTCAGCTCGACGCTGCGCGGACCTTGCTGAACGGTGACGGTGGGCATGGCAGGTCTCCTGTCGGTGGACTCGGCGACGGAATCGCCGCCAGGTCCATTCGACCCACTGGCGCTGCTCCGAACCAGACGTGATCCGGACTCGCAGCGATCACGATTCCCGATCGATCGACGCGGCAGCGGCGCAGGCCCGCAGCAGTGGTGCGACCTGCCGCGACGTGGCATCCGCCGGGACGGCGAGAGCCGTCGGCATGAACATCGCGGGCTCGGTCGGAAGGAACACGACATGCGGCTGCCGCAACGTCCGTGCCTGTGACTCGTAGATGATCGACCAACTGGGCGGACCGGAGCCGATCGATGCGATCAGGCCTTCGAGCAGACCGACGTGTTCAGTGATGACGGGTGCGAAACCCCGTGCCGCACAAGCGTCCTGCACCAGATCGACCAGCGGTGGGTTCTGCCGGCGCGGGACGATCCTCAGCGGCAGCGCGGCCAGCTCGGTCAATCCGATCGTGTCCTCGCCGGGCGCGAGCGACGCAGGCAGCACGACGAGCAGGCGATCGCGCCATACCTCGATCAATTCGGTGCCGGCAGCCGAGGTCACCCCGCGGACGAACGCGGCATCCAGCTGGCCGCTTGCGACTCGTTCCAGGCGTGCTCGCGTCGGCGCGGTCACCAGCTCAGGCGCCGTGCCGGGAAGTAGCTCACCCAAGACCCGCAACACTTCGCCCAACCGTTCGCCGAGTCCGGCACTGGTGCCCAGCCGCAACGTTCCGGACGGCAGCGCACCGCCTCCCGGGACCGCGGCGGCACGCGCCGCGCGCTCGGCCGCCGCCAGCACCGCTCGTGCCTCCGGAAGGAAACGTCCGCCAGCTACCGTCAGCCGCACGGTCCGACGTGAACGGTCGAACAGGGGAACTCCGAGTTCGCGTTCGAGCCGGGCGATCTGTTGGCTCACCGCGGGTTGACCGATCGACAAGGCCGCCGCAGCACGTCCGAAGTGCAGATGCTCTGCGACCGCAACGAAATACACCAACTGGCGCAACTCCACACAGCCATCGTGCCAGGCACACCTGGGCGCCGGGAGCGTCCGGCCGGGTCGCCGGACGCCGGCTTCGTCCTATAGTCCGCAGGTGACTTCTCTGCGGATCGCGATCATCATCGGCAGCACCCGACCCGACCGCGTCGGCCCGACGATCGCCGACTGGGCGTTCGAGCGGGCGGCTGCGCGCGGCGACGCGTCATACGACCTGATCGACCTGGCGCACGTCGGCCTCCCGCTGCTGGATGAGCCGGAACCCGCTGCCGCGCAACACTATCGGCACGATCACACGAAGCGCTGGTCCCGCCTGATCGAGTCGTATGACGGTTTCGTCTTCGTGGCACCGGAGTACAACCGCGGCATGGCGGCATCGCTGAAGAACGCCATCGACTTCCTGTATGCCGAATGGAACGACAAGGCCGCCGGGATCATCTGTTACGGGTCCAGTGGCGGGCTGCGCTCCGGCGAGCAGCTGAAGTCGACGTTGGGCGAGGTGCAGATCGCGACCGTTCGCGCGCAGGTGTCGCTGTCGATCTACGACGACATGATCGACTTCGTGCAGCTCACGCCGCGCGACTACCAAGTCGGCAACCTGGACGCGATGCTCGACTCACTGCTGCGCTGGGCCGGCGCGATGCGTGCTCTGCGAACGGGACTCGTCAATCCCTGAGTCCGCCGAGGACGTCGTTCGGGAAGCCCGGACTGCGGTGACCGTCCCGGCCGATCATGGTTTCGGCGGCGACCAACGCGTTGACGACGGCCTCTTCGGTGGCCCGCACGACGGCGTCATACAGGACGTTCATCGCGGGCCAGGGCAGGAAGTCGAGCTGCCGCCATCCGGTTCTTGCTGAACCGATTCCGCTGTCGAGTGCTCCGGCGTTGGCCGTCGAGAAGGCCAGGAAGACGTCGCCGGAGACGTGGCTGCCGGTCGTGCCGGTGCGCGCCAGCCCCATCGACACCCGCCGCGCGAGCGCCTTGCACTGCCCGGGCAGTAGCGGGGCGTCCGTCGCGACCATCGTGATGCAGGAGCCCGACCCGGGCGGCGCGAGCCAGTCGCTGGTCTCCATCGGGTTGTCGTCCGCGAGTTGTCTGCCGAGCTGCCGGCCGCGGATCGTGAGTTCCTCGCGGGAGCCGAAGTTCGCCTGGGTGAGAATGCCCACGACATAGGGCTGCTCGCCGACGGTGACGGCGCGCGACGCGGTCCCGGTGCCGCCCTTGAAGCCGTAGCAGTTCATCCCGGTGCCGCCACCGACGCTGCCCTCCGCGAGCGGTCCGGACGTCGCGGCGTCGAGTGCGGTGATCGCGGTCTCCTCGCGCACGTGCCGGCCGTTGATGTCATTGAGGTAACCGTCGAAGGTCTCGCCGACCACCGGCAGGTGCCAGCCCTGTTGCAGTGCCGGGTTCTGCGCGAGCGACCACTCGAGCACGCCACGGTGCACCGGGCCGACCGCGTGCGTGTTGGTGATCGCAACGGGCAGTGCGAGCGAACCACTCTCCTCGACCCAGTGGCTGCCGGTGAGTTCGCCGTTGCCGTTGAAGGAGAACATCCCCGCCGCGACTGCCGTCCCCACACCCTCGTGGCCGAGGGGCAGGATCGCCGTGACACCGGTGCGGACCGGACCCTCGCCGGGGACGAGCGGGCCATCGCCGTCGATCAGCGTGGTGTAGCCGACCTCGACCCCGGGGACGTCGGTGATGGCGTTCCACGGCCCCGGTGTGCCGTCGAAGTCGACGAGATCGCGGGCGCGGCGGTGGTCCGAGGTCATGGATCCTCCTGCGGTGGCTGGTGTCCCACCACTCAATCAGATCACTGGGCGGCCGGCTCCGCCCGGCGGGCGCGCGCGAGCAGTGCGGCGACGACCAGGGTCGCGGCGCCGGCGATCATCGCCGCCACCAGCAGGATCGTGTGGATCCCGTATGCCGTGCTGTCGACGGCCGCGTGTGTCAGCTGCGCCCGGAACTGCGCGGGCGCGTGATCGGCAACCAGCCGGCCGGCACCGGAGGCGATCGCGTCCTGCAACTGCCCGAGCTGCGCGGCCGGCAGGTGCGCAGGGGCGACGTCGCTCGCCATACGAGATCCGGTGCGGCCGGCGAAAAGCGCTCCCAATGCTGCGACTCCGGCTGCGGTGCCGATCTGCCGCATGGTGTTGACGACGCCGGTCGCCATACCGGCGCGGTCCGGCTCGACGCTCGCCAACGCCGCACTGGAGAGTATGGCGCTGGAGGCGCCGAGGCCGATGCCCGCGAGGATGAAGCCGGGCGCGAGCGCGGTCCAGTCGGACTTCGCATCGACCTGCGAGGCCCACCAGAGTCCGCCGGTCACGACCGCCAGGCTGCCGGTGATCGTGATGATCGTCGGGATGCGGTGGCTGAGTTGCGCGAAGACGGGGGCGGCGATGAACGAGGTAACGGTCAGCGGCAGGAAGCGCAGGCCGGCTTCGAACGGCGTGTAGCCGAGTGTGTTGACGAAGTAGAGACCGACGTAATTGGTTGCGGCGACGAGGGTTCCGGCTACCACGAAGCCGGTGACGCCGATGGCGACGAAGCCCGGACGACGGAACAGCTCGAGGTCCACCATCGGCTGGTCACCACGGGCGGCACGGAGCACGAACGCGAGCAGCGTCAGCGCAGCGACGGCGAAGGAGGCGACGATCAGGGCGGATCCCCAGCCTTCGGACTGTCCGCGGATCAGTCCGAACACCAATGCTGCCAACGAGATCGTGAGCAGCACGGTGCCTGCGACGTCGACCCGGCGGGCCTTCTCCGCCTTCGACTCCGGCAGGCCGATGCGCGCACCGATGAAAGCGACGATCCCGATCGGGACGTTGATCGCGAAGATCCACTGCCACCCGGCGTTGTCGACGATGAAACCGCCCAGGAGAGGCCCGACCGCCGTGGCTCCGGCGAGCGTGGCACCGAACGCGCCGATCGCCTTGGCGCGCGCTTTGATATCCGGGTAGGCGTGTCCGAGGATCGGCATCGCAGTGCCGAAGAGCATGGCCGCGCCGACACCCTGCAACGCCCGCATCGTGTTAAGCATCAACGGATCTGCGGCGAGGGCGCACGCGAGCGACCCGATGGTGAAGATCGCCATACCGGCGCTGAAGAGGCGGCGCCGGCCGAAGCGGTCGCCGAGGGTCGCGGCGGTGAGCAGCAGGGCCGCGAGCGGCAGCGTGTAGGCGTCGACGACCCATTGCAGGTCCGCGAGGTCGGCGTGCAGATCGGCCTGTATGTCGGGCAGGGCGACGGCCACGATCGTCATGTCGAGCATGAGCATGAACATCGCGACGCAGATCAGGGTCAGCGCGACGCCGGGCCTTCCCGGTGTCGTGGGTGGTGCACCGGTGGGTTCGGTGAGGGTGCTCACGGTCATCGGTGTGCCTTGTCTCGGACGGCCCAACGATTGGGCTACGGGTGTTCGGTGAGGTTTAGTGAACACCCGTAGCGCTACACTCGTCAACTGTGATGTCTGAGAGGATCCCCGCATGACGCAGAACCGCACCCGGCGCCGCGCCGTCGCTCCGCGCGGCGAGGGCACCCGGCTGCGCGAGGAGATCCTCGACGCGACGATCACCTTGGTGGAGGAACTCGACGACCCGTGGCAGCTGTCGCTGCGCGCGGTCGCCCGGAAGGTCGGCATCACCGCGACCTCGATCTACCTGCACTTCGAGTCGCTCGATGCTTTGCTGCTGGCCGCGAAACACCAGATGTGGCAACAGTTCGGCGAGGAGATGCTCACCGCGGCGGAGGCGTCCGCCGGCACGCCGTACGACAAGGTGCTGGCCTTCGGACGCGCCTACGTGACGTTCGCCCGCGAGCATCCCGGAGCGTTCCGCACCCTCTTCACCAAGGCGTGGAAGCTGCCGGTCGACGACGGTATGACGTTCGCCGGCGAAGCGCAGTTCGGACTGCTCGCCGACGTGCTGCGCAAGGTCTCCGGCTCAGCCGAGGAGGCGCACCTGCGCGCGGTGCAGCTGTGGTGCGGCATCCACGGGCTCGTGGTGTTGCGACAGCCAATGAGCCAGTTCCCGTGGCCGGACGTCGACAAGCAACTGGAGTCGATGGCGCGGGCGTGGACCAAGCCGATTTAGCGGTAGCCGGCGGCCTGTAGGCCGTAGAGCTCGGCGTAGTGGCCGCCCGCTGCCATCAGCTCCTCGTGGGTGCCCTGCTCTGCGACGGCGCCGTCGGCCAGCACGATGACGCGGTCGGCCGACGCGACCGTCGAGAACCGGTGCGTGACGATCAGCGTGACGCCGCCGGCGCGCGAGGTCTCCTTCGCCGCGGCCGCGTAGCGATCGAAGAGCGCATGCTCGGTCGCCGGGTCCAGCGCGGAGGTCGGCTCGTCGAGCACCAGCAGGAGCGGGGATCGGCGCACCATCGCGCGGCCGATCGCCAGCCGTTGCCACTGCCCACCGGACAGGTCGACCCCGCCCGGCCACGACGGACCGAGGCGGGTGTCGAGGCCGTCCGGGAGCGCGGCAAGGACGTCGGATGCGGCTGCGTCGTCCAGTGCGTCGAGCAGGCGTATGTCGTCAGGGATCTGATCGGCAGCGTCAAGTCCTCCGACCCCGATGGCTTCGCGTGCAGAGAGTTCGAGCTTGAGGTGGTCCTGGAAGGCGCCGGCACAGTGGTCACGCCAGTCGTCCAGTGAAAGGTCCTGCAGGTCAATGGAATCCACCAGCACCTTGCCGCCGCTGACGTCATACATGCCGGTGAGCAGGCCGATGAGGGTGGACTTGCCGGCGCCGTTCTCACCGACGACGGCCACCACCTCGCCTGCGGGCAGGTGCAGATCGATGTGCCGCAGCGCGTCGCGGTCGGCACCCGGGTAGCGGAAGCTGACGTCCTGCAGGGTGAGGCCGTCGCGTAGTGCGTCCGGGGCCGGTCGCGTGCCCGGATGTGCTGCGCGCGCGGTCTCGCCATACTCCTCGAGCCAGCGGTAGCGCTTGACGGTGCGCAACATCTGGCCGAGGAAGTGCACCGTGCTCTGCAGGCTGCCGACGACGTCGCGCAGCTGGCCGACCACCAGGATGCCGGTCGCGAACTGACCCGGAGAGACGCTCCCGTGCAGGGTGTCGTGCGCCATCCAGACCAGGATGCCCATCGCGGCGGCGACATACAGCACGGTGACCGCACTGGAGAACGCTGCGCCGCGAGCTTCCGCGCGGGCGAACGGCATCCGCCACTCGTAGGCCTCCCGCCCGAGCAGGCGGAGCAACGCATTGCGCGCCCCGAAGACACGCAGCTCGGACGCTGCGACCGGATCCGTCGTCAGGTCCGCGAAGTGCTTGCTGCGGCGGCCAGCGGTGGCCGACTCGTCCTCCGCCTCCTGCTCCCACCGCATCGTCGACCTGGCCCACCACGACGCCGGTGCGCCGATCAGCAGCAGCAGGAGGAGTCGCAGATCCGCACCCACAGCCACAGCGATCGTGGTGATCGGCGCGACCAGATTGTTGACCGCGTTGATCAGCGAGTTGTACGCCATACCAAGGGTGCCCATGCGTTCGCGGAGGGCGTGCATCTGGTCCCGGTACTGCGGATCCTGTAGGTGGTCGAGCGTCGGCGCGGTGCCGCTGATCCGGGCGACCTCCGCATCGAAATGCTGCCCGATGCGTTCATTGAGACCGATGCGCGCCTGCACACCACAGATGCCGAGGATGAAGCCGAACGCCTCGGTGAAGATCATCCCGCCGATCCCGAGGACGAGGGGCGTGAGCCGGTGCGCGGCCAGACCGGTGACTACCAGCCCGAGGAAAAGCGGCCGGAGGTACTGGAAGATGCGGCCGGCCGCCTCCAGGAAGGCGATGACGGTGGCGCTGCGGCTGATCCGCCACGACGTTCGCAGGATCAGCACGACGGACTGCCAGTGATAGCGAATCATGAGGTTTCACCGGCCATTTCGTCGATCGGGCTGGCTCCGGCAGCCGCGAAGCGGGCTGCCTGCAAGCGGAACATGTCGGCATACGGACCGCCGCTGGTCAGCAGTTCGTCGTGCGAACCGTCCTGGACGACGCCGCCCGGGCCGAGCACGACGATCCGCTCGGCATGGCGGACGCTGGACAACCGGTGGCTGACCAGGATCGTGGTGACGCCGCTGGTGACCTCGAGGAAGCGGCTGAAGATCTGCGCCTCCGCACGCACGTCCAGTGCGGCGGTCGGCTCGTCGAGCACGAGCACGCCTGCTCCCGCCGCGACGGCCGTGAGCGCCCGGGCGAGTGCCACGCGTTGCCATTGACCGCCGGAAAGGTCTGTGCCGCCTGCATATCCGGGCTCGAGGATCGTGTCCCAGTCGCCGTCGACGCGGGACAGGACGTCCGCGCCGGCAGCGTCGTACAACGCTTGGTCGGCGGTATGGCGACGTGCGTCCGCGTCGCCGCCGTCGGCCAGCAGCGGCAGGGCCACGTTGGCTTCGAGGCTGAGGTGGTAGCGGGTGAAGTCCTGGAAGATCGTGGCTACTCTGCGCCGGGACGCATCGTCGGCCGCCGGGTCCTGGCCGTCCACCCGGACGGTGCCGGTGTCCGGGCGGTAGAGACCACAGAGCAGCTTGATGAGCGTGGACTTGCCGACGCCGTTGACGCCGACGATCGCCACCGACTGGCCGGCCGGGATGTGCAGGTCGAGGTGTCGGAAGACGGGCTCCGTGCGGGAGGCGTAGGTGAAGGTCACGTCGGTGAAGTCGACCCTGGCGGGTCGAGTAGCGGCCGAGGCACGAGGTCGCGTATCGAGACCTGACTCGCGCTCGCGGTTTCGATACGCCGCTCGTTCCTCACGGCTACTCAACCCGCCAGGGTTGGGGCCGAGTCCGTGGTCGGCACGCAGCCGGCGGATCTCGTTCTCGTAGAACCGTGCTCGGATCGCCTGGACGTTGATGTCGCCGAGCGCGCCGAGGGCGGCCATCTGCATCACACCCTGCAGCACGGTGACCGCCCCGCCGACCGCGAGACTTCCGGTCCAGGCGGCATGGCCGACCCACACGTAGGTGCCGATGAGCATCAGCGCGGTGACGAACGCACCCACGATGGCGCCGCGCACCGCACGGTTGCGTCGCTGCCAGATGCCGGTGAACGCGAGCGTCCAGACCTCGGCGTAGCGGCGGAGCACCCACGGCGTCATACCGAAGAGGCGCAGTTCCTTCCCTGCACCACGCTCCAGCGGCAGCGCTCGGAGGTAGTCGGCCTGCCGGCGCTCCACACTGCCCTCCTCGACGAGATCCCGCAGCAACACGTCGAGATAGCCGGTCCAGGTGGCGTGCAGGATCCGGAACGCGATGAGCGTCCACAACGCCGCGAGCCAGGACCACTGCGCCACTGCCACGAGTCCGCCGATGCCGACGGCGGCATACCCGAGCACCATCCAGACGGAGTACATCGCGTTGACACCGAACATGCCCCGCAGGTAGTTCTCAATCTCGTTGAATCGTGCTCTGGTCTGTGGAGTTTCGAGGTGTTCGATGCCGTGCGGTGCATTGGCGCCTTCGGCCAGCAGGACGACCTGCTGACGGGTGAAGCGCCGCTGCAACGCCACGGCTCCGGCCGCCTGCCAGGACTCCGCGAGAGGTTCGAGACCGACTCCGATCCCTGTCATCGCCAGCCAGAACCAGACCCGGTCGGAGTGCTGGGTCAGGGCGTCCAGCGCCTGCCCGCTGGCGTGCACCATCAGCCAGATGCTCGAGCCGCGCACGGCGATGACGGCGAGGAGGGTGAGCACGAGCGGCGGGCTGGAGCGCCACATCATCCGCCAGAAATGCCGCTCGACACCCACCCAGCGACGCGCCCATCTCCAGAAACGCGATATATCGAGAGTTTGCACGAAGAGGAATGTAGACACAGACCTACTTTGATTGCTACTGGTTATCCTGAGTAGGTGGAGATCACCGATCCGGTCATGGTCCGATCGCTGGTGCGCGATGAAGCTGCCACCTATCTCGCGCCGTTCCTACACGATGACCACTCGGTCGGCGAGGCGGCCGAGCTGCTGCACCTGTCCCTGTCCAAGGTGCACTACTGGGTGCGCAGCCTGTATGACGCAGGGCTGCTCGAGGTGGTCGCAGAGACGCGACGCAAGGGGCGGTCGATCAAGCGATATCAAGCAATAGCAACAGAATTCGTCGTTCCGGCCGAGGTCCTCCCCAGCGGGCACTTCGAGCGGGTGATGCGGCGATCCAACGCAGAGATGACCGAGGCGCTCGTCGCGGCAGCACCGGAGTGGGTGCTCGCGGGAGACTTCCGGATCCACGCCTCCTCGCCGACACGGGGCACCCAGGACCGCGTCCAGCGCGCGAGTGCTGATCGTGGCGATGTGACTCACCAGAGCATGTGGATGGTGCGGATCTCCGAGGAGGAGGCTCGCGAACTCGCCGCGGCACTCAACGCGCTCCGTGACCGCTGGATCGCGCGGAGCAAGGACGAGTCCGACCTCACGCCATACCAAGTGAGCGTCGCGCTGGCGCCGATGCCGGACTGAGGCGTCGCGTTCCTGCCCACAGCAGCAGTCCGGCGACTCCGGCGACCGTGAACCACACGTCGGCGCCGAAGCCCACCACGTCGTAGGTCCCGCCGAAGACGTCGAAGACGACGGCCGGTGCGCCACGCAGCAACGCACCGATCGCAGCCACGCGGGTCACCCGCCGCAAGGTGGGCACCGACCGCCCCGACACCAGCAGCAGCGCGCCGGCCGCCGCGCCATACATCAACAGGCCGGCAATCACGTCGTAGGCGAGGAACCACGGCCGATCGAAGATCGGGCCGAAGGAGTCGTCCAGTCCGCCGCGCCAACCGCAGGCCCAGGCGATGTGGACGCAGGCGAACCCGAAGGTCCATGCCGCCAGGGAGTTTCCGAGAATTCGAGTTCGTTGTGACATGCCACTGAACGTATGGCGCTGGCCGCTCGCCGCTCACCCTCGCGCGGGCCAAACATTTCCCTCCCGCGGGGGAAACCGCGAGGTCAGGGCAGGCGCTGCTGAAGTGCTTCGTGCAGCACGACCGAGCCCGCGACCGCGGCGTTGAGCGAGCTGGCCGAGCCGACCATGGGGATGCTGATCAGCCGGTCACACGCCTCGCGCCAGGCACGGCTCATCCCACGGGTCTCGTTGCCGACGACCAGCACGGTCGGGCCGGTGAGATCGACCTTCCGCAGGTCGGTCTCGCCACCTTCATCGGTGCCGAACACTGTGTAGTGGGTGCCGGATTCGCGTTGCTGCCCGACCCAGCCGATGACATCGGCCGCTGCGGGGACGCGCACCGTCGGCACTGCGAAGGTGGAGCCGGTGGACGCGCGCACCGCACGTGGGTCATAGGGATCGGCGGCGTGACCCGCGACGATCAGTCCGGTGCCGTCGAACGCGTCGAGCGATCGCGTCAGAGTGCCGATGTTGCCCGGCCCCGACGGCCGGTCGAAGACGACGATCAACGGCGTCGACTTCGGCGAGGCGAGCCGGTCGAGGTCGTCCGGGGGCATCCGGACCAGCGCCACCAGCTCCGGGGGCTCCTCGGTGTCGCGCTCCGCCAGCTCGGCCAGCAGCTCGTCGGCGAGCTCATAACGTTGCCCGGGCGCGGTGCGCCATACGTCCTCGGCCCATCGTGTCGGTCGTGCATCCACCGGTCGCAGCAGGGTGGTGAAGTCCCAATCATGCTCCAACGCAAGGGATATCGGCCGCACACCCTGGACGATGAACTCACCGGCCCGGTGCCGTTTCGTGCGGTTGCCGAGCAGCGCCTGCCACTGCTGGAAGGTCGCGTTGCGACTCATGATCTGTTGCACCACGGGTCCATCCTGCCTGTGCGCGGTCTCGATACAAATCGTTCCTCCGCTTCGCTCCCCACGATTCACTCGACCCGCATGAGTGAGATGGTGGGCGGATGAGCCAGACATCCTCTGCAGACGACCATGCCCAGGACCTCGCGGCTGAGTCGCTCGCCGGCGGCAGTCCGACCGCCTGGTTCGAGGAGCTGTATGACGCCGCTGGTCGCGGCGAGGCAGAGGTGCCGTGGGACCGCGGTGCGCCGCACCCGCTGCTCAGTGAGTGGTTCGCGCAGCATCCGGAGGAGGCGACGGGACACGGCCGGACGGCGATCGTGCCCGGCGTCGGTCCAGGGCATGACTCGGAACTGTTGGCGTCATTGGGTTTTCGGACCACTGCGTTCGACGTCGCCCCGACCGCGATCGACCAAGTGCTCGCCGCGCACTTGGACAGCCCGGTCGACTACCGGGTGGCCGATCTCTTCGAGCTTCCGGCGGCGTGGCGCGGCGCCTTCGACCTGGTCGTCGAGTCGATGACGGTGCAGTCGATGCCGCGGGACGTGCGCGAGGCGGCGACCCTTGCCGTCCGGTCGCTCGCCGCGCCGGGTGGCGTGCTGCTGGTCATCGGCGGCGTGCTGCCGGCGGACCACGACCTCGCAGAAGGCCCGCCGTGGCGACTGACGCGGCAGGAGATCGAGGCGTTCGGCGCGGACGGACTGGCACTGCAGGGGATCGACGTGGACCGCGAGGGGAACCGCTACCGGGCGGAGTTCAGGCGCGCCAGACGCTGACCGTCGCGGGGTCGATGTGCACCCGCGCGACATCGCCGGCCACGTGCCCGTCGCGGCGTGAGATCAGTTGGTGCGCCTGCAGATCCAGGCCATCGGGCCATTGCACCTCGAGCCGTAGCTCACTGCCCAGGTCGGCGACGTCGGCGACCGTCACCTCGTGCTCACCGGCGTGACCGACGACCACGCACTCCGGCCGCACGCACCAGGTGACCGGTGTCCCGGTCGGCAGCTCGGACGCGGTCGCGATGTGCGCGCCGTCCGCGATGAGAACGCCGTCCGCGGCCATTTCGCCGCGCCGTACGTTGACCAGGCCGAGCAGCCGCGCCACCCGCGGGCTCGCCGGTGCGTCGAAAACCTCGCGCACGGTCCCCGCCTGCGCCACCCGGCCCTGGTCGATCACCACAAGTTCGTCGGCGAGCATCGCCGCCTCCACCGGGTCGTGGGTCACCAGCACCGTGGCCAGGGAATCGCGCCGCTGCAGCCGCCGCAGCAGCGCCGTCAGTTCCTGGCGCACTGGGGAGTCCAACGCGGAGAACGGCTCGTCGAGCAGCAGCAGGCGCGGTGAGCCGGCCAGCGCCGCGGCAAGCACCACCCGCTGCCGTTGCCCGCCGGACAGCTCCTGCGGCAACCGGTCCTGCAGGCCGTGCAGCTGCAGGCGTTCCAGCCACCAGGCAGCGACACCGGGGTCGGCGTGCGTGCCGAATGTGGCCTGTTGCCATGCGGTCCGGTCGGGGAAGAGTCCGTGCAGCTGCGGGACGTAACCCAGGCGACGCTGCTCCACCGGGACGTCGTCGAGCCGGTCGTCGCCCAGACGCACTGCTCCGACACCGGAGCCGAGCAGACCCGCGAGTGACCGCAGCAGCAACGACTTCCCCGCTCCGGAGGCGCCCAGCACCGCGATGCGTGGGCTGTGCGCGGCGTGCGCCACCTGCAGGTGGAACCCACCCACCTGGGTGTCGATCTCGAAACTGACCGGCCGCGCGTCGATCGCCGACGGCGCAACGGGTTCCACCGCCGGCGCCTCCCGGCGCAGCCGCGTCCGCAGTGCTCGCGGCATCCGGAACCCGGCCAGCAAAAGCACAACCGCCGCCACCGCGAGCGCGACCGCGGTCGGCGCCTGGGTGGTCGGTATGCCGGTCGAGGAGAACTGCACGTAGGTGAAGACCGGCAAGGTGTAGGGATGGTAGGCGAGCAACACCGTGGCGCCATACTCACCGAGCGCACGTAACCAGGTGAGCAGCAGCCCGGCGCGTATGGCGGGAGCGGCGATCCGCAGGTCGACCCGCACGAAGCGGGCCAGCCGGTGGTGCCCGAGAGTCGCGGCGACGTCATCGAGCTGCGGGTCCACCGCTTCGAAGGCCGAACGCGCGGCGATGATCAGAAACGGCGCCGCCACGAAGGTCTGGGCGATCACCACGCCGGCGATGGACTCCGTCAGCCGACCGTCGAACAACTCGCCCAGCCAGGTGTAGGGGCCGACGACGTAGACCAGCACGATGCCGCTCATCACCGGCGGCAGCGCGAGCGGGAGCTGGACGAGCACGCCCGCGATCCGGTGCAGCAGACCCTGCGAGTGCGCCAGCCAGTGCGCGAGCGGGATGCCGAGGATCGCGACGATCGATGCGCTGATGGTTGCGCTGATGCCCGACGTGCGCGCTGCGTCGATCAGACCGGACTCGCCGAAGCCTCGTTGGTCGGAGCCGGCCAGCCGGATCAGGAAGGCGACGACGGGGACCGCGAGGTAGAGGGCGAGCAACGCCCCCAACAGTGCGAGCGGCCCGCTCCGTCGACTGCTCACGTGCCGGGGAGTGCCTTGCGGACCGCGTCCGGCACGCCGGTGCCGGTCACCTTCGGTGGGTTGACCAGCTCGAAACCATCGCGCTGCATCACCTTTCGGCCCTCAGCACCGAGGAGATGCGCAATGAACGACTCTGCGCCGGCTCGGTTCGGAGCTCCCTTGACCACGGTCGCAGTGTAGGTGGCCTCGAGGTGCTGTCCGGCAAGCTGCACCGTCGGTATGCCGGCGAGCTTCGCCTCGCTGGAGTAGAAGAACCCGGCGTCCAACTGTCCGGACTGCAGATCGGCCACGAGGGTCTCCTCGGGAAAGATCGTCTTCTCGTTCTTCGCGATGTCGAGCAGCTTCGGGTGGTCCTTGCCCGCCGCGAGCAACGCCTTGTGCGCGAGCTTGCCCTTGGGGTCGGCCTTCGGATCGGTGCTGCCGATGCGGAAGCCGGGCAGCGCGATGACGTCATACCAGGGGCCGGCCTTGATCTTGTCCGCGAACTTGCTCTTGCCGTTGTAGCCGAGCACCAGCGGCGAGGTCGCGTAGGTGACGTACCACTGCACCCAGTCGCCGTTCTTCGAACCCATCAGCTCGGCGTCGGCATCGGGGCTGGCGCTGATGAAGACGTCCGCCTTGCGGACCTTGCCCTTGATCTGGGCGGCGAGGGCGGTCGAGCCGGCCGAGAACCCCTGGAAGCCATAGCCCGTCGCCTTCTCGTATGCCGGGCCGAGCTGCTTCTCCATCAGGGTGACCAGTGAGCCCGCGTAGAGGACGTTGACCTTGCCGGAGCCGGTGTCGCCGGATCCGGATGTCCCGGAGCCGCCCTTCGACGAGCCGCAGGCGGCCAGACCGGCGGCACCGCCCACCAGTCCGAGGGCGAGCAGGCCACGACGCGAGAGGTCACTCATGGGTCACGAAGCTAGCAGGCAACTAGTCGCAGTGTTACTAGTTGCGTGCATGCCGGTCGAGGAGGCGAGCCCAGCGGGGCGAGCCGTATCGAGACCCGGCACCCACGCACTTGATCTCGATACACCTCCTCCGCTTCGCTCCCCCGGCACTCGATCAGCGTTCGGTGATCGCCGTGAGGAAGTCGAGGATCGCCTGCGTCGAACTCACCCGCCACAGCGCCAGGGTGTGCTCGAAGCTGCCGGGGTCGGTCGACTGCACCGCGGCACGGAGGCCGGCGAGCCGATCGGTGAAGACGTCGCGCTGCGCGGCGATCAGGGCCGTGGCGTCGCGGTCACTGCGGTCCAGCAGTGCGAGCTTCAGCAGCAGCGCCGAACGAGCCTCCCGCGGCCGCAGGACCGGTTCGTCGAGCCAGCGGTGCAAGCGGCGGCGTCCGGCAGCGGTGGCTTCGACGAGGGTGCGATCCGGGCCGGGTCCGTCGGTCTCGACGCCGACCGACCGCACCAACCCCGCGTCCGTCAGCCGGCTGATCTCGCGGTAGACGACCGGGCGCGGGATCCGCCATACACGACCCAGCTCGCCGTCCGTTGCGAAGAGCACGGCCACGGCGAAACCATGCGTCCGTCCTTCGGACACGACGCCGAGCACCCCGAGCCCGGCGGTGCTGATCGAGGGGGATGCCGTCTCGCTTCGGTGGCTGCTCGGCATGCGATTCAGGATACGTCCAGCGGCCGTTCAACGGCGTCGTCCGACCCCGGCGAACTTACCAACGCATTACCAAAGCATTGCGAATTCGAAGGCATGGCAACGGCGTACGCACACTGGCGGGGTGGGAGGATGGATCGGTGACACAAATCGCCCGCGCCGACGGATCCTCCGCTGCCCGCCCGGAAGACGACGTCCATCAGGGCCGTCGTCGCGATCTCGCCGTCGCCGCACTGCACACGTGGAGCGAATACGGTTATTCACACGTGTCGGTGCGCAACGTCGCTCGGCGGACCCGCTTCTCGCACGGCATGGTGCACTACTACTTCAACAGCAAGGATGCGCTGGTCGCCGAGTGCGTGCGGATCATCCGCGAGTCCGAGATCTTCTCGGCCGATGAGCCGAATCCCGCTGGGGTGACAGCCTATTCGAAATTCGTGGCGGATGCGTTGTGCACCAGCTTCCGCAAGAACCGGCGCCTGCACCGGATTCGCTTCGACCTGCGCAACCAAAGCCAGTTCGAGCCGTCACTGCGTGGGTATGCCGACGAGATCGAGGCGGCATACGACGCGGCCAAGGATGCGGTCCGCCGGCGATACGAGTCGCTCGGCTGGTCCTTCGACCCGCCCTTCGACCTGCTCGCAGCGCAGGTCGACGCGCTCCGGGAGCGTGCCGTGCGGGACGAGCTGCTGGGAGCCGACCTCGACGACACGGTGCACCGGCTGCACGCCGACCTGCTGAAGGTGCTGCCGAAGCAGCCCTGACCGCGGTCAGCCGGCCGAGATCGCGCCCTTGAGCCCGTCGCGGCTCAGCTTGCCGTCGCGGGACTTCGCGATGACGTCGCGTGCCTTGTCGGTGGAGTCCCAGACGTTCCAGAGCAACACGCCCTGGACCTTGTCGTCCTCGAGGTAGTAGACGACGGCGGCGCTGCGGTCGTCCTTCCACTCCTCGACGGTGTCCAGCTTCGAGTCGAGCCGGCCGACCGCCTCGTAGCCGAAGTCGAACAGGTCGGACCAGAAGATCGGCGTGTAGTCGTAGACCTCGTCCGCGCCGGCCATGTTGCGGCCGGCCTTCTTGCCCATCGCTTCCGCGTTGTCGACGTGCTCCACGCGACGCCGGCCGAGCAGCGAGTCCTCGTAGTTGGCGACGTCGCCGGCGGCATACACATCGGGTGCGGAGGTGAGCAGGTGGTCGTCGACGACGACACCGTTGTCGTTGGTGATGCCGGCGGCCTCGGCCAGGTCGACGTTGGGCGCGACGCCGATGCCGACGACGACTGCGCCCGCTTCGACGGACGTGCCGTCCCCGACCTCGATGGCGACCCGGTCGTCGGCGAGCTTTCCGGCAGCCACCGTCTCACCGGTGAGCAGCCGAACCCCGCGGTCGGCGAACTCCTTGGTGACCAACTCGGCGATCGACTTCGGGAAGAGGCGCTGCTGCACCAGCTGCTCGTCGAAGATCATGGTGACCTTCGCGCCGTTCTGGGTGAGCGCCGAGGTGATCTCGGCACCGATGTAACCGCCGCCGACCGTGGTGACCGGGGTGTCCTCGCCGGCCAGGTCGCGCAGCCGGCGGTAGTCCGCGGCGGTGCGGTAGTAGATGACCCGGTCGGTGTCGGGCAGGTCCAGCATGCGCGGGCTCGAGCCGGTCGCGAGCAGCAACTTGCCGTAGGTGACCGTGGCTCCGCCTTGCACCGTGACCGTGTGGGCGGCGGGATCGATGGCGGTCACCGGGCTCGAGGTTTCCAGGTCGACCTGCTGCCCGTCGAGGAGGAGCGTCTTCTCCAGCGTGGCTTCCTTGTCGAGCCAGAGCTTCTTGGACAGATCGGGTCGGTAGACCGGGCCGTCGGGTTCGGCGCCGAGCACCAGCACCGAGCCGCTCTCGTCGACCTCCCGGATCCCGCCCACCGCGGAAGCGGCCGCGACGCCACCGCCGACGATGACGTAGTCGTAGTTCTTACCGTCCAGATCTGACATGACTCTCCTGTGCTCGTGCGTGCCTCGCCTTGCTGCGCCGGTCTCTCGATCGTATGACGCAGGCCACTGCTGGGGACAGGGGCAGTTCAAACGGTGGGCTATTCCCGATATCTGCTGTGAATTTTCTTACCGGGCAACGAAATCCGTTGGTTATCCGTTGGTTTTGCGGCATACAACAGCAGGTCTATCGTCTTTGGTATGCCGACAACAACACCTGCACTGTCCGTCTCCGCGGCCGGTGAGCGTTTCGCTCCGATCAACCTCGAGCGCCGCGACCTGCGCGACAACGACATCCGCATCGACATCCAGTGGGCAGGCATCTGCCACAGCGACATACACACCATCCGTGAGGAGTGGGGCACCGCCAACTTCCCCCTCGTGACGGGCCACGAGATCGCCGGCGTCGTCAGCGCGGTCGGCTCCGGGGTCACCCGGCACAAGGTCGGCGACCGCGTCGGCGTCGGCTGCTTGGTCGACTCCTGCGGCGAGTGCGAGCAGTGCAAGAACGGCTTCGAGCAGTTCTGCGAGCGCGGCTCGGTCGGCACCTACAACAGCAAGGGGTATGACGACGAGATCACCCAGGGCGGCTACGCCCAGCAGGTCGTCGTCTCCGAGCGGTTCGTCTGCCACATCCCGGACGGCATCGACCTGGACGTCGCGGCACCGCTGCTGTGCGCGGGGATCACGACCTACTCGCCGCTGAAGCGCTGGGGCGCCCGCCCAGGTGCCAACGTCGCCGTGGTCGGCATGGGTGGTCTCGGTCACCTCGGCGTGAAGATCGCGGCCGCACTCGGCGCCGACGTGACCGTGCTGTCCCGGACCACCGCGAAGTCCGCGGATGCCAAGGAGTTCGGCGCGGCCGACCACCTGGCGACCTCCGACCCGCAGGTCTTCAAGGACAACGCCGGCCGCTTCGACCTGATCCTCAACACGGTCAGCGCGGACCTGCCGATGGAGGACTACCTGCGGTTGCTGAAGCCGAACGGCGCGCTCGTGTCGGTCGGTCTGCCCAACGAGCCCTACGTGATCGCCCCGGGCAAGCTGATCGGCGGCAACAAGGTCGTCGCCGGGTCGATGATCGGCGGCATCCCGGAGACCCAGGAGATGCTCGACTTCTGCGCCGAGCACGGCATCGGTGCCACCGTCGAGCGGATCGACGCGTCGCAGGTCGACGACGCCTACGACAAGGTCGTCGCCGGTGATGTGCGCTACCGCTACGTGATCGACACCTCGACGATCAAGCCCTGACGAACCCTGGGTCGATGATCGTCATACCGGCCGGGGCGGCAGTGTCCATGGCGGGCAGCAGCCGGGCTGCTTCGTCCAGACCCACGACACGCTCGACGAGCCTCTGTGGTGCGAGCGCCCCGGACCGGATGAGCGCGAGCATCGCCGGGTAGTCGACGGCCGCCATACCGTGGCTGCCGAGCAGGTCCAGCTCCCAGCCGATCACGCGCGCCATCGGCACGCGTGGGTGCCCGTCGACCGGTGGGAGCAGGCCGACCTGCACGTGCCGGCCCCGGCGACGCAGGCTGAAGATCGAGTCGGCACACGTCTGCTCGGTCCCGACGGCGTCGACGGCGAGGTGGGTGCCGCCGGTCGACTCGTGCACCTGCGCGGGTATGTCGCGACCGTCCGCCACGAGCGTGTGGTCGGCGCCGAACTCGGCCGCCTTCGCGAGCGCACCCTCGTGCCGGTCGACCGCGATCACCTGTGCGCCGAGAGCTTTCGCGATCATCACCGTGGACAGCCCGACGCCGCCGGCGCCGATGACTGTGACGGACTCGCCCTTCCGCAAGCGCGCCCTACCGACGAGTGCGCGGTATGCGGTGGCGAAGCGACAGCCCAGGCTCGCCGCCGCTTCGAACGAGACGTCGTCCGGCACCGAGACGAGGTTGGTGTCGGCCGCGTGCAGGGCGACATACTCCGCGAACGATCCCCAATGGGTGAAGCCGGGTTGCTGCTGGTCGGGACACACCTGGGCATTGCCGGATCGGCACCATTCGCAGCGACCGCAGCCCTCGACGAACGGGATCGTCACCCGGTCGCCGACCTGCCACTTCGCGACGCCGGCACCCACTGCTGACACCACGCCCGCCAGCTCGTGGCCGGGGACGTGCGGCAACGCGATGTCGTCGTGCCCGGCCCAGGCGTGCCAGTCACTGCGGCACAGGCCGGTGGCCCGCACCTGCACGACGACGCCGCCCTCGGGAGCGGTCGGTTCGGGCACCTCGCGCACCGCCAGCGGTCCGGCAATCGTGTCCATCAGCACCGCTCGCATCGCGCGGCCTCCCATCAGTCGTCGGTGTCGTCCTCGGTGTCGTCCGTCTCGCGCTCCGGACCCTGCCGGCGGCCGCGGGTCAGCACGATGAGCGCTGCACCGGCGACGCCGACGACCGCAATGATGACAACAGCGACGATCGCGCCGGTCGGCGCTCCACCGTCCGACGACTTCGGCTCGGAGTCCGGGGTGGCAGCTGTCGTCTTGCCGGTGCACGGCTTCGGCGCCGCGATGCCCTTGGCACCGGTCACGCCGGCCTCCGGGCGGTAGGTGAAGGAGATGCTGTCGGACACCGGGTGTCCGTCGGCCGACACGATCCGCCAGGTGACGGTGTATTTGCCCGTCCCGCCGAGAGCCACCGGCACGACGACATCGGCGTCGGTGACCGTCGCACAGCCGGTCTCGTAGTAGCGGCCGTCAGGCCCCTGCACGCTCAACTGCGGTGGCGCGGGCCGCGTGAGCACGATGTCGTTGAACTTCAACGACACCTGCTCGGGTGCCGCCGTGACGGTGCTGTTCAGTTTCGGAGTGCTGCCGACCAGATAGTCGTGCGCCTGCGCAGCGGGTAGCACCCCGAACACCGCGACCAGCAGCGCGACCGCTCCGATCACGAGGCGGCGCCACGTCATACGAGCTCGTATGGCGCTCACCGCGATCGCCGGGTCACGGCATAGAGGGCGACGAGCAGCGCGACCACGGCGACGGCCAGCCCGCCGACGCCGAACCAGACACCGCTGTTCGAGGAGTCGTCGGAGGAGGAGTTGTCGGACTCCGGTGCGGCCGCCACCGACGGTGCGTCGCTCGACGCGGCGCTCGGTGCGGCCGATGCGCTTGCCGCACCGACGGTCAGCATCGGTGCCGGGTGCTCCGGCTCCTCCGCTCCGGGCTTGGTCGGCTCGTCCCACTTCACGACCGACCCGTCGGAATAGGTCTGGATCGCTGCGAAGCTCACCGACGGCACGTCCGGCACGACGCCGAGCGAGACCGGGAACTGTTGGAACTCACCGGGTTTGATCGCGGCATCCTTGCTCGCGGTCCACACGATCTTGGTGGGCGCCTCGGTGATCGTGCCGTCGTCGGTCTTGACCGGCTTCGGCAGCTTCGAGGTGGTGATCTTCGCGGTCCAGCCGGGAACCGGCTGGTAGGACGCGGAGGTGAAGGGGTGCTTGGTCGGCAGGTCGACCTCGACCTTGGTGGTCGAGGCGTCGGCCTTCTCGGTGGGCACCCGGAAGACGAGCGTGGCGTAGGAGCCGGCCTCGGCGGTGTCCGGGCTCACTCGGACGTGAGCCTGCGCGGCCACGGGAACGGCGAGCAGGAGACCGGCGGTGGCGAGGGTCGCGGCGGTACGGCGGACGGGAGCACGGGGTGTGGTGGTCACGCAGAAACTCTACGACTTGTAGAATCCGGGTAGTCGACCGGCCCACTCAACGGAACGCCGACTGGCCGGTGAGCGCCTGGCCGATGATCAGCTGGTGCACCTCGCTGGTGCCCTCGTAGGTCAGCACCGACTCCAAGTTGTTGGCGTGCCGCATGATCGGGAACTCCAGCGTGATGCCGGCGGCGCCGAGGATGGTGCGGCACTCCCGGGCGATCGCGATCGCCTCGCGGACATTGTTGAGCTTGCCGAGCGAAATCTGTTCGGGGCGAAGGGTTCCCGCGTCCTTGAGCTTGCCGAGCTGCAGCGCCAGGAGCATGCCCTTGCCCAACTCGAGTGACATGTCGGCGAGCTTGGCCTGGGTGAGTTGGTATGACGCAAGGGACTTGTCGTAGATCTGCCGGTCCGCGGCATACGCGATGGTGGCCTCGAGGCAGTCACGCGCAGCGCCCAGCGCGCCGAAGACGATGCCGTAGCGGGCTTCGTTGAGACAGGTGAGCGGCCCTTTGAGGCCTTTGACCTCCGGGAAGACCGCGTCGGCGGGCAGTCGCACGTCGTCCAGCACCAGCTCGCTGGTGACGGACGCGCGCAGGGAGACCTTGTGCTGGATCTTCGGCGCGGAGAAGCCGGGGGTGTCCGTCGGGACGACGAAGCCCCTGATACCGCGACCGTTCTCGCCCTCGTCGGTCTGCGCCCAGACGACCGCGACATCGGCGATCGAGCCGTTGGTGATCCACAGCTTGTTGCCCGTCAGCACCCAGTCGTCGCCGTCCCTGCGCGCCCGGGTGCGCATGCCGGCCGGGTTGGAGCCGAAGTCCGGCTCGGTCAGCCCGAAGCAGCCGATCGCCTCGCCGGTCGCCATACGGGGCAGCCACTGCTGCTTCTGCTCCTCGCTGCCCCAGTGGTGGATCGCGAACATCGCCAGCGAACCCTGCACGGACACCAGCGACCGGACACCGGAGTCGGCAGCCTCGAGCTCCATGCAGGCGAGCCCGTATGCCGTGGCCGACGTGCCCGCACAGCCGTAGCCCTCCAGGTGCATGCCGAGCACGCCGAGATCGCCCAATTGGCGGGCCAATTGGCGTGCGGGGAGGTCGCCCGCGTCATACCACTCGGCGATGTGCGGCTTGATCTCGGCGTCGACGAAAGTGCGCACCGCGTCGCGCAATTCGCGGTCGTCGTCATCGATGAGTTGATCGGTGGCGAAGAGTTCCAGCGGGGTCTGCGTCATGTGACCCGATTATGCGCCTTTGTCGAGCCGAGTTCCTGGGTGCCCAGCACCGCGAGCAGATCCAGTTTCTCCCGGCAGTCGGTGCCCGGCCGCGGATGCAGCAGCACCAGGGTCGAGCCGTCGACGTCGCTGGTCAGGTGTTCACAGAGCAGGTCGAGCAGGCCAACCTCGGGGTGCGTCATCCGCTTCTCCTCGGATCGGCGGACGGCGACCTGGTGTTCGGCCCACAGACCAGCGAACTCAGGGCTCTGCTGGAGCAGATCGGACAGGAGCGAGGCGACCTCCGGGTCGTCGCCCCGCCGGCCGACGGTCGCCCGCAGGTCGGCGACGGTGACACGCGAGTGCCACTCCCAGTCCTCGCGCGGCACCCGTCTTCGCGACGCTCCGTCCATGAACCAGCGCCATACGTGACTGCGTTCGCGGCCGGTGAGCTGCTCCTGGTCACCGGAGACGAGCTTCGACATGCGGTTCTGGACTACGACCCGGCCGAGGTCGTCCATCACGAATGCCGGTGTGTCGTCGAGCCGGTCGAGCAGATAGAGCACGCCCGGGCTGACGTGCGCGCCGGTGCTGTGTCGGGCCGGTGGCGTCTGATCGGCGAGATGGAAGAGATGGTCACGCTCGTCCTCGGTCATACGCAACGCACGGGCCAGCGCGCTGAGCACTCCGGGCGACGGGTGCGGGCCACGTCGTTGCTCGAGCCGGGCGTAGTAGTCGGTCGAGATCGACGCGAGCGCGGCGACCTCGTCGCGGCGTAGTCCAGGTGTGCGGCGCCGGCGACCGGCCGGCAGGCCGACGTCTGCCGGATCGAGCCGTTCGCGGCGGCTGCGCAGCAGTTCGGCAAGGGCAACACGATCCATACCCTCCACGATGCCTCAGTCGCGTCCGATCAACCAGGGACTGGCAGTCCCTCGGAGCATGCGTGCCTAGTTGTCGCGCTTCCGCGGATGCACTGTGAAGACATGACAACGATCAAGACACTCGGAAAGACCGGTCCCACCGTCAGCGCAATCGGCCTCGGCGCCATGGGTATGTCGGGCGCGTACGGCGCTTCTGACGACGCCGAGAGCATCCGCACCGTCCATGCGGCCCTCGACGCCGGGGTCAACCTCATCGACACCGGCGACTTCTACGGCTTCGGGCACAACGAGATGCTGCTCGGTCAGGCGTTGCAGGGCCGCGACCGCGAATCCTTCGTGCTGAGCGTGAAGTTCGGCGGGATGCGTGAGCCGGGCGGTGGATTCACCGGTTTCGACGGGCGACCGGCCGCGGTGGCCAATTCGCTCGGCTACTCCCTGACCCGGCTCGGCGTGGACCACCTGGACATCTACCGCCCGGGCCGCCTGGACCCTGCAGTGCCGATCGAGGAGACGGTCGGAGCGATCGCCGAGCAGGTGCAGCGTGGCTTCGTGCGCCACATCGGCCTGTCGGAGGTCGGGTCCGAGACGATCCGGCGTGCGGCGGCAGTGCACCCGATCAGCGACCTGCAGATCGAGTACTCCGTGCTGAGTCGCGGCATCGAGCGGGACATCCTGGACACCTGCCGGGAGCTCGGCATCGGCATCACCGCGTACGGTGTGCTGTCGCGCGGACTGATCGGGACGTCATCGGCGAATCACACTGCGGATGATCAGCATTCGGCGTGGCCGCGCTTCCAGGGCGAGAATCTGACGCACAATCTCGGGCTGATCGACCGCCTGCAGCCGATCGCCGACCGGCACGGACTGACCGTCGCGCAACTGGCGATCGCCTGGGTCGGCGCCCAGGGCGAGGCCGTCGTGCCGCTGGTCGGCATGAAGCGAGTGTCGCGGGTGCAGCCGGCCGTCGACGCCGTCACTGTCACGCTGAGCGCGTCGGATCTGGCGGAGATCGACAGCGCCATACCAGCGGATTCTGTTGCGGGGACTCGTTATCCGGAGGCGTTGATGTCCAACCTGGACAGCGAGAACTGAGGTCGTCCGCCCAGGCCGGGTGTCGACAAACCCGTTGCCGGCGCCCGGCCCGGGCGATTGACTGGTCGTATGACGAACTCCACCGGGTATGACGGATTGTGGCTTCCACTCGCGGAAGACCCTCGGACACAAGGAAATCCGCAGGGTGAGCTGGCGACATACAGGGAGTATCTGACGAACTACCGGACGACGCTGCGGCTGAAGTGCGACGGGCTGACGCCGGAGCAGTTGGCCACGCAGAGCGTGCCGCCGAGCAATATGAGCCTGCTCGGGCTGATCCGGCACATGGCGCGGGTGGAGCACAACTGGTTCGTCCGCTTCCCTCAGGACAGCTGGGACCAGCCGCGGCTCTACCGCACGCCGGAAGAGCCGGACCTGGACTTCACCGGCGTGGCCCGGACGCAGGACTGCGTCGACGAGGCGTTTGCGAGCTGGGAGCGGGAGACCGCCGAGGCGGAACGCTGGCTCGACGAGTTGCCCGAGGACCGGCTCGGTGAGGAGCTGCCCTTCCCGGAGGACGAGGACAAGGCGAGCATCCGTGACGTGCTGGTGCACATGATTGAGGAGTATGCCCGGCACGCCGGGCATGCCGATCTGTTGCGGGAGTGCATCGACGGTCGCACCGGCCAGTAGGTTTCCGCAATAGCTCTACCGGCGCGACAGGGATCGGCTACTTTTCACTCGCCGTCACCGATCCGCGCTGCAGTGCGCACGGATCACCATCTCTTCATCCGGGGGTCCGTCACTCATGTCCACTCTGTCTCGCATGCAGCAGGTCGCCCTGGCCGGATCGGTCGGCGCAGCCATCGCCGCGGCCGCCGTACTCGGTGCCGCCGGCTCGACCGCGACCCCTGTCGCCGGGTCGCATTCGACCGCCGGCTCGCATTGGTATGGCGCTGCCAACGGCTCGTCGACGTGGCTGCCCCGTGCCGGTGCCGACACTTCGAGCGGCAGTTCGTCGGTGGCCTCCACCTCGTCGGACACGAGCACGCCGACATCCACCGCAGCGAGCACTTCGACCCCGCCGGCGAGCAGCTCGACGACGAGCACGAACCCGAATGACCCGGTGTCGAGTGGTCCCGGTGATGAGCCGGAGAACGTCGACGTGACCGCCGTACCCGGCCCGTGCACACAGGACGACATCGCCGCCAGCCGTTGGTCCACCAAGCTGACGTTCACCAATCCCAAGGATGCCGGCACGCTGGACTACATAGCGCTGGCGATCAACTACAACGACGACAGCGAGAACATCGACGACTACCCGCACGCAGGCCCGGTGAGCCTGGCGGCCGGCGAGACCGGCAGCATTGTGCTGACCGGTCCGAGCGACTATTTCCCCGATTCACTCGTCGTGGGTGGCGGCGTCAGCGCGGACGGCCAGACCGCGCAGACTGCCGGTGGGATCGACATCTACGACCAGGCCGACTTCCTGAAGGCCGCCACGGTCTGCGGTAACACGACGCCCACCCCGGACCCGACTGATGGCGGCTCCGGCTATCCGGGCGACCCGGGCAACGGCACCGAGACCAAGACCCGCACGTCGACCGTGACGGTTACTGTCACCGAGACACGGACTGTTCAGACCGAGCGACCGGGACTCGGTGAGCCGCCGACGCCCTCGCCGATCACCACGCGGTTGGGTGTCACCGGCTGATCGACTGTGGCGGTGGGCGGTGTGGGCTCGTGTGTAAGTATGCACACACTCACGGTTTTCCGCGTTCGACCGGAAGGACTGGAGACGTGCCCGACCGACCCGAGATCGTCTGCATCTGCGGCTCCGTCCGATTCGCCGACGAGATGCGCGCGGCGAACCGTGACCTGACGCTCGCCGGCGTGATCGTCCTCGCGCCAGGCGTGTTGGGCGGCGGAGGTCCCGACGGAGACGAGTCGATCACCGCAGAGCAGAAGGCCGCGCTGGGCGCTCTTCATCTGCGCAAGATCGACCTGGCCGGCCGGGTACTCGTCGTGAACCCGGGCGGATACATCGGCGAGTCGACGAGCAGGGAGATCGCATACGCCCGCGCGGCCGGAAAGCCGGTCTGGTTCTCCGATCCCACCTGACGGGGACTGCCCTCGCAGCGTGCGGGGAACTCTGCTTCCACCCTTGGCGGTTGATGTTCGTATGTCGACAGGTCAACGTCACCCGCACGTCGTCGGCCGCGGGCCGGGCGACATGACCGCCGACGGCTGTCCGGTCGAGCTGTGGGCCGCACTGCCGGCCGGAGGTATTCCGACGCTTCTCGGGTCGGCGCTCCCGGCGCATGCGACCATCCTCGATCTCGGTGCAGGCGCCGGCCGCTTGGCGGATCCCCTTGTCGCCGCCGGACATTCGGTGATCGCAGTGGACGAGTCCACGGAGATGTTGTCCCGCGTCCGCAAGGCTGCGACGGTCTGCTCCACGATCGAGGAGCTGCGTCTCGACCGGAAGTTCGACGCTGTCCTCCTTGCCTCGCACCTGGTCAATGTCCCGGACGACGCGCAACGCCATCGGCTACTTGCGACGTGTCAGCATCACGTCGCCGCGGACGGAATCGTCATCATTCAGCGCTTCACGACGGTATGGGCGGCCGAGGCGGGCGGCCGCACGGATCTCGGCGCAGGCATCACCAGTGAGTTGGTGTTGGAGCCGACGTCGTCGGACGGCCGCACTCTGGTGTCGGCGACTGCGGCATACACGCTCGGAGATCGGCGCTGGGAGCAGAGCTATGTCACCTGCCCGCTCGATGACGATGCGCTGAGCGGCGACCTCGAGCAGGCAGGCTTGCGGTTGGATCGCTGGCTGAGCGACGACGGCAGTTGGGTGGCGGCGAGACCTGTGGGCTGCACGCGACGAGAGTCATGAGTGCACTTGGATCTCAAACCCTTCGTCGCTCGTAGGTTCCTCCATGAGCGTCGCAAGATGTTGGTTGCCCTCACGAGTCACCTGGTGGGCGTAGCGGGTCCCGCGCTCGGCACGCCGGCCGGCCTGCTCAGACGCCCTGTCGATACTCGCAGTCAGCCTGTGCAGCAGGACTGGAGCGTCTATGGCAGCCGCGCGCTCAACTGCCCACCGCCGACGAGCGGCGGACCAACTGTTCCAGTCCAGCACGACGTCCGAACCTGTGCGGACGACCTGCTCAGCCACCGTCCACATCAAGTCGCGGACTTCGGCAGCAGCGTCGCCATACGCCCGAGACTCGAAGTCCAAGCCCGGGAAGAGGCGGAGCATCCATTCGTCGAGCGTGAAGCGGACGGCCCCGCCCTCCGTGCAGAGCTCTCGGGCGAGTGTGGACTTACCTGATCCGGCTAGCCCGTAGAGCAGGTGGACACGACCTGTCGGCATACCACCAGGTTAGGCGGGTCCGAATGCCACGCGCTTCTCGTTCGTGATGGTGTTCAGCACCCCGCAGCTACGTAGGCTGGCCGATTGCTGCGAACGCGGGAGTACAGCGAGCTCTGCGCCTGGCTCGCTGACCTCAGCGACACCGAAGTCCTCGCGGTGCTCTCCGGGGCCGAGCACTTGACTGTTGGGATCGGCGGGTCAACCGCTCGGGTGCACGGACGAGGCACCGACATCTTCGTGAAGCAGTTGCCGTTGACAGCGATCGAGTTGGAAGATCCGACCTCGACGGCCAACCGGTTCGACGATATGACCAGGACTCAGCGATATCCAGTCTGCTGCACTGGGTGTTGAGCGAATGCGGCATCCGCGCGCGCCGACTCGAATCGCATCCGCAGTGTCATGCTCTGACGGTGGAGCACGGGTATACGAACCGGACCGAGCAACGCGCGGATGTGGTGCGCAAGACATTCCAAGGACCCGGCGCCGACCTCCGGCAGCACGCTGAGCACCGAGCGCTGTCGACTCTCCGCGGGCTGTACCCGGTGCCCGCGGTTGCGAGCGCTGGATCCGGTTGGCTCGAGACCGAATTCGTGGCTGCCCATCATGGCCAAGAGCTCCTCGATTCCGGCCAGGCGGCCGCGGTCCTGGCGGAATGCGGACGCGCGGTGGCGAGGCTGCATCGCTTGGATCCTCGCCTGCTGGACCCCTCGGCACCGCCGACATCGGTCATCCAGCACGGCGATTTCGGTCCCAACAATGTGCTGTTCCAACCGACGACATACGAGGTCGCTGCTGTTCTCGACTGGGAGTTCAGCGGCGTCGGCGATCCGATCAGCGACGTCGCGTGGTGCGAGTGGATCGTGCGGATGCACCATCCGGATGTCGTCAGCGACTTGGCCGAGTTCTTCACGGCGTACGGGCAGCAGCCTCCGTGGGCGCAGCGGCAGCACGAGATGCTGCGCCGCTGCGCATGGTTGGAGGACTTCGCGCGGCGGTGGGACACACAGGGAGCCGCCGTCATCGTTTGGCGAGAACGCACCGCCGTCGTCCAAGACTGGCGCGAGTAGTCCTCACTCCAGATTGAGGATCTGCGTGCGCTCGATCGCAGCGGATCGCCTGTCGTCCAATGCGATTCGACGCGGATCGCGCATGTAGGAGTCGAACGAGTCCTGGTCCGCCAGCTCGATCACCTGCAGCTCCGCCGGGTCCGCATCGGAGGCCCGGACGACTCTCTCGCGTGCTACGACCGCGCCGCGGTGATCCGCCAGCAAGGGCAGCACCGAATCCTCGTAATCGTGCAGTTCAGTGTCGCGCCCGCTACGTGGCCAGAGCAGGACGCAGATCCGAAGAGACATGCTCTGAGTATGGCGACATCGTCCTGGTGTCCTCGAGTCGATCGGCATTCGGGCGGCGTTGATGTCGAGGACGGCCGTTGCGATTGGAGGCTTCTATCGCGAGCGGTCAGTATACGGAATCGTCGAAATATGTTCGATGAAAAGCTAGTGGTTGACGCCACCTCGCGGTATCATATAGGTAGGCGAAAATGCTTGCAGGGGAGGGGGATTCGCGTCATGACCATTGATCAATCGACGGTGGATGGTGCCGGGTTGCGGAGCCGGGGCGGGGGCCGGAAGTGCTTGCCGGGTTGCAGGCTGCTGTGCAGTTGCTGGACGAGGTGCCGCGTGTGGTGCATCAGCTCGGCGAGGCGCAGGTGGGCGACTTGGTGTCGGTGTTGTTGCGGTGGCACGGGCGGGCGGCGCAGGTGACGACGCTCGTGACGGCGGACGCGGTCGAACAGGGCTGTTTGCTCCGGTCCGATGCGGCGACCACTGCGCAGTGGGTCGCTGGGCACGTTGCCGATGGGGTGCCGGTGGAACCGCGGACGGTGCGGGTGGTGGCGTCGGTGGCTGATGCGTGCCGGGACCGGAAGAACGCGGTGATCACGCAAGCGTTGCGGGACGGTTCGTGTTCGGTGGAGTCGGCGCGGACTGCGCTGACCCAGGCCGACAAGGTGGCACCGGTGATTCCGACTGCGGAGCGTGAGGAGATTCTGGGGTGGTACCTGCAGCTGGACCCGGCCCTCGGGTGTGCGGGGTTGACGCAGTTGACGCGGCAGATCATTGCCCGGTTCGACCCGGACAAACTCTCCAAGGGCGATGAGAAGTTGGAGCGGACCGAGTCGTTGACCTGGTCGACGACCCCGACGGGGATGACCCGGTTGGTGGCGGAGTTGTCGCCGGCGAACGCGGCGATCCTCAAGGACGCGATCAACGCCAAGTCCGCCCCAGCCCCTGCGAAACCCGCCGATGGTGGTGAGCGGCGCCCTGAGGAGCCCGTGAGGTACGAGCGGGCGTCTCGAAGGGTAGCGGCGGAGGAGCGTAGCGGGGGAGCCGGCGTATCGAGGCCCCATGAGCCGTCGGGGCCGAGTCGTGCCGGCGGTACCGGTGCGGCGTTCGGACTCGGCGCCGACAATGCACCCGAGG